>LT827107.1 GCA_900169975.1 Pseudoflavonifractor sp. Marseille-P3106
TGTCAACTACTTTTTTCAGCCCTTTCGGACCCTTCCGATCCCTCGACTCGTTCCCGCCCTGCTCAACAGGTGCTCGAATAATATATCAAAACCACACCCGTTTGTCAACGCTTTTTTCGCATTTTCTCAAAAAACCCATTTTGCTTGCGCAGAACGTCGATATACATTATAATAGGAAAAATCTTTTCTCCAGGGAGGTCCGTTCCTATGCCCATCCGAATCCCAGACTCTCTTCCGGCCCGCTCGGTGCTGGACAGCGAAAACATCTTTGTCATGACGGAATACCGGGCCGTCCACCAGGACATCCGGCCGCTGAACGTGCTGATCCTCAATTTGATGCCCACTAAGATCGTCACGGAGACGCAGCTGCTCCGCAAGCTGTCCAACACGCCGCTGCAGATTCAGGTGGAACTGCTGCGGACCGCCAGCTACCAGTCCCAGCACACGGATGAAGATCACCTGGAATCTTTCTATACCACATTTCAGGCGGTCAAAGGACGGAATTTCGACGGTCTCATCATCACCGGTGCTCCTGTGGAGAATCTGGATTTTGACCAGGTGGACTATTGGGAGGAGCTGCTGGAGATCATGGAATGGTCCAAGCACCACGTTCACTCTACCCTCCATATTTGCTGGGGGGCCCAGGCCGGCCTCTACTTCCACCATGGCATTCCCAAATATGAGCTCCCCCGCAAACTTTCCGGCGTCTTTGAACACCGGGTGCTCAAGCCCTCTTCCCCGCTGTTTCGCGGCTTTGACGACCGCTTTTACGCCCCGCACTCCCGCTATACCGAGGTGCGCCGCAGCGACATTCTGGCTGTTCCCGGACTGGAACTGATCGCGGATTCCCCGGAAGCCGGGGTATTTGCAGTCAAAACCGAGGATTCCAGGCAGTTCTTCATCATGGGTCACCCAGAGTATGACCCCGACACCCTTGCCAGGGAGTACCGCCGGGATTTGGAGAAAGGGCTGGAGATTCCTGTCCCCGCCCATTACTTCCCAGACGACGATCCCGCTCAGGCACCCGTGGTGCGCTGGCGAAGCGCCGGACAGCTGCTCTACACCAACTGGCTCAATTACTATGTTTACCAAACCACGCCCTACGATCTGCGGACGCTCCTTTGAGCCGGGTTCCAAAACCGTCGCAAAAACACCAACCCCCCGGCCATCCGTTGTGACCGGGGGGTTACTGCTGAGTAGGGTCTACCAAATTGAATACCTCTTCTTTCTACAGGATGTTCGCTCCGCTGTGATCTGAACGCGGGATCAATTCTTCGCCTTGCAGTTACCTTGGAACCCTTGATGCGCTTCATTCGCCCTGCATCGACGAACCGTCGCTTCCGCAGGAGTGGCTGGAGCTGCGTTCTCACACGTGTGAGCCAGTTCGGAATCTGCTGTGCTGAATTGCCAATCCAGATCTCGCTTTGCCGAGAAGCCTTTGGCTTCCCCTTCCAGAAAGGGTTTCTGGCCGGACCTCCTAGCCCATTGGATTCACCTCTTTCTTTCTGTCTGTATTGTACAACGATGCAGCGTTTTTGTCAACTGTTTCTATGCAGATTTTCCGCTCTTTTTCTTTCCTCCTTTCTATTCCATTTGTTTTCACAATGTGTTATTATAAAAATAATTGGCGAAAGAAGGGGCTTTTATGACCGTAAGCGCGCTTATTTCCTCGCTCTCTCTCCATGTTTTCCACCTGGCCGATGCAGAGCGCTCCGTCACCGGCGGCTACTGCGGCGATCTGTTGTCTTGGGTCATGGGCCGAGCCCCGGCTGGGGCCGTATGGATGACCATTATGTCCAACGGAAACGTCGCCGGGGTGGCTTCTCTTTCGGATGTGGCCTGTGTCCTGCTCACCGAGGGGGTGGCCCCGGATCCGGATCTTCTGTCCAAGGCCAGCGAGCACGGCGTCACCATCCTGGGCTGTGCCGCCGGAACTTACGAGGCAGCCGGACGGGTGTCTGCCGCAATCGAGGGAACACGATGAGACTCTCCTTCGACCTGCATCTGCACTCCTGCCTCTCTCCCTGTGGCGGAGCGGAGAACACGCCTGCCGATCTGGCCGCCATGTGTGCGCTGGCCGGACTGGATGTTGTTGCGCTCACCGACCACAACACCGCAGGAAACTGCGGTGCTTTTCTCCGGGCGGCGGAGCGCCACGGCCTGCTGGCTCTTCCCGGAATGGAGCTGACCACCCGGGAAGAGGTACATATTGTCTGCCTCTTTCCGGACCTGCCCTCCGCTGTCGGCTTTGATGCCCGGATCAAACCGCTTCTCCCGCCCATCCCCAACAATCCCGGCTTTTTTGGCCCTCAGCTCCTTATGGACGACACTGACCGGATTCTGGGGGAAGAAAGCGCCTTCCTCGCCGGCGCCGCCGAGATTGGCATCTACGAGGTTGCAGGATTGACCGCGCAGTATGGTGGAACGGCGTTTCCAGCCCACATCGACCGCCCCTCCTTTTCCCTTCTGTCCAACCTCGGCTTCTGGGACGCAAACATGAACTTCCCTCTGGCCGAGCTGTCCCCGCACAGTCCCCCCGCGCTTCTTCTTCGGCCCGATTTATCAGGTGTAACACGAATCACAAACTCCGACGCGCACTATCTGGATCAGGTCATGGACGCCCACCAGTACATGGACCTGCCTCAGCGTTCCCCCAAGGCCGTAATCCACTGGCTGAAAACGGCCAAAAACAGCGATGTCTTTTTCAGACGCACTTGAAAAATTTTCGGACTGAAAGCGTATAAATCATTTATACTGGAGAGTTCATTTTCTCAAGGCGTGAGAGATCGTCTATTCCATTATTTGAAGGAGGAACCCCAGACATGCCCAATGTCAAAACCGCTGTCCCGTATTGCGGAACACCCGAGCAGGAGGAAAAGCTCCGTCAGGTGATCGCCGCGCACAAAGGCCAGCCCGGCGCCACTATGCCGGTGCTCCAGGCCGCCCAGGAAATCTTCGGGTATCTGCCGGAAGAGGTCCAGATCATGATCGCGGAGGGGCTGGATCTGCCTCTGTCCGAGATCTACGGCGTCGTATCCTTCTACACCCAGTTCAGCCTGAACCCCAAGGGCCGCTACCAGATTTCCGTCTGCCTGGGCACCGCCTGCTACGTCAAAGGCGCCGGCGACATTCTCCAGGCCGTAGAGCAGAAGTTGGGGATCGCCCCCGGCGGGATCACACCCGACGGGAAGTTCTCTCTGGATGCCTGCCGCTGCATCGGCGCCTGCGGTCTGGCCCCCGTCATGATGATCAATGAGGACGTCTATGGTCGTCTCACGCCGGCACAGGTCGCCCCCATTTTGGACATGTATAAATGAAAGAGCTCGCCCTTTACTTTTTGGATATTGTGAAAAACTCCACCGCCGCCGGTGCCCGCCATGTGAATCTGTCCCTCTCGGAATGTGAGGACGGAACGCTTACCGCGGTGATCTCCGACGACGGAAAAGGGATGTCCCCCGACCTGCTGGCTGCGGTATCAGACCCCTTTACCACCACCCGCACCACCCGGAAGGTCGGCATGGGGATTCCCCTCTACCGCATGGCCGCGGAGCAGACCGGAGGCTCGCTCTCCCTGGAGAGTACGCTTGGCGCGGGAACTACCATAACAGCGGTCTTTCATCGGGGCCATCTGGACTGCCCTCCCCTGGGAGATCTGCCGGGTGCGGCAGCGCTGATGGTCCAGGGCAGTCCCCAGGTGGATTTCACTTTGGTCCATACCACAGTAAAAGGGAGCTATACCTTTCAAACGGAGCAGATTCGGGACCTGCTGGGGCCCGAGGTTCCCCTGGATACGCCGGAGGTCTTTCTCTGGATCAGGGAGTTCCTGGCCGAGCAGGAAGCCAACATTTGAAGGAGTGACAACTTTGAAGAGCCTGGAAGAACTGAAAGCCATCCGGGAAAAAATGAAGCAGCAGATGGACATCCGTGACCAGAGCGGCGACAACATCCGTGTGGTAGTGGGTATGGCTACCTGCGGCATCGCCGCGGGCGCGAAGCCCGTGCTGACCGCATTTCTGGATGAGATCCAGCGCCGCGGCCTGCGCAACGTCACCGTGGCCCAGACCGGCTGTATCGGCGTATGCCGTTTGGAGCCCATCGTGGAGGTCTATATCCCCGGTGAAGAGAAAGTCACCTATGTAAAGATGAAGCCCGATATGGTCCCCGTTGTGGTGAACGAACACCTGGTCAACCGCCGGGTCGTGACCGAGTACACCATCGGGGCCGCAGAATGAGGAGGCGGGGAACATGAGTCGAATTCGGTCCCATGTCATGGTCTGCTGCGGCACAGGCTGCACCTCCTCGGAAAGCCCCAAGATCGCCGAGGCTTTTGAAAAGCAGCTCAAGCTGTCGGATCTGGACAAGGAGGTCAAGGTGGTCCGTACCGGCTGCTTCGGTCTGTGCGCCATCGGCCCCATTGTCATGATCTTTCCGGAGGGGGCCTGTTACAGCCGGGTCACCGCTGAGGATGTCCCCGAGATCGTTCAGGAACACCTGGTCAAGGGCCGCATCGTCAAGCGCCTGCTGCATATGGAGAGCGACGCCGGCGATGCCGTCACCTCTCTCGCCGAGACCAAGTTCTATAAACATCAGCAGCGCATCGCCCTGCGCAACTGCGGCGTCATCGATCCCGAATCCATTGACGAATACATCGGCGTCGACGGCTATCTGGCGCTCAGCCGTATCCTGGAAAATCACGTGGACCCTCAAACGATCATCGATACGATCAAAGCGAGCGGTCTGAGAGGCCGCGGCGGCGCCGGGTTCCCCTCCGGGAACAAGTGGCAGTTCACCAAGGACGCGGTCAGCCCCGACGGGGTGAAATACGTCTGCTGCAACGCCGATGAGGGCGACCCGGGCGCTTTCATGGACCGCTCCGTGCTGGAGGGCGACCCCTTCTCCATACTGGAGGCCATGACCATCGCCGCCTATGCCATCGGCGGCACCCACGGTTACATCTATGTCCGCGCCGAGTATCCCATCGCCGTCAAGCGTCTGCAAAAGGCTATTGAGCTGGCCCGGGAGTACGGTCTGCTGGGCCAGGACATCCTGAACTCCGGCTTCTCCTTCGATATCGAGCTCCGGCTGGGCGCCGGCGCCTTCGTCTGCGGCGAGGAGACCGCTTTGATGACCTCCATTGAGGGGCACCGGGGCGAGCCCCGTCCCCGTCCTCCCTTCCCCGCGGTGAAGGGCCTGTTCCAGCGCCCCACCCTTCTCAACAACGTGGAGACCTACGCCAATATCACCTGGATTCTCAATAACGGCGCGGACAAATTTGCCGCCATCGGCACCGAGAAGTCCAAGGGCACCAAGGTCTTTGCTCTGGGCGGCAAGATCACCAACACCGGCCTTGTGGAGATCCCCATGGGCACCACCCTGCGGACCATCATCGAGGACATCGGCGGAGGCGTGCCCGGCGGCAAAAAGTTCAAGGCGGCCCAGACCGGCGGCCCCTCCGGCGGCTGCATCCCCGCCTCCCTCATTGACACCCCCATCGACTACGACTCTCTGCTCTCCATCGGCTCCATGATGGGTTCCGGCGGGCTGATCGTCATGGATGAGGACAACTGTATGGTGGATATCGCCAAGTTCTTCCTCTCCTTTATCGTGGATGAATCCTGCGGAAAGTGCACCCCCTGCCGCATCGGCACCAAGCGGCTCTACGACCTGCTGTGCAAAATTACCGACGGAGAAGGCACTTTGGAGGATCTGGACACCATTGAGGAGCTGTGCTACCACCTCAAGGATTCCGCCCTGTGCGCCCTGGGTCAGTCTGCGCCCAACCCCGTGCTCTCCACGCTGAAATACTTCCGGGACGAGTATGTGGCCCACGTGGTGGAAAAGCGCTGCCCCGCCGGCGTGTGCAAGAACCTGATCCGCTATGTCATCACGCCAGACAAGTGCCGCGGCTGCACTCTGTGCGCCCGGAACTGCCCGGCCGGTGCCATTACGGGAGCGATCAAGGCACCCCACGTCATCGATACCACCAAGTGCATCAAATGCGGCGTCTGCCTGAGCAACTGCCGCTTTGACGCCATCGTGAAAATGTAAAGGGGGCGGAACACTATGGAAAAGAAAATGGTCCATCTCACCATCGACAGGATTCCCGTCACCGTCCCCGAAGGCACCACTGTGCTGGAGGCCGCCCGGAGCGCCGGAATCAAGATCCCCACGCTGTGCTTCCTGAAGGACGTCAACGAGATCGGCGCCTGCCGCATCTGCGTGGTGGAAGTCAAGGGTGCCCGGAGCCTGATGGCCTCCTGCGTTTACCCCGTGTCCGAGGGCATGGAAGTCCTCACCAACACCCCCAAGGTCCGCCATTCCCGTCAGCTGACCCTGGAGCTCATCCTTTCCAACCACCGCATGGACTGCCTCACCTGCTCCCGCAACGCCCACTGCGAACTGCGGCAGCTGGCCGCCGACCTGGGCATTGACGCGGTGCGCTACGCCAACGACAAACTGCCCCCCCGCCTGGAGACCACTGCGCTCCATCTGGTGCGGGACAACTCCAAGTGCATCCTCTGCCGCCGCTGTACCTCCATGTGCCGCAAGATCCAGGAGGTCGGCGTCATCGGCTGCAATGACCGCGGCTTCTCCACCCATGTGGGCTGCGCCTTCGACCGGGACCTGTCCGAAGTAGACTGCATCTCCTGCGGCCAGTGCATCGTGGCCTGCCCCACCGGCGCTCTGGCCGAGCAGGACAACACCGCTCAGGTGATGGCGGCCCTGATGGACCCCAGCAAGCACGTGGTGGTCGGCCCCGCCCCCTCCGTCCGCGTAACGCTGGGCGAGTGCTTCGGCCTGCCTGTTGGTACCAACGTGGAGGGCAAGATGGTCACCGCTCTCCACCGGCTGGGCTTTGACAAGGTTTTCGACGTGGACAGCGCCGCCGACTTCACCATCATGGAGGAGGGTACCGAGTTCCTCCACCGGCTGGAAAAAGGCGGACCTCTCCCCCTCATCACCTCCTGCTCCCCCGGATGGATCCGCTACTGCGAGCAGCACGCCCCCGAGCTGCTGCCCAACGTCTCCACCTGCAAATCCCCCCAGCAGATGTTCGGCTCCCTGGTAAAAAGCTACTACGCCCAGCAGGCGGGCATTGATCCCAAGGATATCGTAGTGGTATCCGTCATGCCCTGCACCGCCAAGAAGTACGAGGTTCAGCGCCCCGAACAGCGGATGTCCAACGGCTGCATGCCGGTGGATATCTCCCTCACCACCCGGGAGCTGGCCCGCCTCATCACCCAGTCCGGCATGATGTTCGACCATCTGCCCGACGGGGAGTTCGATCCCCTGCTGGGTATCTCCACCGGCGCTTCGGTCATTTTCGGCGCCACCGGCGGCGTCATGGAAGCCGCCCTGCGCACCGTCTCCGAGATTCTCACCGGCGGCGAGGTCAAGATGGTGGAGTTCACTCAGGTCCGGGGCATGAAGGGCGTGAAGGAGGCCAGCTACGAACTGGCCGGCCGTACCGTCCGGGTGTGCGCCGCCTCCGGCCTGTCCAATGTGAAGAAGGTCATCGACGGCTTGAAGGACGGTTCCCTCCAGTACGACTTCATTGAGTTCATGGCCTGCCCCGGCGGCTGCATCAACGGAGGCGGTCAGCCCCTCCACTCCTCCGACATCCGCTCCTTCACCGATCTGGCCGGGCTGCGCGCCAAGGCTCTGTATGACCAGGACAAAGAGATGCCCATGCGCAAAAGCCACGAAAATCCCGTGGTGAAAAAGATTTACGACGAGTATCTGGGCGAGCCCGGCGGGCGCAGAGCTCACCAGCTCCTCCACTGCACTTATGTCCCCCAGAAGCGTTACCGCACCGAAAACAACATCTGATCCAAGCCTGCGGCGAAGAGCCGGACACATGATGTGTCCGGCTCTTCGCCGTGTTTGAAGAAAGTCTGTGGAACAAGATGAAAGGTGAGTCTTTACAATAGAGCAGTTTAGCCGGCCAGCGCCGCGCCCAGATTCCGGCAGGCAGCCAGGCCGGCATCGTCGGGGACCTCATTGACCATGAGGCCCCCGGGGCCGCAGAGAGCGGCCCCGGCATTTTCCGCCCGCTCGTACCAATCCCGCATCCACTGCCCGTCCCCCCAGCCGTAGGAGCCGAACAAAGCGGTCTTTTTCCCGGAGATGCGGCGCTCCAGCGCCGAGAAGAAGGGCTCAAATTCCGCCTCCTCCAGCGTCTCAGCCCCCATGGCCGGGCAGCCCAGAGCCAGCGCGTCATACCCAAGCGCCGCCTCCGGTGTCATTTCTGAGACATTGAAGAGTTCCGCGGCGGCTCCGGCGGCTATGGCGCCTTCCGCCACCGCCCGGGCCATTGCCTCGGTGTTGCCGGTTCCCGACCAGTAAATCACAGCAATTTTGCTCATTGTGTTGTCCTCCTGTTTTTCATGTATTTTTTCTTCAGGCCGTTTTAGGTCCAGCCCCCATCATGCGGATCAGGGAATCTCCCCGTTCCAGCCTCGCCCACAGCAGGTCTCTGCACTGACGAAACTGACGAAACCTTCTCCGGGCCCCTTCCGCGTCGTGATAAACCTTCCAGCAGCCGCAGAGCCGGCATCCCCTACCGCCGGGGTCATTCAAGAAGCCCTCCACATCCTCCGGAGGGTAACCCAGAAAAAGGCCGATCTCGTGCGGAAACTCCTCGGCCGTCTCCATTCGCTCCATAAGCCGTCCCAGCAGGCGGGGCAGCGGTTCCCCCACCGGATACCCGGCCCTGTGCAGAATGGCACAGGCCGCCGGACACTCCAGGGCCCGCGCCAGGGGCTCCTCCCGGTAGACCAACAAAAGACGGCGGCGGCCACAGCGGCACAGAGGCAAAAAGCGCAGGCCATTTCCAGCCAGCAAAACATTGTATTTTCCCGCCATCTCGGGCAGCATTCCCCCATTCTCCATCGTCAGAGAGAGCAGCCCCGCCGCCTTCAGTCCCACCAAAACAGGCGCACAGTGCCAAACCAGCGCCCGCTCAAAGTCCGTCTGCCGCATTGCTCCACCCTCCTTTTAGTTAGCTAAGACTAACTCATTTTTAAAAAAACGGGCTCCTCGGCGGGAGCCGTATTTCAGTGCAGGAGTTAGTTATTGCTAACTCCTGCACAAAAGATACCACAGCCAGCTTCTTTTGTCAAGCCGTATTTTTTCCTGTCCTTCTCATTTTTCTACACTGATCCGTGGGGGAAAGTCTGGACAATGAACATACGGCATGTTAAAATGATACTAAACTCTGCGTATGGTAGGTGTTTGATATCATGTCCGAAAAGCCTCAGATCGGTGTGCGCTACTGCGGCGGCTGCAACCCCCGCTACGACCGGGTCTCTCTGGTCAAACGGCTCCAGGCCTCTCTGCCTGATCTGGAATTCGTTCCGGCGGAAGACGGCGTCCCCTACGCCGCGGCCCTCATTGCCAACGGCTGCACCAATCGGTGCACTACTGTCTCCGGGCTTGCGGTGCCGGAGGCCCGGCAGGTGGCCCTGTCCGGGGATATCGACTTTTTCCCCGCGCAGGAGAAACTGAAGGATCTGGTGTTTGGCGGCGAGGTCCGGAGTTTGACCCACGAAGAGGTACTGGGAGTTCTGCCCCACCGCCCTCCCATGCTGCTGATCGACACGGCCAGCCGGCTGGTCCCCGGACGGGAAGCGGCAGCCTCTCTCTACGTCGATCCTCAGTGGGATATTTTCCGCGGCCATTTCCCCGACCATCCGGTACTTCCCGGAGTCTATGCCCTGGAGGCCATGGCCCAGTGCGCCGACCTGCTGCTTCTCTCCGCAGAGCAGTACGCCGGGAAAGCGCCTCTCCTGGCCGGGAGCGACAAGGTCAGCTTCCGCCGCCCCATCGCCCCGGGAGACACCGTGGAGCTCCACGCCAGCCTGCTCAGTGAGCGGCCGGAATTCGGCATGGCCGTCTGCAAGGGCCGCGCCTTTGTGGGCGACGCCCTGTGCGCCGAGGCCGAGATCACGCTGGCCCTGCGGTAACGAAAACAGCGACCATCCGGGAGAACATTTCTCCCTTTGGAAATGAAAAGGATTATTGAAGGAGGACCCCCCCATGAGCAATTTAGAGAAATATGACAAACTTTTTCTGAGCAGCTTTCGTGTCAAGCCCGAAGATCTCCCCACCCTGACCTACCGCGGCATCCCGGCCTGGGATTCCGTAGGACATATGGAGTTCATGAGTGAAATGGAAGAGACTTTTAAAATCAGCCTGAGCACCCTGGATGTGCTGGACTTCTCCTCCTATGAGAAGGGCAAGGAGATCCTTGCCAAATACGGCGTGACGCTGTAATTTCCATGATGGACATCCTGCGCTGGACCGATCCCCTTGCCGAGGGCAACTGCTACGTCTGCGCCGAAGGGGACAGGGCGGTGGTCATTGATCCCTGTCATCCCGAAGGCCCCGCTTCTCTTTTGGAGGAGCGGGGTCTTGTCCCGGAATGGATCCTCCTCACCCATGAGCACTGCGATCACATGCTGGGCCTGGAGCCCCTGCGGCACAAATATCCCGAAGCCATCGTTCTCTGCTCCGCTCCCTGCGATGCCGGGATGCAGAACAAGTACCTCAACATGTCCGCCATGATGGAGGTCTACCTGACCTTCAAGGGCAAACCGGGCGCACACTACCCTCCGCTGGTCTGCTCCCCGGCGGATCAGACCTTTGCGGAAGAACACACCATGACTTGGCGGGGGCACACCCTCCGGCTCACCCCCCTGCCCGGCCACACGCCGGGCAGTACTTGTATCCTTCTGGACAGGGACACCCTTTTTACCGGCGACTACCTCATCCCCGGCGAGGCAGTCATCACCCGCCTGCCCGGCGGGAACACCGAGATCTACGAGCGCGTGGCCAGGCCCTGGCTGTCTGCCCTGCCGCCGGGGCTGCGCATCTGCCCCGGGCACGGCGAACCCTATGCACTCACTCAGGAGGTGAAAGATACCTATGGACTATGACACCCTGCTCACCAAAGAGCCCTTTTCCCTCTCCCGGGCGGAGAAGCGGACCGTCTTTTCCGACGGTCTCACCGAATTGACCCGCTATCACCGGGAGCACTGCCCGCCCTACGCTGCCCTGCTGGATCGGCTGGGCGTGCCTGACGGCCCTCTGGCTCCTGAGGACGTCCCCTTCCTGCCGGTCTCGGTCTTTAAGGATCTGGAGCTCAAAAGTGTACCGGACGGCCAAGTCTTTAAGACCATCACTTCCTCCGGCACCACCGGCCAGCGGGTCTCCCGGATCTTTCTGGACGCCGGAACCTCTGCCAACCAGCAGAAGACCCTCTTCCGCATCACCTCCGCGCTGGTGGGCAATGACCGGCTCCCCATGCTGGTCATCGACTCCAAAAAGGTGCTTCGGGACCGGGCCATGTTCTCCGCCCGGGGTGCGGGCATCCTGGGCTTCTCCATCTTCGGATCCCCCATGCGCTACGCCCTCAACAACGACATGGAACTGGATCTGGAGGCTGTGGAGGCCTTTCTGGAGCAGTACCGGGGCCGGAAGATCCTGCTCTTCGGTTTCACCTTCATGATCTGGAGGCACTTCTGTCAGGCTCTCCGGGAAAAGGGGATCACCCTGGACTTTGGGGACAGCGTTCTCATTCACGGCGGCGGCTGGAAAAAACTCGTCAATGAAGCGGTCTCACCGGAGGAGTTCAACCAGACCCTCCGGGAGGTGGCGGGCATTCGCCAGGTGGCCGACTACTACGGCATGGCGGAACAGACCGGCTGCATTTACCTGGAGTGCCCCCAGGGCCACCTCCACGCCAGTGCCTATTCCGACGTTCTCTTTCGCCGCCCCGCCGACCACGGGCTCTGCACCGTGGGAGAACCCGGCGTCATTCAGGTTCTCTCGCTCCTGCCCCGCTCCTACCCGGGCCACTCCCTGCTCACTGAAGACATGGGAGTTCTCCTGGGGGAGGATGACTGTCCCTGCGGCTGGAAGGGGAAGTATTTCTCCATCACCGGCCGCATTCCAAAAGCTGAGGTAAGGGGGTGCAGTGATACTTATGGAGGCTGATACGCTGCGGGTTCTGGCCGGTTCCGCCCACCCGGAGGCCGCCCCCTGGCCGGTCTTTGACCCCCGGGTGCTGGATTTTCTTTCTGATCTCTCCACCGCACTGCGCGCTTCCCCCCTGGGAACCGACGCAGAGGCCGTCTCCTTCGCCTTTTGGTGCCGCCGTTCCCGGCTGGAGGCCCTGAAAAAACAGTATGAGGGTCCGATCCGCCTGGGCCGGGGCCTGCTCTTCCACATTCCCCCCGCCAACGTCCCCCTGCTCTTCGCCTACTCTCTGGCGGTGGGGATGCTCGCCGGATGCGCCAACCTGCTGCGGATGTCCTCCCGGCTGGAGGAGCGGGGGCGGATGTTCTGCGCCGTGCTGGACGAGGTGCTCTCCCGCCCCAAACACGCCGCGCTGAAGGCCCGCACCGGGCTCATTTCCTACCCCCGGGAGGAGGAGGACCGCACCGCCGCCCTTCTCTTGGAGTGCGACGGCCGGGTGGTCTGGGGCGGCGACGCCACCGTGGAGGCCATGCGCCGGTTTCCCGCCCGTCCCGGCGGGGTGGAACTGGTCTTTCCCGACCGCTGGTCCCTGTGCCTCATGAGCGAGGCCCATGTGGCCGCCCTCTCCGCATCCGAGTTGGAGCTGCTGGCCCACCGGTTCTACAACGACACCTACCTCATGGATCAAAACGCCTGCTCCAGCCCCCGGTTGGTGCTGTGGGAGCAGGACTGCCCGGACGGCGCTTCCGCCCGTGATCGCTTCTGGGCCGCGCTCTGCCGGAAGGCAGAGGATACCTACGAGCTGACCCCCTACAAAGCGGCCCGGAAATATGAGGCCCTCTGCGAACTGGCCATGACCGAACCCGCTCTGGGTCCCGTCCGCCGGGAGGGGAACCTGCTCTATCGGGTGTCCCTCACCGCCCCCCCCGCCGACCCCGATGCCCTTCACCTGGCTTTCGGCTCCTTCCTGGAATATGAGATCACGTCTCTGGGGGAGCTTTCCGCCTTTGTCACCCGACGAACCCAGACTCTGACCTGCGCCGGGATCGCCCCGGATGAAGCGGCCCGGACTGTGGCGGCTCTGGGTCTGCCCGGGATCGACCGGGCGGTCCCCGTGGGGCAGGCCATGGAGTTCGACGTGGTATGGGACGGAAAAGACCTGATTGCCTCCCTCTCCCGGGTCATCCGCTGCTGACCCTCTCTATCCTGAACCTTCAAAACAGGCAAACACGCCGACTGCTGTGCGCCATGAGAAAAAGGAGTGACTGAAATGGCACTGTTTACCGCCGAATCCGGCTGGGCCGGGCGGACTCTGTGTATCTCCGACAGCGGTCTCACCCTCACCTACGGAGACCTGGACACCTTTGCGGACCGCTTTGCCGCCGGTGTGGGCGAGCGCTCCCTGGGCTTCCTCCTGTGTGAAAACATTCCCGGCGTTCTGATGGCCTATCTCTCCTGCCTGCGCTGCGGCGCAGTGCCGCTGCTGCTGGCCGCAGACATTGACCCCGCCCTTCTCTCCCAGCTCGTGGAGACCTACTCCCCCGCCTGGGTCTTCCGCCCTGACGCCCTCCCGGCGGAGACCTCCGCCGCCCTCGGCTCCACCGAACCCCTGCTGGCGGAATACGGCTGCACTCTGGAGCGCCGGATCGGCGCAGTCTCTCCTGCGCTCCACCCCGACCTGGCCATCCTCCTCACCACCTCCGGCTCCACGGGAAGCCCCAAGCTGGTGCGGCAGAGTCGGGCCAACATTGAAGCCAATGCCCGCTCCATTGTGGAGTACCTGGAGCTGAACGAGACTGAGCGCCCCATCACCACCCTTCCCATGAACTATACCTATGGTCTGTCGGTGATCCAGAGCCACGCCCTTGTGGGCGCAACGATCCTGCTCACCACCCGCGGTGTGCTGGAGGGCGACTTCTGGCGCTTCTTCCTGAAAGAAGGGGCCACCTCCCTGGCGGGGGTCCCCTATACCTACAAAATGTTCCACCGCCTGCGCCTGCCCACCATGGATTTGCCCACCCTGCGCTATCTCACCCAGGCGGGAGGCAAGCTCCCCGAGGAGCTCCACGAGACATTTGCCCGCTGGTGTGCCGAGAGCCGACGCCGGTTCTACGTCATGTATGGGCAGTGTGAAGCCACTGCCCGTATGGGGTACCTGCCTTACGCCCGCTCTGTGGAAAAACGGGGCAGCATGGGCATTGCCATCCCCGGCGGCTCCTTCACTCTGGAGGACGACGACGGCCAAGAGGTACCCGAGGGCGCCGTGGGCGAACTCATCTACCGGGGAGCCAACGTCACTCTGGGATACGCCACCTGCGCCGCCGACCTGGCCAAGGCCGACGAATGGCACGGTGTGCTCCGCACCGGCGACATGGCCCGCCGGGATGACGACGGCTATTATTACATCGTGGGCCGGAAAAAGCGCTTCATCAAGATCTTTGGCAACCGGGTGGGACTGGACGAATCCGAACGGCTGCTGGCCGCCCGCTTCCCGGAGGCAGAGTTTGCCTGTACCGGTCGGGACGATCTCATGACCATCTTCACCGACGGCAGGGACCCCGCCCTCCCTCAGGCCGCCGTGGACTATCTCTCCGGGGTGACCCGGCTCTCCCACACCGCCTTCTCTGTAACAGTGGTGGATGCCATCCCAAAGAACGATGCGGGAAAGACCCTCTATATCAAGCTCACGCCCAAGGAGGGATAACATGATCGGCTTTACCCACTACTTCCCCACAAAGCTGCTCTTCGGCGAAGGCCAGCTCCGGCGGCTGGGCCGTCAGACGCTCCCCGGCAAGCGCGCCCTGCTGGTAACCACCAAGGGACAGTCCCGACGGGGCGATGCCCTGCCGGAAACTCTGGCCCAACTGGAAAAAGCAGGGGTGACCGTCTCGATTTTTGATGCCGTCTCCCCCAACCCTACCGCCGCCCAGGCCTCCGCCGCCGCAGAGCAGCTCAAGGCCGAAGGCTGTGACTTTCTGGTGGCGCTGGGCGGCGGAAGCTGCATCGACACCGCCAAAGCCGCGGGACTCCTCGCAGTCAACGGCGGTGTCTGGAGCGACTACGTCGGCGGAAAGAGCTTCCCTGGGCCGGGCCTCCCGGTCGTCGCCATTCCCACCACCGCCGGCTCCGGCTCCGAGGTCAGCCCTTGGGCTGTGGTCACCGATGAAGCCACCGGGATCAAAGCTGGGCTGGGGCGGCAGGACGGAGCTCCCGTCCTGGCCGTAGTGGATCCCTCCCTCACCGTCTCTCTCCCGCCCCGGCAGACTGCTTTCCAGGGCTTCGACGCCCTGTTCCACGCCATCGAGACCGTCATCAACCGGGGCGGCAACCCCATGGCCGAGATGTACGCCCTGAAGGCCGTGGCGCTTCTGGCTCAGGGCCTGCCCCATGCGGTGGCGGACGGAGCCGATCCGGAGGCCCGGGCTCAGGTCTCTCTCGGAGCCGTCCTGGCGGGCTGTGCCATGCGCTCCTGCTCTGCCCACGCTCTGGAGCATGCGTTGAGCGGACACCACCCTTCCCTTCCTCACGGAGCCGGTCTGCTGGCTCTGGCCCTGCCCTACTACCAGCACTTCGCCGACTGCCATGCCTGTGACGACGCCTTTGCAAAGCTGGACACCGCCCTGGATCGCGGCCATTTCCCCAAGGCGCTGGGACGGCTGATGGATCAGTGCGGGATGGGAGCAATCAAGCTCAGCGACTACGGTGTGACCTTGGAGGAACTCCCCTCACTGGCTGCGGAAGCCCGGCAGACCGCCCCCATCCTCTTCTTCAACGATCCCGTTTCCCTGACGGAGGAGGAGACCGTGGCGATCTTGCAGGCAGCCTATCGCTGATCTTCCCTTTCAAGCCGCGGCATCCTCACCCTCTTTTAGAGAGAGGATGCCGATTCTTTTCATCTTATTATTGACATATGCCAATAATAAGATTAGAATAGATTCATAAAAAGGAGGCGCTTTCCATGAAAATTGCGGTAACTTATGAAAATAGCCAGGTGTTCCAGCACTTTGGCCATTGCGGACAGTTTAAACTGTATAAGATTGAAAACGGGGCGGTCCAGTCGGCGCAGGTCGTGGACACCATGGGCAGCGGCCACGGGGCCCTGGCCGGTTTTCTGGTCGGGCACGGCGTGGACACCCTGATCTGCGGCGGGATCGGCGGAGGCGCACGGACGGCTTTGGCCGAGGCCGGTATCCGCCTGTATCCCGGCGTATCCGGAGATGCCGACGCCGCGGTGACAGCGCTGTTGAGCGATTCCCTGATTTTTGATCCGGATACTGTCTGCGCCCACCACCACGAGGGCGGACACACCTGCAGCGACCATGCCTGCCACGAGGATAAGGCAGGCTGTTCCGGAAACCACTGATCTCCCAAAAAGCCGACGGCGGGAAGTGCATGCACTTCCCGCCGTCGGCTTTTGACCGTTTGTTTGAAACCGGGGCACTCAGATCCCTTCCCCCCGGCGGCAGCATTTCTTTCCCGGGCACTGTCTCCCCTTGGGGCAGATCTGGTACACCCCGCCCTCTACCCGCAGGCGCTTCCCCTCCACCAGGGCGGCGGCCAGCTTTTTCCGGGCCGCCTCATACATATTTTGGATGGTCGCCCGAGAAACTTCCATTCCCGCTGCCGCCTCCTCCTGAGACAGCCCCAGATAATCGATCAGTCGGATGGCCTCATACTCGTCCACGCGCAGCTCGATATACTCATCCCCGAGCATCCTGCCGGCGGGAATGAATTCCCGAAACTCGGGCATCGCGCATACCCGCCTGCATTTCACCGGACGTGCCATCTTCCTCACCACCTGGTTTTTTCTCCATTTTACCCAGTTTTTCTTCTCAAGTCAAGCATCCCCGGACAGCAGAGCGGCAGCCGGGAAATCCCCGGCTGCCGCTCCTGTCCGCCTTATCGCCTTCAGGTCAGGCCGAAAAGCACCAGGACAATTCCATAGAGTACGCTGGCCACAGTACCGAACACGATGACCGGCCCCGCCACCACAAACATTTTGGAGGCGGTGCCCATAATCAGCGTCTCGCTTTTGAATTCCAGCGCCGGAGATACCATGGCATTGGCAAAACCCGTAATCGGCACCAGCGTCCCGGCGCCGGCGTGTTTGGCAATGTTGTCGAAATAACCCAGTCCGGTCAGAAGGGCCGCCAGAAAGATCAGGCTCACCGAAACCGCCGTGGCGGCGTCCTCCTTTTCCAGACCCCATCCCCCGTAAAGGTTCATGAGCCCCTGTCCCAGTGTGCAGATCAGTCCCCCCACCAGGAACGCCCAGACGTCGTTTTTCCAGCAGGGCGAGGGCTTGGATTTGGAATTGACATACTTGCCGTATTCTTGGTTTGTCATGTCCATCCTTCCCACCTCCTTTTCCGAAGTAGTTTATCCGGTCCGGCACAAAAAATACACATGGCTTTTTGACAGAAAAACGGAGCCCATCCCCCGGGGACAAACTCCGCTTTTTTGCCTTTCCGGCGGCATTTATCGATTCTGAGGAATGTCCGGCAGCGAGTCAAACCCCTTTTGCAGCTCCTCGTCGGTGGGCACATGATCGGTCATTCTGCCATCCAGATAGGCCGCATAGGCCGTCATGTCAAAGTATCCGGTCTCGGTCAGACCGAAGAGGATGGTCTTGGCCTCACCTGTCTCCCTGCACTTGAGGGCCTCGTCCATCGCGCCCTTGATGGCGTGGGCCGACTCCGGGGCGGGCAGAATGGTCTCCAGCTTGGCAAACTGCACCGCCGCCTCAAATACCTCGGTCTGCTTATCACTCACCGCCTCCATATAACCCTCGTGATAGAGCTTGGAGAGAATGGGGCTCATGCCGTGGCAGCGAAGGCCCCGGCGTGATTGGCGGAGGGGATGAACCCGGCGCCCAAAGTATACATCCGCGCCATGGGGGTGACTTTTCCCGTGTCGCAGAAATCATAGGCGTAACGCCCTCTGGTCAGCGAGGGACAGGAGGCAGGCTCTACGGCCACAAACCGGGCCCCTGTATGCTTTCCCGTGAGCTTATCCCGCATGAAGGGCGCGATCAGGCCGCCCAGATTGGAGCCGCCGCCCGCGCAGCCCACCACAATGTCAGGGTACTCCCCCAGCTGCTCCATGGTGGTTTCGCTCTCCAAACCGATGATAGACTGATGGAGCAGCACCTGATTGAGCACCGAGCCCAACACATACCGGCTGTTTGGATGGGACACAGCCGACTCCACCGCCTCGGAAATGGCGCAGCCCAGGCTGCCGGTGGTCTCGGGATCCATCGCCAGGATCTTCTTTCCCACCTCGGTGGTCATGGAGGGAGACGGGGTCACCCGGCCGCCAAAGACCCGCATCACGTCTTTGCGGAAGGGCTTTTGCTCATAGGAGCACTTGACCATGAACACATCCAGGCCGGGGCCGAAAGAGGAACATACCTCGCTCAGGGCCGTGCCCCACTGGCCGGCGCCGGTCTCCATGGTGAGCCGGGCGATCCCCTGGGTCCTGGCATAATAGGCCTGGGCCACGGCGGAGTTGAGCTTGTGGGAGCCGGAGGTGTTGTTGCCCTCAAATTTGTAGTAGAGCTTGGCGGGTGTGCCCAGCGCCCTCTCCAAATGATAGGCCCGGACCAGAGGAGAGGGCCGGTACATCTTGTAGACCTCCCGGATCTCCTCCGGGATCTCCACAAACTCGGTGCTTCCATCCATCTCCTGATGGGCCAGCGCCTCACAGAAAATAGGATAGAGTTCCTCCTCCTTCACCGGCTGGAGGATACCCGGGTTGAGCATGGGATCCGGCTGCTCCGGCATGGCGGAACGGAGATTGAAATAGTGTGTGGGGATCTGATCCTCGCTCAGGTACAGGCGATGCGGAATGGTTTTCATATCAAATGCTCCCTTTCTCGTTGAGATGGGTTTGAGAAAAGGGGTGCAAAAAAAGCCCCTGTATCCCAAACAATTTCTGTTTTGGGACAAAGGACTTGCCTCTGCGGTACCACCCAAATTGACGTCCCGCGACGCCCACTCGTCTCCACACATCCATCGAATGTGCGCTCCCCTGATAACGGGCGGAGTCCCCGTCTGACTACTCGGTCACCCTTTCGCCCTCGCCCTCGGAAGCCCATTCCCTGCACCGTTTCCTGCCGCGATCCCACCGCCCGCGGCTCTCTGAAAGAAAACATCTGTCCGGGTACTCCACTTCGTCATCGGTTTTTCCCTTTGAAATTGTGCTCATTATAGACCTCCCTCATTCCCATGTCGAGAAGATATGAGAAAATTTCCAATTTTTTATTGCTATTTTTTCTCACTATTTCCGTCTTGCTTTTGTGGAACAAACGTGCTATTCTTTTGTAAGAAGGGGGTGGGACCGGCATGGAACGGGTCATTTTACATTGCGATCTGAACAGTTTTTACGCTTCGGTGGAGCTGCTGGACCACCCGGAACTAAAGGATGCCCCCGTGGCGGTTTGCGGCGACCCCGAAAGCCGCCACGGCATCATCCTGGCCAAAAACGAAGGGGCCAAGGCCTTTGGCGTCAAAACCGCCGAGACCATCTGGCAGGCCCGGAAAAAGTGCCCGGGCCTGGTCCTTCTCCCCGCCCATCACGAGAAATACCACCGCTATTCCCGCCTGGTCAACGATGTCTATGAGCGCTATACCGACCTGGTGGAGCCCTTTTCCATCGATGAGAGCTGGCTGGATGTGACGGGGAGCCTCCATCTCTTCCGCACCGACGGAAAGGGGCTGGCCGATCGTCTGCGGCGGGAGGTCCGGGAAGCGTTGGGGCTGACCATTTCGGTGGGAGTGTCCTTCAACAAGATCTTCGCCAAGATGGGAAGCGATTACAAAAAGCCGGACGCCACCACCGTCATCACCCGGGAAAATTTTCAGGCGCTGCTGTGGCCCCTCCCGGTGGACGCGCTTATTTTTGTGGGGGCCGCCGCCGCCCGGACGCTCAGCGGATACGGGATCCGCACCATCGGGGATCTGGCCCGTTTCGACCGCGCAGCCCTCATCACCATTCTGGGCAAGCAGGGGGCCGTGCTCCATGACTATGCCGTCGGGACCGAATGTGCTCCCGTAATCCCCGCCGGCGAGCTCCCCCCGCCCAAATCTGTGGGAAACGGTCTCACCTTCCCAAAAAACCTGCTGGGCTGGGAAGAGCTGGGGGCGGGCGTGGCCCTCCTCTCCGACGAGGTGGCCGCCCGTCTGCGGCGGCTCGACATGAAGTGCGGCACCGTTCAGATCACGGTGAGGGACCCGGCCTTTCATGACATCTCCCGCCAAAAGGGGCTGGAGATCCCCACCTATCTGGCCCGGGAGATCACCGGAACCGCCCTGAAGCTGCTGCGCCAGTCCTGGAATCCCAGATCCCCTGTGCGGGCGCTCACCGTGACGGCCCAGAATCTGCTTCCCGCCGGGGAGGCTGTGGAGCAGCTGGACCTGCTGTCGCCCCAATCCGCGCCGCGGCGGGAGAAAGTGGAGCGGCTGGAGCGCGCCGTGGATGGGATCCGTGGGAAATACGGAAAGGACGCCATTCTCTCCGCCCGGCTGAAAAAACCGCCTTCCCCCTGAGCGTCACAGTTCCGTCAGCGCCGCCTGATAGACAGCCCAGTCCGGCTCGGAAAAGCATACCATGGTGACTTCCTCCACCTGACGGCACTCCGGAAGTCTCTCCCGGAGCGTTTTCAGGGCAATGGCCGCGGCCCGGCGGATGGGAAAATGATAGACCCCTGTACTGATGGAGGGGAAGGCCACCGTTTTACAGCCGTGTGCTTCCGCCAGCAGGAGGCTGTTCCGGTAGCAGTTTGCCAGCAGCTCCGCCTCGCCGTGCCTCCCACCCCGCCACACCGGTCCCGGGGTGTGGATCACATATCGGGCCGGAAGGCGGTAGGCCTTTGTGATCCTTGCCTCCCCGGTGGGGCAGCCCCCCAGGCCGCGGCACTCCTTCAGCAGTCCCGGCCCCGCGGCGCGGTGAAGGGCCCCGTCCACCCCGCCCCCACCCAGCAGGGTGGTGTTGGCCGCATTGACGATGGCGTCGCAGGGGAACTGAGTGATGTCCCCCTGAATAATACGGATCGGCATACCGCTTCTCCCTCTTTCACGAAAATTCCACCGCGCTGCCGGTGGGCACGATACAGACATAGCTGCGCCCCTGTCCCAGGAGAAGGGGCCGACCATCCTCCGTTTGATAGCACAGCTGGCCGTCGGGCGCTTCTTTCTCCCAGCGGATGGGCACGGATCGGCCGCCGCAGGCAAACCACCCCTCGCCCCCCTCAAGATCCACGGTGATGCGGCCGTAAGCGTCCCCGGGAATATTGGAACAGCGGGTTCGAAGGATGAGAAGATTGGTGACCGCCACCTGTTCGCCGGTATTTCCGTCCACATAGGGCTTTCCATACTCAGAAACCAGATAGGTTCCGGTCTCCGGCTCATAAGTAAAGACTCCGGTCTTATACTGAGAAAAGGGAACCTTGACCTCAGCGGCCGTCCGTCCGCCCTTCGGTGTCCCGTCCTGGGAAAAGGACATTTCATAGGTGTAGCCGGAGGCATGCCGCTTTCGGAAGGCGTAACCGGGGAAGAGCGTGGTGATGGTCTCCCCGGAAGTGATGACGCTGTGCTCATAGCCCAGATTTCTTCTCCGCCAGGCGTCCCGCCAGAACAGGGTCCCCTCGTAGGGTCCGTTGACGCAGTCGAGGGCCGTGACGTTCCACGCCCGGATCTTGGCATAGGCATCCGGGCTCCCTCCGGCGTGGAGATAGACCGCATCATGTCCCAGTGCGAGCTCCAGATAATAGGGCCGGGAAGAGCGCACAGAGCCGATGTTCCCCACGCCCTCCACACTCTGATAGATCCCCAGCATCCGGGTGATCCCGCCCTCGGCCAGCAACTCATAGATGATGTCGGCCCGGGAAACGCCGAGCTGGGGCAGGGCCCCCTTCAAATTGTTCAGCATAATGGCAATGGGACGATCCTCCGGGGTGCCGGACAGCAGCGGCAGCCCGGTCAGCGGGTTGATCGGCCCGTCATAGGGCGTAGGAGTTGGCTCCGGGGTGGGGGCTGCAGTGGGCACAGGCTCCGGACTCGGGTCAGGCGCAGGGGACCCCTCTGCCGTTCCGCCTCCGCAGCCCGAGAGCATCAGGGTCAGTATCAGCATCAGGGTCAGCTTTTTCCGGGACATCCCGATCCCTCCTTTTGTTCCATCATACCCCGGCAGCCGCAGGACTGTCAAGGCGGACCATCCCCACCTGCCGAATCCATCCTCGTCAAAAAACAGCGCCCCCCTGCCTGGCCGCAGCTTGCGGTTCGGCAGGGGGGCGCCATTTTAAAAACGCTTATTCTTCGGGCTCGTTGTAGTCGTCCAGCAGGCCCTCGGCCTCCACGGGCTCCGGGAGATCCTCAGGCAGGACGGCGGGCTGCTCCTCCACGGGCTCCTCGGGAGGCTGCACCTTGTCGTACTTGCGGTACTGGGTCAGGCCGGAACCGGCGGGGATGAGCTTACCGATGATAACGTTCTCCTTCAGGCCCAGCAGGTGGTCCACCTTGCCCTTGATGGCGGCCTCGGTGAGGACCTTGGTGGTCTCCTGGAAGGAGGCGGCGGACAGGAAGGAATCGGTGGCAAGAGATGCCTTGGTGATGCCCAGCAGCAGACGGGTGGCCACGGGCTCGATCAACTCGCTGCCGTCCTCCCGCTTCTCGCCAGCCGCAACGCGCTTGCGGACCGCGTCCCGAGCATCCAGGAACTCCACCAGCTCAACGGTGGAACCGGAGAGCAGGTCGGAATCGCCGGCTTCCTCCACGCGGACCTTGCGCATCATCTGACGGGCAATGACCTCAATGTGCTTGTCGTTGATGTCAACGCCCTGCTGGCGGTAAGGCTTCTGAACTTCCTGAATGAGGTAGTTGTAAACGGCGTGGATGCCACGCACCCGCAGGACGTCCTGGGGATAGAGCGCGCCGTCGGTGAGGGCCAGGCCCTTCTCCACCGTGTCGCCGCTCTGGACCCGGATGCCGGCGCTGTGGGGCAGCGCGTAAGTGACGGTCTCGCCGTCGTCGGCCACAATGGTGACGTTGTAAAGGCTGCCGCCCTTCTTGGCCTCCTCCACCGTGACCTTGCCGCTGATCTCAGCCAGCTGGGCCATCTTCTTGGGCCGGCGGGACTCGAAGAGTTCCTCGACACGGGGAAGACCCTGGGTGATATCGCCGCCGGCGACACCGCCGGTGTGGAAGGTACGCATGGTCAGCTGGGTGCCAGGCTCACCGATGGACTGAGCCGCGATGATACCAACGGTCTCGCCCTCGCCCACCGGCTCACCGATGGCCAGGTTCACGCCGTAGCACTTGGTACACACGCCGCTGCGGGCCTCGCAGGTCAGCACGGAGCGGATCATCACCTCGTGGATGCCGTGGGCCTCCAGCAGGTCGGCAGTGGCGGGAGTCATCATGGTGTCGTGGCTCACCAGCAGCTCGCCGGTGGCGGGATCCACCACGTCCTCCACGGGATAGCGGCCCTTGAGCCGCTCGCCGAAGGTCTCAATGACCTGGCCGTTCTCGCTGATCTCGGAGACCAGGATACCGTCGTGGGTGCCGCAGTCGTGCTCGCGGATGATGACCTCCTGGGCCACGTCCACCAGACGGCGGGTCAGGTAACCGGAGTCGGCGGTCCGGAGGGCGGTATCGGCCAAGCCCTTTCGGGCGCCTCTGGCCGAGATGAAGTATTCCAAAACGGACAGGCCCTCACGGAAGTTGGCCTTGACGGGGATCTCAATGGTACGGCCCGCCGTATCGGCCATCAGGCCGCGCATACCGGCCAGCTGACGGATCTGTGCAATAGAACCACGGGCGCCGGAATCCGCCATCATCCAGATGGGGTTGTAGCGGTCCAGGTTCTCCATCAGCGCGTCGGCCACTTCCTTGGTGGTCTTTTCCCAGGCCTGGACCACCAGGCGGTAGCGCTCGTCGTTGGTGATAAAGCCGCGCTTGTACTGGCGCTCGATCTTCACGATCTCCTGCTCGGTGGCGGCGATCTTCTCCGGCTTGCTGGGGGGCACTGTCATATCGTAGATGGAGACGGTGAGGGAGCCCACCGTGGAATAGTGGTAGCCCTTGGCCTTGATGGTGTCCAGCACCCCGGCCGAGACGGTGAAGCCGTGCTTGGCGATGCACTTGTCGATGATCTTGCCCAGCTGCTTTTTGCCGGTGATGAAATTGATCTCGGGCTCAAAGACCTTCTCAGGATCGCTGCGGTCCACAAAGCCCAGATCCTGGGGGATCCCCTCGTTGAAGATCAGGCGGCCCACGGTGGTGCGCACCAGCTTGTGCCGCTCCACGCCGTCCACCACCGCCGTGCGGCGGACCATGATGGGCACGTGGAGATCCAACTCTCCCTCGTCATAGGCCAGACGGGCCTCTCCGTCGTCGGAGAAGGCATGGAGGATCTCACGGGGCAGCTCGCCCGCGGGGGTCTGGGCAGCCACGCCGGCATAGGTGGGGATGTCGTCCAGGCTGCCCGGGTTCTTCACCCAGATATAGCAATCCTCGTCGATGTCCCCGGCGGCCAGGGCCTCCCGGACAGCGTCGCAGTCGTCATAGGTCTCGCCCTCGGTGTGATCGGCGTACTTCTCATAGGTGAGGTAGTAGGAACCCAACACCATGTCCTGGGTGGGGACGGTAACGGGGCCGCCGTCCTGAGGCCGCAGGAGGTTGTTGGCGGAGAGCATCAGGATACGGGCCTCGGTCTGGGCCTCGGCGGACAGGGGGACGTGGACGGCCATCTGGTCGCCGTCGAAGTCGGCGTTGAAGGCGGTACACACCAGGGGATGGAGCTTGATGGCGCGTCCCTCCACCAGCACCGGCTCGAAGGCCTGGATGCCCAGGCGGTGGAGCGTCGGGGCCCGGTTGAGCATGACCGGGTGGTCCTTGATGACAAACTCCAGGGCGTCCCACACCTTGGGGTTGCCCTTATCCACCATCTTTTTGGCGGACTTGATGTTGTTGGCGGTGCCGTCCTCCACCAGCTTCTTCATGACGAAGGGCCGGAAGAGCTCGATGGCCATCTCCTTGGGCAGGCCGCACTGGTAGATCTTCATCTCGGGGCCGACTACGATGACGGAACGGCCGGAATAGTCCACGCGCTTGCCCAGCAGGTTCTGGCGGAAGCGGCCCTGCTTGCCCTTGAGCATGTCGGACAGAGACTTGAGGGCCCGGTTGTTGGCGCCGGTCACCGCCCGGCCGCGGCGGCCGTTGTCGATGAGGGCGTCCACCGCCTCCTGGAGCATCCGCTTCTCGTTGCGGACGATAATGTCGGGGGCGTTGAGCTGGATCAGCCGCTTGAGACGGTTGTTGCGGTTGATGACCCGGCGGTAGAGGTCGTTGAGGTCGGAGGTGGCAAACCGGCCGCCGTCCAGCTGGACCATGGGCCGCAGCTCGGGGGGAATGACCGGCAGCACGTCGATGACCATCCACTCCGGCTTGTTGCCGGAGAGCCGAAAGGCATCCACCACTTCCAGGCGCTTGACCACGCGGGCCTTCTTCTGGCCGCTGGCGTCCTTGAGCTCGTTGCGCAGAGAGACGGACAGCTCTTCCAGATCGATCTGCTGGAGCAGTTTCTTCACGGCCTCGGCACCCATGCCGGCTTCAAAGTCGTCCTCGTACTTCTCCCGCATGTCCCGATACTCCTTCTCGGAGAGGATCTGATTCTTGGCCAGCGGGGTATAGCCGGGATCGGTGACGATATAGGAGGCAAAGTAGAGCACTTTCTCCAGGATGCGGGGGCTGATGTCCAGCAGCAGGCCCATCCTGGAGGGGATGCCCTTGAAATACCAGATATGGCTTACAGGGGCGGCCAGGGCGATGTGGCCCATGCGCTCCCGGCGGACCTTGGCCCGGGTGACCTCCACGCCGCAGCGGTCGCAGACCTTGCCCTTGTAACGGATCTTCTTATATTTGCCGCAGTGGCACTCCCAGTCCTTGGTCGGCCCAAAGATGCGCTCGCAGAACAGTCCGTCCCGCTCCGGCTTCAGGGTGCGGTAATTGATGGTTTCCGGCTTCTTCACTTCGCCGTAGGACCACTCCAGGATCTGTTCCGGGGAGGCAATGCCGATGCGGATGGCGTCAAACTCAGCGTAACTCATAGTCTCGTCCTCCCTTTCTTATTCGTCGTCCTCGGACTCGTCATCGGTATCTGCCAGATCGGCGTCCTCGTCGCCGGCGTCCGCGGCCAGGTCATCCTCATCGCTGTTCTCCTTGAGGGTATAGCCGGCGGAGGCGAACTCGTTCTCGTCCCGATACTGGTAGAAATCGTCGTCCTCCCGGACGCGGTCGGGGGGATAGGTGTCCTCATCATCTTCCTTGAGCTCGATGACGTCGCCGTTCTTGTCCAGCACCTGGATGTCCAGACAGAGGGACTGCAGCTCCTTGACCAGCACCTTGAAGGCCTCGGGCACACCGGGGGCGGGGACGTTATGGCCCTTGACAATGGCCTCATAGGTCTTGACACGGCCGGTGACATCATCGGATTTGACGGTGAGCATCTCCCGCAGGGTATAGGCCGCGCCGTAGGCCTCCAGGGCCCACATTTCCATCTCGCCGAAGCGCTGGCCGCCGAACTGTGCCTTGCCGCCCAGAGGCTGCTGGGTGACCAGAGAGTAGGGGCCGGTGGAGCGGGCGTGGATCTTATCGTCCACCAGATGGTGGAGCTTGAGGAAGTAGACGTAGCCGGTGGTAACGCGGTTGTCGAACTTCTCGCCGGTACGTCCGTCATACATATCGCTCTTGCCGTCGGGAGCCAGACCGGCCAGCCTCAGGCACTCGGTGATGTCCTTTTCGTTGGCGCCGTTGAAGATGGGGGTGGCCACCTTCCAGCCCAGGGCCTTGGCGGCATAGCCCAGATGGACCTCCAGAACCTGACCGATATTCATACGGGAGGGCACGCCCAGGGGGTTCAGCACGATGTCCAGGGGGGTGCCGTCAGGCAGGAAAGGCATATCCTCCTGGGGCATGATGCGGGAGACAACGCCCTTGTTGCCGTGGCGGCCGGCCATCTTGTCGCCCACGGAGATCTTCCGCTTCTGGGCGATGTAGACCCGCACCACCATATTGACGCCGGGAGAGAGCTCGTCGCCGGCCTCCCGGGTGAACACGTCCACGTTGACGATGATGCCGCGCTCGCCGTGGGGGACCTTGAGAGAGGTGTCCCGGACCTCCCGGGCCTTCTCACCGAAGATGGCCCGGAGCAGCCGCTCCTCGGCGGTGAGGTCGGTCTCGCCCTTGGGGGTGACCTTGCCCACCAGGATGTCGCCGGCAGATACCTCGGCGCCCACGCGGATAATGCCGCGTTCGTCCAGGTCCTTCAGGGCATCCTCGCCCACGTTGGGGATATCGCGGGTGATCTCCTCGGGGCCCAGCTTGGTGTCACGGGCCTCGGTCTCGTACTCCTCGATGTGGATGGAGGTGAACACATCCTCCTTGACCATGCGCTCGTTGAGGAGGATGGCGTCCTCGTAGTTGTAGCCTTCCCAGGTCATGAAGCCCATAAGGATATTCTTGCCCAGGGCCACTTCGCCGTTGGAGGTGGACGGGCCGTCCACGATGACCTCGCCCTTCTTCACCCGCTGGCCCACGTTGACGATGGGTCGCTGGTTGATGCAGGTGGTGTGGTTGGAGCGCTGGAACTTGATGAGCTTATAGTCCTTGACCTCGCCGTTGTCGTAGCGGACGGAGACATAGTCGGCGGAGACCCGGGTGATCTCGCCGTCGGCTTCAGCCAGAATGACCACCTCGGAGTCGATGCAGTTCTTATACTCCTGACCGGTGGCCACGATGGGGGCCTCGGTCGTCAGCAGTGGCACGGCCTGCCGCTGCATGTTGGCTCCCATCAGGGCGCGGTTGGCATCGTCGTTTTCCAGGAAGGGGATCATGGCGGTGGCGATGGAGACCATCATCTGGGGAGAGACATCCACATAGTCCACCTGGCTGCGGTCCACATCGATGGTCTCGTTGCGGTGACGGCAGGTGATACGGGAATTGATCAGGCAGCCGTTCTCATCCACAGGCTCGGTGGCCTGGGCGACGGTGAACTGATCCTCCACGTCGGCAGTCATATAGTGGATCTCGTCGGTGATCCTGCCGGTGGCCTTGTCCACCTTGCGGTAGGGCGTCTCGATAAAGCCGTAGCGGTTGACTTTGGCATAGGAGGCCAGGTAGGAGATCAGGCCGATGTTGGGTCCTTCCGGGGTCTCAATGGGGCACAGACGGCCGTAGTGGGAGTAGTGGATATCACGCACATCGAAGGAGGCGCGGTCCCGGGACAAGCCTCCGGGGCCCAGGGCGGAGACACGGCGCTTGTGGGTCAGCTCGGCCAGAGGGTTGGTCTGGTCCATGAACTGGCTCAGAGGGGATGAGCCAAAGAACTCCTTGATGGCGGCGGTGACGGGCCGGATGTTGATGAGGGACTGAGGGGTGACGATATCCAGGTCCTGGATGGTCATCCGCTCCCGGATCACCCGTTCCATCCGGCTGAAGCCGATGCGGAACTGATTCTGGAGCAGCTCGCCCACGCAGCGCAGGCGGCGGTTGCCCAGATGGTCGATGTCGTCGGCGGTGCCCACGCCGTTGGCCAGACAGTTGAGATAGTTGATGGAGGCCATGATGTCGTCGACGATGATGTGCTTGGGCACCAGGTCATCCACATGCTCGCTGACCAGTTCCTTCAGGGTCTCCTCGTCGCCGGCGGCCTGCTCCAGCAGGTCCCGAAGCACGCTCCAGCGCACCCGCTCGGTGATGCCGCACTCTTCGGGATCAAAGGAGACGAAGTGCTCCATGTCCACCATATGGTTGGCAAAGACCTTGACCATCGTTCCCTCCACATCCAGGACGGCGTCGTTGACGCCCTTGTCCTGGAGCTCCCAGGCTCTCTCCCGGGTGAGGGTCTCCCCGGCCTCGGCCAGGATCTCTCCGGTGGCGGGATCCACCACTGGCTGAGCCAGCGTCTGCCCGGACAGGCGGGCGGCGATGGCCAGCTTCTTGTTGAACTTGTAGCGGCCCACGGCGGACAGGTCATAGCGCCGGGCGTCGAAGAAGAGGGCATTCATCAGGCTCTCGGCGGAGTCCACCGTGGGGGGCTCGCCGGGACGGAGTTTGCGGTAGATCTCCAGCATGGCCTCTTCATAGGTCTTGCAGGTGTCCTTCTCCAGGGTGGAGAGGATACGGGTATCCTCTCCGAAGAGCTCGAGGATCTCCCCGTCGGTGCGGGGTCCCACCGCGCGGATCAGGCAGGTGATGGGGATCTTGCGGTTCTTGTCGATCCGGACCCAGAACACGTCGGACAGGTCGGTCTCGTACTCCAGCCAGGCGCCGCGGTAGGGGATGACCGTGGTCGCGGAGGAGAGGTTGTCGGCCTTGTCGGCGTTCTTGGAGTAATAGATGCCGGGGGAACGGACGATCTGGGAGACAATGACCCGCTCGGCGCCGTTGATGACGAAGGTGGCCCCCTTGGTCATCAGGGGGAAGTCGCCCATGAAGATCTCCTGCTCCTTGATCTCCTCGGTCTCCTTGTTGCGCAGGCGCACCCGGACCTTGATGGGGGCGGCGTAGGTGGCGTCCCGGGCCTTGCACTCGTCCACGTCGTACTTGGGGGGCTCATCCATCGTGTAGTCGATGAAGGACAGCTCCAGATTTCCGGCGTAGTCGGTGATGGAGGCCACGTCCTTGAATACCTCCCGCAGTCCCGTGTCCAGGAACCACTGGTAGGAGTTCTTCTGGATCTCAAGGAGATTGGGCATCTCCAGAGGTACCTGGTGCCGGGCGAAGCTCTTACGCAGGGTCTTGCCGTAGTAGACGTCCTTGACCATGTAGAAATCACACCTCGTTTTCTGTATTTTTGGCAGTCCGGGCTCCCCGCTGGGGCCCCCTTCTCCGCCGTCTGTCGCACTTTTTTCGTCAAATCGCACAACCGTCGGCGCCTTTCATTTTTGAAACGCACGAGGCAGTTGTCATTTTGCGGCCCATTGGTCTTGCGCGCGGGCCCCGCCTGTGATAAACTGAATCCATCGTGGGAGGGTGGCAGAAAATGGTCTCCCGTGGATAGTAGCGTTTTAGTATACCATGTAAATAGCTGGAAGTCAACTGTAATTTTGTCTTTGATCTGGAGAAATCCAGATTTTTTTCATGTTCGGGGGGATTTCTGCCTTGAAAAAAGATCTGACGCGGCCCTGCGCCGTTTTGGGGCTCCTTCTGGCCGGTCTGGCCGCTCTGCGCTGCTTCACATTGCCGGGCAACACACTTTTGGGCCGTATCTTTCTCCCTCTGGCCCTGCTGGCTGTCGGGGCGCTGGCGGTGGTCCTTCTGGCGCGGACCGGATATAATCGCGACACCCTGGCCATCCTGCTGCTGCCCATCGGCCTGGCACTTTTTCTTCGGGCCTTCCTCCTCCCGCACTCCACCCTGGACTATCAGGACTTTCTCTCCCAATGGGTGGAGCATTTCCGGCAAAACGGCGGTTTTGCCGCTTTGAAAGACCCTGTAGGCAACTACAATGTGCCCTATCTCTATCTGCTGGCTCTGATCTCCTATCTGCCCATTCCCGATCTTCCGCTCATCAAGCTCTTCTCCATTCTCTTCGACGTACTGCTGGCCTGGGGCGGTCTTCGGCTGACCCGGCAGCTGGCGGGGGCAGGCGGAAAAGCGCCGCTTGTCTGCTTCTGCGTTCTGCTCCTTCTCCCCACCGTTGTCCTGAACGGAGCCTGCTGGGGCCAGTGCGATGCCGTCTACACCGCACTGTGCCTCCACGCGCTGGCCTGCGCGCTGGAGAAGCGGCCCAAGAGCTCTCTGGCCCTGCTGGCCCTGGCTTTCTCCTTCAAGCTCCAGGCAGTCTTTCTTCTCCCCCTCTGGTGCGCCCTGTGGTTTTCCGGGCGGGTCAAGTTCCGCCATTTGTTTGTCTTCCCCGGCGTCTTTTTCCTCTCCATGGTCCCCGCCCTGCTCCTGGGCAAGCCCGTGGGCGACATTTTGAGCATCTACCTCACCCAGGCGGGAGATCCCAGCCAGCACCGATACCTCAACTTCAACTCTCCCTCCGTCTTCTCCCTTGTCCCCTACGGCATGGACGTGAATGCGGAGGCCGGCGCCCGAACAGGCATCCTGCTGGCGTTTTTGTTCACACTGGCCCTGCTGGCGGTCCTCTTTTTCCGGAAAAATGGTCTGTCCGACATGCAGCTTTTTCTCGCCGGAACCGCGCTCTGCCTGGGGATCCCTTTCTTCCTGCCCTATATGCACGAGCGATACTTCTTTCTGGGCGGCGTTCTCCTGGTAGTCCTGTCCTGCGTCTCTCCCCATTTTGCTCCTGCCGCGGCGGCGGCCGAGCTGGCCTCCCTGGGCGGTTATCACGCCTACCTGATGACCCGGTACGCCATGACCATTACCCTTCTTGGGGTCACCTGGGCCCAACTGGGAGAAGGCCTGCTGATGCTGGCGGCCCTGACTGCCACGGTGGTCCGCCTGTTCGACAGTTTATTCGGCGCCCCGGTCGATTAAACGATCCCGGCCGCAAAAACCCCCTGGCTCCACATTGGAGTCAGGGGGTTTCCGTTTACATCACCTGTCCCCAGCAGAGATACCGGTACAGGAATATCGCCTGCAAAACAGCCATCCCGGCCAGCAGAACGGCCGTCCGCCCAGGCTTGTCCTCCAGCTCGTCGGCGGCAAACAGGAAGCAGGGCACCGCGCAGGAGAGATACCGTCCCGCGCTGAGCAGCCAAGACAGGCAATAGCTGAGAATAAAATAGACAAAGCCATACAGCGTCAGCATACTGCGGTGCTTTTTCCAGCTTTTCCAAAGCAGCAGGGCAACGACAGGAAAAAGCACCAGCTCCGGGATCCACATTTCCCAGCGCGTGGAGAGTTTCGGCCAGGTCATCGCGTTCCTGGCCAGATAGACCAGCACCTCCGAAAACCACTGAAATCCCTGGCTCCAGTGCTCCTGCATCCGGGTAAATGCAAATGCGTCCCCGGCAACAAAAAAATTAAGGGCCAGATAGACCAGACTGCCCAGCGCCGGGGCGCACAGCAGAGGAAGCTTTCTGCCCAGCACCCCAAACGCCTGACGCCGGGCCAAGCCGGTCCGGGCCAGCGGGCGGAGCTCACTGCCCAGCTCGGCCACCGCCGCCCCGATCAGGATCACGCCCTGCATCCGGGTCATGGCGGCCAGGATCCCCCATATCGCCGCCCTTCCCCACGCATGGCGCCGGATGGAATAGAGTCCCGCGGCGGTGGTGAGGAAAAACAGGCTCTCTGTCATAATGCCCCCAAAGAAAAAAGAAAAGGGGTAACATGCCAGCAGGAGCAGCGCCCGTCGGGCCGTCCGGGGGCCGTACTCCTCACAGCCCAGTCGATAGAGATACACGCACCCCCAGGCAAAGCAGAGGAAACTCACCGTCATCCCGGCCAGCGCGGCGTGTCCGAAAACAACGGTCAAAATCCGCATCAGCCAGACATACAGGGGAAAGAACACCAGGAAGAGCGGCTGTCCGCCTTCCAAATAGCCCCCATAGCCCAGCTCTGCCAGCTTGACATAGTGGGGCGCGTCCCACCGGCACCACAGCTCCGGAAGCTCGGCAAGGCCCAGCGCCGCCCCGGACCAGACGTTGTAGAGGACCAGGCTCCCCAGCGCCGCTGCACACCGAAAGAGCAGAGCCGCCAAAAAGACCTTCCCGAGCGTCATCCGGTCCGGCCTCTCTCCTCTCCGGGCGGGCAGCGGATCGGAAAAAGGCGCCGGGACATCCGCACCACAGGAATCCAGCCACCGCAGCACCAAAGCCCCAGCAGCCAGCAAAAACGCAAGTGTGGCCGCAACATTCCACAAAAAAGTCATTCACATCTCTCCCATTTTGCTTCAGTATAGCGTTTCCAAAGGGGTTTGGCAAATTTTTCTTTCCTCTTTCTTCCTGTCAAGCGTTGACACCCCGGTATCAATGTGTTACAATTCGGTTACAGCTTATAAAAAGTACGGCAACCGTCAAAGGAGGTATTCGATGGCTGACAAAAACGAATTTCCCCTGGTCTACAAGGGCCATCCCCTTCGCAGGAAGGACAACTTAATTTATTACGGCAGCATGGCCGACAAGTATATTATCGCCCTGCAGATCCTCTCTTCCAAAAAGGAAGGCGACATGGATGTGTCCACCAGGGTCTCCGTTCAGCTCCAGCTCACCGACCCCGATCTGAAAAGCCGGGACCGGGTGGTCAAAAAGAGCGAAAAGGACAGTCTCTACGCCGCCATGGACGTGGGCTGCATCTGGTTGGAGCGCGCACTCTCCGGGAAATAAAATTCCCGTCAATACAAATGAAATGCTGAAAGGAAGGACGAGTCCCATGCCTTTTTCCGGTAAATTTCTGCGTGCCGCCGTCATGACTGCCGCCCTGTCCACTCTGTGCATCGTAGGTGCTTCCGCTGCCAGCTTGGGCATCGGAACCGTCAACGCAGACGCCCTTCGCATGCGTGCCGAGGCCAGCACCGATTCCTCCATTCTCGCCACCGCCTCCAAGGGCACTTCCGTTGTCGTTTTGGAAGATGCCGGAAACGGCTGGTTCAAGGTGGACTATAAATCCGTCGAAGGCTATATGTCCGCATCCTATCTGGATGTCAGCACACAGGCCGATGTGACCATCGGCTACGGCCTGGTCAAGACCGGCGGCGGCACCCTCAACGTGCGCACCGGCCCCAATACCGGCTACACCCATATCTTTACCCTCAATGACGGTGATGTGGTCGAGATCACCGGCATCGATTCCGGTTGGTACAAGATTACATATAACGGCATGAACGGCTATGTCTCCAGCGACTTTATGGTCACCTGCAAGGACTCCGCCGGTTCCCGGGGAGACGGCACTGTTGCCGCCGCCTCGTCCAGCCTGGGCCAGCAGGTGGTGGATTATGCCAAGCAGTTTTTGGGCAGGCCCTATGTATGGGGCGGAAACGGCCCCAACAGTTTTGACTGCTCGGGCTTTACCAAGTATGTCTACTCCCATTTTGGCTACACGCTCAACCGTACGGCCAGCAGCCAGCTGAACAACGGCGTGTCCGTGGCCCGGGGCGAGTGGCAGCCCGGCGATCTTGTTTTCTTCTACAATGGCCGTGTTTCCACCCCTGTCTCCCATGTGGGCATCTATGTGGGCAACGGTCAGTTCATCCACGCCTCCACCAACAGCTACGCTGTGCAGTATGACAGCCTGTACTCCAATTATTACAGCAACACCTACGTCTACGCCAGACGGATCTTCTGATCTCCCGAATTTTAGAAAGCGCCGCCCTCCGGGGCGGCGCTTTTGCTTTTATGTGCGTCTTTTCAGCGCAAAAAATCCCGAACTGCTTTCAGCGGCTCGGGATTTTTTACGCTGCCGGTTTGATTTGCCTGCGCCCAACGCAATTCCGGACATTACGCCTGGGGCGGCTCCTCGGGAGGGACTCCGTCGTCGTCAGCGTTCCCATCGTGGAACACAGGCTCCTCGGGCTTGACCTCAACGATCACCGGGTCCTCTTCAGGAGAGAGCCCATCCGACTTCAAGTCCTCGATCCGCGCCTTGTTCTCCTCAATATTCACCTTGGCGGCAGTCACTTTTTCGCACAGAGCCGCATAGGCCGCCTCAGGGGCCATGCCCCGCTCGGCGTAGTAAAGCTTGCCCATTTCAATATATGCTTTCTTGATCTCATCCTCTTCGCTGGCGTTTGCCAGGTTCAGCTTGGCGATCTCAGCCAACTGTTTGGACTTTGCCACGCCGGTCTGAGCAAGGTCAATTGCCTTGTCCTTAAACGCGTCAAAAAAAGCCATAGAGTTTCCCTCCCGTTTCTTTTTGGATTTCTGAATTCATTTTATGCTTTTTTCTGCTCCAACGCAATACCAAACGCCTGAAATTAAAAATCTCTTTACAATTTGAAGTCCGCCTTTCCGGCACCGCTTGCCTTGCGGCGCCATACGATGAACCGGGCAGGTCTCACAGCCTGCTTAAACTGAGAATGGGAGTGGCAGCTTATGACCCCTGAAACCTATCTGCAGCTTTATCACAGCCAAAACCCCGCTTTATCAGACGCGCTCCGCGCCGGAACGGCGCCTGCCTGTCCTTTACCGGCAGAGAAGTTTCGTCCCTGCTCCCACCGCCCCGCCCCCCAGCCGTCCCAGGACTGCTGCTGCAAGCGTGCCATGGCAGAAGCCCTTCGGCTTCTCTGTGATCCTCTCCTGGCCGAGCTGGTGGACTTTAACACCTTTTTCTTCCTCACGGATTCCCTCACCGTTGGCGGCGCCTTGACCGTCCCCTCCCCGTCCACCACTCCGGCAGACAATATCGACAGCGCCGAAGCGTCCTTCCACCGCTTCTCCCCCTGCAACAACGACCTGCTGGAGATCGACGCAACCGCCTATTTTGCCACCCCGCTGGACGATGTGATCGCTCTGGAGGACGTAGACCAGCTCAGCATATGCGCTTTGAAGGCCGTGGCCTTTGACCTCATTGATCTGGAAGACACCGAAGAAAATTCCTCTGCCTACCGCCGGGCCATCCGGGCACTGCGCCGGACCCTGGATTCGGAGGGTGGGGACACTTCCGCCTGCGGCAGCTGTGCCGCCCACTGCGACACCCACGACTGCTGCTGCACCTCGGGGGTGCTCAACGAGCTCTCCGCCCGCAACCTCAGCCGGGTGGCAACCTTCACCGCAGGGCCGCTGGTCCTTCAAAATCTCTCCGTCCTCGGTTCCCTGGGCGGCGCCCTTCTACTGGGCAACGAGACTTTGCGCCGCTTCTATCTGGTCTGCGCGGAAACCATCGAGGCCCTGGGCTAAAAGCAAGCGGAGACGGCAGTGCCGTCCCCGCTACATATCAAAAAAGGTCAGCTGGCTGTCGGTATAAGGCCGTTTGGCCGCCGAAACGATATGCTTCATCTCATACAAAAGCCCCCGTTCCCGGCACCGCCCCGAAAACGTCTCCCACAGTGCTTTTCCCCATGGGCTGGGACAGCAATAGCGCGCCCCATACCGGCGTTCATATTTTTCCCGCAACCCAGGCCAAAGGCGGTCAAGCTGTTTATAATAATACCCCCTCTGCCGGTCTCGAAGGGTCATGCCAAACCCGGGATAGATGAATTTTGCCCCCGCATCCGCCGCTGCGTCCACCACATGCAGAACGTTCTCCTCACTGTCTTCCAGGAAGGGAAGCACAGGCATCAGAAGGACGCCGGAAAAGATCCCCTTTTGCGAGAGCCTTTCCACTGCCCCAAGCCGCCGGGCCGGGGACGGTGCTCCCGGCTCGATCCGCGCCGCCAAGGCTTCCTCCACAGTTGTCACAGTCACCTTGCAGATCACCGGGGCCTGGGTCTGCAGGTCCGCGTAAAGCCCGGCATCCCGAAGGATCAAATCAGACTTGGTTGCCACAGCCACTCCGCAGCCGTACGCATGGAGGAGCATCAGCGCCCGGCGGGTCAACTCCAGCTCCCTCTCAAAGGGATTGTAGGGATCGGACATCGAGCCCATCCCCACCAGGACCGGCCTCGTCTTTCTCCGCAGCTCGTCCCGCAGCAGTTCCAAAGCACCAGCCTTCGCCCGGACGGTGTCGAAATCCTCGTTGTGGTAACACTCGCTGCGGTTGTCACAGTAAATGCAGCCGTGACAGCACCCGCGATAAAGGTTCATGGTACAGTCGGTGCCAAACCACTGTGTGGATTTGTTCCGCACAAGAATCTGCCGGGCGGGCAAATACTCCATTTCTCTCACTCCTTCGTCCAATCATACCACGCGCAGACTTATTTCGCCACTCCCATCAAACTTCTTTTGGCAGCATTTGAATTCTTTTCTGTTTTTCTTTCCTTTTTCTCGTTAAAATGGTATGATAATAAAAACCACATGCAAGTAAGGAGGCCTCCTCATGCAAAAAAAGAAGCTGAACCTCTCCATCAAGATTTTAATCGGACTGGCCCTGGGAATCGTCGCCGGACTTTTTCTCCCCGCCGATTTCGCCACCGCCGTGGTCAAACCCTTCGGCACGCTTTTCCTCAACCTTATCAAAATGGTGGTTGTCCCCCTGGTCTTTGCATCCATCGTGGTAGGCACCTGTGGGCTGAACGACGCCAAATCACTGGGACGCCTGGGCGGCAAGACCATCATCTATTATCTGTTCACCACCGCGCTGGCCGTCACCATAGGCCTTGCGGCCGCCAACCTCTTCCCCGTGGGCCGGAACCTTGCCTTCCAAATGGAGGCGGTGTCCGGTGCGGAGCCCACCAGCGTGGTAGACACCCTGCTGAACATCGTCCCCACCAACCCCATCAAGGCGCTGGCGGAAGGTAATATGCTCCAGGTCATCTGTTTCGCCATCGCCCTGGGCATCGGCATCCTCCTGTGCGGCGAAAAGGGACAGCCCCTTTACCGCGGGATCAACTCTCTGGCGGAAGCGATGTACTCCCTTACAGGCGCCATCATGAAGCTGGCTCCCATTGCGGTCTTCGCGCTGGTGGCCCCCGTGGTGGCGATCAACGGCCCAAAGAGCCTGCTGCCTATGCTGGGGGTCATTCTCACCGTCTATGGGGCCTGCCTCTTTCACATGCTGGTGGTCTATTCGGCCAGCGTGGGCGGCTTCGCCCATATCAGCCCGGTCCGTTTCTTTAAAGAGGCTGTGCCCGCCATGATCTTCGCCTTCTCCTCCGCCTCCTCGGCGGCCACGATCCCCTTCTCCATGGATGCCAGCGATCGGCTGGGTGTTCCTCCGTCGGTGCGTTCCTTCATTCTTCCCCTGGGCGCCACCATCAACATGGACGGTACCGCCATCTATCAGGGCGTCTGTGCCCTCTTCATCGCCAATGCCTACGGCATCAGTTTGACCATGGGCCAGCAGCTCACCATCATCCTCACCTGCACGCTGGCCTCCATCGGCACCGCCGGCGTCCCCGGGGCAGGCGCGGTGATGCTCACCATGGTGCTCTCCTCCGTGGGTCTGCCCGCCGAGGGACTTGCCATGGGCATGGTACTGGGCATCGACCGAATCCTGGATATGGCCCGCACCACAGTAAACATCACCGGTGACATCGCCTGCTCCGTAGTGGTGGCCGCCTCGGAAAAACAACTGAAACAGCAGCACAAGAACACCTGACCAAAAAGCGCCCCTCTCCCAGCAGGGAGCGGGGCGCTTTTTCCCATTGTTCGTTCAGCTTTCCAGTCCGCACAGGCGGACCCATTTTCCCCTCTTCCAGCGGACGGCACAGAGGATGCCCCGGAGGGTCAGATCCACGGCCATCGCTCCCCAGACCCCCTCCAGTCCGAACTCAAACCGAAGAACCAGAAGATAGGCCAGCGGCACCCGCACCAACCACATGCATACCAGGCCCACCGCCATAGGGAAGCGGACGTCGTCCCCACCCCGGAGAGCGTTGGTGAGAATGATGGATAGCCCAAAGAAGGGCTCAGCAAAGGCCACCACCCGGAGCGCCAGCGCCGCTTCCGCCACCACATTGGGATCGGTGTTGAAGAGGGAGGCCAGCGGGGGCGCAGACAGGAAGAGCGCGGTCCCGGTGACCAGGCACAGCAGAAAACCCAGCCCGGCGGTGAGATTCCCATAGGCCTCCGCGTCCTCCCGTTTTCCCGCACCCACCGACTGCCCCACCAGGGCAATGGCGGCGTAACCGATCCCATAGGCGGGCAGATAGCAAAGCCCCTCGGCGGTGGTGGCAATTTGGTTCGCCGCCAGAGCCACAGTGCTCATGTGGGCCACCAGAGCGGTAGTGGCGATCTGACCCAGGTTAATGGTAGCTCGCTCGGCGGCGGAAGGCAGGCCCAGTCCCACCGCCCGGCGAATGATACTCCGGTCGGGGCGGATGCCCTCCTTCAGGGAGGTGGTAAAGCGTCCCTGGCGGAATGCGGCGAAACCCGTGGCCGCGCCGGCCGCCGCGATGGAAATGGCGGTGGCAATGCCGGCACCCTCCACCCCCCACCCGGCACCGGGGATGGTGAATCCCCACCGCTCCCGGGTGGGGTAGATGAAAAAGAAGTTCAGCACTACGTTCAGCAGGTTGGCGGCAGTGTTGAACAGGAGAGGCGCTTTTGTATTGCCCATGCACCGCAGCACCGCGGAAAAAATGGCCAGGAAGGCGGCCAGAGGCAGGGCGGCGGCATAGATCCGCAGGTAGTTCACCGCGTGGGGGAACACCTCCGGCTTGGCCCCCAGCCACCGGGGAAGAGAGCCGGAGATGCCCTCGTAGATCAAACACGCAATCAGGCCGCAGACCAACGCGGCCAAAAAACTCTGGCGAATGACGCTCTTGGCCCTCGCCTCGTCCCCCGCACCCACCGCGTTGGAGACCTGGACCGAGTAGCCCACGCCCACCCCCACCAGGATGCCGTTGATGAGCCAGGTTGGGGCGGCATTCACCGACACAGCGGCGGTGCCTGCCGCGCCCAGGGTCCCCACCATGGCGGTGTCCACATAGCTGACCATGGTGCCCAGCACCTGCTCAATAATGGCGGGCCAGGACAGGTGCCACAGGGTCTTTATCCGGCCCTTCTGATCCATTAAGGCGCCCTGCATCGGCTCACACTCCCGTCAAGTCAAAGTTTGGCACATAGCTCCCGCTGGCGGAATCCGGGTCCTGGACAAACCCCTCCAGCCCCAGGGCGGCCATATACGCCTCGGCGCTCCGCCGTTCGCTGGGGCGGAGCTTTCGGTTGATCTCCGCAAACTCCCCCGCACGGCCCAGGGGGACATACTGGCTCATCAGCGAGAAATAGATCTCACCCGGTGCAAAGGTCTCCGCCACGAAGTCCATCACCGCCTTGGCCTCGTTGAGCCCGCCGGGGAGGAGCAGGTGGCGGATGACCGTCCCCCGGCGCAGCAGGCCATCCCCGTCCAGCTCGCAGGGCCCGGTCTGGCGCACCATCTCCCGAAGAGCTGCAACGGCCGTCTCCGGATAGTCCGGGGCGGCGGAGTAGCGTTCCGCCCGGGCAGGATCCAGGTACTTGAGGTCAGGGAGGTAGATCTGCACCTTCCCCTCCAGCGCCCGCAAGGTCTCCACCCGCTCATAGCCGCCAGTGTTCCAAACCACCGGCACCGGGATCGGTTTCTCCAGTGCCTGGACAATGGCGTGGGCGAAGTGGGTGGGGGTCACCAGATTGATGTTGTGCGCCCCCTGGGCGATCAGTTCCTCAAAAATTTCCCGCAGCCGCTCCACCGTCACCGGCTTCCCGAACCCCTCCTGACTGATGACGCTGTTCTGGCAGAACACGCACCGGAGAGGGCATCCGGAAAAAAAGACGGTGCCGGAGCCCCGCGTGCCGGAGATGGGCGGCTCCTCCCAGAAGTGCAGCGCGGCGCGGGCCACCACAGGCAGAGCCGGCATGGCGCATATCCCTCCGGAAAGGGTCTCTTCCCGGACCGCGCCGCATCGACGGGGACAGTGTTGACAGATCATGGTTTCCTCTCCCAGCCGTCAAAAAAAGCGCCGCGACTGCGGCGCTTTTTTCGCGCATCATGTTCCGCTCAATCTCCGAAATTGCCGGAGATCAGCTCCACCAGGGCCTCGACGGCCTCTTTTTCATCGGCACCGTCGGCAATCAAATTGATTGCGGTACCCTTGACGATGCCCAGGGACAAAACGCCCAGGAGGCTCTTGGCGTTGACCCGCCGCTCGTCCTTCTCCACCCAGATGGAACTTTTGAATTCATTGGCCTTCTGAATGAAGAACGTTGCCGGGCGAGCATGGAGACCCACCTGATTGTTCACGGTAGCTTCTTTCATGTACATAGCAGTTTCCCCCCAAAATACATTGCGGTACTGTTCTTATAGCATAGCAAATTTCAGGCTGACAGTCAATGGCATTTTACACAAAAACCTGGGATCAGCCCTGCGCGTTCCACATTTTTCTCAGGCATATCTCCGAATGATTCGGCCCTTTTTCCCATGGATCCAACTCATTTCAGCTCTGCCACCGTCACGCCGTCCTCGCCCTCGCCGTAGCGGCCGGGGCGGAAGGTCCTGATATAAGGGCTGCGCTTGAGGTGCTCCCGCACCGCCCTGCGCACCGCGCCGGTGCCCTTGCCGTGGATGATGGTGACCTGCTGGAGCTTTCCCATGACGGCATTGTCCAGGAAGCGGTCCAGTTCCACCACCGCCTCGTCTCCGGTAAGACCCCGGAGGTCCACCTCAGGGGACGCCCCCAGGCTGCGGAGCTGGTGGGCGGCCCGCTCCACCACTTTTTTCACCGACTGCTGGGTCTCCCCCTCGGTCACCCGCACCTCGTCCTGACGGGCGGTGAGCTTCAAAATGCCCGCCTGGAGCCGGAGGGTGCCGTCTTTTTTGACCTCCAGCACCGTGGCGCGGGTCCCGCCCATCTTGACAAGCTCCACAGTGTCCCCCCTGCCCGCCGGGCGGGTGGGAGGGAGCTCGGGGCCCCGGGGCGCCGCG
>LT827108.1 GCA_900169975.1 Pseudoflavonifractor sp. Marseille-P3106
TAAATCTTTTTATTGAGCTTTATAATTTTATTCATTTTTTCTTTTGATGCAGTATTATTCTTATGAAAATATATTTTGATTCCATCACTTTCAGGTGTCAAAAAAATAAATTCGAAATCAAAAAAAGGGGGAATCAGTCGTTTTGATTACTTCCACTCGAACTCCCCGCGGTTCAGGACCGCCTTCCCGGTCTCCTGATCGACCAGACGGAAATAGGCCAGCCTGTCTCCCATTTTCCAGATGTGCGTCTCCACAGGAGTGCCCGGAAGGAGGGGGCTGCTCATGGCGGCGGCCATCCGGGTCATGCGCTCGGGCTCACCGGGAGTGAGCGAATCTATGATCATACGGCACGCAAAGCCAAAGGAGCACAGGCCCTGGACGATGGGCTGGTCGAACTTCATGCTCCTGGCGTACTCCGGATCCACATGGATGAGGTTGGTGTCTCCGGTGAGGCGGTAGAGCAGGTTTTGCACCGGACTGATGTAGTCCGCCGCCACGCAGTCCGGAGCGCGGTCCGGGATCTCCACGCCGCTTTTGGGCCTTGGATGACCGCCGAAGCCGCCGGCCTCGTGGAAGAAGGTGCAGGAATAATTCGTGCACACCGGGTTGCCGGCTTCATCCCGCACGTCGATCTTCGTGCGGACCACGGCGCCGCGGCCCTCCCCCCGGTCATACACATCCACGATCTGATCCTGCCACTGGAAGGTGCCTTTGATGGCGTCAATGGGACGATGCATGATGATCTCGTGGTCCATGTTTAAAAAAGCAATGGTGGGTTTGATCAGCTGATCGGCCAGCATGGAGGCGGGCAGAGGCATCCACTGATAGGGCCGGACATTGACGGTGGCCCAGTACGGGACGGCGCCGAAGGTGGGGATGGCCTTCAGGTACTTTTCATAGTAGTAGGCCAGATCCTCCTTGTGGGCGCCCACCGCCAGGTTGTAGAGGGACACGTCCCGCCAGTTGTACTCCAGGTACCGGGGTTCCATCTTCGCGCCGATGAGCTGATTGAGATCGATCTTTTCCATAAGATACCCATCCTTTCGTCTTTCCTGTAATTGCTCCATGCGGTAAGGCCTCACTTCAGCAGTTCTCTGGCGATCACCACTTTTTGGATTTCCGAGGTCCCTTCATAGATGGGGACGATTCGGGCGTCCCGGTACATCCGCTCCAGAGGGTAGTCCCGCATATAGCCGTAGCCGCCGTGGATCTGAAGCGCCTTGTTGGTCACCCAAACAGCAGTTTCCGAGGCGAAATATTTACACATGGAGGCCAGTTTGGTAAAGGGCTCCCCCGCATCGGCGGCCTCCGCCGCTTCCAGGACCAGGGCCCGGGCGGCCTCGGTCCGGGTGGCCATGTCGGCCAGATACCACTGCAGGCCCTGGAGCTTTCCGATGGGCTTGCCGAACTGGACCCGCTGTCCCATATACTCGATGGACGCCGCAATGGCCGCGTCCGAGATCCCCAGGGCCTGGGCGGCCATCCCGATCCGGCCCCCGTCCAGTGCCTGCATGGCGATCTTGAACCCCTCGTTCTCCCGGCCGATCAGATTGCTTTTGGGCACCCGGCAGTTTTCAAAGATCAATTCGGAGATATCCGCCCCCCGCAGGCCCATCTTCTCTTCCCGCTTGCCGATGGTGAATCCCGGCGTGTTCCGGTCCACGACGATGGCGGACATGCCCCTGGTCCCGCGTTTGGGATCGGTCAGGGCGATCACCACCACATAATCGCCCTCGTTTGGGCCCATGTTGCTGATAAAGCACTTGCTTCCGTCCAGCACATAGTCATCCCCGTCGGGAACGGCTCTGGTGGCGGCGGCGCTGGCGTCAGAGCCCGCGTTCGCCTCCGTGAGGGCGAACGCGCCGATTTTTCCCGCCGCCGCGGCGGAGAGATATTTCCGCTTCTGCGCTTCGTTCCCGTGTTTGAGAAAAATATCGTTGACCAGCGTATGCACGGCAATGACCTCGGCCGTGCTGGCACACTCGCGGGCCAGCTCGGAAATCACCAGCACCTTGCAGACATTGGAGATGCCGGCCAGTCCGGGCCCTCCGTACTCCTTTGGGACGTTGAGCGCCGTAAAGCCCACCCCTGCCATTTTCTGGATCACCTCCCGGGGAATGCGCTCTTCCCTGTCAATGTCCGCGGCTATGGGCCGCAATTCCCCGCGAGCAAATTCCCCGGCCATTTTTTGAAGCATCTTTTCTTCCCTGCTAAAATGCATTCCTCACCCCTCCTTGTTATCTCCAAAAGCAAATTTGGTCGTCATTCACAATTCACGACTTGTAATATTGCAATTTTTATACCAATTTCCCAAAAAATTGTTTTCTTCACAGTTTTTGCTTACGAATAACTTGCAGCACAAAGGAAAAACTTTTTAAATTGTTTTTGCGCAGCTCTTCTTTGAGAAATTCCATGGCAAATTCATGTGTCTTTTGAGCAAATATGTGTCAAAAATTTCACACTTCTGCTTGCTCCGTCCTGAGGGGTGTGCTACACTGAAGCCAGAACAAGAAGGGAGGCGTCCGTTATGACTGAGGACCACCGTTGCCGTCTCATTTTTGAGGAGTTCCTTGACAAGACGGAGGACGGCTTCATTGTGGTGGATCAGGATGGCATCATCACGGATATCAATCAAAACTACTGTGACTTTCTGGCCAAGGACAGAAAAAACCTCTTGGGCAAGCCCATTGGCTCTGTCATTACTACGACCTCTATGTACGATGTGCTGGCCAAGCGCCATCGCGGAGACGGCAGCCAGGGTGTGTACATTCAGCCATACTGTGCAGGAGAGACCCGGGATGCAACGGAGGCTTATGCCGTAGCCAATCGATTTTGCATCTTTGATGAGGACGGTCAGCTCATTGGAGCCGCCGCCCACATGAAATTTCGACAGCGGGCTATGGATACGGCGAAGGAGATCGCCGAATTGGAGTTGAAATACTATAAAGAAGCCTATCAGAACAACATCTCCGGATTCGGCGGATTCCAGGGGCTGATCGGAAAGGACCCGAAGCTTCTGGAACTCAAGCGGCTTGGCATTCAGGCGGCTAAAACCGATTTTCCTGTCCTTATTACAGGGGAGACAGGGACAGGCAAGGAGGTTTTCGCCAAAGCCATCCACCTGGAGAGTGAGCGCCGTGACGGGCCTTTTATTGCCATTAACTGCGGGGCCATTCCAGATAATCTGCTGGAATCGGAACTTTTCGGCTACGAGGAAGGGGCCTTTACCGGGGCGAAACGGGGGGGTAAGCCGGGGAAATTTCAGCTTGCCAACGGCGGAACCCTCTTTCTCGACGAAATCGGCGACATGCCCTTTCCCCTCCAGGTAAAACTGCTGCGGGTGCTCCAGGACGCCCAGGTGGAACGGGTGGGGGGAGAATCTCCCATCCATGTGGACGTGCGCATTGTAGCGGCCACCAGGCAGGATCTGCAGACGATGATGAAGGCAGGCACTTTTCGGGAGGATCTTTACTATCGTCTGGCTGTCATCAATATCGAGATGATCCCGCTCAGAGACCGTCCCATGGATATCCTTCTCCACGCAAACTGCTACCTCAGCGAACTGAATCGGAAATACAGGACCAGCATCATTCTCTCTGACCGAGTCAAAAAATGTCTGCGTGCCTATTCCTGGCCAGGAAATGTGCGAGAACTGCAAAATGTTCTTGCCGGAGCGTATGCCTCTTGCGACAAAGTAATCATCGACCTTGAAAATCTGCCGATCAAGGTGTCTTCCCCGTCTCGCGGTACCGGAATGGAACCAGAACTTCAGGGAGGCCGTTTGTCAGATGCGGTCTCTGCCTATGAGGCAAAAATGATCCGAAATTCCCTTCAACGCAACGGTCAGAATGTGCGGGCGGCAGCGGAAGAGCTTGGAATTGAGCGCAGCTTCCTCTATCGCAAGATGAAACGTCTGAATATTGGAATTCAAAGAGTTCTTAAGCCAGGAGACTGAGATATTTTCGCAAAAGAAAACCTGTATCCAGAAGCGGAATTCCCGCCTCTGGATACAGGTTTTTTACATTCCGGAACAACATGTTTTCCTCTACATACGAGCCTTTCGGATTTCTTCCGTGAGGACTGGAAGGACCTTGAAGAGATCTCCCACCACGCCATAATCGGCAATATCAAAAATAGGCGCCAGGGGATTTTTATTGATGGCGACGATATACTTTGCCCCTCTCATTCCCGCCACATGCTGATTGGCCCCGGAAATTCCGCAGGCAATATACAGCTTGGGAGAAATCTTCTTTCCCGTCTGCCCAATTTGATGGGCATGAGAAATCCAGCCTGCGTCCACAGCCCCGCGGGACGCACCGACTGCGCCTCCAAGCACTTGAGCCAAAGCCCTGACCGGTGCAAAGCCCTCCGGTCCACCCAAACCCAGGCCGCCGGAGACGACAATATCCGCCTCTTCCAGCTCTACTTTTCCGGAGTCTGGATCGGCCAAAAGCTCCAGGATGCGGGTGTGTATATCCCCGGGACTCACACGGATATTTTCCCGAATAATTTCTGCTTCATGGGCAATAAGCGGGGGACGATGGAAGATCCCCGGACGGACGGTTCCGATTTGCGGCCTTTGAGTGGGACAGAAAAGCGTTTCCAGCAGCTGCCCTCCAAAAATTGGGCGGGTCCATGCCACGCAACCGATTTCCGGGTCAAATTCCAGGCCGGTACAGTCGGAAGCCAACCCCGTCCGCAAACGGGCGCTCAACCGGGGGGCCAGGTCTCTGCTGTTTTCGGTGGCCCCCATCAGAAGAACATCCGGTTGGTGTTTCCTAACCAGATACGCAAGGGCGTCAACATATGCATCGGTAGTGTACAGGCGAAATTCGGGAGCGTCCGCAACAATGATCCGTTCCACTCCGGACATTCCGGCGGTTCTTACTGCCGCATCAACCTCACAGCCAAGGACCACGGCGGTAAGTCTCCCTCCAAGCCGGTCTGCCAGCGCTCTGCCGGGAGTCAACGCCTCCAGCGCGGCTTTTTCTGCTGCGCCGCCGCTGGTTTCAATGAAAACCCATATGTCGTTTGATCTGCTTTCCAAAGTTCCTATCTCCCTTCAGAGAATTGCGGCCGCATTTAAAAGCTGATAGAGCTTTCGGGCTGAATTCTCATCTGATTCTTCCTCAATTCTGATTCGGCCTGTTTTTTTGGGGGAAGGAACGATTTTTTTTATATGGGTGGAGGCGCCTTTCCGCCCCACCTGAGTGAGATCCAGGTCAGAAAGATCGGAAGCCCGGAGGATAAAAATTTCTGCCCGGTTTGACTCCATCATGCGGAGAATGTCCGGATAGCGGCATTCCAAGGCGGACTTTGTAACAGTCACCACACAGGGAGTCGGCACTGTTACCACCTGAGTCCCCGCCTGAGTCTCTCTGTGCACTTTGAAAGATGCGCCCTCCCTTTCAACCGCCAACCCGCATGTCACCTGGGGGAGCCCCAGCCACTCTGCAAGTTGGGGCCCCACGTGCCCTTCATCACTGTCGGCGGCCTGCCTGCCGCACAAAATAAGGTCGAAGGGGCCTTCCTTGTGCGCAAGCGCTTTGATGGCAACGCTCAGCGTGTAGCTGGTTGCCAGACTGTCGGAATCCTCAAAGAGCGGATCACAAAGCAAATAGGCCGAGTCAGCAGTCAGCGCCAGGCAATCTCGCAGTGCCTGTTCAGCCAATTTCGAACCAAGGGTGAGGGCAGTGACCTTGACCTCTGGATCTGCATCCTTTAATCGGGCCGCAATTTCCAACGCGTATTTGTCCATGGGATTTAAGGCAGAAGAGGCGCTGCCTGCGGGCAGTGTCTCTGTCCTTCCACAATACCCGGTACGGGCGGTATCAGGCACTTGCTTGACGCAGAGCAGCACATTCATGATTCGCTTCGCTCCTATCTGTTACCATTCTCATAAATTGGGGCAGAAAATTGAATATCTTGTTTTTCCAATGGACCTGCCCGGACGTGTGGTCACATTATAGTATTGGCATTTTGTTTTGTCAACAAATTATGCTTATACAAAATTAAAATTTCGTTTGCACGTCATGTGCCCTATTTCATAAAATACATATCAAAAAAAATGCAAAAAATTGCTTGACATTTATGCAAAATAGTGTTAGTTTTGTTACACAATAGTTTTGTTACAAAATATTTTTTAATAAAATTATTGTTTGTGTCGCGCAAAGCGCTGCTTTCCCGGGGGAGACTCCCCACTCATTTGGACTTATCCCAGAGTTTTCACTTCAACACGGGCAAAAAATGTTTCGCAGAAACGCGAACCGAGATCAAGAAAGGACGAGACAGAATGAATTTCGAACTGACACAAGATCAAAAGCAGATGGAGGCCCTGGCCCGCGAGTTCGCCGAGAAGGAGCTGGCCCCCGGCATCCTTGAGCGGGACGAATCCGGAGAGTTCCCCCTGGAGCTGTTTC
>LT827109.1:0-2500 GCA_900169975.1 Pseudoflavonifractor sp. Marseille-P3106
TTTGTGTTGGCGCCACCTATTTTCCCGGCTCGTTACCAAGCAAGTATCTTCGGCGCAGATGAGCTTAACTTCCGTGTTCGGAATGGGAACGGGTGGACCCTCACCGCAATCGACACCAACTTACTTTTCCTTGGAAAGAAAAGTAAGCAAAAGAAACTTCCATGAACTTTCTTCTCCTTACCGTTCTTCACAACAGTAAGTATTATATTCAGTTGTTCCTCACTTGTCAAGAACTTTTATCAAAGTCCTCTCCGCTTCCTTCTTCTTCCAAAAGAAAGGAAATGGTGACCCGTACCGGATTCGAACCGATGTTAACGGCGTGAGAGGCCGCTGTCTTAACCACTTGACCAACGGGCCATGGTGCGCCTTCACGGACTCGAACCGGGGACCCACTGATTAAGAGTCAGTTGCTCTACCAACTGAGCTAAAGGCGCATACTTTTCTTCGAGAAGAACGGTATCAAAAGAAGCCTTCACAAACTTCTCTTCCCCGCCTCTTCCCTCAGAAGGGGAGTGCCAAGAACACACCCTCAAAACCGAACAATGTAGATTTCCTGTCCAACAAGCAAGCCGCCTGCATTTCATGTTAAGGTCAAGCCCTCGGCTGATTAGTACCGGTCAGCTGCATGCATTACTGCACTTCCACCTCCGGCCTATCAACGATGTAGTCTACATCGAGCCTTACCTCTTAAAGAGTGAGAGATCTCATCTTAGGGGGAGTTTCACGCTTAGATGCCTTCAGCGTTTATCTCGTCCGCACGTAGCTACCCAGCCATGGCCTTGGCAGGCCAACTGGTGCACCAGCGGTGCGTCCATCCCGGTCCTCTCGTACTAAGGACAGCTCCCTTCAAATCTCTTACGCCCGCAACAGATAGGGACCGAACTGTCTCACGACGTTCTGAACCCAGCTCGCGTGCCGCTTTAATTGGCGAACAGCCAAACCCTTGGGACCGAATACAGCCCCAGGATGCGACGAGCCGACATCGAGGTGCCAAACCTCCCCGTCGCTGTGGACGCTTGGGGGAGATCAGCCTGTTATCCCCAGGGTAGCTTTTATCCGTTGAGCGACGGCACTTCCACGTGCGTACCGCCGGATCACTAACTCCAACTTTCGTTACTGCTCGACTTGTCAGTCTCGCAGTTAGGCTGGCTTATACGTTTACACTCATTGCACGATTTCCGTCCGTGCTGAGCCAACCTTTGAGCGCCTCCGTTACCTTTTAGGAGGCGACCGCCCCAGTCAAACTGCCCACCTAACAGTGTCCCCCGACCGGATTCACGGCCGCAGGTTAGAAAACCAGCAATCCAAGGGTGGTATCCCAAGGGTGACTCCATCAAAGCTGACGCCCTGACTTCCAAGTCTCCCACCTATCCTGTACATGGATTACCGATTTCCAGTATTAAGCTACAGTAAAGCTCCATGGGGTCTTTCCGTCTAGTTGCGGGTAACTGGCTTCTTCACCAGTACAACAATTTCGCCGGGCGGGCTGTTGAGACAGTGCCCAAATCGTTACGCCATTCGTGCGGGTCAGAACTTACCTGACAAGGAATTTCGCTACCTTAGGACCGTTATAGTTACGGCCGCCGTTTACTGGGGCTTCAATTCAATGCTTCGGGTTGCCCCTAACATCTCCTCTTAACCTTCCAGCACCGGGCAGGCGTCAGCCCATATACGTCATCTTTCGATTTAGCATAGACCTGTGTTTTTGGTAAACAGTCGCTTGGGCCTATTCACTGCGGCCCCCCTTAGGGGGCTCCCCTTCTCCCGAAGTTACGGGGTCATTTTGCCGAGTTCCTTAACAACCCTTCTCCCGTTGGCCTTAGGATTCTCTCCTCATCTACCTGTGTCGGTTTGCGGTACGGGCGCCTTAGCATACCTCACGCCTTTTCTCGCCTCTGGACATCGAGGACTTCCCTACTGAAGTTCGGTCCCTTACGCCCGGGTCAACCAACGCCCGGGTTCCTCTATTCCAAAGTGTCAACGTGCTTAAGTTTCGGCGGCTACGGAATTTCAACCGTATGTGCATCGGCTACGCCTTTCGGCCTCGCCTTAGCTCCCGGCTTACCTTGGGCGGACGAACCTTCCCCAAGAAACCTTAGATTTTCGGCCATTATGATTCCCACATAATTCTCGCTACTCATTCCGGCATTCTCACTCGAATACAGTCCACCGCTGCTTCCGCTGCGACTTCACCCCGTATTCGACGCTCCCCTACCCCTGCCTTGCGGCAAGCCCAAGCTTCGGTTAGATACTTAGCCCCGTTATATTTTCCGCGCAAAACCACTCGACCAGTGAGCTATTACGCACTCTTTGAATGAGTGGCTGCTTCTAAGCCAACATCCTGGTTGTTTTCGCAGTTTCACATCGTTTTCCACTTAGTATCTATTTGGGACCTTAGCTGTGGGTCTGGGCTGTTTCCCTTTTGACTATGAGACTTATCTCACACAGTCTGACTGCCGATCATCAATTCTGCGGTATTCTTAGTTTGATAGGGTTCAGT
>LT827109.1:5000-6150 GCA_900169975.1 Pseudoflavonifractor sp. Marseille-P3106
ACGCCCTTTACACCCAGTAAATCCGGATAACGCTTGCCACCTACGTATTACCGCGGCTGCTGGCACGTAGTTAGCCGTGGCTTATTCATCAGGTACCGTCATTTGTTTCGTCCCTGATAAAAGAAGTTTACAACCCGAGGGCCTTCTTCCTTCACGCGGCGTTGCTGGGTCAGGCTTTCGCCCATTGCCCAATATTCCCCACTGCTGCCTCCCGTAGGAGTCTGGGCCGTATCTCAGTCCCAATGTGGCCGGTCAACCTCTCAGTCCGGCTACTGATCGTCGCCTTGGTGGGCCGTTACCCCGCCAACCAGCTAATCAGACGCGAGTCCATCTCAGAGCGATAAATCTTTGGCAGCAAGAGGATGTCCCCTCGCTGCATTATGCGGTATTAGCAACTGTTTCCAGCTGTTATTCCCCACTCCAAGGCAGGTTGCTCACGCGTTACTCACCCGTCCGCCACTAAGAAACCAAATCCGTTGTCCGAAAACTCCGTCATTGGCTCTCCGTTCGACTTGCATGTGTTAAGCACGCCGCCAGCGTTCATCCTGAGCCAGGATCAAACTCTCAATAAAATGGTATCTAAACAGCCTCGCAGCCGTTCAAATCAACTCATTTCATCGAAACTAATAATCATAGCTTCAAAGAAATCCAAACTTGAGCCTTCACAAGTCTTTTGAACTTGTAAAGGACTTTTAGTCCTTATCTGGTGCTTGTATAAGCTTCTTCACGTTGTTTAATTTACAAGGTGCACGCCGCTCGCTGTTTCGCTCGCCAACGGGCTTTTCAATTATATCACAGCTCGTTTGCTTTGTCAAGAACTTTTTTCGTCTTTTCTGAAATTTCTTTCAGAACCGGCCGTTTCTTCGTTTTTGACTTTCGAAGCGAACTTTGATATCTTATCACAGCTCAGCTCGTTTGTCAAGCACTTTTTTCGGCCGTTCGGAATTTTCTTTCAGAGCTTTCCGAATCCAGTCTTTGACGCTTCAGACGCAACTTTGATAGTTTATCATAGCTCGTCCGCTTTGTCAACTACTTTTTTCAGCCCTTTCGGACCCTTCCGATCCCTCGACTCGTTCCCGCCCTGCTCAACAGGTGCTCGAATAATATATCAAAACCACACCCGTTTGTCAACGCTTTTTTCGCATTTTCT
>LT827110.1 GCA_900169975.1 Pseudoflavonifractor sp. Marseille-P3106
CCTCTCGCCTTGACCGCTAATCTTATCAATAGGTTTTTGCACCTTTTTCTCTCAAGTATAAGGGAGTGCCTTTTTGGTGTCAATACCTACACCTCACTCCCTCTCGCCTTGACCGCTAATCTTATCACTACAGTATTTTACCTTTTTCTTCGTACCGACAAACTGGAATTTACATTATGCTCACAACATTAGTTATTTCTTGCTGTCTGGTTTTCATTTTTCTCCAACTTACAAATCCGTATATATCATTAGCAAAGAACGCAATAAAACATACTACCACCGAAACATATCTAATATCATACAGACTTGCCAATATCCATAATATAATCAAAACAATATCATTGGCAGCGTATGCCAATGCAAAATACGGACTTCTCCTAAAGGTAAGGTATACTGCAAGAAAACTTGTTGTTACCGATATAGTGCTCGGGATGATGTTAGCTGTATTAAAACACTTCAAAATCAAATAGAATAGAAATGTAACAACAAATGTCACAATCCACATACAGACATTTTCTCTTTTTCCAATGCTATTAACTTTAACCTCCGCTTTGTTTCCGTTATACGGATTCTTCAGCCATGATATTAAGGCAAAAATTGCCATCGGCATTGTCATTCCAAGATATGTAATCATCTCCCCATAATACGAAAAGGTATATGAAATAATCCCATACAGCAAACTGAATACAACCATAAGTAATTGTCCAAACGGATTTCCCTTTGCGTTAAATATCAAAGATGTTACTCCTATTAGCGATGCACACAAAGTCATATAATTTATTCTGTCAAAAACACAGAATGAAATTATAATAACCATTACAGAAGAACTCCACAAAACAATTTCACTTTTTGAAAAATAGTCCTTAAACTCTTTCATAATAACCTCCAAAAAAATAAGCATCCGAATATACATCTTCAAAGACCTAACGATGTACAGTCGAATGCTTTACGCATCTACTACCCGGTGGCAGTGCTTATTCTTTATCAACTTTTTTCATTTTAACCAGGTCAATTGCTTCTTTACCAGTCAGGTGTTCAATTGTCATTTCAATGATTGCCATGTTTCTGATAGAAGAATCAATTTCTTTAGGAATTCCATCTTTGTAATCTGCTGAATATTTCATAAAAAGCAAGGTTGCAATACGACGCATTTCATTCATATCTTCTACAAGATGTACTTTACCGAACGCAATGACGCTTCTGAAATATGTAGTATATTTCTCCGGCACAATATGATCTTGATCAATTACGCAAAAAGATGCTTTTTCATGTTTAATAATTGCATCAATTTTGTGTCCGCTTTTAGCAGAATGGAAATACAGTTTTCCATCTATATAAACATAGCTTATAGGAACGGCGTATGGATAATCATTATCTCCGATTAACGCTAAAGTTCCGCTTGTATTTCTGTTCAAAATTTCTATAGCGGTTTCTTGTGGCAATAACTGCTTAAATCTTCTCATTTCTCTAAACATGGTTCTTCTCCTTTTAATGTTATAAAAGAAAAAGCATTTGAATGCACATCTTCAAAGACCTAACGATGTACAAACAAATGCTTTACGCATTCACTACCCGTTGGCAGTTTTTATTCTATATTAACATTATCTATTATAATAAATAACACCTCAAAAAACAATAGAAAATTCTAATTTATCACTCTTTTTTACTTTCCAAACAAGCTATATGCCAGCATAAGAAACACTAAAATATTGCAGACCATACCGCCCCAAAACAGGTACAACTTCAAGCCCTCATATCTGAAAAAGCTGTTCTTACTTTCCTCCAGCTCCCGGATCTTCTGCTTCATCACGCTCGTAAGTGTATCAGACTGCTTCTCAAGAAGCTTTGTAGCCCTCTGTATAGCCTCTATATTCGCCTGTAACGCCTTTCTAACCTCTTGGACGGTGTTTTCCTTAACCTCATCTTTCAAGCTCCCAACCTCGTCCGATATAGCGTCTTGAAGCAACTCGTTGCTGTTCTTCAGCAGCTCTACGCTCTGCTTCAGCTCGCTGATGAGCTTCCTGTTCTGCTCTGCGTCTCTCTGCCTGTTCTGCTCTGCCCTTACTTGTTCTTGATTTGACTGCTTCATCAATTCCTCGCAGTTCTCGCTCGACATCGCCAACGCTTCTTTGAGCAGACTGTTTTCCAGCTCTGTCCGGCTCTGTCGGTTTAACTCTTGAAGCTGCTCTCTTGGACTGCTCTGCTTCTGCTGTTCGTGCATTTCTCTCAAACTCATGCTCAATGCTCTCCTTTCCGAAATCCATATTGTAGTATTTTTCCAGCTTGTTATCTCTGATTTTACAAGCCTTTTCTCCTGCCTGTTCCCTGGCTAAGTCGGTATATGTGATGTACTTATGGCTGTCCTGCCAGTCCACTCCGTACCCTCTTTCATTCATCAGCCGGATAAATGTTTCCCGGCTGGTCGCTGTTTCCTTACAATCCAGCACCGCAAGGGCAATATCCTGCACATAGCTTTTGACCTTTCCCTGCTCTGCCTGTTTCAAAAGCTGGTAGGTGTCTTTGCTCCATGCCACCGTTTCTTCCCGTACTTCTCCAGCAAATGTCTTTCCTTTCTCCGGCACATGCAAGCCCTGTTCCCGGCTCTGCTCGTTGCACCGTTCCTTTAAGTCTTTAAGGTCGTGCTTACTCCATTGGAGCTTATGACCGTTCTCATAATTTACGGAATTAACAATAAAGTGCGTGTGTATATGCCCCTTGTCTATATGCGTGGCTATCAGAACTTCATGCCCTTTCCATGCCTTTGTATGCTCTGCCAGCTCGACAGCGTTCTTGTGAGCCTGCTCCGGGGTTATTTCCTCGTCCTCATGGTAGGATTGCACATAATGCTTATAGGTTCTTCCGTCCGTCTTGCCCCACAGCTCCTTTGTGGCTTGCATTTCTTCCTTGACCGTCTCCGGCTCACAATGCAGACCGCTGACAAGCTTCTCCTCTGTCTTTTCTTTTTTCGTCACATAATCTATTGCGTGCCCTATGCCCGCCTTTGAAGATACCGCCTTAATGACTGCCATACTTTGTTCAGCTCCTCTCCATGCTTCCGCACTTCCGCTTCACTCGGCAACATTCCCCCCTCATTACACCGCTTTGCTATTTGGTTGAGGTTGTTCCCTATCCGTTTCAGTTCCGGGATAAGTTCTTTGATACCGTCCGTATTCACGATCTGCTTCTCCAGCACACAGGAAAGGATATACTCCTGCTGGTTCTTTCCACTCTCTAAAATCTTCTCCTGCAACTGCCGGTATTCTTCTTCACTTACTCGGAATGATAACTGCTTTGGTCTTGTCTTGTTCATACCCTTACCACTCCATATCCATGACATCAAGCAAGTCAAAGAAACGCTCCAGCGTCTTATTTTCCTTTTCTGCCGGGTTCTGTTTTACATATTTATCAATTACTTTCATCAGCTCCTGCACCTCGTATCTGTACTCAAACTGAATTTTATCCATTTCTTTTTTCATGCCTTTGACCTCTCTTTCTTCGGTGCTACCACCGTCACACTATGAGCCTTTCGGCTCTCTGAAAAGGGGGATTGAAGGGGGGCTTGCCACCCTCACAAGTTCTAAAGTGGTAACACTTTAGGGAACTTGCAATATATCCGCTACACATATTATAGCATGATATAAACTCTATATCAAGCGGATATATTCGTGCGTATATTCTGCCAAGAATATAGTGGAGCTTACTTCCTCTTGGGCGACTTTGGAAGTGTAGGAGGAAGACAGTCAAGGGCTTGTTTTTTATCTGCAGTATGAGCTTCGGCTTGCCGATCAGCGAGTACAGCAGATAAAAAATGGTCGCAGACCACCCTTTACTTTCTTCCGCCGGAACGGACAATGAAGCACAGGGGGGGAAGTAAAGGAACGGACGGACAGCCGTTTTCCCCTCCGGCATTATAGCCAACAAAAAAGAGTATCAAGGGTAAACGCTGCGGTCTATGACCGCCCTTGACACTCTTTTCCTTATGGCTTTGATAATAAACAAGGGGAAATGGCTTCTTGTGGCATTTCTGCCACTATGGTATAATGGGCGACGCTACCACCCCTATACAGGTACAGAAAGGGGGTGTGCCACCATGAGTATATTTTCGTCTTTCTTACTCTCTGTCTTGGCAAGTGTAGTCGCCTACTACATCTGCAAATGGCTGGACGGAGATAAATAGGCGGTAGCCAGCCTAAGGCATAAGCCACCTTGCCACAACGGAATAGAAAAGCCCCGGAGGTCGCAACTCCGGGGCTTTTTGCGTGCCACAATGAGCACTTTCGTCTTTCTTGCCTATTGGCATTATAGCATATGCCTTTCGGCATTTCAAGTATGCCCTACTTCCACCACTTATAAACCGTATGCTTTGCAAGTCCTGTCTCTCGAATGCAGTCCGCTTTCTTTCCTGCCGGGTGGCTCTCCTGCCATTCTCTGACTGTCCGCTCTGCTGTTGGTCTGCCCTCTTTTACTACTTCGCCTATAACTTTCATATCCTCTTTTTTTCGCCTTGCAAGATATAAATGAGCCTCTTGTTTTCTGTAATTTCGCTTATTTGCTGGTATCGTAACCTTTGTGTTGTCCTCTATCCATTCCCGGCTTGCTATCGTTGACAACCTTTTTCTGTCCCCTTTCAATGCCCGGAGAGCGTCTTTCACATCTGCCCGGCTGAAATGGTTGTCCTCGTCCTCGGTAAGGCTCTCTAAATGGTCCAAGAACGCATAGGCGTCTCTCCGTATCTTCTGCTCGGATATGCCACACTTCAAGCCATAAGAGCACAACGCCATAATAGAAAAGTAACGCCCTCCGGCTTTCACTTCCTCGGTTATTTTCCGTTTCCACCACTCATATAAAGCTTCGTTACATACCCACGTACCGCCCTGCTTCTTACTTTTCTGCTTCGGCTCTCCCTGCACGATCCGCTTCTCATACCATTCCGGGTACAGCTCCTTTGCTTCTTCCAGCGTAACGGTACTTTTTCTTCTCGGCTTCTCGTACAACGGAGCAAGGTCTACCTTACAGCACGGTATGCTGGCTTTTATGTCCTCCAGCGTGTAACGGTTCTCTGACAGCTTATAGGCTTTTACTGGGAAATCTGCACCCAGCTTCGACTGACTCCCCACACACCGGAAACCTTGATAAATTCCGGTTATATCCGGGCTGTCCGGACGGATAGAGCTGGTATCATTCCATAGCCGCCGGATAAAGGCTTCTTTCAGCTCCGCAAGCACTTCTTCCCGGTTTCGATACAACTGAACCGGCTCCTGCAAGAAATAGTAAAGATGTACCCCCTTGCCGGAGCTGACAAGATAAGTCGGACGAAGCTGCACACCATTCCCAAACTGCTTCAACAGGTTCTTTAACTGCTGTTTGCCTACATAATCCACATCCACCACCACCGCAAACAGCTCATGAGCGTTCTCTTTCGTGTGTGACTTCCCGTAAAAACTAATAGGCGGTATCAGCCCAAACCTATCTCCTATGACCTTATCCAGCATTTTCAGACTATCATCAATTACCCACTGCCGGGTTCTTCCTTTGCCGGACGGTCTAATCTGTGTCGCTATAATATTACCTTTTCCGTCCCCCGGGTCTTGCTGCAGACTACCAGTCGGAAACAACTCTCGATAGAAATCATGAGGACTTACTTCCGGGTATCCCCTCTCCAGCATAAGAGCTTCTTTCTCCCGATAAGCAGACTTCCACTCATACCCTCTTTTATCTCTCCTTTTGGTGTATTTTGCCATAGTCTTTTACACCTCACTCCCTCTCGCCTTGACCGCTAATCTTATCAATAGGTTTTTGCACCTTTTTCTCTCAAGTATAAGGGAGTGCCTTTTTGGTGTCAATACCTACACCTCACTCCCTCTCGCCTTGACCG
>LT827111.1 GCA_900169975.1 Pseudoflavonifractor sp. Marseille-P3106
AAAGTAAGTTGGTGTCGATTGCGGTGAGGGTCCACCCGTTCCCATTCCGAACACGGAAGTTAAGCTCATCTGCGCCGAAGATACTTGCTTGGTAACGAGCCGGGAAAATAGGTGGCGCCAACACAAAACAGACAGGTTTATAGCCTGTCTGTTTTTTTATGTGCTGTATCGACAACGATGGAAAAGAACGGGGCAGGCCCAAACTTCAAGTTTGGGCCTGCCCCGTTTGCTCAGCCTCCCAGCTGGGAAATACCTTTGCGAATGCGGGCCAGGCTTTCCTCCCGGCCCAGGATCTGACACAGCTCCACCGCACCGCCGGGGGTGACCGGCTTGCCGGAAAGAGCCGTGCGCACCGGCCACATGATCCGGCCGTTCTTGAGTTCCAGAGAGGCAGCCAGATCCACCAGCGCGCTGTGGATGGCGTCATAAGTCCACTCCGGCAGAGACTCCAGCACCGGGAGGACCCGGTTCAGCGCCTCCAGAGAGTTGGCCTCATCGGTCTTCATCTTTTTATGGCAGTATAGCTCGTTGCCGTATTCGGGGAGCGCGTCAAAAAAGTCCACCTGAGGTGCAATGTCCAGCAGAGTGTCACACCGGCCCTGAACCAGGGGCGCCACCAGCTTGAGATCCACCTGGGGGGCGTGGACAGCGTCCTTAAGGTAGCTCTCGGCCGCGGAAAAGAACTCCTCGGGCGAGAGGCTGCGCAGATAGTGTGCGTTGAAATAATTGAGCTTTTCCCGGTCGAAGATGGCTGGGGATTTGGAGATACCGGCGACCTCAAAGACTTGGGAGAGCTCGGAGAGAGTGAAAAACTCCTGCTCCGCGTGCTCACCTTTGGGAGCCCAGCCCAGCAAGGAGACGTAGTTTACCACAGCTTGAGACAAATAGCCCTGGGCCAGCAGATCTTCATAGGAGGGATCTCCGTGGCGTTTGGACATCTTGTTGTGGGCATCCCGCATGACGGGAGAGCAGTGGATATATTCAGGGACCTCCCAGCCGAAGGCTTCATAGAGAAGATTATACTTGGGGGCCGAGGAAAGGTACTCGCTGCCCCGGACTACGTGAGTGATGCCCATGAGGTGGTCGTCGATGACGTTGGCAAAATTGTAGGTGGGCAGACCGTCGGACTTAATCAGCACGTTGTCGTCCAGGGTGTCGTTGTCCACGGTGATGGAGCCGAACACAGCATCGTGGAAGGTGGTCTGCCCGCCGTGGGGGATCTTCTGCCGAATGACATAGGGCACGCCGGCGGCCACTTTGGTCAGGGCATCCTCCAGGCTCAGCGTGCGGCAGGGATCGTCTGTATGGGTAAAGTCTCCGCTGGATGCTTCGGACTCCGTTTTTTCACAGAAGCAGTAGTAGGCACCGCCCTTTTCCACCAGAAGACGGGCATACTTGCCGTACAAGTCCTTGCGATGGGTCTGGATATAGGGTCCCACGGGCCCGCCTACGTCGGGGCCCTCGTCCCAGTCCAGGCCGCACTCCCGGAGAGTCTTGTAGATCACGTCCACGGCCCCTTCCACCAGGCGGCCCTGATCGGTGTCTTCGATGCGCAGGATAAAGGTGCCGCCGCTGTGGCGGGCGATGAGCCAGGTATACAGGGCAGTGCGTAAATTGCCCACATGCATATAGCCGGTGGGCGAGGGGGCAAAACGGGTGCGGACCTTTCCACTGGGGATATTCCGCTCCATTTCCTCGAACCAGGCCAAATCCATAACGATTCCTCCAAACTTTTTACAGTAACCTCTATTTTATCGGTGGGAGTTGAACTTGTCAAGCGTTGGGAAATATGGTATGATACTTCGGAATCATTGGGGCCGAAAGTGTCCCGGAAAAAGGAGTGTTTTCAGATGAATAAAACGCGAAAAGTCAGTTTCAGCGGCATTCAGCCCAGCGGCAATATCACCCTGGGTAACTATATGGGGGCACTCCGGAACTGGCCGTCCTATCAGGATGAGTATGACTGCGTCTACTGCGTGGTGGATGAGCACGCCATCACCGTCCGCCAGGATCCCACCGCCCTGCGTCACCACGCCATGGAGCTCTTTGCCCAGCTCATCGCCACAGGGATTGATCCCGAGAAGAGCATCCTCTTTATCCAGTCCCATGTCCCCGCCCACGCGGAGCTGGGCTGGGCCCTCAACTGCTACACCATGTTCGGGGAGCTGTCCCGGATGATCCAATTCAAGGAGAAGTCCGCCAGCCATGCCGATAATGTCAACGCCGGACTGTTCACCTATCCCACCCTCATGGCCGCCGATATCCTGCTCTATCAGACCGACATCGTCCCCGTGGGTGAAGATCAGCGGCAGCATGTGGAGCTCACCCGGGACATCGCCCAGCGGTTCAACGGCATCTACGGAGACGTGTTTACGCTGCCTGAAGCAGTTATCCCCAAGGTGGGCGCCCGTGTCATGAGCCTGACTGAGCCCACCAAGAAGATGTCCAAGTCGGCAGAAAACGAGAATTCCTATGTGCTGGTCATGGACTCGCCCGACGCTATTATGCGCAAGTTCAAGCGGGCGGTCACCGACTCCGACGCCTGTGTCCGCAAGTCCCCCGAGAAGCCCGGTGTGTCCAACCTCATTGACATCTACTGCGCGGCCACCGGAGAGAGCGTGGAAGAGGTGGAGCGCCGCTTTGAAGGCAAGGGCTACGGCAACTTCAAGCCCGCTGTAGGGGAAGCCGTGGTGGAGCTGCTGCGGCCCGTCCGGGAGGAGACTGAGCGTCTCATGGCCGACAAGGGGGAGCTGGAGCGGCTCTACCGCCTGGGAGCCCAGAAGGCGTCCGCTGTGGCGGAGCGCACGCTTTCCAAGGTTCACAAGAAGCTGGGCTTCCTGCCCCGCTGAACGCGGGGGCGGAGAATCGCCCTTTACTGATTACAGAAAGAACCACCGGCAAAGGCCGGCGAAGGAGCCAGTATTCATGCCTATTTCAATGGAACTGATCGGCCGGGTGGCCGTGGCCCTGGGGGTGGCGTTTCTGATCGCCCTCATCATGACCCCCGTGGTGCGGAACCTGGCGGTGAAGATGGGGGCGGTGGATGTCCCCAAGGACGGCCGCCGGATGCATGACCACCCCATTCCCCGGATGGGGGGTCTGGCCATCTTTTTCGGATTTCTTCTCAGCGCCCTCATCTTTGTGCCCATGACGCCGCCCTTGCGCGGAATGCTGCTGGGCGGAGTGGTCATTGTGGTGCTGGGCATTTTTGACGATATCTACGCCCTGGGAGCCAAACTGAAGCTGGTGGTTCAGATCGTGGCGGCCCTCATTGCCGTCTTTTCGGGAAACCTCATCACCGACTTGTCCAACCCCAATGTTTTTTCCGCCGACCTCTACTGGCATCTGGGCTGGCTGGCGATCCCGGTGACTGTGCTCTGGATCGTGGCCATGACCAACGCCGTCAACCTCATCGACGGTCTGGACGGCCTTGCCTGCGGGGTATCTTCCATCAGCTCCCTGACCCTGCTGGTCATCGCCCTGCTGGTGGGGGAGCCCTATGTGGCAATGATGGTGGCGGCCCTGGCGGGTGGGTGCCTGGGTTTCCTGCCCTACAACATGAATCCGGCAAAGATCTTTATGGGGGACACCGGCTCCACCTTTTTGGGCTATGTTCTGGCGGTGATTTCCGTCCAGGGCCTGTTCAAGATGTACACTCTGATTTCCTTTGTGGTGCCCTTCCTGCTCTTCGGCCTGCCCATCTTTGACACCTGCTTTGCCTTTATCCGCCGCATCGCCCACGGGCAGAGCCCCATGCACGCCGACCGCAGCCATGTCCATCACCGACTCATTGACATGGGCCTGTCTCAAAAGCAGGCGGTGGCTGTGCTCTATGTGATCACGGCCATTCTGGGCCTGAGCGCCGTGGTGCTCACCACAAGCGGAGCGGTGAAGGCCATGCTGCTGCTGTTTGCCTTCTGCGCGGCCGGAGCTGTGGCCCTCAGTGTGTTTCATGGCAACAACGACCGGCGTCGGAGCCAGGAGGAGGAAGAAAAATGAAGTCCATCCGAGTGATGTCCATTTTCGGTACCCGGCCCGAGGCCATTAAAATGGCCCCGCTGGTAAAGGAACTGGCCGGACGTGCAGGGGTGGAGAGCCTCTGCTGCGTCACGGCCCAGCACCGCCAGATGCTGGACAGTGTGCTGGACATCTTTCAGATCAAGCCCCAGTTCGACCTGAATATCATGGAGCCCCGCCAGACCCTGTCCACTATCACCACCAAGTGCCTGCTGGGGCTGGAGCGGGTCTTTCAGGAGGCCCGGCCCGACCTGGTGCTGGTCCACGGGGACACTTCCACCACCTTCTCTGCCGCGCTGGCCGCCTTTTACAGCCAGATCAGCGTGGGCCATGTGGAGGCCGGACTGCGGACCTATGACAAATACTCTCCCTTCCCGGAGGAGATGAACCGCACGATGGTGGGGGATCTGGCCGACCTTCACTTCTGTCCCACCCCCGCCAACCGGGCCAATCTGGAGCGGGAGGGGATCACCAAGGGCGTGTTCCTCACCGGGAACACGGTCATCGACGCCATGTCCACCACCGTACGGCCGGATTTCCGGTTCACGACCGAGCTTTTGAACCGCCTGGATTACGTCGGGCGGACGGTCATCCTGGTCACCTGCCACCGGCGGGAGAACTACGGTCAGCCCATGGACAACATCATGACCGCGCTGCGCCGCGTGGCGGAGGCGTATCCCCAGGTGGAGCTGGTCTACCCGGTGCACCTGTCTCCTGTGGTTCGGGAGGCGGCGGGGAAGTATCTCGCCGGACACGAGCGCATCCACCTCATCGACCCCTTGGACGTGGAGGAGATGCACAACCTGATGGCTCGCTGCCGGTTCGTCATGACCGACTCCGGCGGGCTGCAGGAGGAGGCCCCGGCGCTGGGCAAACCGGTTCTGGTGCTCCGCCGGGAGACCGAGCGGCCCGAGGCCGTGGCCGCCGGCACCGCCCGTCTGGCGGGGACCGAGGAGGCCAACGTGTTTGAGCTGGCCGCGGAGCTGATCGAATCTCCTGCGGCCTATGAGCGGATGGCCCACGCGGTGAATCCCTACGGCGACGGGCACGCCTGCCGGCGGATCGCCGACGCCGTGGAGTATCGGTTCGGACTCAGGGAAAACCCGCCGGAGCCGTTTGCAGTACGATAAACAGACTTCCCGGCGGGAAGTCCGTATCAGGGAGGAGGGGCCGGGTATTGGAGCGCCGCAATCGGAATTTTTTGGTGATCCTCATCGCGGTGGTCATCGCCATTGCGGTGTTCGCCAGCTTTGGCCTGCCGCTTTTCTACGGGCCCACCCCGGAGATCGTCCTGCCCACGCCGCAGCCCACCGGACAGAGCCAGACGGGGGAGATGGGGCAGGGCGGGGG
>LT827112.1 GCA_900169975.1 Pseudoflavonifractor sp. Marseille-P3106
GCCTGGCCATCATGAACACGCTTTACACCGAGACCGGTGATTCCAAATACCGCCCCTCTCTTCTCATGAAGAAGATGGTGCGGGCAGGCTATCTGGGCCGCAAGACCGGCAAGGGCTTCTACGACTATTCCAAGTGAGGGGCCGCCTATGAATTACAAAGCACTCTACCAGGAGAAGCAGATCTCGGCAGAAAAGGCGGTGCAGGTGGTCCGCTCCGGGGACTGGGTGGACTACGGCTGGTGCACCGGCACCCCCCGGGCGCTGGACCGGGCCCTGGCCGGGCGGTATGAGGAGCTGGCAGACGTCAAGCTCCGGGGCGGCATTCTCTTCGAGGTGCCCGAGACCATGAAGGTGCCCGACACGGCAAGACATTTTACCTGGAACTCCTGGCACATGTCCGGGGTAGAGCGGAAGATGATCGACGCCGGAGCCACCTTCTTCAACCCCATGCGCTACTCCGAGCTGCCCCGATTCTACCGGGAGAATGTGGAGCCCGTCCGGGCGGCCTTCCTCCAGGTGGCTCCCATGGACAGCCACGGCTGGTTCTCCTTCGGCCCCAACGCCTCCCATCTGGCTTCGGTATGCGAGAGGGCGGAGTACGTCTTTGTGGAGGTCAACCGCAGCATGCCCCGGTGCCTGGGGGGCTGGGACTGCGGCATCCACCTCTCTCGGGTCTCCGGCGTGGTGGAGGGCAACAGCCCCGCCATGTGGAAGCTGGGGAGCGGCGGTGCCCCCACGGCGGTGGATCAGGCGGTGGCCGATCTCATCGTACCCGAGATCCCCAACGGGGCCTGCCTCCAGCTTGGCATCGGCGGGATGCCCAATACCGTGGGGGCCATGATCGCCCAGAGCGACCTGAAGGACCTGGGCGTCCACACCGAGATGTACGTAGACGCCTTCGTGGACATGGCGGAGGCAGGAAAGATCACCGGCCGGAACAAGGCCCTGGACCGGGGGCGGCAGACCTACGCCTTCGGTGCGGGCAGCCAGCGGCTCTACGACTACCTGGACGACAACCCGGAGTGCATGTCCGCCCCGGTGGACTACACCAACGACGTACGGACGGTGGCTCAGCAGGACAACTTCATCTCCATCAACAACATCATCGAGCTGGACCTGTTTGGCCAGGTGGCGGCGGAGACGGCAGGGGTCCGCCACATCTCCGGCGCGGGCGGACAGCTGGACTTTGTGATGGGGGCTTACCTCTCCAACGGCGGCAAGAGCTTCCTGTGCTGCTCGGCGGCCATGCAGGGGAAGGACGGGAGCCTGAAGTCCCGAATCAAGCCCACGCTCACCAACGGCGCAGTGGTGACCGACACAAGAGCCAACGTGCAGTATCTGGTGACGGAATACGGCATGGTCAATTTAAAGGGCACCTCCACCTGGGAGCGGGCGGAGAAAATCATCTCCATTGCCCACCCATACTTCCGGGACGGGCTTATCCAGGAGGCCGAGAAGATGAAGATCTGGAAGAGAAGCAACCGCTGAGCAATAAAAGCCACTGTTAACTGTACCTTTTCCATAAAATAAAACTGCACCCCATTTGTGATCGCCACATGGCACCGATTCACAAGTGGGGTGCAATTTATGCTGTGCCGGTTTCCTCTTTCACGGGTCGGGCAGTATTCGGGCCCTTAAAGCCCCAGCTTTTCGGCTACTGCCGATAAAAAGCTCAGGTCGTTTTTAAAATCGGTGCGGCTTCCGTCACTCCACTGGACATATCCCTGCCATGTGGCGCTGAATCGGGAGAGAATCAGCAGATCGAAGGTCATGCGCACGCCCTGCGCCTCCTGTACCCGCTCCCAGGACATGCCGGACGCAGGCAGCCCGGGGTACTCCGGGCGCTTTTCCCCCTCCTGGAACGTGCGGATGATCTGGGCAGCCTGGGGATAGTCCTGAGCCTCCAGAATACGCTCGAGTTTCAGCAGCAGATCTCCCAGATCAGCGAAGGCAAAGGGCTCCATGATCCGGCAGCTGTATACCCGGCCGCTGCTCCCCTGATCCACGCAGATCCGGAACATGCCTTCCCTCTCTTTTTGTGTCATATTATTTTCCTCCTTCGAGACTGCGCTTTACGCTGTCCACATTGACGGCGTAGCGCAGGGCCGTCTCTTCCGAGATCAGTCCCTCCCGCATCAGCCTCAAGATACTCTGGTCCATAGAGATCATCCCCTGGCCTGAACCGCTGTCGATCACCGCACCCAGCTGGAAGGTCTTCCCCTCCCGGATCATATTCCGCACCGCCCCCGTGACTGTCATCACCTCAAAGGCCGGACGCTGGGTCCCGTCCACGGCGGGCAGCAGCTGCTGAGATACCACGCCCTCCAGCACCAGAGCCAGCTGAGTTCGGATCTGCCGTTGCTGTTCCGGCGGAAAGGCGTCTACAATGCGGTCCACCGTATTCACCGCCCCCACCGTATGGAGGGTGGAGATGACCAAATGCCCGGTCTCAGCCGCGGTGACGGCAGCCTGGATGGTCTCCGCATCCCGCATCTCTCCCAGCAGGATCACATTGGGTGCCTCCCGCAGGGCAGCCCGCAGAGCAGCCGCGTAAGACTGCGTGTCTGTGTGGAGCTCCCGCTGCGTCACCACGCTCTTCCGATGCTGGTGAAGGTACTCGATCGGGTCTTCAATGGTGACGATGTGGGCCTGTCGGGTGTTGTTGATGAGATCCACAATGCAGGCCAGCGTGGTGGTCTTGCCGCAACCGGCAGGCCCGGTGAAGAGAATCATCCCCCGGGGGCAGCCGGCCAGGCGAAAGACATGATCCGGAATGTGCAGCCGCTCCCGCTCGGGCAGGCGGAAGGCCACCACCCGGATGACTGCGCCCATGGAATTGCGCTGGCGCAGGGCGTTGACACGAAACCGGCTCAGCCCCGGAATGGCAAAGGAAAAATCGTCGTCCCCCGTGTTCCGAAAGGATGTGATGTCCCGGTCCGCCAGCCGGTACAGGTCCTCGGCGAGCGCCCCCGTCTCCTGAGCCGGCAGACGCTCTCCTTCCCGGCGTAGCTCTCCGTTTATTTTATAGGTCACAGGCAGTCCGGCAATGAGAAGGATGTCGGAGGCCCCCTCCCGCACTGCCCGCTCTAAAATCTCCGTCAGTTTCATGGTTTCCTCCCGTTCGCGGTCTCTTTCCCGGCAGCGCGCTGCGCCCCCGGCAGACCGGTGCCGCCCCACACCGGCAGGGCCCCGGCCTCTCCGCTCTCCTCTGTCCGCACAGTGCTCCACTCCAGCCGCTCCACGGAGCCGTCCGAGGCCCTGCGGAGACGGATGCGCAGAGATTGGATCTCCGTCATGGGGATCGTCTCCTCCCGCTCAGCCTCGCCGCTGCGGGCGAAGTCCGCCTCGATCCGGCAGGCTTGGGCATCGGCGGCATAGTAGGCGCTCACCGCGTCGGCATTGGCCCGGCTGAGCCGCTCATCCGCCCGGGCCGTGAAGAGAGACAGGGTGGAAAAAACCGACAGGATCAGCACCAGCAGAATAGTGAAAATACTGGTCAAGCCGATCCCGGCACCGGCAAAAAAGCCCTTCTCAGCCCTCATTCCGGCGCACCTCCCCGATGGTATAGACCGTCTCTCCGTTCCAGGTCACCGTGACCTCCGCACCGCCGCCCTCCGTCTCCCGGAGTTCGCCGGTCAGCTCTTCCTCCTCCACGGTCCGGGGGGCGGCCTCTCCCGCCTTCCAGTCCTCCGCCAGGGTCTGCGCCAGATAGACCGCCCGGGTCAGACGCTCGCTCCCCCGGCTGATGGTTCCGGCCCGGACCAGGAGCAAAACGCAGATAAGGGCACACACCGCAAAGACACAAAGGTCCAGCACCAGCTCCAGCAGCCGGGACCGCCCGCCCCTCACAGCGCACTCTCCCCACAGCGCAGGGACACACTGGTCTCCCAGGTCCCGCCGTCCGAAGCGGTGAGCGCCAGGAAAATACGGCTGCTTCGGGCCCTCACCGACATAACCTCCATGGGAAAAAGCGCGGTCCCGTCGGCGGGGACCGCCCCGGAATCCACTCCGGCATAGAGCTCCCGGAACTGACCGTCATAACAGTAGAGCAGCAGCTCGTAGCCCTCCTCCTGTTCCAAGCGCAGAGCATCCCCGCCGCCGAAAGAGGTCACCTCCACCGCCCCGGCCCGGTCGCTCCGGCGGAGCTGGTTGGTGAGATAGGACAGGGCGGTCCGGCCGGTGCCGGTCTTCTCCGCCCGGGTCGTGCACTGTCGATACACCCCTCCGGACAGCAGCGTCACTCCGATGGCCAGGACGGCGAAAAGAGCGCACAGCGCCAGACTGGGCAGCTCAGTTTGATCCCTGCGCACAGCGCTCCCTCCTTCCGGTCAAGATCTGAGCAGTACGGTGATGTCCGGGGACAGATTGTCCGCCATGTAGCGGTAGTCTACCATCCACCGCGTCTCATCCACCGAAAGGCCGTACCGGTCCCGCAGCTCCTGCAAAGACCGGGGATAAGCCCCCTCGATGGCATAGCACTGGACCGCAGAGCGGCGGACGGCGGCCTCCACCAGTTCCCGGCTCTCCCGCCGGGCCGCAGGCGCCACAGCCAGCTCCGCCGCGGCGCCTGCCAGCAGCGCCCCCGCCAGCAGAACAGCCGCCGGGACCCGCCGGTCTCTTCGGCCCGCCACCGCTCAGCCCCCCAGGGCGGTGAGCATCCGCGCCAGGGGGAGCATCACCGTCAGCAGCAGCGCGGCCACCGCCGCGCACAAAAAGAGAACCAGTCCGTATTCAAACCGCTCCAGGCTGCTCTCCAACCGTTCCTCCGCCCTGTAGGAGCAGCGGCTGGCGATCTCCTGCAAAGCCCCCGCAAAGTCCCCGGAGCGGAAGCCTGCGGCCAGAAGTCCGCTCTGGAAGGAGTCCAGCAGGCCTGATTCCTCCACAGCCCGGGGAAATTCTTCTCCCTTCGCCATGGCGGCCCGGCAGGTTTCCATGGCCCCGGCCAGGGGCCCCCCCGTCAGGAGCGCGGCACAGCGCTCCGCGCTCTCATCCAGGGCCATTCCGCTTTGCAGCATCAACGCCATGGCCGAGGCAAACCGGCTCCGGGCAGCGGCCAGCCCCACCTCTCCCCGGGCAAAGAGCCCCAGCCCGCCGCCCCGGCGGAACCAGGCCAAAAGCAGCAGCGCCGCGGCCGCGCATGTGCCCGACACGGCCATGAGGGCCAACCGCCCCCCCGCGCTGACTCCCGCCACCCCCAGCTGGGCGAAAGCCCGGGTAAAAATGTCGAGG
>LT827113.1 GCA_900169975.1 Pseudoflavonifractor sp. Marseille-P3106
CCGCACCAGCGGGACAGGGGACACAAGCGGCAGCGCCCCAGCCGAGAGCTGGCCGCCCCGCGCCAGGGTGCCCAACCGCCCACCCCCGCTGACTCCCGCCACCCCCAGTTGGGCGAAAGCCCGGGTAAAAATGGGGAGGATCCGCCAGGCCAAAAAGAAAAAAATCGCCCCGATCAGGCCGATCATGGTCAGTGGATAGGTCACCGCGCCCCGGAGCGCGGCGTGGGTCTCCCCTTCCCGCCGGTCATAGTCCGCCAGAGCCGCCAACACCTGTTCCAGCCGTCCGGAGGCCTGGCCCAGTTCCACCTGGCGCAGATACTCCGGGGGAAAGCGCCCAGTCCGGGCCATGGCCTCGGCCAGGTCCGCGCCCCCGGTCAGGGCCTGCCCCAGCTCTGCCAGAGCCTCGGCCAGCGGGGCGCTCGGCTTTTGGGCGGCCAGCAGGTCCACGCTGTCAGGCCAGCTCAGCCCGGCCCCGTACAGTCTGGACAGTTCCCAGCTCAGAGAGGAGCGCTCCTCTTCCGTCAACTGTTTGGGCATCGGGTCTCCCCCTCTCTGAATTAAGGCGCACAAAGGCGGCGGACAGCCCGGATCCGTCCGCCGCCCGCGCTCAATAGGCGTATTTCTGCTGATAGTTGGACGGGTTGGTCACATAGTCCAAAATGGGCTTGCTGCGCTTTCCGCTGGAGGTAAAGGTGGGGTCCATCATGGTCCAGTTCACCCCATCGAAATAGATAATCCCTTCCATCCAGCCGTCCTTCTCCGAATAGGCGCTGATCCAGGCGTGATAGATCGTGCCGGCATAGCCCACCACCAGCTTGCACGGGATCCCCTGGCTGCGGAGCATGGCGGTCATCACGGCGGCATAGTCAAAGCAGATCCCCTTCTGTTCTGCCAGCACCTGATCCACATTGGGCAGATAGCCGCTCTGGACCGTGGCGGCCTGGGCAGAGTCGTAAGTGAAGTGATCCACCACATAGTCAAAGACCGCGGCCACTTTTCCCACTGTGCCCTCCACTCCGCCGGTCAACTGGGCCGCCTTGGCAGCCGTGGCCGAATCCGCGGTGTAATTGACAAACTGATTGGAGTAAAGGAAGGGGGCCATGGGGTCCCTGAGGGTCAGCTCCAGGGTGCAGACATACGCCTGGGCATAGCGGTTGCCGGTGGTGTTCTCCAGGATTTTCACCGTGTAGTTCCCGTTCCCCTCCGTCAGGGGATAGGTCTCCCGCTGCCCGGCATTGTTGAGGTCATAAGTGTAGGTCACCCCGCCCTCTTTGATGATCTGTGCCTTGATCCGCACATTCTTTCCCCCGGTATAGCGCAGGAAGAGATACCCCTCAGCCAGGTTGGAGGCGTCCACCTCCCCCTTGTCGTTGGCATACACACTCACCCCCTGCTTGACCTCCGCACGGCCGGGCAGCGTCCCGGCCGCGGCGCCGGTCCCGAGGACCGCGCAGGACAACGACAGCGCTGTGGCCACAGCCAGGGCCGGAACCAAAGCTTTTCTCTTCTTCATGCAGATTTCTCCTTTGCAGGCAGTCCGGCGGCATCCCCCGCCGGCAGGACCGCGTCCAGCGCCCCCCGGATCACCAGTCTGTGATCGGCCACGCCGATGGGGGTGCAGGTAGTCAGAGTCAGACAGCTGTTTCCGGTGGCAGCGATCACGCTCCAGTCATCGGGTTCCACCACCGCGGTGCTGGAAAATAAATACCGGTACAGATGTTCCGAATCGGAAAGGTAGAGATAATCCCCCTCCGCCAAAGTATCCAGATAGTAAAAGGGCATGCTGTCGGTGATGCGCCCGTTTTTCAGCCCGTTGCGGTGTCCGGCAATGGAGACGTTCCGGTTCCCCTCCCCCGGAAGCTGGGCGTATTCGTAAAGCCCAACTCCACGCAGCAGAGTGTCTGCGTCAGTCCCGTCCAGCACCGGCACATCCACCGCCAGCGCAGGAATTACCAGACGCAGCGCCCCGTCCGTGTATGCCTTCCGCTCTGCCGTGACGGTCCAACCTCCCACCTTCACCCCGTCCACAATCTCTCCGGGCTGGTAGGTCTGCTGTGCTGGGTCAGGGGTCGGCATCATTTCCGAAACATCGGAGGTCGAAACCGGAGCAGGCTCCGCCGTTTCCCCCCTGGGAGTCTCCACCGGCGCGGCAGGCGGACCCGGACGCATCAGGAATGCAGCCAGTGCCAGCAAAAACGCCGCCGCCAGCAGCAGCGCGGCCGCAATTTTTCGTCCCACTTCAGCTCAGCTCCCGCACCTTGTAAGACAACTTGAGGCGGATCGTGCGGTACTTGGCCCGGAAATTGGAAAAGACCCGCTCCATGACCATCATGCTGTCCTCGAAATTGGCACCGGAAAGCAGAATGACATACTGTGCCGCGCTGTATCGGGACACCACATCTCCCCGACGCAGGCTCTCTGTCAGTGTGCTCTGAAGCCGCTCCATGGTGGCGTTCAGCGCCTCCAGAGGCGGCATGGAGCCGTCGGTGTTGGTGACGGTCACCAGTGCCACATGGATGCAGGTCCCGTTGCGGGCGCTGCGTCTGGATTCCAGGCGGTAGATCTCCCGGAAGAAGCCGTACTCACACACGAAGGCCCCCGTCCGGCGGGCGGTCTCCCGCAGCTGTCCCTGAATGATCTCCAGGTCGGTCTCCAACGCCTGCTGGCTGGCCATGATCTCCCGGTACACCGCCTGGAGTTCTTCCGACGGCCGAACGCCCAAACTGCGGTAGAGCAGTTCGGTCGTATTTTCATACTGACTCAGAGCCGCGGTGTCCTTTCCCTGCCGGATCAGGGCCCGCAGCAGAGCGCAGCTGATCCGCTCGTCCAGCGGATCCACCCGGATCGCCCGGGCGGCCAGACTCTCCATGGCGCCGTACTCCTTTTTTTCCTCCAGCAGCCCGGCACACAGCAGCGCCGTCTCCATGTACAGATTATGCAGCCGCACCGCGATGGGGATCACCCACATCTGCCGCCCCATCTTGGACATGAACTCTCCGCCGTAAAGATCCAGCGCCTCTCTGCCGCTCCGCACCCGGGTCCCGGACTCCAGCCGCAGATCGCCGCATCGGGCGCAGAGCGCCTCAAAACGATCTGTGTCAGTCCGGCATTCGATCTGATCATTCCAGATGTAACCGCCCCGGTTGGAGAGAATGGGCGCAGTCCCCTCCGGAAAGAGCGGCAGCAGCATTTGACGAATGCGATAGAGCAGAGTTTTCAGGGCATTGACAGGATTTGCGTCACTGTCGTCGTCCCACAGCAGGTCGATCAGCTCACTTTGAGTCACCCGGCGTTTCCTGTTCAGGATCAGGTATCCCAGAACGCCGAACAGCTTTCTGGAATGGCTGTTTTCATCGCTGATCCGCTCCTCCCCCCGGCAAACGGAAAAGCTGCCCAGCATCGTTACATCCACATACAGCTTCTCAGGCGCCCCCGTTTTCTGTCCCGACACGCTCAGCTTCATCTCATCCCATCTCTTTCCCCGCCATCAGTCGTGTTTATAGTTAAAAATATTATATAATATCTTTCGGGATTTGAATAGGTTTTTACGGATTTTTTTACATATTTTTTCAAACATTTTTTCTTTTTAGATCTCTGCACATAAAAAGGCCCCGCCGAAAACTGAACAGCTCCAGTAAAACCGGACAATAGACAAAAGGCCCCCTAATGTAGGAAAATAAAGCTACATTAGGGGGTCTTGCTATGTCCGGAAAAAAAGGGATGAAAAAGTATCCGGTAGGGATACGAGA
>LT827114.1 GCA_900169975.1 Pseudoflavonifractor sp. Marseille-P3106
GCTTCTCCCTTCTCTTGATATTTTTTGACCCAGCTATAGATCTGCTGATAGGTGATCTTGTACTGCTCGCTGGTCTGCCGGTAGTCCAGTCGATGTTCTAAGCAGTATAGTACTGCCTGCAGCTTTTGCTCCTGCGATAATTTTTCTTTCTCGGCCATATCTGTTTCCTCCCGCGCTCTGCGTGTCTTGAACTCTCTATGGCCTTGATTATACAACGTAATCCATTGTTGTAAAACCGCATGGGAGGAAATCCCGTATTTGCGGCACATAGCGTCCAGCGAGCCTCCTCCGCCCAGGTAGTCTTCTACTGCCGCCAGCTTCAGTGAGGACGGATAACTTATAAAACGCTTTTTCGGATACAACCCGCTGCGACCCTCCATTTGATATTTCCGCACCCAGGATTGAAAGGTGCTTCTGCGAATCCCTAATTCCTTGATTATCTCAGTAGTACCCTTGCGGATTGCCTGATAATCCTCTACGGCCAATCTTTAACTCCGGTGGTATTTTGCCTTTTAAGCTCATGATAATTGCTCCCTCTGTTTCGACAATTTTATTTTTTCCGAAAATTGCAAGTGCAAGTTGGACACCTGCACAGTAGAAATTAGTTCATCAGAGCGTCGGGCATGATGGGAGCCTTTGGCTTCCATCGTGGCCGATGCTGCCGCAGCCGGAGGCTGCGTAAACAGAGTCGAGGAACCTTTCAAACAGTTCCTCCGGGGTACGGTAGCCCAGCTTCTTGCGAGGGCGTCCGTTCAGCTCATCAGCGGCAGATAAGATGTACTCTGGAGAGAAGGATTCAATGGATACTCCCTTGGGCACGAAGGCCCGGAACAGCCCGTTGTGGCGCCCGTTTTGAGGGCGCTCCCAGGATGTGTAGGTATGGGCGAAGTAGACCTGGCTGCCCCAGTTCTCAACCTGGGCGAAACCGGAGAACTCCGGGCTGTTGTCCACGGTAATGGTCTTAAAGACTTGTGAGAACTTGTTCCCAAACTCTTCCTTGAGCAACTGCATGGCACTCAGAACGGAGTCAGCATCCTTGCCGGAAATATGGAGGGCGATGTAGTTTTCCGTTTTCTTCTCCAACAGGGAGAGGACAACGGCCTGCTTACCAATCTTCCTGCCCACCACAGTGTCGCCTTCCCAATGGCCTTCCTCGATGCACAGAGCCGCAATCTCAGGCCGCTGGGCGATGTCCTTGCCGTAGCCTTTCTTGTGTTCACGGGGCTTAGAATCCTTGTGTCGCTTGCGTTTCATGGCCTCCGGCAGCTCCGTCACAGACAAGTCGAGATTGCCGGCCCAGACCTCGTTATAGAGGGTGTTAGTGCATACCATCTCGTCCGCTGGAACAGCCTGTGCAGACGGGCATAACCGACGCAGGCATCCAGAGACCACTTGTGCTCTTTGAACTGCCTTGCCACCCAACGAAGGAAGCGGGCGCAGCGGCAAATCCGATGGCGTCTCCGAGAAAGCTTCCTGTTGGCCTTGTAGACGGCCTCTCCACGCCTTGCTGAGTAGCCGGGTTTCCTGCCCTTATTGCTCTTACGAGGCGGTGTGCCGCGCCGCAGTTCGTTTGCCACGGTGGACGGCGAGCAACCGATCTCTCTGGCGATGGCTCTGTTTGAGTAACCTTGGCGCTTGAGATGCTGGATGGCACCTCTTTCTTCACGCTGAAGGTGCTGTCCCTTCTTGCGTTCTGCTGGCTCTGTGATATAATCTTGGCAGTCCATAGTGATTGCCTTCCCTTGGCAGATGTTGTGTAGGAACCTCATTCTACCATGCAGGGAAAATCACTATGGATTTTTTTGTTAGGTGTCCAACTTCATTATGCAATCAACCATTTTATTTTTTCTGCTGTCTACTTTAAAGGGAGCATATCATAATAACATCGGTGCCGCTTTTTACGGAAAGGCTCTCTTTCATTTAGCGTCTGTGGGGGGAGTGTGCCCACCGCACTTGCCGCCGCAGAGCGTTTTTTTGCAAAGCTGCAGGCACCGGTGGAATGGCGGTCGCAAGTTTACGTTGGACTGGGGTGATGTGAGAATACGGCAGACAGAATGGAAAACCGGCTCTGCCACTGGCGGCGCTGCTGGGATAAGCGGCAGTCAGCGGCGGGACCTGTCCCACCCTTTCTCACAGCAGACCCCCCGGCCGCAAATGCGGCCGGGGGGTCTGCTGTTTTACCGGCGGATGACGGTGCCGGTCTTGCCTTCGATGCCGTCCTTGGCCTTCTCCAGCAGA
>LT827115.1 GCA_900169975.1 Pseudoflavonifractor sp. Marseille-P3106
TCCGGCGCACGGATCATCGTCACCCTGCTCCACGAGATGCAGAAGCGGCCCGAGGCCAAGCGGGGCCTGGCCACTCTGTGCATCGGCGGCGGCCAGGGCGTGGCCACCATCTTCGAGAAGTGCTGAGATGAGTTTTGTCACACTGGAAAGGCAGCGGCATGTTGGCATCCTGACCCTCCGCCGCCCGGAGGCCCTCAACGCCATCAACAGCCAGGTTCTGGCGGACCTGGACGCCGCCATCGACCAAGCAGAGGCAGACGAGGATCTCCATGCGGTGATTGTCACCGGTGAGGGCCGAACCTTCGCTACGGGGGCAGACATTGGGGAAATGAAGGAGTACTCCGCCGCCCAGGGCTGTGTTTTCGGGGCTTACGGAGGACAGGTATTTCAGAAGCTGGCCGAACTGCCCAAGCCGGTGATCGCGGCAGTAAACGGCTTCGCCTTGGGCGGCGGCTGTGAGCTGGCTATGGCCTGTGACATTCGCCTGGCCAGTGAGACTGCCCGGTTCGGTCAGCCGGAGGTAGGCCTGGGCATCACGCCCGGCTTCGGCGGCACCCAGCGGCTTCCCAGAATTGTGGGACTGTCCAACGCCATGGATCTGATTTTCAGCGGCCGGACCATCGGGGCGGTGGAGGCCCAGGTGATTGGCCTGGTGAGCCGGGTCTACCCTCCGGAGGCCCTGTTTCTGGAAGCCATGAAGCTGGCCGGCGCTATCTGCGCCAATGCCCCTGTGGCGGTGCGGGAGGCCAAGCGGTGCATCCACGTGGGGATGCAGACCGATCTCCAGACCGGCCTGGCCTTCGAAGCTCAGGCTTTCGGCATCTGCTGCGGCACCGAGGACAAGGACGAGGGCATGAGCGCATTTTTGGAGAAGCGGAAAGAAAAAAACTTTACCGGGAAATAAAATAAACTGCCATTTCGGAGTATCTATTTCAAACAAAAAATTGGGAGGTACTGCATATGAGCATCAACAAGGTAGTTGTGATCGGCGGCGGCACCATGGGTCTGGACATCGCGCAGGTTTTTGCCCGCAGCGGCAAGCAGGTCACTGTCCGCGACATCAACGATCAGCTGATCCAGGCCGCCGAGGCCCGTCTGAACAAGGGCCTGGACAAACTGGTGTCCAAGGGCAAGATGGATG
>LT827116.1 GCA_900169975.1 Pseudoflavonifractor sp. Marseille-P3106
CCACCTGCTCGGGCTTCACGTTGCCACGCTTGAGGACTTCCTTGACCACAGCCGCGCCCAGATCGGCGGCGGGAACGTCTTTCAGGCTGCCGCCAAAAGAACCGACGGCGGTCCGGCAGCAATTTACGATATATACTTCTTTCATAGTAAAATCCTCCTAATCATTTTCTGCTGCCTGGCGCAAACAGCCCAAACAGTCAGCCTGATCACACTCTGTTTTTATGGAATCTCAAACATTTAAAAAGGGAGAACGCCGGCAGAGGACGTTCTCCCTTTTGCATGTTCTCTCTGACGTGCGGCCAAACGAGGGATGCACCGAGGGCCTTAATGTGGAGAGCCTAGGACAACTGGATTTTTCCGATCTGTTGCAGGCAACTGATCAGGTTGGAGCGATTTTCTTGGGAAAAATCACCTAAAATCTGTTCATTCAAATCCGCAATGACCTGCAGCACGTCCTCTCGAAGCGATTTGCCCATTTCAGTGGCAATGACCTGAACGCTGCGCCGGTCAGAGGGATCCGTGACCCGATTAATTAGTCCTCTCTTTTGCATCCTGTCTAAAACACCGGAAACGGTGGAATTGTCCAGACGCAACGTCTGCACGATTTCCTTTGGCGTACAAAATTCTTTTTGCCAAAGGCAGTTTAGAATACCATATTGCCCTGGAGTGATGTCAAATTGGGATAACCGGCCGGAAAAAGTCTGAAATACCTCGTGCTGGGTCAGTGTCAAAAGATAATTGATACAATACTGCAGTTCCATCGGACAATTCACCTTTACTGTTGTATTTTAAACCTGAGCACTTTCTGGAAAATAAAACTCTCCCCAAAAGATCAACACAGGTTTGTGGGGCAGCTTTCGGCAAATTGCCAACCATTTTGTCAACTGCGGAAAATCGGGCCGCTGATGACCAGCTTTTGGATCTCGTTTGTGCCCTCATAGATCTGGGTGATCTTTGCGTCGCGCATCATGCGCTCCACATGGTATTCCTTCATGAAGCCGTTTCCGCCCAGCATCTGGACAGCCTCGGTGGCGACCTCCATGGCCACGTTGGTGCAGGTGAGCTTCGCCATGGCCGCGGGAA
>LT827117.1 GCA_900169975.1 Pseudoflavonifractor sp. Marseille-P3106
TCTGCACCCATTATAGCAGAAATCTTGTGTTTTCACAATATTTCTTGACCGCACCGCCGGTTCTGTCTGGATTGTGCTTTTCCTTTCTTCGCTTTTATTACATCTAATTAGCCATAAGCTGCTTGATCCCCTGGCTTTTGGAGGCAGGGTTGTCCTGGCCGTAACCTTCCAGAAGGTTGATGCCGCCCCATACGCACAGGCCGCCGCCCAGAGCGATGACCAAAGTCTGCAAAACGTCGATAGCGTTAGTAAAAAAGCTCATATTCACAGTTCCTTTCGTTCGTTTGAATTGTCGGGTTGAAGGTCGGTGGCTCTCAATTCGTACAGATCGAAAGGCTCATCCGGCTTCACGATGGCCGGTCTGCGTTTCATGTACCGTTCAATGTCAAAGGTGTTTTTCTTGTCGGCGTCGGCAAGGTACTTGTAGCGGGGATGCTTCGTTATATCAAACTTGTCGCTGAAAAACGGCCGCACCCCTCGAAGCTGCAAAATACACTTGCCTCCGTCCATTACCGCGATCTCGTCCTGGGTCATCAGCTCCTTTCCTAATTTCTGATAGTTGAGGCCGTGAGAAACCTGGCTGCCCCGGTTCTCGGATTGATTGAAGCTGTCGATGGTCTCCTTGCCCAGTAGCTCCGAGATCTCTTTCAGGGTGGATTTCTCCTTGCCTCCCAAAAACAAGGTGGTGTCGCAGTTGCCCACAATGGTATCTGCGGCGTCCTTGTAGATGGTCTTTAACTGACTTTGGGACTGCAAAATAATAGAAGCCGAGATTTCCCGGCTCCGGATGGTGGCGATCAGCTTGTCGAAGTTGGGTATCTGCCCGATATTGGCGAACTCGTCCAGGAGGCACCGTACATGGACGGGCAGCCTGCCGCCGTACACATCGTCTGCCTTGTCACAAAGAAGATTGAATAGCTGACTTTGCAGCATGGCGATGACGAAATTGAAGGTGGTGTCCGTGTCGCTCATAATGAGGAACAGCGCCGTTTTCCGGTCGCCCAGGGTATCCAGCTCCAGTTCATCGTCGGACATGATCTCCCGCAGCTCCGCAATATCGAAGGGGGCAAGGCGGGCACCGCAGCTAATCAAGATGGATTTCAGGGTCTTGCCGGCGGCCAGCTTGAATTTGCGGTACTGCTTCACGGCGAAGTGGTCCGGGTGCTCCTTTTCCAGCTTGGAGAACAGAATATCCACGGGTGACTGAAATTCCTCGTCGTCCTCTCTGGCCTCGGATGCGTTGATGAGCTCCAGCAGCGTGAGGAAGTTCTTTTCCTCCGGCTCCGCCTCGTACCAGATGTACCCGATCAGGGCGCAGTACAAAAGCCGCTCGGCCTTGACCCAGAAATCGTCCCCGGCCTTACCCTCGTAGAGTAGGAATGAGCCGCCTTGCGGCATTACTGCCGTAGGTTTGCCCAAACCCCTCCCAGAACCGGACGTACACCTCTCGATGTATCCGGCTCGCCATTATTGCTTCAAATCAGTGTCGTTCAAGGGTGGTGAATCTTGTGATGACAGTCCTTGCACACCGCAAGTGTTTTTCGCTTTTTCGCTATCATCGCAAGCTCCCACAGTTGTTTTCCTTTGAGGTTCTTCACCTTATTTACATGGTGTATTTCCAGCGGTACATTGGTTTTTCCGCACAGCTCACACACACGGGCGGACAGCCTGTCGTCAAATGACGTTCTGGAACCGACGTGTGCAATTGCAAAGTCTATGATTTTGTCTGTCCAGAGGTCTATATTTTTGCAGTCCATAAACCTTGCAAAACTGCGGCGTTTTATGCCTGTTTTCGTTTGGTATGGCACACCCCAGCCGCCTTTTCCGTCTCGGTATTTGCGCATCATTTTTCTGCTGGTGCTTTCATGCTTTCCAGCCAGAGTTTTCAGGCAGCTGTATTCCATCAAATATTCAAAATACTGAAGCTTGTTGAAGTTGCTGGCTATGCTGTAATAGTTGCAAATACCGCGCAGCTCAGAGTTGTACGTTGAAACAATCTCCAAGTCCGTACACCGAAAGATATATTTTCTTGCGGTAGGCTCTATTGTCCCGTCGCGTAGTTGCCGAATGACCGACTTCCCAAACAGGAAAGGCATGATTTTGTCCGCAAACGGAATGCACAGCTCAACAGACCCGTTGAGCGTGCGGGAAACGTGGTTTCCGTGCGGCTTTAGCTTCTGGTCTCTCCTCACACGGATGTCATAACCCAAAAATCTTGCATACTGGTTACTGTGCGTAATGAGTGTCTTTTGCTCTGAAAGCTCCATTTTCAGGGTTTGGCTGATGAAGTCGGACAGCTGTCTCTTGATACGCTCACAGTCCGCTTTATCGCCCTTCACGCCAAGAATGAAGTCGTCAGCATAACGGATGTATTTGATGACTTTATCCGTTTTGGACATACAGGGCGTTTTATGCATGACTGCTTTTAGTTGAGCGATTTTCTGCAACAAAGCTGTTTTTTCCTGACCTGTTGCAGTTTTCAGCTGTTTTTGAGCCTTTTTTATCTGCCATGTGACCTTATCGTATTCCGGGGTATGGTGTCTGTCCCTGCTTTTATAGAACTCCTTGGCGGTCTTTTCCACGAACTTGTCCAGCTCATTCAGGTAGATATTTGCGAGTATGGGCGAAACGATTCCGCCCTGCGGGCAGCCGGAGTAGGTAGCATGGTATTGCCAGTCCTCCATATAACCGGCTTTTAGGAATTTCCAAATGAGCTGAATCAGCCGTGCGTCTTTAATCTTGGCGTTTATGACGTTTGCTAAAACTCGGTGGTCGATGTTATCAAAACAGCCCTTAATATCGCCCTCAATAAACCACGACACGCCTGAGAATTCTCTTTTCAAGGATTTCAGCGCAGTGTGGCAGCTCCTGTTGGGACGAAAGCCGTGAGAATTGTTTGAGAAGATTGGCTCGTAGACCGATTCCAATATCATTCTCAATACCTCCTGCACCAGCTTGTCCGTAAAGGTAGGAATTCCAAGAGGACGCTTTTTCGTGCTGTTTTGCTTTTTCTGGATGTACTCGCGGCGAACGGGCTTCGGCGTATAGGTTCCGTCAGCCAGAGATTGGATGATCCGGTCAACTTTTTCCTTGCTGAATCCGTCAGCCGTGTCGTCATTCACGCCTTTTGTTCCTGCGCCCTTGTTGGCGTAGAGGTTTTTGTACGCAAGATAATACAGGTCGGGTCTTAATAGATAGCGGTAGAGCCTTGTGAAGATTTCCTCTTTGTTGTCCCTTGAATTTTTTCTGATTCTATCCAAAATCTCGATTGTTGGTTGCATTTGAGGCTTTCCTCCCGAATCAAATTTCAATTCTGGAATGCAATAACTGTTCTCCTTCGTCTGGAATACAGGATATATTCCGTGAGAGTCGTTACTTCCCACAGGACTACTATGAGAACTCCGTTGCCGTATCGGATATTCAGCGTCATCTCCCTTGCCTTTCGAGGGCTTGGGATTTATCACCCACAGGGGGCATTTCGCATAGCTCGTTTGAGCATTCCGACTTAGGCAATCCCCAGTTAGCGTAATAAGTAGGCAAATGCGGATTGTCGGATACGCTTTCGTTTCGTTATTTCCAGTTCTCTGGCTTGTCACATGAATGGATTGATAACCCATTGCGCAAAGGCGAAACGCAATGTTATTCATGTCAGAGGTTGATGCCACCGTATCTACGGTGGTTACATACACATTCCTCCGCCCGAACACAACGGGGACTTGAAACTCGCATTCAACATTCAGTAGTTCTATCCTCATATCCGCTTAACGTAGCAATTCAGTCGTGCTCTTGTGTATAGAGCAACTTATCGCTTTCCCGCCATGCTATGGTCCCGCATCAGCTTTCGCCTATCGGTTAGGCGGGTCGTTTCCACTGTTATCTGAGTGGGTAGTGCCTGATTCTACTTCTTACTACGCCCTATCTGGGCGCGCGCCTTTTGTGTTGGAAATGAGAGCGTCCACAAATTTAAGGATGTCGGCCTCGTTGCGGATGTCGGGTAAGAGACTGGCATTACTGCCAGCCCCTCCCCTAAGAACCGTACGTGACAGTTTCCCGTCATACGGCTCAAGCCTATCGTAAGGCCTCGTGTAAAACGAAACCCGGCTCAAATCAAGTAGTTTGGCTCATGCAGATTTCGATGACACCAGGGATGTACCATAATAGCGGGCCATTTCCTGTTGTTTTCGGTGTTAAAATGCGTCTTGAATCCTGTTTCGGATGTAATTCTTTCTCCGCATACAGGACAACACCGTTTCTGGTTGTTCCAGATTTTAACGAGTTTTTCCCGTCCTTTGGTACTGTTCAGCATTCTTTCTCCGTCACGTTCCTCATAATATCCCGTCCATTTTTCATCGAATGGGTTAGCTTCGGCGGCGATTTTCCTGAATCGGATGATTTTAGTATTTGCCGCGTATTCCAGCTTAAGGTATTTTTCATCGAAATCTTTACCGCGGAAAGCAGGCTCTGTTGCAAACGTCCACGTTCGGTTATCAATATGGTGCCAGTATTTGTTGGCAATCCATTTCCTACCTTTTCGCTTGTGTCTGCGGCAAGCCCACCTCCATAGGCACTCGAAAATCCTGTGGTCAACCAATCCAAAAATATCCGCAGAAACTACATAGCGATGGTAGTTGACCCAACCACGAATGACAGGATTTAACTTGCGAATGAGCAAGTCCTGTGTGGCTGTTTTGTTCTCCCTAACGATAGTCCGCACTTTTTTGAGGAAGGATTTTATCGCATTCTTTGACGGCTTAATGAGCAATTTTCCGTTGTATTTCCGAACGTTCTGCCCAAGAAAATTAAAACCGTCGCTGATATGTGTGATTACCGTTTTTTCCTCGGAGAGTTGCAGGCCGCGTTCCGCCAGAAAGTCCTTGATGAGCGGCATAACCTCGTTACGTAGAGTTTCCGGGCTTTTTCCGGTAACGATAAAGTCGTCGGCATATCGCACGAAGTTAATCTGGTCGTAAACAGTTTTACCTGCCACCGTCCGTCTCATAGGGAATCTTTCTTTTAGAATCCGCTCCAGACCGTCTAAGGTCATGTTCATCAAGACTGGCGATATTGTGCCGCCCTGTGGGGTTCCTTCCTCTGTTGGAAAGAGCTTTTTGGTCTCCACAAAGCCACATTTCAGCCACTTTTCGAGCATTTCCTTGTCCATTGGGATATTTTTCATTAACCAGCTATGGCTGATATGGTCAAAGCACCCTTTAATATCTCCCTCCAAAATCCATTGAGGGGAACCGGCTCTGCACAAATCGTTAAAGCATTGCCCGATAGCGTCGTGTGTGCTTCTTCCAATTCTAAAACCGTAGGAGTTCGGGTCTGCTAGAGTTTCTGCCAATGGTTCCAATGCAAACTTATATAATGTCTGCATGGCGCGGTCTGTCATCGTCGGAATACTCAGCGGGCGTAATTTTCCGTTTTTCTTCGGGATGTACACCCGTCTGAGAGGTTGGGGCTTATAGCCCCGGCGTTTGAGTTTTTCAATCGCCTCGAATTTGCCCTTTGGCGTTTTCCATAATTCATGGTCTACACCAGCAGTGTTTTTGCCTTTATTACTTGTCACACGCTTTACCGCCAATGCCTTGGCATAGAAAGAGTGCGTCAACAGCCATTGCAGGGTTTTCACCTTGTTGTAATGACCGTCTTTTTGAGCCTTTACGATACGCATTTGCAGCTTTTTAACATAGGCCTCCGCCTTCTTCCAATCAATGGATTCCCAGCTTTGTGCCCTGTCAGCAGGCGCACACAGTTTCCTGTTCATTTGCAATTCCTCCTCTCAAAAGTTCTGTAAATTCTCTCGTAAAGATAGACCTGCTGGAAGTCAGCCCGCTTTCGCGTGGAATACTGTTTCAATCCCTATCCGTCCTCATTACAAGGCCGGCATTCGCTTTTTCCAGCGTTCCTTACCCGCGTTTCTATCGGCTTTCCTTGCGGTCAGCTTTCCGAATATACGGAGAGAGCGCGGGCTTACCACGTTTCACGTAATCAACCGTGTAGGTTAGGTGCCGCCTATCCGCCGGCAGTCTTGTCTGTCCATGTGTTCCCAGCTTACAGGGGAACATCCGACTGCACACCTTTTGGTTCAGGCTTATCAGCAACTTTAGCCTGGTTCCCACTAACGACGTTTATTAGCGATTTACCTACATTCACCATACTACACAAGCCAAGCTCCCCAGCCGGATGTTGCTTCCAGCTTTTCGCCTCTGCCTCACGGCTTCGGCTTGACCCTTTCGGGAGGGCTACCTTTTCTCGTCATGCTGCCTCACGACCGTTGCCAGCCGCTTCGGTGACGATAGGCTACTGTTAATGGAATAACAGGTTCGGTCAATGCCGAACAGTTTAATTACGCGACCTCGTGTCGCGCATAGGCGAAGGGGTTGTATTTCATGCTCTTTTTGAAGTTGATGGTGTTGAGAACCTTGATGCGGTACGGCTCATAGATGACCTTCCCGTGGGCATCCCGCATGGGCTTTCCGTTCTCGTCTAGCTTGGGGGCGCCCCGCCGCAGCATGGTCCCCACCTCGGACAAAAGCTGTCCTTTGGGATCGGTGACCACATAGGAACTGTGCATCTGCATGAGGGAGGGCTTGACGAAGAACCGGGTCTTGCCGCTGCCGCTGCCGCCGATGACCAGGATGTTTTTGTTCCGGGCGTACTTGGGATTTTTCGGGCGGCTGGACATGGTGAGTTTTTCCGTCTGGGTCAGAGGGATGTTCCAGTCGGGGATCGGATCGACATAGGGGGCAATATCGGCCGCCGTGCCCCATCGGGCGCTGCCGTACTCAATGCCCTTGCGATATTTGCGGGCGTTTTTCCCTTTGGCATACACCACCAGCCGGACGATGACCGCCCCGGCGATGCCCACCAGCAGGTCCAGCGGATGCAGGCTAGGCAGCCCAGAAGAAAACGCCTCCGTAAAGCCCTGGCTCAAATGCAGGAACTTTTCAGAGGTGTCAAGGCCGGGCGCAAGGCGCACCGTCTGGCAGAGCTTATCAAAGAGATATACGAACAGCAGATACGGGAGGTTGGGGAGTAGTTTCTTTTTCCAGTCAACCATCATAATTCCACACCCCGGTCTTTGGTTTTGACTTTCTCCCGCTGGCGGTGCTGGGCTTTGGCCTGCTGCTTTGCCTGGTCCAGCTCTTTGCGGATGGAGGGCTTTTTCTCTTTCTCCAGGTTCTTTGCGGAGAACTCCCGGAAGGCCGCCGTAATGACATCGGCATCCCGCCCCTTGAAGAACACCAGATAGCGGGGTATCTCTCCGCTGGTGTCCTTTTTCAGCGCGAAGTCAATGCCGTACTTCTTGGCGGTGGCGGAAAAGGCCCGGATGTTCTGGTCGGTGATTTCGATGTTGGAAACGCCGGTGTTGTGCTTCATAAGCTGTCGGAGGGTCTGCTTGCCGTGGTGCAGTTTAGTCTTGTGGCCGGTCACTCCTTTCTGCATCTCGTCCAGCACTTTTTTCATGGCCTGTTGCAGCATCCCGGCGGAGAGCTTTGTAGCCTCCACGCAGAGGGCAACGGTGCGCTGGGTGACTTCTTCCTGCATGAGTGATTACCTCCTTTCTCCGCTGCCGTACAGGTCGTGGTTCACCAGGGACGCATAGTAGCTGTCGATGGTGGCCGGGGCGTTATACAGGGCAGCCAGCAGATATTTCTTGATGTTGCGGACATAGGTGGTGTTCTCCCGCATGCGGTCCAGCACATACTCGATGTGAGAACTGTTCAGCTTCAGGAACCGGGATTTGACCACCTCCGCCGGATAGTCGTCCCCGGCAATGCGGATCGTCTCCCTGCGGGAACAGACGGTATCCACCATGAGCTCCACCAGCTCGTCCAGACGGTCACGGTCCATGCGCTCGTTCTGTACGAGGATGTTATACTCAATGTTCTCCAAAATCAGTTCCCGATAGTTCTCTCGCTCCCGCATCCAGTCCCCTCCGGTCCGTTTGGCTCGTGCGGGGGTTTGGGTGCTTGATTGGATAGGATTTGATCCTTCCGTACTTGGTGAATCAGTATTTTGTTCTTCAGGATTTCTTTTCTCTTTATTTAATTGCGGCCGGTTTTCCAGACATGGGTTATCCATATCCGGGTTTTCCGTATCTGGACAAGCCGTATCCGGCTCGTCCTCACACGGCTGGCCCGTGTCCGGAGGATGGGGCGTCTCGTAGATGACATACTCCACATCCACAATCTTGCCCTTGCTATCCCGCAGCCGATTGCGAACTATGTACCCGGCCCGTTCCAGCTCCTTTAGGGCGGAGCCAATGCTATCCGTACCCTCCTTGCAGATTTTTGCAAGGCCTCTGGTGGTGTAGTTCCAATCTTCTGGCAAGGACAGCATCATGGAGAGCAGCCCTTTGGATTTTAGGGACAGCCCCGCGTTGCGCAGGTGGTGGTTGGACATCACCGTGTAGTCACGGGTTTTCTCAATGCGAAATACCGCCATGGTATCACCTCCTTTCGGCGGTCAGGAAAAGTGTTCGTTTTCGGGAAAAAGTCGACCTTTATGCCGCCCGGATACCCCGGAGGGGAAACCCTATAAGCAGTGGCCTTCAGGCTGGTTGTAGGAGAAGAAACATTGAATTTTCGACTCCTTTCGGAGTAGTCTTTCATACAGTAGACGTATCTATTATGGCAATACACCGTGAGCAATGGGTAAGAGATAAAATTGGGTATAAAAAGAGCCATAGGACAAAGTCCTATGGCAGATTTCTTCCAAGCAAAGCAATCTTATATTTGAGAAAATACCTCCATAAAATACGCGGTTTTATGTTTGTTAACAAAACATTTACATTATTATGAGAAAAAATCTCATTTAGTTGTAGTTTATCCGTTGACTACATGCGGGGCAAGTGCTATAGTATAGTTGGCTAGCAGTCCGAACCATTGACTGCCAAGTGCCGAACGCGGAAACATCATCTACAGCGCTTAAGTTACAGAGGGGGGGATTCCAATGCAGAAGGTAGTCCCGGTGGAATAAAAAAGGACCTCTCTGAAATTTCCTAAGATTCAGAGAGGTCCTTAAGCGATACCACCGGTGGTCAAAAAGCATGAGTATGTGGTGACGCACATCTTATGCTTGGAGGTGTCCTGTATCGCAACAGTCAATTCATTGTACAGGATTCCTCCTTAAAAATCAAGAAGGGGGCTAACATAGATGGCCAAAAAATTTTCAGATTTTAAGGAGAATAAAGATGAATTTTTCTACATTCCACCGACTTCCAATTACTGGGCATAAGGACATTGACTTCGTAGATATCCGCCTTGAAACGGATACCAGTCTATATGTCGATCCCGAGCGTATTGCGCTTAGTAACCATCCCATTTCAGCATCCGCATCTCACTGCATAGATGATTTCTTCGCCACACTTTGCCAGGTTGCGGCGGAGAGAAACTCGAAGCGTTTGTACGACATGCTGTCTTTTGGACGGGAACCTAACGAAACGCATCTAGGTCTTTCTGCTTCCCGTTCGCAAGGACGGGGTACATCTCCCGAAATACTAATGCCGATTGTTGAGGAGATGATAAGAGAGCATCTCTTTGACAAGGGACTGATTACTCAACTTGGTGATCTTCATTTGTGGACTCCAAACTTTGGTTATGACCGTCTTTCAGATCTGACAACCAACATTATCCGGGCGGTTCTGATTGACTATACCCTCGAACAGTACGAGTATTGGGGCATCTCAAATGCGGGTGACACTCCTGCCATTTTTTGTATGTGGAATTCTACGACTCACCGCTGGGAAAGAAGAGAATTCCCCAGAATCAGTTCAGGAAGCTATCAAACGTTGCTTGTTCCCAAATGCTTTGTTGGTAGGCGCATGTTGTCATCCCCGGGAGAACTTCTCCAGAAATATGCCCTGCGCTATCGACAGCAAGAGCATCTCGATGTTAGAAGCGATCTGTGCCACCGCAAGGTCGACAAGAATGGGGTAGAAACTTGGAAGCCCCCCGCCAAAAAGGAGATTCGAGCCTTTGAAATGAAGGGGACTCCTGACAAAGCATACTTGCTTGAAATGGGGCACCGCTATCCTAGAATGGTCGACGAATTTCATACCGATCACCGGTTTTCATATCGTAGTTGCCCCCAGATAATGAGCGATTACGAGCTGGATAAGCTACTCTATGGACACGACGAGTTGGCAGTTTAAAAAGCAGGGCCCCAGTTATGGGGCCCTGTTTTTTACCTTACGCTATAAAAAATCCGCCTAAGTCTATTCTTTTATCATTTCCTCCATCTTCAACCAATCCTCAAAGGACTTCCTGGAAATACGGATCATGTTGCCGATGCGGATCGTCTTGAACAATCCGGAGTTGGCGAGTTTATAGGCCGAGGTGCGGCCAATACCGAGAATGGCTGCAATGTCACTCACGGTGTATGTTCTGCTTTGGGGCGTACCTTTTTCGTTGGTCGTACTGGTGTTCATAAGATTAACCTCCTGTGCTAATCGCATTTTGAAATATCCCCTGGAAGCTCTCTGTCACAAGGGGTTCCTGCTAATACCTTGCTAATACGACATTTGAAAAGCCGTTGTAAGGCAGCATATTTCAGGGGAATTTGTGCAAATTGACCTGCTTCCAGGCAACACAATTTGCGAAGAAACAACACGGGAAGATATGATATGAACCATTTACGAAATGGTACGCCGTACTCCTAAGCGAAAGGCCGGCAGTTCGAGTCTGCCCGGGGACGCCAGCAAACAATGCTGCAAGCCTGTATTTATGCGGGTTTGCAGCTTTTTTGCTGTTTCCCATTTGTACCATGAAAATAATGGCGGAACATATGAGGTGATTTGCTCCGGTTCTCTCTTTTGGTAAAACACTTGCTCAAACGGCAGGATCATGCTCTCTTCCGCGGCTGCTTTTTGCTGTACCTCTTTCCAGGCCTCGAGGGGTTCCCTTATCTTCCTTTTCTCACAGCATTTGCAGGCCCGCTATCTGCCATAACCTCGATACCATTTTTTCATCATGCAGAAAGCGGCGGGACACTGGTTTGGGTGTCCCGCCGCTTGGTTTTGTTTTTTACTTCACACCCATCCAGGAGGAAATGACCATCTTCTGGACTTCGCTGGTGCCCTCGTAGATTTCGGTGATCTTGGCGTCCCGCATCATCCGCTCCATGGGATAGTCCCGGGTGTAGCCGTAACCGCCGAAGAGCTGCACGCACCGGCGGGTCACGTCACTGGCGTTCTGAGCCGCGATGAGCTTGGCCATGGCCGCCAGATGGCTGTACGGCTCGTGGGCATCCTTGGCACAGGCCGCCTGGTACACCAGCAGTCGGGCCGCCTCAGTGTTGGCCCGCATCTGGGCCAGCTCGAACTGGGTGTTTTGGAACTGGCTCAGCCGTTTGCCGAACTGCACCCGGGTTTTGACGTACTCCACTGTCTCATCGATGGCGCCCTGGGCGATGCCCAGGGCCTGGGAGGCGATACCGATCCGCCCGCCGTCCAGAGTCATCATGGCGATCTTGAAGCCCTTGTTCAGCTCACCCAGCAGGTTCTCCTTGGGCACCACGCAGTCCTCAAACACCAGCTCCGCCGTGGCGGAGCCACGGATACCCATCTTCTCCTCGTGCTTGCCGATGGAGAAGCCCTGAAAGCCCTTTTCCACAATAAAGGCGGAGATGCCCTTGTTCCCAAGCTCCTTTGCCGTCATGGCAAAGACCACGTAGATGTCCGCCGGGCCGGCGTTGGTGATAAACACTTTGGAGCCGTTGAGCAGCCAGTGATCTCCCTTGTCCTCAGCCACCGTCTTCTGCATGGCTGAGTCGGTGCCGGCCCCTGGCTCGGTGAGGCCGAAAGCTCCAAGCTTCTGCCCGGAGGCCAGGGAGGTCAGGTATTTCTTCTTCTGCTCGTCGGTGCCAAAGTTGTAGATGGGCCAAGCACTCAGTGAGGTATGGGCAGACACAATGACGCCGGTGGAGGCGCAGACCTTGCTCAGCTCCTCCACACACTGGGCATAGGAGAGATTATCCACCCCGGCCCCGCCGTACTCTTCGGGGAAGGGGATGCCCAGCAAATTCATCCCAGCCATCTTGGCCACGGTTTCCTCGGGGAAGCGCTCGTCTTTGTCGATCTCCGCCGCCAGGGCCTTCACCTCGCCCTGGGCAAACTCACGGTACATCTTTTGCAGTTCCTCATGCATTTCATCCTGGAAAAAGTCCATAGTTGTCTCTCCTTTTCTGTGTTTGATTTTATAGAAAGCTTGTTGTGAATTTTGTAACAATGCCCTGATACGACTTTGGACTGCCCGGCAAGAGGCAGTCCAAAGTCTGAAGAAAGGTGAAACGGCCCACAGACACCTGCAGGAGGAAGGCATCAATCTGGATTCTCGATCTTTGACCGTTTCAAACATATGTCAGGAGAAGACCCCTCAGGCGCGAGATTTCTTGATCTCCTCGGTGAGCACCGGCAGCACCTCAAACAGGTTTCCTACCACGCCGTAATCCGCCACATCGAAGATGGGGGCGTCAGGGTCCTTGTTGATGGCTACGATGCAGTCAGAGCCGGACATGCCGGCCAAGTGCTGGATGGCGCCGGAGATGCCGCAGGCGATGTATACCTTAGGAGCCACGGTCTTGCCTGTCTGGCCCACCTGATGGCTGTGGGCGATCCAGCCGGAGTCCACAGCGGCGCGGGAGGCACCCACAGTGGCCCCCAGGGCGGCGGCCAAAGGCTTGATGTGGGTTTCGAACCCCTCGGGGCCGCCCACGCCACGGCCGCCGGAGACGATGATCTCCGCGCCCTCCAGGTCCACCTTTTCGCTGTCCATGTCCCGAATTATTTCCAACACCTGGGTGCGGATGTCCTTGGCGTCCACATGGATGCATTCCTTGATGATTTCGGCCTTTCCGGGGGCAATGTTGCCTTTCTTGAATACGCCGGGACGCACCGTGCCCATCTGGGGGCGGTGGTCCGGGCAGAGGATGGTGGCCATCAGGTTGCCGCCGAAGGCAGGACGGGTCCAGGCCACGTTTCCGCTCTCCTCGTCAATATCCAACGCGGTACAGTCCGCGGTCAAGCCGGTCTTCAGACGGCAGCTCACTCGGGGGCCCAGGTCCCGGCCGTTGTTGGTGGCCCCAATAAGGATGGTGGTGGGGCCGTATTTCTCCACCAGGGCGCACAGGGCGCTGGTGTAGGCGTCGGTGGTGTAGGAGGCGTACTCGGCGCTGTCCACCACCAGGAGCTGGTCGGCACCGTGGCTGTTGGCCGCGCCCACGGCAGGGTCTACACCGCTGCCGATGATTACCGCCACCAGCTTGCCCCCTTGCTTATCAGCCATCATCCGGCCGGGGGTCAGCAGCTCCAGACCCACATTCTTGGCGGAGCCGTCTTCGTTGGTCTCTATAAATACCCAGAGGTCTTTCGTCTTTGCTTCCATATTTCCGTTGCCTCCCTTAGATGATGCTGGCCGCGCTCAATGTGGCGAACAGTTTCTTGGCGGAATCCTCGTTGGTCTCTTCCTGGATCTTCACGCCCCCGGTCTTCTTCTGGGGTACGAAGGTCTTCTTCACCTTGGTGGGAGAGCCCTTCAGTCCGGCCTGGGCCAGATCAATGGTGGTCAGCTCTGCGGCGGTGATATTGGGGATCTCGGCCCGGTTGGCGGCCATCTTCCGCTTGATGGTGGGATAGCGGGGGTCCCAGGCCGGCTTGGTGAAGGTGACCACGCAGGGCATCTTCACGCCGATGACGGACTTCCCGTCCTCCATCTCCTTGGTTACCTTCAGAATGCCTCCGTCCACAACGGCCTCCAGGCCGTAGGTCACCTGGGGAAGTCCCATGTGCTCTGCCATCTCGGGGCCCACCTGAGCGGTGTCACCGTCGATGGCCTGTTTGCCGCAGAAGATGGCATCGAACGGACCCTCCAGTTCCTCCAGCTTCTTCACTGCATTGCAGAGGATGTAGCTGGTGGCTAGGGTATCAGACCCGCCGAAAGCCCGGTCAGTGACCAGATAAGCCTTGTCTGCGGCAATGGCCAAACACTCCTTTAGAGCGGACTTTGCCTGCTCGGGGCCCATGGACACGACCACGATCTTGGTGTCAGGATCGGCGTCCTTGATCCGGGCGGCAGCCTCCAGAGCGTAGCCGTCAAACGGGTTCACGATGGAGGGCACCCCGTCACGGATCAGAGTGTTGGTCTCCGGATTGATTTTGATCTCTGTGGTGTCAGGAACTTGTTTCACACAGACGAGAATGTTCATAGATATTTACCTCTTTTTGTGTCAGATTCGGGTTTTCCGACCGCATATGGAATGTGCGCGGGACTGTCGGGGCTCGCCATTCCCCCTTCGACCTCGAGCGCAAATTTTTCCATCGCAATGAGCTTTAGCGCTTTTTGGTCGATCTTCCCGGAGCCTGTAACGGGAAATTCTTCCAGCTGCCAGACATATTTGGGCGCCTTGAAAGACGCCAGGTGCTGCTTCACATAGCCGGAGATCATTTTTCCGTCCAGTTGGACCCCGGGAGCCGCCTGAACAAAGGCTACGATCTCCTCCTGGATGGCCGTGTTGACCTCTAAGCCGATCACCTTTGTCTCCCTGATGTCAGAGCTGGCGTTTCGGATTACGCACTCGATTTCCGCGGGGGCGATGTTCTCCCCGCCGCGGATAATCATATCGCTCATCCGGCTGGTAAAGTGGAAGTAGCCTGCCTCATCACGGAAGCCCAGGTCGCCGGTCCGCATCCAGCCGTCTCCCCAAAATTTTTTTCTGTTTTCTTCTTCTAACTTGTAGTAGCCCTGCATCACACAAAAGCCACGGGCCTGGAGCTCGCCTACCTCGTTGACTTCGGCCTCTCTGCCCTCGTTCTCGTTCCACACACGCACCTCCATGTTAGGGATGGGGACGCCAATGGTGGTGGCCTTCGTATGGGCGTCGTCCTCGTACTTGGAGAAGGTGATCAGAGGGGAGGTCTCGGTCTGACCGTAGGCCATCTGAAGATAGGGAACGTTGAGTTTCTCCATAATGGCCTCATAGCGTTCTGCCGTGATGCCGGAGCCGGAAGCCGTACCAGAACGCCAGGAACTGAGATCGTATTGCCCAAACCGGGGATGCTGGATGATCTGCAGGATCATTGAGGGGACTACATTAAAGGCCGTACAGCGATATCGTTGGATCAGTTCCATCGCCTGTTCCGCCTTGAAGGTGCGCATCAGCACCACGGTCATGCCCATCACGACTCCCAGCATCAGTCCACAGGTCATGCCGGAGCAGTGGAAGATGGGCATGGCGCTGAGCAGGCGGTCTTGCTCCCGGTCCCAGTGCATGAGCGCACTGATCTCCCGGGCGTTGTTTAGGACTCCGTGGTGGGAGAGGAGCACGCCCTTGGGCCGCTTGGTGGTTCCGGAGGTAAACAGCATGCAGGCGGTGTCTCCGCTTTTGACGGCGGCCTTGGCCCGATTCAGTTCCTCCCGGGCCTTATCCTCCATAGCCGTCCCCTCCAGGAAGCGGGTTTCCTCTTCCCGAAGCAGAGCTTCCATGTCCCAGCACGCTTGAAGGGAGGGGGCTTTTTCCTTTACCCGCGCCAAAATGTCAGGGTAGGAGAGGGAACCGGTGGAGCTGCCGTAGAACATGAACTGGATGTCCGAATAGGCCAGGACGCTGCCCAGCTCCAACTCTTTGTAGGAATAGTTAAAGATGACGGGAACAGCCCCCACCTTCATCGCCGCGTACAGCGTAAATGCTAGTGCCACGGTGTTGACGCTCCACAGGCCCAGGCGGCTCCCCTTTCTGATCCCGCTTTGGAGCATCATGGAAGCCATACGATCTGTGATCGCCTCCGTCGCGCCCCAAGTGTATACGGTATCCTCGAAAATATATGCTGTATTGTCCCGGTAGTGCTTGGCGTTGTAAGCCAAAGCGTCCGAGAGCGTGATATCTAATAGCTCCATACGTGAAGCGCCCTCCTTGAGTTCCCGGGGCGGAAGTTGCTGTGATCGGTTTTTTCGCCCCGGTTTACTTTTGCTTCTTCAGCGGGGCGTGGGTTTTCTCTTCCACAAGGATCCCCCTGTCCAGAAGCTCTTTGATCTGGCCGTCCTGATAGCCCAACTCCCGCATGATCTCAGAAGTCTGCTCACCCAGGAAGGGGGCTCTGTTGCGGGGGGGCAGGGTCACGCCGCCAAATTTCGCGGGGGTGGCACACTCGGTGAACTTCTCGCCGTTGATGGTGAAATCATTGAAAAACAGATTCTCCTGGGCCTGCCTGGAATCCATCAGATCATAGACGTTGGCCACGATGGCGTGAGGAACATCGTACTGCTGGAGAATGTGGTCCAGCTCGTCCCGCTCGAATTTGGCGAAGCCTGCAGCAATGATGCCCACGATCTCCCGGCTGCGCTCGTTCCCCTTGGCAAAGGTGTTGTACTCCGGATCGGTGATAAGTTCCTCCCGGCCGATGATTTTCATAAAGAAGGGGAAATACCGCTCGTACTCATGGCAGCAGACCATGATCCACTTGTCGTCCTTGCACTGATAGGTATTGTTCAGCGGGGTATTCTCCAGGCGCGACTTGGGATATTTGTCCAGGTCGCTGCACTGGATGGAAAGAACAGGCTCGGTCATGTTGAAGATAGCCTGGCCGTAGAGGGAGACTACGACCTTACTGCCCTCGCCGGTGCACTTCTGCTTGTATAGGGCGGCGCTGACAGCGGCGGCCATGGTGCAGGCGGTGGAGTTGTCACCAAAGGAGCTGGGGGGGATTACGGGAGCGGTGCCCTTTTCCATGGAGGCCACCATGGGGCCGCCCAGGGCCCAGAAGCACACGTTGTCAAAGCCGGGATCATTGGCCAGGGGGCCGGTCTCGCCAAAGCCGGTCATGTGGGCGTGGATTAGACGGGGGTGCTTTTTGGCGAGAGTCTCGTAGTCCATCCCCAGCTTCTTCAGGGCCTTGCCCCGGGTATTGGTCAGCAGGACGTCCGCCGTCTCCAGCAGCTTGGCCATGATCTCCTGGCCCTCCGGAGTCTTCAGGTTTAGGGCGATACTTTTCTTGTTGGCGTTGTGAACATCGTAGGTGATATACTTCATGCCGGGCAGGGGCACGGCAAAGCGGGTGGTGTCCCCGTGGGGAGTGGGTTCCACCTTGATGATATCAGCACCCCAGTCGGCCAGAATCCGTCCGGCGGAGGGAGCCGCCACGTAGGTCGTGAGTTCGATGATACGCACGCCCTTCAAAAGGGCGTAAGGCTGTTCACTCATAAATCTGTTTCTCCTTTTGCAGTTTACAAAGCTTCCACGAAGCCTTGGAGGCGGGTCTTGATCTGCTCGAAGGCGGTGGTCTGCTGGTCTACCTCGATGCACAGAAGGGGGATGCCGGCCTTCTCAAAGGCCTCCATCAGGATGGGCACATCGTATTCCTCCGGGTCGCAAAACTTCATCAAGCCGACAACAAGGCCGTCAGCCTGGGTGGCGCGTACCAGATCCACAAGGTCGTGGACCCGGCTCTTAAAGGGATCGAAAGCCAGGGAGCAGCCCTGCTGGTTCTGCCACTGGGCGGCCAGACTCTGGAGGGGGCTCTTGTGATAAGGAGCGTCCGTGCGGAACTGACGGGATTCCTGGGCGATATCGTCTCCCGTCACTGCCACATGATAAAATTCTAAAATCTCCAAGAGTTCCCGGGGTTCGAAGGTGATACCGGTCAGTACCACCCGTTTGCCGTTCCAGTTCTCCGGTCCCGCCCTTCTCAGAGCATAGATCAGATCTTCGATATCCTTGGTATACTCGGCCTTGTCCATAAAGTAAGAGGCCTTCAGGATGCTGTGCCGGACGGTGGGGGAAATGGTAGCCAAATGGTCACGGGCCACCAGGGTAAATTCCCGCATGACGGCGCGGTAATGGTTGTAGAAGAGCACGGCGTCGGCCAGGGCCTCGTCAGTGATCTTTCGGCCTAAAATGGCCTCCAACTTGGTGCGGATAGTCTGATATTCAAAGGTCAGATAGTCGTTGGCACAGTCCAGCTTGCGGTTCATAGGGTGGGTGAAATGGATGGCGGGGCACTTGCCCTTCCACTTCTGGCCGATGCACTTCAGGGTGTCGCAGGGAGCGGGGATCACCACGGCGGACAGTTCATCATAGGTGCCGGCGGCGGCAAGCTCCACAACGGACTGCATGATGGAGCAGGCAAAGGCAGGCAGATAGGCCCGCACCCGCTTCAGCTCCACCTGGCCTCCCCACAGTCCAACAGGCAGGCAGCCGGCGGCGTAAGCGATCTCCTCCGGCCCGTAGGGGGCCACAATACCAACCGCCTGCTTGCCGCTCTTGGCGCAGGCTTCCTTTACCGCCTGGCCGGGATTGGCGGCTACTGCCATCAGCTTCTCAATGATTTCATTGACGCTGCGTTTCATCACTGGCCGCCCCCTTCCCGTTTCCGCTCGTTCATCATTTCCACCAAGGCCTCGATTCGGGTCTCGTATTGGGCTTTGGAATAGTTGCGCGGGTCGGCCTGATCCCCATCGAAGGTGGTGATGGGCACTCTCATGTCGGAGGTCACGGCCTCGCCGATTTCATGTTGCAGAAAATCACACATTTTACAGGACCGGTTCATATGCATGATGACCCCACCGCACTTGGTGTCCCGAATAATGCTTTCCCGCAGATCGATTTGCCCCTTCAGGGAGAGGTTGTTGCCCATGCTGGTATAGGCTCTGGCCATGCCGTTTAGGTCCCCGGGCGTGTACATCAGAGCCCAGGCGGAGGGATAGGTGGAGCCCACCATGTTGACCCCATGGTTCTTCAGCACCTTGTAGGTGTGAGAGAGATAGGGCCAGCAGGCGATCCCGTCCCACATGATCCGGTGTTGTTCTTCCGCACCCTTCAGTCCGCAGATCTTGTTGGCGGCCTTTTCCTCCAACTCGGCTTTTAGCTTGCGGAAGGTTATGCCGCACTCGGCTTTGCCCCGCATGCAGACGATCAAAGCCATGTAGTTGAACATATCAAAACCGGACAGCGGAGAAGGCACGGCGGAACAAAGGGCCGTGGCATCATACCAATCCTTGGCATTTTGAGAGGCGATCTTCATTACTTCTTCAAACTTGTCATAGTCGAAGGGGCGGTTGGTGATGTCCTCCAACTGCTCTATGATGCGCTTGAACTGGGCCTCCACATAGGCCACGTTCTCCTCCGTCACCTCAGACTCGTGGTTGTAGGGCACATCCACGATGAGCAGGGGGATGTTCAGGGTGTGGGCAATGTTCTCATACCATTTGAGCAGGGTCTCACATATGTTGTTGCACAGCAGCACCAAGTCCGGCAGGGGCATCTCCTCGGAGATACACTTCTGCACATCCATGTAGGCCAAGTTGACTCTGGCGTAGCCGCAAATGTCGTTGGAATAGCCCTTGCGCTCCGCATGCGCTAAAAGCTCGGGGGCACCGCCGCGGGCAGCAATGCCCACCACATGATTCTCGGGGTACACTGTATAGATCCCCATGGCCTCACAGAACTCGCAGGGGGCGATGGAGCTGGACCAGCACACAAGCCCACCCTTGGCCTTGGCCTGACGGGCGTCCTCCATGTTTTTGGCGACCAGATACTCCAGCATTTGTTTTGACGTCATTTCATCGAAATTTATTTCGCTCATGTCATACTCCCTTCTGATCGGCTTTTTCCTGTGCCAATAAGGCAGCTCCGATCGCCCCGGTCAGCTGCGCCTGGGGGCTGACCAACACTTCTTGCCTGAGCTCCCGCCGCAGCGAGTCCACCACGCCGCTGTTCTGCGCCACGCCGCCGGTGAAGACGAAAGCAGGCTCCATATGGGTCCGGTAGAGCAGGGCCATGGCCCTGCTGATGACCGAGTTGTGGACCCCTCGGATCACATCCTCCCGCCGGGCGCCATTGGAAAGCTGGGAGATAACCTCGGATTCCGCGAACACCGTACAGGTGCTGCTCACAACGGCGGGGTGCTCCGACTTGCGGTCCCAGTCTCCCATCTCGCTGAGGGGGATCTCCAGAATGCGGGCCATGACCTCTAAAAAACGGCCTGTTCCCGCGGCACACTTTTCGTTCATAAAGAAGCTGAGTACCCGGCCGTTCTCATTAATGGAGATGGCCTTGGCGTCCTGCCCGCCGATGTCCAGAATGGTCCGGGCGGCGGGAAAGAGAAAGTGGACCCCCTTGGCGTGGCAGGTGATCTCACTAATCTGCCCGTCTGCCATGTCCACCCCGTAGCGACCATAGCCGGTGGCTATGGTCGCCGAGATCTGCTCCGGCAGAACACCGGAGCGTTCAAAGATCTCGGCCGTCACCCGCTTCGGGCCGCTGGTTCCGGTGCCCGCCTGGACTACGGCAGTGGCGACCAGCTCTTTGCCGTCCCCCATAATGACCGCCTTGGAGGACGCGGAGCCAATGTCGATCCCCAATGTGAGCATGGATTTTTCTCCTTTCCCAGCGGATTACTTCAGAAGCTCTTTCGCAATGACCGTGCGCTGGACCTGATTGGTCCCCTCGTAGATCTGAAAGATCTTGGCGTCACGGACCATCTTCTCCATAGGGTACTCTTTCATGTATCCGTAGCCGCCGAAGATCTGGAGGGCATCCACAGCGACTTTCATAGCCACGTCACTGCCCCGGCACTTGCTCATGGAGGAGAACTTGGTGTAGGGCAGCCTGGCATCCACCAGCTCGGCGGTGTGATACACCAACTGCCGGGCACTTTCCACGTCCATGGCCATGTCGGCCAACATCCCCTGGATCATCTGCAGATTGGAGATGGGCTTTTTGAATTGGACGCGGGTATTGGCGTAGCGGATGGCCTCTTCCAGCGCCCGGGAGGCCAAGCCCACGCCCATGGCGCCCACGTTGATGCGGGACTCATTCAGGGTCCCCATGGCGATCTTGAAGCCCTGGCCGATCTCGCCGATGATGTGGTCCTTGGGGACCCGCACGTCCTCGAAGACTACCTCGGTGGTGTTGGACAGGCGGATGCCCATCTTGTCCTCGTGCTTGCCGATGCTGATGCCGGCCCGGTCGCGTTCCACCAAGAAGCAGGTGATGCCCTTCAGCCCCATGGTTTTGTCCACGGTGGCGAATACGGTGTAGGCCCCGGCGATGGCACCGTTGGTGATGAAGCATTTAGTGCCGTTGAGCACGTAATCGCCGCCGTCTTCCACAGCGGTGGTGGATAGCCCGGCGGCGTCGGAGCCGGCGCCGGGCTCGGTGAGGCAGAAGCCGGCCCAGCCGCCGTTCACCAGGATGTCAAAGAAGATCTTCTTCTGGGCGTCGTTGGCAAAAAGGGTCATCAGGTGGGTGGCAGAGGCGTTGACACCCACGGCGGAGCCCAGGCCCGGCTCATACTTGCCCAACTGTTCGGCAATAAGGGTCTGCTCCAGGCAGCTCAGGCCAAGCCCGCCGAACTCCTCGGGAGCGGATATGAGGTTGAGCCCCAGTTCCACCATGCCATCATAGAACTGTTGGGGAAACTCCCCCTTGACGTCGTACTCAGCGCAGACAGGAGCCACTTCTTTTTTCAGCCAGTCCCCCACCATGGCGGCGACGCTCATTTGCTCTTCGGTAATGATCATTTTCTATCCATCCTTTCCTGTTTTTTAACTCAAACTAGATCTCCATTGGGGCCGAACTCCATGGGAGCCGGCGCCCCAATGATCTCCACCTCCGGATGGTTTTCAAGGTCCCGGGAGATGGACGTAGAGACCTGGATTTCTTCCATACATAAGGTGTTTCGAATCCGTGCCACCCGGGCCGTCTCGGCGCCTCTGGGGCAGCTGGAGCGCAGGCATAGCCGAATGGCATCCTCGTCCGTATTGGCGTACATGGGGATCCGGCCGCCGGCCATGGAGCCCGTGGTCATCACATTGGCCCAAGTCGTTTCCCAGTCTACCTCGTTGAGGCAGGCCCGGGTAGTTATGTCTACCATTCCCAGCCCCACGCCGCTATGGTGGCTCTCTGGAGTCAGCCTGCGGACAAAAAGCTTATCCAGTTTCAGCGTATTATGGAAGGTATTGGAGAGGTTGCGGCCTACCACGTTGGGGTCGATCCCCGTGCCGCTGATGTTTTTGCCCATCTCGTCCACAATGAGCAGATTGATGTTGTCAAATTTGAATTGGGGCAGCTTCTGTTTGGCAATCCGCAGAAGTTCCGCGTCAGTGGGTACCAGATACTCCGGGGGACAGACCCGGATGTCGCTGATCCGGTCATAGGCATTTTGTACCACCCCTACCCCAAAGGCCACTTTTCCGGTGTCCACCAATGTCTGAGCCGCCTTGGGGAGGAGTTCTGGGAAGCGTTGGAAGCCCGCGTTGTGGAAACAGGACGCTCCCTTGTGATTTCCAAGGCCGATGGCGATCATTTTGCTTAGGCCGCTCTCGTGAGTTCCCCGAAAATCGGTGTGGGGCTTGACTTTGTTGAAGATCACGATACCGTCTGACTGAAAGGCCAGCTTGTCACAGTAGAGGGGGATGCCCTCCAGCTTTCCGTATTGGACCACGGCCATGGAGGTCCGGATTGGCGCCCCGATAGCCTCCTCCGTGATGCCGTATCCTGTAATCAGCTCCAGTTGACCTTCGGCTCGGGCTCCGCCGTGGCTCCCCATGGCTGGCACGATGAAAGGCTCCGCACCCCACGCCCGCAGTGTGCTGCATATACCTTTGACCATGCCGGCCAAACCGGGGATCCCACGGCTGCCCACGGTGACGGCGATTCTTTTCCCCGAAAAGCGACTGCGCTCCGGGAAGACCTGGTCCATCTGACGGACGATCTCTCCCGAAGGGTCTTGAATGTAACTGCGGTCATAGAGCTGGCGGATCGGTACCATCTGGGGCAGCCTGATTTCGTCCATGCCCTGGACCGGAACGTGCATGTTCGGGAAAGAGAAAAACATATTCTTACCGCCTTACTTCACCGGTTCCAAATTACTTGGACTTACTCAGCTGTTCTTCGTCAAAGTTAGGGTGTTCCTTGGCAAACTTCTTGTTCTTGATATGGGCCACGGTGATGGCGGGGATGAACAGGACCACGATGCCCACATAGCCCATATAACCGAAGCCGTAGTTGATGATGTTGGTCAGGCCCACGGTGGAGACCAGCACGGTGGCAATGATGAACAGAGCGCCTACGATGGCGTTGATAACGGTAGGGTTGGCGTTTGGCCTCCGGCTGGTGACCAGGGGGGTGTACCGCACGGCCAGGCCGTAGACCACGCCCACGCCGGTGGAGACATAGGCCGCCAGCAGGGCCACTACGTAAGCGATGAGGACCGCCTGCTGGCCGGTGCTCTCGCAGACCCAGTAAAGGGGCAGGGCGGAGGCGGTGCACTCAGGCATATAGGCCATCATGGCCACATTGGTGAGCCAGAGCATGATGGCGTTGATGAAAACGCCAATGACCAGGGCCAGGTTAATGTCCTTGTTGGTCTTGAGCACGCCGGTGACGCCGATCAGGGCACCCACAGGACCCCAACACTGGAAGCCTACGTAGGAGAACATCTTCAGCAGCACGTATCCAAAACTGGTGGAGTTGGCCTCGGGGGAGGACATCCAGGTGCCCAGATGGCCATTGCCGTTGGTCAGGGCTACGCCGCAGATCAGCACCAGGGCCACGAAGATGATGATGCACAGCGCCGTACCGGCCTTCAGCACCAAGTCTCTTCCGAAGATGCTCAGCAGCAGCATACCCACGCCGATGACCACGATGCCGGCGAAATAGGGAACACCGAGATAGCTCTCCAGCACGGTGGCGCCGCCGGCCACACAGGAGGCGATGGCCATGACGCTGGCGATGATAGACAAAACCTCGTAGATGGGGGAAAGCACCTTCTCATAGGGGTGATAGAGTTCATTGGTCAAAGCCCGGAAATTGTTCAGGTTGTGGTTCTTGCCCATGATGAACAGCTCACGGTAGGCGAGGGCCAGAATGACCACCATGGACACTGGGGACCAAATCGCGTGGAAGCCGAATCTTGTCAGGAAGCCCATGGTCTGGCTGCCGCTGGCGAAGCCGCCGCCGGCGTGCACACTGAACCATGTGGCGGCAACGCTGAAGGCAGCTGCCAGAGTTGCGCCCTTTTTCTTATCCATTAACGTTCACATTCCTTTCTTCATCAAACCGATTCAGCCCGGCAATCCAAGCGATGGACGACCGGCTGAACAATGCCAATGCACATCCGGGACAGCGGTCCCAGAGAGAGTGCCGCCACTAAAGTCCCGATCTGAATGCCTTCGACGTAGCCCAGGAACAACAGGGAAAGGACAAGCGTCGCCGCCACCAGCGTACAGTCATGGGCCAGCTTTGTTGGGCTAAAGTCGGTCTTCAGCCAAAACACAAACGCCTGCACAACACCCTCCGCCGGCAGGGGGATAAAATTGCCGCAGATCGTCCCGGTGATCCCTAAGGCCATCAGGATAAGTGCGATAGCAAACACGGCGCACCGGGCCGGGAGCCCAACAGGGGTCAACTCGCGGAATCGGTACACAAAAATATCCACGATGCCACTAAAAACGATGCTGAGTGGGAGCTGCAAGTAGACCCTTCGCTGAAAGTCTTTGCCATAGACCGCTCGCTCGACCAACAGCATAAAAACATTGTACAGGAGCATCACAGTCCCCAGAGAGAGTCCTGAGCTCAGAGATAAAACATAGGACACACTGGTCACGGGAGTAAGCCCCAACGCCGCCTTGGTCGCTAAGCAGGCTCCGCTGGCATAGAACACCATTCCCAAGCCATACGATACGAGCCTCGCCGCGGGGATTGGTCGTTTCAAAAAATCCCATCCTCACTCAAATGTTTTTATTCACATCGGCCGATGCTGACACCATATTGTTGAGCAAGTTTTATGCCAATGTTCCACAGGCCTCCCGAACCACTGTTCTTAAGCGGTTTCTCTCCCCCGTTGCTCACCATCACCTTCTTATATGGTTGCAAAAACGCAATCAAAATGGTTGCAATATGGCAATCACTTCGCCTTTTGCGTGGAGATTATTTGTGCGATTTGCTTGGAATAAAGTGTTTTCACAAAATCACCCTATAAAAGCAAACGCTCCACGCCGCTCTCCTCGATGGAGTCGAGGATCCGCGGCGCGGAGCATTCTTCATTGCATTGATTGTGCTTCAAGGCTTTGAGCAGTCTTTTCCAGAGAAACTGCCGACGGAGCGATGGGGAAAATCTTTCGTTTGCTTTCTTTCCCCCTGGCGTCCCCCTGCGTTTTTTTACTCTTTGGTGGCGCAAATGCCGTATCGCTTCATTTTGCGAATCAGTGTGGAGTGATCGATCCCCAGGGCTTGGGCGGTCTTTCGGGTGGTTCCGCACTGACGATAGGCGTCGATCAGATAAGAGCGCTCCTGCTGAGCCATATAGTCCGCCAAAGGGTGGACGCCCTCGTTATAGGACCGGCGAACCTGGGTGTCCAGCTTTTTAGAAAAGCCGGGGGGCAGCTCGCAGGTATCCCCCTGACCCAGGACGACCATGCGTTCCACCACGTTCCGAAGCTCCCGCACATTTCCAGGCCAGTCATATTGATACAGCGCCTGGAGAAGAAGGGGGGGAATGTGTTTCTTCTGAAAATAGGTCCGGTTGGCCCGCTCCAGGAAAAAGAGGACCAGGGGAATGATGTCGTCCCGCCGCTCCCGCAGGGCAGGGACCACCAAATTGACCACATTCAAACGATAGTAGAGGTCCTCACGGAAGGACCCCTCTTGGACCATTTGGTTCAGGTCCCGCTTGGTGGCGGAGAGGATCCGTACGTCGGCCGAGACCGTTTTTGAGGCGCCCAACGGGGCGTAGGTCTTCGTATCCAGGAAGCGGAGCAGTTTCACCTGTAAAGCAATTGGCATGTCCCCGATCTCATCCAGGAACAGGGTTCCCCCTTCGGCAGAGGCGATCAGTCCCTTCTTCCCACCCTTGATCTGCCCGGTGAAGGTCCCCTCTGTATAGCCAAACAACTCCGACTCCAAGAGATTTTCCGGAATAGCCCCGCAGTTGACCGCCAAAAAGGGCTTTTCCCGGCGGGGGCTGGTGCCGTGGATGAATTTGGCCACCACTTCTTTCCCTGTGCCGGACTCCCCCTGGATCAGTACGTTCGCATCCACCGCGGCCACCTGCTCAGCCATATCCAAAAGTGCCTGCATCTCCCCGCTGGCGGCCAACACCTCCCGTCGGCAGGCATCCTGAGGCTGCTCCATCTGCTTGGAAAAGCGAGAGAGAATATTTTGTACCGCCTCGATTTGCTCCCGCATATCCAAAAACTCCGACACATCCCGCACGTTCGTAATGATGCGCAGCATCTGTCCGGCGTCATCAAAGCAAGGCATGGACACGCTGACGATGGCGGTCTTGCGTTCAGCGGTGAAATGGATCTGGCTGACCTGCTGCCCGGTGGAAACCGCCTCCAGGCAGCTGGCGCTGGGAACCATTCCTAATTCTTGGAGCTTTTGCAGCTGCATCCCCGTTTTCAGAATGTTCTCCAGCTTTGTAAGCCGGGCATAGGCCTGATTGAAGTAGAGGATCCTACCAGTGGAATCCGCAATCATAAACCCATCATGGGCGCTCTCCAACGCAGAAATAATCTCTTTTTGCGGCAGCTTGCCCACGGGAATATCCCCCTTTCCGGATGTTCTTACTGGTGATTGTATCACAAAATAGTACAAACCGCAATTCTGTGTTATGTGCACTGTGCCCATTCAAAAAAGCCCGAAATTTCCCTCCAGAACAAAACAAAAGACTTTGAACCGCCCCAAATTGTGCTGTCCGCACAATTTGGGGCGGTTCAATCTTGGTTTACAAGGTCCTTCGGCCTTTTTTAAAGGAACCGGCGCCGATTGGCCGCCTGAGGCCTCGGCGGAGAGTCAAGAGCCGGACGGAACAGACAACCCGCTGTTCCGGAGCGCCCGGCGGATGGCCAGAGCCAGGGGCGGAGCGGCCACCAGGGCCACGGCCGCATTGAAGATGGAGGCGGGGAGCTTCAGCGGCAGAATGCCCAGGGCCACCATGGGCTGCAGTCCCTCCAGGAGGATGCCGTCATAGAGAAAGCATTTGGTGAAGTAGAGGACATAATAGGCCGCGCAGCCGCACGCGGCCCCCAGAAGACTGCGGCCGTATGTAAGCTCGCCCCGGCTGAGACTTCCTTTTACAGCCAGCCCGGCCACCAGGCCCATGGCGCCCTTGGTGAGGAAGGTGATCCAGCACTCGGCGGCAAAGAGCGGGTTGGTCAGATCGTAGAGCGCAGAGCCCAGCCCGGAGGCCAGGCCGCCCACCGGGCCGAGGATCAGTCCGGACAGGCAGCAGACAATGTTGGCCAGGGTAAACGAGGTTTTTCCGCCGATGGCAATGGGCATGGTGATGCGGGCATAGTTGCTGGCAAAGACCAATGCCGCCATCATTCCCAGCAGGACCAGCTTTTGTGTGGTAAAACGTTCTTTCATCCCAGATCCACTCCTTTTTTACAGTGCTATTATAAAACAGAACTGACCCTCTTAAAAGTTCCAGTCTTGAAACTTTTAAGAGGGTCAGTTTAACAGTTCGAAAGAGATTCTCACCGCAGGACCCACCGCAGCATCAGCAGCAGGCCAAAGCCGGGGGCGCCCAGGACGCCCAGGACCAGGGCGTTCATCAGGTTGACTCCAAGGCCTGCCCCCAGAAACTGCCCCACGGGAGCGAAGAACGCCAGACAGGCCAGCCCCGCCCCCGTGCGGCCCAGCAGGCGCAGCAGTCCGCTCAGCGGCCGCTTGAGCAGAGCCAGCGCGATCACAAGGCCCAGACTCCCCAGCAGCCATGGCAGGCTTTCCACAATACCCGGCATGGTCATACGGCAGGAAGGGTGGACCGACGCGCCGCCGGGAAGGCGGGCTGCTCCACGCCGGACTCCAGCGCCTTCCTCTGGCGCAGCAGGTAAGAATAGCGGGCTTGAAGGGCCTGGATCTCATAGACATAGGACTCCACCAGTTCCGGGTCGGCGGCGGCGTTGAATCCGGCGTAGGCCTGAGCGATAAGGACGCGGGTGGCTCCCAGGCTCTCCTCTAAAATTTCGGCGGCCTCTTCCTCAGGCATCGCTGTCCGTCGTCCCCAAAATCTTCCGCGCTTTTCCATCCATGCCACGCTCCTTTCTTCCACCATTGTATGGAAAGTATGGACAAATATGCCGCCTGCTATACCGGGGAGCAGAGGAAGAGGCGCATAAAAAGGGAGCGCCCCGCCGATCGGGGGGGCGCTCCCGGTAGTTACAGTTGCCTGAAATTTATTTGTACAGCTCCTGCAGCTTGACCAGGTGCTCGTAACGGGCCTTGGCGGACTCCTCGTTCTTGGCGAAGAGCTCCTTGGCGCGCTCGGGGAAGGAGCGGGTCAGAGCGGAGTAGCGGGCCTCGTTCATCAGGAACTCCTGATAGCCGTCCTTGGGCTCCTTGGAATCCAGGGTGAAGGGGCTCTTGCCGGCCTTCTTCAGGTCGGGGTTGAACCGGAACAGGTTCCAGTAGCCGCACTCGACGGCCTTCTTCATCTCGTCCTGGCAGTGGAGCATGCCGCCCTTGATGGAGTGCATCTCGCAGGGAGAGTAGCCGATGATCAGGGAGGGGCCGTGATAGGCCTCGGCCTCACGGATGGCGGCCAGAGTCTGGTTGGGGTTGGCGCCCATGGCGACCTGAGCCACGTAGACGTAGCCGTAGCTCATGGCGATCTCGGCCAGAGACTTCTTGGCGGTGTTCTTGCCGGCAGCGGCAAACTGAGCAACTGCGCCGAAGTTGGTGGCCTTGGAAGCCTGCCCGCCGGTGTTGGAGTACACCTCGGTGTCGAAGACCATGACGTTCACGTCTTCCCCGGAAGCCAGGACGTGATCCAGGCCGCCGAAGCCGATGTCGTAGGCCCAGCCGTCGCCGCCGAAGATCCAGATGGACTTCTTGGCAAGGAATTCCTTGTGGGCCAGGACCTCGCGGGCCAGAGTGCAGGCCTCGCAGGTGCAGTTGGGGACGATGGCGTCGGCCAGAGCTGCGGCGTACTTGGCGGCGGCAGCCTTGTTGGCGTCGCCCTCGTTGATGGTGTCCAGCCAGGCCTGAGCGGCGGCCTTCAGGTCGGCGTCGGCGTAGGCGACAGCCAGGAGGGCCTCGGTCTTTTCGGTCAGGCGGTCACGGATCGCCTTCTGGCCGTAGTAGAAGCCCAGGCCGTGCTCGGCGTTGTCCTCGAAGAGGGAGTTGGCCCAAGCGGGACCGTGGCCGTTCTTGTCCACAGTGTAGGGAGAGGTAGCGGCGGGACCGCCCCAGATGGAGGAGCAGCCGGTGGCGTTGGAAACGTACATCCGGTCGCCGCAGACCTGCGTGATGAGGCGGGCGTAGCTGGTCTCGGCGCAGCCGGCGCAGGAGCCGGAGAACTCAAGCAGGGGCTGCTTGAACTGGCTGTCCTTCACGCTGGCGACGCTGACCATGTCGTCCTTCTCAGCCACATTGGCCACGCAGTAGTCGAACACGTCCTGCTGAGCGGACTGGCTCTCCTGGGGCTCCATGGTGATGGCCTTGGTGGGGCAGATGCCGACGCACACGCCGCAGCCCATGCAGTCCAGGGGGGAGACGGCCATGGTGTACTGGTACACGCCCTTGCCCTTGCCGGCCTTGATGTCCACGATCTTCGCGGCGGCGGGGGCGGCCTTGGCCTCCTCGGCGGTCAGAGCGAAGGGACGGATGGTGGCGTGGGGGCAGACGTAGGCGCACTGGTTGCACTGGATGCACTTGTCCCCGTCCCAGGCGGGGACGGTGACGGCGACGCCGCGCTTCTCATAGGCGGCAGCGCCCTGCTGGAAGGTGCCGTCCACATGGCCGTCCTCATAGAAGGCAGACACGGGCAGGCTGTCGCCGTCCATACGGCCGATGGGCTCCATCAGGTTCTCCACCATCTTGACCAGCTCGGGACGGCCGGTGAGGGTGCTGGCCTTGGGAGCGTCCTGCGCGGTAGCCCAGGAGGCGGGGATCTCCACCTTATGGAGCAGAGAAGCGCCCATGTCGATGGCCTTGTGGTTGCGGTCCACCACGTCCTGGCCCTTCTTCAGGTAGGAGTGGGTGGCGGCGTCCTTCATGTAGCCGATGGCCTCATCTTTGGAGATGATGTTGGCCAGGGAGAAGAAGGCGGACTGCAGAATGGTGTTGGTCCGCTTGCCCATGCCGATCTCGATGGCGGCGTCGATGGCATTGATGGTGTAGACCTGGACATTGTGCTCGGCGATGTAGCGTTTGGCCACGGCGGGCATGTGCTGATCCAGCTCTTCGTCATTCCACTGGCAGTTGATCAGGAAGATGCCGCCGTCCTTCACGTCACGCACCATGGGGAAGCCCTTGACGATGTAGGAAGGCACATGGCAGGCCACGAAGTCGGCCTTGTTGATGTAGTAGGGGGCGCGGATGGGCTTGTCGCCGAAACGCAGATGGCTGACGGTCACGCCGCCGGTCTTCTTGGAGTCGTACTGGAAGTAAGCCTGGATGTACTTCTCCGTGTGGTCGCCGATGATCTTGGTGGAGTTCTTGTTGGCGCCCACGGTGCCGTCGCCGCCCAGACCCCAGAACTTGCACTCGATGGTGCCGGGAGTGGCGGTGTTGGGGCAGTCGTGCTCAGGCAGGGACAGGTTGGTGACGTCGTCCACGATTCCGATGGTGAACTCGCGGCGGGGAGCGTCCTTGGCCAGCTCCTCATAGACAGCGAACACGCTGCGGGGAGGAGTGTCCTTGGAGCCCAGGCCGTAACGGCCGCCGATGACGACCTTGTCGTTGATGCCGGCCTGAGCCAGGGCGGTGACAACGTCCTGGTACAGAGGCTCGCCCAGGGAGCCGGGCTCCTTGGTGCGGTCCAGCACGGCGATCTTCTTCACAGTCTTGGGCAGGGCGGCGATCATCTTGTCAGCGCGGAAGGGGCGGTACAGACGCACCTTCACCAGGCCCACCTTCTCGCCGTGGGCGTTCAGGTAGTCGATGACCTCCTCGGCCACGTCGCAGATGGAGCCCATGGCGACGATGACGCGGTCAGCGTCCTCGGCGCCGTAATAGTTGAACAGCTGGTAGTTGGTGCCCAGCTTGGCGTTGACCTTGCTCATGTACTCTTCCACGATGCCGGGGACGGCCTCGTAGAACTTGTTGCAGGCCTCGCGGTGCTGGAAGAACACGTCGCCGTTCTCGTGGGAGCCGCGCATGGTGGGATGCTCGGGGTTCAGGGCGCGGGCACGGAAGGCGTCGATGGCGTCCATGTCCACCATGTCCTTCAGATCGTCGTAATCCCAGATGGCGACCTTCTGGATCTCGTGGGAGGTGCGGAAGCCGTCAAAGAAGTTGATGAAAGGCACGCGGCTCTTGATGGCGGCCAGATGGGCGACAGCGCCCAGATCCATCACTTCCTGGGGATTGGTCTCGGCCAGCATGGCAAAGCCGGTCTGGCGGCAGGCCATGACGTCGGAGTGATCGCCGAAGATGTTCAGCGCGTGGGTCGCCACGGTACGGGCGGACACGTGGAACACGCAGGGCAGCAGTTCGCCCGCGATCTTGTACATGTTGGGGATCATCAGCAGAAGGCCCTGGGAAGCGGTGTAGGTGGTCGTCAGGGCGCCGGCGGCCAGAGAGCCGTGAACGGTACCGGAAGCGCCGGCCTCAGACTGCATCTCGATGACCCGGACGGGGTTACCGAAGATGTTCTTGCGTCCGGCGGCGGCCCACTGGTCCACGTTGTCGGCCATGGGGCTGGACGGGGTAATGGGGTAGATGCCGGCCACCTCGGTGAACGCGTAGGACACGTGCGCCGCGGCGGTGTTACCGTCCATGGATTTGAATTGTCTCGCCATTTTGAACGATTCCTCCTTCAGGTATTTCGCTGGGACAATATGAATCTTCTAGCAGCGTCCTTATTCTATCACCTGGTTTGTAATTTGTAAACCTCCTTCTCAAATTCTCAGGACGATTTTTTGTCTAAAGTGCGCTCATTTTTCATAAAAATAGAAAAAGTAGGATTTTTTTAAACCGATGATTTTCCTTTTTGTTTAGAGTCACGGTGGACTGTCCTGCTCGTAGACTGCGTGTTTATAATCCAGACATGCTGAAATTTCGAAGAAAAAGGACCGCCCTGAAGGGCGGTCAGAGGGAGGGGGGATGTGGTTGGAGGCTTCGCCCGGCGAGCGGGAAGGGGGGCACCATGGCTTACCAAAGGGGCCATCCCACGTCTTGCTGAAGGGCCAGCTTCGCCGCCGGAAGGAAAGAAACGTAACGATCCAAATGACGTTGAACAAGAACAGACAGAGGTCCTTTGCACCGGCTTCTGCGCGCAGGTAGAGTCCAAAGCAGAGGGCTATCGACCGTGCGGCGGGGATCAAGCGGAGCGGGATCGGTTTCCATGGATGCGTCATGATAGCCTCCGTTGAGACAAAAGAACTCTCTCCGTGGCATTCAACCCGGCGCCGGGGGGGGAAATTGGGGAGCCGCCCCCCGGCGCCGGGTTGAATGCCACGGAGAGAGTTCTTTTGTCTCAACGGAGGCTATCATGCGGGACAGAAGAGCCGTCCCCGTGTCCCTTGGGCACTCCACTTTGCTCCAACAGCTCCAATAAACTGCCACCAAAGGAGTAGTATCTTTGAAGGGGTCCCATATCCTTGTAATAGATATTTTTTGAATTGCCGAGGGCATAGAAAGTTCCAACATAGCGGTTTTCAGTGCAAACTCGAACAAAAATGTCATTTCCTGGGCCCATTACGCAGTGCGTCCATCCAGTCCAAACCACATATGTGTTATCCAGTGCTTCAAGAAGCGGAGCAACGTCCTCTGTATAGGTCTCATCTTCATAGTAAGATAGCTTATAATAATACCCAATTATGGAATCGGACGGAATGAGCCAGCTCAGTTTTCTGGGACAAAATAGAAACAAGAGGACGGCACAGAAAAGTGCCAAGAGAGCGTATCTCTTTTTGAAGGGCAACTTCATGGAGAAGACTCCTCGCTATTTGAGCAAATTAAAACAGATCATTTGAGACAAAATGTTCCGACATAGGAACCCATGTATTGACGTTCAGGATATTCGATGCCACCATTCATGATCCAATTATATGCCTGTTGCATTTGGTATGTTTTGTTATAGTAATTAGGCATGGCAATAGAACGAGCAGGGGATTCAATGGTAACGGAAGTTGGCAGTCCGTGAGCCATAGGAAAATATATCTCTGTTGGATGGATTATGGCCCGTTCAGAAGAATAGAATCTAGCATAACTTCCATTTGGGCCACTCTTGGTGTAGATGCCTCGGCAATATGCCCAGTCAAACTTGATGACACCTTCCACAGTATCTTGTGTTGTTACTTCGAAATTTTTAGATGAAGCGTCCACCAGTATAGCGACAGTGGAATATGCAAGCGAGGCAGCCGTGTTTTCAACAAAAAGAAAAGCAATATCTGTTACTTCGGAAATGAATTTTTGCACATCGCTGGTGTCATTGAAGACTTTAGTCCTATTGCCATGAACTGTTGCAGTATATTTAGCATAATCAGCAGAATAAAATGTAAAGCCATTGTATGTGCCATAATAAGCGAGTGTTGCGTCAATTTCTAATGGAACAAGAACGGTGTACGAGTCCAGTGAGAAGTTTTCCAAATTTTTAAAATCTTGCAGTTGAGTTAGGCAAGATTCTTCAATGTACCCATAGCCTTGTTCGGTCAAATCAAGAGACTGGACAAAGTCTATTGCAGAATTAATATTGGCCTCATTTGCAGTTTAATTAGTTATTTTACCCATGCACATACCCGCTCACGGGATCGGTGCCGTTGGAGCCGGAGACGGTGACGGTGTAGGACAGGCGGGCGCCGCCCTTGGAGATGCGGGAATCGGTGTGGGTGTCGCTGAAATGAAGGGCGCCGGGAGAATGGGGAACTGCCCCCCGGCGGCGCAAAAGCGCCGCCGGGGGCTCTTGTGGTTAGTGGGGCGGAAAAACAGTCTCCTTCACCCCACTCAAAATTTTATACCTGCTTTGCCCCCAAAGGACTTTTCTATAAATGCTGGATTCGCCATTGACGGTACTTAATATCTCTATTATGTTATTGTCCTGCGTGCGTAAAATGAGCACTGGACCATCATCAGGAATACCCTTGCTCCATCCTGAAAAAATGACAATAATACTGTTCATGGCAGAGACAATTTCATCTGCATGATCACCGTTGACAGGTTGAGCGCCGTATTCTGTCCTGTATGTGTATAACATGGAAGGTTGCGCACGGATAACGGCACTTAGCGGTCGGGGGAAAAATGGGAAAATGAGAATAGTGGCGATGAAAATGATCGGCAATATACGTTGAAAGAGCGTACGGTGAGTTTTCTTCATAACATTGCCCCTCGCCAATTTATGGGATAATATTACCTGCTTAAATTTAGGTGCAGTTTAAAACAAACCATAAACTAACCCAAGTAAATTTTTCCCACACAGTTAGGTAAGATGTTTGCCGTGATCTTGACAGTGGATTGTGTGGCGCTGACCCTGAGGGTGCAGGCGGCGGAGCTGCCGGATACGGTTACTGTGGGAGAATAGGTAAAGCTGTTTTTTGTGCGGAGGACGGCGGCATTGGCGCACAGGGTCAGGCACAAGGCCAGAACCAATGTCAGGGGGAAGATGCGTTTCTTCATGGGAATCTCCTTCTTTCGTATAGGATAGGGCCCTTTGAAATTGCCCTTCACTGACATAACGATTCAGAAGGCGGTTTTGTTACGCAGCTTTATAAAAATTTTAAAAATATTTTTTCTGGGCTGTTTAGTTCGTCTTTTTAACGCTTTCCGCCATTTGGACGAGGCTGTCTGCATCGGCAAGGGAGAAAAAAGTATAAACACAGTTGCGCTGTCCGTCAAAAACCAAAAGGAAGTTGCCATACTCAGGAGCGGTTGCGGTGTACAGAACTGCGTTCCATTGGTTGATTTTAATATCCGAACGGGAGGAGTGTTCATTGTCAAAGCCAATCAGACCACCGGGAGCGGTGGAGAGCACTCCAAACTCAATGGAAATTCCCTCTTGATTTTGATAGGTTACATACCAGTCGCCCGCAAGCTCAAGGGTCTCTGTCTCCACAAACCCCTCGGGCACATAGCTGGGGCGGATGCCGCTCAGGTCACCGCCGTCCGCCGGGTCTCCCTGAAACCGATATTCGTCCACCTCTGGCAGACGCCGAAAGATATACTGCTCCACCCAGGCCCTTGTGCTGGGGTTGAGCCACAGCCCACCGATGGCCACCGAGGCGGCCACCAGCAGCCACACTGCCGCCCGCAGGGCCTTTTGCCACACCGGCCGCGCGCAGGCGCGGGCATAGCCGAAGGGGTCGTTCAGCAGTTTCCGCTCAAACCGGAGGTAGCGCCGGGAAAAATCCGGCTCCGGGACAGGGCCGTCCAGCAGGGGGGCCCACTTGCTCCGCTGGGCGTCCAGCAGGGCGGCGCGGAGGACGCGGTCAAAGTCCCCGCCGACATTGTCCTCTTCCGGCGCGTCAAACGGTCTCATGGTCGTACCCCTCCTCCTTTAATTTCCGAATGAGCAGGACGCGCCCCCGGCGGATGCGCTGCCGAGCCGCCCCCAGGGTGATCCCCAGATCGTCGGCGATCTCCCGGTCGGAATATTCGCAGATGAATTCCAGCTCCAGAGGCCGGAGATAGGCCTCCGGCATGGAAGAGATGAGTTCCACCAGCCGCCGGTAGCCCGCCTCGCCCTCGGTCCCTCCCGGCGCGGGGGCGTCCCAGTCCTCGGGCAGGAACTCGCTCCGGTTTTTCTTCCTGAGCAGGTCCAGGGAGATGTTCTTCACTATGGTAACGGCCCAGGGGCCGATTTTGTTACGCTCTTTTTCAAAAATTTTTAAAAAGGTTTCAAAGTGGCCGATGACCCGCAAAAACGCCTCGTGTACCGCGTCCTCCGCCAGGGCGGGGTCCTTCAGAATGTTCAAGGCCACCGCGTAGAGCCTGGCCCGGTAGCGGGTGTAAAACGCCGTAAACAGCGCCTTGTTGTCGTCCCCCTCCAGGAGGGAGAGATAAAACATCAGCATGGCCGGACCTCCTTTCTATGGGGCCATTATAGCATTTTCGGAAGGAATGTGGTAAAATACCTTGTAAACACCGAAAACAACCATACAAAGGAGAATGGTCATGCGAGAAACAGTAGACGTGGCGGTCATCGGCTGCGGCGAGGCGGGGATCTACGCCGCTTACGAGCTCACCCGTCAGAACCCCGGATTGAACGTGCTGGTGCTGGAGCAGGGCAGAGACATATACAACCGGAGCTGCCCCATCGTGGCGGGGAAGGGGCGCTCCTGCATCCAGTGCTCTGTGTGCGACACCATGTGCGGCTTCGGCGGCGCCGGGGCCTTCTCCGATGGAAAGTTCAACTTCACCACCGCCTTCGGCGGCTGGCTCACCGACTTTATGCCCGCCAGAGAGGTCATGGAGCTCATCGGCTATGTGGACGACATCAATGTCGCCCACGGGGCCACGGAAGAGGTCTACTCCACCTCCTCCCCGGAGGCCCGGGCCCTGGAGAAGAAGGCCCTGGAGTTCGACCTCCACCTCCTCCAGGCCAAGGTCAAGCATCTGGGCACCGAGAACAACCTGCGCATTCTTCAGAATATCTTCGAGGATATGAAGGAGCGGGTGGAATTCCGCTTCAACACCGCCGTGGAGAAGATCGAGTCCCTGGGAGAGGCGGGCTACCGCCTCACCACCGCCAAGGGGGACGAGGTGGACTGCACCTGGCTGGTGGCCGGTCCCGGCCGCTCGGGCGCGGAGTGGTTCTCCGATCAGTGCAAGGAGCTGGGCATCCAGCTCATCAACAACCAGGTGGACATCGGCGTGCGGGTGGAGCTGCCCGCCCGGGTCTTTGAGCACATCACCGACGTGGTGTATGAGTCCAAGCTGGTCTACCGCACCAAGCAGTACGGCGACCAGGTGCGCACCTTCTGCATGAACCCCTACGGCCACGTGGTGGCCGAGAACGTGGAGGGCATCAACACGGTCAACGGCCACTCCTACGCCGATCCCGCCCTTCAAAGCGAGAACACCAACTTCGCCCTGCTGGTCTCCAACCGGTTCACCGAGCCCTTCAACGAGCCCTACCGCTACGGCAAGCATATCGCCTCCCTGAGCAACATGCTGGCCGGCGGCGTGCTGGTGCAGCGGTTTGGGGATCTGGTGAAGGGCGTGCGCTCCAACGACCACCGGATGAGCAAGTCCTTTACCCGGCCCACCCTCACCGCCGCCGTCCCGGGCGATCTGTCCCTGGCCCTGCCCAAGCGTCAGCTGGACGACATCATTGAGATGATCTATCAGCTGGACAAGCTGGCCCCCGGCACCGCCAACTACGACACCCTGCTCTACGGCGCGGAGGTGAAATTCTACTCCTCCCGGCTGGCGCTCTCCGGGGAGCTGGAGACCGCCCTGCCCCGGTTCTTCGCCATCGGCGACGGCGCGGGCGTGACCCGGGGCCTGGCCCAGGCGGGCGCCTCCGGCGTGAAGGTGGCCCAGGTCATCTCCCGGCGGCTGAAGAACAGCCGGTAAAGAAACGGTAAAAACGTAACCATGATTTGACGGCAATTATACAGGGAAATATGCACTTTGTAAAAAGTTACAGAAAATAACAAACCAAGATATCGCGGGGTTTTCCACAATATCCACAAGGTTATCCACACTGTGTTCTGTCAACCAGGTGGAAAACTCTATGCAGGATTGGTGGACATAAAAACCTGTCAAGGGGAAAACGACCGGCAAAACAGAGAAAGTTTTGCGGCAGGTGGGAAAAGGAGTGGAAACATGGAGGGAGAGCTCATTGCGGCCGTCGCCACCGGCGCGGCCCGGTGCGCCATCGGTGTGATCCGGCTGTCTGGATCCGGCGCGGCCCGGTGCGCGGGGGCGGTGTTTCGGGCGTCCGACGGGCGGGCGCTGGCGGAGCACCCGCCCCGGACGCTGGTGTACGGAGCGCTCTCCGACCGGGACGGGCGGGAGATCGACCGGGTGCTGGCCACCTGGAGCCCCGCGCCCCACAGCTATACCGGGGAGGAGACTGCCGAGCTCCAGTGCCACGGATCCCCGGCGGTGCTGCAGCTGGCGCTGGACAGCCTCTTTGCCCACGGCGCCCGGCAGGCCGGGCGGGGGGAGTTCACCCGGCGGGCCTTTTTGAACGGCAAGCTGGATTTGGCCCAGGCCGAGGCGGTGATGGACCTCATCGACGCCGAGACTCCCGGCGCGGTGCGGCAGGCGGCGGGACAGCTCTCGGGGGCCCTCTCCCGCCGGGTGGAAAAGGTTTACGCCGCCCTGGTGGACGTCATGGCCCATTTCCACGCCGTGCTGGACTACCCGGATGAGGACATCGATCCCTTCACTGCCCACACGATCCGGGAGGCCCTGGAGGGGGCGGATGGGGCGCTGGAGGCCCTCCTGGCCACCTACCGCCGGGGGAGCATGCTCACCCGGGGGGTGCCCTGCGCCATTGTAGGCCCCCCCAACGCGGGCAAGTCCACCCTCCTCAACGCCCTGGTGGGCTACGAGCGGGCCATCGTTACCGACATTCCCGGCACCACCCGGGACACCGTGGAGGAGCGGTGTGTGCTGGGGGACGTGCTGCTGCGGCTCATCGACACCGCCGGACTGCGGGAGACCCGGGACACCGTGGAAAGGATCGGTGTGGCCCGCAGCCGCGCGGCCATGGCGGAGGCCGGACTGATCCTGGTGGTACTGGATCGGTCACGGCCGGTGGCGGTGGAGGATCTGGCGCTGGTGGAGGAGGCGATGGCGCTGGCCCCCACCATCCTGGTGTGGAACAAAGCCGATCTGCCCCCGGCGGGGACACCTGCCGTGCGGGGGGAGCTGCCGCCTGTGGTGGAACTCAGCGCCCGGACGGGGGCGGGGTTGGAACGGTTGGGGGAGCAAGTGGCCCGGAGCCTCCCCGCGCCCGCCGGCGGGACGGAGGGCGAGCTGCTCACCAACGCCCGGCAGGCCGAGGCGGCGGGGCGGGCGCTGGAGGCCCTGCGCCGTGCGGCGGCGGCACTGGCGGCGGGGGTCACCCCGGACGCCGTGCTCACCGACGTGGAGGAGGCGCTCTCCGCCCTGGGCGAGCTCACCGGCCGCACGGTGCGGGAGGATGTCACCGCCCGCATCTTTCAGCGTTTTTGTGTGGGGAAATAAGGAGAGGAGAGTCCCTTTTCAGGCAAAAAGACCGGAGGCCGGTCCGCAGTGCGGACCGGCCTCCGGTCTTTTTGATGGGGAGAAAAAAGTTAGACTTCCGGCGTTACGGGCTGACCGCTGCGCAGGTAGTGCTCCGAGTAGAATTGGATCACCTGTTCCAAAGAGCGGTTCACTCCTGCCAGGTCGGCCTCGCTCAGGCCCAGATGCTGGGCGGCCCAGGCGGCGTGGGCCTCGTCATAGGCCAGGTGGGCCTGATGGACGGCCCAGCCCCGCTCAGTGAGGGTAAGGAGATAGCGGCGCTGGTTGCCGTCCTCCCGGGTCCGAACCACCAATCCCTTTTCCACCAGTTTGTCCACCACCACAGAGGTGGCTCCCTTGGTGCGGAACATCTGCCCGCTGAGCTCAGCCTGGCTGATGCCCTCGCTCTGGGCGATGGCTTTCAGCGTGTGGGCCTCGTTGGCATAGAGCAGCTGGCCGCCGTAGTCGTGGGGCTTTTTCTGCATGGCGGAGATGATCCGATCCATGGTATAGAGCTGCTCGATCATTTTGGAGATCTCTTCAACGGTGGGCATAGTAAATTTCCTTCCGGCAATTCTTGAGAGATACGCCCCGGGGCGGGTTGCGGCTATCCCGTACCGCGGCCACTGATGGAGACATTGTATCACAAATCTGCCGGAACTGCCAACCTAACATCAAAAGGATTCAGAAAGGAAAAATTCGTTTTCTTTTCGTTCTTTGCACTTTTTTTTCAAAAGGAGGGTTCCAATGGCGAGAAGTGCGCCGTTGGCATGACGGACATGGAGGGGACAGACGCAGACGCAGCGCATACAGGCGATGCACCTGCTCCGATCCACCTGCTGGGGCCTGGTTGCAGGAATGGCCCCCACAGGGCAGCTTCGGACGCATAGGCCGCAGGCGGTGCACCCCTGCCCGCCCACAGGATGGATCAGGCCGGGCAGGCCGCCGGGGGCCCGGTAGGGATGATTGCCGGGAACGGAGACCTCGGGAAGTGCAGGGGACTGAAAAGCCTCCCGGCAGCGGCTGGAAAAGGCGGCCAGCTCCGCCGCATCCTGTGCATCCGGACGTCCGGCGCCATAGGCGGACAGGACCGAGTGCTGCGCGACGGCGGCGGTCGCCGCACAGCATCGGAAGCCCTGCCTCCGCAGTAAATCGGTCAACTCCACCAGCGTGTCGTCGTAAGCCCGATTGCCGAATACTGCTGCGGCAATCGTTCGCGCACCGTTGCCCCGGAGCGCTTTCAGCCACGGCAGTGCCACGGGCGGAACGCGGCCTTCAAAGCTGGGAACGGCCACCACGCAGAGATCTTCCGGACGGAAGCAGAGTGCAGAGAGATCCTGTTCCGGATCGGAGAGATCTACTTCGATTTTGGGACAGTCCCACGCGCCGCACAGGAGATCTGCGACCCGGTGTGTCCCGCCCGTAGGACTGAAGAACAGCTTGTAAAGCGCCATAAAGACGGTCCTTTCTCAGTCGCAGTCCTCGTAGCTGATTTCCATTCTTACCCGCCTGTTGGCGATGAGGGCGTAGATGACGGATACGGCCAGAATGACCACGTTGCCGATGAGCTCGGGGGCAGAGGAGGTGACCAGCAGGAGGACCACCTGCAGGGTGGCCACCGCGCCGCCCAGGATGCAGAAGAAGTAGAGCCCGCCCTTGCCCATATGGAACTTGGATTTGTTCCACAGCTCAGGCATCACACTGGGCAGGCGCATGGCGGTGAAGCAGAGCATGATCTTCACCACGGCGGTGAGGATGACGGTGGAGCTGGAGACGGTGGAGATGTCCAGACCCAGGAGAATGGGCACCAGACCCAGGATGTAGAACATGAGGAGCACGGCCACGGGGGTGCCGAACTTGGGGTGGACCCTGGCAAAGAGGGAGGGCAGCCAGCCGTCCTTGGAGGCCTGGATGAAGGGGCGGCACATCCAGCCGATGGAGGCGTTCAGCGTGGTGAGCAGGGCAAACATGGCGCCGCCCACGATGAAGAACACATACACCGGGTGGGGCATGATGGCCTCGGCCACCAGAGCCAGGCTTTTGTTGGCCACGTCGGCCACGGGAAGCACGCCGGCGGCGATGGTGCCCATGACGGCGTAGATGATGGAAATGCCCACCGTGGGAACAATGATGGCGAAGGGAATGTCCCGGGTGGGGTTCTTGGCTTCGCCGGAGAAGTTGATGACATAAGTGGCTCCGCCCGCGGCAAAGGAGAGGTAGGCGGAGGCCATCAGCACGCCGGTGACGCCCTTGGTCATGAAGTCGGGAGGATCCAGATAGCCCGGCTGAATGTTGGGGATGCCGAAGGCGATGAAGAGGGCGATAGCGGCGGCCATGACGGCGCACATGGCGGTCTGGAGCACGGCGGCCTGCTTGGCGCCCAGAATGTTCATCAGGAACAGAATAGTGAGCACCGCCACCGAGATGAGCTTGTCGGGAGCGCCGGGGACCAGGGCCAGCAGGTACTCGGTAAAGGAGAGGACGTACATGGAGATGCCGAGGCCGGTGAAGAAGTTGATGATGATGAAGATGCCCGCCAGGCGCTGACCGCCGAAGGCGGCGATCTGGGTTACTGGCCGCCCTTGAACCGGGCGGTGCCGCCCACCAGGATCTGGGGGATGGCGGTGAGGATGCAGAGAATGCCTGCGATGACGAAGGCCAGGTTGCCGCTGCGGCCGGTCATGCCGATGGCGGTGCCGGTCATGGCCATGATGCCGGCGCCGATGATCTGGCCCACGGCGATGGACACCAGGTCCATCCGGCCCATGTTGCGCTTGAGTTCGCCGGCTGCGGGGGTCACTTTCTCACTCATGGGAAATACCTCCATTCAATTTGTGCGGGGCTGTTTGCCAAGCCAGGTCAGTTGGCGTAGAAGAGCTCGGGAGCTTTGGGGGCCGCGGCCACCGCTTCCATCACGGCGATCTTCTCCCGCAGGGCGGGGACGGCGATGGCCTTGGCTCCGGCCGGACAGTTCTGAATGCACCGGGCGCAGTCCAGGCACCGCCAGGCATCGATCTCGGCGGGGTCCAGGGGATTGATGGCCTGCACGGGGCACTGCTGCTGGCAGAGCATGCAGCCGGTGCACTTGCTCCGGTCGGTGGCGGGGGCGATGGGCAGATCCATGGCCGGGCGGTAGGGGAAGCTGCCGGGCACCGTCAGAGAGAGGGCGGAGAGGTCGGGGGCGGAGCGGACCAGCTGGGCGGCCGTCTGGCCGAATTGGACGGCCAGAGCCAGGTCACTGTCGTTGGGCCGCCCGGTGCCCAGCTTGTCGGTGAAGCTGTGCCGGGCGATGAAGGCGGCGCCGGCCACCGGGCGGAAGCCGTGGGCAGCGCTCTCATCGGAGAGCTCCAGCAGGGCGTCGCCCAGGTTCTGGTTGCCGTAGGTGACCACCAGGGCGGCGGGGATGTCCCGGGCCTCAATGAGCCGGAAAAATTCTGTCAGGAGCGCGGGCACCCGGCCGTAGTAGACGGGCATGCCGATGACGGCAAAATCTCCCTCCCGCAGCTCCGCTCCGGCCCAGCGGCTCTCAAAAGAGGTCCGGTCCAGGTCAAGACGCTCCGGGGCGTTTACCCCGCGTGCCACGGCGTCCGCCGCCTTGCGGGTGCCGCCGGTGGGGCTGAAGGTGAGGGTGACGACACGTTTGATCTCCATCTCAGTGTACCTCCGTTTCTTTGCACCATTCCGCCAGCTCGTCCGGGGCGGGCAGATCGGCGGGATGGGCGGCGTAGTGCGCCTTGCGGACCGTGAGCCCGGGCTCCACCAGGAAGGCGGCGGGAAGCTGGAGCTCGTTGCCTTCGTAGGCGCCGTGGGTCAGGCCGGCCTGACGGGCCGCACCGATCTTCTGAAGGACCGCGGCGTTGGCCATCTTCTCCATGGACAGCGCGGGGGCGATGTGATAGCGCTCATAGAGCTTCTGCCCGGGATCGCAGAGGATCTCGAAGGGGTAGAAATGCTCGTCGATCTGCTCCCGGATCCCGGCGGGGTCGCTCTGGAGGACCACCAGGGCTTTGGCTCCGGCGGCGGTGATGGCGTCGTAGTGTTCCTTCAGGCGGCGCAGATCCAGCTGGCAGATGGTGCAGCCGTAGTAGCGCAGGAAGAGAAGTACGGTGGGGCGGTCCACCAGCTCGGAGAGCCGGGCGCTCCGCCAGGGAGTGACACACAGCGTGTCGTCCAGTGCCGCGCCGGGGAAGAGCCGGTCCAGAGCGGTGCACATCCGGCGCAGGCCCTCCTCCAGCAGGGAGCGGGGGCAGGCCACGTTGATCCGCAGGCGGGTCTCACCGCCGGGGCCGAAGGTGGGAGAGCCCTCGGGTCCGCTTTCGATGAGGATGTCGGCGGTCTTGACCAGATAGCTGTCCACGTCGGCCCGGGCCGCGCCCTGGAGGTAGGGGGCTACGTCCACCCAGGCGAAGTAGGTCCCCTCGGGGACGGTCATCCGGGCCTTGGGCAGGTGCTCGGCCAGGTAGTCCCGGGTAAAGACCAGGTTGTCGTGGAGGTAGACGTTGAGCTGGTCCAGCCAGGGCTCGCCGGTGGCGTAGGCCGACTGGATGGCGGTGATGGAGAGGGGGTTTGGATACATCACGCCGCAGTCCCCCTGTACCTTTTGGGCCCAGAGCGCCTTGAGATGGGGGTCGTGGATGATGATATTGGAGTAGGCCATGCCCGCCAGATTGAAGGTCTTGGAGACTGAGGCGCAGGTAATGATCTCGTTTTTGTGGTCGGGGAAGAGCTTTTCCAGGGGGGTGTGCTTCACGCCGGGGGCCACGATGTCGTGGTGGATCTCGTCGGCGATGATGCGCACACCGTTGGCAAAGCACAGCTCGGCCATCCGGCGCAGCTCGTCCTCGGACCAGACCCGGCCGGTGGGGTTGTGGGGAGAGCAGAGGATAAAGAGGGTGGTCCTGGGGTCCTTGACCTTCCGCTCGAAGTCGGCAAAGTCGACCTCATACCGATCGCCCTTCAGCACCAGCTGGCTGGACACGGCGGTGCGGTGGTTGCACTCGATCTTTTTATAGAAGGGGCGGTAAATGGGGGGCTGGATCACCACCTGATCCCCCTCGTGGGTCATGAGCTGGATGAGATAGCTGATGGCAGGGACAATGCCGTTGCAATAGAAGATGTCGCTGGAATTCACATACCAGCCGAAGCGGTGCCAGAACCAGCCGCACACGCTGCGGAAGAACTCCCCGGTAAAGTTGGCGCTGTATCCGAAGATCTTCCGGTCCACCCGCCGGTGCAGGGCTTCGATGACCCCGTCGGGGCAGGGAAAGTCCATGTCTGCCACCCAGAAGGGCAGGGTGGACAGCCCGGCGTTGGGGTTCTGCACAGGCTGAAACTCCCATTTGCCGCAGTTGGTGCCGTGCCGGTCCACCAGGCGGTCAAAATCGTAGGCCAATGTCATTTCCTCCTTTTTGTCTATAAAGTTTAATAGATAAACAGTTTTACTAATAAACAGTATAGCGCGAAGAACGGAGGAGTCAAGAGAAACCTGCACAACACGGATCAGTTTGTTAAAAGCGGCAAAAAAGGCCATTGAAAATTTGGACAGAGCGCCGAAAAAATGCCGCCCATGAAAGCAAAAAAAGCCCCGCACAAGGCATCACACCTTGTGCGGGGCTCAAAAAAGCTTTAGGTTTTTTCCTCAAAGGATGCGCCGCAGTTGCGGCAGGTGATGGAGATTTTCCCCTTTCCCTTGGGCACCCGGAGCTGCTGGCCGCAGTTGGGGCAGCGGAAGTAGGCGTGGTCCCGGTCCCGGCGGCGGCACTTGTTTACGTTGTACCACCGTACGATGGGCTGCACCGCGTCCAGAAAGCGGGCGTTTTCCGCCTGCCGCCGGTCGATCTGCCGGGAGAACATCCGGTAAAAGGCCAGAATCAGACAGACGGTGGAGAGAAGGCTCATCAGGTGGCTGCGAAGCAGGGAGGAGAGGAGATAGAGCACAAAGTAGACGGCAATCAGGGCATAATTGAGGGAATCTGTTCCGTATCTCCCATACATCACCCGTCTCAGCCAGTTCATTCTATCCGCCGCCTTTGCATTTACATCTTATTTTACAAAATTCATGATAGCGGTTTCTCCGGGCAACGTCAAGAATGGAAACGTAAACAAAATGTGAATTGTGTGCCGACACAGGACCATTTTAAACGGAAGGGCTTGCGCCGGGGGGAAAAAGCAGATATACTGTTGAAAAAAATCGGGAGGGCCGACTATGAAGCGGATCGACAAGGAAAACTACTATTTGGATATTGCCGAGACGGTGCTGGAGCGGTCCACCTGTCTGCGGCGCTGCTATGGGGCCATCATCGTCAAATCCGATGAGATCGTGGCCACCGGCTATAACGGCGCCCCCAGGGGCCGGAGAAACTGTGTGGATCTGAACTTCTGCACCCGGGAGGCTATGGGCATCCCCTCCGGGGAGCGCTATGAGTTGTGCCGTTCGGTCCACGCGGAGGCCAACGCCATCATCTCCGCCGCCCGCAGCGACATTCTGGGCGGGACCCTCTACCTTGTGGGGCGGGATGCCAAGACCGGGGACCTTCTGGGGGACGCCACCTCCTGCTCCATGTGCCGCCGGCTGGTCATCAACGCCGGGATCCAGCGGGTGGTGATCCGCCGCAGCGAGCGGGAGTATGATGTGGTCCATGTGGAGGACTGGGTGCGGGAGGACGACTCCCTGCCTGAACCGGCAACGCAGGAGTAAATTATGGGACGGCAGCAATGCCGTCCCATCTGCTTTTTGAACGCCCGGCGGCAGTCCGGGCAGCAGAGAGAGGAGAAAATCGGATGCATGTTTTCGATCTGGCCCTGTGGCTGTTTTTCTGTTATTCCTTCCTGGGCTGGCTGGCGGAGACCGCTCTGGCCGCCGTGCGCACCCGGAAATACGTGGACCGCAGCCTGCTTTTCGGGCCGGTCTGCGTGGTGTACGGCGCGGCGGGGCTGCTCATCTCGGCCAGCCTGGGGGAGCTGTCCGGAAGCTGGTTCTTCCTCTTCCTGGGCAGCGCCATCTACGCCACGGTGGTGGAGTGGCTGGCGGGCCACATGCTGGAAAAGCTGACCCACACCCGCTGGTGGGACTACTCGGGCCACCGCTGGAATCTGGACGGCTATATCAGCCTGCGTTCCTCCGCCCTCTGGGGCCTTCTGGGCTTGGCACTGGTCCGGTGGGGGAATCCCCTCCTGGCGGGCCTGTACGAGCTGCTGCCCCCGCTGGCGGGGCGGATCCTCCTCTGGGTGCTGCTGGCGGTCCTGGCGCTGGACATTCTGGCCACCGGCCTGACCCTAGGCGGCGTGTCCGGCAAGCTGCCCCGGGTGGAGGCTGCGGGGAACCGCCTGGCCGCCCTCACCGTGCGGATGGGGACCTGGGTGCTGGGCAAGACCGAGGGCCGTATCCGGAAGGCCCATCCGGAGGCCACCTTCCGGGCCGGGCCCCGGGAGAGATCGGCGGTGTTCGCCCAGGGCTGCGGCTTTTACAAGCTTTTCTGGCTGTTTCTCATCGGCGCGTTTCTGGGGGACGTGACCGAGACGATTTTCTGCCGCGTCACCGTGGGCGTGTGGATGAGCCGGAGCAGTGTGGTGTGGGGGCCCTTCTCCATCGTCTGGGGCCTCGCCATGGCGCTGGCCACCCTGCTGCTCTATCAGTACAAGGACAGGCCCGTCAGCTTCCTCTTTGTGGCCGGGACCCTGCTGGGCGGCGCTTACGAATATCTGTGCAGCGTCTTTACGGAAGTGGTGTTCGGCACGGTGTTCTGGGATTACAGCCACATCCCCTTCAACCTGGGCGGACGGGTGAACCTGCTCTACTGCTTTTTCTGGGGGTTTGCCGCGGTGGCCTGGTTCCGCATTTTCTACCCTAAGCTCTCTGCACTCATCGAGCGGCTGCCCAAACGGCCGGGGCAGATTTTGACCTGGGCCCTGGCGGCGTTCTTCCTCTGCGACATCGCCGTCAGCGCCGGGGCGCTGGCCCGCTGTGACGCCCGGGCCCGGGGGGAGGCCCCACAGTCGGCCTGGGAGGAGTACCTGGACGACCATTACCCGGACGAGCGGATGAATGAGATTTACCCCGCCGCAGTGCGCATCGATTGAACAAAACCCGCCGGAGCATCGCTCCGGCGGGTTTTGCTCCTCCGCCATTCTGCCCGATCTGCGGGGAAATCCGAGACCGGAGGAAGCGGATTTGCGTTTCGCATAGGAAATTCCTTGACAGAAAAGCGGTTGGGACTTAAAATATGTTAGGTGCATTTTTGGAAAAGCGCCAGTATGGGCGCTTTTCTTTGTTTTCGCGGGCCGCGACAGCGGCTCACCCATTCCCCCGCGATTGAAATTGAAATGAAAAAAGAACCGATACGGAGGTGTGACAAGAACAGTATGGAATTTAATTTGCTCTGTGTGATCGTGGGTATCGTCACCCTGGTCATTGGCGTTTTTGTGGGCATTGCCATCCGAAAGAGCGTGGCCGAGAAGAAGATCTTCGGCGCGGAGGAGGAGGCCAAGCGCATCCTCAACGAGGCGATCAAGAACGCGGAAAACAAGCAGCGGGAGGCCATGGTGGAGGCCAAGGAGGCCATCCTCACCGCCCGTAATGAGTGGGAAAAGGAAGAAAAAGAGCGTCGGGCAGATCTCCAGAAGCAGGAGCACCGCCTGCAGCAGAAGGAAGAGAACCTCGACCGCAAGACCGACAACATCGAGAAAAAAGAGGAGACCCTGCAGAACAAGCTGGCCGATCTGGAGCATACCCGGGAAGAGATCGAGGCCATTGAGAACCGCAAGCGCACCGAACTGGAGCGCATTTCCGGCATGACCGCTGAAGAGGCCAAGGATCTGCTCATCAGTCAGCTGGAGGCCGAGGTGACCCATGAATCGGCCGCCAAGATCAAGGAGGCGGAGCTGCACTATAAAGAGGAGTCCGACTCCCTGGCCCGGGAGATCATCGGTCTGGCCATCCAGCGCTGCGCCGCCGACCATGTGGCCGAGGCCACCGTGTCTGTGGTGCCCCTGCCCAACGATGAGATGAAGGGACGCATCATCGGCCGGGAGGGCCGGAACATCCGCACCCTGGAGACGCTTACCGGCGTGGATCTCATCATCGACGACACCCCGGAGGCCATCACGGTCTCCTGCTTCGACCCGGTCCGCCGGGAAATTGCCCGCATTGCTCTGGAGAAGCTCATCCAGGACGGCCGTATCCACCCCGCACGCATCGAGGAAATGGTGGAGAAAGCCAAGCGTGAGGTGGACGCCACCATCAAGGCCGAGGGCGAGCGGGCTGTCTTTGAGACCAACGTCCACGGCCTGCACCCGGAGCTGGTCAAGCTCCTGGGCCGGATGAAGTACCGTACCAGTTACGGTCAGAACGTGCTCAGCCACTCCATCGAGGTCTCCCATCTGGCGGGCCTCATGGCCGCCGAGCTGGGCGGCGACGTCACGGCTGCCAAGCGCTCCGGCCTGCTTCACGACCTGGGCAAGGCCATCGACCACGAGGTGGAGGGCTCCCATGTGGCCATCGGCGTGGAACTGGCCCGGAAGTACCATGAGAGCGAAGAGATCATCAACGCCATCGAGGCCCACCACGGCGACGTGGAGCCCAAGACCTTGGTGGCGGTGCTGGTGCAGGCGGCCGACGCCGTCTCCGCCGCCCGTCCCGGCGCCCGGAGGGAAAACCTGGAGAACTACATCAAGCGCTTGGAGACGCTGGAGGGCATCGGCTCCTCCTTCCCCGGCGTGGAAAAGTGTTTTGCCATCCAGGCCGGCCGGGAGATCCGCATCATGGTGGAGCCGGAGAAGATCACCGAGGATCAGATGGTGATCCTGGCCCGGGATGTGGCCAAGAAGATCGAGGACGAGATGGAATATCCCGGCCAGATCAAGGTCAACATCATCCGGGAGACCAAAGCGGTGGATTACGCCAAATAAAAACGCAGATCGCCCCGGCAGCCACATGGCTGCCGGGGCGTTTTTTACCTGAAGGGGATACCGGAGGGCGGCCCCGCACCGGTATGTTTTGGGCGGCGCGGGGGAAAGCTCACTCCAGAAGATAGCCCAGGGCCCGAAGGGCCTGGGCGGCCCGGTCCAGAGCGGCCGGGTCGGGGGAGCGGACGGTGTGGAGGTGGATCCCTCCGGTGAGGTCGGAGAGGGGCTTGGCGTCGCTCCTGCGGGCCTGCTCCAAAAACTGCCCCACGTCGTAGCGGGAGCGCAGCCGCAGGACTCCGGTGAGCTGGCCGTAGAGGGGATGCTCCACCACCACGTCCACCACCTCACAGCCCGTGTCCACCAGGGCGTTGAGCTCGGCCTCCATCCCCTGGGGAGGGTGGATACAGGCAAGCGTGCGGGTGAGTCCGGGGGCGCGCTCTTTCACATACCCCCTGGGGGTGGCGGAGATGGGGTGTCCCGCCGCCCGGAGCAGCGCCACATCCCCCACGATGACCTGACGGCTGACCCCCAGTGTCCGTGCCAGGGACGCCGCGCTCACGGGGGCGGAGCCCTCTCCCAGCCGGCGGAGGATCTCCTCCCGGCGAGCCTGTCCATCCATGCTGTCCATGGGTCATTCCTCCTGATGAATCGAATCGGACTTGACATGAGTATAGCATGTCCGGGCGCGCTGTGCAAAGGAAAGGGGGAAATTACTTGATTTCCCATGGCGTGGATGTTAAAATCACATTGATTCCCAAAGACAGAAGGAGGACAGCCGCCGTGACCAAGGACGAGGCTTTTGAATTTTTGGACCGGACCGCCCGTGGGATCGCCGAGATGTTCGGCACCTCCTGCGAGACTCTGGTCCATGATATGGGCAATCCCAAGCACCCCATTTTGTCCATCTACAACGGACAGGTCTCCGGCCGGGAGGTGGGTTCCACCCTGGATATTCTGGGCTCGGACAAGAGCCTGGACACCACGGCGCTCACCACCGACTTTGTCAACCTGTACGCCACCACACCCTCGGGGGAACAGATCAAATCCTCTACGTTCCATCTGATTACGGAGGAGTACAACCTGGCCCTGGGCATCAACTTCGACTTCACCTCCCTGGCCTATGCCAACCGCACTCTGGTGGGCCTGATGAGGGCGGACGCCGACCTCCAAAGCGCCATGTGGCAGGGAGGGGAGAGCCAGCTCAACCAGATCTTCGAGGAGTGTCTCACCTCCCTGGGGAAGCCGGTGGCCGAGCTGAACAAGAAGGAGCGGATGAAGCTGGTGGCGCTCATGGACCAGAAAAACGCCTTTTCCTTCCGCAAGTCGGTGCCCTTCGTGGCCGGAAGGCTGAAGGTGTCCCGATACACCGTCTACAAATATTTGGGGGAGCTGGCCGAAGAGAAGTCCGGCGCCCGGAAAGAGTGATTTCGTATGGATCAGGAAAAGATCAGCGCCTATTTTGACGACCCCGCCCGCCGGGCCGAGATGATCTCCGCCGTCTCCCGGCTGGTGGGGGTGAAGAGCGTCAGGGGGGACGCCGAGCCCGGCGCGCCCTTCGGCCCCGGCCCCCGCACCGCCCTGGACGAGGCCCTGAAGCTGTGCGCCGAGCTGGGCTTTGCCGTTCGGGACTACGACCACTATGTGGGCCTGTGCGACCTCAACGACAAGCCCACCCAGCTCCACATCCTGGGCCACCTGGACGTGGTGGGGGAGGGCACCGGCTGGGCCACCGATCCCTACACCTGTGTGGAAAAGGACGGCATGCTCTACGGCCGGGGCGTCAGCGACGACAAGGGCCCGGTGTGCGCCGCCCTGCTGGCCATGAAAGCGGTGCGGGACCTGGGCCTGCCGGTGAGCAAGAATGCCCGGCTCATCCTCGGGACCGACGAGGAGTCCGGCTCTGAGGACATCGCCTACTACTACGCCCGGGAGCCCTATGCCCCCCAGACCTTCACACCCGACGCCGACTTCCCCGTCATCCACATCGAAAAGGGCCACTACTGCCCTGAGTTCGGCGCGTCCTGGGATCGGACGGCAGCCCTGCCCCGGGTGTCCGGCATGACCGGCGGCTTCCGCCGCAACGTGGTGCCCCCTGAGGCCCGGGCCGAGGTCCTGGGTCTGCGGGCCGCCGACGTCGCCCCCCTGTGCCCCGCCGTGGAGAATCGCTCCGGGGCAGTGTTCACCGTCACCGACATGGTGGGGGGTGTGCGCATCCACTGCGCCGGGCGCAACGCCCACGCCGCCAGCCCCGACGACGGCATCAACGCCATCGCCGCCCTGCTGGAGGTGCTGGCGGCCCTTCCCCTGGCTGACTGCGACAGCACCCGGATCATCGGGGGCCTGCACACTCTCTTCCCTTACGGCGACAACCGGGGCCGGGCCCTGGGCATCGCCCAGTCTGACGAGCAGTCTGGGGAGCTGACCCTGAATCTGGCGCTGATCACCCTCAGCGAGACGGGCTTTTCCGCCCAGTTTGACGCCCGGGTGCCGCTGTGTGCCGACCGGGAGAACTGCGCCGGGGCCTGCGAGGCCGCACTGGAGCGGTACGGCATCACCGTCACCAAGGGCGGTGAGATGACCCATGTTCATGTGGTGGAGGCCGACTCGCCCCTGGTCAGGACCCTGCTGGAGTGTTATGAGACCTACACCGGAGTGGAAAACGCCAAGCCCATTGCCATCGGCGGCGGAACTTACGTTCACGACATTCCCGGCGGCGTGGCCTTCGGCTGCGACTTTCCCGGCTTCGACCCCAAGATGCACTCGGCCAACGAGCAGGCCAGTGTGGACAACCTGCTGCTGGCCGCCAAGATCTTCACGCTGGCCATCGCGCGGCTGTGCAAATGAGGGAAAAGGATACGTGAGATGAAAGAGCTGACCCGGCGCCTCGGCGCCCTTGCCCTGGCCCTCGGCCTGGGGCTGACCCTGGCCGCCTGCGGCGAGAGCAGCGGCCTGAGCAAGCGGGAGGCGGAGACCTATGTGGACGGCCTGCTGCGGGAGACCTATCTGGGGGAATTTGACGCCGATTACCTCCGGATGGTGGATCTCAGCGAGGAAGAGGCCCGCAAGACCTACGGTTCCGGACTGGACGCCGAGACAGAGTTTTTTATGGGCCTTTATAACATCGAGTACCCCACCGAGGAGCTTCGGCAGGAGGTCAGGGCGATGTATGCCGAGATCTATGCGCACGCCAGGTTTGAGGTGGTCTCGGCTGCGGAGCAGGACGACGGCTCCTTTTCCGTCAAGGTGAACGTGGAACCCATCGACATCGTCCGGCTGGTGGATGCCGACTGGGCGGAGACGGTGCAGCCTTTCTATGACGAATACCCCTATGAGGTGCAGAGCGCCATGGAAGAGGAGGCGTACCGGGCCATGGACGCCCAGTGGGCCCGACTGGTGGTGGATCTCTATCAGGAGAAGCTGCCCGAGACGGGCAATCTGGCCGCACAGACCGTTACGGTGCAGCTGGAGCGGGACAGGGACGGAAATTACGCCATCACCTCCGAGGACCTGGGCCGCCTGGACGAGGCTGTCATCGACTACTCCGTCTACGCCAACGGGGTCAAGGAACAGGCCCGTTAAAACGAATGGAGTCGCCCGCATCGGAAGATGCGGGCGACTTTTACATTTGATGCGGGTGCGGACGGTCAGGCCGGGGTGGTCTCCGGATCCAGGGACATCACCGACACCTCGTAGGCGATGCGTTCTTCCTCCCGGAGCCCCTCCACCTTCCGGTACTTTCGGCTCTGGAGCCGCCCGGTCATATGCACGGTGTCTCCCACGTCCAGGTGTCCGCAGGAACGGGCCAGGGAGCCCCAGGCGATGCAGGGGAGATAATCCGCCCGGCCGTAGCGGCGGTTGACCGCCAGCAGCAGGTCGCAGATCTCCCGTCCCAGGGGAGTCCGCCGGACCACCGGTTCCTTGCACAGCACTCCGGTGAGCTCCAGACGGTTGTCGTGTTCGCCCTGGGCGGGGGAGAGAGTACGGGCAAAGAAAGTGATGACCAGGCGGCTGCCCACACCGCTGCGGTTGTTGAAGGAGCGGACCTCGCCCACGGTCTCATACTCCTGCCCCGGCTCCACGGGGCACTGCTCCAGCAGCTGGGGAGAGACCACCACGTTCAAAATGTCCACTGCTCCGCTCAGCCGTTCCACCTCCAGAGGGAAGGTGAGATAGCTCTGGCCGTGGTTGGTGTGGGAATAGCGGGGCTCCGCCCCCGCCCGCCCCCGCAGGGAGGCCAGGTTTTTGCTTGTCTGCATGTGTGTCACACTCCCGTTTGTGTTCTTGGAACCACTATATGAGACGAGCTGTGGGAGTATGACCCAAAGGGGAGACAGGCTGTTTGCAAAAATAAAAAACGGACTTGACAAAAGGCCTGACTATAAAGTATATTAGAAAAATCTTAAATACTTGATGGAGGAATTATGGCTGCTGTGAGAAGAATTGCCCTGGTGGGGGAAGAGTGCGTGGCCTGCGGCTGCTGCGAACGGGTCTGCCCCCGGCAGGCGGTCGCCGTTTTGCACGGGGTGCGGGCGAAGGTGGACGGGGCGCGCTGCGTGGGCTGCGGCATGTGTGCCGCCGTCTGTCCCGCCGCTGTCATTCGGATGGAGGAGAGGGGGGAGAGCCATGCGTAAGCACTGGTACGACTACCTGTGGATCGGGGAGCTGCTCTATTTGATCCTGGGGCTGTTCAACATCCTCTTTGCCTGGCTGGGGATGCTGTTTTTCACCATCCCGCTGCTGGTGGCTGTCTTTGGCGGGAGCAAGGCTTACTGCAGCCGCTACTGCGGCCGGGGGCAGATCCTCTCCCTTTTGGGGACGAAGTGGAAGCTCTCCCGCAATGCGCCGCCTCCCCGGTTTTTACGGAGCCGGTGGTTTCGATACGGATTTTTGACCTTCTTCCTGATCATGTTCGGGCGGATGCTGTACGGCACCTACCGGGTGTTCGCGGGCGCGCCTCTGTCCCAGACGGTCACCCTGCTCTGGACCTTCCGCCTGCCCTGGCAGTGGGCGGAGGTTGGGATGGCCAGCCCCTGGGCGGCCCAGTTCGCGTTCGGCTTTTTTGGCGTGATGCTCACTTCCGCCGTGCTGGGGCTGGCCACCATGGTCCTGTTCCGGCCCCGTTCCTGGTGTGTATACTGCCCCATGGGAACCATGACCCAGGGGATCTGCGGACTGAGAAATCAAAAGGAGATACGAAAGAATGGAAGAGAATGCGAAAACAGTGGCCCAGCTGCTCAAGCTTCTGGCCAATGAGCACCGTCTGCTCATCCTGTGCGCGCTGGCGGAGGGGGAGCGCACGGTGGGTGAGATCCACGCCTTCCTCCCAGGGATCACCGGCTCCGCCCTCTCCCAGCACCTGTCCCAGCTGAAGCTGGGTGGCATCCTGGAGGCGGAAAAGCGGGGAATGCATGTGTTTTACCGTATTGACGACCCCCGGGTGGTGAGCCTGCTGGGGGTGCTGAAGGAGTACTACTGCCCTTGACACACAGGGGAGAAAAACGAGGGGCGGAAGGCGGTTTGCGCCTTCCGCCCCTCGTTGATCGGGGAGAGAAAAATGATTACCGGTCCCATTTCTGAATGAGGGACAGAAGCTGATCGGCGAAGCGGGCCAGGTCCTTGTTGGCCCCGCCCTTGTTCCGGCGGATGACGGTGAGCAGCTGCTGCCCGGCCTCCTCCAGCCTCCGATAGGCGGGCGTGCCCGCGGGGGAGGAGGGGAGAGACTCCTTGACTGCGGGGGGGATGCCCGGGGCCAGCAGGCGGTTTTCCAAGAGGTCGTAGACCTCCTCGTAGTCGGGGGCGTGGGCGGCAAAGCCCCGATCCTTCAAAAGGTCTGCGTAGGTGACGGTCACGTCTTTGTCCCCGTGGACCACGAAGACCTGCTGGGGCTTGGGTTCAAAGTGGCTCATCCAGTCCAGAAGCCCATTCTGGTCGGCGTGAGAGCTGAGGCCTTCCACCCGGGTGATCCGGGCCCGGACAGCGATCTCCTCGCCGAAGAGCTTGACGGAATCCGCGCCCTCCAGCAGGCGGCGGCCCAGGCTGCCCTCAGCCTGATAGCCCACAAAGACGACGGTGCACTCCGGCCGCCAGAGGTTGTGCTTGAGGTGGTGGCGGATGCGCCCGGCGTCGCACATGCCGGAGGCCGAGAGGATGACCCGGCTCTTCCGGTCGGCGTTGAGGGCCTTGGACTCATCCACCGTCTCGGTGAGGGTCAGGTTGTCGAACTGGAAGAGGTGGCCCCGCCGGATGGCGGCGATGGCGTCGGCGTCCAGGTAGCCGTTGAGGTCGCCTGAGAAGATCTCGGTGGCCTCTTTGGCCAGGGGGGAGTCCACCACGACCTCGAAGTTGGGGTCGCTCTTTACCAGCCCCTCTTCCTTGATCTCCCGCATGAAATACAGAAGCTCCTGGGTACGGCCCACGGCAAAGGAGGGGATGATGACGTTGCCGCCCTTGGCCATGGTCTCGTCGATGATGGCCGCCAGCTCCTCCTTGTAGGAGCCGGTCTTGGCGTGGAGCCGGTCGCCGTAGGTGCTCTCGGTGACCACATAGTCGGCCGAGCCCTGAATGGGCTGGGGGTCCCGGATGATGGGCTGATCCAGGTTGCCCAGGTCGCCGGAAAAGACGATCTTCTTGGTGACGCCCTCTTCCGTGAGCCAGAGCTGGGCCTCGGCCGATCCGAGGAGATGCCCCGCGTCCACAAACTCCAGCGCCGCGCCGTCGGCGAGTTTGACCCGCTGTCCGTACTCCACCGGCACCAGCAGGTCAAGGGTGGCCTGGGCGTCCTGCACGGTGTAGAGAGGCTCCACCGGGGCCTTGCCCGCCCGCTTGCCCTTCTGGTTTTCCCACTGGGCGTCGCTCTCCTGGATGTGGGCGGAGTCCAGCAGCATGATGCCCAGCAGCTTGGCGGTGAGCCGGGTGCAGTAGATGCTGCCGGAGAAGCCCTGCTTCACCAGCAGGGGCAGGCGTCCGGAGTGGTCGATGTGGGCATGGGTGACAATGACGGCGTCCACCATGCCGGGGCTGAAGTCCAGCGCGCTGTTGTCCTTTTCGTCCCGGCCCTGCTGCAGTCCGCAGTCGATGAGGTACTTGCGGCCCGCGCATTCCACGCAGTGACAGCTGCCCGTGACCGCGCGGGCTGCGCCGAAGAAAGTGAGTTTCATATCGTTCCCTCCAGATTCCAGTATCATGTATCCCGGACGGACCGGGGCTGGGAATACGATCGCTCAGGGGTGCTCTGGCTGGGCCGGGGCGGAGGAGAGCTTGGAGACTCTGGCCCACTCCACCCGCCGGTCGGTGAGCTCCTCCACCTCGATGCGCAGGCCGTCGGCCTCCACCGTGGGGCGGCTGCCGTCGGCGGGGATCACGTCCAGCCGGGCAAAGACCAGCCCGCCCAGGGTCTCGGCCTCCTCGTCGTCGGGGAAGGTCACTCCCAAAGCGTCGGAGACGTCCTCCAGGTCGGCAGAACCCGCGATGCGCCAGAGATTGTCGCCCAGGGAGACGATCTCCTGCTCGTCCTGGGGGTCGAATTCGTCGTAGATGTTGCCTACCAGTTCCTCGATGAGGTCCTCCATGGTGATGATGCCGCTGGTGCCGCCGTATTCATCCACCACCACTGCCAGGTGGATCTTTTTGCTCTGCATATCCCGGAACAGCACGTCGGTGCGCACCGTCTCGGGGACGAAGTAGGCCTTGCGCAGCAGCTGACGCAGAGGCAGAGGAGGCTCCCGGCGGGCGTTGAGCAGATAGTCCCGGGTGTTGAGGATGCCGATGATGTCGTCCTGATCCTCCTCGTACACGGGGAAGCGGGTGAGGCCGGAGGCGCGGATGGTGTCCAGGATCTCGCCGTCGGGATCGTCTGCCCAGATCATCACCACATCGGTGCGGTGGACCATCACGTCGCCGGCGGTGGAGTTGTTGAACTCAAAGACGTTCTCAATGAGCTCTTTTTCCTCCTTCTCGATGGCCCCCTTTTCCTCGCCCATGTCCACCATGAGGCGGATATCTTCTTCAGAGACCTCTTCGCTCTCTGTGCGGGGGTCGATCCCCAGCAGCCGCAGCAGCAGTCCGGTGAGACCGCTCACCAGCCAGGACAGGGGGCGCAGAAGGGCGGAGAGAAGGGTGAGAAAGCCCAGCAGGCTGCGCCCCGTCTTTTCCGGAGCGTGGACGGCCAGACGCCGGGGGAGATAGCTCACCAGCACCAGGTGGGCCAGGCCCAGAACAGCCAGCACCACGGCGGCATTCAGCGCCGGGTAAGCCCTGGCCCAGGCGAAGGGAAAGGCGAACCAGGCGGAACAGGTGACCGCGGCGGCGAAGGACTCGGCGGTCAGCCCGATGCGGCAGGCCGCCAGCGCGTGGGCGGGAGAGCGGGCCAAACGGGCCAGCGGGTCGTGCTCGGAGCGGATGAGAGGCTCGCCCGACAGTTCCTTCAGCGCCGTCTCTCCGGCGGCGCACGCTCCACCCAGCAGGAGCAGGATCAGTTCCAGAAACAATCGGGGCAGTGTGGGATCGCCCACGGGGAATTCCTCCTTCAATGACCGTATGTTTAAAATCAGTATAGCACAGCGAAGATAAAAATGCACGTAAAAAGAATAAACACTCAAGAAACAGGAATGGGAGGACTTTAAAAGTGCGGTTTCAGAGGGAATTGTCGATTTTTGGGCGTCAGGGGAGAAATCCTGTGACGGCAGGGGCATGCTGTGGTATAATAACTTCCGGCGAAGCTTTAAAAACAGAAGATTTGACCTCAAACAAGGTTGGTGTGTGACATGGAAGAGTGGAAAGATATTGTTTCAGGAGAGGTGGAGCATCTGGGCGCCCACCTGAAGGCTTTGGTGAAATGGGCTGTGATCGCCTGTGCGGTGGGCCTTGGGGTGGGCATCGTGGGGGTGGCTTTTCATATGGCAATCGGCTGGGCCACCGAGCTGCGGCTGGCCCACGGGTGGCTCTTGTATCTGCTGCCCCTGGCCGGTATGGCCATTGTGGGGCTCTACCACCTGGGGGGCATCCACGAGGACAAGGGGACCAACCTGGTGCTCAACGCCGTCCGGGGCGAGACCCCCATGGCCTTCCGCACCGCCCCGCTCATCTTTTTGGCCTCCACGCTGACCCACCTGTGCGGCGGGTCCTCCGGGCGGGAGGGGGCCGCTCTCCAGCTTGGGGGCGCCATTGCCTCCAGCGCGGGACGGCGGCTGGGGTTTGCCCTGGAGGATCGGCGGATCCTGGTGGTGTGCGGCATGGCCTCCGCCTTCTCCGCCCTCTTCGGCACCCCTCTCACCGCCGCCGTGTTCGCCATGGAGGTGGTCCATGTGGGGGTGATGCACTATGCCGCCCTGGTCCCCGCCATCCTCTCCGCCCTGATCGCCGCCCTGTTGGCGGGCAGACTGGGGCTGGTCCCCACCGCCTACGCCGTGGCACAGGTGCCGGAGCTGTCCTCCCTGAGCCTGGCGCAGACCGCGGCGCTGGGGGTCCTGTGCGCCCTGGTAGCCATCCTGTTCTGCCAGTGCATGCACGTGTCTCATGACTTCTATCAGCGCTTTCTCCCAAATCCCTATCTCAGGGCGGCGGCGGGCGGGGCGATCATCATCCTGCTCACCCTGCTGGTGGGCACCCGGGACTACAACGGCGCGGGAGGCGAGGTCATCGCCGCCGCCGTGTCCGGTTCCGCCGTCCCTCCGGCTTTTCTGCTGAAAATGCTCTTCACCGCCCTTACCCTGGGCGCAGGGTTCAAGGGGGGCGAGATCGTCCCGGTGTTTTTCACCGGCGCCACCTTCGGCTGTCTGGTGGGGCCCTTCCTGGGCCTGCCCGCCTCCTTTTCCGCCGCGGCGGGGATGGCCGCGGTGTTCTGCGGAGTCACCAACTGCCCCATGGCTTCCCTGATTCTGGCCTATGAGCTCTTCGGCGGACGGGGGCTGGGGATGTATGCGGTGGTGTGCGCGGTGTCCTATCTGGTCTCCGGCTACGGAGGGCTGTATAGCGCACAGGAAATCGTGTATTCTAAGATCAGACCGGAGCGCTACGCGCGCATGCGCAAGTGAGGGAAGATGACATGTCAATACGTTATTTCGGCGGCCCCATCCTGACCATGGAGGGCGGACCCCGCCCCGAGGCGGTGCTGGTGTCCGGGGGCCGGATCACCGCGGTGGGGACAGAGGAGGAACTCAAGGCGCTGGATCCCGGCGCCCGGGCTGTGGATCTGGAAGGGCGTGCCCTTTTGCCCGCATTCCTGGATCCCCACAGCCACATCTCCGCCGTGGCCTCCACGCTCTCCCTGGCCCAGTTGGGGACGGCGGAGAATTTTGATACCTTGACGGCGCTCCTGCGGCAGTTCCGGCAGAGCAGACGCATCCCGGCGGGGGAGTGGGTCATCGGTACGGGGTACGACCATAATCTTCTGAATGAGGGAGTCCACCCGAGCCGACATCTGCTCGACACCGCTCTGCCGGAGAACCCCTGCCTCATCGCCCACGCCTCGGGCCATATGGGAGTGGCCAATAGCGAGGCCCTGCGCCGTATGGGCATCGGACCGGACACCCGGGATCCGGAGGGAGGCAGGATCGTCAAAGAGGCTGACGGTACGCCCAGCGGCTATCTGGAGGAGACCGCCTTCACCCGCCTGGCGGCCGGAGCGATGCCCCGGCCGACCCCTGAACAGGAGCTGGGGGATCTGCGGGCGGCGGAGGAGTGCTACCTCTCTCACGGGTATGTGCTGGCCCAGGACGGTATGACGGGAAAACGGGAGTATGCCCTTCTCTCCGCCGGGGCCCGGGCGGGGATGAGGCTGGACGTGGTGGGCTACGCCGATCTCTGTGCCGCCCCCGAACTGGCGGGGGAGCCGCCGGTGGGGAACTTCTCCATGGGAGGCTATAAAATTTTTCTGGACGGCTCCCCTCAGGGACGTACCGCCTGGATGAGCGAGCCCTACGCCGGAGAGTCCGCCTACCGGGGCTATCCCATCTGGGAGGATAAGCAGGTGACCGAGTTTATTTCCACCGCCCTTCGGGACGGACGGCAGCTGTTGGCCCACTGCAACGGGGACGCCGCCGCCGAACAATATCTGCGCTGCTTTGACGCCGCCCTGACAGCCGCCGGGGCGAAGGATCCCCACCGTCCGGTGATGATCCACGCCCAACTGGTCCGTCGGGATCAGCTGGAGCGGATGGGGAAGCTGGAGATGATCCCCTCCTTTTTCGCAGCCCACCTTTGGTACTGGGGGGACACCCATCTGCGCAACTTCGGCCCCCGCAGGGCCGCTCTCATCAGCCCCCTGAAATGGGCCGAGGAACTGGGGATTCCCTTCACGCTTCACCAGGACAGCCCCGTGATCCCGCCCGACGCGCTGGAGAGCGTGTGGTGCGCCGTGAACCGCCTGACCCGGAAGGGGAAAACGCTGGGACACGAACTGGCGGTGTCCGCCGAGGCGGCCCTCAGGGGAGTCACCACCCATGCCGCCCGACAGTATTTCATGGAGGCCGAGCGGGGGAGCATTGCCCCCGGAAAGAGGGCCGACCTGGTGATTCTGGATGGAGATCCCACCGCCGTGGCCCCGGAGCGCATCCGGGATCTCCGGGTGCTGGAGACCGTCAAGGGCGGGGAGACGGTGTATCGGCAGCCATCATGATGCGGAACAAAAGGACGCCCCATTTGCGTTCGGCAGCTTGCGCTGTCCCGCAAATGGGGCGCCCTTTTGCTTGTTTGAAGGCGCGCTCTGAAATTTAAGCCTGGGGGGCGAGGAGCGTCTCGTAGGGGACCACGGTGGCGCCGGCGGGAGGCTCGGTCTCAGGGGCCTTGTCGCCCTTGGTGTAGCCGCCGGTCATTGTGAGATCCATGCCCAGGAAGCCCATCATATCCATGGTCACGTGAGACTTCATCTGGTCCTTGGCGTCCATAGAGGCGGTCATGTTCATGGTGACACTGCCGGCAGAGGCGTCCTCGGCATTGGCGGCCGCGCTCATCCCCATGTTCATGCTGTAGCCCACGACCTTGTCACCGCTGGTGGTCAGGGTGAGGGAGAGATCCACCTTGGCACCGTCCTCAGTGATGGAGGCGGTGGTGGTGTAGTCGCTGCCGTTTTTCACAAAGGAGCTGTCGGAGAGGAAGGAGGCGACCTGCTTGGCGGCGTTCAGCGCCTCAGTATAGGCGGTAGTGCTGTCGGAGAGATCGGCGCTCTGAAGGGCCATTTTTACCAGAGACTCATAGTTCATGGTCTTGGAGGCATCCATCAAAGCGGTGAAGTCGATGCCGGCAGTCTGAGTGAGGGCGGCCAGATCCATGGAGTACCACACGTCGGGAGACATTCCGGCGGCCTCCAGGGCCTTGCCGCTCATATTCATATACAGCTTGCCGCCGGCCATGTCGCCCCGCATCTGCATGCTGATCCCCTCTTTGGCCAGGGCGTCGATCATAGCCTGATCCTCGGCGGAGATGGGAGTGGAGGCCGCGTTCTGACCCTTGGTCAGCGCATTCATCTCAGCAATGAACTTGCTCATATCCATGGTCATGTTCATCCCCATGGACAGCTTGGTGGTGTCGGCCATGGTGCCGGAAGCGGAGCCCTTGATGGCGATGGGAGCGCCCATCAGGGTCACGGAGCCGTCCAAAGCCAGTGTGGTGTCCCAGATGCCGGTCTGATACTTCTGGGCGTAGTCCAGATATTTCTCCAGGTAGGTGAAGGTCTTGCCCTCCTTGGCCTGGTCCAGGAGCTTGCCGGTGTCCACGATGACGGCGGTCATGTCGTCCTGATCCCAGCCCACGGCGCAGTCAAAGGCCTCGGCGGCGAAGCGAACGGGTACGTACGTGCGCCAGGTGGCGGCGTCCACATAGGGGGCCACATCCATGGTGAGGGTGGTCTCTTTTCCGCCCTCGGTCACCTTGGCCTCGGCCGAGCCGATGGTCATGGTCAGGGTCTTGCCGCCCCGGACGGCGGTGATGACGTCGCCCTCGTTGGAAACCTGGGCGCCCATGGCCTCCAGAACGGCGCGGAAGGGCAGGAAGGTGCGCTGATCCTTCACCTGGGGAACGGCGTCGGTGAAGGTCAGGTTCTGACCGTCCAGCTGGACGGAAATGGCGGAGTTGGTGTCGGCGGCCAGAGCGGCGGGGGTACAGCCCAGCAGAACGGCGGCAGTCCCCATGGCCAGAACGCGGCGCGATAATTTTTTCATGGCAGAAAACTCCTCTCAGTGGTTCAGATTGGAATTATTATACTTCTAATGGGACGAAAACACAAGGAGCGTGAAAAAAAGTTAAGAAAAATTAAGAAAATCAAAAAGACAGACAAAGAAGGGGCGTTTCTCAAACCAGGATCCAGGCGCTCCAACGCTTTTAAAACCCGCTCGTGGATCAAATGATCTGCCCTGCCGTTGTTTTTCACAGGCTGCAGACGGCATCGGCCAGTTCTGCCGGAGTGCGGACCAGCCGGGCTGCTCCACAAAATTCTTCGCTGGCGCCGTACCCGTAGCAGCAGCCAATCGCAGGGAATTGGTTTTGCCGACCGATCTCAATATCTCCTTTTCGATCACCGATCGCAATAAAGCGGCCATCGTATTGCTCCATCAACAAGCGGCAGATCTCGTGTTTAGGGCGGTAGGAATATGCCTCGCCACAGTACATGGCATCAAACCATCAATGCAGCCCGAAGTGTTCGACGTGGGTATCCAGATAGCGCCGGGGACAGGTGCTGAGCAGAAGCAGGCGATATCCCTTCCGATGGAGAGTTTCCAGCACCTGCGTAATATGGGGGTACAGGCGTGCCTGTCCATTTTCAATCAGACGGTACATCTCCTCCCCCACAAATTCCGCGGAGAACTGTTTTTCATTCTCCGGCAGGCGGGGCTGAAACTGATTCCACATTTCCAATGGGGGGTACCCGATCCACCTTTGCAGCTGCGGGCCGGTCCAGCGCCGGGGAGCCGCGTATCCCAGTGACGCCAGACGGTCGTAAGCGGACTGTACGGCGGGGACGTAGATATGCAGACTGTCATGGATCGTTCCGTCGTAGTCAAAGAGCAGGTTGGTCATCAACTGTCCAGCGCCCGGATCAGGTTCACCATTTCGATGGCGCCCTGAGCACATTCAGATCCCTTGTTGCCGGCCTTGCTGCCCGCGCGTTCGATCGCCTGCTCAATGTTTTCGGTAGTGATTACGCCAAACATCACGGGGATGCCGCTGTTCAGCGCCACATTGGCAATGCCTTTGGATACCTCGCTGCAGACATAATCATAGTGGGTGGTGCTGCCGCGAATCACGGCGCCCAGCGCAATGACTGCGTCGAACCTGCCGCTTTTGGCCATCTTGGACGCAATCAGCGGGATCTCAAATGCGCCGGGGACCCAGGCGACCGCAATCTCGTCAGGCTGCACGCCGTGGCGCAGCAGGGTGTCCTCACAGCCGGACAGCAGCTTTGAAACGATGAAATCATTAAACCGCGCGCAGACGATTCCAATTTTGATACCCTCGGATACCAACCTGCCTTCAAATTTTTTCATGTCAATTTCCTCCCGTTTCAGTCATTAATAATCTAGAATATGTCCCATGCGATTTTTCTTTGTCTGCAGATAAAACAGATCTTCTGCCGTGGCCGTCATCTGAATCGGGACTCGCTCGATGATGTCAAGACCAAAATCGGACAGCTGATACACCTTGTCGGGATTGTTGGTCAGCAGGCGCAGGGTCTTTGCACCCAAATCACGCAGGATCTGGGCGCCGATGAAATACTCTCTCAGATCGCCCGCAAAGCCCAATGCCAGATTGGCGTCCAGCGTATCCATGCCCTGTTCCTGCAGGGCGTAGGCTTTCAGCTTGTTCAGCAAACCGATGCCGCGTCCTTCCTGGCGCATATACAGCAGGATGCCCCGGCCCTCGCTTTCGATCATGGTCATGGCCGCCGCCAGCTGCTGGCCGCAGTCGCAGCGGCGGGAGCCGAAGGTGTCGCCGGTCAGGCACTCGGAGTGGACCCGGACCAGCAGATCTTTTCCGTCTCCAATATCCCCCTTGACCAGTGCGACGTGATGTTCGCCGTTGAGCAAGTTCCGGTATCCGTACGCCACAAAATCGCCGTACCTTGTAGGCATTCTGGCGGCGGCCTCCTGCTCCACCAATTTCTCGTGGCGTTTCCGGTAATTCTGCAGATCCTTGATGGTGATGAAAACCATGCCCCATTCCTGCGATTTCGCCTGCAATTCAGCCGTGCGCATCATGGTGCCATCCTCCCGCATGATCTCGCAGCACAGACCGCAGGTCCTCAGCCCGGCCAGGCGAAGCAGGTCTACCGTAGCCTCGGTATGGCCGCTGCGCTCCAGAACGCCGTGGGGCTTGGCCAGCAGGGGGAACATGTGCCCCGGGCGGCGGAAATCGGAAGGCTTTGCGTCATCGGCCACACATCTCATGGCGGTGATGGAGCGTTCAGCGGCAGAGATGCCCGTGGAAGTATCCATGTGGTCGATGGAGACGGTGAAGGCTGTTTCGTGGTTGTCGGTGTTGTGTGAGACCATCTGGGGAAACTGCAGTCGGCGGATGTAGTCCTCGCTCATGGGCATACAGATCAGGCCCTTGGCATTGCAAGCCATAAAGTTGACGTTTTCCGTGGTGGCAAACTCCGCCGCACAGATCAGATCGCCCTCATTCTCCCGGTCGGGATCGTCTGTGCACATGATGATTTTTCCCTGGCGCAGTGCCTCCAGCGCCTCTTCGATCGTGTTGTATTGAAACATAAGTACCTCCTTAAAAACCGTTTTCTGTCAAAAAATCCATAGTCAGGCCGGTGGCGGAGCGGGGTGATCTCTCCCGGTAATTCAACAGTTTTTCCACATATTTCCCAATGATATCCGCTTCCAGATTCACCACAGCCCCTTCTTTTTTCTTTCCCAGCACCGTGACGGCTGAGGTGTGGGGAATGAGAGACACGGAAAAGTCGATATCCGTCACTTTTGCCACGGTGAGGCTGATCCCGTCAATGGTGATGGAGCCCTTTTCCACCACGTAGCGCAGAACTTCCGGCGGAGAGGCAACCGTATACCAGACTGCGCTTTCATCCCGCCTGAGCCGGGTGATGGTGCCGGTTCCATCTATGTGACCGGATACGATATGTCCGCCAAAGCGCCCCTGCGCAGACATGGCCCGCTCCAGATTTACAAGACTGCCTGTGCCCAGTGTCCCAAGAGAAGACCGGTCTATGGTTTCCGGCATGACGTCTGCGGTAAAGCCTCCGGCGTCTACCGAGGCCGCGGTGAGACATACGCCGTTGACCGCCACACTGTCGCCGGTCTTCAGATCCGACAAAATCGTCTCGGCACGGACAGAAAGCACCGCTGAAGTCCTTCCATGCCGGATGGAACGAACGGTTCCGATTTCTTCAACAAGCCCCGTGAACACAATACGCCACCTCACTTTCAATCAAAAAGTCCTCCCCGATGGGGTGGATCACACTGTTTTCCAACCGCCAGCCCCTGCCGGGCTCCGGCACGCCTTGCCCGCCGATCGGGGATCGGGCGGTCAGTCCGCCCAGCAGCTTAGGAGCCAGATATACCTGAACCTTTTGGACCAGCCCTGCCTCCAGCATGGACCAGTTCAGCTCCGCGCCGCCCTCCAGCAAAACGCTGTCGATTTCGGCCTGTCCCAAGCGTTGCATCAGGGCGGACAGGTTGACCCGGCCCTGGACTGCGGGGAGCTGCCAAACCCGACATCCCGCTTCCAGATAGGGCCGCTGCCGCGCCGGATCCGTACAGCAGGTTGCCAGGATGGTTTCAATGCGGCCGGCAGACTTTACCAGCCGGCTGTCCGCCGGGGTCCGCAGATGGGTGTCGCAGACGATGCGAACGGGATCGCGCCCCCCTTCCATACGGCAGTTGAGCATGGGATCATCCGCCAGTACCGTGCCCACACCCACAAGGATACCGCGGAGGCGGTGCCTCTCCTGATGTACCCGGCTGCGGGCATCTTTGCCGGTAATCCACTGAGACTTCCCGGTGTAGGCGGCTATTTTTCCGTCCAGAGTCATGGCGTACTTCATCACCACATAGGGGGTGCCGGTTCGGATAAAGTGGAAAAATACCTGATTCAGGCCGTCACATTCTTCTTTTAGGATCCCGGTTTTCACTTCCACGCCCTTGCTGCGCAGGATCTCCAGACCTTTTCCCGCTGCCAGGGGATTGGGGTCGTCGGAGCCGACATGCACCCGCCTGATCCCCGCCGCCAAAATGGCATCTGTACAGGGGGGTTGACGGCCGTGGTGACAGCACGGCTCCAGCGTGACGTACAGATCTGCGCCGTCGGGCGATTCTGTGCAGCGGGACAGCGCGTGCCGCTCGGCGTGAAGTTCACCGCGGCGAACATGCCACCCCTCGCCGATGATTCGGCCATTTTTCACGATCACGGCACCTACCATCGGATTCGGTGACGTCCAGCCGATGCCCTGTTTCGCCAGCGCAACGCAGCGGCGCATGTATTCCTGTTCCTCCATTGGGATTCCCTCCAAAGAAAAATGCCTTGAACAGAATCGTTCAAGGCATCAAAGTGAGAAAGAAACGGCTATGGGTCTCTGCGTCCCCCTGGCAAAACAAAACTCCGGAATGATACCATTCCAGAGCGACATGGGGAGCACAGAAACAACAGTCCCTGCATCTCAATTATCTTCTTTCATCCAGACTATACTGTCGGCTTCGGAATTGCACCGAATCATGCCTTTCGGCTCGTGGGCTTTACCACCGGTGAGGAATCGCACCTCGCCCTGAAGATTTCTATTCATTTTTTTCAAATTATACACGCACTGTGTCAATCTGTCAATCACAATCTTTCTTCACCTGAGGAACCTTCGGCGTTGTTTGGATGCACATGGACAAAACTTTTACGAGAATAAAAGAGCGGTGCGCAATGGGACTGCCGGATAGATATTAAGATAAGTTGCCTGTGCAGATTGCAGGATCCAGGACGAAAAAGAAAAGCCCGAAACTGATGCAGTTTCGGGCTTTTTGAATGCGATAACTGTAAAATCAGCGCTTGGAGAACTGGGGAGCGCGACGGGCGGCCTTGAGGCCGTACTTCTTCCGCTCCTTCATACGAGGGTCGCGGGTCAGGAAGCCGGCGGACTTCAGGGCCGCACGGTACTCGGGATTGACCTCCAGCAGGGCGCGGGCGATGCCGTGGCGGATGGCGCCGGCCTGGCCGGTCACGCCGCCGCCGGTGACGGTGGCCTCAATGTCCACCTTGCCCACCAGGTCGGTGGTGACCAGAGGCTGGCGGACGATGAGCTTCAGGGTGTCCAGGCCGAAGTAGTCGTCGATGTCACGGCCGTTGATGGTGATGGTGCCGGTGCCGTTGGGGAAGAGATGCACCCGGGCCACGGAGGACTTGCGGCGGCCGGTGCCGTAGAGATAAGGCTTCTTGCTCTTATACATAATTCAGATTACCTCCTGCTCAATTCATCGTCCAGGGCTCGGGCTTCTGGGCGGCATACTTGTGCTCGCTGCCGCGGCAGATGTGCAGCCGGGAGAGGGAGTCCTTGGTGATGGTGTTGCGGGGCATCATGCCGCGCACGGCCAGCTTGACGGCCAGCTCGGGATCCTTTTCCATCAGCAGACGGTAGTTGATCTCCTTCAGGCCGCCCACCCAGCCGGTGTGATGACGGTAGAACTTCTGCTCGGGCTTCTTGCCGGTCAGGACGGCCTTCTCGGCGTTGAGGATGATGACGTAGTCACCGCAGTCGGCGTGGGGAGTGTACTCGGGCTTGCGCTTGCCCCGCAGCAGGTCAGCGGCGATGACAGCAGTCTTGCCCAGGGGCTTGCCTGCCGCATCGAGGATATACCACTTGCGGACAATGTTGCCCTTGTTTGCCATAAAAGTGGACATGGTGAAACCTCCAATTTCTAATGCTCGGAAAATGAGCGTTTTCACAGAGAAAGTGCCCCAAACCTGGACGGTTGGAGCGTTTTGTATTATAATACGAAGGCATTGAAGTGTCAACGGCTTTTTTGAGTTTTTTAATTTAGAAAGTTAAAATCTCTTGAAATCACCGTTTCTCTTCCGAAATCTCTTAAATACTCGGTTTCAATTTTTAAATTTTCGGAGGCGTTTTATGGAGAAAATACTCTCTCTGGTCCGGCGGTGTGTGGAGGACTACGATATGATCCAGGCGGGCGACCGGGTGGCGGTGGGCGTTTCGGGGGGCAAGGACTCCCTGGTGACCCTCACCGCGCTGGCCAAGCTGTCCCGGTTTTACCCCAAGCCCTTTACGGTGGAGGCCTTCACCCTGGACATGGGGGCGGTGGACGGCGGGGAAGGCATTGACTTCGGCCCGGTGTCCGGCTACTGCGAGACGCTGGGCGTGCCCTTTACGCTTCTTCCCAGCGAGATCAGCCACATCATCTTCGACCTTCGGAAGGAGAAAAACCCCTGTTCCATGTGCGCCAAAATGCGCCGGGGGGCGCTCCACAATGCCATCGCTCAGCGGGGCATTCGGAAGATCGCCCTGGGCCACCACTTCGACGACGCGGTGGAGACCTTTTTCCTCTCCCTTTTTTACGAGGGGCGGCTGTCCTGCTTTCAGCCGGTGACCGAGCTGTCCCGCACGGGGATCACCCAGATCCGCCCGCTGCTCTACTGCGGCGAGGGCATGGTGCGGGGGGCGGCCCGGCGGAACAACCTGCCGGTGGTGTTCAATCCCTGCCCTGCCGACGGTTATACCAAGCGCCAAGAGGTCAAGGAGCTGGTGGCCGAGCTGGAGCACAGGTACCCGGGGCTCAAGGAGCGGGTGTTTGGTTCCATGCAGCGCCTGCCCCTGCCCGAGTGGGGGCCCCTGGAGCACCGGAGACGTCCGCTGGCCGAGGAGGAGCCCGCTGAAAGTGGCCGGCCGGAGAGGCCGAAGGCCTGAACGCCAACAAAGACAGGACCGCCGCCGTGCGTGCACGGCGGCGGTCCCGCGTCTCCTCAGCGCTGATTTTTCAGCAGCTGCTGTTTGATGTCCCAGAGCTTCTGAGACAGATCCACATAGTAGTTGTGGGGGTTTTCAAACCGCTTGACCTCATCCCACTGCAAGTCCACCTGGCGGGCGCAGTAGGCCCGGACCTCTTCAATGGTGGGGACCCGGTAGGCCAGTTCTCCGCCCCGGAAAATGGGCTGAAGAAGTTCCACCGCGGTGAAATTGGTGAACGTTTTGCGCTTCCAGGTGGCGGCGGGGTCGAAGAGTTCCAGGGGCCTGGTGTCGTCCACCGTCTCGTCGTGAAGGGTCACCAAGTCGGCAAACGCCTTGCCGTCGTCTCTGTCAAACAGGCGGTAGACCTTTTTAAAGTGGGGAGTCGTAATCTTCGAGGGGTTTTCGCTGATCTTGATCTTGGGGATGATGTTGCCCTCCGAATCCTCCACTGCCGCCAGCTTGTATACCCCGCCGAAAACCGGCTCGCTGCGGGAGGTGATGAGCCGCTCGCCCACGCCGAAGGCGTCGATGGCGGCCCCCTGGAGCAGCAAATCCCGGATGAGGTATTCGTCCAACGCGTTGGAGACGAAGATCTTGCAGCCGGTAAGCCCGGCGGCGTCCAGCATCTGCCGGGCCTTCCGGGACAGGTAGGTCAGGTCGCCCGAGTCCAGCCGGATGCCGCAGGAGGTGATGCCCTGGGGAAGAAGGACCTCCTGGAAGGCCTTGATGGCGTTGGGGACGCCGGAGTTCAGCACATTGTAGGTGTCCACCAGCAGAGTGGCGTTGTGGGGATAGAGCTGGCAGTAAGTCTTGAAGGCGGTGAGCTCGTCGGGGAACATCTGGACCCAGGAGTGGGCCATGGTGCCCCCGGCGGGAGAGCCGTAGAGCTCGTCGGCCTGGGTGCAGGCGGTGCCGGAGCAGCCCGCGATATAGGAGGCACGGGCGCCCAGAATGGCGGCGTCGGGCCCCTGGGCCCGGCGGGAGCCGAACTCGCTCACCGGGCGGCCCTGAGCCGAACGGACGATGCGGTTGGTTTTGGTGGCGATGAGGGACTGGTGGTTCAGAGTGAGGAGGATGAAGGTCTCCACAAACTGGGCCTGAATGGCGGGGGCCCGGACGGTGAGGATGGGCTCGCCCGGAAAGATGGGGGTGCCCTCGGGCACGGCCCAGATGTCGCCGGTGAAGCGAAAGCGGCGGAGATAGTTCAGGAAGGCTTCGCTGAAGCATTTCTTTCCGCGGAGGTATTCCAGATCCTCTTCGTCAAAGCTGAGGTTCTCGATATAGTCGATGACCTGCTCCAGCCCGGCTGCGATGGCAAAGCCGCCCCCGTCTGGAACGGTGCGGAAGAACACGTCGAAATAGCAGATCTGGTCGCCCAGGCCGGTTTGGAAATAGCCGTTGCCCATGGTCAGCTCGTAAAAATCACAGAGCATGGTGTAGTTGAGATGCTGCTTCATGATAAAGACCTCTCTTTCAGCGGGTGACTCTCCGCCGAAACGGGTGAGTCAGCCTCGCGGAAGCGATTTTTTTTATTATAACCCTCTTTGTTTGGAAAAGGAAGCAAAATTTCTGACAGGAAGGGAGAAAAAGGCCCTTTTCTCGGAAAAGAGGGGCGGTTTGGAGAGAAGAAAAGCCCCGCCCCGGCACACAGGCCGGAGCAGGGCGAAAATGCGGGGTGGATCAGGCCAGGGGCGTGGGGCCCATGGCATCCCGCAGCTCCCGGGTGATGGCGGAGTTGAACAGGCGCACGGCGTGGTCGTGGAGGCTGTCCAGATCGGCGGGGATGCGGTCGGCGGGGATCTCCTTGTCCAGCACGGAGAAGTCTCCGTCCAGGATGAACTTGGGCTCAGTGTCCTGCTTGCCGCCGTTGAGGAGGCCCGGGCCCGCGTGGAGCTTCATCCGGCGGTTCTCACCCAGGCTCAGTTCCACATCCAGGGCGCTCTTGCCCACCAGCTTTTCATCCACATCGGGCTCGGACAGGACGCCCACGAAGGGGGTGTTGATGAGGTCGTCCCACAGCGCTTCCTGAAGTCCCAGGGCCCGGCGGGAGAACGCATTGACATACCGCAGACCGATGCGCTCGAAGAAGGCGGGCCGGTAGATCTGGATGAAGAGGGCCAGGACCTTGTCCAGCTTCTGGGCAAAGTCCTCCCACCGGATGTAGCGCAGGGTGGACAGGGCGATGAAGTTCTGGGTCAGGTTGAGCTTCCACAGCCCGTCCGAGGAGATGAAGTTGTAATTGGTGATGGGGGGCTGCTGCTCCAACTTGGCCTGGGGGGTGCCGGGGTTGACCACCCTGGGCGGCTGGGCGTCCTGACGGGCCACATAGCGGGGGTAGTCGGCGCGGACGGCCTCCTGGAACTGGGCGGGGTCGGCGCTGCCGATGGAGAGGATGGTGGGGAAGCGGAGCTGGCAGATGACCTCGATGAGCTGGGGGCGGGCGTATGAATAACGAGTGTTGTCGGAAAACAGCATGATAAATTGGCTCCTTTCACAGGTGATTGCAAGGCTATTGTAACCGCATTGGGGCGCAATGTCAAAAGAAAGTATCCGGTTTCCGGAGGATGGGAGAGCAGGAAAAGCGGCCTGTCCGCGCAGTGCCGCCCGGACAGGCCGTTTTCTCCGATCAAAAGTCCGCGCTTCCCACAGTGCGGGGGTGGGGGAGCACGTCGCGGATGTTGGAGATGCCCGTGAGGTACATCACCAGCCGCTCGAAGCCCAGGCCGAAGCCCGCGTGCCGGCAGGAGCCGTAGCGCCGCAGGTCCAGATACCACCAGTAGTCGGCGGGGTCCATGCCCAGCTCCCGGATGCGCGCCTCCAGCAGATCCAGCCGCTCCTCGCGCTGGCTGCCGCCGATGATCTCGCCGATGCCGGGCACCAGGCAGTCGGCCGCCGCCACCGTCTTGCCGTCGTCGTTGGCCCGCATGTAGAAGGCCTTGATCTCTTTGGGGTAATCGGTGACGAACACCGGCTTCTTGAAATGCTGCTCGGTGAGGAACCGCTCGTGCTCGGTCTGCAAATCGCAGCCCCAGGACACGGGGTACTCAAAGGTGTGGCCGGACTGGAGCAGGATGTCGATGGCCTCGGTGTAGGTGACCCGGCCAAAAGCGCTGGAGGCCACGTGCTCCAGCCGCTCTTTCAGGCCCTTGTCCACAAAGCTGTTGAAAAAGTCGATCTCGTCGGGGCACTTCTCCAGTACCTCCCGGATGACCGCCTTGATCATGGCCTCAGCCACATCCATGTCGCCGTCCAGGTCGCAGAAGGCCATCTCCGGCTCGATCATCCAAAACTCGGCGGCGTGGCGCTGGGTGTTGGACTTTTCGGCCCGGAAGGTGGGGCCGAAGGTGTACACGTCCCCGAAGGCCATGGCGAAGTTCTCGGCGTTGAGCTGGCCGGAGACGGTCAGGCTGGCGGGCTTGCCGAAGAAGTCCTGGGAGAAGTCCACCTTGCCGTCGGGGGTGAGAGGCGGGTTCTGGGGGTCCAGAGTGGTCACCCGGAACATCTCGCCGGCGCCCTCGCAGTCGGAGGCGGTGACGATGGGGGTGTGGACGTACACAAAGCCCTGGCTCTGGAAGAAGTTGTGGATGGCGTAGGCCGCGGCGGAGCGCACCCGGAAGGCGGCGGAGAAGAGGTTGGTGCGGGGGCGCAGGTGCTGGATGGTGCGCAAAAACTCCACCGAGTGACGCTTCTTCTGGAGGGGGTAGTCGGGGGCGGAGGGACCCTCCACGGCAATGGTGTCCGCCTTGAGCTCCAGAGGCTGCTTGGCCTCGGGAGTGAGGACCACGGTGCCGGTGACCACCAGGGAGGCCCCCACGTTCTGCTTGGCGATCTCCTTGAAGTTATCCAGGCGCGCGGCCTCCATCACCACCTGGAGGTTTTTCAAGCAGGAGCCGTCGTTGAGCTCGATAAAGCCGAAGGTCTTCATGTCGCGGATGGTGCGGGCCCAGCCGCAGACGGTGACTGTTTTCCCGCCGAATGTCTCCTGATCGGCAAACACGCGGGCGATCTGTGTGCGTTCCATTGGGTTCTTCCTCTCTACGTTGTTTGTTTCTCTTCCGCGGGATTCCAAAAAGATACCCATATTATAAGGACTTTGGCGGGAATTTACAAGGTGTTTGTGGGAAAGAGGGCGGATTCTTTGGCTGAGGGGATTGGGAGCGCCGGTCGGGCGGAGCCGCTTGGCTGCGATGTGATCGCAGGCCTTCAGGTGCGTGGTTCGGGCGGCTGTTCTTTTTTAAAAAAGAACAGCCGCCCGAGCTCTCCAAGAAAAGTTTTACTGACGACCCGTTACGACCGGCTGATACGAAGCAGCACTCACAGCATCGTATGCCCCGCTGCCGCTGCCGATTTACGGATCTATCGGAGACAGCGGCCAACCGGGAAGCGCCTGAAAAGCGCGGCCTGTCAGAGCACGCACACAGGAGGAGCGATCTCCTGACAGCCAGACGGTACCGCTTGCGTTCCCGATCAAAAAGAATGGATTTTCAGGGGCACCTGCGCAGAGCGGGCAATCACGTTCCGCACGGGCGGCATGAGCTTCTGTCTGCCCATCCCTCCCAGCTAGGAGACGGCCTCCGCTCCCACGGCGTAGTCCCATGCGCCGGAATCTTCCGCCTTGGCGATGCAGTTGGTAAAGAAATACGCCCCTGTCCCAGATCGCCATTTCTCCGCGTCAAAGCCCTCCTCCGCAGAGCCGGAAAGGGTGAAGAGGACCCCATCCTTCCAGACCAAATGCTCCCGGTCGATGTACCCCGCCTCCGCCAGCTCGTCGAAGGTCCCCTGGATGGGGGCCAGCCCCCGGTTCTCACCAAACCGCCAGATCACCGCAGCCTTTTCGCCTTGGGTAAGATCGGTCACCTGGGACAGATCCATCCCCATCTGGGTGATGCCGTCGTTGAGGCCGCTGTCTGTGTTCCACAGGTCCTCCAGCACCCGGAGATAGAGCCCACACCGGTCTTCCCTCCCTCCGCTCTCGGCCTCGAGAGCGGAGACTGCCCCAAACCGGGCGGGATAGGTTTCCTGAATGGAGCCGCTGTGACACACAGTCACCCGCATCCCATCCCGCAGATCTGTTCCCGCCGCCTCGCTCCCGTCCAGCGTCACCGGTGTCTCCCGGACGCTCAGAGCGTAGAGCCGGCCGTCCTCGCCCGCCAGCAGCAGTTCTCCCGTCTCGGCGCCGTCCGCGATCCGGGCCTCCAGCCGGGCGGCTGCCTCCTCCGGCGCGGCGGCCTGACCGGGCGTCTCCTCCGCGGTCTCGGCAGCGCACCCTGCCAGCAGGAGCAGGCTGATACAAACAGGTGAGAAACAGGTCCAAAGTTTCACGTTTTTGTCCTCCTTTTTGTTTTTAGACGAAAGAAGGTAAATTTTGTTTCCTGTTTTCTCAAATTTTTTCTTGACAACCGTAAAGGAATGGATATACTAAACTTATGCTTAACAAGTAAACTTTTATAAAGGAGGGCGGCGCTATGACCCAGCGGGAGCGGGAACTGCTCAACTGGATCGCCGAAAATCCGCTGATCTCCCAGCAGGAGCTGGCGGAAAAGGCGGGGATCACCCGCTCGTCGGTGGCGGTCCACATCTCCAACCTGATGAAGAAGGGCTATATCGCGGGCAGGGGCTACGTCCTGCGCTCCGCCTCCTACGCTGCTGTGGTGGGAGGCGTGAACATGGACATCGGGGGCCGCGCCGCCGCGCCGCTGGTGATGGCCGACTCCAATCCCGGGCAGGTGCGGATGAGCCTGGGGGGCGTGGGGCGGAACATCGCCCACAACCTGGCTCTGCTGGGGGCCGACGTGCGGATGCTCACCGCCTTCGGCGACGACCTCTATGCCCAGAAGATCGCCGCCTCCTGCGGGGAGCTGGGGATCGACATCTCCCAGGCCCTTCAGGTCCCCGGAGCGGCCACCTCCACCTATTTGTTTCTCTCCGGCCCGGACGGGGACATGGCCCTGGCGGTGAGCGACATGGACATCTACGACCACGTCACCCCGGCCTACCTCCAGTCCCGGCGGGCCCTTCTGGACAACGCCCAGCTGATCGTCATCGACACCAACATCCCGGCCGAGTCCATCCGCTGGCTGTGCGAAAATATCCGGGTCCCCATCTTTGCCGACCCGGTCTCCACCGCCAAGGCGGTGCGGCTCAAGCCGGTGCTGGGAAAGCTCCACACCCTCAAGCCCAACCGCATGGAGGCAGAGCTCCTCTCCGGGGTGGCCATCACCGACAGCGCCAGCCTGGAAAAGGCCGCCAAGGTCCTGCTGGACACCGGACTGCGCCGGGTATTTCTCTCTCTGGGAAAGGACGGGGTCTACGCCGCCGACCGCAGCGGCGCGCTGCGTCTGCCCTGCTGTCCGGCGGAGTCGGTGAATGCCACGGGGGCGGGGGACGCCTTCATGGCCGCGCTGGCCTGGGCTTATCTGGAGGGGACCGGTCTGGCCGACACCACCCGTCTGGCCCAGGCGGCCGCCGCCATCGCCCTGGAGGGGGCAGAGACCATCAATCCCGCGCTCAGCGCCCAGACCGTTCGGGCCAGGGCGGGGCTGTGAACCGGAATCCAATCACTCATTTTCAAATCAGGAGGAAATCGATATGAAGCTCAATCAATATCTGGACGTCGCCCCCGAGGTGGCCGAGGCCATTGCCCACAACAAGCCGGTGGTGGCGCTGGAGTCCACCATCATCTCCCACGGCATGCCCTATCCCCAGAATGTGGAGACCGCCCTCAAGGTGGAGGAGATCATCCGGGAGAACGGGGCCGTTCCCGCCACCATCGCCGTCATCGGCGGGCGGCTGAAGGCCGGCTGCTCCCGGGACGACATCGAGGTGCTGGGGAAAAAGGGCCACGACGTGGCCAAAGCCAGCCGCCGGGATCTGGCCGTACTGGTGGCCCGGGGGGAGGACGGGGCCACCACCGTCACCACAACCATGATCATCGCCCACATGGCGGGCATCCGCGTCTTCGCCACCGGCGGCATCGGCGGGGTACACCGGGGGGCCGAGACCACCATGGACATCTCAGCCGACCTGGAGGAGCTGGCGCACACCCCTGTGATGGTGGTGTGCGCGGGAGCCAAGTCCATTCTGGATCTGGGGCTCACCCTGGAGTATCTGGAGACCCACGGCGTGCCCGTCATCGGCTACGGCACCAAGGAGCTGCCTGCCTTCTACACCCGGAAGAGCGGCTTCGCCGTGGACTACGAGATCGACACCCCCGCCGAACTGGCCCGGGCGTTCCACGTCCAGCAGGAGCTGGGTCTGGGGGGCGGCATGCTGGTGACCAACCCCATCCCCGAGGCGTTCTCCATGGACCCGGCGGTCATCAACGCCGCCATCGACGAGGCCATTGCCCAGGCCGCCGCCCGGGGGATCCACGGCAAGGAGACCACCCCCTTCCTCCTGGCCAAGGTCAAAGAGCTCACCGGCGGCGACTCCCTGGACTCCAACATCCAGCTGGTGTTCAACAACGCCCGTCTGGCCGCCCGCACCGCCGCGGAGCTGAGCGCACTGTAAAGGGTGCCTTTCCCGCTGCGGGGATCGCTCTGTCAGATTCGTTCGATCAGGTTTGTTCTATTGGGTTCGTTAGTGGGCGGTTTTCGGCCCGTCGGAGAGGCGGTTTTCCGCCCCGTACCCACAATGCGGATGCCGCCCCGAAGGGCGGCATCCGTTTTTTTTCGACGGAGCTCGAAGGGTCACTGCCGAACGGCCAGACAGCAGTTTACCCGCTCCTCCGCCGCCATGGGGGCCTCCGGGTGGGCGGCGTTGTAGGATCGGAAAAACCGGTCTGTGAGCTCTGCCGGGCCGGGGTGCTCGTAGGCCAGAAAGCCTGTCCCGGCCAGCAGGCGCTCCGGCTCGCCCCGGGTGTAGGCCCCCCGCATCTCTTCTCCGGCGGCCCGGGCCAGCTCGGCCTGCTCCGGGGCCGCGTCCGCCCGGACCGGGTAGTCGAAGGCCAGGGCGCTGCCCCTGGGCATCCGGGCGGAGAGAGCTGCCAAAAGGCCGTTGAATTCCTCCGGCGAAAGGTAGCAGACCAGCCCCAGCAGGGAGCAAAAGGAGCACGCCCGCGCATCAAAGCCTGCCTCTTCCAGCGCCCGGGGCCAGTTCGGATCGGACAGGTCGGCGGGGACGAGACGCAGATTTTCCGGCGGAACGGTGCCCGCCCGGGCCAGGGCGTTCTCGGCAAAGGCGGCCCGGGCCAGCGGGGTGGGGGCCAGACGGCGGCGGACCGCCCAGTTCACGGCCTCCGCCCGGCTTCCGGAAAATCCGGGACAGAAGCAGCCGATCCCACCCGCCAGGGAACCGGCGACGGCGTCGTATTCCGCTTTTCCCAACAGGGCCTCCGCCATGGAGCCGTCAAAAATTTTGGGCTCCGTCTCCCGGGCGTGACAGGCCCTGGCAAAAGCGCTCACCCGCGCGGTCATGCTGCTGTTTTCCATGTTTCATCACCTCATCCATTCTTCTTACACCCGTTTCCGATTTGGAACAAGACTTGAAATAAAACCCAATTTGTGGTATCATAAAAACAGAAAATGAGAAAAAGATGCGCCCGAGGGCGCTGTTTTTTTGGAAAGGTCGTTTTCGCATGGATCCTGTCAGAGTGCAGCGGGTCACCGCCCGCATGAAAGAGGCGGGGCTGGAGCAGATCCTGGTCACCGCCACTACGTCCCTTTTCTACCTCACCGGCCACTGGGTGGAGCCCCACGAGCGGATGATCGCCCTCTGGCTCACCGCCGACGGCAGAGCGGCCCTCTTCGGCAATGAGATCTTCGGCCTGACCTCCGCTCCCGACCTGCCCTTCGTCTCCCACAAAGACGGGGAGGACCCGGTGGCCGGTCTGGCCGGGGCCGTCCGCCCCGGGAAGCTGGGCATCGACAAGTTCTGGTACAGCAAATTCCTGATCGGACTCATGGCCCGCCGCCCGGACGTGACCCCGCTGGAGGGCTCCTTCCCGGTGGATCTGTGCCGGATGACCAAGGACGGCGCCGAGCGGGACGCCATGCGCCGCGCCTCGGCCCAAAACGATCAGGTGGTGGCCGCCGCCATCGGCGCGGTCCATGCCGGCGTCCGGGAAAACGAGCTGGCAGCCCTGGTCAATCGGGAGTTCCTGTCCCGGGGGGCCGACTGCGAGGGCACTCAGCTGGTGTGCTTCGGCCCCAACGGCGCAGACCCCCACCACAGCGGGGATTCCACTGTGTTAAAGCCGGGGGACAGCATCATCTTCGACATCTTCACCCCCATCTCCCGCTACTGGTGCGACATGACCCGCACTGTGTTTTACAAGACCGTCAGCGACCGGCAGCGCCGGGTCTATGAGCTGGTGCGCAGGGCCAACGCCGCCGCCGAGGCTGCTGTGCGCCCCGGTGTGCCCCTCTCCGAGCTGGACGGCATCGCCCGGGGGATCATCGCCGACGGGGGCTTCGGCCCCTACTTCACCCACCGGCTGGGCCACGGCTGCGGCATCGACTGCCACGAGCCTCCCGACGTCTCCGGGGCCTCCGAGGCCGTCTGCCGCCCCGGCATGGTCTTTTCCGTGGAGCCGGGCATCTATCTGCCCGGGGAATTCGGTGTGCGCATCGAGGATCTGGTGATGGTCACGGAGGACGGCTGTGAGGTGCTCAACCAATACCCCAAAGAGCTTCAGGTCATCGGAGACTGAGGGGCTCAAACGGAGGCCTGGTCGGAAGCGGGAGCCCATCCGGAACGGTGGGCTCCCGCTTCTTTTGCTAGATATAGATTTTTTGAAATTCTTATCTACTACATATTGATTTTCTGGCTGCCTTCGTTTATACTTAGGAATGTCTTAACCACCCACATAGAAAGAGGAGCTTGCCATGAAGATCATCAAACGAAGCGGTGTCGAAGTCGCTTTTGATTCCGAGAAGATCGTTGCTGCCGCCGCCAAAGCCAACGCTGCCACCACCGGGGCCCGGGAGCTTACCCCCGGCCAGATCCGGGGCCTTGCCGACCGGGTGGAGGCCGCCGCCTCCGCCATGGGCCGCACCTTGTCGGTGGAGGAGATCCAGGAGCTGGTGGAGACCGAGCTGATGAAGGAGGGGGCCTATGAGACCGCCAAGCGGTACATCCGCTACCGGTACACCCGCTCCCTGGCCCGGGCCGCCAACACCACCGACGAGCAGATCCTCACCCTCATCGAGAGCAACAACGAGGAGGTCAAGCAGGAGAACTCCAACAAGGATCCCAAGGTCAACGCCGTCCAGCGGGACTACATGGCGGGCGAGGTGTCCAAGGACATCACCCGCCGCATCCTCCTGCCCCAGGAGATCGTGGAGGCCCATCAGCAGGGCATCATCCACTTCCACGACATGGACTACTTCGCCCAGCACATGCACAACTGCGACCTGGTGAATCTGGAGGACATGCTGCAAAACGGCACCGTCATCTCGGGCACCATGATCGAAAAGCCCCACTCCTTCTCCACCGCCTGCAACATCGCCACCCAGATCATCGCCCAGGTGGCCTCCAACCAGTACGGCGGGCAGTCCATCTCCCTGGCCCACCTGGCTCCCTTTGTGGATGTCTCCCGGAAGAAGATCCGCCGGGACGTCATGGAAGAGTGCAGGCTTCTCAACGACGGGGCAGTGAATGAGGACGCCGTCTCCCGGATCGTGGAGAAGCGCCTGCGGGAGGAGATCCGCAAGGGCGTGCAGACCATCCAGTACCAGGTGGTCACCCTCATGACCACCAACGGCCAGGCCCCCTTCATCACCGTGTTCATGTATCTGGGAGAGGCCAAGAGCGAGCAGGAGAAGCAGGATCTGGCGGTCATCATTGAGGAGACCCTGCTCCAGCGCTATGAGGGTGTGAAGAACGAGACGGGCGTCTACGTCACCCCCGCTTTCCCCAAGCTCATCTATGTGCTGGAGGAGGACAACATCCACGAGGATTCCCCCTACTGGTACCTCACCGAGCTGGCCGCCAAGTGTACCGCCAAGCGGCTGGTGCCCGACTACATCTCCGAAAAGAAGATGAAGGAGCTCAAGGAGGGCAACTGCTTCCCCGTCATGGGCTGCCGCTCCAACCTCTCCCCCTGGAAGGACGAGAACGGCAATTACAAGTTCTACGGCCGGTTCAACCAGGGTGTGGTCACCATCAACCTGGTGGACGTAGCCCTCTCCTCCGGCGGGGACATGGACGCCTTCTGGAGGATCTTCGACGAGCGGCTGGCGCTCTGCTACCGGGCCCTCATGTGCCGCCACGAGCGGCTCAAGGGCACCTTGTCCGACGCCGCCCCCATCCTCTGGCAGTACGGGGCCATCGCCCGTCTGAAGAAGGGAGAGCCCATCGACAAGCTCCTCTACGGCGGCTACTCCACCATCTCCCTGGGCTACGCCGGCCTCTGCGAGTGCGTGCGGTACATGACGGGAAAGTCCCACACCGACCCCTCGGCCACCCCCTTTGCTCTCCGGGTCATGGAGCACATGAACGAGGCCTGCACCCGCTGGAAACAGGAGACCTCCATCGGCTTCGGCATCTACGGCACTCCCCTGGAGTCCACCACCTACCGCTTTGCCAAGTGCCTCCAGAAGCGGTTCGGGATGATACCCGGCGTAACCGACAAGGCGTATATTACAAACAGCTATCACGTTCACGTCACGGAGCACATCGACGCCTTCGACAAGCTGGCCTTTGAGGCGCAGTTCCAGGCCCTCTCCACCGGCGGAGCCATCAGCTATGTGGAGGTTCCCAACATGCAGAACAACCTTCCCGCGGTGCTGTCCATTATCCGGTTCATTTACGACAATATCATGTACGCCGAGCTGAACACCAAGTCGGACTACTGCCAGGTGTGCGGCTTTGACGGGGAGATCCAGATCGTGGAGGACGACGGAAAGCTGGTGTGGGAGTGCCCCCACTGCCACAACCGGGATCAGGACAAGATGAACGTGGCAAGAAGGACCTGCGGCTACATCGGCACCCAGTTTTGGAACCAGGGCCGCACCCAGGAGATCAAGGAGCGGGTGCTCCATCTATGAATTACGGCAATATCAAACGCCGGGACATCGCCGACGGCGTCGGCGTGCGCACCACCCTCTTTGTCTCCGGCTGCACCCACCACTGCAAAAACTGCTTCCAGCCCGAGACCTGGGACTTCGCCTACGGCCGCCCCTTTACCGCCGGGACCGAGGCAGAGCTGCTGGATGAGCTGTCCCACGACTTCATCGACGGGCTGACCCTCCTGGGGGGCGAGCCCTTTGAGCCGGACAACCAGCGCGCGCTGCTCCCCTTTCTCCGCCGCCTGCGCGCCGCGCTGCCGGGCAAGACGGTGTGGGCCTACTCGGGCTACACCCTGGAGGAGCTGACCGGGGCGGTACCCTCCCGGGCCCGGTGTGAGGTCACGGACGAGATGCTCTCTTTCGTCGATGTGCTGGTGGACGGGGAATTTGTGGAGGCCCTCAAGGACATCACCCTGCGCTTCCGGGGCTCGTCCAACCAGCGGATCATCGACCTGCCCGCCACCCGGGCGGCGGGTCGGGTGGTCCTCTGGGACAAATAAATCAGGTGTGTGCGGCCGCTCGCCGGGAACCTTCCCGGCGGGCGGCCTTTTTCTGTTCCGCGCCCTGTAAAAATTTTGTTCCTTTCCATCGAAAAGTGGTATACCCAAAAACAATTTGACCGAAACGGCACGAAAAGAGGAACTCCCATGCGGTCGCTGCTCAAAAAAGACCCGGTACTCCGCATTCTCCCCTGGGGCGCCGCGCTGACCGGGGCGGCGGCCGCCGCGGACCGTGCGCGGCCTCTGGCCTATCTGGGGGGCCTTTACCGCCCTCAATGGGATGCTGCTGGCGCTGCTCTGGGGCGCTGTGGCGTTTATTCCCGGAATGATGCCCTGAGTGCCCCTGAAAAAAGCCGCCCCCGAAGAGATCTCCGCACTCGGCGGAGCCCTTCGGGGGCATTTTTTATTTTGCGGGGAGTCAATTTTCCCTTTGCTTGTCCTGGTACCACTTCCAGCTCATGAAGGCGGTCAGGACGATCCCGCCCAGCAGGAGGGCCAGGAACACCCAGAAAAAGACCTTTTCGGGGGCAAAAAGACTGAGGAGAACGGCGGCCAGACCGGTGATGAAAAACACATAGCCGCCCATGCGCTGCGTTTTGTTCCACACGTCGGGATCGGCCAGAGCCCAAGGGGTGCGGCAGCCGATAAAGTAGTTGCTTTTGAGCTTGCCCATCATGTTGCCTATGAAGAGAAACAGGACCCCGATGAGCAGCCCGGTCGCCCGGCCCACGTTGATCCGGCCGGGGTAAAAGGTCTCGGATAGGGTGATGGCCGTCAGCACCAGCAGGAGCAAAGGAAGGGCCATGCTGAAGGTGTCGTACCGGCCCTGAAATTTCTCATAGTTGGCCCGCCGCGGGTCAATGCGGGGAAGAAACTGGAACAGCAGAGCCAGAGCCGGGGAGAGGGCGGCGAGAAGCCACAGGTTCCAGGCCGGAGCGTAATCCACTGTCCCGTCCAGGTTCCAGTGGATGGGCACCTGGGCCGGCAGGCGGGAGGCACAGGCCATCACCAGCGCCGCCGGCAGCAGGGATAAAATCCACATGATACAAATGGCGCGTTTATTTTTCATGGTGTTTTTCTCCTCTCAGACCGGCTACCCAGCCGGTGATCTCGTCCAGCACGGACACATTGAGCTCGTAGTAGATATATTTTCCCCGCCGGTCATCGCTGACCAGCCCCGCCTCCTTCAGCACCGACAGGTGGTGGGAGACGGTGGCTCCCGTCATGTCGAACCGGGAGCCGATCTCCCCGGCGGTCTTCGCCCCGTCCTTCAGAATGTCCAGAATGGCCCGCCGAGTGGGGTCGCTCAGGGCCTTGAAGGTCTCCTGAAAGCTCATGGACTCACCTCTCATTTTGAAATCTGTCTAAATGATAGCAGGAAAGAGGCGCGCTGTCAAGAAGAAATTTAGACCAGCGTCTAAATGTTAAAAGCACAGAAATGCCTGGAGCGCTCAGGGCCGCGGGGGGGGCAGTCCAGGAAAGGGGACTGTGCCGCAAAACTTTTTGGCGTAAATTTCATTAGTTGTATTGCATACGATGGAAAATCGTGTTACCATAAGCATAGAGTTAGAACAAACGTTCTATATCGAAGAGAGGAGGATGTCGGCATGAGAGAGCAAAAAAACCGGTCGACTGATTGGTCGACCGGTTTGGTGGAGGAGGGTGGATTCGAACCACCGAAGCGATACGCAACAGATTTACAGTCTGCCCCATTTGGCCACTCTGGAACTCCTCCGTATGAAGTTGTGGAGCTGGTGGACGGACTTGAACCCCCGACCTGCTGATTACAAATCAGCTGCTCTACCAACTGAGCTACACCAGCGTGGCTGTCCAACAGCAGTGATTATTCTATCAGAACAACGGGAGGTTGTCAAGAAAAAAGTTGTACATTTTTCAAATGTGGAAAAAGGTGGGGAAACGCGCCTGTCTCAGCCCGCTGCGGGATCCCCAGAGAGAGGAGCCTGCGGCCTGGTGCCGGCGCTGCCGGGGAGAGATCTATGGGGAGGCGTCTCCCCTGTGCCCAAGCTGTCGGGCAGAGGAACAAGAGAGGGAGGACAAGAGATCGGAATGACACTCAGGCAAATGTCGAAGAGCTATCGCATCCAGGCCGACGTGCTGCGCCACCGGATCCAGGTGGTCGCAGAACTGCCCGCCCGAACCGGGGCGGAGCGGAGGCGGAAGGCCGACCGGCTGAGGCTGCTGGAGACCATGCGCCGGGAGGCGCGGGATGTGGCGGTGATCTGCGAACGATACTATGAGAGGGGGTACCGGAAGAATGAGCGGTACGCGATATAGGAGAGGCGGCCTTTACGCTGCGGATATGGCCCGGTATGCCCGGATGATCTCGGAGGAGAACACCAACGCCGAGGAGCTGGACCGGAGCAAGGTGGCCCTCTGGCGGGCCCTCCACGAGGACGTGACCCAGCGGCAGCGGCAGTACCTGCTGCTCTACTACGGGGAGGGGCTCAACATGAGCGAGATCGGAGACCGCCTGGGGGTGGACAAGTCCACGGTCTCCCGTACCATCAAGCGGGGGGAGGCCAGACTGCGGCGGTGCCTGCGGTACGGCGCAAAACGCTTTTTGCTGGAGGAACGGCCCCTGTAAAGGGGAGAAGCTTTGAGACAAATGGCGGGCTGCTTACAAAAAAATTGAAATGGGTCAATTTGAGAAAAGAATTGACAGGAGGAAAAAAGGCAGTATTCTGTTGACACACAGCGAAGGCGCGTGTCCTGCAAAGTTGCGGACACGCGCCTTTTTGCATTTTCAAAGAGGAAATATTTCATATTGAGATACTGAAAGCCACTTCACCGCCGGGACGGCATGGGGCCCTGGGTGTCCCAGACGGTCGGATCCTGTCGGGAAAGTCAATGGGCAAAACAGACAAAACGTTTTATTTTGAGACGATTTTACTAGACTTGTTGGTCAAAATGTCGATTTGAGCCGATATTACACTGTTTAAACCGCTGAAACCGGTCAAAACCACTTGAATCTGCGGAAATGACATGCGATAATTCATCGTAAGAAGAGAAAAGGGAGTCTCAAAATGAGACTTCAAATGAAGATCCAAGGGGAATGATAAAGTATGGACCAAAAAGTTTACCAAAACTGTGTGGCGATCTTAAAAGAGGAACTGGTGCCCGCGCTGGGCTGTACCGAGCCCATCGCGGTAGCTTACGCCGCCGCCAGAGCGCGGCAGGCACTTGGCTGCATGCCGGAGAAAATGACCGCCGAGTGCAGCGGGAATATCATTAAAAATGTCAAGGGCGTCATCGTTCCCACCACCGGAGACCTGCGGGGAACCCGGGCAGCTGCCATCCTGGGCGCGGTGGGAGGAGACCCCGACCGGGAGCTGGAGGTGCTCACCTCGGTGAAACCCGAGGATGTGGACCGGGTCCGGGTCCTGTTGGAGCAGGGCCTGTGCGAGGAGAAGCTGCTGGACACCCCGGCCAAGCTACATATCATCATCCGGATGTCCGGCGGGGGGCACACTTCCATGGCCGAGATCATCCACAGCCACGCCAATGTGGTCCGGGTGGAGCGGGACGGCAAGGCGTTGGTGGACGTTCCCCACACCGAGGAAGAGGGGGAGGAGGAGGGGGCCGACCGCGGCTGTCTTTCCATCGCCAACATCCTCCGTTTTGCCGAAGAGGCGGATCTGGACGACGTCAGAGAGGTGCTCGACCGCCAGATCGAGTACAACACCGCCATCTCCAAGGCGGGCCTGGAGGAGGGCTACGGCGCCCAGGTGGGAGCCACTCTGCTCAGTCTCTATGGCGACGACGTGAAGATTCGGGCCCGGGCCGCCGCCGCCGCCGGGAGCGATGCCCGCATGAGCGGCTGTGAACTGCCGGTGGTCATCAATTCGGGCAGCGGCAACCAGGGCATGACGGTCTCTCTGCCGGTCATTGAGTACGCCAAGGCCCTGGGGGCCGACCGGGAGAAGCTCTATCGGGCTCTGTGTGTCAGCAACCTTACCGCCATCCACCAGAAGGCCAAGATCGGCAAGCTCTCCGCCTACTGCGGCGCGGTGAGCGCCGCCACCGGCGCGGGGGCGGGGATCTGCTACCTCTGCGGCGGCGGGGAAGAGGAGATCGAGAAGGTCATCGTCAACACCCTGGGCAACGTCTCCGGCATCGTCTGCGACGGCGCCAAGCCCTCCTGCGCGGCCAAAATCGCCTCCAGCGTGGACGCCGCCATCCTGGCGGTGAGCATGGCCATGAAGGATCGTTACTTCCGTCCCGGCGAGGGGATCGTCAAGGAGGGCGTGGAGGCCACCGTGGAGAGCGTGGGCCAGCTGGCCCGCGAGGGCATGCGGGAGACCGACAGCGAGATCCTGAAGATCATGGTGGGCTGAAGTCAGCTCCACCCCGACCGTGTTCATTCCGGCACGGGAAACCGCGCCCGATTGAAATAGCCTTAAGAAACGCCAGTCAAAAAATCGAAATTGAGAAAGGAGATGGCCGCCTGGAAGCTCCGGCGGCCAACGCAGACAATGAAAACGAATCTGAAACGCGCTCTTGGAATCATCCTCTCCTCTGCCCTCACCCTTTCCCTCCTCGCCGGCTGCGGCGGGAACAAGCTCGCCGAGTCTGCCGCTCCCGCCGAGTCCGCCGCGGCTGAGTCCGGCGCCCCCGCCGCCAGCGGCGCTCCCATCAAGATTGCGGTTGCCGCCCCCATGACCGGCGACAACGCCGAGTACGGCCAGGGTTTCTACAACGCCGCCGTGATGAAGGCGGACGAGTGGAACGCCAAGGGCGGTGTGCTGGGCGGCCGTCAGGTCGAGATCGTCCAGTACGACGACAAGAACTCCTCTGAGGAAGCTGCCTCCATCGCTCAGAAGATCGTCTCCGAGGGCGACATCGCCGGCGTCATCGGCCACTTCGCCTCCGGCGTGTGCATGACTGCCGCCCCCGTGTATCAGGAGAACAAGATCATTGAGATCTCCCCGTCCTCCTCTCACCCCGACTACTCCGGCATCGGCGACTACATTTTCCGCAACAACACCGTCATCAACGTGGAAGCTGCCGCCGGCCTTGACATCGCCGTCAACGACCTGGGCAAGAAGAACATCGGCATCATCTCCATCAAGACCGACTGGGGCACCAACACCGCCAAGATCGTCAACGAGCTCGTGGCGGGCATGGCCGACACCGGCGCCAAGGTCGTGGCCCACGAGGAAGTCATGGAGGGCTCCGACGACTACTCTCCCGCCATTGCCAAGCTGGACGCCGCCGGCGCCGACGTGGTGATCTGCGTGAGCATGTACTCCACCCTGGCTCCTGTGGCCAAGCAGTATAAGCAGGTCAACCCCGACATCGCCATCGTGGGCTTCTCCAACGCCTACACCCAGCAGCTGCTGGAGCTGGGCGGCGACGCCGTGGAGGGCGTTTGCTTCCCCGTCATCTTCTACTCCGGCTCCGACGATCCCGCCGTCAAGACCTATGTGGAGACCTACAAGGAGAAGTACGGCGCGCAGCCCAGCGCTCTGACCTCTCAGGCCTATGACTCCGTCGGTATGCTCCTCACCGCCATCGAGAGTGCCGGTACCACCGACTCGGCCAAGGTCCGCGACGAGCTGGCCAAGATCGACTATCCGGGCGTCACCGGCGAGACCACCTTCAACGACATCGGCGACGTGCAGAAGAGCTTTGTCAAGCTCACCATCAAGGACGGCCAGTTCGCGGAGGCCAATTTCTAATTCCTGCCTTTCTGAAACAAGCCGTTATTTCTTAAGGCTAATCTCCAGGCTGTGCGGGCGGCGGGGCGGATGCTTCCGCTCCGTCGCCGGCCTTCCGGAGAGCGCCTGTGTCGCGCCGGGCGCTCGGTGAAGGCCGCTTCGCGCTGCGTGAATGTCAAATAGAAAGGAGTATTGCGGAAACGGCCCGCAATCGTGGCGGAAGTGCTTATTGTACAACAAGTCCTCAACGGCCTGGCCCTGGGCATGGCGTATGCGCTCATCGCGGTCGGTTACTCCCTGGTATTCGGTATCCTAAGGCTGGTCAATTTCTCCCATGGCTCCATTTATGCCTTCGGCGCCCATGCGGCGCTCCTGTTCGTCGGATTTGAGTTCGGCGTCCTACCCGCCATCCTGCTGAGCATGGTGTGCACAGGCCTGCTGGGCATTCTCATTGACAAGGCGGCCCTGGAGCCCCTTCGCAAGAAGAACTCGGTCCCCATCGCGGCCCTTATCACCACGATCGGTGTCTCCAACATCATTCAAAACCTGCTGATGATCTGGTTCGGCAGTGAGAAAAAAGCGTTCCCCGCAGTGTTCAACCTTCCCATGATCGAGATCGGCGGCTTCCGGATCCAGTCCACCCAGCTCATGATGTGCGTGGTGTCTCTGATCCTTCTGCTGGTGCTGACCCTGGTCATCAACAAGACCAAGATCGGCCTTGCCATGCGGGCCACCGAACAGAACCCCAAGGCGGCCAAGCTCATGGGCGTCAACGTCAACTTTGTCATCTCCTTCACCTTCTTCCTGGCGGGCGCCTCCGCGGCCATCGCCGGCGGACTCATCAGCGGCTATTATCAGATCGTCTATCCCGGCATGGGCTTCATGGCCGGTCTGAAGGCCTTCGCAGCCTCGGTCCTGGGCGGTATCGGCTCGCTGCCCGGCGCTGTGGTGGGCGGATTGGTGGTGGGTGTGTCCGAGTGCCTGGCGGCAACCTTTATCAACTCCACCTACCGGGATTCCGTCGCCTTTATCATTCTGATCGTGGTGCTGATCGTCCGGCCCACCGGACTCTTCGGCAAGAAAGGGATCACAAAGGTGTAAGGTATGACGAAATTAAATGAGAAAAAGACCGAGGGAACGGGCTTCATCTTCCAGATGGAATCCTTCCTCGACAAATACAAGCTCCCCGTGTGCATCGCGGGGGCGGCTCTGCTGCTGGCGGTGCCGGCTTTCGGTTTCAGCCAGTATCTCATGCGGATCTTTATCATGATCGGCATCTACTCTATTCTGGGCATGGGCCTGAACATCCTCACCGGCTACACCGGCCTTGTCTCCCTGGGCCACGCGGGCTTCTTCGCCATCGGCGCGTACACCTCGTCGCTGCTGATGCTGCGGCTCAATGTGCCCTTTCTGGCCGCCATGATCTGCGCGGCCTGTCTCACCGGCGCGGTGGGCCTGCTGCTGGGTCTGCCCTCCCTGCGGCTCAGCGGCAGCTACCTGACCATTGTCACCCTGGGCTTCGGTGAGATCGTCAAGATGATCATCGTCAACTGGGACGCGGTCACCAACGGCACTCTGGGTCTGAAGAACATCCCCAAGCCCGCCTTCTTCGGCGTCAGCATGACCCTGGCCAACAACGGGCTCTATTACACGATGCTGATCATGGTGTTTCTGGTGGCGGTGGCCAGCATGGCCATCATCCGCTCCAACACCGGCCGGGCGTTCCAGGCCATCAAGGAGGACGAGATGGCCGCCACCATGATGGGCATCCGCACCATGCGCTACAAGGTGCTGGCCTTCGTAATCTCCGCCTTCATCACCGGCATTGCCGGCGCGTTCTACGCCACCCTGGTGGGCTTTATCGACGCCAACTCCTTCACCTTTGACGTCTCCACCCTCATCATCTCGGTGGTCATCGTGGGCGGCATGGGCACCATGCGCGGCATGTTCCTGGGTGCGGCCCTCCTTATCGCCTTCCCGGAAGTCTCCCGCTCCCTCATGGAGTACCGCTTCGTGGTCTACGGCCTGCTGCTGGTGGTGATGATGCGCTTCCGTCCTCAGGGCCTGCTGGGCTGGAAGTCCCAGATGCCCTACAAGCTCTCCAAACGGGCCAAGGCGCTCCTGGCCGGGAAAAATGAGCCGGCCCAGACGGCCAACGGTTGAAAGGAGGAGCGGAAAATGGCATTTCTTGAAGTGAAGGGCATCACCAAGGTTTTCGGCGGACTGGTGGCCGTGGACAACGTCACCTTCCACGTGGACCGGGGGGAGATCGTCTCCATCATCGGCCCCAACGGCGCGGGCAAGACCACGGTGTTCAACATGCTCACCGGTGTCTACGAAATCGACCAGGGTGAGATCATCTTCGACGGCAAGCCCATCCACAATCACGCGCCTCAGGAGATCGTGAAGGCGGGTATCTCCCGCACGTTCCAGAACATCCGGCTTTTCCCCAACCTGCGGGTCATTGAGAACGTGCTGGTGGGCACCCACATCCACACCAAGTACAACTTTTTTTCCTCCCTCTTCCGTACGCCGCGTTTTCAGGAGGAGGAGGCGCAGCTCACCGTCAAGGCCATTGAGATCCTGGAGTCCATCGGCCTTGGAGATCAGGTGAACAATTACGCCCGCAACCTGCCCTACGGCGACCAGCGGAAGATCGAGATCGCCCGGGCCATTGCGACCGACGCCAGGATCATTCTTCTGGACGAGCCGGCGGCGGGCATGAACCCCCAGGAGTCGGAGGAACTGCTCCGCTTCATCCGGGAGCTGCGGGACAAGGGCTACACCATCATCCTCATCGAGCACGACATGAGCGTGGTGATGAACATCTCCGACCGGATCTATGTCATCGACCACGGCAAGCAGATCGCCGAGGGGCTGCCGGCGGAGATCGCCTCCAACGAGCAGGTCATTGAGGCCTACCTGGGAGGGGTGAAGAAAGATGCTTAAGATCGAGGGACTGCACACCCATTACGGCAACATCCACGCCCTCAAGGGCATCGACATGGAAATCGACGACGGGGAGATCGTCTCCCTCATCGGCTCCAACGGCGCGGGCAAGTCCACCACCCTCAACACCATTGCCGGACTGATCCACGCCTCCCAGGGGAAGATCACCTTCCGGGGCAAGGACATCACCAACGTGCCGGCCTACAAGCTGGTGGATCAGGGCATGAGCCTCTCTCCCGAGGGGCGCGAGGTCTTTGCCGCCCTCACCGTCCAGGAAAACCTCCGCCTGGGGGCCTATTCCAAAAAGGACAAGGGGGCCATCGACGCCTCCTTCCAGCGGGTCTACGACCTCTTTCCCCGGCTCAAGGAGCGCATCAATCAGCAGGCGGGCACCCTCTCCGGCGGCGAGCAGCAGATGCTGGCCATCGGGCGGGCCCTCATGAGCGAGCCCGGGCTCCTGCTGCTGGATGAGCCCTCTCTGGGCCTGGCCCCCAACATCGTCCAGCAGATCTTCGGCCTCATCACCGACATCAACCGGCAGGGAACCACCATCCTGCTTATCGAGCAGAACGCCAATATGGCTCTGTCGGTCTCCAACCGGGCCTACGTGCTGGAGACCGGGCGGATCTCCATGAGCGGCGACGCCCATGAGCTGGCCGACGACTCCCGAGTGAAAAAGGCGTATCTCGCCATGTAACGCTGCAAGGAGGCAACGAAATGAAGAAAATCATCAACGACCCCGCGAAAGTGGTCTCCGAGACCCTGATGGGCATGGAGAAGGCGCATCCCTCTCTGAAGTACACCCCCGACTTGGAGGTCATCTCCCGCCGGGAAAAGACCCCCGGCAAGGTGGGCGTGGTCTCCGGCGGAGGCTCCGGCCACGAGCCGGCCCACGCCGGCTATGTGGGCAAGGGCATGCTGGATGCCGCCGTGGCGGGCAACATGTTCTCCTCTCCCAGCCCCGACCGGATCATCAAGGGCATCGAGGAGGCCAACTCGGGCGCGGGCGTGCTGCTGGTCATCAAGAACTACTCCGGCGACATCATGAACTTTGAAATGGCCAAGGACATGGCCGAGATGGACGACATCCCCGTGGAGGCCGTGGTGGTCCGGGACGACGTGGCCGTGCCCGACTCCACCTATTCCACCGGCCGCCGTGGCATCGCGGGCACCGTGTTCGTTCACAAGATCGCGGGGGCCAAGGCCGAGACCGGCGCGCCTCTGGCTGAAGTGAAGGCGGCCGCCGAGAAGGCCATTGCCAATATCCGCTCCATGGGTATGGCCATGACCCCCTGCACCCTCCCCGCCGTGGGCAAGCCTGGCTTCTCGCTGGGCGACGACGAGATCGAGATCGGCATGGGTATCCACGGCGAGCCCGGCGTGGAGCGCACCTCCCTCAAGACAGCGGCCGAGGTGGCCCGGATCCTGCTGGACAAGATCCTGGCCGACTACGACTACACCGGCAGCGAGGTGGCTCTTCTGGTCAACGGCCTGGGCGGGACCCCTCTGGCCGAGCTCTACATCCTCAACAACGAGGTGCAGGCCCTGCTGGAAAAGGCCGGGGTCAGGGTCTACAAGACCTTTGTGGGCAACTACATGACCGCCATCGAGATGGCCGGCTGCTCCCTGACCCTGATGAAGCTGGACGATGAGCTGAAGGCCCTGCTGGACGCCCCGGCGGACACCCCGGCCCTCAAAGTGCTGTAAGGAGGCGCTGAAAATGGGATTTCAACTGACCACAAAGGATTACGTGGACTACATCAAAAAGGCGTATGACCTCATCCACGCCAACGGCGACTATGTCACCGAGCTGGACTCAGCCACCGGCGACGGCGACCACTGGACCAATATCAACATGGGTTTTGAAAAGCTGGTGGAGCTGGCCCCCGAGCTGGAGACCATGGACCTTTTCACCGCCTTCAAGAAGATCAGCATGACCATGATGAGCGTCATCGGCGGCAGCGGCGGCGTGCTCTACGGCAGCGCCTACATGGAGGCTGCCAAGACCGTCAAGGGCAAGGAGAGCTTGGGCAGCGCCGACGTGTGCGCCATTCTGGAGGCCATGATGAACGGTATCATGACCCGGGGCAAGTCCAAGCCCGGAGACAAGACCATGCTGGACACGCTGGCCCCCGCGGTGGCCTGCTATAAGGAATGCCTGGACAAGGGCACCGGCGAGCGGGAGACGCTGGAGCAGGTCAAAAAGGCCGCCGAGGCGGGCTATGAGAGCACCCGGGATATGGAAGCCATCCGGGGCCGGGCTTATTATCAGGCCAACAAGGGCCTGGGCCATCTTGACCCCGGCGCTGTGACCATGTATTATCAAGTTGCCACCCTCATGGACTGCATCGCGGCCAAGCTGGAGGGTTGACGGGGGTAAAAGGTAATGCTGCTGGCGAGGATCAAGGGAGCTCTTTCCAAATTTGCGAACACCATCTCCAAGACCCTGGATGTGGATGTCCTGATCGTGGACAGCAATCTCAAGGTGGTCGGCTCCACGTTTCGCTACTTTGACCAGTACGAGGTGATCCGGCGGGTGTCCATCATCGGCCAGTGCATCTCCACCCGGGAAGTGGTGGCCATCGAGGACCGGAGGAAGTTCGGCACCTGCCAGGCCTGCCCGGAATATGAGACCTGCGAGATGCGGGGACTGATTGCCGTGCCCATCTTTTATCGGGACACGGTGGTGGGGGCCATTGCGCTCATCATTCCCCAGCAGAAGGTAGCAAACATTTTCCGGGACGTGAACAACTCGGTGGAGTTCCTTCAGAATATGTCCGCGCTTCTCTCCAGCAAGCTTCAGGACAGCGACGACTACTCCGCTCTGGACGTCATCAAACAGGAGCGGGAGATCCTCATGGACGAGGTGGGGTACGCCATCGTCTCCACCGACAACCTGGGGGTCATCAACTATCACAACAAGCAGTTCTCCGAGTATTTCCGGCAGGAGAAGAACTGTGTGGGCAAGCCCATCTATGAGTTCGTCCCCCACCGGGTCATCACAGACTTCCTCAGCCGCCAGGTGCGGGCGGAGAATCAGCTGATCTTCATCGACAACGGCAGGGGATCCTTTTACGGACTGGCCACCTGCAGCGACATTGTCATCCGGGGCCAGCACACCGGGGCGCTCTTCATCTTCAAACCGGTCTCCCAGATCAACTCCGACTTTTCCGAGATCGTGCGGCCGGACACCAAGGCCACCTTTGCCCGCTATGAGGAACAGACCTTTCCGCGGGCAGTCACAGATGAGGCCAAGCGCCTGGCGGTGGGCGGGCAGACCGTCCTGATCCAAAGCGCTCCGGGCGCGGGGGAGAAGCTGCTGGCCCGGTGCATCCACAACTACTCCGACCGGAGCCACCTGAGTCTGGTCACCGTGGACTGCGGCTATGCCCGGGATCTGCGGGAGCAGATCATCTTCGGCGAACTGGGCCAGCTCCACCTGGCCCACGGGGGCACCGTGTACTTTCAGAATGTGGAGCTGCTGCCCTACTACCTCCAGGAAAAGCTGGTGGATTTTCTCCGGAGCGGCGTGCTCAACCACGAAAACGGCGGCCAGGTCCGGGTGGATGTGCGGGTCATCTGCTCCACCACCGCGGATCTGCATGCCATGACTGAGGCGGGGACGTTTCTGGAACCCCTCTACTACCGCATCTCGGAGCGCACGCTCACCATCCCTCCCATCCGGGAAGATCCGGAACAGCTGCGGCGCATGATAGAAAACGGGATCCGCTTTTACAGAAGCTGCTATCACAAGCCGGAACTGACCCTCTCCTCCCGGGCACTGGAGCGGCTGTGCCGCTGGGACTGGCCGGGAAACCTCACCGAGCTGGACCAGGCGCTGGATCAGCTGGTCCGCCGGGCGGAGCAGGAGATCACCGCCGACAGTTTGGAGCAGCTCCCCGCCTTTTCCAGGCAGAAGGTCCTGTCCGTGGAGGAGATGGAGCGGGAGCGGATCGGCGAGCTGCTGCGGCAACGCTATTCCAAAGAGGAGATCGCCCGCCTGCTGGGGATCAGCAGGGCGACCCTCTATCGTAAGATCAAGCAATACCAATTCCTATAAACCAATATAATAAAAAGGAGCGCATGATTATGATTAAGAACATTCCTGAGGACAGAGGCCAGCACATCAAGGACCTGCGCGACGCCATCGAGCACCGCGCCAGCTGGATGTATCTGCTTATCAAGGAAGCGCAGAAGAAGGGCCTGGACACCAGCTTTGCCCACGACGCCATCAAGGCCTGCGGCTGCTTCCACGGCGATAACAAGTACACTAAGACCGACGATCTCATGGCCTTTGCCCCTGAGTTTGCCAACCAGAACGTAGTGGACATTTTCCAGATGGACGTCAAGACCTCTCCCGAAGAGATGGCCATCGACTTCCACTACTGCCCCCTGGTATCCGCGTGGAAGAAGCTGGGCGCCACCGATGAGGAGTGCGCCGAGCTGTGCCAGATCGCCATGGACGGCGACCGGGGCATCGCCTCCACCTTCCCCCATTTTGAGTTTAACCTGGGCAAGACCATCGCCGCCGGCGACGACATCTGCGAGGTCCGCTTTAAGAAGGTCTGAGTACATCCTGCGAAGCAGTCATACAGAGGGGAGAGGCGGTTTCCGCCTCTCCCTTTTTGTGAGGCTTCTTTTGGGAATCAGGGAAGCAGGTTGAAAAAATGGGGATTTTGTGGTATTATAAAAATAATGCGATCAAAAGGGTTAGGGAGGTGTGTCCATGGAGCTCAGTCAGAGTCAAAAGCAGACCCAGACACTTTCTCCTCAGATGATGCAGTCCATGAAGATCCTTCAGATGGGGATCCAGGAACTGCGGGAGTACATCGAGGAAGCGATCCAGGAGAATCCGGTGCTGGAGCTGCCGGAGCCCGGAGAGGAGATCCGCCGGGAAGAGGATTTTACCCGAAAGCTGGAGTGGCTGGAGGCCAACGACTGTCAGAACACCTATTACCATCGCCAGGACGCCGAGGGGGACGAAAACGATCCCCTGGCCAATGTGGGCTGTTTTCTGGACGAGGAGGAGGATCTGGAGCGATACATCCTCTCCCAGTTCATGGGGACCGATCTGGAGCCGGAGGTCATGCGGGGGGTGGAGTTCCTGGTCAGCCAGTTGGATCAGAACGGCTTTCTGGACGAGGAACTGCCCGCGCTGGCGGAGGCTGCGGGGCTGTCCCAGCAGGTGATCGGCCGGGCGCTCATCGAGCTTCAGGCGGCCGAACCTGCGGGCGTGGGCGCCCGGAGCCTCACAGAGTGCCTCCGGCTGCAGATCGAGCGCCGGGCGGGGGACCACCGGGTGGCCCTCATGGTGGTGGAGCGGTATCTGGACGAGCTGGCCAGGGCCCGTTACGGGCTCATCAGCCGGGAGCTCAACGTACCTGAGAAGGACGTGCGCGCCGCCTGCGATCTGATCCGGACCCTCAATCCCCGCCCCGCCACCGGCTTTGCCGCCCGGGAAAACCTGGTGTACATCACCCCAGACGTGCAGGTGGTGACTTTCCCCGATCACTTTGAGATCACCGCCAACGATACGCTGATCCCTCAGCTCAAGCTCAGCTCCTATTACAGCCAGCTGATGAAGGAGACCCAGGACCGGGAGGTCAAGGATTATCTGTCCGAAAAGGCCAATCAGGCCAAGTGGGTGGTGCGCAGCATCGACCAGCGGCGTTCCACCCTGCTCCAGTGCGCCCAGTGGGTGGTGGAGCGGCAGGAACTCTTTTTCCGCCAGGGGCCGGGCCATCTGCGTCCCCTGACCATGGGGGAGGTGGCCGACCAGATCGGCGTGCACGAGTCCACGGTCAGCCGGACAGTGCGGGACAAGTATCTCCAGTGCGACTGGGGGGTCTACCCCCTGAGCTACTTCTTCTCCCGCTCACTGGGGACCCAGGACGGCTCCCCCGAGGCGGCCAAGATCCTGCTCAAGCGTTTGGTGGAGGAGGAGGACAAACCCCTCTCCGACCAGAAACTGTGCGAGGAGATGGCCCGGAGGGGCTGCATCCTGTCCCGGCGGACGGTGGCCAAGTACCGGGAGGAGCTGAATATTCCAAACGCCTCCGGGCGGAAAAAATAAGAGCAAAGGCGGAAACCAATGAAGTATCAGGCCGTTTTTTTCGATTTTGACTATACGCTTGGAGATGCCACGGCCTCCATTTATGAGGGCTTTGCCTACGCGTTCTCCCAGATGGGCTATCCGGCCCCTGGGCTGGAGGAAGTGCGGCGCACGGTGGGCCACATACTGGAGGATGAGTTCACCATGCTCACCGGAGAGGACGATCCGGCCCGGCGGGCGGAGTTCCGCCGCTGGTTCCAGGAGAAGGTGGGAGACACCCAGGCGGAAAAGACCGTCCTGCTCCCCGGTGCGGAGGAGCTGCTGCGGGCCCTACGGGGTGCGGGGGTGAAGGTGGGGGTGGTCACCAGCAAGCGGGCGACCACTCTGGAAAAGATCCTGACGCGCTATGGGCTGACCGAGCTGATGAACTATACCGTGGGCGGAGAAAACGTCAGGTGTCCCAAGCCCGACCCTGAGGGACTCAATGGAGGGATGGCCGCCCTGGGGGTGGGCCCCGCCAATGTGCTCTACTGCGGAGATACGGTCATCGACGCCGAGACGGCCCGGCGGGCCGGAGTGGATTTTGCGGCCGTTTTGAACGGCACCACCCCCGCCGGAGACTTTACAAACTATCCCAGCGTCCATGTCTCTGCGGACCTCCCCGATCTGCGGGCCTGGCTCGGATTGTAAAAGGAACTTGAAAAGATGCCCCCGGGACGGCGTTTTCGCCGTCCCGGGGGCATCTTTTCGCCCAAAATGGGAAATGTAAAGAAAAACAGGACTTTACACACACTTTACAAAAGTCTGAGAGACAACTTTACAAAGGGCCGGTATACTAAAAAGTGTTCCAGGAATTGAAATGATTGTATGTATGATTGGAGAATGAAGAGAATGAAAAAGACTGCTTCCATGATTCTTTCCGCCGCCCTGTGCGTGGGCCTGCTGGCCGCCTGCGGCGGCAACGGCGGTTCCACCGAAAGTGCCGCTCCCGCCGAAAGCTCCGCCCCTGCCCAGAGCGCCGCCGCCGCCCTGTCCGGCACTGTGTCCACCAACGGCTCCACCTCCATGGAGAAGGTGATGGGCGCTCTCATCGAGCAGTTTAAGACCGTGGAGCCCGGCATCACCGTGACCTATGATCCCACCGGTTCCGGCACCGGCATCGAGGCCGCTTCCAACGGCTCTGCCGATATCGGCCTGTCCTCCCGCGGCCTGAAGGACGAGGAGAAGGCGAACCTTACCGAGACCGTCGTCGCCAAGGACGGCATCGCCGTGATCGTCAATCCTGAAAACGGTGTGGAAGACCTGACCGTGGAGCAGATCGCCGCCATCGCCAAGGGCGAGATCACCAACTGGTCCGAGGTGGGCGGCGCCGACGGCGAGATCGCCTTCATCGGCCGTGAGGCCGGCTCCGGCACCCGCGGCGCCTTTGAGGAGCTGACCGAGACCGTCGACAGCTGCAAGTACACTCAGGAGCTGACTTCCACCGGTGCCGTCATCACCGCTGTCTCCACCACCCCCAATGCCATCGGCTACGCCTCCCTGTCCAGCGTGGAGGATTCCGTCAAAGCCCTGAAGGTGGGCGGCGTGGAGTGCACCGAGGAGACTGTTCTGGACGGTACCTACGCCATCCAGCGTCCCTTTGTCTTTGCCACCAAGACCGGCAGTACCCTCAGCGAGGCTGCGCAGGCCTTCTATGACTTCGCCATGGATCCCGCCAACGCCGGGCTCTACACTACCGCCGGCGTGGTTCCCGCCAACAGCTGAACCGCTTCCCCACTCTTTGACATTCGGCGCTCCCCGGCACCCCGCTGGGGAGCGCCGAGTTCTCACGATTGGACTTTACCGCTTCTTTACGAAAGGTGGCCACGCCTATGACCCGCACAAAACAAGACCCCGGCGCGCCGGGGGTGAAAAAACGGGGAGCCCGGGATCTGCTGGAGAAGGGAATGAACGGCCTGTTCTTCCTCTGCGGCCTGGTAGCCGTGGCCTTCGTCCTCTTTATCACGGCTTACCTGGTCATTTCCGGCCTTCCCGCCATTCGCCAGATCGGCCTGACCGACTTCCTATTTGGGACCGAGTGGGCCTCCACCAACAAGACAGATCCCAAATTCGGCATCCTGCCTTTTATTCTCACCTCTATTTACGGCACGGCCGGGGCCATCGTGATCGGTGTGCCGGTGGGCTTTCTCACGGCGGTATTTCTCTCCAAACTGGCTCCCCGCCGGACGGCGGCGGTGATCCGGACAGCGGTGGATCTGCTGGCCGGCATTCCCTCAGTGGTCTATGGTCTCATCGGCATGACGGTGCTGGTGCCCGCCGTGCGGGTGGCCTTCGATCTGTCCTCGGGTGCCACCCTGCTGGCGGCCATGGTGGTGCTGGCGGTGATGATCCTCCCCTCCATCATCTCGGTGTCCGAGACCGCTCTCAACGCGGTTCCCAAGGAGTATGAGGAGGCGTCCCTGGCCCTGGGGGCCACTGAGATCGAGACCTATTTCCGGGTGAGCGCCCCCGCCGCCGCCAGCGGTATCGCCGCCGCCGTGGTGCTTGGCATCGGGCGGGCCATCGGCGAGGCTATGGCCATCATGATGGTGGCGGGCAACGTGGCCAACATGCCCGGCCTCTTCAAAAGCGTCCGCTTCCTCACCACCGCCATCGCCTCCGAGATGTCCTATTCCTCGGTGGGAAGCCTCCAGCGCAACGCCCTGTTCTCCATCGCCCTGGTGCTGTTCCTCTTTATTATGCTCATCAACATCCTGCTCAACGCCCTGCTCAAACGGGATCGGAACAAAGGATAGAATTTCGGAGAAAGGGATGTTATACTGATGGAAATGAAACACCTCTCCCCCCGGCGGGTGCTCTATGACCGGGTGCTGCGGTTTCTCCTCTATTTTTCCGCCCTGCTCACCTGCACGATGCTGGTGGTGCTGATCGGATATATTTTCTACCGGGGCCTGCCCGAGGTGTCCTGGGAGATGCTGACCACTGAGCCCAGCGTTCTGCGGGACGTCATCGGCATCCTGCCCAACCTCATCAACACCCTGGCGCTCATCGTGGGGACCCTGCTCATCGTCCTGCCTCTGGGCGTGGGAGCCGCCATCTACCTCACCGAGTACGCCAGGAGCCGCCGGGTGGTGGAGCTCATCGAATTTGCCACCGAGACCCTTACCGGCATCCCCTCCATCCTCTACGGCCTGGTGGGCATGCTCTTCTTCGTCCAGTTCCTGGGCTGGGGCGGCTCCATCCGGGCGGGCATCTTCACCCTGGTCATCATGATCCTGCCCACCATCGTCCGCACCACCCAGGAGTCCCTTAAGACGGTGCCCCAGGCCTACCGGGAGGCCGCCCTGGGACTGGGCAGCGGCAAGTGGCATATGATCCGCACGGTGGTGCTTCCCTCCTCGGTGGACGGGATCGTCACCGGCTGCATCCTGTCCATCGGACGCATCGTGGGAGAGTCGGCCGCCCTGCTTTACACCGCGGGCTCGGCCTCGGTGCTGGTGGGGAGCCTGAGAAAGCTGCTCACCACCTCCGGCGGGAGCCTGACCGTGGCCCTCTACATGTACACCATGGAGCGGGGCAAGATCGCCACCGGCTTCGCCATCGCGTCCATCCTCATGATCCTCACCCTGGTCATCAATCTGTCCGCCAAATGGCTGGGCGGAAAACTCAAACGAAAGTAAGGAGGGGCGAATCTATGGAAGTGCAGAGTCCCATCATCGCCACCCGTGGCCTGGATCTCTGGTATGGCCAGACCCAGGCGCTCCACAGCATTGATATCGACATTCCGGAAAAACAGGTCACAGCCCTCATCGGCCCCTCCGGCTGCGGCAAGTCCACCTTCCTCAAGACCCTGGATCGGATGAACGATCTGGTGCCCGGGATCAAAATCACCGGCTCGGTGACCTACCGGGGGCAGGAGATCTACGATCCCCAGGTGGATGTGACGTGGCTGCGCAAGCAGGTGGGCATGGTGTTCCAAAAGCCCAATCCTTTCCCCATGTCCATTTACGACAACATCGCCTACGGCCCCCGGACCCACGGGGTGCGCAACAAGGCGGCGCTGGACGATATTGTGGAGAAGTCCCTTCGGGGCGCGGCCATCTGGGACGAGGTGAAGGACCGGCTGAAGAAGTCGGCCCTGGGTCTCTCCGGCGGTCAGCAGCAGCGGGTGTGCATCGCCCGGGCCTTGGCGGTGGAGCCGGACATCCTTCTCATGGATGAGGCCACCTCCGCTCTGGACCCCATCTCCACCTCCAAGATCGAGGACCTGATCTCCGATCTGAAGCGGGAGTACACCATTATCATCGTCACCCATAACATGCAGCAGGCCACCCGGGTGTCCGACAAGTGCGCCTTTTTCCTGCTGGGGCAGCTCATTGAATTTGGGGACACCACCCAGCTCTTCTCGGTGCCCCGGGATAAGCGCACCGAGGATTATATCACCGGACGGTTCGGATAAGGAGGCAGGAAAATGAGAAAGACCTTTGACGCCGAGCTCCAGGAGCTCAACTACGAGATGATCAACATGGCCGCCGCCGCCGAGGACGCCATCGACACGGTGACCCAGTCCCTCTCCGCCGACGAGGAATCCTCGGCCCGGGAGGCCATGGAGCTGACCCGGAGCATGGACGAGATGGAGCGGGACATTGAAAACCGCTGCTTCCGCCTTCTGCTCCAGCAGCAGCCGGTGGCCCGGGATCTGCGGACGGTGTCGGCGGCGCTGAAGATGGTCACCGACCTCCAGCGCATCGGCGACCAGTGCGCCAATATCGCCGAGCTCTCCCTGCTGTGGCCGGGCACCACCCAGAAGGCCCAGGATCTGGCCAACATCCGGGCCATGAGCCAGAAGGCCGCCGTCATGGTGAAGCGCTCCATTTTCGCCTACGCCAACCGGGATGTGGAGGCCGCCAAGGCGGTCATCGACCTGGACGACGAGGTGGATGAGCTCTTTCAGCGGGTCAAGCGGGAGCTGGTGGAGCTGCTGGTGGAGAGCCGGGAGGAGGCCGACCGGGCCATTGACCTCATCATCATCGCCAAGTATCTGGAGCGCATCGCCGACCACGCGGTGAACATCGCCCAGTGGGGCATCTACTGCGTCACCGGCGAGCTTGTGGGGTAAACAAAGACAGGGGGGAGAGAGCATGGCGGACGCCATTGTGGTGGTGGAAGACGACGAGAGCATCCGGGAGATGCTGCGCTATTACTTCCAGACCGTAGGTTATGAGGCCAGGGGGTACGACTCGGGAGAGGCCATGCTCACGGGCGAGGCGGGGCTGACGCCCCCCGACCTGTATATCCTGGATATTATGCTCCCCGGAATGGACGGTGTGGAGATCCTGCGCCGTCTGCGCGCCGGGGGAGCTACGGCGGAGGTTCCGGTGATCTTTCTCACCGCCCGCACCGCCGAGATGGACCGGGTGGCCGGACTGGAGGCGGGGGCGGACGACTATGTGGTCAAGCCCTTCGGCATCATGGAACTCCAGGCCCGGGTCAAGGCGGTGCTCCGTCGGGCCAAGGGGCCCGCAGGCCGGGTGCTCCGGCTGGGCGAGCTGGAGATCGACTCCGCCGCCCGGGAGGTGCGCCGGGCAGGGGAGCTGGTGGAGCTGACCTACAAGGAATTTGAACTGCTGCGGCTGCTGGCTTCCCGCCGGGGCGTGGCCCTTACCCGGGATGAGATCCTCCGGGCCGTGTGGGACTACGACTACACCGGCGAGACCCGCACCGTGGACATGCACGTCAAGGCCCTCCGCCAGAAGCTGGGCGAGCACATCATCGACACCGTCCGCGGCGTCGGCTATAAAATTCCCTGACCTGCTTTTTCCTGAAAAGAAAAAGCAGGCAAAAATAAGTCCCGTAGTTTTGCTGTTTCGTATGGAAGAAGCAGACAAAAAGAACTTTCATATTTTACTGCCGGGAGGGAGAGACTTGAAAAAACGATTGACGGCGGGCACCATGCTCATTGTGGTGCTGGCCCTGCTGATCTCCGGCGCGGTGGAGGTCTGGACTCTCCACCAGCGGGAGATGGACACCGCCCGCCAGAGTCTGCACGAGCTGCTGAACATGGTGGACGCACAGAATCAGGTCACCGACCCCGAGCGGGCCATGGCGGTGTTTCGCGCCGCCGCCCCGGAGAAACGGCTGACCCTCATTGCCCCGGACGGCAGCGTGGTGGTCGACTCGGACAGCGCGACCACGGAAAACCATGCCGACCGGCCGGAGTTTCAGGCTGCCCTTCAAACGGGCTGGGGAGAGGCCACACGTCCCTCCGAGACGGTGGGGATGCCCCTGTTTTATGTGGCGAAAACCTTTACCGACGGCATTGTGGGCCGGGCGGCCATGCCGCTGTCCTCCATCGACACCTTGGTGCGCTCCGGACTGTTCCCGCTGGGCGTGGCCACGCTGGCCGCCCTGCTGCTGGCCTTCCTGCTGGCCGGACGGATGGCCCGGCGGCTGCTGGAGCCTCTGAACGTGGTGGGCGATGCCATCCAGGGGGTGTTGGACGGGACCGGGACCGGCGAGGAGCTGGCCGGTTACGAGGGGGACGACGAGCTGAGGCCCATCCTTCGCTATCTGGAAAAGCTCATCGGCCGGCTGGGGGAGTATCTGGACCAGGTGAAGGCCGAGCGGGACAAGGTGGGACTGATTCTGGACTGCATGGACGAAGGGCTCCTTCTCCTGGATGAGGAGGATGACATACTGGCCATCAACCGGGCCGCCCGCAAGCTCTTTGGCCTGAGCGAGGGGGCGGAGGGGGGCAGTGTCCAGGTCCTCATGCGGAGCCGGAGAGTGCGTCAGGCACTGGAGGATACCCGCAGGGACAAGACTCCCGTGGTTCTGGACCTCACCGATCCCGCCTTCGCCGGGCGGGAGCTGCGGATGTTCCTCTCCCCGGTCACCGGGCGGCGGTACGAGGGGGAGAGCGTGGGTACCTCGGTGCTCATCTCCGATGTCACCGAGCTGAAAAAAGCGGAGGGGATCCGGGCCCAGTTTACCGCCAATGTCTCCCATGAGCTCAAGACTCCCCTCACTTCCATCAAGGGCTTTACCGACATGCTGGCCACCGGGATGGTGAAAAGCGAGGAGGATCAGAAGCGCTTCCTCACCATGATCGGAGTAGAGGTAGATCGCCTGATTGAGCTGATCAACGACATTTTGAAGCTCTCTGAGCTGGAGAGCGTGGCCATCGACCAGAGCGAGGAGTCCGCCTCGCCGCTGGACACCGCCCGGGAAGTGGCCGGACTGCTGGGCCCGGAGGCAGGCGCGGCAGGCGTGACGATGGAGATCGGCGGCCAGCCGGGGCTGGCCCGGATCTCTGCCGGGCGGCTCAAGGAGCTGCTGCTGAATCTGATGGAAAACGGTGTGAAGTACAATGAACCCGGCGGGCGGGTGAGTGTGGCCGTGGCCGCGGAGGGCGCGGACATGACGATCACGGTTTCAGATACGGGTATCGGCATTCCCCCCGAGGCTCAGGAGCGGATCTTCGAGCGGTTCTACCGGGTGGACCGGGGCCGTGCCCGGAAAAACGGCGGTACCGGTCTGGGGCTGGCCATCGTCAAGCATATCTGCCAGCTCTACGGCGGCTCGGTGTCTCTGAAGAGCGAGCCGGGCAAAGGGAGCGTGTTCACCGTCCGCCTGCCCGCGGGCGGCACGGAGGAATAAAAGAGACCGCCGGGAGTGGGGCTATTTGCCCCGCTCCCGGCGGAATGCTTCCATTTCCTCCTCATCCTTGACCTCCAGATCCCGCAGGCCCGCCCGACCCTCCATGTGGTGGGTCAGCTCGTGGGCCAGGGTTGTGTAGAGCTCCTCGGCCCAGTCCCATTCCGTCCACTCCTCCAGCTTGGCTAGGGCGGCGAAGGAGCCGTAGTAGAGCACGATGCGGCGGCCCAGCAGATCGTCGAAAAACTCTCCCATGAGGTAGAGGTTTTCTCCGGGGCAGTCCGGGTCCTCCTTTTTCTCCGCCTCCAGCAGGATGCCCCCGCTGAGTTCCTCAAAAAACTCCGGCGGAAACTCCTCTGCCATTTCATCCAGCAGTTTTCCCACGCGGTCAAAGGAAAGGATCATGTCGTAACCTCCCGATTTATTTCGAAAAAAGGAAAAATAACGCTTGCAATCTATGAGAACTTTTTGTATAATATTCGACAATGTGAAAATGAGGAGGGAAAAGAGATGCAGAACCGGAAGTGTGAAAAACGGGCCCGGAAGACCGTCTTTTTTCTGTTCCCTATTTTCGTTTTCCTCGTAGACCGGCAGGAATGCCGGTATTTTTTTGCCCATTTGGGCGGTGTGTGAGAGATGAAAGGAGAATCCGAATGAAGGAAACGAAAACCAACGCGGGAAAGGGCCCCATCCGGGACGCCAGGACTCTGGGTCTGCCTAAGATGCTGGTGCTGGGCCTCCAGCACATGTTCGCCATGTTCGGCGCCACGGTGCTGGTGCCCATTCTGGTCAACACCTACGGCCTGCCCCTGTCCATTCAGACAACGCTGTTTTTCGCCGGTGTGGGGACCCTGTTCTTCCACCTGTGTACCAAGATGAAGGTGCCCGCCTTCCTGGGATCCTCCTTCGCCTTTCTGGGCGGCTTCGCCGCCATCGGGGCTATGGATGCCGGGATCTACGCCTCCATGAGCGGGGCCGAAAAGCTCCAGTACGCCTGCGGCGGTATCGTGGTGGCGGGCCTTCTCTATGTTGTGCTGGCGCTTGTTATTAAAGCTGTTGGCGTTCACAAGGTGATGCATTTCCTGCCCCCAGTGGTCACCGGCCCCATCATCATTCTCATCGGCCTCAACCTGGCTCCCTCTGCCGTCAACAACGCCTCCACCTGCTGGTGGCTGGCCCTGGTGGCCATGGCCATCATCATTGTGGCCAATATCTGGGGCAAGGGCATGATCAAGATCATCCCCATCCTGCTGGGCGTGGTGGGCGCGTATGTGGTGGCCGTCATCGGCAACGCCATGGGCGCCACCGTCATTGTGGACGCCGCTTCCGGCACCACCGGCCCCATGCTGAACTTCTCCGGGATGGCCGAGGCGAGTCTCATCGGCCTGCAGCCCTTCTTCACCAACTTCTCCGGCAGCGTGGCCAAGTTCGATCTCTCCGCAGTCATGGTGATGGCCCCCATCGCCATCGCCTCCATGATGGAGCACATCGGCGACATGTCCGCCATCTCCGCCACCGTGGGGGAGAACTTTATTGAAGATCCGGGCCTCCACCGCACCCTGGTGGGCGACGGCATTGCCACTGCCATGGCGGGCCTCTTCGGCGGCCCGGCCAACACCACCTACGGCGAGAACACCGGCGTGCTGGTCCTCTCCCAGGTCCACGATCCCCGGGTGGTACGGCTGGCCGCCCTCTATGCCGTGATCCTCTCCTTCAGCCCCAAGTTCGCCGTGCTGGTCAATTCCATCCCGGCCGCCATCATCGGCGGCGTGAGCTTCATTCTCTACGGCATGATCTCCGCCATCGGCGTGCGCAACGTGGTGGAGAACCAGGTGGATTTCACCAACTCCCGCAACCTCATCATCGCCGCCGTCATCCTGGTCTGCGGCCTGGGCTTTACCGGGGGGCTGACCTTCACCGTGGGTGGGGCCACCATCACCCTGACCAGCCTGGCCATCGCGGCCATCGCGGGCATCGTCCTCAACGCCATCCTCCCCGGCAATGACTTCCGCTTCGGCCAGAGCGCCAACGCCGACACCGCCGCGTCTCTGGGACGGTATTAAAGGAAGAAACAGGGACCGAGTCAAACGAAACCATCAGAGCGGTCTCCCGGCGGCAAGCCGGGGGACCGCTTGTTGTTTTCCCCTTCCGTTTGGGAGGCCGCCGCTACGCGGCCTGGACGGTGAAGGTCAGCAGCAGGCGGCCCTCCTGTCCGTCGGGGGCGGTGACAAAGGCCCCCGACTGGTTTTCGACGTTGGCAAACCGGGCGCTTTGTGTTATGCGCAGACCTCGGTAGGTGACGTCATAGTTCCAGCCCTCGTCGGAGATTTGATCCAGCCACTGCTTGGGCTTGAAGTTCAGACAGTTGATCCCGGGAAGGGTCCCCGCATAGGCCAGCAGGCCCAGGGACTGTGGGGAGTTCAGGTAGGACAGGGGAAAAAAGCTGCCGGTGAACTCGGACCGGTATTGAAATCCCGTGACAGTCCCGGCAGTGAGGAGAGGCGTCCACTGGCTGGAATGGCTGGGGAAAAGCTCCATGGAGAAGCCCCCTGTGCCGTCCTCCGCGGCTGACGGCCTTCCGTCTGGGCCGAGAGGGCGGGCGTCCAGATCGAAGTAACGCAGATAGAAATTGTAGTTGTCGTAAAATTTTGCCTCGTTCAGCTCACCCCGGTGCGGGGGGAGCTGACCCTGGAGGGTGATCAGCACCACAACGGCCAAGCAGGCTGCCTGAGCCCCCACGAAGGCGAAGCATCGCCAGGTGTTCTCGGGGATGTCCATGCGCTGGGCCCGGCCGTCGGAGGCGTTCCACTCCCAGGGGTTGCGCTCTCCCTCGGAGCACAGAGAAGCGCTCTTGTAGAGCCGATACAGATTGTAGATGGGGATGCCCCAGCCAAGGCCCCGGGAAAAAAGAAGAGAGAGCCGCTTTCGGGCGTCAGAGAGGGAGAGCGGACTGCCGTCGGCATCCCGCAGGACGATGCCAAAGAGAAGCTTGCCCGGAGTGGTTCCCCAGTAGTGCAGCAGAAGCGGCTCCAGAAGGAACATGAGGGCAAAGCCCAGATAGCCCTCCAGGAGGGCGATAAAGGCTTTGGAGGTCAGGTTGGGAGACAGGTGGAGCACCAGCACCTCCACCGCCGTGATGGGCAGGCCATACAAAGCCAGATCCAGCATGCGGGCAAAATACCGCCGCCAGGGATGTCCCGGCGCGGGGGGAAGTTCATCGGCGGGGGGAGCGAACCGCTCCGAGGCCGGGGCCCGGTCCAGTTCCTCCAGCCAGGGGTGGGCGTCCAGCTGCTGATATTCCGTTCCGGCTGCCCGAAGCTGGGCGCAGACCGCCCGGGCCCGGTCCAGGGCCGACTGGTCCCGCCCCAGCTGGCCGAGCTGTTTCTCCAGTGCCTCGGCCAGCGTGAGCTCCCCGGCCTGGAGCCTGCGCAGGGTGTTCAGGTCCAAGTGGAGCCGCCGGAGGAGTTTGATCTTCTCCAGCGCCGCGGCGTCCTCGGGGCTGTAATCCCGGTAGCCGTTGGCAGACCGAGCGGGGGAGAGCAGACCCTCCTGCTCATAAAAACGGATGTTGGCCCGGGTCATCCCCACGGCCTCTTCCAGTTCTTTGATGGTCATCATACCACCTCCTGGGGGCAGTATAGAGGGTCAAGGGGCTTTACAGTCAAGTGTTTTGCGGCAAAATGGAAAAAACCCCTATTTCGGTTTCCGCATGGTCAGGGCGATGCGCTTTTTCTTCTCATCCACCTCCAGCACCCAGACGGTGACCACGTCTCCCACGGCGCACACCTCCCCGGGATGCTTCACCCGGCGCTCGGAGAGCTGGCTGATGTGGACCAGGCCGTCCTGGTGGACGCCGATGTCCACAAAGGCGCCGAAGTCGATGACGTTGCGCACCGTGCCGGTGAGCTCCATCCCGGGCTTGAGGTCCTTCAGATCCATCACGTCGGTGCGCAGATGGGGGGCGGGCAGCTCGTCCCGGGGGTCCCGGCCGGGTTTCATCAGCTCCTTGACCACGTCCCGGAGGGTGGGCAGTCCGATGTCCAGCTCCCGGGCGGCCCGCTCCTCCCCGTAGGCGGACAGCCGGCGGGGAAGCTCCTCCAGCGCTCCGGCGGCCACCGCCTTCCGGTCGTAACCACTCAGGCGCAGCAGCCCCTCGGCGGCGGCGTAGCTCTCCGGGTGGACGCCAGTGCGGTCCAGCACATCCGCACTCTCAGGCACACGAAGGAAGCCCGCGCACTGCTGGAAGGTCTTGGGTCCCAGCTTGGGCACCTTCAAAAGCTGCTTCCGGGCGGTGAAGGCCCCGTGTTCCTCCCGATAGGCCACCACGTTTTTGGCGGTGGTCTGATTCAGGCCGGCCACCCGGGCCAGCAGGGGGGCGGAGGCGGTGTTCAGGTCGGCCCCCACGGCGTTGACGCAGTCCTCCACCACGCCGGAGAGGGTCTCGTCCAGACGGGCCTGGGGCATGTCGTGCTGGTACTGCCCCACGCCGATGGCCTTGGGGTCGATCTTCACCAGCTCCGCCAGGGGGTCCTGGAGCCGCCGGGCGATGGAGACCGCCGAGCGGAGGTTCACATCGTACTGGGGGAATTCCTCCGCCGCCAGCTTGGAAGCGGAGTAGACGCTGGCTCCCGCCTCGCTCACCACCATATAGCTCACGCCGCTCCCCACCTCCCGGATGAGCTCAGCGGTCATGCGCTCGGTCTCCCTGGAGGCGGTGCCGTTTCCGATGGCGATGGCGGTGACACCGTACCTGCGGATGAGCCGGGCCAGGGTGTCCATGGCCTCCCGCTTCCTGCGGTCGGAGAGGGTGGGGTAGACCACCGCCGTATCCAGCACCTTGCCTGTGGGATCCACCACCGCTACCTTGCAGCCGTTGCGGTAGCCGGGATCCAGACCCATGGTGACCTTCCCCTTCACCGGCGGCTGCATCAGCAGGGGCTTCAGATTGGCCCCGAACATGCGGATGGCCCCCTCATTGGCCTGCTCGGTGAGAGAATTTCGGATCTCCCGCTCCGCCGAGGGCTGGATGAGACGGTCCCAGGCGTCCTCGGCGGCGGCGCGGACAAAGGCCATGGCCGCCGAGCCGGGCCGGACCGCCCGGCGGCAGATGAGGGGGAGCACCAGTCCCCGGTCCAGCTCCACATCCACCTTTAAAATATCCTCCCGCTCTCCCCGGTTGACCGCCAGGATCTGGTGTCCCTGGAGCCGGGAGAGGGGGGAGCGGAAGTCGTAGTAGAGGCGGTAGACCGTGTCCTCGGGCTGGGCGGCCCTGGCTCTGGATACCAGGAACGCCCGCCGTTCATAGAGCGCGCGCAGAGCCTTGCGGAGCTCTGCGTCGTCCGAAATGTCCTCGGCGATGATGTCGCGGGCCCCGGCCAGGGCCTCCTCCACCGTCTCCACGCCCAGCTCTGGATTGACATAAGCCTGGGCGGCCTTCTCAGGGGCGGGGCAGTCCGGGGCCTGCGCGAATAAAAGCCGGGCCAGAGGCTCCAGGCCCTTCTCCCGGGCGATGGCGGCCCGGGTGCGGCGCTTCTGCTTGTAGGGGCGGTAAAGGTCCTCCACCTCAGCCAGGGTGGCGGCAGCGGCAATGGCGGCGGAGAGCTCCTCCGTGAGTTTTCCCTGCTCTTCGATGGAGCGGCAGACCTCCTCCCTGCGCTTGTCCAGATTGCGGAGGTACTGGAGCCGGTCGGCCAGGCTGCGGAGGACGGTGTCGTCCATGGCGCCGTGGAGCTCCTTGCGGTAGCGGGCGATAAAGGGGATGGTGTTGCCCTCGTCCAGCAGGGTGACCACGTTATTGACATAATTCTCCTTCTGGCCCAGTTCCCGGGCCAGAAGGGTGACAATGGATTCCATGGGGTAAACTCCTTTGAGACGGAAAGATGATTTGCGGGGCGGGTTGGATTTTATCGGATCAGCAGCGCCAGCGTCCCGGCGGTGAGCAGCCCCAGCCCCAGCCCGGCGCGGCGGCTGAGCTTCTCCCCCAGGAAGATCCGGGAGAAGGCCACCGTGACCAGGATGCTCAGCTTGTCGATGGGGGCCACCACGCTGGCCGGACCGTCCTGGAGGGCGCGGTAGTAGAAGAGCCAGGAGCCGCCGGTAGCAAAGCCGGAGAGGACCAGGAAGAGCCAGCTCCTCCCCTCGATGGCGGGGATCTCGCGCTGTTTTCCCTGGGCCAGGACAATGAGCCAGGCCATGGCCAGCACCACCAGAGTGCGGATGGCAGTGCCCAGGTTGGACTCCACCCCCTGGATGCCCGCCTTGCCCAGAATGGAGGTGAGGCTGGCAAACACGGCGGAGAGAGCGGCCCAGAAGAACCAGCCCCGTCCCTGGGGGGCCGGCGGATCGGCGGGCACCGCCTTCCGCTCCAGCATCAGGTAGGTGCCTGTCAGCATGAGAGCCATGCCCACCGCCTTGGGGAGGGTAATGGATTCGTGGAGGAAGAGAAAGGCCAGGAGCATGGTCAGCACGGTGCTGGATTTGTCGATGGGAGCCACCTGATTCACCGAGCCGATCTGGAGGGCGCGGAAGTAGCAGATCCAGGAAGCGCCGGTGGCAAAGCCGGAGAGGATGAGAAAGAGCCAGGTTCGGGGCTCCACATCCCGGATGGTGCCCTGAGAGCCCGCCAAAAAGACCATGATCCAGGCAAAGAGAGCCACCACTATGGTGCGCAGGGCAGTGGCCAAATGGGAGTTGACGTTTTTGACGCCGATCTTCGCCAGCACGGCGGTGAGTCCGGCAAAGAGGGCGGAGGCAAAGGCATGGACGATCCACATAACGGCAACACGATCCTTTCCACCCGATTATACGCCATTCCGGGCATGCCTGTCCAGAAGAAGCCGAAAAGGGGGCCGGGGAAATTAGTTTTTCTAATGGGACGGTTAACACAATCCGTTTGACTTTTTTCCCGCCCCGGATACAATGCGGGAGAACGACAAAGACCCCTTTGACCGGGAGAGCCCGCTTCACTACCGAAACTTTCCCATCATTATCCGCAGTCTGCGAAAAGGAGTGTCAAATATGGCAAATACCCCGGAAGTGGTTCAGCTGGAGGCCTCCCCGCAGCCGGCCTGGACTGCATGGAACTCAACCTGTCCGGCGCCCACGCCCCCTACTTTACCCGCGATGCGGTGGTCCTCACCGACTCCGACGGCCGCACCGGCCTGGGAGAGGTCCCCGGCGGACAGAAGATCACCAAGGCGCTGGAGGATGTGAAGGACCTTGTGGAGGACTCCGGCCTTGGCGCCTACAAAAATACCCTCAAGCAGGTCGGAGACTGGCTTGCCGCCCACATCCAGGACGATGTGCGGGGGCAGCAGACCTTTGACCTCCGTACCGGTGTCCACGTAGTCACCGCCAACGAAGCGCCGCTGCTGGATCTGCTGGGCCAGTATCTCGAGGTGCCTGCCGCCGCCCTGCTGGGGGACGGGATCCAGCGCAGCGAGGTGCGTTTCCTGGGTTGCCTTTTCTATGTGGGTGAGCGGAACAAGACCGATCTTCCCTATTGCGCCGAGTCGGACAGCGGCTGCGACTGGTACCGGCTGCGCCACGAGGAGGCACTGCCCCCCGATGCCGTGGTGGCCCTGGCCCGGGCGGCTGCTGCTGGTGTCTGTGGGCAAGGCCGGCTGGTCCATGGCCCGGGCCGCCTGGGAAAGCCTGGGGGAGCGGGTGGACGGCGGGATCGTCATCACCAAGCACGGACACGCCCAGGGCCCCATCGGGCCGCTGACCCTCCGGGAGGATCTTCGGGACGTGACGCGCCAGCTGCTGGCCAGCGGGGCGGATATCGTGGAGATGAACACCGTACGCAAGTGCCTGTGCGGGGGAAAGGGGGGCGGTTCGCGCTCCACTGTCCCCCTGCCCGGGTGCTGGAGGTGGTTCTCTCCGACATTATTGGGGATCCTCTGGACATGATTGCCTCCGGCCCGGCCCATCCGGACCGCTCTACCTGTGCGGAGGCCGAGGAGATCGTCCGGCGGTACAGCCTGAAGCCGCCGCCCGGGCCTGCCGGGAGCCGGGCTACGAGCCGGTGATCCTCACCGACAGCTTGGACTGTGAGGCCCGGGAGGCGGGGAACTTTTTGGCGGCGGTGGCCCGAAGCCATCAAAACACCGACCGTTCTCTGGCTTTCCTGGCGGGGAGCGGATCTGTTTGGAGTCCTTCGGGATAACGACGTCTACCATGCCCTGGCGGCCTGCGGAGGGCTGATCGTCACCGGCGGCACGGGCACCAATGTCAACGACGTGTCGGTGGTCCTCATCCGCCGCTGAAGCGGACATCGGCGCTCCCCGGGAGGTTTTCTCCGCGGGGGGCGCTTTTTGCAGTTTTACAAGGGAGGGAACGGGATTGGAGACCAGACAGATCAGCTATATGTTAGCCATTGCGGAGACCGGGAGCGTCACAAAGGCCGCCGAAGGGCTGTTTATCGCCCAGTCGGCCCTGGATCAGCAGCTTTTGAAGCTGGAGCGGGAGCTGGGGGCCTGGCTGTTTCACAGCGCCAGAAACCGGCTCGTTCCCACAGAGGCGGGGGAGATCTATCTCCGGTATGCCCGGCAGATGCTGGGACTGAAGGAGGAGGCCTATCGGATCATTCAGGATCTGGCGGCCCGCGCCGCGGACGCCATTCTCCCGGGGGCGGACGTGGCGCTCAAGCCCGACCTGGTGGTGGCCGCCGCCCCCGAGAGCGGTGCCGCCACGCATGCGGGGGTGCTTTCCGGCCGTATCGAGTGTCTTTTTGACCACGGGTTTCGCCAGGGATCGGTGATCGAGGGCTCTGGATGGGGGACCGGACCGGCCGGGCCATGCGGGCCGCCGGGTACGATCACGTCTGCGGGCGTCACGGAGTGCCTTTTTACGATCGGAAGGAGGACGAGACACGAAAGGTGGACACGCCCTTCGGGCCAATGGAGATCTGCCGCCGGGCGCTGATGCGCCCAGGGCCTTTTTTGGCGGGTATGTGTCAAAACGGTGAATCGTGCATAAAATACCTGTGTCCAAAGGCGGACTGATTTCAGCCGGAAGCACCGGCGAAAGGGATGGTTCTATGTGCGGCATCGCCGGATTCTGCGATTTCAGCCGGGACAACACCGCTCCCCTGTGGGGAGAGATCGGCATACGGATGGGAGAAACGCTCAATCACAGGGGCCCGGACGGGAAGGGACAGTGGCAGGGATCTGCCGGAGTTCTGGTCCACCGGAGGCTGGCGGTCATTGATCCGGAAAACGGCGCCCAGCCCATGGAGCGGCATCTGGGCACCGCCCCCTATGTGCTCACCTACAACGGGGAACTCTACAACACGCCGGAACTGCGCCGGGCCCTCAAGGCCCAGGGATATACGTTCACCACCCGCACCGACACGGAGGTCCTCCTCTATGCATATATGGAGTACGGGGAAGAGGTTGGGCGGCATCTGGAGGGGATCTACGCCTTTGTTTTGTGGGATGGGCTGCAGCAGAAATTTTTTGCCTGCCGGGATCGCTTTGGGGTCAAGCCTCTTTTTTATGCCAAGCATGGAACCACATTGATCTTTGCCTCAGAGCTGAAAAGTCTCTTTCAGTATCCCGGTCTGGAGCCCCGGGCGGACGGGGACACCTGGCGGGAGGTGCTTGGCCTGGGGCCTGCGCGGACGCCGGAGAGCGGCGTCTTTGCCGGGGTGAAAGCTCTGGCGCCGGGGAGCTGGCTGACCTTTGACGCCGCAGGGGTGCGGAAGGGGCGCTACTGGTCCCTGGAGAGCCGCCCCCATACCGACGACTACGAGACCACGGTGGAACGGGTGCGGGAGCTGGTCACCGGGGCGATCACCCGGCAGCTTGTGAGTGACGTGCCGCTTTGCACCTTTCTCTCCGGCGGGCTGGACTCCAGTGTCATCACCGCTGTGGCGGCCAGGGATTATCTGCGCCGGGGACTGCCCCCTCTGGAGACGTATTCCTTTGATTATACTGATAACGAAATGTATTTTAAGCCGTCTATATTTCAGCCTGACAACGACGCGCCCTGGGTAAAGCGGATGGTGGAGACCTTTCACACCCGGCACACGGCGCTTACCTGCCCCATTCCAACCCTCGCCGAGCTCCTTCCTGCGGCCGCCCGGTACAAGGACCTGCCCGGTATGGCGGATGTAGATGCCTCCCTCCTCTATTTTTGCGGCCAGGTGGCAAAGACCCACACGGTGGCCCTCTCGGGGGAGTGCGCCGACGAGGTGTTTGGCGGCTACCCCTGGTTTGAGCGCAGCGAGCTGCTGAACGCCGGCACGTTTCCCTGGTGCGTGGACTTGAGCCCCCGGGCGGAGATCTTTGCACCCCTCTGGAAAACGTTCCACATAGAAGATTATGTAAATCAAACCTACCGTGGCTGGATCGCCTCCACGCCCCGGCTGGAGGGGGAGCGGGCGGAGGACGCCCGGCGGCGGGAGGTGGGGTGGCTCAACCTCAACTGGTTCATGGCCACGCTCCTGGACCGGAA
>LT827118.1 GCA_900169975.1 Pseudoflavonifractor sp. Marseille-P3106
ATGAATTTCGAACTGACACAAGATCAAAAGCAGATGGAGGCCCTGGCCCGCGAGTTCGCCGAGAAGGAGCTGGCCCCCGGCATCCTTGAGCGGGACGAATCCGGAGAGTTCCCCCTGGAGCTGTTTCGGAAATTCGGCAAGACCGGCATCTACGGCCTGCCCTACGCCGCCGAAGTGGGCGGCCTGGGCGGGAGCTACCTGGCCTATGCCCTGGCGGTGGAAGAGGTCTCCAAGGTGGACGCCTCCTTCGGCATCGCCTTCTCCGTGGACACCTCTCTGTACGGCGGCAGCATCGTGAATTCTTCCGCCCCCACCGAGATCAAGAAGAAATTCCTGGCCCCCATCACCTACGGTGAGAAGATCGGCTCCTTCGGCCTGACCGAGCACACCGCCGGCTCCGACGCCGCCGGCTGCAAGACCGTGGCCGTCAAAGACGGCGACAGCTATGTCATCAACGGCAGCAAGTGCTTCAACACCAACGGCCCTCTGGCCGACTTCACCGTCATCTACGCCCTGACCGATCCCGCGCTGGGCACCAAGGGCATGGCCGCGTTCGTGGTGGAGAAGGGGACCCCCGGATTCACCGTCGGCAAGGTCGAGAACAAGATGGGCATCCGCACCGCTCAGGTCTCCGACATGCACCTGGATAACGTCCGCGTTCCTGCCGAGAACATGATCGCCGCCCCCGGCGAGGGCTTCAAGCTGGCCATGAAGACGCTGGACGGCGGCCGGATCGGCGTGGCGGCCCAGGGCCTGGGCATCGCCAAGGGCGCGTTTGAGGCCGCCCGCAAGTATATGATGGAGCGCGAGCAGTTCGGCAAACCCATCGCCAAGCAGCAGTACCTGGCCTTCAAGATGGCTGAGCTGCAGACCAAGATCCAGGCCGCCGAGCTCATGCTCTGGAAGGCCGCCCAGGCCAAGGAAGACGGCATGCCCTACACCATTCCCGCGGCCATGGCGAAGCTCACCTGCACCAACGTGGCCATGGAGGTCGCCACCGAGGCTGTCCAGATGCTGGGCGGAAACGGCTTCATGAAGGAATACCATGTGGAGCGCATGATGCGCGACGC
>LT827119.1 GCA_900169975.1 Pseudoflavonifractor sp. Marseille-P3106
TGTCAACTACTTTTTTCAGCCCTTTCGGACCCTTCCGATCCCTCGACTCGTTCCCGCCCTGCTCAACAGGTGCTCGAATAATATATCAAAACCACACCCGTTTGTCAACGCTTTTTTCGCATTTTCTTCCGTTCTTTTTTACCTGCTCTTTTCCATGCTATATCTGCACTTTACTCATTGTTTTCCCCACAAGATATGGCTTGTCCCTTCCCTCTGTTTCGTATTTTTTCCGTCAAAACCGCAAGGGCCGGCAGCAAAACTCCGAAAAACAAATTTCCCACCGGAGCTGCCTCCTCGCTCCAAAAAAGGACGCTCCCCCGATCCGGCAGCCATCCGGCGATCAAAAAGCCAAAAAGGGCCGCCGGGTACCGCCCCCAGGTCCACTTGGGGATCAGCGTTTGCCCCAGCGCGCCGCAGCTCCACTCCAGAAGTGCCAGAAGGGCCAGGTCCCCCAGGGCGATCACCGCCGCCAGCGCCGCCTCTCCCCTCTGGAACGCTCCGGGCAGGCCGACTCCCCTTAATAAATAGAGGATGGGCTCATCCATCTCTCCCACCAGCGCGGGCCCAAAGGCCCCCACCACCGCCAGCAGCAGTGCGGCCAGCGCAGCGCTGGCCCAGACAGTCCACGCCCCTCCCCGCAGACCGCTTTCCTTTCTCAGGGGCAGGCACAGCGCATAAACGCCATATCCGGCCAGAGACAGCACGGCCAGCGCAGCCGCCGGCAGCCCGGAGGCATCCTCTCCCCGGGCGGGCCACAGGTTCTGCCACCGCAGTGAGGAGAGCGCCAGCAGGAGGACCGCTCCCATCACGGCCGTCACCGCCAGGAAAAAAATCCGCCCGGTCCGGGCAAAGGATGCCCCGTCTCCCCGGCTCAGCCACAGAGTCACCACCAGAGTGGCCGCCAGAAAAAGCCACCGGCTGCCCCCTTCTCCCACCGTGGCCGTCAGCCGGTCGGCATACCGCCGGGCGCTGACGGCCAGCAGAAAGATCCCCCACAGCAGGTAGCCGCCCACGATCCCCTTTCCCAGCCATCGGCCAAAGGACGCGTTCAACCCCCGGGGGAGGCTCTCCGCCCCCAGGGTCCGCCACAGCCGGCACAGGACCAGACCAACGGGCAGGGCCAGCACCGGCGCCAGCCAGGCCAGCCGCCCGGCAGCGGCAACCGGTACCGTCACCAGCCCCAGCGCCGCGGGCGCCAGCGACGCCATCGTCAACTCCAGCCGCTCCCGCTGAGACCGACCCTTTTCAGCTCCTCCGTTCATAGCTGCCCTCGATCCTCCCTGTCACTTTGACCGCCAGCTCCTCCACCGGCGCGTTTTCTATGTGCCCCCACGCCCAGGGGCGCAGCGCTCCCCGCTCCCGGTCCAGGCCCCAGCAGTCCAGCCGGTCGGACAGGACCGCCCGGATCTGACGCTCTCCCCAGACCTCCAAAGCCGCCTCCTGTGCCTCTCCCCGAACGCTTTGTGCGGTCAGGGTGCACCTCACCTCTCCGTCCTTGGCCCAGGTCCGCACCCCGGTGAGGGCGGCGGCAGAGCCGTCGGGCAGGGGGACCACCGTCCCCTTGCCCAGTCCGGCCAGCAGCTCGGCCCCCTGGGCAGCCTCTCCCGTCCAGAGGCGCACCAGCCCCTCCGGCCCTACCGCTGCCCAGCCCGCGGGCTCCAGCGCTCCATCCCCGTCCGGCTCCAGCACGGGGACCGGGGCGTACTCCCCCTCCGCCAGACGGGAGAGGGTCTCCCCCACCGTCCGGCCCCGGGGGTCTTCCGTTCCGCCTTCTTTGGCCGCCTGGGCGGCGGCATCGGACAGAGCCGCCCCGGCGGAGCCTCTTACAATATATAATAAAGTATCCAACCTCAGCTCCCGGTCTGTCAACACAAAGTCCAGGGTCTCCCACAGTCCCGTGCGGGCCAGGTCCTCCCCCACCAGAAGGCGGTCGGCCTGCCCCAGATAAGGGACGGCACTGCCCTTTTTCCCCAGTCCGCGGCACGCCTCAGCCAGCGACTGCCCCTTTCCCGTCAGTACCTGTGGCTCCTCATCCTGAGAGGCCCGCACTCCCGTCACCGCGGTCACGGCCACCGCGGCGCCCGCTCGATCCGCCGCCAGGGCGGACACCAGCGTCAGCTCCTCCATCTCCCGGCCCCGGGGCAGCAGTCCCACACCCCGGGCCGCAAGCACCACCGCCAGAAGCAGGGCCCATCCGTTTCCCTTCATTGCTGCTTCCTCCGATTTTCCGGCTTCAGGTAGCCCGGTCTCAGTTTGTCCCGGGGCAGGGGCTGCCGCAGGACAGTCTCACCCTCCACCTGCTCCCCGGAGTTGGCTGCAAAGGGAGTGAGATAGGCCGCGCCAAAGCTCTCCAGCCCGGCCAGATGCCCCACCAGAAAAGCCGTGCCCATCAGTACACCGAACAGACCGGCCAGACCGGCCAGCACCGTCAGCAGGAACCGCCACAGCCGCAGCGCCCCGGCCAGATCCTGACTGGGCATGGTGTACCCGGCGATGCCGGCCACCGCCACCACCACCAGCACCGCCGGGGAGATGAGCTTGGCCTCCACCGCCGCCGAGCCCACCACCAGGCCGCCCAGGATGGACACGGTCTGACCGATGGATTGGGGCAGGCGGAGCCCCGCTTCCTGAAGCACCTCGAAAGCCAGCAGCAAAAGCAGCGTCTCAAAGAGCGCGGAGAAGGGCACATCCCGCCGGGCGGCCATAATGGACAGGGCCAGGCGGGTGGGGATCATCTCGGGATGGAAGTTCACCATGGCCACATAGACCGCCGGCAGGTAGAGCGTCCCCAGCAGGCACACCCAGCGCAGCACGGTGAGCGCGGAGGCCACCATCCAGTTCTCCGACCGGTCCTGAGGGGTCCGGAGAAAATCCCCGATCACCGCCGGGGCCAGATACCCCAGGGGCAGCCCCTCCACCAGAATGCCCACCCGGCCCTGGGCCAGTCCGTAGCAGAACCGGTCGGGCCGTTCGGTATGCTGCACCAAAGGGAAGGGGGTATTCAGCCGGTCGGCGATATATTCCTCCAGGTTTCCGGTGGCCAGCAGCGCGTCGATGTCGATCCGCTCCACCCGCCGCTTCAGATCCTCCACCGTCTCCGGGTTGGCGATCCCGTCCAGCCACACCAGATCCACCGGGGTCAGGGACTGCCGTCCCACGATCTGCTCCTCGATCCGCAGCTCTGGAGCCCGGAGGTGCCGCCGGGTGAGAGAGGTGTTGGTCCTCAGATTCTCTACAAAGGAGTCCTTGGGGCCTTTGACTGAGACCTCGTTTTCCGGATCCCCGATGCTCCGCTTTTCCTCGGTGCCCGTATTAAAGGAGAGGGCCTTGGGCCGGTCGGGAAAGAGCAGCAGGCAGTTTCCCCCGATGAGCGCGTCGGCCGCCTCGTCCAGCGTCTCCACTTCGCTCACCGACAGGTTGTATAGCGCGCCGGAGCGCATCCGCTCCCAGGCCATGGCCTGGCTGCCCTCCCCCAGAGCCCGGTCCTGAGCCAGAGGCCGGAGGATATAGTCGCTCACCCGCTCCATCTTTACCATGCCGGAGAGAAAAATGAGGTCGGCCCGCAGGGCCTCGTTGCCCCCCCCCGCCACACCCCGGCGGTTGTAGTCCACGCAGCGGTCAAACACCTGGCCCAGCCGCTCGGCGGTCAGGGGGCCCTCCAGCCGGGGCTCCCGCCGGGGATGGGGAGGATCGGGACGTTTTTTCCGTCCGAAAAATCCCATGCGCCTCCTCCTTTCACCGTTTTTTCCAGTGTGCCCCACCGTTGGATTTGTTATCCCTTTTTTGCGGGTGGCCGCGCTTGGTGGGGGCGTAATTGCTCCCCTGCATGGGTGCCCTGGAATGCCGTTCTTTTCGATCTGGACCACAGGCGGTGCCGTCTGGCAGGCATGTGGTTTTTTGTTCCGCGTGCGTGCTCTGAACGGCCATTCCTTTTTAGAAAAAGGCCAGCCTCTCGAACCACCCGCCCAAAGGGCCGCAATCACACCGCAGCCAAACGGCACCGCCCCCCAGCTAAAAAACAGACGCGCCGCTTTTTGCGGCGCGTCTGTCACAATGTTTTTTTACTCCTTGATTTCCCGAATCAGCACAAAGGGGGTCAGCTGCCGGTCCTGACCGGCCGGATTATCCCGAATGAGGTCCAGAAGTCCCTCCTCGCTCCAGCCCTTGAGCTGTTCCCCCCGGCCCAGCAGCTCCACGTTCAGATCGTTGGCATCCACGATCATCATCACCACGCCGGTCTTGTCGTAGACCTCGTCGCACACCTTGTCCGGATCGCTGGGGACCCGCACGCCCATGTGCTCATACTCGGGGATGTCATGGCCGTAGAAGCCGTCCAGGCCGGACACCTCGGTGCCCAGCATCTTGTAAAACGTCCCGTGGACACCCCGGAGCTTGTCGACGGCGGCACAGACGGCAGCCCACAGCACCTTCCCCAGGCCGCAGACGTTGATGGCAAACTGCATCTTCACCGGCAGTCCCATCCCCGGTCCGGCTTCGGTCTGGTGGACAAAGCGGGAGAGGAGCCTGGCCCAGAACCCGGGCTTCACCTCATCCTCGGTGACGATCCGGCCCTGGCACAGGGCGATGACCTTCTCGCTGGAGGAGACGATGTCCCCCGGCTCATAGTGCGGCAGTACGTATTGACGAATCAGGTCGAGGTAGCTCTCCCCCACCTGAACAAAATGGGTCGTAATGGCATGGCGGGCATATTTTTTGCCCCCCGCCTCAATGACGACGTTCTTTCCCTCATTTGCGTAAAAATCCATTTGAACGGCTCCCTTTCGTGCAAGTATTCCTATTATATCCATATTGGAAGCCGCGCGCAACCTTTAATCTGTTTTTCTTTTTCTATCCCACCGCGGTGGGCGTGGGCCGGGCCGACCGGCCGGTCTCCTCCCGGGGCCTCCGGTTTCGCCGCCGGCCCCAAGCCTTAGTCGCCTCGCACACCGCCACCGGCGCCGCCGCCAGGGCCAGCACCACCAGCCACTGGGTCGGATCCATGGCCACCGTCTGGAACACCGCCTGCAGCGGCGGCAGGCAGAGCACCGCCACCTGCATGGCCGCGCCCACCAGAAAGGCCCGGTTCATGGCCGGGTTGGAGAACACCCCGATGTGAAACACCGACTGCTCCTCACTCCGGGCGTCAAAGGCGTGAAAGAGCTGGCAGAGCGTGAGGGTGGCGAAGGCCATGGTGTTGGCCGCCGCGCTGGCCTCCCCGGGATCGGAGAGCACATACTCCCCCAGCCAGTAGGCCCCCAGAGTGAGCAGCCCCACCATGGCCCCCTGCCAGGCCAGCCGCAGGGAAAAGGCCCGGGTGAAAAGGCTTTCGTGGGCATTTCGGGGCCGCTGGTCCATGACCCCCTCCTCCACCGGCTCCACCCCAAGGGCCAGGGCCGGGAGGGCGTCGGTCACCAGGTTGAGCCACAGCAGCTGCACCGGCACCAGCGGCATCTGGTGGAACCCCAGCACCGTGGCCAGAAAGATGGTCAGGATCTCTCCGATATTGCAGGAGAGCAGATAGTGGATGGCCTTTTTGATGTTGGCGTAGATTCCCCTTCCCTCAGCCACGGCGGAGACGATGGTAGCAAAGTTGTCGTCGGTGAGGATCATGTCGGCGGCCTCCTTGGCCACATCGGTGCCCGCCTTCCCCATGGCACAGCCGATGTGGGCGGCCTTGAGAGCGGGCGCGTCGTTCACACCGTCCCCCGTCATGGCCACCACCTGTCCCTTTTTCCTCCAGGCGTTGACGATGCGGCTCTTGTGCTCCGGGGAGACCCGGGCGTAAACGGCGAAGCGCTCCACGTCCTCCTCCAGCGCCTCCTGGGGCATAAAGTCCAGGTCGGACCCTGTGACCACCAGATCCCCGCTCCGGCAGATCCCCAGGCTGCGGGCGATGGCGGCGGCGGTGAGCTTGTGATCTCCCGTGATCATCACCGGCCGGATCCCCGCCCTCCAGCACTGCTCCACCGCGGCCCCGGCCTCGGGCCGGGGCGGGTCGATCATCCCCACCAGGCCCAGGAAGGTCAGGTCTTTTTCCACCGCCGACGGAGTGAGCTTCCCCGGCATCCGATCCAGCTCCCGGACCGCCACACCCAGCACCCGCAGGGCTCCGGTGGCCATGCGGTCGTTGGCGGCCAACGCCGCCCTTTTTGCCGCGGCGGAGAGCAGGCACCGCTCCAGCAGCACGTCGGGCGCGCCCTTGACATAGACCCGGCAGCCCCCGCCGGGCTTTGAATATACGGTGGACATGAGCTTGCGTCCCGCGTCAAAGGGCACCTCTCCCCGCCGGGGATTCTCCCGCTCCAGCCCGGCCTTGTTTACCCCCTCTTTCCGGGCGGCCTCCACCAGGGCGGCCTCGGTGGGGTCCCCCGTCACCCGCCCCCGCTCGTCCACGGAGGCGTCGCAGCAGAGGGCGGCCGCGGTGAGCAGGGCCGTCCGGTCCTTTCCCGCCGCCATCCACGTTTCCGTTACAGTCATTTTATTCTGGGTGAGGGTCCCCGTCTTGTCTGAGCAGATCACTCCGGCGCAGCCCAGGGTCTCCACCGCGGGCAGCTTTTTGACGATGGCGCCCTGCCTGGCCATCCGCTGCACGCCCAGCGCCAGCACGATGGTGACAATGGCGGGCAGGCCCTCGGGGATGGCGGCCACCGCCAGAGACACCGCCGTCATGAACATCTCCAGAATGCCCCGCCCCTGGAGCAGCCCCACTCCGAACATCACCGCGCACACGCACAGGCAGAGGAACGACAGGGTCTTGGAGATCTCTCCCATCTTCCGCTGGAGGGGGGTCTCGGTCTCCTCCTGATTCAGCAGGAGCCCGGCCACCTTCCCCACCTCGCTGTTCATGCCGGTGGAGGTGACCGCGCAGACGCCCCGCCCCGCCGTGATGACCGTAGAGCCGATGACCATGTTGTGCCGGTCGGCCAGGCCGGTCTCCGGAGGCAGGCCCTCCCCCACGCACTTCTCCACCGGGACCGACTCCCCTGTCATGGCGCTCTCATCGGCCTTCAGACCCGCGCAGTCCAAAATGCGGGCGTCGGCGGGCACCAGGTCCCCCGCCTCCAGGCGGATCAGGTCTCCCGGAACCAGCTCGGCGGCTCCCAGCCGCAGCTCTTTCCCGTCCCGGGTCACCCGGGCGAGGGGTGCCGACATCTGCTTCAGGGCCTCCAGCGCCCGCTCGGCGCTGCTCTCCTGGGAGATGGAGATCACGGCGTTGACCACCACGATGAGCAGGATAATGGCGGCGTCCAGCCAGTCCTCCCCGCCGCTGGACAGGAAGGACAGCCCCGCCGCCGCCAGCAGCACCAGGATCATGGGATCCTTCAGCTGCTGAAACAACCGCTCCGCCATGCTCTCCCGGGGCCGCCCGGTCAGAGCGTTGGGTCCGTAAATCCCCAGCCTCCGCTTTGCCTCTTCCGCCGACAGGCCCCGCCTCCGGTCGGTCTCCAGATCCGACAGGGTCTCCCCAATGCTTTTGCTGTGCCAGGCGCTCATGGCTTCCATTCCTTTCATTTCCACTTTCTGGAAACCATGATACGCCCACGCTTGTCCGATTACAAGGGAAACTTGGCGGAGGCCAGTAAAGCCCGAAGGAAATCTCCGTTGGCGGGCGGGCGGTCTGTCTCAGAGCATCCGGTCAGCTTCCGATAGGGCTTGCTGCCGGTCTGGTGGATCTGGCGGATGAGAGAGCGGATATTCTTTTCCACGCAGGCGTAGGTGCTCCGGCTCTCGGACGCCACCTGCAAATAGGCCTCCTTCATCAGCTCCACCCGACCGCTGCCCAGGATCTCCAGAGCCCGGATGGCCTGCCGGTAGCCCAGGCACTTTGGCTTCGCCCCCATCTGCTGGAGCAGGGTCTCAAACTGCTGCCGCCGGTCGCCGCAGAGGGAGCGGATATCCTCCGCCAGCTCCTGAAACAGCACCGGTTTGGCCAGAAAAAAATCCGCTCCCGCGCTGAGCGCCGCAGCGCTGACGGCCGGACCCGCCGCCCGGGTGACCACCAGGATCTTGGACCGGCCGCCCTCTCTCCGGTAGCGGCGCAGCAGTTCCATCCCGCTGATGCCGGGGAGGATCAGGTCCAGCAGAATCAGATCGGCCTCCTCCCGGCGGGCCAGCTCCAGGCCGGTCAATCCGTCCGCGGCCTGGCCGCAGGGCTCCAGTCCTTCGGTATTCTCCAGAAAATCCAGCAGCAGCCATCTCTGTGTCGGATCATCCTCCACCACCAGCACTCGGATCGGCCCCATATAATGTTCCTCCTCAGGCCGCATGGCCTCCAGCATCTCCTGAAGGCGGATGACGACTTGGGACAGCATGTCCCGTTCCACGACGTTCAGCCCGGCCATGTATTCCGCAGCCAGCGCCGCACAGCCCACCATCTCATCGCGGCCGAACAGCAGATAGTCGCTGGTGACTCCCAGCGCTTTGACCAGCTTAGAAAATTTTCCCACAGTCATGCTCTGCTGACCCTTCTCCACTTTGGCAAGAAACTGCGTTGAGATATCTGCGGCCTCGGCCAGCTGTTCCGCCGTCATCCGCCGCCCTTTTCGGGCCATCCGGATCCTCGCACCGACGGCCGCCGCCGCCGGGTCCACTCCGTTTTCTCTCATTTCCTGTCTCATGGCTGTCCCTCACCTTTTAACTGATAGGTATAGATTGCCACAATTATCGAAGAATTGAATCATCTATTGTTTTGTTCTATATCAATTATAATTTCATTTTATTGGGCCGCACTGCTCAAAAAAGACCGGCGGGACGTAGTTTTGTCCCGCCGGTTTTGCTCTTTGATTTCTTTTCGATCAGCTGCCGGAAGCCGTTTCCGCAGGTGCCGGGCTCTCCTCCGCCGGTGCGCCGGTCTCCGGAACGGGGCTCTCGCTCACCGCCGGGCTGGCGCTGGCCTTGGCCGCGGCTTTGGCCTCCATCACAGTCTGGAGCTTGTCGTAGAAAGTCTTGGGATCCAGCGTATCGTAGGCTTTGGTGGTCTTTACCTCGGCCTCGTCCAGCCACTGCTGGGTGAGCTGGCTGAACTTGTAGTCCGTAGTGCAGTTCTGCTTGACCTGCTCCTGATCCACGTCCAGCCGAAGAATGACGTGATAGCCGAACCGGCTCTCCACGGGGTCGCTGATCTCCCCCACCTTCAGGGCCTTCGTGGCATCCTCAAACTCGCTGACCATCTGCCCGGTATAAATATAGGTGTAGCCGTCGGGATAGGCCAGTGTTCCGTCGTCATTGCGCCCGTCCTCGCTATACTGGTTCATCAGCTCGTCAAACTTTTCCACGGTATCGCCGGCGTCCCGGAGCTGCTGCCGCAGGTCCTGTGCCTTCTGGAGGGCCTGGGCCTTCTCCTCGTCGGTGAACTCCTCATAGGACTGCCCGTCCTCGCTGACCTTCCGGGTGGAGATCAGAATGTGCTTGGCTGCGTAGATGCCGTTATCCGCAACAAACTGCTCATAGTCCGCATCGGTAACGGCGAGCGAACCGTCTCCCTCCAGCTTCTCCTTGAGTCCCTGATTGAGGTAGTAGACAGTATTCAGCTTCACAAACCCGTCCCGGGAAATACAGCGGCTGTCCAGCCACTCCTGCAAAGCCTCTTCGCCGCCCAGCTGTTCGGCCACCTTCGCCATTTCGTCATTGATCTCTTTGTTCTGCTCCTCGGTGAGGGTGATCCCCGCCTCGGCGGCCTTGGTCTCAATGACCCGATAGAGCTTGGCGGTCTCCAGCGCGTCGGACTTCAGTACTTCGGCCGTGGCGGTTCCGTCCTCTCCCAGAGTCTCCTCCCAGGCGTCGTCGTTGGCCAGGCTGCCATACTGCTTTTCCTGGGAAATCGCGCTCAGGAGCCAGAAGAGATATTCCTCCGCCGGAATCGCCTGTCCGTCCACCGTGAGGATCTCACTGTCCCGCTTGAGGTTGGCGGCCTGGTAGGCCATATCGTCAGGATCGGCGGCAGCCCCACAGCTGGCCAGAAGGCACAGGGCCAGCGTCCCGGCGATCAATCGACTCTTCTTCATGTATATCCTCCTTCGTGATGTAGCGTCACGGTAGCCATTGTACCACCCTTTTCCTGTCGAGACAATGAAAACCGAAGTTCCTTTCCGAATTGTTTACAAATTTAAGAAACTACTGATTCAAACCAAGTATGTGGATCGGTGAGCAGATTTTCCGCCTGACTGCGTTAAAAAATCTTGAAATACACAAAGTATTCCTGCGATTTTTTGTCTTGCCAGACGAAAAATCTGCCGCTGAGACACGTGCGGGGATTGATTCAGTGGTTCCTTAAGAAAAGACGGCGGTGCAGCATAAGCCGCACTGCCGTCCGAGACTGTCGAAAAAGTGGCTGCGCCACTTTTTCGGGCAGGATGCAGCCCGTCGCGCGCACGCATGGTCCGCCGAAGGCGGACCATGCGCACACTGACGGGCTGAGAGGTGTTTTCTGCCACGTACACGCCGCGGCAGGAAACGGATCCCACCTCTTTCGCGCCTGCGGGCGCGAAACTCTGCGAGGCTTTTTCCACAAGCTGAGACGGCGGCGCGGCATCTGATATGCTCCCTTTCAAGTAGACAGTGGAAAAAATAAAACTGTCGAAACGGAGGGAGCAATTATCATGAGCTTAAAAGGCAAAATACCACCGGAGCTAAAGATTCAGGCCGTAGAGGATTATCAGGCAACTCGCAAGGGTTCTACTGAGATAATCAAGGAATTAGGGATTCGCAGAAGCACCTTTCAATCCTGGGTGCGGAAATATCAGATGGAGGGTCGCAGCGGGCTGTATCCGAAAAAGAAGTTTACCAGTTACTCATCATCACTCAAACTGGCGGCCGTGGAGGACTATTTAAACGGAGGAGGGTCGCTGGACGCCGTGTGCCGCAAATACGGGATTTCCTCCCATGCGGTTTTACAGCAATGGATTACGTTGTATAATCAAGGCCATAGGGATTTCAAGACACGCAGAGCACGGGAGGAAACAGATATGGCCGAGAAAGAAAAATTATCGCAGGAGGAAAAGCTGCAGGCAGTACTATACTGCTTAGAACATCAACTGGACTACCGGCAGACCAGCGAGCAGTACAAGATCACCTATCAGCAGATGTATAGCTGGCTCAAAAAATATCAAGAGAAGTGAGAAGCCGGGTTGCTTGACCGCCGGGGCAAACGCCGCCCTCTTTCCGAATACAGCGAGGAGGAAAAAGCTGCAGCAAAGCTGCGGCAGCTGGAGGCGGAAAACAGAAGGCTTCAAATGGAGAACGATTTCTTAAAAAAATTGAACGAACTCGAGGGGAGGCGGTAAGCAGGCTCACACGTCGCAGGAAGGTCTATGAGGCGATCCATACGCTTCATCGGGAAAAAGGATATGAAATTGCATCGTTATGCGCGTTATCCGGGATTCCCCGCTGTTCTTACTACAAATGGCTTCACCGGGAAGAAAGTGCCTCAGAAAAAGAAAATACCCTCTTGCTGGAAGAGATCATCCGTTTGTACAGCGAAGTAAAAGGCATCTACGGTTATCGCCGTATGACGCTGAATGTGAACAGCCGGCTCAAAAGGAACTACAACCACAAACGGATTTACCGCCTGATGAAAAGCGTGCACATGCAGGCCGTGATACGCCGAAAGAAGAAGCATTATGTCATGTTGGGACCGCGTATTACCGCTGAAAACGTATTGAACAGAGCATTTACGGCAAATAGGCCCAATGAAAAATGGCTGACAGATGTCACAGAATTCAAACTTCTCAACGGGAAGAAAGCATACCTGAGTGCGATCCTTGATCTCCATGACAAAAGCATCGTTGCGTATGCACTGGGCCAATCCAACAACAATCAGCTTGTTTTTGACACCTTTGACAGAGCGGTGAGAGCCAACCCCAACGCCCATCCTCTGTTTCACAGTGACAGAGGCTACCAATACACCAACCGGCAGTTCAAAGCAAAGCTGGACGGTATCCGTGCAACGCAGAGTATGTCCCGGCCCGGCCGCTGCATCGACAACGGCCCTATGGAGGGCTTCTGGGGGATTCTCAAATCTGAAATGTACTACCTCCAGCAATTTCATACCTTTGAGGAATTGAAGAAAGCCATCGACGAATACATGGACTTTTACAATACAAGGCGGCTTCAAGCTAAGTTAAAGGGCCTGGCTCCCCTTGCTTACAGGAACCAGACCCTCGTGGCGTAATCTTTCTTTTTTTACCTGTCTACTTGACAGGGGGCGGTTCAATCCGCCGCGCCGCCGTCCGGTTTTCCGTTCAGATATCTGTACTCAGCACTTCTCGAAGATGGTGGCCACGCCCTGGCCGCCGCCGATGCACAGAGTGGCCAGGCCCCGCTTGGCCTCGGGCCGCTTCTGCATCTCGTGGAGCAGGGTGACGATGATCCGTGCGCCGGAAGCGCCCACCGGGTGGCCGATGGAGATGGCGCCCCCGTTGACGTTGACCTTGCTCATATCGAAGTGCAGCTCCCGGGCCACCGCGATGGACTGGGCCGCGAAGGCCTCATTGGCCTCCACCAGGTCGATGTTCTCGATGGTCAGCCCGGCCTTCTTCATGGCCTCACGGGAAGCGGGCACCGGGCCCACGCCCATGATCTTCGGATCCACGCCGCCGTGGCCCCAGCTCACCAGCTTGGCCATGGGCTTCAGGCCGTACTTCTCCACCGCCTCGCCGGAGGCCAGCAGAATGGCGGCCGCGCCGTCGTTGATGCCGGAGGCGTTGGCGGCGGTCACCCGCTGCACGTGCTTGTGAGCGTCGGCCTCGTGGATCTCCTTGGGCTCAAAGGTGTGGACGACCTCGTCCTCCACGCCCTCGGGACCCACGGGGAAGGCCCCCTTCAGCTTGGCGATGCCCTCGGCGGTCACCCCGGCCTTGGGGAACTCGTCCGCCTTGAACTCCACCATTTCCTTCTTTTTCTTCACCATGATGGGCACGATCTCGTCGTCGAACTTCCCGGCCTTCTGGGCAGCCTCGGTCTTCTGCTGGGAAGAGGCGCCGAAAGCGTCCAGCTCTTCCCGGGTGATGCCCCACACGTCGCAGATGTTCTCGGCGGTGGTGCCCATGTGGTAGTTGTTGTAAGCGTCCCACAGGCCGTCCTTGATCATGGTGTCCACGACCTTCTTGTCACCCATCCGGGCGCCCCACCGCTCATTGGGAAGGGCAAAGGGGGCGGCGGACATGTTCTCGGTGCCGCCGGCCACGATCACGTCGGCGTCTCCGCACAGAATGGCACGGGCGCCCTCGATGACAGACTTCATGCCCGAGCCGCACACCATGCCCACGGTGTAGGCGGGGACGGAGTAGGGCAGGCCGGCCTTGATGCCCACCTGACGGGCCACGTTCTGGCCCTGAGCCGCAGTGAGGATGCAGCCGAACATCAGCTCGTCCACCTGCTCGGGCTTCACGTTGCCACGCTTGAGGACTTCCTTGACCACAGCCGCGCCCAGATCGGCGGCGGGAACGTCTTTCAGGCTGCCGCCAAAAGAACCGACGGCGGTCCGGCAGCAATTTACTACGTAGACTTCCTTCATAGAATGACCCTCCACAATGATTATGATATAGGTTTCCTTCGGGCTCCCTGCCCTTTGCGGATTCCCTTTAATTATAAACTCCCCATCTAGAAAAATCAACAGAAACTTTGTGAAAACTTTAACACGTTCAAAAGCCTTCCGGCAAAATACCGGCAGGCAGTGATATGATCCCTGTCTGCCGGTCAAATGCTGTAAAAAATCATGGGCTCCACGCCGCAGAAGCCTGCGCTGCGAGGCAGTGCGGCTTTCCTTCTGCCAAAATTCGACTCACTGCCCCTCTTTGCCTTTTTTTGGGGTCAGGGCGCTGTCTACCAGCTTGATGAGCTCCAGCGCGCTGCGGAAGGCCTGGGTTTTCTCCCCCTCCAGCCAGCTGATGGTCCCCTGCCAGGTGGCGTCCTGCGTATTGAGCACCTTTACTACAAACGTCCCTTTTCCCTTTTCTCCTGTCATTGTTTCACCTTCCTGTCCCTGCCTGCACTTTAACTTGTACTTTAGTTTATCCGGCGGCAGATACATTTTGGTCACATTTTAAAAAAGCCGTCGTGTTTTTTACCTTGCAACAGACAAAACATTTTTAAAAAACCCAAAATTCTCCATTCAAGTGCAGAAAAGCGCCTGCCCCGACGGGGCAGGCGCTCTCGGTTCAGCTGTCGGCGCGGCCCCGAAGCAGTTCCCGCAGGCCCAGCTCCTCCAGTGCGCGGAGGGTAGAGGTCGAGGTCACTTGCGGAGTAAAGAAAATGCTGGTGCTGTTGAACACCTTTTCTCCATCCACTTCCACAACGGGCCAGGAGAAGTAGAGCTCGATGTCGGAAACAAAGCAGTTCTCCTGCCTCTCCCGGTCATCCAGCAGATACCGGCGCCCGATGCGTCCGGCGTCCAGATCCTCCTGCACCGCCTTCCACAGCACCTGCGCCTGCTGGGCGCTCAAATCGTAGCTGCCGTAGCGTCCGCCCTCCTGATCGCTGTCCCGGGTGTTGGAAAGGGACCCGCCGGAGGCCTCCACCCGCCGGGCCTCGGCGCCGGAGGGCAGGTCGCTCCCATAGGCCGCCCGGATCCGCTCGGGCCTGTTGATAAAGCGTTCCAGCTTGGAGGCGTAAGAATCCGGGTCGGTGAGCGCCTCGGCACGGATGGGCAGGCTGTCGTATCGGCGGCTCACCGTCCGCCCATCCTTCAGGGCATATCTCAGCCGCAGGGAAGTGGTCGTCTCAGTCTGATAGGAGTCCCTGTCGTAGGTCCCGCTGCTTTCGCTGTTCTGCTTCAGGTCGTCCAGCCGCTGGGTGATCGCCCCGTGAAGGTCCACTACGGCGGCGATCTCCTCCGGATCGGTGATGGTATAGTTTGCATAGCTCCCGCTGTCGTAGGGGGCGCTGTTGACTCCGCTGAAACAGACGCTCTCCACCGCATCAGCCTCCGGCGTCCAGATCTGATAGCCCATCAGATCCAGGCGGGCGCCTGCCAGAACGAGGAGCAGGACGCCCGCCAGAACGGCGCAGCCCTTCCAGCCGTCGGCAAAGACCCGCAGGGTCTTTTTCAGCAGCATCCGCCCGGCAAAGGCGCACACCACGGCGCAGATCACCACCAGCAGGATAAAGCTCCAGGCCCCGAACCGGTCAAAAAAGTTCATGTAGAGTAGGATCCCCAGCGCCACGCCGCCGCAGACACCCAGTCCGTACTGGAACACGGGCCGCACCCAGCCCACAGTCACCAGATCTCCGGCGCGCTCCAGCTGTCGGCAGCGATAGACCGCCAGCGCCACGAGCGTGAATATGGCCCCCAGCACCACGCAGTAGCCCAGGGCGGCGGCGGTGCTGACGCTGCTGAAGCTCTGCATCTCCAGCGTCTCATCGTAAAAGGTGTCGTAACGGAGCAGATTGTTCAGCTGCAGCGCGGGCGTACACCACCGCCCCAGGCTGGAGCCGCTGAGGGTGCCCACATCAAACCCAACCAGCAAAATTTCCATAGCTGTGTCGATCAGGACGAAGATCCCCATCACCAGCGCGTTGATGATGCCGTAGAAAACCGGCAGGGCCAGGATGTGTCCGGTGAACATGGCGCAGAATACCGCCAGGCAGAAAAAGAACATGGACACCGACGTCTGGACCAAAAACCACCGCAGCACCGGCATCGCCGAGCCCGCTCCCACCGCGGCCTCGGCAGCCAGGGTGATCAGGGTGATCACCAGATCGGGCACCAAAAAAAAGCACAGCCCGGATACCCAGTTGGTGAGGAACAGCCCCTCCCTCCGGATGGGCAGCGCATGGAGCATCCCCGCGGAGCGGCTGTTCATCAGATAGGAGAAGAGGGCCATAGCCGTCAGAAGTCCGAAAATCACCCCCACTGGTATGGAGGCGCTGGTGGCGCTAAAGACCTGTCCGGTCACCGCGGAGATCAGCCGGCTCCGGGTGTATTCCCTTCCCCCGTCCAGAATGATCTCCATGGGCAGCAGGAAAAACAGGACGGCGGTATATACTGCCCAGATGGGCCAGAATCTGGTCAGGTTTTTTTGGAACAGCGTGAGGTTGAACCACCCCTTGCCCTTAGAGGATAACGTCCCGGACGGCATAGTCCTCACCTCCCAGCTCATAAATAAAGATCTCCTCCAGCGTCAGAGGAAGGGCGTCCATCAGGATGGGGGCGTAGGCCGCCAGCCGGTTGGTCACCTCGTCGGCCTTTCCCCGGACGATCAGCGTGTGGATGCGCCCCACCTGAGATACGTTGAGCACCTCCATGTCGTCGGGCAGCACCGGCAGCTTCTTCTCCTGAAACACCACCTGCATCTTCACCAGGTTTTCCTGGAGGTCGGACAGGCTCCGCTCGATGAGCACCTTTCCCCGGGAGAGGATCCCCACGTGGTCGCACACATCCTCCAGCTCCCGAAGATTGTGGGAGGAGACCAGAACCGTGGTCCCGTCCTGCGCCACATCGGACATCAGCAGCGACCAGACCTGGCGGCGCATCACCGGATCCAGTCCGTCCACCGGCTCATCCAGCACCAGGACCTCCGGCCGGGCGCACAGGGCCAGCCAGAAAGCGGTCTGCTTCTGCATTCCCTTGGACAGACGGCGGATGGGCCGGGTCTCGTCCACGCTCCGAAAGACTTCCTTCAGCGCCTCGTACCGCTTCTGGTCGAACCGGGGATAAAAGCCGCGGTAGAATCGGGCCATGTCCCGGGTGGAAGCCGAGCCGAAATAGTAGAGCTCGTCGGGAATATCCACCATCTTCTCTTTCACCGCCGGGTTTTCATACACCGGCTGCCCATCCACCAGCACCAGGCCGCTGTCCTGCTGGTAGACGCCGGTGATATGCCGCAAAATGGTGGACTTTCCCGCCCCGTTGGGGCCCACCAGGCCGTAAATGGCCCCGTCCGGCACCGTCATGGTCAGCCCGTCCAGCGCACAGAATCCGTCAAAGCTCTTGACCACATTCTGGACCTCGATCATTCCGCTCCCCCCTCTCTGTTCTCCTCCGCCCGGTTGACTCTCTGTGCCAGCTCCTGGGCGGTCATCCCCAAAAACAACAGTTCCGTACTCAGTGCGTCGAACTGCCGCAGCAGCTCCCCCCGCCGGGGCGTCTCCCCGCCCGAGTCCCGGACCACAAAGGCCCCCTTGCCCGGGGTCGTACTCACATAGCCCTCTTCCTCCAGCGCCGCATAGGCCCGCTGAATGGTGTTGGGATTGATGGCCAGACTGGCCGCCATCGCCCGCACGGAGGGCAGCTTTTCCCCCACGGCGATGGCCCCTGTGACCACCAGATGTCTCAGTCCGTCCCGCACCTGCTCATAGATGGGCCGGGCGTCCCGATAATTGAGGCTGATCATGGCCCCACTCCCTTCCTGCCCTGCGGCAAAACTGTACTGCGCCGCTTGGTACAGTCAGTATATCCAAAGTCTTCCGCCGATACAAGTGGGGAAGCCTTACGAAAGTCTTACGTTTTCAAATCGATTTTCTTTTTTTGCGTGACATCTGATCAAAAAGCGGCTATAATGGCGGCGAATGATCCGATCAACCGGAAAGGAGCCGATGGATATGGTCACGATCAACCTCGCCAACTGGAACGCATTTTTGGACTGTCTGGACGGCCTGCTCTACACCCCTGAGGTCCAATCCATGCGCCGCCTGCCCCACCACCCCGGGGTCAACTGCTATGAGCATTCGGTCTTTGTGGCCTACGTGGCCTTCCGCATCGGACGCCGCTATGGGCTGGACTACCGCGCCTGCGCCCGGGGCGGTCTGCTCCATGACCTCTACCTCTATGACTGCCGGGACGCCTCGGCTCACCCGGGCAACCAGTGTCTGGACCACCCCGAGTTCGCCCTGCGCAATGCCGCCGCCCTCACCGCACTGTCTCAGAAGGAACGCAACATCATTCAGTCCCACATGTGGCCGCTGGCCGTCCACCTGCCCCGGAGCCGGGAGGCCTGGGCCGTCAGCTCCGCCGACAAGATCTGTGCCACCCTGGAGGTGCTGGGCGTCTGGAAACGCCTGCGGATGCGCGCGGTGCTGGCGGCCTGACGGGCTGCCCGTCCGCCTGCCGTGCACACAAGCCCCCTTGATTTCCTCCCTTTCCTCCTGTTTCCCGTCAAATCCGCCAAAAAGAGGCCCGCTTTCTGCGGGTCTTTTTCTTTGCATTTCAGTTCCGCATTTGTTATAATATAGCTGAAAATCGACAGAATGGGAGTGTGTGCCTGTGGAAGCGCTGGGCGCCATTGTATTTTTGCCCCGGGATGAGCGCGGCTCCTCCCTGTTCCTGGACGACATTCTCTTCGATCCGGCGGCCCTCTGGCTGACCGAGACCCTCCGCCGGGAGGGTGTGGAGCGCTTTCTGGTGATCTGCGGCGAGGACCTCCGGGATGCCGCCGCCCCCTGCTTTCCCGCCGGAGCCTCTTTTGCCGCTCCGGACGCCCCCGATTTTACCGCCCGGGTCCTGGACTTCCTCGCCCAGGTCCCCGGCCCCGTGATCGTGGTCACCCGGCCTGTTTTGCTCGCTCCGGCGGGCACCGGCTTTGCCCGTTCGGGCAAGGAGCCGCCCAAAAGCCTCTTTACCCTCCGGGGCGCGGCTCTGGCCGCGGCGCTTCAGGACGGCCGCAGTCTGGATGAGACCCTCTCCGCGCTGGGAGACGCCCGGCCCTGGCAGGGCCGCTTCCTCCCCCTGACCCCGGATCCCATCCACCGGGCCACCGAAGTGGAACCCCTGGCCAGAGGCCTGGGTGTGGAACGGATGCTCTCCTGCGGTGTGCGGGTCATCGACACCGAGAGCACCTTCGTCGGTCCCGCCGTCACCGTGGGCGCGGGCGCCGCTCTGCTCCCCGGCTCCATTCTCCGGGGCCGCACCTCTGCCGGCACGGGCTGCGTCATCGGTCCCAACACCATGATCCGGGACTGCCAGCTGGGGGAGCGGGTCACCGTCAATTCCTCTCAGCTCAATGAGTCTGTGGTGGACGACGACACCACAGTGGGGCCCTTTGCCTACATTCGCCCCCACTGCCATGTGGGCAAGCACGTCAAGGTGGGCGATTTTGTGGAGCTGAAGAACTCCACCGTGGGGGACGGCACCAAGATCTCTCACCTGACCTACGTGGGGGACACCGACGCCGGCGCCCACATCAACTTCGGCTGCGGCACGGTCACCGTCAACTACGACGGGACAAAGAAATTCCGCACCACCATCGGCGATCACGCCTTCATCGGCTGCAACACCAATCTGGTGGCCCCGGTCACGGTGGGAGAGGGCGCCTATACCGCCGCCGGCTCCACCATCACCGGCGAAGTGCCTGCCGACGCCCTGGGGATTGCCCGGGCCCGCCAAGTGAACAAGGAGGGCTGGGCCACCCGCCGCCGAAAGGCGGACTGACCGCGCAAATCGCACCCCGTGGGGGTAATGATATATAAATATGAGATTGAGAGGATGTATCACATGATCGCGCATGGAAAGGACATCAAAATTTTCTCCGGTAATTCAAACCGGGGTCTGGCTCAGGAGATCTGTCGGAAGATCGGCACCGAGCTGGGCAACGCCGAGACCGGCAGCTTCTCCGACGGAGAGAATTTCGTCTCCATCTACGAGACCGTCCGCGGCTCCGACGTATTCGTGGTCCAGTCCACCTGCTCCCCCGTCAACGACAACCTGATGGAGCTCCTGATCATGATCGACGCCTTCAAGCGGGCCTCCGCCGGGCGCATCACCGCCGTGATCCCCTACTTCGGCTACGCCCGTCAGGACCGCAAGACCAAGCCCCGCGACCCCATCTCCGCCAAGCTGGTGGCCAACCTCATCACCCGCGCCGGCGCCGACCGGGTGCTGACCATGGACCTCCACGCTTCCCAGATCCAAGGCTTCTTTGACATCCCCGTGGACAACCTGCTGGGCAACCCCATTTTCGTCCACCACTTCCACGACCGCTTCCTGGGTCAGGAGGATCGGACCGTGGTGGTCTCCCCCGACGTGGGCAGCGTGGCCCGCGCCCGGGCCTTCGCCCAGAAGCTGGGCATGCCTCTGGCCATTGTGGACAAGCGCCGCCAGAAGGCCAACTCCTCCGAGGTCATGAACATCATCGGCGACGTGAAGGGCAAGCAGGTCATCCTCTTTGACGACATGGTGGACACCGCCGGCTCCCTGTGCGGCGCGGCCCAGGCCTTGGTCTCCATCGGCGGGGCCACCGACGTGTACGCCTGCGCCAGCCACGGCGTCCTCTCCGGCCCGGCCATCGAGCGCATTGAGCAGAGCGCCATCAAGGAGATGGTCTTCCTGGACACTGTGCCCCCCCGTCCCGGCGTGACCTGCGGCAAAATCAGGTACCTCTCCGTGGCCGACATGTTTGCAGAGGCCATTGAGCGCATCTACCAGGAGGTCTCGGTCTCCAAGCTGTTCAACTGATCCTCTCATCCCCACCGGGGCGGAGCGCACGCTCCGCCCCGGTTTTTCCACATTTCAACGAAACGAAAAGGTGACCGTATGTTTTTTTCCCGAAACAAGACTCCCGGGGTGACCTGGCTGGTGGTGGGCCTGGGCAACCTGGGCGGCGAGTATGAGCACACCCGCCACAATGTGGGCTTCGACGTGATCGACGCCCTGGCCGACACCCTGGACATCCCGGTCCAGCGCCTGAAATTCAAGGCCCTCACCAACACCGCCGCCCTGGGAGGGGAAAAGGTGCTCCTCATGAAACCCACCACCTTCATGAACCTCTCCGGCGAGGCGGTGGAGCAGGCGGCTGATTTTTACAAGGTCCCTCCCGAGCGTATCCTCGTCCTCTCCGACGAGGTGGCCCTCCCGCCCGGCAAGCTCCGGGTGCGGCCTTCCGGTTCGGCGGGGGGGCACAACGGTCTGAAAAACATCATTCTCCACCTCCACTCCGACCTGTTTCCCCGCATTCGGGTCGGTGTGGGCCAAAAGCCGCATCCCGACTACGACATGGCCGACTGGGTCCTGGGCCGTCCCCAGGGGGCGGACCGCAAGGCCATCGACGAGGCGGTCAAGCGGGCCGCCCAGGCGGTGGAAGTCCTGATCCGGGAAGGTCCCCAGGCCGCAATGAACCGTTTCAACTGACTCAGGTTTTTAAAAAAGGATCCGTCCCCGCCAGTTTTGGCGGGGACGGATATTTTATTTGATCTCGTAATCCTTGCCGAATCTCAAATTGTTGAAATCGATGCGGCGGGTGGGGGCGGTGTCCTCAGGATCCTCCTCGGACCCCTCCTCTTCCGGTTCCTCCTCCGCACGGCGGGCGGGGCCCTTTTTCAGCTCCGCGTACAGGCTCTCCCCCTCCAGGGATCCGGTGAATTCCCCTTCCGGGAGCTCGTCCTCCACCGCTTTTTCCACCGCGTCACCGATGTCGTCCGCAGTCTGCGCCACGGGGTCGGCCTTGGGCGGGGCGGCGGTGAGCTTGGACAGCCCCGCGAGGTAATCCATCTCGTGCTGATAGAGCTCCTTCAGTTTCGAGACGTAGGCCGCGGTGGCATTCTGAGCCGCAGTCAGGCGGAGCTGTTCATTCTCCACCTCCTGCTGAAGTCCGGCCATCTTTGCCTTGGCCGCCTGCTCGGCCTCGGCCAGCACGGACGCCTTCTTCCCCTCCGCCTCGGCCACCATCTGGTCGGCCATCTTCTGGGCGGAGAGGAGCGCCTTGCGCATGGCGTCCTCGGTGGCTCGGTATTCCTCCACCTTTTCCACCAGCACCTTCATTTTGGCCTTGAGGGCCGCGTTTTCTTTGTAGAGGGCGGTATAGTCTCCGGTAAGCAGGTCGAGGAACTCGTCCACCATGGACATGTTATACCCGCCGAAGGTCGCCTTGGAAAAGGCATGCTCCGCCACTTCCTGCGGTGTCAGCATCTTTCATCCCACGCTTTTTTATTGTATTTGGCTTTCCCGGAGGAAAACATTAAAAATAGAGGCCGTTGTTCTCCAGCTCGTCGATCAGATCCCCCAGGATATCCACATTGTAGGGGGTGATGATGTACGTGGAAATGGCCACCTTCTTGATCTTGCCCTCCTGGGCGTAGGCCACGCCGGAGAGGAAGTCCAGCAGGCGCCGGGCCACATCCTTGTTGGTGGACTCCAGATTGAGCACCACCGTGCGCTTGTCCCGCAGATGGTCGGCGATCTCGGCGGCGTTTTCAAACCGGTCGGGCTTCACCAGGACCACCTGGAGTTGGGTCGTGGTGTGGATGTTGACCACCTTATTGCTCCGCCGCTCGGTGCGGTCGGTGTCAAAAAGCGGCGTCGTGTTCTCCTGCCGGGCAGTCTTGTCCTTCGCCGCCGTGCGGTCCAGGCGGCTCGCGGTCCGATCCATACGGTCGTTCCCCGCAGTCTCAAAGTCCTCGAATCCTTCGTCCTCGTCCTCATCTTCATAGGGCCGGGCGATCCGCTTCAGTTCATCCAGAAATCCCATTGCCGGTTCCTCCTAAAATGATATCCTCACTCTGCCTTCGGATGCATGGGGGGCCGTGCGCCAAACAGGGCGGTCCCCACCCGGACCAGGGTTGCCCCCTCCCGAACTGCGTCGGGATAGTCGCCGCTCATCCCCATGGACAGGCAGTTGATTTCAGACTCATTATCTGCTATTTTCCGTCTTATGTCAACAAAAAGCTGATACATTTCGTGAAAAAATCGGCGATTTCCCTCCGGCCCTGCCACGGGAGGGATGGACATCAGGCCCCGCAGGCGCACGTGGGGCAATTCCACGGCCTTTCTGGCCAGCGCCTCCACCTGGTCGGGCGCGATCCCGGACTTGCTCTCCTCCCCGCCCACGTTGACCTCCAGCAGGATATCCTGGACAAGGCCCAGCTTGGCCGCCTCCTTGTCGATGGCGTTCAGCAGGTGCTCCGAGCCCACCGACTCGATGAGATCCACCCGGCCCACCACCTTGTTGACCTTGTTGGTCTGAAGATGGCCGATGAAATGGAGGGCGGAGCCGGCATAGGCGTTGGCCTCCAGATGGGCGGTCATCTCCTGGACCCGGTTTTCTCCGCAGACAGTGATCCCCGCGGCGATGGCCGCACGGATGGTGTCGTCGGTCTGGACCTTGGTGGCTGCCACCAGGGTGATCTCAGACGGGTCCCGCCCCGCTTCGCGGGCGGCGGCGGCAATGTTTTCCTTTACCTGACGGACATTTTCTTCCAGTGACATGACGGTATCCTCTCTTTCTCAGTCAAGTCCGGGGCGGTCTGCGCCCCCTGTGCTTCTCTTCTTGTACTGTCTTTTCTCCGGGGATGCTCAGGTCACGACCTTGCCGTCCCAGATCTCCCGGCTGGCCACAATGACCAGATCTCCGGCCCGAAGGGCCTTCTTCTGCTGCGAAGCTGCGGCATTTTCCTCCTGCCTGGGCTGCACCAGATAGTAGTCCTCCCCCTGAGCCAGGACCTCCACCGGCTTAAACTCCGCCTTGACGCCCACTTGGACATAGACGCCGGTGACCCCCTCCTCCATCCGCACCGCCTGGGCGGGGACCCGGATCCCGCTCCGGCGGGAAAAGACCAGATCCACAGTCTGCTGACGGAGAAGGGTCACGTCGGAGAGGAAGCGGCAGGAGGACAGCACCACCGCCGTCCGCCCGTCTTCCGGCGCGCCGATGCGCTCCACCGTCATCTTCACCTCTCCCGACCAGTCCCGGGAAAAACGGGCGGTCACACTGCCCCCTTCGGTGAGCCGGCCGGCCACGGCCTCGTCCAGGGAACAGACGAAATACCACTTGTTGTCTGTGATGAGCTTCCCCAGCGCCGCGGGGTCGGCGGGCGCGGCCCGGCCGGCCAGGGCCTCCAGCGCTGAGGGGGTGAGCGCCTCCAGCGCATCGGGGGTGAGGATGGTCTCATAGCCGTCCACCTCCCCGGAGAAAATGCCGCTCTGGGAGACCGTGACCCGATCGATGGCCTGCGCCGTCTGGGTTTTGAGGGTCTCGATCTCCTGCTGGACCGAGGCCAGGGCGGCCGAGAGCTCATCGGTGCTGCCGTAGCGCTGCATCTGCCGGTAGACCACGCTGCGCAGGGCGAGCGTCTGGCTCTCCAGGCGGGTAAAATCCTCCGCCTCCACCGAGGCGCGGAGATCCGCCAGAGCGTCCGCGGCCTCCTGTCCCGACTGGCTCTGCACTTCGGCTCCGGCAATGGCGGCGGACAACTGCTCCGCCTGCGTCGTCAGTGCCTCCAGCCGGTCGGAGCGTTCCACCGAAGCCTCGTCGGCGTAGAGCATGGCCACCGTGGCCCCCACCGCCACCTTCTCCCCCTCCGCCGGGAGCAGACGGACCACGCCGCCCGAGCCAGTGAGCACCTGCTCCCGGCGCACCAGGTAACCGGTGGTCTCCGCCGTGTCGTCCACCTGATAGGAATAAGCCTGCACAGTGGGATACGGATCCCGGAAGCTCCGCCAGGCCGCCCCGCCGAAATAGAGCAGGATGGCGGCCAGGAAAAGGAGCATAACGATTCGGTTCAGGACGGCGCCCTGTTTCATGGGGGACCTCTCTTTCTGTCTGCGGGGGGATCAACGCTTATGTAGCGTCATAGGTCAGCTCCACCGGGCGCTCGGGGGCGATGGTGGAAATGGCATGTTTGTAGATCACCTGCTGCTTTCCCGCGGAATCCACTACAACCACAAAGGGATCAAAACCGACGATCTTTCCCCGGAGCTGAAAGCCGTTCATCAAAAACAGCGTCACGGGCTCCTGGGCGCGGCGGGCGCGGGAGAGAAACAGATCCTGCAAATCAACGGGTTTGGACATGGAAAACATTCCTTTCTCTTTTCCGGCGGTCAAATGCCGCCTTGGAATATTTCCATAATATACCATTCTCCAGTCGAATCTTGTCGCACCCGGTCAGGCCCGCTTGAACTGCTTTTCCAGTTGTGCCCTGGTCAGTTCAATGGCCACCGGCCGGCCGTGGGGGCAGTATTTCACCGCGCCGGACAGCACCGCCCGGACCACCCGCTCCAGCTCCTCAGGGGCGCTTTTCCAGCCCCCCTTGATGGCGGCTTTGCAGGCCATGGTGTGGAGAAGCTCGTCCCGGCGCTCCGCTTCCCCGGCCGACCCGGTGGCCAGCAGCTTCCCGGCGATCTCGGTGAGGGTAGCTTCGATGTCTCCGGGGTCTACATAGTCGGGCGCCCGGCGGACTGCCAGAGAACCGCCGCCGAAGTCGGCCACCTCAAAGCCCAGCCGGTCCAAAGTCTCCAGATGCTCCAGCAGGGCGGCCCCCTCCTCGGGTGCGGGGGTAAAGACAGCCGGGACCAGCAGCTCCTGGGACATGGGGGTATAATCCTGCGCCCGCATCCGGTCAAAGTTCATCCTCTCATGGGCGGCGTGCTTGTCGATGAGGAGCGCCTTCTCCCCCTGTTCCACCACAATGTAGGTACGGAAGAGCTCCCCGGCGACGCGCCAGGGGAGCTCCGGCCGCTCTTCCGCCGGGGCGGGCACCTCCGCCCGGCGGGGCTCCGGATCGGCGGGATGAGGAGCACCCCCCCCGGGCGGCGGGGAAACGGGAGCGGCGACATTCTCTGTCTGCCGGAGCGTGGCCGGAGGCTCCCTCCGCTCCTCCCGGGAAGACTCGGGCATGGGCGGCGGGGGAGCCGCCGTCCCGGCGTCCCTGGAACGGGTCGGGGCGGCGCTCTGCGCCGGAGGCGTCCAGGGCCGCGCCCCGGTCCGGCCCGCGCTCCACGTCCCGCCGCCGGGCACCGTCAGCGGCGTCCGGGGGGTTCCGGACGTCCGCGGGGCGGTGAAATCGTGCAGGGGCAGCGCGGTCTGCCGCTGGGTCACCGTGTCGTGGGGCCTGGGGGCCTCCACCACCGCCGCCGGGCGGGACTGATCGGCCCCCAGCGCCGAGAGGACGGCGTAATAAACTGCCGAAAAGACCTGCCGCTCCGAGCCGAACTTCACCTCCTGCTTGGTGGGGTGGACGTTCACATCCACGGCGTTCAAACGGGTGGTGAGGTGGAGGACGCAGCCGGGGAACTTCCCCACCATCTTCTGGTTGGCATAGGCCTGCTCCATGGCGGCGGTCATGGTCTTGCTTTTGATGTACCGGCCGTTGACAAAGAAAAACTGATAGCCCCGGGTGCCCCGGCAGCAGGTGGGCAGAGAGGCAAAGCCGGAGACCGACAGATCGTCTCCGCTGCCCTCCACCGGCAGAAAACCCAGCGCCAGATCCCGGCCCAGGACCGCGTAGAGCGCGGAGCGGAGCTTGCCGTCTCCCGGTGTGAGCAGCTCCTGTTTTCCGTCCTTGATCAGCTTAAAAGAGACCTCGGGATGGGCCAGCGCCTGCCGCTGGACGGCGGCCAGGCAGGCGGCGGACTCCACCGCGTCCTTTTTCATGAATTTCAGCCGGGCCGGGGTGTTGTAAAAGAGGTCCCGGACCAGCAGCGTGGTCCCCACGGGACAGCCCGCCTCCTCCCGGCCGGTGACCACGCCCCCCTCCAGGGTAAGCGCGGTGCCCAGGGTGTCCTCCCCCCGGCGGGTGAGCAGCTCCACCCGGGCCACCGAGGCGATGGCGGCCAGAGCCTCTCCCCGGAAGCCCAGGGTGCCGATGGCTTCCAGATCGTACTCGCTGCGGATCTTGGACGTGGCGTGGCGGAGAAAGGCGGTCTCCACCTCCCCCGGCGCGATGCCGCAGCCGTCGTCGGTGACCCGGATGAGGGCCATGCCACCGCTCTGGACCTCCACGGTGACGGTATGGGCACCGGCATCCACCGCGTTTTCCACCAGCTCCTTCACCACGGATGCCGGGCGTTCCACCACCTCGCCGGCGGCGATAAGGTCGGCCACATGGGGGGAAAGCTGTTCAATATGGGGCATAAAGATCACCTTGCTTTCTCTTGAAATGGGGCCTTTCCACCCCTCAGCGGAGGACCCCCATCAGGATACAGCCGTTGATGGCGGCGTGAAGGGCCACCGCGCTCCACACCGAGCCGCCGTTGTCATAGCACCAGGTGAGGGCCGCCGATACGGGCAGGTAGAGGACCGCCAGCAGCAGATAGCGGGGATCCCCCGCCTCCACCGCGTAGCGCCACACACAGGCCAGCGCATAGCCGATCACGCTCACCCCGTAGGCCAGCGGAAGGCTGTACCGGCGAAGGCTCCCGAAGATCAGCCCCCGGTACAGGCACTCCTCCGCCACCGGGATGAGCAGCAGGGTCAGGGCCAGGGTGGGCGCCGGCGCGATGGCCAGCTGGGCGGCGTACTGACAGGGCACGGGGTCGGTCACCGGCAGGGGGATCCGTGCAAGCACATGCCGCAGCAGCAGCGTGCCTGCCAATCCCACGGCGATCCCGAAGAGATTTTCCGGCAGCCAGTCCAGCAGATCGGCAAAATCCCGCTTCAAAAAGGTCCAGAACACCAGCAGCGCCAGTGCGAAGAGGAAGGAGTAATAGAGCACATTGGCCTCGGCCACCAGAGGTTCCCCGTCCCCCATGAGCACCCGCTGCACCCAGGCATTGAGGTAGGGGAACACCAGCAGATACAGTCCGAAAAAGACCCAGCCCCGCTGGCGTTCTGAATCGGTCATTTTTGTTTTCCAGCTTCGGCGGAACATGGCAGAGCTCCTTTCCTGTGCGTGCGGACGGGGGGAACGGTCATCCCAGCAGTTTTTTCAGCTCATAGAGCAGATTCATGGCCTCAATGGGGGTGAGGGTGTCCACGTCGGTGCCCCGCAGCCGCTCGGCCACCGACTGGGCCCCCAGATCCTCCAGAGAGAACTGTTCCTCGGCCTGCCCCGCCGGGGCGGCGGGAACTGCGGGGCCTCCCGACTCCAGCTCGGCCAGGAGGACCTTTGCCCGGGAGATCACCTTGTCGGGCACTCCTGCCAGCTTGGCCACTTCAATGCCGTAACTGGCGGCGGCGGGGCCCCGGACGATCTTTCGGAGGAACAGGACCTCGTCCTTCTTCTTTTTGGCGGCAATATTGTAATTCTTCACCCCCGGGATCTCCCCCTCCACGGCAGTGAGCTCGTGATAGTGGGTGGCGAAGAGCGTCTTGGCCCCCAGCCGCTTTTTATCGGCGCAGAACTCCAGCACCGCCCGGGCGATGGCCATGCCGTCGTAGGTGGAGGTGCCCCGTCCGATCTCGTCCAGAATGAGCAGGCTCTTGGCGGTGGCGTTTTTCAAAAGCTCCGCCACCTCGGTCATCTCCACCATAAACGTGGAGGCTCCGGCGGAGAGGTCGTCGCTGGCCCCGATCCGGGTGAACACCCGGTCCACGATGCCCACCCGGGCGGAGCGGGCGGGGACAAAGGAGCCCATCTGCGCCATGAGGACGATGAGGGCGGTCTGGCGCATGTAGGTGGATTTGCCCGCCATGTTGGGGCCGGTGATGATGCTCACCAGGTCGTCCCGGCCGTCCATGTGGGTGTCGTTGGGGACAAAGAGATTCCCGCGGCCGGTCTTTTCCACCACCGGATGGCGGCCCTCGGTGATGTCGATGACATCGGACAGATCCACCTGGGGCATGCAGTAACCGTTCTCGGCGGCCACCCGGGCAAAGGAGCACAGCACGTCCACCTGGGCCACCGCGGCGGCCGAGCGCTGGATGTCGGCCACCCGCTCCGCCGCCTGCTGACGCACTTGACAGAAAAGCTGATACTCCAGCGCGGTGATCTGGTCCTGGGCCGTGAGGATCGTGTGCTCCATCTCCTTGAGCTCCGGAGTGATGTAGCGCTCGCAGTTGACCAGGGTCTGCTTGCGGATGTACGTGTCGGGCACCAGGGCCGAGTTGACCTTGGAGACCTCGATGTAGTAGCCGAACACCTTGTTGAAGCCCACCTTCAGGCTCTTGATGCCGGTCTTTTCCTTCTCCTGGGCCTCCATGGCGGCCACCATGTCCTTCCCGCCGGTGAGGATCCCCCTGAGGCGGTCCACCTCGGGGTGGTAACCCTCCCGGATCAAGCCGCCCTCCCGGACGGAGAAGGGGGGCTCGTCCACAAAGGCACTGTCGATGAGACCTCTGAGCTCGGCCAGATCGTCCAGGCTGTCCCGCAAAACGGTGAGCAGTCCGGAGGAGAAGGGTGAGAGGAGCAGCCGCAGCTCCGGGAGCTTGCCCAGGCCGTGGGAGAGGGACACCAGATCCCGCCCGCCGGCGGTACCGTAGACCACCCGGCCGATGAGCCGCTCCAGGTCGGTGACCTCCCGCAGGGCGCGGGCCAGCTCCTGCCGGGCCACTGAGTCCCCCACCAGATCGGCCACCGCCCCCTGACGCTTGCCGATCTGCACCGGGGAGAGGAGGGGCCGCTCCAGCCAGGTGCGGATGAGCCGGTGCCCCATGGGAGTGCAGGTCTTGTCCAGCACCCAGAGGAGGCTCCCCCGCTTCTCCCCGCCCCGCAGGGTCTCGGTCAGCTCCAGATTCCGCCGGGCGGTGAGGTCCAGTTCCATAAACTCCCCGGAGGTGTAGCAGTGAAGGGCGGAGAGGTGGGAGAGGTCGGTTTTCTGGGTCTCGTAGAGATAGCCCACCAGGGCCCCCGCCGCCCGGGTGGCCGGTCCGGCGGGCAGGTCCTCCGCCCCCGCCCGGAACTGCCGCTCCACGGCTGCCGCGGTGGTCTGGGGATCAAAGCGCGCCTCGCCGCCCTCTTCCACCCGGCAGTCCAGCCGGGTCTTCAAAAATTCCCGGAGCACCGGGTCGTCCCAGGCCTGAGGAGAGAGGACGGCCTCCCGGGGGGCGAAGCGGCCCAGCTCGTTTTCCAGGTGTTCCCGCCAGGCGGGGCCGGAAAAACCGGTGGCCGACACCTCGCCGGTGGAGAGATCGGCAAAGCAAAGCCCCGCCGCCTCCCCCTCCAGGCATACGGCGCACAGGAAATTGTTCTTCCCCTCCTCCAGCATGGTCTCCTCGATGACGGTGCCGGGGGTGACGATGCGGATGACGTCCCGGTCCACCAGGCCCTTGGCGGCGGCGGGGTCCTCCATCTGCTCGCAGATGGCCACCTTATAGCCCTTGGCGATGAGCCGGGAGAGGTAGGCCTCCACGGCGTGGTAGGGCACCCCGCACATGGGGGTGCGCTCCTCGGGGGGCCGGGTGCGGTCCCGGCTGGTGAGGGTGAGCTCCAGCTCCCGGGAGGCCACCTGGGCGTCCTCGTTGAACATCTCGTAGAAGTCCCCCAGACGGAAAAAGAGCAGGCAGTCGGGGTGATCGGCCTTGATTTTTTGATATTGGAGCATCATGGGGGTGCCTTCCGCCATCTGGGTATCCTCCTCTGAATCAATTTATGGGATGCGTCGGGATACGGCTTACCCCTGGCCGGCCAGTTTCCCGAAGAGGGACCAGGTGTTGGCCGCAGTGATCTCCACGTCCCGGAACTGTCCCACCAGGGACGCGTCCCCGTCGGCCACCCGGACCAGCCGGTTGCCGGGGGTGCGGGCGGTGAGGGCGCTGCCGGCGTCCTCGCTTACGCCGTCGATGAGACAGCGGAGGGTCTTGCCCACATAGGCGGCGTGCTTTTCCGCCGAAATGACGTTCTGGACGTCCACCAGCCGCTGGAAGTTGGCCTGCTTCTCGGCCCGGGACATGGGGTCGGGCATGGAGGCCGCCGGGGTCCCCTCCCGGGGGGAATAGATGAAGGTGAAGAGGGCGTCGAAGCGCACCTCCTCAATGAGGGAGAGGGTCTCCTCAAATTCGGGGGTGGTCTCCCCGGGGAAGCCCACGATGACGTCGGATGTGATAACTACATCGGGCACCTGCTCCCGCAGCCGCCGCACCTTGTCCAGATAGCCCGCCCGGTCGTAGACCCGGTTCATGGCCTTCAAGATCCGGTCGCTGCCCGCCTGGAAGGGCAGGTGGAAGGCGGGAGCCACCTTTTTGCACCGGGCCATGGTCTCAAAGAGCTTCTGGGAGGCATCCTTGGGATGGCTGGTCATAAAGCGGATGAGAAAATCGCCGGGGATGGCGTCGATCCGCTCCAGAAGGTCCGCAAAGTCGATGTCCAGCCCCAGATCCTTCCCGTAGGAGTTGACGTTCTGGCCCAGGAGGGTGATGTCCCGGTACCCCTCGTCCGCCAGGGCCTTCACCTCGGCCAGCACGTCCTCGGGCTTCCGGGAGCGCTCCCGCCCCCGGACATAGGGGACGATGCAGTAGGAACAGAAGTTGTTGCAGCCGTACATGATAGAGACCCAGCCCTTGATGCCGCTCTGACGGACCACGGGAATGCCCTCGGCGATGGAGCCGGGTTCGTCGGCAATGTCAAAGACCCTGCCCCGGCGGGTGAGCACCCGGCAGAAAAGCTCGGGAAATTTCCACAGGGCGTGGGGGCCGAACACCAGATCCACGTGGCGGTAGGACTGCCGGATCTTCTCGGCCACCTGGGGCTCCTGGGCCATGCAGCCGCACAGGCAGATGATCTGCCCGGGGTGGCGGCGCTTGGCGTGGACCAGCGCCCCCACGTTGCCCAGCACCCGGTCCTCAGCGTGCTCCCGGATGGCGCAGGTGTTGATGACGATGGCGTCCGCAGCCTCCTCGGATTCGGTGAAGCCGTAGCCCATGGAGGCCAGGTAGCCCCGGATGCGCTCGGAGTCGGCCTCGTTCTGCTGACAGCCGTAGGTGTCCACAAAGGCCAGGGGCGGGGTAGGGAGCGCGGCGGAGCGCTCGTGTATCTGCTCGCAGAACTCCCTCTGGCGGTCGATGTCCGCCGGGGAGATTCGGGTCGTCTGTCGGTCCAAGTCGGTTCCTCCCTCTTTTACGGGAATAATTGATTCCGTTTAATTAAAAATCATATCATTTTTCCGGAAACATTTCAAGGCGGAGGGCCTGCCTGTCAGAAATCTTTTCTCTCTCCTTTTTTTAGGACCCTCCCCCACCGGATTGACCTTTTTCCCGGAAAAGGATATAATAAAAGTTCAAAAACTTTCCATACAGGAGGAACTGCCATGCGGGCTGTGGTGACGCGGGTCAAAAACGCCAGGGTGGACATCGACGGGATCACCGTGGGAAAAACGGACGGGGGCTTTCTGGTGCTGCTGGGGGTGGCCCCGGCGGATACGGAGGCCCAGTGCGACAAACTGGCCGACAAGGTGTGCGGCCTGCGCGTTTTCGAAGATGAAAACGAAAAAATGAACCTCAATCTGGCCGCCGTGGGGGGCTCCCTGCTGGTGGTCTCCCAGTTTACCCTCTACGCCGACTGCAGGTCCCGGCGGCCCGGCTTTACCGGAGCGGCCCGGCCCGAAACCGCCGTTCCCCTCTACGAGCGGTTCCTGGCCCAGTGCGAGGGGCGGGGCTTCCATGTGGAGCACGGGGAATTCGGCGCGGACATGCAGGTCTACTCTCAAAACGACGGCCCGGTGACCATTCTTTTGGACACCGACAGCCTGTAAGGAGAATGTCATATGGTGATCCAGCACATTTTTCTGCCCTCGGTCTACACCAACTGCTACCTGCTGGGGGACGAGAAGAGCGGCTCCGCCGCCGTCATCGACCCCGGCGCCTTTGACGAGTCCATTCTGGGAGAGGCCGAGGCCCTGGGCCTCTCCATCCGGGCCATCTTCCTCACCCACGGCCACTACGACCACACCGGCGGCGTGGCCGCGCTGCGTGAGCGTCTGGCCGGGCTCCCCGTCTACCTCCACCCGGCGGACGCGGGGAAAAACGACCAGCTCTTCCCCACCGCCGCCCTGGGAGATGTGACCCTCTGGCGGGATGGGGACGTGGTCTGCGTGGGCGGGCTCAAGGCGGAAGTTTTCCACACCCCGGGGCATTCCGGTGGATCGGTGACCCTCCGCTGTCAGAACGTCCTCTTTACCGGCGACACCCTGTTTGCCGGGAGCATGGGCCGCACCGACCTGCCCGGCGGGAGTTACGAGGAGATCATGGCCTCCCTCAAGCGTCTGGGAGAGCTGGAGGGGGACTATCAGGTGCTCCCCGGCCACGAAAGTTTTTCCACATTGGAGCAGGAGCGGCGTGGAAACTACTATATGCGCCAGGCTCTGGGCGAATAGACCGGCGTGACCGTCCGGGGACGGGTAAGGAGCAGACATGAAACTGACGCTGAAGGGACATGACTATCGATACGCCGCCGAGCAGATGATGCTCACCCTCTTTCCCGGGGAGCGGCCCGGCGCGGGGGAGAACGCGCTGACCCTCTCCCTTTTCCGGGGGGAGTCCTGGCTTACCGCCCGGGCCGAGCTGATCTGGGAGGGTGTTTCCTTCTCCGCCGTCCGGCGGGCAAGGGTCGGTGAGCTCACCGGCGGTCTGACAGACGACCGGGTGTGTCAGCGGATTTTAAAGCTGGCTTTTTACGACGCGGGCACCCGGGCTTTGGGAAAAGAGCCCCCCTGGGGAGCCCTCACCGGAGTGCGTCCCGTCAAAATCCCCGCCAAGGCCATGGAGCAGGGTCTCTCCCCTCTCCGGGCCGAACGGCTCCTGCGGGACATTTACCGGGTCTCCCCCATCCGCCGGAGGCTGGCCATGGACTGCGCCGGGGAGAGCGTGGCCGCCCGGCGCTCCCTCCGGGGAGACGAGGTCTCCCTCTATGTGGGCATCCCCTTCTGCCCCAGCCGGTGTGTCTACTGCTCCTTCATCTCCGCCGCCGTGGAGCGGTGCCTTCCCCTGGTGGAGCCCTTTGTGACGGCTTTGGAGCGGGAGATCGAGGCCACCGGGGCCCTTCTCCGGGAGACCGGCCGAACAGTCCGTACCCTCTACGTGGGCGGCGGCACCCCCACCACCCTCTCCGCCCCCCAGCTGGAGCGGGTGCTCTCGGCGCTGGAGCGCTGTCTGCCCATGGAGGGCTGCTCGGAGTTCACGGTGGAGGCCGGGCGGCCCGACACCATCACTCCGGAAAAGCTGGCTGTTCTGTCCAAGCACCGGGTGGACCGGGTCTCGGTGAACCCCCAGTCCATGGAAGACGGGGTGCTGGAGCGGATGGGCCGTCCCCACACCGGGGCGGACATCCGCCGGGCCTATGGGGAAGTCCGCCGGGCGGGGGCCTTCGCGGTGAACATGGACCTCATCGCGGGCCTGCCCGGAGACACTCCGGAGGGCTTTGCCCGTTCTTTGAGCGAAGTGCTGTCCATGGGGCCGGAAAACGTCACCGTTCACACCCTGGCCCTGAAAAAGGGTTCCCGGCTGACCGAGGAGGGGAGCTCTCTCCCCTCTGCGGAGCAGGTGGAGCAGATGCTGGACCGGGCCTGGGACGTCCTGCGGGAGGCGGGCTACGCCCCCTACTACCTCTACCGGCAGAAATATATGTCCGGCTCCTTTGAAAATGTGGGCTGGGCAAAAAGCGGCTGTGCCAGTCTCTACAACATCGCCATGATGGAGGAATTACACACCATTCTGGCGTTGGGGGGCGGAGGTGTGACCAAGCTGGTGTGGCCGGAAAGCGGAAAGATCAAACGCGTTGCCAATCCGAAATATCCCCAGGAATACCTGCGGGATGTGGAAAAAATATGCCGGGAAAAGGGTGCTCTGGCCCCCTTTCTCCGGGAGACAAAGGGAGTGCAGTAATGGCTTATCAGCTCAATGAGATCAACGAGCGCATCCGCGCGGACGCCCCCGCTTTTCTGGCGGAGTGCGACGAGGCTTACCAAAAGCGGGTGGAGGCGGCCGCCGACACCATCATCGGCCGGATGGAGATCTCCCCCATCGTTCTTCTCTCCGGCCCCTCCGGCTCCGGCAAGACCACCACGGCTCTGAAAATCGAAGAGGAGCTGGAGCGCCGGGGAGTCAACACCCACACCGTCTCTCTGGACAACTACTTCATGACCCCCGATCCCAAAACAGCCCCCCGGACGCCAGAGGGCGACCTGGATTTTGAATCCCCCCTGTGCCTGGACATGGAGCTGCTGGACGAGAGCTTTACCCGCCTGTCCCGGGGCGAAGAGGTCATAGTCCCCAAATTTGAGTTTTCCCGGCAGATGCGCAACGACGACCGGGGCCGTCCCCTGCGGCTGGAAAAAAACGAGATCGCCATTTTTGAGGGGATCCACGCCCTGGGCCCGGGCATTGCCGGGCCCCATCCGGAGGCCACCAAGCTCTATATCTCCGCCCGCTCCAATGTCATGGAAGAGGGGACGCTCCGCTTCAAGGGCACCTGGATGCGGCTGACCCGGCGGGCGGTGCGGGACTATAACTTCCGGGGCACCGAGGTCTCCACCACCCTGGCCATGTGGGCCAACGTCCGCCGGGGAGAAAAGCTCTATATCTCTCCCTATAAAAATACCGCCGACGTCATTGTGGATTCCTCTCTGCCCTACGAGGTTTCCGTGATGAAGAACTACGCCCTCCCCATCCTGAAGGCGGTCCCCCAGGAAAACCAGCGGCGGGCCGAGCTGCTGGATCTCATCGCCGCCTTTGACTGGTTTGAGGCGGTGGATCCGGCCCTGGTGGCCAAAAATTCCATCCTCCGGGAGTTCATCGGCGGGGGAAGCTATCACTACAAATAACCCATATCACAAATACAAAGGAGACCGATCAGCATGGCAGAATGTACCCACGACTGCTCTTCCTGCGGGGAGAGCTGCTCTGAGCGGAGCGCGGACTTTGACTTCAAGGCCGCGGCCAACCCCCGCTCCCACGTAAAAAAGGTGATCGCCGTCATGAGCGGCAAGGGCGGCGTCGGCAAGAGCCTGGTCACCGCCTCCCTGGCTGCCGCCTGTCAGAAGCAGGGCAAACAGGCCGCCATTTTGGACGCCGACATCACCGGCCCTTCCATCCCCAAGGCCTTCGGCATCCATGATCGGGCCATGGGCAACGACGAGGGCATCTTCCCCGTCTCCACCAGGACCGGCATCAAGCTCATGAGCCTCAACCTGCTGGTGGAAAACGAGAGCGATCCCGTAGTCTGGCGGGGTTCCCTCATCGCCGGCACCGTCAAACAGTTCTGGACCGACGTGCAGTGGGGCGATGTGGACTATATGTTCGTAGACATGCCTCCCGGGACGGGCGACGTGCCCCTCACCGTCTTTCAGTCCCTGCCGGTGGACGGCATCATTATCGTGACCTCCCCCCAGGAGCTGGTGAGCATGATCGTGGAAAAGGCCGTCAAGATGGCCGAGATGATGAACATCCCCATCCTGGGCCTGGTGGAGAATTACAGCTACTTTCAGTGTCCCGACTGCGGCAAGCGCCACGCCATCTTCGGTGAGAGCCATATCGACGACATCGCCGAGCTCCACGCCCTGGAGGTGCTGGCCCGTCTCCCCATCGACCCGGCCCTGGCGGCCGCCTGCGATGCGGGCAGGGCCGAGGAGTTTTCCCCAAACTACCTGGAAAATGTGGTAAAAACCCTGTAAAAAAGCGTGAAGATCCCCGCTGTCGCCCAAAACAGCGGGGATCTTTCCTCATTTTTCGTTTCTTTGTGGATCATTTTTTCGTTTTTCCGCAAAAAAGAGGACTTCCGCCCATCCCGGGCGGAAGTCCTCTTTTCCATTTCACTCAGTTCCGGTGCTCGCCCTGGCTGTAAGCCACCACGGTGCGGCGGTTGGGCTCGGTGCCGATGGAGTAAGTGGTCACATCGGCCCGCTCCTGAAGCGCGGTATGGACCACATGGCGCTCGTAGGCATTCATGGGCTCCAAAGTCACGTTCCGGCGGTAGCGCACCACCTTGTCGGCCACCCGGTGGGCCATCCGCTCCAGGGACTCCTCCCGCTTGGCGCGGTAGTGCTCCGCGTCCACACGAACGCGGATTCGCTTGGCCTGGCCGTGATTGACAGCGTAGCCGGTGAGCTGCTGGATGGCGTCCAGCGTCTCGCCCCGGCGGCCGATGACGCCGCCCAGGTCCTTACCCACCAGATCCACCAGATAATCCCCTTCGTCGTTCCTCGTGACCTGGGGCTCGGCCTGGATCTCCATCCGCTCCAGAAGCCCGCTGAGGAAGGCTGCGATCTTCTCCGCCTGGGGGTCCTCCCCGCACGGCGCTGCCGCAAACTCGACTTTCTCCGGCGCGGGAGCCGGGACGTCCGCAGGCTCACCCTTCGGAGCCTCCGCCACCGCCGCAGGTGCTGCGGGTGCTTCCGGTTCATCGGGAACTTCATAGGTCACCTTCACCTTGGCGGGATTTCCGCCGATCCCCAGAAAACCGGACTTGGCCAGCTCCAGAACCTCCACGGATACCTCTTCCCGGGCGAGACCCAACTGCTTCAGGCCGGCGGCGATGGCCGCCTCCTCGGTTTTACCAGTGCACTCGATTGATTTCTGCATGGTTTTTATCTCCTTCCCGTAGGGATCACTCAATCTTCCTTGGGGGTGCCGGTCTCCGGTTCCTCAGAAGCCTCCCCGGTGGAGATGACGGTCTCTTCCACCGGAGCCTCCACAACAGCTTCCTCTTCCGGCGCGGGGATCTCCGCGGGAGCCTCCTCCTCGGGCAGTTCCTCGATCTTTTTCAAAATACCGGCAGCCACGTCTTCATGATACGGAGTCACAGTGCCGTAGCGGTTGGGATCATAGGCACGGCCGCGGGCATACTGACGGATGCCCACCCGACTGGCCTCACGGACAGAAGCGGGGACCTTGTCCTCACTCTCTTCCTTTTCCTTCTTCCTGTTTTTGTTCTTCCGGGCCTCTTCCGCCTGGCGGGCGCGTTCCTCGGCCCTCTCCCGGCGCAGACGTTTCTCCTCTTCCTTTTCCTCCAGCTCCCGTTCCCGCTGCATCTGCGCGGCCTTCTCATAGTCCTTCTTCAAAACCTTGGCGCAGATGAGCTCTTGGAGCATGCCCAAAAGGTTATTGGCCACCCAGTAAACGCTCAGAGCGGCCGGCATGGAAAAGCCGATCCACAAAGAGATGATGGGGGAAATGATCATCATGGTGCGGGTGGTCGTTGCCGCCTGGGCGTTTTGGGGCTGCTGCTGATTCATGTTGTTGGTCTTGGTGGAGATGAGAGAGAAAACAAGGCTGGTCACGCCGGAGATCACGGGGATCAGGAACAGGCCGACGGCGGCCCAGCTCATCCCGTGGGCCCAGAACTTCAGCTGAGGCACCTGAGAGAGCTCGATCCCGAAGAAATTGAAGTTGATGGAGAAAATCTCCTTGGCGGTCTCTCCCACGGCGGCCTGGATGGAGGCCAGGTTTTCAGGGGTGATGAGGGATGCCAGATAAAGCTGGTTGTAGCCGGTATTGGAGAACACATTTCCGGCCTTCTCCACCAGCTGCTGGGTGGTCCAGCCCATATTCACCGCCACCGTGTTCCAGTCCACCGTGTTGGCAATGGTGGTGATCTGATCCACAGAGAGTCCCATCATGTACTTCAGGGGCTGGCGGATAATGGCGTACAGGGGGAGCAGGATCGCCAGGGGGAGCATGGACCAAAGACAGCCCCCCATGGGGTTGACCTTCTCCTTGGCGTAGAGCTTCTGCACCTCTTCATTGTAGCGGGCCTGATCCTTGCCGTACTGCTTTTGCAGCTTCTGGAGCTTGCCCGAGAGCATGTTCATCTGGATCATGCTCCGCTTTCCCTTGAGGGAGAGCGGGTAAAGGATCAGCTTCACCACCAGGGCAAATAGGATCAGCGCGACACCGTAGCTGTTGAAGAACTGATAAAAAAACATCAGCAGCCAGGTGAAGGGGGTCAGGGCATAATAGGCGAAATCCATAGACATGGCCTCCACAATCTTTTCATTTGCATGTCGGAACCGCAAAGGCAATCCGGCGGCTCCTTATGGAACAGGATCATACTCGATGCTCTCCTGCCGGTGAAACGGCTGGCACTTCAGAACGCGGCGCACGGCCAAAAGACCGCCCTTCCACGCGCCGTATTTCTCCACCGCCTCCAGAGCATAGGCCGAGCAAGTGGGGATAAACCGGCAGCAGGAGGGTCGGGCGGGAGAAATATTGCGCTGATAAAATCGGATCAGCCACAGAAAAATACGCTTCAAGTGGTCTCGCCCTTTCGGTAAACACCCAGCCTGTCCAGCAGGCGGAGCAGCTCCCGCTCCAATTCGGAATAAGGCGCAAATGCGGCCTTGACCCGGGCCACCACGACAATGTCCCAGCCGGGGGCCATCCGGCCTTCGTGGATCCGATAGGCCTCCCGGATCCGGCGGCGCACCTTGTTCCGGCGCACGGCCTTCCCCACCTTGGTCCCTACGGTGAACCCCAGCCGGGTCACACCCAGGTTATTTTTCCGCACATAGACGGCCAGACAGGGGCTGACCGCGCTTTTCCCCTTGGCGTAGAGGCGGCGAAACAGATGATTTTCCTTCATGGACCTGGTGTGCAGCATCCCTCGTCTCCCCTTCTACTTCTCTCCATGCACCGCAGGGGCGGTAGAAAAAGTTCCACCGCCCCGCATAAAATGCCCTATTTGGTTGCCATCTCAGTGAGTCAGACGGACACGGCCTTCGCGGCGGCGCCGGGACAGCACCTTGCGGCCATTCGCAGTCGCCATGCGCTTGCGGAATCCGTGGACCTTGCTGCGCTGACGCTTTTTGGGCTGATAGGTACGAACCATTTTGGTACACCTCCTGTACTCATTCTGGCGGAGCAAAGCTCCCCCTTACCACAACGCCCGGCCTGCGCCGGACGCGGTCGTCAAAGTTATCATGCGCTGATGAAGGCGCAAATGGTATTATACTTGATAAATAAATCCCCTGTCAACCTCCTTTTCCGGTTTTTTTTGTTCTTATTTTTCTATGGTCCCCAATATCTTGTGTTTTTACAAAAATGACCCACAACTTTCCTGAAAAGCGTGGAAAATTTTCAACCGGAAGCCCCGGTTTTTCGTTGCCAAGTGTGCGTGTGTTTGGTATAATAATAAAGTATATTTTGAAAACAGAAACGGGTGAGCCATAACATGAATTCCGCCGCCGAAATTTGGACAAGGGTTTTAAAGCTGATGGAAGGCGACCTGACCGCCACCACTCTGAGCACCTGGTTCGACGACGCCGAGGCCCTCTCTCTGGATGAGGACAGCTTTGTTTTGTATACCCCCTCCAACTTCAAACGGGATATCATCATCTCCCGCTACCGCTCCGCCATTCAAAAGGCGCTGCGGGAGCTTTTTTCCGCGGATTTTGACGTGAAGGTTCTGGGTGAGGGGGAAAAGGAATCTCTCTCCAAGCCCAAGGACAACGTTTTCCTTCCCGGGACGGAGGAGTACACCTTTGACAAATTTGTGGTGGGCTCCTCCAACAAGTTTGCCTACGCCGCAGCCAGGAGCGTGGCCGACGAGCCGGCCAAGAGCTACAATCCCCTCTTCATCTACGGCGAATCCGGCCTGGGCAAGACCCATCTGCTCTACGCCATCGCCCACTCCATCCATGAAAAATACCCGGATTACCGCATCGTCTACATCAAGGGAGACTCCTTCACCAACGAACTCATCGCCGCCATCCGGGAGGGCCGGAACCAGGAGTTTCGGGAAAAATTCCGCTCCGCCGACATCTTCCTCATGGACGACGTACAGTTCATCGCCGGGCGGGAATCCACCCAGGAAGAGATGTTCCACACCTTCAACACCCTCTACGAGGCCGGGCGGCAGATCGTCTTTACCGCAGACCGCCCCCCGAAGGAGATGCTCCGGCTGGACGACCGGCTCAAGACCCGGTTCGAGTGGGGCCTGCCCGTGGATGTGCAGCCCCCCGACTATGAGACCCGGGTGGCCATCATCAAAAACAAGGCCATCCGCCGGGGCATGAACCTCCCCGACCCGGTGCTCCGCTACATTGCGGACAACATTACCGCCAATGTCCGGCAGATCGAGGGCACCGTCAACAAGATCCTCGCCTTTCAGGAGCTCATGGGGGAGCAGGTGGATGTGGACACCGTCACCCGGGCCGTACGGGACATGTTCAAGGACAAGACGGAATTTTTGCCCTCGGCCGACGTCATCATCGAAGAGGTGGGCAAATTCTACAATATCGAGGCCCAGGACATCCGGGGGCAGGCCCGAAACAAAGACACCGTTCTGGCCCGCCAGATCGCCATGTATGAGATCCGCCGCATGACCAACCTCTCTTTGAAGGAAGTGGGCCGGGAATTTGACGGAAGAGACCACACCACTGTCATGCACTCCATCGAGCGCATCGAACGGCTGACCAAGCAGTCCCCGGAAATGGCGGAAGTCATCAAGGACATCAACGCCAACATCAACGCCCGGTACGAGTGATCTGTCTCTCCACGGCGGACAGACAAGAAAATACTTTTTTCCACAAACACACCGTATTTTGTGGAAATGTGGACATTCCCATGTGGAAATCTTTTTTCTTTTCTCTTGGCTGTGGAAACCCTTCTGTTTTTCTCCACACGGGCTGTGGACGGTCAAACCCTTGCGGGAAAAGGAGAATTTACGGTTTTCCACAATAATTTTCCCTACGGCTTACTATTACGACAAAAATCCTCTCCTCTCCTTGCGGAGAGAGAGACGAACGGAGGTACCGAAGCATGAAATTCTCTTGTGAAAAAGCCCTGCTCCAGGCGGCGATCGCCGTCTCCGCCCGGGCGGCCGCGTCCAAAAGCTCTATCCCCGCCCTGGAAGGGATCCTGCTGGAAGCCGACAGCGAGCTGCGGCTCACCGGCTATAATCTGGAGACCGGGATCCGTACCGTGGTCCCCGCCCAGGTGAGCGAAGGAGGATCCCTGGTCCTCTCCTCCCGCCTGTTCGGCGAGATCGTCCGCCGGCTTCCCGATGATATGGTCACCTTCTCCTCGGAAGACCTCACCGTCCACATCCAGTGTGGAATGAGTGAATTCAACATCCAGGGCATCGACCCGGAGGAATTTCCGGAGCTCCCGGCCGTGGAACGGCAGAACGCCCTGGAGCTCCCCCAGTCCACCCTGGCCGACATGATCGGACGGACCCTGTTTGCCGTCAGCGACAACGAAAGCCGCCCCATCCTCACCGGCTCCCTCTTTGAGGTCATCGGGGACACCCTGGCAGTGGTGTCGGTGGACGGCCAGCGGCTGGCTATCAGAAGGGAAAAACTGGAAAACAAGCCCGGGATGGACTTTTCCTTTGTGGTCCCAGGCGCGGCGCTCAACGAGGTGAAGGGGATCTGCTCCGACACCGAGGAGACTGCGCTGGTGACTACCGGCGCCCGGCATGTGCTCTTCAAGGTGGGTTCCACCCTGCTGGTGACCCGGCGTCTGGAGGGAGAGTTCCTGGATTACCGCCAGGCCATCTCCCGGAAGAGTACGGTTTTGCTCACCGCTGACGTGCGGCAGCTCATGGCCTCCATCGACCGGGTGAGCCTGATCATCAGCGAGAAATTCAAGAGTCCCCTGCGCTGCACCATGGAGGACGGCTCCATTTTTCTTACCACCCGCACCGCCATCGGAGACGCCTCCGACCGCTGCCCCGTGGAGGGGAGCGGCGGGGATCTGAAGATCGGCTTCAATAACCGCCTGCTGATGGACGCGTTGAAGGCGGTGCCCACCGACAGGGCCCTGCTGAAACTGGGCACCAGCTCCTCCCCCTGTGTCATTGTCCCCGTGGACGCCGAGGAGGGGGCAGAGCCCTATCTGTTCATGGTACTTCCCGTGCGGCTGAGCGCGGGCTGAACCCATCGCCCTGAGGACAAAAGAAAGGAGCGGAGCTATGCGGGAAGAGACCGTTAAGATCTCCACGGAGTATATCAAGCTGGAGGGACTTTTGAAGTTTGCCGCCCTGACCGGAACCGGCGGAGAGGCCAAGCAGCTCATTCAAAACGGAGAGGTCAAGGTCAATGGAGAGACCTGTACCCAGCGGGGCAAAAAAATGCGCCCGGGCGACGTGGCCGAGCTGGAGGGCGTGAGGCTCACCGTCCAATGATCGTCAAAACCCTGGAACTGGATTTTTTCCGCAATTATATCCACGCCGCGGCCGATTTTTCCCCCGGAGTCAATGTGATCTGCGGGGAGAATGCCCAGGGCAAGACCAATCTGCTGGAGGGTGTGGCCTATCTCTCTTCCGCCCGGAGCCACCGGGCCCGGTATGACCGGGAACTCATCCGCTTCGGGGTGGATTATGCCTTTTTGAAGGGAGAGGTTTCCGCCCGGGGCCGGGAATTCACGCTGGAGGCCAAACTCCACCGGGGGGAGCGGCGGCAGCTGCTCTCCAACGGGGTCAAGCTCAAGTCGGCCGCCGAGCTGTCTCAGGTGCTCAATACCATTCTCTTCTGCCCGGAGGATCTCTCTCTGATCCGGGCGGGGGCGGCTGAGCGGCGGCGGTTCCTGGACGACGGCATCTGTCAGCTTCGGCCCCGGTACGCCGGGGCGCTGGCGGAATACCGGCGTCTCTATGAGCAAAAGACCCGCATTCTGCGGGACTGGGAGGAAAAGCCCTCCCTGCTGGACACCCTGGACGACTTCAATCTGCGGATGGCTCAGGTGGGAGCGGTGCTGATCCATTACCGGGCCCATTTCATCAAGCGACTATCCGCGCTGGCGCCACCCATTCAAAGCAATTTTTCCGGTGGGCGGGAAAAGCTGGAACTGCGGTATGAGACGGTCTCCACCGTCTCGGACCCGGAGGCTCCCGCCAAGATCTTGCTGGAAGAGCTGATGGAACATCAGCAGTCCCACCGGAGGGCCGAGCTGGAGGCCCGGCAGTGCCTGTCTGGACCTCATAAGGACGATCTGACTGTGGAGATTGACGGGCAGAGTGCCCGGCAGTTTGCCTCTCAGGGACAGACACGTACAGCGGCGCTCTCCCTGAAGCTGGCCTGCCGGGAGCTTTTTCGGGAGGACACCGGGGAATGGCCGGTGCTGCTGCTGGATGATGTGCTGTCTGAACTGGATCAAAGACGGCAATCCTTTGTGTTGGAGCGGATCACCGGCGGACAGGTATTCATCACCTGCTGCGAAGACGATAAAAAACTCGCCCGGGACGGCAAGCGCTTCCAGGTGCGGGGCGGAACGTTAACGGAATAAAGGAGCCTGTATGCCCATCCTACTCATGCTTTTTCTGGCCCCTCTGGCAGCGGGGGCGGTTTTGGAATACGCACTCTGCCGGTTTCCCAAAAAACGGTTCTGGCGGTATCTGCCGCCCGCGATCGCGGCCGCAGGCGCAGCGGCGGTGACTCTGTTTCGTTACTTCGGCTGGAGCGAGGAGGGCGGCGGCGCGCCTCTGGAGACTTTGCTCTTTTTTCCCGGATTGCCCGCGGCGGGGCTTTTTGTGGGGATTTTCGCGGGCTGGAGGATCTGGAAAAGGCTTTGGAAGCCCCGTGTAATCCGAAAGAAAAAGCAAACGTAACATGGGAGGAAAGCTATGTATCTCCATCTGGGACAGTCGGTGGTGGTGCCCTATCGGGATGTGATCGGCATCTTTGATCTGGATAACTCCTCCTATTCTCACCTTACCCGTTCTTTTTTGGAGCGGGCGGAGAAGGCGGGGCGGGTGGTGAGCGTCAGCGGAGAGCTGCCCAAGTCCTTTGCCCTGTGTAAAAAGAAGGGGGAGGAACCTATGGTGTACCTCTCCCAGCTCTCTTCCGCCACCCTGAAAGGGCGGATGGAAGGCCGCGGCTTCGAGTGAGCGGACCGAGATCCCGACAACAGAAAGACAAGCGATTTGCGGAGTGGAGGAAACCGTTTTGAAAAAAAACGGTTTCCCGCACTCCGCAAACGACCAGGAGGTTAATCTATGACAGAAGAACATTGGGAAGACAGCGTGACGCAGACCAGTCACGAGTATGACGCCTCGGAGATCCAGGTTCTGGAGGGCCTGGAGGCCGTCCGGAAGAGACCGGGCATGTATATCGGCTCCACCTCGTCCTCCGGACTTCACCATCTCGTCTATGAGATCGTGGACAACGCCATCGACGAGGCGCTGGCCGGCTACTGCAGGCACATCACGGTGACCATTCTGCCCGGGGACATCATCAAAGTCACAGACGACGGGCGGGGCATCCCCGTGGATATCCAGGCCCAGACCGGAAAGCCCGCCCTGGAGGTGGTCTATACCATCCTTCACGCCGGCGGCAAATTCGGCGGCGGCGGCTATAAGGTCTCGGGCGGCCTTCACGGCGTGGGCGCCAGCGTGGTCAACGCCCTGTCCGAGTGGCTGGAGGTCCGGGTACACCGGGACGGCAAAATCTATGAAATGAAGTTTTCCCGGGGCCGCGTGACCCAGGAAATGACCGTGATCGGCGCCACCGAAAAAACCGGCACCGAGGTGGTGTTCCAACCCGATCCGGAGATGTTTACCGACACCACCGTCTATGAGTATGACATCCTCCACACCCGGATGCGGGAGGAAGCCTTCCTCAACGCCGGGCTCCACATCACCACCGAGGACCTGCGCCCCGGCCGGGAGCAGCGGGACGAGATGTGCTATGAAGGCGGCATCCGGGAATTTGTCACCTGGCTCAACCGGACCAAGACTCCCCTGCATGAGAAGGTCATCTACATGTCCGGCCAGCGGGAGGATTCCATGGCCGAGGTGGCCATGCAGTACAATGACAGCTACAATGAGCTGATATTGTCCTTTGCCAACAACGTGCACACCCCGGAAGGAGGCATGCATGAGGAGGGCTTCAAGCGGGCCCTCACCGCCGCGCTCAACAACTACGGAAAAAAGATCGGCCTTTTGAAAAACGAGGAGAAGGTCTCCGGCGAGGACTGCCGGGAGGGCCTGTGCTGCGTGATCTCCGTCAAGCTCACCAACGCCCAGTTTGAGGGCCAGACCAAGGCCAAGCTGGGCAACTCCGAGATCCGGACCCTGGTCAATTCGGTGGTCACCGAAAAGCTCACGGAATTTCTGGAAGAGAACCCCGGTGTGGGCCGGGCCATTCTGGACAAGGCGCTCACGGCCAACCGGGCGAGAGAGGCCGCCCGAAAGGCCCGGGAATCCATCCGCCGCAAGACCGCCCTGGGCGGCGCGGCCATGCCAGACAAGCTGCGGGACTGCAACGAGGTAAACCCAGAGCTCACCGAGCTCTACATCGTCGAGGGCGACTCCGCCGGCGGCTCGGCCACCCAGGGCCGGGACTCCCGGTTCCAGGCCATCCTCCCCCTGTGGGGCAAGATGCTCAATGTGGAGAAGGCCCGGGCCGACAAGGTCTACGGCAACGACAAGCTCCAGCCGGTCATCACGGCGCTGGGCGCGGGCATTGGGGACGAGTTCGACCTCTCCCGCCTGCGCTATCACAAGATCATCATCATGGCCGATGCCGATGTGGACGGCGCGCACATCCGCACCCTGCTGCTGACCTTCTTTTTCCGGTTCATGCGGCCCCTCATCGAGCAAGGCTACGTCTACTCCGCCGTCCCTCCCCTCTATAAGCTCAGCCGGGGCAAGCAGACCCGGGTGGCCTACTCCGACGAGGAGCGGGATCGGGTGTCCGCCGAGCTGCGGGGGGACAACCCCGGCGCCAAGATCGACATCAGCCGGTATAAAGGTCTGGGCGAGATGAACCCCCACGAGCTGTGGGAGACCACCATGGACCCGGAGAAGCGGACCCTCCGGCGCATCGAGCTGGACGACGCCGTGGCCGCCGACGAGACCTTCACCATCCTGATGGGGGAAAAGGTGGAGCCCCGGAAGGAGTTTATCGAAAAGAACGCCAAGTACGCCGTCAATCTGGACTACTGAGACACAGACGGCGGGGCACCGTGAAAATTCCCGTTCTTCTTTGAGAAAGAAAGGCTGTTTTGCAAATGAGTAAGAAACCCCAATACGATCCCGAGGAGATCCGTTTCCCGGAACAGGCCATCGTCAGTTCCCCTCTGGTCCCGGAAATGGAGAAATCCTATATTGAATACGCCATGAGCGTGATCGTGGGCCGGGCCCTTCCCGACGTGCGGGACGGTCTGAAGCCCGTGCACCGGCGCATCCTGTACGCCATGTATGAGGACAACCTCACCCACGACAAGCCCTTTAAAAAGTCGGCCACCTGCGTGGGCGATGTGCTGGGCCGGTACCACCCCCACGGCGACCAGTCGGTGTACGACGCCCTGGTCCGCCTGGCTCAGGATTTCTCCATGCGCTACATGCTGGTGGACGGCCACGGCAACTTTGGTTCCGTGGATGGAGATCCCCCCGCCGCCTATCGTTATACCGAGGCCCGGCTGTCCAAAATTTCCGAAGAAATGCTCCGGGACATCGACAAGGACACGGTGGACTGGGACCCAAACTTTGATGAGACCCGGAAAGAACCCCGGGTGCTCCCCTGCCGCTTTCCCAACCTCCTGGTGAACGGTTCCTCCGGCATCGCCGTGGGTATGGCCACCAACATCCCCCCCCACAACCTCCGGGAGGTCATCGGCGCCTGCATCAAGGTGCTGGACGACCCCGAAGCCACGCTGGCCGACCTCATGGAGCATGTCAAGGGCCCCGATTTCCCCACCCAGGGCATCATCATGGGCCGCTCGGGCATCCGGGCCGCCTACGCCACCGGCCGGGGCAAGGTCATCGTCCGGGCCCGCACCGAATTTGAGGAGTTCGGCAAGGACCGCGTCCGCATCATCGTCACCGAGCTCCCCTACCAGGTCAACAAGCGGATGCTCATCAAGAACATGGCCGAGCAGGTGGAGGACAAGCGCCTGGAGGGCATCTCCGACCTGCGGGACGAGACCGACCGCAACGGCATGCGCATCGTCATTGAGCTCAAGCGGGACGCCAATCCCCAGGTAGTGCTCAACCGGCTCTTCGCCCAGACCCAGCTCCAGAGCTCCTTTGCCATCAACATGCTGGCCCTGGTGAACGACCAGTCCCAGCCCCGGATCCTCTCTCTGCGGCACATCATCGATGAATACCTCAAGTTCCAGGAGGAGATCATCGTCCGCAGGACCCGGTACGACCTCCGGAAAGCCCAGGAGCGGGCCCATCTGCTGGAGGGTCTGATGATCGCCCAGGACAATATTGACGAGGTCATCCGTATCATCCGCACCAGCTATGACAACGCCAAGGAAAACCTGATGGACCGCTTCCAGCTGGACGACGTGCAGGCCCAGGCCATCTGTGACATGCGCCTCATCGCCCTCCAGGGCCTCAACCGGGAGAAGCTGGAAAACGAGTACAAGGAACTGGAAGAGCGCATCGCCTACTATCAGGAATTGCTGGGCAGCGACGAGATGATCCGTCAGGTGCTCAAGGGCGAGCTTCAGGCCATCGCCGACAAGTTCGGCGACGAGCGGCGCACCGAGATCCAGGACGTGGAGGACGAGATCGACATCGAAGACCTCATCGAGGAAGAGGAGTGCGTCTTTACCCTCACTGCCGGGGGCTATATCAAGCGCGTGCCCGCCTCCACCTACCGCACCCAGAAGCGGGGCGGCAAGGGCATCACCGCCATGGCCACCAAGGAGGAGGATTATGTGGAGACGGTATTCACCTCCTCCACCCACGATTTCCTCCTGTTTTTCACCAATAAGGGCAAGGTCCACCGGAAGAAGGGCTACCAGATCCCCGAGTCCGGCCGGACGGCCAAGGGTACGGCCATCGTCAACGTCCTGCCGCTGGAGGCCGGGGAGAAGGTCACCGCCATGATCCATCTGCGCCAGTTCCCGGAGGACCGGTATCTGGTGATGGTGACCAGGAAGGGCACAGTAAAGCGCATCCAGCTCTCCGCCATCTTCACCGCCCGGAAGGCCGGCATCCGCTGCATCACCCTGGATCCCGATGACGAGCTCATCGCCGTCCGGGAGACCGACGGCGAGCAGGCCATTCTGATCGCCACCCACAATGGGATGACCATCTGCTTTCAGGAGGACGACGTGCGCTGCATGGGCCGGGACGCCTGCGGCGTCATGGGCATCCGCCTGCGCCAGGGGGACTACGTCATCGGCGCGGCCCGGGCCAAGTACGACCACCACGTGCTCATGGTGACGGAAAACGGCTACGGCAAGCGCACCGAGATGGATGAATATATCCGCGGCGACGGCCCACAGAAGCGGGGCGGCTACGGCCTGAAGGGCTATCAGGTCACCGACAAGACCGGCCCCCTGGTGGGGTTGAAGGTGGTCAATGACGGAGACGACATCCTCATCATCAACGACGCCGGCGTCATCATCCGCATGGAGTGCGCCGGGATCAACAGCTACAGCCGCAGCGCCCAGGGCGTGAAGCTCATGAACCTGGACGAGGGGGTCAAGGTGATCTCCATCGCCCGCACCGACCACGAGGAAGAGGAAAGCGCCGAGGGAGAAATTCCCGCGGACGAGGAAAAGGGGGAGTAAGGAATGGGGTTCTTCACCAGCAGTGAAGAGGACAATACCGAAGAGGGGATCCGCGCCCGGATGAAGAAGGAAAAAATGCTTTACATCCAGCGGCTGATCACCAAAGACGAGTACAATGCCCGCATTCTGAAGCTGGAGGCCCAACTGGCCGCCCTTTCCGTGACGCCCACTCAGACGGTCAACCATGACGCCCAGCTCAAAGAACTGGACTACCTTCTGGAGAAAAAGTGGATCAGCCCGGCCGACTACGAGGCCCGCCGGAAGGAGATCCTGGGAGAGCAGACATGAGGCGGCGGGTGACCTACCGCCCCAGCAAGGCCAGCGGGGTGTTCGGCGGCGTGGTGGGTGGGATTTTTGTTCTCATCGGCCTCTTTGTGGCCATCCCGACCTTTGGAGCTTTCGGCATCCTGTGGACGCTGATCGCCGTAGGCATCACGGGGATGAATCTCTATCAGGCCTTCGGGAAGGGATATGTCGGTCCCAAGATCGACATCGAGGACGACCATGAGGCCGGGGAGGATCCCGAGGCGCGGCTGAAAAAGCTCCAGGGCCTCTATGACCAGCGGCTCATCACCACTGAGGAGTTTGAGGAAAAGCGGAAGGAAATTCTCAAAGAGCTATGAAAACTGTCACCATCTACACCGACGGAGCCTGCTCCGGAAACCCCGGCCCAGGCGGCTGGGGCGCCATTCTCCGGTACGGGGAGTTTGAAAAGGAGCTCTCCGGCGGCGAGGGGCACACCACCAACAACCGCATGGAGCTCACCGGCGTCATCACTGCGCTGGAGGCCCTGAAGGAGCCCTGCGCGGTGGAGCTCTACTCCGATTCCAAGTACGTCATCGACGCCCTCCAAAAGGGATGGGCCAAGGGCTGGAAGGCCCGGGGCTGGATCAAATCCGATCAAAAACCGGCGCTCAACCCTGATCTGTGGGAGCGGCTGCTGGAGCTGTGCGATTATCACACCGTGAATCTGCACTGGGTGAAGGGGCACGCGGAGAACCGGTACAACAACCGCTGCGACGAGCTGGCGGTGGCCCAGAGCCGGAAATTTAAAAAATAAAAGAAGGATGCCGCCCCGACGGGGCGGCATCCTTGAGACTGTCGAAAAAGTGGCTTTGCCACTTTTTCGAGCAGGATGCAGCCCGTCGCGCGCACGTATGGTCCGCCGAAGGCGGACCATACGCACACTTACGGGCTGAGATGTGTTTTCTGCCACGTACACGCCGCGGCAGAAAACGGATCCCACCTCTTTCGCGCCTGCGGGCGCGAAACTCTGTGAGGCTTTTTCGACAAGCTGAAGGATGCCGCCCCGTCGGGGCGGCATCCTTCTTTTTCCCTTAAAACGTGAGCTGCGGGGGGTTGTCTTACACCTTGTCCTCCCGCAGTGACTCCGCGGCGGATCCGGCCGCGTGAAGCTCGTCGAGGTACTGGCTCACCAGGGGAATGGCCAGACCAGCGGAGAGGAAGGAGCAGGTCACGCCCACCAGGCGGCGGGCCATCCGGCTCTTGAGGGAAAGTCCTGCCAGAGCTCCGGTGGACAGCAGGCAGATCTTCAGGGCCGCCATATCCTCCAGATCCATCTTTTTGATGTACCGTTTGCCGGCGTCGGCCAGTTTTTCCACATTGACTGCCATCATTGTGGACACTCCCTTCTTCAGTAGCGGCGAATGACGGCCACCACCCGGCCCAGCAGGGCGGCGCCTTCACCGTCGATGGGTTGGTAGGCGGGGTTTTCCGGCAAAAGCCAGATGTGCCCGTCCGTTCGGCTCAGGGTCTTGACTGTGGCCTCGTCCTCAAAGAGGGCCACCACGATGTCTCCGTCCCGGAAGCTCTCCTGCCGGTGGACCACCACCAGATCTCCCGGCAGAATTCCGGCGCCCAGCATGGATTCTCCCCGGACCCGGAGGGCGAAGTGTTCTCCCGTGCGTCCGCCGGTGTCGAAGGTGAGGTATTCCTCCACGCACTCCTCCGCCAGAATGGGGGATCCGGCCGCCACGTCGCCCACCAGGGGCACCTGGTCGGCCCGTGCTTCTGTCTCCTCAGGCATGGCCTCCCTGGGAAGCGTGATGGCCCGGGTCTTGCCGTCGGCCTTTTGAATGTACCCCTCAGCCTCCAGCTTTTTCATGTGAAAGTGGACGGTGGACGGGGATTTCAGGTGGACCGCCGCGCCGATCTCCCGCACAGAGGGGGGATAGCCTTGAGTCCGGGTATACTGGAGAATGAAGTCGTAGATCTCCGCCTGCTTGGGCGTCAGTGGTGCGGCCATAGGCACCCCTCCTTCTTTTGTTACTGATATCTTACCATACATCTTTCCAAATGTCAAACATCTGTTCTAAAAACTTGTTTACAATTTGGACTTGATTTTTGCGGGGGTCTGCCGTATACTTCGTAAGCACGCAAACGATAAGGATACGAACGATTGGAGATGAGACAATGTACTGCGCGGATGAACCCAGCGCAATTTTTCATGGCCTGCATCAGGCTCATCGAAAGAGAGTGATGGAGGAACAGGCGGAGCGGGGGCTGGCCGATCTGGGCTCCCCCATGCTGCTGCTGGTGCTTCTCCACGGGGAAAAAGCGGGCAGGATCTATTCTCAGCGGGAGGTGGCCCATCTGCTTCGGTTGGCGCCGGCCACGGTGGCGGTCTCCCTGAAATCCCTGGAGCGCTCGGGCTATGTGGAGCGGCGGGCCGATGAAAAGGACGCCCGGAGAAACCAGGTGGGACTGACCGACAAGGGCCGCCGGGCGGTGGAGCTGTGCGGACAGTCCTTCCGGGCGGTGGATCAGCGGATGCTGGCCGGATTTTCTCCGGAGGAGCGAGAACAGCTCAACGGATTTTTCCACCGTATGATGGAGAACCTGGGAGGGATGGAGCCTCCCCCCTTCTGTCCTCGAGAGGAGTGTCACAAGGAATGGTAAAAAAACTTTCCGTCTATATGGGTCAGTACCGGCGGTGGGCCGTCCTGGCGCCGGTGCTGGTGATCGTGGAGGTCATCTGCGAGATCATTATGCCCCGGCTGATGGCCGCCATTGTGGATGTAGGCATCGCCAACTCCGACATGGCGTATATCCTTCGGGTGGGCGGCGTCATGCTGGCGCTGGCCGCGGTGGGCATGTTCTGCGGCGTGACCTCGGCCAAGGCGGCCTCCATTGCGGGCCAGGGTTTTGGGGCCAATCTGCGGGATTCCATGTTCCGCAAGATCCAGGACTTTTCCTTCGCGGACATCGACCGGTTCTCCTCGGGCTCCCTCATCACCCGGATGACCAACGACGTCAACGCCATTCAGCTCACCGTCACCATGGGGATGCGCATCATCACCCGGGCACCGGTGATGCTCATTGCCGCGCTGGCCATGGCGGCCTCCATCAACGGCCGTCTGGCGCTGGTGATGCTGGTGGTCATCCCGGTGATGGTGCTGGCCATCGGCCTGATCATGAAGGTCTGCAACTACCTGTTTGAAGTGATGCAGCGGAAGATCGACAACCTCAACAGCGCGGTGCAGGAGAATCTGGTGGCGGTCCGGGTGGTGAAGGCCTTCGTCCGGGCGGGCTATGAAAAGACCAAGTTCAAAAAGGCCAACGACGAGCTCACCGACGCGGGCATCCAGGTGGCCATGCGAATCGTGATGATCATGCCGGTGATGATGCTCTGCCTCAACCTGGCCACTCTGGCCGTCCTCTACCTGGGCGGCATTCAGGTGATGGACGGCGCCATGCGCTACGGCGATCTGTCCTCCTTCCTCAACTATATTTTCCAGATCCTCATGAGCGTGATGATGGTGGCCATGAGCCTGCTTCAGCTCTCCCGGGCCGCCGCCTGCGCCCGCCGGATCATCGAGGTGCTGGACACGCAGCCCGACATCCAGGACCGGGCGGAGCGCGGGGCCGCGGCCCTTCCCCCCGCCCGGGGCGAGGTGGAGTTCCGGGACGTGTCCTTTAAATACCGTTCCTCGGGCAGCGGGGACGACGTATTGAGCCATTTGAGCTTCACGATGAAGCCCGGTCAGGTCACCGCCATCGTGGGGGGCACCGGCGTGGGCAAGTCCTCCCTGGTCAATCTCATCCCCCGCTTTTACGATGTCACCGGCGGCAGCGTGCGGGTGGACGGCGTGGATGTGCGGGACTATCCCCTGGAGGAGCTGCGGAGCCGCATCGGCATGGTGCTGCAAAACAACGTCCTCTTTTCGGGGACCATCCGGGAGAACCTTCTCTGGGGCAAGGCGGACGCCACGGAGGAGGAGCTCGTCCAGGCGGCCAGGGACGCCCAGGCCTATGACTTCATCATGTCCTTCCCCGACGGTTTTGACACCCGCATCGACCAGGGCGGCGTCAATGTCTCCGGCGGCCAGAAGCAGCGGCTGTGCATTGCCCGGGCCATGCTGAAAAAGCCTGCCGTCCTCATTCTGGACGACTCCACCTCCGCCGTGGACTCGGCCACCGAGGCCGCCATCCGGGAGTCCTTCGCCAAAAATCTGGCGGGGACCACCGTCATCATCATTGCCCAGCGGATCTCCTCGGTGCAGTCCGCCGACCAGATCCTGGTGCTGGACGACGGCACGGTGGCGGGCTCGGGCACCCATGCCGAGCTGCTGCAAAGCAACGCCGTCTATCAGGAGATCTACCAGTCTCAGCAGGAAGGGGTGAGCGAATAATGGCGGGACACAATCGCAATGGCGGCTTCGCCAAGCCCAAGGACGCGAAAAAGACCGTCAAACGGCTGCTGGGCTATCTCTCTCAGAGCAAGCTCCCTCTGGCGGGGGTGTTTCTCTGCCTGATCCTCTCGGTCTGCTCCAACGTGGGCGGCTCCTACTACATGCGCCCGGTCATCAACAATCTGGTGGGCGGGGTCTACGCGGGGCCGAAGGATCTGCTTCTGGCCCTGGCGCCTCTGCTGGGCATCTACCTGGTGGGTGTGGCCGCCTCTTACGTGCAGTCGGCCACCATGGCCCGGCTGGCCCAGAAGGGCACCAACAGGCTGCGGAAGGATCTGTTCGACCGGCTTCAGGATCTGCCTGTGTCCTACTACGATCGGCACACCCACGGGGAGCTCATGAGCCGGTTCACCAACGATGCCGACAACGTCCAGATGGCGCTGGAGCAGTCGGTGGTCTCCCTCTTCTCCTCCGCCCTCATGTTTGTAGGCATCGTGGGGATGATGATCGTGGTCAGCCCTATCCTCTTCCTCATCACGCTGGTGATCCTGGGAGTCACCATGCTCGTTTTCCGGAGCATGGGCGGAAAATCCCGGAAATACTACCGGGAGCAGCAGGCCAACCTGGGCAGGGTCAACGGCAACATCCAGGAGATGATCGAGGGGCTGAAGGTGGTCAAGGCCTTCACCCATGAGGAGCAGGCCAAGGAGGCGTTTTCCAGGCTCAACGACGACTACCGCCGGGCGGCGGCCAAGGCCAACTTCTACTCCACCGCCATCATGCCTGTGGCCATGAATCTGAACAACGTGGGCTACGCCCTCACTGCCGCGGTGGGCGGCCTGCTGGCCATCTTCGGCGGCTTCGACCTGGGCGGCTTCACCGTCTACCTCCAGTATTCCCGGCAGGTCAGCCAGCCCCTGAACCAGATCTCCCAGCAGCTCACCACCATTCTCTCCGCTCTGGCGGGCGCCGAGCGCATTTTTGAGGTGATGGATACCCAGCCGGAGACCGATGAGGGCAAGGTGACGCTGGAGGCGGTGAACAAGGCCCCCGACGGGACCCTCTCCCCTGCCGCAGCCGGCCGGGGCACCGGCCACTGGGCGTGGCGGGTGCCCAACCGGGGCCGCATGACCCTGGTTCCCTGTGTGAAGGACGGCGAAGGCAATCTGGTCCGGTGTCCGGAGAACACCCCGGATCACCTGTGGGCCTGGAGCTATCCGGAGGGCGACCCGGCCCAGGGGCTCCACCGCATCCGGGGCGCGGTGACCCGGGAGAAGGACTGTGTCCTGGCGGAGCTCACCGGCGCGGTGCGGTTCCGGGACGTGGATTTCTCCTACGTCCCTGGCAAGCAGATCCTCCACAACGTATCGGTGTATGCCAACCCGGGCCAGAAGATCGCCTTTGTGGGCTCCACCGGCGCGGGCAAGACCACCATCACAAACCTCATCAACCGCTTCTACGAGATCCAGGACGGCGTCATCACTTACGACGGCATCGACGTCAAGGAGATCCGGAAGGACGACCTGAGAAGGTCTCTGGGCGCGGTGCTTCAGGATACCCACCTCTTCACCGGCACCGTCATGGAGAATATCCGCTACGGCAGGCTGGACGCTACCGACGACGAGTGTATCGCCGCCGCCAGGACCGCGGGGGCCCACTCCTTTATCCGGCGGCTTCCGGACGGATACCGCACCATGGTCACGGGGGACGGCTCCAACCTCTCCCAGGGCCAGCGGCAGCTGCTGGCCATCGCCCGGGCCGCCGTGGCCGATCCCCCGGTGATGATCCTGGATGAGGCCACCTCCTCCATCGACACCCGCACCGAGGCCCAGATCCAGAAGGGCATGGACGCCCTCATGGAGGGCCGGACGGTGTTTGTCATCGCCCACCGCCTCTCCACTGTGCGCAATGCCGACTGCATCGTGGTCATCGAAGGCGGGCGCATCCAGGAGAAGGGAAGCCACGCAGAGCTTCTCGAGCAGCAGGGGCGTTACTATCAGCTTTACACCGGGCAGTTCCAGCTGGACTGACCTGGGACGGATCAAAGGGAGCGGACGGAGGCTTGGAAGAGCCTCCGTCCGCTTTCCTGCTTTTGAAAAATCAGAGAGGAAGGCTTGCCCTTCCTGCCGGTTTTTGCTATAATCAACACGATTTTGAAATCGGGGAGATGGAACGCATGCGCAACGTCAGCCTCATCGGGATGCCCGGCTCGGGCAAATCCACCGTGGGCGTTCTGCTGGCCAAGGAGCTGGGATTTTCTTTTGTGGATACCGACCTGCTCATCCAGCGGCAGGAGGGCGGGCTGCTGCAGGCGGTGCTGGACCGGCTGGGGACCGAGCGGTTTTTGGATACCGAGGCGGAGGTGATCGCCTCTCTGGACTGCCAGCGCACCGTGATCGCCCCCGGCGGCTCCGTGGTGCTTCGGGATCTGGGAGCCAGACACCTCAAAGAGCTGGGGCCGGTGCTCTATCTCAGCCTCCCCTGCCCCGTGCTGGAAAAGCGGCTGGGGAACCTGGCCACCCGGGGGGTCACCCTGGCCCCCGGCCAGACGCTCCAGGATCTCTACGACTACCGTGCGCCCTTTTATGCCAGATACGCCGACATCACCATCAACGCCGACCAGCCCACCATTGAGGACACCGTGGCTCTGGCGGTGAAGGCCCTGCGGGAGCACTTTTAAACACGCTTTTCTCTCTGAAAAACCGCAGGCCGCGGCTTGCCAAGCCGCGGCCTGCGGTTGATTTTCCGCCCGCAGTTGTAATTTGCTTCAAAAAATGGTATACTACCGTCACTGGATAGTTTCACGGCCTCTCGGCCGTGTTTGTGCTTCCCTCCAGCGGAAGGAGGGGGCCCGGCGCCCGCGCCGCTATAATCTGCTTCCGCTCTCCCGCCCGGGCGTGCCGATGCGTACGCCTTTCTTTTGCTGTGCGCGGGATATTTGAAAAAAGGAACGCGACTATGACCTTTGAATCCCTGGGCCTCTGCGCCCCGATCCTTTCCGCTCTCTCCGACCTGGACTACCGCGCCCCCTCCCCCATCCAGGCCAAGGCCTGGCCGGGCGGGACGTGCTGGGCTGCGCCCAGACCGGCACCGGCAAGACCTGTGCCTTCGCCGCCCCCATCCTTCAGCGGCTCAGCGAGCGCCCGGTGAAGGGCCGCCCCGTCCGCGCCCTCATCCTCACCCCCACCCGGGAGCTGGCCCTCCAGATCCAGGAGAGCTTTGAGGCCTACGGCAAAAATCTCCCCCTCCGCTCCGCCGTCATCTTCGGCGGGGTGGGACAGCAGCCCCAGGTGGACAAGCTGAAAGCGGGCGTGGACATTCTGGTGGCCACCCCCGGCCGGCTGGAGGATCTCCACAATCAGGGGTATATCCATGTGGAAAAACTGGAGATCTTCGTTTTGGACGAGGCCGACCGGATGCTGGACATGGGCTTTATCCACGATGTGAAGAAGATCCTGGAGTGGCTGCCCCGGAGGAAACAGACCCTCTTCTTCTCCGCCACCATGCCTCCCGAGGTGCAGGGACTGGTGGACTCCCTGCTCACCGATCCCGTGAAGGTGGCGGTGGATCCGGTGTCCTCCCCGGTGGAGGTCATCGACCAGAAGCTTTACTATGTAGACCGGAGCAACAAATCCAGGCTCCTGGCCTCTCTCATCCTGCGGCCCGAGGTGAAGAACGCCCTGATCTTCACCCGCACCAAGCACGGGGCCAACAAGGTGGCGGGGGACCTGCAAAAGGCGGGGGTGACCGCCGCGGCCATCCACGGAAACAAGAGCCAGACGGCCCGCCAGCAGGCGCTGGCCGATTTTAAGGAGGGCCGGGTCAAGGCCCTGGTGGCCACCGACATCGCCGCCCGGGGCATCGACATCGAAGAGCTCTCCCATGTGTTCAACTACAATCTTCCCGACGTGCCCGAGACCTATGTCCACCGCATCGGCCGGACCGGCCGGGCGGGCCGGGGCGGCACCGCCGTGTCCTTCTGCGAGTTCGGGGAGAAGCCTCTGCTCAGGGAGATCGAGAAGCTGCTGAAAAAGTCCATTCCGGTGGTGGAGGATCATCCCTGGCCCATGGAGGTCTTTGAGGCCCCCAAAAAGGACGCCCGGGGCCGGGAGATCAACCCAGACGACGCCGAGGCCCGGGCGGCCGCCCGGGAGCGCAGGCGTCAGCGGGAGGAGAACAAAAAGACTGCCCAGGCCGTCAAGCCGGTCAAGGGCGAGACTCCGGTGAAGGCCCGGAGGGAGGCCCCCGCCCGGGCGGAGAAGGCTGCCCAGTCCCCCGCCTCCGGCAAGCGGAAGGCGTCGGGCTACAAGCCCAGCCGCACCCTGGAGGAGGCTCTCACCGCCATGGAGCCCCACGGCAGCCCCGAGGAAAAGGCCCGTCCGGTGGAGTATTACCGGGACCCCCTGGCCGGGGAGACCATTATGGACGCCACCGCCCGGCTGCTGGCCCCCAGAAAGACGGCCCGCACCACCGAGAAAAAGCCGGCGACCCGGCAGGCGCAGCCCAAGGAGGGCGGCCGCCAGAAAAAAGGGGCTGAGCCGAAGCAGGAGCCGTTCCCCCCCGCCAAGGTGCAGAACGCGCCCCGCCGGGAAAAGAAGGCCAAAGCCCCCGCCGAACAGGGCGGAAAGCGCCGGGGGGGCCGTGGAAACGGCGGCCGCCGGGGCGGGCCCATGGAGGTCACCCTGCGGCTGGGGAGCCAGAAGGACTCCACGGAGCAGCAGGGCAGCCTGATGAAGCCCTATTATTTCAACCCCAACGAGGATTAAGGAACCACTGAATCAATCCCCGCATGTGTCTTGGCGGCAGATTTTCCGCCTGACTGCGTTAAAAAGTCCTGAAATACACAAAGTATTTCTGCGATTTTTTGCCTTGCCAGACGAAAAATCTGCTCACCGATCCACATACTTGGTTTTAATCAGTGGTTCCTGAAACAAAAAAGACCGCGGGAGTCCCCAGTCAGGGGACTTCCGCGGTCTTGTCATGTTCCGGTCTTTCCGTAGTCTTCGATGAGGATGCGGGCCAGCTTCAGAGGGTCCTCCCCCTTTTTGAGCTTGAGGGTGAGGGCGGGCTTCTCCCCGGCCGAGAACAGAAGGCGGCCCTGGCAGCGGCTTTGGGCGCAGAGGGCCGAGACCCGCCGGAGCTCGAAGGAGGAGAGGGAGAACAGGAGACTGTTTCCCTTCTGACTGATCTCAGACACCCCGCACCGGGCGGCGTCGGCGCGGAGAAGGGCCACGGCGATGAGGTTGTTCACCGGCCGGGGGGGATCGCCGTAACGGTCGATGAGCTCGTCGGTGAGGTCGTCGGCGTCGGCCTCGCTGCGGATGAGGGCGATGCGGCGGTAGAGATCCATCCGCTGTTCCGGGGAGGGGACGTACCGGTCGGGGATGGAGGCCGAGACCGTGAGGTCGGCAGAGCACTCGGCGGGGCGCTCGGCCTTCTCCCCCCGCTCCGCGAGGACGGCCTCCTCCAGGAGCTTCAGGTACATATCGTAGCCCACGCTGAGGAGGAAGCCCGACTGCTCGGGGCCCAGCACATTGCCCGCCCCCCGGATCTCCAGGTCCCGCATGGCGATCTTAAAGCCGGAGCCGAATTCGGCGAACTCCCGGATGGCCCCCAGCCGCTTGGAGGCCACCTCGCTGAGCACCTTGCCCCGGCGGAAGGTGAGGTAGGCAAAGGCCCGGCGGCTGGAGCGGCCCACCCGCCCCCGGATCTGGTGGAGCTGGGCCAGCCCCATCTTGTCCGCGTCCTCGATGATGAGGGTGTTGGCGTTGGAGATGTCGATGCCGGTTTCGATGATGGTGGTGCACACCAGCACGTTGACCTCCCCCTCCGACATCCGGGTCATCACATCGTTGAGTTCCTCCTGGGTCATCTTGCCGTGGGCGATGCCGACGGTCACATCGTCCCCCAGAAGGGTCTTGATGTGGGCTGCCGTGCGGGAGATGGTTTCCACACGGTTGTGGAGATAGTAGACCTGTCCCCCCCGCTCCAGCTCCCGGCGCATGGCGTCGGAGAGCACCGACCAGTCGTGCTCCATGACGTAGGTCTGCACCGGCTGGCGGTCCTGGGGCGGCTCTTCCAGGGTGGACATGTCCCGGATGCCCGAAAGGGCCATGTTCAGGGTCCGGGGAATGGGGGTGGCCGAGAGGGTAAGCACGTCCACCTGGCGGGAGATCTCCTTGAGCTTTTCCTTGTGGGTGACGCCGAAGCGCTGCTCCTCATCCACCACCAGCAGGCCCAGATCTTTGAATTTGACGTCCTTTTGCAGGAGCCGGTGGGTGCCGATGAGCAGATCCACCTGCCCCGCCTCCAACCGGCGGAGGGTCTCCTTCATCTGGGCGGGGGTGCGGAAGCGGGAGATGACGTCGATCTCCACCGGGTACTTGGAAAAGCGCTGCTTGGCCGAGAGGAAGTGCTGCCGGGCCAGAACGGTGGTGGGCACCAGGATGGCGGCCTGCTTGCCGTCCAGCACGCACTTCATGATGGCCCGGAAGGCCACCTCGGTCTTGCCGTAGCCCACGTCGCCGCAGAGGAGCCGGTCCATGGGCCGGGGGGCCTCCATGTCCCGCTTGATCTCGGCTACGCACCGGAGCTGGTCGTCGGTCTCGGTGTACTCAAACTCGTCCTCGAACTCCTTCATCCAGGGGGAGTCGGGGGAAAAGGCGAAGCCGGGCTGGCGCTGGCGCTGGGCGTAGAGCTGGATGAGGCCCTTGGCCAGGTCCTGCACCGCCTTTTTGGCCCTGGACTTCTGCTTTTCCCAGTCCGTCCCCCCCAGCCGGGAGAGCTTTTTCGTCTCATTGGCGTCCTCGCCGCCGCCGATGTATTTGCTCACCTGGTCCAGTTGGGTGGCGGGGACGTAGAGGGCGTCCGCCCCGGCGTAGGAAATTTTTACATAGTCCTTCTCTATCCCGTCCACCGGGAGCTTCACCATGCCCGCGTAGCGGCCGATGCCGTGCTGCTGATGGACCACCAGGTCCCCCGGAGAGAGGTCGGCGTAGGACTTGAGCTTTTCCCGGTTGGTGGGGGCCTTGGCTTTGGCCTTCTTCCCCGGCGCGGCCTGTCCCTCGGTGAGAATGGCCAGCTTGGCGGCGGGGTACTCCATGCCGGAGGAGAGCCCGCCGCAGGCGATGACCGCCTTGCCCGGCTCGGGGAGGGCGTGGAGCTGAAAATCCACCCCCGCCCGGAGCTTCTGCTCCCGGAGGAGGGACTGGAGGTTCAGACACCGCTGCTCCGTCCCCGCCAGCACCACCGCGGAGTAGCCCGCGCTCAGGTAGTGGGAGAGGTCGGAGACCGCCGTCTCCAGGCTGACGCCGTAGGAGGGGAGCTGCTTGGCGGTGACGGTGAGGAGGGTGCGGGGGCGCTGGGGGTACTGGGAGGAGGGGAAGGAGTCCAGATAGGCCACCGGCCAGTCGCTCAGCCGGGCGGAGAGCTCCTCCGGCGTGCGGGCGTACACCCCCAGCTCGGCCAGAAGGGTCCCGTTTTCCGACAGGGCGGCGACGTCCTCATTCAGCTGCCAGAGGTAGTTTTTCCCCCGCTCCGCGAACCGGGGGCTCTCGCTGAGAAAGACGGCGGCGTCCGGGGGCAGGTAGTCGGCCGCCGTGGCCATCTGGGGATAGATGAGGGCCAGATAGCGGTCCACGGCGGGAAAGAGCACGCCGTTTTCCAGCTTTTCCACATCTTCGTCCAGGGTGGGGACAAGGCCGTCGGGCCCGCCCCGGCGCCGGGCCCCGTCCCGCTTTTTTTTGAGTGTCCGCACCAGCCCGGGCAGCCCCCCGGGGGCCAGATGGGGCAGCACCTCGGCGGCGGGCAGGATGCAGCACTCCTCCAGCTGCCGGGTGCGGCGCTGGGTGGAAGGGTCGAACAGGCCCATGGAGTCCGGTTCGTCCCCGAAAAACTCCACCCGCACCGGCTGGGGATGGGCGGGGGAGAAAAAGTCCAGGATGCCGCCCCGGAGGGCGAACTGCCCCACTCCCTCCACCTGGTCGCACCGGCGGTAGCCCGCCGCCGTCAGGGCCTCGGCCAACTCCCCCAGGTCGCAGACCGCCCCCATTTTCAGCACCCGGGCGGACCGGGCGAGGCAGTCGGGAGGCAGGGTGCGCTGGAGCATGGCCTCCGCCGAGGCCACCAGGAAGGGCACCCGCCCCTCGGTGAGCGCCCACAGCACCTCCAGGCGGCGCTGCTCCCACTGCCGGGAGACCACGGCGGCGTTGTGGAAAAGGAACTCCCGGGCGGGAAGGGTGAAGACCTCTTCCCCGGAAAAGGCCCGGAGGTCGGCGGCCATGCGGCGGCACTCGGCGTCGTCGGCGCAGAGCACCGCCACCGGCCGCCCGGTGGCCTCCCGCACGGCGGCGGACATGTGGGCCCGATGGACGGGAGAGAGCCCGGACACCGCCGCCGGACAGGCCCCCCCGTCCAGGGCGGCCAGGAGAGATCGGAATTCAGGGACCGCGCTGAGCGCGGAGAGCAGCAGCTTCATGGGCACCTCCCGGACAGACATCGATGGTTATGGAAACGGCGAAAGCCCCCGCTCCGGGGAGGAGGGGGGTGTTGTGAAGGTAGTATATCCCTTTTTGGGGGGAGGGTCAAGGGAAAGGCGGCGAGCGTGGGGGAAAATGTCCGCAAAGATCCACATCAATGTGGATCTGAGACGGTCGAAAAAGTGGCGCAGCCACTTTTTCGAGATGGATGGCGGGCAGGCGGCCGGAAAAGGCAGCGGCCTTTTGGACAGCTTGAGATACCCGGCGGCCACTGGCCGCCGGATATCCCCATTTCCACATTTATTTCCCCACGAACTTGTGGGCCTCGTTCACCGCGCGCTCCACGGCGTTGAGGATGTTCTGGTAGCCCGTGCAGCGGCACAGGTGGCCGGAGATCAGTTTTCTGAGCTCCTCCCGGGTGTACTGCTTCCCGCTGCCCACGATCTCCACCGCCGACATGATGATGCCCGGCGTGCAGAACCCGCATTGGATGGCGGCCTCCTCCACGAAGGCCTTCTGGATGGGGGAGAGCTCCCCGCTCTCGTCCTGAAGCCCCTCCACGGTGAGGATCTTTTTGCCCTGGGCCCAGACCGACAGGTAGATGCACGAGTCGATGGCCTCCCCGTCCACCAGGACGGTGCAGGCGCCGCACTCCCCCACCTCGCAGCCCTTTTTCACGCTGGTGAGGCCCAGCCGCTCCCGCAGCGTGTCGGCCAGGGACTCCCGGGGGTCGATTCCAACCTCCACCGGACGGCCGTTGACGGTGCAGCTCAAAATTTCCATGCTCATATCTGCGCGCCCCCTTTCCGCGCCGCCTCAGCCAGCGCCCGGCCGGACAGCTCCCGGGCCAGCTGGATGCGGAACGCCTTGGAGGCCCGCCAGCTGTCCCGGGGATGGATCTCTTTCAGCGCCGAGGCCCCGATCTGTTTGACGGCTTCCCCGATGGGCAGCCCTGTCATGGCCTTTTCGGTCTCCAGGCAGCGGAAGGGCACCGGCCCGGCCACGCCGAAGGCCAGCCGCAGGTCCTCCACCACGGTCTTGTCGGCGGAGAGCTTTACCAGGCAGCTCACGCCCAGAGTGGCGATGTCCATGGCGCTGCGCATGGCGTACTTGATATAGTGGCCGCTCCAGCCCTCGTAGTGGGATTTGGGAATGACGATCTTCACCAGCAGCTCGTCATGCGCCAGAGCCACCTTGCCCACGCCCCGATACCAGTCGTTGATGGAGATCTCCCGCTCCCCTTCCGGCCCCCGCACCCGGAGGATGGCCCCGAAGGCCATCTGGGTGGAGGCGGTGTCGGCGGAGGTGATGCCGTTGCAGAGGTTGCCTCCCAGCGTCCCCGCCGCCCGGAGCTGGGGCCCGCCCGCCATGTCGGCGGCCTCCCCCAGCACCGGGACCGTGGCGCGGATCACATCGCTGAAGGTGCAGCCCCGGAAGGTGGTGAGCGGCCCGATCTCCACGTCGCCGTTGGGAGCCAGGGCCACGCCCTCCAGCTCCTCCCGCAGCTCATGGATGGAGACCAGACGGCACCCGGCGTCTTTCCCCTCCCGGATCTTGATGAGCACGTCGGTGCCCCCGGCAATGACCAGGGCCTCAGGATCGCTTTTCAGGGCCGAAATGGCGTCGTCTACGCTCCGGGCCTGATAAATAGATGTAATATCGTACACGATAACACCCCTTTGTAATCAAAGTTGCGGTTCCAAACCCCGGATCTTCTCTGTTTCAGGAGAGAAGCCCGGCCCTGGCAAATGCCTCCACCAGCTTTTGAGGGCTCAGGGGAAGCGTGTTGACGGCCACACCGGTGGCGTGGAGCAGCGCGTTGCGCACTGCCGGAGCCACCGGGATCGCGGGAGGCTCGCCCAGGGCCTTGTTGCCGAAGGGGGCGGAGGGATCTTCAGTCTCCACGAAGAGGGCGGTGAGCTCCGGGTGATCCATGGCGGTGGGGAGCTTGTAGTCCAGCAGGTTGCCGTTCAAAAGCCGGCCCTTGCCGTCGAACTTCATCTCCTCGCTGAGGGCGTAGCCCAACCCCATGGACATACCGCCGTGGACCTGGGCCTCGGCCAGCTGGGGATTGATGAGCCTTCCCGAGTCGTGGACGTTGACGATGCGCAGCACCTTCACTTTGCCCAGGGGAACGTCCACCTCCACCTCGGCAAAGCAGCAGCCGAAGGCAAAGGTGTTGTCCCTGCACTGGTGGGTGGTCTCGGCGGCAATATGCACCGAGTGGCGGAAGGAGTAGAAGGCCTCCTGGGCCAGGTCATGGAGGGTCAAGACCAGCGCGCCGGTCCCGGCGTCCACGATCTCCCCGTCCCGTACATCCAGCTCCTCCGCGGGCCGCTCCAGCAGCTCGGAGGCGTAGTCCAGCAGCTTGCGCTTGAACGCCTCGCCGGTCTGCTTGATGGCCATACCGGTGACGTAGGTCTGCCGGGAGGCGTAGGCCCCGGTGTCGAAGGGGGCGGTGTCGGTGTCCTGGAAGGAGACGATGTGTACCCGCGCGCTGGGGAAGCCGATGCTCTCGGCGGCCATCTGGGTGAACACGGTGTCGCCCCCCTGGCCGATCTCGGTGGCGCCCAGCTGGAGCTGCACCGAGCCGTCCTGGTTGAGCACCATCCGGGCGGAGGCGGTTTCCAGGGAAATGGGCCACACGCCGGTCTTGTAGGAGAACACGGCCATGCCCACGCCCCGGCGCACCGGGCCGGTCTGGTTTTCATATTTCTCCCGCAGCTCATCCCAGTGGATGAAAGCGCGCCCCTTCTCCATGCACTCTCTCAGGCCGGTGGAGTGGCAGGTGATGCCGTTGAAGGGATCCACATACCCCAGAGGCATGAGGTTCTGCAGCCGGAACCGGTAGGGGTCCAGGCCGAATTTCAGCGCCATATCGTCCATCATGCACTCCACGGCGAAGTTGGCCTGAGGAATGCCGTAGCCCCGCATGGCGCCTGGGGCGGGGAGATTGGTGTAGACGGTGTATGCCTCGGAGTGGTGGCCCAGCCGGTCGGGATAGAGCTGCCGGAAGGCGGTGATGGCGTTGGCCACGATGGCGTTGCCGTGGGAGGCGTAGGAGCCCTGGGTGGAGACCGCCCGGCACCACCGGGCCATGATGGTCCCGTCTTTGTCCACCGCGGCCTTCACGTCGAAGGAGATGGCGTGGCGGGAGCGGGTGTTCTCAAAAACTTCCTCCCGGGTGAGCTCCAGCTTGACGCAGCGCCCGCCCACCGCCCGGGTGAGGAAGGCGTTCAGAGGCTCGTACAAAACCTCCTGCTTGTTGCCGAAGCCGCCGCCGATGTATGGCTTGATGACCCGGATGTCCCCCCAGGGGATCCCCAGGGCCTGGCCGCACACCCGCCGGACGATGTGGGGGATCTGGGTGGAGGAGACCACCACGATGCGGCCCCCCTCCATGTAGGCGTAGGACACGGCGGGCTCGATGTGGCAGTGCTGCACCATTTGGGTGGCGTAGCGGCCCTCAAACTGGAAGTAGGAGTCGCAGGCAAGCACGTCCTCCACGCTCTGGAAGCCGCTCTCGGGGGGCATGGGGGTGCGCAGGTCCATGTGCCTGAGGATGTTGTCCGGGCACTCGTCGTGGACGGCCCGGGCGCCGGGGGCCATGGCGGCCTCGGGGGTGAGCAGGGGCTCATACTCCTCATACTCCACCCGGATGGCCTTCAGGGCCCGCTGGGCGGAGACCTCGTCCTCGGCCACCACGGCGGCCACGTCGTCGCCGTAATAGCGGATCCGGTCGGTGAGGAGCCGCCGGTCGGACACGTCCTGATGGGCGGCCTCCACGCTCCAGGGATGGCCGGGGGTGGGATACTGGTGCCTGCGTAGGCCGCGTAAAATGGGTATAAGAGCAAGACCCCGGGGAGCCGGGCGGCCTCCTCCGTGTGGATGGATTTGACCCGTCCGTTGGCGATGGTGCTGTGGAGCAGCTTCGCCACCAGATGGGGGCGGGGGATGAGGTCGTCGGTGTATTTGGCCCGCCCGGCGGCCTTGTCAACGGCATCGACCCGGATCAGGCGCTTGCCAACTTCCATAGAGGAACCCTCCTTCATATGCTTGTTGGCATCATTGTATCGCATCCGTTTTCAAAAAGAAAGTCAGTTTACAAAAAATTTTGATTTTGCATCCGTTGACCCCGGCGGGCCCCCGGTGTACAATGGGGGCACCATGACCGGAAAGGAGCGTCTCACCATGTCCATTCTCATCCGAAACGGCACCCTCATTCTCCCGGACGGCCCCCGGCAGGCCGACCTGCGGACGGAGGGGGGCGTCATCACCCAGATCGGCCCCGGGCTGCCCGCGGGGGACAGTCAGGTCCTGGACGCGTCCGGAAAGCTGGTCTTTCCCGGCTTTATCGACACCCACACCCACTTTGAGATGAATAAGGGGCAGCCCAACGAGACCGCCGACAACTGGGCTTCCGGCACCCGCTCCGCCCTGTGCGGCGGCACCACTACGGTGCTGGATTTTGCCGAGCCGGTCCGGGGGGCCTCCCTCCAGTCTGCTTTGGACGAGTGGCACGCCCGGGCGGATGGGAAGGCCGCCTGCAACTACTCCTTCCACATGACCATCAAGGACTGGACCCCCGCCATCCGCGCCGAGCTCCCGGCCATGACGGCCCAGGGTATCACCTCCTACAAGGTCTACATGGCCTATCCCATCGGGATTTCCGACGTGGAGATCTACGAGGCCCTTCAGGCCATCGGGGCGGAGGGGGGCGTCTGCGGCTGCCACTGCGAAAACGGCCCCCTGGCCGACGCGCGGATCGCCCGGCTCCTGGCGGAGGGCCGCACCGGCCCGGACGCCCACCCGGAGGCCCGCCCCGTCCAGATCGAGGCCGAGGCCGTTGTCCGTTACCTCACCATTGCCGAGCTGGCGGGGGTGCCGGTGAACATCGTCCACCTCTCCGCGGCCCGCTCCCTGGAGGCCGTCCGGGCCGCCAGGGCCAGAGGGCAGAAGCTCTATGTGGAGACCTGCCCCCAGTATCTGCTGCTGGACGACGGCGTCTATCATCTCCCCGGCTTTGAGAGCGCCAAGTACATCTTCGCGCCCCCCGCCCGCCCCGCGGGAAATCAGGAGGCGCTCTGGCAGGGGCTGGCCGACGGCACGGTGGACACCATCGGCACCGACCACTGCTCCTTTACCACCGCCGTCAAGGCCCTGGGCCGGGATGACTTCTCCAAGATCCCCGGGGGCCTGCCCGGCACAGAGGACCGGGGGATCCTGCTGTATACTTACGGCGTGGCATCCGGGCGGATCACGCCTCACCGCATGATGGAGCTCCTCTCGGCCAACCCGGCCAGGCTCTTCGGGATGTACCCCCAAAAGGGTGCGCTGCAGGTGAATTCCGATGCCGATATTGTAATATACGATCCAAATAAAACCGGACGTATTTGCGCCGCGGTCAATCACTCGGCCTGCGACTACGATCCCTACGAGGGGATGGAGACGGTGGGCGGGGTGGACGCCGTCCTGCTCAACGGCGTGCCGGCGGTGGAGAACGGCGAGCCTCTGGGCGGCCCCGGCGGCCGCTTCGTTCCCCGGGGCCCGTCCCAGTTCTGGCGATGAGCGGGTTGAAGCTCTCCGCCGTCCTTCTGGCCGCCGGGCTCTCCCGGCGGTACGGCGCCAACAAGCTGCTGGCCGAGGTGGACGGCCTGCCCCTCTACCGCCGGGCCTTTGCCGCCCTCCCCCCCTCCCTGTTCGCCCAGGCTGCGGTGGTGAGCTGCTACGACGAGATCCTGGCGGCGGCGGCCGCCGCGGGCTACCTCCCCGTCCGGAACCCCGACCCGGCCGCGGGCCAGTCCGGCTCTGTGCGCCTGGGCCTTGCCGCCCTGGACGCCCCGGACGCCGTCCTTTTCGCGGTCTGCGACCAGCCCCGGCTCACCCGGGAGAGCGTGGCCGGACTGATCGCCGCCCACCGGGCCGCCCCCGAACACATTACCGCCCTTTCCTGCCGGGGCCGCCGGGGCAACCCGGTGATCTTTCCCGCCCGCTGGTTTCCCGCGCTGGCGGCCCTCACCGGAGACGTGGGGGGCGGCGCGGTGCTCCGGGCCCACCCCGAGGCCCTTCGGCTGTGGGAGGCGCGATCTCCCGAGGAGCTGGATGATCTGGATACCCCTTTGCCGGGGCTGTCCGCTGAATGACCAAAAAGGGAGCGCCGGTGGTTTTCCACCGGCGCTCCCTTTTTGGTTTGAATTAGTTTTCTGTGATCGGCTTGGCCTTTTTGTCGGAATGCTTGGCCTTGCCCTGGGGCTCCTGAGGCTGCTGTCCCTGACCCTGGGGTTTGCCGTGGGAGCGCTCGGGGCGCTTCATGTCCTGCTTTGCCATAAAATCACCTCGGGGGCAGTATATCCAACCCCCGGAAATCTCATACAGTTATGCCAAATTATTTTTTGATGGTTTTCGCCGCCACGCCGCTGAGGGCCAGCAGGGCCAGAAGGTTGGGGATGACCATGAGACCGTTGAACATGTCGCTCATGTCCCACACCAGATCCACATGCAGCATGGACCCCGCAAAGATGAACAGCACCACGATCACGGCGTACACTTTTACGCTTTTGGGCCCGAAAAGGGCCTTCATGTTGGCCTCCCCGAAGAAGTACCAGCTGATGATGGTGGAAAAGGCGAAGAAGAGCATACAGATGGCCACGAACACGTTGCCGAAGCTGCCGAAAGCCTGATTAAAGGCGGCCTGAGCCAGGGGGGTGCCCTTGAGCGCGCCGGTGACCGGTTCCAGCACGCCGGAGGAGAGGATGACCAGCGCAGTCATGGTCAGGACGATAAAGGTGTCGATAAACACGCCCATCATGGCCACGATGCCCTGATCCTCGGGCTTTTCCACATTGGCCAGAGCGTGGGCATGGGGGGTGGAGCCCATGCCGGCCTCGTTGGAGAATAGGCCCCGGGCCACGCCGAAGCGCATGGCTTCCTTCACGCCCAGCCCCAGGGCTCCGCCGAACACGGCCTGGGGGTTGAAGGCGCAGACGAAGATGGATTTCAGCGCCCCCAGGACCGCGGCGTGGTTGATGAACAGAATGACGATGCAGCCGGCCACATAGAAGCAGGCCATGACCGGCACGATCTTCTCGGTAAAGGAAGCGATCCGCTTCACCCCGCCCAGGAAGATGAAGGCGGCGATGAGAGCCACCGACGCGCCCACCGCCCACTTGGGCAGGCCGAAGGCGGTGTGGAAGGCGTCCCCGATGGAGTTGGACTGCACCATGTTGCCCATAAAGCCCAGGGCCAAAATAATGGCTACGGAGAAGAAGGCGGCGAGGAACTGGCCCGGCTTTCCATGGAAGGCAGCCTTGATGTAGTAGATGGGCCCGCCGGTGGCATGCCCCTGGGCGTCCCGGGTCTTGTAGGTCTGGGCCAGTACTGCCTCGGAGTAGATGGTGGCCATGCCGAAGAAGGCGGAGACCCACATCCAGAAAATGGCGCCCGGGCCGCCGGAGTAGAGGGCGGTGGCGCAGCCGGTGATGTTGCCGGTGCCCACCTGGGCGGCGATGGCGGTGGTGAGGGCCTGGAAGGAGCTCATGCCGTGGGCCCCCGCCTTCTCACCCCGGAGGTTGATGCTGCCGAAGAGGCGCTTCCACCCCTCTCTGAACTTCCGCACCTGCACAAATTTCAGGCGGAAGGAGAAAAAGACCCCTGTGCCCACCAGCAGGAACAGCAGCAGATTTTTGTCCCACAGGACCCCGTTGATCACGCCGACGATTTTGTTGAGCAGTTCCATTTTTTGTCTCTCTTTCCCGGCGCCGGCCCGGAGAACAGAAACAAAAATGAAAAAAGCAGAACCTGCCCGCAGGCAGCGTTCCGCTCAATCAAAAAAGCCGCATGGCCCCATGCAACGCGGGTCCATCCGTCTTTACTCTGTCCTTTTACCTGAGAGATTCAGCGGAAAACCGCCTTGCACCTTCGGTACTCGTAATTGAGCTTCTCCAGAGCCACATCCGCTTTTAGTCCTCACCCGGATCTCCGGGCGCCTGAGAGTGTTATTCCTTCGGCAGGCCCTGCGGCCATTTCCCTAAAAGCTTCGTATGCCGTTATGTAATTTTCCAAGTTTTTATTAAAGATACCATGCGGGGGCGCGTGTGTCAATATCCTTTCGCAAATCAGCGGAAGAGCGTTTTTCGCCCAGGAAGAGATCCGCTGTCCGGGCCGTGTGAAGGGGCGGCCCGGGCAGCGGATCTTCAGAAGGAAAAAGGTCAGCGCTCTTCCCGGAAATAGGCGTTGCCCAGGCTGGCGGGGGGCTGATTCTCCCGCTTCTGCCGCATGGACACCGCCACCAGCACCACCACCGTGACCACATAGGGCAGGATCTTGTAGAGCTGGGTGGGGAAAAAGGGCAGCACCAGGCGCAGGTAAAGGATCATCAGTCCGCCGAAGAGGGCGGAGCCCCACAGGGCCCGCAGGGGACTCCACAGGCAGAAGATGACCAGAGCCACCGCCAGCCAGCCCTCGCCGGACAGGCCCTCGTGGTTCCACACCGCGCCCGCCACCGTCATGATGTACACCATGCCGCCGATGGCCGAGATGCCGCCGCCCAAAATGGTGGCCAGGTACTTGTACCGGGTGACGTTGATGCCCGCGGCGTCCGCCGTGGCGGGGGACTCCCCCACCGACCGCAGCTGGAGCCCGGAGCGGGTGCGGCTGAGGTAGAGGGCCATGATCACGGCCACCGCCACGCCCAGATACACAAAGATATTGTAGCCGAAGAGCAGGGGCCCGGCCACGGGCAGCTCCTGCAAAAATCTCGGGAAGGGGGAGTTTTGGAAGGCGGATTTCAGGCTGTTGCCCACCGCCACATAGGTGCCCTCCCGCACCCGCATGTACTCGCCCAGGAACTGGCCCACGCCGGTGCCGAAGATGGTGAGGGCCAGGCCGGTGACGTTCTGGTTGGCCCGGAGGGTGACGGTGAGGAAGCTGAACACAAGGGCCCCCAGTGCGCCCGCCAGGAAGGAGAACAGGATGGCCAGGACCACGGCTACCGGTCCGGAGGCAGCGGCTCCGGCGAGCTTTTCGTAGTAGAAGGCTGCGCCCAGACCCAGCGCGCCGCCCATGTACATCATGCCCTCCACGCCCAGGTTCAGGTTGCCCGACTTCTCAGTGAGCACCTCGCCCACGGTGCCGTAGAGCAGTGGGATGCCGGTGAGGACGGCCGCCACGATGAATTTCAGCAGATCGTTCATTTCGCCGCCTCCTTTTCCTCGTGTCCCCGGACAATGACCCGGTACTGGATAAAGAATTCACACCCCAGCATAAAGAAGAGCAGGATGCCGGTGATGACGTCGGAGATGGCCACCGGGACCCCCATCCGGGTCTGGAGGGTATCTGCGCCCTTCTCCAATACGGCCAGCATGGCGGAGATGGCCGCCATCCCGAAGGGATTGAGCTGGGCCAGCCAGGCCACGGTGATGGCGGTGAAGCCCACGCCGCCCGCCACGCCGTCGTAGAGGGTGTTGTTGGCGCCCGAGACCAGCAGGAAGCCCACCAGTCCGGCCACGGCCCCGGAGAGGGACATGGTCCGCATGATGATCCTGCCCACATTCATGCCCGCGTACCGGGCGGTGGCCTCGGACTCGCCCACCACGGCGATCTCATAGCCCTGCTTGGTGTACTTCATGTAGAGGAACATGAGCACCATCAGTACCAGCACGATGATCCAGCCGCAGTACACCCCCGCCACCTTAGGCAGGCAGGCGTTTTCGGCGAACTGGGCGATCTGCTGGCTGCCCTTGGGCTGCTTTTCCCAGGGCCCGCCCTGGAGCCATTTGACAAAGCCGATGATGATGTAGTTCATCATCAGGGTGAAGAGGGTCTCATTGGTTCCCCACCGGGCCTTGAAGAAGGCGGGGACCAGGGCCCACAGCCCGCCGCCCACCATGCCCGCCAGGGCCATCACCAGCAGCAGGGGGACCTGGGGCAGCCGGCCGGCCCAGAAGAGGGCGAAATAGGTGGCGCACACCGCGCCCGCGGTGATCTGTCCCTCGGCGCCGATGTTCCAGAACTTCATTTTGAAGCAGGGGGCGATGGCCAGTGCGGTACCCAGCAGGGGGATGAAGTTTTTCACCGTCTGCCGGACGGCGGTCTTTTTGCCCAGGGCGCCGTCCAGAATGGTGGCGTAGGCGGCAAAGGGATTGTTGTTTCCCGCCAGAGCCATGACGATGCCGCCCGCCAGCAGGGCCAGGGCAATGGCGGCGATGCGGATGGCCCAGCGCTTTCCGGAGGACATGGCCTCCCGCTTGGCCAGGCGCAGCAGAGGGGTGTGTTTTTCGTTCATTTTGGCTCCTCCTCTCTGCCGCCCACGTGGGTCATGTAGAGACCTACTTCCTCCTTGGAGGTCTCCCGGGCATCCACGATGGCCGAGACCTTGCCGCCGCAGAGCACCAGGATCCGGTCGCACAGCTCCAGCAGCACGTCCAGATCCTCGCCCACCAGCAGCACCGCCACGCCCTTCATCTTCTGCTCATTGAGCAGGCGATAAATGGTGTAGGAGGAGTTGATGTCCAGGCCCCGCACCGGATAGGCGGTCATGAGCACCGTGGGGCTGGAAGCGATCTCCCGCCCCACCAGCACCTTCTGCACGTTGCCGCCCGAGAGCCGCCGCACGGGGGTGGACACCCCCGGAGTCACGATCTCCAGCTCGTCGATGAGCCGCCGGGCCAGCTCCTTGGGAGGCTTGCGGTCCACAAAGGGGCCGTTTCCCTGGACATAGGTCTTGAGCATCATGTTGTCCACCATGTCCATCCCGGCCACCAGACCCATGCCCAGCCGGTCCTCGGGGACAAAGGCCAGGGAGACGCCGATCTTCTGGATCTGAGCGGGGGTCTTGCCCAGCAGCTCCTCCCCGTCCCGGTCCACCGGCACATGCTGTCCGGCCAGATCGGAATTGGGGTGAGGGGGATAGTAGAGGACGCTGCCCGCGCCCTTTTGCAGCCCGGCGATGGCCTCCAGCAGCTCTTTCTGGCCGCTGCCCGCCACCCCGGCGATCCCCAGGATCTCCCCGCCCCGGGCCAGGAAGGAGACGTCGTCCAGCATCCGGACGCCCTCCTTGTTCAACACGGTGAGGTGCCTGGCCTCCAGCCGGGGATCCCGGTACCGGGCCTCCGGCCGGTCGATGTTCAGGCTCACGGCGTGGCCCACCATCATCTCGGTGAGCTTCTGGGCGTCGGTCTCGGCGGTGTTGACCGTGCCGATGTACTTGCCCTTCCGGAGCACCGCCACCTGGTCGGAGATGTCCAGCACCTCGTGGAGCTTGTGGGTGATGATGACGATGGCCTTTCCGTCGGCCTTCATGTTCCGCAGCACGGCGAAGAGCTTGTCGGTCTCCTGGGGGGTGAGGACGGCGGTGGGCTCATCCAGGATGAGGATGTCGGCGCCCCGGTAGAGCACCTTGACGATCTCCACCGTCTGCTTTTCCGAGACCGACATGTCGTAGATCTTCTTGTCCGGATCGATGTCGAAGCCGTAGCGCTCGCTGATCTGGCGCACCTTCTGGGCGATGGCCCGCTTGTCGAACTTTCCCTTTTCGGGCAGGCCCAGCACGATGTTCTCGGCGGCGGTGAACACGTCCACCAGCTTGTAGTGCTGGTGGATCATGCCGATGCCCAGGTCAAAGGCGTCCTTGGGGGAGCGGATGGTGACCTCCCGCCCGCCCACAAAGATCTGCCCTTCGTCGGGGAAGTAGATGCCGGAGATCATATTCATGAGGGTGGTCTTGCCGCTTCCGTTTTCCCCCAGCAGGGCCAGGATCTCACCCCGGCCCAGCTCCAGGTCGATCTTGTCGTTGGCCACCACGGACCCAAATCGCTTGGTCAGGCCCTTGAGACAGATAGCGCCTTCCTGTTCCACACACATCATCCTCTCTTCGTCCGGACGGAGCCGGACGGGACTTCAGTTGTTCCGAACCGCTCTGCGGAGTCCCGGAAGCCCGCCTGCGGGACGGGTTTCCGGCGCTGCGCAGAACAGGCAAAGGCGGACCGCGCTGTTCACGATCCGCCTTTGACCCGGTGTTCCTTGTTCCCAAGATCATCCGGCCCGGCGGGCCGGGCATTCCCAGGGAAATGAAGACGGGGAGCTTACTCCTGGGTGATCCCGTCGATGATCCAGTAGAAGTAGGGCGCGGAGGTCTTGCCGCCGGCCACGTCGGACTCCCGGAAGAAGTCGCCCTCGGCCACGGTCAGGGTGTCGGGCGCGCTGGCGCCGAAGGCGGTGCCGGTGCCGGTGAAGGGGCCGGCGAAGGGATGGATGGTGCCGTCGGCCAGGCCCTTCTCCACTTCGGCCAGCTTCTCGGCGGTGCCGGGGGCGGCGATCTTCTCATTGAGGGTGGTGAGCACCACGGAGCCCTCGGCCATGCCCTGGGTCCAGTCCTTGTCAAAGCTCTCGCCGTTGACCACGGACTTGATGGCGTACTGGAAGTAGGGGGACCAGTCGATGCGGCAGGAGACGAGGCTGGCCTCGGGGGCCACGCCGGTCATGTCGTTGTTGTAGCCGCAGTGATACACACCGGCGGTCTGGGCCGCGGTGGCGGGGGTGGTGTTGTCGGAGTGCTGGGAGATGAGCTTGCAGCCCTCGTCTGCCAGAGCGGTGGCCGCGTTGGCCTCCTCCGTGGCGTTGGACCAGGAGTTGACGTACTTGACCTTCATGGTGGCACTGGGGCAGACGCTCCGGGCGCCCAGATAGAAGGAGGTAAAGCCGGAGATGACCTCGGCGTAGGGGAAGGCGCCCACATAGCCGATGACGGCCTGGTCGGCGGTGATGTCGCCGGCGTCGATCATCTCCTGGAGCTTCAGTCCGCCCACCACGCCGGCCAGGTAGCGGCCTTCGTAGATGTTGGCGAACGCGTTATGGACGTTCTTCAGCTCGGAGAAAGAGGAGTTGAGGTTGGTGCAGGCGACGAACTGGACGTCCTCGTAGTCGGGGGCCACTTTGAGCATGTAGTCCTCGAAGCCGTAGGAGTTGTTGATGATGAGCTCGCAGCCCTCTTCGGCCAGTTCGATGTTGGCGTCCTCACAGGAGGAGTCCTCGCCGATGTTGTACTTGACCACCCAGTCGACGTTGATGCCCTCGGCGGCCAGAGCCTCGGTGGCGGCGTCCTTGCCGCGGATAAAGTTGTAGGTGTAGCCCTGATCGTTCTCATCGCCGATGCAGATGAGGCCGACCTTGATGGTCTTGCCCTCGGCGGCGGCAGACTCCGCAGCGGCGGACTCGGCGGGGGCTTTGGATTCCGCGGGGGTGCCGGACCCGCCGCAGGCGGCCAGAGACAGGGAAAGGGCTCCCGACAGGAGCAGCGCCAGATACTTCTTGTTCATGTACAAAAGTTCCTCCTTACCAAATTTCCATTCATCCTAAAATCCTTATATAAACGGCCTCACGGCCGGAATTTCAAATGGAAGGAGTCGGCGCTGCCCGTTTCGGCAGCCCTCGTCATCATCCACTCATCACGCCCTTGTAAAAAGGCCGCCTGTGGCAGCAAAAGGTCTTGTCAGTGCCCATCCGGGCGGATTCTCAGCAGAAGGTCACGCCCTCTGTCTCACTCATACTCTTGATCCGGGCCAGAGATTCCACCCGAATGCCCTGACCGCGGATCAAATCTCCGCCGGGCTGGAAAGCCTTCTCCACGCAGATCCCCGCGCCCACAACGGTGGCGCCGGCTCCCTTTACCACCTGAATGAGGCCGTTGAGGGCCGCGCCGTTGGCCAGGAAGTCGTCGATGAGGAGCACCCGGTCCCCCGGCCTGAGAAACTCCTTGGCCACCATAATGTCGTATACCTTGCCGTGGGTGAAGGACTCCACCTTGGCGGTATACACGCTGCCGTCGATGTTCTTGGTCTTGCTCTTCTTGGCAAAGATGACAGGCACGTTGAAATACTGCCCGGCAATGCAGGCGATCCCGATGCCCGAGGCCTCGATGGTCAGGATCTTTGTGACGTTTTCACCCCCGAACAGCCGGAAAAATTCTTTTCCGATCTCGTTGTAGAGCTCCACGTCGATCTGATGGTTCAAAAAGCTGTCCACTTTCAGCACTGCTCCGCCGTTGCGGATCTTTCCGTCCTTCTGGATGCGATCCTCCAGTAGTTTCATCTCAGCCACTCCCAATCCCCAGTTCTGATTTATTTATTGTACCTGATATACCGTAAAAATGCAAGCAGAGAGGAACGGATTCTTCCCGCTGTTTCGACGGTGTTTGCTTTTTTGAATGGCGGCCGTCTTGTCGCCTTTTCCGGTTTTGGAGGAAGGGAGGCGCGCTCCAGCACGAAGCGCGCCTCCCTTCTTTTCCCTTCTCCCCTTGCGGCCGGGCCTGCCAGGCATTATAATAGGCAGGTAACCAAACGCCTTACATCTGTAAAGGAGATTGACATGGGCAAACAAAAACGCCGCTTTGTCTCCGCCCTGCTGGCGGGACTCATTGCTTTTACCTGTTCCCCCCTCTCCCCCGCCGCCCGGGCCTATACCGATACGGACGCCACCTGGGCCGCCGAGGTCATTGAGAAGGCTGGGGCCTACGGCCTGATGGAGGGCTACCCGGACGGCCGCTTCGGTGTGGGAGAGAACATGAGCCGGGCCGAGTTCGTCACCGTTCTGGGCCGCATGTTCGGCTGGCAGAGCGCCTCTCCCGCCGCGCCCACCTACATCGACTGCCCCGCCTCGGCCTGGTACTACTCCGCCGTGGAGACTGCCGCCGCCCACGACGTCACCGATCCCGGCGGGGCCTTCCGTCCCGGGGACTACATCAGCCGCGCCGAGATGGCCCAGATGCTGGTCCGGGCCCTGGGGTACAGCCGCCTGGCCCAGTCCCTGTCCGGCGCCGCCCTTCCCTTCCCAGACGTCGCCGGGGACAAGGGGTACATCGCCATCGCCTACGACCTGGGCATCATCAACGGCGTGGAGGCCAACGGAACGCTGAACTTCCTCCCGGGTTTTTCCGCCCCCCGGGAGCAGGCGGCCGCCATGCTGGTGCGCACTTATGAGCGCTACACCTCCCGGACCCAGTGGCTCCACGGCTTTTACGCCGCCTCCTCCTACTCCCAGATCGGCTACACCGACTCCATGGACGCCGTCAGCGTGGGCTGGGCCCGTCTGGAGGTGAGTGACGGAGCGATCGCGCTCAACGAGACTTCCGCCAACGGCAACGGCTGGGTCAAGCCCGAGGGCTCGGAACTGGTCACCGACCGGCTGGCGGCCAACTCCATCCCCTGCAACCTGTGCGTCTTTGCCTCGGCCTCCACGTTCTCTGCCCTCTCCGCCGGCGGGACGCAGACCGAGGTCATCAACCGCCTGGTCTCCGCCGCCCGCCCCTACGCCGGACTTACCATCGACTTTGAAGGGCTGAAAAGCGCCCAGAGGGAGCCCTTTACCGCCTTTATGACCGCTCTCCGTGCCGCCCTTCCCGCCGGGCAGAGCCTTTATGTCTGCGTCCAGCCCGACACCTGGTACGGCGGCTTTGACTACCGCGCCCTGGGAGAGCTGTGCGACAAGGTCATCCTTATGGCCCACGACTACCAGTGGTCGTCCATCCCCGACTACTATGTGGGCACCTCCAATACTTACTGCCCGGTGACGCCCTTCGACAAGGTCTACACCGCCCTCCGGCACGTCACAGACCCTGTCACCGGCGTACAGGACAAGTCCAAGCTGGCGCTGGCCATCTCCTTCAACACCACCGGCTTCCATGTGGACGCCTCCGGGAATCTGATGGACACTACCTTCTATCACCCTTCGGCGGCCACCATTGCCCAGCGCCTCCGGCAGGCCGATTCGGTCCGCACCTGGGATGAGGCCAGCCACAACCCCTGCCTGAGCTACACCGCCGAGGACGGCGAGCGCTACAAGCTCTGGTATGAGGACGCCCAGAGTGTGTCGGACAAGCTCCAGCTGGCCCGGATGTTCGGGATCACCGGTGTTTCGGTGTGGCGTTTGGGAGCCATTCCCGCCGATCCCGGCAGCCCCAATTATGACGTCTGGTCCGTGCTCTCCGCCCGTTGAGCGGGCGTTATCTCATCACCTTTGAATCGAGGGATCTTCCCATGAACACCAAACTTACCCCCGCCGAATTGGGCCGCATGACGCTGGGCTCGGCAATGGTGGCGGTGGGCGTCTACTTCTTTAAATTCCCCAATCATTTTTCTATGGGCGGGGTCTCCGGCCTGTCTATTCTGCTGGGCCAGCTCATCCCTTCCGATCTCCTCACTCCGGGCGCCATCAACATGGGGATCAACGTGATCTATCTGATCCTGGGCTTTTTGATCCTCAACAAGGGATTTGGAGTCCGCACGGTGTACTGTTCCCTGCTTTATTCCGCCCTGGTCCAGGGGCTGGAATGGATCTGTCCCCTGACCCGTCCCCTTACCGACCAGAAGATGCTGGAGCTCTTTTTTGCCGTCATTCTCCCCGCCCTGGGCTCGGCGATCCTCTTTAACACCAACGCCTCCACCGGCGGCACCGACATCATGGCGATGATCCTGAAGAAATTCACCGGCCTGGATGTGGGGCGGGCGCTGCTGGTCTCAGACGTGGCCATCGCCGGCGCCGCCTTGGTGATCTTCAATATTGAGACCGGCCTCTTTTCCCTGCTGGGTCTCGCCCTCAAATCTGTGCTGGTGGACTCGGTGATCGAATCTCTCAACCGCAAGAAGGCTTTTACGGTGGTCACCCAGGACCCGGAAAAGGTCTGCCACTTTATCAACGAGAGCATGGCCCGTGGGGCCACGGTCTGGAAGGGCCAGGGCGCCTATACCGGGCAGGATCAGTACATCGTCCTCGCCGCCCTCTCCCGGCACCAGGCGGTGGTCCTGCGCAACTTTCTCCGGGCCGAGGATCCCCACGCCTTTATGGTCATCACCAATTCCAGTGAGATCTTCGGCAAGGGATTTCTCCGCGCCTGACAGAGCGCAATGCCGCTCTGATTCCTCCGCGGGCTGCCCCTTTGATGCTCCGTGGAGAAGCTTCCCTGGAAAAAGGAAATATTTCCCTCTCGACAGATTTCCCCTTTTTTCGAAAATGAATATGGTAAAATATGGTTATCCAATCCATTTTACGAAAGAGGGGTCTGAACATGGCGTTTCTCCGCAAAAGAGGTCTTTTTGAGAGCAACAGGGTCGTTTTCCTCCCTGTGGCTGCCCTGGCCCCCAATCCCGGGCAGCCCCGCAAGCGCTTTTCCCGGGAAGGGCTGGAGGAGTTGGCCGCCAGTATTTCTGAGCACGGGATTCTGCAGCCTCTCTCGGTCCGGAGGACAGGGACCAACGGCTATGAGCTGATTTCCGGAGAGCGCCGCCTGCGGGCGGCCCATATGGCGGGGCTGACCGAGGTCCCCTGCATCGTGGTGACGGTGGACGCCGCCCAGTCCTCCCTGCTGGCCCTCATCGAAAACGTCCAGCGCCGGGACCTGGACTTTGTGGAGGAGGCCCAGGCCCTCCAGGCGCTGCTGGACGCCACGGGGGCCTCTCAGGAGACCGTGGCCCGCCAGATCGGAAAATCCCAGTCCGCGGTGGCCAACAAGCTGCGCCTGCTCAAGCTCACGCCGGAAACGCTGCGCCTTCTCCGGGAGGCGGGGCTGACCGAGCGCCATGCCCGTGCGCTGCTTCGGCTGGAGATTCCTGCGCAGCAGGAGTCTGCGGCCCGTTATGTGATCGAACATAATCTCACTGTGGCCCGGACGGAGGACTATGTCCAGAGCCTGCTCTGCCCGCCGCCCCGGCGGAGCAAGCCAACCTTTATCATTAAGGATGTCCGCCTGTTCCTGAACACGGTCACCCGGGGCCTTTCCATGATGCAGAGCGCAGGGGTCCACGCCGACTGCTCCCGGCAAGATACTGACGAGGAGATCCTGCTCACCATTCGAATTCCCCGTTGAACCCGTGGAGTGTTTCACGTGAAACAATTCCATGCGGGATGAGAGTTTCCGCCCCCCCAAAAAAAGGCGCGGCATGTTTCACGTGAAACATGCCGCGCCTTTTTTCTGTTCCTTTTTGCTTCCCCTATTGAAAAGAAGTAGTTTGACGGGTATAATAAACCGTATAACAACTCATTTTCGCGAGAAAGGGCAGTGCGTTATGGCAAAACGAATTGCGATCGTAAATCAGAAGGGCGGCGTGGGCAAGACCACTACCTGCGTCAATCTGGCCTCCGCGCTCCGTGCCCAGGGGAAGCGGGTGCTGGTGTGCGATTTTGACCCACAGGCCAACGCCACCTCTGGGTTCGGCATCGACAAGACCACGGCCAACCCCAGCATTTATGAGGTGCTCATCGCCGGGACGGAGTGCCGGAAGGCCATTCTTCACACGCCCTACTGCGACGTGATCCCGGTGAACAAGGCCCTGGCGGGGGCCGGGATCGAAATGATCGGGATGCCCGACCGGGAGCATCTGCTCCGCCGGGCACTGGATTCCGTGGCGGAGGATTACGATTATATCCTGATTGACTGCCCTCCCTCCCTGGAGCTCTTGACGCTGAACGCCCTGTGCGCGGCCGACTCTGTGCTGGTTCCGGTGCAATGTGAATACTACGCGCTGGAGGGCCTGAGCGATCTGCTGGGCACCGTTCGGATCGTAAAGCGGTCTTTGAATCCGGGGCTTTCTCTCCAGGGGGTGGTGCTCACCATGTTTGACAGCCGGACGAACCTCTCCATGCAGGTGGCGGAAGAAGTGAAACGCCACTTTCCCGGACTGGTCTACGCCACGGTCATTCCCCGGAACGTCCGGCTCTCTGAGGCGCCCAGCCACGGCAAGCCCATTGATGCCTACGACCCCATCTCCAGGGGCGCCGAGTCCTACGCGGCGCTGGCAGAAGAGGTCATTGAACAGGGTACATAGAGAAACGGGGATTTGAGGCTTCGGCAGAACAATTCTGTATGACTCCCACAGAAAGAAGGAATGAATATGGCATTGGAACATGGCCTCGGCAAGGGCCTTGGGGCGCTGCTGGGCGACGCCGCCCTCCAGACGCAGAGCGAGGGGGCCCTCTCCCTCCCCATCTCCCAGGTCCAGCCCGGCCTGAATCAGCCCAGAAAGCGGTTTGACGAGGAGACTCTGGCCGATCTGGCCGACTCCATCCGTGTCCACGGCGTGATCCAACCCCTCACCGTACGGCGGCTGTCCTCCGGCTACTATCAGATCATCGCCGGGGAGCGCCGGTGGCGGGCCGCCAAGCTGGCGGGGCTGTCAGAAGTCCCGGCGGTGGTCATTGAGGCTGACGACAAAAAGGTCATGGAATTGGGCCTCATTGAAAACCTCCAGCGGGAGGATCTGAATCCCATTGAAGAGGCCAACGGATACCTGGTCCTCATGCGGGACTACGGGCTGACTCAGGAAGAGGTGTCCAAGCGGGTGGGTAAATCCCGCCCCGCCGTAGCCAACGCCATCCGCCTGCTGGATCTGCCCGATCCGGTGCGGCAGCTGCTGGAAGAGGGCAGGCTTACCGCCGGACATGCCCGGGCCATTCTCTCTGCCCCATCCGGTTCTTTTCAGCGGACACTGGCGCAGCGGGTGGTGGAGGAGGATCTCTCTGTCCGTCAGACAGAGGCCCTGGCCCGCCGCATGGCAAAATCCGCGGCAGAGGACGGCAAGGAGACAAAAGAGGAGGACCCCTATCGGATCTATCGGGATGCGGCGGCCAAGGACCTTTCCGACCGGTTCGGCCGCCGGGTCTCCATCGTCCAGGGGGCGAAAAAGGGGAAAATTGAACTGGAATATTATGACGACAACGATTTGAACGCTCTGCTGGACCTGCTGGAGCAAGTCCGCTCCGCACCGAAGGGAGGGCCCGTCCGGTGAACGAACCCAATTCCCAGCCCCCGGTTACACCGCCCCGCCGAAAGGAGCGGAAACGTCACCGCATGTCAGTGATGGGTTATCTGGCCATTCTTTTCGCCGTGGCCTTTCTGCTGCTGCTGCTGGCCTACTTTCAACAGCAGCGGGCCAACACGGAGGCCACAGACGCGCTGAAGCAGTCGGTCTCTACAGTGGAGTCCATTCAGAACCTGATGAAGGAAAACGACCAGCTTCAGGACCGGGTGGACGGACTTCAGGAGCAGCTGCTGCAAATCAAGGAAAAAAACACGCTGGCCACTGCGCAGATCACCAGCCAGGAGCAGGCCCTTCAGGCCATGGACTGGCTGCGGGAGATCCAGTCTCTCTATGAAAAGCAGTATTACAAGGCCTGCCGGGCGATGATCTCCGAGTTCGAGAATACCGGTCTGGTCTCAGCCCTGCCCCAGGATGGGCTGCACGCATACAATGACGAGCAGGTCCCCTCCCCTGCCCAGACCTATGCCGACATCAAAGAGGCGCTGTTCTGATTGTTTCACGTGAAACAGCGGGATGGTTTAAAAAGGAAAACAGGAATGTAAAATAAGGAGAGAACAGACATGCTGGATATTCGTTTTATTCGGGAGAACCCCGAGGTTGTCAAGGAGAACATCAAGAAGAAGTTCCAGGACGAGAAGCTGCCTCTGGTGGACAAGGTCCTGGAGCTGGACAAGGAGAACCGGGACACCATTCAGGCCGCGCAGGACCTGCGGACCCAGCGCAACGCCCTGTCCAAGCAGGTGGGCATGCTGATGGGACAGGCCAAAAAGACCAACGACCCCTCCAAGCTGGAGGAGGCCGAGGCCCTGAAGAAACGGGTCTCCGACGACGCGGAGAAGCTGGCCGGGTTGGAGAAGAAGGAAGAGGAGCTGGCTGCCGAGCTCCACAAGATCATGCTGGTCATCCCCAACATCATCGATCCCTCCGTTCCCATCGGGCCGGACGACTCCGCCAACGTGGAGGTCCAGCGCTTCGGCGAGCCGGTGGTGCCCGACTTTCCCATCCCCTACCACACCGAGATCATGGAGTCCTTTGACGGGATCGACATGGACGCCGCCGGCCGGGTCTCCGGCAACGGCTTCTACTATCTGCTGGGCGATATCGCCCGCCTCCACGAGGCCGTGCTGGCCTACGGCCGGGACTTTATGATCGACAAGGGCTTCACCTATTGCATTCCCCCCTTCATGATCCACGGCAACGTGGTGGAGGGCGTCATGAGCCAGACCGATATGGACGCCATGATGTATAAGATCGAGGGCGAGGACCTCTACCTCATCGGCACCTCCGAGCACTCCATGATCGGCCGGTTCATCGACCAGATCCTCCCTGAGGAGAAGCTGCCCCAGACCCTTACCTCCTACTCCCCCTGCTTCCGCAAGGAGAAGGGCTCCCACGGCATCGAGGAGCGGGGCGTCTACCGCATCCACCAGTTCGAGAAGCAGGAGATGATCGTGGTCTGCAAGCCCGAGGAGTCCAGGGACTGGTATGAGAAGCTCTGGCAGTTCTCCGTGGAACTCTTCCGCAATTTCGACATCCCCGTCCGCCAGCTGGAGTGCTGCTCCGGCGACCTGGCCGACCTGAAGGTCAAGTCCTGCGACATTGAGGCCTGGAGCCCCCGCCAGCAGAAGTATTTCGAGGTCTGCTCCTGCTCCAACCTGGGCGACGCCCAAGCAAGACGGCTGAAGATCCGGGTCCGGGGCGAGGACGGCAAGACCTATCTGGCCCACACCCTGAACAACACCTGCGTGGCCCCGCCCCGGATGCTCATCGCCCTGCTGGAGAACAACCTCCAGGCCGATGGCTCTGTGAAGATCCCCAAGGTGTTGGTGCCCTATATGGGCGGCAAGGAAATTCTGGTGCCCAAGGCAAAATAAGATCCCCTCCCCGCCGTCTGCCCCGCCCCCGGTCGATCCGGGCGGGGCGGGGCGGCAAAAAGAAAATAAGCAGGAGGTGCAGCGCTGTGTCTGCAAAAGAAAAAACCACCGGTTTTCTGGCCGAATTCAAACAGTTTATCGCCCGGGGAAATGTGATGGATATGGCGGTGGGCGTCATTGTGGGCGGCGCCTTTAAGGCGATCGCAGATTCCCTCACCGCCGACATCATCATGCCCGTCATCGGGATCTTCGTCCGTGAAAATTCCTTCGCGAATCTCAGCGTCACCATTGGTTCCGCTGTGATTACATATGGAAATTTTATCCAGGCGATATTGAACTTTCTTATTATGGCGCTGGTGGTGTTCTGCCTGGTAAAATCCATCAATCGCTTCCACCGCAAGAAGGAGGCCGCGCCTCCCCCTCTCCCGCCGGAGCCCTCCGCCGAAGAAAAGCTGCTTATGGAGATCCGGGATCTGCTGAAGGAAAACAGGGGAGAGCAAGGCTGATATCAGGAGGAACGCTCATTTGAACGAAGAAGAAAAGAAGGACGAGGTCGTCTACGCCACGCCGATGAAACGGCTCTGGGCCTGGGTTGGGGTGGTCTACATGGTCATCCTGGTGCTCCTGTCCACCTATGGGCTGGCCCACGGCTATTATCTGCGGGGGATCGCGCCGCTGATGATGGTGCCCGCCCTCTGCGGTGTGGGGGGCTCCGCCATTCTGCGCTATCGCTCGGGCTGGGGACGGGGCGGGCTGCCCGCCTGCATCCTGATCTCGGGGGCCAGTTTCCTGCTGGCCCTTCTGGATCTGGTCCGGGGCATCCCTGTCCTGATCGCCCAACTGTGAGGTGGAGTCTGTGAGAGAAATTTTGATTCCCGGGCTGGACGAGATGGGGCTCACCCCGCCGGCTGGGGCCGTGGAAGCGCTGGAGCGCTACGCGGAGCTCCTGCTTGAGCAGAACAGGGTGATGAACCTTACCGCCATCACTCAGCCGGAGGCCGTGGCCCGGCTGCATTTTCTGGACTCCGCGGGACTGCTGTCCCGGGGCGGAGGAGGCCCCGGATGGTGGAGCGGAAAACGAGTCATCGACGTGGGTACCGGGGCCGGGTTTCCGGGGCTGGTGCTCAAGCTGCTGGAGCCTTCCATCTCCCTCACCCTGCTGGACAGCCTGGGCAAGCGGGTGACCTGGCTGGAGGGCGTCTGCCATGCGCTGGGGCTGGAGGGGGTGCAGTGTCTCCATGCCAGGGCGGAGGAGCAGGCCTTGGAGCCGGGTTTCCGGGACGCCTTCGACGTGGCGGTCTCCCGGGCGGTGGCCTCTCTTCCCCTGCTGTGCGAGCTGTGTCTGCCCTATGTGAAGGTGGGCGGCGTGTTTTTCGCCATGAAGAGCGTGGAGAGCGGCGAGGAGACGCAGGCGGCCCAGCGGTCGGTGAAGCGGCTGGGGGGCGAACTGCTGGGGACGGTGGACTACGCCGTCCCGGGTACCGATGTGATCCACCGGCTGGTGCCGGTGCGCAAGACGGCGCAGACGCCCAAGGGCTATCCCCGGAAGTGGGCCAAAATAAAAAAAGAGCCTCTTTGACTTCGGGAAGGCGGAGCGGGAGCACTCTGTAAAAAAGAAAAACTGGATGGTTTTCTGCCCGTTCCCGTGGAAAAAGGCATTGAAGGCCCCAAATTCCTATGCTATAATACTTTGCAAGTGGGAGGTTTTTGGCTATGGCAACCGTGATCGCCGTCACCTCCGGAAAAGGGGGAACGGGAAAGACCTCCCTGACCGGAGCGGTCTCCTCCTGTCTGGCCGCGCTGGGTCACCGCACGCTGTGCATCGACATGGACGTGGGGCTGCGGAACCTGGATCTGTCTCTGGGCCTGGCCGACCGGGCGCTGATGGATTTCACCGACGTGCTCCAGGGGCGCTGCCCGCTGGAACGGGCGGCGGTGGAGCATCCCGACATTCGGGGCCTTTTCCTGCTGACCGCCCCCCTCACCCTCCCCGACGGCCTCACTGAGGAGGCCATGAGAGGCCTGCTGCGGCAGGCCAGAGAGCGGTTTGACTACATCCTTTTGGACGCCCCCGCCGGACTGGGGCCCGGCTTCCAGCTGGCCGTATGCGGCTGCGACCGGGCGGTGGTGGTCTCCACCTCCGACGCCTCTGCGCTGCGGGACGCCCAGCGGACAGTGAGCGAGATGGGGGGCCGGACGGAGCGCATCCATCTGGTGGTCAACCGGGTGCAGCCCAAGCTGCTGCGGCGGCTCCATGCCACCATTGACGACGCCATGGACGCTGCCGGCCTGCCCCTGCTGGGCGTGGTGCCCGAGGACAGCCGGGTGATGCTGGCCGCCAACCGGGGAAAACCCCTGATCCTCTGCGCCAACAAGGGCGCGGCGGTGGCGTACCTGAACATCGCGCGGCGTATTCAGGGGCAAAAAGTGCCCCTGATGCGCATTCGGTAAAAGAAACTTGTGGCTTCCCCCATGCGGGGGGCCCTCACACCGTGGGAGTTTCCCATTTGAAAGAAGGGTTTTGGGATGAATATCGCGCTTTTGAGTCACGACCGGAAAAAAGAACTGATGGTGCAGTTCTGCATCGCCTACTCCGGGATTTTGTCCAAGCACCACATCTGCGCTACCAACACCACCGGGCGACTGGTGGCCGAGGCCACGGGCCTGCCCGTGACCCTGTATCTCTCCCACGAGCACGGGGGCAGCCAGCAGATCGGCGCCCGCATCGCCTACAATGAGATCGACATGGTCCTCTTTTTTACCGATCCCCAGTCCCACAACCTGGATGATGATCTGGACTATATCTCCCGGTTGTGCGATCAGTACAACATCCCCATCGCCACCAACGTGGCCACCGCGGAAATGCTGATCCTGGGCCTGGCCCGGGGCGATCTGGACTGGCGCGACATCATCAAGCCGGGCCCCTCCCCTTTCCCCACTTGACACAGGGACGCTTTTGCGATAGGATGCAGATTGACCGCGCAGAGCGGGCAGGAGTACCGCTGACACCGCCGGACAGAGAGGGGCCCCCCGGCTGAAAGGGCTTTGCGGCAAGGACAGAGGGAAAGACGGCCCGGGAGCGGGGGCGGAGACGCCCACGGCGACCTCCCCGTACCAGGAGGCGAAAGGGCGGCGCCGGCGTGTTCCGGCCCCGCCGAACATGGGTGGCACCACGGAGGCAGGCGTCTTCGTCCCGTGACTGGGATGGGACCCTGTCTTTTTTTATCTTGAGATTCACACGAGAGGAAGCGACGACAATGGGACGAATCAAGGCACGGACCCTGTCCGGGTTTATGGAGCTGCTGCCCGCCCGGCAGGCCCAGTTTGAACGGGTGAGAGACACCCTGGCCAAAACTTACGAGCTCTACGGCTTCACCCCCCTGGACACCCCCGTGATCGAGTCCAGCGAGGTCCTGCTGGCCAAAGCCGGCGGCGAAACTGAGAAGCAGATCTACCGCTTTACCAAGGGGGACAGCGACCTGGCCCTGCGCTTCGACCTGACGGTGCCCCTGGCCAAATATGTGGCCCTTCACCAAAACGAGCTGGCCTTCCCCTTCCGGCGCTACCAGATCGGCAAGGTCTACCGGGGCGAGCGGGCCCAGCGGGGGCGGTTTCGGGAGTTCTATCAGGCCGACATCGACGTCATCGGCGACGGAGCCCTGGACATCATCAACGAGGCGGAGATCCCCGCCATCATCTACAAGACCTTTACCTCCCTGGGCCTGGAGCGGTTCCGCATCCGGCTCAACAACCGGAAGATCCTCAACGGCCTCTTTGCCGTTCTGGGACTCACCGAGCGGGCCGGGGACGTGATGCGCACCATCGACAAGCTGGATAAGATCGGGCCCGAGAAGGTCAAGACCATCCTGGTGGAGGACTTCTCTGTTCCCGCTGCGGCCGCCGACCGGCTCCTGGCCGTCATTCAGTCGGAGGATCCGCTGGCGGCGGTGGAGAGCTTCCAGGGGAAGGACGAGACCTTCGATCTGGGCGTGGCCGAGCTGTCCACCGTGGTGAAGTACCTGGGGGACTTCGGCGTCCCCGCCGACCACTTCGCGGTGGATCTCACCATCGCCCGGGGGCTGGACTACTACACCGGAACCGTGTACGAGACCGTGCTGCTGGATCACCCCGAGGTGGGAAGCGTGTGTTCCGGCGGCCGATATGATAACTTGGCGGAATATTACACAGAAAAAAAACTTCCGGGAGTCGGAATTTCCATCGGATTGACCCGGCTCTTCTATGTGCTCCAGGAGCAGGGGATGCTCAACGAGGCCCTGCCCACCGCCCCCGCCGACGTGCTGGTGCTGCCTATGACGGACGACCTCTCTCCCGCCATCGCCTTTGCCACCGCCTGCCGGGCCGCCGGGGTGCGGGCCCAGCTCTACACCGAGCCCAAGAAGTTCAAGGCCAAGATGAACTACGCCGATAAGCTGGGGGTGCCCTTCGTGGCCTTCCTGGGCGAGGACGAGGTGCGGGACGGTGTGGTCTCCCTGAAGGACATGGTCTCGGGGGAGCAGGAGAAGGTGGCCCTGAGCGAGGCCCCCGGCTGGCTGCGGAAGCGGGTGGAGGAGCGCAGCGCCGGCGCGCCCATCCGGGAGTGACCGAAGCCCTGTCCGCTGATCGACGACGACAAGGAGAGTTTTATGAAACATCGCGTCTTTGCCTCAGCGCTGGCCCTGTCCCTGGCCCTCACCCTCTCCCCTGCTCTGGCGGCGGAGGGGGACGGGCGCTTCCCCGCGGTGAATTCCTATCCCGGCTATGCCGACGTGAAGGAGAGCGACTGGTTTTACGACAACGCCAGGCTCTGCTTCGAGATCGGCCTGATGCAGGGCACCCAGAACGGCTTTGAACCCAATAAGACTTTGACCATCGCGGAGTTGGCCGCCATCACCGCCCGGGTGCGCTCCGCGTTCATTGGCGTACCGATTCCCGATACCGGCCCCGCCCAGCCTTGGTATCAGGTCTATTTTGACTATCTGAGCGCGCCCGATGACAAAGCGGTTTCCAGCATCTGGGGCTTGGTAACACAGCGTTTTGACACGCCGGAGCTGGAGGCTACCCGGTACGACATGCTTTATTTCCTCGCCGCCGCTCTGGACAGCTTTACGGAGGAATTGCCCGCCATCAACAACATTCAGAACCTGCCTGACGTAGAGAGCGACAACCTCATCCTCTACTTCTACAACCGGGGCATTTTGACCGGCACCGACATCTATGGCACCTTCGCGGGGGACCGCACCCTCATGCGATCCGAGTGCGCTGGCATGGTGTCCCGCATCGCCCGGAGCGAGCTGCGGATGCCCTTCGTCCCAGCCGATCATACCCTCTTCACCGCCGCCGGGGTCTCCCCCGACACGGTGCTTTTCCGGAATGGCCTGACTGCCGCCGATTACCTGCCCAGGGTGATGGCCCGCATCCAGACGATGGAACAGCGGGACGCGGCCTTGGGGGTGGCGTTCAACTGGTTCCACAAGGCTGAGGACGGTTCGACCTATTTAGACAGTGTAAAGCAGGGGGCCTTGTCGGATCTTGGCGTAACCAGGGCCGATGGGACCCAGGCCTATGCCGATTTTGATGTGCAGGTGTTTTACAGCCGGTATCTGGATCTGAGCGGGGCGGTGGATGAAATCGCCCCCGCTTCGCCCCGCTGACGGCGCGCGCCGGACCGGCCGGAGGAGGGCTCCCCTTTTCTGCGTATGCCCCGCAGCCTCTGCCAGCGGGCCCTTCTTTGGAGCATCCCAATCGTACGCTAAAAGACAAATGATATAATTTGGAGATGATTTTGCATGGATCAAGTGAAAACTGCCTACCGCAGCCACACCTGCGGCGAGCTGCGGATGGCCCAGGCGGGCCAGAGCGTGACTCTGGCGGGCTTTTTGGAGAACTTCCGGGAAGTGGGCGCGGGCCTCGGCTTTGCCGTGCTGCGGGACTTCTACGGTACCACACAGGTGGTGTGTGAGACCGAGGAGATGGTGAAGACCTTCAAAGCCCTCAACAAGGAGTCCACCGTGCAGGTGGCGGGCACGGTGCGGGAGCGGGATTCCAAGAACCCCAAGCTGCCCACCGGCGAGATCGAGGTGGTGCCCACCGCCGTTACCGTCCTGGGAAAGTGCCGCCACAATGAGCTTCCCTTCCCCGTCAACCGCAGCCGGGAAGCCGACGAGGCCGCGCGGCTCAAGTACCGCTACCTCGACCTGCGCAACCCTGATGTGAAGAAGAATATCCTTCTCCGCTCCCAGGTGGTGGCCGCCCTGCGGTCGGCCATGATCGACCACGGCTTCCTGGAGATCACCACCCCCATTCTCACCGCCTCCTCTCCCGAGGGCGCGCGGGACTATCTGGTGCCCTCCCGGAAGCACCCGGGCAAGTTCTACGCTCTGCCACAGGCTCCCCAGCAGTTCAAGCAGCTGCTGATGGCCTCCGGCTTCGACAAGTATTTCCAGATCGCCCCCTGCTTCCGGGACGAGGACGCCCGGGGCGACCGCTCCCCCGGCGAGTTCTACCAGCTGGACATGGAGATGGCCTTCGCCGGACAGGAGGACGTGTTCGCGGTGCTGGAGGACGTGCTGCCGCCGGTGTTCGCCAAGTACGGCGCCTACGGCACCGCCTCCTCCGCCCCCTTTGTCCGCATCCCCTACGCCGAGGCCATGGAGAAATACGGCTCGGACAAGCCCGACCTGCGGATCGACCTCACCGTTCAGGACGCCACCGGGCTTCTGGCCGACTGCGGCTTTGAGCCCTTTGCCGGGAACACGGTGAAGGCCGTGGTGGTCAGCGGCTTTGCCGGCACCCGGAAGCAGATCGACAAGCTGTGCGCCGACGTGGAGGTGCAGGCCGGGAACAAGGCCTACTGGTTCCGGCTGGACGAGAACGGCGAGCTGGTGGGCGGCATCTCCAAGTTCGTGCAGGAGAAGAAGGCGGCCGTGATCGAGGCCCTGGGCCTCACCCCCGGCTGCTTCGTGGGCCTGTCCGCCGGGAAGCCGGGCGCGGCACAAAAGACCGCGGGCGTGCTGGTCAAGACGCTGGGCGCTTTCTGCCCCAATCACTTCAAGAAAGAGCAGTACGCCTTCTGCTGGATCGTGGACTTCCCCATGTACGAGATCGGCGAGGAGTCCGGGGCGCTGGAATTCTGCCACAATCCCTTTTCCATGCCCGCCGGCGGTCTGGAGGTGCTGAAGCAGGCGGCCGACGGGGCCGTCGATCCCCTCACCATCACCGCCGACCAGTACGATCTGGTGTGCAACGGCGTGGAGCTCTCCTCCGGCGCGGTGCGGAACCACGACCCGGAGATCATGGTGGAGGCCTTCCAGCTGGTGGGCCTGGGCGAGGAAGACGTAAAGGCCAAGTTCCCCGCCATGTATAACGCCTTTACCTACGGAGCGCCCCCCCATGCCGGGATCGCCCCGGGGGTGGACCGCATGGTGATGCTCCTGGCCGGCGAAGACTCCATCCGGGAGATCATCCCCTTCCCCATGAACAAGAACGCCCAGGACCTGATGATGGACGCCCCCGGGGTGGTCACCCAGGCTCAGCTGGACGAGCTGCACATCACCATCGCCAAGACCGGCGCGGAATCAATCTGACAGAAAACGCGGAGCTCTCACCTGTGGGCGAGAGCTCCGCGTTTCTCATTGATAAGGGGAAGGAGGGAAATGCTCTGGAACGCGACCGAAATCCGGAAAAATTTATTCCGATCTGTCCTCCAGCATAGCATCCAAAAAACGGAAAAGCGCGTTCTTTTGGTAAGGGGTCAACTGCTCCAGACGGCGGTCGAACCCATCTTCAGGGGGTTCTTCCCCCGGCCAGTCAAAAAAGGTCTTCAGGGAGATCCCCATGGCGTCGCACACCAAGGCAAGGCTCTCCACCGAGATGCCCTTTTCTCCCAGTTCCACCGCCCGCAGAAAGCTCTGGGAAAGCCCGCACAGATTGGCCAGCCGATTGGTGCTCCAGCCCTTTCTCTCCCGCAGGACGATGATCCGCTTTCCTATCTCCATAAAAATACCTCAATCTTTTTTATTATAACAATAGCAAAAAAGACGCCCTATATTTACATCTATAAAAATATATGCTATATTTATAGATATTATCATAGCGTGGAGGAGGAGACGCATGGATCAAGACAGGAAACCACGGGCACAATCGTTCTCTGGCCGGGAGATGCCCCTGGCCCAGATGGATGAACTGGATGCGCTTATGGAGCGGTATCAGGCGTTCAGCGATGAAACGCTGGCCCGGTGGATGAGCGTGGTCACAGGCACCCACCGCCGCGCCATGGCCGCTGTCCTGAAGGAGCGGGGGCAGAATTGAACAGCAGCAAAAGGGATCCCCGCCAGCGGCGGGGATCCCTTTTTTATCTGTTTTCAAAATCATAGGCAAAATGGTGGTGCCAGAAGTAATCCATTGCCCGATAGCGGCGGATCAGCTCCGCGTTCTCCGGGGTCAGTTCGGTGGTGAGGACGCCGTCCTCCAGATAGCGGCCGGAGGCGTGGACCACGCTCACCCGGTCCAGAACGGGATCGATGGCCTGGAGATAGGCCGGGCCCTCCCAGCCGCAGAGGCGAAAGACCTCGTTCATCAGAAAGCTGGGGCCCAGCGTGGGGCCCTCGCCCTGAAAGCCGTTCCCCAGGACCGCCTTGGCGGCGTCGTTGGCCCAGATGATGTACCGGGTGGAGTAGTAGTTCAGGAAGCCGTCCTGGCTGTCCAGGTCAAAGTCCAGCCCCATGGCCTTGTAGACGCTGTTGCCGTCTCCCATCCAGGGGTTGTGGTCCCCGAAGAGGACCAGCACCACCGGCTCGGCGTCGGCCCGCAGGGCGTCGGTGAGGGCCTTCAGATGTTTGCCCGTGTTGGCGATGGAGCCGAAGTAGTTTTCCAGAATGCACTGTTCCTCGGCGGTGTAGCGGCCGTCGTTGACCACATAGTCGCCCGGCTCGCCCCAGTAGAGCTGCCCGCTGTCGTAGGGGCCGTGGCCCTGGTAGGTGACGGAGAAGCTGAAGTAAGGCCGCTCCCCCGCCGTGCCCGCCCGGTAGGCCTCCAGAAGCTCCGGGAAAAAGACGTCGTCCATGGCCAAGCCGCCGCCCGTGAGTTCCCCAAAGTGGTTTTCCACATAGGCGTATCGCGCAAAGCCCAGGTTCTCGTTGATGTTCTTCCGGTTATAGAACCAGTTGTAGCAGGGGTGCATCCCCTCCACCGTGTAGCCCTGGGAGCGGAAGTACCAGGGGTAGGAGTTGGTGTCGCTCCGGAAGGAGCCCAGCGCGCTGCTGCCGGTGAGGAAGCACCGCTCGGTGTCCACCGTGCCCCCGGCGAAAATATTGGTCACCAGGGTGCCGGACACCCCTTCGGCTTCCAGCGCGTGCCAGGCGGCATAGACGTCGGAGGAGAGCTCGGGCACCCCAAACCGGGTGAAGTCGTTATAGGCCTCCAGCATGATGCCCATCACGTTGACCTTCTTGTCCTCCGGGATGTCGGCGTCGGCATAGCGGCCCAGAAGCTCCGCGGCCTCCTGCGCCCGGTAGCCCGCGGGGGGCGTATCCACGGCGGCGGTGACGCTGTGGAAAAAGGGATAGAGAAAGCCCCGGGCCAGATACTGCTGGGTGGAGGACCAGCGGTTGACCAGCCGTTCATAATAGGCAGTGTGGACGTCATAGATCACATCGTCCAGGCATACCGCCGTGGTCAGAGCGGCTCCTGTGGCCGCCAGCAGGACTCCCGCGGCCCGGCCCCGCCTCCCCCAGTCCAGCCTTGTAGAAGATGTAGATCCTGATGATTTTTTTTTATAAGGGAAAGAGCGGAAAAGAACGGAACCCCATGTCCGTTGGGGAGGAAATTGTGAAAAAAAAAAAGAGCTGCCCCGGGCCGAGGAAGAGTGAGGACACCCACCCCCCCGCCACGGTGAAGATGACGAGCCCGAGCTTCCAGTCCAGAAACAGGCGGTACTTGCCCGCCATATCCCGCACCTCCTTGAGCAGCAGCAGGTCGCCGAACATGAGGGGGTCGTCCCGGAACATCAGCTTGTAGTAGTTGCCCGCGGAGAGGCCCAGCAGGACCCCGGCGGTGAAGCCGAAGGAGGCCCCCGGCCGGCCGGTGAGCGCGTAGAGGAGCAGGATCATGACCACAGGTGGCAGGAGGTTCAAAAGGAGGATCCGGGGACATTCCAGATATCCCAGCGCCAGGCGCAGGCTGTACGGGCCCGGGGCCAGCAGCAGGGAATCAAGGCCGACCCCCACGCCCGCCAGCGCCATGATCCCGACGTTCCACGTCCAGAAGGCCGCCCGGCGCCCCCGGGAGGCGCCGGGCTCCGGCCGGGTCTGGAACAGAAACGGACGGCCCGTCAAAACCGGATCTTCTCCTGAAGATACGTCTTGAGCGCGGTGACGGGGATCCGGGTCTGCTCCATGGAATCCCGCTCCCGGATGGTGACGCAGTGGTCGGCCTCCTCGGTCTCGCTGCCCACGGTCTGGAAGTCCACGGTGATGCAGAAGGGGGTGCCGATCTCGTCCTGACGGCGGTAGCGCTTGCCGATGGAGCCGGCGTCGTCGAAGTCCACCATGAAGTCGCCGGAGAGCTCCTCAAAGATCTTGCGGGCGGGCTCGGAGAGCTTCTTGGACAGGGGCAGGACGGCCGCCTTGAAGGGAGCCAGAGCGGGATGGAGCCGCAGGACGGTGCGCACGTCGTTCTTGGCGGCGTCCACCACCTCCTCGTCGTAGGCTTCCACCAGGAAAGCCAGAGCCATCCGGTCGGCGCCCAGAGAGGGCTCGATGACGTAGGGGATATAGTGCTCGTTCTTCTCCTGATCGTAGTAGGTCAGGTCCTTACCCGAGTGTTCCTGATGCTGCTTGAGGTCGTAGTCGGTGCGGTCGGCCACGCCCCACAGCTCGCCCCAGCCGAAGGGGAACAGGAACTCGAAGTCGGTGGTGGCCTTGGAGTAGAAGGCCAGCTCCTCGGCCTCGTGGTCTCTCAGCCGGAGGTTTTCCTCCTTGATGCCCAGGTTGATGAGCCAGTCGTGGCAGTAGGAGCGCCAGTACTGGAACCACTCCAGGTCGGTGCCGGGCTGGCAGAAGAACTCCAGCTCCATCTGCTCAAACTCCCGGATGCGGAAGATGAAGTTGCCCGGGGTGATCTCGTTGCGGAAGGACTTGCCCACCTGGCAGACGCCGAAGGGCAGCTTCTTCCGGGTGGTCCGCTGGATGGCCGGGAAGTTGACAAAGATGCCCTGGGCGGTCTCGGGCCGGAGGTAGACCTCGGAGGAGTTGTCCTCGGTGACGCCCTGGTGGGTCTTGAACATAAGGTTGAACTTGCGGATGTCGGTGAAATCGGACTTGCCGCAGCCCGGGCAGGTGACGCCGTTGTCCCGGATGAAGGCCACCAGCTCTTCGTTGGTCATGGCCTCCACATTCACGTCGGCGCGGGCGTTCCCGGCGCACCAGGCCTCGATGAGCTTGTCGGCCCGGTGGCGCATCTTGCACGCCTTGCAGTCGATGAGGGGGTCGTTGAAGGTGGAGACGTGGCCGGAGGCCACCCACACCTCGGGGTTCATGAGGATGGCGGCGTCCAGGCCCACGTTGTAGGGGCTCTCCTGGACAAACTTTTTCCACCAGGCCCGCTTGACGTTGTTTTTGAACTCCACGCCCAGAGGGCCGTAGTCCCAGGAGTTGGCCAGGCCGCCGTAGATCTCGCTGCCGGGGTAGACAAAGCCGCGGCCCTTGCAGAGGGCCACGATCTGGTCCATGGTTTTTTCGGTGTTTTTCATGGGGAACACTCCTCGCTCTATTTTAAATTTGGTTTTTCGTGTGACGGCGGAAGCCTCAGGCAAAAAAGAACGCCCCGAGCCGCTTGGCTCAGGGCGAACAGATTGTCCGTGTTTCCACCTGAATTCGGAGAGGTGTCTCTCCGCTCTCATACCCGGTAACGGCGGGGTCCGGCAGGGCATTTCCGCCCCGCGGTTCGCGGGCGCCTTCCACACTCCCCAGGGGGCCTTGCAGCTTCCGGCCTCTCTCTGCTGCTGGGGCGGGCGTGTACTCTTCCCGGTCATCACTTTGATATCGTGAGGTATTCTATCACCTTTTGCCGGCAGCGTCAAGAGGGGAGGGCGGTTCGGCGCCGGCGCCTTTCCCGGGGAATTTCTCCATCCAGTAGTGGTCGTGGTCCTCTTCCCGTTTCACGCCGTTTTCGTATGTGTAGCCCAGCTTTTGATAAAACGTGTGGGCGGTGAGGGAGGCGGAGACCACTACCCGCGCGGCGCGTTGGAAAGCGGGGTCGGCCTCCAGCACGGCCATCATCTCCCGGCCGATGCCCTTCCCCTCCAGGTCTGGGCGGACGTAGACCGAGCGGATCTCCAGCGCGCCGGGCCGGCCCTCCGAGGGGGCCACTGCCCCGCAGGCGGCCAGCTTGCCCTCCCAAAGCCCCACGTAAAAATGGCAGTCAGGGCTGTCGGCGAAGGCGGCCAGCTGGGCGGGGCCGTAGCGCTTGACATAGTCCAGGAGGTAAGCTTCCTCATAGTCCCGGATGTTGACCTCCAGCATGACTCGCCGGATCAGTTCCACCACCTGGGGATACTCAGCCCGCCAAACAGGCCGGATCACGAGCTTATCCATGGTTTTCCTCCCTTCGGATGATATGCCCCTGGGCACGGCGCTTTTTTCGGCCGTACCAGACGCGGTTGACGCAGTTGCCCAGAATCAGGATGTTGCCGCACAGGTAGAGCCAGACCATGAGGATGATCACCGAGGCCAGGGACCCGTAGACCAGGGAGTAGCGGGAGGACAGGCCGATAAACCAGGAGAAGAGCACCGAGGCCAGCACCAGGGCCGCCGAGGCCAGCAGGGCCCCGGTGAAGAGCGGGGCGGCGGGCTTTTCCCGGGGCGCGGTGGCCCGGTAAAGGAGCATCACAAAGGCCAGCACCAGACAGAACAGGATCAAAAAGCGCATCCACTGCCAGTTCCAGGGCAGGACTACATTTTGCAGGCGGGGGATCTGCTGGATCAAATTTTCCAGCAGGTGAAAGAACCAGCTTCCGGTGAGCACCACCGCCAGAGACAGGTAGATGGTCAGCAGAAACAGGATGGAAAAGGCCACGCTGGCTACGATCTGCCAAAGGCCGGTGTAGCTCTTCCGGCCGTAAATGTCGTCCATCACATTCATGAGGGAGCGCATGGCCGCTGAAGCGGAGAACAGCATCATCATGATGCCGCCCACCAGCAGGGCGTGGGACTGGTTGGTGGTGATGTAGCCCACATACTCGGTCAACACCGCCAGCGCCTCTTCTGGAATAATGAGCTCGGCCTCCCGCAGCAGACCCGCCACATCCAGGTGAAGGGTGCCGATGACCGCGTTGATGCAGATAAGAGCTGGAAAAAAGGAGAGGATCAGAAAGTAAGCCAGCTCCGCCGCCGAGCGGGACACCCGCTTGGTGAAATAGAGATCGGCGATTTCCAGCATAAATCGGATCAAGTTTCCCACTCTGCGCAAGCGGTTTTCCCCCTTCCAAAAACTGCGCACAAAAGACAAAAAACCGCCTGCTCCAGAGCAGGCGGTTCGTTGCTACCTGAATTGCAAGCCTTAAGCCAGCTTGGTGAGCTTCAGGGTCATGCCGCTCTTCTTGTGCGCGGCGTTGTTCTTGTGCAGAATCCCGTGGCAGACAGCCTTATCCACAGCCTTGACAGCCATCTTGTAAGCGCCCTCGGCCTCGCTGCGGTTGCCTTCCGCCACCGCGGCCTCGAACCTCTTGATGTCGGTCTTCAGGGCAGACCGAGCGGCCTTGTTCTGCAGAGCCTTGGCCTTGTTCACCAGAACACGCTTTTTGGCAGACTTAATGTTCGGCAAACCAAACACCTCCTCCGAATGACGAATTTGAGACGTAGAATCTCCATGCAGGTATCTATTCTAGCAGACATTCTCTTAGAAATCAAGATTTATTTTAAATTTTTCTGATTTTTTCGGATAGGAGAAGGATTTTCGCAAAAAATAGTACCGTTGTTTGGATAAAATACTATATCTTGGGGGACAAGGAGGACAAAATATGCTGGAACGACGGACTGATCTGGCGCTGGAGGCCAGAGAACTGCGGGCGGGGGCCTCTGACCTGCCTGGAGTGTCCAGTGAGGAGGGACGGGCGGAAGCCTTTCCCCTCACCACTGTGCGGGTGACCAGCCAGGCCGGAGCCCGGGCGCTGGGAAAGCCCCAGGGCACCTACCACACCTTGGATCTGACCGGGCTGGGGCGTCGGGAGCAGAAGGCCTTCCCCCGGGCGGTGAAGGCCCTGGCAGGGCTCCTCTCCCCCCTGATCGCGGGAGAGCGCAGCGACTGCGTTTTGGTGGTGGGGCTGGGCAACCGGGCCATGACTCCGGACGCCGTGGGGCCGAAAGCGGCCGACCGGACCCTGGTGACCCGGCATCTGGTGACCATGGCGCCCAGTCAGTTCGGCTCCTTCCGGCCGGTGGCGGTGCTGGCGGCGGGCGTGCTGGGCACCACCGGAGTGGAGAGCGGGGAGATCGTAAAGGCAGTGGCCGATCAGATCAGGCCCAAAGCCATTGTGGCGGTGGACGCTCTGGCCGCCCGGCGGCTGGAGCGTCTGTGCACCACCGTGCAGGTTTCAGACACGGGGATTTCCCCGGGCTCCGGCGTGGGGAACCACCGGTTTTCTCTGGATCGGGAGAGCATGGGCGTGCCGGTGATCGCGGTGGGGGTCCCCACGGTGGTGGACGGGGCCACCCTGGCCGCCGACCTTCTGGAGGAGGCCGGACGGGACGGCTTTGACCCGGCGGCGCTGGCCAAGGGCTCCGGCGCCACTCTGATGGTTTCCCCCAGAGACATCGACCAGCGGGTGGAGGATATGGCCAAGGTCATCGGCTACGGGGTGAGCCTCGCCCTTCAGCCCGAACTGAGCCTGGAGGATCTGGAGATGCTGGTGGAGTGACGGCATAAAAAAGAGACGGGAGCAGCTGCTCCCGTCTCTTTGGACGCAAATTCAGGGAAGATAATTGTAGGGATTGACCGTAGTGCCGTTCACCTTGACCTGGAAGTGGCAGTGGTTGCCGGTGGAGCGGCCGGTGGAGCCCACCCGGGCGATGGTCTGGCCCTGATAGACCCGGTCCCCCGCCTTGACATTCAGGCTGGAGCAGTGGGCGTAAATGGTCTGGATCCCGTTTTCGTGGTCGATGACCACATATTTTCCGTAGCTCCAATAGCTGCCGCTGCCGGTGCCCGCGTAGATCACCCTGCCGCCGTCGGAGGCGGCGATGGGGGCGCCGTAGGAGCCGGTGATGTCCAGTCCGGTGTGGAAGCTGTACGAGCCGAAGATGGAGCGGTAGCCGTAGCCGGAGGTGATGCGTCCATAAATGGGCCATTTCAGATTTCCGGTGGCCATGGTGCGGGGCCGCTCCTTGGTACCCACCGCCACCACCTGGGGCACAGGCTGGGCGAGCACGGAGGTGGAGTTGATGACTCTGGACTGCTCCACGCCGTTGAGGTAGGTCACATTTGCGCTGTAGGTGGCAAGACCGTCCACCCCGGCGGTGAGGATCTTGGTGTCGCCCTGATACATGGAGCTGTCAGGCACCTCTTCCACGGTAAAGGGCACCGGGCCGTCATAGGTCAGGGCATCCACCGTCTGCACGGACAGGAAGGGCACAGCCTGGCTGAGGGTGAGGGTCTGCCCCACCATCAGGCGGTTGACATCCACGCCCGGGTTCAGGGCCTGAAGCTCCGACATGAGCATCCCGTGGCTGTTGGCGATCCCGGAGAAGGTCTCCCCCGCCTGCACGGTGTAATCTACCCGCTCCATGCTGTTGGCGGTGAGCGCCGCGCGCATGGATTCCACGTCCTTGAGCGCGCTGGTGGAGGTGTACTCCTTGGATACCACCACCGGCTGGACGAATTCCGCGGAGATGGTGTTGGCGTTGACATAGGGGGCCTTGATGGAGGCCAGCAGCTCATCCAGAGCGGCCGGGTCGTCGGCCGCGCCGATGAGCTCGCCGTTCACCGTCAGCACTGAGGTCTTCATCACCTCGCCGATCTGGTCGAACAGGTAAGTCTCCACCTGGGTGACGGGGATGCGCTCCTCCCGCTGGCTGAGCGCGAACTGATAGGACACGTCCTGCTCCAAGGTGTAGGAATGGCCCAAAATGCTGCCGGCCCGGGCCTCCACCCGGTCAATGGCGGCCTCTACCGACTGGCGGCTCTGCACCAATCCCAGCTCCACACCGTCCACCGACACCTCATAGCTGGGCCCGTAGAGGCTCCCCAGCACCGCCGCGGAGGCCACGGACAGGGCGGCCACCACATAGATGAGCGGATCCAGGGGAGAACGGCGCTCCCAGAGGTCGTGGTGCGAGAGGGAGCGAAGGCCCGCCTGAATGTCCTGCCAGGAAGGAATGCGAAACCGGGCCGCACCCCCGGCTGCGGCCGAAAGGGGTCCGCGAGAGTGCTCTGGATCAAGCAGGATCTCATCCACGGGAATAACCTTCTTTCTGTCCGGAGTCAAATCGTTTTTGAAGTCTCTCCGTCGATTATTACGAGGGGGAAACAAAAAATTACAAATGGTTACAACTGTGTATCATACACGTTTTTGGCAAACTCGTCAAGAGGCTTTGGCTTTTTCAGCATATTATCTTCCATATATTGGGCATTTTCGATATGTTGTGGAGGGCAAACTTCAAAAGTCCAAGATGCGGGCGGGGAGTTGACACCGGGGTGTGGGGACTAACCAGGACGCTGCCCTGAAGGGATGGGCCTTATAAAAACTGAACCGGCATGACCGATCGGGCACACCGGTCTATTTATAAAACAGCTGCGCAGGAACGCAATAGGTACAGACCTTGACCGGAACACAGTGACGTAAAACAGCCCCGACGGATCCAGTCGGGGCTGCTGCTTCGAAGCGTGCGCGATACAGGGAAAAATCCATGGATGGGGGGCATTCTTGTTGCCGGGGGAGAAGGTTAAGGACGAAACGTTTCATCCCGACGCAAAAAGGATCGGATGAGCACCGCAAGGCATGGATCGATTCCCTCGTAATCAAACCCGATGAATTCCACTTCCGCCCGATAAATATCACGGCAGTTATAGCCTGCGAGATAGAATAGGCCCCACTGGGTATCCCTTGGCGTGAAGCTTGCCCCGTACAGTCCGCCGGTATAGGGGGATGAAGAAATATCAGCTTCAATGGTTCGGTATTTTCCGTTCAGCCCTTTGACGAGATGAATGATTCCGTGGACGTTTTCGGAATTGTCGGCCATATGGCGATCCGGACGATGATTCCTTCTTCCTCAAGCGCTTCGATGTCAGCCGAAAGCCTTACACCAGGAATCCTTCCTCCCACAACTTTTATGATTGACCCAAATTTTATAAGGAGTGTATCATACGAGGCTCTTTGAATCTGCGTTTGGTTCCGCAGGTACCTTCATAAGGGGATCTTGCCGCAGAACAAAAATAAGCGGTACCCGGCCCCAAAGCCAGGTACCGCTTATCTTCTTGTTGATGAGCCTATTCTGAAAATGCGGGGGACGAAAACTCAGCTCAGCGCGGCGGTGATGATCGCCATGGAATAGACCTCCTGGGCGTTGCAGCCGCGGGAGAGGTCATTCACAGGGGCGTTCAGGCCCAGCAGGATGGGGCCGTAAGCGTCAAAGGAACCCAGGCGCTGGGCGATCTTGTAGCCGATGTTGCCGGCGTTGATGTCGGGGAAAATAAAGGTGTTGGCGTGGCCGGCCACCTTGGAGTCAGGGCACTTGGTGTGGGCCACGGCGGGAGAGACGGCGGCGTCGAACTGCAGCTCGCCGTCCACGTCGAAATCGGGGCTGGTGGCCATCAGCTTTTCATAGGCGTGGCGCATCTTGTCCACATCCTCGCCGGAGCCGGAGCCGTGAGTGGAGTAGGACAGGAAGGCCACCTTGGGGTCGATCCCGAAGACCCGGCCGCAGTGGGCCACTTCGGTGGCGATCTCCACCAGCTCGTCCTCATTGGGCTTGATGTTGATGGCGCAGTCGCCCATGGCCAGCACGTCGTTGCCGCCGGTGGCGGAGGGACGGACCAGAATGAAGCAGGAGGAGACGATCTTGCTGCCCGGCTTGGTCTTGATCAGCTGCAGGGCGGGACGGACGGTGTCGGCGGTGGAATAGGTGGCGCCGCCCAGCAGGCAGTCGGCCTCGCCCATCTTCACCAGCATGGTGCCGAAGTAGTTGGCCTGGCGCAGCATCTTGCGGCAGTCGTCGGCGGTCAGCTTGCCCTTGCGCAGCTCCACCATTTCGGCCACCATCTCGTCCATTTTCTCGTAGGTGTCCGGATCGATGATGCGGGCGCCGCGAATGTTGTAGCCGGCCTCTTCGGCGGCGGCCTTCACTGCGTCCTCATTGCCCACCAGGATGGGAGTCAGCCAGGTTCCGGCCAGCAGGCGGGCGCTGGCTTCCAGGATACGGGCATCAGTGCCCTCAGTCAGCACGATGGTCTTGGGCGACTTCTTCAGCCGCTCGATCATCGCGCCAAATCCAAAACTTTCCATATATGCTACCCTCCAAAAAATATCTTGATACGCAAGCATCAACATTGTTCCATATTATACACCCAGCCACTGAGAAAACTCAACGGTGCAAAACATATTTTTTCAGAAAATTTTCGCTTTACATGATGTATTGTTTTGTCTATACTATACTTATTGTTTTTAAATGGAGTGTGTGTTATGGAAACCGCCAATGACTTTGCCCGTTCACTCTCCCTGCTGCGGCGGGAGAAGGGCGTCAGCCAGCGCGCCGCCGCCAAGGAGCTGGGGATCAGCCAGGCGCTGCTCTCCCACTATGAAAACGGCGTGCGGGAACCGGGGCTGGCCTTTGTCCGAAAAGCCTGTGATTACTACCGGGTCTCTGCCGACTTTCTGCTGGGCCGGACCCTGAGCCGGGACGGCACCACCATCGGGGCCGAGGAACTCTACGATTATTCCGCGGAAAAGGACAACGTCCTCCACGGGAGCATTATGGCCACGCTGAACAAAAAGCTGCTGGTCAACTCGGTGGGGGTGCTCTTCGACCTGCTGGGCAAGACCGGCTGTAAGGGGGCCATCCAGGCCGCCTTCCAATATCTCTCCGCCGCCGTCTATCAGCTTTTCCGGTACCTCTACCGCACCCCGGGCAGACAGAGCGAGGACTTTTTCGCCGTGACCGCCTCCCACTTCGCCGTGGGCTGTGCCGGGGCCGATATGACATACTCCGAGGCCGATTATGTGGACGCGCTGGCCGAGCAGCTCCGGGAGAACGGCGCGGAGTCCTTCCCCCCCATGAACAACGACGCCTTGGCCGAGGCCTATCCCGGGACCTACCAGTCCCTGCTCCAAATCGTCCATGCCACCGGGGAACGGATCAACTACAATCTGGGGAACCGGTGGAAGGGGAAAAAGTAAACGCCGCCGTCCCGTTTTAAATTTTGGCGCTCCGCGCCTGAGAGGGAGAACATATGACAGACCAATCCAAAATTCGCAACTTCTCCATTATTGCCCACATCGACCACGGAAAATCCACCCTGTCCGACCGGCTCATCGAGGCCTGCGGCGCAGTGGAGCAGCGGGAGATGGAATCCCAGCTTCTGGACAACATGGATCTGGAGCGGGAGCGGGGCATCACCATCAAGGCCCGGGCGGTGAAGCTCAACTACAGGGCCCTGGATGGGGAGACCTACGAGCTCAACCTCATCGACACCCCGGGCCACGTGGACTTCAACTACGAAGTCAGCCGCTCTCTGGCCGCCTGCGAGGGGGCGGTGCTGGTGGTGGACGCCGCCCAGGGCATCGAGGCCCAGACCCTGGCCAACACCTATCTGGCCATGGAGCATGACCTGGAGATCCGCCCGGTGGTGAACAAGATCGATCTGCCCGCCGCCGAGCCCGCACGGGTAAAAAAGGAGATCGAGGACGTCATCGGCCTGGAGGCACAGGACGCCCCCGAGATCTCCGCCAAGATGGGCATCAACATCCAGGCGGTGCTGGAGGACGTGGTCACCCACGTCCCCGCCCCTGTGGGAGATCCCGCCGCGCCCCTGAAGGCCCTTATTTTCGACAGCCAGTACGACCCCTACCGGGGCGTCGTGGTCTACTTCCGGGTGGTGGAGGGCACCGTCAAAACCGGCATGCCTATCCGCATGATGGCATCCGGCGCGGAATATGAGGTCATCGAGTGCGGGCACCTTCTGCCCCTGGGCATGGAACCCTGCGGGGAGCTCATCGCGGGGGAGGTGGGCTATTTCACCGCCTCCATCAAAAATGTGAAGGACACCCGTGTGGGCGACACCGTCACGGGCGCCGAGCGCCCGGCGGCCGAGGCCCTGCCCGGCTACCGGCCCGCCCAGGCCATGGTCTACTGCGGCATCTACACGGAGGACGGCTCCAAGTTCCCCGACCTGCGGGACGCCCTGGAGAAGCTTCAGCTCAACGACGCCTCCCTCTCCTTCGAGCCCGAGTCCTCCGCCGCCCTGGGCTTCGGCTTCCGGTGCGGCTTTTTGGGGATGCTCCACATGGAGATCATCCAGGAGCGGCTGGAGCGGGAGTTCGACCTGGACCTCATCACCACCCTCCCCTCGGTCATCTACAAGATCACAAAAACCGACGGCAAGGTGGTCATGGTGGACAATCCCCACAACTACCCCGACCCCGGCGCCATCGCCGAGGCCGAGGAGCCCTATGCCAAGGTGTCCATCATCGCGCCTCCGGATTATGTGGGCAATATCATGCCCCTCTGCCAGGACCGGCGGGGCGAGTTCAAGGACATGCAGTATCTGGACACCAACCTGGTGGAGATCCACTACTCCATGCCCCTGGGCGAGATCATCTACGACTTTTTCGACACCCTCAAGGCCCGCACCAAGGGCTACGCCTCCCTGGACTACGAGCTGGAGAGCTACCGCCCCAGCGAGCTGGTGAAGGTGGACCTGCTCCTCAACGGCGACCAGGTGGACGCCCTGAGCTTCATCGCCCACCGGGAGAAGGCCTACGCCCGGGCGAGAAGGCTGTGCGAGAAGCTCAAGGACAACATTCCCCGCCAGCTCTTCGAGGTGCCCGTCCAGGCCGCCATCGGCGGAAAGGTCATCGCCCGGGAGACCATCCGGGCCATGCGCAAGGACGTGCTGGCCAAGTGCTACGGCGGAGACATCACCCGGAAGAAGAAGCTGCTGGAAAAGCAGAAAGAGGGCAAAAAGAAGATGCGCTCCCTGGGCAGTGTGCAGATCCCCACCGAGGCGTTTATGGCGGTGCTCAAGCTGGACGAGGAGAACTGAGACGGGGAGATTCCGTTTGGGGGGAACGTGATTGTTCCTCCTGCGTGTGTGCTCAGAAAGACCATTCTTTTCTCTGAGAAAGGAATGGCCTCTCGAACTGCGCACCCACAAGATTGCAATCACACAGCAGCCAAGCAGCACGTCCCAAAGACCCACTCCCCCGCCCATCCCCGTCAGGATAAAAAAGTGGTAGCCGAAACGTCCTCTTTGGGTTATAATAGGGTATAAGATACAGACTGGCGCTGTGTGTCCGCCGGTCCAGGAGGGATTCCTATGAAACTGATCCTTGCCATCATCAACCACGACGACGCGGGGGCCGTGACCCAGAGCCTCACCAAAAAGGGCTTCTCCTCCACCAAGCTGGCCACCACCGGCGGCTTTCTCATGGCCGGGAACGTCACCATTCTGGTGGGCGTTGACGAGGAGAAGGTCCAGACCGTCATCGACATCATCAAGGAGCACTCCCACTCCCGCAAGCAGATGATCCCCACCACCACCGAGATGAGCTACGGCTACTATCCCAGTATGCCGGTGGAGGTCACTGTGGGCGGCGCCACCATCTTTGTGGTGGACATCGAGCGCTTCGAGCGGGTCTGACATGCGGCTGGACGCCCTGGCAGGCAACGAGGCCCTCAAGCGTCAGCTCTCCGCCCAGGAGGCGGGCCGGGGGCTCTCCCATGCCTATCTCATCAGCGGAAGCGCCGGGTCGGGGAAGCGCACTCTGGCCCGGCTGCTCGCCGCTGCCTTTGTGTGCTCGGGCTCCGGCGCGGTTCCCTGCGGGGCCTGCCCCGGGTGCCGGAAGGTGCTGGGGGGCATCCACCCCGATGTGATCACCATCGGGGACGACGGAAAGGGGATCACCGTGGCCCAGAGCCGGCAGATCCGTGCCGACGCCTATGTGCGGCCCAACGAGGCGCCCCGGAAGGTGTATATCATCCAAAACGCCCAGACCATGAACGCCAGCGCCCAGAACGCGCTGCTCAAGCTGCTGGAGGAGGGACCGGCCTATGCGGCCTTCCTCCTCCTCACCGACAATCCCGCCGCCCTGCTGCCCACCGTCCGTTCCCGATGTGAGGGCCTTGCCCTCTCGCCGGTGCCGAGGGCGGAGGCCGAGGCGTGGCTGATCCGGCGTTTTCCCGGGAAAGAGCCGGAGGAGATCCGGAACGCGGCCGCCGGGTGCGGCGGGCTTTTGGGCCGGGCGGTGGAACGTCTGGAGGGGGCCCAGGGAGACGGCGCGGCCGCCGAGGCGGCCCGCATCCTCGTTGCTCTCCTGGCCAAGGGGGACGAGCTTGCCCTGGCCGCCTACTGCGTGTCTCTGGAAAAGTGGGACCGGGAAGCGCTGGCCGCACTGCTGGATCACTCGGTGGCCCTGCTGCGGGATGCACTGGCGTTCCAGGCGGGGGCCGGACAGAACGTGGGCCCGGAGGAGCGTGAGACGGCCCGGCAGGCCGCGGAGCTGTCCCGAAAGACGCTGCTGGAGAGCGCCGGGGTGCTGGAGGCTCTGCGGGACGCGGCAGAGTTCCATGTGGGAGCCGGACATCTGTGCGGTGCGCTGTCCGCCGGACTGGGACAGGCAGGCGGGTGAGCGGCGCGGCGCGCTTTTTCATTTGAGTAGGAGGTTCCACATGACAGAGATCATCGGGGTCCGCTTTAAAAGCGGCGGAAAAGAATACTATTTCGACCCCAGGGGCACCCGGGTGGCCCCGGGGGAGGAGGTCATCATCGAGACCGCCAAGGGCCTCGAGTTCGGCGTCTGCTCTCAGGCCAACACCCAGGTGGAGGACGACAGCGTGGTGCAGCCTCTGCGCCCGCTCATCCGCCTGGCCACCGACCGGGACCGGGAGGTCCTGCTGCGCAACCGGGAAAAGGAGAAGTCCGCCCTGGAGATCTGCGAGGCGAAGGTGCTCGAGCACAAGCTGGACATGAAGCTGGTGCGCTGTGAGTGCAGCTTCGACGGCAACAAGCTCCTCTTTTTCTTTACCAGTGAGGGGCGGGTGGATTTCCGGGCCCTGGTCAAGGATCTGGCGTCCACCTTTCACTCCCGTATCGAGCTCAGACAGATCGGCGTGCGGGACGAGTCCAAGATGGTGGGCGGACTGGGCATCTGCGGACGGCCCTTTTGCTGCAACGCCTTCCTGGAGCAGTTCCAGCCGGTGTCCATCAAGATGGCCAAGACCCAGGGGCTCTCCCTCAACCCGGCCAAGATCTCAGGGGCCTGCGGGCGGCTGATGTGCTGCCTGAAATACGAGCAGGATGCCTATGAGGACGCCGTGAAGCGGATGCCCAAAAACGAGTCTTTCGTTGAGACCCCCGATGGTGCCGGCACCATCAGCTCGGTGGACTATCTGCGGGAGACGGTGAAGGTGCGGCTGGAGGACACCCCGGACGCCCCTCAGAGCTATGCCGCCACCGAGCTCAACGTCATCCGCAGCGGCAAGGGCCGCCGCCCGGAGGGGTATGTGGCGCCTCCCAGGGAGCAGCTGGAGCGGCTGCGCCGGGTCACACCGCCGCCCGCCGCGCCGGAGGAATTTTCTCTCAGCGGGAGCATTGACGCGGCGCTGTCCGCCCTGGGCGGCGGAGAGCCGCGCAAGGGGGGCCAGGGCCGAAATGCCGGCCGCCGCAGGAGCGACAAGCCCCGCCAGGAGGGGCAGAGCAAGGCGGACGGCAAGCCGCGCCAGGAAAACAAGCCCAAGCAGGAGAACCGGCCCAAACAGGACGGCAGGCCCCGGCAGGAGAACCGGCCCGGGCCGAAGCCCCAGAGCAAGGAGGGCGTGCGCCCCGGCAAGAGCCCGGAGGGGCAGAGCGAGACGCCCGGCCGGAACCGGCGGCGGAGACGCCGGGGGGGCGGGAAGCCCAAAGAGGGCGGCGCGCCTGCAGGCACACAGGAGTAATCGAAAGCGGGGGAGACGGCTCAGGCCGGCTCCCCCGCTTAGGCTGTCGAAAAAGTGGCGAAGCCGCTTTTTCAAGCAGGATGCAGCCCGTTGCGCGCACGCATGGTCCGCCTTTGGCGGACCATGCGCACACTTACGGGCCGAGATGTGTTTTCTGCCACGTACACGCCGCGGCAGAAAACGGATCCCACCTCTTTCGCGCCTGCGGGCGCGAAACTCTGCGAGGCTTTTTCGACGGGCTGAGCGGGGGAGACGGCGCAGGCCGCCTCCCCCGCTTCTGGTTGTGAAAACAGGCTCCGGACCGGAAACATCCCGCGGCGTCCGGCAGGATGTTCACAAATTCTTCCTTTCTTTTCTGCTTTTCCGTGGTATACTAAATCACAATGCTTTTCAACAAAGGAGAATCGCTATGAAGGAACTGTCCTGGCATGACCGGGGACGGCTTTGGCTGCGTCTGGGCGTGCGGCTGGCGCTTACCCTGCTGGGGCTTTGGGCCATCGCCCGACTGGGGCCGCCGCTCATCTCCCTCTTTGCCCCCTTCCTGCTGGCCGCCGTGATGGCATGGATGCTCAGCCCGGTGGTAAAGTGGCTCAACCGCAGACTGCGGCTGCCTCGAAAGGCCCTTTCTCTGGCGCTGCTTCTGCTGGTCTTTGCGGCGCTGGGGGCCGGACTGTGGGCCCTGCTGGCCGGGATCGGCCGAGAGATCATTACGCTGGCTGGGAACTGGGAGAGCCTGGTGGCCAGCCTCCAGGCCACCTCTGAGGCTGTGGGGAACCTCTTTTCCAGGGGAATGGCCCTCCTCCCCGCTGCCGCGCAGGCCACGGTGGACGGACTGGTGAGCCAGTTCTTCACCTGGCTGGAGACCGTCATCCCCCGGATCCTCTCCACCGCCGTAGACTCCCTGACCGCAGTGGCCAAGGGCCTGCCCTCCTTCACCGTGGCCACGGTGGTCTTTATCATGGCCTCCTACTTTATCACGGCCGACTATCCCCGGCTGCGCAGCGGCCTGGCCGACCGGCTCCCGAACGGTCCCAGGGCCTTTTTGGGGCAGGTGAAACGGGCTGCCTCAGCCGGGTTCGGCGGCTATGTCAAGGCCCAGGTCATCCTCTCCATCGGCGTTTTCTTCATCCTGGTGGGCGGTTTCCTGCTCATCCGGCAGCCCTATGCCCTGCTGCTGGCCCTGGGTCTGGCCGTGCTGGACTTTATCCCCATTCTGGGGGCGGGGACCGTCATGGTCCCCTGGGCCGTGGTGGATCTCTTTACCGGAAATCCCCGGGGCGCGCTGGGGCTGATGGTGGTGTGGGGGCTGGTGGCCCTCTTCCGCCGGGTGGCCGAGCCCAAGGTGCTGGGGGATCAGACCGGCCTCTCCCCCATCCTCTCTCTTGTCAGCGTCTATGTGGGCATGCAGGTGGGCGGCGTGGCCGGGATGATCCTGGGCCCCGTGCTCTGCCTGGTGGTCATCAATGTGTGCCGCTCCGGTGTGCTGGACAACACTCTGCGGGACGTGAAGCTGGCCGCCGCCGACCTCTCCGCCATTTTGAAAAGCGGGAAGCCGGAAGAATCCGAAACGGAATTTTCAGACAGAGATTGACCGGAGAAAAAGTTCAAAAACGTTCCGATTTTTCTTCATTCTTTGGACACAATTCCAAGGTATTTTATAAACTGTTCCAGGAAGAAAAGAAAAAACGCAGTCAAAAGGAGCGAGACGATATGTACTACAACGACTATAATCGGGTGCATGAGGAAGACCCCATCATTACGAACAATTTCAGGGTGGACGGCGCGGAAGCCGCTCCCGGGAAGCGGAAAAAGAACGCCGGGGTGAAGATCGCCGCTCTGTGTTTGGCCTGCGCTTTGGTGGGCGGTGCGGTGGGCGGCGCCGCCGTCCACTTCCTCCCCGGCGGCGGGCAGACCACTCTCTACGAGGGCACGCACACGCCGGTTGCGGTGACCATGTCCAGCACCTCCACCGATCAGGTGCTGACCATTCCCCAGATCTACGCCAACAACGTGGGTTCCACCGTGGGCATCACCACCGAACTGGTGACCACCAATTTCTGGGGGCAGCCCGTGAAATCCGCAGCTGCGGGCTCCGGCTTCGTCGTGACGCAGGATGGCTATATCCTGACCAACTACCATGTCATTGCCGGCGCGTCCTCCATCAAGGTGGCCTTTGTGGACGGGACCACCTATGATGCCGCGCTGGTGGGCGGGGAGGAGGCCAACGATATCGCTGTGCTGAAGATCGAGGCCGCCGGCCTCACCCCCGTCACCCTGGGCGACTCTGACAATCTGGTGGTGGGCGAGCAGGTGGCCGCCATCGGCAATCCCCTGGGCGAGCTGACGTATACCCTCACCGCCGGCTACGTCTCCGCCAAGGACCGCTCCATCACCATGGAAAACGGCGAGATCATGAATATGATCCAGACCGACACCGCCATCAACTCCGGCAACTCCGGCGGACCGCTGTTCAACATGTACGGCCAGGTGGTGGGCATCACCAGCGCCAAATACTCCAGCTCCGCCAGTTCATCCAACGCCTCCATTGAGGGCATCGGCTTCGCCATCCCCATCAACGACGTGAAGGACATGGTCAAATCCATTATGGAGAACGGATACGTCACCGGCAAGCCCAACGTGGGCATCCTGATGAACGATGTCTCCAGCGACGCCACCCAGCGCTACGGCATCCCCGCGGGCGCCTACGTGGAGGCCGTGCTGGAGGGTTCCTGCGGTGAGAAGGCCGGACTTAAGACCGGCGACGTCATCACCGCCGTGGGCGACACCGCGGTCACCAGCAGCGATCAGCTCAAGTCCATTGTGAAAAACTACAAGGCTGGGGACACGGTCTCCTTCACCATCTACCGGGGCGGCAAGACCCAGACCCTTTCCATCGTTCTGGACGAGAACAACAAGGAGCGGGAGCAGGCCATGTCCCAGCTCCAGCAGAGCTATCAGAACACCCAGCAACAGCAGTCCTCCGCCCAGCACCAGCAGCAGGGCGGCTATTCCTGGCCCTTCGGCTTCGGCTGGTAAGACAGGTTTTTTCCCCCGGCGGTCTGAGACCGCCGGGGTTTTTCACGTTCCCGGGTCAAAGCGGCGGGACGTCATATCCATCCCTCCAGGCGCATACAGTGTAACACAAACCAAAGAACTGCGGGAGGGACAAGCAATGAGAAAAAAAATCAAATGGGGGCGGCTGTTTCGGCGGTCGGCCGCTCTGTTTCTGGCCACCATGGGACTGTGGCTGCTTCTCATAGGCGCCGGGGCGGGCGCAGCGTCGGGGGCGGCCGAGGCGCTGGGGGTGGCTCCTATACACATCTCCGAGCCCACGGGGCTAGGCATTATTCCGTATGCCGTCCTTTTCTTTGAAAATTTGTCAGCGCCGCCCTGCGCACCGAGCTGGGGCCCGCCCGGGCCGACCCCCTCTCCTTCTGGGGGCGGCTGGCGGTGGACCAGTCGCCTCTGCTGGTCGCCAATCCCGGGCGGGAGACGGAGCCTGCGCCCTCTGTGGAGCCCCTTCCCAACGCGCAGCCCGCCCCCGACCACGACGACATCACCGAGGCACCTGAGACCACCACCGCGCCGGGGGACATCGTAGAGCGCACCCTGGTGCCCACCACCACCGAGGGCTATGTCACGGGAGCGGGGCTCTACCTGTATAACCGAACCGACCTCCCGGTGGATCTGCTGGGGGTGCTGAAGCAGAGCCTGAGCTTTACCCTGGCTCCCGCCCCGGACGGTCCGCAGATCCTCATCATTCACACCCACGCCACGGAAGCGTATACCCAGGACGGCACCGATATATATACCCCCAGCGACAACAATACCCGCACCCTGGATGAGGCCCACAACATGATCCGGGTGGGGGACGAGATGGAGCGGGTCTTTACCGAGATGGGCCTGTCGGTCCTCCACGACCGGAGCGTCTACGACTATCCTCAGTACAACGGCTCCTACGGCCGGTCGGGCCCGGCGGTGCAGAACTATCTGGCCCAGTACCCCACCATCCGCCTGGTGCTGGATGTTCACAGGGACGCCCTGGTGGGAAGCGACGGTACGGTGTACAAAGCGGTGACCACCGTGGACGGGGTCAAAACAGCCCAGGTCATGCTGGTGGTGGGCAGCAGCGCGGGAGGGGGCGAGCACCCCAACTGGATGCAAAATCTGGCCCTGGCCGCCCGGCTGCAAAAGAGCCTGGACACCCTCTACCCCACCCTGGCCCGGCCCATGACCCTGCGGCAGTCAGTCTACAACCAGAACCTCTCCCCCGGCTCTCTTCTGGTGGAGGTGGGCAGTCACGGCAATACCCTTCAGGAGGCGCTGGCCGGGGCCCGGCTCTTTGCCCGGGCGGCCGGGTCCGTGTTCCTCTCCCTGGCGGCGGAGTGACGGCTTCTCCAGCAAAAATCCCCGCGGCTCTCCTGGCGGGAGCCGCGGGGATTTTCCTGTCTTATCGTCTCAGGTAGTTCCAGAGCATCGTTGCGCCCTCGGCCCGGACTGCGGGACGGTCCGGGGCAAAGTTTCCGGCAGAGTCGCCCGTTACCACGCCCAGGCCCTGGGCCAGGGCGGCATAGCCCAGATCGGCCGCCGGAATGGCGGCGGCGTCCTTGAAATCACAGCGGTAGATCCCATGCAGACGGGCCACGCTGCCGTAACCCAGGCTGTTGAGCAGCAGCCTGACCGCGTCCATGCGGGTGAGAAGCGCCTCGTCCGCCCGTTCCTCCCGGGAGAGGATGCCCTGCCGGAAGGCGTAGCGGTAGAGATCGTCCACATCCCCGGTCTCGGGGTCGAAGAGATAGCCGCCGGCACTGGCCAGCAGCGCCACATAGTCCAGCTGGGTCAGGGGCTGGCCGGGGCGGGCCTTGCCGCCCAGCCAGCCCACCCGGTAATCGGCCAGCTGGAGGAGTGCGGAGCGGGCCCAGTGGCCGTCCAGATCGTCGTAGCGGACAGACACTGCCTCCCAGGTGTCCGCCGCGATCAGCGCTCCGGTCCGGGCATCCACCCCGGTGTACCAGAGATCCTGTTCTCCCAAAGCGTAGCCGGGCTTGAGGGCGTTGAAATAGCGGTATCCCGCTTCCAGCAGAGGGGCAAATTCCTCGGCGGACAGGTCCAGCTCCACCGGGACGGCCACATAGGCCAGTTCCACGGGATAGCTGCCCGCCCAGATGTCCAGCGCGGCCGATTCGCTGATGAGGCCGTCGGCGGGGGCAAAGGTCACGGAGTCGTCAAAGGTCCGGGAGAAACCCACGATAGAGCCGTCCAGAGCACTGACCTCCACCTGGAGAGCGTTGTCCGGGAAGAAATAGCCGTTTGCCTTCTGCGCGAAGGTGAAAATGTTGACAGGCTCGCCGCTCTGCTGTGCCTCCGGCTGGTAAAGAGCGGTCTTGGCAAACTGGTCGGGCCAGAGCGCCTTGAAAAAGGCCTCACCCCTGGCCTGGGAGGCGGATGGGGTGAGCTTGAAGACAGCGGACTCGTCATAGGGATCGTAGCCGGACATGGACTCCAGCGCGCCGGTCCGGGCATCCACCGATACCATCCGGCGGCAGATCCCCAGGGCGGTTTTTTTGCCATAGGTCAGCCGGGCGGTGACTTCATCGGTCTCCCGATCCACAAAGTAGCGGGTCTCGGAGAGCTGATAGGCGCTCAGTCCCAGCTCTTTCCAGGCCCGGACGGCCTGGTCCAGCGCTGCCTGATCCAGAGTTCCCTTCAGCTGCGCGGCACCCTCCAGCTCCGCCTCGGTCAGGCCGCTGTCGGCGGCAGACTCGGCGGCGTTGGCCTTGTCGGCGCCGCCCGCCCCGCCCGTCTGGGCCAGCTTTTCCCGGAGCGCGGTCAGATCCACCAGAGCGCCTGAAGCGGCGTCCACGTAAAAGTCATGTCCGCTCTCGGGCAGATAGCGGAGAACCGCCGGTTCTCCCTCCCCCGCCCGGACATATTCCAGCCGCAGAGACAATGTGGTCTTTAAGAGCGCGGCGGCCGCGGAAGCATCGAGCTTCGCCGCAGGCGCGGGGAGCGCCCCGGCGTATTCAGAGGGATCGTCCCGCCAGAAAGAGGTCACCGCGCCGTCGGACAGCCGGACCCGGAGACGGAAATTCAGCGGCGCAGGCAGGCCGTTGAGGCGGATGCTTCCCCAGAAGGAGCGGGCGGAGGAAGAAAGGGATTCGTCTCCCCCCTCCTCAAAAACGGCCGCCTCCCCGTCTGTCAGCACGCGATCCAAAAATGCTTCGGCATAGGTCCGGGCCTGGGCGCGGCCCATGGCGGGAAAGCTGGGACCGAAATCACTTTGCCCGCCATGAGTCTCTTCCCAGAGATCCATGGAGAGGACCTTGCCCGCCTCAGTGGCGGTGACCGAGAGATTTTTGTCCTCCCCGCTCCAGCTCAGCTCCCAGCGGGTCCCCAGCGGAGTCTCGGTGGGCTCCCCGGAAAATTGGGCGTAGTCGTCCGGTATGGACAGTGTGCTTTTTACCGCCTGGGTCACCCGGATCAGACGGGCGTCTGAGGCCTTTGCTCCCTCGGCGAGAGCAGAGGTTCCCAGAGATGTGCCCAGGACCACCGCCAGTGCGGCGGCGGCAAGTCTGCGCAATTTCATGTTTTCGACCTCCCAGTTCAGGCAGTCAGCCTGTTTTGACCATTTAGACGCATAGAAGTTAAAAAAGTTTCCACAACTGGAAGATTTTTAAAAAATTGAAAAAACTGCTTGACAGGATAGAACAAATGTTGTATATTTTGGAGGAACGGATGTTCTAACAATGATTGGAAATAGAAAAAGTCCTCTTTTTGGGACTCTTTCTTTGCTATACTGGGGTCAAATCAGCAGAACAGGAGGTCGCGCATATGGATACGGTCTATTATAATCTCACGGCCCGCAGGGTCAGGGTCAGCGGAGGACCCGATTTGCTGAAATTTTCCCCCGCTCCGGCCGAAGCGCCCGCCGGTGAGGTGCTGGACTTTCAGCGCTGCCGCCGAAAGCTGGAGACCAAAGCTGCGCTGGCGCAGCTCCGGGAAGCAGAGGAAGAAAGCCGGGATTCGGAAACGGAGGAATCGGAGGTTTCCTTTCCCGGGCTTCGCCGGGAGCGTGCGGCGGGCTGGCTGGAGCTGTGCGCCTCCCTTTCCGTGATTGCGGTGAGTGCCGCTGCAGTGGCCGCTTTTCTTATTACTATATAAATGCGGTGTAAATGGAGAGACCGCGGCCTTTCTGACGGACGAAAAGGGTGCGGTGTGCTGAAAAACAGAAAAGATACAGCGACGGGGCCGCAGCCCTGCCGCTGTATCTTTTTTTGCGCTGCCGTTATCTGCCTTTGTATTTTCGACGGGTGGCGATCCCGCCCCGTATGTGCCGTTCGGCCTTGTTCTCCTCCAGCACCGCCTTGGCCTGGAGGTAAAGGGGGCGGTTAAATGTGGGCAGCCGCTCCGACAGGTCTTTATGTTTCGTCGTGACGAATTAGAACGGTTTCGTCCAAGCCCAAATCACCGAACAGGCGCAGATAAATATCTACATTCCCGTCCTTGTCCACCTCGATCTTCTGGATGATCCGCTTGAGCTGGGCGTTGGTCATCTGTCGCACATCGGTGATGTCCTCAATTTCCTTGAAAGTCTGTTGCAGGACGCCTTCCAGCTGCTCACCTTTTGTCAGATGGTAAGACACCATTTTCAGCTCGTTTTCCAGCCGCTCGATCTCTTTGCGCATCCCGCCGATCTTATCATTGAGTTCCTCGCGGGAGATTAAATCGTCGGCGTACATATCCATATATTTTTGCCGGGTCTTTTGCAGCCTGGCAAGCTGGGCGGTCAGTTCCTTTTCATAGTTCAGGTTTTCATCCTTTGCTTTATAGACCCGCTGGAATTCCCCCACTACATAGCGGATGACATTTTTCTTTGCTTTCAGCAGCCCGGTGAAATATTCCTGCAAAACCTCAATGAGTTCGTCCTCGTCCACCGTCACGGCGTTGGGGCAGTTGTCCGCCCCGCGCCCGTTGTGGCCGGAGCAGACCCAGCGGACATAGGTGTTTTTGTAGGTGCGGACGGTGCGCCGGAAGGACCAGCCGCACTCCTTACACTTGATGAGGGTGGAGAACAGGTATTTGTTGCTTTGCCGTTCCTTGTCCACCTTGAACGCCTTGCCGCGGGACTGCATGATCTGCTGGGCCCGCTCAAAGGTTTCCGGGTCAATGATCCGCAGGTCTGGCCGCTCCACCACCATCCATTCCGAAGCGTCCTTGTCCGCCCGCTGGCCGGTTAAAAAGTCGGTCACTTCCTGTTTGCCATTGATGATTTTCCCGGTATAGAGTTCGTTGGTGAGGATGCGACAGACACCGTTCTGGCTCCATTGGCAGTTCCGCTTTGTCCGCAACCCCCGCTCATTGAGGAAGATGGAGATCTTTGCCGCCCCATAGCCGTCCTTAATATACCACTCATAAATCTGGCGGACAACCGCCGCTTCCTCCTCGTTGATCGCAAGGTTGAAGTAATCCCCGATGGTCTTATCATACCCGTAGACGATGTTGGGGACGCGGCCTTTTTCCGCATTCATTTTCTTACCGAACTTCACCCGCTTAGAGGTATTGGCGCTTTCTTCCTGGGCAAGGGCCCCGAAGATCGTCAGCACAAATTCGCTATTGCCCATACTGGTCATGTTGGCGGTCAAAAACTGGGTTTCGATTCCCAACGCTTTCAGCTTGCGGACATTTTGCAAGAGGTCAACCGTGTTCCGGGCGAAACGAGAAATGTCCTTGACCACTACCATGTCAAAGAGGCCGTGCTCTGCATCCGCCATCATCCGCAAAAACTCCTTGCGGTTTTTGATTTTGGTACCGGAGATGCCCTCGTCTGCGTAAAGGCGCACAAGGTTGTCCCCGGTGCGTTTGGTATATTCGGAGAAGAATTCTTTCTGCGCTTCCAGGCTGTTAAGCTGATCTTCTTTATCGGTGGAAACGCGGCAGTAAGCGGCGATGTTCATAGCAAAACCTCTCTGTTAAAATAAAACCGTTCTGTTACAACCCTATTTTATCATGTGCTGTTTTGGATTGCAATAGGGAAAGGGGCGCCCCGCTTATGCAGGGCGCCCCTCGTTTTCCTTTTTGCCGGAACCGTCCGCCGTATCTGCGGCAGACTGAATGGCAAGCTGTACCTTTTCCTGGTTTGCTTCCATAAAGATTTTCAGTAAGTAATCGGCGGTAGCTGCCGTCGGGTTAGGGTTATGGAAGCGGTAATTGAGTTTCCTCTTTTTCACAGCAGCATTCCCACCTCCCTCTTGCTGCCTGTCCTTTGTCCATGTCTATGAAAACAAGGCGGAAAATAGTACCTGATAGGGTTGTCAAAGATCATGCCCCTGGTAGGGTCGCTGTGCCTGCCCTAATTCCCTGCGGATTTCCGGCGGGATGCGGTCAAGCAGCCGCTGCATATCGTGCAATTCACTTTCCAGCTTTGCCCGCTCCATGCGGTCTTTCATCTTCCCGCTTTCACTGGCCTTTGCCCTTGCTTCCAGCTTTTGATTTTCTTCCAAAAGGTCTTTGATCGTGATCTTGTACTTTTTCAGCTGCCCGGAGAAGTCCTCCATCTGCGGGAACCACTTTTTCAGCAGGGAGAGGGCTTCTTCCTTTTTCTTTCCGGCGTTCAGCGGGTTCATGCCGTCAAGGATGGCTTCAATGGCTCTGGCCTGTTTGGAAAGGGAAACCGCCTGCTTGAAAAGCCGGGTGGGGATATGCTTCCGGCCTGTCTTGCTGGCGCTCTCCCCACGCTCCAAATCCGGGTATTTCTCCACCATGTAGGCGTGAAAGTCATCCTGCCACTTCGTCAGGTTTGCCCGGTTGCCGATGATTTCTTTGGCGCACAGGCGGTTGTCCTTTGTCAGCGGCACAAAGGTCAAATGCAGGTGGGGCGTTTTCTCGTCCATGTGTACCACAGCCGACACGATATTTTCCCGGCCTACCTGGTCAATGAGGAAATCCGCTGCCCGCTGGAAAAACGCCTGTATTTCCTTTGGGGATTTCCCTTTGAAAAACTCCGGGCTGGCGGTTATCAGCGTATCGACAAACCGTGTACTGTCTTTCCTTGTCCGGCATCCGGCCTGCTCAATTCGGCTCTGAATGAAGCGGTAATAGCGTCCCTCCGGCTTGACGATATGGAAGTTGTACTTGCTCTTGGCGGTGTCAATGTCGGGATTGCTGGCATACTGCTCTTTCTGCCGTTCGTGATGGGCTTCCAGCGGCCTTGCCGGGTTGCCCTTGTGCTTCTCAAAACGCAAAATTGCGTGTTGTGCCATGAAACTCCTTTCCCCATTCCTTTCCCATCCGGGGTTTTCCACAGGGAAAATCCTGCCAGAAAAAGCTCGGATAGGATTGGAATGGATAGAATCTAAATCAATCTCTTAATCTTTGTATTTCTATATACCGTCCGGTTTCCGTACTTCTCAAGGGTGATTTCCGTACTTCATGGGCACAGTTTTCAATCCTCCGGCGTACCATAACCGGATTTCTTGAAGTCGGTGTTTGAAACCGCTTCATAGGATTTTGGGTAAATGCGGTTGGGTTTTCCACAGCCCTGCTTCTGGATCTCCACCAGCCCGGCGTATTGCAGTTCCCGCAGGGTATTCACCGCCTTTTGCCGCCCACAGCAGAGCAGGTCAACCATCTCGCAGATGGGATAGTACAGATAAATCCGCCCGTACTCGTCCGCCCACCCATTTTTCCGGGATAACTCCGCCCGTCGCAGGATAAAGGCGTACAGTAGCTTTGCCTCGTTGGATAGAGGCTGGAATGTAGGGGCTTCAAAGAGAAAATTGGGGAGCCGGGTGAAGCTGAACGCCTGTTCCGGCTGATGAATGTAAATCGTGTTTGTCATAGCGTGTTTTGTGGACGGTTAGAAGCCCGTTTTCTGGGGTGGGCGATAGTTTATACCACCCGCCCCGGTTTCGGGCCTGTGAAGCCTGATAAATCAAGGCTTTTTTGCTCCTAACTGTCCACACAAGACCTCCTTTTCCGTTCACTTTCTGTTTTCTGCCGCCTGTGAACTTTGGCGGCGCAGCCGGGGCAGTATTTAGCCCGGTTGGATTTGGGGACGAATACGCCGCCGCAGACTGCACAGCGTTTCAAGTCCTTATCCCGGAAAATCTCTGCTTCCAACGCCCCGTCCAGCGGCAAGACCGCCCACCGGAACCACTTGCAGCAGACCGAGAAAGAAACCGTCTGCGGGCAGGTGCAGGCGTCCCCATCGTCAAGGGCAATACAGTTGCCGTCTTCACAGCAACAGCACTCCCGGCGTATCCGGGCGCTTGCCCGTTTCCGCTGCGCTGGTGTCATGCGGTAAAGGGAACCGTCTGGCCTGCGTTCCAGCGGCGGCAAAGTTTTGGTAGGATGGATGCTGACCCCTCTTTTCTTGTTGTATTCAACCGATTGTGAGATCAGTTTATCATGAAAAAATGCAATTCCCATTTTTCTGCGGGAATTGCATTTATGCCATCGTGTAGACCTTCAAAATTGTAAATCTGCAATTACTGCTATTCCTAAATGTGGAATGGTGTGGTAAACTGAAAGAAATACAGGCAAGGAGGGGGAAATATGGCGGCAAAACAGTTTGAGGAACATCCAGGCGACCGGATTGGCGATTTGAGGACGAACCTGGGGATGACAAAGAAAGAATTGAGCCGGAAAACCGGGATCGATGCATCCCAGATCACCCGCATTGAAAATGGCAGCCTCAACACTATCAGCAGCGATTATCTGATAAAGCTGGCAAAGGAATTGAAAACATCTACGGATTATATCCTGGGTCTTACCCCTGTCAGCGTCCCGAAAAGCTATGATATTTCTGAACTGGGCCTGTCTAATGAAGCGGTTAAAAGGCTTGTCACGGGCGCTGTCGATGTACAAATCCTCAATCGGTTGTTAGAACACAGGAATTTCCCCAAACTGATAGATTTGATACGGATATATTTTCAGGACACGGCAGCAAAGGGGATAATGGCACGAAACCAGATTATCGAGATGGCAACGGCTTCCCTGTCTGACCTGATGAAAGAACACCCGGAATATCGGGCAGGAGCAAAGCCGGATTTGCAGCTTTTGAACGCCCAAAAGATGGGGGAACATGAGGCGGAGATTGAAAAAATCAAAAATGTGTTCCTTGCCATCCTGCGAGATATTAAAAAAGATATGGATAGCGGTGGACAGCCGGGAGGAGTAGCCACCGCCGCAATGCTTCAAACCATGAGGGACGCGCTGGCTGGGCAACAGCAGGAGCCGGTGTCAATGGACGATGTGACTGCGATGATTGCTAGGCAGATTGGGCAGATTATCCCAATGGATGAGGAAACAGCAGAGGAGTTTCAACGATTGGCGATAAAAATGATAGAACAAGTGCGAGACACCTAAAAATGTATTCGTTTTCTATCAAAAGAATCCCTTGTGTAATTTCGCTTAAACGAATATAATATAGACAGTTAATAGCTTCTCCCCCAAAAACTCTGCTGAGGTAATATAAATGAACGGATATATTACGGTTCAAGAAGCGGCACAAAAATGGGGAATAACCCCGCGCCAAGTTCAGATTCTCTGTAAAGAAGAACGTATAATTGGAGCAACTCGAATGAGTCGCATCTGGGTTATTCCAGAGAATGCAGAGAAACCGACAAAAAAACTAAAGAAACAATATCGTATGTTTAAGGAGCAAAAATGAAAATGGGCGATATTACATATAAAAAAATTACAACAACCCCTATTAATCTCGATAACTCGATTATAATTGAAAGTGATGCTATACTTGCTTTACAAAAACTTCCATCGGCTTCAGTGCAGTGCATTGTTACTTCACCGCCATATTGGGGACTTCGAGATTATGGTATTAAAGGTCAAATTGGCCTGGAGGAAAAATTACAGCAGTACATTAATAAATTAGTATCTGTTTTTGCTGAAGCAAAAAGAGTTTTACGAGATGATGGTGTGTTTTGGTTAAATATTGGTGATGGGTATACTAGCGGAAATCGTGGGTATAGAGCACCTGACAAAAAGAATCCAGCTAGAGCAATGAGTGTTCGTCCCGACACTCCAGAAGGATTGAAACCAAAAGATTTGTTAGGAATTCCGTGGAGGCTGGCCCTAGCCTTACAAGCTGATGGTTGGTTTTTGCGTAGTGATATTATTTGGAACAAACCTAATGCTATGCCAGAAAGCGTGAAAGATCGGCCAACACGTTCCCACGAATATGTTTTTATGCTTACAAAAAAAGAAAAATATTATTACGATTACCAAGCCATAAAAGAAAATGGACGCAACAAGCGCACAGTTTGGAATGTAAACACCGCGCCGTTTGCAGAAGCCCACTTTGCAACATTCCCTCCTGCTTTGATAGAACCATGTATTCTTGCCTCAACTAAAGAGAATGATTTTGTGCTTGACCCATTTTTTGGTTCTGGAACAGTTGGCGTTGTTTGTCAAGAATTTAATAGACAATTTGTTGGCATAGAGTTAAACGATGAGTATGTTAAAATTGCAAGAACACGATTGGATATTTTAGAACTTCCAGTGTTGAAAGTTGTAGGTGAATAAGATGGCAATAATATTTGACTTGCCCAATACCCAGGTCGGTTTTGCTAATACATTGAAAGAATTACGAGAGACGTTTCTTCAGGATGCCTTGGCTACGACAGTTGCAGTAATGGAAATTAATATACTTGATTCAGAGCTACATGAGTATGTTAACAATGGTTCTCTACAAACTCTTGCCACGCATGGAATGAGAGGCGAATTATTGTTTGCGGTTCCAAGTATTTTGGAAAAGAACCCTAGATTACTGGGCTATTATCGTCTTTTGCTAGGTTACAGTCAAAAAGGCTTTTACACTGCCGCCACTGGCGCAGGGATGTTCAAATCATTAGAGGAAAAGGGCTCCCTTTCGCAAAAGCAACGTAGTGCTCTACCAGAATTATGCCGAGCATTAAATCTCAGTGCAAAATATATGTTGGAGCATCTTGAGGACCAAATGATCAGTTCCGGATTCTTTGATCAGTTGACCCTTTTGACATTGGGACCACAACTTCGTGGCGGGGCTAATGTCCAAAAAGGGACTTCTGCTATTTCACAAGTATTCGATGTAGTTTATCAAATTGTAAGCGCATCTGTTGTTCGCTCTAACTCAAGATGCATTGAATTAAAGAATAATTCAGGCCGTACCGTATACATACAATTTGCAGCTGATCCCGATATTGTGATAAGGGAAGAATTAGCAACAGACAAATACCGAAATTTAGTTGCAATCGAGGTTAAAGGAGGACAAGACTACTCGAATATTCACAACCGAGTGGGAGAGGCCGAAAAAAGCCATCAGAAGGCAAAAAAAGATGGTTATGTAGAGTGCTGGACAGTAGTTAATGTTGACCGCATTGATATGAACATGGCACAAAAAGAATCTCCGACTACAAACAAATTTTACCGAATATCTGAACTTTTGAATCAAAGCAGCGCTGAATATAGAGATTTTTCGTTGCAAATTTTATCTATTGCAGGCATTTAACCTTCACTAGATATTATTTGCAAAAACGAGGTGTTGGTATGCCACGAAAGAGAGACGATAAACCGCTCTATGACTACAATATATACCGCATTCTTCCAGAAAAAGCAGAGAGCTTCAAGTCGTTCTTGGAAGATCGAAGATTTGAAGAAATACCATTGAAACCGGAGTGTATTCAAAACCCCTCTGGATATACATTTACCCTCATGTTTTGCGATAAAGACAACCGAAAGGGCTCTCCTTGGGTAAATTTATTATCCACCTGTACCGAATGGGATTTGAGCCAAGAATTAAAAATATATGGAGCAGCCTTAATTTGTTATAGGGAAGACTCTTGTTTTGTTGTTTCTTATGGCAATGCACACTTTTATGTGAGCGATTATTGTGATTTTAATTTTGGAGTGGCTGTTGCAGAACGACTAATTGATTTAGACCAGGTTCGAGCACAACAAAATATTTCTCATGGTAGCAAGCTAAGTAAAATGCACATGGATTACTTGGGCGGTACAGTGCTGTCCTATCGTAGCGGAGAGATACCTACCTATATTCGAGGAACAAGTCTTGATCCAGAGTTATGGGGAACTACTATTAACTGCGGCACCTCTGCACAATTCAAATGGGAAGAGAAGCCAACTGAAATCGGCGAAAAATTGAATCTCCTAAATGAAATAATAAAAGCAGATAGCTCGATTTCTCTACCGAGATTAACTTTTTTGGATGTAGAAGAAGATGCAGAAAAAATTGAAAGCCTTTATCATCAATTAGCTGTTGCTATTGAGCAATATGACGGAGCCGCTAACGATGGAAACTTAATAAATGTTCCATCTTTCTACATGATGGGAACACGGCTAATACAGAACGATTCTGTCCGTTTCAAATTAAGCTGTAATCATAAAAGCCTTGAATTCGATGGTGAATTATCCATAACTGCAATTAATGAGTTTGTTAGGGAAAAAGAATTTGCGCTACAAGAAGTAATTCAGAAAATTAACATCTCTATTGAATACGCCAATGATGCATGGACAAACCGCAAACCTATCACGGAGTATCTGGAATTTATCACAGAAGATAATTTTTGCTTGCGCAATGGCAAATGGTGCTCCTTTAACATTGCATATCTTGACCGTATCTTCCAAGAAGCCAAAAGGGTTGCTTTTATAAATCATTCTCAAGACGAGTTTGCACTATCTAAAGACGATGTCATTCAATTTGCAAGGGAAAACGGTTTTTATGACGAAACAAACAGCAGGCAACCATATGAAACTTTCTACAATCAGAACATTTCGCAGCTGATAGGGGCAATTTGTTTACACCCGCGAACCGTACCTGTTGATCCGGAAGGTAATGGCCGATACAGATATGAAGTGTGCGACTTTTGCAAGGATCAGACCCTATACTTTGTGAAGATAGGAAAGCCGAATGATTTTGCGTATGCCATTGACCAAGCTATGCTGACACTCGAAAAATGTGAAGCAGGTATGGGTTCTTTAACATTGCCAGGAGATTTAGCTGTTTCTCCCACAGAGTTTAGAATGGTATTAATCTTTGATGGGCGTGCTAATATGGTAGAAAAATGGGAAGATGTTTTTTCTATCAATTTCCTTATCCATCTAACAGAATTGAAGCGGCGTTTGAGCAGTACAGACATATCTCTTACAATCGATTTTGTTTACTGGTGAGTTTTATATACCTGCTGCCACTCCCGAAACCGCCCAGCTTTTTGCTCACCCCTATCCGCAAAAACCTGTCCGTTTTCCTGCCGGGCAAAGTGAGCGTTTCCATCCGGCGAAACTCTCATTTTACCCGCCAGCCGTGACAGCAGGTATAACACACTACACTTTGCGTTGCAAAGTCGTGTGCCAAAGGGGAAGCCCCTTTGGAAACCCCGATTTTGTCGGGAAGCTGGTACAGCCTGCATAGGTGCAGCTGTACCCCTTCCTTCCAAAACGAAATAGGCGGCATAGGTCAGCCCGTCCCCGGTGCTGATCTATGCCGCCTATTTGCTTATATGGGCGCTTACTGTATCGCCCATATCAACCGTTCTAATTTATCACTTCCGTATGTACGGTCGATTTGCTGACGCCGAACTTGGCCGCGGCCGCGCGGACGGTGGCCCGGTTCTCTATGATGTACTGGGCGAGCCGGACGGCCCGCTCCTCCATGTTCCCTTTCACGCGCAACACTCCCCATGTGTTCGTCCTGTGAAAGGTATATGTGGCACAGTCAGAAAATATGAAACGCCCGAGCGCTTCTTTAAAGGCCCAACCGCATCTGCGGCAGCGCGATGTGGCCGTTATACCCAATCATGCTCAGAAAGGAGAGTGTCCCGAAATTTAGCGGTCATGGGGGAGAGGGCTTCATTCTTCCTCCACACCAGACTGATGTCCCGTGTCAAAGGGAAGTCTACATCCAGGGAGATGGGAACCACATTGCTGGTGTTGGCGCCGGAGTGGACAGGGATAATGGCGATCCCCTCGCCCATAGCAACCATACTCAAAACCCCGTAGTCGTTGTACGCCTCTGCGGTAATGTTGGGCTCAAAGCCAAAACGGCCGCACAGATCCGCCAAGAGCTTATTGGTTCCCAGCTTGCTGCGGACCCAGACAATAAAATGCTCGTCCCGAAGTTCTCCCACCGGGATATTCTGCCGCCCCGCCAGACGGTGTCCCTTTCCGACAATGAGCTCCACCGGCTCCTGAAACAAGGTGTGCTTTTCCAGACAGGAAAACTCGCCCTCGGGAGTAAAATCGCTGCATACGCCCAGCTCAAACCGCCCCTGCATAACGTCCTTCAGAACGGCAGAGGTGTATTTATACTCCATCCGAAAGCGGCAATCGGGGTATAGACGGCGAAAAGCCAAAATTTTATCCGGCAGATAGATGGCATAGAGAGAGTAGAGCGCGGAGACAAAGATGGTGTTGCGCTCAATTTCGATCTCCCGGCGAACTGCTGCGATGCCTTGATCGATCTCGTTCAGAGAGCGGTTGATATACTCGTAAAACAGGCTGCCGGTGCGGGTGAGCTCCACATTTCGTCCGTTTTTTTGAAAGAGCGCGGTCCCCAGCTCGCTCTCCAGGTTATGAATGGCCTTGGACAAAGCGGGCTGGCTGATATAGAGGGCGTCGGCAGCCCGCGTGTAGTGCTGGAGCTCCGCCACGGTTTTAAAATAAATTAAAGCCTGGTAGTTCATTTCAGACATGCCCCCCTCTAAAAACTGCATCAAAGAAAGTGGTGAAACTGCACAAAAAATAGAGGTAAAATTCTAACTGCATTTCCAGAAGTGATGAATTGATATATAAAAGGTGTTGGACGCACAGAAAGAGCACTGCTATACTGTAATGCAGTAAGACGGCGAGACAAAATTCCAAAAAATACGACAACTCTTAGCTTTTAGGATAGCACGGGGAAGTCAAAAAAGCAAACAGAAAGCACCGCACCCGGAATTTTCCTTGCCGAAGAGGGACTTGAAGATGAAAGGGGAAAAACAACGTGAACAAGAACTTGAAACGAGTGCTGACCGGTGCGCTCTCCCTGGCGATGACACTTTCTCTTGCCGCCTGCGGCGGAGGGCAAAACGCCCCTGCTCCCAGCGCTGCTGCCGGAGGCGACAGCAGCCCCGGCAGTTCCGCCTCGGGGGAAAGCATCAACATCCGAATCGCCTCATCCTCCCCCACCGTGGAGTTTGAGGGAGAGGGCACCACATCCCTGGGCATTTCCACCAATTATTTTGTCAACGAGATCTCGAAGCGGACCGACGGGCGGATCACAGCTCAGGTTTTCCCGGACGGCCAGATCGCATCTTCCACGCAGGAATACATCGGGGGCCTGCAAAACGGAGCTTTTGACATGGGTATCCTGAACTGCGGCTCCTGGGCCGACTACACGCCTGCTTTTGCCGGCCTGAATATGCCCTACCTGTACCGGGACTATGACGAGGCCTATGCGGTGCTGGACTCTGAGGTGGGCCAGAGCTGGAAGGAAAAGGCCGAGGCAGACACCGGATGCATCATTCTGGGCTACTTCGACATCGGCTTCCGTCAGCTCACCTGCAATAACGAGGTCCACACCCCCGACGATCTGAAGGGCGTTAAGATCCGCACCATGCCGGACCCCATCCAGATGGCCTGCTGGGAAGCTCTCGGCTGCGCCGTGACCCCGGTGGCGTATTCTGAGCTTTATACCGCCCTGCAGCAGAAGATGGTGGACGCCCAGGAGAATCCCCCCAGCAACATCGTCTCTTCCAAGGTGTATGAGCTTCAAAACTACATGGTCATTACAAACCACAACTTTACCGCCACCATCCCCGCCGCCAGCCCCATTTTCTGGAACAAGCTGTCTGCCGATGACCAGCAGCTTATCCGGGATATCATGATTGAAGCCCAGAACAAGGGCCGGGAAAAGACCGCTGAGCTGGCCGAAGGCTTTATCAAGACCGTGGAGGATGATGCCGGGACCCAGATCATCCGTCTGACCAACGACGAGCTGAAACTGTTCCAGGACAAAGCCAAGACTGTGTGGCCTATGGTGGAGAAGCAGATGGGCGCCGATTCCTACAACGCCATGATCTCTTTTGTGGAGGACTACGAGGCCAGTCACAAATAACCACCCCCGCTTATTCTTTTGCTAAAAGACCCGCCCGCCTGCGGGCGGGCCTTTTGCGCACTTTTTAAGGAGGTTTTTTCCGTGAAGGATGGGAAATTTGACCTTAAGACCTTTCTCAACAATATAGAGCTCTATATTGGAACCATCTGTTTTTTTATCCTGACTGTAATGCTGATGCTTCAGGTAGTCAGCCGGTATGTCCTGAAACATTCCTTCACCTGGATGGAGGAGCTTGCCACGATCATGTTTGTCTGGATGATTTACCTGGGAATCTCCGCCGCCGTCACCCAACGCAAACATCTGCGGATCGACTTTGTGCTCAATCTGGTCCCGTTTAAAGCAAAGCGGGCAATGCTCATTTTCTCCAACGTGGTTTTTGCCGTATTCAACGTGTATGTCACCTATGTCATGACGGATGTGATCCGCCTGCTGGGCGCCAGTAAAACCACTATGCTCCAGCTGCCGCAATCCCTGGTCTATTCTGTGATCCCTCTGTCGCTCATTCTCTCCTGTATCCGGCTGGTGCAGGATACAGCCAGAATGATGAAAGAAAACAAAGAGAATCTGGGAGCCTCGAAGCCCTCCATGGATTTGGACGCCTGTGAGCGGATCTATCAAGAAAAACTGGCCGCAAAAGCGAAAGGAGCGAGTAAATAATGGCAACCGGTATTATGTTTTTGGTCATGTTCGGGCTGATGTTCCTGGGCGTGCCCATTGCGGTGGCGATCTTTCTGGCTCTGGTCGTTCTGATCGGCATGAACCCAGTCACCACGGCCAACTTTCTGGCCCAGACCCTCTATTCCGGCGTAGCCAGTTTCACCATGCTGGCCCTGCCCTTCTTTATGGTGGCAGGCACCATTATGGAGACCGGCGGCCTGTCCAAACGACTGGTTGCCGCGGCCAAATCCATGATTGGCGGCATTACCGGCTCCCTGGGCATGGTGACCATCATCTCCTGTATGTTCTTCGGCGCAGTCTCCGGCTCCGCTCCCGCCACAGTGGCCGCCATTGGCGCCATCATGATCCCCATGATGGTCCAGGATGGCTATAACAAATACTACGCCACGGGCCTGACCTGCTGTGCCGGCGGTCTGGGCGTCATCGTCCCTCCCAGTTACCCAATGGTTCTCTATGGCGTGACCTGTAACCAATCGGTGGGTGATCTGTTCATGGCCGGCCTGGGTCCTGCACTGGTGGTGGGCGGCATCCTGATGGCAATCAACTACGTCTACTGCAAAAAACACGGTCTGAAAGGCGACAACAAGTTCGACCTGAAAACCATGGGCAAAAGCTTCTGGGATGCAAAATGGGCCCTTGTTATGCCCGTGATCATTCTGGGCGGAATTTACGGTGGTTACTTTACCGCCACTGAGGCTGCCGTCGTAGCCGCCGTCTACGGCATCATCGTAGGTCTGTTCGTCTACAAGGAGCTCAAGTTTGTCAAGCTGTGGGAGATTTTCCGAGACAACACCGCCTTTATTGCCGGCACCATGTTCGTCATGGCTCCCGCCAAGGCCACCGGTCAGGTGTTCGCCTACCTGAACATCACCAAGATTATTTCCGACTTCCTGTTCAGCATTTCCACCAACTACTACGTGATCCTCTTCCTGATCTTTATCATTCTCTTTATCGTTGGCATGTTTGTCCAGACCACTCCCGCCATCGTCATTCTGGCCCCCACGCTTCTGGCCGTCGTCCAACAGGTGGGCGTAGATCCCATCCATTTTGGCATTATCATGACCCTGGCGTTGGCCATCGCCTTTGTCACACCGCCGGTGGCCCTCAACCTGTTTGTCGGCTCGTCCATGACGGGCATCAGTATCGACAAGATCACAAAAGCGGCTTGGCCCTTCCTCATTGGCCTGATCATCGCATTCTTTGTGGTGGCCTACTGTCCGCCCATCGCCCTGGCGATTTTGGGCCGCGGATAAGAAAGAAGTAAAAAGGAGCAGCAAATATGAAAATCACCAAAGTAGATATTCTCCATCTGAAAACCAATCTGAAGAACGGCCACTGGCGCCCCATTGTCTGCCGGATTTACACCGACGAGGGGATCTACGGCGACGGTGAGGCCGCCCTGGCCTACGGAGAAGCACAGAGTGCCGCCTTTGGCATCGTTCAGAACTTTGCCAAGCTCATCATCGGCATGAACCCCCTGGATCATGAGATCGTCTGGGACAAGCTCTACCGTTCCACCTTCTGGGGACAGAACGGCGGCCCGGTGATCTTCGCCGGCATCTCGGCCATTGACATCGCGCTGTGGGATATCAAGGGCAAGTATTACAACGCCCCTGTCTATCAGCTGCTGGGCGGCAAGCGCCGGGAGACGCTGCGCACCTATGCCAGCCAGCTCCAGTTCAGCTGGGGTCCCGACGTCATCCCCCAGCGCAACCCGGAGGACTACGCCCGGGAGGCCAAGAAGGCCGTGGCCGATGGCTACGACGCCATCAAGATCGATTTCTTCACCTTCAAGCCGGACACCGGCAATTTCGGCGACACCGACCGCATTGGCCTGCTCAGCCCCGGCTATCTGCGCATGTATGAGGCCAGGGTAAAGGCGGTCCGTGAGGCCATTGGTCCCGATGTGGACATCATCATCGAAAACCACTCCTTCACCGACGCCCAGTCCTCCGCCCAGCTGGGCAACCTGGTGAAGAAGTACAACATCTTTTACTTTGAAGAGCCCACCACCCCTACGCCCCAGCTGTCCAAGTTCGTCCACGACGAGACCGGCCTGCCCATCGCCAACGGTGAGCGCATCTATACCCGCTGGCAGTACATCGAGTATTTCAAAGAAAATGCCATCCAGGTCATCCAACCCGATGTGGGCACCTGCGGCGGCATTACCGAAATCAAAAAGATCTGCGACATGGCCTATACCTTCGACGTGGGCGTCCAGGTCCACGCCTGTGGCAGCCCCATCTCCACCGCAGCGGCGCTCCACCTGGAGTGCGCCATCCCCAACTTTGTCATCCACGAGCACCATACTTACGCCCTGAGCCCTTACAACCGGGAGTTGTGCATCCACGACTACCAGCCGGTGAACGGAAAATTCTCCGTCCCCGACCTGCCCGGTCTGGGCCAGGAGCTGTCCGAGGTGGCCTTCCGCAACTGCGACAAAGTCACCATCCAGTAAGAGAGCGGATAAAAGTCTGCTGTCGCCCATCTGATAAAAGGAGGAAATTCATATGAAGATTACCAAAGTGGACGTCTATGTTCTGGACGCCGGAGAGCAGCGGGGCGCGCGCTATCCCATCTGCTGCCGCGTTCATACGGACGAGGGGATCTACGGGGACGGCGAGGCCGGCGTGGCCTACGGCACAGGCTACACCGCCGCCTACGGCATGGTCATCGACATGGCCCGGCATATCATCGGCATGGACCCCATGAACACCGAGCTCATCTGGGAGACCATCCTGAAGGGCACCTTCTGGGGCCAGGGCGGCGGCGTAGTGGTCTTTTCCGGCATGTCCGCACTGGATATCGCCCTCATGGACATCAAGGGCAAAAAGCTTGGAGTACCCATCTACCAGCTGCTGGGCGGCAAGTGCCGGGACGAGCTGCGCTGCTACGCCAGCCAGCTCCAGTTCGGCTGGACCACCAAGATCGGTCCCTGGGGCGCCACCCGGGAATATGTGGATATCGTCCGCCACGCGGTGGGCGAGGGCTACGACGCCGTCAAGATCGACTTCACCACCTATGACAAGGACGGCAAAAAAGTCCCACACCTGGCCAAGGAGGGCTTCCCGGACCGCAAGCTCTATCATCAGGTAGAGGATCGCATGGCGGCCATCCGGGAGGAGTTCCCGGAGGTGGACATCATCGTGGAGAACCACTGTCAGACCGACCTCACTTCCGCCATCAAGATTGGGGAGCTCTGCGACAAGTACGACATGATGGCCTATGAGGAGCCGGTCTCCATGCTCAATCCTGAAATGATGAAGGAACTGCGTCAGCGTGTGCGGACCCCCCTGGCCGCGGGCGAGCGCATTTACTCCCGCTGGGGCTACTACAATTTCTTCAAGGACAACTCCATCCAGCTCATTCAGCCTGACGCCTGCAACTGCGGCGGCATCACCGAATTGAAGAAGATCGCCGATATGGCCCACGTCTTTGACGCCCGAGTTCAGGTCCATGTGGCCGGCGCCGTCATCACCAACGCCGCGTCCATCCAGCTGGAGGCCGCCATCCCCAACTTCGGCATCCATGAGCATCACTTCCGCACCACCCAGGAGTGCATCAACAAGCTGGGCAAGTACGAGATGCAGCCTGTCAACGGCAAGTACATCGTCCCCGATCGTCCTGGTCTGGGCCAGGAACTGTCCGACTTCGCCATCGAGACCGCTCTGATGCACGAAGAAGTGAACCAGTATTCTCCCGCCGCACAGTAAGTTTCGGGAACCATCCGCATTTCTCCCGCTGGACAGCAGATCGGCCGCCGTTTGGGGGCCGACCTGCTGTCCATAAAAGTGGGCGTTCAAACAAGGGAGGCCCCTATGAAAGAAATACAGATTCCCTATGGTCATACAACCTTTCCGCTGCATCTGGAAGAGGCGAGAACTGCCGCAGTCCTCACCGCCAAAATGCACGCATACGTCCCGGAGAAAAGTGAACCGGAGCTCATCCGGGAGGCGCTGGAACACCCCATCGGGAGCATGCGCCTGTGCGATCTGGCCAGAGGAAAGCAAAACGTTGTTCTGGTGACCAGCGACCACACCCGGGCAGTGCCCAGCAGGCTCACGCTCCCGCTCCTCCTGGCTGAGATCCGCGCCGGGAATCCCACCGCCCACATCACCATTCTCATCGCCACCGGCCTGCACAGGCCCACCACGGAGGAAGAGCAGCGCAGGATGTTTGGCGATGAGATTGTGGACCGGGAAAACATTACGGTGAACAATGCCTTTCTGCCGGCGGATTTCGTGGATCTCGGCGCTCTGCCTTCCGGCGCAAATTTCTGGGTCAACCGGCTGGCCGTGGAATGTGACCTTTTGGTAACAGAAGGCTTCATCGAGCCGCATTTCTTCGCCGGATTCTCCGGGGGGTGCAAAAGCATCCTGCCGGGCATTTGCGCAGAAAAGACGGTCAATGCCAATCACTCCTTCCAGGCCATCGCCAGCCCCTGGGCCAAGACCGGTATTTTGGAGCACAATCCCATCCATGAGGATATGGCCGCCGCAGCCCGGCGGGTCAATGTGCAGTTTATTTTAAACGTGGCGCTGGGGCAGCATAAAAATGTGGTGGCCGCCTTTGCCGGAGACCTGGAGGCCGCCCACGCCGCCGGGGTGGATTTCATTCGCGCCCAATCCCAGTGTCCCGCTGTCCAGGGGGACATTGTGATCACCTCCAACGGAGGCTATCCCCTGGATCAAAACCTCTACCAGTCCCCCAAAGCGGTTGCCACCGCCGAGGCCTGCTGTGCGGAGGGCGGCGTCATCATTATGTGCTGCTCCTGCATGGACGGCATGGGAGGCGCCAATTTCGAAAGGCTGATCACTCTGGGGACACCCGAGGAGATCGAGGCCTATCTGGCAAAGATTCCCCCCGAACAGACCATTCCCGAGCAGTGGTGCCCGCAGGTTTATGCCCGCATCTTAAAAAAGCACAAAGTGATTTTGGTGACCACCTATTTGGACCACGATCTGGTGCGAAGGGCAAATATGATTCCCGCCTCCAGCCCAGATGAGGCGCTGGCCATCGCCGATCAGATGAAAGGCAGGGCCGCCAAAGTGGTGGTCATCCCGGACGGCGTGTCTGTTCTGGCCGTCTCACAGAGGGGAGCACACATATGAATGAGACAAAAATTGCATTAAAAGTCAATGAAAAAGACAATGTTGCCACCATTTTTGCCAATGGAGTAGTCAGCGGTTCCCAGGTAAAGATTCGAGATCAGGCCGGCCGTCAGGAAACCGTTTCAGCCTATGAGGCCGTGCCCTATGGGCATAAAATTGCCGTTCGGGAGATCAAGCCGGGCGAGCGCATCATCAAATATGGTGAGGAGATCGGTGTGGCGACCCAAAACATCCGACGGGGAGACTATGTTCACATCCACAACCTGGACAGCATGCGCGGCCGTGGGGATTGGGAAAAAGGAGAAAAATAAATGGGCTACGAATTTATGGGTTATGTCCGCCCTGACGGGCAGGTGGGCGCCCGCAATCATGTTGCGGTCATTCCCTGCGTCACCTGCGCCGGGGGCAGCCCACCCAAGGAAACTTGGAGGGCGGCCTTTCCTCCATCGAGGAAAAAAGCCTGGGTGCCATTGTCAAAAGCGGCACCCGGCCCATCCAGGGTGTGCTGGAGTATCCAGAGGCCATCGGAAACCGGAAGGGTCTTTGGATCAAAGACACTCCGGGACGGGAGCCTGAGATCCTCACTGGAATGGCGGCCACCGGCGCACAGTTTATGATGTTTTCCACCGGCCGTGGCGCACCTCAGGGCTTCCCCACATGCCTGTCCTGAAAGTTTGCGGCAATCCAAACACCTATGAGCGGATGCGGCACGACATGGATCTCAACGCCGGGCGCATCATCACGGGGGAAAAGAGCATTCAAGAAGTGGGCGAGGAGGCATTTTCCGCCGCCCTCGAAATTCTCTCCGGAAGGCAGACCCGGAATGAGACGCTGGGCTACCACAGTTCCATCGACATCTACACGCTGGGCCCGGTCATTTGGGGGGCAGCCCCCCCTAAAAAAGGCAGCCCGGAGCCGTGGATTCCGGCTGCCGGGATTGGGAAGGGATGGGGATCGCTACGGAGAATGTGCTGACGCTGCTCTCTGTTCTGGGCAAAATGATGCTCCTGATCGCGGTTGGTTTCGGTGCGGCCTGGATAGGGATTCTGAGGGAACAGGGGCGCAAGTGCGTCACAGACCTGGTCATCGACTTAATTTATCCCTGTTATATCCTAAACAGCTATCTGAAAAATATTGGCCTGTTTCAGGGGGGAACCATGTTTCTCACTCTGGGGGTCTCCGGGGCATTTTCTCTGCTCCTGCTGCTGGCCAGCCGCTTTCTGTTCCCGCGGGTCCCGCCGAACCGGCGGTGTGTGCTCCAATATGCGAGCGTGGTGTCCAACTCCGCGTTTCTCGGTCTTCCCATGGTAGAAAATATCTTTGGAAGCCAGGGCCTGCTGTGTGCGTCCATCTTCTCCATTCCCCTGCGGATCAACACCTTTGGAATCGCTATCCACTATTACACAGCGCAGACAGAGGCAGACGGAACGCTCAGGGCCCTGGTGACGCAGCCGTCCATTCTGGCCACCGTGGCGGGTATCCTGGCAGTCCTGATCGGAAGGCATCCGCCCGCGTCGTGCGAGGCGGCGCTGGCCTCCATAGGGGCCTGCTCCACGCCGCTGTCCATGATGGTGATCGGGGCGGTGATCTACGCCAACCGAAAGGAACTGCGTCTGCGCCTCCTGACGATGCAATTCTGCCTTCTGCGGCTGATCCTGATCCCCGCCGTGGTCTACCTGACCCTCCGCTGGCTGGAAATTGACCGGGTCTTGCTCGGAACAGCCGTCTTAATGGCAGCTATGCCCGCAGGGACAACGGGGGCGCTTTTGGCGGAGAAATACGGGGCGGATACCAGCTATGCGGGGGAAGTCCTTCTGATCTCCACCCTTGCGTCCATTGTGACTTTGCCTATATGGTGCTGCTTATGCATCTTCATATGATTGAATCGGCGGGAGAGCGCTGACAATGCGGAACTGCGGACAGCGTGGCGGCAGTGTCCCATTCCATGAAAGAAACAGCCGCTGTGGATGGGGAAATGCAATAAATGCAAGCGGTTAAAAACCAAAAACAAAATTTCCGCCCAAACGCGGATTGCAATTCGGTTTGATGCGGCAGGGTTCAGGAGGAAACATGGAAGTATTATTTTTGGCCATCATTTTTTTAATTATTGTGGCGATCCTTTGGTTAAGAAAACCTCTTTATCTGGCTTTGGCCGCCGGGATCCTGGCCGCAATTCTGCTGTTCCGGATCAGCCCGCTTGAAGCGGTAACGGTGATTGGAAAACAGACGATTGCCCGGGAAACCATCGATTTGCTGCTGAGCTTTTACGCGATCATGTTCCTGCAGCTGATGCTGGAGAAAAAGGGGCGTCTGGCCAATGCCCAAGACGCGTTCAACGGGCTTCTGCGCAACCGCAGGCTCAATACCATCGTCTCGCCCGCGATTATGGGGCTGCTTCCTTCTGCCGCTGTGATGACGATCTGCTCGGATATGGTGAACAGCACCTGCGACAAGTACTTGGATGTGAAGTCAAAGACATTTGTGGCCTGCTATTATCGCCACATCCCGGAGATGTTTTTGCCGACCTTTCCTGTGATCCTGCTGGCGATGACGCTGAGTGGGAAAAGTATCGGCGCATTTATTCTCGCGATGATTCCGCTGGTCCTGCTGGCCTGTACCGTGGTCTACTTTACCTACCTGATCAAGCTGCCCAAGGAGATGCCTCCGCTGGATGGCACCGTCAATGGGAGACAAGAGATCCTGAAACTGATCAGGAATTTGTGGACGCTCATTTTAGTGCTTGTCATTATTGTGGCCGGCAATCTGTCCGCGTGCATTGCGGGCCCCATCGTGATCGTCATAAACTACTTTGTGGACCATTTCACGCCGAAGGATCTGCCGGAAATGCTGGTGAAGTCTGCGGAGCCGGTACTGCTGGGCAACATGTATCTCATCATGCTGTTTAAGGGTGTGCTGGCCGATACCGGCGTGCTGACAAAGCTGCCCGGGTTCTTCACCAAATTTCCAATTCCGCTGGCGCTGTCCTTTGCGCTGCTGTTCTTTTTCGGCACAGTGATCAGCGGCTCACAGACGATGGTGGCCCTGTGCATGCCGATGGTCATGTCCGCGTTTCCGGATGCCGGTATGCCGATGCTGGTCATGCTGATGGGGATCGCGTGGGCGGCGATGGAGATCTCCCCCACCCATGTGTGCGCGTTTGTGGCGGCAGATTATTTTCATACTACGCTGGGTGACATTATTGCAAAAGCGCTGCCCTCCGTCGTGATTTTCTCCGTTCTCTGCTACGGCTATGGGGAGCTGCTGATGCGGCTGCTTTAGCGCGCGTTGACACAGAGAGCGCGGTGTCGTCCGCGCTATCATGGGATCCCCGGGAGCTTTGAAACGGAACCTCCTTTCTGATTGTGAAATAAAATCGGAGGGATTGGATGCGGCGGGGATTGGCAGCGAAAGCCCTCCTCATTGCCAAAGGGAGTGCCAAACAAGCAATGTGCGCCGGAATCCAAAGTCGTGGTAGTTGAGACGATGCGCAAAGAGAGGCTGAACTGCTGCGAAGCGGCACGGCAGTCTGAAGTGCCGTCAGACACAAGAATTGTATCGGGGAAACGAATCTGCCTGACGGAAGGCTTTCAGATGGAGGACCGTGGGCGCGGCAACAGAGGGCGGACGGCAAAACTTCAAGTCCGGCATCCTTCTGGAAGCAGCTTATCTTGCGTACGCAACCGATTACCACTGTGAGAACGAAGGCTGTTGCGGTTGCCGCCGTATCATGGGGGAGCCGCATCTCCGCGGGATGCAGCGGCTGATGAAGGAATAGGGGCTGTTTGCCGGGATATGGATGAAAAGCGCCGTTTCTGCAGGGGCACAGCGGGCAGGATCGCACCGAATCTGCTGGAACAGAACTTTGAGGCTGCAAAGCCAAATCAGAAGTGGGGCACCGACGTCACAGAATTCGGCCTGTTTGGAAGAAGCCCTACTTGCCTCTGATCCCTGGATTGCAACGCAGAGATATTGTCAGTCCGTTGAATCAGTACTTCATCTCTTTCAAGCAGGAACACCCGTGGGCAGACCGCCCACGGGTGTTCCTGCTTTTCCGGTTTACACGTTAAACCGGAAGAGGACAATGTCCCCGTCCTTCATCACGTATTCCTTGCCCTCCGAGCGCACCAGGCCCTTCTCCTTGGCGGCGGACATGGAGCCGCACTTTTTCAGATCCTCAAAGGCGATGACCTCGGCCCGGATAAAGCCCCGCTCAAAATCGGAGTGGATCTTCCCGGCGGCCTGGGGGGCCTTGGTGCCGTCTGTGATGGTCCAGGCGCGGCATTCATCCTCTCCCCCGGTAAGATAGGAGATCAGGCCCAGCAGCGTGTAGCTGGCCTTGATGAGGCGGTCCAGGCCGGACTCGGGAATGCCCAGATCCTCCAGAAAGGCCGCCTTGTCCTCGGCGGGCAGCTCAGCGATCTCGGCCTCCAGCTTGGCGCAGACCGGGATGACCTGAGCCCCTTCCTTCTCAGCCAGTTCCGCCACCTGGTTGTAGTAGGCCACGTTTTGATAGTCGGCAAAGCCGTCCTCATCCAGGTTGGCGGCGTAGATGATGGGCTTCAGAGACAGAAGCTCCGCCGTGGCCAGAAGGGCCTGGTCGTCCTCGTCGCCGCAGTCAAAGCTGCGGGCAGAGTTGCCCTCGTTGAGCCAGTCCCGCAGGCGGGTGAAGAGCTCGGCTTCGTGGAGGAACTTCTTGTCACCCTTGGCGGCGCTCTCCGCCTTTTTGATGCGCCGCTCCACCATTTCCACATCGGACATGATGAGCTCGATGTCGATGATACCGATGTCCCGCAGAGGGTCGGTGGAGCCCTCCACATGGATGACGTTCTCGTCGTCAAAACAGCGGACCACATGGACGATGGCGCTGCACTCCCGGATGTTGGCCAGAAATTTGTTGCCCAGACCCTCACCCTTGGACGCGCCCTTCACCAGACCCGCGATATCCACAAACTCAATGACTGCGGGCGTGGTCTTTTTGGGCTGATAAAACTCGCTGAGCCAGTCCAGACGGCTGTCCGGCACCGCCACGACGCCCACATTGGGGTCGATGGTGCAGAAGGGATAGTTGGCGCTCTCCGCGCCGGCGTTGGTGATGGCGTTGAACAGGGTCGATTTGCCCACATTGGGCAGACCCACGATTCCGAGTTTCATAGCTCTCTACATCTCCTTATTTTTCAGGGGGCCTTCATTTAGCACACGGTTTATTCAAAAAAGATATATGTTATCCGAATTGCTTTTGCGGAATGCCCTGCCCGCCGACGGATGACTGCGGCCATGACCGGTTGGGCAAATCAAACTCATGATATTTTACCACACCGCCTGTTGTTTCTCAAGTGGAGCCATTCAGATCATCAACTTTTTGCGGACAAACGCAGAAATTCTTCAGGACTTCAAAACCAGCCCCTGTCCACAGCAAAAGCCGGCCCAATCAAAAAGCCGCCTGACTCCGACAAAAGAGGAGCTCAGACGGCTCACCGTTCAGGGCGTGCTTTTTACACGCGGGCAGCGGCTTTGCAGAAAACAGACGGCAGACGGCGAGGGCAGGCCCCCGGGATTGACGCTCATTCCGCTTCCAGCTCGACATTTCCTATGTGCCTCAGGCTGTCGATAAACATGGCGCGCTGTTCCGGGCTCAGCCCGTCCAGCACCTTCCGGTTGAGGTCGTCAATGACCTCCAGCACCCCGTCT
>LT827120.1 GCA_900169975.1 Pseudoflavonifractor sp. Marseille-P3106
GGACCTGTCCCACCCTTTCTCACAGCAGACCCCCCGGCCGCAAATGCGGCCGGGGGGTCTGCTGTTTTACCGGCGGATGACGGTGCCGGTCTTGCCTTCGATGCCGTCCTTGGCCTTCTCCAGCAGAGTGATGAGGGCGGAGCGGCCGGGCTTGCTCTCGGCGAAGGCCACGGCGGCCTGGACCTTGGGGAGCATGGAGCCGGGGGCGAACTGCCCCTCGTCCATATAGGCCCGGGCCTGCTCCGGGGTGAGGGCGTCCAGCCACTTCTGGTCGGGCTTGCCGAAGTTCACAGCGACCTTCTCCACCGCGGTGAGGATGATGAGCATGTCGGCGTCCAGCTGCTGGGCCAGGGTGCAGGAGGCGAAGTCCTTGTCGATGACGGCGGCCGCGCCCTTGAGGTGATGCCCCTCGGTCTGGAACACGGGGATGCCGCCGCCGCCGCAGGCAACCACCACCAGTCCGGCGTCCACCATGTCCCGGATGGACTCGATCTCCACGATGGAGACGGGCTTGGGGGAGGCGACCACCCGGCGGTAGCCCCGGCCGGCGTCCTCGATGACGTCATAGCCGCGCTCGGCCACCAGCCTGTCGGCCTCTTCCTTGCTCATGAAGGCGCCGATGGGCTTGGTGGGATGCTGGAAGGCGGGGTCGGCGGGGTCCACCTCCACCTGGGTGAGCACGGTGGAGACCCCCTTTTGGATGCCCCGGTCCAGCAGCTCCTCCCGCAGGCCGTTCTGCAGGTCGTAGCCGATGTAGCCCTGGCTCATGGCCACGCAGACGGAGAGGGGGCAGGGGATGTACTTCTCCGGATCGGTGCGGGTGAGCTCGGCCATGGCCTTCTGGATCATGCCCACCTGGGGGCCGTTGCCGTGGGCGATGACCACCTGGTTGCCCGCCTGGATGAGATCGGCGATGGCCCTGGAGGTCTGCTTCACGGCCACCATCTGCTCGGGCAGGTTGCTGCCCAGGGCGTTGCCGCCCAGAGCGATCACGATTCGTTTACCCATATTCAAACAATACCTCCTGTATAACCTGTATCCTGTATCATGAGAAAAGACGGCCCGCCCCGCACACAGTATGTCGTATCCGGGACGGGCCAGAGGTGAGGGGGGAACTCTTATTTGGAGAACTGGCGCTTCACGCCGCGCTCTTCCAGAGCCTTGAGCACGGCCTGGGGATCCCGGCACTTGGCCAGGAAGATCATGGCGGCGATGACGTAGGGCTTGAAGGAAGCCTCTTTGTAGAGCGGATCGCGGTAGCGGTCAAACACGGAGGCCTCCACCTCGCCGTCCACGCAGGAGACGCCGTTGATGTCGGCGGGCAGGCAGTGCAGGTAGAGGGCCTTGCCGTCCCGGGTGGTCTTCATCAGCTCCTCGGTGCAGCACCAGTCCTTGTGCTGGGCGTTCTGGGCCAGCAGCTCCTTCTCCAGAGCCTTGATGCCGTCGCTGTCGCCCTTGGCGTAGAGGTCGGTGCGCTTCTCCATGGCGGCGAAGGGGGCCCAGCTCTTGGGATAGACGATGTCGGCGTCCCGGAAGGCCTCGGCCATGGAGTTGGTCTTGGTGAAGCTGCCGCCGGTCTTGGCGGCGTTGGCCCTGGCGACCTCCTCCACCTCGGGCATGACCTCGTAGCCCTCGGGATGGGCCAGGACCACGTCCATGCCGAAGCGGGTCATCAGGCCGATGACGCCCTGGGGCACGGAGAGGGGCTTGCCGTAGGAGGGGGAGTAGGCCCAGGACATGGCGACCTTCTTGCCCTTGAGGTTCTCCACGCCGCCGAAGGTGTGGATGATGTGGAGCATATCGGCCATGCACTGGGTGGGGTGGTCGATGTCGCACTGGAGGTTGACCAGAGTGGGCTTCTGCTCCAGGACGCCGTCCTTGCGGCCCTGGGTGACGGAGTTGACCACTTCGTGCATGTAGGCGTTGCCCTTGCCGATGTACATGTCGTCCCGGATGCCGATGACGTCTGCCATGAAGGAGATCATGTTGGCGGTCTCACGGACGGTCTCGCCGTGGGCGATCTGGCTCTTGCCCTCGTCCAGGTCCTGGACCTCCAGGCCCAGCAGGTTGCAGGCGGAGGCGAAGGAGAAACGGGTGCGGGTGGAGTTGTCGCGGAAGAGGGAGATGCCCAGGCCGGACTCGAAGATCTTGGTGGAGATGTTGTTCTCGCGCATGTAGCGCAGGGCGTCGGCGACGGTAAAGACGGCCTCCAGCTCGTCGTCGGTCTTTTCCCAGGTGAGGAAGAAGTCGCCCTCGTACATCTCCTTGAAGTTGAGCTTGTTGAGCTTGTCGATGTACATCTGCAAAGTCTTATCCATGGTCAGCACTCCTTAAAAATAATAAATGATGGGTGGATCGGTTCAGCGTCGTACAGGGAGTTTGGCCCTCTTCCCCCGGAAGAGGAGGAAACTGTGGAAGTTCTTTTTGCCTGCTTTTTCCGGAAAGAAAAAGCAGGTTATTTGATGTCGTTGTCGGTCTTCCCGGCGCGGAACTGGGAGACGTCGGACGTCTTGTTCTCGGCCTTGTAGAGGCCGGGGACGGCGGCGTAGAGGGCGGCGCAGGTGACGAGATCCTGCTTCCAGGTGATCTCGTTGGGGGCGTGGGCCTGGCTCTCGGCGCCGGGGCCGAAGCCGACGCAGGGGATGCCGTAGCGGCCCTGGATGGCCACGCCGTTGGTGGAGAAGGTCCACTTGTCGATGAGGGGGCGGTGACGCAGGTGCATGGCGCCGTCGGGCCCGATGCGCTCCTCGCCGAACAGGGCGTGGTGGGCGTCCACCAGGGCCTGGACGTGGGCGGCGTTCTCCTTGTTGATCCAGGTGGGGAAGTAGGACTCGGTCTCATAGACCTCGCCGGTCCAGGAGGGGCGGTCGTACATGTACATGGACACCTTCACGTCGCCGCCGTACTTCTTCACGCTGGGCAGGCTGCGGATCTCCTCCAGGCAGGAATCCCAGGTCTCGCCGGCGGTCATGCGGCGGTCGATGGAGATGGAGCAGGAGTCGGCCACGGCGCAGCGGCTGGGGGAGGTGTAGAAGATCTGGCTGGTGGTGCAGGTGCCCCGGCCCAGGAAGCGGGCGTCCTCGTAGTGCTCGGGGTTGAATTTGGGATCGAGCATCTTCACAAGGCCCTTGATCTCCACAGAGTCGTCGGCGGGGTTTTCGTTGAGGGCGCGGACGTCCTGGAGGATGTCGGCCATCTTGTAGATGGCGTTGTCGCCGCGCTCGGGGGCGGAGCCGTGGCAGGAGACGCCCTTCACGTCCACCCGGATCTCCATGCGGCCCCGGTGGCCGCGGTAGATGCCGCCGTCGGTGGGCTCGGTGGAGATGACGAACTCGATCTTGTCCTTCAGCTCGGGGTGGCCCTTGTTGACGATGTACTGCCAGCACATGCCGTCGCAGTCCTCTTCCTGCACGGAGCCCACCACCATCAGCTTGTAGCCGGCGGGGATGAGGCCCAGGTCCTTCATGATCTTTACGCCGTAGGTGGCGGAGGCCATGCCGCCCTCCTGGTCGGAGCCGCCGCGGCCGTAGATGACCTCATCGTCCTCGTAGCCCTGGTAGGGGTCGTGGGTCCAGTTGCTGAGGTTGCCGATGCCCACGGTGTCGATGTGGGAGTCGATGGCGATGATCTTGTCGCCCTCGCCCATCCAGCCGATGACGTTGCCCAGGCCGTCCACTTCCACCTTGTCGTAGCCCAGCTTCTCCATCTCGGCCTTGATGCAGGCCACCACTTCCTTCTCCTCGCAGCTCTCGCTGGGATGGGAGATCATGGCCCGCAGGAACGCGGTCATGTCCGCCTGATAGCCGGCGGCCGCCTTCTTGATCGCTTCGAAATCCATAATAGTGTCAACCTCCAGAATTGATTTGTATTTCTGTTATTTTGGAAGGGAAAAGATCAGCAGCAGGGGTAGCCGCCGTCCCAGACGACTTTCTTGTAGTTGACGGGGTCGGTGTCTCCCTCGGTGGAGAACAGCAGCACCCGGCTGGAGCCGTCCAGGCCCACGGCGGCGCGGAAATCGGCGTAGGCCTCGTCGGTCATCACGGTGGAGATGACGCCCATGCCCACGGCGCCCGACTCGCCGGAGATGACGCGGGGATCGCCCTTGACGGGGGCGGAGAGCATCCGCATGCCCTTGGCGGCCACCCAGTCGGGGCAGGAGAGGAAGGCGGCGGTGTGGTTCTTCAGGATGTCCCAGCCGATGGTGTTGGGCTCACCGCAGGCCAGCCCGGCCATGATGGTCCGGAGATCGCCGGTGACGAACCGGGGCTTGCCGTCCCCGGCCACCGCGCCCTGGTAGAGGCAGTCGGCGGCCCCGGCCTCCATCACCACCACGGCGGGGGGGCAGTCGGGGTAGCGGTTGACGAAGAAGCCCTGGATGGCCCCCGCCAGGGAGCCCACGCCCGCCTGCACGAACACGTGGGTGGGCCGGCCCGCGCCGATCTCCCGGAGCTGATCGGCGGCCTCGGAGGCCATGGTGCCGTAGCCCTGCATGATCCAGGCGGGGATCTCCTCATAGCCCTCCCAGGCGGTGTCCTGGACCACCACGCCGTTGGGGGTGGCGGCGGCCTCGGCGGCGGCCATGCGGACGCAGTCGTCGTAGTTGACCTCCTCGATGGTCACCTGGGCGCCCTCCCGGGCGATGTTGTCGAAGCGGGTCTTGACGCTGCCCTTGGGCATGTGGACCACGGCCTTCTGACCCAGCTTGTTGGCCGCCCATGCCACGCCCCGGCCGTGGTTGCCGTCGGTGGCGGTGAAGAAGGTGGCCTGACCGAACTCCTCCTTCAGCTTGTCGCTGGTGAGGTAGTCATAGCTCATCTCGGACACGTCCTTGCCCGTTTTCTGGGCGATGTAGCGGGCCATGGCGAAGGAGCCGCCCAGGACCTTGAAGGCGTTGAGGCCGAAGCGGTAGCTCTCGTCCTTGACGTACAGCCCCGCCAGGCCCAGCTCCCGCGCCATCCCGCTCAGCTCCGCCAGCGGAGTGACCGAGTACTGGGGGAAGCTGCGGTGGAAGGCCCGGGCCTTGGCCACGTTCTCCAGAGACATCACCGCCAGATCCTTGTCCTCGCTCTTCGGCAGCCGGTTTGCCGCCCATTTGATCGTTTCCATTGCCCCATCTCCGTTCTATAAAAATTTTTGTATTCCTTACTTATTTTTTTGACCTTTTGGTATTATAGCATACCTTTGAGGGAAAACAACAGACATTCCAACAAAAATTTCGGATCTCGTTTTCTACATTTTGCTGCACTATGCCTGTGGATATCGGAAAAGAATTATCGGATCCGTCCTGCCTGCTGCCTTCTGCCGCCGCAAAAGGGGGAGCGCCCAGTCCAGCGGCCTGTTTCAATGGCTTTTTACAGCCTGCGGGCCAGGAAACGTCCGGTGCTCTCCTTGCCCAGGAACTTGCCGTCCTCCACCAGAACCTCGCCACGGCGGATGGTGACGACGGGCCAGCCCTTGGAGGTCACGTCCTCGTAGAGAGAGTAGTCCAGGCCGTAGTGCATGTTCTCCGCCGTGAGCGGCATGACTTTTTCCGGGTCTACCACGACGATGTCGGCGTCGCTGCCCACCTCCAGACAGCCCTTCTGGGGATAGCAGCCAAAAACTCTGGCGGGATTGGTGCTTCCAACTTCAACGAGTTTGTTCAGTGTGATGGTCCCGTTGTTGACGGCGTTCATCAGCAGACCGAAACGCTCCTCGATGCCGGGAGTCCCGTTGACCGGTTTCCGGAAGTCCACGATCAGGTTGCCGTTTTCATCGCGATCCAGGAAACTTTCCTTCTGCTCCCGGGTGAAAGCCTCGTTGTCCGAAGTCACAAGGCTGAGAGTGCCGTCATTGAGCGCGCCCCACAGGGCCATCCGGTCTTCGTCGGTACGCAGCGGGGGGCTCATCAGGAAGTTGATGCCGTCAGGACTGTCGTTTTTCTCTTTGGTCAGAGTCAGGTAGTGGCCGCAGGTCTCCGCCTGGACCTTCACGCCCCGGGCCTGAGCATGGCGCACCATTTCCACCGCCTCTTTGGTGGACAGGTGATAGAAGTAGACAGGAGCGTCCAGATATTCGGCAAAAGTCAGGATGCGCTGAACGGCCTCGGCTTCGCAGGCGTTGGGCTTGGCCTCATTGAAGTATTTCCAGTCCAGCTTTCCCTCGGCGGCCAGCTTCTCCCGGGTGAATTCGGCGATGGGGTTGCTCTCGGCATGGAAGCCGCACAGACCGCCGCACCGCCGAGCCTCATCCATGATGCGCAGAATGTCCGTATCCTCGATCATTACACCGGGGTAGGTGGTGAACATTTTGAAGGTGGGAACGCCGAAGTCAATCAACTCCTTGACTTCGCCGATGACCTTGCTGTTGGCCTCCACAAATTTGGCATGAACACTGTAATCCAGGGCGGCGTGGGACATCTCGTCCAGACGTTCCTTCACGGCCTGCATGACAGACATGCCGCGCACGGTGGTGCTGAAATCCATAAAAGAGGTCACGCCGCCGAAGGCACCGCACTTACTGGCGGAGTAAAAGTCCAGCACGTCAATGGTTCCGCCGAAAGGAGCGGCAACGTGCATATGGGGCTCGATGAGACCGGGCATGACATACCGGCCGGCAGCGTCGATCTCTTTTGCGGCTTTTTCCTGAATGGTACCGGGAGCGGCGATGAGGGCGATTTTCTCGTCCTTTACACCGATGTCAGCCCGAAAAGTGCTCTCGGCAGTGACAACAGTCCCGTTTTTAATAATCATATCCAGCATATAGCGTCATCCTTTCCAGAGGGCCCTGCCCTCCTGCGCAATCGTATCCGGCGTAAACGGAAAAAGGCAGGCCGCCCGCAACGGGTAGAATCTCCCGCCGCAGACGGCCTTGCGTCAGGCGTAAAGTCCGACGTGCGAAACGGAGAAACCACCCCGCAGCATTGCTTTCAGCTGCTCCACCCCTGCCTTAATCGGATCGATGATCAAAATGTCGGAAAGGGTATCCAGTTCCTGACTGAGCATCGTCATCCCGGCGCAGCCCAGCAGTAAAACATCCGCACCTTTGGCAGCGGCAGAACCCACTGTGCGGCGAATGCTGCTGCGCAGAACCTCCGGATCTTTCATAAAGGCATCGATGGGCAGTGCGAAGGTCTCCACCGAGGCCAGACGGTCTGTCAGGCCGTAGGTCATGACCATGGATTCCATCATGGGCTTTGCCTTTTCCGAGGAGGCGAGGATGGAGAATTTATACCCGGCCAGCAGAGCTGTGGAAATGCCGGCCTCCGCGATCCCCACCAGGGGAACAGGGCAGACCTCCTTTACCGCATACAGGCATGGATCGCCCATGCAGGCCAGCAAAACTCCGTCATAGGGAAACGGGCCTTGCTCCTGCAGCTGACGCAGATAGGCAATTGCCTGAGCACCTGCCAGAGTGTAATCGGAAAAGCTCTCCAGAACATGGGGACTGCCGGCCATGCATACCACGTCGATAGACCAATCACCATCAACGGCATATGCTACGGTATTGCGGATATCCCGGGTCATTTCCTCAGAACTGTTGGGGTTGATGATCAATAACTTCTTCATGTTTATCCCTCTGCGCGACACAAGCGAAACGCTCTGCCGCCAATCCAAAATAGGTCAGACGTCCTTAGGATCGTAAGCGGCGCCCCAGGTTTTGGGCACAATGGACCGTTTGACCATGATCGCCAGCGCCACAATGGTGATGATGTAAGGCAGCATTTGCAGAAACTGATAGGGAATGACCGAGTTGGCTGTTTGGAAGCGAAGCTGAGCCGCATCCGCAGCGCCGAAGGCCAAGCAGATGAACGCGGTGCGGATGGGGTCCCAGCCGCCGACCACGCAGGCCGCCATAACGATGAATCCACGGCCGGCTGCCATACCGCCGGCGGAGAAATAGCCAACCTCGGCCAGTGTCAAGACGCAGCCGCCCAGAGCGGCAAAAATGCCGCTGAGCACCACGGTCTGATACTTGATCTTGATGACAGACAGGCCGGCAGTCGCGGCGGCCTTGGGATTGTCGCCCACGGCGCGTACGTTCAGGCCCCAGCGGGTCTTGTAGAGGATAAAGCCCGCGATGAACGGAAGAATGAAGGCGACCCAGGTGCTGACGGGCTGTGAGAAAAACAGGGGACCGAGCACCGGGATGTTGTGCATGCTCTGCGGAAACAGCGCGGGGAAGGTGGCCACGCGGGACTGACGGGTCTCGCTCATCAGGGAGAACAGAGCGTCCGTAGCGCCCAGGCAGGCCATGTTCACCATCAGGCCGGTCACGACCTGATTGGTGCGGCGGGAGACCGTGAGAAACGCCACGATCAAGCCTAGCAGAGCGCCGATCAAAATGGTGATGATCACAGCCATCAAAAGGCTCTTCATGTAGAAGCCCACGGCAATACCGGCAAGGGCGCCGAAGAGCATGATTCCCTCGATACCCATATTGATGACGCCAGAGCGTTCCGCATACACTTCGCCAATGGAGACGATCAACAGCGGAGCTGCCCAACGCAGGGCTGCCTGCAGCCAGTCAATGATAATTTCAACCATATCATTTACCCTCCTTCGCGACAGAAGCCTCGGCTTTTTCTTGGTCGTCCTCGTCGTCCTTGCTGTTGTCCACAATTTTTTTCATGCGGCGGCCGTCCACGACGCCCACGCCGATTACAAACAGCATGCACAGGGCAATGATGATGGAGTTCATCGAGGAGATCACGCCGGTTTCAATGGACATGGTGGCCCCGCCGGCTTTCAGCGCTGCAAAGAACAGGGCGGCGGCAATTACGCCCAGAGGGTTGCCACCGGCCAGCAGAGCCACGGCCACGCTCTCATAGCCGACGCCGGTCACGAATTCCATAAACAGGCGGCGCTTCAATCCCATGGACTCCACGGCTCCAGAGAAGCCGCCGATGACTGCGCCGATCATAATGATGATCATGATCTGCTTGCGGGAATCCACACCTGCGTAACGGGCCGCATGGGGGTTTGCACCCAGCATTTTGGTACGGTAGCCAAAGGGAGTGTAGTTGAGGATAAAATGAAACACCAGGCACAGCACAATGGCGATAAAGGGACCGGGATGGAGGCTGGTGCCCTTCATCAGAATGGGCAGCAGTGCGCTGGAGACAAATTTCTTACTCATGGGGTAGAAGGAGCCCACCTCGGCAACGAACGGTACGTTGGAAACGACCCAGTTGGTCAGATAGATGGCGATATAGCTCATCATAATAGTTGAGGTAACTTCATTGACGCCCTTATAAGCCCGCAGATAACCGGGGATCAGGCCCCAGGCAGCGGAAAAGATGGCTGCGCAGATAAAGCACAGGAAGATATGTACCACGGGAGGAAGGCCCAGATCCATTACGCCAACGATGGAAGCACCAATGGCGCCCAGATACATATAACCTTCCATGCCGATGTTCCAGACACCGGCCTTAATGCCCAGCGCCACGCCGACGCCGCCCAGCAGCAACGGGGAAGCGCGCACCAGAACGTTGCTCAGCGCCTGCATGCTGCCAAAAGCGCCCCGCAGGAGGGAGCCGTACGCCAAAAAGGGATTTACGCCGGAAAAAGCGATCAGGATGCCGCCGGTGATCAGGCCCAGTACAATACCGAGGACTGTCCGTCCAAAAGAGACTGCCAGGTCGCCCAGAAAGGGGATCTTCAGAGTTTTTACGTTCTTTTTCTCGTTCATGCTTGTACCTCCGGGGACTGCCCCAACATCATTTGACCAATGACCTGCTGATCCGCAGTCTCGCCGTTCAAGTCGCCCATGCTCTCGCCGCTGTACAACACGACGATGCGGTCGCTCAGGGCCATAACCTCCTGCAACTCGGCAGAAATGAAGAGCACCGCCGCGCCACGATTGCGCTCTTTCAGCAGAATATCGTGAACATTGGACACAGCGCCCAGATCAAGGCCGCGGGTGGGGTGGGCGGCAATGTCCAAAACCGGCTCCGGATCCAGCTCGCGGGCGATGACCACCTTCTGCTGGTTGCCGCCGGAAAGATTTCTGACATGCACATCTTCGTTGGGCGTCTTGACGTGATATTTTTTGATCATGTCCCGGGCGTGGCGCTTGATCTCCTTGTACCGGAGAACATGCTTGTGGGCAAAGGGCTCATTGTAATAGTCCTTCACGATCATATTGTCTGCAATGCTGAAATCCATGACCAGGCCGGTCTTTTGCCGGTCCTCAGGAATAAAGCCCAGGAAGGAGGGGTCGGCAATGACTCCGGTGACAGGCTTTCCTTTAATGGTAATGGAGCCGCTCGTCATTTTGCGCATGCCGGAAATGCACTCTGCCAGTTCGCGCTGTCCGTTTCCGTCAACACCGGCGATGCCGACGATCTCGCCGGCGTGTACCACAAGGTTAAAGTTTTTCAAGGCCGGTACGCCGCGGTCATCTACTGCGCAGACGTCCTTCATAACCAGAATTGGCTCGGGATTTTCGAATGGGGGATGTGCTTTCCGCTCAATGGAGACCGGACGGCCGACCATCATAGCGGCCAGCTTCAGCTCCGTGGCGTCCTTTGTGTCAATCGTACCGATAAATTTACCATCCCGGAGGACCGTAACGCGATTTGTGATTTCAATCAGCTCACGCAGCTTGTGGCTGATGATAATCACCGAGCGGCCCTTGGCGGTGATATGCCGAATGGCGTTGCACAACTGGTCGCTCTCTGCGGGAGTCAGAACGGCGGTGGGCTCATCCAGTACCAGCACCTTGCAGTCGCGGTACAGGGCTTTCAGGATCTCCACCCACTGCTGCTTGCCCACCGGCAGCTTCCAGACGATCTCGTCGGGGTCCACATACAGCTCATACTCTTTGCAAAGCTCCAAAAGGCGCTTTTTGGCCGGCTCCAGATCCAACTTCTGCTTTTTGTCCGAAATGCCCAGAATCACGTTTTCAATCACGGAAAGAGTGTCTACAAGTTTAAAGTGCTGGTGAACCATGCCGATACCGTGGGCAATGGCCTCAGTGGGGGCGTTGATCTTGACCTCTTGACCATCCAGCAGGATCCTGCCGGTGGTCGCGGGATAAAGGCCGTAGAGGACGTTCATCAGGGTCGTCTTGCCGGCGCCGTTTTCACCCAGCAGGCCCAGAACCTCGCCCTTCTTACAGTCAATGCTGACGTGGTCATTGGCCAGCACGCCCGGAAACTCTACTGTGATGTCCTGCATCTGCAGGGCGTAATTATTTTCTTCCATCGTCGAATCCATCTCCTGCACACGGAATGTGGAACACTTACAGGCTTCCTTTTTCTCTCGAAATATAGAGTGGCTTGCCGGGCGCTTGGAAATCAATGTGTGATTGTTTCCCCGCAGTCCCCGGCAAGCCAACCCTTTACATGGCCAACTCGGAATTTTAAATTAAAGGTTGTATTTAGTCGTCGATGTCGATCTTGCCGGCGAGCAGGTCGGCGATTGCGGCATCATAGACAGCCTGGGCATCCGCGTCCAACTTGGCGTTGATTACAGGGCGGATGCCTTCCTCAGCCATGCCGACCACGTGGGCCTTGCCGTCACAGACCTCGCCTGTGGCCTCCAGATAGGCCAGGGAGTCCCAGGCAAACACAGCGCTGCCAGCAGTCACGTCCTCCGCACCGTAATCCTTTGCGTAATCGGCCACGGCGCCGACGACCCAAACATTCTTGGAGTCCTGAGCGGCGGCGGCAACACCGGCACCGGCGGCGTCCAGGCAGGGGAACAGGACGTCGTAGCCCTGCGCGATCAGAGCCAGAGAAGCTTCGCGGGCCTTTACAGTGTCAGCCCAGTCGCCGGTGGTGATGGCGGTAGCTTCAATGTCGGGGTTGACGTACTTCAGTCCTTCATAGAAGCTGGCCTCCATCTGGCGGTGGGGGGCATAGAACTCACCGGTGATCATGGCGACCTTGTTGGTTTTGGTGGTCAGGCCGGCCAGTACACCGCCGATGAAGCCTGCGTGGCTGTAGCTGACGGTAGCGGCGGACATGTTGGGCAGATCGTAAGTATCCACACCCACGGAGAACACAAACTTGGTCTCAGGATACTCTTCGGCGACGATGGATACGGCTTCGCCGAACTGGCCGCCCTGGCCGATGACGATCTCATAGCCCTGCTGGGCAAACTGGCGAAGAACCTCGACCTGCTCGTCCTGGGCGACATTCTCTTTGTAGGCATACTTCTTGATGCCCTTCTCCTCAACGGCCTTCATCAGGCCCTCGTAAGTAAACTGGTTGAAGGCCTCGTCTGTGATCAGGCCGGGAAAAGCCATTGCAACGCTGCCCTTCCACTCGTCGCTGTCCGCAGCGGGCTTCTCGCCCGAGCCGCCGCAACTGGTCAAAGCCATGGTAAACATAAGCGCGAGGGCCAGAATTCCGGTGAACTTCTTTTTCATCTTTCATTTCTCCTCACTATAAAATTTTTGCTGGAACTTTTTTGCTTACCCAAACAAACGGTACAGCATCTCCTCGCTATGTTGACAAATGTGCACCCCCTTTTTACATGCTGGCTACACCAAAATTTAATTTTGTTTGCTAAATAAAACCTCCTGAAAATACCAGAATACTTTCCCCCAAAATACTGAAATATTTTTTGACGTACAAACTCATTTTTGAATTATTGTAGATATAGCCGAAACTGATAAAATGTTGTCGCTTTCTTTTATTGCATTGTAACAGCGTACGCTTACGATGTCAACAATAATTATATGAAGTTCAAAAATTTTTTATGGAGCTTTTGAGTTCGGGGGGCGGGAAGGGCGTATGCGGATATCCTGCGGGGAAAATGGAAGAAAATTTTAGCTGTTGCCTGCATACTATCCGTGCCAGCTGTATTTTCCCATGCGTTATCTTGTCCGTATAGATTATGTCAGAAAGGAAAGGCGTGTCCCGTTTGTGATTTGTCCCAAAGTGAATTGTCAAACTAAGTGCAGCAGGAATTAAGCTCGAAGTCCTACAATTCCTGTGCAGAATGGAAGTTAAGAACCTTGCGAGGCCTGGCGCTCAGCAACGCCGGGTTTCGTTTTAGTGTGGCGGGAGCAGCACGAGAAAGATTTCTACCCTTGGGATAAAACTCCCTAATGGACACACATTGCGAATACGGATACAGGGTAATATCTTAACATGTTTTTCAGAGTATGCAGAGGCTATCTGTTCCATTTGTGTCCTTTCGGCTTGACAAGGGGGGACAAATGGTGATATCTTGAAAAAAATATCCGGCTGCGCCGGGTGCTGTTTTATAATACTGATTCTCCGAGCCTGTCTGCCTACGGCGTTTCGCTAGGGCAGTCCGGCCTGGGTTCTGCTGGAAACGGCGGGGCCTTCCGTGCTTGAAAAGGAGAGACCGCCGGGACGCAGACCTTCTGCGCCTCCAGTTGGTCCCTGCTTTTTCAAAAAGCAGGGACTTTTTTATCCCCCAAAGGAGGCGCATCCTATGCCCGCCATCCCCGTGTGGTCTCTTGTCGCTCTGTCCAACACCGGCAAGACCACCTTCCTGGAAAAGCTGATTCCCGCCCTGCGGGTTCTGGGCCTGTCGGTGGGTGTGGTCAAGCACGACTCCCACGACTTTGAACTGGACCACGAGGGTAAGGACACCTTTCGCCTGAGTCAGGCAGGGGCAGAGGTGACCGCCATCCTCTCAGACACTCAGTTTGCCCTCCGCCAAAGAGGGGCCCTTTCCCCTGAGGAGGCAGTGGCCCGGGTGACGGGCGTGGATCTCATCCTCACCGAGGGCTTCAAGCACGGTCCCTGGCCCAAGCTGGCCCTCTGCCGGGCGGGCAGCGCCCCGGCGGTGCCGCTGGAAAACTGCGCCGCCCTCATCACCGACACGCCCCCGGCCTCCTGCCCCATTCCCGTCTTTTTTATCGACGACCCCACACCCCTGGCCCTCTGGCTGGCGGGCCAATGCAAGGAGGAAACGCCATGAAGCTCATTCGTACCGAAGACGCGGCGGGGCACGTGCTCTGCCACGACATGACCCGCATCGTCAAGGGGGTCTCCAAGGGCCCCGCCTTCCGGAAGGGGCACATCGTCGCTCCGGAGGACATCCCCCTGCTGCTGTCCATGGGGAAGGAAAATCTCTACGTCTGGGAAAAGGAACCGGGGATGCTCCATGAGGATGAGGCCGCCCGGATCCTCTATCAGATCTGCGCGGGGGACGCAGAGAACCTGCGTCCCTCCGAGGTGAAGGAGGGCAAGATCGAAGTTTCCGCCGGAGAGGACGGCCTGCTGCTGGTGGACATCCCAAGGCTGAAGGCCGTCAATTCTCTGGGTGGACTCATGATTGCCACCCGGCACAGCCATCTCCCGGTAAAACGGGGGGACAAGCTGGCGGGGACCCGGATCATTCCCCTGGTCATCCGGGAGGACAAGCTGGCTGAGGCCCGCGCCGCCGCCGGGGAGATCCCCCTGCTCTCTCTCAGGCCCTTCCGGGCCAGGAAGGTGGCCATTGTCACCACCGGCAGCGAGGTGCGAAAGGGGCTCATCACCGACACCTTCACCCCCGTGCTGGAGGAAAAGGTGGGTGAGTACGGCTGCTCTGTCTTGGGCCACGTCTGCCCCGGGGATGACCCCGCCGCCATCACTGCCGCCATCCTGGACTTCAAGCGGCAGGGGGCCGAGCTCATTCTCTGTTCCGGCGGCATGAGTGTGGACCCCGACGACAAGACCCCCCTGGCCATCAAAAACACCGGCGCGCGGGTGGTGAGCTACGGTTCCCCCGTCCTCCCGGGAGCCATGCTGATGGTGTCCTATCTGGACGCTGTGCCTGTGGTGGGCCTGCCCGGCTGCGTCATGTACGCCAGGCGCACCGTATTTGACCTGGTCCTCCCCTGCTTCCTGGCCGACGTGCCGGTGACGGCGGAGGACCTGGCCGCCATGGGCCACGGCGGTCTGTGCCTGAGCTGCGGGACCTGCACCTGGCCCAACTGCGGCTTCGGAAAGGGGTGGTGAGGATGCCTCTCAACCACTTTGACGCCGCCGGGAACGCCATCATGGTGGACGTCTCTCAAAAGGCGGATACCGTCCGTCAGGCCACCGCGGCGGGCCGCATTCTGGTCAGTTCGGACTGCTTCGAGGCCATTCGCTCCGGCACCGCCAAAAAAGGGGACGTGCTGGGGGTGGCCCGGGTGGCCGGGATCATGGCCACCAAGCGCACCAGCGAGCTCATTCCACTCTGCCACCCCCTGCCTCTCACCAAGGTCTCGGTGGAGTTTGCCCTTCTGGAGGAACTGCCCGGGGTGGAGGCGGTGTGCACCGCATCCTGCACCGGCAAGACGGGGGTGGAGATGGAGGCTCTCACGGGCTGCACTGTCGCCCTTCTCACCATCTACGACATGTGCAAGGCCATGGATCGGGGCATGACCCTCACCGGGGTCTACCTCCGGGAGAAAGACGGGGGCAAGAGCGGCCGCATTGAAAACGCCGTCCCCCGGGGGGAGGCCCGATGACGGACGGGTTCGGGCGGAAAATCGACTATCTCCGGCTTTCCATCACCGACCGGTGCAATCTGCGCTGCCGGTACTGCATGCCCGAGGAGGTTCCCTTTGTGCCCCATGGGGACATTCTTCGCTACGAGGAGATGGTGCGTGTCTGCGCCGCCGCCGCCCGGCTGGGGGTGGACACCATCAAGGTCACCGGCGGAGAGCCGCTGGCCCGAAAGGGCTGCGCCGGTCTGGTCGCCGCGCTGAAGGCCGTCCCCGGTATTCGAAAGGTGACTCTCACCACCAACGGTGTCCTGCTGGCCCAGCAGCTTCCCAGACTTCTGTCGGCGGGGCTGGATGGGGTCAACATCAGTCTGGATACGTTGGACCGGGAGGCCTACCGCCGTCTCACCGGTCGGGATGAGCTGCCCCGGGCGCTGGACGGGCTGGAGGCCGCGCTGGCTGCCGGTGTGCGGACCAAGATCAACGCCGTTCCCCTGGCCGAAACCGGACGGGAAGGTCTGCTGGCCCTGGCCGCGCTGGCCGAGACCCGGCCGGTGGACGTGCGGTTTATTGAACTCATGCCTGTGGGGCACGGCAGCGAGCTGGCCCCCTTTGGCCAGAATGCCCTGCTGGCCGCGCTGAAAGAGCGCTGGCCCGGACTCGCCCCTACGGACGAAAAGCGGGGAAACGGCCCCGCCCGCTACTGGATCGCCCCCGAACTGAAGGGGGCCGTCGGATTCATCAGCGCGGTCAGCCACGAGTTCTGCGCGCACTGCAACCGGGTGCGGCTGACCAGCGAGGGATTTTTAAAGCTGTGCCTATGTTACGGCGACGGGGTGGATCTCCGGGCCCCGCTGCGGGGAGGGGCGTCCGAGGCCGAACTGGAAGAACTGCTGCGGCAGGCTGTTCTTCAAAAGCCCGCCCGCCATTCCTTTGGGAAAGGCCGGGCACCGGAGGGACGGATCATGTCTCAGATCGGGGGATAGGCCGCGGCCTCCGGACAGGCGGGACCCAGGCATTGCCGCTTGGCTGTCAGGTGACGGCCCGTTCCGCGTCCATGCTCTGAAAGGCCGTCCGTTTCTGCGAAAAAAGAATCGTCGCCCGAACCCCTCGCTCAGAGAGATGCAATCACATTGCAAATAAACGGAACCACACCCTCATCTCAACTTACAGAACGGAGTCTGATCCCATGTCAAAGATCAAAGCCATCTGCATCAGTGAAAAAAAGGGCACACAAAAGCACCCTGTCGATTCCGCGAATTTGGTGGAGGACTGGGGTATCGAGGGAGATGCCCACGCCGGGCACTGGCACCGCCAGGTGTCTCTCCTCTCCTTCGAGAAGGTGGAGGCCTTTCGCGCCAGGGGGGCCCGGGTGGACTTCGGCGCGTTCGGGGAAAACCTGGTGGTGGAGGGCTTCGACTTCCGGAGCCTGCCCGTAGGTACCCGTTTCCAGTGCGGCGGCGTTCTGTTGGAGATGACCCAGATCGGCAAGGAATGCCACGCCCACTGCGCCATCTATCAGGTGATGGGCGACTGCATCATGCCCCGGGAGGGGGTCTTCGCCCGGGTCATTCGGGGCGGGAAACTCCATGTGGGCGACGAGCTGACCCTCCTCCCCCCCGACCCCGCCGTCCGCCGGGCGGCGGTGGTGACCCTCAGCGACAAGGGCTCCCGGGGCGAGCGCGCCGACGAGAGCGGGCCCCTGCTGGCCCGTCTGCTCGCCGAGGCGGGCTACGAGGTGGTGGAGGAACTTCTCCTTCCCGACGAGCAGGGCCGCATCCAGACTGAGCTGATCCGCCTCTCCGACGGCCGGCAGTGTCATCTGGTGCTCACCACCGGCGGCACCGGCTTCTCCCCCCGGGACGTGACCCCGGAGGCCACCCTGGCCGTGGCCACCCGGAACGCCCCCGGCATCGCGGAGGCCATCCGGGCCCATTCCATGACCATCACGCCCCGTGCCATGCTCAGCCGGGGGGCCTCGGTGCTCCGAAACGGCACCCTCATCGTCAATCTCCCCGGCAGCCCCAAGGCCGCCCGGGAGGGGCTGGAGTATATCTTACCCGCTCTGGGCCACGGCCTGGACATTCTTCGGGGGACAACGGGCGAATGCGCCCGTTAATATAAAATCCCGCAATCTTCGAGCCCGTCCGTCCTAAAGCCCCGGCCACGGCGGCGGGCCAATGGGTGCGTCCGGAAACAGGCGCGCCTTCCGTTTGAAAAGGAGAGAATACGATGAAAAAGCACCTCATTTCCGCCCTGTCCCTGGCCCTCTGTCTGGGCCTCACCGCCTGTTCCGGCGGCGGCGCCGCCCCCTCCGCCACACCCGCGCCCTCCGAATCCGCCGCTGCGGCCGCAGGGCCTGTGGAGCTCCACGTCTTTGCCGCCGCCTCCCTGAAGGAGGCCCTTACACAGATCGGGGAAAACTACAAGGCCGTGGCTCCCAACGTCACCCTCACCTTTACCTTCGACTCCTCCGGAACCCTTCAAAAGCAGATCGAGGAGGGAGCCGCGTGCGACCTCTTCCTCTCCGCCGCCCAGAAGCAGATGAACGCGCTGGCGGAGGGCAAGTACATCGACGAGGCCTCCCGGATCGACCTGCTGGAAAACAAGGTGGTCCTGGCCGTCCCCGAGGGCAACCCCGCCGGGGTCAGCGCCTTTGAGGATGTGAACACCGACAAGGTGAAGATGATCGCCCTGGGCAACTCCGACGTCCCCGTGGGCCAGTACTCCGAGGAGCTGTACACCTCTCTGGGCATTTGGGATGCCATTCAGGGCAAGATCACCTTCGGCTCCAATGTAAAGGAAGTCACCACCTGGGTCGGCGAGGGCACCGTGGACTGCGGCGTGGTCTACGCCACCGACGCCCACTCCGCCGGACTGGAGATCGTGGCCGAAGCTGACCCCGCCCTGCTCACCAACAAGGTCGTCTACCCCGCCGCCATCCTCTCTGCCTCCACCCACGCCGACGACGCCAGGGCCTTCCTGGACGATCTGACCGCCGCAGACAGCGTGGCCGTGTTCCAGTCTGTGGGCTTTGCCATGGCGAACTGACCCGTTTGAGGCGGAGCGTCCCGGACGCCCCGCCTTTTCCCACTTTTTAAAGAAAGCCGGTGTCACCATGGACTGGTTTCCCCTTTTGAACTCCCTGCGCATCGCCCTCATCTCCACCGTCTGCGTCTTTTTTCTCGGGATTCTGGCCGCCTGGTACGTGGCCAAACTGCCCAGAGGCCTCAAAGGGGCGCTGGACTGCGTGCTCACCCTGCCTCTGGTGCTCCCCCCCACGGTGGTTGGTTTCTTTCTGCTCAAGCTGCTGGGGCCAAAAACTCCGCTGGGGGCCTGGCTGCTCAACACCTTTGACCTCCGGCTCACCATGACCTGGCCGGCCGCCATCTTCGCGGTCATATTAGTGACCTTTCCGCTGATGTACCGCACAGCCCGGGGCGCTTTTGAGTCCTTTGACCCCAATCTTCTCTCCGCCGGGCGGACACTGGGCCGCTCCAACGCTTGGGTGTTTTGGCGGGTGCTGATGCCCGGCTGCCGCCAGGGCCTGCTGGCGGGCACCGTGCTGGCCTTCGCCCGGGGGCTGGGGGAATACGGGGCCACATCCATGGTCTCGGGCTACACCCCCGGCCGCACCGCCACCATCGCCACCACTGTCTACCAGCTCTGGCGGGAGGGGGACGACGCCCTGGCCTACCGCTGGGTGGCAGTGAACGTGGCGATCTCTCTGGCGGTCCTGATGGCCGTCAACCTGCTGGAGCGCCGGGAACACTGGGAAAAGTGGCCCAGCGGCTGGTCGGAGGTATGATTATGGCGTTGGAAGTGCAGATCGAAAAGAAGTTTGAGAAATTCCACCTTCAGGTGTCCTTCACCTCCTCCGATGGCATCACCGGCCTGCTGGGGGCTTCCGGGTGCGGCAAGAGCATGACCCTCAAGTGCGTGGCCGGGCTCATCACCCCCGACGCCGGCCGCATCGTGCTGGACGGACGCACACTCTACGACTCCGCCCAAAAGATCGACCTTCCCCCTCAGCAGCGGCAGGTGGGCTACCTTTTTCAGAATTACGCCCTTTTCCCCAACATGACGGTGACGGAGAACATCCGCGCCGGGGTCCGGGACCGCACCCGGCGGCAGGCGGCAGCCGACGAGCTGCTGGAGCGCTTCCGGCTGACCGACATTGCGGGCAAATACCCCCGGCAGATCTCCGGCGGACAGCAGCAGCGCACCGCTCTGGCCCGGCTCTTTGCCAGCCGTCCGGCCTGCCTGCTGCTGGACGAGCCCTTCTCCGCCCTGGACGGCTACCTGCGCTGGGAGATGGAGCTGGAGCTGGGGGAACTGCTGAAGGACTTTTCCGGCCCATCGGTGCTGGTGACCCACGACCGGGGGGAAGTCTATCGGCTGTGCCAAAACGCCTGCGTCCTCTCCCGGGGCCGCTCTGAGCCTCTCCGTCCGGTCCGGGACCTCTTCCAATCCCCGGACACCCTTTCCGCCTGTCTCCTCTCCGGCTGCAAAAATATCTCCCGCGCCCGCCCGGCAGGAAGACAGCGGGTAGAAGCTCTGGACTGGGGCGTGATCTTGGACGCGGGTCGCCCCGTGCCGGATGATTTGGCCTACGTGGGCATCCGGGCTCACTTCCTCGCCCCCCACCCCGGCCCCAACCCCATCCCCTGCCGGGTGGAGCGGGTGGTGGAGGATGTGTTCTCCACCGTGGTCATGCTTTCCACCCCGGGCGGGTACGAGGGCAGCGCCCGGCTCCGCTGGGAGCTGGAGAAAGACGCCTGGGCCGCTCTGGGCGGGCCGGAGGCCGTCACCCTCTCGGTCTCTCCCGGCGACATCATGCTGCTGAAATGAGGTGAACCCCACGGAACAAATCTCCTTGGAGGCGGGTCTGGCCCGGCTCATGGCCCTGATCTCCCCCCTGTCCCGGTGGGAGCAGGTTTCCCTGTCCGCCGCACCCGGTCGGGTGCTGGCCGAGCCGGTCATCGCCCGGCTGGACACGCCGCCCTTCCCCCGTTCGCCTCTGGACGGGTACGCCCTCCGCGCCGCCGAGACCGTCGGTGCCTCTCCCGGTCAGCCGGTGCGTCTGGCTCTGGCGGGACAGGCCGTACCGGTCTCCACCGGCTCCCCCATCCCCGTGGGGCTGGACTGTGTGGTCAAGGCGGAGGACACCCGCCGGGAGGGCGGCATGATCGTACTCACTGCCCCGCTCTCCCCCTGGCAGAACTATATTTTTCAGGGAGAAGACATGCGGGCGGGCGCGGCCCTCTTTCCCGCCGGAACCCGGCTGGACTGGACCTGTATGGGGGCATTGGCCGCACAGGGTGTGGAGACGCTCTCCGTCTGTGCCCGACCCCGGGTGGGCGTGCTCTCCACCGGCGGGGAACTGGCATCCCCCGGCGCGGCTCTTCCCCCGGGCGGCATTTACGACGCCAACGGCCCTCTGCTGGCCGCCCGGCTGGCCGTCCTGGGCATGGAACCGATCCTCCTCCCCCCTGTAAGCGATGACGCCGCCGCCATTGCCGGATGCATCCATGCCGCTTTTACGGAGATGGCCTGTGATTTTCTGCTCACCACCGGCGGGGTCTCCGTGGGGGCGGAGGACTCCCTGCCCCAGGCGGCGGAGCTGTTGAAGGGTTCCGTCCTGTTCCACGGCCTTGCGGTCCGGCCCGGCTCTCCCGCCATGGCTTTTTCTGTGGAGGCCCGTCCGGTGCTTTCTCTCTCCGGCAATCCCTTTGCGGCTCTGGCCGTTTTTGAGGCGATCGGCCGACCGGCCCTGGATGTCCTGGCCGGACAGCCTTCCCCGCAGCCCCGCCGCATTTTTCTTCGGCTGGCGGACAGGCTGCCTGCCTCCTCCGTCCGGCGGCTGATCCGGGCTGTCTCCGTTGGCGAAACGGTGACTCCGGCCCCCGGCGGACACGCTTCGGGGCAGGTGTACTCTCTGGCCGGCTGCAACTGCCTGATCGACCGTCTCCCCGGTCCAGCGCTCCCCCCCGGCGCGCCGGTCAGCGTCCTTCCGCTGTAAGCGCAAAAACACGCCAGGTTCTCGAAAGAGAACCTGGCGTGTTTTTTATACTCGAAAGATTTTCCGTTCCACGTCCCCAACCGTAACGTTTTGCAGCCGTTCCCGGCAGAGCTCATCCAGCTCGGCGTAGAGCCCGTCCATCACATCGGCCATGCCGGAGGCCACCAGGCATTCCATATCGCTGTCGCCGCTGCGCCAGGCGGCGTCTACAAAGCGGATGTCCAGCGCCTTGGCCACCTGCCCCAGGGTGATCCGATCCGGGTTGCCGGAGAAGCGGTAGCCGCCCACGTTCCCCTCCCGGGAGTCCACCAGCCCGGCCCTACGGAGAGCGGCCATCACCTTCCGTACCCGGGCGGGGTTGGTGCAGATATTTTCCGCCAGCGCCTCGCTGGAGAGCAGGCAGTCCTTATGGTGCAGATACACCAGTGCGTGGACCGCCACATTGAACGAACTGTCCATATCCTACTCCTTAACCACGTCATAGGGCCAGTCAATCATGCCCCCAAAATCATAGACGTTCCGGTAGCCCAGAGCCAACAGCTTATCGCTGGCCTCCTTGCTGCGGCGGCCGCTGCGGCAGTAGACCAGCAGTGTGGCGTCCGTGTCGTGCAGGGCTTCGGGCATCGTGCCGCCGATGCTTTCGTTTGGGACCAGCACGGCATCTTTGATGTGCCCCTCGTCGTACTCCTCCTGGGTGCGCACGTCCACCACCACAACGTCCCCCGCATCCATTTTTTCTTTTGCCTCTTCTGGAGTGATCTTATGATACTCCGCGGCGGGGGTACCGTCCCCAGGCACGGGCGGCTCCTCTCCCGGAGCCTGACATCCCACCAGCAGCACCAGAGCCGCCAATCCTCCCAAAAACAGGGGTTTCATCATCGTGTATACTCCTTCGCCGTTCTTACTGTTACTTTATCAAATACAGTTCATGCTGTCAAGAGGGAGGAATAAAAGTTCATGTCTACCAAAAGTCTACCAAAAAAAGCCGCAAACGCTTGGGGCGCAAGGGGTTGGAAGAGCATTCCAAAAAGCCGGTCTACCAAAAAGTCTACCATGGTTATCTTTTGATTGTAAACTTGTTGTTTTTATAAAAAAGAAGTCAAAATTCATCATGTTTTTTTAAAAAGCAGAGGTGTCGTTCTCCTATTATCCGGAAAGATTTTCCCTGCCAAAAATAAGAAGGAGGAATATCCATGAACAACCTCAAGCGCGTTCTCAGCCTGGGCCTCACCGGCGCCATGCTGACCGGCATGATGGTCATGGGCGCCAGCGCCGCTAAGTTTAACGATGCTGACAAGATCACCCATACCGAAGCCGTCAACACCATGGTCGCCCTGGGCGTACTCAAGGGCAAGGACACCGGCAACTATGATCCCGAGGGGATCGTCACCCGTGCCGAGATGGCCAAGATCATCTGCGTCTCCCTCAACGGCGGCGAAGATCCCACTCTGGGCGTCAAGGCCACTCCCACCTACAAGGACATCAAGGGCCACTGGGCCGAGAGCTACATCGAGTACTGTACCAGCATCGGCGTGATCGCCGGCCAGGGCGACGGCACCTTCGCTCCCGACACCACCGTCACCGGCTCCGCCGCCGCCAAGATGTTCCTGGTGGCTCTGGGCTACGACTCCGACGTGTTCGGCTTCACCGGCATGGACTGGGAGATCAACACCAACGTCCAGGCCAACGACGCCAAGCTGTACGACGAGCTGAAGGGCATGAACGCCTCCGCCGGCCTGTCCCGCGACAACGCCGCCCAGATGGCCTTCAACGCCATGGAAGCCAAGCTGATGACCAAGACCTATGACAAGGTCCTCTCCAACGGCGAGATCAGCTACAACTACAATCTGGGCAGCCAGACCTTCCTGAACAAGTACTTCGGCGCCGACACCTTTATCGGCACCTACATGGGCAACGACAAGACCATCTCCTCCCTGGACGAGGGCTCCATCCAGGTTAAGGGCAAACTGGACACCGCCGAGGCCAATGCGAATGACGTGACCGCCAACCTGCCCTCCGACCTGGACATCTCCAACATCGGCGAGGAAGTCAAGGTTATCTTCAAGGACGGCAAGGGCGGCCAGGCCGGCAAGCCTGACAAGCGCGACACCATCTACGGCGTGTTCAACACTGGCGCCACCGACGTGGTCACCGGCACCATGGGCCTGGTGAAGGACAACAAGTCCGACAAGGCTCAGCTCAACATCGACGGCACCAAGTACGACACCAAGGACACCGTCGCCGTCTATGTCAACTATGTCCTGTCCGACGGCAACAGCGATGCTGAGGGCACCGACTACTCCGCCAAGGGCAACTCTTCCACGAACAGCGCCCTGACCACTGTCCTGAAGCAGGCCAACGGCAACACCATCAAGGCCGTGACCGATCCCGAGGACGGCAAGATCGAGACCGTTTACGTCACCGCCTCCAAGATCGCCGCCGTCACCGCCAAGAACAGCGAGAAGATCACCCTGAACAACGGCGTGGGCACCATTAAGATCGCTGACAACGAGGTGTACGAGGACGTGAAGAAGGGCGACGTGGTCGTGGCCACCACCCTGTACGCCTCCAGCGCCGCTGACGACAACGCCTACACCATCGTGAAGAAGGCCGAGGTCGTCTCCGGCAAGGTGGACAGCTACAAGACCACCACCAAGGAGAGCGTCACTTCCTATGAGAACGTGAAGCTGGACGGCACCACCTACAAGATCTACAACAAGGCCACCATGCTGAACGCCATCCCCGACGAGACCGTCACCACCACCTTTGGCGATGACGACATCGGCGAGACCTTCGACCTGTACCTGGTCAACGGCTACGTGGGCGCCGCCATCCAGACCTCCGAGTCCGCCAGCAACTACTCCCTGGTCACCGCCGTGAAGACGGGCGCCTCCGCCGGCTCCACCTTCAACGCCCTGGAGCTCCAGGTCATGGACGCCGAGGGCAAGAAGACCCTCATCACCGTCAGCGATGACAGCGACAAGAAGAACGCCTCCGACTACACCGTGGGCGACATCGTGGTCTACACTGGCTCCGCCGACGACGCCGTGGTCACCATCAAGGGCGAGCTGAGCACCGGCACGGTCTCCTACAACGAAAAGACCAAGGCGGTCAGCGGCAAGGTGACCACCTCCGACGCCGTCCTGTTCGCCGAGACCACCGATTACACTGTGGGCGGAACCAGCGAAGTCAACGCGGGCAAGTCCCCCAAGTACAAGGCTTACAGCATCCGCTCCCTGGACAGCTTCAGCGCTGTGAAGGGCGTGTCCGTCACCAACTCTGACGGCAAGGTCGTGGCCGTGTTCGCCGACCTGGGCGGCACCGCCTCCGGCGCGACCGACACCACCGTGTACGGCATCGTGACCGGTCTGGCCGGCCGTGTCTCCATTGACGACACCAAGTACTATCAGTACACCGTGGCCGTCAACGACAAGGAGTACGTGGTCAACCTGGCCGCGAACACCGTGATCGCCGTGGGCGACCTGGTCTCCTTCGAGCCCTCCTCCGACGACACCTACGCCAACAGCGGCGACATCACTGTCTACGGCTCTTCTGCGACCACCAACAAGGTTGTCGCCTACGTCAAGGAGTACAACGAGGCCGACGGAACCCTGACCTACTTCACCGCCAAGGAAGGCAGCGTGGGGAACTACACCGGCAAGGCTGACACCCAGGCCACCCTGGCTCTGGACGACGACTGCGCCATCGTCTACGTCAACGCCGACGACGATGAGGCCGGTTCCGAGATCGGCGTCAACGCCTTTGACTCCGTCACCGGCTACGCCAACGCCCTCGTGGTCACCAAGACCACCGGCACCGGCGATTCCGCCGAGACCGTGATCGTCGCCATCTTCGTGGAGACCTCCAACGAGTGCGACATCATGTAACCGTCGTCTCTGAGGCCTGATTTTCCGCACCCCTTCGGCTCACGCCGAAAAAAAGCCCCCCGCCATTGAACAGCTCCAGTAAAACCGGACAATAGACAAAAGGCCCCCTAATGTAGGAAAATAAAGCTACATTAGGGGGTCTTGCTATGTCCGGAAAAAAAGGGATGAAAAAGTATCCGGTAGGGATACGAGAAGAAGTGGTGTCACGAATCCGCGGAGGAGAAAGCCAGCGTGCTTTATGTCGGGAGTATGGGATCAGCCGGTGGGCTATTCAGTGCTGGCTAAAGGAGCCTGCCCTTCCAAAAGCGCGGGGGCGTAAACCCGCAAAAACACTGGCGGAGTACAAGTATGAGAACAAACGGCTAAAGATGGAAAACGAGCTGTTGCGGGATTTTCTGCGCTCCACAGGAAGGAAGTGAGGCCAAGGGCAAAATACGCAGTAATCTACCGGCACAGAAACGAATATCCGGTAACCGTTATGTGTCGCTTCTTTCAGGTATCCCGCAGCGGATACTATGATTTCGTCCATCGTTTGGGCAGGCCGGAGAAAGACGCGGCCCTTGCAGAAATCATCGCGGAACAGCGAGAGCGCAGCTTTCGTACGTATGGCTACCGCAGAATGTGGCTGGTGCTGAAGAAGCGAGGCATCCACCGTAATCCCAAGACCATCCTGCGTATCATGGAGAAATATGGTTTGCTTGCGGAGATCCGGAGACGCAGAAAATGGCAGCAGATGGGGCAGCAAGTCCACAAGTACAAGAATCTGCTGAATAGGGAGTTTTATGCGAACAGGCCCAACAGCAAATGGGTGACGGACATCTCCTACATCCACACCAAGCAGGGCGTATTGTACCTGTCCATGATCCGGGACCTTTACGACAACAGCATTGTTGCCTACAAGACCGGCACAAAGCAGACAGTCAACCTGGTGCTGGACACCATTCGCCTGGCCATGCGCAAGGAGAAAAAGAGGGCCGCTGCGGAGTTGCAGCTCCACAGCGACCAGGGGTTCCAGTACACCTCGCAAGCATACTTCGACCTGACAAAATCTTATGGCATTACGCCTTCCATGTCAAGACGCGGAAACTGTTACGACAACGCTATGGCGGAAAATTTCTTTTCCATCCTCAAGACAGAGTGTATCTACCGCCATAAACCGGCCTCATTCTGTGAGGCCAATGAGATGATTGACCGCTATATCAATTTTTACAACCACGAGCGCATCCAGCTAAAAACTGGAGTGGCGCCGCTCACGCTGCGCCACTCCGCTTAAAACTTCATATTTCCCTACATTGAGGCCTTTTTGTGCTGTCCGCACAATTTGGGGCGGTTCACATCGCGGGGGGCTTTTGCCGTCCTCCTTTTATTGCAGGGCCCAGTAATAAAAGACCGCGCCCTGCGTGTTCACGCTGATATAGGACTCCCAGTGGTGGATGGTAAAGCCGGCGCCGGTCAGCTCCATCACCTGGGTGGCGGAGCCCTGGAGCTTCAGCGGGTGTCCGGGAAGCGCCAGACCGCCCTCAACGTGGTAAGTGCCGGGTGCGGACCCCAGCATACCGCCGTCCGTGATGACGAATACGGCGCGGGGCGCGAAGCCCAAGTCGATGACCCGGCTGGACGCACCGTCGCCGGTATAGGCGCCCACGGTCATCCGGGCTGAGGCGTCCAGCTTGGTGAAGTTCTCATTGAACTCCTCCCGCAAAAAGTCATCCCCCGGTTCCCACTTGTGGAGCTGGTAGTGCTCCGTCTTTTGACTTGACATGATACCTCCCCTTTCGTTGGGGCGGCGGCCTGCCGCCCCAACCGGGCGGGGGCGGCGTACAACGTTGCCGGAAGGAGTCCTCCTTCTTTTTCCGAGGGGTTTTTGCGCCCCGGCCACAAAAATTTTGGGCAAAAGGGCGCAAAAACCCCCCGGAAACAGTGGGGGGACGGCTTCGTCCCAGGTTGCATCCCCCGCCGCCAGAGGGGGAACCAACATTTGAAAAGGGGGATGCAGCATGTCAACCAACAAAAGCGAGCGCTATCAGTTAAACCTCTGGGAGCCGGGGGACGACTTTATCCGCACGGAATTCAACGAGAACTTCACCAAGCTGGACGGGGCGGCCCGGGTGGTATTCGGCACCTACACCGGGGACGGCGCCGCAACACGACACATCGAACTGGGTTTTCAGCCCGCGGGAATCATCCTGATGCGCGAGGATGGAATCATGGCGCCAAGCGCGACCTCTATCTATGGAGGATTGGCCTTTCAGAACAGACCGGCCCATTCGACCATGTGGGGGAACAAAGACCTTTTTTCGGTGGATGAAAGCGGCTTCACCGTTCACTATCAGCTATTTGAACATCTAACCATCACTGTGAACACGTTAGACTATGTCTATTTCTACATGGCGATCCGGTGATCAACGAAGAGGAAAAGCGGCGCTCCCCGAAGGGAGCGCCGCTCTTTTGTCATTCCGCTCAGACAGAGTGAAGAGACCCGGCAATTAGCCGTTCACGTTCAGGATGTCGTTGCAGTAGACGATCAGTTCAGCAGTCTTGTCGCCGAAAACCAGGACGTTGGCGTAGTAGTTGTCCTTGGCAGTCTTATCAGCCAGAGCCAGCTCGCCGCCGGGCACACCTTCCTTGTCCGCCACGTTGACAGTCAGGATGACGGTGTTCTTGTCGATCTCCACGTTGTTGTGAGCGGTGCCGTCAGCCTTGATCACGTCCATGCCGTCCTCGGTCGTGGTGCCGGTGATGTAGCTGAACTCGTCATCGCCGTTGTAGGAGACGATAGCGCCGATAGACTGGTTGCTCTTATCCAGCTTGGCAACGGACTTGACGTCGATGTAGTCGCCGTCGGCCGCATAGGTGATCACGGTGTTCTTGGCCAGGTTGGTCAGATCAGCGCTGTTGGCCTTGTCGCTGGTGGTCACAGTGATGGTCTCGGTGCCGTTGAAGATCTTGAAGGTGGCGACCAGGCCGTTGTCCTTGTTGTCCACAGTCTCAATGGAGGAGACCACGTAGCCGTACTGGTTGTCAGCGGAGGAAATATCCTTGGTGCCCTCCACATAGGCCAGAGAGATGGTCTTGTAGCCGGTGGCGGAGTTCTCATCGGCGTAAGCGTTGTTCACCTTGGTGACAGAGCTATCGGAGTACTTCATCAGGGTGGCGCCGGTGACGACAGAATAGCTGTCATCAGACTTCTTCACAAAGACCACGGCGTCCTCGGCGATATAGTTGCCGCCGATGGTGCTCTTGCCGTTCTTGGCATAAGCGTAATTACCGGTGACAACCTTGTCAAAGCCGGCTTCGTCGGCCTTGCCGGAAGCCGGGGTCAGAACGTACTTGTCGTCCTCGACCTTGTAAGTGACCAGCTTGCCAACCTGAGAATCCTTGTTCTGAGTCTGCTCGTTGTCGGTGTACGCGGAGTAGTTCTTGTCGGTATCGACAACCTTCTTGGTGCCGTCGGTGAAGATCAGCTTCGCCTGGTTGCCGTTCAGGCCGTTGGCATAAGAGCCGACAGCGGAAACGACCACGGCGTAGTCCTTGGTCTCCACGGACTTGGTGGTATCCAGGTAGAAGGCGTAGCCGTTGACGATGACAGCCTTGCTGGCGGTGCCGCCGGCAGTAGCGGTCTTGGAGCTGCCGGAGATCAGCAGGCTCTCGTCAGCGATGTCGTACCAGGTGTCAGCGATCTTGAAGCTCTTGCCGCTGTTCTTGGTGGAGGTGATGGCGCCGGAAACAATGGTATCCACCTTAGCGTAGGTAGTGGTGTCGTCCACAGTGTTCTTTTTATCCACAACGGTGACGTAGTCGTTCTTGGCCATGCCCTCGTAAACGTTGGCATCCTCAAACTTCACGGTCTTGCCGCCGGCGGTGAAGGACTTGGAGCCCACGTAGGTCACCTTGGCGACAGTGAAGGGAGTGTAGACGACCTGATCGACCTTGCCGTCGCCGTCCAGATCCACGGCCTTGAAGGAAGCGGCCTTATTGGTGGGCAGGGTGCCCAGGTTCTTGGCAGCGCCGTCAAAGTTGTTGAAGGCGTACACGGGGGTCTTGGCGGCGGTGGTGTTGTCCAGCTTGTAGCTGTTGTCGCCAAAGTCCACGGTGGTGTCGGTAGCCTTGCAGTCGATGTCGCCGATCACGCCGGTAGCCAGAACGGCGCCGCCGGAGGCGAACACGCCGTAGACATCGTCAGAAGCCTTGGACAGGACCTTGACCTTCTCGCCCATCAGAGCGCTGAAGTCCTCAGCGACCTTGGTGTAGGTCACGCCGTCAGACAGAGTGACGGTGTAGGTGCCCTTGGCGTCCTTCTCTACCTTCTTCAGGTAGACCATATCCTCGTCATAGGTATCCAGAGAGAGATACTTGTGGCCGAAGGTCTCGTCCTTGGTCTTGGTCACGGACTGAGTGCCGTAAACAACCTTGGAGAGAGAAGCCAGAGTGTAGTCGGTGCCCAGCTTAGCGTCGCTCTTGACAGCAGTGGCGGCAGCGGCGGCATCGGCGTAGGAGTTGTACTCCTCGTCGTTCAGCACGTTCAGCTCATCCACCTTGGCGGTGAACACATAGACCTTCTCGCTGCCCACAGCCACGGACTCGGTGCCGGTGTAGGTGTAGGTGCTGGTCTTGTAGTCAGTGCCGCTGGAGCCCAGCTCCACGGTCTTGGCGTCCAGAGCGTTGTAAAGCATCTGGGCGGCGTTGTCACGGCTCATGGCAACGGAGGTGTTGATGCCGCTGAGCTTCTTGTACAGGCCGACCTGGTTGGCCTGGGAGTTGGTGTTGATGGCCCAGTCCAGACCCACAAAGCCGGAAACCTCAGCCTTGTAGCCCATGGCGGTCAGGATCATCTTGGCGGCCTCGGTGGAGGTCACAGTGGCATCGGGGCCATAGCTGCCGTCGCCGCGGCCGGCAACGTAGCCCATGGAAGAGCAGTACTCGATGTAGCTCTCAGCCCAGTGGCCCTTGATGTCCTTGTAGGTAGGAGTGGTCTTGACGCCCAGGACGGGCTCCTTGCCGCCGTTGATGGCGACGCAGAGCATCTTGGCCATCTCGGCACGGGTGACGTTGCCGGTGGGATCAAAGGCACCGGTGTCCTTGCCCTTGATGACGCCCAGGGCGACCATGGTGTTGACGGCATCGGTGTTGGTGATCTTGTCGGCGTCGCTGAAGTTGGCAGCGCCGGCGCCCATGACCATCATGCCGGCCAGCATGGTGCCGGTGAGGCCCAGGCTGAGAACGCGCTTGAGGTTGTTCATGGATATTCCTCCTTCTTATTTTTGGTTTGAGGCATCGTCTTTTTGCCAGGCGGAGGCAAAAGAACGACTCCCCTTACCTTACAGAGGCCATCATACCCTATCCGCCTCTCATCGTCAAGAGCGCCGGGGCATTTGTAACACAAGCGTAATCTTGCGCGGCAAACTCCCATTTCTGTATGGCGGATTCCTTAAAACAGTTGCACGAACCGATACATCCGGCGCCGGAAAAACTTCGGACCATCGCTCAGGACATCACGTTCAGCGCCAGTTCGCCCAGCCGTTTCAGGTCTTCCTCGTTCGGATGCGTAAGAGCGCGGTCAAAATTTTCTATCCACTCCCGCGCCTGCTCGGGCTGCCGTACGGCCATGGCCTCATAGCGCTGTCGGACCGACGGCGGCATCCTGCCCTGGCACAGGAAAGATCCTGCCAGCGTATTGGAGGGATCCAGGCGGGCAGCCACCCTGCCCAGGATCTGGTCAAAATACGACTGGCTGCCGCCGAAGCCCGCAGTCCCAAACAGAAATATCTTTTTGTTATGCAGCCGCTCCAAAAACGCGGCGCTCTCCTGATCGGCCCCTCCTCGATCCGTCCAAAAACCCGTAAAAATCAGCTCGGCCGCCTCTCCCCGGGGGTCCGGTCCGCCCAAGTAGACGCGCTCCTCCGCCGGCAGTGCATCCGCCAGCTTCTCCGCCAACAGCGCGGTATTGCCGGTTCTGCTGCTGTATACAATGGAATATTTCATCGATCAGATTCCTCCTTACTCCGGCAGCACTCCGGGTACTGCGCCGTCTTCTTCAGCAGGGACAAAAGCTGCATCCGTTCTCCGCCTGAGAGTCCCACGGTCACCCGTTCCTCCCACCGTCCAAACAGGTCGTGGCTCAGCCGGAAGACTTCCAGGCCCCGCTCCGTCAGGCGCAGCAGGCAGGAGCGCCGGTCAGCCTGTCATTGCAGTACTCCACAAAGCTTTTGCGCAGCGAGGTCACATAATTGGCAAGCGACTGGTCCATGGTCCACCTCCGGTTTTCTCAGACTCAGCATAAGAAAAACAGTTGACTTTGTCAAGTATTTTTGGGGGTGCAAAAAAAGCTCCCGTCGTATCCCGGGCATTCCAGGGATACGACAGGAGCTTTTGCGTGTGGATGAAACGGGTTCCGGCCGGAATTACACCAGTTGGACCACGGCCATCTCAGCGGCGTCACCGCGGCGGGGCCCGATGCGGACCACGCGGGTGTAGCCGCCGTCACGAGTGGCGTACTTGGCGCCGATCTGGTCGAAGAGCTTCTTCGCCACATCCTCCTTGGTCAGGAAGGCCAGCGCCTGACGGTAGGCGGCCAGGTCGTTCTTCTTGGCCAGGGTGATCATCTTCTCGGCCATGGGAGCCACTTCCTTGGCGCGGGTGACAGTGGTCTTGATCTGGCCGTTCTCCAGCAGGTAGGTGGTCATGGCGCGGAGCATGGCCATACGCTGGTCGGTGGGCTTCCCCAGTTTACGATTCGCGGGCATGTTGTCTCACTCCTCTCGGCGTGTATTAGTTGTTGTTCTCGTCGTCAGCAAGGTTCAGACCCATCATGGCCAGCTTGTTGATGACTTCCTCCAGGCTCTTGCGGCCCAGATTGCGCACCTTCATCATCTCGTCCTGGGTCTTGGAGATCAGATCCTCGACGGTGTTGATGTTGGCCCGCTTCAGGCAGTTGAAGGACCGGACGGAAAGATCCAGCTCCTCGATGGTCATCTCCAGCACCTTGTCCCGCTGGGCCTCAGCCTTCTCCACCACGGTGGATGCGGAGCCCATGGTCTCGGACAGGTCGGTGAACAGCAGGAAGTGGTCCACCAGGATCCGGGCGCCCAGGCTGACCGCGTCGCGGGCATCGATGGTGCCGTTGGTCCAGACCTCCAGGGTCAGCTTGTCGAAGTCGGTCCGATCGCCCACACGGGTGTTCTCCACGGTGTAGTTGACCTTCTTCACAGGGGTGTAGACCGAATCCACAGGGATGACGCCGATGACGGTCTGGGGAGTCTTGTTCCGGTCGGCGGGGTCGTAGCCCCGGCCGTGGGACAGGGTCAGCTCCATGTTGAGGCTGGCCCCGGGGCCCAGAGTGGCGATGTGGAGCTCCGGATTCAGGACCTCCACCTCGCCGTCGGCCTTGATGTCGCCTGCGGTGACTTCGCACTCGCCGCTGGCTTCAATATACACCGTCTTGACTCCCTCGCTGTGGAGCTTGGCGATGATGGACTTGACGTTGAGGACGATCTCGGTGACATCTTCCTTCACGCCGGGAATGGTGCAGAATTCGTGCTGGACCCCGGCGATCTTGATGGAGGTCACCGCGGTGCCGGGCAGGGAGGAGAGGAGCACCCGCCGCAGGGCGTTGCCCAGAGTGGTGCCATAGCCCCGCTCCAGCGGCTCCACCACGTACTTGCCGTAGGTGTTGTCGCCCACGTTCTCCTGACAGTCAATGCGGGGTTTTTCGATTTCAACCATAGATTACCCTCCTTCTGAGGGCGGCGGGGCAGACCCGCCGCCGATTCGATGTGCTCGTCTGAATTCGAGGGTAAGGCTTACTTGGAGTACAACTCGACGATGAGGTGCTCCTCGATGGGCAGGTCGATATCCTCGCGGGCAGGCATCTTGGTAACGGTGCCCTTGAGGGTGTTCTTCTCTTTCTCCAGCCACTGGGGAACGTTGACGATGATGGCGTCCTCGCCCAGGAACCGCTTGAACTTCACGGAGGACCGGCTGGTCTCACGGACCTCGATCACATCGCCCACCTTCACCAGGTAGGAGGGGATGTTGACCTTCCGGCCGTTGACGGTGAAGTGGCCGTGGTTCACCAGCTGACGGGCCTCGCGGCGGGTCATGGCGAAGCCCAGGCGGTAGACTGCGTTGTCCAGGCGGCGCTCCACCATGACCAGCAGGTTCTCACCGGTCTTGCCGGGCATCCGGGCGGCCTTCTCGTAGTACGCGCGGAACTGCTTCTCCATGATGCCGTACACGAACTTGACCTTCTGCTTCTCCTGCAGCTGCATGGCGTACTCGCTCTGCTTGCGGCGGACGTTGGCCTTGGGCTTGCGATTGGTGGTCTTCTTGTCGTAACCCATGGCGGCGGGAGAAATGTTCAGCGCCTTGCAGCGCTTGGCGACGGGCTGCATATTCTTAGCCATATTCTGATTTCTCCTCCTTCTTACACTCTGCGGCGCTTGGGCGGGCGGCAGCCGTTGTGGGGCACGGGAGTCACGTCCTTGATGAGGGTGACTTCCAGGCCCACGGCCTGCAGCGCGCGGATGGCGGCCTCACGGCCGGCGCCGGGTCCCTTCACGTAGACCTCAACGGTCTTCAGGCCATGCTCCATGGCGGCCTTGGCGGCCGTCTCGGCGGCGGTCTGAGCGGCGAAGGGGGTGGACTTCCGGGAGCCCCGGAAACCCATCTCGCCGGAGGATGCCCAGGACAGGGCGTTGCCGTTGGCGTCGGTCATGGTGACCATGGTGTTGTTGAAGGAGGAGCGGATATGCACCTGGCCCTTCTCCACGTTCTTCTTCTCGCGGCGCTTGCGCACCACTTTTTTCGCGTTATTCGCAGCCATTGATATCCCTCCTTACTTCTTCTTATTCGCGACGGTACGCTTCGGGCCCTTGCGGGTACGGGCGTTGGTCTTGGTCCGCTGGCCCCGGACAGGCAGGCCGCGGCGATGCCGCACGCCCCGGTAGCAGCCGATCTCGGTCAGCCGCTTGATGTCCATAGCCAGGTCGCGGCGGAGGTCGCCCTCCACGGTATAGCTGTGCGCGATCACCTCACGCAGCTTCGCTTCCTCGTCCTCAGTCAGGTCCTTGACCCGGGTATCGGGGTTGATCCCGGTTTCCGCCAGGATCTTATTGGCGCTGGTGCGCCCAATGCCGAAGATATAGGTCAGACCGATCTCGATCCGTTTGTCCTTCGGCAGGTCAATGCCAGCAATACGAGCCATACTGTTTCAGCACCTCCTACTTTAACCTTGTCTCTGTTTATGCTTGGGGTTTTCGCAGATAACCATGACCTTGCCCTTGCGCTTGATGATCTTGCACTTCTCGCACATGGGCTTCACGGACGGTCTTACTTTCATGATAAACCTCCTTGAATGCCTGAATGGCCCCAGCAGGGAGTGGGCAAGGCCCAGCTTCTCCCTCGCCGGTCGTTGATGGTAACTTTCACGGCGCTCATTTCGTGCGCCAAGTGATTCTGCCTCGGGTCACATCGTAGGGCGACATCTGGACCGTGACCTTGTCTCCGGGCAGGATGCGGATGAAGTTCATCCGCAGCTTCCCGGAGATGTGGGCCAGGATGATGTGGCCGTTTCCGATGTCCACGTGAAACGTGGTGTTGGGAAGGGATTCTGTGACGACGCCCTCCACCTCGATCATATCGTCCTTTGCCAAAGCGTCAAACCCTCCTTGACTGGGCTCGGAAAGCGGCCAGCGCTCTCCGGATCTCATTGTCGGTGACCGGTGTCTGCCGGTCCAGCTTCCGGGCATAGGCCCCTGCGGGTTCGGTGTGCCTTCGCTTCTTCCGCTTGGGGGCGGACAGACGGCGGTGCTTTCCGTCGCAGAGCAGGAGGTAAGGTTCCTCCACGCCCACCACGAAAAAGAGCTCTCCGCTGTCACGCCCGGCCAGGGATCGCACGACGGCCCACTCCATCTCAGCCCTCGCCCGGATCGGTGAGGATCTCGGGCTCGCCGTCGGTGATGAGGATCGTGTTCTCATAGTGGGCGGTGAGGCTGCCGTCGGCGGACACCGTGGTCCACCGGTCCCCCAGCACACGTACATGCCAGTCGCCGGCGCACACCATGGGCTCCACAGCGATCACCATGCCCGGCTGGAACCGGGCCCCATGGCCGGCCGCCCCGTAGTTGGGGACTTCCGGTGCCTCGTGCATCTTGGAACCCACACCGTGGCCCACAAAGTCCCGCACCACGCCGTAGCCGAAGCTCTCGACATACTGCTGGACCGCGTGGCCCACATCGGAGACCCGCTGTCCCACCCTGGCGAATTTGATGCCCTCAAAGAAGCTCTGCCGAGTGACCTCGATGAGCTTTCGGGCCTCGTCGCTCACCTCCCCGCAGGGGAAGGTGGCGGCACAGTCGCCGTGAAAACCGTCCAGATAAGCGCCCACGTCAATGGAGACGATGTCGCCCTCTTCCAGCTTTCTGTGGTTGGGAATGCCGTGGATCACCACCTCGTTGACCGAGGCGCACACAGAGGCGGGATACCCGCCATACCCCAGGAACGACGGCTTCGCACCGTGGCTTTCGATGAACTTCCGAACCTCCCGGTCGATCTCCAGCGTGGTGACGCCCGGGCGGACCAGGGAGCCGGCCAGCGCGCGGGCCTGAGCGGTGAGCCGCCCGGCCGCGCGCATCTTCTCGATCTCCCTGGGGGACTTGATGGAAATCATGTCCACAGGATCACTTCCCCAGTACCGCCATAATCCGACGGTTGACGCTCTCGATGTCCCCCGCGTCCTCCACCAGGCTCAACACGTTCCGCTCCTGGTAAAAGGCCTTGAGCGGCTCGGTCTCGCTGTGGTAGACCTCCAGGCGGTGGCGTACTGTGGCGGCAGAGTCGTCCGGGCGCTGGATCAGCGCATGGCCGCAGTTGTCACAGGTGCCCTCGCTCTTGGGGGGATTGTTGGTCAGGTGATAGGTAGCGCCGCAGTTCTGGCACACTCTGCGCCCTTCCAGGCGCTCCTCCACCACGTTGTCGGCGGTCTCGATGGAGATGACGTGGTCGAACCGGACGCCCGCGCTCTCCAGGGCCTGAGCCTGGGCGATGGTGCGGGGCACCCCGTCCAGGATATAGCCCAGAGCGCAGTCGGGCTTTTCCACCCGCTCCGCCACGATGCCGATGATGACATCGTCGGGGACCAGCTTGCCGGCGTCCATAAAGGACTTGGCCTTCTTGCCCACCTCGGTGCCCTCCTTGACGGCGGCACGGAGCATATCTCCGGTGGAGATGGTGGGAATGCCCAGTTTTTTGCTGACGATGGCCGCCTGAGTGCCCTTACCGGCACCCGGAGGGCCCAAAAAGATCAGTTTCATCATTTTTTACTACGCCTCCGGTATCACTCAAGGAATCCCTTGTAGTGACGCATCATGAGCTGAGCCTCCAGCGCCTTGCTGGTCTCCAGGGCAACACCCACCACGATGATGATGGAAGTGCCGCCGATGGCCAGGCTCTGAACACCGATGATGTTTCCGGTGACGATAGGAGCGATGGCGATCACGGAGAGGAAGATGGCACCGAAGAAAGTGATCTTATTCAGCACCTTGCGAATAAAATCAGCGGTGGGCTTGCCCGGACGGAAGCCGGGGACAAAGCCGCCGTTCTTCTTCAGGTTGTTGGCCACCTCCACCGGATCAAACTGCATGGTGGAGTAGAAGTAGCTGAACGCCAGGATCAGGAGGAAATACACCACGGTGTACACGATCCCGTTGGCGTCAAACACTTTCAGAAAACCGCCCCAGAACCCCTCGTCCCCGGCCTGCACGCCTGCAAAGGCGCAGATGGTGGCGGGGAGGGAGGCAATGGACTGTGCGAAGATGATGGGCAGCACGCCGGACATATTCACCTTCATGGGGATGTGGCTGGACTGGCCGCCGTACATCTTCCGGCCCACCACCCGCTTGGCATACTGCACGGGGATGCGGCGCTCGGCGTTCTGGATCCAGACCACAAAGAGGATCAGGGCCAGCATGCCGATGATGATGAGTGCCAGGCCCCAGGGGGGCATGACGAAATAGTTGGCCAGCTGCTGCGCGGTGAAGTCGGTGGTGTCCACGGGGTGGGCCCAGTGGCTCACGCCGGTGGCCATGGTGCGGATCATCTGGGGCATCCGGGAGAGGATACCGGCAAACAGGATCATGGAGATGCCGTTGCCGATTCCCTTGTCGGTGATCTGCTCGCCCAGCCACATGACGAAAGCGGAGCCGGCGGCAAAGGTGGCCACGATGACGATGGCCGCCCAGATGCCGTTCATGCCGCCCAGGTCCAGCAGGTTGTTGGTACGGATGATGGTGTAGTAGCCGAAGCCCTGGAGAATGGCGATGGCCACGGTGACATAGCGGGTGATGGCGGCGATCTTCTTCTTGCCCTCTTCTCCCCCGTCCTTGGCCAGCCGCTCCAGGGCCGGAACGGCCACCGTGAGGAGCTGGATGATGATGGAGGAGTTGATATAGGGCTGTACGCCCAGAGCAAACACGGCGGCGATGGAGAAAGCCGTGCCGTTCATGGTGCCCAGAAGGCCGAAGATGGTGCCGGACATGCTGCTGATATAATCGGCCAGCGCGTCTGTCTGAATGAAGGGGACAGGCACGGCGGAGCCGAGGCGGAAGATCAAAAGCGCAAAGACGGTAAACAGGATCTTGTTTTTAAGCTCAGGGACCTTCCACGCGTTTTTCAGTGTCTGAATCACTTCAGATCACCTCGGCCTTTCCACCTGCCGCTTCGATCTTTTCCTTGGCGGAGGCGGAGAAAGCCGTGGCGCGCACCGTCAGCTTCTTGGTCAGGTTGCCGTTGCCCAGAACCTTCACGCCGTACTCGCACTTGGAAAGGATGCCCATTTCCAGCAGGTCGCAGACATTGACGGTGGCACCGTCCTCAAATTTGTTCAGAGAAGCCACGTTGATGGCCTCCAGGGGCTTGGCGAAAATGTTGTTGAAGCCGCGCTTGGGCAGGCGGCGGGCCAGAGGCATCTGGCCGCCTTCGAAACCGACGCGGATGCTGCCGCCGGAGCGGGCCTTCTGGCCCTTGTGTCCCCGGCCGCCGGTCTTACCGTTGCCGGTACCGGGACCGCGGCCCTTGCGCTTGCCCACCTGGGTGGAGCCGGCCGCGGGGGAAAGATCATGCAAATTCATGCTACGCTCCTCCTTACTTGTCCTCGGTGACCTGCAGGAGGTAACCGATGCTGGCGATCTTGCCGCGGGTGGCGGCATTGTCCGGCTGGACGGTGGTATCACCGATCTTGCGCAGGCCCAGAGCTTCCGCGGTGGCCTTGTGCTTGGCGAGACGGCCGTTCAGGCTCTTGGTCAGCTTGATAGTCAGGTTAGCCATTTCGTTCCGTCCTCCTTAACCGACGATTTCTTCCACGCTCTTGCCCCGGGTCCGGGCGACCTCTTCGGGCGTCCGCAGAGAGCGGAGACCCTGGAAGGTGGCGGAGACCACGTTCTGGGGGTTGTTGGAGCGCAGGCATTTGGCACGGATGTCACGGATGCCGGCGGCCTCCATGACAGCGCGCACCGGGCCGCCGGCGATGATGCCGGTACCGGGGGCAGCGGGCTTGAGCAGCACGCGGCCGGCGCCGAACTCACCGATGACCTCGTGGGGAATAGTCGTGCCGGAAACACTGATCTTGGTCATGTTCTTCTTGGCATCCTCGATGCCCTTGCGGATGGCCTCGGGGACTTCGGCGGCCTTACCGGTGCCGAAACCCACATTTCCCTTTTCGTCGCCGACCACCATGAGGGCGGCGAACTTCATGACGCGGCCGCCCTTGACGGTCTTGGACACGCGGTTCAGGGAAACGAGCTTCTCGCTGTACTCGCTTTGTTCTCTTTCAAATCTAGCCAATTTCGTTTCCTCCTCCCGTTAAAATTCCAGGCCGCCCTCGCGGGCGCCTTCGGCCAGGGCCGCGACGCGGCCGTGGAAAACATAGCCGCCCCGGTCGAACACCACGGTCGTGATGCCGGCAGCCTTGGCGCGCTCGGCAACCATCAGGCCCACCTTCTTGGCGGCCTCACAGTTGGAGCCGTTTCCCTCAAAGGCCTTGTCCAGGGAGGAAGCGGAAACCAGAGTCTTGCCCGCGACATCGTCGATGATCTGGGCATAGATGTTGGTCCCGCTGCGGAACACGTTCAGACGGGGTCTCTCGGGCGTGCCGGAGATTTTCCCGCGGACTCTCTTGTGGCGCTTAAGCCGCTGCGCGTTGGTATCGGGTCTCTTGATCATTTTGGCACACCTCCTTATTATTTCTTCTTGGCGCCGGTCTTGCCTTCCTTGCGGCGGATGACTTCATCGGCATATTTGATGCCCTTGCCCTTGTAAGGCTCAGGCGGTCTTTTCTCTCTCACTTCGGCGGCAAACTGGCCCACCTTCTGCTTGTCAGCACCGCGGATCACAATGTGGTTGGGATCGGGCACATCGATGGTGATGCCGTCAATCTCCTCCACGATGACCTGGTGGGAGAAGCCCAGGGTCATCACGAGCTTCTTGCCGTCCTTTGCCACACGGTAACCAACACCGTTGACATCCAGCCTCTTCTCGAAGCCGTCAGTCACGCCCACCACCATGTTGTGGAGCAGGCTCCGGGTCAGGCCGTGGAGGCTGCGGTTCTCTTTGGTGTCGTCAGGACGGGACACATGGAGCTCGGCGCCCTCCTGGGTAATGTTCATGGCGGGGCACAGCTGCTCGGTCAGGGTGCCCTTGGGGCCCTTGACGGTGACCAGGTTGCCCGCCTCGATCTTCACGTCCACACCAGCGGGGACAGAGATCGGCATTCTACCAATTCTAGACATTCTCTATTCCCCTCCTTACCACACGAACGCCAGGACTTCACCGCCGACGTGGGCCGCACGGGCAGCCTTGTCGGTCATGACGCCCTTGGACGTGGAAACGATGGCGATGCCCAGGCCCTTGATGACCCGGGGCAGCTCTTCAGCACCGGCATACACCCGCAGGCCGGGCTTGGAGACCCGGCGCAGGCCGGTGATGACCTTTTCCTTGTTGGGCTGGTTGTACTTCAGGGCGATGCGGATGATGCCCTGCGTGCCGTCGTCAATGAGCTGATAGCTCTTGACATAGCCCTCGTCCAACAGGATCTGTGCGATGGACTTCTTCATGTTGGAAGCGGGGACGTCAACCGTGTCATGCTTGGCATTGTTGGCATTGCGGATGCGGGTGAGCATATCCGCAACAGGATCTGTAATGTGCATGAGTGTTACCTCCTTATAGAATTACAGGCTTCGCCTGTATCAGCGGCAAGGTATCGGAGTTAGGCGCTCTCCGACCTGTTGTCCGCCGGCGGGGGATATTGTAAAAGTGAAACGTGAAGCGTGAAAGGTGAAAAGTGGGCTGCACTTTTCACGTTTCACTTACTTCCCTTTTCACGATTTACCAGGAAGCCTTCTTCACGCCGGGGATCTGGCCCTTGTAGGCCAGCTCGCGGAAGCAGATACGGCAGATGCCGTAGTCCCGCAGGTAGGCGTGGGGACGGCCGCAGATCTTGCAGCGATTATAGCGGCGGCTGGAGAATTTCGGCTCGGCCTGCTGCTTGAGGATCATGGATTTCTTAGCCATCTCGTTTTCCCTCCTTAGGCGCGGGCGGCGAAGGGAGCGCCGATGAGCGTCAGCAGCTCACGAGCCTCTTCGTCGGTATTGGCGGTGGTGCAGAGCACGACGTCCATGCCCCGGATCTTGTCGATCTTGTCGTACTCGATCTCAGGGAAGATCAGCTGCTCCTTGATACCCAGGGCATAGTTGCCGCGGCCGTCGAAGGAGTTGGGGTTGATGCCGCGGAAGTCGCGCACGCGGGGCAGGGCCACGTTGAACAGGCGGTCCAGGAACTCCCACATCCGGTCGCCTCGGAGGGTGACCTTGGCGCCGATGGGCATCTCCTCACGGAGCTTGAAGTTGGCCACGGACTTCTTGGCCTTGGTGATGATGGCCTTTTGGCCGGTGATCTTGTTCAGATCGCCCACGACGGCCTCCAGGACCTTGGAGTTGTCCCGGGCCTCGCCGCAGCCGCAGTTGACCACGATCTTATCCAGCTTGGGGATCTGCATGACGGACTTGTAGCCGAACTTCTGCATAAGAGCAGGAGCGACCTCGGCCTGATACTTCGCCTTCAGGTTGGGCATTTTCTTTTCAGCCATTTGTTACTCCTCCTCTCTCAGATCTCGGCGCCGCACTTCTTGCAGACGCGCACACGCTTGCCGTCCGCGCCCACCTTGCTGGCGGGACGGGTGGGCTTGTTGCACTTGGGGCACACCCGCATGACCTTGCAGGCGTAAATGGGGGCTTCCTTCTTCACGATGCCGCCCTCTTCGCCCTGCTTGCGGGGCTTGGTGTGGCGGGTGGCCACATTGACCTTCTCCACAATGACCTTGCGGGTCTCGGGCATGGCCTCCAGGACCTTGCCCTGCTTGCCCTTGTCCTTGCCGGAGAGGACGATGACAGTATCGCCCTTCTTGATGCTCATAGTGTTCATGTTCTTCTCCTACCCCCTTACAGCACTTCGGGAGCCAGGGACAGGATCTTCATGTAATCCTTATCCCGGAGCTCACGGGCCACGGGCCCAAAGATACGGGTGCCCTTGGGGTTCTTGTCGTCCTTGATGAGGACGGCGGCGTTCTCGTCAAAGCGGACGTAGCTGCCGTCGGCACGGTGGATACCCTTGGCGGTACGGACGATAACGGCCTTGACCACTTCGCCCTTCTTCACGGTGCCGCCGGGCTGAGCCTTACGGACAGAGGCCACAACGACGTCGCCGATGTTGCCGAACTTCCGCTTGGAGCCGCCCAGGACACGAATGGCTTTGATTTCCTTGGCGCCGGTATTATCGGCCACCTTCAGATAGCTTTCCTGCTGAATCATACTGGCACCTCCTTATTTGGCTTTCTCGAGGATCTCGACCACGCGCCAGCGCTTGTCCTTAGACAGGGGCCGGGTCTCCATGACCCGCACGCGGTCGCCCACGTTGCAGGCGTTCTGCTCATCGTGGGCCTTGAGTTTGTAAGTTCTCTTGACGATCTTCTTGTACAGGGGATGGGCCACACGGTCGGCGATGGCCACAACCACGGTCTTGTCCATCTTATCGGAAACCACCAGGCCGACTCTGGTCTTGCGGGAAGAAGTTCTCACTTCGCTCATGTTTTACTCCTCCTTCTTATCGGCCTGCGAGCTGCTGCTCGCGGATGATGGTCTTGACCCGGGCAATGTCCCGCTTGACCTGAGCGATCTTCACGGGATTGTCCAGCTGGTTGGTCGCGTGCTGAAGACGGAGCTGGAACAGGTCCTTCTTCAGGTCGCCCAGCTTCGTCTCCAGCTCGGCGGCGCTCATTTTACGGACGTCATTCGCTTTCATCTTCATTCACCACCATTCTCGGTCACAGAAGGAGCTTCCTTCTTCACGATCTTGCACTTGACAGGCAGCTTGTGGCTGGCCAGACGGAGGGCCTCCTTGGCCACTTCCTCGGTCACGCCGCCGATCTCGAACATCACGCGCTCGGGCTTGACCACGGCGATCCAGTACTCGGGGGCGCCCTTACCGGAACCCATACGAGTGCCCAGCGCCTTCTTGGTCACGGGCTTATCGGGGAAGATCTTGATCCAGACCTTGCCGCCGCGCTTGGTGTAGCGGGTCATGGCGATACGGGCGGCCTCGATCTGGTTGGAGGTGATCCACGCGGGCTCCAGAGACTGGAGGCCCCAATCACCGTAAGTCACGGTGTTGCCGCGGGTGGCCTTGCCGGTCATGCGGCCACGGTGCACACGGCGGTATTTGCTTCTCTTGGGCAGCAGCATTTAATTCTGGCCTCCTTCCTGAGTCTGAGGGGCAGCGGGCGCAGCGGCGGGGCGGGGGGCCGGCCGGCTCTGCACGCGGTTGTAAGTGGGGCCCTGGTTTGGACCGCGGCGGTCATCGCGGCGGAAGCCGCCGCTGCGGCGGTCGCCGTCCCGGCGATCCCGACGGGGACGATCCGGGCGCTCCTTGAAGTTCTTGGTGTCCAGGGTGCGGGGGGTGGTCCGCAGGGTCTGGGTCAGGACCTCGCCCTTGTAGATCCACACCTTCACGCCGATGCGGCCGTAAGTGGTGGCAGCCTCGGTGAAGCCGTAGTCGATATCGGCACGCAGGGTCTGCAGGGGAATGGTGCCGTCATGATAGTGCTCGGTACCGGCGATCTCGCGTCCGCCCAGACGGCCGGAGCAGGAGACCTTGATGCCCAGAGCGCCGCCGCGCATGGCGCGGCCCATGGCGTTCTTCATCGCGCGGCGGTGGCCGATGCGGGCCTCCAGCTGCTGGGCGATGCTCTCGGCCACCAGCTGAGCGTCGGTGTCGACGCTCTTGACCTCCACGATGTTGAGGGCGACCGGCTTGCCGATCATCTTCTCCACCTGAAGGCGGATGCGCTCGATCTCAGTGCCGCCCTTGCCGATGACCACGCCGGGCTTGGCGCAGTGCAGGTAGATGCGGACCTTGGCGTTGTCTCGCTCGATCTCGATCTTGGGCACTCCGGCGGAGTACAGGGCCTTCTTCAGGTAGCCGCGGATCTTGTGATCCTCCACCAGCAGGTCGCCCACGTTCTCGTTTTTGGCGTACCAACGGGAGTCCCAATCTTTGATAACACCCACGCGAAGACCGTGGGGATTGACTTTCTGTCCCATATTGTTCCTCCTCCCTTAGCGCTCGGCCACCGCGATGGTGATATGAGAAGTGCGCTTGTTGATCCGGTAGCCGCGTCCCTGGGCACGAGGCATCATCCGCTTGATGATGGGGCCGGGGGTGGCGAAGGTCTCGGAGACATACAGCTTCTCGGGATCCATCTGGTGGTTGTTCTCGGCGTTGGCGGCGGCACTCTTCAGCAGCTTCAGCAGAAGCTCAGAAGCGGCCTTGGGCGTGGTCATGAGAATGGCGGTGGCCTGGGCCACGCTCTTGCCGCGGATCAGGTCGCACACGATGCCGACCTTACGGGGAGAGATACGGGCGTATCTCAGAACTGCTTTCGCTTCCATCTACTCTCTCCTCCTTACTTACCGGTCTTGGTGCCGGCGTGACCCTTGAAGGTACGGGTGGGGGCGAACTCGCCCAGCTTGTGGCCCACCATATCCTCAGTGACGTACACGGGCACGTGCTTGCGGCCGTCATGGACGGCGAAGGTGTGACCGACGAAGGAGGGGAAGATGGTGGAGGCGCGGCTCCAGGTCTTCATGACCTTCTTCTCGTTCGTTTCATTGAGCTTGTCGACCCGCTTCAGAAGCTCGGGAGCGCAAAACGGGCCTTTCTTGATGCTTCTAGACATGTTTTACTCCTCCTTACTTCGCGTTACGGTGCTTGACGATGAACTTCTCGGTCCGGTTCTTGCCCTTGCGGGTCTTGTAACCCATCGCCGGCTTGCCCCAGGGAGTGACAGGGCCGGGACGGCCGACCGGGCTCTTGCCCTCGCCGCCGCCGTGGGGGTGGTCATTGGGGTTCATGACGGAACCGCGGACGGTGGGCCGCCAGCCCATGTGGCGTTTCCGGCCGGCCTTGCCGATCTGGATGTTCTCGTGATCGGTGTTGCCCACCTGGCCGATGGTGGCGATGCAGTCCAGCCGGATATAGCGCATCTCGCCGGAGGGCAGACGGACCTGGGCCATGCCGTTCTCCTTGGCCATCAGCTGAGCGGCCACACCGGCGGAACGGACCAGCTGGCCGCCCTTGCCGGGATAGAGCTCAATGTTGTGGATCAGAGTGCCCACGGGGATCTCGCTGATGGGCATGGCGTTGCCGGGCAGGATGTCCGCGCCGGTACCGGTCATGATGATGTGGCCGGCCTTCAGGCCCACAGGAGCCAGGATATAGCGGCGCTCGCCGTCCTCGTACTCGATGAGGGCAATGTTGGCGGAGCGGTTGGGATCGTACTGCAGGTTGATGACGGTGGCCTTGCCGGCCTTGTCACGCTTGAAGTCCACAATGCGGTACTTCTTCTTGTTGCCGCCGCCGCGATGGCGGACGGTGATGCGGCCGTAGCTGTTGCGGCCGGCATTCTTCTTCAGGTTCTCCAGAAGGCTGCGCTCGGGCTTGGCCTTCTTGTCGATCCCCTCGAAGGCGGACACGGTCATGTGGCGCCGGGAGGGGGTCGTCGGTTTATAAGTCTTGATCGCCATTTTCCTTCTCCTCCTTACACCATGCCCTCAAAGAACTCGATGGACTTGGAATCGGCGGTCAGGGTGACCATTGCCTTCTTCCAGGAGGCGCGGCGTCCGGCGGGGAACCGTCCGGTGCGCTTTTCCTTGCCAATCATGTTCAGAGTGTTGACCTTGGCAACCTTTACGCCGAAGATCTCCTCGATCGCCTTGGCGATCTCGATCTTGTTGGCGCTCTTGGCCACCTCGAAGGTGTATTTTTTGTTTTCGGTCTCGCCCATGGACTGCTCGGTGATGATGGGGCGCTTAATGATGTCGTAAGCAGTGGTAGCCATTACGCGAACACCTCCTCGATCTCGGCCAGAGCCGCCTTGTCCACGATGAACTCATTGGCGTTGACGATGTCGTAAACGTTGATGAGCTTGGCGGGGGTGGTCAGCACGCCGGGGATGTTCCGGGCGGACTTGACCACGTTGGGGCAGGCGGTGACCACAACGGCCTTGTCGCCGCCCACCGCGTTCAGGAAGCCCTGGAAGGTCTTGGTCTTGATCTCGTCCATGCCGAGATCCTCCACCACGATGACCTTGCCCTGGGCCGCCTTGGCGGAGAGGGCAGACTTCAGAGCCAGACGGCGGACCTTCTTGTTCAGGGTATAGCGGTAAGAGCGGGGCTTGGGGGCGAACACGATGCCGCCGTGGGTCCACTGGGGAGCCCGGGTGGAACCCTGACGGGCCCGGCCGGTGCCCTTCTGGCGCCAGGGTTTCCGGCCACCGCCGGAGACCTCCGCGCGGGTCAGGGCAGACTGGGTACCCTGACGGCAGTTGGCCAGGTGGTTCTTCACCACGTCGTGCATCACGCTGACGTTGGGCTCAATGCCGAAAATGGCGTCGGACAGGTCGATCTCGCCGACCTGAGTGCCGGCCATGTTGAAAACGTTAGCCTTAGGCATGTCTCTTCTCTCCTCTCCTTAAGCTTTGCGGGCCGAGGCCTTCTGGGGATTACGGCCGGAAGCCTTCTGCGGGTTCTTGCTGATGTCGGCCGCAGCGCTCTTCTCCTTGACGTTGATCACGCTGTTGCGCAGGTAGACGATGCCGCCCTTGGGGCCGGGGATGGCGCCCCGAACGGCGATGACGCCCAGCTCGGTATCCACCTTGATGACGTCCAGGTTCAGCACAGTGACCTGATCCACGCCCATGTGGCCGGCGCCGATCTTGCCCTTGAAGATCCGGGAAGGATCGGTGCTGGAGCCCATGGAGCCGGCGTGACGGTGCACGGGGCCGCTGCCGTGGGTCTCCTTCAGGCGGTGAGCGCCCCAGCGCTTGATGACGCCCTGGTAGCCGTGGCCCTTGCTGACGCCGGTGACATCCACCCGGTCGCCCGCCGCAAAGACAGAGCAGTCCACGGTATCGCCCACGTTGAGCTTGTCGCAGTCCTTGAGTTTGAACTCCTTGAGGACCTTTTTGAGCACGCCCTCGCCCGCCTTCTTCAGGTGACCCAGTTCAGGCTTGGTGAGCTTGCGCTCGGGCACGTCCTCGTAGCCCAGCTGCACGGCGGTGTAGCCGTCCTTCTCCTCGGTCTTCTTCTGCACCACGGTGCAGGGGCCCGCCTCAATGACGGTGACCGGGATGACGCGGCCGGCTTCGTCGAAGATCTGCGTCATGCCGACCTTCTTGCCGATGATGGCCTTTTCCATGTGTTTTCCTCCTTAATAAGGTTATTGGTTGAGAGAGTTGCCGGATCGGCATTGCTCTGTCAACTTGACCCGTCCGCCTCAAAAGCGCGGCGGACTGCGGTACAAACAATGTCAGACGCCGGGAAACTTACAGCTTGATCTCGATGTCCACACCGGCGGGGAGCTCCAGGCTCATCAGGGCCTCGACCGTCTTGGGAGAGGGCTTGATGACGTCGATGAGGCGCTTGTGAGTGCGGCGCTCGAACTGCTCACGGCTGTCCTTGTACTTGTGGACGGCGCGCAGGATGGTGACGACTTCCTTCTTGGTGGGCAGGGGAATGGGGCCGGAGACAGTGGCGCCGGTGCGCTTGGCGGTCTCCACGATCTTTTCCGCGCTCTGGTCGATGAGCTGGTGATCGTAAGCCTTGAGGCGGATGCGGATCATTTCTTTCTGAGCTGCCATGATTTTTTCCTCCTTAAACATACGAAGTGGTGATGGGTGCCGCCCTTCGTACGGTGAGAACTTTTTCTGTCCACTTTATCGTGCGTATCACTCCACGACAGAAAGAAAACCGGCAGGATAAGCCGGCCGGTCTCTGCCTCAGCGTGACGATATACGCTGGTACAGAACGTTCTCAGCCGCCCGATTCAACGGACATACTCCGCGGAAGTTACCGGCTTGCGCCGCAATCTCCCGCATCATCGCATAATGCGCCCCGAAACAGGCACTGGGGTATTGTATCGCAAAAGGTACCGTAAGTCAAGCACTTTCTCACTTTTTTCTCCGGAATATCAAAGGAGGCCCTTCCATATCCGGAAAAGCCCCCTTTTTCTTCCTCCCCGGCGGTTATACCCCCCGGCTCCACTCCGGCCGGAGCGCCACATCGCCCGCCAGGGCCCCGTCCAGGGCGGTCAAAAATTCCTCCCGCCGGTCGGGCAGCGTCCCTTTCAGGGGCAGATAGTTGGAAGCGTGGTCGCAGGTAAAGTGGAGCGGGTCCACTGTCAGCTTCTCCACCAGCAGGCGCACCTCCTCCAGGCTCTCCCGGGCGGTGACGGGGGTGAAGCGCCCGGCCTTCCAGTCCCGATAGAGAACCGTCCCGGGCTGGAGGATCAGAGAAAGCGCCGACAGATGCCGGGGCCGCATCTCATTGACCATGGCCGCGGTGTCCAGGATGTGGCGCGTCCCGCCGCCGGAGCCGGCCAGGCCCAGCAGCACCATGACCCACAGGTCCATTCCCGCCTGGCGCAGGCGCACTCCGGCCTCCAGCATCCCGGCGGCGTCCACCCCCTTGCATACGGCCTTCAGCAGGGCGTCATTTCCGGTCTCGAGCCCCAGGTAGGCCCGGGTCAGCCCCGCCTCCCGGAGCGTCCGCAGCTCCTCCGGCGTCTTTTCCAGCGTGCTCTCCGGCCCGGCGTAGGTCGTGACCCTTTCCAGTGCGGGAAAGGTCTCATACAGCGCCCGCAGAATGGCCAGCAGATCCCCGGTGGGCAGGGCGATGGCGTCCCCGTCGCAGAGAAACACCCGCCGCACGTCTCCATAATAGGCCCGGGCCATCTGAATGTCCTCCATCACGTCGGACAGCGGCCGGACGTGATAGCGCTTGTCCTTATACATGCCGCAAAAGGTGCAGGCGTTGTGGGAGCAGCCCACGGTGACCTGAAGCAGATAGCTCTTCCACTCTCCGGGCGGACGGTAAATCGTTCCCTCGTATCGCATCGGCACTCTCCTTTTTTACGCTCAGGTATTCTCTTCCAAAGCCTTCCGGGCCGCGGCCTTGGCCTTTTCCACATCCAGCGCCTCTCCGGTGAAGTGCTCCAATGCCAAAATGGCCTGGTGGAGAAGCATCCCCATCCCATTCATGACGGGATGGCCCAGTTCTCTGGCCCGGCGGAGCAGCGCGGTCTCCGCCGGAGCGTAGATCACATCGCACACCGCGGCCCCGGCGGGCAGGGCGTCCACAAAGGACAGATCCTCAAACCCCCTGCCGGTCCCCGCCATTCCAAGGCAGGTGCAGTTGACCAGCATGTCGCTCTCCCCGGCGACCCTGCGCAGCGTCTCCGGATCAAACCCCTCCGGGGTCAAATTGGGCCGGTCGGCTGCGCACAGCGCCTGCGCCTTTTCCAATGTCCGGTTGCACACGGTGACCGCGGCCCCAGCTCCGGCCAGCGCCAGCGCCACGGCTTTGGCGGCGCCTCCCGCGCCCAGCAGGATCACCCGCTTCCCCGCGGGATCCACCCCCAGCTCGGCCAGCGCCCGGAGAAACCCGCCGCCGTCGGTGTTGTAGCCGTAATATTTTCCGTCTCGAAGGCAGACGGTATTCACCGCGCCGCACCGCCGGGCCGCCTCGTCCACCTCGTCCATCAGGGGGAACAGCTCCTCCTTGTGGGGCATGGTGGCGTTGAACCCGGCATATCCCGCAAAGGCGGCACATTCCAGCCAGCGCCGGGTCTCACCCCGCGGCACCGGCTGGCAGAGGTAGATATAGTCCAGGCCCAGGGCCTCGATCATGGCGTTCTGGATCACCGGCGATTTGGAGTGGAGCACCGGGTCCCCAATGACGCAGAGCTTCCGGGTGGTATTTTTCACTTCCACGCGCATGTCTCTCTTCTCCTTCTCTTCCGTCTGGATCGGCGCGGGCAGGGCGGCGTTGACCAAAAAGGCCACGGCCACTCCCACCACCGTTTCGATGATCCGGGCGGCGGCATAGTCAACCCGGGATGCGCCGGTGACGCCGGTGACCAGCATGGCGCAGGGGACAATGCTGGCCATGGCGCAGGCGGCGGGCCGCCGGATCAGCTGACAGATCCACAGTCCCGCCACGCACACCGCCCCCAGGGTGGGCACCAAGACCAGGGGGGAATCCAGCCGCTCCCCCAGCAGCAGGGCGGCGGCTCCCAGCGCACCGCCCACCAAAACGCCCATAAACCGGGAGATCCCCTGCTGCACCGTCTGTCCCAGACTGCTCTGGGTACATACAATGCAGGCAATGCAGGCATAAAGCGGGCCAATACAGCCCAGCACTCCCCCCCGGGCCTCGTCATACAAAAGGCCAAAGGGGACGAACAGCAGATAGGAGATCATCACCGCCACGGCGGTCTTGATGACCCGCATCCCCACCCGGGGCACCCTCGGGTTGGTCATGTCTTTCCTCCCTCTTTATCCGGCCGGAAGCGCCTTCAGCCCTCCCGCGCCAGAAAATAATCCATGGCGGCCTCGTAGCCGTACAGCCCCAGCCCGCAGATCTGACCCACGCAGGCGGGCGCGGTGACACTCTTGTGCCGGAACTCCTCCCGCTGGTGGATGTTGGAGATATGCACCTCCACGCAGGGAACGCTCACCGCCTTGAGCGCATCCAGGATGGCCACGCTGTAATGGGTGTAGGCCCCCGGATTCATGATGATGGCGTCATAGACCCCGTCGGCGGCCTGGATGGCATCCACGATGGCCCCCTCGTGGTTGGACTGGAAGCACTCCGCCGTGGCACCGCGGGCCTCGGCCCGCACCTTCAGCCGGGCGCAGAGACTTTCATAGTTCTCCTCCCCGTAGATCCCCGGCTCACGCCTGCCCAGCAGATTCAGGTTGGGCCCGTTGATGATGAGAAATTTCATTCCAATCCCTCCAGCACTCTCGCCGCCGTGGAAATGGGCGAGGTAAAATCGGTGACTGTCACATCGGCCCACCGGCGGTAGGTCTCCTCCCGCCGGGCGGCCTTCGCCAGGAAGGCCTCTCTTCCCCCCCTGGCCAGCGGGCGGCCCTCCATGGACACATGGTCGTAGATCTCTCCGGCGTCCCGGTTCAGCCAGAACACCGTGCCGCTCTCCTTCAGAGGGGCCATGGCCGTCTCCCGCAGGGGCAGGCCGCCGCCGCAGGCGATGATCAGGCCGCTGCGCAGCGAAAGGCCCTGCGCCACTCCCACCTCGAGAGAGCGGAAGTAGTCCTCCCCCTGGGTGGCGAAGATCTCCTCCACGGTGAGGCCCTCCCGGGCCTCGATGAGCTTGTCGGTGTCCACCAGGGTCTTTTTCAGCCGCCCGGCCAGAAGCTGGCCCACGGTGGACTTGCCCGCGCCCATCATCCCGATCAAAACAATGTTTTTCATTCCTGATACCCCCTGAAATTGCCCAGCACCCGGAAGTCGGCGGAGAGCTGGCTCAGCTCGTGGAGCACCCCGTCCATCCCGGGAGCCAGCAGATCGCCGGAGCACTCCAGGAAGAACAGGTAGTCCCACCCCCGGTCCGGGATGGGCCGGGACTCGATCTTCAGCAGATTGAGGCCGTGGACGGCGAAGATGGTCAGGATCTCGTGGAGGGAGCCTGCCTGATGGGGCAGCGAAAAGAGGGCGGAGATCTTGTCTCTCCCCTCCCGCAGCTCGGGCACGGGGGACACCGCCACAAAGCGGGTGTGGTTGGCCGAGTTGTGGTTGATCCCCTCGGCCAGAACGTCCAGCCCGTAGAGCCGGGCGGCCCGCCGGGAGCAGATGGCCGCCGCCGTCCGGTCCCCGGTCTCCTTCACCTGCTTGGCCGACCCGGCGGTGTCCAGGGTGGGCACCCGCCGCCAGGCACGGTGGGCGTCCAAAAACCGGTCGCACTGCATCAGGCCCTGCTCATGGGAGTAAACGGTCCGGATCTCCTCCAGCCCCACACCGGGGAGCACCGCCAGGCAGTGCTCCACCTTGACCTGCCACTCCCCCACCAGGGAGAAGTCGTACTGGGCCAGCAGGTCATAGACCTGGCGGATGGAGCCGGTGGAGGAATTTTCAATGGGAAGCATGGCGTAGTCGGCCTCGCCGCCGGCCAGCGCACGGAACACGTCTCCGAACCAGGCCAGGCCCCGGGCGGACACGCCCTCTCCGAAAAATCCCGCGGCAGCCTCCTCGCTGTATGCCCCCGACTCACCCTGATAGACCACCCGGGGGTTCGCCACCGGCTCCCGGCGGCGCTCCAGCGCGCTGAGCCACCGGGCATAGCCCGCGTCCTCCGCCCCCTCCCGCACCAGGGCGCGCTGCTGGCGGCGGGAAATAGCCATGACGCTCTCGTAGAGGGCGGCCACGTCGGCCTTGGCGGCGGGGGTGTCGGCCAGGGCTGTCTTGGCGGCGATGACCTGCCGCTCCCGGGCGCTGTCCAGCACCGGGATGCCCCGCTCCTTTTTATACTCTCCCACTCGCCCGGTCACCGCCATCCGGCGAAGGAAGAGGGGAACCAGCTGGCCGTCGATCTCGTCGATCTCCCCGCGCAGCTCATCCAGTTGAGACATGGGTATCCGCTCCTTTGTTTTCAAATCCTGCCCCAGAGGCAATTCAAATCCCCAGCACCTCGCACGCCGCCAGGGCCGCCGCCGCCTCGATCACCGGCACCGCCCTCGGCACGATGCAGGGGTCGTGGCGGCCCTTGATCTCGATCTCCACTTCCTCCCCGGTGCGCAGGTCTACGCTCTCCTGGGGGAGAGAGATGGAGGGCGTGGGCCGCAGGGTCACCTCGAACACCACCGGCATCCCGTTGGTGATGCCGCCGTTGACTCCCCCGGCGTTGTTGGTCTTTGTGGCGATCTGCCCGTCCCGCGCCTCAAAGGGGTCGTTGGCCTCGGTGCCCTTAAGATAGGCGAAGGCCACTCCCGCGCCGAAGGCCACCGCCTTGACGGCGGGGACGGCGAAGAGATATTGAGAAAAAATGCCCTCCACGTTGCAGCCAAAGTCGGGCTGGCCCAGTCCGGCGGGCAGGCCGGTGACGGCGCACTCAATCGAGCCGCCCACCGAATCCCGGCCCTCCTTGGCCTCCCGGATGGCCCGGCGCATCTCCTCCCCCTTTTCCTCGTCCAGCACGGGGAAGTCCTTTTCCGCCAGCGGGAAGAGTTCGGCGGGGTCATCGAAGGCAGAGTCGTTGACTCCGTAAATGGAGCTGATATGGGCCCCCACCCGGACGCCCCGCTGGGCCAGCAGCTGCTTGGCCACCGCCCCCGCCGCCACCAGCGGCGCGGTGAGCCGCCCGGAGAAGTGCCCTCCTCCCCGGTAGTCCAGGCAGCCCCGGCTGCGGACAAATCCGGCGTAGTCCCCGTGGCTGGGCCGGGGGGTATAGCGCAGGGCCTCGTAGTCCCCGGAGTGCTGGTCACCGTTTTCGATGACCATGGCCAGCGGCGCGCCGGTGGTCTTGCCCTCAAAGACGCCGGAGAGGATCTTTACCTCGTCGGCCTCCTTCCGGGCAGTGGAAAACTCATTTTTCCCCGGGGCCCGGCGGCCCATCTCCTTTTGCAGCCGGTCCAGATCCAGGCTCAGGCAGGAGGGCACCCCCTCCAGCACCACGCCGATGGCGGGGCCGTGGGATTCCCCGAAAATCGTATATCTCATACCGTCATTTCTCCTTCCGCGCAGGGCGTTTTTTCACACCCCGGCGAGCTTTCCGCCCAGGCGGGCATAGTCCTCCCAAAAGTCGGGGTAGGATTTGCGGACGCTCTCCGCCCCGGTGAGGGTCACAGGCGCGGCGCACCGGGTGGCGGCCACGGCCGCCATCATGGCGATGCGATGGTCGTTGTGGCTGTCCGCAGTCCCGCCGGAGAGGGTCTCCACTCCGACAACGGTCAGGCTGTCCGGTCCCTCGGTCACCCGCGCCCCCAGGCGGTTCAGCTCCTCCCGGACGGCGGCGAGCCGGTCGCTCTCCTTGATGCGGAGCCGTCCGGCATTGACGATGCGGGTGATCTCCCCCGCCCGGAGGGCGGCGTGAACCGCCAGGGCGGGCACCAGGTCGGGGCACTGGGACACGTCCAGCTCCACCGTCCCGCCTCCCCGCAGCAGCTCTTCATAGGGGACGATCCGTCTGTCCCCCTGGGTCGAACGGGGATCCATCCCGGTGACCTCCACCGGGTTGCCCAGCCCCCGGGCGGCATACCAGAACCCCGCCTGGGACCAGTCGGCCTCCACGGCGGCCTCCGCCGCGCGGTAGACCTGCCCGCCGGGCACGTCCAGGGTGCGGTCGTCCCGCCACGCCGCCTTCACGCCGAACGCGGCCAACGCCTCCAGCGTCATGTCCACATAGTTCCGGGATTCCAGCTCCGTGGTCAGCACGATGGCGGAATCCCCCTCCAGCAGCGGCAGAGCGCAGAGCAGGCCCGTGACAAACTGGGAGGACACGTCCCCGGGAAGGCGGTACTCCCCCGGAGACAGCAGCCCCCGGATCGTGAGCACCCCCTCCTTTTGCCCGTAAAAAATCCCCTTTTCCGCGAAGAGATCAAAGAAGGGTTTCTGGGGACGCTCCATCAGCCGCCCCCGCCCGGTAAAGATCAAGAACCGGTAAAGATCCCCCCGCCCCGTATCGCAAGGGCCACCGGGATCAAAAATCGGAGGGTGGAGCCCGACTCGCCGCAGTCCAGCCTGGGCAGCGCCAGCCGCCGGAGGGGGGACATGGCCCCCGCATCCAGCCCGGTCAGATGCAGCGTCCGCCCCGCCCTTCTGTACTCCGCCCCCAGCTCGGTCAGGCAGCGGAGGGTCGCCTCCATGTCCTGGGACTGGGCCACGTTGGTGAGCGTGCTCTCTCCCGCCGCCAGGGCGGCGGCGATGAGCACCCGGTGGGCCTGGGATTTGGAGGGGGGCGGGGTAATGGCCCCGGCAAGCCGGGCAGGGGTAATGGTAACGGTCATGGGCGTTCTCCTTTGTTCCATGGTTTCAGCCTCACAGAAGCTCCAGCAGCGCGGCCTTGGGCATTTTGTGGGGGATGGCCCGCCCCAGTTCGGCCAGCAGGATGAGGGAGATGTCCTCCCCTTCTCCCTTTTTGTCCCGGCCGACGGCGGCGGCATAGTTGTCCCGGGCGCAGGGAATGGCGGTGGGCAGCCCGAGAGCGGCCAGCGCCTCCTCCACCTGTCCGGGCACCTCCGGAGGCGTGATCCCCAGGGTCACACCCACTCGACAGGCGGCAGCCATTCCTGCGGCCACCGCCTGGCCGTGGGTCCAGGTTTCGTAGTGTCCCGCCAGCTCATAGGCGTGGCCCAGGGTGTGTCCAAAGTTCAGGAGCATCCGTTCCCCGGTGTCCCGCTCGTCCGACTCCACCACCTGCCGTTTGATGTCGCAGCAGGTGTACAAGACCGGCTCGATCTCTGCCATGATCTCCGCCCGGGACGGGCGGGCACGGAGGAAGTCAAAAAATTCCCGGTCCCGGATGCAGCCGTATTTGATGACCTCGGCCATGCCGTCGGCAAAGGTGGAGTCGGGCAGGGTGGCCAGCGTGTCGGTGTCCATGAGCACCAGCTTCGGCTGCCAGAAGGCCCCAGCCAGATTCTTCCCGGCCTTCAGATCCACCGCCACCTTGCCCCCAACGGAGGAATCCACCTGGGCCAGCAAGGTGGTGGGGATCTGGATGAAGTCCACCCCCCGCAGCACGGTGGCGGCGGCGAAGCCGGCCAGATCCCCCACCACGCCGCCGCCCAGAGCGATCACGGCGTCGGTGCGGGTGAGTGGAACGTCCATCATCTGTTCCCACAGTTCAGAGAGCTGTCCGGCGCACTTGGAGCTCTCCCCGGCGGGGATGACGTGCCGGGCCACTTCAAACCCGGCCCCTGTCAGGCTCTCTTCCAGCTTTCGGGCGTAGAGGGGGGCGACATGGCTGTCCGTCACCAGAAAAAGCCGTCCGGCCCGGGGGCAGACCGCCCGGACGGCGGCCCCGGCTCCGGCCAGCAGGCCGGAGCCGATGTGGATCTCATAGGAGCGGCGCTCCAGCGCCACTGTGAGGGTTTTCATGGGGAACACTCCTTTTTGCGAACCGGTTTATTTGATCAGGGTCTTCCCCACCATATCCACCAGTGCGGAGACCTTGCCCATCAGGCCGTCAAAGCGCTCTGGGGTCAGGGACTGCTGGCCGTCGCACTTGGCGTTGGCGGGGTCGTTGTGAACCTCGATGATGAGGCCGTCCGCCCCGGCGGCCACTGCCGCCAGCGCCAGCGGCTCCACCATCCAGTACATCCCGGCGGAGTGGGAGGGATCCACCACTACGGGCAGATGGCTCATCCGCTTCACGGCGGGGATGGCGGAGACGTCCAGGGTATTGCGGGTGTAGGTCTCAAAGGTGCGGATGCCCCGTTCGCAGAGGATGACGTTCTCATTGCCCTCGGCCATGATGTACTCGGCCGACATGATCCACTCCTCGTAGCTGTTGGCCAGCCCCCGCTTGAGGAGGATGGGCTTGGACATCTTGCCCACCTCCTTCAGGAGGTCAAAATTCTGCATGTTCCGTGCGCCGATCTGCACCACGTCCACCTTGTCCTCGAAGAGCTGGCAGTACTTGGGGCTCATCAGCTCGGTAACCACGGGCAGACCGGTCTCCGCCTTGGCGGCCAGCAGCAGGTCCAGCCCCTCCGGCCCCATGCCCTGAAAGGAGTAGGGAGATGTGCGGGGCTTGAACGCGCCGCCCCGGAGCATGGCCGCGCCGGAGCGCTGGACGTCCCGGGCCACCTCGGCGATCTGCGCCTCGCTCTCCACAGAGCAGGGCCCGGCAATGACGGAGAAGCTGCCGCCGCCGATGCTGGCGCTCCCCACATGCACCACGGTATCCTCAGGGTGGAACTTGCGGTTGGCCTTTTTATAGGGTTCCTGCACCCGCATGACCCGCTCCACGTGCTCGTTGATGGCGATCTTGTCCATGTCCACGGCGGTGGTGTCCCCCACCAGGCCCAGGATGGTGCAGCCGATGCCGTTGGTGACCCCCACCTGAAGTCCCTGGAGCTGGAACCGGGCCACCAGCTTGTCGATCTCCCGCTGCTGTGTGCCCGGCTTCATCACTACTACCATATTTCATCTTCCTTTCTCTTCCGCAAAAAAGGGGGCTCATTGATGATGAACATCAATGAGCCCCCTCCAGAGTACGGGTATTCCTGTCCGCGGATCACGCGGGCAGCCTCATTTCGTCCATCCTTTTTTGCCCATGCCAAAATAGCCGGCGCCCATAAATCGAGCCCAGCCAAAGGAGGTAAAAAAGGATGCAGTTGTGAGGGCGGATCGGTTCATGTCTGGACCTCACTCTTCGGAAATGTTAGAACTATTATATACCCCACTGAAAAAAAAGGCAACAAAAAGTTTCTCACAGGCCGGAGCGCAGGCTGCGCTCCGGCCTTCAGACGGCACGGTTTTAGTACGCCACGCCCCAGTAGATCATGTGCTTGGCGGGCTTTCCGCAGATGGGGCAGACCTCCCCCAGCTGCTCCTGCTCCAGCGGCATGCAGCGGGAGGACATCCCCGCCTCGTCCTTCATCCTGAGCTCGCACTCCAGATCGCCGCACCACATGGTCTTGATAAAGCCGCCCTTCTCCTGCTGGATGGCCTTGGCCTCCTCCAGGGAGAAGGCGGGATAGGTGTTCTCCTCCCGGTTCTTGAGGGCCTTGGCGTAAAGCCCGTCATGGATGGCGTCCAGCAGTCCGGCCACCGTCTCCTCAATGCCGTCCAGAGAGACAAAACTCTTCTCGCCGGAATCCCGGCGCACCAGCACACATTGGTTCTTCTCCATGTCCTTGGGGCCCAGCTCCAGCCGGAGAGGCACGCCCTTCATTTCGTACTCGGCAAACTTCCAGCCGGGGGACTGGTCGGAGTCGTCCATCTTCACCCGGAAGCCCGCCTTCCGGAGCCGCTCCATCACGGCCCGGTTGGCCTCGACGACACCCTCCTTGTGCTGGGCCACGGGGATGATGATCACCTGAGTGGGGGCGATGCGGGGGGGCAGCACCAGGCCGTTGTTGTCGCCGTGGGTCATGATGATGCCGCCGATGAGCCGGGTGGACACGCCCCAGGAGGTCTGATGGGGATAATGGGGCTGGTTGTCCCTGCCGGTGAAGGTAATGTCGAAGGCCTTGGCAAAGCCGTCCCCGAAGTAGTGGGAGGTTCCCGCCTGGAGGGCCTTTTTATCGTGCATCATGCACTCCACGGTATAGGTCTCCTCCGCGCCGTTGAACTTCTCCTTGTCGGTCTTGCGGCCCTTGACCACGGGCATGGCCAGCACGTTCTCGCAGAAGTCGGCGTAGATGTTCAGCATCTGCATGGTCTCTTCCCGGGCCTCTTCGGCGGTGGCGTGCATGGTGTGGCCCTCCTGCCACAGGAACTCCCGGTGGCGGAGGAAGGGGCGGGAGGTCTTTTCCCAGCGGAGCACGGAGCACCACTGATTGTACTTTTTGGGCAGGTCCCGCCAGGAGTGGATGATGTGGGAGTAATGCTCGCAGAACAGGGTCTCGGAGGTGGGGCGGACGCAAAGCCGGTCCTCCAGCTTGTCGTCGCCTCCCATGGTCACCCAGGCACACTCGGGGGCGAAGCCCTCCACATGGTCCCGCTCCTTCTGGAGCAGGCTCTCGGGAATGAGCACAGGGAGATAGACGTTTTCATGGCCGGTCCGCTTGAACTCCGCGTCCAGGCCGTGCTGGATATTCTCCCAAATGGCGTAGCCGTAGGGGCGGTAAATGAACATGCCCTTGACGCTGGTGTAGTCGATGAGCTCCGCCTTCCGGCAGACGTCGGTGAACCACTGGGCGAAGTCCACCTCCATATCGGTGATCTGCTCCACCTGTTTCTTATCCTGTGCCATCGTTTCTCCATCCTTTATCGGTAAAAATCGTTTCCATTTTATGCGGAATGTATGGGAAAGTCAAGAGCCCCGGAGGGGATTGCACTCACCGGCGGGCAAACCGTTCGATCCTCTCCCCCTGGTCGTAGCCCATCCGGTAGAGCCGCTGAATGGCCGCCTTGTCCCGGGTGAGGGTGGACATACCGGAGATGTCGGCGGGGGCCACCAGAAGGGCCTTCCCCTCCTCCTCCAGCTTCTTCACCGCCGCCACATCCTGATTATAGCGGATATACCGGCGCTTGAGGGCGGCGTAGGCGTTGGGCCAGCGGCGCAGGCTCCGCTCCATCACTTTGGCGTGCTCCAAAGGCGGGCGGACAAAATCGGCCGGGCGGGTCAGCAGCACCACCACCCGGTCGCAGCCCTGCTCGAAGGCGCGGCGGTAGGGCACCGGGTCAGCCACGCCGCCGTCAAAGCCGGGGCGGCCGTGGACCGGGTAGGGCCGGCAGGCCCCGGGGACGGCGCAGGACGCCTTGATGACCGAAAAATCCCCCTGGGCCAGCTCCGCCTTGTCAAAGTAGAGCGGCTGGCCGGTGGCGGCGTCGGTGACCACCGCCTCGTACCGGGCGGGATTTGCGTTGAAGGCCTCCAGATCCACCGGGTCCTCCCCGCCGGGGCCGGAGAGCGTGGTGTAGACGTAGTCCAGGTCGATATAGGAGCCCCCGCGCAGGAAATTGCCCGCCGACATATACCGGCTGCGGAAGGCGTACTCCGTGTAAAACCTCTGGTTCCGCCCCCGCTGCCCCGCCAGATAGGTGACCATGTTGGCGCTCCCCGCCGACACACCCAGCAGATAGCCGAAGGGCTGGACCTTCCGGTCCAGAAAATAGTCGTAAACTCCGGCGGTGAAGGCCCCTCTCAGTCCGCCGCCCACGTCGATGATCCCAAGCAAGTGACGTTTCGCCTCTTTCTATTCCTACAAAAAATCCGGTTTTCCTGAGAGACCGGGTTCCTCACTCAATAACCTTCCAATACCTGCTCGATCCGTTTTAAAAGCGGGGCGGAGATCCCATTCAGCGCCTCTGCTGCCTGGGCGGTCAACAAATCTTCCTCGGCCGCGGAGCCCCGTTCATCCGAATCCGACCGCAGCAGGTCCCGAAACAGCATCAGATCCTCACGGGTGGAGGCATTTTGGAGCAGCCGCTCCACGATACCCTCCGGCGGCATGGAGGCCAGACCCATCGCCCCCTCCCCCATCCTCCGGGACAGCAGCGTCAATAAAACGGGAAATTCATTGGATAAAATCTCCATTCTGTCTCTCCTCCTTGAAATTCGAAAGGGGGGCCTTTCGGCCCCCTTTCAATTCTTTGTCATTCCGCGGAGATCATGTAGTAGTAGACCGGCTGACCGCCGGACAGAAGCGTGATCTCGGCGCCGGGGCAGAGCCCGGAAAAGAGCTTCAGCGTCTTTTCCGCCTCGGGCTCCTTCACGTCCTCCCCATAATAGATGTTGATAAACTCGGCCTGCCGGTAGGTGTCCTCCTGGGCCAGGCGGCGGAGAATTTTGTCCAGGTTCCGCTCCGTGGCGAAGAGCTGTCCGTTCAGAAGGGCCATATAGTCCCCGTGCTTGATGCTGAACCCGCCGAACTCAGAGTCCCGGGCGGCATAGGTCACCTCGGCGGTGGACACCGCTCCCATGGCCTCGGTCATGGCCTGGGTGTTGGTCTCCACATCGGTCTCGGGATCCATCATCAGCAGGGCGGAGATGCCCTGGGGCACCGTCCTGCTGGGCAGGACCACCACCTGCTTGCCCTCGGCCAGGGGGATGCACTGCTCGGCTGCCATGATGATGTTCTTGTTGTTGGGCAGGACGAAAACCACCTCCGCAGGGGTGGCGTCGATCTGCCGGAGAATGTCCTCGGTGGCGGGGTTCATGGTCTGCCCGCCGCTGATGATCCCGTCCACGCCCAGATCCCGGAACACGGCGGCCAGGCCCGCGCCCGCGGCCACCGCCACCACGCCGTACTTCTTCTCCGGCGGGGCGATTTTCCGCACCCCGGCGTCCTCGGCCAGGATCTCGGTGTGCTGGTTGCGCATGTTCTCCACTTTGACGGTCTGGAGCGCGCCGTAAGTCAGGGCCTCCTCCAGCACCTTGCCCGGATGGTCGGTGTGGACGTGGACCTTGATGATGTCGTCGTCATCCACCAGCACCAGGGAATCACCCAGAGCGGAGAGGAAGCCCCGCAGAGCCTCCGGGTCCTTTTTGGTGTCCCGGGCGCAGATGAACTCGGTGCAGTAGCCGAAGGTGATCTCCTCGGTGGAGAACGCCTCAAAGTCAGCTTTTTCCTTCCGCTCCACGGCGGCGGCCCCCTCCGGGAGAGGCAGGCCCCGCAGCTCGTCCATCATCCCCTGGAGGATGACCAGAAAGCCCTTTCCGCCGGAGTCCACCACCCCGGCCTTTTTCAGCACCGGATTCTGATTGATGGTGTCGTCCAGGGCGATCAGGCCGGCCTGGATGGCCTCGTCCAGCACATGCTCGGCCCCGGCGTCCTCCCGGGCGGCAGCGGCAGCGGCGGCGGCAGCCATGCGGGAGACGGTGAGGATGGTGCCCTCGGCGGGCTTCATGACCGCCTTGTATGCGGCGGCCACGCCGAAGTCCAGCGCGATGGCCAGATCCCGGCCGTCAATGGTCTCCTTGTCCTTCACCGCCTTGGCAAAGCCCCGGAACAGCAGGGAGAGGATGACGCCGGAGTTGCCCCGGGCGCCCCGGAGCAGCGCGTTGGCGGTGACCGACGCGGCCTGCCCCACGGTGTCGCAGGGCTTTTTGCCCAGCTCTTCGGCAGCGGTGCCGATGGTCATGGACATATTGGTGCCGGTGTCCCCGTCGGGCACCGGGAATACGTTGAGCTCATTGATGTGCTGCTTTTGGGCATTGATGCAGGCCGAGCCGTGGATGACCATTTTGGCAAACAGCGCCCCGTCGATGGTAGTTATCATTCTATTCGGTACCTTCCTTTCAGCCGACGACCATGGAGTCCACATAGACGTCCACGCGCTTCACGTCCACCCCTGTGGCCCGGCTGACATTGTAGCGCACCTCGCTCATGATGGAGCGGCTCACCGCCATGAGGTTGACCCCGTTGTCCACAATAATGTGCAGTTCCAGGGAGATGGTGGCGTCGTCGTTATAGGTGACCTTCACGCCCTTGGCCATGGACTCCCGCCGCAGGAGATGCACCAGTCCGTCGGTGGTGGAGCGAATGGCCATGCCCTTGACGCCGTAGCAGTTGGTGGCGGCGGCGCCGGTGATATTGGTGAATACGTCGCTGCTGATGGTGATCGCACCTTTTTCAGTCTGCAGCTTCATAAAGACCCTTCCTTTCCGTCTGAGGCGTATCCCAGCGCCTGCGTGCTTTTTTCCGATTGTACTGAGTATTGTATTCTATTTTCTCTGAAATTACAAGGGAAAAAGTGTTCCGAAACGATTGTAATTTCCCCACAAACCGTGTACACTAAAGGAGACTGTAAGATCCACCAACTTGAAAAAGGAGGCGTCGGGGACATGAAAGTTGCCCGCTTCGTACTGAAAATCGTAGGTTTCTGTCTGGCCGCGGCCGCGGCCGCCTGCTGCGTCATCGCCTACTGGGACAAGATCGTCGCCGGATTCCAGGCGATCGGGGGAAAGCTGGGCTGCACCCGCTGTGCCCATTCTGCCGAGTATGACGATTACGCCGACTGGGACGAATAAGAAGTAAAACGGGGACTGCCTGAGGCAGTCCCCGTTTTTGCCTGCGCCTGCATTTTCCTCTTTTCTTTTCGGAGAGCCGATGTTATAATGCAGGCGTCATCTCATTTTGAAAACCAGATTCTGCTTTTTTCTTAAAGGAACGTGACTGCATGCCCAATTATTATGCCCATCTGGTCTTTGGCCGGGAGGTACTGGCCCAGCTCCCGCCCATCCTACGAGGCCAGCTGGAGGGGGAGCGCGGCGCCTTTGACATCGGGCTCTACGGCCCCGATCCGCTCTTCTGTTACCATCCCATGACCCGGAATTTTGCCCGGACCACAGGACTGTCCATACACAAGGAGCCGGTGCGTCCGGCGGCAGAGCGGCTGCGGCAGGCGGTCGAGGACGGCCTCCCCTACGCCCGAGGCTACGCCGCCGGATTCCTCTGTCACTTTGCCCTGGACAGCCGCTGCCACTACTACATTGAGGAGCGTCATGCTCGGGGGCTCTCCCACGCGGGGATGGAGGCCGAGCTGGAGCGGGCGCTGATGCTGGCCGACGGCATCGATCCGCTCCACGAAACTCCCATGCCCTGTCCCGAGCTGCCCGGGGCCTTCTATGAAACGGTGACTGCGGCCGCCTATCCCGGCGTGCGCCCCGACCAGTTTCAAAAGGGGCTGCGGGTCTTTCGGCGGTTCTGCCGCCTCCAGACCCGGGCCGCCGGAACCTACGTCCACCGCTTTGCCAACTGGGCGGGCGGACACTCCACCCGGCTCTCCCGGGTCCGGGGCACCGTTCTCTCCCCCAGCCCGGATCCCGTCTATGCCGAGAGCACCCGGGTCCTCCTCTCCCTCCTCCACGGGGAGGCCGCCTCCACAGCCGCGGAGCTGACCCGCTTTTTTGCTGTGGTGGCCCGCGGCGGCGTGCTGGGCAGCTGGTACGACCGACCTTTTTCCGGCCAGTGGCAGTCCGAACAGGCAGTGATCCTCCGCACGGCCTTCCGCTGAAGCCTGTTCTCAATCAGAAATTTTTCTCTGCCGATCAGTCAAGGGCGCCGCCACGTTTCCGTGGCGGCGCCCTTGACTGATTTTCTCGGTTCGCTCCTTCGCATCAGCGGGCTCCGGGCCCTCACAGCCCGGCCTGATCCAGCCAGCCGCAGGCCGCTGCGGCGGCCTGCGCGCCGTCGGCGGCGGCGGTGGTGAGCTGCCGCAGCTCCTTGGTACGGCAGTCCCCGGCGGCAAAAACCCCGGGGGTAGAAGTCCGGCAGTCCTCTCCCGCCCGCACATAGCCCGCCGCGTCCAACTCCGCCAGCTCCGCAAAGACCCGGTTGTCCGGCTCCTGCCCCACCGCCACGAAAAGTCCGGTGACCGGCAGCCGTTCCCGGACGCCGCCCGCAGCGGTGAGCTCCACCCCGGTGAGGCTGTCCGCACCCTCCAGGGCTGTCACCTGGCGGGACAGGCAGAGCGTGATGTTCTCCCGTTTTTTGAGGGCGGCGACATGGCAGGGCTCACCCCGAAATTCCTCCCGCCGATGCACGAGGTAGACCCGCCCGCACCGCTTGGACAGGAAGAGCGCCGCCTGGAGGGCGCTGTCCCCTCCCCCGGCCACCGCCACATCCTCTCCGGCGAAAAAGGCCCCGTCGCACGCGGCGCAGTAGCTCACCCCGTTTCCCACCAGGCGTTCCTCCCCCGAAAGGCCCAGCTTTCGGTGCTTCGCCCCGGTGGCCAGAACGAGCGCCCTGCCGGAAAACGATCTCCCCCCGGCGGTGAGGACGAACCCGTCCCCCGTCCGCCGGGCGGCGGCCACCCGTTCCAGCTCGGCGTCCGCCCCCAGATCCAGCGCCTGTCCCGTGAGGGCATCGGCGAAAGCCATGCCGCTGATGGACGGGATCCCGGGGTAATTTTCCACCAGCGGAGAGGCGGTGATCTGTCCCCCGAAGCCCCCGCCCTCCAGCACCAGGACGGATCTGCCCGCCCGGCGGGCGTAAAGGGCGGCGGTAAGTCCGGCGGTCCCTCCGCCCACGATCAGGATGTCATACATGGGCCGCACAGCCCTCCGCATAGCCCTTGATGTTGGAGGCGTTGGCATAGACCTCCGCACCGCCCCCCGCGACGGGCACCACCAGGGTGGGGGCCTGCTTTACCCCGCTGGCCCGGGCCAGATCGGGCTGCTCCTCGGCATCGATGCGGCGGAAGGAGATCCCCGCCCGCTCCAGGGCCGAAACCGCCAGCCGGCAGTTGGGGCAGGTCTTGGTGGTGAAGAGCAGCGGCTCCCCCCCGGAGGCCGCCGGTTCCGCCCCGCGCTCCTCCGTCTCCGGCCCGGTGTGGGTCAGCCGGGAGGCTCCGATGTCGTAGACCTTCCGCTCCTTGTACTCCTGGAGTTTGCCGTCGTTCCAGTTCTGCACCGGGCGGTAGTAGCCGGTGATGCGGCTGTATACCTCGGTGGCCTGTCCGCAGTGGGGGCAGGTGTACTGCTCTCCGACCAGATACCCGTGCTCCCTGCACACCGAATAGGTGGGAGAGAGGGTGTAGTAGGGCAGCTTGTAGTTCTCCGCGATCTTCCGCACCAGCGCGGCGGCCGCTTTCCAGTCGGGGAGCTTCTCTCCCAGGAAGGCGTGGAACACCGTGCCCGAGGTATATCGGGTCTGGAGATCGTCCTGGACATCCAGAGCGGCAAAAATATCCTGGGTATAGCCCACCGGCAGGTGGGAGGAGTTGGTGTAGTAGGGGGTGCCTCCGGGCTCGGCGGCGGTGATGATGCCGGGGTACTTCTCCACGTCGTGCTTGGCCAGACGGTAGGTGGTGGACTCGGCGGGTGTGGCCTCCAGATTGTAGAGATCGCCGTACTCCTCCTGGTAATCGGACAGGCGCTCCCTCATGTGATCCAGCACCTCCTTGGCAAAACGCTGGGTCTCGGGGTGGGTCAGGTCCTTTTTCAGCCACCTGGCGTTGAGTCCCACCTCGTTCATGCCGATCAGACCGATGGTGGAGAAGTGGTTTTCGAAGGAGCCCAGATAGTGCTTGGTGTAGGGATAAAGCCCTTCGTTCAGGAGCTTGGTGATGACGGTGCGCTTGGTCTTGAGGCTCCGGGCGGCAATGTCCATCATGTGATCCAGCCGCTTGTAGAAGTCGGCTTCGTCCTTGGCCAGATAGGCGATCCGGGGCAGGTTGATGGTGACCACGCCCACACTGCCGGTGGACTCGCCCGAACCGAAGAAGCCGCCGGACTTCTTCCGCAGCTCCCGGAGGTCCAGCCGCAGCCGGCAGCACATGCTCCGCACGTCGGAGGGCTCCATATCGGAGTTGATGTAGTTGGAGAAATAGGGAGTGCCGTACTTGGAGGTCATTTCAAAGAGGAGACGGTTGTTCTCGGTCTCGCTCCAGTCGAAGTTCTTGGTGATGGAGTAGGTGGGAATGGGGTACTGGAAGCCCCGGCCGTTGGCGTCCCCCTCGATCATGGTCTCGATGAACGCCTTGTTGACCATGTCCATCTCTTTTTTGCAGTCGCCGTAGGTGAAGGGCATGTCCTTCCCCCCCACGATGGCGGGCAGGTTCTTCAGGTCCTCAGGCACGGTCCAGTCCAGGGTGATGTTGGAGAAAGGGGCCTGCGTGCCCCAGCGGCTGGGGGTGTTGACGCCGTAGATGAAGGACTCCACACACTTTTTCACTTCGTAGTAGGACAGGTTGTCCGCCTTGACAAAGGGAGCCAGATAGGTGTCGAAGGAGGAGAACGCCTGGGCGCCCGCCCACTCGTTCTGCATGATGCCCAGGAAGTTGACCATCTGGTTGCACAGGGAGCTCAGATGCTTGGCCGGAGAGGAGGTGATCTTCCCGGGCACGCCGCCCAGCCCCTCTCGGATGAGCTGCTTCAGGCTCCAGCCCGCGCAGTAGCCGGTGAGCATGGAGAGATCGTGGAGGTGGATGTCCCCGTCCCGGTGGGCGCTGGCCACCTCGTCGTCATAGATCTCGCTGAGCCAGTAGTTGGCCGTGATGGCCCCGGAGTTGGACAGAATGAGGCCCCCCACCGAGTAGGTCACAGTGGAGTTTTCCTTCACCCGCCAGTCTGTGACCTTCACATAGGAGTCCATCACCGCCTTGTAGTCCAACATGGTGGACTTCATATTGCGGATCTTCTCCCGCTGCTTGCGGTAGAGGATATAGGCCTTGGCCACGTCGGCGTAGCCCGCCTCGCTGAGGACCTTTTCCACGCTGTCCTGGATGTCCTCCACTGCCACCTTGCCGTCCCTGATCTTGTCCTCAAAGTCGGCGGTGACCCGCAGCGCCAGCAGGTCGATGACGCTGGGGTGGTACTCCTTGATCTGCGCTTCAAACGCCTTGGTGATGGCCGCCGAGATCTTGGAGATGTTAAACTCCGCGATCTTGCCGTCCCGCTTGATGACCTGATACATATCCGATGCCCCCCGCTGTTCTCTCAAATATTGTGACCGTTCAGTTTCCCATTATATCATCCCTGCCGGTTTCGTCAATATGTAGTTTCGCCAAAACTGCTTCACACAATATCTTGTTATATACCTCGAAGAGCCGCGTTCGGGATGAAATTCGACAGGATGGAGCGGAATCCAATCATTTCCTCCTCACCAAACGGGGAGAGCCCGGTTCCGATGAGGTCGCCCGAATCCTGAAACCCCTGAAGAAAATAGGGCTCATCCCCCGCCAGCCATGCTCCGATGGCCTGAAAACAGTCTGAATCGTGGAGCGGCCGGACCACCGTGGTGCGGAACTCAAAGGGCAGCCCGCCTTTCATCAGAAAGCCAGCGCTCTCCCGAATGGGGGTCAGATCCAGCCCGGGCACCCCCGCCGTCTCGGCGTAGCGTTCCGGGGCGTTTTTGATGTCCATGGCCACATAGTCCACCAGTTCCTCCTCCGCCAGCGCCCGGAGAACATCGGGGCGGGCCCCGTTGGTGTCCAGCTTCACGGCATACCCCAGGGCCTTGACCCGCCGGAGAAAGTCGGGCAGGGCGGGCTGGAGCGTGGGTTCGCCGCCGGTGACGCACACCCCGTCCAGCACTCCCCGCCGCTTTTCCAGCAGGGCAAAGACCTCCCCTTCGGGCACCTCCGCCCCCGCCCGTCCGGGCAGCACCAGAGAGGCGTTGTGGCAGAAGGGACAGCGGAAGCCGCAGCCGGGGGTGAACACGGTGCAGGCCACCTTTCCCGGGTAGTCCAGCAGGGTCAGGGTCTGGAATCCTTCGATCTTCATGGCAGAGCCTTCCTCTCTTCCTCGGTCTGAAATTCAGTCATGGTCCCCCAGTAGCGCTTGGGCATATGGGTCATACGGCACTTGGGATTGTACCGCCCCTCAATGGAGATCTTCTCATAAAAGCTCCGCCACAGCTTCCGCCAGCCCAGCTCCTCTTCTCCCGCCGGGCCCAGGCGGAAGTCCTCCACCGGCAGGATGGCCCGCTTTCCGGCGGCGTAAAAAAACGCCTCTCCGTGGGTGCGGTCGTAGAGGGCCAGCTTCTCCCCCGACAGCCGGGCGGCAAAGTGGTTGGCCAGCAGGGGGAGCACCCGGTTCCTTGGCTCGATCTCCCCCGCCAGCACCCCGTCCAGCTCGGAAAAGCGGACAAAGCCCTTCAGATGATCCACCTCGGTGTCCAGCTTCCGCAGGGCCAGCATCACCCGGGCCACGGTGGGATCGGCCAGATCCATCCGCACCCGGTCCCCTTCTGCCAGCCCCCGGCGGATGAGGGTATCGAGGTCCAGCTCCCGCCTGGGCAGGCAGGTGAGGAACCCCTTCTCCACCAGACGCTGAAATTCCGGCGAGACCTTCTCCCCCAGCGCCCGGTACACCCGCATGGCGCGGGCCCGGTCGGTCTCCACCGGCCGCTCCGGCCAGAGGGTGACGGCGCCGTCTGCCCGGGTGAGGAACTCGGCCGGGAGCTCCCGGTGGGCGTAGAGTTCAAAAACACAGGTGAGAAAGCCCCCGAAGGAGCCGTCATAGCGGCAGCATACCTGTGTCATTGTAGCACCTCCTTCCGACGGACGCAATGGCGCGGCGGCCGTCATGTCAGGGCCGCCGCGCCGTCAAAGAGACTCAGCTGCTCCCAGCTCTCTCCGGGCAGCGCCGCCCGCTCCAGCCCCGCCAGACGCCGGTACACCCCCTCGGGAGAGCACCGCAGTCCGGGGAGCATCCGCCCCGAACAGGTGAGGAAGTACTGGGCCCGCTTGAGCACCACCCCCAGCCGCTTGAGCCCTTCGAAGGTCAGCGGCCCGCACCGCCGGGCGGTGACGATGCGCCGGGCCGAGGTCACCCCCACCCCCGGCACCCGGAGCAGGGCCTCGTAGTCCGCCCGGTTGACCTCCACCGGAAAATGCTCCAGGTGCCGCAGGGCCCAGTCGCACTTGGGATCCAGCGCGCTGTCAAAATTTTCGTGCCCCTCATCCAGCAGCTCCTCGGCGGAAAAGCCGTAAAACCGCAGCAGCCAGTCGGCCTGGTAGAGCCGGTGCTCCCGCAGCAGGGGAGGCCGGAACCCCGCCGGGGCGGGGAGGAGCTTGCTGTCCGACACCGGCATGTAGGCGGAGAAAAACACCCGCTTGAGCCGGTACTTTTGATAAAGCCCCTGGGTGAGGGCCAGGATGCGCCGGTCGGTCTCCGGCGTGGCCCCCACGATCATCTGGGTGGCCTGCCCTGCCGGGGCGAACTTCGGCGCACCCCGATAGAGCTTCAGCTCCTGCCGGGACCGCTCCGCTCCGTCCCGGATCTGGGCCATGGGGACCAGAATGGACGCCTTGGTCTTGTCGGGGGCCAGCAGCTGAAGGGACCGCTCCGACGGCAGCTCGATGTTCACGCTCAGTCGGTCGGCCAGCAGCCCCAGCTGGTAGGTGAGCCCGGAGTCCGCCCCGGGGATGGCCTTGGCATGGATGTAGCCGCCGAAGCGGTACTCGGTGCGCAGCAGCCGCAGGGCCTCGATCATCCGCTCGGTGGTGTAATCCGGACTTTTCAGCACCGCCGAGGAGAGAAACAGCCCCTCAATGTAGTTGCGACGGTAAAACTGGATGGTGAGCTCCGCCAGCTCCCGGGGGGTAAAGGCCGCCCGGGGCACGTCGTTGGAGCGGCGGTTGACGCAGTAGGCGCAGTCGCAGCGGCAGTGGTTGGTCATCAGCACCTTTAAAAGGGAGATGCACCGCCCGTCCGCAGAAAAGGAATGACAGCACCCGGCGTTGGACGCGGTTCCGATGCCTCCCCGCTGCCCGCCGCGCGTCACCCCGCTGGAGGTGCAGGCGGCGTCATACTTGGCGGCGTCGGCCAGAATGTTCAGCTTGTCCATCAGCTCCATGCGTCGCCCTCCAATCGAACGTTTGTACTTTTATTATAGTACGTGCGTTCGATATGTCAAGGGGAAAAATCTGGCGCTCAGTCCCGAAAAAAGGACCTCCGCAGGTCCTCGGCCGCCCGGGGGGCCTTTTCTTCGGGCAGTCCGGCAAAGCCCAGCACCAGAGTGCCCGGGCGGGGGACCGCCCGCTGGCAGTATTCCCCCAGGCCCCGGACCCGGTAGCCCGCCTCCGCCGCCCGGCGTTTCAGCTCCTCCTCCCGCCGCCCCGGCAGGGTGAACAGCAGATGCAGACCGGCGTCGCTCCCCCGAACCTCCCCCCAGCCGGACAGGGCCGCCACCAGGGCGTCCCGCCGCTGGCGGTAGAGATTACCCACCCGGCGCAGGTGGCGACTGTAGCTCCCGGAGGCCAGAAAACGCCGCAGTGCCTCCTGCTCAAACCGGGAGACCGTAGCCGCCCCGTGGCCGAATTTGTCCCGGTAGCGCTTGAGCAGCTCGGGCGGCAGAATGAGGTAGGCCACGCGGATGGAGGGGGCCAGCGTCCGGGAAAAGGTGCCCACATAGATGACCCGTCCGCCCTCGTCCAGCCCCTGCATGGCTGGGATGGGCCGGGAGGCATAGCGGAATTCCGAGTCGTAGTCGTCCTCAATGAGATAGCGCCCAGGAGCCTCATAGGCCCAGCGAAGCAGCTCGGAGCGCCGCCCCACCGGAGTGGCCACCCCCAGGGGAAACTGATGGGAGGGAGTGACATAGGCCACGTCGGCACCGGAGGAGCGCAGGGCGGCGGGATCCAGCCCCCGCTCGTCCACCGGCACCGGCGCATAGGGCCGCCGCAGATTTTCCAGCAGCAGCCGCAGGGAGGCGTAGCCCGGATCCTCCAGTGCGAACACCGCGTCGGGCAGAAGCTGGAGGAGGATCCACATCAGCGCCTCCATCCCCGCCCCCAGCACCACCTGTTCCGGGGTGCAGTTCACCCCCCGGTACTGGTGGAGGAAGCTGGCCAGCGTCCCCCGGAAGGCCCAGTCCCCCTGGCCGTCTCCCCGCTGGAGGAGCGCCGGGTTTTCGTACACCGCCTCCTTGGAAAGCCGTGCCCAGGTGGCGTAGGGAAACTGCTCGGTGTCCACCGCGGAGGTGGAAAAGCAGTCGTCCAGAGGGGTGACCCGGTAGCCGCTGCGGGGGGCCGACTCCAGATACCCCTCCGCCGTCAGAAGGCCGTAGGATTTCTCCACCGTGGTCAGGCTCACCCCCAGATGCTCGGCCAGCCGCCGCTTGGAGGGGAGCTTCTCCCCCTCCGGCAGCGCGCCCGAGCGGATCTGGGCCACAATATAGCGGTAGAGCTGCTCATACAGGGGGGCGGAATCGTCAAATTGGGGCGTCAGTTCCGTCATGGCTGTTTCCTCCATTTTGACCCCTTTAAAAAGATAAAAACTGGATATTTTCAAAGGGTCAGATTTTGCTATCATAGTACCAGAACAAAACGAAACCGTCAAGGAGGTCCTTTCCATGAGAGAGAACAGCGAAAAGCTCCGCCGCCTGGTGACGACCGCCCTCTTCGCCGCCGCCATCACCGTCACCACCGCCTATATTCTCCACATTCCCCTCCCCACCGGAGGCTATGTGCACCTGGGCGACGCCCTCATCTATCTGTGCGCCTGCCTGCTGCCCGCCCCCTGGGCCATGGCTGCCGGCGCCGTCGGCGCCGGTCTGGCCGATCTGCTCACCGCCCCCATGTGGGTGGTGCCCACCCTGATCGTCAAGTCGCTCATCTGCCTGCCCTTCACCAGCAGGAGCCAACGGGTGCTCTGCCCCCGGAACGTGGCCGCCATCTTTCTTTCCGGCCTGCTCTCCCCCGCCCTCTACGGCGTGGCCAACGTCCTCTTCGCCGGCACCGTGAACGCCTTTCTGCCCCAGTTCCTGGGCACGTTGGTCCAGGCGGTGGGCAGCGGTCTGATGTTCGCCGTGCTGGCCTACGGCGTGGACCGGATCGGCCTGAAAAAGCGGCTGACGGCAGCATGAGCCGCCCCGCCTTGCATTTTTTCTCCAAAGAGGGTATCATGTGTGTACTTTGACTTGAGGTGATGCCCATGCGGCTCTTCGATACCCACGCCCACTACTATGACGACGCCTTCGGCTCCGACCGGGACGAGGTGCTCTCCGCCCTCCCCGCCGCCGGGGTGGAGCGGGTGGTCTGCCCCGGCTGCGACCTGCCCACCACCCGGCAGAGCCTGGCTCTGGCCGAGCGATACCCCTTTCTCTATTTTGCCGCCGGGCTCCATCCGGAAAATCTGGAGGGGGCGTCCCTGTCCGACCTGGACGAGGTGCGGGCACTGGCCCGCCACCCCAAATGCGCGGCCATCGGAGAGATCGGGCTGGACTACTACTGGCTCAGGACGCCGGAGGAGCGGGCCAACTCCCGGGACTTTTTCGCCGCCCAGCTGGCGCTGGCCGGGGAGCTGGACCTGCCCGCCATCGTCCACGACCGGGACGCCCACAGGGACACCCTGGACCTGGTGCGCGCCCACCCCGGCACCCGGGGGGTATTCCACTGCTGCGCCCTCTCCGCCGAGGACGCCAAGGTGGTGGAGAAGCTGGGCTGGTACGTCTCCTTTACGGGAAACGTCACCTTCAAAAACGCCCGCCGGGCGCTGGAGGTCATCGCCGCACTCCCTCTGGAGCGTATCATGATCGAGACCGACAGCCCCTACATGGCCCCCGAGCCCTTTCGGGGGAAGCGGTGCGATTCCCGCTATGTCTTCCGGGTGGCCGAGACCATCGCCCAGGTGAAGGGCATTTCCACTGAAGCGGCGGCCGAGGCGACCTATCAAAACGCCCTGCGATTTTTTGGATTGGAGGATACCCCGCTATGATGACCATTACCTACGAGTATGAGGGGGCGCTCTACGTCAACCTCACCAACAAGTGCGACTGCGCCTGTGTGTTCTGCCTGCGCCACAACGGCCACAAGGGCAGCATCTACGCCGACGACCTGTGGCTGGAGCACGAGCCCAGCCGCCAGGAGGCGCTGGACGACCTGCTCTCCAGGGATCTGTCCCAGTACCGGGAACTGGTGTTCTGCGGCTTTGGCGAGCCCATGTTCCGCTGGGACGACGACGCCTGGCTCATCGACGAGCTCAGGCGCCGGGGGGTGAAGCTGCCCCCTGTGCGCATCAACACCAACGGCCACGCCAACCGCTTCCTGGGCCGGGACGTGACCCCGGAGCTGAAGGGCCGGGTGGATGTGATCTCCATCTCCCTCAACGGCTCCAACGAGGCCGAGTACACCGCCGTCACCCAGCCCTCCACCGGCAAGCAGGGCTGGGCGGACATGCTGGACTTTACTCAAAAGGCCGCCCGGTACGTCCCCGAGGTGGTGATGACCATCGTCAACAAGGACAAGACCGCCGAGGACATTGCCCAGTGCCGCGCCCTGGCCGAGCGGCTGGGGGCCACTCTGCGGGTGCGGGAGTATATTCCCGACTGATTTTTTGTAAGCGCCAATGCATCTCTTTTCGATCAAATAGCTTAAGGGCATCGCCGTTCCAGCGGAACGGCGATGCCCTTAATTGCGTTCTGGCCTATTCTTTCCCATCCACCGGGATGGAGCGGTCTATGGTTTCCACTTTGGAAGTCCTTCCCATCAGCTCATAGTACCTTCTCCAGTCTCTCAGCGACTGGAGCGGGATCGTCTCCCCATTCAGCTGAAGATACTCCTCGATCTGTTCCGGCCCAAAGGGACAGTCGTAGTCCCGTTCATCCTTGACGATCACGAATCCAGCTATGACATCCACGTCAACTCCCTGGATCACAAATTCCAAAAAATGTCGTGTTTTGTACTGCTGATCCGGCTTCGGAGGCGCCAGCACCCCCATGGGCAAAAGCTGTTCTTTCAGCTTTTCCACGTCACTTTCGCATACCATAAGATCAATGTCATGAAAAACGTCCACGATTCCTCTCAAATATAACAGCATGGATGCGCCGACGGCCCAGACCACATTTCTTTCATTTAAACCATGCGCGATCTTCGTCAGCACATTCAATTTCTTCTCCAAATCATCCACTCTGTCTCCCCCTCCGCTTCCGCCGATCGTCCTGCGGGCCATAAGCCCGCCAGGGGCCACTGCAAGTGTACCACAGCGATCCCGTGCAATCAAACGCATTTTCCCGCTTCCCTTGCGCTCTGTCCCGGCCTGTATTATGATAGCAGCAGAAAGGACGGTGATCCCATGCCCAGCCGGCAGGCCCTCTTCTGGCACCCCCGGCCCTACGACCTCCCCGCCTCCGACGCCCTCTTTCTCCGGGCGGCGGCGGACAACTGCGCCTATCACATCGCCCACTGCCCCGGCTACGCCGCCATCTGCCGGCGTCTGGACTTTGACCCCAAAAGCCTCCGCTCCACGGAGGATCTGGCCCGGATCCCCGTTCTGCCCACCCTGCTTTTCAAGCGGGAGGCCCTTTTTTCCATGCCGGAGAGACGGATGGCCATGCGGGTCACTTCCTCGGGCACCAGCGGAACATTCAGCCGCATCGGCTTCGACTGGGGGAGTCTCCTGGCGGAGGTCCCCATGGTGCTGCGGCTGGGGGCGCGGCACCGGCTCATCTCCGGCGTGCCCGCCCACTGCGTGGTGCTGGGTTATCAGCCCCACCGGGACAACCACGCCGGGGTGACCCGCACCATGTACGGCCTGACTTTTTTCTCTCCGCCCCTGAGCCGCACCTACGCCCTCCAGCGGAGGGGGACGTCCTACATCCCCGACCTGGACGGGGCAGCTCACGCTCTGGAGCGGCTGGCCGCCTCCCCCTTCCCCACCCGGGTCATCGGCTTCCCCTCTTACCTTTGGTTCGGTTTGCAGCAGTTGGAGGCGCTGGGCCGGACCGTCCGGCTGCGCCCCGGCTCCCGGATCATTCTGGCGGGCGGCTGGAAGGAGCACGGCGCGCAGGAGGTGGCCAAATCGGCCCTCTACGCCGCGGCGGAGCGGGTGCTGGGCGTCCCGCCCGATCACATCCACGAGCTCTTCGGCGCGGTGGAGCACCCCGTCTTTTACAACGCCTGCCCCAACCACCGCTTCCATGTCCCCATTTACAGCCGGGTGCTCATCCGGGACCCGGAGACCCTGGCGCCGCTCCCCATGGGGGAAGTGGGCCTCATCAACCTCATCTCCCCCCTGATGACCGCCACGCCCACCCTGAGCGTCATGACCGACGACCTGGGCTATCTGGAGCCGGGGGATGCCTGCGGCTGCGGCATTCCATCTCCCGCCCTCACCATCGTGGGCCGGGTGGGGATGTCCGACATCCGTACCTGCGCCGCCGGGGCGGCCGAACTTCTGGGAAAGGGGGAGATGGGATGATCTTCGCCCACGGCTCCCTGCTGCCCGACAGCCGCCTCCCCGGTCTTCTGGCGGGATTGGAGGGGGAGCTCAACGCCGCCCTCGCGGGGCCGCCCCTCCCGGCGGAGACGGTGCTCGCCGCCCTGGACGCCCTGGGCCGCCGCCTGGCTGCCGGGGAATTTGACGCCCTGCTGCGCCGGTTCCTCCCCGCCGGGGAGCTGGCCCGTCTGGGGGAAGTGCTCCCCCTCTTCACCCGGGATGTCCTGGAGGAAAAGCTCCGCGCCGAGTTGGGGCCGGAGCGGTTCTCTCCCCGGGAGAGACGGCAGACCACCGCCCGTTTTCTGCCCCTGGGCGTCCTGCTCCATGTGGCCGCCGGAAACCAGCCCGGGCTGGGGCTGTTCAGCGTGGCCGAGGGCCTGCTCACCGGCAACGTCAACCTTTTGAAGCTCCCCCGGGAGGACAAGGGGCTGTCCCTGGCGGCCCTGTCTCTCCTCACCGAGGCCGCCCCCGAACTGGCCGGCTTTGTCTACGCCTTCGACCTGCCCTCCTCCCGGACCGCGGAGCTGACGGCCCTGGCCGGGCTGGCCGACGGCATCGCCGTATGGGGCGGAGACGGGGCGGTGGAGACCTTCCGCCATCTGGCTCCGCCGGGGTGCCGGCTCATGGAGTGGGGCCACCGGCTGAGCTTCGCCTACCTGTCCGGCCCTCCCGCGGCCCAGGAGCTGGACGCGCTGGCCGCCCACATCGCCGCCACCGGGCAGCGGCTGTGCAGCTCCTGCCAGGTCATTTTTCTGGACACCGGCGACTTTTCCGCCGCCCGGGCCTTTGCGGAGGCGTTCCTCCCCCGGCTGGAGCGGGCGGTTTTGGCCCGGCGGACCGGGCCATGGGAGAGTGCCCGGGCCGCCCTCAGCGGCTACACCGCCTTTCTGGAGCGCGTCACGGCGGGCCGGGAGCCCGGTGAGGCCTTCTTCCGGGGCCGGGGCTGCTCGGTGACCGCCCGGCCCGACCGGGAGCTGGAGCTCTCCCCCATGGAGGGGAACGTCCTGGTCAAGCCCCTCCCCCGCTCTGAACTGCTGCCTGTCCTCCGGCGGCAGAAGGGACGGCTCCAGACCGCGGGCCTCCTCTGTGCGGAGGAGGAGCGGGAGGCCCTGACCGCCCTTCTGGCCCGGGCGGGCGTGACCCGGATCACACGGGCAGGCCGCCTGTCCGACGCCTTTCCCGGCGAGGGGCACGACGGGGAGTATCCCCTGCGCCGCTATCTCCGGGTGGTGGATGTGGAAAATTAAGGATCCCGCCGTCCGGCAGCCTGTCACCACACCGCACAGAAAATCAAGAAATATCAGATGAATCGGGATAGAATCCTTTTATGCGGAAGGAGATCGGGAGATGGATTGGGTTACGGGGATCCAGCGCGCACTGGACTACACGGAGGAGCATCTGACGGAAGCGCTCGATTATGAGTCGGTGGCGAAGCAGGCCTGTTCGTCGGCGTTTCATTTTCAGCGGATGTTCAGCATGCTCTGCGGATTTTCCCTGGGAGACTATATTCGCATGCGCCGCCTCACCCAGGCCGCGGAAGCACTCCTTGGAACCGGCGATAAGGTCATCGACATTGCGCTCCGGTACGGATACGACACCCCCGAAAGCTTCACGCGGGCGTTTACTCGATTCCACGGGATCACCCCCACCGAAGCAAGACGCGGCGGCACGATCAAATCCTTTTCCAGACTTTCCGTAAAACTGATTTTATCGGGAGGCAGCACCATGGACTACAGGATTGAAAAAAAGGATGCGTTTCAGGTCATCTGCAAAAAGAAGCTGGTGAACAAACCTCAGGGCGAGACCGCCACAGCGGACATTTCGGCATTCTGGAACGAGTGCCAAAAAAACGGCTCTATTGATGCCATCTGCAAATACGGCCGGTTTGACCATGTGAACGGCATTCTGGGGATCTGTTTCTCCGCGGAGATGGCGGATTCCGGCTTCCCCTACGGCATCGGTGCGGAGTACAACGGCGCACCCCTGAACGGTGAAGCGCTGGACATCGTGGAAATCCCCGCCTATACCTACGCGGTCTTTTCCTGCAAGGGGAAGATGCCGGACGCTTTCATAAAAACTTATCGGCAGATCTGCACCGAGTTCTTCCCCCAGAGCAATTACGAGTATGGCAGCGGGGTGGAGCTTGAGGTCTATCCCTCGGCCGAGGTGCAGGATCCCAACTACACCTGCGAAATTTGGATCGCAGTCAGGGAAAAGCAGTGAGCCTCCCCTTCCGCGGGATGCGCCTGCTCCAGTTCTCCTGACAGACGGAGGAGCCGCGGGACCATCCGGTCCCGCGGCTCCTCCGTGCTTTTTAAACGCCGCCCGTTTTCCAGGGCTCCTGTTCTTCCGCCACCGACGGAAAAGGCCTTACCGGGGCTGGGTCGGCCGGGTGGCTGCCCAGCAGTTTTTCCATCCACACCATGTCATACCATCGTCCGAACTTATAGCCGCAGTCGTGGAACCGCCCCACCATCCGGTAGCCCAGTTTTTCGTGGAAGGCCACGCTGTCCCGGGTGAGGTGCTCGTCCTCCCGCTCGGGATAGGCGATACAGGCATTGAGATTGAGGATGCCCTGGGCTTTGAGGCTCTCCTCCAGCGCGTGGTAGAGTCTGCCCCCCACCCCCGCGCGCTTTTTGCTCCGGTCCACATAGATAGAAGTTTCCACCGCCCAGTCGTAGGCGGCCCGGGCGTGGAACGGCCCCGCATAGGCATAGCCCACCAGGACCCCGTCCGCCTCGGCCGCCAGATAGGGATAGCGCTCCTGCACCCGGCGGATCCGCGCCCGGAACTCCTCCAGGGAAGGCGCCTCGTACTCAAAGGTAATGGCCGTGTCCCGGACATAGGGCGCGTAAATGGCCAGCAGGGCCTCTGCGTCCTCAGGCTTTGCCTGTCTGATTTTTACTTCCATCTTTTTCTTCCTCTCTGAAAATAAAGCGGGCGGCACGGCTGTCCGCCATGCCGCCCCCGGCCTTGCCCGTCTAAATTCGTCCGAATGCCTCAGTCATCCTCCCGGGGGGTGCTGAACTCGGAGAAAGTGAGTCTGTGATTGCGCTCCTGGGTCCAGTTCACCGCCCACTGAGAGCCGAAGAGCAGCAGCTGGCGGCCCTTGAAGTCCTCCACCAGCTTGGTGTCGGTGCCGAGGACCAGGTCCTCCTCCTTGGCCGGCTCGCCGTCGTCGGTGGTGATCCACCTGAGATACTCGTAGGGCAGCCCCTCCATGAAGATGTCCACATTGTATTCACTCTTGAGCCGGTACTCCAGCACGTCGAACTGCAGGGTGCCCACCACGCCGACGATGATCTCCTCCATGCCGGTATAGGGGGCCTTGAACATCTGAATGGCGCCCTCCTGGGCGATCTGCTCCGCCCCCTTCAAAAATTGCTTGCGCTTCATGGTATCCAGGGGCCGGACCCGGCGGAAGTGCTCGGGGGCGAAGGTGGGGATGGGGTCGAACCGGAACTTTTTCCCCGGGGCGCAGAGGGTGTCTCCAATGGTGAAAATGCCCGGGTCAAAGACACCGATGATGTCCCCGGCGTAGGCCTCCTCGATCATCTCCCGTTCGGCGGCCATCAGCTGCTGGGGCCGGGAGAGCCGGATCTTCTTTTTGCCCTGGACGTGATAGACCTCCCGGTCGGCGTCAAACCGGCCGGAGACCACCCGCATGAAGGCGATGCGGTCCCGGTGGGCCTTGTTCATGTTGGCCTGGATCTTAAAGACGAAGGCGGAGAAGTCGTCGTCCATGGAGTCCACCAGGGTATCCCCCGCCAGCCGGGGCAGCGGGGGGGTGGTCATTTTGAGGAAGCCCTCCAGGAAGGGCTCCACGCCGAAGTTGGTGAGGGCGGAGCCGAAGAACACCGGGGAGAGCTTGCCGTGCCGGACCTTCTCCAGGTCGAACTCGGCGGCGGCCCCGTCCAGCAGATCCACGTCGTCGGTGAGCTGGCGGTGGAGCCGCTGGCCGATGAGCCCGTCCAGGTTGGGATCTCCCAGCGCCACCGCGGTGGCGGTTGCGGCATGGGCGCCGCCGTTGGAGGTAAAGTGGATGATCTCCCCCTTCTCCCGGTCGTAGACGCCCTGGAACTCCTTGCCGCAGCCGATGGGCCAGTTCATGGGGTAGGTCTCGATGCCCAATTCCCGCTCCAGCTCCTCGCAGAGCTCAAAGGGGTCCCGGGCCTCCCGGTCCATCTTGTTGATAAAGGTGAAAATGGGGATGTCCCGCATGGCGCAGACCTTGAAGAGCTTCCGGGTCTGGGCCTCCACGCCCTTGGCGGCGTCGATGACCATGACGGCGGAGTCGGCGGCCATCAACGTGCGGTAGGTGTCCTCGGAGAAGTCCTGGTGGCCCGGAGTATCCAGAATGTTGACACAGTAGCCCTCGTACTGGAACTGCATCACCGAGGAGGTCACCGAGATGCCGCGCTGCTTCTCGATCTCCATCCAGTCGGAGGTGGCGGCGCGGGTGTTTTTCTTGCCCTTGACCTGTCCGGCCTGGGCAATGGCTCCGCCGTAGAGCAGGAACTTTTCGGTCAGGGTGGTCTTGCCGGCGTCTGGGTGCGAAATGATGGCAAAGGTGCGCCGGCGCTTGATCTCGGATTCGTATTTGGGCAAAGGTGATCCCTCCATGAAATTATAGTTGTTGGCTCCGCTCTGTCACGTCACATCGGGATACCCCTTTTCCAAAAAGTTTTCGCCTTATTATACTGGATTTCCAGAAGCTTGTAAACGGCTCCCCAAAATTTTTTAGAAAATCTCTTGACAAAATGGGTGACTTTTTGTATAATGCACGTTGTCGCTTGCAGGTGTAGCTCATCTGGTAGAGCGCCACCTTGCCAAGGTGGAGGTAGCGAGTTCGAGCCTCGTCACCTGCTCCAAAGGCCTGTCTTTCTTTTCGAGAAAGGCAGGCCTTTTTCTTTGCCCGATTTTTATGATATGCTGGCATAGAGTTATTTATATAGCTTGGGGTGGAGATACAGTGTGTTAGAAGCTTGTTTTAATAACCCTGTAAAAGGCTCCCTGGCTTTCGCACAGCATTGTGGAAGCGAGTTGTCGAAAACGGTTCCGTGGTCAGTGCTGATATAAGTTACTATGATGATTTGATCAGAAAAGAATTCCCAAAAGATACTTGTAAGACCGCACATATTATGGGGAGCACTTCGGGAAAACAAAAAATACTAACAGGCGACGTTTTCTTTTTCCTTGAAAATATCCGGACCGCCGGCATCCCCCAGCTAACAGGAAAACGGCCGACCCTTTCGGGCCGGCCGTTTTCCCCCGTCCGGATGTGGCAGATCCTTTCGGAGTGAGAGAGTGTGGATTTTCACGAGAGTTGGGGGGACTTTTACGCGATATGGATATCTTAGCCGATTCCGCCGAAGGCGATTCCGGCTATGAACACCACCATGGTCAGCCCGCAGAACAGATATTTGTACAGCGGGTAGTACAGGCTGTTGACCCGCTTGCCGTGGCCCTTGGACACCTCGTCCTCCACGGCATTTTTGCCCCAGATCCAGGCAAAGAAGATGCCGGCCAGTCCGGCGCCCAGGGGGCATACATAGATGGAGACGAAATCCATCCAGTCGCTTACGATACCCTGGATGCAGAGGGAAACGACCAGGCCGATGACGGCGATGGTAATGACCGCCTTGGGACGGCTGAACTTCAGGTTGTCCTGCAGGGTGGCGATGGGCGCCTCGAACAGGTTGACCAGAGAGGTCAGGCCGGCAAAGAGAACGGCCACGAAGAACACGATCATCACGATCTGGCCGCCGGGCATTGCCTTGAACAGGTAGGGCAGAGAGATGAACATCAGGCCCGGGCCGCTCTCGGAGAGGACAGCGCCGGTGGTGGCCATGGCAGGGATAATGACCAGAGCGGCCAGCATGGCGGCCAGGGTGTCGAACACGGCGATCAGGATGGCGGAACTGATGGTATCGGTCTTGTCATCCAGGTAGGAGCCGTAGATCACAGTTCCGTTGCCCGCCAGGGACAGGGAGAAGAAAGACTGCCCCAGAGCATATACGTACAGCATGGGGTTGGCAAACTGCTTGGGATCGATGGTAAACATCCACTTGTAGCCGTCGGCGGCGCCGGGCTGGAAGCCGACATAGATGGCCAGACCAATAAACATGAGATAGAACAGCGGGATCATGATCATGTTTGCCTTCTCGATGCCGCCGGCGATGCCCAGCGTCATGATGGCGAAGGTGACCACCAACGCCACGATCTGCCAGCCGTTGTTGCCGAAAGCGGAGGCCATACCGCCGAACGCCGCGCCGAAACCGGCGGGGTCGGCGGGAGCCAGAACGGACCCGGTAAAGGAGCCGCAGGTATATTTCACGATCCACCCCACGACCACGGAGTAGCCGATGGCCAGAGCCAGCGCGCCCAGCATGGGGAACGCGCCGATGAGCTGGCCGATCTTCCTCTTGTCCTCGCCCCGGGAGGCGGCAGCCTCGCCAAAAGCACCGATGGGGCCGGCCTTGGCCCGGCGGCCAAAATTCATCTCGCCCACCACGCCGGAGAACCCGATCAAAATGTCAAAGAGCAGGTAGATTACAAGGAACGCGCCGCCGTAGGTCGCCATGCGGTAGGGGAACAGCCAGATGTTGCCCATACCTACGGCAGAGCCGACGCAGGCCAGAATAAACCCTATTTTGCTGTTAAAACCATCGCGTTTTTCCAATGTTTCGGTACTCATACGCACAAAACACCCCTTTCAATGTTGCGGCAGGAATATCTTCCGATCTGCGGCATCCGGTGTTGGGCACACCGCAGGGAGCTGCCCGTGGGACACAGTCACGTAGCTCTTGGAACGCCGGGAAACGATCGTGCTCGTCGCGGGGAAAACGAGCCTGGAGACGGGGTGCCGGGTGGGTGTTTTTTCATGATACAGTTACCTCCATTTTGACGCGGCGCGCCACTTTTTCTTGGAGATACCCCGGTCATCGGGGATCGGCCTTCCATTCCGATCCTGGCGACTGGCGGACAGTACCTTTGTCTAATTTGCCCTGTTTTGCTTTCACCACCTTGCCGTTATTTGTGTGGTTAACCTACCACATCGACCCTCGCCTTGTCAATCGCACCCCGGCTAAGAAACGAATAAGAACCTCCCCGTCCGGCCGCCTAAGGCCCCTTCTTTGCCGCCGCGCGCCGGCCCCTTCCCCCCGCGTTCCTTTCTGCGCCAAGGATCCGGCTGTGGCGGACCCTTTTGCCGTCCCCGACAGTCCCACCAGATTCGACCCAAAATTCTTTGCCGAATCTTTGCCGCAAAAATGGTACAGTAGGAGGAGAAAATCCACGGGGATCGGCCCGAAGGACTGTCTTTTTTCGCCTGCTGTGCTACAATGGAAAAACACTCCGAGAAAGGAGAAAACCCATGAAAACACCGGAGACGCTGATCCGGGACGGGCTATACTCGTTTCTGGTCATGGCGGTGGCCTTTGCCGTCAATCTGCTCTTTCAGATCCAGCCCCAGATCCGCTCCCTGATCCCCATGATCTTTGTACTGGGGACCTTTCTCATCTCCCTCAAGACCCAGGGCTATCTCTGGGGCGTTCTGGCCTCGATCCTGGGCGTGTTTGCGGTAAACTACGCCTTTACCCTTCCCTATTTTGCCTTTAACTTCTCCCTGCCGGAAAGCGTTTTTTCAGCTCTGGTCATGTTTACGGTGGCTCTCTCCACCAGCGCCCTGACCACTAAGGTCAAGGAGCAGGAGAAAATGCGCTCGGAGAGTGAAAAGGAAAAAATGCGGGCCAACCTGCTCCGGGCCATCTCCCATGACCTGCGCACCCCCCTCACCTCCATCTACGGCTCGGCCTCGGTGCTCCTGGAAAACTACGACGACCTCCCCCGCGAGCGGCAGTTCAAGATGCTGGAAGAGATGCGCAAGGACTCAGAGTGGCTTATCCGCATGGTGGAAAATCTTCTCTCTGTCACCCGGATCGACGGAGAAAAGGTCCAGGTCATCAAAACGCCCACCGTGCTGGAGGAGCTGATCGACTCCACGCTGGTCAAGTTCCGCAAGCGTTATCCCGAACAGCAGGTGACCGTCTCTATCCCCCCGGACTTCATCAGTATCCCCATGGACGGAATGCTCATCGAGCAGGTCCTCATCAACCTGCTGGAAAACGCCGCGCTCCACGCCAGGGGGATGACCGAGCTGACGCTCATCGTCCGCACCGGAGAGGGCCGGGTGGTGTTTGAGGTTTCGGACAACGGCTGTGGGATTCCCAGGGAACGGCTGGAGCACCTGTTCGCAGGCTATTTGGAACATACCCATGCCCCCGCCGACAGCGGGCGGAGCAACATGGGCATCGGGCTGTCGGTGTGCGCCACCATCGTCCGGGCCCACGGGGGCGTCCTGCAAGCCGAAAACCGGCCGGAGGGCGGTGCGCGGTTCTGGTTCTCACTGGAAATGGAGGGAGAGGACACATGAGCAATAACAAGTACAAAGTCCTTCTGGTGGAGGACGAGGCCAGCATCCGGGATTTCGTGCAGACCATTATGGAGTCCAACTCCTATCAGGTCCTCTCGGCAGAGACCGGGGCTCAGGGGCATCTTCTGTTCCTCTCCCATCAGCCGGATCTGGTGATCCTGGACCTGGGGCTGCCTGATATGGACGGTCTGGACTTTATCCGCCTGGTGCGCAAATCCTCCCCCGTGCCCATCGTCATTCTCTCCGCCCGGACACAGGAGTGGGACAAGGTGTCCGCCCTCGATCTGGGAGCCAACGACTACATCACCAAGCCCTTCGGCACCTCGGAGCTGCTGGCCCGGGTACGGGTTGCCCTGCGCAGCAGCCGGGGCGGCGTGGACTCCCTGCCCGGCGGGAAATTTACCCTGGCGGGCCTGGTGATCGACTACGAAAAGCGGATGGTGACCTTATCCGGAGCGGAGATCCGTCTGACCCAGACCGAGTACAACATCCTGGCCGTGCTGGCCCAGCACGCGGGAAAAATGATGACCTACTCCGCCATTGTCCAGGCGGTATGGGGCGGTTCCGACCCCGGAAGCGTTAAAAAACTCCAGGTCAACATGGCCAACATCCGCAAGAAGATGGGCTCCCGGCCCGGGGAGAGCCGCTACATCGTCAACGAGCTGGGCGTGGGCTACCGGATGCGTGGGGAAGAGGAATGATCCAGCACAAAAAAGGCGCCGGGAACCCGCTCGGTTCCCGGCGCCTTTTCTTTCAAATCATCTGGTCCTCTCTCACACGAATACGGTCTGCACCAAAAACATGTAGAGCAGAGTGCCTCCAAAAATGGAGATGAGGTTGTTGTGCTTCCAGAGGTGAAGCGCAATCACCGCCGCCACGCTGATGAGCTGCGGAAGCCACAGCCCCGGGGCGGTGAAGCGCACGGTGCGCAGACAGTAGACGATGAGCATGGCGATCACCGCCGGGGGCAGCACCCGCCCCAGGTAGAGCACCAGCTGGGGCGGCCGCTCTCCCCGGTCAAAGAGGAGAAAAGGCAGGGCCCGGGTGAGGAAGGTCACCGCCGCCATCACGGCAATGGCCGCCGCCGCATAACCAAATCGGCTCATACCTCAGCCTCCTTTTCTTCCGGCTCTCCCTCGTCCAGCCGGCTCCTCAGGGCCATCAGTCCCGCCACAATGACGGCCAGAGCCGGCAGGAGCATCTGCTCCTGTCCCACCAGGATCAGGAACAGCAGCGCCGCCCCCGCGCCCAGAACAGCGGGCAGATGGGACTTGTAGCTCTCCCACTGTCCCACGGCGATGACTATGAAGAGGGCCGTCATGGCAAAGTCGATGCCCTGGGTGTTGATGGGCAGGGCGGCGCCCAGCATGGCCCCGATCACCGAGCCCAGGATCCAGTAGCTGTGATCCAGCAAAGCAATGGAGAAATAGTAGTTGCGGGGGTCGATCCCCACCGGGGCCCGGGCCGAAGCCAGCAGGGCATAGGTCTCGTCAGTAAGGGAAAAAATCATATACAGCTTCCGCAGGCCCATGCCCCGGAATTTCTCCAGCATGGACAGGCCGTAGACCAGGTGGCGGAAGTTGATGATGAGGGTGAGGAAGGCCACCTCTCCCAGCGCGGCGGCGGAGGCCAGCATCGTCACGCCCAGATACTGCCCCGACCCGGCATAGACGGTCAGAGACATGAAAAAGGCCCAGATAAAATTGTAGCCGATGGCCTCCAGCATGAAGCCGAAGGCCATCCCGATGGCCAGATAGCCCAGCAGCACCGGCACCGTGGCCGGAAATGCCGCCGCCATGGCTTTGCGATCCATGATCAGTCCCCCTTTTTGGGTGCGTTTAATTGTGTATTTTACCAATACACCGTAAAAAAGGCAAGGCCGCCGGCCGATTTTTTTCAAAATCCCCATTTTTCAGCCCGTATAAAAAGGGGATTCCATTTCCGAGTAAAACGGTCTATAATATAGGGCACTGTGGTTTTTCTTCCACACGGTGTCATTTTTCGGAGGTCTCCCCATGGAAAAACTGCTTTTCATCTACAACCCTCACGCCGGAAAGGGCCGGGTGCGCAGCAAGCTGGCCGGGATCCTCAACGCCTTTACCCGGGCGGGGTGTCTGGTCACGGTCTATCCCACCCAGGGCCCCGGTGACGCAGCCGAGGCCGCCCGGACGCTGGCCTCCGGCTTTGACCGGGTGGCCTGCTGCGGCGGAGACGGTACCCTCCATGAAGTCATCACCGGCCTGCTGGCCCTGCCCGCCGAGCGGCGGCCGCCGGTGGGCTATCTCCCGGCGGGCACCACCAATGACTTCTCCCGGAACCTCTCTCTCCCCGATGGGCTGGAGAATATGGCCGCGGTGGCCGCCGCCGGCACGCCCCGCCCCTGCGACGTGGGCCGGTTTGACGATCAGTTTTTCGTCTACGTGGCCGCCTTCGGGGCCTTTACCGATGTGTCCTACAACACCCCACAGCAGTTTAAAAACATGTTCGGCCATCTGGCCTATGTGCTCAAGGGTGTTTCAGAGATGGCCAGCCTCAAGGGCTACCGCCTCCGGGTGGAGCACGATGGCGGCGCGCTGGAGGGGGAGTACCTCTACGGCATGGTGAGCAACACCGTCTCGGTGGGCGGCCTCATCGGCCTTCCCAGCGAGGAAGTCTCCCTGGACGACGGCCTGCTGGAGGCGGTGCTGGTGCCAATGCCCAAAACTGTGGCCGATTTTCAGGCCGCCATCCGCGGTCTGGCCAGGCAGACCTACGACGCCGAGAGCGGCATCGTGGGGCTTCACTCCTCCCGGTTCACTATCACCTGCGCCGAGCCGGTCCCCTTCACCCTGGACGGGGAGTACGGCGGCGACCACACCCGGGCGGAGATCTCCGCCGTGTCCAGACCCATCTCCATTGTATACGGAACGTGATAAGATGAATTTTGATTACAATGCCGGCATCTTTGATGTCGCGGTCATCGGCGCGGGCCACGCCGGGATCGAAGCCGCTCTTGCCTGCGCCCGTCTGGGGCTGAAAACCCTCTGCTTCACCATCAACCTGGACGCGGTGGGCAACATGCCCTGCAACCCCGCCATCGGCGGCACCGGCAAGGGCCATCTGGTCCGGGAGCTGGACGCCCTGGGGGGCGAGATGGGCAGAGCCGCCGACCGCGCCTGCATCCAATACCGGGTGCTCAACAAGGGCAAAGGCCCCGCTGTCTGGTCCCTCCGGGCCCAGGCCGACCGCCGCCGGTACCAGGAGATCATGAAGCACACCCTGGAGCTCCAGGAAAACCTCTGGGTCAAGCAGGGAGAGATCACCGACATCCTCACCGACGACCGCGGCGCGGTCTCCGCCGTGCGCACCGGCCACGGGGCAGTGTACGCCGTACGGGCCGCCGTGGTCTGCACCGGCACTTATCTGGCCGGGCGCACCATCGTGGGTGAAGTCACCCGTCAGAGCGGACCGGACGGCATGGCGGCCGCCGGAGCCCTGTCCGGGTGCCTGACCAGATTGGGCGTCGGCCTGCGCCGGTTCAAGACCGGCACGCCCCCCCGGGTCAACCGCCGGAGCGTGGACTTTTCCAAAATGGAGCTTCAGCCCGGGGACGAGACCCCCGTCCCCTTCTCCTTCTCCACCCGGACGCCGCTGGAAAACCGGGCGGTGTGCTGGCTCACCTACACCACGGAGGAGACCCACCGGGTCATCCGGGCCAATCTGGACCGCTCCCCCCTCTATTCCGGGGTCATCCACGGCATCGGCCCCCGGTACTGCCCCTCCATTGAGGACAAGGTGGTCCGCTTCGCCGACAAGCCCCGCCACCAGCTCTTTGTGGAGCCCATGGGCCTGAACACCGAGGAGCTGTATATCCAGGGCTTCTCCTCCTCCCTCCCCGAGGAGGTGCAGGTGGAGATGCTCCACACCGTCCCCGGCCTGGAGCACGCCGAGATGACCCGTAGCGCCTACGCCATCGAGTACGACTGCGTGGATCCCACCGAGCTGCTGCCCACCCTGGAGCACAAAAAAGTCCCCGGCCTCTACGGCGCGGGGCAGTTCAACGGCTCCTCGGGCTACGAGGAGGCCGCCGCTCAGGGCCTGATGGCGGGCATCAACGCGGCGTTGAAGCTCCTGGGCCGGGAACCGCTCATCCTGGGCCGGGAACAGGGTTACATCGGGGTGCTCATTGACGACCTGGTGACCAAGGGCACCAACGAGCCCTACCGGATGATGACCTCCCGGACGGAATACCGCCTCCTCCAGCGCCAGGACAACGCCGACCGGCGGCTGGCGGGCATCGGCCATGCCGTGGGGCTGGTGAGCGACGAGAGCTATCAAAGAACGGTGGAAAAATACGCCGCGGTAGCCGCCGAGATGGCCCGGCTGGAAAAGACCGGCTCCCCCCAGGGAAAGCTGGCCGACCTGCTCCGCCGCCCGGAGAACACCTATGACGGCCTCGCGCCGCTGGATCCCAACCGCCCCCAGCTGTCTTTGGCGGTGCGGGAGGCGGTGGAGATCGAGATCAAATATGCCGGCTATCTCCGCCGCCAGGAGCGGCAGGTGGAGGAGATGAAAAAGCTGGAGCGCCGCCCCCTCCCCCCCGATCTGGACTATGAGGGGATGCAGGGCCTCCGTCTGGAGGCCCGCCAGAAGCTGTCCAGGATCCGCCCCCTCAACCTGGGCCAGGCCAGCCGGGTCTCGGGGGTCAGCCCCGCCGACATCGCCGCGCTGATGGTCTACCTTCAAAAGTAGCGGTGCGGGAACTTTTTTCCGCCTTTGCCGTCCAAGAGAGCAAAGGAGGAAAATTTTATGAAACGAAACGCCGTACTGTCTCTTGCCCTGGCTGCCGCTTTGTGCCTGACCGGCTGCGGCGGTCCCACTCCCGCCGTCCCCGACCGCCCTGCGTCCGCCGCGCCGGTCTCCGGGGAGATCCGCGCCTTTTCCTCCCCCCTCGATGCCGCCGGGCGGCTGCTGGCCCTGGAGACGGCCCAGCACCCCGGTGAAAATGTCATCCTCTCTCCCCTGTCCCTGGAGCTGGCTCTGTGCATGGCGGCCAACGGGGCCGCCGGGGAGGCCCGCACCGCCCTGGAGGCGCTGCTGGGCGGCGACACGGATACCTGGAACGCCGCCGCCAAAGCCAGTCTGGCAGAGCGCGACGACACGCTTTTCCTGGCCAATTCCATGTGGTTCAACGAGGGATTGAAGGAGGAAGTGAGCCCCTCCTTCCGGGCGGTTCTGTCCGACGTCTACGGCGCGGAGGAGGCCTTTTTCCGTCCCGGGGATGCCGGAGCGCTCAACCGCTGGGTCTCCCGGGCCACCCGGAAGCGGATCGCCGCCATCCTTACCGACGACGCCCTCACCGAGGACACGCTGGCGGTTCTGGTGAACGCCCTCTATTTTAACGGAGAATGGACAGCGCCCTTTGAGCACGGGCAGAACGTCCGGGAGGGAACTTTTTCCGGGACGGGCGGCAGCGAGGACGCGGAGTTTCTGGTGGGCGAAGAGCATATCTACTTCGAGACCGACCGGGCCTCCGCCTTTGCCAAGCCCTACAAGAACGGCTATGAGTTTGTGGGCATTCTCCCCAAGGCGGGAGGCGTTCCCGACCTGACCTGCCTGGATCTGGACGCCCTGCTGGACAGCCGCACCGGGGAGTACGACGTATCCATCGGCATTCCCAAGTTTGAATTGACCTACGCCGCCTCTTTGAAGGAGACTCTGGCGGGGCTGGGGCTGGGGAGCCTTTTTGCCGACGGCTCGATGAATGCCGCTCTGCGGGAGGGAAGCGCTTACACTGCCTGGGTGGACGACGTGATCCAAAAGACGTACCTGCGGATGTATGAAAAGGGAACCGAGGGCGCAGCCGCCACCGCGGTGGTGAATAAGTGCGGCAGCGCCGCTCCCCGGGAGCCAAAGGAGGTCTTTTTGGACCGCCCCTTTGCCTTTCTCATTCTGGACGGGGAGCAGGTGGTCTTTGCCGGGACGATCAACACGCTGAAATGAGATGATTTTTTGAAGCCAAAGCTGGTTCTCGGCCTCTCCGGAGGTGTGGACTCCGCGGTCTCCGCCCGGCTGCTGATGCGGGACTACGACGTGACCTGCCTCTATCTCTCCATCGGCCCGGAAGCCGCCGGGGAAGAAGACGCCGCCCGGGTGGCGGAGGATCTGGGCCTGGACTTCCGGGCAGCCGACGTCTCGGCGGCGCTGGAGTGCCGGGTGAAGGCCCCCTTTGCCGCCGACTATCTGGCCGGACGCACCCCTCTGCCCTGCGCCCGGTGCAACCCCACGGTGAAATTCCCGGCCCTTCTGACGCTGGCGGACGAGATCGGCGCGGCGTTCGTGGCCACCGGCCACTACGCCCGCACCGCCGTCGGCCCCGACGGCCGCGCCCTGCTGCGCAAGGGGATGCCCGCCAACGACCAGTCCTATATGCTCGCCCGCCTGCCTCAGGAGATCCTGCGGCGGGTGGTATTCCCCCTGGGGGATTACGAAAAGGCCGACGTCCGGGCTATGGCCCGGGATTTCAGCATCCCGGTGGCCGAGAAAAGGGACTCCATGGAGATCTGCTTCATCCCGGACACCGACTACGCCGCCTGGCTGGGCCGCCGGGGCGCCGTGCCCCCGCCGGGGGATTTCATCTCCCCCACCGGAGAGATCCTGGGCCGGCACCTGGGGATCCACCGCTATACCCTGGGCCAGGGCCGGGGCCTGGGGATCTCCGGCCCCCACCGGTACTACGTCTCGGCCATCGACCCCGCGGCCAATACCGTGACCCTCTCGGACGGCAGCGACCTCGCCCGCACCCGCATCCGCTGCACCCAGCCCAACTGGATCGCGCTGTCCGGGCTGGACACCCCCAGGCCGGTGCAGGCCCGGTTCCGCCACACCCACGCCGAGACCCCCTGTATCCTCTCCCCCGTCTCAGCCAAGGAGGTTCTGGTGGAGGCGCAGGTCCCCGTCCGGGCCCCTACGCCGGGTCAGCTGGCGGTCTTTTACGACGGAGACTCCGTCCTGGGCAGCGCCTGGATCGCAAATTAAACGGAACATAAGAGCGCGCCGTCTCCGGGGAGACGGCGCGCTCTTATATTTTGTCGGAAACTCCGGCCCTCCGCTGTGTTCAGCCGGCTTCCCCGCTTCCCTTCCGCAGGGTCTCTTTCCGCCGCTTCAAGATCCCGGAGAATCGGGAGAAAAAGACGATGCCCGTGGTGCCGGCGGCCAGAATATCCGCCACCGGCTCGGCCAGCCACACGGCGAACACCTTGTCCGCCAGGAAGTTGGGGAGGATAAACACCAGGGGGATCAGCAGGATGACCTTCCGCAGCAGGGCCAGAAAGAGAGAGACCTTGGCCTCCCCCAGGGCCACAAAGGTCTGCTGGCAGGCGGACTGGACCCCGAAGGCGAAGATCCCCGCAAAGTAGACCCGGATGGTCCGCCGGGCCACCTCCACCAGTTCGGGCTTGTCGTTGAAGATGGCGATGAACACACCGGGGAAGCACTCCACCACCGCCCAGGCAGCCACCGTGTAGATCACGCAGCTGAAAAAGAGCAGCCGGAACGCCCTGCGGACCCGCTCCATATTCCCCGCGCCGAAGTTGAAGCCCACAATGGGCTGGGCCCCCTGGGCCAGTCCGTAGAGGGGCATGGTGACCACCTGCATCACGGAGGACGCGATGGTCATAGCCCCCACGTACACGTCGCTGCCGTAGGCCTTCAGGGAAGAGTTAAAGGAGATGTTCACCAGGCTCTCGGTGGACTGCATGATAAAGGGGGACACTCCCACCGCCACCACCGGAAGCAGCACGGAGGCCTTGAGCCGCAGCCACTTCACCCGCAGCTTCAGCAGGGTCTTTTTCCCCCGCAGGAAGGCCACCACCCAGACGGCCGAGACCGTCTGGGACAGGATCGTAGCCAGGGCGGCCCCCTCCACTCCCATGTCCAGCCCGAAGATAAAGATGGGGTCGAGCACGATATTGCACACCGCGCCTATGACCACCGTCAGCATGGAAAAGAGGGAAAAGCCCTGGGTGGTGATAAAGTTGTTCAGCCCCAGGGAGAAGAGCACCGACACCGAGCCCCACAAATAGACGCCCAGATACCCGCTGGCATAGGGCAGGGTGTTTTCACTGGCTCCGAAGAGGAGGAGCAGCGGATCCCGAAACACCTGAAACACCGCGGTGGACGCCACCGCCATGACCAGCAGCAAAGCGGCACAGCCGCCCAGAATGGACTCCGCCCCTTCAATGTCCTTCTCCCCCATGCGGATGGCGGCCCGGGAGCCGCCTCCCATCCCCGCCAGAGCGGAGAGGGCGGAGATGAACATCAGGATGGGAAAGCAGACCCCCAATCCGGTGAGGGCCAGATCCCCCACCCCCTCCATGTGGCCGATGTACATGCGGTCCACCACATTGTAGAGGGCGTTGACCATCTGGGCGGCGATGGCCGGAACGGCCAGCTTCACCATCAGCTTCCCCACCGGGGCTGAGCCCAGCGCGTTTTGATCCTCCATCAGTCCCGATCCTCTCCTTCCAGGAAATATGTGGCCTCCATATCGGCCACCGACAGGGCGAAGGCCAGAGGATACTGCTCCAGCGCCTGTCCCACCAGACGGCTGTCCTCCCCGCCGGAGAAGCCCATGTGCCAGCGGATGGCCATGGCCTCCTGCCGGGTGAGCTTCAGAAAGCCGGAGATGATGTACACGGATTTCTCCCCATGGCCGTAGGGCAGGGGATCTTCATAGAAGAAAGTCTGCACTTTCTCCCACTGGCCGGTCTGGTCGTTCTTCACGTTCCGGGTCCCCGGCTTGTAGCAGCCGATCTTGCACAGGTCGTGGAGCAGGGCGGCGATGGCCGCGCTCTCCGGCGGGATCTCCAGTCCGTAGAGCTCCTGGACCCGCTCCCGGGCCAGATAATCGGTCAGGCAGTGGTAAACGTTGAGGCTGTGGTCGCACAGCCCGCCGGCATAGGCCCCGTGAAACCGGGCCGAGGCGGGGCAGGTGAAGAAGTCGGACTTGTTCTCCAGATAGTCCAGCAGGGCCTCGCTCCCCTCCCGGTGGATCCGCTCCCGATAGAGCTCGATAAATTCCTCTTTTCCGCTCATGGCGCTCTCCTTTGAAATTTGTAAATCAGCAAAGGATATTATAGCATACTGCGGAAAAAATGGGAACGGATTTTCTTTTGCCTGTCCGCGCTCACCCCCATCCGGTCTTTTCCATAGGATGACCGGAAGAGGTGATATTATGGACGTTCTTTCCGCCCTGGGGGCGGGATTCGTGTTTGCCCTGGCCTGCAACCTGGATACGGTGGTGGCCGCGATGGGGCACGGGGCGCGGGGAAATCGTCTGGGCCCCCGGGCGGCGCTGGTGCTGGCATCGCTGACCACCGCCATCACGTTCCTCTCTCTGGCCATGGGCGCTCTGGGAGCCGCCCTGCTCCCTGCCGGGCTGGCCGGGCGGCTGGGCGGCCTGGCTCTCACCGGGCTGGGCCTTTGGTATCTGCTGGACACCCTCCGGGGAAAAAACAACGGCGAACCCCCAGCGGAAAAAAGCGGCTGGGTAGCCCTCTCGGCCGCCCTGGCGGTGAACAACGCCGGAGTTGGGGTGGCCGCGGGCGTCACGGGGCTCTCTCCCCTGCTGGCCTCCGCCTGCAATTTCGCGGTGACCCTGGCCGCGCTGGCCCTGGGGCGGCGGCTGGGAGAGCGGCTGGCGGGCTGGAGCCGGCTGGCCCTCCCCCTCTCCGGGCTCCTTCTGGTGGCCCTGGGCCTTTGGCAGCTTGCCTGACGAAGGAAAACGGGGTATAATACCACATACCGTAATGATATGAGGAGTCGAAATGATGTACCAACGACAAGTTCTTCCCAACGGCGTCCGCCTGCTCACTGAGCATGTCCCCGGCGTCCGCTCCGCCGCCCTGGGGATCTGGGTGGGCGTGGGCTCCCGCCGGGAGGCCCCCGGATTCAGCGGCGCGGCCCATTTTATCGAGCACATGTCCTTCAAGGGGACCGCCCGGCGCTCCGCGGTACGGCTGGCCGAGGAGATGGACGCCATCGGCGGCCAGCTCAACGCCTACACCACCAAGGAAGACACCGTCTACTACGCCTGGGTGCTGGACACCCACCTTGCCCAGGCCGCCGACATCCTCTGCGACATGCTCTTCTGCTCCAAATTCGACGAGGGCGACGTGACCACCGAGCGGGGCGTCATTTTGGAGGAGATGGGGATGTACGCCGACAACCCTGAGGATCTGTGCGCCGAACGGCTGGCCGCGGCGGTCTTTCAGGGCTCGGCCCTGGCCCGGCCCATTTTGGGCCGAAAGGCCACGCTGGAGCAGATGACGGGGGAAAAGCTGAAAGCCTGGCAGAGGGCGCACTATGTCCCCTCCCAGCTGGTGGTGACGCTGGCGGGGAGCTTTACCGACCGGGACGCGGAGGATCTGGCCGCCCGCTTCTCCGACCTGACGGGCGCACCCCTGCCTCCGGAGCGGAGCGCAGTCTATCTTCCGGCCTTCACCACCCGGAAAAAGGCCACCGAGCAAAACCACCTCACCCTGGCCTTCCCCGGCCTGCCCCTGGGAGATCCCCGGCGTTTCACTCTGCAGCTCCTCTCCTCCATCCTGGGCGGCGGCATGTCCTCCCGGCTGTGGCAGAAGGTGCGGGAGGAGAGCGGACTTTGCTACTCGGTCTACTCCTACGGCGCGGGCCACGCCGACACCGGACTCTTCGCCGTCTACGCCGCCATGGGCGCGGACACCGAGGCCGCCGCTCTCCAGACCATCGCCCGGGAGACCCGGCGCTTTGTGGCCAACGGCGTGACGCAGGAAGAGCTGACCCGGGCCCGGGAGCAGTCCAAGGCCAATGTCCTCATGGGATTGGAGTCCACTCAGTCCCGGATGAGCGCCCTGGGCCGGGGGGAACTGCTCACCGGCTCGGTGCTCTCTGCCGAGGAGGTCATCGCCGCCTACGACGCCGTGACGGCGGAGGACATCCAGGCGCTGGCAGCCGAGCTGCTGGACTTTGAGCGGGTCTCTCTGTCAGCAGTGGGCCGGGTGGCCCCGGCAGAGCGCTATCGGGAACTTTTGAGCTGAGTCTCTGCAAAAAACGGAGGTCCCTCTTCCCAACGGAAGAGGGACCTCCACTTTTGGATCGGGTTTCCTTTTACTTGGTGGTGATGCTCAGCACGCCGTCTGTCTCGGCCAGGACGGCGCCGGTCAGCGCGTTCAGTCCGGCGGCAGTGACGTAGTAGTTGCCGTCCACCGCGTCGCCCACAATGACCTGGGCGGCCGTGCAGGAGGCGGCAGCGCCGTCCACCGTGGCCGTGAGCTCGGCGACGGTGTTCCGGGTGGCCCCGGTGACCAGATTCATGGGCGCATCGGTGTACGCGGCCCCGGTGGTGATGACCACACCGTCATCCCAGGTCACATTGAACTGGGCCTGGGTGCCGGTGAGGGCGGCGGCCAGGTCGCGCAGACGATAGTAGGTCACACCGTCAATGACGGTGAAATCCACAGAGCAGGGGGTTCCGTCCACGGTGATGTTGTCGGCCTTGGCCAGAACGGCCTTGACGGTTTCATCGTTGAGGTTGATGCTCTTGGATTTGGGGCTGGCCAGCCGGCCGTTGTTCACCAGCTTCACCAGGGTGGCCCGGTCAGGATTGCTCAGCTGCAGATCCACGCCGGTGATCTTCCAGTTGTTGTCCACCTCGGGGGCCACGGGGGAGTGCTCGGCGAAGTAGGCCACGATCATGTCGCGGATGGAGCCGGAGGACTCCCAGTCCTTCTTGCCGGAGACCAGGTTCTTCGCCTTCAGGGCGGAGGAGTAGCGGTAGTTGTTCACCGCCAGCGTGAGAATCTGGTCATCGGTGAGGGCCTTGCCCTTGAACATGACGTTCTCAATGCGCTCGCCCTTGGGTTTGGAGAGGTTGATCTCATAGTCCACACCGGCAAACATGTCGTAGAGGTAGTCTGGGTACTCAGGATCCAGGCTGATGTTGATGTCCCCCTCCACCCACTGGTTGTAGCACTCGGCGGACCACTCCATGTAGGCCTTGAGCTCCTTGCCGGTGACGGTGACCCGGTAGAGGGTGTTGTCAAACTTGTAGATGTCGAAGATGTTGCCGTAGTTGATGCTGCCCGCGGGCAGGTCGCTGGTGTCCTTGAAAAGGGCGGCGGCGGAGACGTCGGCGCCGGAGGCCTCCAGCTGGATCTTGTTGATGAGATCCATGACGGCAGTGTCCTGGATCTTGCCCTGGGGCAGACCGGCGAACTCATTCTCCGGCTGGAACTTGGCGGTGGTGGTGCCCAGCGCCTTCCCCTGCTCGCCGTCGGTGCCGGTGCCGCCCTTGATGAAGTCGATGGTCTTCTGCTGGGCCTCCTTCACCAGGGGGATGTCCCGGATCTCCTGGCTGGGGGCGGTGTCCTTCATGTCCACGATCTCCACCTTGGAGTCGACGACCTTGTTGTCCTTGTCCAGGGTCAGGTCGAAGCGGGCGATGTCCCGGCCGGAATTGCGCACACCGCCGATGACCACGCCGCCCTGCTTTTCGTTGACCACCACGTGGTTGTGGGCCACCTGGAGCACGTCGATCTCGGGGTTGTCGTCCAGGATCTTCTGGGCGGAGTCGGAGCCGTTGTCCTCGTCGAACTCGGCGTACAGGCCCATGTGGGCGGAGACCACGATGAGGTCGGCCTGATTGCCGATCTCGGCGATGGCGCTCTTCACGGCCGCGTTGGCTGCCTCAAAGGTGCAGCTCTCGATGCCGTCCTTGCCGCCGTCCCAGATGGGCACGTCGGGGGTGACCACGCCGATGACGGCCACCTTCACGCCGCCCTTGTCCACGATGGTCCAGCCCGCCCCGGTGACGTACTTGCCGTCGGTGCCCTTCACGTTGGCCGCCAGAACGGGGAACTCAGCCTGCCCGGTGATCTTCTGCATAGTCTCGATGCCCCAGTTGAACTCGTGGTTGCCCAGGGTCATGGCGTCATAGCCCATGTAGTTCATGGCGGCGATGACGGGGTGGGCCTCGTCGGGAGTCTTGTTGTAGAGGTCGTCGGTCATGATGGTGCCCTGGATGTCATCACCGGCGTCAATCAGGATGGCGTTCGGGTTCTCGGCCCGGACCTGCTGGATATAGGTGTAAAGACGGGACATGCCGTTGTTGGCGGATTCCTTGTTATCCTCATAGGAATAACCCCAGATATTCCCGTGCATATCTGAAGTACCCAGGATGGTCACATGCTTCTCTCCTTCGGCAGCGAAGGCGGCCGGGATGGTTCCGGCCAGCATGGTCGCGGCCAGCGCGCCGGCCAGCAGCTTGCGGAGACGGATGTTCATACAGATGTTCGCTCCTTTCATTTTCCCCTTTCCTTGCGGGTCTTTGCATTTAGTGTACTCCTTTTTCCATAAAAAAGCAATTCCAAGCATCGTAAATTTTAGGAAAAGTGTTTGCGCAAAGCGGCCGTATTCTGTCACTTTCGGCTGTATGGAGTCTCCTCCAGAGGCAGCGAGGTGCGGAACTTTCCGTCCCGGTTGTAATAGGCGTTCTGCACGGCGGGAGCGGTCGGGATAGAGCAGATCTCCCCGATGCCCTTGGCCCCGCAGGCAAGCTCCTCCCGGCTCTTTTCCACGATGACCGAGACCACGTCGGGCGTCTGGTCGGCCCGGAAAAGCCCAAGCGAGGCATACATCCCCTTGGGGGCCCCGTCCACCATAGGCAGCTTTTCCGTGAGGGCGTAGCCCAGGCTCATCACCACGCCGCCCTCGATCTGTCCTTCCACATTGACCGGGTTGACCGCCTTCCCCACATCGTGGGCGGCGATGACCCGGCTGACCCGGCCGTCTTCCCCCAGCTCCACCAGATGGGTGGCATAGCCGTAGGCGATGTGGCTGACGGGATTCTCCCGCTCAGAGCCCAGCTTGTCGGTGATGCCGGTGTACTCCTGGTGAAAATCCACCCCTTCCACCGCATCCAGCGCGCGGCCCTCCAGCGCCCACCTGAGCTCGGTGGCCGCCCTGCGGGCGGCCTCGCCGGTGAACAGGGTCTGGCGGGAGGCCGTTGTATTGCCCGAGTTGGGGGCAACTGAGGTGTCCGGCGCGTCCCAGACCACCTGATCGGGGGTGAGTCCGGCCGTCTGGCAGACGATCTGGCAGAGGATGGTGCCCAGCCCCTGGCCGATGCAGGCCGCAGAGGTCCGGATGTGGACGATCCCTCCCTCGATGTGCAGCGTCACCCGCCCGGTGTCGGGGATGCCCACCCCAAGTCCGGCGTTTTTCATGGCGCAGGCGATACCCGCCTTGGGATTGGCCTCATAATAGGGCCGCACGGCGTCCAGCGTCTCCACCAGGGCGGTGTCCGCCCCGGCGATCTGTCCGTTGGGCAGCACCTGCCCCGGGCGGATGGCGTTGCGGTAGCGGATCTCAAAGGCGGAGATCCCCACCTTTTCCGCCAGCAGATCCAGGTTGCACTCGGCGGCAAAGCAGCTCTGGGTGACGCCGAAGCCCCGGAAGGCCCCGCAGGGCGGGTTGTTGGTGTAATAGGCCTTGCCGTCGATATCGATGTCCTGGAAGTTGTAGGGCCCGGCGGCGTGGGTGCAGGCCCGCTGGAGCACCGGCCCGCCCAGGGAGGCGAAAGCTCCGGAATCCGAGACCAGCGTGGCCCGGAAGGCGGTGAGGTAGCCGTTTTCGTCACAGCCGGTGGTGACCTCCATGGAGAAGGGGTGGCGCTTGGGGTGGCAGAGCATGGACTCGGCCCGGGACATGGCCACCTTGACCGGAGCCTGGGTCAGCAGCGCCAGAATGGCGGCGTGGTGCTGGACCGACATGTCCTCCTTGCCGCCGAAGCCGCCGCCCACGCACTTGGCCACCACCCGCACCAGCGCCTGGTCCAGGCCGGTGGCGTCGGCGCACTCCCGGCGGGTCTGATAGATGCCCTGGTCGGAGGACCAGATCACCACGCCGCTCCCCTCGGGGGCGGCCACGGCGCACTCGGGCTCCAGGAAGGCGTGCTCGGTGACCGGGGTCTCATACCGGGTGGTCACCACATATTTGCTGGCGGCCAGCTTGGCCGCCGCATCTCCCCGGACCAGGTGCTCGTGGGAGAGGAGATTTCCCCCCTCCTGGAGCTGGGGCGCGCCGGGGGCGGCCGCCTCCTCCGCCGAGAGAACGGGCTTTAGCACGTCGTACTCCACCTTCACCATCGTCTTGGCCTGGGCCAGGATCTCCGGCGTCTCCGCGGCGATGAGGACGATGGGATCTCCCCGAAAGTGGACCTCCCCCCCCACCGGCACCAGCACCCACTGATCCCGTTTGAGGTGGCCCACCTTTATCTGTCCGGGAAGGTCGGCGGCGGTGACCACCCGGACCACCCCGGGCAGAGCCGCAGCTTCGGAGACGTCAACGGACTTCACGACCGCTCTGGGATAGGCCGAGCGCACCGCGCCGCCATGGAGCATCCCGGGCAGACGGATATCGTCGGTATACTCCGCCGTGCCGATGGTCTTGGCGGGGGCGTCCACCCGGGGGAGATTCTCCCCCACAGCGCCGGTAAACGTCTCCTGGGGCACAGGGGCGTTCTCCCGGAAGAGCTTTCCCGCCAGAAGCACCGCGTCCACGATCTTCCGATAGCCGGTGCACCGGCAGATGTTATTGCGGATGGCCGTCTTGACCGCCTGCCGGTCCGGGTCCGGATCGACATCCAGCAGCGCTTTGGCGCTCATGACCATGCCCGGCGTGCAGAAACCGCACTGCACGGCCCCGCAGTGGGTAAAGGCGTAGGCGTACACCTCCTTCTCCCGCTGGGTGAGCCCCTCGCAGGTGACCACCTGCTTCCCCTCCATCCGGGAGGTTTTCTGCACACAGGACTTTGCCGCTTTTCCGTCGATGATCACCGTGCAGGTGCCGCAGCCGCCCTCGGAGCAGCCGTTCTTCACAGAGGTCAGCCCCAGATCCTCCCGGAGAAAGGTCATCAGTTTGACATCCTTCTCGGTGGATATCTGTGCGCCGTTCACAGTAAAAGTGTACATATGCGCCTCTCCTTTATCACGCTTGATTTGTAAGTTCAGTCTATCACGAAAATTTTCCGATGACAACGGCAATCGCACCGTCAAATTTCACAAAATTCTAAAAAAATTTTAGGTACTAGAAAAATTTTTTAGAAAAAATCTTGACTTGCGCCGCAAGGATGATTATGATAAGGGCATAATCAAACAGAAACGATTTTGGGAGGGGTTTCATGGAAACGATCAAATGGGCGGCAAACCGGCTGCCGAAGAGCGAGGACAAGGATCTGGCGGTGATGTCTCTGGAGAACGTGGCCAAGGCCCGGGCCTTCCACCGCAGCTTCCCCCAGTACTCGGTCACTCCGCTGGCGGAGCTGAGCGGGATGGCGCGGGAGCTGGGCCTGGCGGGGCTGTACGTCAAGGACGAGAGCTACCGCTTCGGCCTCAACGCCTTCAAGGTCCTGGGCGGCTCCTTCGCCATGGCCCGCTACATCGCCCAGAAAACGGGCAAGGACGTGTCCGAGATGAGCTATGACTACCTCACCAGCGACAAGCTGAAGGAGGAGTTCGGTCAGGCCACCTTCTTCACCGCCACCGACGGCAACCACGGCCGGGGCGTGGCATGGGCGGCCAACAAGCTGGGTCAGAAGGCCGTGGTCCACATGCCCAAGGGCAGCGTCAAGACCCGCTTCGACAACATCGCCCGGGAGGGCGCCCAGGTGACCATCGAGGAGGTCAACTACGACGACTGCGTCCGCATGGCCGCCGCCGAGGCCGCCGCCACCCCCAACGGCGTGGTGGTCCAGGACACCGCCTGGGAGGGCTATGAGGAGATCCCCGCCTGGATCATGCAGGGCTACGGCACCATGGCCTCCGAGGCCGCCGATCAGCTCCGGAAGATCGGCAGGGGCCGGCCCACCCACGTGTTCGTGCAGGCGGGCGTGGGCTCCCTGGCGGGGGCCATCCAGGGCTTCTTCGTCAACCGCTACCCCGACTGCCCCCCCGCCGTGGTGGTGATGGAGGCCGGGGCCGCCGACTGCCTCTACCAGGGCGCGGTGGCCGGGGACGGCAAGCCCCGGTTCGTCACCGGCGATCTCCGGACCATCATGGCCGGGCTGGCCTGCGGTGAGCCCAACACCATCGGCTGGGACATCCTGAAGAACCACACCGCCGCCTTCCTCTCCTGCCCCGACTGGGTGGCCGCCAAGGGCATGCGGATGCTCTCCGCCCCCGTCAAGGGCGATCCCCGCGTCATCTCCGGCGAGTCGGGCGCCGTGGGCATGGGCGTCATCTCCACCGTGATGACCGACGAGGCCTACGCCGATTTCCGCGCCGCCGTGGGCCTGGACGGCTCCAGCCGGGTGCTGCTGTTCTCCACCGAGGGAGACACCGACCCCGTCAACTACAAGAAAGTCGTCTGGGACGGCGGCTACCCCTGCTGCTGATCTTTTCCCTTCCAAAATAACAGAAATACAAATCAATTCTGGAGGTTGACACTATTATGGATTTCGAAGCGATCAAGAAGGCGGCCGCCGGCTATCAGGCGGACATGACCGCGTTCCTGCGGGCCATGATCTCCCATCCCAGCGAGAGCTGCGAGGAGAAGGAAGTGGTGGCCTGCATCAAGGCCGAGATGGAGAAGCTGGGCTACGACAAGGTGGAAGTGGACGGCCTGGGCAACGTCATCGGCTGGATGGGCGAGGGCGACAAGATCATCGCCATCGACTCCCACATCGACACCGTGGGCATCGGCAACCTCAGCAACTGGACCCACGACCCCTACCAGGGCTACGAGGACGATGAGGTCATCTACGGCCGCGGCGGCTCCGACCAGGAGGGCGGCATGGCCTCCGCCACCTACGGCGTAAAGATCATGAAGGACCTGGGCCTCATCCCCGCCGGCTACAAGCTGATGGTGGTGGGCTCCGTGCAGGAAGAGGACTGCGACGGCATGTGCTGGCAGTACATCGTCAACAAGGGCCACCCCGAGCTGAAGGACAAGATCGAGTTCGTCATCTCCACCGAGCCCACCGACGGCGGCATCTACCGCGGCCACCGGGGCCGCATGGAGATCCGGGTGGACGTGAAGGGCGTCTCCTGCCACGGCTCCGCCCCCGAGCGCGGCGACAACGCCATCTACAAGATGGCCGACATCCTCCAGGACGTCCGCGCCCTCAACGAAAACCCCGCCGACGACTCTGTGGAGATCAAGGGCCTTGTGAAGATGCTCGATCCCAAATTCAACCCCGAGCACTACGAGGACGCCCGCTTCCTGGGCCGGGGCACCTGCACCACCAGCCAGATCTTCTACACCTCCCCCAGCCGCTGCGCCGTGGCCGACTCCTGCTCCATCTCCATCGACCGCCGCATGACCGCCGGCGAGACCTGGGATTCCTGCCTGGAGGAGATCCGCAGCCTGCCCAGCGTGAAGAAGTACGGCGGCGACGTGAAGGTGTCCATGTACATGTACGACCGCCCCTCCTGGACCGGCGAGGTCTATGAGACCGAGTCCTACTTCCCCACCTGGATCAACAAGGAGAACGCCGCCCACGTCCAGGCCCTGGTGGACGCCCACCACGCCCTGTTCGGCGAGGAGCGCATCGGGCCCGACGGCGCCATGCACCTGCGTCACCGCCCCCTCATCGACAAGTGGACCTTCTCCACCAACGGCGTGGCCATCCAGGGCCGCTACGGCATCCCCTGCGTCGGCTTCGGCCCCGGCGCCGAGAGCCAGGCCCACGCCCCCAACGAGATCACCTGGAAGCAGGATCTCGTCACCTGCGCCGCCCTCTACGCCGCCGTCCCCGGCCTCTACAAGGCCGAGAACAAGACGTCCGACGTCTCCCAGTTCCGCGCCGGGAAGACCGACAACGACATCAAATAACCTGCTTTTTCTTTCCGGAAAAAGCAGGCAAAAAGAACTTCCACAGTTTCCTCCTCTTCCGGGGGAAGAGGGCCAAACTCCCTGTACGACGCTGAACCGATCCACCCATCATTTATTATTTTTAAGGAGTGCTGACCATGGATAAGACTTTGCAGATGTACATCGACAAGCTCAACAAGCTCAACTTCAAGGAGATGTACGAGGGCGACTTCTTCCTCACCTGGGAAAAGACCGACGACGAGCTGGAGGCCGTCTTTACCGTCGCCGACGCCCTGCGCTACATGCGCGAGAACAACATCTCCACCAAGATCTTCGAGTCCGGCCTGGGCATCTCCCTCTTCCGCGACAACTCCACCCGCACCCGTTTCTCCTTCGCCTCCGCCTGCAACCTGCTGGGCCTGGAGGTCCAGGACCTGGACGAGGGCAAGAGCCAGATCGCCCACGGCGAGACCGTCCGTGAGACCGCCAACATGATCTCCTTCATGGCAGACGTCATCGGCATCCGGGACGACATGTACATCGGCAAGGGCAACGCCTACATGCACGAAGTGGTCAACTCCGTCACCCAGGGCCGCAAGGACGGCGTCCTGGAGCAGAAGCCCACTCTGGTCAACCTCCAGTGCGACATCGACCACCCCACCCAGTGCATGGCCGATATGCTCCACATCATCCACACCTTCGGCGGCGTGGAGAACCTCAAGGGCAAGAAGGTCGCCATGTCCTGGGCCTACTCCCCCTCCTACGGCAAGCCCCTCTCCGTGCCCCAGGGCGTCATCGGCCTGATGACCCGCTTCGGCATGGACGTGGTCCTGGCCCATCCCGAGGGCTACGAGGTCATGCCCGAGGTGGAGGAGGTCGCCAGGGCCAACGCCGCCAAGACCGGCGGCAGCTTCACCAAGACCAACTCCATGGCCGAGGCCTTCCGGGACGCCGACATCGTCTATCCCAAGAGCTGGGCCCCCTTCGCCGCCATGGAGAAGCGCACCGACCTCTACGCCAAGGGCGACAGCGACGGCATCAAGGCTCTGGAGAAGGAGCTGCTGGCCCAGAACGCCCAGCACAAGGACTGGTGCTGCACCGAGGAGCTGATGAAGACCACCCGGGACGGCAAGGCCCTCTACCTGCACTGCCTGCCCGCCGACATCAACGGCGTCTCCTGCGTGGACGGCGAGGTGGAGGCCTCCGTGTTTGACCGCTACCGCGATCCGCTCTACAAAGAGGCTTCCTTCAAGCCCTACGTCATCGCCGCCATGATCTTCCTGGCCAAGTGCCGGGATCCCCAGGCCGTGCTCAAGGCTCTGGAAGAGCGCGGCGTGAAGCGCCAGTTCTCCAAATAAGAGTTCCCCCCTCACCTCTGGCCCGTCCCGGATACGACATACTGTGTGCGGGGCGGGCCGTCTTTTCTCATGATACAGGATACAGGTTATACAGGAGGTATTGTTTGAATATGGGTAAACGAATCGTGATCGCTCTGGGCGGCAACGCCCTGGGCAGCAACCTGCCCGAGCAGATGGTGGCCGTGAAGCAGACCTCCAGGGCCATCGCCGATCTCATCCAGGCGGGCAACCAGGTGGTCATCGCCCACGGCAACGGCCCCCAGGTGGGCATGATCCAGAAGGCCATGGCCGAGCTCACCCGCACCGATCCGGAGAAGTACATCCCCTGCCCCCTCTCCGTCTGCGTGGCCATGAGCCAGGGCTACATCGGCTACGACCTGCAGAACGGCCTGCGGGAGGAGCTGCTGGACCGGGGCATCCAAAAGGGGGTCTCCACCGTGCTCACCCAGGTGGAGGTGGACCCCGCCGACCCCGCCTTCCAGCATCCCACCAAGCCCATCGGCGCCTTCATGAGCAAGGAAGAGGCCGACAGGCTGGTGGCCGAGCGCGGCTATGACGTCATCGAGGACGCCGGCCGGGGCTACCGCCGGGTGGTCGCCTCCCCCAAGCCCGTCTCCATCGTGGAGATCGAGTCCATCCGGGACATGGTGGACGCCGGACTGGTGGTGGTTGCCTGCGGCGGCGGCGGCATCCCCGTGTTCCAGACCGAGGGGCATCACCTCAAGGGCGCGGCCGCCGTCATCGACAAGGACTTCGCCTCCTGCACCCTGGCCCAGCAGCTGGACGCCGACATGCTCATCATCCTCACCGCGGTGGAGAAGGTCGCTGTGAACTTCGGCAAGCCCGACCAGAAGTGGCTGGACGCCCTCACCCCGGAGCAGGCCCGGGCCTATATGGACGAGGGGCAGTTCGCCCCCGGCTCCATGCTCCCCAAGGTCCAGGCCGCCGTGGCCTTCGCCGAGAGCAAGCCCGGCCGCTCCGCCCTCATCACTCTGCTGGAGAAGGCCAAGGACGGCATCGAAGGCAAGACCGGCACCGTCATCCGCCGGTAAAACAGCAGACCCCCCGGCCGCATTTGCGGCCGGGGGGTCTGCTGTGAGAAAGGGTGGGACAGGTCCTGCCTCTGACTGCCGCTTATCCCAGCAGCGCCGCCAGCTCGGAGGGGCTCGGCACGTCGCCGACAGTCTTTCCGTAATGGGCGTAAGTAATGGTCAGCGCCTGATCCACCACGAACACGGCGGGGAGCTGGAGCTCATCCCCCTCGTAGTCTCCGTGCTGAAATCCGTTGGCCTTTGCCTTGGCAATCTTCCCCATAGTCTTCAGATCGACCATCTTCTCCTTGGAGGGGGCGGGCAGAATCTCAAATTGCCGGTAGAGCTTCTGCTCCGGGTCACAGATGATGGAGAAGGGCAGGTCACCCTCCTTCATCTGCCCGGCCAGCTTGGCGGGATCGGACTGGAGCACCACCAGCATCTGTCCGCCGGCACCGGCGATCTTATCGTGCTGGAGGGCGAACTCATGGATATCATACTGGCAGAGCGTACAGCCGTAGTAGCGCAGAAAAACCAGAGCGGTCTTTCCCGCTGTCTTTTTCACCGTCTCAGAGAGCACGCATCCAGCGGAAAATGGGGTATCATAGGTAAAATCGGGCATCTTTTCGCCCTGATTCAGCTTTGCCATTCCAAAGGACTCCTTTCGATCCGGGTTTGTCCGGTCATTTTTAAATATTATGGTATTTTAAATATTTGAATTCTGTCAACTATTTCCTGCTGCCGCGGCAAAGGAAAAATCAAGCGTTGAACACATATTTGTCCAGCCGCTCAAAAGCCTCCTGGACACGGCTGAGGGGCAGGGCCAGATTCATACGAATGTGGCAGGGCCCGTGGAACGGACGCCCATCCTGCCAGATGACGCCCACGGCTACGCCGGCTTTCTGGAGCTCGTCAATGGTCTTGCCGTGCTTTTCACACCACTTGGTACAGTCAAGGAAGAGCATATAGGTGCCCTCTGGTTTGGACACCTCTACTCCCTCAAAATGTTTGGCAATATAGTCACAGGCAAAATTTACATTTCCGGTAATGGTCTCCCGCAATTCATCCACCCATTCATAGCCCTCAGGTTTGTAAGCTCCGATCAGCGCATGGATAGACAGCACATTTAAAGAGTCATAATGAGACAGGGAAGACTCTTTCTCCATTCTGTCCTGGAGCCACTTATTGTAGACGATACGATAGCTGCCCACCAGTCCGGCCAGGTTAAAGGTCTTGGAAGGCGCGTAGATCGCTACTGTGCGGTTGCGGGCATCTTCAGACACAGACTGGGTGGGGATATGCTTGTGTCCGGAGAGAATAATGTCAGACCAGATCTCATCGGAAACCACAAATACATCGTGCTTCTTATAGATCTCCATCGCTTTCTCAATTTCCCAGCGTTCCCATACACGGCCACAGGGATTGTGGGGGGAGCAGAACACCGTAGCATGGATCTTGTTTTCCACGATCTTCTTTTCCATGTCCTCAAAATCCATGCGCCAAACGCCATCCGCGTCTTTCACCAGCGGCGAATGAACAATGCGATAGCCGTTGTTGGTAATGCAGTTGGTAAAGCCGATGTAGGTGGGAGAGTGCAGCAGCACGTTATCGCCCTTGGAGCAATAGATGTTCAAGGCGCTGACTACACCGCCCAAAACACCGTTTTCGTAGCCAATGCACTCTTTCGTCAGGCCGGTCACCCCGTTGCGGATCTCATGCCACTTGATGATGGAGTTAAAGTACTCGTCTGTAGGACGGAAATAGCCATAAGCGGGGTGCTTGGCCCGCTCAATGATAGCCTCCGGGATTGTAGGTACTGTAGGGAAATTCATATCGGCCACCCACATGGGAATTTTGTCAAAACCCTCCCGAACTGCGGCACCCGGAATGGGAATGTTCTCCACAGCAATGGCATCCTTCCCCTGCCGATTCATGATAGACGTAAAATCGTATTTCATATTTTTCTTTCCTTTCTTTCGCTATGTTTGCTATGATTGTTTAATACGTTCATAGTTAAGCTGATTATATCATTATATGCTTTCATATGATACCCCTTTTAATCACAACCCGAAGGCTGAGAGTAAAAAATAATAGCCGAATGAGAGAATTGCGAATGTAACAATCATAGGCATGGTCTTAACGGCCATGGCTCCCAGTGACACGTGAAAATCTTCCGCGCAGAGCGTCAGGCAGATGTGGACCGGGGAAATCTGCATGGCGGCATAGTTCATACACATCAGTAGAATAAAGAGGGACAGCGCTGGGCCACCATTGAGGGAGGCCATAGCCATCGGCATGCACAATACAATGATCCCCTGGCTTCCCGCCACAATTGCCCCGAAAAAGAAGATCAGGGCAAAGACCAGAAAGGTGGGGATGGGAAGATGGGAGAAAAACTCCGGAAACTTGCTGATTACGCCAGTGGCGGCCAGCACTTCCTTAAAAATCATGACCAGCCAGGTGCTCAGCATCAGCTTGCCTTCAAAGGCCGTCCGGAAAAAGGGAATCAATTCCCCAAAGGAAAATTTGTTGACAAATACATTGATAATGATGCAGACCAACACTGCCACTTCCACCGGCAACTTAAAAACCAGGATGAGTGCAATGGCCAGTCCAATAGCCCAAATGCTTTTTGCCAGAAGTTTCCAGTAATAGCTTTTGGGCTGGTCGGGAACCATACCGGTATCCTTGGGAATCCGGCGCAGATATACTACATAACCAGCAATAAAGAGAGCCACAACCATGGGAAGCATAGCCAGCACAAAGCTGCTGACGCTTACCGCGCCATTGGTCAGACCTACGGCTATGAAAATAGTGGTATAGGTAGGCAGAAAGCTCTCTGAAATATGTCGAAAATAAGAAGTGACTGCCGCCTTCTCCGGCGTGGTGAGCTCATCTCCAACGCTCTCCCGGACAATGGGCCCGCAGATTAGCACAGTGCTGGCCGCCGGTAGGCAACCCAGCAGGAATGGTGCTACCGAAACATTGACCCGGCGATTGTTGAACAGGCCGTTCAGCGCCACTTGGGAGTTGCTTAGATTTTTGCGTTTTTCCATCATACGCTGCAGAAACGTGATGGCGTAGAACACCAAAAGAGCCTCAATGGTAGTCCAGCTGGTGGCTCCCTTTACAACCGCAGTCCACGTCACGTTTGCCGGCAGCCGATACAACAGGATCGCACCAATGGTGGCCACTGCCATTGCCACCGACAGCGGTTTTTTTAGCCACATGACGATGATGATAATGGCGAATACCGCCAGAAGTTTTGCAATATCCACAGGAAATATCCTCCTTTGGGAGTTGCCGGATCGCCTGGTCCGCCCTCTCCAATCGGTCAAATCAGGTTCGCACATAAGTCTCGGACAGGCGGCGGAGAGCCGGACCCTGTCCGGCCCTCCGCTGACACAAATGTCCGTATTATTTCAACTTGCTTTGGGATGTTTTTGGCAAATTTAAGCCTTCTCGTAGCTAATTTCCATGTGCGCATGCTTGCTGCGAACGGCACCAAACACCAGCGCCACCGCAATGACGACAAAGTTGACGATCTGCAGGGTCCGGGTTAAGCGGGTAAAATTGAGATAGACATTAAACGCGCAAGCCAGTGTTCCAATGGCAGAGACCGCTTTCAGCATGCCATTGCTGACTTTAAATTTAGACGTTGCCCACTCTTCAGGGCAGACCCGTGGCAGTTTCCAGGTAAAGGCGCAAATCATCATGACGGTCACATTGGAGGCCACTAGGCACATATTGCCCAGCGCAGAGACGCTCAGTCCAGTTGCAATGCAGATAAAGGCAATCACATAAAGGACCCCCAAAATGATCACAGGGGTATTGTGCTTGTTCAGCTTCGCCAAGCCCGCAGGTAGCCATCCATCGTCGCAGGCCTGCATGGTGGGCTTAGGTGCCCATGCCATCTGGGAGTTCAACGTGGAAACCAGTGCGAAGCCTGCACCGCAAACCATGAAGAACACATACAGAGGCTTGGAGAGAATTGTCTTAGCTACCAGAGACAGGTTCTGGCCCGCCACCTGATCCAGCGGCAGGACTCCGCCAGCCACAACGCCAATCACGGCGTACAATGCCGCCACGACCAGGGTAGAAATAATGATGGTCAGAGGAATATCGCGGGTGGGGTTCTTGGCTTCAGCGGAGAGATCAATAACACAGGTCGCGCCGCCGGTGGCAAAGGTCAGCAGTCCGCTGGCCTGGAGCAGGCCTAACAGCCCGTCTGTCATAAATGTAGACTCCTCATAGTAATTGGGAGCCAGCTTCGTCACTCCGATAGCCGCAAACATGCCCAGCGCCACAATTAGACAACCCACGATAATGTTCTGGGCCTTAGCAAATTTGTCAATTCCCATACAGTTCAAAATCATAAACAGTGTCAGCAAAACCAGGGCAACTACCTTTTCGTCGCCAACACCAAACAGGGACACAAAGTAGCTTGCAAAAGATAAGGCATACATAGAGAGTGACAAATTGGAAAAAATGTAAATAATGCTATAAGCGCCTGCCAGTTTCTCCCCGCCCAGCATTGCCACCATGGTATATCGGCCTCCGCGGAGTCGCACGGTCCCAGAGATAAACAGCATGGGTAAGAATTGACAAATTGTGATGATTGCCGCAATGCCGAGGGCAATGGGGATAGAACGGCCTGTCATGGCCAACGCTGCTCCCAGCAGGGTCATAATACCCGCGCCAATAATCTGGCCAACCGCCGCCCCCATTAAATCCCAAAAGCCCAACACCTGTTTAAGTTGCTTGGTGGATCCTCCATTCATTGCCATGTCGGATTTCCTCCTTTAATTTTTCCCTAGTTTCCTATCATAAAAGCGGGCCCGCTTTTATTTCTCCCTCACCTGTTTCTTTTCCATAGCCGCGTCATTCAAGCGCTTTAATATTAAAGTATATTAATCATTAAGTGTATTCATAATACCACATTGCAGGTAATCGTCAAGTCTATTTTTGCGCTTTTTCAACAGTTCTGCACTTCCTACAAATCTTCTTTCCCCTCTTTGTAAAAAATACACAGAAATTTGGCCTAAAACAGAAAAAGGCCGGACAGCAAAAGCTGTCCGGCCCATTTGCCGTTGGGGATCCGTTTGCGGCACCGCGGTCAGTCCTTCTCCCCCTGCTGCATGAACTTCTCCCGGCTCCTTCGCACGTCTCCCCGGTATGCCTCGTTGACTCTTTCCTGCACCCGGATGTGGTGCTCCAGCTCCTCGTCCGTAAAATTCTTCAGCAGCAGGAAGGTCTCCTTCTGGCACTCCCGGTTAAACTTCTGGTGGTCTTCATAGACCCGCATTCCGCCTTCTGTGAGCTTCAGGTTGTACTGCCGGTTGTTGTTCCGGTTCCGGGTCTGCTCCACCCACCCCTTTTCCTTCAGCTTGCGCACGATCTGCGAACAGGCGCTGGCCGTCTTTTTCAGAATGTTTCCCAGGTCGGTAATGGTGATGCCCGGGTAGACCGCGATGAGGTCAATAATATGACCCTCCGCCTGATACAGAATGTTGTCTCCGTAGTGGTGGGGCAGGGAATCATACTCGCACATCAGGTCATATGCCTCGTCCTGTGCTTCCCAGAGCCGCCGAAGCAGCTTTTCTCGCTTCTCTCCCATTGCCGGACCCTCCTTTTTCTTTCTTCTTATTATAGCAGGTTCATGATCCCTCGCAAGCGGAAGTTCCCAAAATTTCTTTACCCTGGACCGTTTGCGTGGTAAACTGGGAAAAGAAATTCTTCCCACTTCAGAAAGGAGGCCCTTATGACTCGTAAATTTTTGCTTTCTCTGGCCCTGTGCCTTCTGCTTTCCGGATGCTCCACCGTGGCGGAACACACTTCCTCCGCTCCCGTCTCCCCCATTCCTTCGGCCGAACCCACGCCCCCTGCCGCCACCGCCCGCACCGCGCCCGAGTGGGGAGAGCAGGTCTACATGACCGCCTATGTGGCCGAGGGCCGGGAGGCCCCCGTCTTTTCCCCCGAATATCGCTTGCCCGAGATCAAGAATGCCGCGGGCGACCCCGCCTACGAGGCGATCAACACCTTTTATGCCGGGGCCCTGTCCGACCTGGCCGCTTCGGCCGCCGAGGTGTCCGGCTGGGCGGTGGACGACTACAAGACCGCCCAGGCCGCCGGGTATCCCTTCTATGAATATGTGGACACCGAATCCTACGAGCTGACGCTGGAGACCGCCGCCCGGGTCAGCTTCCTGCGCAGCCATTACAGCAACTCCGGCGGCCCGTCCCCCGTCCTCTACCCCATCGGGGACACCTTTGACCTGACCACCGGTGCCCGCCTCTCCTTTGCCGACCTTTTCTCCTGCCCGGCAGAAGAGGCCCGGAGCGCCGTGCTGGAGCGGGTCCTGTCCCTCAATGAGCTGGGCGCCTACGCCGGAACGGTGCTGGATGCCGATCTGCTCCGAAACGCCTATGATCCCGAGCACTTCTATCTCACCGAGGACAGCCTGGTGTGCTACTTTCCGGAGGGTGACCTTCCACACGCGGCGGGGTCCCCCACGTTTGCCATTCCCTATCCAGAATTAAAGGAGATCATGCGCCCATGGGAGTAACCAAAAAAACGCCCCCCGCAAACCCTGTCCCGCTCACCATTGACGGCTACGGTGCCTCCGGCGAGGGGGTTGCCCGCCTGCCCGACGGGATGGCCTGCTTCGTCACCGGCGCTCTGCGGGGGGAGTCCTGCGCGGTCCGCCTGGACAAGGTGGGCAGATCCGCCGCCTGGGGCCATGCCGAACGGATCCTCACCCCCTCCCCCGCCCGGCTTGCGTCCGACTGCCCCTGGGACTCCCACTGCGGCGGCTGCGCCCTCCGGCACATGACCTATGCCGAGGAGCTGGCTTTCAAGCGGCAGAAGGTTGATGACTGCCTCCGTCGCATCGGCGGCTGTGAGGTTCCCGTCTCAGAGATCTATGGAGCAAAGGAGACCGTGCGTTACCGAAATAAGGTCCAGTTCCCCGTCTCCCAAACCGCCATCGGCTTCTACGCCTCCGGCACACACTCGGTCACCGACGTCTCCGACTGCCTGCTCCAGCCCGAGAGCGCCGCCCGCATCCGGCAGGCGGTCAAGGACTTTATGGCGGCCAACAGCATCCCCGCCTATGACGAGCGGACCGGGACCGGCCTGCTCCGCCACCTCTATGTCCGCACCAATCGCGCCGGGGAGAGCCTGTGCTGTCTGCTGGTCAACGGAAAAGCCCTCCCCCGGGAGGCCGAGCTGGCGGCGGCGCTCCGCGCCGCGGAACCCGGTCTGCGGGGGATCGTGCTGGGGGTAAACGAGAAGCGGGGCAACGTCATCCTGGGAGACTCCTACCGCACCCTCTGGGGGGACGACTTCCTTATGGACACCCTCTGCGGCCTCTCCTTCCGGCTGTCAGTGCCCTCCTTTTATCAGGTGAATGCCGACCAGGCCGAGGTCCTTTACGGCCTGGCCCTGGACTACGCCGCCCTCGCAGGGACGGAGACCGTGCTGGACCTCTACTGCGGCATCGGCACCATCACGCTCTGTCTGGCCCGCCGGGCGGGGCGTGTGCTCGGAGCGGAGGTGGTGCCCCAGGCCATCGATGACGCCCGGGAGAACGCCCGGCGCAACGGCATTGAAAACGCAGAATTTTTCTGCGGAGACGCCGCCAATCTGGCCGCCCGCTTCGCCGCCGAAGGCACCCGCCCCGACGTGGTGACGGTGGACCCGCCCCGAAAGGGCCTGGCCCCCCAGGTGGTGGAATCCATCGCCGAGATGGCCCCCCGGCGGGTGGTCTACGTCTCCTGCGACCCCGCCACCCTGGCCCGGGACGTCAAGCGCTTTGCACAGCTGGGATATCTCGTCCAAAAGGCCGCCGCCGTGGATCTTTTCCCCAGAACGGCCCATGTGGAGACGGTGGCCCTTTTGTCCAAACGCAATCCCAAGCAGCCCATCGAGGCATAGTTGAATCTGGACGAACTGGATTTGATCGTAGCTGAGCACAAAGCCACCTATGGCAAGATCAAAGCGCATATGCTGAAAAAGCATGGTTTGACGGTGTTCAGACGGTATATCTCCCGAGTCAAACGGAAGTGCGGGCTGGATGTAGGGCAGAACTATAATCTGTCAAAGAAGAAAAATGCCAAAGTGCCGCCGTGTTCCTCGAAAAAGGGAGCTGCGATTGATTTGCTAAAATAACAACGCTATCAAAAGACGCCACTTTTAGGCGGCGGCTTTTGATAGGTAATTTTCTTCAAGATATAGAGATATCATAGATACAATGTGTCCAGCCAAATCCCATATTGTCGTCCAATTAAGTTTCATATAATCTCTAAAATCTCCCCCAATATATCGAATTTTACAAAAGGCAATGATTACGGCAGATTCTTATATGTAGAATCTTGACAAAAGGCAAAATGCCATGTATACTGTATAAAACAATTTGCACGAAGCAAATTGGGGAGGCTGAAGTCTCTTGGTTTCCGGCACATCTGATTAGCTGCTGAAATGTATGCTATAAGGCATATGACTTCTCTGAAGGGAAGCCATATGCCTTTTTATTGTTTTTTACAATATTGTAGATGGATACGATGAGAAAGGATTTGAAATTATCATGAAAAAGTTTCTGCCACTGCTGCTGGCACTGACAATGGTATTTAGCCTTGTGGCCTGCGGCAACTCCAACAGCACCAAAAACGATCAGAGCGGCGCAGATCAAAGCAACACCCCGACTCAGACCCCGGATGCCGGCAATGCTGAGCAGTCGGAGACCCGTATCATCACCGATATGCTGGGGCGTGAAGTCGAGATTCCTGCCAAGATCAATACAATCATCTGTAATGGCAGCAATGCCCTGCGTATGGTTTCTTACCTGCAGGCTACCGGCATGATAGTAGGTGTGGAGGAAACCGACAAGGGTTATGAGACATCGACCAAGCGGGATTATGCTCATGCCTATTATGATATCTTCAAGGATATGCATGTTATCGGCAAGGGCGGTGGCACTGCCTACACCGCTTATCCTGAAGAGATTTTAAAGGTTCATCCCGACGTGATCCTGACCTGTTTCGTACAGGAGGCTGCCGAACAGCTGCAGAACGAGACTGGTGTTCCCGTGGTCAGCATTCGTTGCCCAAGCGCCAACTTTATTGACGAAAACTGGTATGCAGCATTGCGCCTGACCGCTGAGCTGACCGGCACTGAGGAGCGTTGTGAGGAACTTCTGAGCTACATCGACGAATGCAAGGCTGACCTGAAGGAGCGGTCCTCTACCGTTGCGGATGAGGACAAGCCCACGGTTTATACCGGCGCTGTTACTTTCTCTGGCGGTCACGGTTTTGCCGGCACCTATGCCAATTTCGGCCCCTTCCTGGCCATTGACGCCAAGAACGTTGCTGATGAGACTGGCGAAAAAGCCGCTTTCGAAGTCGATCTGGAGAGGGTCCTCGTCTGGGATCCCGATGTTATTTTCCTCGATCCTGGAAACATGAATTTGGTCAATGATGAGTACAAATCCAACCCTGATTTTTTCCATTCCCTGAGTGCTGTTCAGAACGGTGAAGTATACACCATGCCCTCTTTCAATAATTACTCCACCAATATCACCTACTGCATCATGAATGCCTACCACGCTGGCAAGGTGCTGTATCCAGATCAATTTGCAGATATTGATCTGGAGGCTAAGAGCACCGAGATCATGAATGAGTTCCTGGGCACGTCTTTCTTTGATGACATGGAAGCAGATGGTCTGTACTACGGAAAACTGACACTAGGTGAGTAAATATATGCAGAAAACCCAAACCGCACTGAAGAATTCATATCGGCGCTATATCCGGCGCAAATGGCTGGTGTTGTTTGTCCTGGTAGCTATTCTTTGCACCTGTGTTGTAGTCTCTATCTCTGTCGGATCATCAGGCCTGACGATTTCTGAGATTGTGACCGCATTGCTGGGGAAAGGAACCGCGCAGACCAGTGCGATCATCTGGAACATACGTATGCCCCGAATTGTTACCGGCATCATGGTGGGTATCGCATTGGCCTTGGCCGGCTGTATCATGCAGAATGTGCTGCGCAATCCGCTGGCCTCCGCCTCTACCCTTGGCGTTTCCCAAGGTGCCTCCTTTGGTGCAGCATTTGCCATCGTCTGTCTAGATGCCGGTGCTCAAGTTAATGCCAGCACTTCCGCAGCGGCTGCCGTTTCCATCACCAACCCTTATCTGGTAACATTGTGCGCTTTTATTGGCGGCTTTCTGACAACGGTGATAATCCTTGGTCTGTCGAGAATTGCCAGAGTTTCTCCGGCTACCATGGTCCTGGCCGGCGTGGCTCTCAGTTCCCTGTTCAGCGGCGGTACCACTATTGTACAGTACTTTGCTGATGATGTGAAGGTAGCCTCCGTCGTCTATTGGACCTTCGGTGACTTGGGCCGCGCAAACTGGCAGGAAATTGCTTCGATTTTTGCTGTTACAGTCATTGCTCTGCTGTACTTCCTCGCCAACCGCTGGAATTTCAATGCAATGGAAAGCGGCGCTGACACCGCCAAGAGTTTGGGTGTTGCCGTCGATCGGCTTATTTTGATCAGCATGACCTTGTGTTCCCTGATGGCTGCAGTTTCCACTGCCTTTGTGGGCTGTATCAGCTTCATTGGTTTGATTTCTCCTCATATGGTGCGGAAATTCGTGGGAAATGATTACCGTTTTCTGATTCCTGCCTCGGCATTGATGGGAGCAATCGTCCTGGTCCTTTCAGAGTTGGTCTCCCGTATGATCGTTGCACCAAGCATTCTGCCCATCGGTGCCCTTACATCCTTCCTGGGTGCCCCCATGTTCCTCTACATGATTTTCAAAAGGGGGGGCATCAAATGGTCGAAGTAAAAGACATTACTTTTTCCTACGGAAAGCATTCCATCTTAAAAGGCATTTCTTTTTCAGCAGAACCCGGTGACTGTGTCGGAATCCTCGGTAACAACGGCGTGGGGAAATCCACTCTTATCACTTGTATGAACAGCATCCGAAAGCCTGACGACGGGTCGGTTTTGATCAATGGTAAAAGCATTTTTGAAATGAGCCGTCTGGAGTTGGCCAGAAACGTTGCCTATGTGGCGCAAAAAAACGAGTTGAGCCAAACAACGGTTTATGACGCTATTCTGCTGGGCCGAAAGCCCTATATGACATGGAGCATGAACTGCGCTGACTATGCTCTTTGTGATGAAATGATGGAACGCATTGGCATGACAGATTTCAAACTTCGCAACATCAATGAACTCAGCGGGGGCGAAGTGCAAAAGGTCATGCTGGCCCGCGCCTTTGTACAGCAGCCTAAGCTGCTGCTTCTGGACGAGCCCACCAGCAATCTGGATCCTAGAAACCAGTACGAGATGATGAAGCTGGTCCGTCAGATGGCGCTGGAACAGGGTATCTCCGTGCTGGTGGTCATCCATGACCTGAATTTGGCTCTGCGCTACTGCAACCGTTTCCTTTTTATAAAAGATGGTAGTGTGTACGATTACGGCGATGGGTCTGTTGTAACGGAAAAGGCGCTTCGGGATGTCTATGGGATCAATGCTTCCTTGGTCATCCATGATAATAAAAAATTTGCAATTATCAAATAAAAAGGAGAATCAACCATGGATAAGAGAGCGCTTTGGGAAAAATGCGTTGCATTTCATGGACATGAGTGCCCCGGCCTGACGATTGGATATCGTGCGGCTCTATACGCCATTGACCTGTTGGAATTGACCTTTTCTAATGATGAGCAGGTGGTCTGTATCACAGAGAATGATGCCTGTGGTGTGGATGCGATCCAGGTATTGCTGGGGTGCAGTGTAGGCAAGGGGAATCTGCTCTTCCATATGACGGGCAAGCAGGCATTTTCTTTCTACAACCGTAAGACCGGAAAATCTGTTCGTTTGGTCCTGAACAAGCCCCTTGGAGAGTTGACCAGAGAAGAGTCCTTTCGCTATTATCACGCATGCAAGCAGGAAGATCTGTTTACAGTCAAAGAAACGAAAATCGAAGTCCCTGAGCGTGCACGGCTGTTTGATTCTTATGCTTGTGAATGCTGCGGTGAAACTACGGGCTCAAACTGGATCCGTCTCTCCGGCGGCAAAAAGCTCTGCATAGACTGCTATCAGAGATATGATCGGTTCAACGTATGATTGACTCTTCGGTGAGAATCCTGACTCTGCGCAGGGTCTGGGCAAAACACATGATGGAGCCATTCGATACGCAGGGCCTGTATTCCGTATTGGATATAGGCCCTGCGGTTTCCAGTTTCTGTATGGGACACCGTTTCCTTTTCTTTCAAATACACGGTGACAATCACTTCTTGCTTTTGTATAATGTCGGTAATATGCCAAAAAGCACAAGTTTCTCCAAAGAAGGTATTTATTGTGACGCTCTATGAATTTTTTCAAAAGCACCCAAAAGTAGCCCTTGCGTTCTCCGGCGGCGTAGATTCTGCATATCTGCTTTATGCCGCGCTCAACTGCGGGGCACAGGTCCATGCCTACTATGTCAAGTCTGCGTTTCAACCTCGGTTCGAACTAGAGGACGCCATGCGGCTTGCGGCAGAACTGGGTGTGGACATGAAAGTGCTGGATGTAGATGTCTTGGACTGCCCGCAGATCGCAGCCAATACCGCAGAGCGCTGCTATTACTGCAAATATTCTATTTTTAAGGCTATTATCAACGCAGCGTCAGAAGATGGGATCTCTGTCCTGATAGATGGAACCAATGCGTCCGATGATGCAGGTGACCGTCCCGGTATGCTGGCACTGCGGGAATTGACGGTACGCTCCCCCTTGCGGGAGTGTGGACTCACAAAGACAGAGGTACGGCGTCTTTCTAAGGAGGCAGGCCTCTTTACTTGGGACAAACCCGCCTATGCTTGCCTTGCCACCAGAATCCCAACCGGAGAAGAGATCACCAAGGAAAAGCTTCAGAGAACTGAGCGGGCAGAAGATTATTTGTTCTCCGCTGGTTTTACCGACTTTCGGGTGAGAATGATGGGCAGTGCTGCAAGGATTCAACTTCCAGAGCGTCAGCTTCCTTTTTTGCTTAACAAGCGGAAGGAATTTTTGGGGGAATTGAAAAAATATTACAGCGCAGTTTTACTGGATCTGGAGGTGCGCGGTGAATAACGAGATTAAACAAATTTTAGAAGCAGTACATTCCAGAGAGTTGTCTGTGGATGATGCACTGTTGAGAATCAAGACAGAACCTTTTGAAGATATTGGCTTTGCCAAAGTAGACCTGCACCGAAAAATCCGGCAGGGCGTGGCGGAGGTGATTTACGGTGCCGGAAAAACGCCGGAGCAGATTATCGGGATTCTGGATGTCATGAAAGCGAATGGACAGGAAACCATTCTGATTACCCGCATGTCTGAAGAAACCGCTGCTGTTATTGGTAAGCACCATGAGTTGGATTATCATAAAGATGCACGGGTGGGCATCGTTGGCAAGCTGCCAAGTGCCGATGGATTGGGTAAGATTGTAGTGGCCACCGGCGGGACCAGCGATATCCCAGTGGCGGAAGAGGCTGTGCTGACCGCACAGGTCCTTGGAAATGAAGTGGTTCGTCTATACGACGTTGGGGTTGCGGGGCTGCACCGAACTCTTGCACACTTGGACGATATCATGAGCGCCAGCGTGATTGTTGCTATTGCGGGAATGGAAGGTGCACTTGCCAGCGTGATTGGAGGCCTTGCAGATTGTCCGGTCATTGCTGTGCCGACCAGTGTTGGTTATGGTGCTTCCTTTAACGGCCTGTCTGCCTTGTTGTCCATGCTCAATTCCTGCGCCAGCGGAGTATCTGTGGTGAATATTGACAATGGCTTCGGTGCTGGATATCTTGCCAGCATGATTAACCACATGGATGTAAAAAAGGAGGTTTGAGCCATGAAAACGCTATATTTGGATTGTGGAATGGGTGCTGCGGGAGATATGCTCACTGCTGCGCTGCTTGAATTGCTCCCCGACCCCGATGCATTTATCCATGAAGTGAATGCGCTGGGCTTGTCCGGTGTCCATGTAAAAAAAGAGTCGGCGGTCAAGTGTGGTATCATGGGCACTCATATTTCTGTAACGGTGAATGGTGAAGAAGAGAAGAGCTGCGAGTACCACCATGACCATGAGCACCCTCATGATCACGAGGATCGTCACAGCCACGGACACCACCACAGCGGTCTGCATGATATCGAGCACATCGTCCGGGATCATCTCCCTGTTTCAGAGAAAGTGAAGCAGGATGTGATGGCAGTTTATGGACTGATCGCGGAAGCGGAAAGCTATGTACATGGTGTTCCGGTTTCTGAGATCCATTTTCATGAAGTCGGCACGATGGATGCGATCGCCGATATTACGGCGGTCTGTATGCTGATGGAAAAACTTTCGCCTGACGAGGTAGTCGTATCCCCGATCCATGTGGGCAGCGGCCAGGTCTGGTGTGCCCACGGTGTCCTGCCGGTCCCTGCCCCTGCCACCGCCCGCATCCTCAAAGATGTGCCCATTTACACAGGCCGGATCAAGGGCGAACTCTGCACACCCACCGGTGCCGCGCTGCTCAAGTATTTTGCGACCCGTTTTGGTGATATGCCGATCATGAAGACCCGCGGAATTGGTTACGGTATGGGCAAAAAGGATTTTGAGGCGGCAAACTGTGTCCGTGCCCTGTTTGGGGATACGGAAGATAAGACAGATGTCGTACTGGAACTCTCCTGCAACGTAGACGATATGACTGCCGAGCAGGTCGGCTATGCTATGGAGCGTCTGTTTGACGGCGGCGCACTGGAGGTCTACACCATTCCTGCCGGCATGAAAAAATCCCGTCCCGGCACGATGATCTGTGTGTTGTGCCAAGAACAAGACAAAGAAAAAACCGTTTCTTTGATTTTTAAATACACAACGACAATCGGTGTGCGGGAAGCAAAAATGCATCGTTACGTGCTTGACCGCAATGTGACAGCAAAAGAAACTCCCTACGGAATCGTTCGCCGCAAAGATTCTTCTGGGTATGGTGTGACCCGGTCAAAATATGAGTACGAAGATCTGACGCGTATTGCCAGAGAACGTGATATCCGCATTGAGGATGTTATTGCGGCAGTAAAGGATTAATAGGCAAAATTCGTGCAGTTTGCTTGTATTTAGATTCTACTTTGGCCCTACAATATTTTTTGTAATTCGGTGTAATTACCAGTTGACCGTGGCTCTCATATACGGTACACTGATTTTGCTTTTGGTTTTTCTTCATAAATTGACCTTAACGCAAAAAGACAGACGGGGCAACCCTTCCAGGCTTACCCCGTCTGTCCTTTTTACAGGCCCATTTTGCAACGCACCTGTTGTGATCTGAGGTTTCGGAAAAGGAACTGGGCGCATGGGGGAAGAAAGGACCGTTCGGGAAGCGGCCCGAATGTGGAGCGATTTTCCCGGCAAATTTGGAATTCCACGCCAAAGCGGGCTGGTGTCAGCGCTGCATAGTACGATCGTGTTTGAACCGGAGTTCCGGAACCCTGACGCACCGCGGGGGATTGCGGGCTTTTCACACCTGTGGCTGATCTGGGAATTCTCTGCCGCGGTGAGAAAGAGCTGGTCGCCTACTGTACGGCCGCCGCGGCTGGGAGGGAATACCCGCATCGGGGTGTTTGCCACGCAGTCCCCGTTTCGGCCCAATCCGTTGGGGCTGTCCTGCGTCCGGCTGGAGGGGGTGGACCTTGACACGCCGGAGGGGCCGGTGCTCCGCGTATCCGGCGCCGCCCTGATGGACGGGACGCCCACTTTTGATATAAAGCCCTATGTGCCTGCCCTATGCCGACTGCCATCCGGAAGCAACGGAGGGCTTTGCCCCGGCTCCCGCCAAGGAACTGGAGGTCTTTTTCCCTCCTGCGCTTCTGGATCAGTTCCCTGAGAACCGCCGGGAAGCCCTGCGGGGCGTTTGGGCCTGTGATCCCCCGCCATCCTACCAGGATGATCCCGCCAGAATCTACGGGATGCGCTTCGCAGGGCCGGAAGTGAGCTTTCGGGCAGAGGGGAGATAGTTGTCTGTACTCGCTGTGGCAAAAGCGCCCGGACGGGGCGTGGTGCCAATTTGCCTTGACATGAAGGCAAAAAAGAAGATTCTCAAAATTAGAAAAACCAGGGGCAAAAAAGGAAGCTTTCGGTCTGCCGCACTGGCATCGCAACAATTTTTGTGTTAAAATAAAAAATGGTATGCGTTAGCGCTCATGTGTCCCAATCAGGCAAAAACGGGGGGGGAGAAAACACCATGCAGCATCGTTCAGTTAGCACCATCCGCAACCAGGTATACCAGATTCTCAAGGAGGATATCTGCAATGGAAAATACCGGCCCGGCCAGTGGCTGCAGGAAAATGAGGTGGCCACACAGCTGTCTGTCAGCCGCAGCCCGGTGCGCGAGGCACTGCGCCAGCTGGCGGCGGATGGCCTTGTGGTGGAGATTCCCAACAAGGGCGTATTTGTAAAGGAGTTCACCTCCCGGGATATCGAGGAGGTGTTCGATCTGCGGGTGCTACTTGAAAACTACGCCATCGGCCGCCTGCGGGACAACCTGTCCACCGCGGGCATGGAACAGCTGATGGCCTGCCTGGCCGAGCTGGAGCGCGCCCACGCCCAAAACGACCTGCGACGCTACATCGACGAGGACGCCCGGCTGCACAGCCTGCTGGTGGAGCTCAGCGGCAACAGCCTGCTGCGCTCCATGTACGATAGGGTGCATTCCATGAACCAGCAGTTCCGCATCTATTCTCTCACCAGCAAGAAGCGCTTTGACGAATCCGTCGATGAGCACCGCGGCATGATCCACTGCCTGCTCACAGACAGCACGCAGGAGGCGCAGGCCATTAACCGGCAGCATCTGCAATTGGCGCGCGAAAAGATCATCGAGCATCTGGCGCAGCTTTCCGCGCAGGGGCCGGACGCCCCTCTGCCCGAGCCGCCCACCGAACCGCGCTGAAACGCGTCAGGCCCCCGGTTTTCACCGGGGGCCTTTTTTGTGGAGCGGCTACACATTCCCTGCCACCGCACATTGCAGACTGCGGACAGTTTAATGAATGAAGATGCTCAGGATGCAGATGATGACCGAGCCGAACACCGGCACCAGGATGGAACCAATCGTCCAGGTTTTCAGGCTGGTCCTGATATCCATACCGCTGAAGTTCGTCACCACATGGAAGTAGCTGTCGTTGAGGAATGAGGGGCACATGGACGTGAGGCACACGCCCAAGCCCGCCAGATAGGGGTTGATGCCCAGCGTGGCCAGCATCGGGGCGATGATGGCGGAGCCGGTGATCATGGCCGTTGTGCCGGAACCCTGGGGAAAACGCATGATGGTACCGATCAGGAGCGGGACCAGGATCCCAGGGATGCCCACGGCAACGATGGCGCCCGCCATCATGCCGGCGGCACCGGTGGCCTTGACGACAGAACCCAGCGCACCACCTGCGGCGGTGATCATCACAATGGGGCCGGCGTCTTTCAGCGCATCGTTCATCATGTCCACGACCATCTTGTTATCCAGATCTTTTGCCAGCAGGAAGGCGCCTAGGCACAGCGAGATGAACAGTGCGATGACGGGATTTCCCAGGAAGGTGATGATCTGGCCAATCAAAACACCCTTGAGGGCAGTTTGGCTGACGAGTGTGTTGGCGAGGATCAGAAACACAGGCAAGAGCAGGATCGTAAAGGACAGGCCGGCGCTGGGTAACTTTTCGGTGCTGAGCAGCTCGGTGAAATCTGTATTTTCCAGTTCCTTGCCGGATTTGATCTTAGCGTCAATTTTATCCAGAACAGCCAACTGTGCTGCGGTGTATTTGGTGCGGTCGATTTCATAGGGGACCACCAAGTTGGGGTATTTTTTGCCGAACCAGCGGAACAGGAACACCGAGAAGATAAACAGAGGGATGGAGATCAGCAGGCCTGCGATGATAAACAGGCCCAGATCAATGATGATGCCCTCGTTTTGAAATGTACTGACCACAGCCAGAGGGCCGGGCGTGGGAGGGACCATGAAGTGCGTGAGATACAGGCCCATGCCCAAGATGCCGCCTAAGCCGACCATGGATTTTTTGGTCAGGCGGGAGAACTCCTTGGCCAGTGAGGACAGAATAACAAAGCCGGAATCGCAGAAAACAGGGATGGACACCACAAAACCCGTGAGGCCCAGAACAACGTCGGCCCGCTTGACGCCCACCAACTTTAGGATGGTGATTGCCATGCGCTTGGCGGCACCGCTCTTCTCCAGAAAGATGCCCATGATGCAACCGAAGCCGATCACGATGCCGATGCTGGCCATGGTGCTGCCGAAGCCGGATGTGACGGTGCTGATGGCAACACTCAGCAAATTGCCGCCTTCATTGCCGGTGCCTGCCAGCAGATAATTGCCCGATAAGACCGCAATCAAGATCGCAGAGATGATCAGGGAGGGGAACGCGTGCATTCTCGTACAGATGATCAAAAGCATCATTACGACAACACCGATCAGCATTGCTAATACTGGATTCATAAGATTCTCTCCTTCTCAAAGCAAGATTGGGCAGGCGGAATGTGTAGAAGCTTTCGCTTAAGGCCCCTGCACAGCGGGGCTGAAACGACGCATGGGTATCAGATCACAGGGCCCAGACAATGGATGTCGATTGCGCTGAAGTACTGAATAGCCTCGTTTTTGGTCATCTCGCCGCTGAGCACGCGCAGCATCTTGGTAAAGGCCTCCTCACCAACCTGCTCAATGGTCTTTTCGCCGGTAATGATTAGGCCGGCGTTGAGATCCATATCGTTCTCCATGTGCTCGTAGGTGTTGGGGTTCCCGCAAATCTTAATGACCGGCATGCTGGGGAAGCCCTGCGGCGCACCCCGCCCAGTGGAAAACATCATGAACTGGGCGCCTGTGGCAGCCATACCGGTGAGAATTTCGGGTTCGCGGCCCGGGGTATCCTTGATCCACAGGCCTTTCTGCGTGGTGACGTGCTCAGGATATTCCAGTACGCCCTGGATGGGGCGAGTGCCGCTTTTGACAATGGCCCCCAGGCTTTTTTCCTCGATGCTGGACAGGCCCCCGGCGATATTGCCCGGAGTGGGCTGTCCCTTACGCATGTCGCAGCCGATGCTCTTGGCGCGGGCCTCCATGGCGTTGACAATTGCGAAGATCTTGTCGCCTACCTCCTTATTTACGGCGCGGCGCGCCAGAAGATGCTCGCCGCCCAAAAACTCGGTGGTCTCGCCGAAGATCACGGTCGCGCCCAGATCCACCAGCTTGTCGGCCACATAGCCGATCACGCAGTTGGACGCCATGCCGCTCGTCGTATCGGATGCGCCGCACTTGATAGCCATCACGATATTGGACACATCCACGCTCTGGCGCTGCAGGCCGGAAACCTCGACTACCAGCCTGCGGGCGATATCAGTACCCAACTGGATGGCCTTGCTCACGCCGCCCAGCTCCTGGATATGGATGATCTCCACATGTTTTCCGGTGGCGATCAGCTCCTGGTACATCCGCTCGTGGTCGGTACCCTCGCAGCCCAGGCTAACGATGAGGATGGCCGCTACATTGGGGCTGTGGCCCAGGCTGATGAGCGTGTCGGTCACTCGCTCAAGGTCGGGAGGCATCTGGCAGCAACCCTGATGGTGCAGATACGTGATTGTGCCCTGCACCTGGCGGCAGATGGCCTGGGCCACGTCGTTGGCACAGGTGACACTGGGAATCACCGCGACATAATTGCGTGCGCCGACCTTTCCGTCGGGCCTCACATATCCCATAAACTCCATTGTGTTTTATCCTCCTCATCCTTCCAGATCGCCGCGACCGCGCATGCTGTCGAGGTTGTGCACATGCACATATTCGCCCTTGGCGATATCTTTGCTTGCGATACCGATCTCCTCGCCGTACTTGGTGATCTGCTCGCCTTTTTTGATGCTGCACACCGCGATCTTGTGCCCATAGGGCACATCGCCCTTGACCGTAACGGTCTCGGCGCCGCCCTTTTTGTCGCGGATCTCCACCTCCATGCCGTCGGTGATGCCGTTGGCAAAAATGGTGGCCACATTGTCTTTGTCGTGTACTTTCAGGGCCAGTTTCAGTTCCATAAGGTTCCACTCCTTTTTATTGCGGCGGATATTTACTCTTTTACGGCCAGCACGCTCACGCCGTCTGGGATAACCACCACGCTGGCGTCGCGCCCCTTCATGCTGTAGGCGATCTGCAGTGCCTCGTCGGGCGTGGAGGCCGGGATCATGTTTGCCCTGCGCACCTCATCATGGTTAAGATATGTGGTAACCAGGATTACCGGATGCTTTTTCAGGATGCGGGCATAGATCTGCGGACACCACTGTTCAGGGATCGTCTCCTTGGGAGGGATCTTGGACAGATAGCTGTCAATCTCGTCCACACTGCCCATCGTGATGAGCTTTTCAAAATGTGTTCCACCCATACCATCGGCACAGCTGCAGCACATGATGATCACACCGTTCTCTCCGGCGCAGGCCTCTGCAGTAGCTACAGCCTTGGGGCTTTGGTAAAGGTTCTGATCCAGCGGATAGCCCCCGTTGCTGGTAACTACGATGTCCCCCGTGACGCTAGGGCACTGCGACCATTTACGGATGAACGCCACGCCTTCGGCGTGGGCCTGCTCCAAATCACCCGCCCAAGCGGCAATAATCTTTTTCTTGCCGTCCAGCGCCACATTGAAGATGAACTGCACGTTCACCTTGCGCGCCGCATACAGCATATCCTCGTGAATCGGGTTGTGCTCCAGGATGCCCGTGTTGGAATACGGGCTGGCAATGGCCTTGTAGCTGTGGTTCTCGTTCACCGTCTCCTGGGAACAGATCCCTGGCAGGATGCTTTTGCGTCCGCCCGAAAAGCCTGCGAAGAAGTGCGGCTCGATAAAGCCTTCTGTCACCAGAAGATCACATTCAGTTGCCAGCCGGTTAACATTGAAATCCGCCCCCGAGGGCAGTGTGCACATATGTACGAACTGGCTGGGGTCGAACGCATTGTTGATGGCAATCTTTTCATTGTCTACGATGACATCACCGAACATGAGGCGCTGCTCTTCCTCTGTGGTGGCCCTATGCAGTCCGGTCGCAATCAGGATCGTGATTTCCGCATCCGGGTTGCCTGCCCGGATCTCGGCCAGCAGAATGGGCAGCGTGATCTTACTGGGCACGGCACGAGTGTGGTCGCTGGTTACCAATACCACCTTCTTTTTCCCCTTTGCCAGCTCGCGCAGACGCGGCGTGCCGATGGGATGCTCCAAAGCGTCCAGCACTAGCTGCTCCTCGCTTTTGTCTGCCTTGTACTCGTGCATCTTGGCAGTTACTACGGCTTTCAGGTTTGCCTCATCTACATGCAGATCCAATGTGGAGGTATAATAGGGAATGGGAATGGTCTTCATCGTGATCCTCCTTTGGGCAGTGATACCGCGGCACGGCATCTTCTTGTATCATGTATACATAATACTTTCAACACGTTTAAGGTATCCCATTTTTCGTACAAAGTCAATATGTTTTCTCTTTTTTTACAATTAAACCCGCATTTTTGTCAGTTCTCACAAGATTTTTGTGAATAAAATATTGAAATTCACAACATACCCCGCGGTTCTCGGCCGATATGAGAACTGGCTTTTGACGTGTGCCGGCTATGCAGGGCAGGATACGCGCCCATTTTGCCCCGGGCCGTAGCCCCACTGACCTTTCCGAGCGCAAAAAAGCCGTCCCACCGGGCGGCTTATGCCCTGTGGGACGGCTTTTTTCTAATTGTGGCGCCCGGCTGCGGGCCTCAGCGTCGTATCAGTAACACCGCTACATCATTCACATTGGTACCCGTTGGGCCTGTGACGATCAGCCCACCGCATTTCTGCAGCGCATGGTAGGCATCGTTTTCCGCCAACACATCGAACACAGAAATCCCCTGATCCGCCAACACCGCCTGCGTCATACTGTCCACATAGCCCCCGGCGGCGGCGGTCGGGCCGTCTGTTCCATCTGAACCCACCGAGAACACCGCGGCACCGCAGATACCTGCGATGAGCGGGGCAGCCGCCAGGGCCAGTTCCTGATTTCGGCCGCCCTTGCCTTTGCCGGTGAGATGCACTACTGTTTCGCCGCCGGCAATGAAAGCCATCGAATGATCGGCGTCAGCATGGTATCGCGCAATGCTGCCCAAAACGGCCCCTGCCTCCCGTGCTTCGCAGGCGAGACAGTCCGTGAGCACCACCGGCTCATAACCGAGCTTACGGCAGGCGGCGCTGGCTGCTGTACACAGCTGGCGTACACTGCCCGTGACCTGTGTCTCCACATTATTAAGGGCCTTGGGCGTCTCCTCCTCCAGCAACTGCTCCATAATGGGTGTGAGCCGCAAGCCGTATTTTTTCACGATTGCCCGCGCTTGGGCACAGGTGGAGCTGTCCGGGTAAGCGGGGCCCGACGCAATCATGTCGAGCGGATCTCCCAGTATATCCGACAGCACGATGGACACGACATGGGCCGGGGCACAGATCTGCGCGAAGCGCCCGCCCTTGACGGCCGAAAGGCGCTTGCGCAGCGTGTTGATCTCCACGATATCCGCACCACAGGCCAGCAGCTGTCGGGTGAGGTCCTCCAGATCCGCAGCGGGGACGAGAGGCTTTTCAAACAGGGCCGATCCACCGCCCGACAGCAAAAACAGTACAGTATCGTCAGCGGTGAGATCCCGCACGAGGTCCAGGGCGGCCTCGGTGGCGTCAAAGCTGTTTTGATCCGGCACGGGATGGCCAGCCTCGTAAATATCAAAATTGGAAATGGCCCCCTTGCTGTGGCCATATTTCGTCACCACCACCCCCGCCTCGATACGTTCTTTCAGGATATCGCTGGCCGTGAAGGCCATCTGCCAGGCGCCCTTGCCCACGGCTACAAGCCGCACCTTGCCGGGCCCAAACATGCGGCCTTCCAAGGCTTTTTTCACCGCTGCATCCGGCAACGCCGCCGTGATGGCGGCTTTGACGATGGTATCCGCATCCCTGCGCAGTTCCGTCATATCATTACCCCTTTTCCCCCTGTACGGTAGATTTTATTTCATTATTAGCACATATGTATACGTGATACAATTGACAAAATCTCCAATTTTTTTGCCCGAAAATCGACGGTGCGTGAACGGGAACCGCTTCGGAATACCTGTTTTTCAGTCGGTGCGTACCCGAGTCTACAAAGGAAGAGACCGCCCGGCGCAACGGCATTGAAAACGTGGATTTTTTCTGCGGAGACGCCGCCGATCTGGCCGCCCGCTCCGCCGGGGCCTATCCCCGGCACCGGGAGATGCTCCACAGCCTGGGCTCCATCCGCTACTGCCGCTCCGAGCTCTATCAGGACTGTGTCCCGGGCATTCTCCGCCTGCCCCGGAAAAGCACCGGGAACATCCCGCTAGCCACCTTCGGCTTCTATCTGGCGGAAGGTTGTCTCACCCTCATTGAAGCCAGCGGAAGCCTGAAATCTCTCATGGAAAAGGCCCGCGCCCGCCATTCAGGGCCCCTCTCCCCCGGCCAGTTGCTGCTCTTTCTTTTTGAATCCATGATGGAAGGGGACGTGCTCTACCTTCAGCACCTGGAGGAAAAAATGGATGCGCTGGAGGAACAGCTGCTCCACCGCACGCCCGACCGGTTTCAGGAGACCCTCATCGGTTTCCGCCGAAAGCTCTCCGAGCTCCATGCCTACTACAAGCCGCTCTCCGACATCGGAGACACCCTCGGCTCGGAGGAGTGTCAGGCCCTCTCCGGCGCCTCCTCCGGCAGCTGGCAGCGCTTCACCGGCCGGACGGGCCGCCTCCACAACTATGTGCATCTGCTGCGCGAATATGCCCTCCAGCTCCGGGAGCTCTATCAGTCCCAGCTGGACGCCCGCCAGAACAAGATCATGACCATTCTCACCGTGGTCACCACCCTCTTTCTCCCCCTCACCCTTCTCACCGGGTGGTACGGCATGAATTTTGCCAACATGCCCGAGCTGCGCTGGGAGTACGGCTACGGGGCGCGGTCATCGGACTGGCCCTGCTCATCGTGGTGCTGGAAATTGTCTATTTTAAGCGAAAAAAGATGCTCTGACCCCCAACTGCGCGAAAAGCTTACGATCTGTCCCGAAAAATTTGCAAAAGCAGGGACAAACCCTTGACTTTCCCGCTTTTCACTGATATACTATCAAAGCCGCTTTGAATGGGTCACAAGTGAGCGAAGCCGCTCCACCCCCGACAGCGAGCCCGTATTGAAGGAGTTGAAAGCACATGCACGCGATTATTGAGACCGGCGGCAAGCAGTACAAGGTAGCCGAGGGCGATACCCTCTTCATCGAGAAGCTTCCCACCGAAGCCGGTGAAACCGTGACCTTTGACAAGGTCCTGGCGATCCTGGACGAGGACAAGGCCACTTTCGGCGCTCCCGTTGTGGAGGGGGCCAAGGTGGAGGCCAGCGTCGTGAAGAACGGCAAGGGCAAGAAGGTCATCGTCTTCAAGTACAAGCCCAAGAAGAACTACCGCCGCAAGCAGGGCCATCGTCAGCCCTATACCAAGGTGACCATCGGCAAGATCTCTGTGTAATGATCACCGCAACGTTTCATATGGAGGGCGACCGTATTGTCAGCTTCCTTGTGGAGGGACACAGCGGATCGGCCCAATCGGGAGAGGACATCCTGTGTGCCGCGGTTACCAGCGCGGTCCGGCTGACCGAGTGCGCCGTCAACGACGTGCTGGGGCTGGAAGCATCGGTAAAGGTGCGTACGGATAGGGCCTCCATCTCCCTCAAGCTCCCCGGCGGCCTGGGACAGACCAACGAGAGTACCTGTCAGACCCTTCTGACCGCTCTCATGCTTTATCTCACTGGCCTGCACGAGGAATATCCAGAGAATATTATCGTTATGGAGGTGTAAGACTATGCTGAAGATCGGACTGCAGTATTTCGCTCATAAAAAGGGCGGCGGCTCCACCCGGAACGGCCGTGATTCCAATGCCCAGCGTCTGGGCGTGAAGCGGGGCGACGGCCAGTATGTTCTGGCCGGCAATATTCTGGTGCGGCAGCGCGGCACCCACATCCACGCCGGCGAGGGCGTGGGCAAGGGCAGCGACGACACTCTGTTCGCCCTGCGGGACGGCCAGGTGAAGTTCTCCCGTCTGGGCAAGGACCGCAAGCAGGTCTCCATCACGGAGATCGCCCGGTAATTTGCTGTAACGAGACGCCCCGGACACCGGTCCGGGGCGTCTTTGCCATTACACAGGCTGAATAAAGGAGGCGAGCGCATGGCAAGCAACGGATTTATCGACAAGGCCCGCATCACAGTGCGGGCCGGCACAGGCGGCGGCGGCGCGGTGGCATTCCACCGGGAAAAATATGTGGCCGCAGGCGGCCCTGACGGCGGCGACGGCGGCCGGGGCGGCAACATCATTCTCCGGGTGGACGAGCATATGTCCACCTTGATGGACTTCCGCTACAAGCGCAAGTACACCGCGGAGAACGGAATGCCCGGACAGACCAAACGCTGTTCCGGCAAGGACGGCGGCGACCTCTTCATCCGGGTGCCCCGGGGCACCGTGGTGCGGGACACCGCCACCGGCGAGATCATCTGCGATATGGCGGGGCTGGACACCTTCGTCCTGGCCCGGGGCGGAAAGGGCGGCTGGGGCAACCAGCATTTTGCCACCCCCACCCGTCAGGTGCCCCACTTTGCCAAGGCCGGCCTCCCCGGCCAGGAGCGGGACGTGACACTGGAGCTGAAGCTCCTGGCGGACGTGGGCCTGGTGGGCTTCCCCAACGTGGGCAAATCCACCCTTCTGTCGGTGGTCACCCGGGCCCAGCCCAAGATCGCCAACTACCACTTCACCACCCTCTTCCCCAACTTGGGCGTGGTGGCGCTGGAGGAGGGGGTCTCCTTCGTGCTGGCCGACATCCCCGGCATCATCGAGGGGGCCGCCGAGGGCGCGGGCCTGGGCCACGACTTTCTGCGGCACATCGACCGCTGCCGGCTGCTCATCCACGTGGTGGACGTCTCGGGCAGCGAGGGCCGGGACCCGGTGGCCGACTTTGAGGCCATCAACGCCGAACTGGCCGAGTACAGCCCGGAGCTGGCCAAGCGCCCCATGCTGGTGGCGGGCAACAAGGTGGACATCACGGAGGATCGTACGGGGCTGGAGGCCCTCAAGGCCCATGTGGAAGCCCTGGGGCTCCCCTTCTTCGAGCTCTCCGCCGCCGCCCACCAGGGCACCCGGGAGCTGATGTACGCCGCCGCCGAGCGGCTGCGGGACCTGCCGCCCATCACGGTGTACGAGCCTACCTATGTGGAGCGGCCCCCCGAGGTGGATCTGTCCGCTCCACCCACCATCGAGGTGGTGGACGGCACCTGGGTGGTGGACGGACCGTGGCTGCGGCAGCTCATGGCCAACGTCAACTTCAACGACTACGAGTCCAAGAGTTGGTTCGACCGCCAGCTTCGTGCCTCCGGGCTTTTCGCCCGCATGGAGGAAATGGGCATCCAGGACGGAGACATCGTGTGTCTCTACAACCTGGAATTCGAATATCAGCGCTGACCACAGGACGAAAGTTCCCCCCAGCGCTCTTATCCAAAAAAGGAAGGCTGCATCGTTTCACAAAAGATGCAGCCTTCCTTTTTGCTGTGTTGATCCACCCGCCCGGGCAAAAAGACGGCGGCCGCAATGCTTGCGGCTGCCGTCCTTCAGTCTGTCTCAATTTCCGGAAGGTATTTGGGCGGCCTGTCAGCCCTTTAAAAATGTCTCTACCGGTGTGTAATCGGCGGCGATGACCAGCAGGACGGAGTTCCCCCGGGCCTGGGTGACCGCCCCCTCCAGCTTGGTCACCTCGTCAGGCTGATAGCTGGCCAGGGCCTCCTTCCGGTCGGCCACCCGGTTTTGCAGGGCGGTCAGAGCCGTCCCGGCGTCGTCATGGTTGGAGAACGTGAAGATGGCCAGTTCCTCAGCGGTGGCTCCGGTGGAGCCGTACACCGCGCAGTCGGACACCGTGGTTTCATCGATCCCATACAGAGTGCAGGCGATGTCCCGGTCGATCTCCTCCAGCCCGTCGGTAAAGGCCCCGGAATCCAGCAGCGTTTTGGCGTCGGCGGCGGGGTCAAAGGGAGTCTCTTCCTTGCCGCCGCAGGCCGCCAGGGAGAGGCAAAGCACCGCCGCCAGCAGGCCGGAAAGTATTTTTTTCATCGAAAACGCCCCTTTGTTATCAATTTTGTACTCCGGTATGGGTGGTGAGATAGTCCAGCCACTTGATGTAGCCCGACTTCTGAAAATGGACGCCGTCGGCAGAATCCTCCCGGGGGACCTCCCCGGTCTCGTCCACCAGAGCCTCGGACACATTGAGGAAGTAAACCTTCTTCTCCGCCGCCAGCTGCGCCAAGGCGGCATTGTAGGCGGTGATCCCCTCATTGGTGACGTAGTATGGAATGCCGTTGGCCTTGCACTTGGCGGTATTCACCGGAATAATGGACTGGATGTACACGGCGGCGTCCGGCTGAAGCTCCCGCACCGCGTCGATGATCTGCCCGTAGGTGGACGCGAACCGCTCGGCGCTGAAATATCCCAGCTCATTGACCCCCAGGGAGATGTATACCTTCCCGTACTGCTTCCGCCCCAGCGCATCCAGAACGGAGATCTTTCCATTTCCGTCCCGGATCACTTTTTTCCCCTTGGTGATATCAAATGTGGTGATCCCGGTATAGTCCAGGAAGTCGCCCCCTGAGATGCCGCTGTACAGCTTAAAGCCGTCGGTGCGGGAGTCTCCGATAAACACGGCGTCGGCAAACCAATCCATCTCCACCTTCTCCCCTAAGGGGACCGGCTGGGTATAGTCCGGCTCCGGGGCAGGGGTCGGCGTTGGAGCGGGCGTTGGAGTCGGCTCAGGGGTCGGGGTGGGCGCCGGTAAGGCAGACACGGTGGGCTCCGGCCCGGATTCCGCCGCCTGCCCGGCGTCTCCCCCTCCCCGGGTCAAAACAAATAACAGCAACAGAGCCACGCAGGCTGCCAGTACCACCAGCAGCCAGCGCGGCGGACGGCTGCGGGTGGGTTTCTGTTCCACGCGTTGGGACAAAACGATTCCTCCTTTAAAGCTGTGCAAGAGGGATCCTCTCCCTCCCATTCTACGGTTTTGGCAAAAAATCAGACCCCCAGCAGCTCGGCCAGCCGGTCGAACCCGGGGACCTCATAGGTCGGACGGGCGGTTCCGGGGATGTTCCTCTTTCCCCGGGGATTGTACCAAATGCTGTCCAGTCCGGCATTGGCGGCGCCCTGGATGTCGCTGGAGAGGCTGTCTCCGATGACCAGCGCCTCCCGGGGTTCCGCGCCCAGCCCGTCCAGAACTTTTTCAAAATAGATCCGCTCCGGCTTGCGGCAGCCAAGCTCCCCGGAGATGTACACCCGCCCGCCGAACAACGGGGCCAGCGGGGATGCCTCCAGCCGCCGCCGCTGAACATAGGGCACGCCGTTGGTCACCAGCGCCAGGTCATACCGCTCCGCCAGCGCCCGACAGAGGGCCTCCGCCCCCGGAAGCAGGACGCTCCCCTCGGCCAGCCGGTCCAGATAGGCCCGGTTCCACTCGGCTGGATCTCCCTGCCGCCCCTCTCCCTCCAGAAATCGGGCAAAGCGTTCCACCACCAGCTTTTCCTGGTCGATCTCCCCGCGGTCGAAGGACGCCCACAAAGCGGCGTTGACCGCCCGGTAACGGCCCTTGCTCTCCTCGTCGGCGGGAAGTCCGTAATGGAGAAGCGTACGGGTGATGGCAAACTCCTCGGCGGCGTCAAAGTCGAACAGAGTGTTGTCCGCGTCAAATAAAAGCCAGCGGTATCCGGTCACTGCCGTTCCTCCCTCTTCCGGGTCAGGGCCCGGCGATGATGATAGTTCCCCCACATCCGCACCGCGGAGGACACCAGCAGCACCCCCACCGCCAGCGCGCCGGCGATCCCCAGCGTCTGAAGAAAGGAGGAGAGGAACAGGGAAATCTCCCCGTTGATGGCGTGTTCCATGGTGTAGTAGATCCCGCCGCCGGGGACGAGCGGAAAGAAGGCCACCAGAAGATAGCCGGTGACCGGGCACTTGCGCACCCGGGCCATCCACTCGGAGTAAGCGGAAATGACGATAGCCGCCACAAAGGACTGGCTGATCTCGCTTTGCAGGATGGGGGCGGAGGCCAGATAGGCCAGCCAGCCCAGCGCCCCGCCGAAGGCGCAGATCAGGATGCCGCTGCCGTGGATATTGTAGATGACGGCAAACCCGCCGCTGGCCACAAAGGCGAAGAGCACTGGAAGCAGATAGGTTTTGACAAGCTCCATCCCTCTCACACCCCCCACAGAAAACGGGTGATCCCCAGGGCAAAGGCGGTCCCCAGGGCCACCGACACCCCGGTGAGCAGCGCGTCGGCGATCTTGCTGATCCCCGCGACCATATCCCCCGCCATCACGTCCCGGATGGCATTGGTGAAGATGATCCCCGGCACCAGCGCCATCAGTGCGCCGATAATGATCTTCTCGCTGTGCTGGCCCAGGCCGACATGGGTCAGGCCCAGCGCCAGCAGGGCGGAGATGGCTGCGCCGATCATGGATTTGAAGAAAAGGTTGGTTTTCAGCCAGGTCATGGCGGTGAGGGCAACCCCGATGGCCAGTCCGCACAGGCCGCCGCACAGGGCGTCCCGCAGGGTCCCGCCGAAAAAGAGGGTAAAGGCGGCGGAGGCCACCACATAGGCGGCCATCAGCACCGGCATGGCGTATTCCCTCCGGTGCCGGCCGATCCAGCGCAGCCGCTCCTCCGCCTCCGCCAGGGGCGCCGGCTCCCGGCACAGAGCCCGGCAGAGGTCGTTGTAGCGCTCCAGCAGATCCACATCGGTCCCGTGGGAGGGCATCCGCCGCACCCGGGTCATGGGCTCCCCCTCCGGAGTCACCATGCTGACGATGATACAGTTGGGAATGACAAAGGGATCCGCCTGGACCACTCCATAAGCATGGAGAAGACGCTGGATGGATTCCTCCACCCGGTAGATCTCCGCCCCGCTCTCCAGCAGGCCGTACCCCAGGTCGGTGGCCAGGGAGAGCAGCCGATCATAGTCCATGGATCCTCCGCCTTTCGATGAATCAGTGTATCGTATTTCGGCCTGCGCCGCAAGGGAAATACAAGGAAATTCAGGAAATGTTTATTCCTTCCGGGACAGAGCGGAGCGCTCCCGGGTCAGCTCCTCATAGAGCTGGGAAAACGTCCATCCGGCGTTCTCTCCCGTGAGCACCGCTTTCAGGCAGGTCCGGGGCAGGCCCAGCTTCCGCAGTGCCTGGAGCAGCCGGTCCAGCTGGGCGCTCCCCACACCGCAGAAGACCAGCACCGGCTCGGGCAGCGCCGGGTGCTCCCCGGCTCCCTCCGGGGCCTTGCGGCCCTCCGCCAGCGCCCCCACGGTGCGGCTCAGGTCGGCACGCTCCACCGCCCGAAAGCGCAGCCCCTGGACAGCGCAGATTTTCCGCAGTCCGGCACCCCAGGGCTGCGCCACCGGTTCATAGCACAACAAAGCTTGTTTCGGCATCCAAATGCCCCCTTATTTCGATTGTATTTATGGTATCACGGAACCCCGCCGGTGTCCAGAGAAAACACAAAAGGGGCGGCAGTCCGTTTCCGGACCACCGCCCTGCTTCTCTTATCGAGCGGCCCGATAGATGGCCGCCATATCCCCCTTCCGGAGCGTTTTTACCGCCCCCATCCGGCCGTGGACGGTGACAGCGCACTTTTCCGCCAGCTCCTCGATCTGCGCCTCGGTGGGCTCCACCCCCAGCTCCCGGAGGCTGGTGGGCATCCCGATGGAGCGGTAGTACCCCTCCATGGCCGCCACGCCCCGGAGGGCGGTCTCGGTATCGTCGGCCCCCGGCTCCACGCCCAGCACCTTTTCCGCAAACCGGGCGAACCGGGCCGGGTCGGCGTCCAGGACATACCGGGCCCAACTCCCCCAGACAGCCGCCAGGCCCGCGCCGTGAGCCACGTCGAACAGCCCGCCCAGCTCGTGCTCCAGCTTGTGGCAGGACCAGTCCCCGCCGCCGGTGCCGCACCCGGTGAGGCCGTTGTGGGACAGGCTCCCCGCCCACATCACCTCAGCCCGGGCCGCGTAGTTGTCCGGCTCCCGCACCAGCACATGGGAGGCGTCGATCACCGTGCGCATCAGTCCCTCCGCCAGGGCATCGGTGAGGACCATGGGTTCGGCCTGGCCGTTGAAGTACCGCTCCATGGTGTGCATCAGGATATCGACGCACCCGCTGGCGGTCTGATAGGGAGGCAGCGTCATGGTGAGCTCGGGGTCCATGACGGCGAACCGGGGACGGCACAGATCGCTGGAGATCCCCCGCTTGACCCAGCCATCCTCATTGGTGATGACCGAGGAGTCGCTCATCTCGCTGCCGGCGGCGGCAATGGTGAGCACCGCTCCCACAGGCAGGCAGGCCGCGGGGGTACGCTTGAAGTCATAGAAATCCCACACGTCCCCTCCGTTGGCCACTCCGTAGCCGATGGCCTTGGCCGAGTCGATGACGCTGCCGCCGCCCACGGGCAGGAGAAAATCCACCCCTTCCCGGCGGCACAGCTCCACGCCCTCCCGCACCAGGGACAGCCGCGGGTTGGGCACCACGCCCCCCAGCTCCGCATAGCCCACGCCGGCGGCGGCGAGAGACTCCTTCACCCGATCCAGCACACCGGAGCGCTTCGCACTGCCCCCGCCGTAGTGGATAAGCACCTTCTTCGCCCCCTGGGCCTTCACCAGCTCTCCCGTCTGATCCAGTGTCCCACGGCCAAAAACCACACGGGTGGGGGTATAATAGTTAAAATTCATCATATAATTTCCCTCGTTTTCTCTATAGGATGGAACGATTGTACCATATTCCCCTTGTATGAACAAGAAATTTTTCAAATATCATTGGATCAATTTTTCTGGTTTTTCCCGCTGCCTTGTGTTTGCTTCCTTTTCATAAAGTTCTTCATCACACAGACGGGCTGCGGCCGTCTCCCGGCGCCGACAGCCGGCCGAAATACCAGCCGGTGGCCCCGTCCTTTTTGGCCAGCGTCCCCCGGCTGGTGCGGCGGACGATGCTCAGCCGCTCTCCCGCCGTCACAGGAAGTCGGTAATCGGTGGAATCCTCACAGTAGACCCCTCCCTCGTCCTCCCGGAGATAGCTGGTGAGAATATCCAATTCCCTTCCGCTCTCCAAGTGCCGGCAGCGGCAGAATTCCGTCCCCCGCTCCAGCACCTCCAGCCGGCTGCGGCCCCAGCGGATGTTGATGGGATCGGCGGAGGGGGCCTGAGGGTCCAGGGCGGTCATCACTTCGTTCCCGTCGTACGCAAGGTAGGAGAATTGTCCCCCCGGTTCCTCCGGGAGGATCAGGGCGTTGAGCTGTCCGTCCACCTTCAGGGTACAGCCGCCGTCGATGCTGGCGATGTGCCGGTCGGAGAGCAGGATGGGCTTGGCAGAGGGGATGTCCGGGTGATAGAGCGTCACTGGCCAGTGACCCACCACCACCCAGCGCCGGAAGGAATGACCCTGGCCCAGAAAGTCATCGTTTTTCATGCACCCGTGGGCCTCCAGCTCCTCCAGGCGCTCCTCCCGGGGCACACCGCCGTGGACAAACAGGTAGTCGTCGTTCCGGTAGATGTGGGGCAGGCCCCGCAGGAAGTCCAGCTCCTCGGGGAAGGCGGCGGCGATGGCCCGCCGGGCCGCCGGGTAGTCGGACGGATCCTCAATGGCCGCCCCGGCGGCATGGGCCAGCTTCACTGCGGCGCACTTTTCCCCCCACGCGGCAAAATACCGGGGATAAAAGGCGGCGGGGATATGCCGTCCCCCGTCCACGAAGGCGGGGGTGATGTCGTCGCAGTTGCCCCTCAGGGTGTAGACCGTATACCGCCGGGAGAGCTCCATCACATAGTGCAGCGCCTCCAGCCCGCCCTCGGACTTCTCCAGAATGTCCCCCAGCAGGATGAGGATGTCTTCGGCGGAAAAGGCCGCTTTTTTCAGCAGCCCTTTGAAAAAGGGGAGATTGCCGTGGATATCGCTGATCACCAGGACCCGCCGCCCCGCCGGAAGGCGGATGGGCCGAACCTTTGCCTTCACACCCTCACCCCTGGCCGGGGGCCGGATCCCGGCTGGCTGCCAGCGCGCACCAGCCGTCCCGCTCCAGGCGGCGGAGGATGTGCAGGCCGTTCTTTTTCAACGCGCTCTCCACCTCGTCGGCCCGGGTGTCGATGATGCCGGAGCAGAGGAACGCGCCCCCGGGAGCCAGATAGCGGTCCACCTGGCCGGAGAGGGGAATGATGACGTCGGAGACGATGTTGGCCAGCACCACGGGATAGGGCCCGCTCTCCTCCAACTCCCGGACCAGTGTGCCGTCGGAGAGCACATCCCCAGCCCGGACGGTGTACCGGTCCCGGCCGATCCCGTTGAGGGCGGCGTTTTCATAGGCCACATCCACCGCCTTGGGGTCGATGTCCACGCCCACGGCGGAGGCAGCCCCCAGATCCATGGCGGCGATGGAGAGGATCCCGCTGCCGCAGCCCAGATCCAGCACCCGTTCGCCTCCGGCGATCCGCTCTTCCAGAAGGCCCAGGCAGAGCTGGGTGGAAGCGTGGGAGCCGGTGCCGAAAGTGAGTCCGGGATTCAGATAGACGGGCACCCGCCCGGCAGGGACCGGCTTGCCCCGCTCCCACTCGGGCACGATATACAGCCGCTCCCCCACCGTCATGGGCTGGTAGTATTTCTGCCAGCCGTAGGCCCAGTCCTCCTCCTTGAGAGAAGCGATGGTCCGCGGATTGTCGATCCCCGTCAGGGCCCGGTCCATCTGCGCCCGGCCGTCGGCGTCGTCGGTAACGTAAAACTTGATCCGGGCCACGCCCCGCATCCGCTCCAGCAGCTCGTCGTCCACATAGTCCCAGTATTGCCGGTTCTCCTCCAAAAAGTTCTTGAACTCCGCCTCATCCTCCAGGACCAGGCCCTCCGCCCCGTTCATGGTGAGTCGGGCCGCCAGCTCCTCCATCTGGGCATCGCTGGTCTCCACAGTCACTTCCAGCCAGTTCTCCATGCTCTCCTCCTGATTCAAAAGCGGCGGGGTCTCCCCTGCCGCCCTGGTAGAAACTCTGTTTTGATTGTACTGTATCCGCCCTGCGGTGTCAACGCCGGAGCGGGTAAAAAACGGGCCCTCCCCGTGGGGAGAGAGCCCGAAATTCATTTATCGCTCGGTGCCGATGAAGAAGAGCGCCACGCATCCGGGGCCCGTGTGGGCGCCGATCACCGGCCCGATCCGGTTGAGGAGGACTTCCTTTACCCCGTACTGGTCCCTGATCTGGTCGGCGATATACCGGGCGTCCTCCTCGCAGGCGCTGTGGCTGATGAGCATCCGCTCCTGGCCTGCGGGATCGATTCCCCTCTCACCCACCTGCTTGACCATGGCGTCCAGAGAGGCCTTCCGCCCCCGGGCCTTGGACACGTTGACCAGGTGCCCCTCATTGTCCATGTGGAGCACCGGCTTGATCTGAAGCATGGTGCCCACCACCGCGGTGGCGGCGGAGATCCGTCCGCCCCGTTTCAGATAGTGGAGATCGTTGACGGTGAACCAGTGACAGATGTGGAGCTTGTTGGCCTCGCACCAGTCCCGCACCTCTTCGATGCTTGCCCCCGCCTTCTGCTTCTCCGCCGCATACCAGACCAGCAGGCCCTGGCCCAGGGAGGCGCACAGGGTGTCTACCACCAGGATCTTTCGCTCAGGGAATCTCTCCGCCAGCTCCCCCGCCGCCAGCCGGGCAGACTGGCAGGTGGCGGACAGGCCGGAAGAAAACGCCAGGATCAAAGCGTCCCGGCCGCTCTCCAGCACCGGAGTCAAGAACTCCTCATATTGATGCTCATTGACGGCAGCGGTGGTGACCATCTCGCCCTCCGACATCAGCTGATAGAATTCGTGAGCCCCCATGTCCCGGTCATCGGGGTAATTTTTCAGCGTGGTCCCCCGAATGGTAAAGGTAAGAGGCAAAACCTCCACGCCGATTTCCTCCACCATCTGCTGATTCAGATCACAGGAAGAATCTGTGACAATGACATACTCACTCATGTTTCGGCTCCTTTCGGCCTTTTTTTGATTTGTCCGGCGCCGCAGACTGATTTTGGCGGATCAGATCGATGACCCGCTGGCAGGCCAGCCGGTCCGCATAGCTCTGAAGGGCCAGCGACAGGGCCAGCCCGGGCAGATCCTCTTCCGTGCAGTCGGTATCCAGCCGTCCGGCCGTATCCCTTAGTGCCAGATCCAGCTGCTTCAAAAACCGCCCGTACATCTCGCCGGTCTGTCCGTCGGCGTGGTCGGAGGCCAACAAACCCGCGTCCTTGACCGAGATGACCTGCTTGAGGGCACAGATGGCGGTGAGGTAGGCCAAATGGGTCTTTCCGTACCGCTTTCCCTCCGCCCGGGGCAGAAGTCCATCCTTGATATAGTTGTTCACCATGGCGGAGGTCAGCCGCTCCTCTTCGCCGTACTGGATCAGCTGCCGGGGCATATAGCCGATGACCTGATCCATGTATAGGCTGATGTCGGGCAGCGACTCCCAGTCAGACGGGCGCTGCGTCTCCATGCGCTGTTTCAGCTCTTCCAGTTGCTTCAACGGGATATTCCTCCTTGTGGTTTTAATAACGATGTTACGAAGTATTTAGACCTCCCGCTAATAATACCACAAAGCAGCGCTCTCTGCAGTATTTCTAAGCCGTTTTTTCTTTCTTTTTTGTGAAAATTGTTTCATTCAAATTTGCAGTTGAAAGGATGTGGCAACAGTGTGATTATACCACGTTACATCCGTTCTCGTAAAGTCGGAAATTCCTTTTATCCCAGCTTTTTCTGTCACATAACAAAATTATGGAGCTTTTCCTCCCTCTTTTTTATTGTGCCGCCCGATCCTCCATCCGCGGCGCATCCTGAATGAATGGAAAAATCGATCTCTCAACAGAGGTTCTTGATGGCGGCCTGCGCCGTACATACCTTGTGTGTATAACGATGTACATTTTGAATTAGAGCTGCCCGGGCAGTTCAGCGACGCCAGGCTGTCCGGAAATGTCCTTCCTCGTCAACAAGAGATCCGAAGTGTAATCTGCTGTCCCTGGAACAGGCCGTGTATTACTGCTGGCCGGTCAAACCCAGGGAGGATCGTCGTCTGCGGAAAAATCCAGATATCATGCGAAACGGGAGTCAGACAAGCGGGGTGCCTCGCGAAACAAAGAAATTGAACTCTTTATGCACGACCATGCTGCCCACCAACCTCTTTTTGAGCCGACCATGAAAGGGAACAAGTAAGATTTTCATAAAGGGTCAACTTCATTTCCGCCCCTGCCGTTTGCTGCGTGAGAAGCCGAGGTTCTTTGTGGAAATGGGGTAGACGGCAAATAGACCAAGGGGCGCGAGGACCGGACTGGCTACGGCCGCACCTGGGTTTACCCGGGACCGGGTTGCAGCAAATCAAAAGATCTTTTTACCCGGTACCTGTTGACACAAAAAAATTTTTGAAATATACTTAACAAAGTTAACTAAAGAAGGGACTGCAATCTACATGGAGTGGACAGATATGGTGCATTATCAACAGAATCTGCAAAAGATCATGCGGTCCCTGCTTCCCGTACGGAAATCTGCGCTGACCGCCAGTGAATGCGAGCTCTTGGCGCATCTGTACTTGCAGCCGGAGCAAAATACACCCGTTTTGCTCAGTCAGGGCAGCGGTATGAAAAAAGAGGCGGTGAGCCGTTGTCTGAAGGCACTCTACGAAAAAAGCTGCATACGCAAACAGCGGCAGACAACGGATGAGCGGAGCTATCAGTTGTCTATCACAGAAACCGGTCTTGTCGAATTGAAGAAGGGATATGAAAGTATTTTACAACCCTTCTATGATCTGTGGCGCAGTTCCGGTGAAGATTTTGAGGCATTTATGCATTACGCGGATAAACTCGCCGCACATATTGAGAAAGGACAGGAAAATACCCGTGACTATGAAGTTTTATAACGCGCTGCAGATGGATCCCGCCGTACTGAAACGGGAAATTGCCGCTTGTGAGACAAGACGGGAAAAAATATTTTACAGGGTTGCCATGGCAGTGCGCTCTGTGCTGGTCGTGGCTTTTGCCATCGTGTTTATCAGCCTGCTATCTGGTATGTTCGGCGCTGACAACACCCCCCTGGCGGTGGCATTATTTTGCATGATGCTGGGCATCCGCTTTGTCAACTTTGAGTACTGTATTGGCGACTCTCTCATACCCCTGGCGGCGGTGCTGGCCATTCTGGTGCTGGCTCCCAGCGCGGCGATGGTGATCCCGCCGTTTTTTTTGGTTCCACTGCATTTTGCAGCCTTTTTTGCCCTGCTCTGCATGACCACCCAGCGGCCTGAAATGGGAAACGGCGGCTTATACAGCTTTGCCTACATCTATCTGACAGGCAACCCGGTGGTTGGAGAGGCTCTCATTCGCCGTGGGCTGTTGGCTCTGGTGGGCTATTTGATCTGCGGCACGATCCTGTTCGCCAAGCACCGAAATCAGCACAAAACAACTCGTTTTGTCCAAGTGATGCGGAAATTTGATCTTTCCACGCCGATCCACCTGTGGCAGCTGCGTATGGCGCTTGGGGTGAGCCTGGTATTGGCAGCCGGACAGGTGTTTGAAGTGGAGCGGTTTATGTGGATGGGATTTGCCTGTGCATCGCTGCTGTCAGAATATCCTTATTCCGGAAATACGACCGCACGCTTCCGGCAGCGGATTGTGGGGGCGGTCGCGGGCTCCTGCGCGTTTTTTGTTTTTTATCTGGTGATCCCAGAAGCTTTCCAGCCGTTGATGGGTCCGTTGGGAGGGCTTTGTTTGGGCTTTTGCACCGATTATCGGTATAAGACGGCAATGAACTGCTTTGGCGCACTGATGCTGGGCGCCGGGATCTATGGACTCCAGGGAGCGGTGATCCTGCGGATCGTGGATACCGTCCTGGGCGTGATATTTGGCCTGGTATTCGCTTCGCTTTTTCACCGGCTGGCAGCGGTTAGAATTTTGCCCAAGCCGGAAGATGAGTAACGGATCATGAGCGGGGCGCCGGGTGCGCTTCAAACCGCGCTGCGGCCAGAAGAACGGCGAGTGCGGACAAACTGTGTTTTTGCCCCAGGCGCCATTGTCGCGTTTTCGTACATACAGGCAAACCGCCCCGAAATCCCAACAAAAAACCCCCGTACATTCTCCAAATGGGAATGTACGGGGGTTTTGGCGTTGAGAGATAACCCTCTGCGGCCAAATCCTGCCATGACGAAAAAGCCTCGCAGCGTTTCGCGCCCGCAGGCGCGAAAGAGGCGGGATCCCTTTTCTGCCGCGGCTCGGCGGCGGACAGGCAGCAGGTGCCGGCCATCCCCAAGAGCAGCCGGGAACGGACTGCCCTTCTTTCCGCTTCTCAGCAGTTTTGCGGAAACTTTACAAAACCGTGGTGACGGATTTTGAGGTTTTCTGCCTATAATAAATCGACAGGATTCAGGCATCCGGCCTCATCATGGGTGTTGTGCCGCTGATGGGGCCCCTCGCAAGATATTCCTTTACAGTAAAAGTAAACCTGTCCCAATCCCAAGAAGCGCATGGGTTGAAAGGGGAGATTACCGGGGAAACGGCATATATGCTCCGTTTCAAAACAAATTTCATGCAGCACACCAACCGCTTTACAAATTTTGTTTTAGGAGAAAGTTTATGCGAAGGATCTTGAAGCAAACTGCCAGCATGCTGTGTTCCATGGCGCTGGCCCTCTCCCTTCTGCCTGTCAGCGCGGCGGCAAAGGGCGCGGTCACCATCACCGGGAACAACAAGCTGATCCAGAACCTTGACAGCAACGTCACCATCGATTTGGGCGATCCCACGGTCAGCGGCGAAAAAACTGTCACCATTTCCGACTATATGGACACCCTCCCGGAAAACTATGTCTCCAATGGCCTGGTCCTCCGGCTGGACGGCATCGAAACCGGTGACAAGGCCAAAGACGGCCTGTGGCAGAACCTCGCCAAGAAGGATGAGTACATTACCCTGAACGACGAGAGACTCCCCCGGACCTCCGGCGACCATACCGTTGGCCCCAACGCCTTCAATGACAAATATATGCACCTGAACCACAGCAAGATCTACCTGCCCTCCCACATCGCCGATGTCCTGAATACCGGTGCCTACACGGTGGAGTACCTGATCGACGAGGACGGCTACAACGGCCTGAACGAGGCTTATGCCGCCCTGCTCACCGTAGATGAGGGCGCTGACAAATTCAGCATCTTCTCCCGCGGCAACGGCAAGCTGGAGGTCAAGGTGGCGGGCAACAGTGCCGCTGACCGCCTGACGCCCGCCGCCGCCAACGGCGTGGGTGTTCCGGCCGCCTTCGTGCATGAGTACAACGACACCACGAAGCGCAGCTCCTGGTATGCCAACGGCAAGCTGACCGACACCATCGCGGCCAATGCCCAGTCCTCCGGCGTGAAGCAGCCCATCTTGGGCGGCCGCTTGGGCGGCAACGACTACACCACCAACGCCAAGTTCTACTCCGTCCGCATCTATAACCGCGCCCTGACCGCGGCGGAGCTGAGCGCCAACGCCATCCTGGACAACAGCCGCTTCTTTGGGAACCCCCCCGCGGCCCCCTCCATCTCCGTCGGCGGCACCGATCTGGAAACGGACGGCTCCACCCAGATCACCCTGACCTTTGACAAGGGTGTGGCCACCCTGCCCGTCAAGAGCGCCGCCATCGGTGAGCAGAAGGTCACCGTCACTGTGGACGGCTATGATGCCCAGAACGTCACCCTGACCGCCAACACCCTGATGCACGCCATGGTGGACGAGATCCCCGCTGAGGTCACTGTGAACGTCTCCGCCAGCGCCAGCGACCATGTCATCTCCGGCGCTGTGGCCGAACAGGTCTACAAAGCCCTGGAGGGCACCCAGTTCGACAAGGGCAAAGGCGTTGTCCGCGTGCTGGGCAGCGAGAGTGCCGGCTTCCAGGTTCTCCTGATGATCGACGGCCAAAGCAGCCCCGCCAAGAAGATCTCCGTCAAAGTCAACCGCGCCGAAGCCACCGCGCGGGACACCCTCAAACCCTTCTTCCAGAAGGTCATGCACGGCACCTTCGACTTTGCTGCCAAGGCCGACGTCACCGCCGAGAACATCAAGACCCAGGTGGACGCCCTCATCGGCGACGAGACCGTCACCTCCGCCGTGGCCTGGAGCGATACCGACAAGGTCTGGAAGCTGACCCTCACCCAGGACGATGCCTCCCACACCGAGAACCTATACATCAACAGCGACGTCTCTATCAGCTTTGAAGACGGCGAATTCATGGAATACCTCAAGACGGAGCTGACCGATGACAACAGCGCCTACATCGGCAACGGCGGCCTCTTTATGGGCGGCACCGCGGACAGCACTTATGATCAGGTGCAGCTGCCCGTGTGGTACTACGGCGTGGATCAGATGGTCATTGAGACCGAACTCCAGCTCTCCGCCGCCTCCAGCAACGCGCGCTGGCTGGCCATCGGCTACGGCATGAAGCCAGACAGCGATTCCAGCAATACCCGCGGCGTCACCTACAACCATATGTGCCTCCGTCAGAACGCCGCCGCCTCCAACGGCGTGGAGTTTGCCAAGTGGCTGGGCTCCTGGACCACCCAGACCGCCGCTTACAAGGAGGCCCTGGATCCCGCCAAGACCTACAAGGCCACCATCCTGTACAAGAACGGCCGGATCTATGAGTACATCAACGATGAGCTGATCCTGACCTACCTCGGCATGTCCATGGAGGAATTCGCCGGCAAGATGATCTTCAACTTCCGTCAGTTGAACTTTGACGTGAAGAGCATCAAGGTCTCCAGCACCCTCCCCGACCTGCCCACCAAACCTGCTGAGCCGGAGATGAAGGCCAATGGCTATGACACCGCTGTCTACGAGCCTGTCACCGGTCTGAAAATGTCCCCTACCATCGTCTCCACGGAGAGCACCTCCGCCGCTGAGGTCGCCGCGGCCGGCCGCCGTCCCGCCACCCTGGTCCGTACCGTCAACGCCGACGGAACCATTACCGAGAACGGCAAAAATCTGTCCCCCAAGGCCTATAAGGAGCTGCTGAACAAGAAGGTCCTGGCCGGCTTCCGCGTGGAGGACGCCTCTGCCGCCGCCGCTTTCAGCACTTCTGTGACCACCGACGGCGTGGTGGATGTGAACGTCATCTCCTCCAGCCCCGAGGTGCTCAAGGCCGCCAAGGTCGGCGAGACCGCCGGCGTCCGCGGCGTGCTGGACTTCACCGCCAAGATGCCCGAAAAGGACATCACCGTTGTGCACGAGACCTGCAAGGCCAACTGCCGTATTGCTCTGCTGGATAAGAAGGACGCCGACCGCGTCACGGTCACCTACATCCAGGATCACGGCGTCACCGTCTGGGTGCAGTGCGATGCCGACGAGGTCTATGACGCCATTCTCTCCGGTGCGGACGGCATCGTGGTGAACGATTCCACCGCCGCCCTGGACGCCATCGAGTCCTTCTCCGAGGAGGACGCTGTCCTGACCCGCAAGACCGTGGTCGTCGCCCACCGCGGCTTCCACAGCAACGCGCCCGACCCCTACACCGCCGTGGAGAACACCGAGCGCTCCGTCGCCAACGCCGTGATCTTCGGCGCGGACGGCGCCGAGTGCGACGTTGACCTCACCAAAGACAAGGTCGTCGTTCTCAACCACGACAGCACCACCGGCCGTCTGATGGACAAGGATCTCTCCATCACCGGAAGCACCTTTGATCAGCTGCGCGCGCTGAAGTTCAAGGCGTCCTATGCCAAGGACACCGACCGCATCCCCACTCTGAAGGAGCTGTTCGACGCCGCGATCAACGCCCTCCCCGATGACGATAACGGCCTCAACCACGTCATCGAGATCAAGGGCTCCAGCTACGGCATTACTGAATACATGCGCAAGGACATTTTCGACAACGGCCTGGACGACCGCATCCTCTTCATTTCCTTCAACAACGAGCTGATCAAGGAGCTACGCCAGAACATCCCCGAGATGACCGTCGGTGAGCTCTCCTCCCAGAGCGCCAAGGCCGACGACAACGCCACCAACCTGGCGCAGATCTCCAGCGTCCTGGATCCCCTCAACGCCTGGTACAACCCCAACAGCGGCGTCGTCAACGATTCCCTGACCCGTGCCGCCCGCCATCGCGGATTGTATGTCCATCCGTGGACCGTCAACGGTAAGGGTGAATTTGAGGCTCTGTATTTCGAGGGTTATCACGGCATCACCACCGACCGCACCGACTACCCCGGCGACTACCTCATCGGCGTCAGCGCCAGCATGGCCGCTGACACCGCCCGGATCGGTGCGGAAAATGCTATTGCTCCCACCGTCACCACCGACACCCGTCTGACTGTGGGCGCAGCGCTGACCGGCACTCCCGTCCTGATGAACCTCAACGACGGCACCACCACCGCCAAGCTGACCAGTGACGGCAAGGTCTACGCTGAGACCGCCGGAACCGCCAGATTCGTCCTGGGCACCAGCTATACCCTGCCCCAGACCAAGCAGACCTACACCATGTACTCCGAGCCCCTGACCGTCACCTTCACCGGCGGCAGCAGTTCCGGCGGTTCTTCTTCCGGCAGTTCCTCTTCCAGCCGTCCCTCTTCCAGCCGTCCCTCTTCCGGCAGTTCCAGCGATAAACCCGAGATGGGGTCTGCCGAAGCGATCAACCTGCCCTTCTACGATGTGCCCGCGAACGCATACTACGCCGATGCTGTCCGTTGGGCCTACCTGAACAACGTGACTGTCGGCACCAACGCTACCACCTTCAGCCCCGATGCTACCTGTACCCGCGCCGAGATGGTGACGTTCCTGTGGCGTGCCGCCGGCTCTCCCAAGCCTGCCGCTGCGACGTGTGCGTTCACTGACGTGAGCATGGACAGCTACTACGTCAATGCCGTTCTGTGGGCAGTTGAGAAGGGCATCACCAGCGGCACCGCCGCTGCTACCTTCAGCCCCAACGCTACCTGCACCCGCGCCCAGATGGCTACCTTCCTCTGCCGCATGGCGAATGGTACGCCTTCCGGCAGTGCCACCTTCACTGACGTCCCTGCCGATGCTTATTACGCTGCGGCAGTCCAGTGGGCTGCGGAGAACGGCATTACCAACGGCATTGGTGCCACCTCTTTCGCCCCCAACGCCGCCTGCACCCGTGCGCAGATGGTCACCTTCTTGTATCGTTACCTGGGTAAATAACCCGGATTAAAGCGAACACAGCGGACATCTGGCCAGGAAACAAGGCGGGAGCATCGGTTAAGATGCTCCCGCCTTGTACATTTTCATGCCCAAAATCACGGAACTGGCTGCTGTGAAAACGGCAGCGACCATGGACGAACTGTGTTTTTGCCCCAGGATCCATGTTTGCGTTTTCATACATACATGTAAAACAGCCCGAAATACCAACAAAAAAACCCCGCACATTGCCCAATTGGGAATGTACGGGGGTTTTGGCGTTTAGATCGTAACCGCCACGGCCAAATCATGCCATTTTGACGGCTTTAGGCCGTCTCCATGGGATTGATGGAAGGTTTGCGCCTCGTCAAATCCAATGGTGAATGACAGCAGCTTTACTTGCGGGGATTCTTGATCGCAGCCTGCGCGGCGGCCAGACGGGCGATGGGGACCCGGAAGGGGGAGCAGGACACGTAGTCCAGCCCGGCGTTGTGGCAGAACTCCACGCTGCTGGGGTCTCCTCCGTGCTCGCCGCAGATGCCCAGGTGAATGTTGGGCCGGGTCGCGCGACCGGCCTTCACCGCCATCTCCACCAGCTTGCCCACGCCGTTTTGATCCAGATGGGCAAAGGGATCGGACTCGTAGATCTTATTGTCGTAGTAGTAGCCCAGGAATTTGCCCGCGTCGTCGCGGCTGAAGCCGAAGGTCATCTGGGTCAGGTCGTTGGTGCCGAAGGAGAAGAACTCGGCCTCCCTGGCGATCTCACCGGCGGTGAGGGCGGCCCGCGGTACCTCGATCATGGTGCCCACCTGATAATCCATCTGGATGCCGGCCGCGGCAATGAGCCGGTCGGCGGTAGCGGTGACCACGCTCTTGACATACTCCAGCTCCTTGACCTCACCCACCAGCGGGATCATGATGTTGGGCTCGATGTCGTACTGGCCCTTCTGAGTGATGCGGATGGCGGCCTTGATCACGGCCGTGGTCTGCATCTCGGCGATCTCCGGGTAGGAGACGGCCAGACGGCAGCCCCGGTGACCCATCATGGGGTTGGTCTCGTGGAGCCGTCTCAGGGCCTCACGGATGCGGTGCGTGCTGCAGCCCACGTCCTTGGCCAGGACCTCGATCTCCTCGGGCTTGGTGGGCAGGAACTCGTGGAGGGGGGGATCCAGGAAACGGATGATGACCGGGCGGCCCTCCATGGCCTCGTAAATGCCCTCAAAGTCGCTCTGCTGATAGGGCAGCAGCTTGGCCAGGGCACGTTTCCGATCCTCCACCGTGTCGGAGAGGATCATCTCCCGGATGGCCATGATGCGCTCGCCCTCGAAGAACATATGCTCGGTACGGCAAAGGCCGATGCCCTGGGCGCCGAAGACCCGGCCCTGCTTGGCGTCTCTGGGGTTGTCGGCGTTGGTGTAGACCTCCATCTGGCGATACTTGTCGGCCCAGCTCATAAAGCGCCCGAAGTCGCCGGAGATGGCGGCGGGGGCGGTGGGGATGGAGCCCAGGTAGATGTTTCCGGTGGTACCGTCGATGGAAATGTAGTCCCCCTCGCGGACCACGTTGTCCGCCAGCGTGAAGAAGCGCTTGTCATAGTCCACGGCGATCTCGCCGCAGCCGGAGACGCAGCAGGTGCCCATGCCGCGGGCCACCACGGCCGCGTGGGAGGTCATGCCGCCCCGGACGGTGAGGATGCCCTCAGAGACCTGCATGCCCTCGATGTCCTCAGGAGAGGTCTCCAGACGGACGAGGACCACCTTCTCGCCCCGTCCGTGCCACTCCTTGGCATCCTCGGCGGAGAAGACCACCTTGCCGCAGGCGGCGCCGGGAGAGGCGGCCAGGCCCTTGCCCACCGGCTTGACCTTGGCCAGCGCAGCGGCGTCGAACTGGGGATGGAGCAGGGCATCCAGCTGCTTGGGCTCCACCCGCAGGACGGCCTCCTTCTGGTCGATCATGCCCTCGTCCACCAGGTCCACAGCCACCTTCAGGGCGGCGGCGGCGGTACGCTTTCCGTTGCGGGTCTGGAGCATGTAGAGCTTGCCGTTTTCGATGGTAAACTCCATGTCCTGCATGTCCCTGTAGTGCTTCTCCAGCCGGTCTGCGATCTGAGAGAACTCCTCGTAGACCTCGGGCATCTCCTTCTTCAGCCGGGAGATGGGGGAGGGGGTCCGGACACCAGCCACCACGTCTTCGCCCTGGGCGTTGATGAGGTACTCGCCGAACAGGGCCTTCTCGCCGGTGGCGGGGTTGCGGGTAAAGGCCACACCGGTGCCGGAGTGGTTGCCGGAGTTGCCGAACACCATGGACTGGACGTTGACGGCGGTGCCCCAGTCGTAGGGGATCTCGTTCATGCGGCGGTAGACGTTGGCGCGGGGGTTGTCCCAGGAGCGGAACACCGCGCGCACCGCCTCGATGAGCTGGGTCTTGGGGTCCTGGGGAAAGTCCACGCCCTTTTCGGACTCGTAAAAGACCTTGAACCGCCGGACCAGGTCCTTCATGTCCTCGGTGTCCAGCTCGATGTCCTGTTTGACGCCCTTCTCTGCCTTCTTGGCGTCGATGATCTCCTCAAAGCGCTTCTTGGGGAGCTCCATCACCACGTCGGAGAACATCTGGATGAACCGCCGGTAGGAGTCGTAAGCAAAACGGGGGTTCTGGGTAAATTCTGCAAAGCCCACCACCACCTCGTCGTTGAGGCCCAGGTTCAGGATGGTGTCCATCATGCCGGGCATGGAGGCCCGGGCGCCGGAGCGAACGGAGACCAGCAGGGGGTTGGAGGAATCACCGAATTTCTTTCCGGTCTCCTCCTCCAGCCAGCTCAGATACTCCATGATCTCTTCCCGAATCTCAGGGGCGATGGTGCGCCCGTCGTCGTAATAGCGGGTACACGCCTCGGTCGTTATGGTAAAGCCCTGTGGGACAGGCATGCCGGCCCTGGTCATTTCAGCCAGGTTGGCGCCCTTGCCTCCCAGCAACTCTCGCATATCCTTGTTGCCTTCGGAAAATTTGTAGACATACTTGGTCTTTGACATGGGACAGTCCTCCTTGTTTTTCAGTCGGCAGAAACCAGGCGAAGCTGTTTTTATTATAGCATTCCACCGAAGAAAAGCAAGTGATCTTCCCTCTCTTTTAGTAAACTTCTTGTTCCGGTTTTTTGTGCTGTTTTCACAATTTTTCCTTTTTATTCCGATGTCTGGAAAGGGTTCAGCCACTCGCGGGCAGACCGGTTCATCTCCAGAGAAAAGTCCGCGTGGTACTTGCGGGTACAGAAGGCATCCATCCACGCTTCAAAGCTCTGCTGCCCGGTCCTGCCCTCAAACATGGTCCGCAGCTCGTTCCCGTTTAAGCGGCGGTAACGGTCCCGGCTGACCAGATACCGCGCCGCAAACCGCTCCGGCTTTCTGCGCTCCCGCTGCTGGAGGGTGGGCCATCCCATCACCAGCATGGCAGCAGGCACGGCATATTCCGGCATCCCCAGCAGCTCCTTCACCCGTTCCCGGTGCTCCAGAACGTCCCCGATATAACAGGAACCCAGGCCCAGGCTCTCCGCGGCCACCACGGTATTCTGTGCGGCGATCACCGCGTCGGCCACCGCCAGCAGCAGATCCCCCGCGCCGGGCCTTCTGGGTGCGAGGCCGGCCTCCTCATAGGCATCCAGCGTCACGGCGTCTTGGTCACGGAGAGCACAAATAGCTGGTTCCCCTCAACCCGAAAGCTCACCTCCAGACCCGCAAAGCTCATTCCATAGATCCTGGCGGGATCGTCCTGATAGGATGGGCGGGGATCGCAGGCCAAAACCCCCTGCAAGGCCTCTCGGCGATTCTGTGGAACCAACTCCAGCAGTGGGTGCGGAAAGGAGACCTCCAGCTGTCTGATTGGTGCGGGGGCAAATCCCTCTTTTGCTTCCGGGTGGCAGTCAGCATAGGGCACATAAGGCTTTATGTCAAAAATGGGGGTCCCGTCCATCAGATCTGCTCCAGATACATGGAGCACCGGCCCTTCCGGTGTGTTAAGCTCCACCCCTTCCAGTTTTACGCAGGACAGGCCCAGAGGATTGGGCCGAAACGGGGACCGTGTGGCAAACACCCCGACCCGGGTATTTCCTCCCAGCCGCGGCGGCCGCACGGTCGGCGACCACTCTTTTCTGACTGCGGCGGAGAATTCCCAAATCAGCCACAGATGCGAAAACCCTTCGATCCCACGCAGAGCATCAGGGTTCCGAAATTCCGGTTCGAACACGATCGTGCTGTTTAACTCGGTCACCAGTCCGCTCTGACGGGGGATTCCAAATTTGCTGGGAAAATCGCTCCGCATCCGGGCCACCGTCCGAAATGCCATCTCTCCCCTCATGCTTCCATCTCCCCTCCCGAAAAGTCAGATAACAAAAAACCTTGTAACCAAACGGTTACAAGGTTTTTCATGGAGCTGCTACCCAGATTCGAACTGGGGACCTCATCCTTACCAAGGATGCGCTCTACCAACTGAGCTATAGCAGCACGTCAGGCGCGGTTGCGCCCAACAGATGGCGACGCGGATGGGACTTGAACCCACGACCTCCGGCGTGACAGGCCGGCGTTCTAACCAACTGAACTACCGCGCCATCTTTTCTATATGGCATGCGGAAAACCGCTTGTACCCTGGCAGGGGCAGAAGGACTCGAACCCTCGGCACGCGGTTTTGGAGACCGCTGCTCTACCAACTGAGCTATACCCCTATATGGTGGGCCTTCGGGGACTCGAACCCAGGACCGACCGGTTATGAGCCGGCTGCTCTAACCAACTGAGCTAAAGGCCCGTCTCGCCGCCTATCCTCTGGGAAATAAGGAGCACGGCCTGCCGTCGCAGCACAGCGGCGGCAAGCCGCGTTTTTGGCTCCCCAAGTTGGACTCGAACCAACGACCCTGCGATTAACAGTCGCATGCTCTACCGACTGAGCTATTGAGGAATATAGAAGAGGGTCTGGCCTGGTCATAGGCCAGACCCTCTCTCTCTTTGTGTTGGCGCCACCTATTTTCCCGGCTCGTTACCAAGCAAGTATCTTCGGCGCAGATGAGCTTAACTTCCGTGTTCGGAATGGGAACGGGTGGACCCTCACCGCAATCGACACCAACTTACTTT
>LT827121.1 GCA_900169975.1 Pseudoflavonifractor sp. Marseille-P3106
GGGAAGAAAGTGCCTCAGAAAAAGAAAATACCCTCTTGCTGGAAGAGATCATCCGTTTGTACAGCGAAGTAAAAGGCATCTACGGTTATCGCCGTATGACGCTGAATGTGAACAGCCGGCTCAAAAGAAACTACAACCACAAGCGGATTTACCGCCTGATGAAAAGTGTACATATGCAGGCCGTGATACGCCGAAAGAAGAAGCACTATGTCATGTCGGAACCGCGCATTACCGCTGAAAACGTATTGAACAGAGCATTTACGGCAAACAGACCCAATGAAAAATGGCTGACAGATGTCACAGAATTCAAACTTATCAATGGGAAGAAAGCATACCTGAGTGCGATCCTTGATCTCCATGACAAAAGCATCGTTGCGTATGCACTGGGCCAATCCAATAACAATCAGCTTGTTTTTGACACCTTTGACAGAGCGGTGAGAGCCAACCCCAGCGCCCATCCTCTGTTTCACAGTGACAGAGGCTACCAATACACCAACCGGCAGTTCAAAGCAAAGCTGGACGGTATCCATGCAACGCAGAGTATGTCCCGGCCCGGCCGCTGCATCGACAACGGCCCTATGGAGGGTTTCTGGGGGATTCTCAAATCTGAAATGTACTACCTCCGGCAATTTCATACCTTTGAGGAATTGAAGAAAGCCATCGACGAATACATGGACTTTTACAATACAAGGCGGCTTCAAGCTAAGTTAAAGGGCCTGGCTCCCCTTGCTTACAGGAACCAGACCCTCGTGGCGTAATTTTTCTTTTTTTACCTGTCTACTTGACAGGGGGCGGTTCACAGCAAAGAAAGGTCAAAATTTTTTGCCTACTGGGGGAATACAGGATGAACGATCTCCACACACCTCCAGCAGGCGCATTGCCGGCTCTGGGAAAGGAAGGGCATGTCACGGCAGGTCGCTATGAGATTCTTCTCCTGCCAGCGGAGGGTCTGGCCAGAATGACGCCCAGAGGCACGGCATTCTGGTAGGTGTCGGAAAGCTCCACCACACCGGGGAGATCAAATTTACCTTGGAAGTTGCTCATTAAAAAGAGCTCACGGCAAAAGGTGAGGGGAGCATCCATAATGGAGAGGACCAACTGCCGTCCTGAGACCTCCAACTGGCTCTTGTCCCGGAAAAAGCGGGAACTTTTGCCCCCGCCAGCAAGGGCCGCTCCCATCAATCCAGGAAGCCTTCCAGAATTTTTTCTTCGGCTTCCTGCTCGGTGAGACCCAACGTCATGAGTTTGAGGATCTGGTCCCCGGCGATGCGGCCGATGGCGGCCTCGTGGATGAGCTGGGCGTCCACGCTCTGAGCGTCGATGGCGGGGATGGACTTGATGCGGGCATCATCCATGATGATGGAGTCGCACTGCACGTGGCCGAAGCACTTGGCCTTGCCGGTCATGCAGGGGTGGAACACCTGCCTGGAGGTGCCTTTGGCCACGGACCGGGAGACCACCCGCCCGGTGGCATCGGCTCCCTCCAGGACGATCTCCACATTGGACTCGGCAAACTGCGCACCGTCGGTGAGGAGCTTTTCGTTGATGATGCACTCGCCGCCGGCGCCCACCACCGCCACGGTGTCCCGCTTGGTGGAGTCCACGCCCCGGATCTGAGTCATCTCCATGGTGATGGAGGCGCCCTCCTCCAGATAGACCTCGGTGCGGGGGTTGAGAATACGTTCTCCCGTGCCGGGGCCTTCGCCGTAGTGGCGCTCCACATAGCGCACCCGGGCGTTCTTCCCGATGTGGAACACGTGGATGCCATCGTGCTGGCTGGTCTCGCAGCCGGTGTTGTGGATGCCGCAGCCGGCCACGATGTCCACATCGGCCCCTTCGCCGATATAGAAGTCGTTGTACACCACATCGGTGAGCCCGGACTGGCTGAGGACCACGGGAATGTGGACGCTCTCGCCCTTGGTGCCCGGCTTGACGATGATGTCGATGCCGGGCTTGCCGTCGGCCTTGGACTCGATATCGATGTTGGCGGTGACCGAGCGGGCGTCCAGCTTTCCGTTGACCCGGAAGTTATAGGCCCCCTGGGGCACCTTTTCCAGCTCGGCGATCTCCTTTAATACTTTCCACTCCGTCTTGTCCATCAGCGGTCCGCCTCCTTCATATAGCCGCAGCCCGGCACGGTGCGGGCCATGATCTGGGGGAAGATCTCATCCCGGGGACCCTGCTTGGCCACCTCGCCCTTTTCAATGACCACGATCTCGTCGGCCAGCTGGATGATACGCTCCTGGTGCGAGATGATGAGCAGGGTGGACTCACCCCGCTTGTGGATGGTCTCAAACGTCTCAGTGAGCTTGGCGAAAGACCACAGGTCGATGCCGGCCTCCGGCTCGTCAAAGATCATCAGTCCGGCCTTCCGGGCCAGAATGGTGGCGATCTCGATGCGCTTGACCTCGCCGCCGGAGAGGGAGGCGTCCACCTCCCGGTCGATATAGTCGTCGGCGCACAGGCCCACCTGAGTGAGGTACTGGCAGCCCTCGGCGGGAGTCAGAGAATCCTTGCCGGCGGCCAGAGCCAGCAGATCCCGCACCTTCAGGCCCTTGAAGCGGGGGGGCTGCTGAAAGCCGTAGCTCACCCCGGCCCGGGCGCGCTCGGTGATGGACAGCCCGGTGAGGTCGGCGCCGTTCCAGCGGATGGTGCCGCCGGTGGATTGGTTCAAGCCCATAATGGTCCGGGCCAGAGTGGTCTTGCCGCCGCCGTTGGGGCCCGTGATGACAACCAGTTTTCCGTCCCCCACGGTGAGGGAGACATCCCGCAGAATGCCCAGCGCCTCGCCGTCCTCGGCCGTCACGTCGTAACGCAGATGGCTGATCTCTAACATATCGAATACTCCTTTATTTGCGGGTTTATTCCTATCAGTTCGATATTCTATCACGAGAAAGATAAAATTACAATGAAAAGAGGAAAATTTGTGGTACAATAGCTGCAAAGCGGCGTGCCGCCGGAAAAGGAAGTGTTTGTATGAAAACTGCTCTCGTCACCGGAGGAAGCCGGGGGATCGGAGCGGCTGTGGCCCGGCGTCTGGCTGCCGACGGGTACCGGGTGGCCGTCAACTATCATTTTGCCCGGGCCCAGGCGGAGTCCCTGGCAGAGGAACTGGGTGGGATCGCCGTTCAGGCGGATGTGTCCGACAGTGCCCAGGTTCAAAAAATGGTTGACACTGTGTTAGAAAAATTTTGTCAACTTGACATTTTGGTATGCAATGCCGGCGTGGCCTGGCAGGGGCTGCTTCAGGATATGAGGGACGAGGAGTGGCGAAAAGTCCTGGGAACTGACCTGGATGGGGTGTTTTTCTGCTGCCGGGCGGTGCTGCCCCATATGATCGGACAAAAAAGTGGGAAAATCGTAACGATGTCTTCCATGTGGGGACAGGTGGGGGCCTCCTGCGAAGCGGCCTACTCCGCAGCCAAGGCGGGAGTGATCGGGCTGACCCGGGCGCTGGCCAAGGAGGTGGGGCCCTCCGGCATCTCGGTCAACTGCGTCGCCCCGGGAGTCATCGACACGGAAATGAATCAAAAGCTGGGGCCGGAGGCGTTGGCGGAACTGGCGGAGGAGACTCCGCTGGGGCGTCTCGGAACGGCGGCGGACGTTGCCGGCTGCGTGTCGTTCCTGTGTTCTCCGGCGGCCGACTTTGTCACCGGACAGGTGCTTTCCGCGAACGGCGGACTGGTGATTTGAGCAGAGAGAAAAAGTCCACGGAAGGAGCGGCGATATTATGCAAAAAAACGGTTGACAATTTTGAGAGAGAAACGTATAATTGTCAACAATCTAAAGGAGGTAGGATGAAATGAAGAAACGTATTCTTGCTCTTGCGCTCGCCGGTGCGATGACTGCCGGTCTGCTCACCGGCTGCGGCGGCGGAACTCCCGCCGAGTCCAAGGCCCCTGCAGGGTCCTCGGCGGCGGGATCCGGCGCTCCCGCTGCCGAGGGCGGCGAGATCCTGGTCGGCGTTCTGGCCAACACCACCGGCGACAACGCCGTCTACGGCAATGCCGTGCAGAACGGCGTGATGCTCTACATCGACCAGCTCAATGAAAAGGGCGGCATCAACGGCAAGACCGTGAAGGCCATTGCCTATGACGAAAAGGGCGACGCCACCGAGGCCGTCAACGCTTACAACCGCCTGGTGGGCGACGGGATCACCGCTCTGATCGGCTCTGTCCTCACCGGCGCAACCATCGCCGTGGCCGATGAGACCTATGATATGAACATGCCCCAGATCACCGCTTCCGCCACTGCCGCGGGCGTGACCATGCTGGACCCTGAGAAGGCGGACAGCGAGATCCGCACCAACGTGTTCCGCTCCTGCTTTATCGACCCCTTCCAGGGCGAGAAAATGGCCCAGTACGCCAAAGATAAGCTGAGCGCCGCCACCGCCGCCGTCATCTTCGAGACCGGCAACGACTACGCCGAGGGCCTGAAGGACGCCTTCGTGGCCAAGTGCGGGGAGCTGGGCATCACCGTCACCAACGAAGAGGCCTATGCCAAGGGCGATGTGGACTTTAAGGCCCAGATGACCAACGTGGCCGCATCCAATCCCGACGTGGTGTTCTGCCCCAACTACTATGAGGACTCCGGCATGATCGTGACCCAGGCCCGTCAGGTGGGTGTCACCAGTACCTTCCTGGGCGGCGACGGCTGGGGCTCTATCGCCAAGTACGCCAGCGCCGAGGATCTGGAAGGCGCGGTCTACTGCTCCGGCTATGCCGCCGGTACCCCCGCCGTGGCTCAGTTCGAGAGCGCCTATACCGCCAAGTACAACGAGGATGTGCCCAACATGTTTGCCCCTCTGGGCTATGACTCCGCCATGCTGATGTGCAATGCCCTGAAGGCTGCGGAGGATGCGGGCCTGGAGGCCGGCACCGACGAGTATAAGCAGGCTGTCATCGACGCCATGAAGGCCACCAAGGGGCTGGAGGGCATTACCGGTACTTATGAGTTCGACGAGTACAACAACCCCATCAAGTCCGCCGCCATGATGAAGCTGGAGGGCGGCAAGGAAGTCTTCTCCGAGATGTTCTAAGGATCTTTCCAAAAGCCTCTGTGCGGGAGGGAACGCTTCCCTCCCGCACGGCTTTTCCCCGGAACACGGGCGATCAGAGGTCACCTCTGCGGAGAGGCCGCAGGGGCGGCCTGTGGCCGCCCGCTTCCCGCGCATACCCAGCAGAGAGATTGTCAAGAGAATTTGAAAGAGAAAGGACGGATGACCCTTGTTTTCCACCATTGTCAGCCAGGTCATCAACGGCCTGCAGTCCGGCTCGATCTATGCGCTGGTCGCTTTGGGCTATTCCATGGTCTACGGCATTATCCTGCTGCTGAACTTTGCCCACGGCGACATCATCATGGTGGGCGCTTACGTGGTGTGGTACTCCATGAGCAATCTGGGCCTTCACCCGGTGGTGTCCATGCTGCTGGCCATCATCGCCTGTACCCTCCTGGGCATGCTCATTGAGAAGCTGGCCTATACCCCCCTGCGCTCCGCACCCCGGCTGAGCCTGCTCATTACCGCCATCGGCGTGTCCTTCCTGCTGGAAAACGGCTTTCAGCTGATTTTCGGCGCGGGGGCGCAGACGGTCCCCACGCTGGTCAGCGGACCCAGTCTCTCTCTGGGCAGCGTGACGGTGAGTTTCCCGGCCATGCTCACCCTGGTGGTCTCCATTCTCTCCATGGCGGCCCTCACCTTTCTGGTGCAAAAGACCAAACTGGGCAAAGCCATGCGGGCGGTGAGCGAGGATATGGGTGCGGCCCAGCTGATGGGCATCAGCCTGAACCGGACCATCTCCTTTACCTTTGCCGTGGGTTCCGCGCTGGCAGGCATCGGCTCGGTGCTTTACCTGTGTGCCTATCCCCAGGCCAGCCCCACCATGGGCTCCATGCTGGGCCTGAAGGCCTTCGTGGCTGCCGTGCTGGGCGGGATCGGCTCCATCCCCGGGGCCATGGTGGGAGGCTTTGCCATCGGACTTGCCGAGGCTCTGGTCTCCGCTGCCGGTCTGTCAGTGTGGAAGGACGGCGTGGTTTTTGCCATCCTCATTGTGGTTTTGCTGGTGAAGCCCACCGGGCTTCTGGGCAAACCCATTGTGGAAAAAGTATAAGGGGGGCGGGAAAATGAGTGTCAGCAAACGCAGGGCCATCCTTTCCATGCCCGCCCGCTACGCCATCAACGGCGTACTGATGATCCTGCTGGTGGTCTGTCTGCAGGCCCTGACCGCCAGCGGGGCCCTGACGGGTTACTATACCAAGATTTTGATCCTGGTGGGCATCAACATCATCCTGGCGGTCTCCCTCAACGTGGCTACCGGCTATCTGGGCCAGCTTCCTCTTGGCCACGCGGGCTTTATGGCGGTGGGGGGCTACACCAGCGGCATCTTCCTCAAATCCGTGGATGTCGGCCAGGCATCCGGCGGGCAGTATGTGTTCTATGTGATTGCCGCCATTGTGCTCTCCGGGATCGTGGCCGCCGTGTTCGGCATCCTGATCGGCATCCCCGCCCTGCGGCTCAAGGGCGACTACCTGGCCATCATTACCCTGGGCTTTGGAGAGATCATCCGGGTGGTCATCACCAACATCGACTCCGTGCTGGGCTTTGACTTTACTTACGGCGCCTCCGGTCTGAAGCGGATCCCCAAGGTCACAAACGTGCTGAATGTGGCGCTGTGTATTATTCTGACCTGCCTGGTGATCCATATGGTGATGAAGTCCCGCCACGGCCGGGCCATCCTCTCCATCCGGGAGAATGAGATCGCCGCCGAGTCCTGCGGCGTGAACACCACCTATTACAAGGTCATGGCCTTCACCATATCCGCTTTCTTCGCCGGTGTGGCCGGATGCCTGTACGCGGGCAACCTGGGCTCGCTCCAGCCCGGCGGCTTCGGGTTCATGAAGTCCATCGAGATCCTGGTCATGGTGGTGCTGGGCGGCATGGGCTCCATGCTGGGCTCCATCCTCTCGGCCGGTGTGCTCACTGTTCTGCCGGAGGCCCTGCGCGGCTTCTCCGAGTACCGGATGGTGGTCTATTCTGCCGTTCTCATTCTCATGATGATCTTCAAACCCACCGGCCTTTTGGGGGACTATGACTTCTCCCTCTCCCGCATCCTGGAGCGGATCGGCATCGGCCGCAAACCCCAGAAAAAGGAGGCGGCGAAATGAAAAGGTACAACGAGGACGCCAAGCTGGTCCCGGTGCCCAGCACCAATATCATCCCCGAGCGGGACGTGGACAAGAGCCCCATCCTGGAATGCCGGCATCTGGGCATCGACTTCGGCGGGCTGACCGCCGTGGACGAGTTCAACATGGCCATTGGCCGCACCGAGATCGCCGGACTCATCGGCCCCAACGGCGCGGGCAAGACCACGGTGTTCAACCTCCTGACCAAGGTCTATCAGCCAACCCGGGGCACTATTTTGCTGGGGGGCATGGATACTGCCGGAATGAACACCGTGCAGGTCAATCACGCAGGCATCGCCCGAACCTTCCAGAACATCCGCCTTTTCTCCAAGCTGACCGTGATGGAGAACGTGCTCATCGGCCTGCACTCCTCCATGAAATACCGTCTGCCCACAGCCATTCTCCGCTCTCCCGCCTATTGGCGGCAGGAGAAGGGGGCCCGGGAGCGGGCGCTGGAACTGCTGTCCATCTTTGACATGCAGGACCTGGCCGAGCACGAGGCGGGCAGCCTGCCCTACGGAGCCCAGCGCCGCCTGGAGATCGTCCGGGCTCTGGGTACCAACCCCTCGCTCCTTCTTCTGGATGAGCCCGCCGCCGGAATGAACCCCTCGGAGACTGCCGAGCTCATGGAGAACATCGTCAAGATCCGGGACACCTTCCAGATTGCCGTCATGCTCATCGAACACGACATGTCCCTTGTCATGAACATCTGCGAGGGCATCTGCGTGCTCAACTTCGGCAGGATCATCGCCAAGGGCACCGCCAAGGACATCCAGAACAACCCGGAGGTCATCAAGGCTTATCTGGGCACCAGGAAGGAGGGCTGAGCCGTGGCACTGTTAAGCGTCAGCGACATCAACGTATACTACGGCGCCATCCACGCCATCAAGGGAGTTTCCTTCGAGGTCAACGAGGGGGAAGTGGTCACCCTCATCGGCGCCAACGGCGCGGGCAAGTCCACCACGCTGAAAACGATCTCCGGCCTGCTCCACCCCAAGACCGGCGGAGTGGAATTTCAGGAGAAGTCCCTCCTGGGCGTCAAACCCCATAAGATCGTGGAAATGGGCCTGGCCCACGTTCCCGAGGGGCGGCGGGTATTTCTCCAGATGTCCGTGGAGGAGAATCTGGAGATGGGTGCCTACACCCGGCCCGGCTCCGAGGTGGATCCGGGGCTGGAGAAGGTCTACGCGCAGTTCCCCCGCCTCAAGGAGCGCCGGAAGCAGACGGCGGGCACCCTCTCCGGCGGGGAACAGCAGATGCTGGCCATGGGCCGGGCGCTCATGTCCTCTCCCAGGCTGCTGATGCTGGATGAGCCCTCCATGGGCCTGGCTCCCATTCTGGTGGATCAGATCTTCGACATCATCCAGTCCCTCCACAAGGCGGGCACCACCATCCTTCTGGTGGAGCAGAACGCCCAGATGGCCCTGTCGGTGGCCGACCGGGGCTATGTGCTGGAGACCGGCAAGATCGTTACCAGCGGCACAGGGGCGGAGCTTCTGAACGACGAGAGCGTCAAAAAGGCATACCTGGGCGGCTAATGCCCATAAAAAAGCTGTCCCCACAGAGCGGGGACAGCTTTTTCGTGTTTTCAGGGAGTTGATTCCTCCCGGCGGAAGCAGAGAATGCGGAACTGGGCGGTGACCGACAGCGTGTCCAGCGCCGCCAGACGCTCGGCCCCCGCCTTTGGGGTTTTCCAATAGTAGGGCGTCATACGGAAGAGATCCCGGATGCTCTGGGGACCGGGGAGCAGGAAGGAGGTCTCCACCGCCTCCGAGCCCAGGGCGCGGAAGCCGGGGTAGACTTCCTCTTTTACGGGATTTTCATAGGGGCGGTCATAGAGTACCTGCTTGAGCTCCCAGAGATGCCGGGGCCCCGGCACCACATAGAGAAAACAGCCGCCGGGCCGGATCACCCGCCGGAATTCCCCGGCGGCCAGAGGGGAAAAACAGTTTACCACGGCGTCCATGGAGGTGTCGGCCACCGGCAGGCGGTAGACCGAAGCCACCGCGATCTCGGCCTCCGGGCACCGGCGGGCCGCCTTTTTCACCGAGGGCCGGGAAAGATCCACTCCGGCTGTCCGTCCGCCCTTGCCGGAGACCACCCGCGCCAGGGCGGCGGTGTACCAGCCCTCTCCGCAGCCGGCATCCAGCAGGGCGGGGGCGGAGCCGGTGTGGAGGTCCAGCAGACGGCAAAGGCGCTCCCGCAGCGGGGAATACCAGCCCCCGTCCAGAAACCGGGTGCGGGCGCGGGCCATTTCCTTGTCGTCCCCGGGGGCCTTGGAGTGCTGAAAGTTGGCGGGAAGCAGGTTGACATAACCTTCCCGGGCCAAGTCGAAGCGGTGGCCGGCGGGGCAGGCGTATCCGTTTGCCTCCCGCTCCAGCGGCCTGCCGCAGTTGGGACAGACAAATAAGCTCTCCAATTCGGATCCCCCCTCTTGTTTGTCTCAGTATAGCACGTTTTCGGGGGCGAAGGCAACCACGGCCGGGTGTTCCGGGCGGAAAACGCCTGGGGCTGCGGGGCCCTTTTTACCAAACAGGCGGAGCCGGCACGAAGAGCCGGCTCCGCCTGTTTGGTTTTTAGGGGGGAAAAGGGGGACATGTCCCGACAGGGGAACTCAAAATGTGACTGCCTGCCCGGAGGAGGGCTGCAAGAGTGTTTCCTTTCCATCTGCTGAGAGACAAGAGATTGAGATGGTATAATCTGTAAAATATATACACTTTACAGAAAATCCCAGCTAAATCCTGCCGAATCGAGGGGTCACAGGGGAAGCTGACTGAAGCCGATCACCAGACTGGCGAGCACCAGCAGGACCGCAACCCAGGGGAGGATCTTTTTGAGCACTGCGCTGTCCTGCCCGGAAATCCCAACGGCGGCCACCGCGGTGGCAATGCACTGGGGGCTTACGATCTTGCCGATCCCGGCGCCCACGGAGTTGGCGGCAGCCAGCCAGTAGGAGGAAGCTCCGATGGCGGCGGCCGCCTCGGTCTGGAGTCTGCCCAGCAGAACTTCGGTGTTGGTGCCGCTGCCAGTGACGAAGGCCCCAATGGCGGCGATGGCGGGGGCGACAAAGGGATAAAAGCGCCCGGTGAGCGTCACAAAGAGGGCGGCGATGTCGGAAATCATGCCGGAATAGGTCATGATCTTGGCCACGGCCAGCACGGACATGATGGTGATGATGGTCTTGGTCATCTGCTTCAGGGTGGCCAGCAGAGTGTCCAGCATCAGCCGGGGAGAGGCCTTCTGCACCAGTCCGCCCACGATGGCGGCCAGGAAGATCAGCACGCCCGGGGTGTTCAGCCAGCTGAAGGTGGTGGTCCCGGCGGAGGCGGCGGTGCTGATGGAGAAGGTGGATTTGAACGCGGACAGGAAGCTGTTCACCGGCGGGACCAGCTTGGAGGTGAGCAGCAGCAGGGCGAAGATCAGCAGGAAGGGCAGACAGGCCACCAGCGGCTTCATCTGGGGAGCGGGCGAGGTCTTCAAGGGGGCGGCGGCGGAGGCGCCCATGTCGTACTCGGCGGGGACCGGGACGTTTTTGCGCCCCCGGGCCAGCAGAATGGTGCACAGCAGGGAGACGATGCACCCAACGATCACGGTGAGCTCCGGCCCCAGGTACCGGGAGACGATCAGCTCTGGGACCACAAAGGAGACGCCGGAGGCCAGAGTGATGCCGAGGACGCCCTTCAGTGCCTTGACCCCTCCGCCCCCAGCGGCCACCATAAAGAAGGGGATGAGGATCATGAAGGGGACCATCTCCACCACCGTGGTGAAGGAGAGGGGGAGGGCTTCCAGCCCGGTGACCCCGGCCAGGGTTACCGTGGGGATCCCCACCGAGCCAAAGGCGGTGGGGAAGGCGTTGGCCAGCATACACACGATGCAGGCCTGGACCGGATCCATCCCGAGGCCCACCAGCATACTGGCGGGGATGGCGATGGCCGTTCCGAATCCGGCCATTCCCTCCAGAAAGCCGCCGAAGCACCAGCCCACCAACAGGATGAGGATGCGCTTGTCGGAGGACACGCCGGTGAGCAGACCCTTGATGACCTCCATTCCGCCGGTTTTCAGCACCAGGTTGTAAGTAAAGATGGCGGCGATGATGACCAGGATGATGGGCCACAGGGCGGAAGCAAAGCCTTCCAGCGCGGAGGTGGCGCAGTCCACAGGGGGCATCTTCCACGTCGACAGGGCCAGGACCACCGCCACGGCCAGCGCGCCGAGACAGGCTTTGTGGCCGGGCAGTTTCAGTACGGTGAGGGCAAAGATGATCCACAGGATGGGGAGCATGGCCAGACAGGACTGCAGAAAAGACATGATGGGGGCCTCCTCACAAAATCGCTCGCACAGAGCACATTAATTTGGTAGTACCATATTTTTGAGAGAAAGAGTACCTGAATCATTGCGGCTTGGGTATGAAATTGTTCTTTGAGCATAGCTCTTTTTTAAAAAACTGTCAATAACACCGGGGCAAAATAAATAAAAATGGTGATTATGAACATATTTTGACGGAGAAAATGGGCAAAACAGAAAAAGTGAAAAAATGAAGTATATGGGGTTGCAGGAAAAAAATATCCGTGCTATAATCTGGCTCGAAATAAAGGTAGAACCAATTTTGGGCCGGCAGAGACGCCGATCCATGGGAGGTCAGGATATGGCACTGAACATTCCCTTTGGAAAAACCACCATGCCCCTGCATGCCGATCTGAACGGTGCGGAGATCCTGGAGTCCCGCATCGGGACGCTGAAGGCGGAGGCGGGGGAGGACGAGCTGGTCCGCGCCGCAATGGAAAAGCCCATCGGCAGCCCCCGGCTGCGGGAGCTGAGCGCGGGAAAAAAGACCTGTACCGTCATCATCAGCGATCACACCCGGCCGGTGCCCAGCCGGCACATCCTTCCGTTTTTGCTGGCGGAGCTGCGGGAGGGGAACCCGGACATCGAGATCACCCTTCTGGTGGCCACTGGGTTTCACCGGCCCTCCAGCGCCGGGGAGCTGGAGGCCAAACTGGGAAGTGAGATCTACCACCGGGAGCGCATCGTGATCCATGACAGCCGGGACGCCGGGAGCAATGTGGACGTCGGCGTGCTGCCCTCCGGCGCCCGCTGTGTCATCGATCGGACGGCGGCCGATGCCGAACTGCTGGTGGCCGAGGGATTTATCGAGCCCCACTTCTTCGCGGGTTTTTCCGGGGGCCGCAAGAGCGTGCTCCCCGGCATCTGCGACCAGGTGACCGTGCTGGGGAACCACTGCTCCCAGTTTATCGCCTCTCCTTTTGCCCGCACCGGGGTGCTGGAGGGGAATCCGCTCCATCGGGATATGCTGGAGGCCTGCCGTCTGGCCCATCTGGCCTACATCGTCAACGTGATCATCGACGAGGACAAGAAAGTGGCGGCCGCCTTCGCGGGCGACCCCTTCCAGGCCCACGAGGCCGGGTGCCGGATGCTGCTGGACTACTGCCGGGTGAAGCCGGAGCGGAAGGGGGACATCGTGATCTCCTCCAACGGCGGCTACCCGTTGGACCAGAATCTTTACCAGAGCGTGAAGGGGCTGACCGCCGCAGAGGCCGCCGCCGCGCCGGGGGCGGTGCTTCTGATGGTGAGCTCCTGCTCCGACGGACACGGCGGAGAGAGCTTCTACCAGGCGCTCAAGACCTGTGCCTCGCCCCAGGCCCTCACCGAAGAGATCCTGGCCACGCCTCAGGACAAGACCCGCCCCGACCAGTGGGAGTATCAGATCCTGGCGCGGGTGCTGTGCCGCCACCGGGTGATCTACATCACCGATCCTGCCCAGCGGCAGATGGTGGAGGATATGAAGATGGAGTGGGCCCCCGACGTGGATACCGCGCTGGCCCGGGCCCGGGCGGCCAAGGGCGAAGAGGCCCATTTGGTGGTCATCCCTAACGGGATCTCCGTCATGGTGTGCCCGTAAACCAGAAAACCGCTGCGTTCCGCAGACGATCAAATTGAACATATGGGGGAATTTTTATGCCGCAGTACAATTCTGTCACGCCTGAGATCCTCGCAGAACTGGAAAAAGTGGTGCCCGGCCGGGTGGCCGTGGGCGCCGACGTCAACCCCGACTACGCCCGGGACGAGATGCCCATTTACGGCACCCGGATGCCCGAGGCGGCCGTCGACGTGCTGACCACCGAAGAGGTGGCCGGCATCATGAAGGTCTGCTATGAGCACAACGTTCCGGTGACCACCCGGGGCGCGGGCACCGGCCTGGTGGGCGGCTGCACGCCCATCCACGGCGGGGTGGTGCTGTGCACCATGCGGATGAACAAGATCCTGAACTACGACCTGGAGAACTTTGCCGTCACCGTGCAGCCCGGCGTGCTGCTCCAGCAGCTGGCCGACGACGCCCTGACCCACGGCTGCATGTATCCCCCCGATCCCGGTGAGAAGATGGCCACCCTGGGCGGCAATGTGGCGACCAACGCCGGCGGCATGCGGGCGGTGAAGTACGGCTGCACCCGGGATTATGTGAAAGCCATGACCGTGGTCCTGCCCACCGGCGAGGTGGCACATTTCGGCGCGACGGTCTCCAAGACCAGCTCGGGCTACAGCCTGACCAATCTGCTGTGCGGCTCTGAGGGCACGCTGGGCATCATTACCGAGCTGACCCTGAAGCTCATCCCCGCCCCCAAGGCCACCATCAGCCTGATGGTCCCCTTCGAGGACCTGGACGCCTGCACCTCCACCGTGCCCAAGATCACCCGGGAGGGCTTCAAGCCCCAGGCGCTGGAGTTCTTTGAGAAGGAGATCCTGGTCTCCTCCGAGGAGTACCTGGGCAAGCAGACCTTCCCCAAGCAGATCGACGGCACCGAGATCGGCGCCTACCTGCTCATCACCTTCGACGGGGACAGCCAGGACGAGCTGGACGCCCTGGTGGAGCGGGCCGCCGAGTTCCTGCTGGAGCAGGGAGCGCTGGACGTGCTGGTGGCCGACACCGCCCCCAAGATGAAGGATGTGTGGGCGGCCCGGTCCTCCTTCCTGGAGGGCATCGAGGAGCAGACCAAGCTGCTGGACGAGTGCGACGTGGTGGTGCCGGTCAACCAGATCTCCGCCTATGTCCGCTTTGTGGCCGATACCAAGCAGAACTATGACTTCGAGGTCAAGTACTTCGGACATGCCGGAGACGGCAACCTGCACATCTATACCTGCTCCAACACCATGGAAGAGGCGGAGTTCCGCAAGCAGGTGGATGCCTTTATGTCCGATATCTACCAGAAGACCATGGAACTGGGGGGACAGATCTCCGGCGAGCACGGCATCGGCATGGGCAAGGCCAAGTACCTGAAGGAGGCCCTGGGAGAGACCAGCATCCGTCTCATGAAGGGCATCAAGCAGGTTTTCGATCCCAAGATGATCCTGAACCCCGGAAAGGTTTGCGATATTCAGTGAGTCTGCCGCCCCTGCCGGGCTCGGACATCAACGAAAAAGGAGCTGCGTTATGAACATTCTGGTATGCATCAAGCAGGTGCCGGATACCAACGAGATCAAGATCGATCCGGTGACCAACACCCTGGTCCGCGACGGCGTGCCCAGCATTTTGAACCCCTTTGACGGCTACGCCCTGGAGGCGGCGGCCCGCATCAAGGATCAGGATCCCGCCACCCGGATCGTGGTACTCACCATGGGCCCCGCCCAGGCACAGAGCGCCCTTCGGGACTGTCTGGCCATGGCGGCCGACCAAGCCTACCTGGTGACAGACCGGGCCTTCGGCGGCTCCGACACCCTGGCCACCAGCTACATCCTCTCCTGCGCCGTGCGCAAGGTGGAGGAACTGGAGGGGGCCAAGTTTGACGCGGTATTCTGCGGCAAACAGGCCATCGACGGCGACACCGCGCAGGTGGGGCCCGAGCTGGCCGAGCACCTCGGCTGGCCCCAGGTCACTTACGGCCTGGAGGCCACCGCCGAGGAAACGGGCCTGAGCGTCCTGCGGGAGGGCGAGGATGAAAAGCAGGTGGTGGGCGTGTCCTTCCCCTGTCTGGTCACCTTCACCAAGCCCGCCTTCGACCCCCGCTTCCCCACCATCAAGCGCAAGATGGCGGCCCGGAAGGCGGAGATCAAGGAGATCACCGCCGCCGACCTGACCGACATCGATCTGACACGGGCCGGACTGAACGGGTCCCCCACCAAGGTGAAAAAGACCTTTGTCCCGCCCCGCAAGACGGCCGGGACCATGATCAAGGAAGAAACTGCGGAAGAGACGGCGGCCAAGCTGTACGAGCTGCTCAGCGCCACCCATGTGATTTGAGGAGGAGCCGACATGGAAACCAAAACAAAGGATCTTTGGGTCCTCATTGAAACCAAGGAAGACGGCTCTGCCAAGAATGTGGGCATCGAGCTGCTCACACCCGGCCGGGAGCTGGCCGATCGACAGGGCGGCGCGCTGGTCGCTGTGGTGGTCGGCAGCCACACCGACGCGGCGGTGGCCGAGGCCAATGCCCATGGCGCGGATCGGATCATCGTTCTGGACAGCGAGGAATATCAAAAGTTTACCACTGACGCCTACACGGCCGCCCTGTACTATCTGGTGGAGAAATACGGCCCCACCAGCATGCTCATCGGCGCCACGGTCAACGGCCGGGACATGGCCCCCCGCCTCTCCAGCCGCCTCAAGACCGGCCTGACCGCCGACTGCACCGGGGTGGACATCGACGCCGAGAGCGGAAATATTATCTGGACCCGTCCCACCTTCGGCGGCAACCTCATGGCCTGCATCATTTGCCCTGAGAGCCGTCCCCAGATGGGCACCATCCGGCCCGGCGTCTTTAAGAAAAACGCCGAGTGCGCCGGCCACGCCGAAATCGTCCGGGAGGAGTTCCATATGGCGGCGGCGGACATCCGCACCCAGATCCGGGAGGTCATCAGCGAGGCCGCCGGAGAGCTGGTGGACCTGGAGGGCGCCGACATCATCGTCTCGGGCGGCCGGGGCGTGGGCAGCGCCGAGGGCTTCCAGTGCATCCGGGAGCTGGCCGACGTGCTGGGCGCCACCGTGGGCGCCTCCCGCGCCGCCGTGGACAACGGCTGGATCAGCCACGCCCACCAGGTGGGCCAGACCGGCAAGACCGTGGGACCCAAGCTTTACATCGCCTGCGGTATCTCCGGCGCCATTCAGCATCTGGCCGGCATGTCCTCCTCGGACGTGATCGTGGCCATCAACAAGGATCCGGACGCGCCCATCTTCGGCGTGGCCAACTACGGCATTGTGGGCGATCTCATGGAGATCGTGCCCGCCCTGACCGCCGAGATCAAAAAAATGCGCGGCTAAAACGGCCCGAAAACAGAATGTGAGGGAACGGTTATGAATTTCCATTTCAGCGAAGAGGAGCAGGACGTCCTGGATATGCTCCATGAGTTCTGCGAAAAAGAGGTGGCCCCCAAGGCCGCCGAGGTGGACGAGAACGAACGCTTCCCCGAGGAGACCTGGCACGCTCTGGCCGACATGGGGATGATGGGCATCGCCTACCCCGAGGAGTACGGCGGCGCGGGTATGAGCTATCTGACCTATGTGGCCTGCTGCGAGGAGCTGGCCAAGCACTGCGCCACCACCTCTGTCATGGTCTCGGCCCACTCCTCCCTGTGCTGCTGGCCCATCGCCACCTTCGGCACCGAGGAGCAGAAGCAGAAGTATCTGCCCGGACTGTGCAGCGGTGAGAAGCTGGGCGCCTTCGGCCTGACCGAGGCCGGGGCCGGCACCGACGCGGCCATGCAGAAGACGGTGGCCGAGGACAAGGGCGACCACTGGGTCCTCAACGGCTCCAAGATCTTTATCACCAACGCCGGTTTTGCCTCCGTGTTCGTGGTCTTTGCCATGACCGACAAGGAGGCCGGAAACCACGGCATCTCCGCCTTCATCGTGGAGAAGGGCACCCCCGGCTTTACCGTGGGGGCCCATGAGAAGAAGATGGGCATCCGCGGCTCCTCCACCTGCGAGCTGGTGTTCCAGGATTGCAGGATCCCCAAGGAGAACCTGCTGGGCGAGCTGAACAAGGGCTTCAAGATCGCCATGATGACCCTGGACGGCGGCCGTGTGGGCATTGCCGCTCAGGCGGTGGGCATCGCCCAGGGATGTATCGACCAGACCATCCCCTACATCCGGGAGCGCATCCAGTTCGGCAAGCGGATCAGCCAGTTCCAGAACAGCCAGTTCCAGCTGGCCGACCTCCAGACCAAGGTGGACGCGGCCCGGATGCTCCTCTACCGCGCCGCCCAGGCCAAGCAGGACGGCGAGCCTTACAGCCATCTGGCCGCTATGGCCAAGCTCTTTGCCTCCGACGTGGCCTGCCAGGTCACACGGGAGTGCGTCCAGCTGGTGGGCGGCTACGGCTACACCAGGGAATATCCCTTTGAGCGCATGATGCGCGATGCCAAGATCACCGAGATCTACGAGGGCACCAGCGAGGTGCAGCGCATGGTCATCTCCGGCTGGATGGGCGTCAAATAAAGTTGTGTCCCCCATTTGATATAAGCGAGCGGGTGCAGGCCGCGGCGTTTGATGCGCCGCGGCCTGCACCCGTTTTTCTAAAGAAAGACCTTCTTGTTCCGGGAAAGACAATATGCTATGATGGGAAGAAGAGCTCAGGGGGCAGAAAGGAACGCGTAGGACGTGGAAGAGAAGAATATCAAGTCGGAAAAGGCCTATGAAAAAGTCGTGGGCTATATCAAGCAGGAGATCTGGCAGGGGAGCCTGAAGCGGGGAGATGCCCTGCCTCCCGAGCGGGATCTGGCCCAACTGCTGGGGGTGAGCCGTAACTCCGTGCGGGAGGCGCTGCGCACCATGAGCCTGATGGGTTTCATCTCCAGCGTACAGGGAGCGGGCAATTTTGTCTCCTGCGATCTGGAGAACAACCTCAGCGAGAGCATCCGTATGATGATGCTGCTGGGGGAGACCAACTATTTGCAGATCAGCCAGCTCCGCCGGGGCATGGAGAGCGAGATGGTGCTCCTGGCCGCGGCGCGCATCACCCCCAAGCAGGCGTCCCGCCTTTTAGGGCTGGCACGGCAGATGAAAGTGGAGGAGAACGCGGAGAAGGCGTCCCTGCTGGATCAGCAGTACCACGACCTGCTCTGCGAGGCCTGCGGCAACAAGCTCATCCAGGCCATCTACGGTGCCATGGTCTCCACGGTGGATGAATTTATCGGCACCATGTACGTGCGCATTGTGGGGGATCCCGAAAAGCGGGAGCGGCTGCTGGGCGCCCACGAGGAGATCGCCGCAGCGCTCCAGCGGCGGGAGGGTCCGGCCGCGGAACAGGCCATGCGGAAGCATTTTGAAGTGGTGGACGAGGCCATCCGCCAGATGGGATAACATCTGCTGCCCCCACCCGGCGGATGAGGCCCGGGGCCTCTACTGCTCGGCCTGCCGAAAGAAACGATGGAGCGCGGCAAAGAGCGTTTGAGGCTCGATGGGCTTGGAGAGATGGGCGTTCATCCCCGCCGTCATGGATTTTTCCACATCCTCATCAAAGGCGTTGCGCTCATGGCGATGATGGGGATGGTCCCGGCGGTGGCCTTTTTGAGCCGCCGGATCAATCTCGTGGCCGTCAGCCCGTCCATGACCGGCATCCGGATGTCCATCAAAATTGTGCTGAAATAGCCCACAGGTTTGGCGGCGTAAGCCTCAATGGCCATCAGACCGTTTTCCGCCACTTCCACTGTGATGCCTTTGGACTCCAGCAGGCGCCGGGCCACCTCGATGTTCATGAGGTGGTCCTCCACCAGAAGCACACGCTTTCCGGTGAAGTCGTATTCCTCCGCCGGGTGTTCCGGCGCGGCCGTCGCTTTCTCCGAAAAAATGCGCTCAAGGGGGGAGAAAAGGGAGGAGGGAAAGAGCGGCTTGGTGATCAGCAGGCTGACCCCCGCCTCCTTGGCTCTTTTTCGATTTCCGCCCACTCATAGGCGGCGATGATAATGATGGTCACATCGGGACCGACGATCCTGCGGATCTCCCGGCGGTCTCGATCCCGTCCATATCCGGCATCCGCCAGTTGATGAGAATGATGTCGTAGTATTTCCGCGAAGCCCATTTCAGTTTGACCTGATCCACCGCCTGACGTCCGCTGGAGACCCATTCGGCCCGTATGCCGATTTCCTGCAGGAGGTTCCGCACCTGTTCGCAGATGAGGACCTCATCGTCCACCACCAGGGCCGAGAGCTTCTCCAGATAGATATTCGGACCCTTTTGCCATGCCCTTTCCGGGCAGAGCCCCAGCGGGACCGTGACCACAAATTCTGTGCCGACCCCCACGATGCTGTTGACCGAGATCCGGCCGCCCATCAGTTCCACCAGATTTTTGGAGATGACGAGTCCCAGACCGGTTCCGCCATAGGGCGAGGTTGTCCCGGATACACTGATGGACATCCTCCGGGTGCACACAGACCGTGTCGATATCGATCACAGACTGGGCATAATTTGGGCAGGTGCCCGTGGACGGCAGAATGGTATCGTTGACGCTCCCGGTGAACAGGCGGTATTCATTTGTGTCCAGATTGATGAGCGCGATGTAGTCGCAGTCGGTTGTGGCGACGGTGTAGATCAGCTCTTCGTTTGTTTTTTCGTCATTGATATCGGTGGTGTACATGAAGGATTCGATGTCCCCGCTTTTGAGGTCCCGGTAGGTCTTGACTGTGGAATTGACCCACAGGACCCTGCCGTCGTGAGTCCTGCGGCGGATGAGATTTTGCTGTTCCTCCGTGTAGCCGGTGGCGGCCAGGGCTTCAATTCCCTGGTCATACGGCATCCCACTCATGGAGATCCTCACAGACCCCTTTGCAATATAACTCTCCACTTTGCTTTGAGAGAGATTGCAGCGCACCTTTACCAGCAGTTTCTCGCTTTGCGCCGATTCGGAATAGCGCAGTTCCTCATTGAACTGCTGCTGTGCCAACCTCTGCTCGGTGACGTCTTCGGCGATGCCGACGGTACGGATGATCTTGCCGCTGCCGTTTCGAATGTTCACATAGGTGACCTTGTCGCACCGGATATCCCCGTCTGCGGGCTGATACCAAATATCCCCGGAAACGGAGGGGACCCCCTCGTCCACCTTCCGGATCAGCTGCCGCAGCGGTTCCATACTCTCTTCATGAATAATGCCTGTGGTGATCACGGATTCCTTGTAATTGGCCGTCCCGCCCAAGGACATGGGGCGACGGTGCTTTTTACTGCTGATCGGCGTGGCCCTTTTGGTCCTGATGTCATAGGTCCACATGCTCAGGCCACTGGTTTCCAAAAGCACATCGAAGATGGCGTTGCGTTCAAAAAGAACCTGCTCTGTGCGTTTTTGCTCAGATATATCGATTAAAATGCTTAAATAGGCTGGTTCTCCCTGAAAATCATCCAGATAAGTGCCTTTTTCCAGGAACCAGAATACGCTGCCGTCCTTGCGGATGAAGCGAAATTCCATCTCAAAGTGTTTGGGCCGCGCCTGGGTATGCTGCCGGTTCTTGGCCAGCACCTGCGGATAATCTTCCGGGTGGATGATGTCTTTGTACTGACGGGTGTACATCTCCTTGAATTCCTCCAGAGAGTAACCCCAAAAATTCTCACAGTTGGACGACACATATAAAGGCGGCAGATCCAGGCCCAGACAGTCGATAATTGTGCCTCCGGACAGGGCGCTATCCACGGCGGAAAAAGAGGCGTTGCGGACTTCCAGCAGCTCCGCCTCGGCATATTTTCGCGCCGTGGTGATGTCTCTCATGTACTCAATGAACGCGTCGCGGCCGTTCCAGCTGATCTGCCGGAAATTCATAAGGTAGCATCGATCGGACAAGACCACGTCCCGCTACCCTTCCGTTTCCCCACATCTGCACAGCTGGCAGAAAGGACAGGGAGAGCTTCTGCCAAACAGAAATTCATAGCACGTTTTTCCCGCCATGCCGTTTGGGGCCCGGCCCGCGAAATCGATGGCCGCCCGGTTGGCGTACAGGATCTCCCGGGTTTGAAAGTCGCTGACCTGAATCATGGTGTCGGAGCAGTTCAGAAGCTCCCGGTAGAGCTCCGTGACATTGGAGGGGCTGCGGTGCGTGGAGGAAACCGAGGAGCAGGCTTCCTGCGCCGGGAGGGGTTCTGTGATATCGGCACAGATGGCCGCAAATGCCGGGATGTCATCCCAGCGGATGGGGTAGGTTTGCAGGGAGAAGTCACGGTGAAGGCCGGCGTGATGGATGCGGTGTTCCCGTCCGTCCGATGTGCCCGGCAGTCGGGGCAGGGGGTGCCGCGCCCGCACAGGATCCGATAGCACGGCTCCCCGCAGGACACCGCGCCCTCTTCCGCCAACCTCCTCAGAGCACCGTTGAGGTAGAGGATCTCACAGTTCTCCTGAGAAACGACGTAGACTGCATCCTGCATCTGGTCAAACAGATCTTTTGCTGCGCTGTATCTGGAATCAGGCATGGGATATTCCCCCTAAAAGGCCCTGCATTATTTCATTTGCCCTGCAATATTTTTATAAAGTGTATCATGGAAGAACGAAAAGCACGATCGTTTCGCTCTGAAAAAATGCCGGAGAGGACCCTCTGAAGGTCCTCTCCGGCGTTCCTGTTTTCCTGTGTTTTGCGCCCTCAGAGCAGCTTGGCAAAGAGGGGAGCGGCGATCACTGTGAGGATCCCCGCCACGGCGATGGACAAGCTGGACATGGCGCCTTCCACCTTGCCCAGCTCCAGCGCGCGGGCCGTGCCGATGGCGTGGGCACCGGTTCCCAAAGCCAGGCCTTTGGCGATGGGATCGCGGATCCCCAACAGGTGAAATACGGCCTCTCCCGCCACATTGCCCAGAATTCCGGTGAGAATGATGGAGGCCACCGTGAGGGTCGTTACGCCCCCAAGCTCCTCGGAGACCCCCATGCCGATGGCGGTGGTGATGGATTTGGGCAGGAAGGAGACATAGAGCTGGTGAGACAGTCCGAAGCACCGGCTCATGAGAAAAATGCCCGTCAGGCCGGCCAGGGTACCCGCCAGAATGCTCCCCAGGATGGCCGCCAGATTCCTCCGGAGGAGCTGCAGCTGTTCGTAGAGGGGGACGGCAAGGGCCACGGTGGCCGGGGTGAGGAGATAGGTGAGGTACCGGGCCCCGCTGTTGTAGTCCGGATAGGAGACGCCCAGCAGCTTGATGACCGCCATAACGCAGAGAGAGGCCAGAAGCAGCGGGTTGAGAATCGCCAGCCGAAAGCGTCGGCGCAGCAGGAGACCGACTTCATAGCAGACCAGAGTGATCCCCGCGCCAAAGAACAGGGAGTGGGCCAGGAAATCAGACATTTTGCTCCCCCTCCTCTTCTTCCCGGCTGAGTTCCTCCCGGTTTCGGGTGAGGTGGAGAATGCCCTGGGCGGTGAGGCCGGTCACCGCCATGACCAGGGCGGTGGAAGCTGCGATGATCCCAACGGTGGGCAGAAGGATGGGGCGAATCAGCCCCCAGGCATCCACCAGTCCAACCAGCGGGGGGACAAAGAGAATGGGCATGATCCCAATTAAAAATGTGGCCGCGCCGTGGACCTGCCTGAGCTTCACTGCACCGCTGCAGAGGGCCAGGAACATCAGAACGAGGCCGTAAACGCTGGCCGGAATGGGAAGCGGGATCAGGGCGTGAAGGACCTCTCCCACAAATGAAACGCCTAAAATAATCAAAAATTGCCGAAGCTGTACCATGACTTTCCTCCGCCGAAAAAGATAAGAACCCTTTTATTATAGAAGCTCAAACGGCGGTGTCAAGGGGCGAATTGTACAAGGAGACCGGCTGACCAACCCTATTGTTCCCATCCCCCCACAGAAATTCCGGTATAGTACCATTTTAAGATTTCATCGAAGGTCTTTCCCTCTCCCGCCAGGGCGTTGGCGCCGTACTGGCTCATACCCACTCCGTGTCCGTAGCCGGTGACCCAGAAGGTTACGGCGTCCCCCGCCGCGGCGGTAAAGTGGGCCGAGCGCAGGCCGAACAGCGAGCGCACCTGGGTGCCCGTCACCGTCACACCGCCGATGGACACGGTATCCACAGCTCCGGAGTCATTTGTGACGAGAGCGGAGAACCAGCCGGCGGGGTCGCCGGAGAAGTCGGCCTCCGGGTGCGCCAGGGTAAATTTCTGGGTGAATTCCGCCGGTGTAAAGGTGACCACCGTGCGCCAGCCGGGGACTTCGTCCCCCTCAGGGCTGTCCACCGAAGCCAGATAGGGGACCTCGGAGCCCCAGACCTGGGCGGCGTCGGAGGTCTTTCCCGCAGCGGAGGAGAAAAACACCGCGTCGATGGGCTGGCCGTTGTAGAGGCACAGAAGCCCGTTGGTATCCGATACGGCGGCGGTGATTTTGTCGGCATACCGCTGGGCGTTCGCACCCCACGCCGCGGAGGCCTGTTCCCGGGTGAGGTAGGCCTGGCAGCAGGTGGAGTCGGTGCACACGTCGGCGCCGGGGTGCTTGTCCCCCGCGCCGGCCCGCTGATAGAGACAGTAGGTCCGGGCCGCCACCGTCTGCGCCTTCAGCGCCTCGGCGGAAAAGGAGGCGGGCATTTCAGCCGCCACTACTCCCCAGAGGTAGTCGGCCAGGGTCACATTCTCAACCCTCCCGTCGGAGCGGAGCAGGCGCAGTGTCTGACTCTGGTCCCAGCCCGGCACCGGAGAGACCGAGGCGGGGGTCAGAAGGGGAAGGGTCGCAGTGGGTTCCGGTTCCTCTGTCGGAGGCTCCTCCTGGGGGAGGAGAAAGAGCGGCAGGAGAAAGAGCAGGAGAAGAAGGGCCGCCCCGGTCACCAGGGCCTGGCGGGGCCAGTGCTCGTTTTTGCAAGTTTTTTGTTTTGCCATTTCAAAACCTTGTCCTTTCCCTGCAACGATCTTATGAAGGACGCTTTTTTGCTTCCTTGATTTTAGTCGCTTTTTCGGTTGACCGACCCGCAAAAAAAGTGTACAATAATTCCAATTTACATGGGCAAAGGAGTGCTTGCGTGTGCAGAACGAAGCTGCTGTCCCCGCCGGATTCCTGGAGGGACTTTGCGAGGAATACCGGAAGAACAATCAGATCGATCCCTCTGCCTATGAAAAGTGGGAGGTCAAGCGGGGCCTGCGCAATGCCGACGGCACCGGCGTGGTGGCCGGCGTCACCGAGATCGCCAACGTTCGGGGCTACTACATTCAGGACGGGGACCGGGTGCCTATGCCCGGCCAGCTCATCTACCGGGGCATCGACATGACCGAGCTCATCCACGGCTTTACCTCGGAGCACCGCTTCGGCTATGCCGAGACAGCCTATCTGCTCCTGTTCGGCGCGCTGCCCACCAAGGCCCAGCTGGAGGGTTTCGACGCGTTTATGGAGGCCAACCACGACCTGCCCCCCATGTTCACCGAGGACATGATCCTCAAGGCTCCCAGCCCCGACGTGATGAACAAACTGGGACGGGCGGTGCTCACCCTCTACTCCTATGATGATAACCCTGAGGACATGACACTTTCCAGCGAACTTCGGCGAGCCATGATCCTCATTGCGCGGGCGCCTCAGATCGTGGCCCACGCCTATGCGGCCAAGCGGCACTACTACGACAATGAAAGCCTCTACCTCCACCGGCCTCAGCCGGGGCTGTCGGCGGCGGAAAATTTTCTCTGGGCGGTCCGCCACGACAACAAGTTTACCCCCGAGGAGGCAAGGCTTCTGGATCTGTGCCTGGTGATCCACGCCGAGCACGGCGGCGGCAACAACTCCGCCTTTGCCTGCCGGGTCCTCTCCTCCACCGGCACCGATCTCTATTCCGCCGTGGGCGCGGCGGTGGGCTCCCTGAAGGGACCCCGCCACGGCGGCGCCAACAAGAAGGTCATGGAGATGTTCCGGTACATTGAGGACGGTGTGAAGGACTGGGCCGACGAAGAGGAGGTCTCCGCCTACCTGGGAAAGCTGCTGAGCAGGGAGGCAGGGGACCGCACAGGGCTCATTTACGGCATGGGCCACGCCATCTACACGCTCTCCGATCCCCGGGCGGTGATCCTGAAAAAGTTTGCCCGGGATCTGGCCGAGAGCAAGGGGATGCTGGATGAGTTCCGGCTCTACGAGGCGGTGGAGCGCCTCACTCCCCAGGCTATGGCCGCTCACGGCCAGCGCAAGGTGGTCTGCGCCAACGTGGACCTCTTCTCCGGCTTCGTCTACAAGATGATGGGGATCCCCATGGAGCTGTACACTCCCCTCTTTGCCATGGCACGGATGGTGGGCTGGTGCGCCCACCGCATGGAGGAACTGTACACCCCCGGCGGGCGGATCATCCGCCCGGCCTACAAGGTGGTGGCCCCTCTGCGGCCCTTTGTGCCGCTGGAGGAGCGCTGAACAGGATCCCAAAACGCAAAATATCCCTCCGCCCTTTTAGGCGGAGGGATATTTTTATTTTGAGAGCATTGGCCGGACATTACGCCCGCTTTTGCTCCAAAAAGTCCAGATACTCGTCCATGGTGATGGAGTAGCGGCTCAGCTTTTCCAGCCGCTCTTCCTCCCGGAAGCCACAGCTCTGCACCGTCAGCTTGGAGCGGAGATTTCCGTGGTAGATCTTGGCGATGAGCTTTCTGGCCCGAAAGTCGAAGAAGGCCCGGTACTGGGCGGCCCGAACCGCCTGGGTGCCATATCCGTTTCCCCACAGCTCCTCTTCTCCGATGGCAAAGACGATCTCATAACAGTCGGGGGTTTCCTGACGGGAGAGCCGGACGAAGCCAATGGAATCCTCCTCGTCGTCGCAGACCAGGAAGAAGCGGCCCCGCTGGTTGAACCGGCAGGCCAGCATGGGTTCCGGCGTGGTCTCCACCAGACGGCGCAGTGCCCGGGGGGAGTCGGCGTCCTCGTTCAGGAACCGGGTGATCTCCCGGTTCTCCATCCAGTCCGACAGCCGGTAGATATCCGCCTGTCCCATGTTCGCACGCAAAAAAATAGAAGCGGCTTTCTTCATACGCTTACCTCACAGTAAAAATATTAAAAAGCCCTTCTATGCTTGCGCATCGACGGTTCTTTTTTATGAAATTGTACCTACACCATAGCATAGAAAACGATCTCTGTCAAGTCCGGGGGAAAGGGAAGAAGCTCTTTTGCCCAGGCGGCGCACACCCGGCAAAAGAGCCCCTGGATCAGGAATATCAGCATTTCTTCTTCTCCGGTACCAGGAAGATAAAGACCAGAGAGCTGGCCAGCAGCAGATAGGGATAGATGAGGCAGGGCATGATGTCGAAGGCCGAGACGGCGTGGCCCAGCTCGGCGGCGGCGGAAATGGCCACCAGCATCTGAGCACCGTAGGGGATGACCCCCTGGAACACGCAGGAGAAGGTGTCCAGCAGCGAGGCGCACTTCCTGGGGGAGATGCCGTACTCCTGGCCCATCTCCCGGGCGATGGGGTTGGCCATGACGATGGCCACGGTGTTGTTGGCGGTGGCGATGTCCATCACGCCCACCAGCAGGCCCATGCCCAGCTGGCCGCCCCTGCGGCCCCGGAACACACGGCGGATCAGGTTCAGCAGGGCGTCGAAGCCGCCGTAGACCCGGATGAGGGCGCACATGGCCGCCACGAGAATGGCCACCATGCTGGTCTCAAACATCCCGGCGGCGCCGCTGCCCATGTGGGCCAGCAGGTCGGTGGCGGCGGTCTCGCCGGTGAAAAGCATGATGGCGGAGCCGGAGACGATGCCCGCCAGCAGCACCAGGAATACGTTGAAGCCCGCGATGCCGCCGATGAGCACCAGCACATAGGGGATGATCTGCACCAGGTTGTAGGGCTCCACTACAGCTCCCGCCATGGGAGTTCGGAAGGAGAGCACCAGGATCACCGCCAGGGTGGCCAGGGCGGCGGGGAGGGCGATGCCGAAGTTCTCCCGGAACTTGTCCTTCATGGCGCAGCCCTGTCCGTTGCAGGCGGCGATGGTGGTGTCGGAGATAAAGGAGAGGTTGTCTCCGAACATGGCCCCGCCCATCACCGCACCCACGCACAGGGGGACGCCAAAGCCGGAGGCGGAGGCCACGCTCACGGCGATGGGGGTGATGAGGGTGATGGTGCCCACGCTGGTGCCCATGGCGGTGGAGACAAAGCAGGACACCACAAACAGCACCGCCACGGCAAACCGGGCGGGGATAATGGAGAGCATGAAATAAGCCACGCTCTCGGCGCTGGAGCGGCCCACCACGCCCACAAAGGTCCCGGCTACCAGGAAGATGAGGAGCATGGTGATGATGTTTTTATCCCCCACGCCCTGCCCCATGATCTCCAGCTTCCGGTCGAAGGAGAGCTCCGGATTCTGGATGCAGGCCACCAGAATGGCAGCCAGGAAGGCGATGACGATTGGGATGTTGTAGAAGCCCATGGGGATCTTCATACCGTACTCAAAGGTGAGGCCCAGCCCCAGGTAGAGCACCAGGAACACCAGAATGGGCAGCAGAGCTCTCGGATTGTTTTTCTTCACGTTCATCCACTCCAAAGGAGGCCAGAAGAAAGGGGCGCCCGCGCTTGTCCGTGGATGCCCCGGATCGATCGGACCCGTAATATTTTTACTTTAACATGGAAAAGAACTCGTGTCAAGACCTGGCGGGAACAGCCAAAAGAGGGTCCGCTTCGACACGGACAGCCCCATTCGTGCCTGCAGCGCGAGGGAGGGGCCGTTTCCGGCCACCACCTGCCCAAAGGCGTATTGCCCCCGGCTAAGGGCCAGGCGGATGGCTCCGATCTCAAGAGCCTCCCCGATCCCCCGGCGGCGGAATGCCGGCAAGACCTCCAGAAGGCCGATGGAGCCTTCGTCGTGAAACCCCACGAACCCCGCGGGCTGTCCGTCCACGAAGGCCCCCAGAAGGCCCCGCTCCACCACGCCCTCCATATAGGGCAGGCCGCCAAAGTCGCCGGAATAGTGTTCCACGGCCCAGGGGGCCCACGCCTGATCCAGCAGCCGCAGCTCACCGCCAAAGTCCCTGGGCGCGGGGGGCGCGGGCCGGGTCCATGCTGCGGAGTGGACGATCTTGACGCCGCGGAGCCCCAGCCGCCGCTTCAGCAGGGGAAGACACCAGGAGGCGTGGCCGGTGATGAGGTCGGCGTCATCCGGGATGAGCTCCAGCAGCCATTCCGATCCGGGCTCCAGCGCGAACATCCAGGAACCGCTGTCCCGGTCCCGCAGGACCACGCCTCCGTCCGCCGCCGTCAGGTGCTCCGCGGAGCCCCGGCGCAGTACCTCCAGCAGATTGGCGTAGTAGACCGGGTCCCGGTTCAGAAAGGACGACGCTCTTTCCCGTTCATCCATGTGAAGCCCCCTTCAGCGGCAGCTGAATGACAAAAGCGGTGCGCCGGCCGGTGCTCTCGGCCCAGATGGAGCCGCCGTGGAGCTCCACGATCTCTTTGGCGATGGCAAGGCCCAGACCGGCTCCGCCGGTGCGGGTGGAGCGGGCGGCGTCCAGCCGGTAAAATTTTTGAAAAATGTTGGACAGCTCCTTCTCGGGAATTTCCAGGCCCTCGTTGGTCACCGTCACCACCGCCTGATCGCCCTCCCGCCGGGCCACCAGGCCCACCGGGCCGCCGGGGGAAGAGTAGCTGACGGCGTTTCGGAGCACGTTGTCAAAGACCCGGGCCAGCTTGTCGCCGTCCCCCTCCACCACCAGATGGGGTTCGATGTCGGGGGCACAGGTCAGATCCTTGGAGGCAAAGAGCGGGTAGAACTCGTCGGCCAGCTGCTCCAGCAGGAAAGAAATCTGCACCTCGTCCCGCCGGTCCAGGGCCAGGTCCATGGTGTTGATGTCAAAAAACTCTCCCACCAGCTCCTCCAGCCTCTTGGCCTTGGCCAGAGCCACTCCGGTGTACTTGCTCCGCTGCTCCTCGCTGAGTCCCGGCTCGTCCCGCAGCAGTTCCAAATAGCCCAGCACCGAAGTGAGCGGGGTTTTCAGGTCGTGGGCCAGGAAGGCGATGAGGTCCTGGCGCCGTTTTTCCTCCTGGCGAACCTCCTCCTGCTGAAGGCACAGCCGGGCCCGGACGGCGGCCAGATCTCCCGCCACCGGATTCAGTGCGCGGGGGACTTCCCGGGTCTGCGATGGGTCCTCCAGGATCTCCTGCAGGGCTTTTCCCACCCGCCTGAGACGGATGCCCGGCAGGGCGGCCAGGATCACCAGTGCCAGCAGCAGCGCCAGGCATCCTGCGGTAAGCAGGATGATTTTCCAGGTGGTCACGATGGTTTCCTCCTCTTTTGTTTCACGTGCCGGGGCGGGCGGTGTCAGAGCACCCGGGTCAGCGATCCGCCGCACCTGCAGCGGTAGCGCTCGGGGTGACGGGTGAGCTGGGAGGCCCGGAGACGGTGGAATTCCGCGCCGCACCGGGTGCAGCGGAGAATGTAGTTTGGACTTCTCAGCTCCTCCACTCCCATCTTCTCATTGGTGGAGGTGCGGGAGATGGTGTAGCCGTAGGCGGCGTTCATCTTCGCCGCGTAGCTCTGCCAGCGCTTGCCGTGGTTGCGGCAGCCGCAGCAGGTGTGGAGCGCCTCGTGGGCCAGTGTCTCCCGGCAGCCCGCCTCCGGCCCCTCGGCCAGCCGCTGGGCCACCTCGATCTCAAAACGCCCCTCCCGGAACCGGCAGCAGCCGAACCGGCGGGCGGCCCTGCGGTTGCGCTTTACTTCGGGGTCAATGTTTTGGGACACGGGGATGCCCAGCGCCTCCGCCTCCCGGAGCACCGCCTGAAGAAGCGCGTCACAGTCGTTCACAGCGCAGATCCTCCCCCGTGCCGGTGACGGCATAGCACTGCCAGCCGCTGAGACCCGCAGCCGCCAGGGCGGCCCGGGCTCGGGGCGCGTCCTCCGGCATCAGCCGCAGAGCGATACCGCAGCCGGCGGATACCTGCCGCAGCACGGGCATCACCACCGCCGGGCACACCCCGTCCAGCGCCCGCTGGGCGGCGATGGCCCCGCTGGCCGAGGCAAAGGTCACATGACACCAGTCCATCAGAGGGAGATCACCTTGGCGCTCTGGCCCATGGCGGAGACGATGTCGTACATGTTGCTCACGGTGCCCACCTTCAACTGCTCGGTGAGTCCGTAGAAGTTGAGGCAGGTGCCGCACACCAGCACCCGGGTCCCCCGGGCCTCCAGCGACTTCAGGTGTTCGGCGGCCTGCTCGTCCAGAGCGGGCACCTTCACCCCGGCGTTCATAAAAAGGAGCGCGGCGGGGGCCTCCTCTCCCTGGGCCAGGGTGTAGAGGTACATCCGCATCAAGTTGCCGCCCAGGGTGCGGTCCCCGGCACCGATGATGTCCCGGCCAATGAACACCGCCCAGTCCCCGGTCCCGGGGCCTTCTCCTCCGGCAGCGGGGACGGCGGACCCTTCTCCGGACAGAGTGAGGGCGTAGTCTCCCTCTGCGCCGGACACCGCGGCCTGATAGCCCTGACTGTCCGCCAGCCGTTTCAGGTTTTCCACCGCGGCGGCGTTGTCCACCCGCACAATGAGCTGCTTCTCTCCCGCCAGCATGGCCTTCCGGGTCAGGATCACGGGCTGGGGGCAGGCCAGTCCTCTCGCGTCGATCTCTTTCATTCTTGCTCCTCCTTCTGCGCTTCCATGCGCTCATTCAGGTCGGTAAGATACATCCACCGCTCCATTTTTTCCTCCAGCTCGGATTCCCGGAGGGCCTGCTCCGCCTGGAGCCGCTCCAGAGCCACATAGTCGCTGCCCTGGGCCTCCTGCTGGGCCTGCAGATCCGCGAGAGCGGCCTCCAGCGCGGCGATCTCGCCCTCGATGGTCTCGAATTCCCGCTGCTCCTTGTAGCTGAATTTCAGCCTCTGGGCCCCCCGGGGCTTTTCCTTTCGCTCCGCCGGGGCCTTTTCCGCCCGGGCCTGCTCCTTTCGGCTCTCCAGCCAGTCGGAGTAGCCGCCGGGGGTCTCGGTGACCGTCCCCGTGCCGTCCACCAGGAAGATCCGCCGGGACATCTTGTCCAGGAAATACCGGTCGTGGGATACGGCCACGACTGCTCCGGGGAAGCTCTCCAGGTAGTCCTCCAGCACAGTGAGGGTGTCGATGTCCAAATCGTTGGTGGGCTCGTCCAGCAGCAGCACATTGGGGGCCGCCGCCAGCACCGAGAGGAGGAAGAGACGCCGTTTTTCTCCCCCGGAGAGCTTGCCGATGGGAGAGTACTGCTGATCGCCGGTGAAGAGGAACTGCTCCAGCAGCTGCCCGGCGGTGAGGGTGCCCAAGGCGGTCTCGATATAGTTGCCAACGTCTTTCACATAGTCGATGACCCGCTGAAAATCGTCCATGGGCGGGTTCTCCTGAGAGAAGTAACCGATCCGCACCGTCTCGCCTGTCTCCACCGTGCCGCTGTCCGGCCGCAGGCGCCCGGCCAGGAGATTGAGCAGAGTGGATTTTCCGCTGCCGTTGGAGCCGATGACCCCGATCCGGTCGGTGCGCAGGAGCATGCAGGAGAAATCCCGGATCACCGCGCGGCCGGCGAAGGACTTGGAGACGTGGGCCAGCTCCACCGTCTTTTTCCCCAGACGGCTGGACAGGGCGGTGAGCTCCACCCGCCCCCGTTCCTCCGCCGTCTCCTGATTTTTCAGGCTCTCATAGCGCTCCAGCCGTTCCCGGCTCTTGGTGCCCCGGGCCTTGGCACCCTGCATCACCCACTGGTACTCCCGGCGTAGGATGGACTGGCGCTTGCGCTCGCTGGCCTGGGCCATTTCCAGCAGCTCTGCCTTTCGTTCCAGGTAGGCGGCGTAGTTTCCGGTGTAGAACGTGAGACGAGCGTTTTCCACCTCCACCATCCGGTCCACCACCCGCTCCAGGAAGTAGCGGTCATGGGTCACCATCACCAGCGCGCCCTTCCAGCGCTTCAAAAAGTCCTCCAGCCAGCCCACCATCTCGGCGTCCAGGTGGTTGGTAGGCTCGTCCAGCAGCAGAATGTCGGAGGGCCGCACCAGCACGCTGGCCAACGCCACCCGCCGACGTTCTCCGCCGGAGAGCGTCCCCATCCGCCGGGTAAAGTCAGGCAGGCCCAGCCGGGTGAGTACGGTCTTGGCCTCATGCTCGGCCACCTCGCGGGCGGAGGAGTCCAGTCCGTTGAAGACCTGCTCCAGGATGGTGCGCTCCGGTTCATAGGCCGGGGCCTGGGGCAGATATTCCAGCCGGACCCCGGGGTCGGGCCGCACAGAGCCGCCCTCCGGCTCCTCCGCCCCGGCCAGGATGCGCAGCAGGGTGGACTTTCCCGCCCCGTTGGCCCCGATGATCCCCAGCTTTTCTCCCCGGTCCAGGTAGAGGTTCACGTCCTCCAAAAGCACCCGCGCCCCCAGGCTGCGGGTGATGTGTTCTGCCGACAGCAGCATACTCCACTCTCTCCGTCCCATCTGATTTGCCTTTTATTATACACAAAAGCGGGAAAAGAAGAAAGCCCCTTTAAAAAACATCACACGGGCCGGAGCATTGCTCCGGCCCGTGTGATGGCTCTCAGGTCTTATTTGCCCATGCAGCGGTAGAGGAAGGTCACGAGCCGAGCCCGGGTGCAGCTCGACAGGGGGCTGAACAGAGCATTGCCGGTACCTTCGGTAATCTTTTCTTCAACGGCACACAGCACGGCCTGACGATAGTAGGCATCCTCGGCGACATCTGTACAATTTTTGAAGCACACGGAATTTCCTCTTGACAAATCCGGCTGGCTTGCCGTATACTAGTAAAGTATCTAAAATGTAAAAATTGATTGCCACCTGTGTATGTCAGTTTCCATTTTGACTTACATGGGTGGTTTCTTTTTTGCGGCAGGATAACAATTTTCAGGAGGTATTACACTATGAATCAGGGTACTGTCAAATGGTTCAACGAAGAGAAGGGCTACGGCTTCATCTCTAACGACAACGGCAGCGGCGACGTGTTCGTCCACTTCTCCGCCATCCAGGGCAGCGGCTTCCGCACTCTGGCCGAGGGCCAGAAGGTGACTTACGACACCGAGCCCGATCCCAAGGACAGCAATAAGCTGCGCGCCATCAACGTGGTGGCGCTGTAAGCATTGCCAACCAGACCGCCCGGGGCTGTTAAGCCCCGGGCGGTCTTTTGTTTCCCGCACACTGTGCGCCGCGCCTCATAGGATAGGGATGGAGGCTGATCTTATGGAAGAGACCCATCTGAGCATCGGGATGAAGGCCCCCGATTTCAGCGCCGTCACCACCTTTGGGCCGGTGAAGCTGTCTGATTACCGGGGGAAATGGCTCATCCTGTTTTCTCATCCGGGGGACTTCACCCCTGTCTGCACCACGGAATTTTTAGCATTCTCCAAAGCCCAGCCGGAGTTTTCCGCCAGAAACGCCCAACTCCTGGGGCTGAGTATTGACAGCAACCCCTCTCACCTGGCCTGGACCTATGCCATCTACATGGCCACCGGTGTTCAGGTGCCCTTTCCCATCATTGCCGACCGGGACGGGAGCATTGCCCGCCGTTACGGGATGATCGCTCTGGATGCCAGCCGGCAGGAGACTGTCCGCAACGTGTTTTTCATCGATCCCGAACAGGTCGTGCGGGCCATTTTAGTCTATCCCCTCACAAACGGCCGGAGTATTCCCGAAATCCTGCGCCTGCTCACCGCGCTCCAGACCACCGACCGGGACGGCGTGGTCACTCCCGCCAACTGGCAGCCGGGACAGCCTGCCCTGGTTCCGCCTCCTCAGACCTATGAGGGCCTGCTGGAGCGGCAGAGCGGGAAAAGCCAGCCCCCGCTGGACTGTCGGGACTGGTTTTTGTGCTATCGCCAGCTTCCCGGCAGTTCCGAGGGATCGGGAGGCGGAGTGACGCAGGAGTAGGGGTGCCATGTCTGGCGTCCCCGGAAACAAAAGACCGCAAAAAATTCCTGTAACCAAACTGGTTACAGGAATTTTTTGTTTATGAGGATTTTCCCATGCCCGGGGGCGGGGCTGCTCCGGCGGATCACAGGAGGATGACGCCTGCCTCCTCACAGATGGAAAGGGTTTTCTCATCCCAGATGCCGGCCTGGACCTCACCGATGTGGGCTTTGCCCAGCAGATAGGTGCACAGTCGGGACTGGCCGATGCCGCCGCCGATGGTGAGGGGCAGCTTGCCCTCCAGCAGCAGCTTGTGGAAAAGCAGGCCCCGGCGCTCGTCGTGGCCGGAAAGAGTGAGCTGACGGTCCAGGGCGGCGGGGTCCACCCGGATACCCATGGAGGAGAGCTCCATGGCATCCTCCAGCACGCTGTTCCACACCAGCAGATCGCCGTTGAGGGACCAGTCGTCATAGTCGGGAGCCCGGCCGTCGTGAGGCTGGCCCGACTTCAGCGCGCCGCCGATGCCCATGAGGAAGGTGAGGGGGTGCTCCCGGACGTAGGCACGCTCCCGCTCCTTGGAGCTGAGGTCGGGCCAGCGGTCTTCCAACTCCTGGGCGGTGACGAAGGCGACCTGCCCGTCCACCTGGGGCAGACGGTTGAGAACGGGGAAGGCGGAACGGAGGGTGGTCTGGGTCTCCCGGAGGGCCTGCGCGATGGCCTCCACCGTGCGGAGGAGATAGTCCTCGGTGCGGTCCCGGGGGGCGATGACCTTTTCCCAGTCCCACTGGTCCACATAGGCCGAGTGGAGGTTGTCCAGCTCCTCGTCCCGGCGGATGGCGTTCATGTCGGTGTACAGGCCCTCCCCCACGGAGAAGTGATAGCGGTAGAGTGCCATGCGCTTCCACTTGGCCAGGGAGTGGACCACCTGGGCGTCCTTGGAGGCAAAGGGCACGTCGAAGGAGACGGCCCGCTCCACGCCGTTGAGATCGTCGTTGAGGCCGGTGGAGGCTTCCACAAAGAGGGGGGCGGAGACCCTTCGGAGGTTGAGGGCCCCCGCCAGAGTGTCTTCAAACAGACGCTTCAAAAGGCCGATGGCCTTCTGTGTGTCGTAGAGATTGAGAGAAGGGGCATAGCCCTGGGGGATGATGGTAGTGGCCATATGTGTCGGCTCCTTTTTGTTCAGGTAGCCTTTATTATAAGATGCCGACACCCAAAAGGCAAGAAAAAGAGGAAAAACGTGCCGGTTTAAGGGATCTCCAGCACCTGGCCCGGGTAGATGAGGTTCGGATCGGCGATGTCGTTGCGCTGGACCAGGGCGGCTACTGTGGTCCCGAAGCGGCGGGAGATGGCCCAGAGAGTGTCGCCCGGGCGGACGGTGCAGGTCACCGAAACGCTCTGACCGCCTGGGATGCGGAGGATCTGCCCCACATAGATGAGGTTGGGATCGGAGATGTGGTTGAGCGAGGCCAGGGCGGCCACTGTGGTGTCGAAGCGGCGGGAGATGGCCCAGAGAGTGTCACCGGCGCGGACAGTGCAGAGCCGGGCATGCTCTTCTTCGTGGAGGAAGATGCCGTCCCGGAACTGGTCCCGGTCCACATAGCCTGTGACGCCCGGGACCAGGCCCCGGTCGGTGTACTGCCAGCCGGTCCAGGCGTCCCAGGGAGTGCCGGAGAGGTCGGGCTCGGCAGTGTCCCACTGGGCCACCCAGAGGGGGTAGACGGCGATGGAGTCCTCCAGCCGGGCCGAGGCGGTGTAGGTGTCGGCATAGATCATAGGGGTCTCGCCCAGCAGTTCTTTTGTCCGAAAGAGAAAGGCCTCGGCCACGGCGGTGGCCTGGGCGGGGCTCAGGTTCTGATAACCTTCAAAGTCCAGGGCCGGGCGGCAGTCGTAGGTCAGGGGGCGGAGAAGCGCGGCGAAATGCTCGGCCTCCAGAACGGCGGCGGCGGGGGTGCGGGCCTCCAGATAGTGATAGAAGCCGTGAGGGAGACCGGCGGTCTCGGCCCGTGCGGCGTTTTGATAGAAGGTCTCGTCCACACCGGCCTGCCCGTAGCTGGAGCGGATATAGACTGCCTCGATGCCGTCGGCCCGTGCGGCGGAAAAGTCCACATCACCCTGAAAGACGCTCACATCCATGCCGTCCGCCGCCAGGGCGGGGGCGAGGAGAAACAGGCCGCAGAACAGGGCGGACAGAAGCTTTTTGACCATAAGGGTCCCACCTTTGGATTAAAATACGGGGAGAGCTCCCCGGACATTCTATGCGGAGCGGGAAGGAAGCGTCCGGGACAAGCCTTTTATTGACTTGCACGCTTCATCGTGGTAAACTGTGTGAAATTGGAAAAGGGGGCCGACCCATGGAGAAAATCAAAATGACCACCCCTCTGGTGGAGATGGACGGGGACGAGATGACCCGCATCCTCTGGGAGGAGATCAAGAAGGAGCTGCTGGAGCCCTATATCGACCTGAAAACAGAATATTACGACCTGGGTCTGCCCGAGCGGGAAAAGACGAGGGATCAGGTGACGGTGGACTCCGCCGAGGCCACTAAAAAATACGGGGTGGCGGTGAAGTGTGCCACCATCACTCCCAACGCCCAGCGGGTGGAGGAGTACAAGCTCTCCCAGATGTGGAAGTCCCCCAACGGTACCATCCGGGCCATTCTGGACGGCACCGTGTTCCGGGCTCCCATCATGGTCAAGGGGATCTCTCCGGTGGTGAAGAACTGGAAGAGGCCCATCACCATTGCCCGCCACGCCTACGGCGACGTATACAAAAATACCGAGTTCCAGCCCAAGGGCCCCGGAAAGGCCGAACTGGTGTTCACCGACGACCAAGGCCGGGAGACCCGGCAGACCGTCTTTACCTTCCAGGGACCCGGGGTGCTGCAGGGGCAGTACAACACCGACGCCTCCATCACCTCCTTTGCCCACTCCTGCTTCCAGTACGCCATCGACACCCGGCAGGATCTGTGGTTTGCCACCAAGGATACCATTTCCAAGCAGTACGATCACCGGTTCAAGGATATTTTCCAGGAGGTTTTCGACGCCCGGTACCGGGAGCAGTTCGACAAGCTGGGGATCGAGTACTTCTACACCCTCATCGACGACGCGGTGGCCCGGGTCATCCGCAGCGAGGGCGGGTTTATCTGGGCCTGCAAGAACTATGACGGCGATGTGATGAGCGATATGGTCTCCACCGCCTTCGGTTCCCTGGCCATGATGACTTCGGTGCTGGTCTCCCCGGAGGGGAACTGCGAGTACGAGGCCGCCCACGGCACCGTGACCCGCCATTATTACAAGTACCTTAAGGGCGAGGAGACTTCCACCAACCCCATGGCCACCATCTTTGCCTGGACGGGCGCCCTGCGCAAGCGGGGGGAGCTGGACGGGATCTGCGAGCTGGGCGCGTTTGCCGCCAAGCTGGAGGCGGCGTGTGTGGCCACCATCGAGGGGGGCACCATGACCAAGGATCTGGCCGGGCTCTGGGAGGGGAAAACGCCTGCCCGGGCGGTGAACAGCCTGGAATTCCTGAAGGCCGTCCGGACAGAGCTGGACCGGAGACTCTGAGGCCAAAAACAGCGCCCCGGCCATTCGGCCGGGGCGCTGCCTGCGTCCTCAGGTGGCTCTGCGCCAGGTGCGGGGGCTGAACAGAATCAGAATGGGGAAGATCTCCAGCCGGCCCAGCAGCATGTCCAGGGAGAGGACCAGTTTGGAAAGGTCGGAAAGCATGGCGTAATTGCTGGCCGGACCCACCATGTCCAGGCCGGGGCCGATGTTGTTCAGGCAGGCCAGCACGGCGGTGAGGTTGGTCTCCAGAGAGAAATTGTCCAGGGAGAGGAAGAGAAAGGAGAGGACCGCGATCGCGCTGTACGCCGACAAAAAGACGTTGACCCCCTGGAGAGTCTCACTGCTCACCACGTGGCCCTCGGCGCGGACGGGGTTGACGCTGTGGGGATGGAGTGCTTGACGGAGATGGGCTCCCAGAGATTTGTAGAGCAGCACCAGACGGGCACATTTGATTCCGCCGCCGGTGCTTCCGGCGCAGGCGCCCACCACCATCAGAACCACCAGGATGCTCCGGGAGAGCTGGGGCCAGAGATCGAAGTTGACGGTGGAGAAGCCGGTGGTGGTCATGATGCTGGAGACGGTGAAGGCCGCATCGTGGAAAGCGGGTAGGATCCGTCCGGAATACTGGGGGAGGATGTTCACCGTGATGACAGCCATGGAGCCCAGCAGGATACTGACATAGAGCCCCAGCTCCTCGCTGTGGAGGGCCTGCCGGAATTTCCCGGTGAGGAGGAGAAAATAGACGCTGAAGTTGACGCCGAAGAGGGCCATAAAGACCGTGCAGACGCTCTGAAGATAGGGGCTGTACCCCGCCATGGAGTCGTTTTTGATGCCGAATCCGCCTGTGCCTGCGGTGCCGAAGGAAGTGCACAGGCTGTCGAACAGCGGCATTCCTCCCGCCAGAAGAAAACACACGCACAGAACGGTGAGGGCCACGTAGATGAGATAGAGGATGGCTGCGGTCTGCCGGACCTTGGGGACCAGCCGGCCCACGCTGGGGCCGGGGCTCTCCGCCCGGAGCAGGTGGACGCTGTATCCCCCTTTTCCCATGGGCACCACGGCCAGAAGAAAGACCAGGATGCCCATGCCGCCCAGCCAGTGGGTAAAGCTCCGCCAGAAGAGGAGTCCCCGACTCATGGACTCCACATCCCTGAGAATGGAGGCACCCGTGGTGGTGAAGCCGGAGGTCACTTCAAAGAGGGCGTCCACATAGTGGGGGATCTCCCCGGACAGCCAGAATGGGAGCGCTCCCGCTGCGGAGAGGACCAGCCAGCCCAGCGCGACGATGAGAAAGCCCTCCCGGGCGTAGAAGCGGAGCTCAGCCTTCCGGCAGAGGAACCAGGCCAGCCCGCCTGTGCCGCTGCAGAGCAGCATGGAGGTGAAGATGGCCCTCAGCGCCCTGCCTTCTCCGTATCCCGCGGCGATCATGGCCGGGGGGAAGAGAAAGAGACATTCCAAAAGAAGAAGGATGCCCAGCATCTTTCCGATCATTTTTCGATTCATGTACCTGTGTCCATCCTCTCAAATGTCAGTCCGCAAAGAGATCTTCCAGCCGCGTTACCGTTCGGCCGCCCGCAGTGACTGCGATCACGGTGTCCCCGGGGAAGAAACGGCTGTCGCCCCGGGGGAGGATGGTCGCGCCCTCGTGGGTGATGCAGGCGATGAGGACGCCCTTTTGAAGGGGGATGTCCCGCAGCGGTTCCCCGCAGTGCCGGGTGTCCTTCCCTGCTAAAAATTCCAGGGCCTCTGCCTGTCCGTCGGCGATGGGGTGAAGCGCCAGGACGCTGTCGATGCCGTCGGCGCTCTCCATGGCCCGGACATAGCGGACGATGTGGGCGCAGCACAGCCCCTTGGGGCTGATGGTGGAACCGATGCCCAGACGGCGGAACACATCGGTGTATTCGATGCGGTTGATCTTGGTGATGACCTTGGGGACCCCCAGATGCCCGGCCAGCATGGAGAGGACCAGATTTTCCTCGTCCATTCCGGTGAGGGTGACCACCGCGTCGCTGCGGCGAAGGCCCTCGGCCTCCAGAACGTCCTGGCGGGATCCGTCGGACTCGATGACCACGGCGGTGGGAAGCGCCTCCGCCAGCTCCAGGCAGCGGCTGTGCTCCCGCTCGATGATCTTGACGTTCATCCCGCTCTCCAGGCACCGGTGGGCCAGATAGAAGGCGATGCGGGAGCCGCCGATCAAAAGCAGATTCTTTACCTTTCGATCCACCAGCTTCAGGTGCTTGACCAGCTCGGCCAGGTCCTGGACGCCGGCGGTGACGAAGAGGGTGTCTCCTGTCTGGATGGTGAAGGAGCCGGAGGGGATGTGGATCCCGTCCTCCCGCTCCACGGCGCAGACCAGAACGTTGACCCGGGCGATCTCGTAGAGCCGGGACAGGGGGATCCCCGCCAGAGGGGAACCGGCATCCACCGGGATGGCCACGATCTCCACTCTCCCCTTGGCAAAGGATTCCCGCTTGAGGAAGGATGGAAACTGGAGCAGCTGGTAGGCCTCGTGGGCGGCGGAGAGTTCGGGGTTCACCGTCATGGAAAGCCCCAACTCCTCCCGCATGGAGATGAGCTGGTCGGCATACTCCGGGTTGCGGACCCGGGCGATGGTGTGCTTGGCACCCAGCTTTTTGGCCGTGAGACAGGAGAGCAGGTTCAGCTCATCCAGGCTGGTGGCGGCGATGAGGAGTCCGGTTTCCCCGGCTCCGGCCTCCCGCAGGACAGACATGGATGCGCCGTTGCCCGTTACCGCCATCACGTCCAGCTTTTCAATGCTCTCGCTGAGTACCTGGGGGTCGGAGTCGATGATGGTGATGTCGTGCCCCTCCGAAGAGAGCTGGGCGGCCAGGGCGGCGCCTACCTTGCCGTCGCCCACGATGATGATGTTCACAGTGTTTCCACTCCTTACCGGAAGTTCCCGGACATTCTTAAAAGCCATTATAGCAGAAAGTATCGTTCTTGCAAGTCGGTTACAAGGCTGGTATACTGGAACGAAGATGGACGGTTTTGGACCGCCTGGGAAGAGAAGGAGGGCTTTTCATGAACATTCGGCGAGTTTGGATCATGTATTGGAGCGCCACCGGTACCACGGAGAAAATAACGCGCACGGTCGGCGGGACGCTGGCAGAGAAACTGGGGGCGCCTTTGGAGGTCTGGGACTTTACGCTGCCCTCCGGGCGGCAGGGTCAGCCGGACTTCCGGGACACCGACGCGGTGGTCTTTGGAACGCCTACTTATGCCGGGCGGGTGCCCAACGTGCTGCTGAAGTATCTGGATACCCTGGCCGGGAACGGGGCTGCCGCCGTGCCGGTGGTGACCTACGGCAACCGTGATTTTGACGATTCCCTCATCGAACTCAGAGACATTCTGGCCGACCACGGCTTCCGGCCCTTTGCCGCGGGGGCCTTTGTGGGAGAGCACTCCTTCTCCACCGTGCTGGCGGCCGGACGGCCCGACGCCGACGACCTGGCCCTGGCCCGGACCCTGGGAGAGAGAGCGGCGGATCGGCTGGCGGGAGACGAACTGGAACTGGTGGCGGTGGACGGGACACCCAAGCCCTACCGGGGGTATTATCAGCCGCGGGACCGGAAGGGGACCCCGGTGAATATTTTGAAGGTGAAGCCCCTGACCTCCGATGCCTGCGACAAATGCAGGGTGTGCGTGAAGGTCTGTCCCATGGGCTCCATCAGCCCGGAGGACCCCAGTCAGTATACCGGCATCTGTATCAAGTGCGGCGCCTGTGTGAAGAAATGCCCCAAGGGGGCCAAGTATTACGACGACGCCGGGTATCTCTACCATAAGACCGAACTGGAAGAGGGGTACAAGCGCCGGGGCGAAGTCAAACTGTATCTGTAAAAAGAAGCTGTCCCCCGCGCCGCTTTTGCGGCGCGGGGGACAGCTTCTTTCGGGAAATCAGCGCTTCATCTGGAAGGGGACCATTTCCACCCGGACGAAGAAGCCCTGGGGGTGCTTGCACACCGGGCAGAGCTCGGGGGGGCGGGTGGCGGTGACCAGATAGCCGCAGTTGAGACACATCCACTGACATTCGGTCTCGCTGATGAAGAGCTTGTTTTGCTCCAGCAGATCGGCAAACTGGCCGAAACGGTCGCCGTGGGTCTGCTCGATGCGGGCGATCTGGGAGAAGAGGTGGGAGACCTCGGGGAAGCCCTCCTCTTTGGCGGTGTGGGCGAAGCCGGTGTAGTCGTGCTCCCACTCCTGGTACTCGTTGTGCTGGGCGGCGCGGAGATGCTCCAGCACGGTCTCGTAGAGGTCCACCGGGTAAGTGCCGTCAATGGCGATATTCTCCCCGGAGCAGGGCTTGAGCAGCTCGTAATAGGCCTTGGCGTGTGCCCGCTCCTGATCAGCGGTGAAGGTGAACACGGCCTCGATGACGTGCAGGCCGTTTTTCTTTGCCAGCCCGGCGGCAAAGGTGTAGCGGTTGCGGGCCTGGCTCTCGCCGGCAAAGGCCCGAAGGACGTTGCGCTTGGTCTCACTGTTTTCAAATAAAACGGACATGGCGATCCCTCCTCAAATGGATGGAATCAGCATGTCCGCTTTTGGGCCGTTTATGCGTCAGATGGCTTTGGAGAGGGGAAGCGCATGGATGGCGGCGGGCAGGGCATAGGGAACGTCCAGCCCCTCGCCGGGAAGCAGACCCAGCAGCTCCAGTAATGCGCAGACCTTGTCTGCCAGGCTCACGGCAAAGGATTCCCGGAAGTGGCAGGGCGTGGGGGTGAGAGGGAACATGTGGGTGACGATGATGTCCTTCTCCCTCTGGGTGAGGAGAAAATGCGCTTCGGCGTTTTTGAGGGCGGTCTCCCCGTGATGCTTTAAATGAAACCAGCAGGTGTGGAGCTGCCGGTCGGTCCAGTCGTAGAGATAAAAATCGTGGAGCAGAGCGCCCCGGGCGGCCTCTCTGGCGCGCCAGCCCAGGCGGCGGCACAGACAATAGGCGGTGTAGGACACCAGAAGGGAATGGTGATAACAGCTGAAGCCCGGACGGTGCTGGGGCAGGGCGCGCATGGACTGCACCGCCTCGTCGGCCAGCAGATCGGAGATACAGGATATCCAGGGGGCTTTTTCATTGAACTTCCAAAACATGACAAAGATTCCTCCGCTTTTTCAAGGCTGATTTCAGTCTAACCGAAAAAACGAAGGAAACCAGAGAGAAAGTCTGATGTTTTTGTAAAGATTTGTGAAGGAATTCTGACGGGGCAGTGGAAGGAGATCAGAGGAACGCGTCGATGAGCGCGGCGGCCTCTGCCGCAGGGTCGGCCTCCATGTCCAGCCAGTGGACGTCTTTGTCCTTTTTGAACCAGGAGACCTGGCGCTTGGCAAAGCGCTTGATGGCGCGGCCCAACTCGTCGATGAGGGCGTCCTCCGAGGGGAGCGTGCCCTGGAGATAGCGGAGAATGTACCGGTATTCCAGACCCAGCCCCTCCAGGAATTCGTCGGAGACCCCCTGAAGGCGCAGTTCGGCCACCTCCTGCACCATGCCTGCGTCCAGACGGGCCAGCAGGCGCTCGTCGATGCGGCGGCAGACGGTCTCCCGGGGAAAGGAGACCCCCAGAGTGAGCACGTCGTAGCGGGGCTGGCGCTGGGCCTCCGCGTGGGGGTCCTCTCCGTTTCTGCTTTTCTCCAGCAGGCGGATCAGCCGGGGACGGTTGTTCCAGGCATCCGTGTCCACACCTACCCCCAGTGCGGCGAGACCGGAGCGCAGCTCCTGGGTAGAAAGGGTCTCCAGCCGGGCACGGAGCGCGGGGTCCGGAGGGGCGGCGTGAAAGACGTAGCCCTCGGACACCGCACGGATGTAAAGTCCGGTCCCGCCCACCAGGAAGGGCAGGCGGCCCCGGGCGGCAATGGCATCGATGGCCTCATAGGCCCCCCGCTGGAACTGGGCCACCGAATAGCTCTCCCCGGGGTCGGCCACATCCAGCATGTGGTGGGGAACGCCCTCCATCTCCTCGGGCGTGATCTTGCCGGTGCCCAGATCCAGGCCCCGGTAGACCTGACGGGAGTCGGCGGAGACGATCTCGCCGTGGTATCGTTTGGCCAGAGCTACCCCCAGACCGCTTTTGCCGCAGGCGGTGGTGCCCAGAATGACGATGAGCTTGTTTTTTTCCATAGGGTCTCCTCCCGGATCAAAGGGATTTTTCAGCCGTTGACCAACGTGTTCAGTACCCGGGCGGCCACGCTGCCCGCCACATCCGAGCCGGAGCCGCCGTTTTCCACCAGCACTACAAAGGCGTAGGGGGTGGAGGCGTTCCGGAGGAAGCCGGCGAACCAGGCGTTGGGGGCTTTGCCGCCCCCCACCTCGGCCGTGCCCGACTTGGCGCACACGTCCATGTTGGGAAAGCGGTCTGCACCGTAAGTGGCCTGCACATTGTTGGACATCATGGCGGTCACCTGCTTGGCGGTGTCCGCCCTGATGAGTGTGCCAGTTTTTTTCTTCAGGTAAAAAGAAAGGGGAAGATCCAGCGCGGACTGCGTTTTCAGAACCAGCTGAGGTACCGCGGCATCCCTGCCCCGGGCGATGGCCCCCATGTAGACCAGCATGGCGCAGGGGTTGACCAGGTCGTTGTACTGGCCCACGCCCGCCCAGCCCACCTGCCCCACAGTGGCCCCGGTAAAATCGAAAGAGCCTCTGGCGGTGGAAAGACCGCTGACGTTGTAGCTGGAGGTGAGGCCCGCCTTTTTGGCATAGGAGGCCAGGACGTCCGGTCCCAGTTCGGACGCCAGCTGGGCGAAGAAGCCGTTGCAGGAGCAGGCCAGGGCACTTTCTGCATTGAGTTCTCCGTGGGGGGCGGTGCAGGTGATGGTCTCGCCGCCCACCTGGGTGGCGCCGGTGCAGGTGAATGTGCGGCTTTCCAGTTCAGGCAGGTTTTCCAACGCGGCGGCCAGGGTCACCAGCTTGAACACCGAGCCCGGGGGATAGAGGGCGGAGAGGAACCGGTTGACGTAAACGCCGTCGTACCGCTCGTCCCCGTCCTGGATGCCCGGAGGATCCGCGGGATCAAAAGTGGGAGCGGAATACATGCACAGCACTTCCCCTGTGTTGTAGTTGTAGACCGCCACCGTCCCCTTCCGGCCGTTCATGGCCCGGTGGGCGGTGTAGTTGAGGCGGGCGTCGATGGTGAGATAGAGGTCGTTGCCCGCCCCCAGGGGGGAGTAGGTGCCGGTGAGCAGGTTGTAGCCCGAGAGCTGGTCTGCAAAGGCCACCAGCGCCCCGGTGCCGATGTTGCCGGCGGGGTCGCCCACAGCATGGAGGGTGGCCCGGCGGACGTCCGGGTTTTCATAGTAGAGCCGCTGTCCGTCTGCATTGACGCAGGAGAGAACGTCGCCGTCCCGGTCCAGCACCCGGCCTACCGCCAGCTGTCCGGTGGAGTTGTAGAGGTGACGGTTGGCGGCGAAGGAGACCCATTTGCCGCCGTAGGCCACAAAGCGGAAGGCAAAAAAGCCGCTGCCCAGCAGCAGAGCGAGAACCAGCAAAAGACAGACGGCGGCCCGCTTTTCGATCTTACGCATCGCCGTTCACCTCCTCGTCGTCCCAGTCCAGCGGATCTTCCGGGGCCAGGCGGGGGGCCAGAGGGGCGAAGGCGTTGTCCTCCCGCTTGGAGGACAGGCGGATGGCGAAGCTGGCGTTTTGGCGGGTGTCGGTGGCCTTGAGGAAGGCCAGCAGGCCCCAGGAGGCGATCATGGCCGAGCCGCCGTTGGAGACGAAGGGAAAGGTCACGCCGGTCATGGGCAGCAGATCCATGCAGCCAAAGACGTTGAGGCAGGTTTGAAAGACCAGCAGGGAGGTGGCCGCGCAGGCGGCGATAATGTAGAAGGAGGAGCGGCCGGTCTTGCAGGCGCGGACGGCAAAGACGGCCAGGGTGGCGATGCAGGCCACCGCCAGCAGGGCGATCAGCAGGCCCCATTCCTCGCAGAGCATGCCGAACACCAGATCGGTGTCCCCCGCGCCCACCCGGTGGAGCCAGCCCTCTCCGGGACCTACGCCGATCAGCCCGCCGGAGGCCGCCGCCGACATGGCCCGGGTCTGCTGGTAGCCCGCCCCGACCGAGGCGTTTTCCCAGGCGTGGCCCCAGGAGGCAAAGCGGCTGAGAACATAGGGTTTCAGGCTGAGGATCACCAGCACGCCCCCCACGGCTCCGCCGGTGATCAGGCCCAGGGTGGCCCAGTCCCCGGAGCGGAGATAGGCGATGACCAGGAAGGTGACAAAGAAGATGGCGGCGGTGCCGAAGTCGCTCATGAGGGCGAGAAAGCCCAGGCACGCTCCGGTGAGGACGATGAAAAGGGTCAGGTTCCGCTTGCGGAAGAGCCGGTCCAGAGTGGCCGAGCCGGCAAAGATATAGCAGATCTTGGCCAGCTCCGAGGGCTGGAGGGACATTCCGCCGATGCTGATCCAGTTGGTCGCGCCGAATTTCCGGCTGCCCAGGACCAGGGTGATCCCCAAAAGGCCGATGGCGGCCCCCGCCATGAGCCAGCGGATCTTCTTGGCCCGCTCCAGATCCCGGAGAAAGGCCCCCAGGACCAGGAACACCACAAGACCCAGCACCACACAGAGAAACTGCTTGGGGAGGGCGGGGGTGTTGGAGGAGGCCACTACAGACAGGGAGAGGGTGGAGAGAAAGAAGGCGATGAGTTCCATCTCAAAGCCCACCCGGCGGAAGGCCCGGAGGGTCAGAAAATAAGCCCACATAAGCAGGGTGAGGGCCAGAAAGGTAAAGGGGAGGGAGGGAGCGGCGTTCCTGCCCTCGGAAATGGTGAGCTGGATGCCGGTGAGGACCTGAAAGACCGTGAGCAGCAAAAGGCTTCCCCAGGGGGAGACGGGCCGGGCCTTCCGCCGCCGCTCCCGGCGCTGGGCCTTTTCCTCGGGTGAGACGGGGAGGAGAACGGTCTCCACCCCGCCCAGGGAGAGCACGTCCCCGTAGCGGAGGGGGGCGGATTCCTCCACCCGGGCGCCGTTGACCAGAATGCCGCCCTTGGAGCCCAGGTCGTAGACCGTCCAGCAGTCGCGGGGGTCCCGAATGAGAGAGGCGTGCTGGCGGGAGATGGTGGGGTATTCCAGTACCACGTCCGCGGAGGCAGAGCGGCCCAGGATGTTCTCCCAGTGGGTGAGCGGGGCCCCGGCCCCGTTGGGCAGGGAGAGATAGCCCCACACCTCGGGCAGGTGGGGCACTGTGAGCAGGGAGCGGATGGCCCCCACCAGAATGAGCAGAGCCAGGATGGGGAAGAGAAAGCGGACCACGGTGGTGTACCATCCCGCCACGGCGGGGTGCTGGGCCAGAAAGCCGTGGAGGGCGTCCAGAATGGTCTGGGGAAGAGAAAGGAGCGTGTCCGTAACGCGCACCTCCTTGGGTTCGAATCGGGATTCCAGACAGTATATCACATTTCCGGGGCGGGTGCAATCGGAGGGAGAGGTTGTCCGGCGGACCGGGATGTGATAAAATAAAAATCAATGAAAAGAAATTCCGGGAGGCGACGGGCGGCAAAACGTGGAGGGGATCGTGCAATGGAATGGGGAGAGCGGGGGGACAGGTATGTGGTGACCGGTGCGGCCGGGCATCTGGGCGGCGCCATTGTGCGCAGTCTGCTGGACGCGGGACGGGAGGTCCGGGGGCTGATCCTTCCCGGAGAGGCCGGACCCGCAGTGGGGCCGGGAATTTCCTATTTTTCGGGGGATGTACGGGAGGCAAAGTCTCTGGAGGGGCTTTTCGAGGGCTGGGAGGGCGCGGGGGTCACCGTCATCCACACGGCGGCCCTCATCTCCATTGCCAGAAAGGTCCCGCAGGCGCTCTATGAGGTCAATGTGGGCGGGACCCGAAATATCCTGCGGCTCTGCCGGGAGCACGGGGCCCGGAGGCTGGTCCATGTCAGCTCGGTCCATGCCATCCCGGAGCTGCCCCAAGGGCAGGTCATGCGGGAAGTGGACGCCTTTTCTCCCGAGGCGGTGTTTGGGGGCTATGCCAGGACCAAAGCAGAGGCGGCGCAGGCGGTGCTGGATGCCGCCCGGGAGGGACTGAATGCGGTGATCGTGCTTCCTTCCGGGATCATCGGGCCCTATGACCGGGGGCGCAACCACCTGGTGCAGCTGTTTGCCGGGTATCTGGACGGCAGCCTGCCCGCCTGTGTGGAGGGGGGATATGACTTCGTGGATGTGCGGGATGTGGCCGGGGGCTGCCTGCTGGCCGCGGAGCGGGGGCGTTCCGGGGAGAGCTATCTCCTCGGCGGACACTATGCCCGGATCCCGGAGCTGCTGGCAATGGCAGGAAAGGTCAGTGGGAAGGGAGCCCTTCCGGTGATGCCCCTCTGGCTGGCCAGGGCCGCGGTTCCGGCCATCGGTGGTTGGGCCGCCCTGCGGGGACGCAGGCCGTTTTACACCGGCTACTCCCTGCGGACCCTGACCGGAAACGGGCTTTTTTCCAGTGAAAAGGCACGGCGGGAACTGGGATACGCTCCGTGGGAGCTGGAGGAGACTGTCCGGGATATGGTGATGTGGCTGCAGAGGGCCGAGTGAGCCGGAGAGGCGTTTTTGAAGGTGCGGACGCCGCAGTGCGTCCGCCTTTTCATTGACACCGCTCCGCAAATTGAGTACAATGAGTTGAAATTTTTGAGAAGGGAGGGGACGGCCGTGGGATTTCTGTCCCTGAGCTATATCCTCTTTTTCCCTGTGACAGCCCTGGTCTACTTCCTGCTGCCGGGCCGGGGGCGGAACGGCTGGCTGCTGGCGGCCAGCTGGTTTTTCTACCTGTGCGCGGGGCCGGAGAGCTTTCCGTTCCTCTTAGGGGCCGCCGGGGTGACCTACGCTGTGGGCCTGGCGCTGGAACAGCGTCGGAAGAAGGGTTTGCTGGCTTTGGCGCTGGCGCTGCTGATCGGGGTGCTCTTCCTTTTTAAATATCTGAATTTTGGAGTCTCTCTTCTGGCTCGGGGGCTGGGGGCGGCGGGGCTGGACTGGTCTCCCGCTGTGCCGCCGCTGCTGCTCCCGGCGGGGATCTCCTTCTACCTGTTCGCCGCCATGGGGTATCTGATCGACGTCTACCGTGGGAAAGTACGGGCCCAGCGGAGCTTTGTCAAATATGCGCTGTTCCTCTCCTTTTTCCCCGCGCTGCTCTCCGGGCCCATCGGGCGGGCAGACCGGCTGCTGCCTCAGTTTGAGGAGACCCATCCATTTCAATATGACGCTCTGCGGGAGGGGCTGCTCCGATTTCTGTGGGGGGCTTTTAAAAAGCTGGTGCTGGCCGACCGGCTGGCGGCGGTGGTGAACACCGTGTTTGCCGCGCCGGAGGAGTTTGGGACGATCCAGGTGATCGCCGCCGCCTGTGCTTTCTCCATCCAGATCTATTGCGACTTTTCCGCCTACTCCGATATGGCGGTGGGCTCTGCCAAGGCGATGGGCTTTACCCTGACGGAGAACTTTCGTACGCCCTATTTCTCCCGGTCCATTGCGGAGTTCTGGAGGCGGTGGCACATCTCTCTGTCCACCTGGTTTCGGGATTACCTTTACATCCCTCTGGGGGGCAACCGGAAGGGTAAGATGCGCAAGGACCTCAATCTGCTGATCGTCTTTGCCGTCAGCGGACTGTGGCACGGGGCGGCGGTCTCCTTTTTGGTTTGGGGGCTGCTCAACGGGATCTATCAGGTCATCGGCGGGCTGACCGCCCCGCTGCGGGCCAGAGTTCGAGCCGGGCTTGGACTGCGGGAAAATGGGGCGATGACCTCCCTGTGGCAGATGGGATGCGTGTTCGTGCTGGCCACCCTGGCCTGGGTATTTTTTAAGGCCGGGTCCGTGTCGGCGGGTTTGGCCGTGCTTCGGGGAATGGTCTCCGGGCCGATGTGGGTGTCGCCCCTGTCCGGGATGGGGATGGACCGGTGGGAGTTTCTGGCCGCCGGGGTGGGCTTTTTGTTGCTGCTGGCGGTGGACGCCTGGAGCCAGACGGCCGATGTGACCGGGCGGGTGCTGACCGCCACGCGGTGGATCCGGTGGTGTGTCTATCTGGGGCTGCTGCTTCTTGTGGTAGTGTTCGGCAGCTATGGAACCGGGTATAACGCCCAGTCCTTTATCTACGGACAGTTTTAAAGGGGATCAATATGACAAAACGGAATTGGAAAGAGCCTTTCTTCGCCGCGGCCTTTCTGCTGACGGCGGCACTGCTCCTCAACCTGGCCGCCGATATTCTGCGGCCGGCCCACACCGACTATGGCTCCACCTGGGACGCCTACCTCTGTGAGCCGAAGGATTCCATCGACGTGCTTTTCCTGGGCAGTTCCTATGCCTACTGCGACTGGAATCCCGGGGTGATGTATGCCGAGAGCGCTCTGACAGGGTATGTGCTGGGAGGGTCTGAACAGACGCCCGCCATCACTTACTGGTATCTGCGGGAGGCGCTCAAGACCCAGAAGCCCTCGGTGGTGGTGATGGAGGGGAGTTCTCTTTTCTTTGCGCGCTATCAGAACTACACGCAGATCAACCTGGGGTACATGCCCTGGGGGATGAACCGGGTAAAGGCCATTTTTGACGCCGCCGAGCCCGACAAGCGGCTGGGGCTTTTTTTCGACCTCTATTTTTATCATGACCGGTGGAAGGAACTGACCCCGGGAGATTTTAAAAAAGCGATCCTCCCTGCGCGGGGGGATCTGCTGAAGGGGCACACCGCGGTGGAGCAGGTTTTCACCGAACTGGAGGGAGGCCCCTTCCTCCACCCCGTGGAGCAGGGGGAAGAGGTCTACCGGCGGAATCTTTCGGACTTCTCCCGGATCGCCGGACTTTGCCGGGAGAACGGGATCCCCCTGATCCTGACGATCAATCCCACATACAGCCAGTATGCGCCTGAGGTCTACGCAAAGCTGGAGGCTGACGTGAAGGAGGCCGCCCCCGAGGTGCGCTTTGTCAACTGGGCGGACAGTTTTGAAGAGATCGGGCTGGATGTGACCCGGCACCTTTACGACGGGGGCCATCTGAACCGGGCGGGGGCGGAGGTGTTCTCCGCTTATACCGGACGGTATCTCCGCTCCCTGGGCTATGAGCCCCGGGAGCAGACGGAAAAAAATCAGGCCGCCTGGCAGGCGGCCGCCGAATATTGGAGGGGGCAGGGGAAGAAATAGACAGGCAAGGGCGCCGGCGGACAGCTTCCGTCGGCGCCCTTGTCTGTCCAGCTTTAAAGCCAGTCGTCTACCACGTCCCGCAGGTGAAGCGGTCCCACCTGATTGCGGACCAGGAGACGCATCAGCTCGTCAATTCGGGAGGGGCTGACTGTAATGTGAGAGATGGCTGCACGCTCGCCGCTGGACCGTGACGTCACACATGCACCATAGCTCTCACAGACAAAATTTCCGGTATCCACCACATCCACTAAAACGGAATAATCGAAGCGGCGGTTTTCTTCCAGGTCCGGGTACACAGACGGCAGATCTAACTTCAGTTCCCTCATCTTGTAGTAAACCTCCCAAAATCATTCACGTTAAACACATTATATTGTGTTTTCCATCTTTTGTATATTTAAAAGTTTCCCCCAAAATCGACAAAGTGGAAATGTTATGTCAATCCGGAGAGATTATCGGTTAACCAAAGAGATGAAAAAAGTCGAATTGTGTCAAAATATGAAGGAAAAATCTTTACATTGCGAAGGAATCAACAAGCTGCTAAAATAATAAAAAAGCACGAAATGGAGTTTAACTGGAATGGATCGTACTTATCGGGAACTCTCTCGCTTTGTTTTGACCCGGGGACTTGCCCTGTGTATTTTGCTGCTTGGGGGAACGGCCGCGCTGCTGATTCGGGCGGGACAGGGAGGGGCGATGGCCCCCCGGCTTTATGAATATGCAGACGTGTTTCTGCTGGCTGCGCTGACCGCCTTTGGCAGCGGGCTGATCGGCAGCCTGCTGATGGAGGACCTGCTGCGCTATTATGGGGAATAGACAAAAGGCCCGGACGATTTGAAATCGTCCGGGCCTTTTGTCTGAGCTGAGCTATGGACAGCAGAGAATGTCGCCGGCGACAGGAGTGTAAAAGAGCCTGGACACGGCGGCGGAGCTTCCCGCCTGGGCAAGAGCCCACATGAGCTTGGCAACCACGGATTCGGTGGTCATGTCGTAAGACTCCAGCACCCCAAGATCGCTTTTGAGGCGGTGGCCCACGGTGTAGATGGACAGGTCGCTGCCCTCGTTTTGAACCTGGGTGGTGACGGCGATGATCTTTCCCTCCCGGACGGCGGTGCGGATGCGCTGGTAAAAGGCTCCCTGGTCGCCGGCGGGGACGCCGCCGACGCCATAGCTCTCGATGATGACGGCGTCGCTCTCAGACAGGAGGAAGGCGAGCTGGGCGGGAGAGGTACCAGGAATGAGCTTGAGCAGAGAGACTTTTTCGTCCAGATGGTCGTAAAAGCGGGGAGCGGCAGCGGCGGGCGGAGTGATATAGGGGACCAGGCGGCCGTCCTGAACGACACCCAAAATGGGGTAGTTGATGCTGGAGAAGGCCCCGTAGCTCTTGGAGAAGGTCTTGCGGGCCCGGGTGCCCAGGATCACCACCCCACCGAAAACCACGCTGACCCCGGGGATGCGGCCGTCGCAGGCTACGGTGAAGCTATCCAGAAGGTTGGTCTTGGAGTCGGTGATGTCCAGGTGGATGGGCTTTTGACTGCCGGTGAGGACAATGGGCTTGGGGCTGCCCTGGATAAGATAGCTCAGAGCGGAGGCGGTATAGGCCATGGTGTCGGTGCCGTGGCAGATGACGAAGCCGTCGTACCGGGCATAGTTCTTCTGCACGGCGCGGGCCACGTCCAGCCAGATGGCCGGGGTCATGTTGGTGGAGTCGATGTTGCAGACCTGAAGGCAGTCTACATGGCAGAGGGACCGCACGGCGGGGACATATTGCAGAAAGTCTGCGCCGCCAAGCTCGGGGGTCAGTCCAGCCTCGGTCATCTCCGAGGCGATGGTGCCGCCGGTGCCAATCATGAGAATGTGTTTCATGGGAATGCCTCCCTGGTTAAAAAATTTTTGCGTATATGTATGAGACCGTCCCACTTTTGCCCGAAAAACAGATGCAGTTGAAAAGGAGGCGGAGCATATGCTGACCATTATCGAACTGACGCCCCGGGCAGACGGAGGACACGGCGTACAGAGCCAGAGCCACCGGAAGGAGTGCTGGCTGGAGGGCTGGATCGAGGTGCCGGAAGCGCTGGTCCAGACTGTGTGGGACTGCGGGGGCTATTGCGAGCTCACCGTGGAGGAGGGAGTGCTGACTGCCGTCACACCCGCCCAGAGACCGGCCGGGCCGGAGCAGGAGCCCACGGAGCTGGAGCAGCTCCGGGCCGATGTGGATTACCTGGCTGCGATGGGAGGTGTGGATCTGTGAGCGTATATGAGATGGCCCGGAAGTATTATCCCAGACTGTGGAACGCCCAGCGCATTGAGGCGCTGGTGGCGGCGGGCCGGCTGAGCCGGGCCGAGGCGGACGCGCTTCTGGCAGCGGCGGGCTGATGCGGGAGGCCAGGGAAATCATAGAGGAAAAGCGGGAAAAAGTCAATGAGAAATCCTGCCCGAGGGGAGAGGAGAAAGAGAATTTGACGGTTCAGGAAAAGCTGCTGGCGCTGGCCCGGGACGAGCTGGGCACCCGGGAGGCGCCGGCGGGGAGCAACCGGGTGAAGTACAATACGGCCTACTACGGCCGGGAGGTGTCCGGTCCGGCCTATCCGTGGTGCTGTGTGTTCCAGTGGTGGCTCTTTCGGCAGGCAGGAGCGGGGAGACTCTTTTATGGAGGGGGAAAGACCGCATCCTGCACGGAGCTCTACCGCTATTACCGGAACCAGGGGCGGGCGGTGGGCCCTGCGGAGCTTCAAAGAGGGGACCTGGTGTTTTTTGTCTTTGACGGCGGGGCGAGCGGAGGGATGAACCACGTGGGGATCTGCGAGCGCGTGGAGAACGGCTACGTGACAACCATCGACGGAAACACCGGCACGGACAGCGAGGCCAATGGCGGGGCCGTGCTGCGCCGCCGGAGAGCGCTCCGGTTTGTGGGTGGGGCGGCCCGTGTGGAGGAGGAGGCCCGTGTGGATGGGGAGGAAGAGATGAAGCAATATCGATATGTGGCGGAAATGCCGGAGTGGGCGCAGACTGCGGCCGAGAAGGCCATTGCTGCCGGCGTGATCAAAATGGACGAGAGCGGCGCGGCGGCAGTCTACGAGACCAACCTTCAAAGCCTGGTATGGCTGGAGCGGCTGGGATTGCTGGATGGACCGGGGAAGGAGCCGGAAAATGGAGCATAAGATCAATTCCCTCAAGGGGGCGGTGAGCGCGGCGCTGGCGGCGCTCACCGCCCTTTGGGGCTGGTTTGGGTGGCTGATCGTGGCGTGGGCGGTCTGCATGGGGATGGATGTGCTCACCGGGATGGCGGCGGGGGCCAAGCGGGGGGACTGGTCCTCCGCAGCCGCCCGGGAGGGACTGTGGCACAAGGCCGGCTGTGTGGCCGCGGTGACCATCTCCGGGATCTTGGATCTGGTGGTGGGGCAGATCCTGGCCAATCTGCCCACGGTGGAGCTGCCCTTTTCCTACACGGTGTTTCTCTGCCCCCTGGTGGTGATCTGGTACATCCTCACGGAGGTGGGGAGCATTGTGGAAAATGCGGGGGCGATGGGGGCGCCGCTGCCGGGGTGGCTGAAGCAGGCGGTGGCCGTGCTGCGGGATCAGGTGGAGCCCAAGTAGACGGAAAGACCGGGGCGCGATTGCAAGTTGCATCTGGAAGGGATTTTTACTATAATAAAAGAACGGCAGGCGCTGCGCCCGGAGAGGGACCGCCGCCGTACCGGCGCATGGCGGCCGCCTTTTTGCGGACCTACCGGCGAAAGGCGTAAATATTGTGGGACAGGCGGAGAGACGAATATGCCCAACAGGATTGAAATAACAGATCTGACACGGCCTGAGCTGGATGTCTTTGCCCGGCTGACGGAGGCGCAGCTGCGCAGCCGGAGAGAGGCGGAGAAGGGCATTTTTATTGCGGAGAGCCCCAAAGTCATCGAGCGGGCCCTGGACGCGGGGTGTGAACCTGTTTCCCTCTTGATGGAGCGCAGACAGATCGAGGGGCAGGCCGCCGGGATCCTGACGCGCTGCGGCGACGTGCCTGTCTACACGGCGGACCGGGAACTGCTGGCGGGGCTGACGGGGTATCCGCTGACCCGGGGCGTGCTGTGCGCCATGCGGCGTCCCAGACTGCCCAGTGTGGAGGAGCTGTGCACCGGAGCGCGCCGGGTGGCGGTTTTGGAGAACATCGTGGACACCACCAACGTGGGCGCCATTTTCCGCTCGGCGGCGGCGCTGGGGATGGACGGGGTACTGGTCACGCCGTCCTGCTGCGATCCGCTGTACCGACGGGCGGCGCGGGTCAGTATGGGGACGGTGTTTCAGATCCCCTGGACCCGGATCGGCATTCAGCCGGCGGATTGGCCCGGAGCCGGGATAGAGCGGCTGCGCAGTCTGGGATTTCGGACTGCCGCCATGGCTTTGAGCGGCACCGCCGTCAGCGTGGACGACCCCCGACTCGCGGCGGAGGAGAAGCTGGCCATCGTACTGGGAACGGAGGGCGACGGGCTGGCCCGCAGCACCATTGCCGACTGTGATTACACGGTGTGCATCCCCATGCTCCACGGCGTAGACTCGCTGAACGTGGCGGCCGCCAGCGCGGTGGCCTTTTGGCAGCTCAGGGCGCGGAGATAAGCCGCGGCGGGCGGCAATACGGGAAAAAGACGGACAGGCGCTGCAGCACAGGAAGAGGAGGTCCCGACTTGGACGAAGAGAGACCGCACCGGAGGCGGATCCGCTACCGGGGAACCCATCCCCGCACATTTGCGGAAAAGTATAAGGAGCTGCAGCCGGAGCGCTACAGCTCCGACGTGGAGCACATTTTGCAGAGCGGAAAAACCCCGGCGGGGAGCCACGTCCCCATCTGTGTGGAAGAGATCCTGGAGTTTCTCCAGATCCGGCCCGGGCAGACGGGACTGGACGCCACCCTGGGATACGGTGGGCACACCCGGAAGATGCTGGAGCAGCTTCAGGGGCAGGGACATCTCTACGCCACCGACGTCGACCCCATCGAGTCGGAAAAGACCCGAAAGAGGCTGGAGGGGCTGGGCTATGGGCCGGATTTGCTCACCGTCCGGCGGATGAATTTTGCCGACCTGGACCAGGTGGCGCCGGGCGTGAAGTTTGATTTCGTGCTGGCCGACCTGGGGGTCTCCTCCATGCAGATCGACAACCCGGAACGGGGATTTTCCTTCAAGCAGGACGGCCCGCTGGACCTGCGGCTGGATCCCACCGCCGGGGTCTCCGCCGCCCAGAGGCTGCGGGAACTGGATCGGGAGGAGCTGGCCGACCTGCTGACCGAGAACGCGGACGAGCCCTACGCCGACCGGATCGCCCGGGCGGTGACCGCCGTCCGGCGCGGAGGCGGGGAGATCGCCACCACCCGGCAGCTGGCGGGGATCATTGGGGATGCCCTGTCCTTTTTGCCTCCCGGAGAGCGGAAGGAAGGTGTAAAAAAGTCCTGCCAGAGGTGTTTCCAGGCTCTGCGGATCGACGTCAACAGCGAATTCGAGGTGCTCTACACCTTTTTGGAAAAGCTGCCGGGGGTGCTGGCCAGCGGAGGAAGGGCGGCGGTGCTCACCTTCCACTCCGGGGAGGACCGGTTGGTGAAAAAGGCGTTTCAGCAGTTTTACCGGGAAGGGGTTTATCGGGAGATCGCCGATGAGGTGATCCGGCCCTCCGCGGAGGAGTGTTTCCGCAATCCCCGGGCCAAGTCCACAAAAATGAGATGGGCTATCCGTGCATAAGATGGGAAGTGGGGGCATAGAAATGGGTCGCTTAACGATTTCACAGTTACTTGAGCGGGGCAAGCCTTTTTGCTATGATGTGATACGAACATCGGGAAGAGGGAAGACACACCCTGCGACAGTGCCAGAGATGCGACTGCCCGGTGAGCAGATGAGGGACTGGGAAAAATAAAAAGCCGGCTCGGGAACCATGGTTCCCGAGCCGGCTTTTTATTTCAGGTTTTGCCGGGGTCAGTCAACTACGATGAGACGGATCTTGCCGCCGTTTTCAGGCGTGCGGTCGTAGTAGAGGGTCAGATTGTCGGAGTAGGCCCGAGCAGATTCCATCCCCTCCTTGCCGGGGGTGAACCAGGTCTTGGTGGCCTTGTTATAGCACTGGACCTGCTCGGAGATCGGGTAGGCGACGCCCGCCACAGTGACGGTCATGGCCTCCGGATCAAAGGCGCTGCGCTTGATGCCGGGGAGGGATTGGAGCAAAACGGTGGCGGAGATCCTGCCGTCGGCGGCATAAGCCACGCCGCCAGCCGCATCGCTGCGGACCGTACCCAGGAAGCCGCCCTGGGCGGACCTGGTCTCCGCGCCCTTGCTGTCTGCCATACGCACACAAAGCTGGGCGGGTCTGACCACGTCGCCCTCCTCATTCTCCTCTGCACGGGTGTAAGAGAAATAGCCGTAGGTGTAGGCGTCTCCGGTGGCGTCGTTCAGGACCAGATACCTGACCCGGCCCGCGTAGTCGTAGGAGACAAAGCTGATCTTGGAGGGAGGGATGGAGGGGGCGGTGAGGTCGGAATACTTGACCGCCACAACGGCGCCGTCCTTGACTCGATCGTAGACCGCCACATTGTCTGCCACGGGTTTGTCGCCCAGCTTTCGGGCGGCTACATCCAGGGCCCCCTTGGCATTGCTGCCGGAGACCACGGAGAGGGAGAGCGTACCGGTGGAACCGCTGGTGACGGTGACCAGTTGATTGTGATATTGGGACACGGTGGATTTGGAGACACTGCCGCTGACGGTCAGACCGCCCTGGATCAGTTTGACAGTAGCCTGGCCGTCGCTGCTGACCGAGGCAACTCCAAGGGCTTCTCCCCTCACGGTGTTGGCCGGGACGACCCCCGCCACCCGGTTGTCGGCGGTGAGAAGAAGGGTGATGCGGTCGCCGATTTTAAACGACGACAGGTCGTTTCGGGCGGAGGAGAGGACCGGGAAGGCATGGCCCATCACAGTGATGGTGATGGGAGCCGAGGGGCTCGGCGAGACATTTTCATAGGCTCCGGTAAGTTTCAGGTCGGAGACCTGAATGAGCCGGGTGGCGCTGTCGAAGGTGGCCACGTCATACTGGCGCAGATCAGAGGCGGTAGCCGCCACACCGTTTTTGAACATGGTGTAATTTCCACTGCCGGTCATGGCGGAAAAGGGGTTGGTACCGGTACCGGGTGCGGTGCGGAGGACCATGGTGTCCGGTCCGTCGGCGGATTCGGAGGGGAAGAAGAGATAGGCCAGTTTTCCGTTGGCCCCGTAGTGGAAGGTGACCGAGGTGGAAGGAGAGAGGTTCAGGTAGACGTCCTTCCAGGTCTTGGCCTCTCCGTTTTGATAGACCACAGTGGTGGGTTCCACATCCAGTTTTTCCCCGCCGGAAATGGTGAGGTAGGTGGCCTCGGTGGACTGGATGTTCGCTGCCCGCTGGCTGGTGCCCTTCTTGGGCTGGAAGGCCAGCAGCTTGCCGTCGGCGTCCAGAAGGAGCTTGCCCTCCTGTCCTTCAATGGCGGGATCAAAGACCCGGTCGGTCTTGTAGGTGCTCTTGGTGGTGGACACGGCCCCGGTGGAGCCGTCATCGGCAGTGGCATCGGTGCTCAGCACGACGCCGCCCTCCACCTCAGAGCCGCCCTGCGCTACCAGGTAGGTCTTGTCGGAACCCTTGGATTTGCTGAAGTAGAGGTTGTAGAAGAGAACGGCGGCCTGGCCCCGGTTGATGACATCGGTGCCGGAGAGCGTGAGACCGTCGGTGAGGCCCACGGAGGCGGCGGCGGACAGATAACCGTCGTACCAAGCCCCGCCTGTGGCTACGTCGGAAACCCCGTAGCCCAGCACCCGGCAGAGAATGGTGACTGCCTCGCCGTAAGTGATGGGGCGGTCGGGGCGGAAGGTACCATCGCCCAGACCGGCCACCAGGGCGGTGCCGCCCTTGCCGTCGCTGCCAGCACCCAGTGTGATGGTGGAGGCCAGGTTGATGTAGCCACGGGCCCAGTGGCTGGGCCCCACGTCCAAATAGATGGTCCGGCCCCGCTGAGCGGGTTCTTCTTCCGCCCGGTTCAGAGCGGAAACAGACATTTTACAAAACTCGGCCCGGCTCAGGGTGCCGGAGGGGTTGTAGGAGCCGCCGGGAACGCCGTTTACCACGCCCATCAGGCGGAGAAATTCAGCGGCCTCCGCCGTAGTGGGATCGGTGAGGTCGGAAAAGGCGGAGAGGCGGGCGGCGGAAGCGGCGGGGTGGAGGGACACAGTGGCTGCCACCAGGACCGCGGCCAAGACACGTTTCATTCGCATGGAACAACACATCCTTCTGTTTGAATTGAATCGGAGGGCGGTCACTCCGCCCGAAGGGCCTCTACGGGCTGGAGACCGCTGGCCTTGATGGCGGGGTAGAGGCCGAAAATGACGCCCATGGCCACGGAGAAGGCGAAGGAGCCCAACGTGACCCCGATACTGGGCCAGACGATGAATTTCAGCACCAGTTTGCAGACGATGACCGTGCCCAGGTAGCCCACGGCAATGCCGATCATGCCGCCCATGCCGCAGATGAGACAGGCCTCGATCAGGAATTGGGCGATGATGCTCTTGCGCTCAGCACCGATGGCCTTGCGGATGCCGATCTCACGGGTGCGTTCGGTGACAGTGACCAGCATGATGTTCATGATGCCGATGCCGCCCACCAGAAGGGAAATGGCGGCGATGCCGCCCAGGAACATCTGCTGCATCTGGTTTTGCTTGTTGGAGTCCTCCTGCCACTTGTTGGGGGTCTCGGCGGAGAAGTAGCCCTGGTCGCCGATCAGTCCCTTGAGATAGCCGTTGAGCAGCGTCACCGCCATGGTTGTGGAGCGGGCATCCTTGGCCTTCGCCACAAAGTTGCCTGAGTCCACACCGTTGGGAAAGTAGCGGCGAAGGGTGTAGGGGAGGAGGATGACGCGGTCTTTGCCCGAAATGTTCTGAGGATCGGTTTCGGAATAGACCCCGATCACTTTCATGGGTGTGCCGTTGATGGTGATGGATTTTCCGATGGGGTCGGCGTAGTTGAACAGACTGCTGGCCATTTTGGAACCAAGGACGCAGACCTGATTGAGATTTTTGACATCCAGGTAGGCCAGGTCCCGGCCCTTCTCAATGGTGTAGTTGTTGCAGATGGTAAACTGCTGGTTGCCCAGAGTGATCTGGGGACGGCTCTCCCAGTCCTCATTCTTGCTCCCGCCCATGGTCTTGGAGCCGTATTTGACCGGGTAGTTTCCATAGACACTGTCATTGGGGGTGACACCGATGATGTATTCATCCATTTTCTGGCAATAAGCGTAGAGCTTTTCCGTCACATCCTTACCGGTGTAGCTGCTGGCGGAGATGGTGATGGTGTTGTCGCCCAGGCTGGCGTAGTAATCCTTGATCCACTTGTTCTGTCCCTCGGCGAAGGAGACCAGGATGATGACTGCCGCCAGACCGATGATAATGCCCAGCATGGTCAGAGCAGAGCGGCCTTTCTTGGAGGCAATGGATTTGGCGGCGATCTTGAATGCCTGATTCAGATTCACAGTCCAGCCTCCTCTCGTGTGCCGTCCAGAATGATCCGGCCGTCGGAGATGCGTACGATGCGCTCCGCGGTGGCGGCAATGCCGTTGTCATGGGTGATGAGGAGAATGGTGGAGCCCTCCTCGTGGAGACTGTGGAGGATCTCCAGAACGTGGCGGCCGGTCTTGGAGTCCAGAGCGCCGGTGGGCTCATCCGCCATGATGATGGGGGGGTGGGTGGCGATGGCCCGGGCGATGGCCACTCGCTGCTGCTGGCCGCCCGACATCTCAGCGGGGCGGTGGTCCGCCCGGTCAAACATCCCAACCTTCTTCAGGGCCTCTTCCACCCGGATCTCCCGCTGGTCCACGGGCAGTCCCTGATAGATAAGAGGGAGCTCCACGTTTTCGGCGGCGGAGAGAGCAGGGATCAGATTGTAGCCCTGGAAGATAAACCCGATCTGTTTGTTCCGCAGATGGGCCTGCTGCTTGTCGGTGAGGCTGGTGACGTCGGTGCCGTCCAGGTGATAATCCCCGTAGGTAGGGATGTCCAGCAGGCCCAGGACGTTCATAAGGGTGGACTTGCCGGAGCCGGAGGCGCCGATGATGGCCACAAATTCCCCGCGGTCGATTCGCAGGGAGATGCCGTCCAGGGCACGGACCTCGTTTTCTTTGCCTTCGTTGTATATCTTATACAGATCCTTGACTTCAATCAGCATATCGGCCACCATCAGCCCCAGTTATTGGCGCTCTGGGTCATGTAGCCGGTAAAGACCATGTCGCCCTCATTCAGGCCGGACTTGATCTCCACATTGCTCTCGTCGTTCAGGCCGGTCTCCACACGTACGGCGAAGAAACCTTCGGGCATCTGCCAGGAAGGATCGGCCTCAATGGCGCGGTCATCGGGTTCCCCCTGGACAAAGCACACGGTGGCGGTGTCGCCGCCCGAAGCGCCGCCGCCCATAGCGCCGGAGGAATCGCCCATGGAGACGCCGGAGATCATGCCCAGGCTGCGGGCCCGGACGCCGCCGTCAGCGGCGGGTTCGGCAGGCTCGGCCTCACCGCCGGTGAGCCCCTCTTCGGGAACTGCGCCATCCTCACCGGACGGGACGCTGCCGCCCCCGGCAGCGGGCAGAGTGACGTTCAGCACCGCCTGGACGGGAACCACCAGGCAGTCGTCGGACTGGCTGGCTACGAAGGAGTAGTTGACATAAGTTCCGGTCATGAGCATCCCGTCCGGATTCTCCACCAGTACGGTGGCGGGGAAGTTAGCCACGCCGTTCTCCGCTTTGGCGGTGAGGGCAATCTGTTCCACGGTGCCCATATAGGAGTTGCCCATCTGGTCCTGGAGGTCGACGAGCATCCCGGTGGAGACATAGCCCACGTTCCGCTCGTCAATGTTGATGTCCACCACCATGGTGGCGGTGTCGGCGATCTGGATGGAAGCGCCGGTGCCCACCGGCTCTCCGGCGACCAGGCTGCAGGAGAGCACCTTGCCGGAAATAGGGGCGGTGGCGTGGTAGTTCTCCAGCTTTTTCTGAGCCTCTTCCAGGGATTTTACCGCGGTATCCACGCCCTTCTGAGCCTCACGAAGGCTGTTTTGCTTGGCGGCGATGTCGGCGCTGGCGTCTTTGTCGCCCAGCTTTACCAGAAGCTGACCGGCAGAGACGTCGGCATAGTTCATCAGCTTGACCTGTTCCACAGGGCCGGCTACTTTGACAGTCAGCTTGGTGGTCTCATAGTACTCCAGCGCGCCGCTCTGATAGGGGTAAATCGGGGCGCCGTCGGCGGAGGTGAGAGAGGCGGATGCCGTCATGCCTTCGGTGAGGGTGCCGGGGTTGTTGAGGACGAATACCACCTCAAAGGTAACAGAACCCTCGGGCACCACGCGTTTGACATAGTTGACCTGCTCCACAGTGCCGGGGACTGAGGTCATGGCGGCGGGCAGGGAGATCTGGGCGGACTGGCCCACACGGATCTGGCCCTCATAGGCCCAGCTGTAATAGAGATGCAGGCGGAGCCGGGTGTCGTTGACCACGGTGGCGACGGCGTCGCCCACGCTCATGTCCTTGCCGGCCTTGATATCGGAGTTGACGTCGATGAGCTTGCCCGCGTGGGGAGCCGTGATGGTGAGATTGGCCACATTTTCCTGGAGCTTGGCCAGTTCCTTGTTGTAGTCGCTCACCGTTTCCTGGGCCTTGCGCACATTGTCCTGTGCGGTGCGCACCGCTTCCTGAGCGGCGGTGTCGTCCAGGTTGTAGAGCAGCTGTCCCTGGGTGACGGTGTCCCCCTCCTGGACAAAAAGCTCCAGTACGTTGTAGCCCGCCTCGGGGGTGACGGCGGCCGAGGTCTTGGCCCGGGCGTTGCCGGTGCCCTCCACCATGCTCTGGATGGAACCTCGGTAGACGGCGGTGGTCATCACTTCACCCAATTCGCTGGTCTCGTCCTTGAAAACAAATTTTCGCAGGAGGACCACGGAGGTGATGATGATGGCTGCGGCCACCACCAGGGCAATGATCCGCCGGATGAGCTTGCGGCGCTTCTGCTTCTGCTCGTGAGTGGCGGGGCCTTTCTGATTTTTGGATGGGGCGGCGGGGGTCTGGGGGTCCTGCTGGACCACCGGAGTCTGCTGTTCGGTCATGGCGCTTCCTCCTGGCTGTTCATATTCTTTCCAATTTATTATAAGGGGCCTGGTTTCCCGATAGCAAGAACAAAGCGGTGACAAATTCTTAAAAGTTTCTGAAGGTGTCCCGGGGCTTTTGAGCTTTATTGGGTTCAGACGGTTTAAAAAGGAAAAAGTTCCCCCTGTATTCAGTAGGTTGGAAATAAAAACAAAAAGAGGACCCGGCACCGTCACGGCGCCGGGTCCTGGAAAAGAATCAGATTCAGGCCTTTAGGGTCTCTGCCCAGGCGGCGTATTTGTCCACCTTTTCATCACAGACCGTCCGGCTCTCTCCCTGGGCCAGGATATAGACCTTGACCTTGGGCTCGGTGCCAGAGGGGCGGACGATCAGGTCGGTGCCGTCGGCGAGCTTGTACTTGAGCACGTTGGACCCCTTGAGCTCCATCTCGGCTTTGACACCGGTGGCGACGGTCTCCTCCACGCCGGAGGCGTAGTCCTTCCGGGTGACGACGCCCACGCCGGCGATCTCGGTGAGAGGATGCTCCCGCAGGCCGGACATGAGCTTGGCCATCTTCGCCAGGCCGTCCAGGCCGGGCATCACCAGGTTGAGGGTCTTTTCCGCATAGTCGCCGTATTTGGCGTACAGCTCCTGAAGGGCGTCGTAGAGGGTCATGCCCCGGTCATAGTACCAGGCCGCCATCTCGGTGCACACCAGAGCGGCGGTGACGGCATCCTTGTCCCGGACGTAGTCGCCCATCATATAGCCGTAGCTTTCCTCATAGGAGAAGATGACCTTGCCCACGCCGGAGGCCTCCAGGGCGTTCTTCTTTTCGGCCATGAATTTAAAGCCGGTGAAGGTGTCGTACATCTGCACACCGTTGACCTCGGCCACTTTGCGGGCCATCTCGGTGGTGACGATGGTCTTGAGGGCGGCGGCGTTGGCGGGAAGGGTGCCCATGCGCTTTTTTGCCCCGATGACATAGTCCAGCAGCAGCACGCCGGTCTGGTTGCCCGAGAGGGTGACGTAGTCGCCCTTGCTGTCCCGGACCATGATGCCAACCCGGTCGGCGTCCGGGTCGGAGCCGAGGATGAAGTCCGCTCCCTCCTTCCGGGCCAGTTCCACCGCCAGGGCGAAGCCCTCGGGATTCTCCGGGTTGGGGGAGACCACCGTGGGGAAATTGCCGTCCAGGACCATCTGCTCGGGCACACAGAGGACGTGCTTCATTCCCAGGCGTTTGAGAGCCTCGGGAATGAGCCGGTAGCCGGTGCCGTGGAAGGGGGTGTAGACCATCTTGAAGCGGTCGGCCACCTTGGCCACCACCGCTTTATCGGTGGCCTGACCCATGACCTGCTCCAAAAACCTCTCGTCGGTTTCGGCCCCCATAAGGGTGACGAGGCCCTGCCGGACGGCCTCGGCATAGTCCAGGCGGCGGATGCCGTCAAAGATGTCGATCTCCCCCATCTTCCTGGCGATGGCGTCGGCGTGGTGGGGGGGGAGCTGGGCGCCGTCGGCCCAGTAGACCTTGTAGCCGTTATACTCCTTGGGGTTGTGGCTGGCGGTGACATTCACACCGGCGGTGCAGCCGTACGCCCGGATGGCGAAGGACAGCTCGGGGGTGGGGCGGAGCGATTCAAAAATGCGGCTGGGGATGCCGTTGCCCGCCATGACGGCGCACACCTCCTCGGCAAACTCCCGGGAGTGGTTGCGGCAGTCGTGGCAGACCGCCACGCCATTTTTCACCGCCTCGGGCCCCTCGGCCAGAATGACCTCGGCAAAGGCCTGGGTGGCGTGGCGGATGACATGGATGTTCATATTGTGAAGGCCGGTGCACATCGTCCCGCGCAGCCCGGCGGTGCCAAACTCGAGGGGGGCAAAGAAACGGCTCTCGATCTCCTTCTCATCTCCGGAGATGGCCCGGAGTTCGGATTTCTCCGCTTCACTGAGGGCGGGGCTGGAGAGCCACTTTTGATAAGTATCCTGGTAAGTCATAGCACTTCCTCCTTATTTTCTTCTCCGGCGGGTCTCCCCGCCGCGGTCAGCAGTGTTTCGGCTGTCTCCCGAAGGGAGCGGGGCACATAGACACGCACGCCCTCCGGAGAAAAACCGCCGTAGACGAAGCCGATCTGGCCGGGGCCGGAACGGCTGGTGAGATAGGGAATGCCGAAGGATTCCAGCATGGAGCGGTGGATGCCGGCAAAGCCGGCAAAATCTCCCCAGGTCCCCGGAAGGACGGCTTCTTCCGGCGCCCCGCCGGGGCCCTTGGGCCGCTGAAAAAGCAGCTCCTCCGCGGACATGGCGCACCTCCTCACTTGTGGTAGCTGGAGCCCTCGCTGATCTTAAACGCCCGGTAGATCTGCTCCAGGAGCATCACACGGGCCAGGTGGTGGGGAAAGGTCATGGGGGACATGGAAAGCCGCATCCGAGCCTCCCGTTTCAGGCCTTCATCCAGACCATAGGAGCCGCCGATGAGAAAGACCAGGTGTTTGGCGGCATCGGTGGCCCAGTCCTCCATCAGGGCGGCAAGCTCCTCGCTGGAGCGGAGCTTGCCCTCCACGCACAGGGCGACCACGGCGGAGCCGGGAGGGAGCTTGGCGCGGATGGCGGCGGCCTCTTTGGACAGGGCGGCGTCGATCTGGGCCTGGGAAGGGTTCTGGGGCAGGCGCTCTTCGGCCAGCTCGGTGACGCGGAGATCACAGTAAGCGCCCAGACGCTTGGAATACTCGCTGACCGCGTCGGTGTAAAATTTCTCCTTGAGCCTGCCCACGCAGAGGATATGGATATTTCTCATGCTTTATACCTCGTAGGCCCGGGAGGGCTCGCTCCGGGGCGCGGCGGCCAGGGTCACATCCCGGTCGGGGTCGATACCGGCGCGGCGGAAGAGGTCGCCGGAGACGCGGAGGGCCTGGGCGGGGGTGTTGTTCTCAGCGGAGAGGTGGGCCAGCAGAATGGTGTGGGCCCCGGCTTCCGCACAGCAGCAGGCCAGGGCAGCCCCGGCTTCGTTGGACAGGTGGCCTTTGTCCCCCAGGATCCGGGCTTTTAAGTAATAGGGATAGGGGCCTGACTGAAGCCAGTCCACATCATGGTTGGACTCGCACACCAGGAGATGGGCGCCACGGACACCGGAGAGCACCGGGTCGGAAACATAGCCCAAATCGGTGACCACCGCCGCTTTTCTTCCCCCGTGGGTGAGGGCAAAGCCCATGGGCTCCGCGGCGTCATGGGAGATGGGAAAGGTCTCCACCCCGAAAGGGCCCACGTCCAGGCTTGCTCCCGGCTTTACCGGGCGGACCAGGTCCTCCAGCGCCGCAATGCGGCAGCAGAGCTGCCGGGCTGTGCCGGGGCTGGCATAGACGGGCAGGGCAAATTTTTTGGTAAGGGTGGCAAGTCCGGCGATGTGGTCCGAGTGCTCGTGGGTGATAAAGACGCCGGAGAGCGTTTGAGGGGCCACACCGAAGGCGGCCAGGGCGGTGGTGATGCGGCGGCAGGAGACGCCCGCGTCTATCAGAATATGGGCTCCTTGAGCGCTCACCAGCAGGCAGTTGCCGGAGGAGCCGCTGGCTATGGTTCGGATCTCCAAAAAATCGCTCCTTAACGTCACAGAATGAGGGTGAGAAAAAGCGGCGGCGTGTCGCCGCCGCTGAACGGGCCGGAAGGAAAATGATTCAGCCCACCTGGGCGGATTTGGCTTCGTCGGGGGTGACCACCACCCGGATGTCCGCGCCGATGCCGGAGAGCTTGCGGACAATGTCCTCATAGCCCCGCTCAATGAAGCGGATCTGGCTGACCTCGGTGGTGCCGTGGGCCGCCAGGCCGGCGATGACCAGAGCGGCGCCCGCCCGCAGGTCGGGGGCCTCCACCGATGCGCCGGTGAGGTAGGGAACGCCTTCAATGATGGCGACTTTGCCGTCCACCTGAATTTGAGCGCCCATACGACGGAACTCGTCCACATAGCGGTAACGGTTGTCCCACACGCCCTCGGTAAGGACACTGGTGCCCTCCGCCAGGCAGAGACAGGCGGCCACCTGGGGCTGCATGTCGGTGGGGAAGCCGGGATAGGGCAGGGTCTTGACGTTGGTGCGGGTGAGCTTGCCGGTGCGCCGGACCAGGACGGCATCGTCCATCTCCTCCACCTCGGCGCCCATTTCCGCGATCTTCGCGGCAATGCACTCCAGGTGCTTGGGAATGACGTTTTTGATGAGAAGTTCCCCGCCGGTGGCGGTGACGGCGGCCATGTAGGTGCCCGCCTCGATCTGGTCTGGGATGATGGAATAGCTGCCGCCGGAGAGGCGGGAAACGCCACGGATCTTGATGACGTCGGTCCCTGCGCCCATGATGGAGGCACCCATGGAGTTCAGAAAGTTGGCCAGGTCCACGATGTGGGGTTCCTTGGCGGCGTTCTCAATGATGGTGGTGCCCTCGGCCAGAGTGCCCGCCAGCATCAGATTCATGGTGGCGCCCACCGAGACGATGTCCATGTAGACGGTGGTGCCCATGAGATGGCCGCTGCGCGCCACGGCGTGGATGATGCCGCCGTTCACGTCCACGTCCGCGCCCATGGCGGTGAAGCCCTTGATGTGCTGGTCAATGGGCCGCCCCCGGCCGCCGAAATCACAGCCGCCGGGGGGGGGGACCTCGGCGGAGCCGAAGCGGCCCAGCAGGGCGCCGATGAGATAATAGGAGGCGCGGATCTTCCGGGCCAGGGCGTCGGGGACCCGGGCGTTGCGGATGTGGGAGCAGTCGATCTCCACAGTGGTGCGGTTGATGGTTTTGACATCAGCGCCCAGCTCCTGGAGAATGTTGAGGATCAGCGTCACGTCGCTGATCTGGGGGATGTTTTCAATGCGGCAGACACCGTTGACCAGAAGAGCGGCGGGGAGAATGGCCACCGCCGCGTTTTTCGCGCCGGAGATCTCCACTGCGCCGTAAAGCGGTTTCCCGCCATGGATCACATATTTCGTCAAAGTTGTACCCTCGATCCTTCACCGGCCGGACAGACTGTCCGGCGACTATTGTCAGGCCGGAAAACTTCTGAAACCGGCCGTTTCTATTGTGCCCTGTTCCTGCGTACATACACACAGAGATACATTGTTATTATAGCATTATCTGATTTGAAAAGTAAAGATGATTTTCTGAAGTTTCAAGGGAACCGTGGAGAGGGTCCGAAACGGGCATTCACGGGGGAAAGCGTCTGTTTTCGTGGAAAAAGTTCGAGGTGGCGGAATGATTTTTGTTGTGATATACTACTTCTATCTAAATTCCATACAGTGGGGTGGTTTGTTTGAAACTGACGGAGGAGACTGTGGACAGCCGGGTCCTTTATCGGGGGAAGATCATTACCGTGCGGAAGGACACCGCCCGGCTGGAGGATGGAAAGACGGCCGGGCGGGAAGTGGTGGAGCATCCCGGCGGGGTGTGCATCCTCCCCCTGGAGTCTGACGGGAGCGTGCTCACGGTGCGTCAGTTCCGCTATCCTTTTGGAAGGGTGGTGGAGGAGCTGCCAGCCGGAAAACTGGACGGGCCGGAGGACCCCCGCGCAGCGGCCGAGCGGGAGCTGTCGGAAGAGGTGGGGGCCAAGGCCGGGGAGCTGATCGATCTGGGCGAGCTGGTCATGTCTCCCGGCTTCTGCACGGAGGTGCTCCACATGTATTTGGCCAGAGGGCTGGCCTATGGAGAGCAGCATCTCGACGAGGATGAATTTTTGACGGTGGAGCGGGCACCCTTTTCCGCCTTGGTGGAGCGGGTGATGGCGGGGGAGATCACCGACGCCAAGACCGTGGCCGTTGTGTTGAAAACCAAGGAATATCTGAGCCGTGAGGCAGGAGGGACGAAATGAGCAAGCGGATTCTCATTGTGGAGGATGAAAAGAATATCGTGGATATCCTCGCCTTTAACCTGAGCAAGGAGGGCTATGACACGCTGGAGGCCTACGACGGACAGACCGGGCTGGAACTGGCGCTGGCGGAGAACCCCGACCTGATCCTGCTGGATCTGATGCTGCCCCGGATGAACGGCTTCGACGTGTGCCGGGCGGTGCGGGAGTCAAACCGCTCTACTCCCATTATTATGCTCACCGCCCGGGAGGAGGAGACCGACAAGGTCCTGGGACTGGAGCTGGGGGCGGACGACTACATAACCAAACCATTCTCCATGCGGGAGCTCCTGGCCCGGGTGAAGGCCAATATCCGGCGCACCGATATGCTGACCGAGCAGCCGGCGGATCCCGCCAAAAGCGGGCAGCAGCGGCTGGAGCGGGGGAGAGTGCTGGTGGATCTGGGACTGATGATGGCCTTCAAGGACGGCAGGGCGCTGGATCTGACCCAGAGGGAGTTTGAACTGCTGAAATTTTTGGCCGCGCAGCCGGAGAAGGTGTTCTCCCGGGAGGCCCTCATGGAGCATGTGTGGAACTACGAGGGCTATGTGGGCGATGTGCGGGCGGTGGATGTGGCCGTTCGGAGACTGCGGGAGAAGATCGAGGACGATCCGGCGAACCCGTCGTTCATTGTGACGCGGCGGGGGCTGGGGTATCTGTTTCACGAGGGGTAATGCCCCGGACGCGAGAGGCAATTCCAAGGAGAGGATGATCTGGTTTGTTCCGCAGCCTGCATATGAAGCTCATGCTCATCATGACGCTGCTCATCGTTTCACTGATGACGGTGGTGGGGGCCTTTCTGGTCAATTCTGTGTCCAGCTTTTATCTGGATCAGTTCTATACCCAGATGCAGAGCGTGTTTCAGAACGATACGGAGTTCTATCATGATCTGCAAAATGCCGCCCCCGGAGAGGAAAACGGCGCGGAGCAGATCGGCCGGATGCTGGAGACCTATACGGGAAACCTGGGTGTGGACGGACTGGCGCGGAACTACTATATTTTGGATGGGACTACGGGAGCCTACCTGAACGGCTCCAACGATCAGGAGGGCTCCGGTCTGGAAATGACCCACAATCTGGCCCTGGCTCTGGCGGGGGAGGTGGGAGACGACAGCGACATCTCCGCCTCCTATATGGATGTGGCCATTCCGCTGACCCGGGGGGATTCCCGCTATGTCATTTACATTAAGGACACCAGACAGACGGTGCAGAACCTGACCAATGAACTGGTGACCTTGATCCTCGAGGCGCTGGCCTTTGGACTGGCCATCTCGGTGCTGCTGTCGTTCCTGCTGTCCAAGACGCTCATTACTCCCATTGAGCGGCTGACGGAAGGAGCGGAGGAGGTGGCCGGGGGGGATTTTTCCCATAAGATCGAGGTGGACTCCAAGGATGAGATCGGCGTGCTCACCGCCACGTTCAACAACATGGCAGGACAGCTGCAGAACACCATCCAGGAGGTGGAGAACGAGCGCAACAAGCTGGACACCCTGTTTCTCCATATGACGGACGGTGTGGCCGCTTTCGGGCGAAGGGGAGAGATCATCCAGTCCAACCCCGCTGCCGAGGAGATGCTGGGCCGGGCGCTGCCCATCGGCGGAGAGGTGGACTACGCCGCCCTGTTTGGGGAGATCGCTCCGCTGGAACAGGTCCTGGAGCCGGGGCAGCAGGGTTATGTGGAAGGGGCGCTGGAGCGGGGCGGCCGGAGCCTGGAATTGCTGCTGGCTCCCTTTGACAAAGAGGCACAGGCTGGTGTGCTGGTGGTCATCCACGACGTCACCGAGCGGCACAAGACCGAGGAGATGCGCAAGGAATTTGTGGCCAATGTCTCCCATGAGCTGCGCACACCCCTGACCAATATCCGCTCCTATGCCGAGACCCTGGTGGACAACGCCGGGGCGCTCCCGGCCGAAATGGCGAAAAACTTTTTGAACGTGATTCTGGGGGAGTCCGACCGGATGACCCACATCGTGCAGGACTTGTTGACGCTGTCCCGATTCGACTCGGGCCGGAGCGAACTCAACTTAACTGCTTTTTCCTTCTCCGAAGCCATTGAGAGCATGACCAACGCCAATCGGATGGAGGCGCAGCGCCACGGACATACCCTGGAGCTGCAGCTGGAGCCGGGACTTCCCCAGATCACGGCGGACCGGGAGCGGATCACCCAGGTGATGATGAACGTGGTCTCCAACGCCATCAAATATACTCCGGACGGCGGACACATCCAGATCTCCGCCGGGCGGATGGGAAGGAACAGAGTCTGGATGGAAGTGGCGGACGACGGGATCGGGATCCCGGAGGCCGACCGGGACCGTATTTTTGAGCGGTTCTACCGGGTGGACAAGGCCCGCTCCCGGGAGTCCGGCGGGACAGGACTGGGGCTGTCCATTGCCAAAGAGATCGTGGATCAGCATCGGGGAGAACTCCGGCTTGTGGACCGGACTGGGCCCGGGTTGACCATCCGAATGGAGCTGCTGACGGAGGGACCCGAACATGGCAAGGCGTAAACAAGTGCCGGAGGTGGCGCGGCCCGGGAGGAGGACCCGGCTGATCGAGCTGGGGAAAGACCTGCTCATCGGAGTCCTGGCCTGCTCGGCGGTGCTTCTGGCCGCCCAGACTTCACTGGTCACAGGACTGAGGGGATGGATTACGGAACCCACACAGGCGGGGGAGCCCGTGATCCGCCAGCCTGAGGAGGCCGTGATGCCCTACCTGGCCGCGGTCAGGAGCGAGTGGGGCGTGTATGGGGCGATCTATGACAAGGAGGCGGTGGACCGGACCGTGACCTCGCTCCGGCCCATTTTAGGAGAGGGATTGAATACGGCCGGGGCTGTGGAGGAGATCACGGAGCGGCGGTGGAGGGCGCTGCTGGAGTCGCCGGGGGTCTATTGCGCCTTCCAGGGAAGCCCGCCCCTGGAAGTGCTGTCGGCCTGGCTGGGCGGCGGCGGAGACCTGTCAGGGAACGCCGAGGCCCTTTTGCTGGCGTGGGACGGATCGGCAGTCTGGCTGTGTTGGAGAGATGAGTCTGGGTACCGTGCGGCGCAGACCCAGGTGGCCTACGAGGGCCGCCTGCAGACGGCGGTTAGAAAATACAGCCCAAACGGAGTGGCATTTGCGTATGAGATGGAGAAGAGCGACGAGGCGTATGGAACGCTGGATCCCTATGTGACGGTGTCCGTAACTCCGTTTCGGCCGGCTGTGTACAGCACGGAGATTCCGGACTTTGTGGAGAACGGGGAGAGCCTGGGGATGCTGCTGTCCGCGCTGGGCTTTCAATCCAGCGGGAATTCGGCCTATGAAATGCCGGAGGGACTGCACATCAGCGAGGGGACCGACCGGCTTCGGGTGAGGCGAGACGGGACGGTGGTGTTTCATGCCGGTGAGGAGAGCCGCTATCCCGTGCCGTCTGAGGGAGAACGGCCCACCTGTTCCGAAGCGGCGCTGGCCGCATGGGAGCTGCTCAACCGGGCGGCGTCCCAGTGGCGGGGGGACGGGACGTTTGTTCTTACCCGGACCGAGGCGGAGGGGGAGGGATGGGTCCTCACCTTTTCCTACCGTCTGGGCGGGATCCCGGTGCTGACGGGAGAGGACGGATGGGCCGCACGCTTTGCGGTCGCGGGCGGGGAGATCCGCGACTTTACGCTGAAACTGCGGACGTACACGGATACCGGATCTGCGGCGGCGCTTCCGAGAGAGCGGCTGGCCGCGGCGGCCATGAACGCACTGGGAAATACCGATGGGAGACTGGTCCTCTGTTACAGTGACACCGGAGCGGAGAGCCTGAAGGCCGGATGGGTGGTACAGGCGGAGAATTAAAGGAGGACGGCCATGCGCTGGTCGAAAATCAAAAATATCATCATCCTGCTGCTGGCGATGGTCAATGTGTTCCTGCTGGCCATGGTGGGGATGCGCTCCTGGCGGACGCAGCGGGCGGAGCAGGAGACCCGTACCCGGATGGTGGAGGTCCTGGAGCACAGCGGGATCACATTTTTGCCAGAGGAGATCCCCGGAGAGCTGGAGATCTCCGGGCGGCAGGTGAGTGCAGCCGGGCTTGGAGAGGATGAGGCCGCCGCACTGGTGGGGCCGGTGACGGAGCGGACTGCCGCAGGAACGCGGATCACCTACACGGGAGAGAAGGGCAGCGCGACCTTTGCCCCCGGAGGGGAAATCGATGTGCAGTTCCTTGCAGGCGCCCGCCCCCTGGGGGGGGCGGACGTCGGAAAGGCGGGCGAGGCGCTGCTGGAGAGCCTGGGGATTCAGGGAGAAGAAACCCGGAGAAGGACTCAGGGGGAGACTGTGACCCTTGTGTTTACGCAGCTTTGGGGAGAAATTCCCGTACCGGATCTGGCACTGACCATCGTCTATCGAAGGGGCGAGCTGAGCAGTCTGACCGGAAGATGCCTGACCGGGACGGAAGAGCCGCTGTCCGGCAGTGGAACAGGGATCTCCGCGGCCACCGCCCTGGTTCGTTTTTTGGAAGGATTGAACCAGGGGGGATATGTGTGCTCCCAGGTGACGAAGATGTATGCCGGGTATATGGTCAGCGGCACCGGGACCGTGACGCTGACGCCCGCCTGGTATCTTCAGACCGATGCGTGGCCCTGGCGGTTTGCTGTGGATGGGTCCACCGGAGCGTTGACGGCGGAAGAATAGAACGAAGCGGGAGGCGGGAGCCTCCCGCTTTTTTAGAAAACGGGGTTCAGAGCCAGGAGAAAAATTCTCCTGGCTCTCTTTTTAAGCAATTTTTCCATTTAAAAAATTTTAGATGTATAAAAATAGACAACTTTTTGGGTGAAAACGGGAGGGGTGTGAGGAGGGACGGCGATGGAGAGCCGAAAGGCGGTTTTGAGACAAATCAGAAAATTGGCGGAGAGCCGGGTCAACGACGCGGTGCGGCTGGCCTTTTTGAGCGAGGAGGAGCTGGGGGAGCTGGCGAAGCTGGACCTGTCCGCCGTGGCGGAATTCAAGCGAAGCAGCAACGGAACGGTGGAGGTAAAGTTCATCGACCGGCTGGCGGCTTTGCAGTGGCTGATGGATCGGGCGGAGGAGGATCCCAAGGCACAGCGGCTCTATGAGGCGTTGGAGGGGGCAGCCGGACAGGTCGGGGAGGAGAAATAAATGCAGGTGGAAACCTTTTCCCCCAAGCAAAGGCTGGTGCTCTCCTGGTGGTGCGACGGCTCGCCCTGGCGGGAGCGGGAGGCCATCCTCTGCGACGGCGCCGTGCGGAGCGGGAAGACCTTCTGTTTGGGGCTGTCCTTTTTCTGCTGGGCCATGCGGCGGTTTGACGGGGCGGCCTTTGCCCTGTGCGGAAAGTCCATCGAATCGGCCCGGCGGAATCTGCTCAGCGGACTGCGGCCGGTGCTGCGGGAGCTGGGGTTTTCCGTGGAGGAGAAGGTGAGCCGGCACCTGCTGCGGGTGGCATTCAACGGGCATGAGAACACCTTTTACCTGTTTGGCGGAAAGGACGAGGGCAGCGCCGCCCTCATTCAGGGAATGACCCTGGCCGGAGTGCTGATGGACGAGGTGGTGCTGATGCCACGCTCCTTTGTGGAGCAGGCGGTGGCCCGGTGCTCCGTGGAGGGGGCCAAGGTGTGGTTCTCCTGCAACCCAGAGGGGCCGGAGCATTGGTTTTACAAAGAATGGATCTGCCGGGCGGGGGAGAGAAACGCCCTGCGAGTGCCCTTCGCCATGGAGGATAATCCCAGTCTGAGCCCCCGGGTGCTGGAGCGGTACCGGAGGAGCTTTCAGGGGGCGTTCTACCGGCGGTTCGTACTGGGGGAGTGGGCGGTGGCCGAGGGGCGGGTCTACGACTTCTTTGACGAGAGTATGGTGTGTCCCGCCCCCGAGGGGGAGATGGAGGAGTGGCGGGTCTCTTGCGACTACGGGACGGCAAACCCCACGTCCATGGGGCTGTGGGGATTGCGGGACGGCGTGTGGTACCGGGTGGATGAGTTTTATTACGACGGGCGGAAAGAGGGGCGGCAGAAGACCGACCGGGAATATGTGGAGGCGCTGGAACGGCTGACGGCGGGGCGGGACGTTCGGCGGGTCATCGTAGATCCGTCGGCGGCCAGCTTTATCGCCGCCCTTCGGCAGGAGGGATGGCCCGCTGAGAGCGCCCGCAACGATGTGCTGGAGGGGATCCGGGTGACGGCCGACCTGCTGCGGCAGGGAAATCTGGTCATCTGCACCCCCTGCCGGGACGCCATTCGGGAGTTTTCCCTCTACTGCTGGGACCAGAGGGCTGTGGGGGACAGGGTGGTGAAGAAGTTCGACCACGCCATGGACGACATCCGGTATTTTGCCGCATCGGTGGGGCGCGGGGGCGGCTTTGTGGGGGGACTGGCAGTGGAACGGGAGCTATGGAGATGAGGGAGGAAAGACATGAAGTGGTTTGAGAAAAAGAAACCGCCCGCGGCGGTGGTGCAGACCCGGGAGGAGGAGAGCCACCCCTTCGGGGCGCTGAACGGATACGTTCCCCTCAAAACTGGGGAGATCGCCCTCTATCGGACCATCCGGGAGGCGGTGCCTATTGTGGACGCCGCGGTGGGAAAGCTGGTGCGGCTGGCCGGCGGCGTGAAGGTGACGGCGGACGAGGGCCAGAGAGAGCTGGAGGAGTTTCTGCGGACGGTGAATACCGGGCGGGGACAGAGGGGCATCCAGTCTTTTCTGGACGCCTATGTGGACTCCATGCTGGTGTGCGGCCGGGGCGTGGGGGAGGTCGTGATGGACGGACGCAGGCGGGAGGTGGCCGCGCTGCTGTGCGCCGACCCGGCGGAGATCGAGATCAAAGAGGGAGAAACCCCCCTGGACTTTGCCCTCTGCGCCCGGAGGCGGGACGGGGCCGTGGAGGAAATGCCCCGGCAGGACCTCATTCTGTTTACCCCCTACCAGCCCGAAGCGGACAACCCCTATGGGGTGTCCCTGCTGCGGTCCATGCCGTTCCTCACCGGGATCCTTTTGAAAATCTATCAGGCCACCGGCCTCAACTGGGAGCGGATGGGCAACGCACGGTTTGCCGTGGTGTATAAGCCCGGCGGCAGCGGCGACGGCGTGTGGGCCAGAGAGCGGGGCGAGGAGATCGCCCGGGAGTGGTCGGCGGCCATGCAGGCCGGCAAGAGCGGCAATGTGCGGGATTTCGTGGCGGTGGGAGACGTGGACATCAAGGTCATCGGCGCGGACAACCAGGTGCTGGACAGCCAGGTGCCGGTGCGGCAGATCCTGGAACAGCTGGTGGCCAAGACGGGGATCCCGCCCTTTTTGCTGGGGCTGTCCTGGAGCTCCACCGAGCGGATGAGCGCCCAGCAGGCCGACATGATGACCAGCGAGATCACCGCGCTGCGGCGGAGCGTTACGCCTGTGGTGGAGCGGATCTGCGAGATCTGGCTGCGGACCAGGGGGTATTCCTCCCGGGTGAATGTGGACTGGGAGGACATAAACTTGCAGGATCTGGTGGAGGAGGCCCGGGCCGGCCTCTACCGGGAGCAGGCGGAGAACCTGAGACTGGAACGGGAGCGGGGAACGGTTTGAGCGGCCCGCCTGGAGAACAGACGGGCGGAAAGGAGAGAGGGATTTGAAGATCATCAAAGAGGCGAATACCGGGGGCGGCTGCCCGGTGCAGGAGGAGGATCTGGCGCTCATCAACGCGCTGGCCCGGAAGGAGTTGGCCGCCGAGGAGGTATACACCTTCACCGTGCGGCTGTGCGACAACGAGATCGACCGGGAGTGGGAGCGCTTCCCCGAGGAGACGCTGGAGGGGCTGGCACCCATGTTCGTGGGCAAGAGCGGCATCTTTGACCACAACTGGTCGGCGCTGGGACAGGCCGCACGTATCTATAAGACCGAGGTGGTCCGGGAGGAGGGGCCGCTCACACGGGCAGGAGATCCCGGCTGCTACTTGAAGGGCTGGGCCTATATGGTGCGCACCGAGGGAAACCGGGATCTCATCGCGGAGATCGAGGGGGGCATCAAGCGGGAGGTCAGCGTGGGCTGCTCGGTGGAGAAGGCGGTGTGCTCGGTGTGCGGGCTGCCGCTGGAGGAGTGCCACCATGTGAAGGGGCGCACCTACAACGGAACCCTCTGCTGGGGGGAGCTGGTGGGGGCGAAGGACGCCTATGAGTGGTCCTTTGTGGCGGTGCCCGCCCAGCCCCGGGCCGGGGTGATCAAGGGGATGACGCCGGTATTGAAGGCATTGGCGGAGGAAAAGCCGGAGGCTCGGAGAGAGCTGGAGGCCCTGGAGAAGGCCGCCGCGCTGGGGCGGCGGTATCTGGAGGAACTGCGGGGCGAGGTGGTGCGGCTGATGGCCATGAGCCGGACGGGGCTGGAGGCCGATGTGATCCGCTCCATGACCGGAAAGCTGGACGAGGAGGAGCTGACCGCATTGAAAACCGTGTTCCAGCGGCAGGTGGAGGAGACCTGGCCCCGGGGCGCGCAGCTGAGCTACCGGGGCGGCAGTCGGGAACAGACAGCGGGAGACCGGGCGTTTTTGGTGTGAGGCCGCCGCCACTTTGAGGGCGGTCGACTGAATATTTGAGATGGAATGAAACAGAAAAGGGAGGAAATGGGTATGAGCAGCAAGGTTTCGTTTGAGGGGATCGGAGAGGTCATCGCTACCTTCTACGCCGGGGACGGCGTGACGGCGGGACAGGTGGTGAAGCTGTCGGGGGACAGCAAGGTGGCGGCCTGCACCGCAGGGGAACGTTTCTGCGGCCTGTCCGTGTCGGTCAAAACCGGGTGCGCCGCCGTACAGGTGGGGGGGTTTGCCGAGGTCCCCTGCACCGACAGCACTGTGGCGGTGGGACTCGCAACCCTGACGGCCGACGGCAGCGGCGGCGTGAAAAAGGCGGGGAGCGGCGACGCAGGGGAGGAATACCTGGTGGTGTCCAAGGATACCGCCGGATTCATCACCCTGAAAATGTAAGGAGGAGAGAGACAGATGGCTTATCATTTTGACGATCTGAAACTGGACAAGGGCATGTATTCTGTGTCGGGAAAGAGCTTTACCGCCGTACTGGAGGAGGAGGACCCCACCGAGCGCTACCGTGGTACTTCCCTGGAGGAAATGGACGCCTATCAGCGTCAGCTCAAGCGGTTCGACATCAAGGTCAAGGGTGCGGGCAGCGATGTGGTGGAGAAGTTTTTCCAGACATCTCAGTCCGCGGTGCTGTTTCCCGAATTCGTGGCCCGAAGCGTGAGACAGGGGATGGAGGAGGCCGACCTGCTGCCCTCCATCACTGCCGCCGAGACCCGGTTCGAAGGGCTGGACTACCGCTCCATCGCCTCGGTGCCCGAAAAGAGCAAGAAGGAGCTGCGCCGGGTGGAGGAGGGGAGCGTCATTCCCCAGACCCAGGTCAAGACCCAGGAAAATCTGGTGCGGCTCCACAAGAGGGGCCGGATGCTGGTGGCCTCCTATGAGGCCATCCGCTATCAGAAGCTGGATCTCTTCTCCGTGACCCTGCGGCAGATCGGCGCCTACATCAGCCGCACCCTGCTGGAGGACGCCATCGACGTGCTGGAAAACGGCGACGGCAACAGCAATGCGGCAACCAAGCTGAAGGTGGGCACATCCCCCATTGGAGGCATTGCCGGGACACTGAAGTACGATGATCTGGTGGACTTCTGGGCCCAGTTCGATCCCTATGAAATGAACACCCTGCTGGTCTCCGGTGACGTGATGCTCCAGATGCTGAAGATGGACGAGTTCCGCGATCCCATGACCGGGCTCAACTTCCAGGGTACCGGCAAGCTGACCACCCCTCTGGGGGCCAATCTGCTGCGGACCTCCGCGCTGGGCACCGGGAAGCTCATCGGTCTGGACCGGCGTTATGCGCTGGAAATGGTGAAGGGCTCCGACGTGATGGTGGAGTACGACAAGCTCATCGACCGGCAGCTGGAGCGGGCGGCCATCACTACCATTGCCGGATTTGCCAAGGTGTTTCAGGACGCGGCCAAGGTGCTGACGGTGTGAGAGCTATGTACGGCTGAGGCGGATTGACCGGAGAGCCGGTACGCCGGACGGCTCCCTCCCGGTGGAGGAGGGAGCCTGAGAGGAGGGACGGAATTGATCGAGAAAATCATGGCGATGGCGGTGCTGCTGGGGAAGGTCCGGGAGAGCGAGGGCCTGCGGGCCCTGTGCCAGGCCGCCGAGGACGAGTTGACCGGCTGGCTGAGAGACGGTGTGACGGCGGAGGACTGCGGGCAGTGTTTTGTGCTGGCCGGGGCCTGGCTGGCGCTGGCTGGTCGGGAGGTGGCGGAGGACGACGGCGTGGAGTCCTTCACCGCAGGAGATGTGACCCTTCGGCAGGGGGACCGGAAGGCTCGCGGCCAGGCGCTGCGGATGCAGGCCAGACAGGTGATGCGGCCCTACCTGCGGGACGAGGGATTTTCTTTTCTGGGAGTGCGGGGCTGATGGACGGATCGACGTGGGAAAGGCTGCTGGAGCGGTTTGGACAGAAGGTCACGCTGTATCAGGCGGGGCTGGGAAGCGACGTGAAGGCCTTTTTTCAGCCGGTCGGCGAGCGGTCGGCCGGGGAGGAGGCGACGGCGCTGGGCGTGGCCCCGGAGGGAAAGTACCTCTACCTGGGCCCCGCTGAGATCGACCCGGAGGGGGTGGAGGAGCTGTCGTGGAACGGCCGGTTTTACCACTTTATCCGGGTGAGGGCGGTGCCGGCGGGGGAGAAGATCGCCTACCGGTGGGCGCTGGCCGAGGAGTTGGATGAGAGGAGCGGGGCATGACGGGAACCGAGGAGCTGCGCCGGAATTTGGCGGAATATCTAAAGAAAAATGGGCTGGAGGCTGTGGCGGCCTGGGGGGGACAGGCGCGGCTCCGGGCCGGGGAGCCGGTGGCGGCCGTGTCTTTGAGGGCCTATGAGGGCGGCACGCCGGGGTTTCAGGACTATCTGGGGGAGCGCTACGACGAGGAGACTGGGCGGTGGGTGGAGCTCTACGGAAAACGGGTAAAGCTCACCTTTGGCCTGGATCTGTACGCGGGGACGGCCCAGGAGGTCCAGATGGGTCTGGATCTCCTGGTGGATGCCTTGGGAAAGGGCGGGCCGGCTGGGTTGCGGCCGGTGGCTTTTTCCGCGGGGGAGACCGCGTACCGCGCGGAGGCCAAACGGTTTTGCTGCCCGGTGCAGGTGGGGTTTGAGGCGTGGTCCTATGCCCGGACCGATGAGGACGGCGCGTTTGTGGACTTTACAGTGAGAGGAGAGACCAAGGTGTGAATGTGACGGAACATCAGAGACCGGGGGTGTACTCGGTCTACGACGCGTCCAGCGTGGTGAGCGGGCAGAGCGGCAGCAGGGCGGCAGGCCTGGCCGCCTTGTGCACAAAAGGCACGGCGGGACGGGTGTACAGCCTGTTCAGCCGGGAACAGGCGGCGGAGACCTTCGGGGGAGACGAGGAGATCACCGAGCTGGTTGGGATCCTGCTGAAAAACGGGGCGGCCAGTGTCTGGGCTGTCCCTGTGGCGGCGGAGAGCGGCTATGCGGCCGCATTCGCGGCCTTGGAGAAGGTGGAGAATCTGGCCGCCGTGGTGTGCGACAGCGCCACGCTGGCAGTGCAGCAGGCGCTGCGGGACAGCGTGAAGAGCGCGTCCGAGGCCCGCAGGGAGCGGCTGGCAGTGGTGTGCGGCGGAGAGAACGAGGCCGCTTCCGCGCTGGTGAGCCGGGCGGAGGGTCTGAACTGCGAGCGGGTGGTGCTGACGGCCCCCGGCGGAGCGAGGGCCGCCGCCGCGGTGGCCGGGGCCATCGCGGGGGAGAGCGACCCTGCCGTCCCACTGGGCGGCGCGGAGCTGAAGGGGATCCCGGCGGCGGAACAGGAGTGGTCGGACGGCGAGATCGACACCCTGGTGTTGGGCGGAGTGACGCCTCTGGAGAGCAGCGGCGGCGTGGTGAGTGTGGTGCGGGGGGTGACGACCCGGACCAAGACCGGCTCGGCCGCAGATGCCACATGGCGGGAACTGACCACCATCCGGGTGGTGGACGATGTGATCCCCGGGCTGAGAGATGCGCTGCGGGCGCGGTTCAGCCGGGCCAAGAACACCGAGCAGGGCCGGGGAGCCATTCGCAGCCAGGTCATTGTGGAGCTGGAGCAGAAAAAGAGAGGGGAGATCATCGCGGACTACGACAATGTGGCGGTGTCCGCGGTGGAGAATAACCCCACCGTGTGTCTGGTGGAGTTTGATTTCACCGTGGCTCACGGGCTCAACCAGATCTGGCTGTCCGCCCATGTGACGGTATAAGGAGGAAACAAAATGACGGTATCACAATTTCCCACCAGCGCCGACATCTATCTGGAGCTCAACGGAAAGAAGCTGGCGGTGGTGCAGAGCTATACCGCCCAGACTGTACGGAGCAGCACCACGGTGGAGGCTTTTGGAGAGAGCGAACCGGTGGCCACTATCCCGGGGCAGCGCAGGCATACGGTGATCCTCTCCCGGCTCTACGCCACCGACGAGGCGGTGAAGGATGGGGTCAATTTCCACGACCTGGAGGATTTTAACCTGGTGATCTGCAAGCCGGATCGGCGAGTCATCTATTCCGGGTGTCAGTGGAAGGACCTGGAGGAAACGGGCAGGCTGGGCGAGATGGTGCTGGAGAAAGTCACCATCGTCGCCGCACGGCGGGTGGAGACCACGCTGAAATGAGAGACAATTTTTGGAACAGGCCCGGGGGGACGGAGCTGGGAGGCGGCTGGAGGGCTCGGCTGCTGTCGGCCTGGGAGGCCATGGAGGCCAGAGCGGAGGCGGAGACGCTGGCGGCGGAGGGGCGGGATCCGGCTCTGTGCGCCAACGCATGCCTGCTGGCCCGGGCCCTGCTGCGCCGGGGGAGGCCCGCCTTTGCCGGCGGGAAAGAAGTGCTGGAGGGGATGACCGCGGGGCAGATCGGAGAATTGGCCCGCAGGTGGTCCGCCTTTGACCGGGAGAGCAACCCCTCGGTTTTGAGCGGGGAGGAGACGGTGGAACAGGCAAAAAAAGCCTGGAGCACGCGCCGGAAGAGCGCCTTCGGTGGCGCGTGCTCAAAGCATTTCACGCTCTGCCTACCGAGGCGCGGGTCCGGAAGATGACCCACCGGGACTACCTGTGGTGCGCGGTCAACCTGCTGCTGGACGGGGAAGAGCTGCTGGACCGGCTGTGCCCGGCCTGCCGGGCGGAGGCGGAGGAGAAGCGGTGCCCGGTGTGTGGGGCGAGAGCGGCGGACTGCGGGGAGAACAGGGAATTTGATTTGGAACGGTTTCAGCAGTTGCGGGGTGATGGGATTTGATCGATTATCTGGCTCTGGCGCTGGCTCAGGAGGACGAGGAAGAGAGAGAGACGGAGAAAGGGCGGCTGTGTGAGGAAATCAAGAGAGCCGTAATTCCAGCCGGGAAGTTCCTCTCCGGGACGGTACGGCTGACAGGGCGGGCCGGGAACGTTTCGGAAAAGGGACCCGCGGAGGAGTCTGATGAGAGCCGGCTTCCCCTCGCTTCCGAAGACAAGGCGGAGAAAAAACCGGCGAAAGCGGCGGTCCGGGAGAGCGATTCCGCAGCGGCGGACGTGGTTCGGCAGCTTGCGGAAAAGGAGGCATATGCCGTGCCGGGAGAGCGGCGGTCCCGGGGGGCGGCGGGAGAGAGCGCCGCGGCCGCGCTGCTCAGCGGGCTGAGACGGGCGGAGGCCGGGGCGGGGCTGACCCATGGACAGGGACGCCCCATTTCTGTTGTCCTGCCCGGGGCGGAAGAGAGCTCCCCCGGCTGGGGGCCGGAGAAGCTGGATCGGGCGGTGGAACGGGATGCCCGGCGGTATGACGGCGGCTTTTCGCTGTACTGAGGAGGGATACCATGGCGCTTGCGCCCATGCAATACAAGAATTATGTGTGGCCCCACAACCCGAGGGTCTACTCCATTGAATACCAGCGGGCCATGGGGGTGCACAAGGTGCCCTTCGGCCGCTATCATTTGCAGGATCTGGGCCCCACCCGGCGGATCATGAAAGGCGAGGGAGAGTTCGTGGGCGAGGGGGCCTACCGGGAGTTTCAGAAGCTGGCGTCGGTCTTTTACAGCGACGGGCCGGGGGTGTTGGTCCACCCCGTCTGGCAGGCTGCCAGGGCCTATTTCGTGGAGCTGTCTCTGGAGCAGGAGCCGAGGGAGAACTATGTGCGATATACCTTTACCTTTTGGGAGACCTATGAGGGCTATGGGGCCTGTGCCAGGACGGCTGGGACCGGAAGCGCCGGACAGAGCGCCGCCGCGGCCGCGGGCCCTGCCGGGGACGCAAAGACGTGGCACACGGTGGTCCGGGGAGAGAGCCTGTGGCGGATCGCCCGGGATTATGACCTGGCACTGGCGGAGCTGATCGCCCTCAACCCCCAGATCAAGAATCCCAATCTCATCCGCACAGGAGAGAAGGTGCGCGTCCGGTGATGGAGGGATATCTGCTTCGGTGCGACGGAGCGCGGATCGACCTTCCGCCCTTTACCGGATGGAGGCTGCTGCGGACCGGCGCGGTGCCCTGTGACAGCTTTGAGGGGACCTGCCCCTGGGATGCCGGATTGGAGCCGGAGCTGGAAAAGGCCAGCCGGCTCATCGTGGAGGAAAACGGGGCCAGACGGTTTACCGGCGTTTTGGATGAGTATGAGCTGACCTGGGATGAGAGGGGCGGGGGCCTCTCCCTCTCCGGGCGGGGACTGGCGGCTTTGCTGCTGGACAACGAGGCCCGGGGACAGGACTATCAGGTGGCCACACTGGCCGATATTTTGAAAGATCACGTGACGCCATACGGGGTGCCGGTGGGACGGGTGGGGAGCCTGCCGCCGGTGCCTGGATTTTCTGTGGAGACCGGGAGCAGCGAGTGGCAGGTGCTGTACAGCTTTGCAAGGTATCACGGAGGGGTCCAGCCCCGCTTCGACGCCTGGGGCAGCCTGACGGTGGACGCCGCCGCCGCAGGGAAAATCGTGGCGGTGGACGACCGGACGGGAGTGACGGCCGTAAGCCGGCGGGACAGGCGGTACGGGATCTGTTCCGAGCTGCTGATTCAGGACCGGACGAGCCGGTCGGTCCAGAGAATGGTCAACGAGGCGTTCCTGGAACAGGGAGGCTGCTGCCGGAGAGTGGTGACCCTGCCCGGAAAGAGCGCCTATCAGGCGGCCAGGTATTCCGGACGGTTCCAGCTGGACCGGTCTTTGGAGGAGCGGTTCCGGGTGGAGCTGACGGTGCCGGGGAGCTATTTTTGCGAGCCGGGAGACCGGGTGTCCGTCTCCCTGAGCCGGCCCGCTCTCACGGGAAACTGGACGGTGCTGGAGACGGAGAGCGTGCTGGACGGGAACGGGACCCGGGTCAAACTGACGCTGGGGTAAGAGGGCCTGTTCCGCTTGTGCGGGAGAAAAAGGCCCGGACAAGGAGGGAAAAACAGAATGTTTCTATCGAGACAAGGACGGCCGGAAGCACCGGGGGGATTGGCCCTGAGCGGGCCGGTGACGGTGCCGGGAGATCCGGCGGGCGCCTGGCTGGAGGGGGAGCGCCGGGCGGCGGCGGTATACGCCCCCGGCGGGTACCACTGGCTGCCTGCGGAGGGGCAGGAGGTGCTGGTGCTCAAGGCGGGGGCCTGCGGGGAAAAACGCTGCGCCGTAGGCGTGCCCCAAGATGCGGAAGAACTGGAATTACAGCCGGGCGAGGTGGCGGTTGCGGCGGGCAAGGCCGTGCTCCGGTTAAAGCCTGACGGGACGGTGGAGATCACCGGGAGGCTTCGAGTCAACGGGGCGGCGGTGGGCCCGGAACTCGCTGCCGGGGAGGGCGTGTGATGGCGCTGATCTTACGGGAAGGGGACTACGTGCCCGACGGCAAGGGGGGCTTCCGAACGGCAGAGGGGGGGCAGGAGCTGCTGGAGCGGATCCTGTGGAAGCTCTCGGTCCGCCGGGGGAGCTTCCCCTTTCTGCCGGAACTGGGCAGCAGACTTTATTTGCTGGGGCGGGCCGCGCCGGGACAGCGGGCGGCCCTGGCCCGTCAGTATGTGGCGGAGGCGCTGAGCGATGAGATGGTGGAGCTGCGTGAGGTGACGATGGAAGAGGCAGGCGGGGCGATCCAGCTCACCGCACGGATGGAGTGGCAGGGCGAGGAGCTGGCGGCCACAGTGCGTTTGGAGGAGAGCCTATGAAAACGGTTGAAGAGATCTATGACGAGATGCTGGCGGTATTTCGCCGGGAGACGGGGGCGGAGGCGTCGGCGGCCAGCGATCTGTCGGTCAAGCTCTATGCGGTGGCGGCAGAAGTGTATGCCCTTTACGTGCAGGCGGACTGGCTGGCCAGACAAGTCTTTCCCCAGACGGCGGAGGGGATTTATCTGGAGCGGCACGCCGCCCTGCGGGGCCTGGAGCGCCGGGAGGCGGTGCGGGCGGAGGGCGTGATCCGCTTTTGTGTGGACGCCGCCTCCGCTGCTGACCTGTCCGTTCCGGCGGGGACGGTTTGCGCCACCGCCGGTATGGTGCGGTTTGAGACGCTGGAAGATGTGGTGCTGCCGGCGGGAGAGACTTCGGTGGAGGCTGCGGCCCGGGCAGTGGAGGCCGGGGCGGCGGGCAATGTGCCGGAGGGGAGCATCCAGGCAATGGCGGTAGCTCCCGTGGGGATCAGCCGGTGCGTGAACCCAAGAGCCTTTACAGGGGGCGCGGATGCCGAGGAGGACGGGACGCTGCGGGAGCGGGTGCTGGAGACCTACCGGAGAATGCCCAACGGGGCCAACGCAGCCTTTTATGAGCAGGAGGCCCTGTCCTTTGACCAGGTGGCAGCGGTCACGGTGCTGCCCCGAAACCGGGGAAAGGGCACGGTGGATGTGGTGGTGGCCACTCAGGCGGGGCTGCCGGGGGCTGAGCTGCTCAGTCAGCTGACCGATTATTTCGAAGCACGGCGGGAGATCGCCGTGGATGTGGAGGTGAAGGCCCCCACAGTCAAGACGGTGGATGTGACGGTGGAGGTCACCCCAAAAGAGGGGGCGGACAGCGCGCAGGTGAAGACCGGAGTGGAGGCCGCGCTGAGGGATTTCTTCTCCGGGAAACGGCTCAGCCGGAACGTATTGGTGGCGGAGCTCTATCAGCTTGTCTTTTCTCAGGCCGGTGTGGCCAACTGCTCTGTCTCCGCACCCGCCGCTGACGTGGCGGTGGCCAGAGGGGAACTGCCCCGGCTGGGGACGCTGACGGTGGGGGTGAGCGCGTGAGCTGTGCAGAGCATTTATGGGCGCTGCTCCGGCCTCTGGGCCCATATCAGAAGAGTGGGATTTACACCGCGGGGGAGCTGGCCGGAGAGGGAGAGGCGTTGGACGGGGTGGAGGAGACTCTTGCCACGCTGGAACGGGAGGGTTTTCTCGACACGGCGGAGAGCTGGGGACTGGAGAGGCTGGAAAGCCTGCTGGTCCGGCGGCCTGTGGCGGACACCCCGGAGGAGCGAAGAAAGGCCCTGGCGGCGCTGCTGAGGATCGGCGGAGACAGCTTTACGCTGGCGGCTGTCAACGACAACCTGAAGGGCTGCGGGCTCAACGCCGTGGCTGGAGAGACGGCGGACACCGGCGTGGTGGAGGTGCGGTTTCCGGACGTGCCTGGAATCCCGGACGGGTTTGAGACGCTGAGGAAGATCATAGAAGACATTTTGCCCTGTCACCTTCAGGTGGACTATGTGTATTGGTACATCACCTGGGCCATGGTGGAGGAGAAGTTTTCCACCTGGGGAGAGATCGAGGCAGGGGGCTATACCTGGGAGCAGCTGGAAAAGCTGGTGCGATAGGCTTTTCCAGAGGGTCAAAAACGGGATGGGGCGCTGAAATAGCCCTCTGCCTCGGCCTGTGTGACGGGGGCGCAGGGAGCGAGGCGGTTTTCCAGCCAGGCCATGCGGCCGGTGGAGCAGGCCCAGTAAAGGCTGTCGTCCGCCCAGGGGGAAATATCCTGAAAGTCATTGCAGATTCCGGCGTCCGGGAAAAAAGTGTCCCGGCCCAGCCGGGCGTCGTTGCGGCGGAGCAGGGCGGCGCACTCCTCCCGGGTGAGGAGGCGGTCCGGGGCAAAAAGGCCTTCCCCCACGCCTCGGATGACGCCCTCATCCCAGGCCCAGCACACCGCCTGGGCATAGGGGGTATTTCGCCCCACGTCGGAAAAAGGACAGGTGCTGACATCGTAGGGAACGCCTCCCGCCGACTGCCAGAGGAGAACGGCAAAGTCACCCCGGGTGACGGGCTCGGAGGCCGCACCCAGGGCAGGGGTCGTCAGAAGGAGCAGGGAAAGAGCCAGACAGGTCAAAGAGCGCATAAAAATACCCTCCCGGTCATTGGTACCGGGAGGGTATCATATTTTTACCGCAAATCCAAGGGAATCAGAGGACCCGATTGCGCAGAGGCTCCCCTGCCATAAAGTGCCGGAGGTTTTCCAAAGCAATGGAGACGATGCTGCGAATGGTCCCGTCCATGTGGTCGCCTCCCGCGATATGTGGGGTGAGGAGCAGGTTGGGGCAGTCCCAGAGAGGGTGATCGGCGGGAAGCGGCTCAGGCTCGGTGACATCCAGCGCGGCTCCCCAGAGGCGCCCGGTCCGAAGGGCCTCCGCCAGAGCGAGGCAGTCCACGGCGGTGCCCCGTCCCGCATTTAACAAAATGGCGTCCGGCTTCAAAAGGGAAAGCCGGCGGGCGTTCATCAGGCGGATGGTCTGGGGGGTCTCCGGGAGTGTCATGGACACCACGTCGGCATGGGGAAGCCAGGCATCCAGCTCCGACAGGGGGTGGAGCTCATCGATACAGGCCACGGGGGTTTCCGGGTGGCGGTTCAGACCGATGGTGCGGGCGCCCATGGACTTGACCAGAGCGGCAAAGTGTCCGCCCAGATCGCCGGTGCCCAGCAGGAGGACGGTGGAACCCCGGAGAGAGCGGACGGTTCCGGCATCCGCCCAGCGGTGGGCCGACTGGAGATCCCGGTAGGCGGGCAGGCGTTTCATCACCGCCAACAGAGAGGCAAACATGTGCTCGGAGACCGCCGGGCCGTACGCCCCAACGGCAGAGGTGAGCATGGCGCCTTTGGGAAACGCGCCGGGGAGGGTATAGGCGTTGACCCCGGCCGACCAAGTTTGAAGCCACTTCAATCCGGTGCTGCCCACCAGCATGTGGGGAGGAACGTTGCCCAAAATGATCGTGGCCCGCGCAACCTTGTCCAGGGAGGCAGTTTCCCCGGTGAAGGCCAGATGTGGAGAGGGAAGAAAAATTTGATCCTCATTGGGGGCGCAGGCCACAAAAGCGGCCCGTTCATCGTCCGTCAGAGGAAGGAGGTTTAAGATCGTTTCCACAACAAAACTCCTTTCGGCAGATCCTGGGCAAAGGGGCGGGCCCTTTGTCCAGAGGTTTGTGGCTGGAAGCAGAGGTTATTTCATGGTGATGAGAAGCTCACCGGCCTTGACGGCAGAGCCCTCCTGAACCAAAATCTGGTCCACGGTGCCGTCCATGCGGGCCACCACGCTGGTTTCCATCTTCATGGCCTCGATGACGGCCAGGACCTGATTTTTTTTGACGCTTTGGCCGGGGATGACGGAGATCTTGGAGATCATGCCGGGAATGGAGGAGCCGATCTGGCTCTTGTCGGAAGGATTTGCCATGGGGGTGGCGGCCACCCGGGATTCGGCGGAGGGATCATTTACGGCAATTTCCCGCCGCATGCCGTTGAGTTCGAACTGGACGTTGCGGGTCCCGTCCTCATTGAGATCGCCCAGCCCCAGATATTTGATCACCAGGGTCTTGCCGTCCTCAATGCTGATCTGGGTGGTCTCCCCCAGGGCCATGCCGTCGAAGAACACGTGGCTGCCCATGCGGGTGATGTAGCCGTACTCCTGGCGGTGGCGGCAGAATTCCTCCACCACCTTGGGGTAGAGGCACCAGGAGACCACCGTGCGGTCGGAGGCGCCGGGGTAGAATTTCTCCACCTCTTCCCGGGCTTTGGCAAAATCCACGGGGGGGAGCAGCTCGCCGGGGCGGCAGGTGATGGGCTGCTCCCCTTTGAGGACGAGCTTTTGCAGCGCTTCCGGGAAACCCCAGGCGGGCTGGCCCATCATGCCCTTGAAATAGCTGACCACCGAGTCGGGGAAGGGAAGGGCCTCCCCCTTCTTCAGAATGTTGTCCGGAGTCAGATCGTTCTGCACCATGAAGATGGCCAGATCCCCCACCATCTTGGAAGAGGGGGTCACTTTTACAATGTCGCCCAGCATGGTGTTGACGGCCCGGTACATCTCTTTGACCGCTTCGAACTGATGACCCAGGCCCAGGCTCTCCACCTGGGCTTTCAGGTTGGAGTACTGGCCGCCGGGCATCTCATAGCGGTAAATGTCGGTGGAGGGGTTCTTGATGCCCGTCTCAAACCGGGCGTAGCGCAGGCGCACGTCCGACCAGTAATCGGAGAGCTTTTGGAGCTGATCGGGATCGAACCCGGTGTCCCGTTCCTGGCCGCGCAGAGCGGCTACCAGGGCGTTGAGAGAGGGCTGGCTGGTGGTGGAGGCCATGGATTCCACAGCGCAGTCCACCACATCCACACCCGCCTCGGCGGCCATGAGGTAGGAGGCGATCTGGTTTCCGGAGGTGTCGTGGGAGTGGAGGTGGATGGGAATGCCGATCTCCTGCTTCAAAGCGGTGATCAGCTTTTTGGCGGCGTAGGGTTTCAAAAGGCCGGACATGTCCTTGACGCAGAGCATGTGAGCGCCCCGGTGCTCCAGTTCTTTTGCAAGGTTGACATAATATTCGAGCGTATACTTGTCTCTGCGGGAGTCCAGGATGTCGCCGGTATAGCAGAGGGTGGCCTCGCAGAACTTGCCCTGCCGCAGCACTTCGTCCATGGCCACCTCCATGCCGGGCAGCCAGTTGAGGGAGTCGAAAACCCGGAAGACGTCGATGCCGTATTTGGCGGCGTTCCGGATAAAGGCCTGAACCACATTGTCGGGATAATTGGTGTAGCCCACTGCGTTGGCTCCACGGAGCAGCATTTGAAAGGGGACGTTGGGAATGGCCTGCCGCAGGATGTCCAGCCGCTCCCAGGGGGATTCGTGGAGGAAGCGGTAAGCCACGTCGAAAGTGGCCCCGCCCCACATCTCCAGGGAGAAGCAGTCCTTCAGGATCTCGGCGGTGCCCGGTGCGCCCAGCATCATATCCCGGGTGCGCATGCGCGTGGAGAGCAGAGACTGATGGGCGTCCCGCATGGTGGTGTCGGTGATCAGGAGCTTCTTTTGCTCCAGCACCCACCGGCTGAGAGCCTTGGGGCCCTGCTCGTCCAGCAGGAGCTTCAGTCCGTCGGCACGGGTCTGGAGACGGCTGGGGGCCGGGAAGCGGGGGATTTCCAGCTGCTTGCGCTGGGTATCCGGGTTTTTCACCTGGATTTCGGCAATGTATTTGAGCACCTTGGTGGCTCGGTCACGGCCGTTTTCAAACTCGAAGAGTTCGGGGGACTCGTCGATGAATTTGGTGTGACAGGCGCCCTCCAGGAACTGGGGGTGGGAGAGAATATTGGTGATGAAGGGGATGTTGGTCTTGACCCCGCGGATGTGCTCTTCACTGATGGCTCTCCGGGCCTTGCTGCACGTGCCCTCAAAGGTGTTGTCCCAGGCGGTGACCTTCACCAGAAGAGAGTCGTAATAGGGAGAGATGACCGCGCCGGTATAGGCGTTGCCGCCGTCCAGACGGACGCCGAAGCCGCCGCCCGAACGGTAGGCGGTGATCTTGCCGGTGTCAGGGGCGAAATTGTTGGCCGGATCTTCGGTGGTCACCCGGCACTGGATGGCGTAGCCGTTTTGCCTGAGATCGCTCTGACGGGCCATACCGATGCGGGGGTCGGAGAGAGGGCATCCCTCCGCCACCAGGATCTGAGCCCGCACCAGATCGATCCCCGTCACCATCTCGGTGACGGTGTGTTCCACCTGAATGCGGGGGTTCATCTCAATAAAGTAGTGACGTCCGTCCCGATCCACCAGGAACTCCACGGTTCCGGCGTTGACGTAGCCCACATGTTTTGCAATTTTTACTGCGTCCTCATGCAGGGCGTGGCGGACCTCTTCGGGCACGCTCCAGGCGGGGGCAAACTCCACCACCTTTTGGTAGCGGCGCTGGAGAGAACAATCCCGCTCCCCCAGGTGGACCACGTTGCCGTATTGGTCGGCCAGGATCTGCACTTCGATGTGCTTGGGCTCCACCAGGTACTTTTCAATGAAAATGTCATCGTTGCCGAAGGCCTTTTTGGCCTCGCTCTTCACCAGCTGGAAATTGGTGCGCACCTCGTTCTCGCTGTCGCAGCGGCGCATGCCGCGGCCGCCGCCGCCGGCCGCGGCTTTGAGGATCACTGGAAAACCGTAGGAGAGGGCCTTTTCCACCGCCTCATCGGCGTCCCGCAGCGGTTCGGTGGAGCCGGGAATGATGGGCACACCGCAGGCGATGGCCGTGGCCTTTGCCGCCAGCTTGTCGCCCATCTGTGCCAATACACGGGAGGAGGGGCCGACAAAAGTGATGCCGGCCTCCTCACAGGCCCGGGCGAAGTCCGCATTTTCCGAGAGAAAACCGTAGCCTGGGTGAATGGCGTCCACACCCCGGTGGACCGCCAGTCCCACGATGGCGGGAACGTCCAAATAGGCGGCCAGGGGGCTTTTGTTGCGGCCGATGAGATAGGCTTCGTCGGCCCGGGTGCGGAAGAGGCTGTACGTATCCTCATTGGAGTAGACGGATACGGTCCGCAGCCCCAGGTCGTAGCAGGCACGAAAAATGCGGATGGCGATCTCGCCGCGGTTGGCGGCCATCACTTTACGGAAGGTTTTCTCACTCAAGACGGACCCATCCTTTCCAGGGGTGAATTTGAATGCCACTATTATATATGGTGCGGGGAAATTTTGCAAGTAAAAATCAGAAAAATTGCAAAAAGGGAAAAGCGAAAGCAGATGGTTTTCCAGAGACCGTCTTGCCTGACAACGGGTTTTGTGATAGGATAACAAAAACGCGGGGAGGAGGGGCAATATGACGCCTGAAACACTGCTGCAGGCCCTGCCCGGGATCGGGCCGGCCCGGGCCAAAGCCCTGGCAAAGCTGGGGCTGGTGACGGCGGAGGATCTGCTGAACGACTACCCCCGGGGCTATGAGGATCGCACCCGCCTCACCGACATCGCCGATGCCCCCGAGGGGGAGCCGGTCTGCATCTCCGCCCTGGTGGCCGAACCCCCCAGGACCTCCCGGATCCGCGCCGGACTGTCGGTGAGCAAGAGCCGGATCGTGGACGGCTCCGGCTCGGCCGAGGTCACGTTTTTCAATCAGGAGTATGTCCGCCGGGCGCTGGAGCCTGGGGAGAGCTACGTCTTTTATGGGAAGATGGAGACGGTGGGCCGAAAGCGGCAGCTCACCAATCCGGTGTTTGAGCGGGCCGACCGGACCCGGTTTACCGGGCGGATCATGCCGGTCTACTCTCTTACGGCCGGGGTGTCCAACCACCTGCTGGCCTCGCTGGCACTCCAGTGTGTGGAGGGATGCGCCGACCAGATGCCCGACGAGCTGCCGGGAGAGCTGCGGCAGCGGTATCAGCTGGCCGCGGTGGAGTATGCGCTCCGAAACGTCCATTTTCCCGCCGACGAGGAGGCCCTGGCCGTGGCCCGGCGGCGGCTCGTCTTTGAAGAGCTCTTCACGCTCTCCTGTGGAATGGCGTTTCTGCGCCGGCGGCGGGGAGAGAAGGAGGGACAGGCCTTTCCCAGGCGGGAGCTGTCGGAATTTTTGGCCCTGCTGCCCTTTGCTCCCACCAGTGCCCAGCGGCGGGCCATGGAGGAGATCGCCGGAGACCTCGCCTCGGGCCGGAGCATGAACCGGCTGGTGCAGGGAGACGTGGGCTCCGGCAAGACGGCGGTGGCGGCTTTTGCCGCCTGGCTGGCCTGCGCCGGTGGCTTCCAGACGGCGATGATGGCCCCCACCGAGATTTTGGCCCGGCAGCACTGGGAGACCCTGTCCGGGCTGCTGGCCCCGGCGGGGATTCGGGTGGGCCTGCTCACCGGCAGCCTGGGCGCCGCCGGAAAACGGGCGGCCCGGGCCGCGCTGGCTGCCGGTGAGGTCGACCTGATGGTGGGCACCCACGCGCTGCTGAGCGAGGGGGTGGAGTTTGAGAACCTCGGGCTGGTCATCACCGACGAGCAGCACCGCTTTGGGGTGGGACAGCGCTCGGCGCTGGCCTCGAAGGCGGAGAAGCCCCCCCATGTGCTGGTGATGTCGGCCACGCCCATCCCCCGGACGCTGGCGCTGCTCATCTACGGCGACCTGGATGTGACGATCATCGACGAGCTGCCGCCCGGGCGGTCTCCGGTGGAGACCTACCTGGTGGGGGAGGACAAGCGGGAGCGGATGTACCGCTTTGTCCGCAAGCAGGTGGAGGCGGGCCGCCAGGTCTATGTCATCTGCCCCGCTGTGGAAGAGGGGGAGGGGGCCGACCTGAAGGCGGTGACAGCCTATGCCGCGGAACTGTCAAAGACGGTGTTTCCCGACCTGCGGGTGGCTTTCGTCCACGGAAAACTCAAGGCCCGGGAGAAGGAAAAGGTCATGGCCGCCTTCGCCGGGGGAGAGGTGGATGTGCTGGTGTCCACCACTGTGGTGGAGGTGGGAGTGGACGTGCCCAACGCCTCCCTGATGGTCATCGAGAACGCCGAGCGCTTCGGCCTCAGCCAGCTTCATCAGCTCCGGGGGCGGGTGGGCCGCAGCCAGCTTCATCAGCTCCGGGGGCGGGTGGGCCGGGGGAAATGGCAGTCCTACTGTGTGCTGGTCAGCGGCAATCACGCCCCGGATACCCGGGAGCGGATGAAGTTTTTCGCACAGACCACCGACGGGTTCAAGATCGCCGAGAAGGATCTGGAGCTCCGGGGCCCCGGCGATTTCTTCGGGCATCGCCAGCACGGCCTGCCTGCGCTGCGGGCGGCGGATCTGGCGGGGGACACCCGGGTGCTGAAGGAGGCACAGCGGGCGGCCGGGGAGCTGCTGGACGCGGATCCCGATCTGTCCCGTCCGGAGAACCGGCCTTTGATGGAGAGGGTGCGTCGGCTCTTTGCCGAGGAGGGCGAGATCTTTAATTAAAACGGGGAGCGGAAAATCCGTCCGCTGTCTCAATCATGGGAACAGAAAAGGGGAAAGACAATGAGTCAGATCATGGAAAAGACCCGGGCGCTTCGGGCGGATGCCAACGTCCACTACAACTGCTGCCAGGCTACGCTGATCCCGTTCAGCGGGAAGTGCGGCATCGATGAGGAGACGGCCTTCCGGGCGGGCACCTTTTTTAACACGGGGATGCGTCACGGTTCCACCTGCGGCGCGGTGACCGGGGCGCTGATGGCCCTGGGGCTGGCGGGAGCAGGAGACGAGGCGGCCAAGACCCTGATGCGGGAGTTTCGGGAGAAAAACGGCTGTCTGGAGTGTGCCGAGCTGCTGAAAAAGGCCAGGGAGAACGGGGAGGAGCGCAAGTGCCACTGCGACCGGATGGTGTTTGAAGCGGTGGAGCTGACGGAAAAGCTGCTGGAGAAGTAAAAAACCGGGGCCGCTGTAAGCGGCCCCGGTTTTTTGTTGCCTCTGAGTTAAAACAGGCTGCCCACTTCGGTGAGGGTCTCGGGCAGCTTGGGGCGATAGTCCGGATCGGCGGGATTGAGGCTGTTGATGACCACCCCGTCGCTGCCGTTGAGGGCGGTGGAGTGGATGTAGCGGTCCTTCCCCAGATAGAGGGCCACATGGCCGGGGAAGAACATGAGGTCGCCCGGCTTTTTGTCCGCCGGGTCGATGGCGTGGATGGGATAGCCCTCCCGGATGGAGGCGTCCCGCCAGATGGTGACGCCGTTGAGCCGGTAGGAGATGAAGGCCAGGCCGGAGCAGTCGATCCCCAGGAGGGTCTTGCCGCCCCAGAGGTAATGGGCGTCCAGATAGGTCTGAGCGGTGCGGACCACAGCGGCACGGAAGGAGGCTTCGTCGGTCCGCTGGGGAATGTCCCCCAGGAAGCCGGCCTTGGTGTAGCCCTCCCGCCCGTCGGGGAGGGAGACCTTCTGCCAGCCGTCTTCATCGGGCCGGCCGTGGACGGCCACGGTGGCGCCCCGGAGAAGCTGGGTGAGTTCCCAGGCCTGGACCCGGGGAGCCGAGCGCACGGAGCACACCCCCCGCAGCACGGTCTTGTGCTCCAGCGAAGCCCAGCGGGCCGCGTTGCCGTCCCCGGCGGTGAGGGCGGCGGCAGGGGCGTAACCGGTGTAGCCGTAGTCGGTTTTGACCTCGTACCAGCCGGGGCAGGGGCGGTCCAGAATGGAGACCGTCCAGCCCAGCAGGGCTTCGTCTGCCAGTTCGCACTGGGCGCTGGGGCGGAGATAGAGGGGGCAGCGAGAGACGCGGATGACTGCGTTCATGGCTCAGACCTCCTTATAAAAGTCGTAGACGGCCTTGGCCAGACGGCCGATATACCGCTTCTGGCCGGGGTCTCCGTCGGGGCTGGGGCCGTCCCAGGTGAAGATGCCCACGAAGAGGGGGCGGCGGGGGAGGAGGAAGAGGCCGCAGTCGTGGGCCACACCGTTCAGCCCGCCGGTCTTGTGAGCCACCTCCACCGCGTCGGGAATATAGCGGAGCATGCAGTCCATGGACCGCTGGCGGCAGAGAATGGACAGGGCGATCTTCCGCAGGCCGGGGTTCAGGATCTGGCCTCCGTGGAGAAGGGAGAAGAGCCTGCGCTGATCGGCGGCGGAGGTAAAATTGTCCAGCCCGGCCTGCGCGGCGGCAAAGTCCAGCATCTTCCGCTGGCAAAGGGTATTTTCCAGCCCCAGGATCATGGCGCAGTACTCGTTTACCGCGTCAAAGCCCAGGGCGTCCAGAATGACGTTGGTGGCGGTGTTGTCGCTCTCCACGATCATCCAGTAGAGGAGCTCTCCAAGGGAATAGACGCTCTCCCCCCGGTCAAAGACCTCGGTGTCGGGGAGCACGCAGTCGGGAGAGACCGTCATGGGGTCGGTGAGGGACAGCATCCCCTGCCGCACCTGCTCCAGGGCGGTGAGAAGAATGGGGGTTTTGATGGTGGAGGCGGAGGGCACCCGGAGGGTCTCCTGCCAGGCGTGCAGCGGCTCCGGAGAGAGCGGGTCGGACACCAGAAGTGAGGTCTGCCCGGGGAAAGCTTCGATCTCCCGGTGGAGATAGGCATTCAGCTCTGAAAAAGTCATGCGGTCACCTCCAGTCTCTTGGCGTCGGCGTCCACCGTCACAGTGGCGCCCAGGGGAAGGGACATGGTGGGAAGGACATGCCCGGCGGGGAGGTCGGCCAGCACCGGCTTTCCGGCGGGGAGGATCAGCTCCCGGAAGATCTCGTCCAGGGAGAGCGTCTTTTCCTCGTCCTCCGGAACGCAGTCGGTCCACCCACCCAGCAAAATGGCGGCGCAGTCATCCAGCTTGCCGGCGTTTCGGAGCTGGGTGAGCATCCCGTCCACCCGGTAGGTCTTTTCTCCGATGTCCTCCAGGAAGAGGACTTTGCCCCGGGTGTCCAGCTCCCAGGGAGTGCCCAGGCTGTCGCAGACGAGGGAGAGGTTGCCGCCGCACAGAACGCCGCTGGCCCGGCCGCCCGCCAGGGTGCGGACGCCGTCCCCCATGGGCAGGGGTCCGGTGAGGGCCCCAAAGAGGGCCCGGCGGAGATAGGTCATGGTGAATTCATCCACCGGCTGGTAGTATTCGGTGGAGGGCATGGGCGTCTGGTAGGTCAGCAGGCGGCAGCATTGGTTGAGGGCGATGTGAAGGGCCGTGACGTCGCTGTAGCCGCAGAAAAGCTTGGGGTGGCGGGCCATGTCCTTCCAGTTGAGAAGGGGGAGGAGCCGCCCGGCCCCATAGCCGCCCCGGATGCAGAGAATGCCACGGATGGCGGGGTCGGAGAAGGCGTCGGACAGGTCCTTGGCCCGCTGGCCGTCGTCGGCGGCAAAATAGCCGTGGCGGTTTTCAAACAGGCAGGAGGGGTAGACCACGGGCTCCAGACCCAGGGCCTTGACCGCCTCCACGGCGGGCGCCAGACGTTCGGAGGGCACCGCGGAGCTGGCGCACAGAAGGGCCACCCGGGCGCCGGGATAGAGAGAATTGGGGGTCAGCATAGTAATCAATCACCTCAAAAAGGGGAGGACCGCCGCAAAGGACGGTCCTCACGGGGTAGATGGCAGGCAGGGCCGCCGGGACGATGAGGGGCCGGGAACGGAAAGCCGTTCCAGCTGCGTTCCCTATTTTACAGCATTTTCCGGTAAATATCCAGCTCTTCTTCACTGCCCCGGACAAAGTGACCGGGCTCCAGCTCCTTCCAGAGGGGCGGGTTGCTCTCCGAGTAGTGGTGCTGGGCGGGGTCGTAGACCAAAAGCTGCTTGTTCCGCTCCCACACCGGGTCGGGCATGGGGATGGCGGAGAGAAGCGAGCGGGTGTAGGGGTGCAGGGGGTGGGCAAAGAGTTGCTCGCTCTCCGCCAGCTCCATGAGCTTGCCCTTGTGGATGACGGCGATGCGGTCGGAGATGAACCGGACCACGGAGAGGTCGTGGGCGATGAAGAGGTAGGTCAGTCCCCGCTCCTTCTGCAGTTTGGCCATCAGGTTCAATACCTGCGCCCGGATGGACACATCCAGGGCGGAGATGGGCTCGTCGGCGATGATGAACTTCGGCTGCATGATCAGGGCGCGGGCGATGCCGATGCGCTGGCGCTGGCCGCCGGAGAACTCGTGGGGGAAGCGGCTGGCAAACTCGGGAAGCAAGCCCACGTCGGAGAGGGCCTGTTCCACCCTGGCCTTTCGCTCTCCCTCGGAAAGGTGGCCGGCGGTGGCGGTGAGTCCCTCGGAGACGATATAATCCACCTTGGCCCGCTCATTGAGGGAGGCCATAGGGTCCTGGAAGATCATCTGGATCTCCTGGATGACCTTTCGATCCACCTCCCGGCTCACCTTGCCGGAGATGATCTCTCCCTGATAGCGCACCGTGCCCCCCGAGACGGGGTTGACCCGGATGATGGCCCGGCCGATGGTGGTCTTGCCCGAGCCGGACTCCCCCACCAGGCCGAAGGTCTCGCCCTTGTATATGTCGAAGGAGACCCCGTCCACCGCGGGGAAGGGGTGGCGGCGGGAGCCGAAGGTGACCTGCAGATCCCGGACCTCCAGGAGGGTTTCTCTGGTATCAGACATGGCGGCTGCCTCCCTGTTGGCGCAGATGGCGGATGAGCTCCGGCGGCTCCACTTTGGGGGCCCTGGGGTCCAGGAGCCAGGTGCGGGCCTTGTGGGTGGGGGATACCTCAAAGAAGGGGGGGCGCTCCACAAAGTCGATATTCAGCGCCCGGGGATTCCGGGGGGCGAAGGCGTCCCCCTTCACTTCCTGGAAAAGGTTGGGGGGCGTGCCCTTGATGGAGTAGAGCTCCTGCCCCTTCACGCCCAGCTGGGGCAGGGAGGAGAGCAGGGCCCAGGTGTAGGGGTGCTTCGGGTCGTAAAAGACCTCCTCGCACCGGCCCACCTCCACGATGTCTCCGGCGTACATGACCGCGATGCGGTCGGCCACGTTGGCCACCACCCCCAGGTCGTGGGTGATGTAGATGGTGGTGAGATCCAGCTTTTTTTGAAGCTGCTTGATCAGATCCAGAATCTGGGCCTGAATGGTCACGTCCAGGGCGGTGGTGGGCTCGTCGCAGATGAGGATCTTGGGCCGGCAGGCCACGGCGATGGCAATGACCACCCGCTGGCGCATCCCGCCTGAGAACTCGTGGGGATACTGGCGATAGCGCCGGGGGGCGTCGTCGATGCCAACGGCGGCGAGGGCCTCCAGCACGGCCTGCCTGGCGGCCTCGCCCCGCAGGCCCTGGTGGAGCAGCACCGCTTCCAGGATCTGATCCCCCACCGTTTTCAGAGGATTGAGGGAAGTCATGGGATCCTGCATCACCATGGCGATCTCCTTGCCCCGGATGGTGAGCCACTCCTTTTCCGTCCGGTAGGCGGCCAGATCCTTGCCGTCGTACCAGATGTGCCCCCCGGCAATGGAGCCGTTGGCGTCCAGCAGGCCCATGGCGGACTTGGTGAACACGCTCTTGCCGGAGCCGGACTCGCCCACGATGGCCAGCGCCTCTCCCCGGGCAACGTCCAGGGAGACCCCGCGGATGGCCCGAAGGATCTGCCCCCGGAGGGTAAAGTGGATCTCAAGATCCTCAAAGGAGAGGATGGCGTCTTTGTTTGGCATGGGGCAGGACCTCCTTGGCAGGATGGGGGGACGGGCAGTCTCTCTCACAGAAGCGGTACCTCTATGGAAGTTTTCTTCGCGGACAGGCCCGCTCACAAAAGCGGCACCTCGATGAAGGTTTTCTTTACGGATAGTCTCGCTCACAGAAGCGGTACTTTTATGAAGGCTTTCTTTACGGACAGGCCCGCTCACAAAAGCGGTGCCTCTATGGAAGTTTTCTTTGCTGACTTTCTTTTTCAAAAGAAAGTCAGTTGACGTGGTTTTTGGGGTCGGCGGCGTCGGCGAAGGCGTTGCCGATGATATAGAAGGAGATGGTGATGGTGGCCAGGATGATGACCGGGATGAAGAGCTGATACCGCAGGGCGGCCTCGCTCATCACCTTCCGGCCTGCCTCCACCAGATTGCCCAGGGTGGGGGTCTCCAGAGGGACGCCCAGGCCGATATAGGTGATGAACACCTCATTGTTGATGGCGGCCGGAATGGCCAGAGCCATGCGCATGGTGATGATGCTCACCAGATAGGGCAGCAGGTTCCGGGTGATGATGTGCCAGGTGGAAGTGCCCAGGCAGCGTGATGCCAAATTGTAATCACGGTCCCGGATGATAACAACCTGGTTTCGCACGAACCGCGCAGTCTGGAGCCAGGAGGTGAGGCACATGGCGAAGATCATGGTGCCCATGCCCGGGCGGAGGATATAGGAGATGATGATGACAAGCAGGGTCTGGGGGACGTTGTCAAAGACGTTGTAAAGCTCGGTGAAGAGGAAGTCCAGCTTGCGGACATAGCCCCACAGCACGCCCACCAGAATACCCAGCAGGGCATCCACACAGGCCACGGCGAAGCCGATGGCCAGGCTGTTCCGGGTGCCCGCCCAGATCTGGCTCCACAGGTCCTGACCGATGGTGTTGGTGCCGAACCAGAATTCTTTCCCCGGGGCCAGATCCTTGGCCAGGGAGACCTTGACCACCGGGTCCCCGTTTTCATCCAGTACCGGCTGGCGGGTGAAGAGGTTGATCTCGGCCCGCTCGGTGTAGTAGATGGTGTTGGGCTGCCGGTCGTAGGGGATCAGGGGCTCCAGAAAGGTGAAAAGGAGGGTGAGGGCGATGACGCAGAGAAAGAACATAGCCGTCCGGTCCTTCCGGAAGGCCCGGAGGGTAGAGCGCCAGTAGGAGTAGCCGGAGTAGCCGCCCCGCTCCCCGGCGTCGGGGTCGTAGGGGGCGAACTGGAAAAGCTCTTCCTGGGTGAACTGCCGCTGGGCCGTCTCATTCAGATGGTCGGCCAATGCCTGGGTCTTGCTGTCCTTGTATCGGAAGAGAGCCATCAGCGCCCACCTTCTTTCTGCCCCAGGGTGATGCGGGGATCCAAAATCGCCATGAGAATATCGCCTACCAGCAGACCCAGAATGGAGATGGCGGCGTAGATGAGCACCAGCGCCTGCACCAGGGTGTTGTCCTGGGTCTGAATGGCGGTGACCAGCAGCCCGCCCATGCCGGGGATGGAGTAGAGGCTCTCCACATAGAGGGAGCCCATCAGGGTCAAAATCACCGAGGTGGGAATGAACTGCACCAGGGGGACGAAGGCGTTGCGGAAGATATGCTTCCGGGAGATCTCGGCAGTGGGTACGCCCTTGGCCCGGGCCAGCTTCACATAGTCCTTGTTGCTCTCGTCCACCATATAGCGCCGCAGCCACATGGCGTAGTAGGCGATGTTGCCCAGGGCAAGGGAGAAGATGGGCAGCAGCCAGGTGGCGGGCCGTCCGGCGTCGAAGAACATGGAGGCCCCGGGCAGACGGCCGCCGTAAAACTGAATGAGCAGATAGTAGACCGCTGCGGGGACCGCCTGGATCACCACCACGAACACAGTGCCCAGCCTGTCCCCGATCTTCCACCGGGTGCGGGTGGAGCGGGCCATGAGGATGCCCAGAGGCAGGCCCAGCAGCAGGGCGATGCCCAGGGAGCAGAGGCCGATGGACAGGGACAGCGGCATCTTGCCGCCGATGATGTCCAGCACGCTGACGCCCACCCGGTATTTGTGGCTCACCCCCAGATCCCCCTGAAAAACGCCCTTCCAGAATTTGGCCATCTGCACGGGGAGAGGATCGGTGAGTCCAAGCTGCTGAAGTCCCACCCGGATCTGGGTGGAGCTCATCTTCTCAAAGTTCTGGAAGTAGCCCTCCACAGGCATGAGCCTGAGCAGGGAAAAGACGATGGTGATAATGATAAACAGGGTCAGCAGCGAACGGAGCAGCCGCTTTCCGATATATTTCGCCATAGGGGAACCTCCTTTTGGGTTGGAGCGGGGTCCGCATAGATCGCGGCCCTGTCCCCAAACGGGGCCGTGATCTATGCGGGAGAGGAAGGCGGCGTTTCCGCCGCCTTCCTCTCTCCGAACGCAGAAGAGAATTTTACTGTCCGGCCTTTTCCAGAGCTGCGGCCCGATCCGTCTGCCACTGGGCGTACAGCGTGTTGAACTGCTCCATGTTCATGGGCTTCTCCATGATGTGCTGGTACTTGAAACGCTGGAGCGCCAGACCGTAGGGGGCGTACTGGGCCTCAAAGACGTTGAGGCGGGTGGCCACATAGCCCTCGGTGGAGACCGAGAAGGGGATGACGATGGCGTGCTCGATGAGGAAGGCCTCGGCCTCGGCAAAGGCGGTGTATCGGGCGGCTTCATCGTCGGTGATGGCCTTGGCGGTGTCCACCAGGGTGTAGTACTGCTCCACCAGCGCCTGGGTCTCCGGACTCTTGTGGTCGCAGGAGAGGTCGGCGATGGAGCGCCCGGCATCCTGATTCATGAAGTTATAGGAGTTGTTGCGCAGGAATGGATCGGTCCAGGTCTGGGGATCGGCGTAGTCGGCGCCCCAGTTGCACTTCATGAGGGCGAAGTCGCCGGTGCGGCGGACCGTGGAGAGGAAATTGGTGGAAGGACCGGCCTCCACGATGATGTCGATATAGTCCTTGCCCAGAGTGCCTTCCAGCTGCTGCTCAACCATCTGGCACTCCTTATCCCAGTTGGAGGTGCCGGGGTTGTAGCGCATGTAGACCTTTACCGGGAAGGTGGCGCCGGCGGCGGTGAGTTCGGTCATGGCCCTGGCCTTATAGTCCTGGGCGGCAGACACGTCAAAGCTGTCCCTCCCGCTGATGGCCTTCAGAGCGGGATACTGGGTGTAGTCCAGCCCCTCGGCACTGGCAAAGGTGGCCGGGGTGACGGTATTGTTCACCAGGCTCTCCGGATTCTGGGGATCCTGCACGGAGAGGGCGTTCACCCGGTCCAGCGCATGGAGAACGGACTGGCGGAAGTTCTCATTGTTGACGGCCAGAGTCCAGTTGTCGGGTTCCAGAGAGGCATCGAACCGGGGCTCGAAGTTGAAGGCGTAGAAGTAGGAGTAGGCCACGCTGGGACGGCTGGGGGCCACCATCTCATACTTGGCGTCGTCCTGAAGCCAGGAGGTGAGCAGGGAGGCGTCCAACTGGGCGTAGTCCACCTCGCCCCGGACAAACTGCTCGGGCCCCAGGGTGTTGGCGGTGTTGTTGTAGCGCCACTCCATCTTATCGATAAAGACGTTGTCCTTGTCCCAGTAGGTGGGGTTCTTGACCAGGGTGCGGTGATCCTGGGGCTCGAACTCGGCCATGAGGAAGGCGCCGTTGTAGAGAATGGTGTCGGGGCCGGTGGCGGCGCCGAAGTCGGCGCCCTTTTCCTCCAGAAAGGGGGCGTAGACGGGCATATAGCTGTCGTAGCTGAGGACGGAGGGGAAGTAGGAGCAGGGAGACTCCATGGTGTAGACCAGGGTGTAGTCGTCGGCGGCCTTGACGCCCACGTCCTCAAATTTCACCTCGTCCACCGGCTCGATGACCTCGCCGTCGGCGTTGAGCTTGGCGGGGCTGCCGTTTGCGTCGGTGCCGTCGGAGGCGCTCTCCAGCTCCACCAGATAGGCGGTGTAGTCATAGTAAGCCTCAGCATTTTTCACGATGCCGTTGTACATGTACTGGTTGCTGGCCTCATTCTTGGCGTTGTTGACCCACTGGGCGGCGGTGACCCAGTCGTTGGCGGTGACCTCCGCCACCTCTTTGCCGGTGTAGTCCACCCACTTTACACCCTTGCGGATGTGGAAGGTCCACTCGGTGTTGTCTGCGTTGGGCTCCCAGCTCTCGGCCAGGGAGGGGATCATGACACCGTAGTTGTCGTACTCCACCAGGCAGTCCACGCAGTTGGCAGACATTTGAAAGTCGTTTTGATTGCCGGTGTACAGATAGTTGAAGGTGGTGACCTCCTGGCTGTACAGTTGCCGGAAGACCGCTTCCTCCGAGGCGGGGCCGGAGCCGGAGCCGGAGTCCCCGCCTCCGCCGCAGGCGGTCAGTCCCAGGGCGAGGGCCGCGGACAGGGACAGGGCGATGAGCCGATTTCCATGTTTCATAGACAGGTCCTTCTTTCCTTTTTCAGAATGGAGACTGACGCGCCCCCTTGCGCGACAGCTATCAAGACCGCCTGCAAGAGGGGCGGAGATGATCGGGGGAAAGGTTATGCCCGGACTCAGTGCCAGACGGAGCAGGGGATGTCCTCCACGCCGATGCCGGGGGCGTCGGTGAGGGTGACGGAGGCTGCGTCAAAGATCGGTCCGCCGGTGAAGGGGTCCTCCGAGCACAGGGACGGGCCGTCCAGATCGGCCCGGGTGATGACTCCTCTGGCCGCACACAGATGGGCGGCGGCCGAGACCGACAGCCTGCTCTCCAGCATACAGCCGATCATGCACTCCACCCCGAAGGTCTCGGCCAGAGCACAGATGCGGAGGGCGGGCCAGATGCCTCCGGTTTTCATGAGCTTGATGTTGAGCAGGTCTGCTGCCCGCTCCTGAATGACCCGGGCGGCATCGGCGGGGGAAAAGACCGACTCGTCGGCCAGAATGGGGGTGTTCACATGGGCGGTGACGTATTTCATCCCCTCAAAGTCGGCAGCGGACACCGGCTGCTCGATGAGTTCGGCTTCCAGACCGGCGTCCTCCAGCGCGGAGATGATGGACACGGACTCCCGGGGCGTCCAGCCCTGGTTGGCGTCCACCCGGATTTTGACGTTCGCTCCCACGGCCTTTCGAATGGCCATCAGGCGCGCCACATCCTGTTTGCCATCCTTGCCCACCTTGATCTTCAAAATGGAAAAGCCGCGCTCCACGGCTTCCAGGCTGTCCCGGACCATTTCTTCCACCGGATTGACGGAAATGGTGAGATCTGTTTCAAAGCTCCGCCTGGCTCCGCCCAGCAGCCGCCACAGGGGCGCGTTCAGCGTTTTTCCCCACAGATCCAGCAGAGCCATGTCCACGGCGGCCTTGGCGGAGGTGTTGTGGACCATGGAGCGCTGGAGACAGGCCATGACGGCGTCCAGATCCATCAGATCCATGCCGATGAGGGCGGGGGCGATGAAGTCCTTCACCGCCGAGGCCACCGAGGCCTTTGTCTCTCCAGTGATGACTGCGGTGGGAGGCGCCTCGCCGTAACCTGTCCGTCCGTCGTCCCCGATGACCCGGACCACCACGTCGTTGACGTGCTCCACAGTGCGCAGCGCGGTTTTGAAGGGGTGAGTCAGCGGCAGTGTGATCTCCCCCACCTGAATGTCACGGATGATCAATAAAAACGCCTCCAGACGGCAGATACTTTAGCAAGATGATGTAACGATTCTATCACGTTCCCTGGGGTTTGTAAAGTAAAATGCAGGAGAGAGCGTATAAAGATGCAAATATGATTGGGAATGAAAAATAGGACCAGGCGCCCTTGCGGAGGCAAAAAACCTGTGATATATTTTTAGTACCGTTTATGGTACTTATAATTTGGTAAACTCAAAGCGGAAAGGGAGGGAAAGACATGGCAAGACAGAGCGGTCAAAAGGTCAAGCTCCTGGCGGTCCGCCAACTGCTCCTGGAGCGGGGGGACGAGGAGCGGCCCATCTCCACGGAGGAATTCCTCACTTCTCTGGAGCGCCGGGGGATCTCTGCCGAGCGCAAGAGTATCTACCGGGATATGGAGACCCTGCGGGAGTGGGGGATGGACGTGCAGTTCCGGAAGGGGAAGAACGGGGGCTGGTTTCTGGGGCAGCGGGATTTTGAGCTGCCCGAGCTGAAGCTGCTGGTGGACGCGGTGCAGTCCTCCCGGTTCATCAGCCGCAAAAAGAGCGACGCCCTGATCCGCAAGCTGGAGGGGCTCACCAGCGTCGGGCAGGCCCGCCAGCTCCAGCGGCAGGTCTATGTGGACCGGCGGGTCAAGACGGAGAACGAGGGGGTATACTACGCCATCGACAAGCTCCACACCGCCATCGCCGCGGGGCGGGCGGTGACCTTCCAGTATTTTGACTACAACGTAAAAAAGGAGAAGGTCTTTCGCCGGGAAGGGAAGCGGTACACCGTCTCCCCCTACGGCCTCATCTGGAGCGACGAAAACTACTACCTGGTGGGCTGGGACCACGCCGTGGGGGAGCTGCGCCACTACCGGGTGGACAAGACCGCCTCTCTGGCCGTCACCTGCCTGCCCCGGGCGGGGGACGAGAGCTGCCGAAGGTTCGACCTGGCCGAGTACGGACAGCGGCACTTCCACATGTTCTCCGGCCGGGAGGGGAAGGTGCGGCTGCGGTGCGAAAACCGGCTGGTCAACGTGATGCTGGACCGGTTTGGGCAGGACGTGATGTTCATCCCTGACGGTCCCGAACACTTTGTCCTGACCGTGGAGGCGGCGGTCTCTCCTCAGTTTTACGGCTGGCTTTTCGGCCTTGGCTCCGGGGTGTCCCTCACCGGGCCGGACTGGGCGGTGGAGGAGTGGCGGGGCCTGCTGCGCGCCGCGCTGGGGGAAACGTGAGAGGGCCCATTACTCCCAGCTCTTCCAGATCTCCGGCTGGTAGCCCACGGTGGCCTGCCTGCCGTTGCGGACCACGGGGGTCCGGATGAGCCGGGGATCCTCCAGCAGCTTTTCCAGTTTGTCCGTATCGTAGGCCAGATATTTCAAAAGGGCGGAGTCTGCATTTTTCCAGTCCACCAGTGTCTCCAGCCCCACGGCTTTGGCCACGCTGGTGAGCTCGCCCCGGCTCATGCCGAAGCGGAGCAGATCCACAGCCTGGAATTTGATCCCCCGCTCCTTAAAATAGCGTTCAGCTTTTTTGGTGTCAAAGCACTTTGATTTTCCGAAAATCTGAATGTTCATCCGTTGCGCTCCTCTGTTCCGGCAAGTGTTTTTTTCAGTTTACCCGACTTTACCGAAAAAGTAAAGCCGGGTATTTTTGTGCAGGACAGCCATACTAAGGGACATCCTAAAAAAGGTGGTGTTCCCCGAATGAAAGCAGTGATTTTGGCGGGGGGCGAAGGCAGCCGTCTGCGCCCCCTCACTCTGGGCCGGCCCAAGCCCATGACGCCGCTTCTGGGCAAGCCGGTGCTGGGGCACATCCTGGATCTTCTCCGCCGCCACGGGGTCCGGGAGATCGCCGTGACCCTCCGCTACCTTCCCGCTGCCGTCACCGACTACTTTGGGGACGGCTCTGACTGCGGAGTCAAACTGACCTACTTTGTGGAGGACGAGCCCCTGGGCACGGCGGGGGGCGTCAAAAAGTGCATGGGCTTTTTGGGGGAGGAGGATTTCCTTGTGGTCAGCGGGGATGCGGTGTGCGACCTGGACCTCTCCGCGCTGGCGGCTCTCCACCAAAGCCGGCGCTCGGCGGCCTCTCTGGCCCTCTGCCGGCGGGCGGAGCCGCTGGAGTACGGCCTGGTCCGGGTGGACGACTCCGGCCGGGTGCTGGGCTTTGTGGAAAAGCCCGGCTGGAGCCAGGTGGATACGGAGCTGGTCAACACCGGGATCTATGTTCTCACCCGCCGGGCCATGGATCAGGTGCCCGAAGGAGTGCCGTACGACTTCGGCAAGGATCTCTTTCCCGCTCTCCTGGCCAGGGGGGAGGACCTCTACGGCTGGGAGGTGGAGGGCTACTGGCAGGACATGGGAGACTGCCGTGCCTATCTGGAGAGCGCCGCCGACGCCCTGACGGGGAAGGTGGCGCTGGATCTGGGGGACGGGCTGCGCCCCGCCCCGGCGGGGGTGGAGCTGCGCCCGCCCTGCTGGCTGGGCCGCCGGGTCTCCCTGGCTCCCGGCTGTATCATCGGCCCCTGCGCGGTGCTGGGAGACGGCTCCACCGTGGAGACCGGGGCGGTGGTGGAGCGCTCGGTGCTGCTGGGCGCGTCGGTGGGCGAGGGGGCCGAGGTCAGCGGAGCCATCCTCTGCAAGGGAGCCGCTGTCCATCGCCGGGCGATCGTGGGTGCGGGCGCGGTGCTGGGCCGCCGGGCGATCGTGGGTGCGGGCGCGGTGCTGGGCGAGGGGGCCCGGGTGGGGGCTGAGGCCATTGTGGCCCCCGGCGTGAAGCTCTGGCCCGACCGAAGCGTGCCCGAGGGAGGCAAGATCACCGCCTCCCTGGTCACCGCCGGAGAGAGCGTCCCCCTGAAATTCTCCGACGGCGGGACGTTCCGGGGCACTCTGGGGGAGGAGCTGACCCCCGAGACGATGATGGCCCTGGGTACCATCCTGGGTGAGCGAGGGGCCATGGGCCTGGCCTGGTCCGGCGGCGCGGGGGCCGAGATGCTGGCCCGGGCGGCGGCCTGCGGCGCGGCGGCGGCGGGGAGCACCGCTCTGACCAGCGATGCCTCCTGCGCGGCGGCGGCCGCCTGGCTGGGCCGCTATCAAGGCACGCCCACCACTCTGTTTGTCCAGCAGGACGGCAGCGGGGCGGAGCTGCGCCTCTTCGGTCCCGACGGCCTGCCTCTGGGCCGGGGGGAGCGCCGGAAGATCGAGGGCGCTCTGCTCCGGGGGGAGGGCAGCCGTGTCCCCGCCGGACGGGTAGGGGCCTTTGAGACGGTCACCGGCACCCGCTCCGGCTATGCCGAGGAGGCCGCCCGGCTCTGCCGCCTGTCGGCTATGCCTCTGCGTCCCTTGACGGTGCAGGTGCTTCCGGGAAAGGGGCCCAACGATGCGCTGGCCTCGGCGCTCACCAGCCTTGGCTGCCGGGTGAGCCGGGGGGAAGGAAGGGGCCATGCCACTTTTTCCGCCGATCTGGGCGGCTTTCGGCTCAGCGCCTGGGACGAGGAGGGGCATGCGGTGGCCCCGGAGCGGCTCCTGGTGCTGCTGACGCTGGTGGAGTTTGCCGACGGCGGCGGCCGGGCCGCTCTGCCTGCCTGGGCCCCCGCCGCCGCCGAGCGGGTGGCGGAGAGTTACGGCGGCAGGCTGCTCCGCCTGGGCCGGGACGGCGAGGAGGCGGAGACGGTCTGGAAAACGCTGCCCTGGCTCTGGGATGCGGCCTTTGCCGCCTGCCGCATCTGTGCCCGAATGGGGCTGACGGGGGAGACCCTGGCCGAACTGGACCGGTCGGCCCCCCGGTTTGCCACGGTGCGGCGGGAGATCCCCCTCCGCTCCGGCCGGGGCCGGGTGATGGACCGGCTGCTCAGCGCCGACCCGGCGGCCCGCCCCCAGGGGGAGGGGGTCCGGGCCCGGGCTGGGAGCGGCTGGGTCTATCTGGCCCCCCTGTCCCGCCGCTCCGCCCTGCGTGTGATCGCCGAGGCCGCCGACGCAGAGACGGCGGAGGAGCTTTGCAGCTTCTATCAGGAGCGCATCCGCCGGATGGATGAAAAAGAAGAAAAATGATGGTATACTTTCCCTGAAAAAGGTGATATAATATACCATCTATCAGTATCTGCATGCGTGAGCGGCACCTGGGGAGCCTTCTTTCCGCCCGCTCCGCCGGATCGGCTTTATGCGCCGCAGGCGCTTTGAGATAAGGCAAATCGGACATGGGAGTCCCGGCGAGGGGACCGCTCCAACTGATCGGCGATACAGGGCCGCTCAGGACAGAGGGCGGCCCCCTGGCCTGATTTTGGCATGCTCCTTTGTCCTACATACCATTCAACCAAACCTGTATGAAAAAAGGAGTGTAGTATCAACACATGGCAGAAAAATTAAAAATTATTCCTCTGGGCGGACTCAACGAGATCGGCAAGAACATGACCGTCTATGAGTACGGCGGGGACCTGGTGGTGGTGGACTCGGGCATGGGATTTCCCGATGACGACATGTACGGCATCGACGTGGTCATTCCCGACTTCACCTATCTGCTGAAGAATAAAAACCGCATTCGCGGCATCTTCATCACCCACGGACACGAGGACCACATCGGCTCGCTGCCCTATCTCCTGCGGGAGCTCAACGTGCCGGTGTACGCCACCCGTATGTCCGCCGGACTCATCCGGCTGAAGCTGGAGGAGCACCGCCTGCTGGGCAAGACCAAGCTCATCACCTGCGAGGCGGGGGAGACGGTGAAGGCGGGCAAATTCACGGTGGAGTTCATCCACGTCAACCACTCTATCGCTGACGCGGTGGCCTTTGCCATCACCTGTCCGGTGGGTGTGTGCGTTCAGACCGGCGACTTTAAAATCGATCCCACCCCCGTTCAGGGCGGCATGATCGACCTTGCCCGGCTGGGACAGCTGGGCAAGGAGGGAGTTCTGGCCCTTCTGTGTGACTCCACCAACGTGGAGCGTCCCGGCTTCACCAAGTCGGAGCGGAGCGTGGGCGCCTCCTTTGAGGCGCTGTTCCGGGGCTGTGAGGACCGCATCATCGTGGCCACCTTTGCCTCCAATGTGGACCGTATCCAGCAGATCGTCTCGGTGGCGGCCCGGTACGGCCGGAAGGTGGCCATCACCGGCCGTAGCATGGAGAATGCCATCAAGGTCTCCACTGAGCTGGGGTATATGAATATTCCAGACGGGACGATGGTGGACATCAGCCAGGTCAAGGGCCTGCCCAAGAACAAGGTGTGCATCGTCACCACCGGCAGTCAGGGGGAGACGCTCTCCGCCATGACCCGGATGGCCTTCAATACGCACCGCCAGGTGGAGATCCAGGCGGGGGACCGCATCATCTTTTCCGCCTCTGCCATTCCGGGCAACGAAAACGCCATTGGAAACGTGGTCAACGAGCTCTACCGCAAGGGGGCCGAGGTGGTCGACGAGCGGGCCGGGCAGCTCCATGTCTCCGGCCACGCCTGCCAAGACGAGCTGAAGATCATCCACGCCCTGGTCAACCCCAAGTTTTTTATCCCCGTCCACGGAGAGCAGCGCCACCTGAAGGTCCACGCCAAGCTGGCCCAGGACATGGGGATGGATCCCGGGAATATCGTCATCGCCGACATCGGCAAGGTCATTGAGGTCAGCCCCGACTCCATCCGTCTGAACGGCACCGTGCCCGCCGGGCGGGTGTTCGTGGACGGCTACGGCGTGGGCGACGTGGGGGCCGTGGTGCTCCGGGACCGGAAGCACCTGGCCCAGGACGGCATGATCGTGGTGGTGGCCTCTGTCTCCGTGCAGGATGGCGGTCTGGTCTCCGGACCGGACATCATCACCCGGGGCTTTGTGTATGTCAAGGAGTCCGAGGGGCTCATGGAAGAGCTCAAGACGGTGGTTCTGGAGTCCATGGAGAAGAGCCGGCGCGCCAACGGCCGGGACTGGTCGGCCGTCAAGGGAGACATCAAGAACGATCTGTCCAACTATCTGTTCAAAAAGACCAAGCGCAACCCCATGATCCTGCCCGTCATCATGGAAGTGTGAGAAAAAGCAAAGCCGCCGCCTCTCAACGAGAGGTGGCGGCTTTTTGCGGGGGAAATTACATTCAGCGGTGAGGTACGTGCCAAATGTTGTCGGCGTAGTCCCGGATGGAGCGGTCGGCGGCGAAGATGCCCGAGCGGGCGATGTTCATAAGGGACATCCGGCTCCACTTCTCCTGATCCAGATAGGTCCGGCCCGCCAGCTGCTGGGCGGAGCGGTAGCTCTCGAAGTCGGCCAGCAGGAAATACTCATCGGGGGGACAGCCGTTTCCGAAGAGGAGCCGCTTGGCGAGGTCCGCATAGCTGACCCCGTCGTCAAAGCCCACGGTGAGCTGATCCACCACCGCCTTGAGGGCGGGGTTCTGCATATAGTATTCATACGACCTGTAGCCCCGGCGGCGCATCTCGCTGACCTCCTCGGCCTTGAGGCCGAAGAGGAAGAAGTTCTCGCTGCCCACCCGCTGGTGCATCTCCACATTGGCCCCGTCCAGGGTGCCGATGGTGAGGGCGCCGTTCATCATGAACTTCATGTTGCTGGTGCCGCTGGCCTCCTTGCCTGCGGTGGAGATCTGCTCGGAGAGCTCGCTGGCGGGGATGAGGGCCTCCGCCATGGACACCCGGTAGTTTTCCAGGAACACCACCTGGAGCTTATCCCTGCACAGGGGATCGGCGTTGACGGTGGCGGCCAGGGAGTTGATGAGGTGGATGATTTCCTTGGCCACGGCGTAGCCGGGGGCCGCCTTGGCCCCGAAGAGGTAGACCCGGGGGGTCAGCTCGAAGTTGGGATTGGCGTGGAGCTGCTGCCGCAGGTAGATGATATGCATGGCGTTCAGGAGCTGGCGCTTATACTCGTGCAGACGCTTGACCTGCACGTCGAACATGGCGTCGGTGTTGAGCTTCACGCCGCTCTCCCGCTGGACCCAGGAGGCGAAGCGCAGCTTGTTCTCCCGCTTGATCGCCCCAAGCCGCTCCAGCACGGCCTTGTCGTCGGCGTATTTCTCCAGCCCGGTGAGGGCGTCGGGGTGGAGGAGGTAGTCGTCCCCCCCGCAGCAGTCCCGGATGAGGGCGTCCAGGCTGGGGTTGACCTCGGAGAGCCAGCGGCGGTGATCCACGCCGTTGGTGACGTTTTGGAACTTCTCCGGCTGGCGCTGATAGGCGTCCCTGAACACGTCGGCCTTCAGAATGCCGGTGTGGAGGGCGGAGACGCCGTTGACGGCGGAACAGGCGCAGACGCAGAGGTTGGCCATGCGGACCTCGTGGCCCCAGATGATGGCCATCTGCTCCAGTTTGGACTGGTCGCCGTGGAAATACTGGGTGAGTTCGGCCTGATAGCGGTTGGAGATCTCCACGATGATCTGCCAGATCCGGGGCAGCAGCTCCTGCATCAGATCCTGGGGCCAGCGCTCCAGCGCCTCGGCCAGGACGGTGTGGTTGGTGTAGCAGATGCTGCGGCTGACGATGAACCAGGCGTCCTCCCAGCTGTACCCCTCCTGGTCCAGCAGGATGCGCATCAGCTCCGGGATGGCCAGAGTGGGATGGGTGTCGTTGATCTGGAGAACGTGTTTTTCGTGGAAATTCCGCAGAGTGCCGTACTCGGCCTTGTGCTTGCGGCAGATGGACTGCACGGTGGCCGAGACGAAGAAGTACTGCTGCCGGAGGCGCAGGGACTTGCCCTCCCGGTGATTGTCCTCGGGGTAGAGGACCTTGGCGATGACCTCTGCGTTGGCCTGCTGCTCCACCGCCTTGAGGTACTGGCCGGTGGAGTAGAGGGACATGTCCACGGGATTGGGGCTCTTGGCGTCCCAAAGGCGGAGGACGTTGCCGGTGTCGGTGCGGAAGCCGGCGATCTGCATGTCCCGGGGCACGGCCAGCACGGTGGTGTAGCCGGAGTGCTCCACCCCGTGGGTGCCGTCCGGGTACCACACGTCCTTCACTGTGCCGCCGAAGCGGACCTCCTCGGTTTCATCCATCTTGGTGATGAGCCAGGCGCCCCCCTTGTCCAGCCAGTTGTCCGGCAGCTCGATCTGCTGGCCGTCCACGATCTTCTGCTTGAAGATGCCCAGCTCGTAGCAGATGGTATAGCCGGTGATGGGGATGTCCAGAGTGGTGGCGGCATCCAGATAGCAGGCGGCCAGCCGGCCCAGGCCGCCGTTGCCCAGTCCGGCGTCCGGTTCCTCCTCAAAGAGGTCGGCGGCGGAGAAGCCCAGAGCCTCAATGGCCTGGGTCAGGGCGTCGGTCATCCCCAGATTGTAGGCGTTTTTCCGCAGGGACCGGCCCATGAGGAACTCCATGGACAGGTAGTGGACCTGCCGCTCATGTTGATCCCGGACCTGATCGGCGGTCTTGAGCTGACGCTCCGAAATAATGTCCCGGATCACCAGGGCACAGGCCTGAAACATCTGCTGGGAAGTGGCCTCATCCACGTCCCGGCCGAAGTTGCGGCGCAGCTTGCCGATGATGCGTTCCATCAGTTGTTTCTTGGTATATTGTTCCATGGGGTTCACTCCATTCCGCATGTGTCGATTTCTTGGAAACGTTTCCAGTTCCAATTACGGCGTCACTATATCATATTGTCTTTGGGTTGTCAATCATGTATGCCTGGGGAGAATCAACCGGGGGAGACGGAGCGGTCACGCTCCGTCTCCCCCGGTGCCGTCGTTTTCCCGCTGTCTATTTTCCCGTGATCCAGCCGTAGATCTCCCGGTAATCTCCGGCGGAACGGTCCCAGGAGAAGTCGGCGGTCATGGCGTTTTTCTGGAGCGTCTGCCAGGCCTTTGGGTCGTCGTGATAGAGCGTGACGGCCTGGTGGAGCACGCACAGAAGGTCGTTTTTGTCGATGTTGGCGAAGGTGAAGCCGGTGCCCTCTCCCGTCCCGGCGTTCCACGGGATGACAGAGTCCTTCAGCCCGCCGGTCTCCCGCACCACCGGCAGCGTGCCGTAGCGCATGGCGATCATCTGGGAGAGCCCGCAGGGCTCGGCCACGGAGGGCATGAGGAACAGATCGGCACCGCCGTAGATGGCGGTGGAGAAGGCGTCGGAGTACATGATCTGGGCGGAGAACCGGCCGGGGTACTGTTTGGCCGCATTGCGGAAGGCCTCTTCGTAGTTCCAGCTCCCGGTGCCCAGCACCACCATCTGCACGTCCATGTCCATGATGCTGTGCAGGGCGTCTACCACCAGATCGAAGCCCTTGTGCTGCACCAGACGGGACACGCAGGCCACCACGGGCACATGGGGGGCCTCCCGCAGCCCGGCCATCCTCTGAAGGGCGGCCTTGCAGGCCTTTTTGCCCTGGAGCTGCCGGTCGTTGTAGAGCTTGGTCAGGCCCTTGTCGTGCCAGGGGTCGTAGCGGACGGTGTCAATGCCGTTGAGGATGCCCCGCAGCTTGTGGGCGTTGTCGGCGATGACCCCCTCCAGACCGTGGGCGTAGAAGGAATAGCGCAGCTCGGCGGCGTAGGTGGGGGAGACGGTGGTGACGTAGTCGGCGGCGTAGATGGCCCCCTTCATGAGATTCACATCCCCGTAGTAGGAGAGCATGTGCTCATGGAAGTACCCGTCGGCCAGACCGAACAGGTCGGTGAGCAGCTCCCGGCCGTAGCGGCCCTGATACTCGATGTTGTGGATGGTGAACACACTTTTGGCGTTGGCCAGCTCGGGCACGTTTCCCCGCTCTTCCAGCAGATAGATGGGCACCAGCGCGGTCTGCCAGTCGTTGCAGTGGATCACGTCCGGACAGAAGCCCAGGTGGCCGGGGGACTCGATCACGGCCCGGCAGAAGAAGGCGAAGCGCTCGGCGTCGTCGTAGTGGCCGTAGATGTCCCGGCGCTTAAAGTAGTATTCGTTGTCCACAAAATAATATGTGACGCCGTCTTTTTTCAGTTCAAATATCCCGCAGTAGGGGGTCCGCCAGGCCAGATGGATATGAAAGCACTGGAGATAGGTCATCTGGCTGCGCCAGTCCTCGCCGATCCCCTCATAGAGGGGAAGAATGACCCGCACGTCGTGGCCCTGCCGGGCCAGGGCCTGGGGGAGAGAACCGGCCACATCGGCCAGTCCGCCGGTCTTGATGAAGGGCGCTACCTCGGAGGCGGCAAAGAAAATGTTCATAGAGCAACTCCTTTCTTGAGTGGGGGAGGGGCCTCCTTGCCCGTCCGAGCGGGATGGATCACACGATCTCGTTTTTGGCGATGACCAAAGGATAGGTGCCATGGCCCATCAGCATCCGGCCCGGGCAGACCCGCACGTTTTTATCCGTGATGGCGTAGCGGAGCACGGCGTCGGACTGGATGGAGGTGCGCTGCATGAGGATACAGTTTTCCACCCGGGCCCCCTTCTCCACCCGGACGCCCCGGGAGAGAATGGAGTTGACCACGGTGCCCTCGATGATGCAGCCGTCGGAGATGAGGGAATTGGCCGAGCGGGCCTCGGGTCCGTAGTAGGTGGAGGGATTGGACTGATCCTTGGTCTTGATGGGCCGGCCGGGGCGGAAGAGAGAGGCGCGGACCTGGGGGTCCAACAGCTCCATGCTCCGCTGAAAGTAGCCCGCCACCGACTGGATGCGGGCGGCGTAGCCGTCGAAGCGGTAGCCCCGGAGCTTCAGGCGGCCCCGGGCGGCCAGGAGCACCCCCTGGCTGAAGGAGGGAATGTCATGGGCGGCGCACCGATCCACTAAATTGAGGAGGAGGGCCTTGGAGAGAATGTAGGTCTCCAGAGAGGCGTCACCCTTGGGGACGGGGGGACTGACCAGAATGTCGGTCACCGCTCCGCCGCTGTCCAGAGTAAAGTAGTTGGTCATACGGGGGTCGGCCTGACTGACCGGCGTGCAGAGAGCGGTGATGTCCGCGCCGCTCTGAAGGTGCTGCTCAAAGGCCTCGGCGATGGGAAGATTGGCGGCCAGATCGCCGCTGGTGAGCACCACATGGTCCTGCCGGATGTTCTGGAGATAAGAGTATACCCCGGCCAAAGCATCCATCCGGCCCCGGTAGTGGCCGCTCTGGTGCATGCCGGAAAAGCCGAAGGGGGGCAGGATGCGCAGGCCGCCGTGCTTGCGGGAGAGATCCCAGTCCTTGCCTGAACCCACGTGATCCAGCAAAGACTGGTAGGAGGTATGTACGATGAGCCCCACATCGCTCACCCCGGCGTTCACCAGGTTGGACAGGGCGAAGTCCACGAGACGGTAGCGGCCGCCGTAGGGGATGGAGCAGGTGTTGCGCCGCTGGGCCAGCTCCCGGAGATCGGGATTCTGGCGGTAGGCGAAAATGATGCCGTGCAGATCGTTCATATCTTCACCCCCTTGACGTTCCGGGTGACCATGGCCTTGGCGGGGACCAATGACCCGCTGCCCACCCGGACTTCCTGTGCCACTACGGTGATGCCCCAGTCCTCGCCCCCGGTGGGGGCGGAGCCCACATGGGCCCCCGCGCCGATGGAGCCGCGCTCGGCCACGATGGTGTACTCCACCACGGCGCCTGCCTTGACCACGGTGCCCGGCATGAGAATGGAGTAGCGGACCTGGGCCCCCTCCTCCACGGTGACCGAGTGGAAGAGGACGGAGTTTTCCACCTTGCCGTAGATGCCGCAGCCGCTGGTGACGATGGAGTGGGTGATCTCGGCGTTCGCTCCGGTAAAGTGGGGCGGCTGGGCGGCGGCCCGGGCGTAGATGGGCCAGTCCGGGTCGTAGAGATTGAAGCCCCCGTCGGCCGAGAGCATATCCATGTTGGCGTCCCAGAGAGAGTCGATGGTGCCCACGTCCTTCCAGTAGCCGGAGAAGCGGTAGGCGCTCATGGTTTCTCCGGCGTCCAGCATGGCGGGGATGATGTTCTTGCCGAAGTCGTTGGCGCTTTTTTCGTCGGCTTCATCGGCAATGAGGTACTCGCGGAGCTTGGACCAGGTGAAGATATAGATGCCCATGGAGGCCAGGTTGCTCCTGGGCTTTTTGGGCTTCTCTTCGAACTCGTAGATGCGGTCGTTCTCGTCCACATTCATGATGCCGAAGCGGGATGCCTCAGCCATGGGAACTTCCATGACGGAGATGGTGCAGGCTGCCTTGGTCTGCCTGTGGTGAAGGAGCATCTCGGAGTAGTCCATCTTATAGATGTGGTCGCCCGAGAGGATCAGCACATATTCCGGATCGTACTGCTCCAGAAAGCTGAGGTTCTGGTAGATGGCGTTGGCGGTGCCCTTGTACCAGGTGCCCTTGTCCCCCTCCTGGACATAGGGAGGCAGGATGTGGACGCCCCCGTCGGAGCGGTCCAGATCCCAGGGCTGGCCGTTGCCGATGTACGCGTTCAGCTCCAGGGGCTGATACTGGGTGAGAACGCCCACTGTGTCGATGCCGGAGTTGACACAGTTGGACAGGGGAAAGTCGATGATGCGGTACTTCCCCCCGAAGGGGACGGCCGGTTTGGCGACCTTCCGGGTCAGCGCCATCAGCCGGCTGCCCTGGCCGCCTGCCAGGAGCATGGCTACACATTCCTTTTTCATGATATCACCTCATTGTTGATGGAAGCAATGGAATCAGGCCTGTCTGTGCTTGGCTGCCTTGGATTTTCGAACCGGATTTTTCCGGGCGCAGCGGTAGACCACCGCGCTCATGGCGGGCAGATCCACCGTAATGGACTGCTCCTGCCCGTGGCAGGGGATCTTCTCGGTGGAGATGAGGCCTTTGTCCCCGCCACCGCCGCCGCCGAAGGCGGGGTCGTCGGAGTTGAGGACCACGGCGTATTTCCCGGCCACCGGCACACCCAGCCGGTAGCCGGGATGGGACACGGGGGAAAAATTGCACAGCACCGCCAAAAATCCGCCCTTTTTGTCCCGGCGGAGGAAGGCCACAGTGTTGCCGTTGGCGTCGTCGGGGCACAGCCACTGGAAACCCTTCCAGTCGAAATCCTCCTCCCAGAGCTGAGGGGAGCGGAGGTAGAGGGCGTTGGCGGCCTGGAAGAAGGCCTTCAGCCGGCGGTGGCGTTCCCCGTCGGCGTCCTGCTGATCCAGCAGGTGCCAGTCCAGGGACTGCTCGTAATGCCACTCGTTCCACTGGCCGAACTCGCTGCCCATCATCATCAGCTTCTTGCCGGGATGGGTGAGCATATAGGTGTAGAAGCTCCGCACGCCGGCAAATTTCAGCGTGTCCTCCCCGGGCATTTTTCCCAGAAGGGAGCCCTTCATGTGGACCACCTCGTCGTGGGAGAGGGGGAGGAGGAAGTTCTCCGAGAAGGCGTACATGAGGGAGAACGTGATGTCCTTGTGGTTGTACTGCCGGAAGTAGGGGTCGAGCTTCATATAGTGCTGGGTGTCGTTCATCCAGCCCATGTTCCACTTGAGATTAAAGCCCAGCCCGCCGTCGGTGACCGGGGCGGTGACCAGGGGCCAGGCGGTGGACTCCTCGGCGATCATCAGCGCGTCGGGGCAGGCGGCAAAGACCGCTGTGTTGAGTTCCTGGAGGAAGCTCACCGCCTCCAGGTTTTCGCGGCCGCCTTGGATGTTGGGGACCCACTGCCCGTTTTTCCGGTTATAATCCAGATACAGCATGGAGGCCACCGCGTCCACCCGCAGACCGTCGGCGTGGTACTGCTCCAGCCAGAAGAGGGCGGAGGAGGTGAGGAAGGAGCGGACCTCGTTTTTCCCGAAGTCGAACACCATGGTGCCCCACTCGGCATGCTCCCCCTTCCGGGGGTCGGCGTACTCGTAGCAGGGCTGGCCGTCGAACTGGTAGAGGCCGAAGCCGTCCCGGGGGAAGTGGGCGGGCACCCAGTCCAGGATGACCCCGATCCCGGCCTGGTGGAGCTGATCGATGAGGTACATAAGGTCGTGGGGGGTGCCGAAGCGGCTGGTGGGAGCGAAGTAGCCGGTGCACTGATAGCCCCAGGAGGCGTCCAGCGGGTGCTCCATGACGGGGAGGAACTCCACGTGCGTGTAGCCCATCTCCTTCAGATAGGGCACCAGATACCGGGCGGTGTCCCGATAGCTGAGGAACTCTCCCTCTCCCGTGCGCCGCCAGGAGCCCAGATGGAGCTCGTAGATGTTCAGGGGAGAGGTGTACACCGGGTGCTTGGCCCTCCACTCCAGCCACTTTCGGTCGCCCCAGCCGTAACCCGCCGGGTCATAGACCTTGGAGGCGTTGCCCGGCCGGGTCTCGGCGTGGAAGGCGAAGGGGTCCGACTTGGCCAGGATGCGGCCGTCGGAGGTGTGGATGGCGTATTTATAGGTGGCATAGCGTTCCAGGCCGGGCACGAAGCCCTCCCACACCCCGCCGCCGATGGGGGCGAGGGGCAGGGTGTTTTCCTCCCAGCCGTTGAAGTCCCCCATCAGGCAGACCGCTTCGGCGTGGGGGGCCCAGACCCGGAAGACGCAGCCCTCCTTGCCGCCCTGGGTCACCGGATGACTGCCCAGAAAGTCCTGGAGATGGGTCTCTTTTCCCTGCAGAAAACGTTCCAGCGGCTCCGGCAGGCGGGACTGACTGCTCTCTCTCATAAGTAAGCCTCCAAAGGATTGGTAATTATTTACAAAACATAATTTTCCACAGATGGAAAATTATAAAATATACACAAAATTAAAAAAACAACTGCCTTAATTTGTATAAATTATACAACTTTTTCGGGAAAAGGTCAAGGGAAGAATCCTGCAAAATGGGGGAGCGGGTGTAAAAAGAACGGACCGGTAACACCTCCGCAGCGCGGGGGTGTTACCGGTCCGGAAAAGTGATGAAATTGGCGGCGGGGGCTGTCATGCTTTGCCTCCGTCGGCGTGAGCGGCCAGAAAGGCATCCCGCCGGGCAATATCCTCGGCGAGTGTGCGGCGGGGACGGGATTCCACGGCCACATGCCACTGCTCCAGCCATTCCGGCAGCATATCCAGGCCCTCCTGGGAGAGGGGAAAGGTCCTGACCTCTTCCACCTGGGAAAATTCATAGGCCCAGGGTCCCTCCCAGACCTCGGCGGTGAGGACGCTCTCCTCCGGCGCGGCGGCCACGGTGGGGAGAATGCGGTAGCACAGGCGGCCCGCGCTGGCCGACCAGGGATTCTGGTTTTCAAAATGGGAGAGGACGGGAAGAAAAAGTTCAGCCATGTGTAGGGCCTCCTTTCGCAGGGTGCGGAAAACTGTGCCTAGTATAGCATGAAATGCGGCGGGAGAAAAGAGAGAAGATCAAAACCTGTTGAGGGGGATAGCGCTGTCGTCCTGGCCCTTTTCGATCTTCTGGATGACCATGTCGTAGCCGCAGTTTGCGTCCACCTGGATGTGGACGCGCTCCCCCTCCCGTCTGCCCAGAAGCGCCTTTCCCACCGGTGACTCCCGGCTGATGAGGCCATGCAGGGCGTCCTGGCGCATGGTGGTGACGATCTGGTAAGTCTCGGCCTCATCGTCGTCGGGGAGGAGTACCGTGACCTTGTCATAGAGGGAGACGCCGTCTCCGGTCCCTTCCTTTACCACCACGGCGGTGCGGATCATGTTCTCCAGGTAGCGGATGCGGCTCTCGTTGCGGTTTTTCTCCTGCTTGGCGGCTTTGTACTCGAAGTTTTCGCTCAGATCACCGAATCCCCGGGCCTCCTTCACCGCCTCCAGCAGTTTGGGCCGCAGGCGGATGCGCCGCTCGTCCAACTCCTGCTTCATCAGCTCGATGTCCTTCTGGGTCAACTCGTTGTGCATGGCTGCCGCCGTCCTTTCCTGGATTCCGGAGACCGACCGGAGGGTAAAAAGAAAGACACGCCAAAGCGTGTCTTTCTGCTTGGTGCACGAGGTGGGACTCGAACCCACACGTCCTTGCGAACACTGGCACCTGAAGCCAGCGAGTCTACCAATTCCACCACTCGTGCGTCTTGGCCGCGCTGTTCAGCGCAAGAGATATGTTATCATACGCCCTCTGGTTTGTCAACCGGTTTCCCCGGATTTTTTCATTTTTTTTCGACGGAACCAATATGCTCCTTTAAACGGGCAAATGTTTCCGCGCTGATGTCATGTTCGATGCGGCAGGCGTCCTCTGCGGCCTGGGCGGCGCTGACGCCCAGCGTGGTGAGCCAGCGGGTGAGCAGCTGATGGCGCTCGTAGATGCGCTCGGCGATCTCCCGGCCTTTGCCGGTGAGCTCGATGGTCCCCTGGGGAGACACTGTCACATCTCCGTCCTCCCGCAGCAGCTTCATGGCCCGGCTGACGCTGGGTTTGGAAAACTCCAGGTGGTGGGCGATGTCGATGGCGTGGACCTGCCCCTTTTTCTCCTGGAGGACCAGAATGGCCTCCAGATAGTCCTCGCCGGATTCCTGAATTTTCATCTCTGCGCCCTCCTGTTCCACTGTTATCTGTCCGGCTCCAAATGGAAACAACCCTATCCGGCCCAGAATCGCTCCGCACGGGGTGGGGACGGCGGGCCGGAGGGGGCTGTTTGGACTGGTAGGGGATAAGGGACTCGAACCCTTACGGATCACTCCACGAGAACCTAAATCTCGCATGTCTACCAATTTCATCAATCCCCCGTAAATATAATTAGTATATCACAAAAAAAACGGCTGCGTCAATCATTGCCTTCCTTAGAAAAAAAGAATATAATGATGCCATTCTCAACGATCCGCTTTGGCGCGCCGGGACCCGCCCCCTGGGGACAGAGCCGGCTGCCGCCCCCGTGCGGTCGCTGTTTTTTGTGGAGGGACTTCGAGATGCAAAAGAGCGCGCCCCACGTGGCTGCCATTCACGATCTGTCCGGCATGGGCCGGTGTTCCCTGGGCATTGTGCTGCCCGTGCTCTCCGCCCTGGGCTGCTGGTGTTCCCCGCTGCCCACTGCCTACCTCTCCTCCTCCACCATCTTTCCCCCCTCGGACAAATTCGTGTTCCGGGACCTCACCGGGGAGATGGCGGGATCCACAGAGCACTGGAAGGAGCTGGATACCCGTTTTGATGCGGTATACAGCGGTTTTGTGGGTTCGGCGGAGCAGATCGGCGTACTGGGGCGTTTTATTCAGACCTTCCGCGGCCCCGAGACGTTAGTCATGGTGGATCCGGTGATGGGGGACTGGGGCAAACGCTACCGGACGTATACCGAGCGGATGTGTGAAGAGATGTGTGAGCTGGCCGCGCTGGCCGATGTCATCACGCCCAACCTCACCGAGGCTGCCATCCTGCTGGGGGAGGACTATGCCGCCGCGCCCCGGGACGAGGCCGGACTGCGCCGCTGGCTGGAGCGCCTGAGCCTGGAGGGACACCGGTCGGTGATCCTCACCGGGGTCCACCCGGGGCCCGGGCTGGTGGGAGCCGGGTGCTTCGACCGGGAGACGGGGGAGGTCGCGTTTGCCGCCGCCCACGAGGAACCCGCCCAGTTCCCCGGTACCGGCGATCTCTTTGCCAGTGTGGCGCTGGGCAGCCTGCTGGCTGGAAAGCCGCTGGGAAAAGCCACCTCCCTGGCGGTGGAGTTTGTGGGCCGCTGTGCCAGACGGACGCTGGAGCTGGGCACCCCCATTCCGGAGGGTGTCCAGTACGAGGGCCTGCTGGGTGAGCTGGTCCGGAGCTGACCCGGATGCTGCCGGACGTCCTCTGAGCGAAAAGGGAAAAGGCCGGGGCGGGGAGCGTGCGCTCTGAACCGCCCCAAATTGTGCGGACAGCACAAAAAGGCCTCAATGTAGGGAAATATGAAGTTTTAAGCGGAGTGGCGCAGCGTGAGCGGCGCCACTCCAGTTTTTAGCTGGATGCGCTCGTGGTTGTAAAAATTGATATAGCGGTCAATCATCTCATTGGCCTCACAGAATGAGGCCGGTTTATGGCGGTAGATACACTCTGTCTTGAGGATGGAAAAGAAATTTTCCGCCATAGCGTTGTCGTAACAGTTTCCGCGTCTTGACATGGAAGGCGTAATGCCATAAGATTTTGTCAGGTCGAAGTATGCTTGCGAGGTGTACTGGAACCCCTGGTCGCTGTGGAGCTGCAACTCCGCAGCGGCCCTCTTCTTCTCCTTGCGCATGGCCAGGCGAATGGTGTCCAGCACCAAGTTGACTGTCTGCTTTGTGCCGGTCTTGTAGGCAACAATGCTGTTGTCGTAAAGGTCCCGGATCATGGACAGGTACAATACGCCCTGCTTGGTGTGGATGTAGGAGATGTCCGTCACCCATTTGCTGTTGGGCCTGTTCGCATAAAACTCCCTATTCAGCAGATTCTTGTACTTGTGGACTTGCTGCCCCATCTGCTGCCATTTTCTGCGTCTCCGGATCTCCGCAAGCAAACCATATTTCTCCATGATACGCAGGATGGTCTTGGGATTACGGTGGATGCCTCGCTTCTTCAGCACCAGCCACATTCTGCGGTAGCCATACGTACGAAAGCTGCGCTCTCGCTGTTCCGCGATGATTTCTGCAAGGGCCGCGTCTTTCTCCGGCCTGCCCAAACGATGGACGAAATCATAGTATCCGCTGCGGGATACCTGAAAGAAGCAACACATAACGGTTACCGGATATTCGTTTCTGTGCCGGTAGATTACTGCGTATTTTGCCCTTGGCCTCACTTCCTTCCTGTGGAGCGCAGAAAATCCCGCAACAGCTCGTTTTCCATCTTTAGCCGTTTGTTCTCATACTTGTACTCCGCCAGTGTTTTTGCGGGTTTACGCCCCCGCGCTTTTGGAAGGACAGGCTCCTTTAGCCAGCACTGAATAGCCCACCGGCTGATCCCATACTCCCGACATAAAGCACGCTGGCTTTCTCCTCCGCGGATTCGTGACACCACTTCTTCTCGTATCCCTACCGGATACTTTTTCATCCCTTTTTTCCGGACATAGCAAGACCCCCTAATGTAGCTTTATTTTCCTACATTAGGGGGCCTTTTGTCTATTGTCCGGTTTTACTGGAGCTGTTCACTCCCCGCCCCGGCCTTATCTCACTCGCCGCGGGATCGGGCGTACCGCCAGGCGGCCCGGCGATCCGTGCAGTAGAGCAGGCAGAAAACAATGCTGTGTCCCAGCCGCCGGAAAAAAACCATGCAAAACGCCCCCTTTGCTGCCATTGTAGCAAAGGGGGCGTCTCATAAAAGGGATTTTTCTGTCGAACAGGTGATCTTCCGATGGATCAAGACCCGGAGTACCGGGAGAGGAACTGCCGGGTGCGCTCCTCACGGGGCTGCTCGATGACCTGCCGGGCGGGGCCCTGCTCCACGATCACTCCGCCGTCCATAAAGATGACCTCGTCGGCCACATCCCGGGCGAATGCCATCTCGTGGGTGACGATGATCATGGTGGTGTTCTGATCGGCCAGGGATCGGATGACCTTCAGCACCTCCCCGGTGAGCTCGGGGTCCAGGGCGGAGGTGGGCTCGTCAAAGCAGAGCACATCGGGGCGGAGGGCCAGCGCCCGGGCGATGGCCACCCGCTGCTGCTGCCCGCCGGAGAGCTGGTGGGGATAGTGGCCGGCCCGATCCTGAAGGCCCATCTGGGCCAGCAGCTCCCGGCCCCGGGCGTCGATGGTCCCCCACTGGGATTTGTCCGGTGTGCGCAGCTTGACCGCCAGGGTCACGTTCTCCAGCGCGGTATACTGGGGGAAGAGGTTGAAATTCTGAAAGACCAGCCCAAAGTGGAGCCGTTTTTCCCGCAGCTCGCTCTCCTGCTGGGTGGCGGGGTCGGCGGCGTCGAAGATGACCTTTCCGCCCACCGAGATGACCCCGGCGTCCGGCGTCTCCAAAAAGTTGAGGCATCGCAGCAGGGTGGTCTTGCCCGAGCCCGAGGAGCCGATGATGGCCAGGGCCTGCCCCTCGTCCAGGGAGAAGCTGATGTCTTGCAGGACTTTGGTGGAGCCGAAGTGCTTTTCGATCTTCTGTGCTTCCAAAAGTGCCATGGTCCCGCCTCCTTATTTAAAGTAGTCCAGCCTGCGTTCCACCCAGCCCAGCAGGAGGGTGAGCACGCCGTTGAAGACCAGATAGTAGATGCCGGTGAAGAACAGGGGCCAGACCAGCCCTGAGTAGCCATGGGAGCCCTTCAGGAAGGCATAGCCCGCCCAGATGACCTCCTGGAGGGAGATGATGCGGGCGATGGAGGTGTCCTTGACCAGGGTGATGATCTCATTGGACATGGGGGGCACGATGCGCTTGATCATCTGGAGCAGGGTGACCTTGAAGAAGATCTGGGACCGGGTCATGCCCAGCACCATGCCCGCCTCCTGCTGACCGACGGGAACACCCTGGATCCCGCCCCGGTAGATCTCGGAGAAATAACAGGTGTAGTTGATGATAAAGGCGATGGCGGAGGCCAGGAACCGGCCCTCCTCGCCGCTGCCCCAGGGACTGTATCCCAGCAGGCGGCCGGGGATGTAATAGAGGATGATGAGCTGGAGCATCAGCGGAGTGCCCCGGATGACCCAGATCACCATCCGGGTGAGATAGCGCAGGGGAGCGAAGCGGCTCATGGAGCCGAAGGAGAGCACCAGCCCCAGGGGGATGGCCCCCAGCAGGGTGACGGCGAAGAGCTTGAGGGTCTGTAAAAAGCCCACATTCAGAGCGCCCAGGACGGTTGCGAGCATGGCGTGTCCCACCTTACCTTTCCAATCAAAAAACGGACAAAAAGCAGAGGGCGTGCGCCCCCTGCTTTTTTCGGCTGAAAAACAGCCCGGTCATTGCTCGATGAGCGCGGCCTGAACGCCGTAGGTCTCGGCGGTCTTCTGCATGCTGCCGTCGGCGTAGGCGGTCTGGAAGAACTCGTTGAGGGCCGCAGCCAGATCGGAGCCCTTGCGGAAGCCCACGCCGTACTCCTCGCTGTTGAGGCCCACGGTGTAGGTCAGATCGGCGTAGCTGGTGCCCGCGCCCACCATGGCGGCGGCCATCAGAGAGTCGATGACGGCGGCGTCGGCCGTGCCGGAGGAGACCTCCAGCAGCGCGGTGGCCTGATCCTGGACCTCGGTATAGCTGGCTCCCAGAGCCTCCACCTCAGCCTTGCCGGCGGAACCGGCCTCCACGGCGAAGGCCAGATCCTTTACGCTGTCCACGCTCTGATAATCGGCGGCCCTGGCGGAGGGGACGATGACCACCTGGGCGTTGTTGCAGTAGGCGTTGGAGCAGGCCATGGCGCTGGTGACCTCGTCGGTGAGGGTCATGCCGTTCCACACCACGTCGATGTTTTTGCCGTCCAGCTCCAGCACCTTGTTGTCCCAGTCGATGACCTGGAACTGGCACTCCACGCCCAGGCTCCCGGCAAAGGCGCGGGCCATATCGGCGTCAAAGCCGATCCAGCTGCCGTTCTTGTCCTGGTAGTCCATGGGCTCGAACTCGGTGATGCCCACCACCAGTACGCCCTTGTCCTTGACATAGGCCAGATCGCTGCTGCCGACGGCACTCTCGGCGGGAGCCGCACTGCCGGCGGCCTCGGAGGGCGAGGCGGAGGGAGCTTTGCCGCCGCCGCAGGCGGTGAGGGAGAGGCCCATGGTCAGGGCCAGAGCAAGAGAGAGCAGCTTCTTGGGATTCATAAAAGGTTCCTCCTGTTTCCATCGTCTTGATACTTTAGTATGGTAACACGCTAAATAAGAAATGTAAAGAGAAATCCTTCCGGCGTTTTTCACAAAAGAGAGGCGGCATCCCTGTTTTTCCTGCGGCACCAAAATTCGCCTGGTATACGCGGAGGAAAATTCCACATCTTAAAGGCAGATTTCCAGATCAAAAAAATGGAGGCGGAACCATGAAAAAATGGATGGCGGCCCTGTTGGCCGTTTCCCTGTGCATCTTCCCGGCTCGGGCCGCCGTGGCCGGAGCGCCGGAGGTGGCGGCGGGGGCCGCCGTGCTGATGGAGAAGGAGACCGGGCAGACCCTCTATGAACAGAACGCCCACGACAAGCTGGAACCTGCCAGCGTCACCAAGGTGATGACGCTCCTGCTGATCATGGAGGCCATTGACGGCGGCCTGCTCTCGCCGGACGACTCGATACAGGTCTCGACCCGGGCGGCCTCTATGGGCGGTTCCCAGGTCTATTTAAAGGAAGGGGAGACCATGACGGTCCGGGATCTCCTCAAAGCTGTGGTGGTGGTCTCGGGCAACGACGCCGCCGTGGCCCTGGCCGAGCGGGTGGCCGGAAGCGAGGGCGCCTTTGTGGAGCGGATGAACCAGCGGGCTGCTGAACTGGGCATGGCGGACACGACCTTCCTCAACTGCACCGGCCTGCCCGCCGCGGGACATCTCACCTCCGCCCACGACATTGCCGTGATGAGCCGGGAACTCATTCTCCGCCACCCGGCCATCCGGGAGTACACCACCATCTGGATGGATTCCATTCGGGACGGGGCCTTCCAGCTCTCCAACACCAACAAGCTCATCCGGTTCTACGACGGAGCCACCGGGCTCAAGACCGGCTCCACCGACGGCGCGCTCTACTGCATGTCGGCCACCGCCGAGCGGGGCGGCATGGAGCTCATCGCGGTGGTCCTCAAGTCCCCCACCTCGGCTCAGCGGTTTGAGGGCGCCAAGAGCATGCTGGACTTCGGCTTTGCCAACTACACGGTGCTGGACGCCCACCCGGCCCAGGCCCTGGCGCCGGTGGACGTGCTGCTGGGTGAGGAAGAGCAGGTCCAGCCGGTGCTGGAGGGCGGCGGCCGGATCCTGGTGGAAAAGGCACAGGTCAACGAGGTGGAGACCCGAATCGACCTGTGCGCCGATGTGGAGGCCCCGGTGGAGCAGGGTCAGAAGCTGGGCGAGATGACGGTGACGGTGGCGGGCGAGGTGCGCCAGACCATCCCCATCGTGGCGGCCCAGTCGGTGGCGCGGCTCACTATCCCCGGCATTCTCAAAAATCTGCTGGGATACTTCTTCATGGGCAAATAGGAGCCGGTAAAAAAGAATGAAAAAAGCTGCGCCGCTCCCCCATTTGGAGACGCGGCGCAGCTTTTTGCCGCTTTTTTAAGAATGGCTCTGGAGGTATCGCACAGCGCAGTGGGCATACAGAGCGGCACCGGTGGGGAGGACGTCCTCTTCCACCACCATGCCGGGGTTGTGCATCCCGCAGAGATGCCCGCCCGCCGCGCTGCCCGCGCCCAGCTGAAAGAACACGGAGGGGACTTTCTGCGCCACTATGGTGAAGTCCTCGCTGCCCGACATACGGTCGCTCTCGATCACGGCTTCTCCGCCCAGAAGCTCCCGGCAGTAGCCGCTCAGGTCCCTGCACAGCGCCGGGTCGTTGTAGAGAGAGGGCATGCCGTATACAAATTCCACCTCGGCCCGGCCCCGGAAGGTGGCCGCCGTTGCCCGGCTGATCTCCGCCACCCGCTGCTTGAGAAAGGCCCGCCCCTCCACCGAGTCGGCCCGGATGGAGGCCTCCAGCACACAGCTTCCCGCGTTGGTGTTGCAGCTGGTGCCGCCCCGGATCATCCCCACCAGCACGACGGCCTGCTGTTCGCAGGGGATCTCCCGGGCCGGGATGGCCTGGAGCGCGATAATTATGTGGGCCGCGATATTGATGGCGTCCACACCGGCGCATGGGGTGCTGCCGTGGGCGTCTTTTCCGGTGATCGTGATCCGGACTGCGTCGCCTGAGAAGGAGGCACAGCCGGGTTTATAGGTAATGGTTCCGGGTTCGCTGCAGCCCTCGACCCCCACTGCCACATGAAGCCCCATAGCGGCGTCTGCGGCGGGGTGTTCCAGAATGCCATTGGCCAGCATATCCCGGGCCCCGGCCAGCAGCTCCTCCGCCGGCTGGAACATCAGCTTGACCCGGCCCGCCAGCTCGGATTCGTGTTCCTTCAGCAGCCGGGCGGCCCCCAGCAGCATGGCGGTGTGGCAGTCGTGGCCGCAGGAGTGGCAGTTCCCGTTGCCCGCGGCGAAGGGGAGCCCGGTCTGCTCCGCCATGGGCAGCGCGTCCATGTCGGCCCGGAGCAGGATGGTCTTGCCCGCCCCGCTTCCGATGAGACAGGATACCCCCGCCCTTCCCACCCGCTGAGGCTCCAGACCGCAGGCGCGCAGCCGCGCCTCTACAAAAGCAACGGTTTGGGGCAGGTCGAAGCCTGTTTCCGCAAAGCTGTGGACGGTACGCCGGTCGGCGATGATCTGATCTTTGATGGCCAGAGCGGCCGATTGATAATTCGTCATAGTGGATTCAGCACCTTTCAAATAAGAGGACGGCCCCCGCCGTGTGCGCAGGGCGCATCCGGATTGTGACGGCAGTCAGAAGATCAGGGGGGCGACCACCCCCGCCAGAGCCACCGAAGCCACGCTCACGCTGGCGACTCCCGCAATGAGCATCTTGGGCAGGACGTAGTCGGTCAAATTCCGGATCTGCTCGGGGGTGAAGTCCCGGCCGAAGCTGGCGCCGGTGACCACCTCCATGGCCACGGCGTAGGTGACAGGGTAGCCCAGCATGCAGCACAGGCCCACGGCAATGCTGAGCGAGGGGTCCCAGTGAAAGAGAAGCCCCATCAGGACGGAACAGATGGCCACGCCCGCGGCCCCCAGGACCAAAAGGCCGAATACCGGCAGGAGAATGGAGGCGAACTGGGAGAGAGACATGGTGACAAAGCTGGCGGTGCAGTAGGCATAGGTGGCCAGCAGCATCACGCCGTCTCCGCCCGCCCTTTGCAGGCTGTTTCGATCCAGAAGGCCCACCGCGGCAGCCAGCGCGCCCAGCAGCAGGTAACAGATGGTGGCGTTCAGCCCGGTGAGTTCCGAGAAGCCCTGGGCCAGCGCGCCTGTGGCGGCCAGACGGGCAAAGTGGGCGGTTGGAGTGTCCAGGGACTGCGGCGTGGCGGGGAGAATGCGGAGGTTGATCCGGCGGCTGTCCCCGGACTGACTTTGCAGGTGACCGCCTCTACCGATATATGCTACGGCGGACTTTCGGAGAAAGAAGCTGGCCAGGGGGAGGCCGATGAGGATCTGAAGGGCCATGACCGCCGAGGCGAAGCTGGCCAGGTCGACCCGCCCGGCGGTCTTGGCGGCCTCTCCGGTGATCATGGTGGCCACGATCCCGCCGCTGATGGGGGCGATGGCGCTCAGAGCGTATTCCCGGCCAAACAGCAATTGTCCCAGGGCGGCGCAGAGAAGGATCACGCCCGCCAAACCCGCCAGGGAGACCAGAATGGTCCTCCACTCCTTTTTCAGCGCATGGAGGTCCAGGGTGGAACCCAGATTGGTGAGAATGAGCACCATGCCGAAGGTGGGGATCAGCGCGGTGAGGCCGGAGCGATCCATCAGGTCGGCGGGTAGGACCCTGAGCACTCCGCCGAAGAGAATGAATACCAGGATCGCGGTGATGAAAGTGGATACGATGCCCCGGGTTTTCAGGGCGATATAGTCCCCCACGGCAAAGGTGAGGGCGACAAAGCCGAAGGCCGTGATCGGTGAAAATTCCATTGAGAGTTCCTCCAGACATGATTTGTGGGAAAAGCTGTGGGACGGCAAATGCTGTGCCGCCATCGTTCTCTCAATGTCATCTCTGATCCCTCCGTCCCTGTTTCTGAAAATGGGGATAAAAAAACAGCCTTTGTCCCAACTCTGGGACAAAAGCTGCAGCTTCTGCGGTACCACCCGGATTGACGCCCAAAGGGCGCCCGCTCATTCGCACACCATCATGCGCGTCCCTCTGATAACGGGTGGGAGACCCGGCATCCACTACTGAGCTGTCGCCGTTCGTATTGCCCTCGCAAGGCCATTCCATACGGCGCCCGCTGTCGTGATCTCACCGCCCACGACTCTCTTGGAACGCGCATTCCGCATGTACTCATCTTGCTCATCGGTTTTGGATTCGGTTGTGTTGTTGGGTTTGGTTATAGCAGGTTTTTACACGGCTGTCAAGTGGAAATTTGGAAGGGGGCGGAAAATTTCTCCTCAGCGCCGTTCCCCCTTGCGGGCCTGAAGAGACCAGCAGATCCGGGCGGCCAGACGGTCCGGGAGAAAACGCACCCCCAGCTTTACCGCCCGCATCAGCCCGCCGGGAATGAGCAGTTCCCTGCCCCGCAGAGTCCCGGCGATGGCAAACTCCGCCACCCGTGCGCTGCTGAGGCCTCCGGCGTTCAGGTTCGCCCCCGCCACCCGGTCAAACTCGGTCTCCACCGGGCCGGGGCAGAGGACGCTCACCGTCACGGGGCTGCCCGCCCGGCGCAGCTCCTCGCGCACCCCCTGGGACAGCCGCAGGACATAGGCCTTGGAGGCGTAGTAGGAGGCCAGCAGCGGCCCGGGCAGAAAAGCGGCGGAGGAGGCCACGTTGAGTACCCGCCCGTTTCCCCGGGCGGTAAAGTCCCGGAGGAAGAGCTTCATCAGTGTGTGCAAAGCCACCATATTCAGCTCCAGCATGGACTGTTCGGCGTCCAGGTCGGTCTCCAAAAAGGGACCGTAGACGCCCCGCCCGGCGTTGTTCACCAGCAGGTCGACGCCCTCCTCCCGCACCTGTTCGTAGAGCACGCGGCAGGCGCCGGGGGCGGTGAGGTCCATGGGAAGGACGGTGACGGGGACGTCCAGCTCCCGGGCCAGTTCCTCCAGCCGGTCGGCCCGGCGGGCCACCAGGATCAGGGACCAGCCCCGGCGGGCCAGGGCGCGGGCCATGTCCCGGCCCAGGCCGGAACTGGCCCCGGTGATGAGGGCTTTCACGGGCATTCACTCCTTTGGACTCATGATACCTCTTTTTTCGCTGCGGCGCAAGGCCGGCTCACCACGCCCTGAGCCGCCAGGGTGCAGAGGTAGAGCACCACCCCAAAGGCAAAGCAGGCAAGGCATGCGGGAACTTCGCCCATCCCGGCCCCGGTGAGGATGGGGAACAGCAGATTGACGCACAGTCCGGCCAGCAGAGCGGCCAGCCCGGGCGCGGCGATCCAGCGGAAAAACTGGAATTTCAGGTTGATGGCCCTGTGCAGGGACCGCCAGTTGAGAAAGACCCCCAGCACCGTGCTGACCAGCAGCCCCTCCACGTAGCCGTGGAGCCCCACGCCGCTCTGGCCCATCCGGGCCCAGGTGATAAGCAGCTGGACCGCCCCGCTGATGAGAGCGTTGCGGGCGGAGGCGGTCTGTCTGCCCAGGCCGTTGAGGGAAGCGCCCAGTACCGCTTCATAGCAGGTGAGTGCCACGCCCACGGACAGGGGGGCGGCAAAGTCTCCGGCCGAGGGCTCACGAAAGAGCATCCGAGCCAGCGCGGGGGCCAGTACGGCCAGCAGGGCGGAGGCCGGGAGGATGAGCAGGGAGGTGGCCTCGAGGGCCTTGCCGGTGCGGCGGCGGGCCAGATCGGGGCGGCCCAGGGCGGCGCTCTCCGCCAGCCGGGGCACCAAGACCAGGGACATGGCGGAGATGACCGCGGTGGGCAGGGCCAGCATGGGCACGGTCATGCCGCACATTACCCCGAAGGCGCTCATGGCCTGACTCACGTCGGCCCCTGCCCGCACCAGCCGCTGGGGGATCATCACCGAGGTGGCCGCCCCCATCAGATTGCCCAGCAGGGAAGTCCAGCCGATGGGAAGGGCGATCAGGCCGATCCGGCGGGGGAGCGTCCGGCGGGCGGCGCCTTCTCCCGCCGGATGCCGGCCCATGGCCCGCCGGTAGAGGACCGACAGCGTGACGGCCGAAAAGATCTCGCAGGCCACCATGCCGCAGACGATAAGCCCCACGGTGCGCTCCGGACTCTGAGGAAGAAAATGCCACAGCAGCCCCAGCACCGCCCCGGTGCGGATGAGCTGTTCGCAGATCTCAGTGACGGCGGGGGGACGGACATTCCCCGTACCGTAAAAGTAATGCTTGTGGATGTTCTCCAGCCCGGTGAGGAGGACGCAGGGCAGAAGGAGCAGCAGCCCCAGCCGGGATCTGGCATCCCCCAGCAGGCGCACTGAGATCCAGTCGGAGAGGGGGGCGGTGATGAGGGCCACCACCGTGAAGGCGGTCAGGAAACCCAGTACGCACTGGCGCACCACCTGGGCGGCGGCCTTCTCGTTGCCCAGAGCATGGTACTGGGCGGAGAGGTTGGAGCAGGCCACGGTGAAGCCCACGGCGGTCAAAGACATGAGGACGGACGATACCGGCAGGACCAGCTGATAGAGCCCCATGACCTCCGAACCCACCATTCGGGACAGAAAGACCCGGTAGACAAAGCCAACTGCCTGGGCAAACAGGCTCACGGCGGTGAGGACGGCGGTGGAGCGCAGCGCGGACATGGCTTTCAAGTGGAAATCCCCCTCTCTCCGGACAGGGAGGCCGGCGGGTGCTCCGCTGTCCCAGATCCCTGCATTATCAGGGTATTCACCGGACAAGTCCGACATGCGGGCGAGGGGCGGGCCGGAAAATCCCGCATCCCTGATAAAAAAGAATGGAGCCTATGCCCATACTTCTTTTGACAAATGGGGGAAAAACGTGTAGAATAATGCCAATTTCAGCGTTTTGTTGCGGAGGAGTGGGTCGCGTGGCCGCGGTGCTCATCAATGTGGTGTTGGTTTTGGCGGGCAGCTTTCTGGGCCTGCTGCTGAAGAGTCGGTTTTCCCAGCGGCTGGGTCAGGCGGTGATGTCCGCCCTGGCCCTGTGCACGGTTGGAATCGGCCTGAGCACGCTCCTCAAGACGGAAAATTCTCTCTGTGTGATCCTCTGCATGGTGGCGGGGACTCTCCTGGGGGAGTGGATCGGCATTGAAAAGCGCATGGACGGCATGGGGGAGTTTCTCCGGAGGAAGCTGGTTCGGGGCGAGGGGAGCAGCCGCTTTGTGGAGGGCTTTGTCACCGCCACGGTGCTCTACTGTGTGGGAGCCATGGCCATCAACGGCTCCATCCAGGCCGGCCTGAACCACGACTATGCCGTTCTGGTCTCAAAAAGCGTGATGGACGGCGTGAGCGCCATCACCTTTGCCGCGGCCCTGGGATTGGGTGTGGCCTTTTCTGCCGTGCCGATCCTGCTCTATGAAGGGGCGCTGACCCTGCTGGCCGGGGTGGTCGGCCCTTATCTCAGCCCAGCCGTCATCACCGAAATGAGCGCCGTGGGCGGCGCCATCATCGTGGGGATCGCCTTCAATATGATGGGCCTTGGCCGGGAAAAGATCCGGGTGGGGAATATGCTGCCCGCCATTTTCCTGCCCATGGTGTATCTGCCGCTGGCCGAGTGGCTGGGAACGCTGCTGAGCTGAGCGCGCGTGCGGCCTGTGCTTTTGGCATCTAGCAGAATACTTGCCAATCCGTGAGACGGGTGGGGGTGAATTCCTGTCCGCCTGCATCTTTCCGACAAAAAATTTTCTTTTTCCAGGCGATTTTATCTTGCGTCTACTCCCGAAAAGAGCTATACTAACGAGTGCAGTGTGATCGGCCGAAGGCCGTAGCAAGGCCGAATGCAACTGGAACAGTCATACCAAATGGCATAGGTTGCGTTTTTTTGTCACTTGTATTGTTAAAAAAATCACAAGAACGGACAAAAGCCGCAAAAGGAACCAAGATCAGTACATGGATAGATGGAGGAAAGTAACATGGGATTTGTGAAAACCGAGCAGAAAGGCCACGTAGCCATTCTCACCATCGACCGGCAGGAGGCGCTCAACGCCTTAAGCGCCGACGTCCTGAAGGACCTGAGCGCTGCGCTGGACGATGTGGCGGCCAACGATGAGGCCTATGTGGTCGTGATCACCGGCGCGGGCCGCTCCTTTGTAGCGGGCGCGGACATCGGCGAGATGAAGCCTCTCACCGCAGTGGAAGGCAAGGACTGGGGCCGGTTCGGCAACGATGTGTTCCTGAAGGTGGAGAGCCTTTCCAAGCCCGTCATCGCGGCAGTCAACGGCTTCGCTCTGGGCGGCGGCTGCGAGCTGGCCATGGCCTGCGACATCCGGCTGGCCAGTGAAAAGGCCAAGTTTGGGCAGCCTGAGGTGGGGCTGGGCATCACCCCCGGTTTTGGCGGCACCCAGCGTCTGGCCCGCATCGTGGGCACCGGCCGCGCCATGGAGCTGATCTTTACCGCCAAGGTCATCGACGCCGCCGCTGCCGAGAAGATCGGCCTTGTGAACGCCGTCTATCCTCCCGAGGAGCTGATGGACAAGGCCATGGAGATGGCCGAGGCCATCGCGGCCCAGGCCCAGGTGGCGGTGCGGGAGTCCAAGAGCTGCATCCGCCGGGGTATTCAGACCGATATCAACACCGGTATTGCTTACGAGACGGAGGCTTTTGGCCTTTGCTTCTCCACAGACGATCAGAAGGAGGGCATGTCTGCCTTCCTGGAAAAGCGGAAAGAAAAGAACTTCACCGGAAAATAAGTAAGATAGACAGTCATTTCAACAGAACTCTATAATAAAAACTGGGAGGTATTACATATGAGCATCAACAAGGTAGTTGTGATCGGCGGCGGCACCATGGGTCTGGACATTGCGCAGGTTTTTGCCCGCAGCGGCAAGCAGGTCACTGTCCGCGACATCAACGATCAGCTGATCCAGGCCGCCGAGGCCCGTCTGAACAAGGGCCTGGACAAACTGGTGTCCAAGGGCAAGATGGATGAGGCCAAAAAGGCCGCCATCCTGGCCAACGTGACCTTCACCACCAAGCTGGAGGATGCCGCCGACGCCGACCTGGTCGTCGAGGCCGCCACCGAGAATCCCGCCATCAAGAAGCAGATCTTCACCGATCTGGACAACATCTGCAAGCCGGAGACCATCCTGGCCTCCAACACCTCCTCTCTGTCTCTCACCGAGATCGGCGGAGCCACCAAGCGGCCGGAGAAGGTCATCGGCATGCACTTCTTCAACCCCGCCACCGTGATGAAGCTCATCGAGGTCATCCGGGGCGCCAAGACCTCCGACGAGACCTACAACACTGTGTTCGCCCTCTCTTCCGAGGTGGGCAAGGAGCCTGTCACCGTCAACGAGGCCCCGGGCTTTGTGGTCAACCGCATCCTGATCCCCCTCATCAACGAGGGCTGCGAGCTGGTGTACTCCGGCGTGGCCAGCGTGGAGGACGTGGACAAGGCGATGAAGCTGGGCGCGAACCATCCCATGGGCCCCCTGGAGCTGGGCGACCTCGTCGGCCTGGACGTGTGCCTGGCCATCATGAACACGCTTTACACCGAGACCGGTGATTCCAAATACCGCCCCTCTCTTCTCATGAAGAAGATGGTGCGGGCAGGCTATCTGGGCCGCAAGACCGGCAAGGGCTTCTACGACTACTCCAAGAAGTAAGTCCGGCCCAAAATACGGCGGGTCCGGGAGGCGTTCGCACGCCGATGACCGGAGTGCCCTGAATTAAGAAGTCCCAATGGGGGGGACGAGGGATTCTCTCGCGCATCCCGTGAAAATATCAATGGAGGAAGGTATCAATATGGATTTGCATCTGACCAAAGAGCAAGAAATGCTGCGCAAGATGTATCGTGATTTTGCGCAGAATGAAGTCAAGCCTCTGGCCGAAGAGGTCGATGAGGAGGAGCGCTTCCCCGAGGAGACCGTCAAAAAGATGGCCAAGCTGGGCATGATGGGTATTTACTTCCCGAAGGAATACGGCGGAGCCGGCGCGGACGTTCTGTCCTACGTCATGGCCGTCGAGGAGATGAGCAAGGTCTGCGGCACTACCGGCGTTATCATTTCCGCCCATACCTCTCTGTGCGCCGCGCCCATCTATGAGCACGGCACCGAGGAGCAGAAGATGAAGTACCTGCCGAAGCTGTGCAAGGGCGAGTGGATCGGCGCGTTCGGCCTGACCGAGCCCGGCGCGGGCACCGACGCCCAGGGCCAGCAGACCACCGCCGTGGATGCCGGGGATCACTGGGTGCTCAACGGCTCCAAGATCTTCATCACCAACGCGGGCTTTGCCAACGTGTTCATCATCATCGCCATCACCGGCAGCCACGCCGACAAGCGGGGCCGCAAGGTGAAGGATATCTCCGCGTTCATCGTGGAGCGGACCGATCCCGGCTTCTCCGTGGGCAAGCACGAGAAGAAGATGGGCATCAAGGGTTCTTCTACCTGCGAGCTGATCATGGAGGACTGCATCATCCCCAAGGACCGTCTGCTGGGCCAGCTGGGCAAGGGCTTCAAGATCGCCATGCAGACCCTGGACGGCGGCCGGATCGGCATCGCCTCCCAGGCCCTGGGCCTGGCGGAGGGCGCCATCGAAGAGACCATCGCCTACACCAAGGAGCGTGTGCAGTTCGGCAAGCGCATCTCCCAGTTCCAGAACACCCAGTTCCAGCTGGCCGACATGTACGCCAAGACCGAGGCGGCCAAGTGGCTGGTGTACTCCGCCGCCATGAAGAAGCAGAACCACGAGCCGTACAGCATGGACGCCGCCATGGCGAAGCTGGTGGCGGCCGAGACCGCTTCCGACGTGACCCGCCGGTGCGTGCAGCTCTTCGGCGGCTACGGCTACACCCGCGAGTATCCCATGGAGCGGATGATGCGGGACGCCAAGATCACCGAGATCTATGAGGGCACCAGCGAAGTGCAGCGGATGGTCATCTCCGCGCACCTGGGCATTAAGTAAGGAACTGGAGGGAGAAGCAACATGAAAGCAATCGTTTGTGTCAAGCAGGTGCCGGATACGTCCGGTGTCGTGGCGGTCAAGGAAGACGGCACCATGGACCGTGCCGCAATGGCTACCATCACCAACCATGACGACCTGGCCGCTGTTGAGGCGGCTCTGGAGCTGAAGGACGCCACCGGCTGCGAAGTGGTCGTGGTTTCCATGGGCCCCCCTCCTGCCGAGGGAATGCTGCGGGAGCTGCTGGCCATGGGCGCCGACAAGGCGGTCCTGGTCTCTGCCCGTGAGTTCGGCGGATCGGATACTTATGCCACCTCTCAGATCCTGGCTGCCGCCATCAAGAAGATCGGCGTGGAGCAGGACGACGTGGTGTTCTGCGGCCGTCAGGCCATCGACGGTGACACCGCCCAGGTGGGTCCCCAGATCGCCGAGAAGCTGCATCTGCCCCAGGTGTCCTACGCGGCGGACGTGAAGATGGAGGGCAATGCCCTGACCGTCAAGCGGCTGCTGGAGGACGGCTATATGATGCTGAAGGTTCAGACCCCGTGCCTGATCACCTGCGTCAAGGAGCTGAACACTCCGCGTTACATGTCCGTGCCCGGGATCTTTGAGTGCTACTCCAAGCCCCTGGAGGTGTTCAACTACGACACGCTGAAGGACGATGAGCTCATCGACCTGGACACCATCGGCCTGAAGGGATCTCCCACCAACGTGTACAAGTCCTTCTCTCCCCCGGTCAAGGGCGCCGGCATGATGCTGGAGGGCGCCGACAAGGCGACCGTGGACCAGCTGGTCGGCATCCTGGACGGCAAGCACATCATCTAAATTGAGAGGAGATGGAAACAATGGCTGAATTTAATAGTAAAGACACCGGCGCCTTCAAGGGCGTGTGGGTATTTTGTGAGCAGCGCGAAGGCGTGATCATGTCCATCAGCTATCAGCTGCTGAGCGAGGGCCGGAAGCTGGCCAACGATCTGGGCGTGGAGCTGTGCGGCGTGGTGCTGGGCAGCGGCGTGAAGGAAGAGTACATCAAGGCCCTGGGCGGCTACGGCGCGGATAAGGTCTACTACTGCGACCACGAGCTGCTGAAGGACTACACCACCGACGGCTACACCAAGGTCATCTGCGACCTGGTGGAGGACAAGAAGCCGGAGATCTTCCTGATCGGCGCGACCAACATCGGCCGTGACCTGGGCCCCCGCTGCGCGGCCCGTCTGCACACCGGCCTGACCGCCGACTGCACCCACCTGGATGTGGACGTGGAGAAGTACAAGAGCTTCCTGAAGACCACCTCCACCATCGACGTGGACAACACCGCGTTTGAGGTGAACACCAACCTGAAGATGACCCGTCCGGCGTTCGGCGGCCATCTGATGGCCACCATCATCTGCCCCCGGTTCCGTCCTCAGATGTCCACCGTGCGTCCGGGCGTCATGGCCACCCAGGCCTACGACGAGGCCGGTGCGGCCAAGACCGTGGTGGAGAACGTGCCCGTCAGCCTGAGCAAGGACGACATCCATGTGGAGATCCTGGAGATCAAGAAGGCCGCCAAGAAGATGGTGGATCTGATCGGTGCGGATGTGGTGGTCTCTGTGGGCCGCGGCATCAGCAAGGATCCCGAGAAGGGCATTGCCCTGGCGCAGGATCTGGCCAACGCCCTGGGCGGTGTGGTCGGCTCCTCCCGTGCGTGCGTGGATGCGGGCTGGATCAGCGCCGACCATCAGGTGGGCCAGACCGGCAAGACGGTGCATCCCCGGATCTATGTGGCTCTGGGTATTTCCGGCGCCATCCAGCACAAGGCCGGCATGCAGGACTCCGAGTGCATCATCGCGGTGAACAAGAACGGCGACGCCCCCATTTTTGAGGTGGCGAGCTACGGCATCGTGGGCGATCTGTTCAAGGTAGCCCCCATGCTCACCGAGGCCATCAAGGCCCTCAAGGCGTCCAAGTAAGCTGTTTTTCAAATAAAACCACCGGGCCGCGGAAAACCGCGGCCCGGTGGTTTTTTCGGAGGCTCCTCCACACGCGAAAAAATCGCTGGAATCGGAAGGATTGAAGCCCGTAGCAAAAAACGGGCCGCATTTTGTGAGAATCGGAAAAAAGAATTCGAAAGGAGCCGGTCTTTTCTTTTCCGGCCGGATATGATATAATGCCTTCGACTGGTTCCCCACCCAGTCCAACCGGTAGGGAGAATGCCGTCCGAGAGCGCCGCGCCATGCTCTCGGGGAAAGGATCCCCTGCCGCTGTGCGTCGGCGCGCGTACTCTAAACAAAAAATGGAGGTATTTTTTCATGCGCAAATTTTCTGTGCGGGATCTGACCCTGGCCGCCATGGTGGCCGCGCTCTACGCCGTGATGAGCTATTTCGGCAACATTTTCGGCCTGACGTTCCTCGGCATCCAGTTCCGATTCTCCGAGGCGCTGTGTGTGCTGCCTTTCCTGTTTCCGGCCGCCGTGCCGGGACTCTTTGTGGGCTGCCTTATCACCAATCTGCTCAGTCCATACGGCCTTCTGGACATCGTGGTGGGCTCCGCCGCCACCCTGCTGGCCGCCCTGTGGACCAGCAGGCTGAAAAACAGGTGGCTGGCCCCGCTGCCTCCCGTGATCTGCAACACGGTGCTGGTGGGCTTCACCATCGGCTGGGCGGAGGCAGGCGGCTTCACCGCCGCGTTTCCGGCGGCCTGGGCCGTCAACGGCCTTTCGGTGGGACTGGGAGAGCTGGGGGCCTGCTATGTGCTGGGAATGCTGCTGCTGTATGCGCTGCCCAGGATCAAATCTGTTCGGACCATGATCCCGGAGGGACGGCTGAAGGTCGTCTGAGACTCCGGCCTCAAATACAGGAGGGAATACCAAATGAAGGTACGCAAGGCTGTCATCCCCGCCGCCGGGCTGGGGACCCGGATGCTCCCGGCCACCAAGACGGTGCCCAAGGAGATGCTCCCCATGGTGGACAAGCCGGTGATCCAGTACATCATTGAAGAGGCGGTAGCCGCGGGGATCGAGGATATCCTCATCGTCACCAACCGTTCCAAGTCCGCCATGGACGACTACTTCGACTACTACCCGGAGCTGGAGCGCCGGCTGGAGGCGTCGGGGAAGGAGAAGGAGCTGGAAGAGGTCCGGCAGGCCGCCGATCTGGCCAACGTGTTTTACGTCCGGCAGAAGGAGACCAAGGGACTGGGGCACGCCATCTGGCGGGCGAAGCGGTTCGTGGGGGACGAGCCCTTTGCCGTGCTGCTGGGGGACGACATTATGCGTGCCAGGCGGCCGGTGATCGGACAGCTGATCTCGGCGGCGGAGAAGTATGACGCCTCTGCCATCGGGGTGCAGCAGGTGGCCACTGAGGCGATCTCAAAGTATTCCTCCGTCAAGATCTCTCCTCTGGAGGAGCGGATCTTCTCGGTCTCCGACATGAATGAGAAGCCCACGCCGGCGGAGATGTTCTCCAACTATGCCATCCTGGGCCGCTATGTGCTCAAACCGGGGATCTTCGATCTCCTGGAGCACCAGTCCCCCGGCTACGGCGGGGAGATCCAGCTCACGGACAGCCTTAAGACCCTGTGTGGGCAGGACCGGATGGTGGCGGTGGACTTTGAGGGCCGCCGCTATGACACCGGCAATCTAAAGGGCTTTTTGGAGGCCACCATCGACTTCGCCCTGGATCACCCGGAGACGGGGGAGTGGCTGAGGCGGTTTATCCGGGAAAAGGCAGGGACATTATAAAAAAATCAAGAGCGCCGGAACGTGATTTCACGTTCCGGCGCTCTTTTTTTAGCAGCTCAGGTGTGGGCCGCAGGGGGGACATACTCGTGCACCGCATGGGGACTGCTCAGGTCGAGAACAGGCTGCCGCCGGTCCCACAGGCGGACGTGGATCCACGCGTTGCTGCTCTCCCGGATGACTCCGGACATTTGTCCCCCTACGGGGGAGCGCAAGGGGTGGCCGGACTGGGAGGGGGACAGATCCACCTCCAGAAGGAGGCTGCCCTGGGAGAGGCAGATATGCTGCTCACCGGCGGCGCGGATGCACACGCCGTTGTAGGTGGCAAGGCGGTATTCGCGGCCCCGGTGGACAAGCGCGCAGATACAGCCGGTAAAGTGCATTCCGCAGAACGGGATCTCCGCAATGGAGACCATGATGGAGCAGGGCTCCGGAAAGTCGCTGCACTGCAGCCAGAGGTAGGACCTGGGAAAGGACGTTCCGCTGTCTTTTTCCAGATACCCAGTCCCGCCGTCAAAGTCGTGCGGGACCCCGTCGACGTTCAGGCTGCCCGTGAGGGTGTGCGCCATGCTGAGGACGCCGTGGCGGCATTCCATGGGGAAAAAGCGGAAGGGGCCCATGATGTCGGAGCGCAGCGGCGTGAGGGGGCCGTAGGCGATCTCACCCCGGACCCCCGGAAGTTCGATGGAGCAGCCCCGGGGTGAAAAGAAGCAGTTCCCCGCCTGGATGGTGTCCCCCCATACAGACAGCTCCGGCAGGTCGAACTGCCGGGAACCACCGTCTGAGATCATCTGGACGAACGCGCCGCTCTCCGCCCGCCCGGGAATCAGCGCGATCATGTCGCCGTCCTTCTGGTGCTTGAAATACCAGCCCTCAAAGCCCCGCTTCCACATGACTGTCCTTTCCGGCGGGATTGTCGATCAGCTTTCCGTGTTCGTCAAAGCGGGAGCCGTGGCAGGGGCAGTCCCAGCTGTGTTCCTCGGGATTCCATTTCAGCGCGCAGCCCAGATGGGAACAGCGCTTGGTGGTGGGGGTGACAAAATCCAGCAGTGTGGTGCCCATATTGACAAAGAGCTGCCCGGTGAGCGCGCTCCTGTTCGGCCGGAACGCGGGGGCGAAGGGATTTTTCCGGCCCGACACCAGATCGGCCAGGATCCCGGCAGCTGCCATGGAGGTGGTCATTCCCCAGAGATTGAAGCCGGAGGCCACGTACACGTTGGGCAGACCGGCGCTGTACGCCCCGATATAGGGCGCGCCGTCCAGACTGACACAGTCCTGGTTTGCCCAGGCGTATTTTTCTTTCGCGTTGGGGAAATATCGTCTGGCAAAGGCCCGGGGGACTGCAAACCCGCCCCCGGGCTTTCCGGTGCGGTGATCGCCGCCCCCAATGAGAAGCAGCCCCTGATAATTGCGCAGATAGATGCCGTTTTCCGCCGCGTCCTCTATGGTGCAGCCCAGGTCCGGGGCGTTTTCCAGGGCGATGACATAGGAGCGCTGCTGGTAGAGCTTCATAAAATACAGTCCGCGGCTGTTGAGAAAGGGGTAGTGGGTGGTGATGATGACCTTTTGGGCACGGATCCGTCCATGCTCAGAGTATGCGGTGGTGCCGTCCAGCGTTTGAATGAACGTGTTTTCGTAGATGTGCAGCCCCCTGGCCGCGCCGTATAAAAACTTCATCGGATGGAACTGGGCCATGCCGGGGTAACGCACCGCCCCGGCCACGGGAAAGGGCAGAGAGGTTTCCGTCGTGAACTCCGCCTCGAAGCCCAGGGATCGGACGGTCTCAGCCTCCCGCTCCAGAAGCGGGCGGTCGCGGAGGGAATACATGACGGACGGCCGCTCCTCAAAGTCGCAGGGGATCCGCTGCGACAGGGTGCGAAGGCGCTCCACGGCCTGAAGATTTGCGTTTAGGTAGAGCCTTGCTTTCTCTGCGCCGAACCGCTTCACCAGATCCTGATACAGTGTATCGTGCTGGGCGGTGAGGACAGCGGTGGTGCCTTTGGTAATGCCGCCGCCGATCCGCTTGCCTTCCGCGAGGACACAGGAAATTCCGGCTTCCTGTAATTGCAGTGCGCACAGGATCCCGGCCATGCCGCCGCCGATCACCAGGACTTCCGTTTCCACCTCCCCCCGCAGCGTGGGAAAGTTTGGGGGTGTTAGGCCCTTCGGCCATAAAAAATCCATATTCATGCCTCCTTTCCCAATAGTATTCGCCTTTTCAGGCAGAATAACGATGGGAGGGATGAATATGGATCTTACATTTGACGCGGTCTATTATGAGCCCCAGGCGCTGGAGTACCCCCTGGGAAAAGCCATGCGGGAAAAGTACCGGACCCTGCCCTGGGTGGAGATCACGTCTCACAACCGGATCCCCGAGCTGAGCGCTGCGGAGAACAAGGCGTTTGCGCAGCTCAAACGGCATTTGGTCCTGGGGGTCCGCAAGACCCACCAATATACCGAAAACCACAAGGTGTCGGACTGGCTGGTGCCGTATACCTCTTCCGGCTGCCGGGCCATGTGCCTATACTGTTATCTGGTCTGCAACTACAATAAGTGCGCCTATCTGCGCCTGTTTGTAAACCGGGAGCAAATGATGGAAAAACTTCTGAAAAAGGACCGAGCCGCGCCTGTTCCGCAGACGTTTGAGATCGGCAGCAACAGCGACCTTGTTTTGGAAAACGCCGTCACCGACAATCTCCCGTGGACCATTGAGCGATTTGCCCGGGAGGGGCGGGGCAGACTGACATTCCCCACCAAATTCGAGATGGTGGGTCCGCTTCTCCCTTTGGAGCACGGGGGCAAGACCATCTTTCGCATGAGCGTCAACCCGGCAGAGATCGTCTGGCAGGTGGAACTGGGGACCTCGCCGCTGGAGGCGCGGATCCGCGCGCTCAACGAAATGGCGGCGGCGGGGTATCCGGTAGGGCTCCTGGTCGCCCCCGTGATCCTGATGCCGGACTGGCGGCGGCAGTACGGAGAACTGATGGACGCCCTGGCCGGCGGACTGTCCCAACAGGTCAAACGCACGGGATTTGTGGAGGTGATCCTCATGACATACAGCTTTGTGCAGGATGCCATCAACACGGAGGCGTTCCCCGGGGCGGCACCCATCTTTGACCGGGCGCTCATGACAGGACGGGGACGGGGGAAGTACTGCTATCGAGGCCAGGCGCGTGCAGAGGCAGAGCATTTTCTGCAGGAACAGATCCGGGAGAAGCTGAACATGCCCATTCTCTACCTGGCATAACCGCCTCCGTGCAGATCCTTTTACGGCTTTGGCGTCTGGTCCAGCAGCCGCTCATACGCATCCTGAGGCATGGGACGGCCACAGTAGTAGCCCTGAATGTAATCGCAGCCGATTTTACGCAGGTACTCCGCCTGCAAAGCGGTCTCCACGCCTTCTACGATTACGGACATGCGCAGTTTTTTTGCCATCTCCACCACAGACTCCAAGATTACCTCTGCCCGTTCGTTGGGACGGCTGGGGAGAAAACGCATGTCGATCTTCAGCACATCCACCGGCAGATCTTTGAGGATGTTCAGAGAGGAATACCCGCTTCCGAAATCATCCATCATGATCACAAAGCCCAGCTCCTGCAGCTGACGAACAATGCCCTGCATGGCGTGCGGGTTGTCCGAATATGCCGATTCGGTGATCTCCAGATTAAAAAGTTCGCTGGGGATCTGATAGGCCTTCACCAGCTGCCGGACGCGCTCGATCAGATCGGTTTTGAACAGATCCACCCGGGAGACATTGACCGAGATGGGAGACACCGGCTTCCCCGCATCCATCCGCCTTCTCAGCATCATGCAGGCCTGCTCCCAGACATAGGAGTCGAGCTGCGCGATGAAGCCGTTCCGCTCAAAGAGGGGGATAAACTCGTCCGGAGGAATGATCCCCTGGTCCGGATGCTGCCAGCGCACCAGAGCCTCGGCCCCGGCGGGCCGCTGTGTGTCCACCGTGTATCTGGGCTGGTAGTAAACGATAAACTGTCCGCCTTCCAAGGCTTGTACCATTTGCCCGGTCAACTCGCTCTCCCGCTCCAGCGCCGCCCGCATGGATTCCTCGTAAAAGGCGTAATTGTGCATGTAGTTTCCCTTGCAGTATTCCGATGCCAGGATGGCATTGTCGTACATGCGGTCTACGCTCATTTTAGGGTCGGTGATGACGTAGAGGCCGAACCGGGAAGAGATCTGGATGCCTTCAAACAGAGCCTGAACCTGGTCGCGGGCCAGCGCCAGCCAGGCAGAGACCTCCTCCCGGGAGAGAAAGGGCATACAGATGCAGAAAACATCGGCGTAAATATAGCCGTAGGTCATCATGGGCTGCAGGGCGGCGTACTGCCGGAAGAGCTGGGCGATCTGCCGCAGGACGTGATCCCCTGCGGCGGAGCCAAAGTAGGAATTGATCAGTTTAAATTTCTCAATATCGAATCGAATAAAGATAAAGCGTTTTTGGGGGTGCGCCAGAAGCATGTCGTGGGTCATTTCGAAAAACATCTGCTTATTGTAAATGCCTGTAACCGTATCGTATTCCGCCAGGTATTTCAGACGATTGAAGGCGCTCATCTGGCTGCGCAGGATCGCATTGCGCAGACGGGACCTCAATACCTCCATGTTATAGGGCGTGGAAACGAAGTCCCAGGCGCCCAGCTTCAGCGCCTGGCTCTCCCGTTCGGCGGCGTTGCTGCCGGTGGCCACAAGGACAGGGATATCCTTCCAGATGCTCCGCCCCTGCAGTTCGGTGAGGAACTCAAAGCCGTTCATGACGGGCATCAGAAGATCAAGGATGATGACCTCGATCCGTGTGCCGTACCGCTCCAGCGCGTTGAGTGCCTCCCGGCCGTCTCCGGCCTCCACGATGTCGTATTCATCCGATAAATTTTTTCGCAGGATCCTGCGGTTGACGGCACTGTCGTCTACCACCAGAACCATCCTGCGCCGGGAATTCGGAGAGGCGTCCAGTTTCCATCTCCGCAGCTGGCTCCCTTTGGGCAGCAGACCCTCCGTGCGCTTGATCCGGTACAGCGTTTCGTCTGCGCGCTGAAAAAGTTCCCCGTAGCTGCACGGCAGCCCGCCGCTCATGGCAAAGCCGATGCGGAATGCGGGCCGGGGCAGATGGGGATCCCATCCCCCGTATGGAACGGCAGCGTTCAAAACTTCGATCTTTTTTTCCACGGCGCGGGAATTGGGTACATCGACCATCAGCGCCACAAGCATGTCCCTGCTGATGTGACCGACAATGTCGTTTTTGCGAAAATAATTCAGCAGAAATTCAGAAGCGGCACGAACGGACTTTTTGACCGTTTCTCTTTCCGCCGGATCAGTTTGTCCGCGCCAGCCGTACATATCGATCAGCAAGAGCGCGTGATTTTGGTCCGGCCGCTCCGCCAGCAGAGCGGAGATCTCCGCCTCGGTCTCCACCCTGCCCGGCAGTTTCGCCGTATCATACATTTTGGAAAAACAATGCGGCTGCCCAGTCTTGACAGACGGTTCCCTGCTTGCAGAATTTCTTTCCTTGTTTGGCTCCATACCAGCTTACCTTCCCAGCCATCATGTTTCGCTTCCCTTTGAAGCGCTGCGCCGATCCACAGCGCAGTTTAAAAGATCGCAGGCGTCTCTGGCAGGCATGCCAGAAAGCGGCTGCGTCCCGGTTGTTTTCCCGCAAGTCGAAGAAGGTAATAATTCAACTTAAGACTACCATAAACTGTCTTAAAAAACAACTTATTTTAAGGCTTTTGAAAAAAGCAAGAAACAGGACAGGCAAAAGTCGGAAACCATCCGAATAGAAACCGAAGCAGGGAAAAGACTTTAAAAAATAGGTTGCATTTTTTAAAAATGTGATATAATGGAACTGGATCGTATACCTTTGCAGGCCGAGAAACAGATCAAATAATTCGTCAATGGAAGGGAGTCATACTTATGAAATTTTACGAGTGCAGCCATTGCCACAACATCATTGCCTATGTGAAGAGCTCCGGTGTGCCCGTCATCTGCTGCGGAGAGCCCATGAAAGAGCTGATCCCCAATACCACCGATGCTGCCGGTGAAAAGCATGTGCCTGTCATTCAGGTGGAGGGGAACAAGGTCACCGTAACGGTGGGATCGGTGGAGCACCCCATGCTGGACGCCCACTACATCATGTGGATCGCGCTGGAAACCAAGCAGGGGAATCAGCGCAAGGAGCTGCACCCGGGCGAGAAGCCCTGCGCAGAATTTATGATCTGCGAGGGTGACGAGGTTGTGGCTGCCTATGAGTACTGCAACCTTCACGGGCTTTGGAAAGCTGAGGCCTGATCGGCTCAAAGGGATCTCGGGATCAGAGTGGTTCCGGGGCTTGACCGCCGTGCCTCGTCCGTATTTTTCTGCAAACAGAAAGGGCTTGCCGTCTGTACCTCACAGACGGCAAGCCCTTTTATTTTACAGATGTGCCGCGTCGGCCTGTTCTGTTTGGCGGCATTCTGCCGGGATCCTGCTCAGAGGACCTCTTCGTACAGTGCTCCGGCGTCGGCCTTCCCCACGATCTCCTGAATGGAGAGGACTTTCACCCGGACCACCCGTTCTCCGAACCTCAATTCCAACAGGTCGCCGGGCTTGACCTCGTAGGATGCCTTCACCGGGCGGCCGCCCACGGTGACCCGCCCGGCGTCACAGGCCTCGTTGGCTACAGTGCGGCGCTTGATGAGGCGGGAATTTTTGAGCCATTTGTCCAGTCGCATGGGTCGTACTCCTTTATGATGGGATATGTGCAAAAGCGGCCCCGGGAGACCGGGGCCGCTCTTTATCAGAGAACAGGCTTATTTCGCAACAGTGTCCTTCAGGGCCTTGCCGGGCTTAAAGACGGGAACCTTGGAGGCGGGGATCTGGATAGACTCCTTGGTCTTGGGGTTGCGGCCGATGCGGGCGGCACGGCACTTCACCTCAAAAGCGCCGAAGCCCACCAGCTGGACCTTGTCCCCAGCGGCCAGGCAATCGGCAATCGCCTCAATGGCGGCGTTCACAGCAGCTTCGGTATCTTTCTTGGACAGGCCGGCCTTCTCGGCGGCGGCGTTGATGAGTTCAGCCTTGTTCATAATAGTTTCCTCCTGTTTTTTCTCGGCGGTGACCCGCCAGAATATACTTAAGGCTCTAATGCCGTTAAGTCCGTTTGGCCTCTTCCCAGAGCTTGTCCAACTCTTCCAGAGGCAATTCCGCCATATCCTGTCCGGTCTGGGCGGCCAGACGCTCCACCTTTTCAAAGCGGGAGATGAATTTGTCGGTGGCGGCGGTGAGGGTCTCTTCCGGATCCGCCTTTATGAGCCGGGAGACGTTGACGGCGGCGAAGAGCAGGTCGCCCAGCTCCTCGGCCACGTTGCTGTTTTCGGTGACGGCCTGCTTCAGCTCCTCCAGCTCCTCGGAGAGCTTGTCCATGGCGCCGGAGGCGTCCGGCCAGTCGAAACCGGCCTTTTTGGCCTTTTTCTGCACCTTTTCCGCCCGCCACAGGGCGGGCAGGGAGCGGGCCACGGAGCGGAGGGTGTCGGAGTAGGTCTCCTGCCCCTTTTCCTCCCGCTTGAGGACCTCCCAGTTCACCAGTACCTCGTCGGAGCCGGAGACGGACACATCCCCAAAGACGTGGGGGTGGCGGAAGATGAGTTTTTTGCAGATCCCGTCGGCCACATCGTCCAGAGTAAAGCGGCCGGCGTCCTTTTCGATATCTGCGTGAAAGACCACCTGCAGCAGAACGTCGCCCAGCTCCTCCTTCAAATGGGAGGCGCTGCCCTCATCGATGGCCTCCACGACTTCGTAGCTCTCCTCCAGCATGCCGCGGCGGAGACTCTCGTGGGTCTGCTCGCCGTCCCAGGGGCAGCCCCCCGGGGCGCGGAGGATGGAGACGATATGCTCCAAGTCGTTGAGGCTGTAAGAATCTTTCTTCACAAAATCTATCATATTTTACCTCTCACTGCAAGTGGTTTTGACGAAAAAGTCAATGGATATGGAGGATTTTTGCGATTTTATCTCCCTTTGGCATGAGGGAGAGGTCATCTTTTGAAATGACCCGCAGCGCCAGCACCAGGACGAGGTACACCACCACGCCCACCAGGATGCCGCCCAGCGTGGCCAGAGAGCTGCCGAAGCCGAGCACACCGGTGAGCAGCCCGTAGACCGCCCGGGCCGCCAACGCCATCAGGGCGGAGGGGATAAAGGGCTTGAGAAAGGCCCGAAGGAAGCTGGGCGGCGCGGGAATGGCCCGGCGGATCATGAACATCTCCAGGGCGGAGATGACGATAAAGCAGCACAGGGTGCCCACCGGAGCGCCGTTGATGCGGATGTCCGGGTTGCCCACCAGGGTGTAGTTCACTCCGATCTTCACCACGCCGCCGATGACCACCGCCAGAATGGGCAGATTGACCATGCCGTTGGCCTGGAGGATGGAGTTACACAGCAGCTGGAGCGCCACAAAAATGGAGGCCAGACCCAGCACGGAGAGGAGGGGGCCGGCGATGGAGACATCAATGGCGGGGAAGAGAAGCCCCATGATGGGGCCGCCCAGAGCGAAGAGGCCCATGCCCATGGGCAGAGCCAGCAGCAGGCCCACCCGGAGGGCGGACTCGCTCACCCGCTGGGCCTCTCGGCGGTCCTTCCGGGCCAGGGCGGCCGAGACTGCGGGGATGATGCAGGCGGTGAGGGGGACCATCATGGAGAAGGGCAGGTTGTAAATGGACATGGTCTTGCTGTAAATGCCGTAAAGCCCTCGGGCGGCGTCCAGAGCGGCGGTCCGGGTCATGCCGTCCACCGTCTGGTAGACGGTCTGGAGCTGGCTCATGACCAGCTTGGTGTCGATGAGGGTGACCAGGGAGGTGGCCGCTGAGCCCAGGGTGATGGGGATGGCCAGCTTGAGCAGGGTGCCGAAGATCCGGCGAGAGGAGTCGGGCACGTCGTCGGAGCGGGTGCGCCGCCGGTGTCCCCGGGCCCGGAAAAAGAGGAAGAGGATATAGAGAAGGGCCACCACGCTGCCGCAGGAGACGCCGATGATGGCGCCTACGGAGCCGAAGTCCGGCTTTTTGAGCACAGAGACAAAGTAGATGGCCAGGGCCAGGCCGATGATGAGCTTGAACAGGGCCTCAATGACCTGAGAGACGGCGGTGGGCTTCATGTCGAAGTGGCCCTGGAAGTAGCCCCGGATGGAGGACATGACGCACACGCACAGCACCGACGGGGCCAGCGCCATCACGCAGTAGACCGCCTTGGGGTTGCTGATGACCAGCTGGGCCATGGGCGCGGCCAGCACCGTCATGCAGAAAAAACTGATGAGGCCCAGAGTCAGGAAGGTGAAGAAGGCCACACGGAAGGTCTTATCCACCTGATTGCGGCGGCCCAGGGCATTGGCCTCCGAGATGGTTTTGGACAGGGCCACCGGGAGACCGGCGGTGGAGATGGTGAGGAAAAAGTTATAGATGTTGTAGGCGCTGTTGTAGTCGCCCATGACCTCGTCGGGGAGGATGTTGCCCAGGGGAATGCGGTAGACGGCCCCGATGAGTTTGACCAGAATGGCGCTGGCGGCCAGAATGGCCGCCCCGCCGAAGAAAGTGCTCTTTTTCTGTGATTCTGACAAGTGAGACACAGCCTTTCCGGGGATCAGTTCCGCCCAAAGAGGACGGGGACCGCGTAGTCCAGGACTTCACGACGGACCTTCTCCGCATCGATGGTGCGGAACTCCCCGTTTTCATATATGACCTTGCCCCGGCACATATTCAGGATGACGTTGCCGCCGTGGGCGGCGTAGGCCAGGTTGTTGGCCGCGTCGTGGCAGGGGGTCAGATTGGGGGCTTCGGCGTCGAGCAGGATGAGATCGGCGTCCCGGCCGGCTTCGATGACGCCGGTGTTCCGGCCCAGGGCCCGGGCGCCGTTCACCGTGGCCATCTCCAGCGCGTCCCAGGCATTCAGGGCCAGCGGGTCGCACCGCACGCCGTTTTGGAGGATGGCGGCGATCTTCAGATCGGCGAAGAGGTCGGTGGCGTTGTTGGAGGAGACGCCGTCAGTGCCCAGAGCCACGTTGACCCCGGCCTTGCGAAGATCGGGGATGGGAGCCACGCCGGAGCCCAGCTTCAGGTTGGACACCGGGTTGTGGACAGCGGAGATCCCTTTCTCGGCCATGACGGCCCAGTCCTCAGGCTCGGTCCAAACGCAGTGGGCGGCGATGGCGCGCACATCGAACACGCCGTATTTCGCCAAAGTCTGAATGGGGGTGTTCCCCCAGCGGGCCCTGCACTCCTCGTGTTCCCGCTTTGTCTCGGAGATATGCACATGCATCCCAAGCCCCCGGGATTTGGCGAAGTCCGCCGTCCACTCCCACAGACCGGGCTTGGAGGTGTATTCCGCGTGGAGGGAGGCGTCGATTTGAATGCGGCCGTGGTCGTGACCGTGCCACCGGTCGGCCAGTTCGGTCTCATTGGCGCAGTCGACGCAGACGGCGGGGGAGAAGTCCTCCCCGAAGAAAACGCCGCCGCAGGAGAGGTTGGCCGAAATGCCGGCGTCGGCCGCCGCCTGCGCGATCACGCCGGTGCGCATGTACATGTCGGCGATGCAGGTGGTGCCCGAGGCGATCATCTCCATAAGTCCCAGGGAGGTGCAGGCGGCAACGGCCCGGTCGTCCCATCGGGATTCCACGGGGAAGATAAAGTCGTTCAACCAGTCCTGAAGGTTGTGACCGTCGCCGTAGCCCCGCATGGCGGTCATAGGGACGTGGGTGTGGGCGTTGACGAGGCCGGGCATGAGAATGCCGCCCCTGCCGTCGATCTCCCGATCGAAGGAGCCCGCCGGCCGGGTGACGCCCACCGAGTCGATGGTTCGGCCCTCCACCGCCACATAGGCGCCTTCCAAAACAGTGTGGGCGGGGTCCATCAAAACGGCGGTGACGTTTTTGAACAGAATTGCCATAGCATTGTTCCTTTCAGCGGTTCAGTCCCGCCGGGATGCGGCGGGCCGGTTCCAGATCCTTTCGCCGAACATAGATGCGGTATTCATAGGCGATGGGAGTCACATTTCCCACTGCGGTGCTTTTTCGTCCGCCGCAGTGAGAAACCTTGACTGTGCAGTCGATCCCAACCCCGGCCAGAGCATCCCGGATTTCGGCCTGTCGTCTGAGATCCCGGGTAAGAATCAGCTCCCCGCGGTTTAAAACAGGAATCATGCTCCAGCCGTCCTTTCCATGCAGAGGCTTCTTTTACTGGTGCAATAGAGCGGTTCTCCCAAAGCAATCTCTCTATAAAAGCTTTTTTGTCTTGAGAAAGAATGGGATGGGTCTGGTCCGGAGTTTTTATAAAAGCTCTTTTTGCCTCCTTTTTCTCTCAAGAAAAAGGAGGTCACATTTTGGAGAGGCAGGTGAGGACCAGCCGGGAGAAGGTGTCCTTGGCGGCCTCGGCGGCAGCGTTGACTTCCTCCCCGCTGAGGGGCTGATCCAGGATGCCGGCGGCCATATTGGTCAGCAGAGTGAAGCCCAGCAGCTTCATCCCGGCGTGGACAGCCGCGGTGGCCTCGGGGGCGGTGGACATGCCGCAGGCGTCGCCGCCCAGGACCCGGACGGCCCGGACCTCGGCGGGCGTCTCGAACTGGGGGCCGGGGAAGTAGCAGTAGACGCCCTCTCTCAGGGTGAGGCCCAGCTCCTTGGCGCTCTGGCGGGCGATGTCCTGAAGGGCGGGGGTGTACATGTGGGACATGTCGGGGAAGCGGGTGCCGAACTCGGGGATGTTTTCGCCCCGGAGAGGGGACTCCATAAAGAACTTGATCTGGTCGGTGATGAGCATGACCTCGCCGGCGTGCCAGGCGGTGTTGACGCACCCGGCGGCGTTGGTGACTACCAGTGTGGAGCAGCCCAGCAGCCGCAGCACCCGGGCACCGTAGGACACATCCTCGTAGGAGTAGCCCTCATAGTGGTGCATCCGGCCCTGCATGACGGCCACCTTCTGTCCGGCCAGAGTGCCGAATACCAGCTGGCCCTTGTGGCCGGGGGCGGTGGAGACCTTGAAGTGGGGGATCTCTCCGTAGGGGACGGCGATGGGGTTTTCCACCACGTCGCCCAGGAAGCCCAGGCCGGAGCCCAGGATCATGGCCACGTCAGGGGTGAAATCACCGATCCGGGTGCGGATATAGTCGGCGCTCTCTTTGTAGGATGCAAAGGGATAGCTCATAAAGAATCCTTCCTTTCGGGTGTAGATGGTAAGTTTCGGTCAATCAAGGTATTTTACACCGTTTTGCCGGAAAAAGCAATCACTGTGTAGAAAGCGGCCGCACACCGCGGAAAAGGCGGAGGAGCGCCCAGATGGGCGCTCCTCCGTTTCGGTTTATTCCGTGATCTCCACGCGGGTGATGACAGGCATGTTGAGCGGCTTGTTCCAGGTCTCCGGCCCAGAGGTGGCCACCCCGGCGATGGCGTCCAGCACGTCGAACCCGGCGGTCATCTGACCGAAGGCGGCGTATCGGCCGTCCAGCTTGTGGGCGTCCCGATGGACCACGAAAAACTGGGTCCCGGCGGTGTCGAAGCCGTCGTCCCTGGCCATGGACAGCGCGCCCCGGATGTGGGGCAGGGGATTGTCCACGCCGTTTTCCCGGAATTCCCCCTTGAGGTGGAAGCCGCTGTCTGTCATGATGTCATCGTCGGGCGAGCCGGACTGGATGACGTAATCCTTGACGATACGGCACCAGCCCAGGCCGTCAAAGAACCCGCTGCGGGCTACCCGGACAAAGCTCTCCACCGTGAGGGGGGCATACTGGGGATAGAGGGTGAACACCATCTCCCCAAAGTCCCCGGTGACAATGCGGCATTCCATTACTTGCTGACCTTGGCGTCCTTGAAGTAGAGGTTTCCGGAGGCGGTCATGTAGTAGCCGGAGACGTAGTCCTTCATCAGGAAGTCGTTGGTCTTGTAGTAGAGGGGCAGGCAGCAGTACTCTTTGGACGCCAGAGCATCGGCCTGGAGGGTGAGCTCGGCGGCGGCATCGGGGTCTGTGGTGGTCATGACCTTATCCACCAGCTTGTCGTAGTCGGGGTTGGAGTAGAAGGCGGTGTTGGTGGAGTCGCCGGTCTTGAAGAGCGGCAGGAAGCTCATGGGGTTGAGGTAGTCGGCGCTCCAGCCCATGGCGCCCACCTCGTAGTTGCCGGACTGGACGGACTCATAGTAAATGGCCCAGTCGTTGGAGGAGATCTCCACGTCGATGCCCAGGTTGTTCTTGAGCATCTCAGCCATGGCCTCCACGACCTTTTTCACGGTGTCGTCGGAGTAGTAGGACAGGCGCAGCGTGGGGAAGCCCTCGCCGCCGGGGTACCCGGCGTCGGCCAGGGCCTTCTGGGCGGCCTCCACATTGGCGGTGGCGGACAGGTCAAAGGTCTCCCGCCCCTTGGTGATGTCCATGCCGCCCACGCTGTAACCGGGGGCCAGGAAGCTGTATGCGGGGGTGGCATTGAGCTGGACCACGTTGTCGATGAGGGCCTGGCGGTCGATGGCCAGGTTCAGGGCTTTGCGGACCAGAACGTTGTCATAGGGGGCTTTGGCGCAGTTGATGTTGTAGTAGACGGTGCCGTAGTTGGGCACGGTCTGGATCCCGGCGCCGGCGGCCTTCAGCCGGGCATAATCGGCGGTGGGGATGGAGCGGATGCCGTCCACCTCGCCGGACTCATAGGCGGTGAGGGCGGTGGCGGAGTCCAGAATAAAGCGGAAGGTGAGTTTCTCCAGAGAGACGTTGGCGGCGTCCCAGTAGTTCTCGTTTTTTTCCAGTACGTAGCCCTCGCCCATCTTCAGCTGGGTCATCTTGAAGGGGCCGTTGCAGATGTAGGTGTCGGCAGCGGCGGTCCAGCGGTCGCCGTTGGCCTCGATGGTGGCCTTCTGCACCGGGTCGTAGCACCACATGCTCACCAGGTCGATGAAGAAGGAGGTGGGCTGGATGAGGGTGATCTCCAGGGTCTGGGCGTCCACGGCTTTGACGCCCAGCTCATCGGCGGTGGCGGTGCCGTCATAGAACTCCTGGGCGTTCTTGACATAGCCGGTGACCATGCTCACATACTGGGCGGTGGTGGCGGGAGTGAGCACCCGCTGGAGGGAGTAAACAAAGTCCTCGGCGGTGAGATCGCTGCCGTCGCTCCACTTCAGGCCGTCCCGGAGATGGAAGGTGTAGACCAGACCGTCGTCACTGATGTCCCAGGTCTCGGCGGCGCCGCCCACGATGGAGCCGGTGGCGTCATAGGTCACCAGGCCCTCGAAGCAGTTGGCCAGGATGCACTGGGCAAAGGAGTTGTTGGTAACGGTGGGGTCGATGCCGTCGGGCTCGTTGCTGAGCACGAAGGTCAGCTCCTGAGCGCCGGTGGCCTCGACGGAGGGGGCGGCGCTGGGGGCGGCGGAGGACACGTCGCCGATGTTGCCGGGATCCTTGCCGCCGCAGGCGGTGAGACCCAGGCAGAGAGCGCAGGCCAGGGCAAGAGAGACGAGCTTTTTCATTTCAGATCCTTCCTTTCGAAGTTCAGTTCTATTGACAGACGGGACACAGTTCCGCCGGATCAACCGTCAGTACAGGTGGCAGGCGGTCTGGTGGCCGGGAGAGACCTCCTTCATGCATGGGGCCTCCTGGGAACAGACTTCCTTTGCAAAGGGGCAGCGGGTGTGGAACCGGCATCCGGAGGGCGGGTTCACAGGGCTGGGCAGGTCGCCCTCGATGCCGCTTTGCTCCTTCTCCCGGGCCAGCTTGGGATTTGCCACGGGGATGGAGGAGAGGAGCCCCTGGGTGTATGGGTGGAGGGGGTGGGCGTAGATCTCCTCGGCGGCGCACAGCTCCACCAGCTGGCCCAGATACATCACACCCACCAGGTCGGAGACGTAGCGAACCATGGACAGATCGTGGGCGATGAACAGATAGGCCAGGCCCTGCTCCTGCTGATAGTCCCGCAGCAGATTCACCACCTGGGCCTGAATGGACACGTCCAGCGCGGAGATGGGCTCGTCGCAGATGACCAGCTCGGGCCGGAGCACCAGGGCCCGGGCGATGCCCACCCGCTGGCGCTGGCCGCCGGAGAACTCATGGGCGTACCGTCCGGCGTGCTCCCGGGTCAGCCCCACCCGCTCCAGCATGGGATAGACATAGTCGTTGGCCTCCTCCCTGCTCTTCACCACATGGTGGGCCAGCAGGGGCTCGGCAATGATGTCCCGCACCGTCATCCGGGCGTTGAGGGAGGCGTAGGGGTCCTGAAAGATCATCTGCATCTTCTTCCGGCGGGGCTGGAGCTCCTTCTGAGACATGTGGGTAATCTCCTCGCCGTCCAGGACGATCCTGCCGCCGGTGGGGTCGTAGACCCGGATGATGGACCGGGCGCAGCTGGATTTGCCGCAGCCCGACTCTCCCACCAGACCCAAAGTCTGGCCCCGCTGAATGGAGAAGGTCACGCCGTCCACGGCGTGGACCACATCCCGGCGGTTGACCGGAAAGTGCTGGGTGAGGTCTGTGACCTCCAGAATGGGGCCGCTCATCGCGCCTCCTCCTCTCGGAAGGGATTGCCCTCGGCGGGGGCGTCCGGCTGGAGGAGCCAGCACATAGAACGGTGGCCCTCCCCCACGGCGGCGTAGGGAGGCAGCTCCCGGGCGCAGATCTGCCGGGCGTAGGGGCACCGGGGAGCAAAGGGACAGCCCGCCGGTGGATTGGTCATGTCGGGAGGGGAGCCGGGGATGGAGTCCAGCCGGGCCCCCTTGTCCTGATTCAGGGCGGGAATGGAGCGCAGCAGCCCCAACGTGTAGGGATGGCGGGGGCGCTCGAAGAGATCGTCGATGGGGGACTCTTCCATGATGAGCCCGCCGTACATCACCAGCACCCGCTGGCACAGCTCGGCCACCACGCCCAGATCGTGGGTGATGAAGATGATGGCGGTGTTCCACTCCCGCTGGAGGGCGCGCAGCTGCTTGAGGATCTGATCCTGGATGGTCACATCCAGGGCGGTGGTGGGCTCGTCTGCGATGAGCAGGTCGGGCCGGTTGGCCAGGGCCATGGCGATCATCACCCGCTGGCGCATGCCGCCGGAAAACTGGTGGGGATACTGGGCAAAGCGCTTTTCCGGCTCGGGGATGCGCACGTCCTGAAAAAGGGCCAGCGCCCGTTTGCGCAGCTCCTCCCCGGACAGCTCCCTGTGGTGGATCTTGATCATTTCCTCCACCTGATTCCCCACGGGGATGAGGGGGTTGAGGGAGGACATGGGGTCTTGAAAGATCATGGCGATCTTCTGGCCGCGGATATCCCGCAGCTGCTTTTTGGGCAGCCGGGACAGATCCCGCCCCTCAAAGAGAATGGAACTTTCTGGATCAATGCGGGCGGTGTCCGGCAGAAGGCGGAGGATGGACATGGAGGTGACGCTCTTGCCCGAGCCCGATTCCCCCACGATGCCCACGATCTCCCCCTTGTTCAGAGAGAAGCTCACTCCCCGGACGGCCTGGACCTTGCCGGAGCTGGTGAGGAAGGCGGTTTTTAAGTTGTCGACTGTCAGGATGGGTTCCATGACGCACCTCACTTTTTCAGCTTGGGATCCAGGGCGTCCCGCAGGCCGTCGCCCACGAAATTGAAGGCAAACATGATCAGGCAGATGACCAGCGCCGGAATGAAAAGCTCATAGGGGCTGGTGCGCAGATTGGCGTTGGCGTCGTTGCACATGGTGCCCAGACTGGCCAGGGGGGGCTGCAGCCCGATGCCCAGATAGCCCAGGAAGGCCTCCATGAAGATGGCGGAGGGGATGAGCATGGTCACCGTCACCAGGATGGCTCCCATGGCGTTGGGGATGAGGTGCTGGGCCAGAATGGTCTTGGTGGAGGAGCCGATGGTCCGGGCTGCCAGCACGAACTCCTGCTGCTTGAGCCCCAGCACCTGACCGCGCACCACCCGGGCCATATCCACCCAGTAGACCGTGCCCAGGGCGATGATGATGCTGTGGAGCCCGGGGCCCAGGACCACCATGATGAGAATGACATAGAGGGTGAGGGGTATGGTGCTGATGATGTCCACAATGCGCATCATCACCGCGTCGGCCGCCCCGCCCAGATAGCCGGAGAGGCCGCCGTAGAGGATCCCGATGACCAGATTCACCAGCACGGCCACGAAGGCCACGGCCAGAGAAACCCGGGTGCCGTACATCAGCCGGGCCAGGATGTCCCGCCCCAGGGCGTCGGTGCCCAAAAGGTTGGTGCGGTTCCACACATGGCCGGAGGAGTAGATGTTGCCGCTTTGCTCGTCGCACACCACATAGGAGCCGCCGCCGTAGTAGAGGGCCAGCTCGGTGCCGTCGCAGTCGAAGACGGACATGGATTTGCCGCTCTCCTCCCGGAGGAAGGGGAGGGGCTCTCCCAGAGTGTTGTCGCTGTTGACCCGCAGCAGCTTGAGCGCCTGGGTGATGTAGACCCGCTGGCCGTTGGGGATCTCGTAGACCTTCATCAGCGGCGGGATGTTGACCCCCCTCAGGTTTTGGTCGGCGTAGGAGTAGGGGGTGAACAGGGGACCCAGCAGGGAGAAGAGGAGCAGAAGCAGGATCATGACAAGCCCGGCGATGGCGGTGGGCTTGTGGCGGAAGCGGAACCAGACATCACCAGCAAAAGTGCGGTTTTTGCGCCAGATCTTCTCCCGGTCTTCGCTGGACTGTTCCAGCGGCGCCCATTTGTCTTCCATGGATAGGACCCCCTTCATTCGTATTTGATCCGGGGATCAATGAGGCAGTAAAACACATCCACCACCAGCACCATGGCCATCAGGAAGGCGGCGTAAAAAACGGTGACGCCCATGATGGTGGTGTAATCCCGCTGGGAAACGCTGTTGACAAAGTGGACACCGAGGCCGGGGATGGCGAAGATCTTCTCCACCACGAAGCTGCCGGTGAGCAGATTGGCCACGGTGGGGCCCAGCACGGTGATCACGGGGAGAAGGGCATTGCGCAGGGCGTGGCGGGTGATGACCTTGAACTCACTCAGGCCCTTGGCCCGGGCGGTGCGGATGTAGTCCTGGCCCATGACCTCCAGCAGGCTCGAGCGGGTGAGCCGGGCCAGGTAGCTCACGGAGTAGCCTCCCAGAGCGATCACCGGCAGGATGTATCCCTTCCAGGAGTCCAGTCCGTAGGTGGGCAGCCACCCCAGCTTGAAGGAGAAGAGATAAATAAGGATGGAGGCGATGACAAAGGAGGGGATGGTGACGCCCACCGTGGCCACGGCCATGATGCCCATATCCTGCCACCGGCCGTTTTTCACCGCCGCCAGGATACCCATGGGAAGGGCGGCCAGCAAAACAAAGAGAATGGTGGCCGCGCCCAGCCGGGCGGAGACAGGGAAGCCGTTGACGATGAACTCATTCACCGTCTTGCCCGTATACTTGTAGGAGGGGCCCAAGTCTCCGTGGAGCAGTCCCCCCAGATAATTGACAAACTGTACGGGAAGTGGGTCGTTGAGGCCGTACTTTTCGTTGAGGGCGGCCTCCACCTCGGGGGTGACCTTCCGGTCGCTGGTGAAGGGGCCCCCGGGGACCGCGTGCATCAGGCAGAAGGTGATGAGGATAATGGCCAGCATGGCCGCCAGGGTCATTCCAAGCCGTTTGGCAAAATATTTGACCAAAGAAAGGACCTCCCTCCGACGAGAACACTTTTATGCTATGATACAGCAGCTTTTTAGTGTGCTAAATAAAACGGGGATAAAAACAAGGCGCTTGGAAATGACATCCAACACTGCGCCCGTGTACCCGTGTAAAATTAAGTTCTATTTTACAGCAAATTTTGCACCGTGGCAAGATAAAAATTGCAAAAGCCGGAGGCGGTTATTGGCCGCCTCCGGCTTTTGAAAAAGAATCGCAGACGAATTGTGCAGGAGTGACGGACACCGTCCATCATGAGCCGGCCGCGTCCGGACCCAGGAGAAGTGGCTGGAGCTGGCGCTGGGCCAGGGCGGCGGAGATGGCGTCGGGCACCAGGGAGAAATCGGAGACCAGGGACGTGGGCTTTTCACCGGGGTCGTCCTGGCGGAAGGGGACAAAGTACACGTGCTTTTTGTCCAGGAGAGTCCCGATGCTTTTGGCGGAGGAGGCCAGACCGTCGTTGGTGGAAATGGCGATGACCAGAGGCCGGCTGTTGCGGAGATGGGCCTTGGCGGCCAAAGTGACGGTAGAATCGGTGATTCCGGCGGCCAGTTTTCCCAGAGTGTTCCCGGTACACGGACAGATGACCAGAACGTCAAAAAGCTTTTTGGGGCCGATGGGCTCCGCTTTCAGCATGGTGTCAATGACTCGACGGTCACAGATGCGCTCCATCTCCCGCATAAAATCATGGGCGTTGCCAAAACGGGTGTCGCAGGCGGCGGAGGTTTCCGAGACCACGCACGTCACGTCTCCAAAGCGGGCTTTGACCCGCTCCAAGGCCTCCATGGCTTTGGAATACGTACAAAAAGAACCGCAGAAGGCAAACCCTACGCGGCAGAGCTGCTGCTCCATAGTCACACTCCCAATTCTGTCAAGATGTTGTAGACGGTGTTCTTGATGGCCAGCCCGGCGGTGACGGGGGCAGTCTTTCCGGGGAGGGAAAGGGCCCAGATGACTTTGACGCCCAGTTCGGCCGCCGCCGCAAAGTCCACCCCCCCGGGTTTGGAGGCCAGGTCGATGATCAGACAGCCGCCGCTGATGTCGGACAGCTCCGCCCAGCCCAAGACCGGGGCGGGGACGGTGTTGATCACCAGGTCGTAGCCGCACAGCCAGCCGGAGAGCTGGTCGGAGCGTTCCACCCCGTAGCCGCAGGTCTGTGCCCAGGCCAGGTCGGTCCAGCTCCGGGCGGCCACGCTGACCAGGGCTCCCAGGCCCTTCAGCTGTCCGGCCAGGACTTTGCCCAGCCGGCCGTAGCCGATGACCAGCACCCGGGCACGGTGCAGGGTGATGGGAAGCTCCTCCATGGCGATTTGGATGGCGCCTTCGGAGGTGGGAACCGCGTTTGCCACCGCAAGTTCCTCCCGGGTGAAGTAGTCCCGGAACACAAGCCCCTTGCCTTCAGCGGCCTCCCGGAGATCAGAATCGGCCATCCCGGCACAGAGGAGCTGCCCCGGACAGAGTGGAGCGAGGACCTGGCTCAGGGTGAGGCGCTGGCTGGAGAGGGGGGCGTTGAGGCGTTCGCCCTCTGCCGCGGGAAGCGGGAGGATCACGCAGTCGGCCAGCGCCGCGCCCGCCAGACTGTCGGCGGCCAGAGCAGGTTCTCCGCCCCGTTCCAGCGCGTAGGTATGTACGGTGTGCCCGTCCTCGGAGAGGGATCGGGCCAGAGCCATCTGCCTTGGGTCCCCCCCGATGACCCAGAAATTCAATCGCTGCCGCATAGGCGTTCCCTCCATATCACTTGCTGGGCCATCCTATGCCGGAGCAGAAAAGAGGGTTCGCCCCGTGTTTGCGGGGAGGGCTGACTTTCGTCGGTTTTACAGGAGAAAAAGTTTGACAGTATAAGGATTCTCGGATACACTGATTCATGGAATAGAACGGGATCGGCGAGGGCTGGTCTCAGACAAAAATCGAGAAAAGGAGACTCCGATGAATTATCAAGCAATGTACCAAGAGAAGCTGACCTCCGCAGAGGAGGCTGTGAAGACGGTCCGGTCCGGTGACTGGGTGGATTACGGCTGGTGCGTGGGGACACCCCGGGCGCTGGACAAGGCGCTGGCTGGGCGGTACCGGGAGCTGACCGATGTGAAGATCCGCGGCGGCGTTCTGTTTGAGAAGCCTGCCGTGATGCAGGTGCCCGACACAGCGGAGCACTTTACCTGGAATTCCTGGCACATGTCCGGCGTAGAGCGGAAAATGATCGCCGACGGCACCGCTTTTTATGCCCCCATGCGCTATTCTGAACTGCCTCGGTTCTACCGGGAAAACGTGAACGTGGATGTGGTCATGATCCAGGTGGCCCCCATGGACGACTTCGGCTATTTTAATTTCGGCCCCAGTGCCTCCCATTTAAAGGCGGCCTGCGACGCGGCCAAGACCGTCATTGTGGAGGTCAACCGGAACATGCCCCGGTGCCTGGGCGGCTTTGACGAGGGGGTCCATATCTCTCAGGTGGCCCACGTCGTGGAGGGGGAGAACCCCGCCATGTGGCAGCTGGGCGGCGGCGGCGCGCCCACCGCGGTGGATCAGGCGGTGGCCGATCTCATCGTCCCCCAGATCCCTGACGGGGCCTGCCTGCAGCTGGGTATCGGCGGGATGCCCAACGCCGTGGGCTCCATGATCGCCAAGTCCGATCTGAAGGACCTGGGCGTTCACACCGAGATGTACGTAGACGGCTTTGTGGATATCGCCATGGCGGGCAAGATCACCGGCGCGCGGAAGAACCTGGACCGGGGCCGCCAGACCTACGCCTTTGCCGCCGGGACCCAAAAGCTCTACGACTACCTGGCCGACAACCCCGCCTGCATGAGCGCGCCGGTGGACTACACCAACGACGTGCGGGTGGTGGCCCAGCTGGACAACTTCATCTCCATCAACAACGCGGTGGATCTGGATCTCTTCGGCCAGGTGAACGCCGAGTCCGCCGGGGTCAAGCACATCTCCGGCACCGGCGGCCAGCTGGATTTTGTGATGGGCGCATACCTCTCCAAGGGCGGCAAGAGCTTTATCTGCCTGTCCTCCACCGTGACCGGAAAGGACGGCACGGTCAAGAGCCGCATTGTCCCCACCCTGACCCCCGGCTCCATCGCCACCGATCCCCGCACCTGTGTGCAGTATCTGGTGACCGAGTACGGCATGGTCAATCTCAAGGGCCTGTCCTCCTGGGAGCGGACCGAGGCCATCATTTCCATCGCCCATCCCGATTTCAGGGACGAGCTGATCAGTCAGGCGGACAAGATGCACATCTGGCGGAGATCCAGCAAGCGGTAACGCGGCGCAATCAGTGCGCCGGGGGAAGAGGGGCCGCCCGGGCGGCCCCTCTTTTGCCGGACGTGAAAGGAAGCGGAGCACATGGAATATACCATTGAGAATCAGGCCTTGGCCCTGACGTCCTCCACCCTGGGCGCGGGACTTCGGAGCCTGAGCACCCGGCAGGGCCTGCCCCTTCTGGGAGAGGGGGCGACGGTGTGCTTTCCCTGGTGCGGGACCATCGAGGGGGGCTGGTATGAGGATCGGGGATTTCAGTACCGGGAGGCCGATTCCCTCAACGGCTTCGTCCGGGACAAGGAACATCTGCTGATGGGGCGGGAGCCGGGGCAGCTTTCCTTCCGGCTGGAGTGGCCCGGAAGCCTGGGCCTGTGGCCCTGGGCTTTTGAAGTCGAGACGGTCCATACGCTGGAGGGAAACCGGGTAGTGACTGTCTGCACGGTGGAGAACCGGTCCGGGCGGCCCATGCCGGTTCAGTTCGGCTTTCATACCGAGCTTTGCTGTCCCTTCCTGCCCGAAACAGAGGTCAGAGAGTATCAGGTGCGCCTTGAGAGCGGCCGGGTGATCCCGCTGAAGCCGGAGCTCTTTGGGCGGGAAGCCCCTGACGTTCCAGAGGCCGGGGCCTGGGTCCGGCTGGAGCATCGGGAGACGGGCAAGTACCTGGAGGTGGGTACGCAGGGGTATCCCGGTGTGCATCTCGCAGGCGGGGCCGGCGTTTTGTGCCTTGAGCTTTGGAGCGGCGCCGCCGGGCGCGGACATGAGCTGATGGACCGGCCGGGAACGGAGCTGATGCCCCACGGAGAAAAGCGGAGCTGGCGGCAGGTCGTGGCGGCAGAGCTCTGACCCCTGACCTGAGGCAGCCAGCCGGCTTGCTTTTTTTCCCGACCTGTGTTATACTGAATAAAACTAAATACAAAAAGAACCGTCTTTGAAGAAGGGCTTTTGGTAGTGCGCTGTAAAGCGCCCTATGAAAAGCCCTTCTTTTTTACAAGGCGCCAAAAATTTAATGTTCAGGAGGAATAATAATGGACATCATCAAGGCAGAAATGCGGAATCCTGCGGCAAAGGCGAAGCAGCTCAGGCGCTCCGGTATCATTCCCTGCGTGATCAGCGGCGCTGAGCTGAAGGAGTCTCTCTCCATTCAAATAGATGAAAATACAGCAAGGCAGCTCAAACGCACCAAACGTGACGGGAGCAAGGTAGACATCCAGGTAAACGGAAAGGTTTATCACACGCTTATCAAGGACTTGGAATACAGCAGCTTGAATGACGCTATCGTTCATATCAGTTTCCATATTTTAAACGCCGGAAAGAAGGTCAACAGCATCGCGGACATTATGCTGCTCAACAAGGATAAGGTTCAGGGTGTTTTGGAACAGATACAGATGAAGATCCCGCATGCGGCGGAGCCGGAAAACCTTTTGGATGTTGTCACGATAGACCTGGACGGTGTCCCGATCGGAACGACGATTACGATTAGTGATATTCCAGAGTTCCAAAGCGACAAAATTGAATTGCAGGCCGATCCGGACAGCATCGTTTTGCGCATCCGGGATAAAAAACTTGCTGGCGCAGGGGCGTCGGGTGATCATACAGAAGCGGCGGAGTAATTTTCAAACATCAAACAAGCAGTCCCCACCCTGGAAAGGGCGGGGACTCTTCTATATGAAGAATGGAGGCAAAAATGAAACTCATAGGACAGCCGATCAAACACAGGATCTTTGGTGCCGGAGTCGTTACGGGTTTAGCGGAAAACACGGTGACGATATGCTTTCAGGACAGCGAAAAGAAATTTATTTACCCGGATGCCTTTCAAAACTTTTTGATTTTAAAAGACCCAAAAACACAGCGGCGCATTGAGAAAGAAATTGCAGACCGGGAGATCGCGACCCAAAAGGAAAGGCGGGCTGAGCAGGCTAAACAAGATAGAAAGCGGAAAATGTTGAACTTCAACGTTACCGCAAATTCTCATGCTGTCTTTCATGTGGCACCGGATCGGGTTGACCAGACGATCAGAGAGTGTCAGGTCTATACCGGGACATATTTGAGCGGATATTCCAAAGGGCAGCCGAGAGTGGCAGACCGCATGAAGCCCAATTCCGTGTGTCTGCTTACCACACGCCCAAGCGGGCAGGATGAGCAGGCACGCATCATCATCGGCGCTTTCATGGTCAGGGAAGATTTTTTTGGAGAAGATGTTCATGATGGTATCATCAAAGGGCATCCGCAACACCGCATCTTTCTTCCGAAGGAAAGCCAAATGCTATTCTGGAAATACTTTGGCCAGAATACCATGCCTCGCTGGGGAAATACAGCATTTAAATACTGTCCAGCCAATGTGGTGAATCAAATACTGGCTGATATGGTGGGTCTGCTGAGGTCTAGTGAACAGGAAAGAACAGCCGTAGAACATTATAGGTATTTCTGCAAAATAAACCAATTAAACACGCTCATAAACCTTGAAGGGGAGAAGCTGGAGTAAAGGCTATGGCGGATATCACGCAAATTTTTTCTGGAAGCCTTCCTCCTGTATACTGCTGTGCCTTTCAAAAAGGTGTCCTGTGCAGCACACAGGACACCTTTTTTATGTGGCTATTTTGCCAGGGGAATGGAAGATTCAAATTTGCACCCATGTTCTTTTGCTGTTTTTCCTTCTGCGGCTGATGTAGTACGATCATAGCATAAAGGAAAGAAGGTCGACAGGTTTTGCATCAAAAACCTGTCAACCTATCTTGGCTGAGCATGATACACCAAAGGCGAACCCCTTGCGGGGTTCGCCTTGATGCATGTTGGTGGAGGCGGGGGGAGTCGAACCCCCGTCCGAAAACGCTTCAACGGGAACTTCTCCGGGCGCAGACAGTCATTTACATTCCCTTACCCAAGCGTGGGCTGACACACTCAGGGGCTTGGTAGCTTCATGATGCATGGTGCGCTCAAAGCTTTGCGCACGCACGTTCGCCACTCAACGACGCCCCATCCCGGATCGTGGCCCCTCCGGGTGGGACGGTCACGGCTTAAGCCGCGACAAGCTCAACGTTATTGTTGGCGTTTAAATGTTTTTGCCCATTTTAAGGATGTTAGGCGCATCCGCCCGCTATTCCCGCCTCTACGTCCCCGTCGAAACCAGTACGCCCCCTGATCGGAGCAAGCCAAGCATCGTCCTCTCCGCTGCGTCCCTTCCGCCCCCCAAGCAGATGCCTGCCTGGGGGGCTTGGACACGGGAGTCACAAAAGCGGCCTGCAAAGGGTGCCTTCGCTTCTGGGTAACGTCCAAAACAGACTGAAGCAGCCTGCTTTCAAGTGAATTTTGTGCCCGCGTCAGGACTTTTTCGGTGCGGGATACTCCACACCGAAGGTCTCCACAGTGACCTTCTTCATGCGCTGGGGAGTCTTGGGTTTGTCGTTCCAGTCGGTGGGGACGGCCACAATGGCGTCCGCCGTCTCGATCCCTTCCACGACCTTGCCGAACGCGGCATACTGGCCGTCCAGGTGGGGGGCCTTCTCCACCATGACAAAGAACTGACTGCCTGCGGAGTTGGGGTCGTTGGTCCGGGCCATGGACAACACGCCCTTGTCGTGCTTGAGATCGTTCTGAAAGCCGTTGGCGGTGAACTCGCCGGGGATCTCGTAGCCGGGGCCGCCTACGCCGGAGCCCTTGGGATCGCCGCCCTGGATCATGAAGCCGGGGATGACCCGGTGGAAGATCAGCCCATCGTAAAAGCCGGAAGAGACCAGGGAGATAAAATTGTTGACGGTGTTGGGAGCCACCTCGGGATAGAGTTCTGCCACCATTTTGGCGCCCGACTCCATTTCAAAGGTGACTATCGGATTTTGAGCCATGGGAAACACGTCCTTTCCTTCTGTTTGAACCATTCAGCCCCAATCAGGCTGTGAAAGTTTTTTGCCTGCTTCTCCCGCAGGGATCGGCAAACGATCAAAGTTGTTTTTGCTCCCTTTTCCCCTTTGGGGACGTACTCCACTATCATTTTGCGTCGCAAAATCAAGTGTCGTTACAGTCTTTCAAGAAAAAGGAAGTCAGTAGCGGCCCCGGTCCTTCATGGCCCGGTCGATGGCGCGTTTGGAGTCCCGCTCGGCGGCGGTGGCCCGCTTGTCGTAGAGCTTTTTGCCCTTGCACAGCCCCACCTCCACCTTGACCTTGGCGTCTTTCCAGTAGAGGGAGAGAGGGACCAGGGTGAGCCCATCCCGCTGGGCCGCGGACTGCAGCCGGAGGATCTCCCGGCGGTGCATCAAAAGCTTTCGGGTGCGGCGGGGATCCTTATTGAAGATGTTGCCCTTCTCGTAGGGGCTGATATGTACCCCGTAGAGCCAGAGCTCCCCGTCCTTCACCTGGCAGAAGCTGTCCTTCAGATTCACTGCGCCCTGGCGGATGGACTTGACCTCGGTGCCCGAAAGGACCACGCCGGCTTCAAAGGCCTCCTCCACAAAATAGTCGTGAAAGGCTTTGCTGTTTTTGGCGATCTGCTTGGTTCCCTTGCGGTCCATAGGGCACCTCCTCTCCGCACAGGTGTGCTCCTATTATAGCATAATTCTCAAAAATGTAAACGCAAAAAATGGTAATAGAGCGCGGAGAGGGCGTTATGGGCAAAGATGGGCTTTCCCGCCTCGTCCAGCCGGGCGGGGCGGAGGGGATCGGGAGACTGGGGCGCGCCGAACTCGCAGCAGACGGCGGCGGCCCCCTCCGCCTCCGCGGGGAGGGAGAGCCAGTATTTTCCCTCCCACCACCAGAGAGCGGCATCCACCGGGGTGTGCCGGAGGGCCAGGGCGGCCTGCAGGACATCTTCCAGATCGTCAAAGGTGAACCAGCAGGGGCCCACGGGGCGGACATGGGCAAAGACCAGGACACCGCAGCACTCCGGATACGCCTCGATCTCCACTGAGCCGTCCAGAACGATCCCCGCCCGGTCGCAGGCGCGGCGGGTCAGGATGAGGGCCTGTTCCAAGGTCAGGCCGGAGGGGGTAAAGCCGTATTCCGACAGATCGGCAGGGGTCAGATAGAGGGCCACGCTGGCGGCTCCGATGGGCTGGATGGTCATAGGGGACCTCCTTTTTGGGTTTGCCTCATTATATGTCACCGGGGCTTGACTGTATAGCTGTAATGATTGGGAGGGATGGAAAAGAAATGGAACGGGCAGCAAAAGGGCGCCGCCAAACTGTGGCGGCGCCCCTCTGCTGCTGCTTTGGAACCCAGATTCTTATTTTCCCGGATGGCACGCCCCGCTGCAGGAGCAGCCGGAACAGCTTCCCCCACAGGAGCAGCCGCTCTTTCCTTGGCGCCGGTTGTAGATCCCTCTGGCCACCACGGCCACAAAGAGAGCCAGCACCACAAGGCCGATGAGAAGGGTGGGAACGTTCATGAAAAGACCTCCTTATTTGGCGGCCGCCGGGGCCGCCGTGTGGATGGTGAGATGGTTTTCATCGTTCCGGTTTTTCCGGAACAGCAGGAAGAGAAGTCCTGTCAGGCAGAGTGCCGCGGCCAGAGTGCCCGGGCCAAAGGGGACCTGACCCAGGATCAGTCCGCCCAGCTGGTAGGTCATCAGAGACGCCGCGTAGGCGAACCCGCACATGTAGCCGATGGCGGCAAAAGTCCACTTGGCGCTGTTCATCTCCCGCTTGATGGCGCCCATGGCGGCAAAGCAGGGGGCGCACAGCAGGTTGAAGATCATAAAGGAATAGGCGGCCAGCGGGGTGTAGGCCCGGGCGATTTCCAGACTCAGGTTGCCGGAATAGAGAACGCCGAAGGTAGAGACCACCTCCTCCTTGGCGATGAGGCCGGTGAGGGTGGCCACGGCGGCCTGCCAGGTGCCGAAGCCCAGCGGCGCAAAGAGGAAGGCGATGCCGGAACCCACAGCGGCCAGCAGGGAATGGTCGTTGTTCTCCACCATGCCGAATACGCCGTCCACATAGCCGAAGCCCTGGAGGAACCACAGAAGGATGGAGGAGGCCAGAATGACCGTGCCCGCCCGCTTAATAAAGGACCAGCCCCGCTCCCAGGTGGCCCGCAGCACGTTGCGGGCGGCCGGGACGTGGTACGGGGGCAGCTCCATGACAAAGGGGGCCGGATCGCCGGAAAAGCCCCGGGTCTTTTTTAGGATAATGCCCGAGAGAATGATGGCGGCCACTCCGATGAAGTAGGCCGACACGGCCACCAGGCCGCTGCCGCCGAAGAGTGCCCCGGCAAAGAGGGCGATGATGGGCATTTTTGCCCCGCAGGGGACAAAACAGGTGGTCATGATGGTCATGCGCCGGTCCCGTTCGTTTTCAATCGTCCGGGAGGCCATGACGCCGGGAACGCCGCAGCCGGAGCCCACCAGCATGGGGATAAAGGACTTGCCGGACAGGCCGAACTTGCGGAAGATCCGGTCCATAATAAAGGCCACCCGGGCCATGTAGCCCACATCCTCCAGCAGAGACAGCATCAGGAAGAGCACCAGCATCTGGGGCACGAAACCCAGCACGGCGCCCACACCGCCGATGATCCCGTCCACGACCAGACCGGAGAGCCAGTCGGCGCATCCAACAGACTCCAGCCAGTTTCCCACAGCCGCGGGGATCCCATTGATCCATGTGCCGTAATCGGCGGGATCCGGCTCGGTTACGGACAGGGCGGAGGTAAAGTCTGCGGCGGCTATGGTCTGCGTCGTTGTCTCGCCGCTTTCGTCGTCATAGAAATAGACCTCGGTCTCCAGATCTCCGGTCTGAGCAAGAAACGCATCCAGTACGGCCGGCTCCGGCATTCCCGTCTCCCGGGCCTCGCTGAAGGCAGAGACGTCCACGCCCGCCGCCTCTGCGGCGGAGAGGTATCCGTCAATGACGGTGCTTGCCTCCTCATAGGCCCCCTTGTCATCCTCATAACCGCTGCCGCCCGAGAGGAACCAGCCGTCACCGAAGAGCCCGTCGTTGGTCCAGTCTGTGGCCCAGGTGCCCACGGTGCCGATGGCGATGTAGTAGACCAGGAACATGACCAGCGCGAAGATGGGCAGGGCCAGCACCCGGTTGGTGACGACCCGGTCGATCTTGTCGGAGGCCGACAGGGCATGTGAAGGGGATTTTTTCCGGACCGACCGCTCCACCACCCCGCTGATGTAGGTATAGCGCTGATTGGTGATGATGCTCTCGGCGTCGTCATCCAGTTCCCGCTCGCAGTCGGCGATATGCTCCTCCAAATGGGCCCTGAGCGTTTCCGGCAGATCCAGTTCGGCCAGGACTTTCTCGTCCCGCTCGAAAACCTTGATGGCGTACCAGCGGAGATAGCGGCCGTCCACTCGGCCCTCCAGGGACTCCTCGATGTGGGCGATGGCGTGCTCCACGCTGCCGGTGAACACGTGGGGGTGCTCCCCGGACTGCCCGGAGCGGGCCGCCGCCATAGCCTGCTCGGCGGCCTGCTGTCCGCCCTCCCCTTTGAGGGCGGACATGGGAACCACCGGGCAGCCCAGGGCGCCCCCCAACCGGTCCAGATCCACCTGATCCCCGTTTTTCTGCACCAGGTCCATCATGTTTACCGCCACCACCACCGGAAGGCCCAGTTCAATGAGCTGGGTGGTGAGATAGAGGTTGCGCTCAATGTTGGTCCCGTCCACGATATTCAAAATGGCGTTGGGCTTCTCGTTCACCAGATAACCCCGGGCCACCACCTCTTCCAGCGTGTAGGGCGACAGGGAGTAAATGCCGGGCAGATCCTGAATGACCACGTCTCTGTGGCCCTTGAGCCGCCCCTCCTTTTTTTCCACCGTCACGCCGGGCCAGTTGCCCACATACTGGTTGGAGCCGGTCAGGGCATTGAACAGCGTGGTCTTGCCGCAGTTCGGATTGCCCGCCAGCGCGATCTTCCACTCCATGGTCCATCTCCTCCTCTAGAATTAGCAACGGCTAACTGTGCCGCAAAAGAAAAATGCCGGCCGAGGTCACTCCACCTCGATCATTCCGGCATCGGCCTTCCGCACCGAGAGCTCATAGCCCCGGACGCTCAGCTCCATGGGGTCACCCAGGGGGGCCACCTTTCGGATGTGGAGCTCCACTCCCTTGGTGATCCCCATGTCCATGATGCGGCGCTTCACCGGTCCCTCGCCGTGGAGCCGAACTACGCGGGTGGTCTCTCCCACCTTACTGTCCCGCAGCGTTTTCATCCATGTATCCTCCTCTCAGATCAAAATCCGGTTGGCCATGCTTCTGTCCAGCGCCACCCGGCTGTCTTTCACCTGTATGATCAGGCCCCCCGCCAGTTCGCTGACCACGGTGACCACGCCGTCCACCACAAATCCCAGCTCCGCCAGATGGCGGCGAATCTCATCTTTTCCGGTGATCTTGCGGATGATCACAGATTCACCGGGCTTTGCCATGGTAATCGGCATCTGAATTCCTCCCGTCTTTAAAAGTTAGCCTAAACTAACTGCTTCTGAATGAAGTTTACCACTGCTAACTCTGCTTGTCAAGCATTTTTTGTACCTGACTTTTCCTGCGGATGAACGGGGGAACAAGCCGCGGGGAAGAGCGTTGAAGGGGACTGAGAATGGTTCCGGGGCCTGTTCCGGGGATAGACCGCCACAGCCAGGAGCACAGTGACGGGGACCGCCAGCACGATGCCGAAGCTGCCCGAAAGGCCCTGCATCACGGCAATGCCGATGTTGTTGGAGTTGATGATCTGGAGCAGGGGGAGGTCATAGGCGTAGTCCAGCACCAGCATGGAGGCACTGGAGCCTGCAAAGGCCAGGATGAGGGTGTTGGAGTCGGTGCCCATCAGATCCCGGCCCACCCGCATTCCCGCCTGAAACAGCGCTCCTCGGGAGAGGGCGGGGTTTTGGTCGTAGATCTCCCGGATGGCGCTGGAGATGGACATGGCCACATCCATCACCGCCCCCAGGGAGGAGATGAGCAGTCCGGAAAAGAGCAGTCCGCCCACCTGGATGTCCCCGGCGCTGGCCAGGGTCATGAGGCTTTCGATGTCGGAGACGTTCCAGCCGGTGATGCCGCTGGCGGCGGAAAAAAGGGAAGCCGCCGCCCCGGCGATGACCACGCCGGACACCGTGCCTCCGACAGCCACGGCGGTCTTGGGGGTGGGGCCGCCGATGAGCCAGAGGGTGACCAGCGTGGTGACGGCGCAGACGAACACCGCTGTCCAGAAGGGGGACCAGCCCCGCCCCACCATGGGCAGGTAAACAAAGAGGATGCACAGAAATGTGAAGGCAAGCCCCAGCGCCCCCTTTACACCCTGCCGCCCGCCCACCAGACACAGCGTCAGCAGATAGAGTCCGGCAAAGAGGAGCAGTACCCCGCCCCGGTCGGGAGAGTATACGGCGGTGACGGTGGAATCTCCCGCCACGCTCTGGATGAGGATCACCTTCATCCCGACAGTGCATCCGGCTCCGAAGAGATAGCCCGAGCTGCTGGTGGTGACCTGCTCGGTCCCCGCGCGGACGCCGGAGGTCATTTTCACCAGAACGCGCTGTTCTCCGGAGCGGGTGCCGTCGCTTTGGAGATTGTCCTGAAGGATCTCGGTGACAACGCCGGTCTCAAAGCTCTGCCCCGCGCGGGAGACCAGAGGGATCTTCCCGGCGGAGTTGAGCCAGAGGACGAAAAGAAGGAAAAAGGCGGTGAAGATCAGCGGGAGGCCCCAGCGGAGCAGGGGCTTGGAGGGATGAGACATGGGCGGGTGCTCCTTTCCGAGCCGCGCGGGCTGCGCGCCCCGCGGAGAATGATCAGATGAGGAGGGAAAGGCCCTCTCCTCCCACCGAGGGGGGAGAGGGCCCTGATCTGGGATTTTTGAAAGAGAGGACAGAATGGGGACTGCCCCTTCGGCGGGCCTTACAGGCTCACGCCCAGGGTGGAGAGGAAGCTGGCGGGGACGTAGTAGTTGTTGTTGGAGAGCAGGGCGGGCGTGGTGACGCTCCTGCCGTCCACGGTGAGGTTCAGGGTGACGGCGCTGCCCTCGGCAGAGCCGGTGGGCTTGTAACCGGTGTAGGCGGTCTTGGTGGTCACCTTCACGCCGCCGTCCCAGTTCACATCGAAGGCGTTGGAACTGGCGGCCAGGTCACGCAGGCGGTAGTAGGTCTGGCCGCCGGCGGTCAGAGAGGAGGCGGAAACAACGGGCTTCTGCTCGTTGGCGGGCTGGGAGGGGTCCTTCTTGATGGTAAAGGTCTCGTCGATCTTTTCCGCCTTGCCGTCGTCAGTGATCTGATAGGTGTCGATGGAGAAGGCGTCTGAGGTCATGGAGATGACGGAGTAGCTGGGCAGCCAGTTCTGGCTGCGGCTGGCGATGTAGTCCTGCTGGGCGGAGATCAGCTCATAATACTTGGAGCCGGAGGCGGAGTTGGCGGACATGTACAGGGTGCCCTTGGGGTTGGTCACGGTGTTGCCGCTGGCGCTCTCGATGGTGTAGCAGTAGTTGTCGGCCTGGAAGGCGGATTGGGCGGCGGCCCCTTCCGCGTCCTCAGGGGCCAGGGGGATCTTGGCGCCGTTCTGAGTGTTGTAGGCGTGGTCCCAGTCGTAGTCGGTCTTTTCCGCGTTGAGCTGGAACTCGTAGGTGCCGTGGGTCTGGCCGTCGCCGTAGAGCAGCTTGGAACGGGTGTAGGTGTGGTCGTGGCCCTGGAGCACCACGTCGATGTCGTTGCGGTCAAAAATGGGGGTGAGCTGGGTGCGGAGGATCATACCGTCTGTGTCGGAGTGATCCAGGCCGGAGCCGTAAATGTCCTGGTGGATGGTCACCACCCGCCAGGCGGCGTCGGGAGCGGAGGCCACAGCCTCCTCAATGGCCTTTGCGTGCTCGGCCACATTGTAGTTGTTGGTGTTGAGCACGATGAACAGCCCCGCGCCGTAGGTGTAATAGTAGTCGCCGCCCGCCTGGGTCTTGCCGTAGTCGGTGGCGTTGGGGTTGTTGAAGTGGTAGAAATAGTCGGCGTTCAAAGAGTCGTGGTTGCCGATGGTAGTGGCCACGGGGATGGACTGGAGCACAGGGGCGGAGAGATATCCGGCATACTCCTCCTCCTTGGCCTTGCCGGTCTTGTTCACCTGGTCGCCGGCGGAGATGATGAAGCTCACGTCGGGGTTCTGCTGTGTGGCCACGGACAGGGTCCTGGCCCAGGCAAAGGCGTCGTTCCGGGCGGCGGTGTTGGCCGCGCCGGAGCTTGCCGACAGCTTTTCGCCGTTTTGAGGCTGGCCCTTGGAGGCGCCGATCTGGGGATCGCCCACGTAGAGCATCTTGACGGAGGAGAAGCTCTTGGCCTGATACTCTCTGACATCAGACTGGACACCGTTTTTCTCCACGGTGTAGAAGTAGTTTGTATTCTCCTTCAGACCGGTGACGGTGACGTGGTTATAGACATACGCCGCGCCGCCGGTCAGGCTGGCGTCCACGTCGGCGGACACGCCGGTGAAGGCGGTGAGGGCGTCCTTGTTGGTGCCGAAATGGACCACGGGAGTGGCGGTCTTGCCGGGCTCGACTTTGGAGTACCAGGCAAAATTCAGCTCGGTCTCGTTTTTGCCGGGGGTGAGGGAGACCTGGGTGTAGTCGCCGGAGAGGGTCTCCCACCCGTTGACCCATGCCTGCCACTGGGCGCTGTCGCCGGTGACACTGGAATCATTGTAGTGGACGGTGGCGGCCAGAGCTGCGGGGAAGGCCCCCACGGCCAGGGTGCCGGCCAAGACACCGGCCAGGACATTTTTGTGAAGCTTCATCTGTCTCTTGACTTCCTTTCGCGTTGTCGTTTTGGAATGCAGGGACAGTGTAGCATTCAAAAAGCAGGAAAACAATGGACTTTTCCAAACATTTACAATGTGTTGACCAAAGTGGGACAAAGGGAGTAAAAAAGGGCCCCCGGACACGCGGCTGCGTGTCCGGGGGCCCTGAGGGAGAGAATTACTGCGCCTGGGAGACGGCGGCTTCAAACAGCTCCACCGCCTTGTCCACATCGGGGGAGATGATGAGCATGAGGTAGTCCCCGCTCTCCACCACCCGTCCGGCTTTGGCCATGGCCAGGGGGTCGGGCAGGTACTGCTCGAAGGACTGCTGGATGGCGGCACGGTGCGCCTCCAGCTCGGCCTTGGCAGCGGCCTTGTCGGCCCCCTCGGCCAGCTTGCCGATGACCACGCTGTCGGCCCGGACCATCATGGAGGAGAAGCAGACCAGCTCTGTGTACCGGGCGGGGTCGATCCCCAGGAAGTCCTTGAGCTCGGCATCGGTGTTCTTCTGGGAGGAGGCCATTTCCGTGGCCTCGATGATCTCCCGTGCCAGCTTCACCAGGGGAGTGCCGTTGGGGGTGGTGATGAAGATCTCTTCGCCGCCTTCCGTGTCGTTCAGGGCGACGGTGTAGCCGGACAGGCCGGCGATGACGCTGACGGGCAGGAAGGTGACACCGTCGGTGACGGTGGCGGTGACGCCCTCCAGCGCGGCGTCGTCCACCATAACGGAGCCGTCCGCAAAGTTGACACGGATGCGGTGAGCATCCAAAGAAAAGAGACCCTGGTTTTCCTCCTGGAACCAGTCGGCGCAGCCGTAGTCGGCCTCAGCCACCAGACGCATGGGGAGAAGGGAGGCCGCGGCGGCGGGGAGGGCGGCATGGGGAGAAGGGAGGCCGCGGCGGCGGGGAGGGCGGAGGTATCCAGCTTTACACCGTTGACGGTGATGGCCGCAGAAGGGGCCGCGGGGGCGGTGGCAATGAGCAGGTCCTCCGCCAGAGCGGCGGGGGCCAGAGAGGCGGCCAGCGTGAGCGCCAGGGCCGCGGAGCCGATGCGTTTCATCATGGGTGAGATGTCTCCTTTGTCGGTAATTGTATGCCCGCGGGGGCATCTGTTTTCTTTGGACGCTCCTCCGGGCAAAAAGTTCCCAAAAGAAGAAAAATTTTTTCTTCTGCCGCCGTCACTTGCTGACCGGGGCAAAAACCGCGCCTGTGAAGGCGGCCAGGTCCCCGGGAGAGAGGGTCACCTGCCGGCCCACCTTCCCCGCGGAGACCGTCATTTCCGGGAGGGTTTCCGCGCTGGCGTCAATGACCGTGGGAAAGCGCTTTTTCATGCCCACGGGGGAACAGCCTCCGTGGATGTACCCGGTGAGGGGGAAGAGCTGGGCCTGCTTGATCATCTCAATGGACTTCTCTCCGGCGGCCCGGGCGGCCGCCTTCAGATCCAGCTCCCGCTCCACCGGCACCACAAAGACGTGGTTTCGCTTGGAGGCCCCCACCGTCACCAGAGTCTTGAAGCAGGTCTCGGGGGACACCCCCAGCCGCCGGGCGGCGGTGACGCCGTCCAGAGCGCCGTCGCTGACGTCGTATTGGTGGGGGACATAGGGAACCTTCTTCTGATCCAGAAGCCGCATCACATTTGTTTTTTCTTCTGCCATCGTGGAAACACCTCTCACTTTGTGGTAAACTATATGGGCATTATAGACCCAGTAAGGAGGAATTTCAAATATGAAGTGGGATGTGACCCCCTATCGGGATACCGTGATGGAATACGCCAAGGCCCTTTTGAGCCAGGACAGCCCCAGCGGCTTTACCCTCCGGGCGGTGGAGGCCGCCGAAAATCTGGCCCGGGGGCTGGGCTACGAGACCCGCCGCAGCCGGAAGGGGAACCTCACCATTCTGGTGCCCGGCCGGGAACATGAAAAGAAGGTGGGGCTGTGCGCCCATGTGGATACCCTGGGACTGATGGTCCGCTCGGTGACCGCCGACGGAAAGCTCCTCATCACCAAAGTGGGCGGGCCGCTGCTGCCCACTCTGGACGGAGAGTACTGCCGTATCTATACCCGGGACGGGAGAGTGTACACCGGCACCATCCTCTCCCTCTCTCCCGCGGCCCATGTGGAGGACGACGCCGGCACCCGTCCCCGGGACGAGCAGAGCATGGCCGTGCGGGTGGACGAGGTGGTGTCCACCGCGGAGGATGTGGCCGCGCTGGGCATTGCCCCCGGCGACTACGTCTGCTATGATCCCAAGACCCTGGTGACCCCCTCCGGCTTTTTGAAGTCCAGGTTCCTGGACGACAAGGCCAGCGCCGCCTGCCTGCTTACCGTGCTGAAGATCCTGAGGGATCTCGGGCAGCTGCCCCGGTATGACGCCGAGATCACCTTCACGGTCTACGAAGAGGTGGGACACGGCGGAGCGACCTTCTCCGAGTCTCTGGACGAGCTGCTGGCGGTGGATATGGGCTGCATCGGCGCCGAGCTCACCTGCACCGAGGAGCAGGTCTCCATCTGCGCCAAGGACTCCGCCGGGCCCTACGACTACGCCATGGTGACCCGGCTGGTAGAGCTGTCCCGGGCCAACGGGGTGGACTATGCGGTGGACGTCTATCCCCACTACTCTTCGGATGCCGCCGTGGCCTGGAAGTCCGGCCGGGATCTCCCCGCCGCCCTCATCGGCCCCGGCGTCCACGCCTCCCACGGCATGGAGCGCACCCACTGGCATGGACTGAAGGCCACGATGGAGCTAGTGGGCCTGTATCTGGACTGCGAATAAGGGAGCCCGTGCGCTCCATGGTCCCGCCGAAGGCGGGTCAATTTCGGAGCGAAGGGGAGAATTGCCGCAGGCGGAATTCACTTCCGCCGAGGATGGGAAGAGGATACGGGGCCCCCGGGGGGATGTCCCATCCCCCCGGGGCGTGCACCCATTGGCATGGACTGAAGGCCACGATGGAGCTGGTGGGCCTGTACCTGGACTGCGAATAAGCACGCATTCGGGCAAAATATTTCCCGCTCACATTGTCAGGGACCTCTGAATTTGATATAATAAAAGATAATTTTTTCAATTCGGAGGGCGGGAGAGCCCATGAAATACAGACAATGGAACGAGCTTGGACCCCACCGGGAAGAGGGGCCCCTCTGCGCTGCGGGCATTCCGGCCCTGTGCGCAAAGGTGCTGGCCGCCCGGGGCTGGAGCGATCCGGAGGCCGCCCGCCGGTTCCTCTTTGAGGAGATCCCCCTGCGGGACCCCATGGAGATGGCTGACATGGACCGGGCGGCGGCCCGCCTGCGGCGGGCGCTGGACGGGGGAGAGACCATCGCGGTCTACGGAGATTACGACGTGGACGGCATCACCGCTACCTGCTTGATGACCGACTTCCTGCGCAGCGAGGGCGGGACAGTGCTGCCCTATATCCCGAACCGCCTGGAGGAGGGCTACGGCCTCAACCGGGGGGCGGTGGAACAGCTGGCTGCCCGGGGAGCGTCGCTGGTGGTGACCGTGGACTGCGGCATCACCGCCGTGGACGAGGCCGCCGTGGCCGCCGCGCTGGGAGTGGACGTGGTCATCACGGATCACCACGAGTGCAAGGACACGCTGCCGGCCGCCGCCGCGGTGGTGGATCCCCATCGGAGCGACTGTCCCTATCCTTTTAAAAGCCTGGCGGGGGTGGGGGTGGCTCTGAAGGTGTGCATGGCCCTGGCGGGCCCGGCCCGCCGGGAAGAGCTGCTGGACCGCTACGCCGACCTCTGTGCCCTGGGCACGGTGGCCGACGTGATGGAACTCACCGATGAAAACCGCACCATCGTCCGCAGGGGGCTGACCGCCCTGTCCCGCACCCTGCGGCCCGGCCTGCGGGCCCTGCTGCGGGAGGCGGGAGCGGAGGGCAGGGCCCTCTCCTCCATCTCCATCGGCTACACCCTGGCCCCACGGATCAACGCTGCCGGACGCATGGGCCGGGCCGAGGTGGCGGAGGCCCTGCTGCTCACCGACGACCCCGCCCGGGCGGAGGCTCTGGCCCGGGAGCTGTGTGAGCTCAACCGGGAGCGGCAGGAGCTGGAGGCCCTGATCTTCGCCCAGTGCGACCTGCTGGTGGACGCCCTCCCCGCCGGGGAGCGGGACGCGCTGGTCCTGGCGGGAAACACCTGGCATCAGGGCGTGGTGGGCATTGTGGCCTCCCGCCTGACCGAGAAGTACGCCGTCCCCACCTTCATGATCTGCATTCAGGAGGGGAGGGGCAAGGGCTCCTGCCGGTCCTACGGCGGGCTGAACCTTTTCACCCTGCTGGAGGGCTGTGCTGACCTGCTGGAGTCATACGGCGGACACGAGCTGGCGGCGGGCTTTACCATCCGGGAGGAAAACATCGTCCCCTTCCGCACCCGGGTCAACGCCCTCGCCCGCGCGGCGCGGGCGGAGGCCGAGCCGGTGACCGCCCTGGCGGTGGACTGCGCGCTGGGCTCCCCCGAGCTCCTCACGCTGGAGGAGGTGGAGGGGCTTTCTCTGCTGGAGCCTTACGGCCCCGGCAATCCCAAGCCGGTGTTCCGGCTGGACCGGTGCGCGGTGACAGGTCTGACCCAGGTGGGAAATGGGAAACATATGAAGTTGAAGCTCTCCGCCGGAGGCCGGAATCTGGATGCTATCTTCTTCTCCGCTACGGCGGAGGAGGCGGGCATCTCCGCCGCTGACCGGGTGGATGTGTGCTTTTATCCCCAGATCAACGAATACCGCAGCTGGCGCACCGTTCAGCTCCAGTTGTGCGATCTGCGCCCGGCCCGGACCCGGGCCCAGGCGGAGGAGGAGCTCTTCCGCCGCCTGATGGAGGGGGAATCCCTCTCCCGGAGCGAGGCCGCCGCCCTTCTGCCCACCCGGCAGGAATTTGCCAACCTGTGGCGCTATCTCCGCACCCGTCAGAGCGAGGGCTGCATCGAGGACACGGCCCAGCGCCTGGCCCGGAACGTGGCCCGATCCTGCGGGCTCCGGGAGACTTTTATGCGCACCCAGGTGTGCCTGGCGGTCTTTCACGACCGGGGGCTCATCCGGATGGAGCGCACCACCGACCATCTGCGCATCCAGATCCGGGACACCGGGGAAAAGGTGGATCTGGAGAGCTGTACGCTCATGCGCCAGCTCCGCCGTCTGGCGGAAGAACCGTGAAAGGGGGGAGAGGGATTGGACCCTATTCTGGAGCGCTATCAGGCGCTGGAAGACAAAATCAAAGCCTATAATCCGACGCTGGACTCCGGACGGCTGTTCGACGCCTTCTCCTTCGCGGACAACGCCCACTCCGGGCAGCTGCGCAAGAGCGGAGAGCCCTATATCATCCACCCTCTGGCGGTGGCCGAGATCGTGGCCGATCTGGAGCTGGACACCGACTCCATCATCGCCGCCCTCCTCCACGACACCATTGAGGACACCGGCGCCACCCACGAGGAGATCGCCAAGCGCTTCGGCACGTCGGTGGCCGATCTGGTGGAGGGAGTCACCAAGCTGACGCGGGTGCAGTATGTCTCCAAGGAAGAGGAGCAGATGGAGAATCTCAGGAAGATGCTCATGGCCATGGCCAAGGACATCCGGGTGATCCTCATCAAGATCTGCGACCGGCTGCACAACATGCGCACCATGGAGTACCAGTCCGCCCGCAAGCAGCGGGAAAAGGCGCTGGAGACCATGGAGATCTACGCGCCCATCGCCCACCGGCTGGGCATGCAGCGCATCAAGTGGGAGCTGGAGGACACCTCCCTGAAATATCTGGACCCCATCGGCTACAAGGAGATCGCCGACGAGCTGGCCGCCCGCTCCTCCGCCCACGAGGAGTTTCTGGCGGCCATCCAGAAACGGCTCCAGGAGCGGATGGACGCCGAGGGCATCCGCTGCAAGGTCTACGGCCGGGTGAAGCACATCTACTCCATCTACCGGAAGATGTACGCCCAGAACAAGACGCTGGACGAGATCTTCGACCTCTACGCTTTCCGGGTCATTGTGGAGGACGTGCCGACCTGTTACTACGTCCTGGGCTGCATGCACGACCTATTCAACCCCGTGCTGGGGCGGTTCAAGGACTATATCTCCACCCCAAAGCCCAACGGCTATCAGTCCCTCCACACCACCGTCATCGGCCGGGAGGGCATCCCCTTCGAGGTGCAGATCCGCACTGAAGAGATGCACAACACCGCCGAATACGGCATCGCCGCCCACTGGAAGTACAAGCAGGGCATGGCCAACGACAAGCTGGGCACCGAAGAGGCCTTCGAGTGGGTCCGCAAGCTCCTGGAGAGCCAGCAGGACGCCGACCCGGACGAGTTTGTCCGCACCCTCAAGGTGGACATGTTCGCCGACGAGGTCTTTGTCTTTACCCCCCAGGGGGATGTGAAGAGCCTGCCGGCCGGGGCCACCCCCATCGATTTTGCCTACTCCATCCACTCCGCCGTGGGCAACCATATGACGGGGGCCAAGGTCAACGGCCGCATCGTCCCCTTCGAGACCAAGCTCAAGTCGGGGGATATCGTGGAGGTCATCACCTCCAAGGCCGCCCACGGCCCCAGCCGGGACTGGCTGAAGCTGTGCAAATCCAACGAGGCCCGCAACAAGATCCGGCAGTGGTTCAAGAAGGAGCGCCGGGAGGAGAACATCGCCACCGGCCGGGCGCTCTTTGAGTCGGAGCTCAAGCATCAGGGCCTGACGCTGGCCGACGTCACTGAGGAGGAGATCCTTCCCGCCCTTCTGCGCAAGGTCCGGTTCGGCTCGCTGGACGAGCTCTACAACGCCATTGGCTACGGAGGAGCCTCCGCGGTGAAGGCGGTGGCCCGGATGAAGGACGAGCTCACCCGCATAGACCGCTCCGCCGCGGACAAGGCGGCGGCCGAGAAGCTGGCCGCCGGGAGCGGGGTCATCATGCCCGCCTCCTCCGCCAACACCGCCGCCAGCCTGAAGGCCTCCGCGCCCCGGCGTTCCCAGTCCGGCATCATCGTGGAGGGGCTGGACAACTGCATGGTGAAGTTTGCCAAGTGCTGTTCCCCGGTTCCGGGGGACCCGGTGGTGGGCTTTATCACCCGGGGCTACGGCGTGTCGGTTCACCGGGCCGACTGCCCCAATGCCGTCGCGGAAAACCGAAATCCGGAAGAGGCCGGGCGCTGGGTCAAGGTGGACTGGGTGGACGGCGATCTGCCCGGCTACCGCACCTCGCTGGAGCTCTCCGCCAAGGACCGCGACGGGCTGACGCTGGACGTGGCCATGGCCCTGTCGGCGGCCAAGGTGAAGGTGACCAGCCTGTCCGCCCGCTCCATGCCCGACGGCTACGCCGTATTGAATTTGTCGGTGGAGGTCCGGGACCGGAATGAGCTGACCAACGTGGTCAACAAGTTGGGCCAGATCCAGAGTGTCTATCAAGTCAAGCGCGTGGTGGGATAAAGCCGCCGCCGCAGAGAAATAAAAAAGAGGCAATGAACATGGATGAACAAGCTCTGAGCGCCCGGCTTTCGGACGCCTTTGGCCACGGGGAGACCCTGCGCCGCCAGCTCCGGCTCACCGCAGAAGAGGCCGATTGGGCGGGCAAACACTATTCCGCCGTCCTCACCGCACTGGGCGAGGGCTGGTACGACATGGAATTTCAGGGGGCGTATTGCTGATGGCACAGCCTTTTGTCCCGCTCCTTCTGGGGGCGGACATCAATGTATACTCGATGGCCCGGGCCTTTCATGAGGCTTACGGGGTCAAAACGGTGGCCTACGGCATGTACCCCTCCGGGCCATGCTACGGAAGCTCCATCATCGACTATCGGGTGAGCGAGCGCAACGACGAGCCCGATCGCGTGCTGGAAAACGTCTGTCATGTCGCCGCGGAGTTTCCCGACAAGACCATTCTCCTGCTGGGCTGCGGGGACAACTACCTGACCTCCATTTCGGCCAATCTCCCCAACTACCCGGCCAACGTGGTGGCGCCCTACGTCTCTTTGGAGCAGATGGAGGGGCTGATCCACAAGGAGCGGTTCTACGCCCTGTGCGATCGGTACGGCATCGACCACCCCAGGACTTTCGTCTACAAAAAGGGGATGGGGCACGACTTCACCCTTCCCTTCGACGGGCCCTTTGCCGTCAAGCCCGCTGAGAGCGCCACTTACTGGGACCACCCCTTCGATACCCAGAAAAAGGCGTATATCCTCCAGTCCCGGGCCGAGGTGGATCAGGTCATCGATGACATCTACGGCCACGGCTACGAGGATTCCCTCATCATCCAGGACTTCATCCCCGGCGGGGACGAGAACATGCGGGTGCTCACCTGCTACTCCGGGGCCGACGGCAAGGTGAAGCTCATGTGCCTGGGCCACGTCCTGCTGGAGGAGCACACCCGCCACGCCATCGGCAACCACGCTGTCATCATCACCGAGCCCGGCGGGGCGCTCTACGACGCCTTCCGCCGGTTTTTGGAGGACATCCGCTTCACCGGCTTTTCCAATTTCGACATCAAGTTCGATCCCCGGGACGGGAAGTTCAAGGCCTTTGAGATCAACTGCCGCCAAGGCCGGAGCAACTACTACGTCACCGGCGCGGGCTACAACCTGGCCAAGTATCTGGTGGAGGACCGGATCTTCCACAAGGAACAGCCCCTCGTCTGCTCGGAAAACCGACACCTCTGGTGGGCCATCCCCAAGCGGGTGGCCTATGACTACATCCCCTCCCGGTTCCATGAGGAGATGAAGGCTTTGGAGCGGGCCGGGGCGGCGGTCAACCCCCTGTGGTATCCCGCCGACCACGCCCTGCTCCACAAGCTGCGCATCTGGCGCATCCAGCGCCGGCAGTTCGGCTGGTACGCGTCCTCGATGGAAAAGCCCAGGGACTGAAAGGTGATCGCTTTGACGAAAGGAAAGCTCGGGGTGCTGGGGGGGATGGGTCCCCAGGCCACCCAGATGTTTTACCAGCGGGTGCTGGACCAGACCCAGGCAGGGACCGATCAGGAGCACATTCCCGCCCTGATCCTGAGCGACACCCGGATGCCCGACCGCACGGCGGCCCTCCTCTCCGGGGAGACCGGGGCGGTGGAGGACCGGCTCCTGTCCGGCGCCCGGCTGCTGGAGGAGTGGGGCGCGGCGGCCATCGCCATCCCCTGCAACACCGCCCACGCCTTTGTCCCGGCGCTCCAGGCCCGGCTGAGGACGCCCATCGTGAACATGATCACCGAAACCGCCGCCGCGCTGAAGGCGCTGGGGGCGAAGCGGGTGGGGGTCCTGGCCACCGACGGCACCCTCCGCATGGGGCTCTACCGTGCCGCCTGCGCGGCCGAGGGGATCGAGACGGTGAGCCCGCCGGCGGAGATCCAGCGGCTGGTGATGAGCGTTATCTTCGACGAGATCAAAAAGGGGGAGAAGGGCAGCCCGGAGAAGTTCTCCGCCATCGATACCGCTCTCCGCTCCATGGGCTGCGACCGGGCGGTACTGGCCTGCACCGAGCTGTCGGTCTACAAGGACTGGCATGTCCTGCCCGACTTCTATCTGGACGCCATGGATGTGCTGGCCCGGCAGAGCGTGCTGGCCTGTGGGTATCCCTTACGGAATGTGTAGGGCCAGCCTGACCGGATCGCGGAAGGGGCCGAAGCGGGCGGCGTCAGGGGGACTTTTATGGAAATATTAGCGGAACGTCTGCGCCTGTTGAGAAAAGAACGAAAACTGACACAAGAGGAATTTGCACGTTTCATGGGACTGTCTACTGGGTGTTACCAGAGGTATGAGCTCAACGAACGGGAGCCGAGCGCCTCTCAAATTGTAGATTTTTCTAAATATTTTGACGTATCTGCCGACTTTCTCCTGGGGCTTTCCGACCAGCGCTGAAAAGAGGGGGAGTGGGCTCCCCCTCCTTTGGAAACAGCCCGGGTCTTTCTGCGGGGCGGGGATGACCCCGTGACCTTACTTCGCAACGGCCGCGGGGTTCGGTGAGATGCCGCGGCTTTTTTGCTTTACTTTATTTGGCAGGAGGTATTTTTTATGGAACGTCCCCGTCTCCCTTTGGGTGACTATTATCAGCTCCTGCTGAAAAACGGACTGCTGGCCGATGCCTCGCCTCTGGCCGCAGACCTTACCAGAACGGTGACCGCCGTCACCTGCGACTCCCGCAGCGCCGTGCCTGGGAGCATTTTCGTCTGCAAAGGGGCTTCCTTTAAAGCGGAGTATCTGGCCGAGGCCGTCCGCCGGGGGGCCTTTGCCTACGTCAGCGAGACGCCCTATGAGGCGCCCGCCCCCTGTCTCCGGGTCACCGACATCCGGTTGGCCATGGGCCTGCTGGCCGACCGGGCCTGGGGCCACCCCTCCGGGGCGCTGAAGGCCGTGGGGATCACCGGCACCAAGGGAAAGACCACCACCGCCTACTTTTTGAAGTCCATTCTGGACGCGTGGCGGGAGGCGCAGGGGCTGCATCCCGTGGGGCTTCTGTCCACCATCGTCACCGACGACGGGGCCCAGCGCCGCCCGGCGGTGCTCACCACACCCGAGCCGCTGGACCTCCAGCGGCACCTGTGGAACGCCGTGAACGCCGGGTGCGGCTACGTGGTCATGGAGGAGTCCAGCCAGGCGCTGAAGTATGGGCGGGTCATCGGCGTGGATCTGGCTGCCGCCGTGTTTCTGAATATCGGGGAGGATCACATCAGCCCCCGGGAGCACCCCACGTTTCAGGACTATTTTGCCTCCAAGCTGAAGATTTTCAACCAGGCAGAGGCCGCCGTGGTGAATCTGGACAGCGACCGCTCCGAGGAGGTGCTGGCTGCCGCGGCCCGGTGCGGGCGGGTGGTCACCTACTCCATGCGGGATCCCGCCGCCGATCTCTTTGGCCGGGATCTGGCCCGAACGGAGGAGGGCCTTGCCTTCGCGGTGGGCTATGGGGAGGCGCCACTGCGCTGTGCCATCCCCATGACCGGAGACTTCAATGTCTCCAATGCTCTGGCGGCGCTGGCGGTGTGCCGGGTACTGGACGTGCCCGCGGACGCCGTTCAGGCCGGACTGGCCCGGGGCCGGGTGCCCGGGCGGATGGAGACCTATTCCGCCGGGGGCCGGACCGTCATTGTGGACTACGCCCACAACGGCATGAGCCTGTCGGCCCTGCTGCGCTCCGTGCACAGCGACTACCCCGGCGCGCCGGTTACGGTGGTGTTCGGCTGCACCGGCGGCAAGGGGCTGGACCGCCGGGCCGGCATGGGAGCCGCCGCGGGAGAATTTGCCGACCGCATCCTCCTTACCGAGGATGACCCCGGACCCGAGGAGGTGGAGGCCATCTGCGCTGAGATCGCGGAGGCCGCCGCCCCCTTCGGTAAGATTTGCACCGTCATCCCGGACCGGGAGGAGGCGGTCCGCACCGCCATTTTGGAGACCGCCGCCCCGGGGGTCGTGGTCCTGGCGGGCAAGGGCAGCGAAGGACAGCAGAAGCGGAAGAACGGCCCGGAGCCCTGTGTCCCGGACGGCCTGCTGGCCCGGAAGTATCTGGGGCTTCCTCTGGACGGCGGAAGATGACAGACGAAAACGCGGTCCCGGGGGCAGGTGCTGTCCTGCTCCCGGGGCCGCGCGGAAAGTGGTTTTATCCCAGCCTCTCCAGCAGAGCGGGGAGTTGGGAGAATGCGGAGATGGAAGGAACTTCCGGCGGCACCGTGCCGAAGCCGTAGGCCGCGTGGATGAAGGCCACTCCGGCCTCCCGGGCAGAGTGCCAGTCCAACTCGGTGTCCCCCACATAGACCGGTTTTTTCAGCCCATAGCGGGCCGCCGTCAGCGCGATATTTTGGCTTTTGGGCTTCCCGGTCCGGCCGGCGCACTCAAAGCCCTGAAAATAGCGCCCCAGCCCGGTCCCCTGAAAAAACGCCTGGATGTAGCCGTCCTGGCAGTTGCTCACCACGAGCAGCGGGCTGCGCCGGGAGAGGAGGGAGAGGGTCTCCTCCACCTCCGGATAGACCGCGGCGCCGTGCTCCGCCAGATATTCATTTTCCACCGCACAGCACTCTTCGATGATTTCCAGCTGCCTCTGTCTGTTCAATCCCGGAAGTCTGCGCGCGGCGATGTCCGCAATGCGCAGCCCCATACAGGAGCGGACTTCGTCCACTGTGAGGGGAGGACGCTCCACCTGATTGCGCGCCAGAGCAAGATTCCAGGAGATGGTGATTTCCGGGACTGCATCCCAGAGCGTACCGTCCAGATCGAACAAGATACCGTCAAACATGGGTAAACTCCTTTAAATGTCGATTTAAGCCATTATAAAACGAAAGCCGCAAGTTGTAAATGCCCGGCCGCCCTGGTTTGAGCAGGGACGTAATTTGGGGCGGTGGCGGAGGGAGAGAAATATTTTGCAGGTTTACTTCTGGTTTTTCATTGCGCTGGGCCTTTTGATTTTCCTCTTCTCTCAGGAGATCGACCGTGCGGCCCGAAAAAATCAGAGAACGCCCCGGGCGCGTCTGGTGGCGGCCATCCTTCTGGCGGCCGGATTGATTGGACTGATCGTTACCGCCTGTTTCCCCAGTTGACAGAACAGCATACTTGGGCTAAAATAAAAAAGCTCGGCACCCGGGGCTTAAGCCGCATATAAGGATAGCTCTACCGTTTTTTGGAACATTTGAAGGACCCAAATTGAATACGTCTCCGTAGCTCAGTTGGATAGTAGCGTTCGCCTCCTAAGCGGCAGATTGTTCGATTCCTTCGAGCAATGAAAATTGCATAAATCTTAAAAATGTCTCAGTAGCTCAGTTGGATAGAGCACACGCCTCCTAAAAATCGAATCGTTCGAATCCTGGAGCCCTGTAAAATTGAATATTTTCTGTATAAGCCCCCGTAGCTCAGTTGGATAGAGCGGTCGCCTCCTAAAAATCGAATCGTTCGAATCCTGGAGCCCTGTAAAATTGAATATTTTCTGTATAAGCCCCCGTAGCTCAGTTGGATAGAGCGGTCGCCTCCTAAGCGACAGGCCACTGGTTCGAACCCAGCCGGGGGTGCCAAAAATGACCGTTGTAAGCCATTTTTTGATGGTTTACAGCGGTTTTTTGTTATCGTTTTTCCAGAGCATTCTTGCTGCTCCACCGGAACGATTTTATACATTTTCCGCTGTATGCCTGCTAATTGGCTTCGAACTATTTTTCCGGCCTTGCTAATAAAAAACGCCGATTTGCTAATACGATTTTCCCGCCCTATTTTTCGGATGGGGCCGACGCCAGCAATGCAGCCAGTGTGTTGGCCAGTTCCGGCGACTTGCGAAGCTGTTCCACCAGGGTCTCCAAATCCATTGTGGCGGGCGCCGGTTCCTTTGGTTCCTCCGGGGGACGAACCGAACGCAGGTCGGGATTGGCATAGAAGGCACTCTCAAACTTCTGGGCGTTGATCTTGCGGTCCTCGTCCAGAATGTGGGCATACACGCTGGTGATCATGTCGATCTGGGCATGTCCAGTATCGCCCTGGGTGGCCTTCAGGTCGCCGTGGTTCAGCTTTAACTTATAGGTGGTGCTGGAATGGCGCAGGGAGTGAAAGACCACTTTGGGAAGCCCTGCTTTCTCCCGCAGCTTCTCAAACGACTTCAGGATGATACGGTCCTCACAGGGGCGGCCATTGGCCAGCGCCACCACCAGGTCGTAGTCCTGATACTCATCACGGAGCAGCGCCCGCAGCTCGTCTTGCGCGGATTTCCATTCCCGCAGGATGTAAGCCAGGGTCTTGGGCAGCCACACCTTGCGGATGCTGGAATCGGTCTTGGGCTTCTTCAAAATGATCCTGGTGCTGGTATTGGGAAACAGAGGCGTGAACACATGATAGATGTCCTTTTGCCCCAGCATCTCAATGGCTCGCTTGGAGGCCCGTGCCAGCTCCTTGTCGATGTAGACATAGGCGTTGTCATCGGCAATATCTTCATCGGAGATATGGACATTGCTCCAGGTCAGCCCCAGAATCTCCCCCATGCGCAGCGAACAGGCAAAGGCCAGGTTCATTGCTACATAGAGCTTGCTGTCCGTACACTGATCCAGGGCGGTGCGGATCATATCGGCGGTCCAGATGTCCCGCTTCTTGTATTCCACTTTGGGCAGTACCACATTGTCAAAGGGGTTCTTGGCAACCAGCTCCCACCGGACCGCCTGCTTGAAAGCGCAGCGGAGAAGTTTGATGATCTTCTCAATGGTGGCGTTGGTTACAAACTCCGTTTTGGCGTGATGCGTTCTGGTGTTCACCGCAGGGGTTTTCTGCAAGGTCTGGATGTACTTGTCCACCACCCGCGTGGTGATGTCCTGCACCTTCATATCCCCGATGATGGGGTTGATGTAGTTGGCAATCAGCGAGTTTTGGCTGTCATACATGGATACGCCCCACCGCTTTTCGCCATAGAGGGAGACGAAGTCCGACAGGAACTCCGCAATATTCTGATTGGTGGGCGGAAGGAAGGAGTTGGAGCTTTTCTGGCTCTCAATCTCTGCTTTGCGCTTCAATGCCTCTTGATAGGAAGTGCGGGTTTCCCACTTCTGCTTGGTCCCGCCGCTCTCGTCCACATAGGTGTAGACGATGGAATAGTTTTTCTTTCTTTTGATAATGGATGCCATAACGAACCTTCCTTTCTGATGTCACAGGTCAAGCGGCTCCAGCCACTTGTCAAACGACCGTTTGGGAATTCGTATGGCGTTACCAATTCGTACGCTTTTGAAAAGGCCCTCCTGCACAAGGCGGTATGCCTGTGTCCGACTGACGCCTAATATACGGGCAACCTCGTTGACCGTATAGGTGCGGCACTCCAAAGGCCTTTTCTCCGTACCGTTCTGAATCTCTGACACAGCAGCCTCCTTTCCAGTCAGAAACGGCACGCAAAGGGGTGTTCATTCATAACTTCCACCCTCATTGTACCGCGCCGTTTTGGGTTTGTCTGCTGCTAATGAAAAGTTTACGAACTATCCGTAAACAGAAAAGCAGAAGATTTATCTGAAAATAAAAGAGGCAAAAAACGGACGGCTGCTGGCCGCAGCTCCACGGGAATCTCACCCCGGCCCATGCTAATGGGTGCGCCGCGCAATGCTTTGAGGGCGTTCAACGCGGGAGTCTCATTATCCTGTCTGTGCATCCTCGCCCACAGGCTGCCACACCTGTTTCGCGGCCTGGTTTTGTCGCTCACCTGTTTGGTAGGGGTCCCGTCCTGCGGACTTGCAACAGGGCCATGGCGCACCGGCCGACCGGCTCCACACAGACAGATCGTATCCGTCTGCCTTATGCTGCCCGAAGGCTTTCTTTGTCAAGGTGGGGTCAGTCCCCGGCATTGGCAAAGGAGGAAAGGGTAAGCCGCTTGCCTTCTGCCAGAGCTGAAAGGATTAGGTGCGCATCACGGCCCGGATCAGTCGGATTTCCAGACAGCGCTTCATGTGGACATCCACGCACACATGAGGCGTTCCGTCCTTGTCATAGAGGGTACGGGTACACAGGCGGCTCATATAGTCGTCGTAGTACCGCAGCACTTGCTCCATGGCCTCGCTGTCACCGCCGGAGGCCGCGTGGATCACCCAAACGGGCGGCAGGTCCTTTCCCTTGTGGATGGGCTCTGTCATCTTCCTCAGCCTCCTTTCGGCATCAGCGCCGACAATGCTTCGCGCAGCTCCTGCAGCGCCTTCGTCCGGTGCCGCTGAACGGCGCTCCGGGACATCCCAACGAGATTGCCGATCTCACCGTCTGCCAGGTCCAGGGTGCAGTGCAAAATCAAAATGCTCTGCTCCATCTGCGGCAAAGTAGAGAAAGCCTCGGCCACAAGCTCGTTGTCGATATGTAGATCGTAGCCGTGCGACGAGAACACAATGCTGTCGCTGGGGTAACGATCCATGACGCAGAGCTTGTCCAGTTCCGCCTGGGACAAGTCGCTAAAGAAGGCTTCACGCTCTCTCTGGCGTTTCATGTTCCGCAGGTAGGCTCTGGCCTCGTTTCGCAATACCTTCTTGCAAAAAGCATCGAACCGGCATTGCTCGCCATAGTCGCGGGGGTTAGATTCCATCAGTTTCACCCCCTTTCCATGGGGGGATCAGGTGGTTCTCTCCCTTTCCGCTACTACCAATCCTGCGAGAGCGTGTTCTGCCCGCTAAGCGCCTCCTTTTTGAAGAAAATTTGAGAAAAAAAGCGGCCAGCCATCCCAACCGCAGGAAACGACAAAAAACGCCCGGCGGGTCACAGACCCACCGGGCGCAATGGCAAGCAATATGAAGTTTATTTACATGGTATAGTTCATACTCATAGCCGAACCTCTCCGCCGACTGAAATGGGCTTTTTTTGAGCGGTTAGCCCTTGTCAGATCAGGCGGGGATAGTATCCGGCGTAGCATGGCGGCATCCTCTTTCTATGCCGCCGTGGAAGCTGTCAGGGCAAAGAAAAACGGCGGTTCGAATTGAACCGCCGTGAAGAAAGTGCTTTTGCGCGCAGAAAGCCATCTGCCCCGCGGCGGTTTTTTTCTTTTCTGCCGCCGGGCAGATCATAGAGGATATAAAAACAGAGCCGATAACCTACGAGGTTTTCCCTCAGTGTTATCGGCTCTGCGTCTTAGCGTCTGGCTCTTGGATGATGGATAGATTCAGTTGTCTTACCGCAATCAAGGTTTCATGTTTGCACTTCGGGCAATACAGCGGAAAGTTTTCCAGAACTGTATCATCGCGGATTTTCAATCGCGTTTTGCTGCCGCAAAAGGGGCATAAAATCCATTCTATCTTCATGTTATCTTCCTCTGTGCTTGGCTTTCTTCTTTTCCTGCCGTATGGCAAACTGGCGGTCTTTCTCCGCCTCTTTCTGCTCACGGCTCTTGGCTTTCCGTTCCAGCTTACATTGCTCATGCTGGAGTTTCAACGCCTGCTGCGCCTTTGTCCCAATGCCTTTATCCTGCAGTTGGCTTTGAATTTCGCGCTGCATACGTTTGGGATTAATTTTTCGCTCTATGGCTACTTCGGCCTGGATCGGAGGACTAAATTTCAGTTTATTCCAATTCTTCAGCAAAAACTCATAGACCTCATAATCTTTGGGTTCTGAGCCAAAAGTGATTTTGCATACCTCGTACTTGCCATTATCCGCTCTTTCATATAGACCGATCCAAAATGGAGCTTCAAACAGGATGGTGAAACTGCTTTGGGGGCCTGTACTCATTCTTCTAAGAACTGCCCTTCAAAGTGATCCAGCCATTCCAGAAGGGCTCGATAGAGAAGCTGCTGCTGCTCAAAAATCGTTCTCCCAACCAAAGGAATGTCTGCAAATTCCCGCGCATAGCCCTCGTTCGATTCTGCCGAGGACTGTATGCTCCGGCGCAAAGTCGAAACCAGCTCCAACGCTTCGGCTTTGTCCATCTTGTTCAAATTGGTAATGGCCACATTGAAATCGAATAGCAAGGGCACCGGGCCAGCGGCGCAAGAGGCCATCAACTCCTTGAAATACGCTCTTCCCTGATCGGTAATAGAATAAATGGCCTTATCCGCAAACTTATCGCCCTTGACAATATCGCTTTGCAGATACCCCTTCTCGCTCAATTGAAGGACCTTACGATAAATAGAAGGTACGCTTATTTTTGTCCAGCGGGAAAAATGGTGGTACTCCACATCCTTTTGAATGTCATAAGCGCTTTGCGGTTTCTCCAAAACAATGCCAAGTATAACTAAATCGATTGACGACATAACGACACCTCCAACTTTTGCTATTATCAATAGTACTATCACTGATAGCAAAAGTCAAGGAGATGTGTAGACCTATTTAATTTGGGAATGTCCTTATCTGATTTTTGAAATAAAATTGTCCATTTCAAGGTTCACAGCTTCAAAGTTGTCGAAATTGGAATTATGCGCAGCATTCGGAATCGTGACAAACGGAATATGCGTCGCCTCATGCCATTCGGCGCAATATTTCTTGACTTTACCGGTTCTGTCGTATTCGCCGACCATGATAAGTGCAGGACACTTGATGGTAAGATCGCAGTTTTCTTTCAGAAAGCCGGAATATCCCACCCCTAAGAGATGACACAGCTCTCGCTTGCTATAATAGCTCAGAGCTGCCCGCATATTGTCAAATGATTCTCTTGTGTAAGTACAGGTCTTTGCGATTGAATAAATCAGGAGGCCAAGGGGAAAGCACATACACATCCATTCCATTTGGCGCAGCCACCAGCGATCCATGCGAGAGTAATATCGTTCTCCAAACGGGCAAGTATCGATTCCAATGAATCCTTTTACCATTTGTGGCTCATGCTTCAGCAAGGTCTGAATGACATATCCACCCATGGATTGTCCAATAAATATTGCCTCTTTTATATTTTCTTGATCCAATATCTTCCTTAGAACTTTAGCAGCATCATCATATGAGAACTCTTGATATGGCCGCGATTTTCCGTGTGCGGGTGCATCCCAGCACAATAAATTGGCCTGTTTCCAATAATGAGAAATTTGTTTTTCAAACAGAGTATGATCCGCTGTAAGGCCGTGGAGAAAAACCATAGTAACGTTTGCGTCGCTACACTTACTGTACCAATAAAAGATGGAACCCTGGTCTGTCTCCAACCACTTTCGTTCCATCATTTCAAATATACTCGTTTCCATTGTTCAATCATCCTCAGAAAATCCTGCTCAATTCGTTCGGCATCAAATTCTTCCGATAGAACAGCCTGCCTTAAATAACCGTCGGCCATCCATATAATTTCCCGGTAAAGAAGGCGAATGTCAATATCGTCCCGAAGGGAAGACCGATCTATCGTTTCCAGTATGACATCTTCACTATGTGCATTTTCAGCTTGAAAACTTCTTTGAATCGAACCAAGAACCTCTGGCTCAGTTTCGTAATAGGCCTTCACAGAGAAGCTATACAGATACGGGGATGAACGCATAACATGGCATTTTGCCAGTAACGCCCTTTGTATCATCTCAAAGAAGTCCTCTGTGTCAGTAACTTTGTATTCCTGGGTTGCTTGATAAATTTGTTGGACAGCATTGTTCCAAAGGTAAAGATACAACTCTTTTTTATTTGTGAAATAGTGGAACAGAAGAGCCTTTGATATGTCTCCCTCACTTGCAATTTCTGCCATGGGGGCTTTCTTGTAATTGTTTTGAGAAAACACCTTATATGCCGCATTGATTATCCGCTGTTGCTTGTCCAATGGCAGCAAAAAGAACTTATCATTCATGCCAAACCTCCATTGACCATCTCGGTCAATAAAATTATATGTCCATTGACCATTTTTGTGAAGGCCCAAGGTTAATGCGAAATATAAAGTGCAGTACAGATACATATAACAACATTCCATGGACAAAGTATGAAATATACAATGTAAGTGGGTGATGCTATATGGCGAACATTGAAGATTGCCCCGGTTTTGAAACTTTCGGTGAAGATGTAAAGGCTGCACGGATCGCAAAGCATTTGTCGCGTAGGACATTGGCGGAGATCGTCAGCATCGACCCCCGGTATCTCGCAAATATCGAGAACGAAGGTGCGATTCCCAGCCTGCCGGTTATCATACAGCTTATCAAAGAGTGCGGACTTCCCGTGGAACGGTACTTCAATCCAGAGGTCATGCGGGAGGAAAGCGCACAGCGACAACGTATCAGCCATAAACTGAAACTTTGTCCAGAGCAGTATTTGGCCATCATCGAGGGCGCACTTGACGGGGCGCTGAAAATTGAAAATTCAGCAGATGAAACGGAGGGTGTATGAAAACATCCTCCGTTTTCGTTTTCTATGGGCGGCTTTGCCGCCCTTTTCTTTTTGAAAAATCCGGGATTTTGTGGGTAGACGAAGGCAGTTCCGGCATTGTATTTACGGGGGGAAGGAGCGTAGAGCAAGCACAGCAAGTGTGGCCACACTTGCGAATTTTTGCTTTAGGGAACCCTTGCCCCTAAACACAAAATTGCTTGTTGGGAGACTCCCAAACCCTTATGCAGAAAGGACGGTGCCGCCCTATGGCAAAGCGCAAACGCCCCATCATCCTGCGCTGCCCGGTAACAGCCGAAGAACGCAACCTAATCGAGCAGAAGATGGCCCAGCTCCAAACAAAACGGATCGGTGCCTACCTGCGGAAGATGGCGATCGACGGATACATCATCTATGTGGACACCAGGGACATCAAGGAGATGAACAAGCTCCTGTCCGCCATTGGCCGGAATATCAACCAAATTGCCAAACGGATCAATGCCGGAGGTCCCACCTATCAGGCTGACATGGAGGAAATCCGGGAAAGGCTGGATCAGATATGGCAGTTACAAAGACGCATCCTATTAAGTCAACGCTGAAAGCAGCTATTGACTATATCTGTAATCCCGATAAGACAGATGGAAAATTGCTGGTATCCTCTTTTGGTTGTGCTGCTGAAACCGCCGACATTGAATTTGAATGGACACGCCGCCATTCCATCGACAAGGGCACACACCTGGGCCGCCACCTGATCCAAGCCTTTGAGCCTGGGGAGGTCTCCGCCGAGGAAGCCCATGAGATTGGGATGCAGCTGGCAAAAGAAATATTGGGTGGCAAGTACGAGTTTGTACTTACCACCCATATTGACAAGGGACATATTCACAACCATCTGATTTTCAATGCGGTCAGCTTCACCGACCACAAACACTACCATTCCAATAAGCGCAGCTATCACGAGATACGCCGGGCCAGCGACCGGCTGTGCAGAGAACACGGCCTGTCCGTCATCGTCCCCGGCCGGGACAAGGGCAAGAGCTACATTGAGCATCAGGCCGCACAGAACGGCACCAGCTACAAGGCAAAGCTGAAAACCACCATCGACCGGCTGATCCCCGTGTCCTCCAGCCTGGAAGATTTGCTTGTCCGATTGCAGCGGGAAGGATACGAGATCAAGAGGGGAAAGTATATTTCCGCCAGGGTGCCGGACCAGGAGCGGTTCACCCGGCTCAAAACCCTGGGCGCCGATTACACGGAAGATGCCGTTGCCACGCGGATTGCTGGAGGCCCTCGCCCCTCCAGGCAGCCCCGGCAGCGCAGCGGAAAGGTCAGTCTGCTCATTGACATTCAGAACAACATCAAGGCCCAGCAGAGCGCCGGATACCAGCGATGGGCGACCATTGAGAAGCTGAAGCGGGCGGCCGCCACCATGAACTTCCTCACCGAACACGGCATTGGCAGCTATGAGGAATTGGTGGAACGGTGCGACGCCGTTGCCGCCGCCTCTATCCGTACTAGGGAGAGCCTGCGGGATACGGAACAGCAGATTGCCGACCTTGCCCTTCTGGGAAAGCAGATCGACACTTATCGCAAGATGAAACCTGTCTATGAACGATACAAGGCATCAAAGGACAAGGAAAAATTTTTGCGTGGCTTTGAGAGCGAGATAATCTTATTCGAGGCGGCAGCCAGAGAGATCAAGAAGGCCGGGCTCACCAAACTTCCTTCCCACGATAAGCTGAAAGCGGAATTGGACGAACTCTCTGCCCGCAAAACCGCCCTGCAAGCGGAGCTTCGGAAGGTACAGCGAGAGGAAAAGGAGTATGACACCCTCCGTAAAAATGTAGTCGCTCTGTTGGAAAAGTCGAAAGAACAAGAGTGGCAGCAACACCGGGGAAACGACTTGGAGTAACAGAGATTGGGCTTTTTTTGCAGTCTTTTCAAAACCATCCGGTCAATGCAGATAACTATTGGGGAAGTGTGGAAGTCTTCCGCAAGATTATTTCCAAATAACAGTTGTTGGTACTAATAATAAAATTTCCTCACCCTTATTAAGCAGGGTGAGGAAATTTTATTTAGTCGTTCTTCGATGGCATGGTTTTTTTAAATATTTCACCAACCAAATGATGCAATGTTGTGCAAGGACACATTTTTGAAGGAGTAGTTTGAGCATTCGATAAATAATGCTGTAGTCTTTTCTCTGCGATCTGTATTGCAGCATTTTCATCTCCAAACCGAGTTAGAAGATTATAATTTTGTGGGTTTGACTTTATATATTCCTGCCCGGTGCGTTTTTTGAAAATATCGCCAAATCTTTGGCAGCAAACTGGGGAGGTCAGCCAGCCTGCATGCATAGTTCCAAAGTATGCATCAAACCAAATCTCAATACACGGATTTGACCATCCCACATGAATTCCACATCTTTCTGCATCACTTATTATCTTGTCAAAATTAGGGACTTCATCCCGATCAAAAACTATCCAGGGCTCACAATATTGTGGTTGGAGAGAAACCTGTTCTTTACATGCTTCTATCAATTTTTCGGTTTTGGTCTTAGATACTTTAATTACGATTCGTCCTTGAAATTCTTTGGGCAACGAATCTCTAAGACCATACATATATTTTTCTTCAGTTTCATCTGCGTCCGTATAAATAAAGTATCTTCCCAAATCGGGGATTCGCTTTTTAAATGCTGATCTTGGAATGCGATTTCCAGTTCTATCAGCTTTTGCCATAACTATTCCCCCTTAAACATATCGAAATATGATAAGGACGGAATTGCGCCATACTTTCCCAAAAGATAGTTCTTTTCATAATTCTCGTCTTTGCGGATTTTTACGCCATCATCATCAACAAAGTCGGCCAAAGAATATAGCACAGAGACTCCACTTGAATTTTTCTCCGTGAACCAGATTTCATCTCTACGCAGCAAGTCGTTCGAAAGTTGCCAAGAATCATGGGTCGTAAACACAAGTTGAGCATGTTTGGGATTAGTCTCAGGATTTAGAAATGCAACCAAGAATGCTCTTACTAACAAAGGATGGAGTCGGGCATTTAACTCGTCAACAAATAACACTCCCCCGTTTTCAAGAGTATCTTGCAAAGCAGGATAAAGAGCAAACATCTTTAATGTGCCGGCAGATTCTTCTGACAGTGGAATTGTGGCAGTTTCGTTAGAATCCGCAATCCTATGCACTGCATCAATTTTTATATGCTTGGAATCATCATCGTCGTCATCGGAAGCAATTGTCTCGACATTAAATCCGATAATTGATGAATCAAAAGCAGCGAAGTATTTAACAACTTTGTCTTGAACTGCTTTATCATCTACAAACCCTGGCGGAATGAGTCTAGACAAAAATGCATTTTCAATGGGGTCTCCAAAATCTGCGAGGTTAGAATCATAGAACCAATCGCGAATGAGTTTAAGTTTAGGTATTTTCAATTTGGCTCCAAGAGATACAATAAGCGCCTCATCTTCTAGAGAAATTCTAATATTTTCTTGTCGATTAGATGATAATCCGGACAGATCCAATTGATTTTCGAGTCTGTTTCTATAAAAAATTGATTTATATTTTCTAGCTGTTCTAGCCTTATAATTAAGCCATTCTTCTACGATCCCATTTTGATCTAAGGTAAAACCATAATTATAGCATTTGCTTCCTTCGTTTTCAGAAGAAATAAAATATACTTCAAAAGACGAAACAGCTTCTTTGCTCGTTGTATCAAAAAGAAAAGGTGTCCGCTTTAGTCTCTTTGCTCTTGATTTCTTTTCATCACCTTCGCCGCCATAGGCAAAAGAATCCAACACATAAATTGCCATAAAGCGAAATGCATCAACAACATTAGACTTTCCACTTGCATTTGCGCCATATATAGCTGCTATGGGTAATATTTTTTCTGTTCCAATATGAATGACATGATTGCTATTTTCCGTAATCTTAGTAGCAGATAAATCTAATATTGTATCATCGCGAAATGATTTGAAATTTTTAAAGCGAAATTGTATTAGCATGTAAACTACCCCCTAATTATTATTATATACGCAAATGTCATTAAAATCAACATCTATTTGAGATTTTTTCTCAATTGGGTGCGTTTTATACGCCTGCTTTCTGCTTTTTTAAATAAAAAGAATGGGAGCGTCAACCTCGGATAACTACATCCGATGTTGACGCTCCCATTTTGCTTGATAAAAGGTGAAAATCCGGCGTTTTTCCTATGTAGAAACCCCTGCCGCCCCACATAGGAAATCATACTGCCCCTACACGGAAAAACCGCCACAGGCGGTTTTTTCACCCATTTTGAACCCTAATTGGCGCACTTTTGGGGACGTCGCGAAAGATAGTGCGGGCAGGATACCACCACCACCCGAAAACTCTGCTTGCAGGGATGGACACAGCCCTTGCATAGCTTGTTATACTGGCGTCTGCCGTTCTCGCCCAGGAAGAACGACCATTCGAGACGCCATTTCTTGCTCCGGCTCATAGGTCGCCCAGCTCCGGGGGCTTCTTCTGCGGGGCGGGCTTGTCCACGCCTTTCCGTTCCACGCACTCCCGTTTTGCGTCCTCCAGCCGCTCCCGGATGGAGGGCTTTTTCTCCGGCGTGGTCCTGCGCACCTCGGCCTGGGCTTTCTCCAATTCCTCCCCACGGCGGCCGTTGTTGATGACCCCGTCGATCATGCCGTAGTCATCCTCTAGGGTCATTTCCGCCGTGCGCAGCGGGTTTTCCGGCTCCACGGGAACGGATACAATCTGCCCGTTGATGCTGGCGAACAGCTCCGGCCGCTTGAATTGCTCGGTGTACTTCTGGATCATGTCCGGGGACAGGGACGCAAAATTCTCCGGCCCCAGGCCCACCACCAGGAAGGTTCCCGCCACAATATCGTAAATCTCCCCATGCTCGTCCCGGAGGGAACGGTTCAGGTCCAGACCGATGAGTTTGCCTTCATCGTTCAGCACCAGCCCAACCGGATCGTCAAAGGGATAGGAGGCGGCAATATCGCCGCCTACCTCCGCTTGCAGCGCATGGAGGCCGGGGTCGATCTCCTTCACATAGGGTTCCTTCATGGGCTCCACCACAATAACAGTCAGCTTCTCCGGCACCGCTTGCTGCCCGTACAACTCCGCCTCATACTCCCGGTTTGCCTGCTCCGCAAAGGACATCATCTCGTCCACATGGGACTGATCCGGGTTTTCGATGGCCTCCCGGATCGCCTGGGGGTCCACATCCAGACATTCCTCATAGCCGGTGGCGTCCTTGAATTTCTCGATCTCCGCAGGAAGATAGTCCTCCTGAGTCTGCCCCAGGGCGGCCAGCTTCTCGTCCAGTGCGGAGATACGCCCGGCCATCAGCTTCTCGTAGATTTTTTCCTTCGCCGTGTGTTCCTCCGGGTGCTCGGCGGCATACTGCGGATCGTTCTGCCGGAAAAACTCGTCAATATCGTAGGCAAGGTCCATGGCCCATTCCGAAACTTCTTCTTCGGGGATGTCATCCTGGAAGGTCATCACCCGGTATTCCTCCGGGATGCTGCCGCGCTCGCCATCGTAATACTCATGGAAACTGTCCCCGGTATCCCGCACATAGCCCAGGTCGGTGAACTGGCCGCTTTCCTCCAGGGCGATGTCCCGCCCGTAGGCCTCATAGTCGATGTAGTTGCGCAGATGCTCCGGCACCTGCATGGCGTCCAGTTCCTCGATGTAATACCGCCCCAGATCGTCGTGGTCGTGGATGTCGGGGTAAACGTCGTAGCAGTCCAGGTTCTCCGTCAGATTGATAAGCTCTTGGATGCTGCCCGTGTGGTCGCCGATCTCCATAGCCGCCTGGAACCGCTCGTATTCATCCTGGCTCATATCATCCAACTTGGAGGCCAGGTAGTTCAGCTCGTCCAGGTTGGCATACTCACCCAGCAGGTCATAGAGGCCGTCCACATAGCAGTCGTAGTCCGTGATGAACCATTCCTCATAGATCTGCCCGAAGTTGTCCTTCGCACCGATCCCGATGCGCTCAAAGACCTTTTTCAGTTCCTCCGCCGTGGTGGGGAACTTCACCCATTCACCCACAAGGGCGCCCTCGTTGTATTTGCCCAGGTTGGTGATGAAAGCGGCAAAGGGATAATCTTTGTCATAGTCATAATGGGGCATAGCGACACCTCCTTATCGCTCCGGCGCAGGCTTTTCCCGATGGGGCTGCACCTTGCTCTGATTAGCACATTCTTTCCGGCTCTGTTCCAGCCGTTCCTTGATGGAGGGCTTTTTCTCTGTTTGCCTCTCCCTGGGGCGCTCGTGCTCCCACTCGTCGCCGGAGAGGGTGAGATAGCCTCGGCTCGTAAAGCACCCCTGTTCCTCCTGCATGGCATGATTGCCGAAGGGAACGGGATCAATGGCGTCCAGCAGCTCCGGGGGCAGAAGGACGTCCAAATGCTGCGCCAGATAGCGCCAGCCCACATCCTCCACCTTGCGGATGTTGGGCTCTAGGACAAAATACTCGGTGTTGGCGGGGAACTCCCGGAACTGCTCTAGGGTAGTCAGGCAGTAGGGCGACTCCTGGACAGCGGCCAGGAGGTCACGGTCCTCCGGGGAAAGTCCGGCAAGCGCCTGGGCTACTGCCTCCAGTTCGCTTAGATCACCGCCTGCGGGGAGCAACGGTTTCAAATACTCCTTGAAATTGGTTTCGGTTTTGCTCAAAGACATCATCCTTTCTGAAAATGGGTAAAAGAAAAGCAGGAAACCCGGAAAGGTTTCCTGCTTGGTGCCGCCACCGGCGGCTGCTATTTTGTTGTGGTATGTAGTCTATCCCTTCAGGTTCTCCAGCGCAGCGGGATTGTTGGAAAGAATGGCGCCGACCGTCTGGCAACTTTCCAATTCAGGACAGTCGCCACAGGTTGTCACGCCTTTTTGCAGTGCGCATTGGCGAATACCGCAAAGGCTTTCACAATACACCGTTTTTGCCCCATCCACGCGGCAGCCTTGACAGTTGATATGCTCCGGCAAAATAGGCGCATGATTTAATTCAGACCACAGTTTTGCAGTTTTCTCGCGCAATGCCTGATCGTCGTTGATCGTTGCAAGATAAGCGTCGCACTTTTCACAGTCCAGCCCACAGTATGCGATCATATCCCTCACGGCTATTTACCTCCTGAAACATTTTAGCCTTATTATACAGCAAACCGTTACTCTTGGATAGAGCCGTGAAGGAAGAACGACACGATACTGATTTCTCGATGCGGTAATTCACATACTTCCCGCCGGTATCGGCCAGAACGATGGTCCCGTCATAGGATTTCCCGGTACGTAGGGAGCGCAGCCCTTTGACCTTTGCCTTTCCATTTTTAAGCAAAGCGGCGGCGATTTTAGTAGTAAATGCCTTCCCGCGCTGCTCGAAAAAGCGGTCATTCTTCCACATGACAAACTGGCAGGCCCGATCCGAACAGGCGAAATTCTTCTTGCCCTCATAGACCGGCTTGCCGCAGCGGGGACAGATGCCCACCGTTTCCTTCTCCGGCTGAAACAGCTTTTTCCCATCCTCGGAAATGTGGGAGTATTTCCGTACCAGCTCCGCCGCCATCGCCTCGATCCCGTCCATGAAGGCCTCCGGCGATGCCAGGCCCTTTGCCACCTCGTTCAACCGCTGTTCCCAATCCGCTGTGAGCTTGGGAGAAGTCAGCAGTTCCGGCAACACCGTGACCAGGTTGACACCCGCCTTTGTGGGGATCAGGTTCTTGCCCTTGCGCTCCACGAATCCGCCGGACACCAGCTTTTCGATGATGGCCGCCCTGGTCGCCGGGGTGCCCAGGCCGCACCGTTCCGCGTCCTCCGGGATGTCCTCCTTACCCGCGTTCTCCATAGCCGACAGAAGGGTGTCCTCAGTGTAGGGCTTGGGGGGCGAAGTGAAGTGCTCGGTGACGGAGGCGGCGACCGGCTCAAAAACCTGCCCCTCGGTCAAGGCCGGAAGGACGCCCTCGGCATCTGCATCCTCCGGCTTCTCCTTCAGGGAGGAACGGAACACCTCCTGGACGGCCCGCCAGCCCTGGGAAAGCACCTGCTTTCCCTTTGCCGTAAAGGTATGTCCGCCGCAATCAAAGGTGGCCGTGACCGCCTCATACACGAAAGGCTCCGCCGCCGCACACAGCAACTTGCAGCAGACCAGCAGGAGGATATTGCGCTCGCCCACAGGCAGCGCAGGCACATCCGCCTTTTCCAGCTCCAGGGTGGGAATTAGGGCATGGTGATCGGATACCTCCTTGTCATTCACCAGCGCCAGAACATCGGGGAAAAACTCCGGGCAGGTGTCGAAGGGCGGCACCCGCGCTGCCAGATGCAGGACCACGGAGGCGGTCTCCGACATATCGCTGGTCAGATACCGGCTGTCCGTGCGGGGATAGGTCAGCAGCTTCTTTTCATAGAGCGACTGGGCGTAGTCCAGGGTTTGCTTGGCCGTGTAGCCCAACACCCGGTTTGCCTCCCGCTGCAAGGTGGTCAGGTCGTACAGCTTGGGCGGCTTTTCCTCCTTTTTCTCTCGCACCAGGGATACACACACGGCCCGCTGCCCGTCACAGGTATCCCGGATGGCCTGGGCGTCCTCCGTGGAAACAATACGGTCGCTGACCGCCTCGGCTCCCTCCAGCGCCAGCCGCACATGATGGTATTTCTCCTTGCGGAACAGGACGATCTTGCTGTCCCGGTCGGCCAGCATTGCCAGGGTGGGCGTCTGCACCCGCCCCACATTCAAAGTGCGGTGGTAGAGGACAGAGAACAGGCGGCTCGCGTTGATGCCGATGAGCCAGTCTGCCTTTTGACGGCAAAGTGCAGATTGATACAGCGGGTCATAGTCCTTGCCAGGGCGCAGATCGGCAAAGCCTTCCCGGATAGCCGCATCCTCCATCGAAGAAATCCAGAGACGAGAGAAAGGCTTGGAACATCCGGCGGCCTCATAGACCAGCCGGAAGATCAATTCACCTTCGCGCCCCGCGTCGCAGGCGTTGACCAGCTCCGTCACATCGGGGCGTTCCATCAGGGAACGGAGAATGTGGAACTGGGCGGCCTTTTCCTCGGACACCACATAGCGGAAGGGGGTGGGCAGGATGGGAAGGTCCTCATACCGCCATTTCTTGTAGCAGTCATCGTAGGCGGCCGCGTCCGCCAGCCCCACCAGATGCCCGATGCACCAGGAAATGAGCCAGCCGCCGCCCTCAAAATAGCCATCGGCCCTGGATGTGACACCCAGGGCCGACGCGATACTCTTTGCTACACTCGGTTTTTCACAGACAATTAGTTTCAATAAAATTCCTCCTTGAGTTTGTTGAGTTATTGCTTTCTAATGACTCAAACCGTATAATTATTTGGAAACTACAGCGGGGAGAGATTTAGTCGTGTTAGAACAAACATACGAAATAATTCGAGATGCACCTGCCCCTATGTCATGGGAAAAATACGCTAAAGAAAGTTATGAGGAATATCAGTCACTTCTTCAAAATTACGGGGATGACGAGTCTGTTTTTCAGCGCTTCTTCGAGCAAAATCCATCATTCGTTCCAGGTGCGTTTGAATTGTCTGCTCCATCCGGTCATTATCCATTTACACAGTCTTTAATTGCCGAACCAGAGCTTTGCGGTGGCCTTTTTGACCGCATTCCTGATTTTATTTGGTTGGCACAGGATAGCCTGTCTTTTATTCCAGTGTTGATTGAAATCGAAAAGCCAAATAAAAAAACCTTTACAAAAGCAGGGACGCAGACTGCTGATTTAACCCAGGCATTTGGTCAGATAGTAGAATGGCAGGCTATTTTAAACAACCCAGTAAATGTACTGCAATTCTATGAATGTTTCAAAATTCCTGATTGGGTCAGACAAAAAAATTTTGCTCCACAATATGGGCTTATTTATGGGAGACGATCAGAATTTGAGTCTAACACACTTTTATCGAACAAGCGCGCTCACCTTGCTCCAGAGGGTGTAAGCCTTATTTCATTTGATAGACTGTATCCAGAGCCCAAATGTAGTGATCTATTATGTACGACTTTATCTCACGGAACATACACAGTAAAAACAGTTCCGCCTACATATCGATACTCGCCAGGAACAGCCGATAATTTGACTTTGGTGAGCGGATTTGCAACCGCTATTTCACGCATGACAAAAATTTCGCCTGAACGAAAAGAATTTCTTTTGAGCCGCTATTCTTATTGGGAAAGTTATGGCAAGCGAGAGCGGAAAGGCTGTTACTCTTTATCTGACTATGAATAGAAAATGGCCACCATTTATGGTGGCCATTTTTGTATCAGTTCATCTTTTCAACATCCTCGTTTTCGTATTCCTCGTCCTCGAACTCATAATCGTCCGGGTCGGCGCTGACCTTTGCGCCCTGTTTTGGCTTGATGAACTTGATGTAGGCGAAGGCTCCGCCGCCGCCCAGGGCCACCAGCAGCAGGATCAGCACCAGGGCGCCACCGCTGCTGCCGGACTCCTTCTCCGGCTCCGATTCAGGCTCCGGTTCCACCTCCGGTGCTTTCCCGGCGCACTCGCTCATATTCACCGCGCAGACCGGACAGGCGGTATTCACCGCACCGACCTGGCATTTTTCGCCGCAGGTGCAGACCGCAGGAGTTTCCTCCGTCTGTCCGTCCTCCAGTAGCACCATCAGGTCGGCTTCGTCCACCTGGTTCAAAAAGTGAACGGCGGTCTCCTTGTCCTCGTTGGCCCGGTCGATCAGGATGTAAAAATAGTTGCCCGCTTTCGTGGTCACAGTAATCAGCTGCTTGTCGCCGTAATAGTCGTCCACCAGCGTGGCGTTGCCCTCCGGGGTCAAGGGCTGGCCCTCCGGCTCCATGCCTCCGGTGGCGGGTTCCTCGGTGGGGTCCGGGGTCATCTCGGCGGGTTCCCCGGTGTAATAGTCGCCATCCCCGCCGCCCGCAAAGGCGGTGACGGAGAAGGCGGTCATGCACAGGACCACCACCGTTAGGGACGCCAGAAGGCGGAAAACTCTGTTACGCTTCATCTTCGCCATCCTCCATTCCTTCCACATCCTCGTCGTCGGGGTCCGGCGCCGCCTCCGCCTCCATCATCCCGTCGGGCAGGCTGATAAGGCCGCTGGCGTAGGCCTTCAGGAAGGCAGTCAGCTCCTTGTTGTCCATGCGCACCGCCTTGACCATGCGGACGATCTCCAGGTTTTCTTCCTCGGTGAGCTGTGCCTCCAGCTCCCGAAGGCGCTTCTGCTGGGCGGAAATCTTCTCCTTCGTCTTTTCAATGTCCTTGCGGATTTTCTCAACCGTTGCCATGTGTGTAAAACTCCTTTCCAAATCGTTCTCTCCAGGAATAGTTCCGCCCCAGGCCCTTGACCGTTTTCAGGTTTTTCCGGGCGTTGTCCTCCAGCGCCAGAGCACGGCGGAACAAATCGGGATGCTGCTCCCGCAGGGCGGTGATCTCGTCGGGTTTCATACTGGGGCAGAAAAAACAGGACGATTTTCCCGGCTGGGGCAGCCCTGCCGCCTCGATCTGCCGGATGCAATCGTCCCGCGTCCATCCCCATTCCATCAGGGGATACCACTTGCTGTATTTTCGGTCGGCCAGGTCTCCCAGCAGCACCTTGTCGCTGCGGTAGCCCTCGCCTGCGTCGTAGCCGATGAACTTGACCACCCGTTTGCCCGCCGCCCACGCCTTTTGACAGGTTGGGTAATGGTTGCAGAACTTTTCCTGCGGCCCGATCTTGTGTTTCAGGGAACACCGCTTGAAGCCGTAGGCGATGGACGGAAGGCTACAACTTTGCAGACATTCATCCTCCAGCGTCAGCCGTTTCCCGTCACGGGTGGTCTTATACACTCTGGTAATGGGAGGCATCCCGTGGTCCTTCAGCCAGCGGTCCATCACCTCCAGATAGGCGTAGGTGTGGGGATGCTCTGCCCCCGTATCCGCAAAGAGGATCAGGTCCACCGGGATACGGTGCTGGTGCAGCCCGATCAAAAGGGCGGTGCTGTTGGCGCCGCCCCCGTAAGAAACCATATTGATGCTTCATCACCTCCATCAGTTGTACGGCGGCCTGCCGTATGCGTAGAAATGGGACTGCCAGTAACTTGTGTTCAGGTTGGAATACTGGATGGGGTCGCCGCAATGCAGCATCATCCCGTCGCCCACATAGATGCCCACATGTGACACGCCGCTGGTGTCGTAGGTGCCCACGAAGAACACCAGATCGCCGGGCTGGGGGTCGGATACTGGGGTGGAAATGTTGTAGAGCCCCTGAGCGCCCAGCCGCCCGGTATTGCACAGGCCGCTGTTGGTCAACACATAGCTGACGAAGCCGCTGCAATCAAAAGAGGTGCTGGGGCTGCTGCCGCCCCATACATAGGGATACCCTAAATACTTCTCTGCCTCGGTGATAAGGGTGTTGAACCGCTCGTCCGTCAGGTATTCAGCGGGAATCTCCCAGGCGGCAGGTGGGTTGTCGATGTACTTGTTCACATACCCGGAGGACGGGAACAGGTCGGGGCGGTTGCCCAGGGTGGACATATAGGTGGCATACAGGGAAAGCTGTTCCTCGCCCATCATATAGACCGGCACATGGGAGAGGTCGAAGTTCTCCAGCGTGACGGTGCAGATGGTCCAGGTATAGGGCACCCGAACCGTATAGGTGTTGCCCTCGCTGTCCGTCCTTGTTTCCGTCCGATAGCGGGTCTCCGTGGTCACGGTTTCGGTGAGAATGTATTGCTTGTCAAAGAGGGTTTGAAGGTCGCCCTGTACCTGGTCAATGGTGAACACCCCTTCATGGAGTGCCGACAGAATGGAGATCAGCACATAGGGGTCATGCTCGATTTCGTCCAGGTCGAAGTGATACTCGTCATAGTTGTGGGTGGCCTCGTAGGTATCCAGGTATTCCCGCAATTCATCCTCTTTGGCGCAGTAGGCTTCTTCCGCCGCCAGCATGTCGGCATCCTCGGACAGATAGGAAGATGCCATGATATTGGACACCCCGCCGCCGAACATGGAGGAACAGGATTGCAGGGAGCCCAGCAGCATTACCAGCAGAAGGCCAATACCGCCCACGATCAGCGCGCCCTTCCAATGCCGCTTTACAAAAAGGGCGGTGCGCTTGGACTCTTGGGCGGTTTTCTTGGCCGCCTTTGCCGTGGCCTCCGCTGTTTTTCCGGCTTGGGCAGTCTTGCCCGCCGCCCGGTATGCCGCCGCATATTGCTTTTGCAGCTTCCGTTTCTGCCACAGGCGGGAGATGGGCTTGGATGCAAGCTGGGGGTTCTCCGCCACGGCTTTCCGATAGTAGAAATCCGCATTGGCCTTGACCGCTGCCTGTTCCGCTTTTGCTGCGTCCCGCCAGGGTTTCAGCTTGCGTTCCGCCCGCCAGTTCTGGACACGGCGGTTTCCGTAGCCCACAGCCTTCTCAAAGCTGCGTTCCCCCAGGTGGCCCGACTGGACGCCGGAATTTTCCTGCTCCACCTCCCGGACCTTGCCGTGGATCGCTGCGCCTGCCTCCTGGATGGGGCGGGACAGCGGATTGGCATGGGGCTTTCCCGGACTCTTATTGGGGATCGCGTCCCTGGCGGCATCCAGCCGGTCCGCCGCCTTATCCGACTTGCGGATGGCCCCTTGCAGCTCCGGCGTCGCCCGGTCAGCTTCGGAAAACTGCAATCGGGAGGATGGGCGGCCCGCTACCGCCTCGCCCTCCCGATAGGCCCTGCGCTGTTTCCGGCGCTTCTTCTGGGCTGCTGCCTGTTCCCGATGCAGTTCCGCACGGTCCACCGCTTTCCCGGCGGTGCCCGCCGTATCTCCGGATGCGGAATGGTCCTGCTCCGGCGTCCGGTCAGAGGGATAGGTCGTCTCGCCCGTGACCAGATTGACGTCTACCGCCCCGTCACGGGTCATCTTCTGCGCCTCCTTTTCGGGGGCTTTCCATTCTTTCAAGGTGCGTCACCTCCTGTTCCATAGGGGCAGATGTCGGCACACGCCCCGGTTTCGATCATGGCGATGTACTGGAAAATGGGATAGGCCTGGGGCGGGCAGACCGCGTTCCCCAGGGTTTTCAGCCGCAGCGCCCGGTTGTCGGTGTCCTCGGTCATGCGGGGGACTCCTTCGGGCTCGGCACGCCATAGGATGCGTCCGTCCATTTCGGGGGGAATCCCATAAGCCATTCCACCCAGTCCGGGTTCAGCGCCGCCTTCTCGGAAAGGGGCTGCTCCTGCCGGATCACCTGAGCCGACAGGTTGGAGGACGGGGATTTGTCCCGGAAGGCCGCCGGTTTTAGGGTGGAACGGTAGCCCTCCGATGCTGCCGGGGTCAGGTAGAACACCGCCGCCGATAGGCTGAGGCTCCAGATCGACCCGTCCTTGTTCCGTTTGCGGAATATCCCATTGTCCGACAGGAACACATCCAGGTTGGCAGCATCCCGCCCCGTGGATTTGTCGGAGGCAAGGGGTGTGGGAAACATCAGCCGCGACGATAAAAGTTCGCTGGCGCTCATGCCATGCGCCGACGCCGCAAGCCGGAAATACGAATGGGAGAACAGCGTATCCCGCTTTTGCCAGGTCAAAAATCGTTTTGTCGAGCCCCATATTGATGAAGCCAGCAACATTTTCCCCAAGCACCCAATGGGGCCGCAGTTCGGCAATAACGCGGCACATCTCCGGCCACAGGTAGCGTTCATCCGCAAAGCCCCGCCGTTTTCCTGCGGTGGAGAAGGGCTGGCACGGGAATCCGCCGGAGAGGATGGTGATGGTTTCAAGTCCTGTTTTCTCAAAAAACGCCTCCTTCGTGAATGTGGTGATGTCCCGGAACTTCGGCACATCCGGCCAATGCTTTTCCAGAATGGAGTAGGGGTAATCCGCCCACTCACATTGGCAGACCGTTTCAAAGCCCGCCGCCTCCGCCGCAAGGTCCAGCCCGCCGATACCGGAAAACAGGCTGACATGGGTGAGGCGGTCAGGCATGGGGCTGGTCCTCGTCGTCCTCGCAGTCCACATAGAAGGCATCCAGCTCGCACAGCTCCAGGGACTTCAGCCGGGCAAGTTCGTCCTTGTCGCCGAACACCAGGTAGCGGCCGGGGATGCTCCAGCGGTCAAATATCTGGTCGGCGATCTCGCCGTACCGCTGGGCGGTGTCGATCAGGTTCTCCATGTCCCGGCGATCCTTGATCTTCCCGGCAAGGAAGGCAAGCTGGTGCAGCAGCCCGTAGAGGTGTACTTCCTCGTCGATGTGGGCCTCGTAGGTCTTTTCCTCGATGACATACAGCTTTTCCTGTTCCATTTCGTGCTCCTTTCTGAATTTTGGGCATGAGAAAACCCGCCTCGGTTGAGGCGGGCTTAATGTTGTTTTTATTCGTTTGTTGATACACCCTTTCGAATGTGGCTACTATTATCTAACAAAACCATTTCAATTATATATCGGTATGTTTCATCTTTTCGCTCTGGCGACATATTCTCAGCTAACTGCATAGCCGTAAGGTACTTTTCTGTATACCCCAACCGCTCATGATATAGGTTAAGCTGATTTGTAGTACTTTTGTATAACCAAAAGAACAGGCCGGAAATAACTTCTACTATGCCACCTGAAATTGTAGTATATAAAGCTAATTCTTGCTCCGTCACGGCTGAAAGGACTATGCCGACTATAAAAACAACGAATCCGAGAACACAAATTGCTAATGTTGATGTAAACGCCCGATTTGCCTGGCGCTTACTTATTACATAATACTCACGAAGCTCAGACACATTATTTATCATTAGAGACACAACATCATTACTGCGTTCCAGTTGCTCTCTCGATAAATCGGCTGCCTCTTTTGCAGCTTTCGTATCTTCAGCAGATATTTTATGATCAGATTTTTGTTTGATCCATAAAGATAACACTATGCTAAGTGTAGCGATCAAAACACCCGCTAGAGTACTCAGCAAGGTCATGAATTCCAAAGCATTACCAAGCATTTACATCACCGTACAAATTATAGCAATATTTCCACAGAAAATCCAGCCCTAGCCTCTTAGGCCCCTAGAATTAGTTTTCATGCCCATGTTCCACCTCGCTGGGCTTGGTGGTGAGCAGTTTGTAGAGTTCGGTATCCTTCGGGAAGTCATCTGCAAAAGGCAGGATGACATTATTGAAGAACAGCAGCCCATGACCCGGCTCGGAGTTGGTCACATAGGCAAGCTGCTCCGACGAAATGTTCAGCCGCTCCGCCAGTATCTTTCGGTCGCCTGCCGCCTGATTGAGCATATAGATGAAATCGCTGTTTTCCAGGATGTTTTCAATCTCCGGGGAGGAAAGTAGGTCTTTGGGGTTCTGAGTTGCCCCGGTGGGGATACCGCCCCACTTTCGGAACCGTTTCCAAATCTCGGCGCTGTACGCCGCGGTCTGTTCCTCCTTCAGCAGAAGGTGGAACTCGTCTACGAAATACCAGGTGGACCGGCCAATGGCCCGGTTGATGGTGACGGTGTTCCACACCGCGTCCTGGACAATGAGCATCCCCGGCTTTTTCAGGTTCTTGCCCAGACCTTTGATGTCAAAGCAGACAAGGCGATTGGAAATGTCCACGGTTGTACGGTGGTTGAAGAAGTTCAGCGAACCGTTCACATAGAGGTCCAATGCCTGGGCCACCCGGTCGGCCTCCGGGATGTGCTGGGACAGCAGGGCGTTCATCAGGTCGCCCAGAATCGGCATATTCTCCGGCCGAGGGTCGGCAAAGTAGGGCTGGTAGATCTTCTGCACCGCCCGGTCAATGACGGTTTTCTCGATGGCCGCCAGCCCCGTCTTGCTGCCCATGATGAGCTCGCAGAAGGACAACACGAAGTCGGATTTCAGCGCCAGCGGATTTTCTTCCTCGGAGTAGTTGAGGTTGATGTCCAGAGGGTTCACATAGTCGGTGCTGGACGGGGACAGCCGGATCACCTGACCGCCCAACCGCTTCACCAGAGGCGAATACTCGTCCTCCGGGTCGCAGATGATGACGTTGCCCTGGGTCATCAGCATGATGAAGGTGATCTCCCGCTTGCAGCTCATGGATTTGCCGCTGCCGGGGGTGCCGAACACAAGACCATTGGGACAACGAGATTGCTTGCGGTCCAGCAGGATCATGTTGTTGGAGAGAGCGTTGAGGCCGTAGTACATGGCGTCGCCGCCCATGAACACCTCCTGGGTGACGAAGGGGACGAACACCGCCAGGGCCGATGTGGTCAGGCTCCGTTCGATCTTGATGCGGTTGAGGCCCAGGGGAAGGCTGCTCATAAGCCCGTCCTCCTGCTGGAAGTCCAGCCGGGTCAGAAGACAGTTATAGGTCTGGGCGATGCTGGCAGTCTGGGATACGGCGATCTCCAGCTTTTGCCGGGTCTCTGCCGTATGCAGCACCAGGAAGGTCATGTTGAACATTCTCTCGTTGCGGGATTGGAGGTCGGTGAGAAGGTCCTTCGCCGCGCCGCCATAAGTAGACAAGTCGCTGGGGAGTATGTCCATATCGTAGCCGCTGCGCACCGCCCGCTTCTGCTCCTGTATCTTCATGGCGTCCAGGTCGGTGATCTTCCGCTTGACCATTTTGATGGCCTCGTTCTGGTTGATGCCCCGGATGTGCATAGTCACCATGATATTCCCGTCCGCCTCCATGAAGTCGGTGAGGATACGGTCGTGCATCTCCGGTGCCAGAATTTGCAGGAAGGACACCGCCCCGTACCGCCTGCCGATGCGGAAGGTGCGGGTCTCCCCGAAGTGGAAGGAGGACGGAGCAATGAAGTCCTTCACCGAAAGGCCGCTGGCCGGGAGCCAGTCCCATTCAAAGGCGAACTGCCCGCCCTCCGGGTGGAGGATGTTGTAAAGCAGCTCCAGCCGTTCCTTTCCGTCCAGCACATGAGCCGCCGCCCCCATGACCTTGAAGCGGTTGAGAGTGTCGGTCTCAATGCGGGCAAACCGCGCCCGCGCTGCCGGAAGGTTCTCCGCCTCGATGGTCAGGGTCACATACTTGGTTTTCACATAGCCGTTGTTGCCTCGCTTATACTGCATCCGCAGGATGTCCACCGCCTCGTCCCGAATGGGGTCCAGGTCGTTGCCCTGTCTGGTGATACCGAACATCTCATCGGCGGCGCTGCCTCCGCTGCGGCTGTCCAAAGAGACCTGGACGCCGATGGAGGGGTCGTAGCCGTTGTAGAAGTCGCAAAGGCTTTCAAAGATGCTGCGCTGATCCTCCGGCCCTGCTAGGCGGTAATTCACATCCTCAAAGGCGATGGTCTTGGAGAAGGTGCCGCTCTCCAGCCTGCACAGGCCATCGGGGAACATATTCTGAAACGGGATGCTGTCCTGCACCGTATGGGCTTTTCCGTCGCCCTTCGCCTGCCGGATCACCGCCTCAATCTGCTTGCGCTCAGCACGGGTGAGCTTACGCTTTGCCGGTCTTTCTGCCTTTTCTCGCAATACGCTTCACCTCCTGTTCCAGTTTGGATTGCCGCACCAGGGCGGAATAGAGATTGTTGGTCTGGTAGATGCGCACCTTCGGCCGGATGAATTTGTTCTGGATCAGATGACCCAGGAACACCTCCAGCGGCTGCCCGTTCTTCTCGTACATGGCGAACAGGAAAAAGGGCAGCATCACCAGGATCATGCACAGCGCCGCCGTGGTGGTCCCCAGGCTCGCTTTTGCCAAAAAGAAAAGCGGCACGCCTACCAGCGCCGCCGCTCCGAAACAGATCACTTGTCGTTTGGTCAGCCCGAACAGGACCTTGCTCTGTATCCGGCTCAGGTCCTTCGGGATCGTTACATAAGCCAATGTTTCACACCTCCTTTAGTGGGCACCGAACAGAGATTTTGCAAGGCTGCCGGTCTTGAACAGGGTGTAGCACAGCAGGACCGTATAGCCCATGCAGCCCCAGATTGCCGCGGATATGTTGTCGCCGGATGTGGAGATGCCCTCCACCAGCACCGCATAGATGCCCACGCAGATCATAATGAGGAAGGCCTGGAAGCCCAGGGCCAGCAGGGAGCGAAGGTAGTTCTGCCCCGTGGAGCCCCACTCCCGGTTGACCATCGTGGCAAAGGGGATGGGGCCTATGGAGGTCACCAAATAGACCTCGATCATTCTGCCGTAAATCACCAGGAAGATGCAGATGGAAAGTATCTGCGTACACAGCCCCACAAACACGCTCTGGAACCACAGCCCCAGCAGGGCGCCCACGCTCCAGTCGGCAAGCTGGGTCTCCAGATCGCCTACTACGCCGGAGATGTCGATGCCCGCGTCCGAGATGATGACCCCCGCCGACTGGCTGACCACATTCTGCGCCACATCAAACACCGCCATGACGATGTTCCAGGTATTCGTGACGATCAGCACCGCGCAGAAGGTCTTGAAAATCCACTTGAAGAAAATCCAGGTGTCGAAGTCGTGGAGGTTGTTCTTCTCGATGATGAGCTGGATCAGTTCGTAGCACATGACGAAGGTGAGGATGATGCCCGCGACGGGGACGATCACCGTCTCCGAGAGGTTGCGGATCATGTTGAAGATGCTGCTGTTCCAGGCGGCGGGCGTCATGCCGACCTCCCCGGCGATCTCGCCCACCTTTGTGTTCAGGGTATCAAACATCCCGGTCAGGTTTGAAATGATACCGTCGATGAGCAGTTCCTTGAACCACTCCTGGATCATATCCAATATCAAGGGAGATCACCTCCTTTGCGGGGGCTCCCGCTATGAAGCGAAAGCCCCCGCCGGGTTTGGAGCAACATCAGGTGGTGGACAGCAGACCGGACAGCAGGGGGATCAGGGTGATACCGATGAGGGCAACACCACCGCCCGCCATGAGCTGTTTTATCCCTAATTAGGAGTAAAACCTTGCTCGATGGCGGGCGGCGGCGTGTCAAAAAATATATGGAATTTTTTAGAACCGCCCCGGCGTGGACAGGTCAGCCCTTGACCTGTTCC
>LT827122.1 GCA_900169975.1 Pseudoflavonifractor sp. Marseille-P3106
AGCTGCTTGATGCCCTGAGACTTGGCGCCGGGGTTGTCGTTGCCGTAGCCTTCCATGAGGTTGACAACACCCCACACTGCGAGACCGGCACCGAGGGCGATAACGAGCGTCTGAAGAACCGTGACAGCCTGATTGATGAAAGCCATAGATTTTCCTCCTTGATTTGAAAAAGATTGGTTGTGTATTTTTGAAAATGGGCATAAAAAAAGAAGCCCCGTCGCTGTTCTGCTTTGGGATGAGCCATCAGGCTTTACCCACTGCGCAGTGCAGCGACGGGGCTTTAATCTGCATCGACCTCGCCCATATCATAGAGGTCGAATGTGTCATCGGGCTTGACCACCAGCTTGTGCTGCCGGTATTTCTCGATGTCAAAGGCGTTCCGCTTGTCATAGTCGGAGAGCTGCCGGTACTTTGGATGCTTCGTAATGTCGTATTTGTTACTGAGAAAAGGTCTCACGCCTCGAAGCTGCAAAATACACTTGGCTCCGTCCATGACGGCGATCTCATCCTGAGACATCAGTTCCTTGCCGGTTTTCTGATAATTCAAGCCATAGGAGTTGTTGTTGGAACGGGTTTCTGAGGTGTTGTAAAGGTCGATTGTCTCCTTGCCCAGCACCTCGCTGATTTCCTTGAGCGTGGATTTCTCCTTGCCGCCGAGGAAAAGGGTGCAGTCACAGTTGCCCGTGATGGTGTCAGCCGCATCCTTGTAGATGGTCTTGAGCTGAGACTGGGACTGCAAGATGATTGACGCCGAAATTTCCCGGCTTCGGATGGTTGCGATGAGCTTATCAAACTTCGGGATTTGACCGATGTTCGCAAACTCATCCAGCAGACAGCGCACATGGACGGGAAGCCGTCCGTTGTAAACGTCATCTGCCTTGTCGCAGAGAAGGTTGAAGAGCTGGGAATACATGATTGCCACAATGAAGTTGAAGGTGTCATCGGTGTCGGAAATGATGACGAACAGCGCCGTCTTTCGGTCTCCGATGGTGTCCAGCTCCATCTCATCGTAGCTCATCAGCTCCCGCAGCTCTGCGATGTCGAAGGGCGCAAGCCTTGCACCGCAGGAAATTAAGATCGACTTGGCTGTTTTTCCCGCCGCCAATTTGTATTTGCGGTATTGCTTGACCGCGAAGTGATCCGGGTCACGGGCTTCCAGCTCGTCGAACATCTTGTCCACGGGATTCTTGAAGGTTTCATCGTCCTCTCTGGCTTCCGAGGCATTGATCATTTCGAGCAGGGTAGTAAAGTTTTTCTCGTGATCAGGTGCCTCGTACCAGATGTAACCGATGAGGGCTGTATAGTACAGCTTCTCCGCCTTCACCCAAAAATCTTCGCCGGACTTATCGCCATCTCCCTTCGTGTTGACGATGATCGTATTGACCAGCTTGAGGATGTCCTTCTCGCTGCGGATGTACGCGAATGGGTTGTAGTGCATGGATTTTTTGAAATTGATGGTGTTCAGCGACTTGATGACATAGCCGCCCTTTTCGAGCATCTTGCCGCACTCCACCAGCACTGTACCCTTCGGGTCAGTCACAACATAGCTGCTGTGCATCTGCATCAGGTTTGGCTTGACAAAAAAGCGCGTCTTGCCTGAGCCGGATCCTCCGATGACGAGGATGTTCTTGTTTCTGGCATATTTTGGCTGCTTCGGGCGGCTGTTCATGGTCAGGAACTCCGTCTGCGTCAAAATGACGTTGTTAGCGAACTCCGGGTCCGTGTACGGCTTGATGTCCTCCGGCTTGCCCCATCGGGCAGATCCGTATTCTTCGCCCTGCCGGAACTTCTTGCGGTTCTTGCCTTTGACGTAGACCGCCAGCTTGAGCAGCGCACCGGCAATCAGACCGATGAGCAGATCGACGGGATGAAAGCTGGGAAGCGGATTTGCAAAGGCAGTGCCGAATACAGCAAAGCCGTTTGTCAGCTTGTCGATGAACTCCGTGCCGGGAGCGAGACGAAACACGGCGGCAATCTTATCCGCAAAGTAGAAGGCGAAGACATACGGAAGGTTCAGAAGAATGAGCTTCTTCACATCGGGTTTGCTCACAGCTCCACACCCCGATCCTTGGTTTTGACCTTGACCTTCTCCTTGTGCTGCGCCTTGCTCTGGGCTTTCTCCTGATCCAGCTTGTGCCGGATGGACGGCTGTTCCTTCTGCTTGACCGTCTTGGCGGAGAACTCCTTGAAGGCGGCGGTCATGACATCAACGTCCCGCCCCTTGAAGAAGACAAGATAGCTGGGCGGTTCTACGGAAAAGTCCTTCTTGAGCGCAAAGTCCAGACCGTATTTGCTGGCAGTTCGCTCAAAGGACTTGATGTTGCCGTCCGTCACTTCGATGTTGGAGATGGCGGCGTTCTGACTCATTAGGTGCTTGATGGACTGCTTGCCGCGATAGGTTTTGGGCTGCTGCATCTGCTTCTGCGCCTTTTCAATCTCCTGCACGAACTTGTCCAGAGCCTTTTTCAGCACCTCGGCAGAGATTTTGCCGCCCTTGATCATGATTGCAACAACTTTGGTGTTGACTTCATCCTGCATTGCAGTGATACCTCCTTTCCTTGAGATGATTGAGGGGATGCTACCTTAGCTAAGGCGGCACAATCCGGCGATAGATGATTTTCATTTACACTGTCCTCCTTTCCGAGCATTGCTCACGATGGTATTCATTAAAGAGTGTCTTCACAAAGGCTATAATCGTAGGTCTTCGGCTTCTTTGACCCTGCCGATCTGTCCTGCCCGTAGAAATCATGATTGACGAGGGCGGAGTAGTAATTGTCTATCGTCAGAGAAGCGTTATACAGAGCGGTCAACAGGTACGCCCGGATATTACGGATGTCTGACGGGTTCTTGTTCATTGCTTCCAGAACGTACTCAATGTGGCTGCTATTCAGCTTGAGAAAGCGGGACTTGACCACTTGCTGCGGCATATCCTCGCCGTTGATGCGGATGGTCGGAGCGGTAGAGCAGACGGCATCCAGCATGATGTCCATGATTTCCCGGAAGCGGTCTTTATCGAACTTCGGATCCTGACAGAGAATGTCGTAGTCAAGATTCTCTTTGATAATCTCTTCATACTCGCTTCGCTCATCCGTCCTGTCCATCCCATCAAGATTGATGGATTGATAGTTCTTTGAGAGAGTATTTCTTTCTTGGGTAATTACTTGATCAGTATTTATTTGTGCGGACTTATCCCCGTGTGGATTATCCACATCTGGCTTCTCCACACATGGATTTTCCGTGTGTGGCATTTCCCGTTCTGGCGTGGACTCCTGCGGCTCTTCGTATATCTCAAAGATTGTGCTGCTCATCCTGCCCTTACCGTCTCTCTGCCGGTGCCTGACGAGGTAGCCGTGTTTCTCAAGCTCACGGAGCGCGGAGAGAACGGCATCCGGACCTTCCTTGCAGATTGCAGAAAGTCCCTTGGTCGAGAACTTCCAGCCATCATTGAACGAGAGCATCTTTGAGAGAAGACCGACTGCCTTGAGTGACAGGCTCTTGTCTCGAAGGTGGAAGTTCGCCATGACCGTATAGCCACGATTCTTGTTTACGCGATAGACTGCCACAGAAATCACCTTGCCATCTTGGAAAGCAGCTCTTCGCCGCACTTTTTCTGGAACTTCATTCGGATGACATCCTTGCCCTTCGGCGTGAAGTAGGTCTGAGAACCGGTGTAGCAGTACGTCACAAAATCGCGGACGATAAACAGTCCGGCATTGCTGTCCTTGTTGTAGGGAAGAAGCTGACCGGAGGGAGATCGGAATAGGTACTTCTCCCTGAGAAGAAACTGGACGAACTTGCGCTCCGGGATTTTCAGTTCCTTCGCCGTCGTTCGGATATTGGTGCAGTCATCCGGATTGATAAAGGCGTCGTAGTAATCGGCTTTGGGCTTTGCCGTGTTCAGCTCACACTTAAGAGCCTTTACGCGATTCTTTTCCAGAATCAACGCCTGAGCAAACTCCACAATGACCGCCGGTTCCTTCTGAATGCGTTCCAGAAGGGAGTCCGTCATGTAGCCGCCGGTCTTGCGAATGGTAGGAATGACCTCATCAAATACCCACAGTTCAAACTTTTCAGCCGCAGGAAGTTTGCTGCGAATAATTAGCCGATAAACGTCTCCTTCCGGGATGAAGTTGATACTCTGAACTTTCCCGCTGATAGGGGTAGAACGTTTCGTTATAGCCCTGCAATGGTCGTTGACCGCCTTGTTCGGGTTGGTGTAACCGAGTGCCTTTGCAACATCTGCTGCACAGAACAGAACTTTTTCTCCTTCGAGGATTGTTCTTACCTCACCAAACTGTTCATTCTTGAAGATTTCGATTTTGTTATCCATGACAGGTTTCCTTTCCGGCATCAGATGTGCCACTTTGATTTTTGAGTGTAGAAACGGGATTGCAGCAGTAGGGACACTCTGCAAACACGCAGGACTGATATTTCCAGTGAGGACGGTGAAAGCGGCAGCTTCGGCACTCAGGGAGAATGCCATCCGCGCCGCTGTCAAAATGCTCAAAGCCGGGTGTGGTCTGCATCAGCAATTCCAGTGCTTGCAGATTACCGGCTGTCATGCGTTTCATGCTTAAAAACTCCTTTCCTTAGCCGCATCGCCAGCAAATATTCCGGCTTTTGGGCAACAAAAAAAGAGGGTTTGCTTCTTACTCCAAATTGGAGAAGAAACAAACCCTCTTCGTTTACGATGTAGTTCAGATGATTTCTCGGATGGTATGAATGACACCGAGCAGCAGCCCGATGAAGAAGGCAAGTCCTCCGATAAGACCGCCTATGATTAAGTTCAATGAGAAGATGCCGACTGAGCCGGAGATACCGTAGCCGCTGGGAACGAGCCAGAGGCACATCCTCCGGATGCCGAATGGCAAGCCGACGCAGATCCACATAAGGAAGTAGTCACATACGCCGTCAGGCATATAGATCGGCTTGAGAAATGACGCGAGGCAGAACGCAAGCGCGATTGGAAGCAGAACCTCCTTCAAGAAGACTTTGATAGCACCCACTATATCCTCCTTCTGCCGGAAGTGTGCAGCAGCACCCTCCGGCTTGCTTGATTATTGTGAAAGTCCTTTGTTTTCGGTCAAAAAAAGAAGGGACTAAGCCAGAATGCCTTGATTTTCAAGGTCTTTCTGATTTAGTCCTATTATCGCACAATAATCTTTGACAAATACTGCGGCGGCCCGCCCCTGTTCAAGCTGCCGGATCATCTCCACAAAACCAGGACGGTCCATGGTGACGCCAGAGATACCGTCATCTAGGAAATGGACCAGATTGGTGTAGCCTTTCTCTTTCGCCACTTTGGTCAGCAGCTTTTTCTGGTTGCCGATGCTGTAACTCTCACCCTCCAGATTATCGTCACGGGAAAGCCGCTCGTAGAGGAAAGCGGTCGTGTCACGGGATTTTTTGTAATTCGACTGTCTCATAAGTCCTCCTTTCCGGACAGCCGAACAGTGCATATCTTGTATTCCCAATACAATTATACCGCCGCCCTCTGCCCGTGTCAGCCGGGTATGGAGAGTTTACAGTTTCTCACATTCGGCCTTCATCAATCGAAGAAGAATGTTGCCCAAGGTATCCGGGCTTTTCTCTTTGAAAACAGACTCTACGACAAACGACCTATTGCCGAAGCGATAAGTCATTTTTTCAAGTTGTACTTGATGTTGCTTTGGAATATCTGGGGGTACAGGTTTCTCTTTCATGGATTGCCTTCCTTTCCTCTCACATAGAAAAATGAATCCAGCCCAGGCTGACGGCGGGCGCAGAAAGGGAACACCGCCCGCCGATGCCTGGCCTGGTGCAGTTATTTCCGAACGACAGCCCGAATCAGTTGGGTTTCCAGACAATGCTTCATGCGGGTATCCACACACATGAGGAGTTCCGTCCTTGTCATAGAGAGTACGGGTACACAGGCGGCCCATATAGTCGTCGTAGTACCGCAGCACTTGCTCCATGGCCTCGCTGTCACCGCCGGAGGCCGCATGGATCACCCAAACGGGCGGCAGGTCCTTTCCCTTGTGGATGGGCTCTGTCATTTTCCTCAGCCTCCTTTCGGCATCAGCGCCGACAATGCTTCGCGCAGCTCCTGCAGCGCCCTCGTCCGGTGCCGCTGAACGGCGCTCCGGGACATCCCAACGAGATCGCCGATCTCACCATCTGCCAGATCCAGGGTGCAGTGCAAAATCAAAATGCTCTGCGCCGTCTGTGGCAATGCGGAGAAAGCCTCGGCTACAAGCTCGTTGTCGATATGTAGATCGTAGCCGTGCGACGAGAACACAATGCTGTCGCTGGGGTAACGATCTACGACGCAGAGCTTGTCCAGCTCCGCCTGGGACAAGTCGCTAAAGAAGGCTTCACGCTCTCTTTGGCGCTTCATGTTCCGCAGGTAGGCTCTGGCCTCGTTTCGCAATACCTTCTTGCAAAAAGCATCGAACCGGCATTGCTCACCATAGTCGCGGGGGTTAGATTCCATCAGTTTCACCCCCTTTCCATGGGGGGATCAGGTGGTTCTCTCCCTTTCCGCTACTACCAATCCTGCGGGAGCGTGTTCTGCCCGCTGAACGCCTCCTTTTTGAAGAAAATTTGAGAAAAGCAACGGCCAGCCATCCCGACCGCAGGAAACGACAAAAAGCGCCCGGCAGGTCACAGACCCACCGGGCGAAATAGCAAGTGATATGCAGATTCTTTACATGGTATAGTTCATACTCATCGCCAAACCTCTCCACCAACTGGAACGGGCTTTTTTTGAGCTGTTAGGTGGGTGAAAAATGAAAAAGGACACAGCGATACCTCCCCGATACCGCCGTATCCTTAAAAAAGGGCGACTTTAATACACCCCCCGTATTCTCATTTTTTGAAAAGAAAACGGCGGTCTTGATTTCTTGTTTTCAAAACCGCCGCATTCCGTCAGCGGTTTGCGCCGCCAGGAATCAATTCTTTTCGAAGTTTACAAAAAACCTTGAGGATGCCAGACCAATCACACATACCAGTAATCCACTGGGGATCAACACCCAATAGGGACTATCTGAAAACCAATCAAACAGCGCCCCATAGATGATCTGTCCTGCAGGCTGGGCACACATGGCAAGAGTGAATACATAAGACATGATCTTCCCCATCAAATGTTCGGGAGTTCGAGCCTGAATGACGGAGATTGCATAGGTAGAAAACAGACTGCACCCAAATTGCCCAAGGCTGAACATGACAAGGAGAATGATGTAAATACCGAGAGGCCCTACAGGTAAGAAAAAAGCAATTCCCGTTGGAATGAGGCTAAGGCCAAGTCCCATAAAGACAAAGGCCAGCCAGCGCATACGGAATTTCTGCGCTGTAATTCCCACAAAGAGGCTGCCCAGCACGGCGGCCACACCCATAACACTTTCCGCTGCTCCGTAATGCTCTGCCGAGAGTCCAAGAACAGTCCGCACTAAGTAAGGAAAGCCGACCACCACCGTACCGGCTACAAACAAGCTGGCCAGGGCTGCAAGCAGGAGCAATTTGAGGATACCCGGCTGCTCTCGGCGCAGGAAGTGAATGCTGACGGAGAAGTCCTCTCTAATGATCTCCCGGACGCTCATAGTGACTTCCGCCTTCTGATAGTCCAGGCGAATGAAGCACTCCAGAATAGCAGTGAGGAAAAAGCAGGCCACCGTTCCCCAGAGGACCGGAATAAGTCCAAAAGCAGCGTAAACTAGGCTGCCCAGAAATGGGGTGATAAGCCCGGCAATGGCCTGTACTTGATTTACTGCCGCATTTCCTTTCATCAAATTGTCTCCAGAGAGCATCTGGGGGATGCAGGCCTGTACTGTGGGAGACTCAAAAGCAGCCAGGACAGACAGGATCACCAACAATGCGCCGATGACCCAGATATCATGTCCAAAGGGCAGCACCAATCCGGCAACCAGCACGGTGCATCCGGAGAGAGTGTCCAGCCCCACCATGATGTTACGCCGGTTGGCTCGATCCGCCAGAATACCGCCAAAGGGGGACAACAGGATGGTAGGAAGCATGGCTACTGCCAGCAATGTCGCAAAAATGGACGCCGAGCCGGTCTGCTCCAGCACATACATAGAAAGTGCAAACTTTAGAGTATAGTTGCCAATCAGGGAACTGACCTGCCCCAGAATCAGAAAAGTAAAATTGCGGGTGAATAGTTTGTCTCTCATTTTTCTGTCCTCCGGAAACAGATTGCAATCAACATATCGGCTGCCAGACCAACGACACTTAGCCCCGCACACCACGCTGCGGCAGTTCGGTTTCCACAATCCGCCAGACGCCCAGCAATCAGTAGTAATCCGACTTCAGCAGCCAGGGATGTCCCTCTGGATACGCAGCGAAATAGGCGGCTGCGATCCCACGCTCGGTTTACGGTTTTGTCCAGATGATCTGCTGCGTTCTCTATCCGTCGCTCAAAATTTTTGGTGGCCCTTTCAATCTTTTGGTCAAATTCTCGTTCTGTCATGTCTCACACCTCCATGTTCTTTACTTGTCTCAGTAGATTTTTGATTGCCAAAGTTGCAAGGATGCCCGTCACACCAAGAACGGCTCCCATCATTGGCAAGAATGCCAGTGCTGAGCTGATCATCTGACACACAATGGTTGCCAGAACGACCGATGCCACAATGGTCACTGGAACCGACTTTTTGCGGAATCCAAACCACAGAGCAATCATCCCCATCAGCCCCGCCAGAACGGAACAGCAGAACAGGAAGCCCAGTGATTGCAGAACCACTTTGATTGTCAGATGGTCAGAACAGATGGGAAACAGTGATTCTGTTAGAAAGAACACAGCCTGGACCACCGCTCCGCACAGGAGCATCCCGCCAGCGGTATAGGCAAACACCAGCATCAGCTTTGCGCACAGCGCCTTTTTCCGGCTGATTGGATAGCTCAACAGCAAAATTGCGCGTTTCCCGCTGTATTCCTCCACCACAAACCGGGAGGCCATGACTGCCGACAGAATCAAAAAAATCGCCATACAGACCAAACAGGTTATCCCCATCAGGAAGGGATACTGGGAGAACAATTCTGCATCCGGCTCGGTGGGGTCCATATAGGGGATGGCAGCCATCAGGTACTGGAAGCCCAGCATCGTCACTCCGCAAATCAAGGTTGCAATATGATATGGGCGTAGACGATTCCGTTTTAATTCCAATGCAATCAAATTACGCATGGTCGGCACCTCCTTGGATGAGCGAAATAAAATAGTCCTCCAGATCGGAAGGATGCTGCTTACAGAGACCTGCCATCTCCGCTTCTCCCACGATAGTTCCGTCCACAATGACACCCACACGATCCGCGATCTGCTCGATCTCCGAAAGAAGGTGACTGGACATCAGAATGGTCATTTCTTCCTCCTGCACCAAACGGCGAAACAAAATACGCATCTCCTTCATGCCCACAGGGTCCAGACCGTTGACCGGTTCATCCAGGATCAACACTTCGGGCCGATGGATGATGGCTCGCGCAATGGCCAAACGCTGCCGCATACCCAGGGAGAAGGTAGACACCGGCTGATTCCCTGTACCGGGCAGCCCCACACGGCAGAGCGTTGGTTCCACATCGGTATCCTCGATTCCCATGTAAGCCAGATGGAGGCGTAGATTATCCGCAGCCGACAGATGTTCATAAAATATCGGCGTTTCAATTAAACTTCCGGTGCGTCGAAGTATTGCCCCGTTATCCCGCACACTGTCCAGTCCCATCACAATGGCGGTTCCAGCAGATGGTTTTAACAACCCCAGCAACAGTTTAAGCACCGTAGTCTTACCTGCTCCGTTGCGCCCCAGGAAACCATAAATGTTGCCCCGCTCCACGGAAAAGGTGCATTTCCGGATTACTTCTTTTCCCGAAAAGGTTTTTGTCAGGTTGTTTGCAGAGATTACAATTTGGCCCATGTTATACTCCTTTCATACCTTCAAGCGGTATGTATCCTAGTAAAAAAATTGCCGCAGTAATTGACTGCGGTATTCAAATATAATACCTTCTGAATGAATGTATCTATCCAAAATAAAATTGCCGTGAGGCAATTTTATTTCAGGTTGGGGATTTGCTCAAAGAACTCGTCCACCAGTCGCTGAATGGTATCGTCAAACAGAGGCACGCCCATCTTCTCCATCATCTCCCCGATAAAGGAGAATTTCCGCCGCATCTCCTCTTTGGTGGCCGGAAACACAGATGGCAGCAGCCACAGGCTGGTGAGCAGCGGCAGCAGCTCAGCAATCTCCTTGGCATACTCTGTGTGGATGGAACCGTCCCGGTTCCCCTCCTCAATGAGTTCCAGAAAATATGGGGTGAGAATCCGGCGGTTGGCATCGATCATTCCGACCAATACTCTGGGATTGTGATTCATCGGAATGGACTGTGCTGTCATATTGGTACGGGCTGTGTCTGCCTGATTCAGCCGGACTACTTCACGCAGCTTTTGGAGCCCGTTCAGATCGGTACGACCTTTCACTGCCTCGAAGGGGTTATTTTCAAAAAACATACGGTCACTCACCGCATCCATGATTTCCTCTTTGGACTTAAAGTGATGGTACACCGCACCTTTCGTAAGGCCGCCCAGCTCGTTCACAATGTCCTGGATGGTGGTGTTCTCGTAGCCCTTCTCCAAAAAGAGGCGCTGAGCTACATCCAAAATCCGCTCCTCGGTGACTTCTGGGTATTTGTTCCGTGCCATCCGCTGTGCTCCTCTCAAAACATTCTCAAAGTATGTATTTATTATACGGATGATAGTGCGCCCTGTCAAGATACATTCTTACGGTATCTAAGGAGCTGAACGGCCATTTGACGAGGATAAAGGTGTAGTAATACCGGATGAAAGTATGGGGCAGAGAAACGACAGCAAGCACAGCAAGTGTGGCCTCACTTGCGAATTTTTGCTTTAGGGAACCCCCGCCCCTAAACACAAAATTGCTTGTTGGGATAGTCCCAAACCCTTAGACATAAAGTTCGATTCCTACCTCAGTAAATCGCAAATGCCCCTATCATCCTGATCTGCCCGATAACATCAGAGGATCTGGTCCTACTTGAACAAGTAGATGGCGGATCTGCAGACAGCACTTATCTCTTCGCTTTAGGATCGTGATAGGTGGATGTTTGAACCTGGGGATGTATCCGCCCGAAAAAGGCCATGGGATTAGGGTACAGCTAGCAAAAATAACGGGTGGCAAGTACAGTTTTGCACTTACCACCCATATTGATAACAAGAGACCGAAACTAATTGGATAATCTTCGTTATTGATCTGTTGGTATTATGTTTTGAATAACTATATCACCAAGTTTTGAAGCGTTATATTCTCCTGATTCATATTTTTTTATGAAAGCGTTATAATCAGGTAGGGTAAAACTTATTCCTATATTTCCCGTAAATCCCCACTCTTCCTTTAAGCGATCTAGCCCACAATTAATTTGCTCTAAAATATACTTTAGAAACTCATATCGGAGAATTTTGAATTTAATCTTTCTATATAAAAGATAACTTTCGCTCAAATGTTGATTAGAATAATTCCGACCAAGCCAGTGTACATTGTTTGTAAACTTGAGTAAATCATACTCTGTAATTTTAACATACTCTTTAAAATTAAAATATTCCTTTGCTCTAGAATCAAATGTTAATTGAGATGCTTTTGTTACATCCAAATTAGCAAGCTTTTTTAGCAATCTTCGAAAATAATTTCTACCATACCCAAGATCCCTCAAATCAAATTCAACAATATACTTTGATTCCACGGAAAATTCAATTTGAACATTTTTCCAATCGATTGCTTGAAATGTATAATGATTTAAATCGTTTTTTCTTTTTTTTGCATTTATAGGGACAAAGTTTATGCCTTTTATAACATTTTCAAAATCTTTAAAAAATATTATTTCTAAATATGCTCTGCCATTTAAAATTAACTGTCTTACAATTTGACTAAATATTGTATCTAAATTGTAGTCAAGGTTAAACCGGCCATTAAACCACAGCAATTTCGTCAGACTTGCATCCTCAGGATATATTGTGTAAAAATTAGAATCACTCCGCAGTCCAATAGGTGTGAACTCAGAAGAAAACCATGCGGAGAAATCGTCAATAAACATAGAGCCAGTTGTACTCGGTTGATATTTCTGTTCATATTTAAACGCGGTCCGTGGTGCTTGTTGAGATGAGGTATAATTAGCAGTTACCATCCGCATCGAAGTCCTCCTCCCACTCAAAATCTCCTTTGTATAAGTCGTCTTTTGATAAATATTTGTTAACGCAACAGACAAAATAAATGTCTTCAACATGATGTGTATATTCCAAACCAGAGAAGTATGTACCATAAAAAGCTTTTAGAATTTTGCTGTCCGTTTTAAGAATTTTTTGCCCAAAGGGGCCGTAATCAAATTCGCAAACTTTAGCTTCCTCAAGTGCATTTACAATACGCATTGTCCATCCGGTTTGCAAAACATCACGATTTCCTATTGCAGCCATGTGCCTTTTGCGTGCAGCTGCAATAGTGGAAATACGCGTTAATGAGTCTATGGCATTCTCATTTTTTTGAATAAAGTTGTCTAACTCTTGATTTATTAATTCCATCCACTGCGTTGACTTATTAAATTCACCCCACAAAATTGATAGACCGCTTATTATTGCATATTCAATTATGGGAGCTGTGGAAACATGGAAAACTCCTTGCTGTAAGTGAGGCTCTTTAATTTTGGTTGCATCCACACGCACATATTCCTGATACAGTAATACAACGCCTAAGAAGCCTGTGTATGTTTTGCTGAATGTTTCAAAATCATTTTGTTCAATGGATTCTATTAGGGACTCACATATATGGTTGTAACAGAATCCTAATAGATCTGGATATTCTTCACGTTCATTCCAGTGCTGTATAGCAAAGATACCACTACACTTTACCAATAATTGAGGTAACTCTTTTTTAACTGATGCTAGAATTTTTTTAGCCTCGCTTAATTCAATATCTTCAACAACGATTGTAGGTTCGAGAAGTAGTTTTTCAATCTGCAAATAATAATAGTCAATGCAAGAAATAGAGTATTCGATTTTTGAATTTAATTCGTACATATGAGAAAAACTAACAGCTGCAGGGAAATATTTTCTTTTTTCAATAAGTTGTTTCCCCATGTCTAGACAGTCGGAAATTGAAGTCGAAATACAATGTAATAATTCATTAAAAAAGTGAATTATGCCTTTTGAAACAACTTGTTTAACATACCAGTTAGGCGTGATTTGTTTACCTTCAAGTTTAATTTCGACGCGGATTTGACGAAAAAGTCGATCCACAGTTTCATTATTACATAAAGCGTGATTGCATGATTCGAAAGAATTTATTATGCACACTTTTTCAAAGAAACCATGTAAATCTAAATCATGTAGATAAGAATTAATACCAACAATAATATTGATATAAATGCTAACAAACCCATCATATATGGCGGAAATTAACTTATTATCAGATATATTTTGGTCTGATTGCATTGTCATGAATTGGATTTGTAAACGCCTTATTGACTTGGCCCACATAAGTATATTCCGACTATAAATCGCTTTGGAAGATAACGCAGCAACTGAATTAAGATAATTTAAAATTGATATATAATCTTGATCTCTACATAACTTTTGAAAACAAACTGTATTAATTCTTTCAATTTCGTTTTCGACCCACCAATAATCCCTTTGAGTTTCAGGTTGTAAAGATGTTCCAGTCTTAAGTGCAAGTTCTACACTGGTATCAGATGCAAAATGCCATTGCTGATACTTGGGCTGATCCCTATACCATAGCGAGTCATACCGAATTTCACATTTATCCAGCCAATAGAGTTCAAGCAATGAAATATTGCTGTTCATAAACGACAAAGTGGATGCGTTTTGATTTGATGGATTGTCTTTATTGAAAATAGCTATGTCATATAAATTTTGCAAATGGGATGCGCAATTTCTTTGGAAATAATTTTGGAAATTTTTATCACAAGCTAAGACATTATTTCTAGATATTTTTTTGAATATAGAAATGATTTTTGAATAGATTGAATGCGAAATCTGATATGTATTTGATAATATATTTGACCTATTTCCAGTTGCACTAAACAAAACAACTATGTGTATGGTTTGAAATAGCGTAAAAGCAATTGATAAATACGATATATCTATATCAAAATAGAAAGAATATCGCTATCATCGGACAGATATCTATGGATGGTTCTCTTTTATTGCTTGCAAAAAGGCAAAATCCTACATTTCCCTATGCAAAAACAGTTTTCTGTTTCGTATGAGGAAATTATGCCACCCCCACACGAAAAGGCCACTACAGGCATTTTTCTCCCGTTTCAAACCTTAATTCCTATATTTTTGATTGTGCATAATGATAATAATGAATCCCCGATAGCTCCCTCGCCCCTGTATCCAATCCTGTCCAGTCCAATTGGCACCTGCGGGGGCTTGATAGGATAGGATTTGATCCTTCTATACTTGATGAATTCAGTATTTCTTTTATCTTTATTTAATTGTGGCCGGTTTTCCAGACATGGATTATCCATATCCGGTTTTCCCGTACCTGGGCAAGCCGTATTCGGATCGTCCACATACGGTTGAGCCGTTTGGTGAGATAGAGTATCGCATAGATGACATATTTTCGTAGGTTTAAAAAAGTGTTGTTTTCTGAGAAAAAAGCTATTTCTGTGCCACTTTGACACGCTGAGTGATAAATCACCCGTGTCCTATTTCTAACGGGAAATACAAAAAGAAAAAAGAGGCTTTTTCAACCCCAATTAGTACATTTATTTTGGACATTAAGAAAAGGGCGGCTGCTTCAAAACAGCCGCCCTAAAACAGGGGGATATACAAGATGGTTTTCTGTTCGGATACCCACAAGTCCTTAATATTACTTGGGTTTTCAAAAAGTTCTGTATCACCACTCATACCAGAAGATTTCCCTAGAACTGTAACAGTTCTAGGGATTTTCTTTTTTCTGGACTTTTCGCTCAGAGTCCTGTCTCAGTGCACATTTTGTGCACCGGCCTCAAAAGAGCACCGGGGGGGAACTCTTAAGCAGGGGCATGGCAAAAATCAAAAAATTCAAATTTGTACGGTGGACGGCAGAAAACTGCCGTCCACCCCAGTCTGTCGAAGAACCCAACTGCAAGTTAAACTGCAGTTGGGTTCTTGGCGCAAATCGAAAGAAATATGAGGGATAGCAAGGAATGAACAAGAGAGCTCCACTTCCATCTTGCCAGCTTTTTGCGTTCCATGGCAGCAAGCTTATCAGAAGCGCGCCTGCTGTGAAATCCACGTATTCCACATTCCCGTCCTGCTGGTAACCAACGTCCTGCTCTCCGGTGGGGGACTCCCCATGCGAGCGGTATACGGCGTGGAGCTTTTCAGTGCGTTTGGGTTCTCCCTTGTACGAAGCCGTCTGCCGCATTCCGGCCCTTCGGTACTGGATCCTTGGCATTCAAAAATCTCAAATCCCCGTTCGCTCCAACGGCTCAAAAACAGCCGCCCCGACGGATCGAACTCCGTCAGGGCGGCTGCTCTTGCTTATCTTTTAGTTCGTTCCCTCGTCTTCGCGCTTTCTGCCAAAGATGAGGATCCCCGCAAGGGTGCTTCCGCTGACCACCATAGCCCCCAGCAGCAGCGGGAGGTTGGTGTCGTCACCAGTCTGTGGCATGTCGCCCAAGGGAACACCGTCTTCTCCGATCTCGATGTCGGGAAGCCCGCCATTGGGCACGTTCCCGTCGTCGATGTCGGGAAGCCCGCCCTCAGGCACATCTCCATCGTCGATCTCAACGTCGCTGCTCTCGGCAGGGGGCGGTGTGGTGGGGGTGGGGCTCGGCGTTACGCTTGGATCCGGGGCAGCAGAGGGCTTGGGTGTATGGTCGGGCTTGTCGCCGCCGCCGCCGTTCACGACCTGCTCAGCGTAAAAATACCAGTCCACATAGCACTCGGCATCCTGAAACTCATTCCCCATCTCGATCGGAACCGTCAGATCCACTGCCAGGTCTTTACTGTTTCCCCGTTCAAAGGTTCCGAGATAAATCCCCTGCGCATCCTCGCCTGCGTTCAGGACATCCAACTCATCCGTACCCTGGCTGACTTTCAGAGTCATGGCATTCAGAAACGCCAGATTTGCCTCGGCATTGTCCCCGCACACCCGGGCATACAGGTATACCTTGTAGCTGCTGTCATTGCCGGCTGCAGCCTCAACCCGTATGGGCTGGGTCAGGTGATCGCCGGGCATGACGTTTTTGAAGCTGTCAAACAGATCCACCGTGGTGTCGTGAGGTACAGCCGCCCGCGTCTGGGCCGTCTCGTCGGTCTGCTTGGGACGGTTGAAGGTAAACTTCGCCGTGGAGCCGCTGCCCACAATGGTGACCGTTGGGACGTCGGGATCGGCGGCCAGGACCTGCACCGCCAGCGCACCGGCGCTGTAAGTGAAGATCAGGGCCAGGCACAGGGAAGCGGCAATCAGAAGCCGGCTCATCTTTTTCCGTTTCATCTCTGCCACCTCCTTAATTCGCGCTCAGCATGCCGTCGGAATTTACCGCCACCGGCCATCCGGCAGCCACCACGGCGGCCGTTCCTGCCGCAGTCCCGCCCTTGGCCTGAATGGCGTCGCACAGGATCTGGAGATCCATGTGATACCCGTTGGCGGTCTTTACCGCTGCCTTTGTGAAGAGGTATCCGGTATCGTCATTCGGCGCAATGGGCTCCTTGCAGTAGTAGTAACCGTCTCTTCCCTGGAACCAGTCGCTTCCGGTCAGTCCAGTAAAAGCGAGATCATCCAGGCTGGCGGGCAGGGCCACCGCATTTCCACTGTCGTCCTGCCACGTGGGGACGAGGGCAACACGGATATAGGCGTCGATGTCGCCGGTGTTTTTGATGCTGACATTTGTTTTTACATTCCCATCAAATGTCTCGCTCACCTCGCTGGTCACATGACTGGCTTGGAACGTATTTTCCACCGCGTTGGTGGAGACTGCCAGCCAGGCGATCGTGCCGCCAACCGTGAGTGCCGCGATGAGGGCGACTGCAACAAGCAGGATGTGCGGCTTTGGGGATTTCATTTCATGTTTTCCTCTCATGTCCGTCCCCTCCTCTCTCAGCCCTTTTTATTGTAGACGTTAGAAGCAGAGTTGCCGCCGCTGAGCCACTTGTTGTCATCCAAGTGGTTGGTGAAGCCGGAGGCCGCCGTGTATGCACCCGGTTCAATCCTGCTGATCTGCGGATCGTTTGTCTTGGAAATCGGAATGTTATTGCTGCTTGCCAACGCATACCGCCAGGACCAGTCTGTTTTTTCCGTGACCGTGTAGTTCTTGCCGCAGACCAGACGGGTAACCGTCTTGGAGGCCTGGTTGCCGGTTCCGAAGTCCTTGGCCGGGATCGCTACCTGGAAGCTGCTGCTTCCGTCGGAGACCGTGAACAGGAAAGACTGGGTGTAGATGCTGTTGTTCCCGGTCAAAGTCTTGGTAATGGTCATGTTGAAATGGTTGATGTGGATGGTAAAGTCATGGCCGGTATCGCCTTCCACCGCGGGGATCACAGTGAGTGCCCCGGCCGGAGCGGCATAGGACACCCCGCCCACCTTGCAGGTCAGACCGGTGACATTGAAATCGGCGTCCTTCTCCCCTGTGGTATAAGCCGCCCCATTCAGGAGCCCATCGGAAGTCCCAACCTGTGCAAAGGTCAGCGCAAAATCGGTTACGCTCGGCTTCACGCCGGAGACACCGGGAATTGCGGTGTGGTCGCTGTGGTCATCCGCCCAGGTATCGCCCACGGCAATTCCGTTTTCAGCGGTGCCCCATTCCTGGAGGCCAACATTCACGCCGTAATCCGCCCAGACATCGTTGGCCGTCACGGTGAAGCCGGGCTTCAGGACGTGGACGGCGGGAGCCTGTGGGGTGACAGTCACGGCCTCCACCGGTTCATTCCCCAAGCTGTCGGTTCCAATCGTACTGGAGGGCGTCACCTCGCAGGAAAGGGTATAGGTGGTGCAATCGGCGGGCTTAGGGGTCGGCATCATACCGCCGGTCCATGTCCATGTCTCGAGAGATTCCCCCGCAGCGATGGAACAGTTTCCCAGAACAACACCTGTGCTGTCTTTCAGTGTGTAGAGAATATCCACATAAGCGTTGTTCACTCCATCAGGCTCATAGCCGTCGGCATAGGCAAGCAGTCTTTCAAACTCAGGAGCGTTGCCTAAATAAATGGTTTGATTTTCGGAGGCAATCTCATAGCGGATTGGAATATTGACGTTGGGAGCTACAAATAGCTCTGCTGCCGTCTGGGCCTCCGCACTGGCATAGATCCCAGAGGTGCCGCTGGTGTTGGAGGGCACGTTGTTGCCGCCAAACCCATAGGTGTTCAACTTCACAGGAATCGTGATGATTAACATATTTCCATGCGCAGAGGGCGTTGCATAGACTGCATTGGTTTCTGCATCGGAGAAGTCAAATCCGGTAACCTGCACTGCATTGCCGCTCACGTTTACCGTCGCATCTCCATATTCCACACTCTCTCCAAAGGTTGGTGCGCTGTTGGTTCCCCCAATGCAGGGAGCCGTATAAACCTGAATCCCGGAGGTGTCTTCTGCACTGACGCCGTCAAACTCGAAGTATTCGGAAAGCACATCCTGCACCACCGCGTTTTCGTCAAGCGTCACCGAAGTGGTGGAACCGGTCACGGTAGAAGAAATGTTTCCAAATACGCTATTCAAATCATCCGTATTGCCAGCCGTCAGATAGTAGTTCGGTGTCTCTCCTTCAGAGTTCGTGTATCGGCTTCCGAGGCTATCCATAGAGGAAGCGTTGGGATACTCGGAGGACACTGCGTGCATAAACTTATTTGCGTTGCCACTAAAATCTTGGGTATCTGCGCCATCAAAAATTCCAACGGTGTATACCGTGGCTCCCTGCCCGGAACTCTCAGGGCTCGCCTTAATGGTCTGGGATGCGGTAATTGCGGCATTTGCCACAGCAGAGTCAAAACCGCTGATCCCCGGCACCCCATCGGTAAAAAGAATTACCACACGATTGCGGGTCTCACCTTCTGGAACTGGGCACGCCGCCAAAATATCATTTGCCATTGACATGCCGTTCCCGGTCTGGGTTCCACCGTAGGCCGTCAGTGCCGCAATGGCGTCCGTCACGTTGGTATAGCCAGCATCTGTGCTGACATCCTGGAGCGCATTGGACAGCCCATTGTAGTAATCCATAGTCCCGTACTGAGCGCCATTCTTGGCATAGCCGGTGGGGAAATAGTAGGTTGAAGGATAGCCATCAACCGGCTGCGTACCGTACCAAGTCGTGCCCGTTTGAATACTGCCCACGCCAGTCAGCAGCTCTGTATTGTTATAGCCATCGCTGGAGAAGCCCACAATGGCGATTCGATGGTCCACGTCGTTTTCCACTGCGTCGCTCTGAACGGCTGCCACAAAACTGGTGACTGCGGACGTCAGCGCGTCCAGCCGTGTAGTGCTCTCAGTGGTTGTTGTCGCACGATAAAACGCGAACGGAGGAAGATCATTTCCACCTACGGCCGCACTGTGGAATCCCAGCGAATCTGTATAGGAATAGGTGTAGATTCTGTTGACTATCGAACCGCTGCGAGAAATCGTCACAACTACCCATTCATAGTTGTCGTTGTTTTTCACATAAAGACTAATTTGATCGTTTTTGTTTGTAGCATTATAGAGATTCCTGGTCTTTTCAGAGACTAAATTATACGTTGTTTTTGTCTGTGTAGTAAAGTCGTAGGCCATACTCCCGGACTGATCCAGTACCAGCACAATGTCGCTGGGAATGGGATCTCCGCCGCTCTGAGTCATTGCTCCGGTGGCGTAGGCCTCCAGCGTAATAAGGTAGTTATCGCCAGCCTTTTCAATCCTCTTATTTAACTCCAGTCCGTCCACATCGGGGGCGTCCCCTGACAGCAGAGCAGGCAGGAGGGCATAACTCCGGGCCATCATCATACGGGCCAGAGGCTGCCGCTTTTCACCGGTAACCGCCGGCATCAGGGGGCCGGCCTCCGTCATTGCATAAACATCATTCTCTTCTTTGACGGGCTGTGCGCCAAAAATCATTTGACGGATATAGTCACGAAGCGCTTCTTCCTGCTCTTCGGTCAGCTGTTCCAAGGCTTCCTCATAAGCCACATCATCCAGCACATCCAAATATGCATAGAGCTCTTCCACGCTCATGGCGCTGAAATCCGCTTCCGGCGCCAGTGGGATCTCCGTGACGGCAGGGGTCTCCGTAACCACAGGGGTCTCCATAACCACAGGCGTCTCAGTGACAGCCGGGGTCTCCGTCACAGCTGGGACCTCGGCCGGAGTTTCCGTCTCAGCGGGAGCCTGGCTCCCGGCGGGGGCGGCAGACGGCTCGGACGGGCTCTCAACGGGTGCCTGCGTCTCCGCAGGCTGGGACTCCTGGGGCTGGACCGTGGTCTCAGGCTCCACCGACGGGGCTTCGCTCTCGACGGCGGGCTCACTGGCCGCAGGGGCCTCGGGGGGCGTCTGGGTCGTCACTTCGGTGGTCTCAGAGGGTCCGGTGGTGATGATGGTCTCGCTGGCGGGCTCATCAACAGCCACGGCCGGGGAGAAGATGGACACGACCATGCACAGGGCCAGCAGCATTGCAAGTGTTTTTTTCAGTTTCATGGAAGGTTCCTCCTCTCTCAAGTGTTAACCGGATCCGGCTCAACAGACTCCGCCGGAGGGGCTACGGGGCTCTCCACCGGGGCCTCAGTGACCGCCGGGGTCTCAGTCACGGCGGGGGGACCCGCTGCGGCGGGGGGCGCTGGGTGTGTTTTTTTCTCAACCTCCTGGCCCCCCGCATTAGGAAGGGGGCCCTTGTCGGCTTCTTTCTTTAAAAAAAAAAAACAACCACCATGCACAACATCTCCTGTCAAGTCCTCCGCACCCCCTATCATATGCCTGATGACCGCGTGGGGGCCGGGAGATGTTTAAAAGAGACGGGGGGGGGGGGCGGCGGGCCATCCCTTCACGTCCAGGACAGTTTCCCCGACCGCCGTGTCAAAGGTATTGTTCTGCCCCTGCACCGCCTGTGCATCCACCAGGATGTCAAACCGGGAGTTCATATAGGTATTGCCCATCTTTGTATCGAAGGTGACCGAAGAGATGAGCATTTCCGTCTTTTCTCCGGGCTGGAGCAGCGTGTTGTAGCGGTAAAACCCCTCGCTGTCCATCGTCCAGTACTGGGCGTAGCTCGCCAGGTCCAGCTGGAACTGGCCGTCGGTCGCCAGGGGTGACCCGCCGGCATCAACCGCAGAGGGGGTGAGCTTCACGCGGACGTAGCAGGGATTCTTGCCCGTGTTCTCCACGTACACCCGCTTATCCACAGTCACTCCGGGCATCACGCTGGCCCCGGTGGGATAGAGCTTGTTGAAATCGTCCCACGTCACTCCCTGCTTCCCCTCGTCGTGAAGGGTAATGTTGACATTGCCCGCAGTGATGACGTTGTGCGCCATGCCCTGCGCAGTGAGATACGCATAGGTGCCCGCCGCCGCGACAGAGAAGATCAGCACCAGAGACGCAAAAATGGCCAACTTTTTCTTCATGGAAAAACCGCCTTTCTTTCTGAGAATCGGTGGATGTATGTGATCGTTCAGAGTTTAAGCATACCGCCTTCCGGGAAAGCGGCACGCCTAAAGCCTGACAACTTTTGCGAGGGAGGGTGGGGAGGCCGCGCCTCCCCACCCGGAATTTGGTTTGGATCAGGCGTCGAAAGCGGCAAAAGCGGCGGTGACGCTGTTAAAGCCCTCAGCCTGGATGGCGTCGGCGACGATGTTCATGGTGAAGCCGTTGCCGGTGCCGATGGCGGCCAGCTCAGTGTTGGTGAAGCCGCCGGGAATGGTCACGGAGGTGAACAGGGCGCCGGTGGTCTCGCCGGCGGCCAGACGGCCGGCATTCTCGCCGCCCACATAGTTGTAGACATAGGTAATGGTATCGGCCTCCGCAGATTCGGTAATGGCGGCGCGGCTCCAGTCGGCTTCCACATGACCGCCGAAGATGGTGGCCAGATCGGTGATGTTGTGGGCGGCGCAGGCAGCCTTCCAGGCGGCGGCGTGGGAGACGGTGACCTTCACGCGGACGTAGGTGTCGCTGCTGTTGGCGTCAACGGTGACAGTGGGATCCTTGGGCAGGACAGCGCCGGGGTAGACGTTGGAGTAGGTGTTCTCGGTCACACGGGCAGCTTCCTGATCAGCGGTCCAGGTGTCGCCGGTCTTGCTGACAGGGGCCTCGTTCAGGGTGATGGCCACGTTGCCCACGGTAAAGGTGTTGTTGGCGGTCTTGGTGTTGGTGAAGTAGGCCAGGGTGCCGGCGATGGCCATGGAAGCGATGATCATGATGGAAAGGCCGGCGACGAGAATGCTTTTCTTCTTCATAATGATTTCTCCTTATTATTTTAATTTAAAATACGGCGCTTTTCAATGGTTTTTGGCGGATTTTACCGGCTTATGCGGCGGTGTTCCAGTGCCCAATGGCGGCCTGATCGGCCAGGGCCTGAGCAGCAGTGGGGGTTTCGGCGGTGCCGTTGGCCTGGTAGGCAAAGGCGTCGATCACGATAGTGCTTTGGGCGACAGTCTCAATGTTGGCGGAGGTAACGCTCGCACCATCAATGGTGACCGTGGTGAAGAGGGCGGTCAGAGGCAGCGCCTCGGTGGAAGCGGAGTTGTCAACGACTTCCTTGTAGCGGTAGATGTTGCCGGTTCCCTCAACCAGGGACCAATCGCTGTTGATGTTCAGCGCGGCATAAGTTCCGAAGCCGTTGTTGATCTTGGCGTAGACGTAGCAGGGCTCGCTCTTGGCGCCCACAGAGACCACAGGGGTCTTGTCGATCACGGCGCCCGGATAGATCTTGGAGTTCTGCTCATAGGTCTCGGTCAGGGTCAGGGACATGTTGCCGAAGGTAAAGGTGTTGGTGACCTCGCCAGTTTGAGCAGAAAGGAATGCCAGGGTGCCCCCGATGGAGATGGCGGCTACGAGAGCCAGGGACGCAATGATGGTCAGTGTCTTTTTCATGTGTTGTTCCTCCTCAAAATCTTTCAATTCAAAATAGCTTTTCTCTATAATATGGACACGCTTCAACGCGGATTTCCTTCTGCTTCCCGCTTTGCTTTCTTCTCTGCGGCCTTCCGGTCTGCGGCGTCCGCCTTATCCAGAAGATCAGGCAGGAACAGGAGTACCACCAGGATGACCACCGCCGCGCCGGAGACGTACATGCCGGGGGGCTGGGTGATCCAGCTGGCCGCAAAGCCCAGCTTGGGAATGGAGAACCGGGGGACCCCGATCAGATTTTCAAAGAGGACCGGGGAACCGTCGGCGGCCTCATTGGCGTCTCCCTTGGTCCGGAACTGCCGATTTTCGCTGTCCACCTCAATGACTCGGTGGGTGGCCACGGTGAGGTTCTCATCCAGGACGAAGGTAATGGGGTCGCCCACCTGCACCGCTTCCGGCGCTGTCTTTTTCACATAGATCAGCGATCCCACGGGATAGGTCGGCTCCATACTGCCGCTGAGCACGGTGTAGGGGGTGTACCCGATCAACCGCACGCCTGCCAGGAGGAAGGCCAGAACCGCCACGCACAGGACCAGGACCCAGGTGACCGCGTTCCATACTTTTTTTACAGTCGGATTCATATACCGCCTCCTCACGCCGCCGCTCCGGCGGCAAAATGGGCCTTGCTTTGCCCGATGTTGTTATTAGTATAATTTTCAATGGTTACATTTAGGTCATTTTTTAAAAAACTTTTTTCTTTCTCTGCTCCCGTGTTGAAAAAAGCAATTTTCTCCCTGATCTGTGCCCTCCTCAAGGCAGAACAAACGCGGAGCCGGATCCTCGGCTCCGCGTTGAGACTGTCGAAAAAGTGGCTTCGCCGCTTTTTCGAGCAGGACGCAGCCCGTCGCGCGCACGCATGGTCCGCCTTCGGCGGACCATGCGCACACTTACGGGCTGAGAGGTGTTTTCCGCCACGTACACGCCGCGGCAGAAAACGGATCCCACCTCTTTCGCGCCTGCAGGCACGAAACTCTGCGAGGCTTTTTCGACAAGCTGAACGCGGAGCCGAATCCCCGGCTCCGCGTTCTCTCTCTGTGAAAAACCCTATTTCTCCACCTGCCGCGCCACCACCACGATGCGCCCGTTCTGAATCGAAGATCGCTCACAGGTGGCCAGCATCAGCAATTTCTCCCCATAGGCCGGAGTGATCCCCGTGTCATAGAGAGCGGCCGCTTTCAGTCCCGCAAGATAGGCGTCAAACTGCGCCTCGCCGGCAAACTCCACCTGCCTGTGGGGCTTAAAGGCCGTCTCATCGGAAGAGGCGTCATAGAGCATGGCGCAGAATACCTCATAGGTCCCCGTTCCGGCCAAAGTCTCCAGCCGGAGGTACCGGTGGTCCTCCCAGAAGCTCCTCTTCTCATACCCGGTCAGGTCGTGAAACATGATCCCGCTCTTCATATTGTGTCCGTATATAATCAGGAGATCGGAGGCCGGGTCGGTCCCACAGCGCTGATCCAGAAACGGGAGACCGTTGATGTCGTACTCCCCGTCAAAGTTCCGGCGCAGGTAATACTCCCCGTCCTTTCCCTCCCCCGCCCGCATCACCGGGTAATCCACAGCGGTGCCGGGGATCGTGATCCAGCCCGCAAAGTCCCCGTTGCGCGCCGTGAGCGCCGCAAACCGCTCCGCCTGGGTGAGGGGCTTCCCGGAGTCCGGAACAACCTGGCCCGCGGGCTCCTCCACCAGTTCCCGGAGCTGGGTGACCTCCCGCTGGGTGGCGTCCCGCTGCGCCCGATACCGCAGCAGCAGTCCGCCGCTGACCAGAAAGACCGCCAGGCACACCAGCGCCGCCAGCCGGGGAAAGATGCGCCCGCCCTTTTTCTCTGCCCGCTCCGCCATAATCGACCCTCCTGCCGCTGTTTGTTTTCCGCTCTCATTCTACTCCGCCGCCGCCCGCCCGTCCACCCCCATTTTGCCGGGAGGCCTTTTCCGCGCTTGCTCTGCTTTACAAAGAATGGTATGATGGGAAAAATAAAAACTGCCAAACAGGCTTTTGAAAGCCACGGTTTTGAAAGAGAGGAAATCTGTGACATGAGCTACGCGGACAAACTGTTTCAGGAGACCATTCGCAACATCCTTGAAAACGGCGTCTCCGACGAGGGGCTGGAGGTCAGGCCCCGCTGGCCGGACGGCACCCCCGCCCACACCATTGCCGTTTTTGGCGTTGTCAACCGGTACGACCTGGCCCGGGAGTTTCCCATCCTGACCCTCAGAAGGACCTATTGGAAATCCGCCTGGGACGAGGTCTCCTGGATCTGGCAGAAAAAAAGCAACAACATCCATGATCTGAACTCCCATGTCTGGGACGAGTGGGCCGACAAAGACGGCTCCATCGGCAAGGCTTACGGCTATCAGATGGCCCAGCTGAGCCGGTACCGCGACGTCACCCCGGACGGCCTGAAAAAAGCGTTTGGAGACGACCTGACCGGCAAAACCATCCGGCTGGACGGCGACGGGGTCTGCTGGATGGATCAGGTCGACCGCGTCATTTACCAGCTGGTCAACGATCCCGCGTCCCGGCGGATCATGACGAACCTGTACGCCGTCCACGACCTTGCGGACATGGCCCTGTACCCCTGCGCGTACAGCATGACCTTTGTGGTCATCGGAGGCAGGCTGAACGCCATTTTGAATCAGCGCTCCCAGGATATGATCGCGGCCAACAACTGGAATACGGTCCAGGCGGCGCTCATCGTCTACGCCATGGCCTCCGCCTATGGCTATCAGCCCGGGGAACTGATCCATATGATCGGAAACTGCCATCTTTACACCAGGCACCTTGAAATCGCCCGGGAGCTCCTGAGCCGGACGGAGTTCCCGGCGCCGAAGTTCTCCATCGACCCCACAGTGACCGATTTTTACCGCTTTACCAAGGACAGCTTCTCCCTCTCCGATTACCAATATCACGACTTCACCTCAAAAATCGAGATCGCAATCTGAGGAGGCAATCCCATGAAGGCAATCGTAGCCGTGGACGAGCACTGGGGCATCGGGAAGGGCGGGAAGCTCCTGTGCCCCCTCTCCGCCGACCTCCGGCGCTTCAAGACCCTGACCCTGGGCCATCCGGTGATCCTGGGCCGCAAGACCCTGTCCACCTTCCCCGGCGGACGGCCCCTGCCGGGGCGCCGGAATCTGATCCTCTCCCGGGATCCCGCCTTCCAGGCGGCGGGGGCAGAGATTTTTTCCGACCGGGAGGCCCTTTTGGCCGCCGCCCCCGATGACAGCATTGTAATCGGGGGGGAGAGCATCTACAAAATGTTATTGGATGTCTGCGACACCGTCTGGGTGACCCGCATTTTTCGCACTTTTGACGCCGACGCCCGGTTTCCCGACCTGGATTCCGATCCGGCCTGGACAGCGTCGGCGTCCGAACCGCCGCTGGAGGAAAACGGCGTGCCGTTTCAATATGTGACCTATCTCCGGCACCTTCGGGCCTGACCGCCCCCTTTTGGAAAGGAGCTTCTATGTACCTGGACGACATCGCCGCCTACCTCCCCCAGTCGGAGGATGAGGCCGCAGATCAGGAAATGATCCTGTCCTATCTCCGTCGGTATCCCGACACGATCCTCACCCGGGACAACAAAATCGCCCACCTCACCGCCTCCGGTTTCGTTCTCAGCGCAGATGGCAAATGGGTCCTGATGGCCCACCATAATCTCTATCGGGTGTGGGCCTGGACGGGGGGACACGCCGACGGAGACGGCGACCTTCTGGCGGTCGCCCTGCGGGAAGCCCGGGAAGAGACGGGGGCCGGACACATCCGCCCGCTGTCTCCGAACATCGCCTCCCTGGAGATCCTGCCGGTGTGGGGGCACAGAAAGCGGGGGGCGTATGTCCCGTCCCACCTCCACCTGAATGTTTCCTATCTGCTCACCGCCGACCGGGAGGGCCCGCTCACCGTCCGGGTGGGAGAAAACAGCCGGGTAGGCTGGCTTCCGGCAGACCGTCTGCTGGAGTACACCAACGAGTGGCAGATGGACAAGATCTACACCAAGCTGCTGGCCCGGGGCCGGGCCCTGCTGTAATCCTCCAAAGGGCCGCGGATCACCATCCGGAAAAACCTTTCTCCCGCTCCCACGCCCCGATTCCCCCACATCCCTTTTATGAAAGCTCTTTTTTCTTTCTTTTTCTTTTAAGCTGACTCCACCCCCGCCCCCCACAACCCTTTTATGAAAGTTCTTTTTGCCTCCTTTTTCTTAAAAGAAAAAGGAGTTCCCGTGATTCGAGAGCCAATTCCCGGCCTGCGGGGTTCCCAGCGTTAGAGGTGCATGGTATGCTGAGACGACAGAAAGGAGCGGGTGCAGATGGAACAGACCTTTGGCGGCCGCCTGAGAGGATACCGAAAGGGAAAACACCTGACACAGCAGGAGCTTGCCGAACGGATCGGCGTGAGCGACAAGACGGTCTCCCGATGGGAGAGCGGCCGGGGCCTGCCCGACCTGGCTCTGCTGGAACCCCTGGGCGCAGCTTTGGGGGTGTCGGTGGCCGAGCTGCTGTCCGGGGAGTGCGTCACCAACCGCAACCGCGCGGGCAACCCCCTCCGGGGCCGGTTCTATGTCTGCCCGGTGTGCGGCAATGTGATCCACGCCATGGGCGAGGGCTCCTTCCACTGCTGCGGAGTGGCGCTGCCGCCGCTGGAGGCAGAGGTGCCGGACGAGACACACGAACTGACGGCGGAAGATGTGGACGGGGAATATTATGTCTCTCTGGCCCACCCTATGGAGAAGGGTCACTTTATCAGCTTTTTAGCTCTGGTGGGACCTTCCCGGCTGGAGATCGTCAAGCTCTATCCCGAGCAGGAGGCCGCAGCCCGGTTTTCCAAGCGGGGCGGCGGAATTCTCTATGCCTGCTGCAACAGGCACGGCCTCTTTTGCAGGAAGCTGTAAGAGAGACTCACTGCCGCTCCAGCCGGGCCCACAGGCGCCTGGCGTGGTCTCGATCCTCCTCGGCCAAAATGCGATAGAGTCCCGCCAGACAGGGATCGGCCGCCGTTTCCGCAGCCGCCAGGAGTGCGCTCCCCGCCCGCTGTTCGGCCTGAAAGCGCTCCCGCATGGCAAGCGGAAGCGTAAGGGTTCCGGGCGCCGGGGTGGGCGGCGCCGTGTACTGCTTTCCCGAAATGAGGAAGGACGCAGTGGATAAACGCCTGACCTGCCGCTTCTTTTCCACGGCCAGGGCGGAAAAAAGCCCCCCCTGTCCCAAGCGCCTGGCCAGAGCCCGATAGATGCGGAAATCGTCTGTGGTCTGCCGGAGCATCCGCTCCAGCTCAGGCAGATCCCGGGCGCTGCCTTCCCCCAGACAGGCGCAGGGAACAACGGGCGCAGCAGCGGCGGCCGCCGGAGAAGCCGGGGTGGAAAGAGCCGGTGGAGCGGAGGGCTCCAGCGTAAAGGGGCAGTCAGGCCGATCCTCCGGCATCACTCTCCGCCATACCCGCGCAAAGGCGGCGTGATCCAGTTCCTCTCCGGGCCGCTGGATTTGATCCATGGTGATTCCTCCTTTTGTTCAAGTTCTTCTCATCCTATGCGGCAGAGGAAAAAATGGCCCGATAAAATCAGAAAAAGGGTTGACAACCCCACGGAACTTCGATATAATGACATTCGTCCTTTGGACGATTAGCTCAGCTGGTATGAGCATCCGCTTGACGTGCGGGAGGTCACAGGTTCGAGTCCTGTATCGTCCACCAAAAGAATCCCTTAGAGCTGCAGGGCTCTGAGGGATTTTCTTTTTTTGTTTGTTCCTTATGGAAAACACAACTCATCTGGAGGCAGTTCCTGCCTGTAGCTCTCCCACATAGCAGTTTCGAACTACTGCCGAGAAACCGCCCCGTGGGGCAGATCAAAAGTCGTATATCCTAATTTAAAAATTTTTCTTGTTTTCTTCCGATTCCCTGATATAATAAACGATCAGGCAAAAAGGGAGGGTGGGCCGGAGCCGCTGTGCGCAAATAGCACACCTCATGTCGGAGCCCAAAGGCGGGCTCAAAATTTTATAGCGCAGGCAAGCGCCTGTGGGTCATGTGGGACAACACCCACCGTACTTGTATAAAACAACATGAGCGCATTAAAAGCAGGCTGTTTTTCAGAGAATCAGATGCTATATAAAACGCAGGAAAACGACCGGAAATTGAGATAAATAAACCATGCGGGGACCGGCATACTTTCCCCAATGAAATAAATAAGACAATGAAGGTGAATTTGTTGATTACAGGTACAATAATATTTTGAAAGGGTTTGAACACCGTGAAGAAAATTATTGTATTGCTAACCGCTGTTTGTCTGATTCTGTGCGGCTGTACCGCCAAGCAGGACAAAGGCAACTACACCGACGAAATGAAGATTCCCTATGCTGCGGATCTGGACACTGAATATGGTGCTGACAGTGTCGAGCGAGAGGGGGATCATAAGGACAGCCCCTATTTCAGCACTCTGGATTTTTATAACATGGAGTCCAGCGATACCTTGACCATCCTGCACAACTTCAAGACCCAGCAGCAGACCAGTGAATGGAGCTGCGGTGTCTCCAGTGCCTTAATGATAATGAACTGGTACGGCACCCTCGGCGAGTATCATGAGGAGACTCTGGCCCAGCTCCGCTCCAACGGTCTGGAGCCGGGCGCCACCTCCCTGCGGCAGGCCGTCGAGATCTTTGACGGCGTCGGCGGGTATGATGTGTACTCCACTTTTGACTGTGCGGACGATCCCTGGAGTGTGTTTACTTTTGACTACATCCAGGAGAACCTGAAGTCTGGCACACCCATTATGGTGGGCTGGAACGACTGGGGCGGCCACTGGCAGGTCATCATCGGCTATGACACCATGGGAACCGAGACGACCCAGGATGATGTAATCATTGTTGCGGACCCATACGACACAACCGACCACAACCAGGACGGTTACGGCGTTTATAGTGCGGAGCGGTTCCTTTACAATTTTACCTTCTACAATTTCTTTGAAGAGGAAGAGCTGAATGACTGCTGCTTCCTGATTGCAAAACCCCAGCAGTAACGGATTTACCGGCCCTGATCCGTTTCTGCCTGTGGTTTACATGAACAGCGTCCCTGACCGGGATTCCCCGGCAGGATCGCAAAGATGAAAATATCACATGTTCAGAGAAACCCGGCGCGATCAATGTCACGCCGGGTTTCTTCGTGCTGTATGAACCGCGCGTTGAGAACGTCAGCCAGCAATTCCGCGCCGCCGATTTTCAATCGCATCCAGCAGTGCGGCCGCCACCTGACCCTTGCCCATCAGAGGTAGCCCGGAGATCCCGTCGTTGGTAATGATCGTCACCACGCTGGTCTCCACGCCAAAGCCGGCGCCCGGCACTTTCAGGTTGTTGGCCGCGATCATGTCCAGATGCTTGCGCTCCAGCTTCGCGGTGGAGTTTTCCAGCATGTCCCGGGTCTCCATGGAAAAGCCGCAGACGAACAGCCCGGGGTGGCGGTTTTCCGCTACCCCGCCCAGAATGTCGTCCGTACGCTCCAGTGGAATGCTCATGTCGCCGTCTTTTTTCTTGATCTTATCCCCGGCCACAGAGGCAGGGCGGTAATCCGCCACAGCGGCGGCCTTGATAAGAATGTCAGTTTCCGGAAGAGCCGCACGCACGGTCTGGAGCATATCTTTGGCGGTGGTGACGGGCTGCGTTTCCACAAAGGGGACCGGCGGCAGAGCCGTTGGCCCGGAGATCATCGTGACCTCGGCACCCCGCAGCACGGCCTCCCGGGTGATGGCGCAGCCCATGCGGCCGGAGCTGTGGTTGGTCAGATAACGCACAGGGTCCAGGGCCTCCTGGGTCGGCCCCGCGGTCACGGTCGCACGGACGCCCGCCAGGGTCTTTTCCCAGGCCAGTTCCCGGGCAATGTGGTCCAGCAGCGCCTCCGGCTCCGGCAGCTTTCCGCTGCCCATATCCTTACAGGCCAGCATCCCGCTGGCGGGGACGATAACGCCGAAGCCGTACTTCTCCATCGTTTTCAGATCATCCTGGGTGATGGGATCCTCCAGCATGGCGGTGTTCATGGCCGGGGCCACCAGTTTTTTGCAGCGGGCGGCCAGCGCCACGGTGGTCAGCATGTCATCCGCGATGCCGTGGGCCAGCTTGGCAATGACATTGGCCGTGGCCGGGGCGATCAGCATCAGGTCGGCGGCCTTGGCCAGCGAAATGTGGGTGACCTCGCACTTGAAATCCCGGGCAAAAGTGTCCGCCACGTAGCGGTTGTTGGTGAGGGTCTCAAAAGTCAGGGGTGTAATAAATTCCGTAGCGTTCCGGGTCATAATGACGTGGACCTCCGCGCCCGCTTTCCGCAGGGCGCTGGCTACGTTCGCCATCTTATAAGCGGCGATGCCGCGCCTGTGACCCCCAGAACCACACATTTTCCCTGTAACTGCTCCATAGTTGCTACTCCGTTCTCCCGGTTTGCGGGGTCGTTCTCAAATTATGCTCCCAGTATAGCAACCGCCCCGCCGGATTGTAACCTTGGGGCGGGGACGAGCCTTTGTATGAGGAGACCGGTCATGATTTTGACTGTTGATATTGGGAATACCGCCATCTGCGCCGCAGACATGGAACAGGACGGAAGGGGAAAGTACACGGCGCGCTTTACCGCCCGGATGGACACTGTGCCGGACCGGAGCGCCGGGGCATACTTGGCGGAGCTGCGGGAGCTTTTGGCGGAGGCTGGAATCCGGGCTGGAGCTTTTCGGGGAGCCGTGCTCTCCAGCGTGGTGCCCGCGCTGGAGGAGCAGCTGCGGGGGTGCGCCCGGACCCTGACCGGGACGGAGCCGGTGGTGATTACTTCCAAAAGCGATACCGGGCTTACCATAGACCTTGCGGAGCCGGATAAGGTGGGCCGGGACCGGCTGGTGGACGCCGCCTGGGCCGCCGCCCGTTTCCCACTCCCCGTACTCACTGTGGACATGGGAACGGCGACGACCTTTAGCGTGGTGGATGCGGACCGGGTGTTTCGGGGCGGAGTGAACGCCCCCGGTGTGGCGACGGGGCTCCAGGCCCCGACTGACCGGACAGCCCAGCTGCCTGCCGTGGAGCTGGAAACGCCCCGGCATGTCATCGGCCGAACCACCGCCGGGTGTATGCGCTCTGGCGCTGTGGCCGGGGCCGCCGCCCTGGTGGACGGCATCACCGCCCGCATCGAGGCGGAGCTGGGGGAGCCGGTGACTTTGGTGATGACCGGGGGCCTGGCCCGCTATGTGGAGCCGCTGTGCGCCCATCCCCACATCTACGACCCCGACGTGCTGCTCAAAGGCCTGACGCTGCTCTATGAGCGGAACGCCGGTAGAACTTGTGGGGAAACCTGTAAATTGTTGGTTGCATTTTTGGCCAATATTTGTTAAACTGCAAAATGGAGATAGTATTTGCTCAAAACTATACTCTGACTGATTCGCACGTTATTTCATACAACTGAATAGGTGCCGGCGGAGGGCTCCCGGTTCGGGCTGCCGCCGGCGGAGACATGTTTTGAAAAGGGCTTATATTCGAGAGAAATGAGACTCTGAGAAGAAACATCAGGTAAAACTATGCATCTTCAGGGGGTATTCTGCGCCCGGAAGGTGCTTTTATTTTTTTGTGCGAGAGCAAAAGAAGGTGATAGAAAATGGTACTGGAAATGCTGAAAGGAAAGATCCATCGGGCCACCGTGACCCAGGCCGAGCTGAATTACGTGGGCAGCATCACCGTGGATCAGGAACTGCTGGACGCGGCGGGCATCCTGGAGTACGAGAAGGTCCAGATCGTGGACATTGACAACGGGAACCGGTTTGAGACTTATACCATCAGCGGAGAGCGGGGCAGCGGCATGATCTGCCTCAACGGCGCGGCGGCAAGATGCGTCAGTGTGGGAGACAAGGTCATCCTCATGGCCTACGCCGGATACGACGCTGGGGAGGCGGCGGAGCATAAGCCGTTCGTGGTCTTCGTGGATGAGCGTAACCGGATCGTCCGCAAGACCAACTACGAAAAACACGGCCTGCTGGCCGATATGGAATAACAAGAGGATCAGGGCGAGACTATCTTCCAATTTTCATGATGAAGAGAGGAACAACACATGCAGGTAACAAAAACTGTTGCGGAGACGAGAGCGCTGGTCAAGAGCTGGCGGAAAGAGGGAAAGACCGTGGGCCTGGTGCCCACCATGGGCTACCTTCACGAGGGACACGCCAGCCTCATCCGGAAGTGCCGGGAGGAGAACGACATTGTAGTGGTATCCGTATTTGTCAACCCCACCCAGTTCGGCCCCAATGAGGACCTGGAGGCGTATCCCCGGGATTTTGAGCGGGACAATGCCCTGTGCGAGTCCCTGGGGGCGGACCTGATCTTCCATCCGGAGCCGGAGGAGATGTACCAGGACCCCTGCGCCTTCGTCAGCATTGAGACCCTTTCTGAGAACCTGTGCGGAAAGACCCGTCCCATCCATTTCCAAGGTGTCTGCACCGTGGTCTCCAAGCTGTTTCACATCGTCGCGCCCGACAAGGCCTATTTTGGCCAGAAGGACGCCCAGCAACTGGCTATTATCCGGAAGATGGTCCGGGACCTGAACTTCGACATTGAGATCGTAGGCTGCCCCATTATTCGGGAGGAGAACGGTCTTGCCAAGTCCTCCAGAAATACATACCTGAATCCCCAGGAGCGCCAGGCGGCCCTGTGCCTCTCCCGGGCAGTGAAACGGGGACAGGAGCTCATTGCCCCCGGCATGGACAGCGAGGCCGTGCTGAAAGAGATGCGGGCGGTCATTGAAGCCGAGCCGCTGGCCCGTATCGACTATGTCTCCATGGTGGATGCCCTGACGATGCGGGACGTGGAGAAAGTGGACAGGGATGTGCTGGTGGCGATGGCGGTGTACATCGGCAAGACGCGGCTGATCGACAACTTCAGCTATGAGGTGTGACCGATGAAGACGCTGGGAAGGATCGTGACGACCCTGACCCGCTACATCGGCGTGGTCATCATCCTGTTTTCCGCTGCGGCCATGGCCGTTCCCTCCGTCTTTGCCTGGGCCACCAAGTATACCTCCTGGTTTTTGGGCGCCGCCATGTTCGGCATGGGCCTGACCATCAAGGCCGAGGATTTTAAAGTGGTATTCACCCGGCCCAAGGAGATCATCATCGGCTGTATCTCCCAGTACAGCATCATGCCTCTGGCGGCGTGGGCGCTGTCCGTGCTGCTGGGTCTCCCGACGGACCTGGCCGTGGGCGTGATCCTGGTGGGATGCTGCCCCGGCGGCACCGCCAGCAACGTTATCACCTACATTGCCGGAGGAGACGTGACCCTCTCTGTGGGCATGACCATCGTGTCCACCCTGCTGGCTCCCCTGATGACACCCCTGCTGACCTATGCCCTGGTGGGTGCCTGGGTGGACGTCTCCCTGGTGGCAATGATCATCTCTGTGACAAAGGTGATCCTGGTGCCGGTGCTTCTGGGCCTAGTGATCCACCGAATTCTGGGCGCCACCATGGAGAAGATCTCCTCTCTGGTGCCCCTGATCTCCGTGGCAGCCATCGTGATGATCATTGCGGGCATCGTGGCCAACAATGTGGAGAAAATCCTCACCTGCGGCCTGCTGGTTTTGGGCGTTGTCGTGCTACACAACCTGCTGGGCATGGGCCTCGGCCTGCTGGCGTCGAAGCTGTTCCGCGTGGAATACGACAAGGCCACGGCCATCGCCATCGAGGTAGGTATGCAGAACAGCGGCCTGGCGGTGTCCCTGGCGGCGGCGAATTTCGCGGCCAATCCCCTGGCGACCCTGCCCGGCGCGATTTTCAGCGTCTGGCATAACATTTCCGGCTCGATTTTTGCAAGCATCAGAAGGGCAGGAGCACAGCATCAGAAGTAAAAGCAATCGACAGGGCAGGAACCCTCGGAACCATCCGGGGCTCCTGCTCTGTCGTTTTGTGCCGGCGAATAGTACTGAACTGCGAATATTTATGGAGAAATGCTTCGGACGTGTGTGATTTGCAGAGGAGGTTCAGAGGTATGAAGATCGTATTTTTTCCTTAAAGTGCGAGGACGGGGCAGCTGCTGGCAGAGGGCTACACCGGTTTTAACGATAACCATCTGGCCGGGGCTTACCCCGGTCGAATTTATTGCCAAAGAAAAGCAATAAAATTCGGCAAGTGGCTGAGCCAAAATTTGCGATGCTGAAATGACAGAACAAGCCCGTGGACACGGGGGGAATGCAGCGAGCAACGATTTACACCCTGTTTGGCCCTGCGGGCGGGTGTGGGCCCCCGGCAGAGGGGGGCATCTGTTACACCCCCGACTGCGTTTGGAACGCAGAGAGCGATTTGTGAGGAAGAATGCTCTGTCAAAGGGATTGCCCTGAAGAGGGCAAAATATTCTCCACCATCAGATGGAGTACCCCCTCTCCATCTGATGGTGGAGAATCGTATCAACAAGACGAAATATATCAAGCTAAAGGACTTCTGTGTCCGCGGTTCAATAGAAGAAGCCTTTTGGGCGCAGCAGCTTCACGAATTCGTACACGCCCAGCTGCTCGTATGCAAGAGCGAATGCGGCCTCCCGGCGCAGCTTGCTGTTCACGGTCACGCAGTCCAGGTCAATCACCACATTGCAGAAACCATCGACTGTAATGACCGGGAGCGGGAAGTAATCTATACGGTGTGTGCCATCTGTCGCCTTGCGGTAATACCCACTGCAATAAGCAAGCTGGGGTTCGAATATACGGTCAAACTTCGCCTCCTCCAGCTCAGCAGGCACGATGCAGTCGCTGCGGAATAGACGCACCATCTCCCGGGTGGTCAGCACCACGTCCACGTCCCGGTCGCCGCAGGCGTCCTTCATAGTGGGTAGCTCGCTCTCCGCCCTCTTGGCGGAGCAGGGCATGATGGACACCACAAACAGCTTGTGGGGGTCGATGCCCTTCTTCTCCGCGAAGTAGCTCTTTGCCACGGCGCCGAACATCTGCTGGGGGGACTTGGCGGTGGACAGGTTCTACGTATAATTGGGCAACTCCGCCTTCAAAAACCGCACCCAGCCGGGACAGCAGGAGGTGAACATGGGCCAGCGGTACTTCCCACGGTGAGTGAACCGCTCCATGAACTCACTGCCCTCCTCCATGATGGTCAGGTCCGCGGTGAAATTGGTGTCAAACACATAATCGAAGCCCAGCCGCTTCAGGGCTGCCACCAGCTTGCCCACCGGCACCTGCTTGTCCTTGTTCACCACACCGAACACCTCTGCCCAGGCCACTCGCACAGCGGGGGCCACCTGGACCACGGTGGTGATCTCCGGGTCCGCCAGTGCCCTCAGGACCTTTGATACACTTGCTGGCCTCCCGGACGATGGGAACACTCAGGTCCACCCGGGACCGCTCTGGCTGCACATCGTAGGGCTGGTAATGGACGTTCAGGTTGTGGGACAGGCGCTGTAGCTCGCAATAGCCGCTGCGGACGCAGGTAGTACAGTTAGAGTTGTGCTGGGACAAAATCAGCCGCAGGTTGGTCTTCCGGGCCTGCCGGACCCGGGGGGGAATTGGTCTGGACCACCATGCCCTCCAGCGCCTCGGTGTTGCAGGCGGGGACCAGGCGGTGGATACCCTCCACCTCCACCACGCACATGCGGCAGGCGGCGATCTCGTTGATCTCCTTCAGGAAGCACAGGTGCGGAATAGGGATACCGGCCTTTTCGGCGGCTTCCAGGATAGTGGTGCCCGCCGCCGCGGACAATTCCCGGTCATTGATCTTGAAGTTTACCATTTCTCCACACGTCCTCCCTTGAAGTTTCCGTAGCCAAAGTGATCGCACCTCAGGCAGCGGGCGGACTCCTGAACAGCCTCTTCATCCGTCATGCCACACCCAATGCACGGGAAGTCGCACTTACGCTCACTGGCGTCGCGCTCACCGGAATTCACGCGGCCATGGGGCTGGATTCCCTTGCTCCAGGCTGCGGGCACTGTGACGTCCCCTTGATCTCATGGCTGAAGCCCAGGTAGTCGTCGATATTGGCAGCTGCCGCTTTGCCCGCTGCAATGGCACGGATGACGGTGTCGGGACCGGTGACGCAGTCGCCGCCGGCAAACACGCCCTCCATATCGGGGATCTGGGTGCTGGTGTTGGCGGCTACGTTGCCGCCGCGCTGAATCTTGATGCCGCTCTCCTCCAGGCCCCGGGACTCGATGCCCGGGCCGATGGCCACGATGGCCGTGTCCGCCGGGATGCGCAGGGGCTCCACCGACGCGGTGTCGGGCCGGGGACGGCCCGCCTTGTCTATCTCGCCGATGATCTGGGGCTGGGTCCACAGGGCCGCCACATGGCCGTTCTCGTCCGCCTCGATCTTCAGAGGAGCCTAAAGGGTCAGGACCTCGCCCTCAGCGATAGTGCCCTCCACTTCCTCCTGCTGGGCTGTCATGTCCTCCTGACGGCGGCGGTAGACGCAGGTGACCTTGGCGGCCCCCAGACGGATGGCGCTGTGGGGCACGTCCATGGCCACGTTGCCGCCGATCACCGCCGCGTTCTGTCCGGTAAAATCGGGCATTTCCTCGTCGCCGATGCGGCGCAGCATCTCCACGGCGGAGATGACGCCCTCACTGTCCCCACCCTCGATGCCGGTCTTTTTATCGGGATGGGCGCCGATGGAGATGTACAGGCAGTCGTGCTCCTTCCGCAGCTGGTCGAAGGTGACATCCTGGCCCACCTTGACCCCGGTATGTACCTCAATGCCCAGGGACAGGATGGAGTTGATCTCCGCATCCAGCTTCTCCCGGGGGAAGCGGTAGCTGGGGATGCCGTAGCGCATCATGCCACCCAGCTTGGTCTGCTTCTCATAGACCGTGACCTTGTGGCCCATAAAGGCCAGGAAATAGGCGGCGGAGAGGCCGCCGGGGCCGCCGCGATGATGGCAACGGGCTTGCCGGTGGCGGGCGCTTTCTTGGGCTGGGGCACATTGCCCGCATGGTCCACGGCGTAGCGCTTGAGTCCACGGATATTCAGGGCGTCGTCCACCATATTCCGGCGGCAGCGGGCCTCGCAGGGCACCGGGTTCTTCAGGCTGCCCAGGCAGCGGTGATGGAGGATGTGCTCCTCATAGTCGTCCCGGAAGCCCCGCAGGCCCATCAGCACCAGATTGGCGGCGTCGATGCCGATGGCGCAGTCCGCCGTATCCACGATGACCTGGTGGTGGCCGCGATCCGGTCCAGAATCTTCAGCTCCGGCTCGCCCTCCAGCACCTCGCGAATCATGTTGGAAAGCTGGGTCAGGCCGATGCGGCAGGGCACGCACTTGCCGCAGGTCTGGGCCTGGCACAGGTTCAGGAAATTCAGCGCCATATCCACGGGGCACAGGCCCGGAGGACTGGCGGCGATCCGCCGCTCCATGTTCCGGTACAGCTGCTCCACAACGGCTTGGGCAGCGCCCGGCATCTTTACTTCCAATCTGCTCATGTCTGTTGTCCCTCCTTCTGGTCAGTACCGTAAAATTCGGCACTCAGAACCATATTGGTGTTAAATATAACGTAACAATTACGTAAAATCAATGCGATTTCTAAAAATTTTTTAGTGCTGATAATAATTTATTATTTAGCAAATTATTTTAGGTCCTTTGTGAATGTGAGCAGATTAGTGTTAAAGGGCATTTGCATCATCCACATCTATTTCCGTTTAAGGTTTTTGTCCCAATGTGCTTATGTTACAGAAACTTAGCGCGAAACATTCATCTCCATACAGTTTATCAGGGCAGCTCCAAACGGAGCTGCCCTGATAAACTGTATGAACGGTAATTATGTGCTGGAAAAGCGGCATGTCTTTACATTTTCTGTACAGGAAACGATTCATCAAGAATGGGGATTTGGATTTCGGTAACGTACTGATTCTCATCCTTTTCTAGGAACTGATCAATAATATTGAAATTATAGCTGTTGGCAGATAGCGAGAGATGGTTATATTCCTTATGTAGCTCACGAACTTTCTGTTCAATTCCAGAATACTTCCCTTTCCAGCAGTAGCTTAAAACCCAGTGCTCTGAAATATACCGTACTTTATCCAAGTCCTCTCCCCCAATTCCATACTCTGATTCCAGATAGGCTCCAAATGTTACTTCATATTGATCTTCCTTCGTGTCATATTGATAAAACGCTATCGTGGGATAGCTATAAAAGACCTCTTTATTGTATATCGATACTTCTTGACCAAGAGGAATGTATGCACAGCGTGGATGTTGCTTGATCTGAACTTCTCCAATCGATAGTTCTGCCAATTTCCTCTGGACAAACAATAATTTGCGTTGAATAATATCGTCCAATTTCAAAAATTCCTGGTAATTTTTCCTGATATCCTCTGATTTTTTTCGAAGGATTCGAGCATTAGACTCCACAGAGCTGTCATTTAGATAATCCCTGATTTGGTCGATAGAAAAACCTATTTTACGCAGATAGCAGATGAGGGCCAATCGGTAGATCTGATTAAATTTATACATCCGGTATCCATTGTTAGGATTCCTGTATTCTGGCTGGAAAATTCCCTCTTTGTCATAATAAAAAAGAGTCTGTTTATTGAGATTAAACATTTTGGCAAGTTCTCCTGTACAGAAACAGTTCTGAATATTATTTTTCATACGCAGCTCCCTTTTTTGAAAAAAGCACTTGACTATATAGTTAGTATATATTTTATGCTATAGATAATCAACCAGCAAATGATCTACAGAAAACAGAAAAGACATGGAGGGGTATCATGGAAAAAAAGAAATTGTTGATCAAAAACGCAAAGGCCATTGTAAGCTGCGATGAAAAGAATCATGTCTATCTAAACAGCGATATGCTGATTGAGGGAGAGAAGATTCTGGAGATCGGACACAACATTGTCTGTGAGGATGCCGAAGTTCTGGATGCTTCGGACAAGTTTGTTTATCCGGGCCTGGTAAACACGCATCATCATTTTTTCCAGACATTTGTGCGAAATCTGATCACAATTGACTACCCCAACATGCATGTGGTGGAATGGCTTGATAAAATCTATCAGATTTTTCAGAAAATTGACTCGGATGTCATCTATTATTCTTCGCTCACAGCTATGGCGGACCTTGTAAAGCACGGATGCACCACAGCGTTTGACCACCAGTACTGTTTCACAGTTCACACGAAAAAAGAACCCGTGGATCGTCAGATGGAAGCCGCTGCGCAAATCGGAATCCGTTATCATGCCGGAAGAGGTACCAATACGCTTCCGAGAAGTGAAGGCAGCACTATGCCAGATGATATGCTGGAAACGACTGAAGAGTTTATTGCAGACACAAGGCGCCTGATTGACAAATATCACTGCACAGATCCGTTTTCCATGAGGCAGATCGTAATTGCCCCTTGCCAGCCGGTTAATTGCTACAAGGATACTTTCATCGAATCCGTGAAGCTGGCCAAAGAAACTGGAGCTAGGTTACATACGCATCTGGGAGAGGGCGAGAATGAGATTATGATGAACCGCTGGGGAATCCGTACTGTCGATTGGCTAAAAGAAGTCGGATTCCTTGGAGAAAACACCTGGTTTGCGCATTGCTGGGAGCTGACAGATGAAGAGTATCGCATCCTTGGCGCACATGGCGCAGGAATCTCCCACTGTCCATCGCCTGCAATACTGGGCGGTTTCCCGATCCTTCCCATGAAATCTCTAAATGATTATGGCGTGACGTTGAGCATTGGCTGTGATGGATCCGCGACCAATGACGGCTCCAATCTTCTGGATTCCATCCGCACGGCATATTTGATGCAGTGCTATAACAGCAAGGCAAGAGGCGGCGGCATCTCGGCATATGAGATTTTGAAGCAGGCGACGGTGGGCGGCGCTAAAACGTTGGGAAGAAGCGACATCGGTTCGCTTGAACCCGGAAAGGCGGCAGACCTCTTCATGCTGGACACCGGTACACTGGAAATGGCCGGTGCATTGCATGACCCCTGCAATATCATCGGAAGAGTCGGGTTGACAGGCAATGTGGACCTCACCATGATCAATGGTAAGATCGTGTATCAGAACGGCAAACTCGTAAACGTTGATGAACGCAGACTGGCAGCGGAAGGCGAGGCTGTCTGTGAGCGTGTTTTAAGAAATACATGTGACGCATTTCATAATTTATTTTGACAGATTTAGAAAGGAGCAGACGCAATGATCTCGATTCAGGATTTTCTCGCTGCTCTCGGAGGAGTATTAAATGGTGTTACGCAGTCCGTCATGGCAATGACGTTCGGATTTGCAATGCTGCCGTCTGCCTTGGCATATCTGGTTGGCATTGTTGGATGCCTTGTTTTTAATTCCGCAGTTCCTATCTCATTTCAGGCAGAGACGATGGCTATGGCTGGGGCCATGGGAAAAACACGCAGGGAACGCCTTTCCATGGTAATTCTGGCCGGCCTTGGAATGACTGTGCTCGGTGCATTCGGCTTGCTCGAGAGCATTGTGGCTTTTGCGGGAGAGCATGTAACGTCTGCAATGATGGCAGGTGTCGGACTGATTTTGACCAAGCTTTCCATCGACATGGTGAGAAAGGATTACAAGCTCGGTGGAATTTCCATGGGTGTAGGTGTGATTACATACCTGGTTACGAAAAGCCTGGTATACACCAGCCTGTTCTCGGTTCTAGCGGCGTCCGTTGCCTATCGGTTTGTGCCGGACAAGGATGCAAAAACCATCGAAGTAGAGGACAAGTTTAAGTTTGAGATGCCTACGATCAGCCCGTCGATCATTCGGGGCACTCTGGGACTGATGTGCATTACGATTGGCGGAAACATTGCATTCGGGCAAGTCAGCGGAGCCATTTCCGGCGTGAGTGTCAATGTGGACCACATTTCTATTTACTCCGGTCTTGCAGATGCTTTTTCCGCTTTATTTGGCGGCTCACCGATCTCTGTTGTGATTTCTCCGGCGGCGGCAGCTCCCCATGCTAAATGGGCGGCCGTCATTATGATGGCAATTATGTTCGTAATCCTGCTTTCTAAACAGCTGCCGAAGGTCGTGAAGTACATCCCGTCATCAGCGGTATCCGGAACCCTGTTTATTCTGGGAGCTGTTATGACTCTTCCGGATAACCTACAGGCTGCTTATGCGAATGCAAGTGCAGGAACCGCTCTTTCGAGCAGTATCGCGCTGGCAGTTACCGTTTTTGTCGATCCGTTTTTTGGGCTCGTCGCAGGTATCCTGGTCAATCTGATTGCTGCTCCTTTAGGATTAGGTTAATGCTATGATACCCGGGCAAAACGGGCTTTTCATACTTGACCTGCTGCAAAGATTTTAAAAACAGCACTTTAATGAGAACCCGGATGAAATAACCTTTTGATACTGTTTCATCCGGGCTCTCACATGAACTCATTTTTTCGCAGGTATTATTTATGCCATAGGGATGCTACATAAAAACATTCGTGGTAAACCATCAAAAAAAGCATTGACTGTCAGACAGATTATTAGTAAAATGGCAGTACAACTTCAAAAGCCAATATAAGCCCATGATTTGGATGGACGTTTCTACCAACTGCCATAAACAGTTGACTATTGGTTATTTGCTTTGGCATCTAACCAACTGGCAACTGCATGGCAGTTTTTTGTTTTCCCTATGCAGAAGCACCCAATCCAATCGGCGGCGCTTGCCTTGCCAGAGGCAAGGTTCCGTTGGGATCTGGCAGTCTCAACGGACAATGGTATCTGCTGTTGTGCACCAAGCATCATTGAAATGGTGAAATCAGATTGGAGGAACACTCATGGCACGCTTGCTCATTAAAAATGCATCCAGCATTGTCACATGTGACCCCAGCGACATCGTTCATACGAACAGCAATTTGCTGGTGGAGAACGGTGTCATCACCTATATGGGAGCGGAAGTGCAGGAGGCTGATGAGGTCATTGATGCCACCGGTTGCATCGTATATCCCGGCCTCATCAACACACACCACCACCTGTATCAGACCTTCAGCCGAAATCTGCCCCAGGTGCAGAATATGGAGCTTTTCGACTGGCTAAGGACGCTGTATGAAATTTGGAAAAACTTAGACAGCAAGGTGATCTACCATAGCTCCGTGACCGGCATGGGCGAACTTATGAAAAACGGCTGCACCACCTGCTTCGACCATCATTACGTCTTTCCCCACGGGCAGGCCGGGAGCCTGCTGGACGCCCAGTTTGCCGCCGCGGATGACCTGGGTATCCGCATGTATGCTTCCCGGGGCAGCATGGACTTGAGCAAAAAGGACGGAGGGCTTCCCCCGGACAGCGTTGTGCAAACCATCGATGAGATCCTGCGGGACTGCCAAACGGCGGTTGAAAAGTACCATGACCCCTCCCGGTTCTCTATGAGGATGGTGGCTCTGGCTCCCTGCTCTCCCTTCAGCGTATCCGAGGAGCTGCTGCGGCAGTCTGCGATCCTGGCCCGGAATCTGGGCGTGCGGCTGCATACGCATCTGTGCGAGACGAAGGATGAGGAGCGGTTCGTTCGGGAACGCTGCGGTATGCGGCCTCTGGCTTACATGGAGTCTCTGGGCTGGATCGGTCCTGATGTCTGGTACGCCCACGGCATTCACTTCAACGATGACGAGCTTCGCCGTCTGGCGGACACCGGTACCGGCGTCGCCCACTGCCCGATCTCCAACATGAAGCTCAGCTCCGGCGTGTGCCGGGTGCCCGAGATGCTGGAGTTGGGAGTACCGCTGGGACTTGCAGTTGACGGAAGTGCCAGCAACGATGGCTCCAATATGCTGGAGGAGCTGCGTGTCGCCTATCTGCTCCACCGTCTCCATTCCAGCGATAAGGCACCCAGCGGCTACGATGTCCTGAAAATCGCAACCGTAGGCAGTGCGAAGATTTTGGGACGGGATGATATCGGTTCTTTGGAAGTCGGTAAAGCCGGTGACCTGTTCATGATCGATACCCGCCGCCTGGAAATGGTGGGCGCAGACCTCGACCCCAAGTCCCTCTTGGGGACCGTGGGCTGGAAGGGTCCTGTGGACTATACGGTCGTCAACGGCAAAGTCACAGTCCGACATGGAAAGCTGGTCAATATTGACGAAGAAAAGGCGGCCAGCGAGGCTGGTGCCCTTGTAAGGGAATATCTGTCCCGGTAACTGTTTTCGGTCAGAATATCTTCATTGGCCTACAGCGATATGTAAAAGAAAACTGCTTCCCACTACGGCACTCAAGGTATCAATTAACACACAATTCGACAGAAAATGTGCGGAGGTGATCCGCACATTTTCTTATTTCTTCTTCCAGCGGCAGGCTCTGAAGAACAGCGCGGATATCAGGGCACTATCCAGCACTTCACTCAGCCAAAAGCCACATCAGCAACAAGCACCTCTTGAACTGCCTGTTGAATTTTGCTTTCATCCTTTGCTGCCCTTTACAAGAAATGTTTGATATGTCATATCGATTCCCATAGCACCGAGTGGCGCTGTGATAAGGATCGCCAGCACTGCCACCGATAAAACGATCTGCCCGCAGGGCAGTCCCATGGCAAGGGGGACAGAACCGATCGCTGCCTGCACCGTTGCTTTAGGCAGGTATGCGATCACGCAGAACAGTCGTTCTTTCGCGTTAAGCGGCGTGTGCAGAAGGCATATGCAGACGCCCAGTGCCCGGATCACCAGCGCCAAAGCAATCATCAAAATAGCAGCCAAACCGGCGTGCAGCGTATACCGGATATCCACCGCAGCGCCAACCATCACAAACAGGATGACCTCTGCCGCGAGCCACAGTTTTCCAAACTTCTCGGAAAGCCGCTTCGAAACGAACGCAACGCTCTTGATTTTGATGGCGCAGGCCATGCTGACAACGGCCAGCAAGCCGGATACAGAAACAATACCCTTCAGCCATGTTTCAATACTCATCAGCAAAAATGACATCCCCAGTACGATGATGACCTTCATACTGTTCCGGACACAGTGCTTGTGCGCATAAGCCGTTTCAAAAAAGGCACTTAGCCCGCAGCCTGCAATTGCGCCAATAACGATTCCCAAGACGATAGAAACCGGAATATTCAAAAAATCCGTAAGATTCGCGCTACCGCCTTGTGCCATACTGACAAAGGTGGAAAACAGTACGATCACAAAAATATCATCGCAGGAGGCTCCGGCCATGATCATCTGGGGAATGCTTTTGTCAGTTCCGTACTGTGTCTCCATAAGATGCACCATACGAGGGATGACAACAGCGGGAGAAACCGCGCCGAGTACGGCGCCCATAACAGCAGCCTCAACTCGCGTGATGCCAAGAATACAGGGGGCGAACAGGCAGAATGCCAGGATCTCAAAACTTGCGGGCACACAGGCCATCATGACCGCGGGACGTCCAACCTTTTTCAAATCTGCCAGATTCAGGGAAAGGCCCGCTTTTAATAAAATGATGATCAATGCCATTTGGCGCAGATCAGATGAGATCGATAAAATAGACGGATCGAGCCAGTTCAGCGCATAGGGGCCAAGCAGTATACCGGTAATGAGCATTCCGATGATGCGCGGCAGCTTGATCTTTTGGCAGATGGCTGCCATGGATAAGCCAACCAGAAATACGAGTGCAAGTGACGTTAACATGTTTTCCTCCTCGAAACAGGCGCAAAAAAAGCTGATGCCCCCCTGCGACCATTCAATCACAGAAGTCATCAGCTTGTTAGGCGGTTTAGGTTTCCCAAGGGAGAACTTCATTCCCTGCGATACAGTATATCATCTGAATTCTAAAATGCAAGGTGCTGCTTTTATAGTCTCAATTAACTTGAAGGGATTTTTATAGGCTGCTGAACCTGCTCAGAATCGCCGCGACCTGTGCCCGGGTAGCTGTTCCATGAGGGAGAAGGCAACCGTTGCTTCCTGAGAGGATCTGATTCTCAACCGCTCAGCTCATGGCCTCCTTCGCATAGGCAGAGACCTGTACCGCATCCAAAAAGCCGGAGAGGCCTTGAAGAGACGTCGGCTCCCCGGCGAAACGCCAGAGAAGCGTGACCAACTGCTGCCAGGAAAGGGTGCCTGTGGGATCAGAACCGTCAGACACCCCGGCCCGGATCGTCCAGGCCCTGGCAGCACTGAATACACCGCTGCCAGACAGCTCCTCCCCTGCCATACGACCCAGCACCGTCCAAAGCTGCTGCCGGGTCATATCCCGGTAGGGCGAAAAAGTCGTGGCAGAAGTACCGGAGAATATCCCATTTTGATACACATACAGGAGAGAATCGTAGTACCACGCACCTTCCGGGATATCGGAAAAGGGCAGCGTTTCCGATCAAAACAGCTCCGTTGTCAGCGGCAGCATCTCAGGATACCAGCGCTTCTCCACTCTTTCGTAGAATTTTGTATCCGAGTTTACCGCAAAGGGGATCTCGGCATCTTCAAGAGTCTGCGCCACGAAGGAGGCGAATGACAGCTGTTCGTCCAGCGTATAGTCATTTCCGTCGTTGTAATTTCCCGGCATCCGGGCGCCCACCCAGGTGGGAATACCCGTTTCCCTCTGCCATTGGAGCGCCTTGCCGACCTTGCTCTGTACCAACTGCCGTTCTGCCGGAGTGCCCGTGGTCCACAGCTTTTTCTCATTGGTCTTGGACGGGCCTGCCGCATAGAAATGCCATTCCGCCATCAGATATCTGTTGGTGTCAGATGGGATCTCCAAATCAGATAGATGGGCCGGATCGGACCGCAGGCGGGGGGAGATCGTCAGGATGCGGTCAGGATTGGATTGCCGGATCACGGACACCATCTGCTCATAAATATCATTCAGAAGATCAGGCTTGTCATTCAGTGCGTCTGTCACCTCAATGACAAGGTCGAAGGACAACCGATAGGACTTGTCCCGATAGCGTTCGGCTACGGTCTGCCACCAGTCGGCCACCCGGTCAATGTTTTTCTGCGTGGGCTGGTTTTTCATGTCATCCGCCTGATAGGCCAGCACTGGAATGACACCGCAGTCCAGGCAGTCATCGATCACCCGGTCCAGGACCGAAAAGAGCTGTTCGTCTGCATCATCCTCCACGCGAATACGTACATGAGAGATCCCCATATCCCGGAAATCCTCCACAATTTGCCGGTCATACGTCTCCATGCCCTGCCTGGTCTTGCACCAATCCACATCCATTCCCCGGCCCAGAAGGCTTCAATACGTCCAAGGGTCAATGGGATCGTTTCTTTCTGCCGCAAACGCAAGACTGGACAGGCAGACCAGCAGTACTGCCGTCAACAATAAACTTAGTATCCGCTTCGTCATAATCTCACCCCGCAGTCAATTTACTTTAGTCTACCTTGGCGGCGTCCGCCAGCGGCAGAACTGTCGGGCTGCATACCCGCAATCAGATCATTGAAAATAATAAAGCTGCTATACGGGAGGTCAAAAGCCTTTCAAATGAGAGACCATCATTGCCGGATTATGATTCTTTCAACCAGTCAACATACTCTTCCAAGGATATCTTGCCGCTGTCACACTCGGCCTTTTTTTCTCTGGCGCGTTCACCCCAGGCATATAGTTCCTCCGGTAGAATCTTCCCGGACTTCCTCCAGGCAAAACGCTTTTTGTATTCCCGACGGTATGCCTTGAAGACATCGTCCGTATCTTTTTCCCGTGTCCACTTCGCTATGGCGCCGACATCCTTGCAGGTACGTCCCTTCGAATCAAACACACGGTCACAGTATTCGGCGTTGGTCCGCCCGGTGACTGCAAAATACTTCCCGCAGTTTTTACAGGCCCGCATTTTCTGCTCCCGCCTCCGCGTTTATCTCTGCGGCGCTGGATGAAAACGCCCACGCGCTTCAGGAGAGCGACAGGTATATGAGGTACATTGCAACCCGTCCCCGTGCAGAAAAGCATGGGAAACATGGTCTGTTCGGCAGCAGCCCGGAGGTGTCACTGGAGGATTCCATGAAAGAGGCCCTCCGAACACAGGGCCCGGTTTGGACCTTCATCTATTCCCTGAAACGGGAGGACGCCGCACGGCTGGGCTACGACAGCGCGGAGAGCTGGCGGCGGCCCATCATGGCGCATCAGGTGGAGCTGGCCGAGGCCATGAAGATACCGCCCAGTCAGTTCCGCTGGTGTGCCGCCTTCCACGGCGAGTCCCATCACCCGCACATCCACATGATGGTCTGGTCGGATGACCCGAAGCTGGGCTACCTAACGGAGGACGGCATTGAGAAGATGCGCTCCACGCTGACCAACGATATTTTTCAGGACAAGCTGCTCTCGTTGTATCAGCGGAAGGATACTTCCTACAAAGAGGTCACAGAAGCGGCTCACGATGCCATAAAAGAGCTGATCCGGCAGATGGAGACCTCCCTCTGTGACAGTCCTGTCATCGCCGCAAAGATGGAAACGCTGGCGGAGATGCTGAACGGTACCAAGGGGAAAAAGGTCTACGGTGATCTGAAGAAGCCAGTGAAGGCGCAGGTGGATTCCATCGTGGATGAGCTGGCACAGCTCCCGCAGGTGGCGGAGTGCTACGAAGCCTGGAACCGTCTGCGGGACGAGGTGGAGTGCTACTACAAGGACAAACCGAGAAATCATCTGCCGCTCTCCCAGCAGAAAGAGTTCAGGGCTGTCAAGAACATGGTCATCCAGGAAGCGGAGCATATCCGCTTGAGCACGGTATCCTTTAAGGACGAACAGATGCGGGACGAAGCGGAGGAAGGATCGGATGCCGTGTTCTTTTCCCCGCAAGCGATGTGGCAGATGGCGGAGGAATATCAGGATATCAAGGCTGCGCTCTATAGCGATGCCACGGAAGAAGAAAAGGAAGCTGCCGTTTGCACACTGGAACAACTCTGGAATATGGGTTTCACAGTGGCGGCACAGGGGAACCAGTACGCCGACTACCGGCTGGGCAAACTCTATCTTGAGGGCGTGGATGTTCCAAAGGATGCTGCCAAAGCAGTGGAGCACCTGACCGTCTCCGCCAACCGCGGCAATCAATATGCCCAGTACGCATTGGGAAAGTTGTATCTTATTATCTTCTTCTGCAATCGTAAGTATTGCATCGCGGGAGAGCAATTCATCCAAGGACACCGAGAAAAACCTTGATATTGCTTTCAAAGAGTCGATATTGGGATATCCTCTACCTGACTCCCATTTTGAAATAGCAGTACGGGAAACATGTAGCAGTTCTGCAAGTTCTTTTTGAGTAAGCCCTTTCTGCTTTCTTAGTTCCTGTAATTTTTCACTAAATTCCATAATTCGATAATCTTTCAATAGTAAATCAATAGGTTTTAAAATGCCAATTTTCAAGTTTATCGTATCATGCCATGAACTAATTCGCAACAGACGCATTTGGCAAAATCAACGGTACCGAAAACTGACAACTCTTAGGGTGAAAGAGAAAAATGATTCCAAAATCGGTAAAAAAACAGCACCAGACGGAAAAAACCTGCCTGGTGCTGCCCTGTTTTATAGGGTACTATCACCGTATTGGTCACTGTATTGGTCAGGCCTGACCAATACAGTGACCAATATACAAAATTCAAGCAAAAGTAAAGAAAAGTTCCTGATTTCTTGCGAAATCAGGAACTTTTTGGTGGAGACTACTGGACTCGAACCAGTGACCTCCTGCGTGTGAAGCAGGCGCTCTAACCAGCTGAGCTAAGCCTCCAGATTGTTGCGGGGGAAAGTGGTGACGCGTATGGGAATCGAACCCATGTTACCGCCGTGAAAGGGCGGTGTCTTAACCGCTTGACCAACGCGCCATAGATTTTCGGCGCATCTACGTCGCCTTTAAGAGCTCCCCCAGGGGACGCCCCAGGCGTCCCTTGGGGAATATGGTAGCGGCACCTGGATTTGAACCGGGGACACTGCGGGTATGAACCGCATGCTCTAGCCAACTGAGCTATGCCGCCATCTCATGCCCGTTTCGAACAGGGCATGGATTAGTATATCTGATTTTCCCGCTCTTGTCAACTGGATTTTTCCCATTTTTCTGTTTTTTTCAAAAGTGCTCACTCTACCTTGTAGCCTACGCCCCACACAGTCTTGATAAACCGGGGATTTCGGCCCGGTTCTCCCAGCTTTTCCCGCAGGCGGCGGATGTGGACCATCACAGTGTTGTTCCGGTCCAGGTACTTCTCCCCCCAAACCGTCTCAAAGAGCTCTTCGGCAGAAATCACCTTTCCCCGGTTGGCACACAGCAGCCACAGGATGTCGAACTCGATGGGCGTGAGACTGAGCGCCTCGTCATACAGCCAGCACTGATGGGTGGTCCGGTTTATGGTCAGCCCGTTGACGGAGATGGCATCCTCAGACGCCTTCTCCGCGCCGTTATAGTTCGTGTACCGCCGCAGCTGGGCCTTGACCCGGGCCACAAGCTCCAGGGGGCTGAAGGGCTTGGTCATGTAGTCGTCGGCCCCCACGGTCAGGCCGGTGATCTTGTCGGTGTCCTCCACCTTGGCGGTCAGCATGAGAATGGGAAACTGGTGCTGCCGCCGGATCTCGGCGCACAGGGTGAGCCCGGAGATGTCGGGGAGCATCACATCCAGCACCGCCAGATCGATCTTCTCCCGGGACACGGCAGCCAGGGCCTCGGTCCCGCTGCCGCAGGAGAACACCTGAAAGCCCTCTCCCCGCAGGTAGACCGACACCAGGTCAGCGATCTCCGGCTCGTCATCCACCACCAGAATATTAGCTTCCATGGGTATCCCTCCTTTCGCTGAATCATTATATCCAAAAGATTTCTGTTCCGTCAAGGCGGAGGACCCCCTTGTCAGAAAAAGTTCAGAACTGTGCAATGTTCCAGCCCGACAGGCCCGCAAAAACATCCCGCTGCGTCGGCTGCACCCCGGAGACCTGCCCCCACTGGGTCAGCAGGGAGCCGTTTTTGAAGCAGAGCGCCGCCACCGGAGCCATCTCTGTCAGCCGGGCGTGGAGGGCGGTGGCCGCCGCTGTGCGGTCCGCTCCCCTGGCGCTGCGCCAGGCGTCCAGAAGGGCGTTGGTCTCGCTGTCGATGAAGCCGCCGCAGTTGAGGACGCCGGCGGGCCCCACCAGATTTTCCAGGTCAAAGTCCGCCGTGAGGGTGGACTCCCCCAGATAGAGGTCGAAGTTTTTCCGCTGGAGCGCCGCAAGGAAGTCGTCCCAGGGCAGCTTGGACACCGTCACCGTACAGCCCAGCGCGTCGAGCGTCTCCGCCAGGGCCTCGGCCACCGACACCTTGTAGGTGTTCTCCAGATTGACTGCCAGGGTCAGCTCCAGGCCGGAGCGTCCCCTGCGGAGCTTCCCGCCGTCCTCCCCGATCCATCCGGCCTGGCTCAAAAGGGCCCGGGCCTGCTCCGGATCCGCCTCCAGGGCGGAGTCCGGCGGGGCGGCAAAGTCCGCCGCGTCTGGATGGACGGGCAGAGCGGCCGCCGCCGCGTGGCCCGCCAGGAGCTTGCCCGCTATGCTCTTCCGGTCAATGGCGCAGCTGATCGCCTGCCGCACCAGTTTGTCCCGGCAGGGGCCGCTCTGTGCATTGAAGCCCACATAGAGCAGCGTGGAGGTGGGGTAGTCGGTCGTCTCGAGCCGGCCGGAATAGCCCAGCGCATTGGTCCCGGTGAGGTCTGCGTCCACCAGAGAGATCTCCCGGGCGTCAAAGGCATACACCAGGTCGTCGCTGGCCCCGATGGCGTGAAGGGGGATCCCTGTCAGGGGCACGGCAGCCCCGGCCCGGGCCGTGAGATGGAGGGCATCCCCCTCCCCCTCCAGATAGTAGGGGCCGGTGCCCAGGGGCCGAAGGGGATCGGCGGTCTCCTTCACAACGGGGACGTCCAGCAGGACCGGCAGATTTCCGTTGGGCCGGGAGAGGGCCACGCTGACAGCCCCCCCCCCCGCCGTTACCCGGCTGACGGCCGCCAGACGGGAGGCGTACCGTCCACTTTTCCGAGCCAGTTCCAGAGAGGAGACGACCTCCGCCGAGGTGAGGGGGCTCCCATCTGAGAAGGCGGCCGCGGCCAGCTGGAAGGTCCAGGTGAGACCGTCCTCGCTGACCGTATAGCTCTCACACAGCTCCCCCTGGGCCCGGAACTGCCGGTCTACGGAAAACAGGCCCCGGTAGAGCAGCGGGGACAGCGTCAGATTGGTACGATTGGTCCCGGTGATGGGGTGAAAGCCGCCGCTGGGGTAGCAGGGCAGCACAAAGGCCATGGGCTGGGCCGTCTCCGTCTCGGACGGAGCGGGAGAGGCGGAGGGCTGGGCAGATTCCGCAGGCGTCCCGCCCCCGCAGGCGGTGAGCAGCAGGATCATGGCCAGGGACAGACAGAGCAGTTTTCCGCGCTTCATGTTGCACTCCTCACAGCAGGGCGATCAGGGCAGCCTGACTGCCCCGCTCCCCGCCGGTATAGCGGTGGGACCAGTACCGGTCCGGACGGCAGAAGGTACAGTCGGGGGAACAGTCCACATGCGCGGAAGAAAGGCCCGCCCGCTCCAAGCGCAGGGCGTTGAGCCCCTTGAGATCCACATGGAATTTTCCGCCCGCCCCCCCGGAGAGGAAGGGAAGGGCCGCCGCCCCCAGGGCGGCGGTCATGGCGTTGGGCACGTCCTCGTCGGTCTCAAAGCAGCAGTTTGAGATCCCCGGGCCGATGGCGGCCAGAATATCCGCCGGATCACAGCCGTAGCGGCCGGTCATCTGCTCCACCGCCCGCTCCACAATGCCCAGGGCGGTCCCCCGCCACCCCGCATGGACCGCGGCCACGACCCGGCGGACAGGGTCGGAGAGGAGCACGGTAAGACAGTCGGCGCCAAACACGGTCAGCACCGCGCCAGGGACGTCTGTGACAAGGCCGTCGGCATCGTAATCCACAGGCTTGTCCAGCCCCTTGCCCAGGTCGGCGGCGGTGATGCAGCGCACCGTGTCCTCATGGACCTGGCTGGAAAACGCCAGCTTTCCCACATCCACCCCCAGGGCGGCGCACACCCGGCGGTAGTTTTCCCGGACGAGCGCCGGATCATCGCCCCGGTTGGTCCCCAGGTTCAGGGAGGAAAAGATCCCCCGGGAGACGCCCCCCGTCCGCGTGGTAAAGCCGTGGGCAACGCCGGAGCGCTCCATCTGAAGGGAGACTTGAAAGGTCAGGCCGTTGACGGTTTTGTCGATAAGCTCCATACAGGGCTCCTTTCTGAAAAAAGGAACCCTCATCGCCCTGCGGCGGTGAGGGCTCCGTCCTCTGTGCTTACAGATCTTCCTCGCTGTGGTACTCCTTACAGGTGCACTTCTTCCACTTCTTCCCGCTGCCGCAGGGGCAGGGATCGTTGCGGCCGATCTTCATGCCCTTGCGGACCACCGGCTGCTTCTTCACGGTCTGGTCGCCGCCGCCGGATTCGCCGGTGACCTTGGCCACCCGCTCCCGCTGGACTTCGCCGCCCACCTGAACCCGGGCCAGGAACAGCCGGCGCACTGTCTCCTCCTGGATGGCCGCGATCATCTCCTCGAACATGTCGTAGCCTTCCCGCTTGTACTCCACAATGGGGTCGTTCTGGCCGTAGGCCCGCAGGCCGATGCCCTGGCGCAGCTCCTGCATGGCGTCGATGTGATCCATCCAGTACTCGTCCACCACCCGGAGCATCACCACACGCTCCAGCTCCCGCATCAGGGGGGAGCCCAGCTCCTGCTCCTTGCGGGCATAGAGGGTGGTGGCCTTCTCGGTGAGCTTGCCGCACAGCTCGTCGGCGGTAAATCCGGCCAGCTCTTCGTCGGTGTATTTCAGATCGTCGGGGTGGAGGAACACGCCCCGGAAATGGGCGGTGGCCTCCCGCCAGTCCTCAGCGCTGATGTGGTCGTGCTCGCCCATGTGGCCGCGGACAGCGGTCTCAATGGCGTTGATAAGCATCTTCCGGATGCTCTCCTGGAGATCCTCGCCGTCCAGCACCTGACGGCGCTGCTTGTAGATGACCTCGCGCTGGGTGTTCATCACGTCGTCGTACTCCAGGGTGCTCTTCCGGATCTGGAAGTTCCGGGACTCCACCTGCTTCTGGGCGGTCTCGATGGCGTTGGTAAGCATCTTCTGCTCGATGGGGGTGTCCTCATCCACACCCAGCTTCTCCATCATGCCCATGACCCGCTCGGAGCCGAAGAGGCGCATGATATCATCTTCCAGAGAGAGGAAAAACCGGGTCTCGCCGGGGTCGCCCTGACGGCCGGCACGGCCGCGGAGCTGGTTGTCGATCCGGCGGGACTCGTGGCGCTCGGTGCCGATGATGTAGAGGCCGCCCGCCTCGCGCACCTTTTCCGCCTCGGGCTTGATGGCCTCCTTATACCTGGCCTCGGCCTCCTGAAAGGCCCTCCGGGCATCCAGGATCTCCTGGTTGTCCGTGTCGGCAAAGCCGGTGGCCTCGGCGATCAGCTCGTCGGTCATCCCCGCCTTGCGGAGGTCCGCCTTGGCCAGGTACTCGGCGTTGCCGCCCAGCATGATGTCGGTGCCGCGGCCGGCCATGTTGGTGGCCACGGTGACGGCCCCGAACTTGCCCGCCTGGGCCACGATCTCGGCTTCCTTCTCGTGGTTCTTGGCGTTAAGGACATTGTGCCGGATCCCCTCTTTTTTCAGCATGGCGGAGAGGAGCTCCGACTTTTCGATGGAGATGGTGCCCACCAGCACTGGCTGCCCCTTCTCGTGGCACTCCTCGATCTGGCGGATCACCGCCCGGAACTTGCCCGCCTCGGTCTTGTAAACCACGTCGTTGTGATCTTTCCGGGCGATCTCCCGGTTGGTGGGGATCTCCACCACGTCCAGGGCGTATGTGCCGTTGAACTCCTCCTCCTCGGTCATGGCGGTGCCCGTCATGCCGGAGAGCTTGCCGTAAAGGCGGAAGTAGTTCTGGAAGGTGATGGTGGCCAGAGTCTTGGACTCCCGGGCCACAGTGACCCCCTCCTTGGCCTCGATGGCCTGATGGAGGCCGTCGGAATAGCGGCGGCCGTACATGAGGCGGCCGGTGAACTCATCGACGATGATGACCTCGCCGTCCTTCACCACATAGTCGATGTCCCGCTTCATGAGGCCCCGGGCGCGGATGGCCTGGTTGATGTGGTGGGAGAGGGTGGTGTTTTCGGGATCAGCCAGGTTTTCCACGCTGAAGGCCTTCTCCGCCTTGGCGATGCCCCGGGCGGTGAGGGTGACCGTCTTGGCCTTCTCATCCACCACGTAATCGGCGTCGATGTCGGGATCCTCCTCCTCCTTGGAGTCGGTCTTGGCAAAGCGCTGGCACTTGAGGGTGGAGGCAAAGTGATCCACGATCTGGTAGAGCTGGGTGGACTGATCCCCCTGGCCGGAGATGATAAGGGGGGTCCGGGCCTCGTCGATGAGGATGGAGTCCACCTCGTCCACCACGGCGAAGGCGTGGCCCCGCTGGACCAGCTCGCTGGCATAGATGGCCATGTTGTCCCGGAGATAGTCGAAGCCGAACTCGTTGTTGGTGCCGTAGGTGATGTCGGCGGCATAGGCGGCCCTGCGCTGGTTGGGGGCCACGTCGTGGATGATGAGGCCCACGGTGAGGCCCAGGAAGCGGTAGAGCTTGCCCATCCACTCCGAATCGCGCTTGGCCAGGTAGTCGTTGACGGTCACGATGTGGACGCCCTCGCCGGTGAGGGCGTTGAGGTAGGCGGGCAGGGTGGCCACCAGGGTCTTGCCCTCGCCGGTGCGCATCTCGGCGATACGGCCCTGGTGAAGGATGATGCCGCCGATCAGCTGCACCCGGAAGTGACGCATCCCCAGCACCCGGGAGGAGGCCTCCCGGCAGACGGCAAAGGCCTCGGGGAGCAGATCGTCCAGCTTTTCCCCGTTTGCCAGCCGCGCCCGGAATTCGGGGGTCTTGGCCTGGAGCTGGGCGTCGGTGAGGGCCTTGTAGGGCTCCTCCAGCGCCTCGATCTTTTTCACCAGGGGCTCCAGGGCCTTGACCTCTTTCTGAGAGGTGGTGCCAAAGATTTTTCGTAAAATACCCATATCATTCTGTCACCTTTCGTGCACTAACGGTGATTTTGTTGTTCACAACAATTCAAGTATAGACTATATCACATTTTCCCGCAATAAAAAAGTAGAAATTGTGAACAAAAACCCCGCCATTTGCCGTCCGGCGCTTATGCCGCCATCTCCCGCAGCTCCTCCCTGGCCTCGGAGACGTTGTCCGCCGAGAAGCAGAAGCGCCCCGCGCCGTCATACACCTCCACATGGCCCCGCACATACCGCAGCTCAAACGATTCTGTCATCTGGACCTCACTCCTTTCTGTCGTGCTTAGAATAGCAGAAAGATAGTCCCATAAAACGGTCTGCACGAGAAGAAAATCCGAAAAAACCGGCCTCCCGTTTGGCTGGGAGGCCGGTTTTTTGATCCTGTGAAAGGCTCAGCAGAGCTTGGCGCCGGCGGGGATGGCATCGTCCACCATGATGAGGTTCAGCTTTTCCTCCCCGTGCTCCTTGTGCACGGCGGAGAGCAGCATGCCGCTGCTGACCTGGCCCATCATTTTCCGGGGGGGCAGGTTGACGATGGCCACCAGGGTCTTGCCCACCAGATCCTCCGGCTCGTAGAACTTGTGGATGCCCGAGAGGATCTGCCGGTCGGTACCGGTGCCGTCGTCCAGGGTGAATTTCAGGAGCTTTTCGCTCTTCTTCACCGCCTCGCAGGCCTTGACCTTCACCGCCCGGAAGTCGGACTTGCAGAAGGTGTCGAAGTCCACCGGCTCTTCCACGGCGGGTTCGATCTCCACCGCGGGGAGGGCGGCCTTCTTCGCGGCGGCCTCGGCCTCCTCCAGCTCGGCCAGTTCCTTCTCCATGTCGATGCGGGGGAAGAGGTTCTCCCCCTTCTTCACTGTGACGGCAGCGGAGAGGCTGCCCCAGACCTTGGCGCTGTCCCAGGTGCGGCAGCCCTCGCAGGCCCCGACCTGGTCAAAGATCTTTGCGCAGGTGTCGGGGATGAAGGGGGTGAGCAGCACCGCGGAAATCCGGATGGTCTCCAGCAGGTTGTAGAGCACCCGCGCCAGCCGGGGACCGTTGGCGTCCATGTCCTTGGCCAGGGCCCAGGGGGCGTTTTCGTCGATATACTTGTTGGCGCGTCCGATGACCTGAAACACCGCGGACAGCGCGTCCTGGAACTGATAGCGCTCCATGGCCTCCTCATACTTGTCCCGGAGACCGGAGGCCAGGGCGGTGAGCTCCCCGTCCAGGGCCTCGTCGGCGCGCTGCCCGGCGGGGAGGGTGCCGGCGAAATACTTCTCGGCCATGGCGGTGGTGCGGCTGACCAGGTTGCCCAGGTCGTTGGCCAGGTCGGTGTTGATGGTCTGAATGAGCAGCTCGTTGGAGAAGTTGCCGTCCGAGCCGAAGGGGAAGGAGCGCAGCAGGAAAAAGCGCAGCGCGTCGGCGCTGTACCGCTGGGCCAGCAGGTAGGGGTCCACCACGTTGCCCTTGGACTTGGACATCTTGCCGCCGTCCAGCAGCAGCCAGCCGTGGCCGTAGACATGCTTGGGCAGGGGCTGATCCAGGCTCATGAGCATGGCCGGCCAGATGATGGAGTGGAAGCGGACGATCTCCTTACCCACGAAGTGGACGTCGGCGGGCCAGAACTTGGCGTAGTCGTCATACCGGCCGTTCTGGAAACCCAGGGCGGTGATATAGTTGGACAGGGCGTCGATCCACACATAGACCACATGGCCCGGGTCAAAATCCACCGGGATGCCCCACTGGAAGCTGGTGCGGGAAACGCACAGGTCCTCCAGGCCGGGGTCGATGAAGTTGTGGATCATCTCGTTGACCCGGGAGCGGGGCTGGAGGAAGTCGGTGTTCTCCAGCAGGTCCCGGATGCGGTCTGAATACTTGGAGAGCTTGAAGAAATAGGCCTCCTCCTCGGCGTCCACCACCGGGCGGCCGCAGTCGGGGCATTTGCCGTCCACCAGCTGGGACTCGGTCCAGAAGGACTCGCAGGGGGTGCAGTACTTGCCCTTGTAGGTGCCCTTGTAGATATCTCCCTTGTCGTACATCTGACGGAAGATCTTCTGGATGGCGGCAACGTGGTAGTCATCGGTGGTCCGGATAAAACGGTCATAGGACACGTTCATCAGCTTCCAAAGATCCTTGACCCCCTTGGGGCCCTCCACGATGTTGTCCACGAACTGCTGGGGGGTGACCCCGGCCTCCCGGGCCTTGTCCTCGATCTTCTGGCCGTGCTCATCGGTGCCGGTGAGGAACATGACCTCACAGCCCTGCATCCGCTTGTAGCGGGCCATGGTGTCGGTGGCCACGGTGCAGTAGGTGTGGCCGATGTGGAGCTTGTCCGAGGGGTAGTAGATGGGCGTTGTGATATAGAACTTTTCAGACATGATGGGAAACCTCCGTTTCAGCCGGGGTCTCCCCGGCGGGATGTTCGCGCAGAAGCAGCACGGTGTGGCTGGTAAGGAAGAGCACCGTGAAGGCGTAGCGGAAAATATCGGCCAGATTGTGGCGGTCGGCCAGGGTCACCAGGGAGAAGTAGGCCCCCAGCAGGCACAGGCTCGCCGTCCGCCAGGGCTTTCCGGTCTGGAAGGAGTAGCCGGTGATGAAGTAGATGCCCAGCAGGCCGGTGATGATGGCGAAGATCTCATAGGCATAGTCCAGGATCACGGGATCGGCGGCCCGGCCCTGGTAGTCGGAGATGAGCCACACGCAGAACAGCAGGCACAGCCCCAGCAGCGCCAGGCTCTCCCGGCCCCGCCCCCGGCCCCGGTACAGATTCTGGGTGACGGCCAGCACACACACGAAACCCAGCACACACAGTCCGATGCGCAGTCCCGGCAGCAGCATGGCCAACCGGGAGCCCCCCTCCTCCACCGGGAGAACGCTCTGCATGGTAAGGGGGTATGTGACCACCTCCGCTCCGGCGCTGGCCAGCAGCAGGAAGGCGGAGACGACGGAGGCCGTCAGGTAGAGGGGGCTCCCGTCGGCGGCAAAAGTTTCGTCAAAGGGACGGCTCTCCCCTCCCCGCCGGGTCAGGAGGATCAGCACGGCGGCAGCCAGCACCGACCAGGCGATCAGGACCAGCGTGGCGGGCGCTCCGGGGATGGACAGGCCTGTGTCCGGCTCAAAGGCGGCGGCCAGCTCCCACTTGCGCAGGGCAAAGCCCACCATGCCGGCCAGCAGGGCCGCGCCGGGCAGGAGAACATTTTTTCGCATTTGGTCAAGTCCTCTCTGAAACGGAAATATACGGAAATCACATTTAGTATATCACGATGGAGCCGGTTTGAAAAGTCCGCGGCTCAGCCCTGGGCCTGGCGCTCCAGATACTCGTCGTAGGTCATGGGCATATCGGTCAGCTTGCCGTCGGGGGAGAAGTCAAAGACCCGGTTGGCCACGGTCTGGACCATCTGGTGGTCGTGGGATGAGAAGAGCACGTTGCACTTCACAGCCTCCAGGCCGTTGTTCACCGCGGCGATGGACTCCAGATCCAGGTGGTTGGTGGGCTGATCCAGCAGCAGCACGTTGGCCCCCGAGAGCATCATCCGGGACAGCATGCACCGCACCTTCTCGCCGCCGGAGAGCACCTTCACAGGCTTGTACACGTCGTCGCCGGAGAAGAGCATCCGGCCCAGGAAGCCCCGGAGATAGGCCTCGTGGGGGTCGGGGGAGAACTGGCGCAGCCACTCCACCAGGTTGTCGTCGTTGTCCTGGAAATAGGGGGTGTTGTCCTTGGGAAAATAGGAGAAGGTGGCGGTCTGGCCCCACTTCACGGTGCCCTCGTCGGGCTCCCACTCGCCGGTGAGGATCTTGAACAGGGCGGTCTGAGCGTTCTCGTTCTCGCCCACGAAGGCGATCTTGTCCCCGTGGTGGACGGTGAAGGAGACCTTGTCCAGCAGCTTCACCCCGTCCACCGTCTTGGATACGTCGGTGACAAAGAGGATGTCCTTGCCCACCTCCCGGTCGGGAGAGAAGGACACCCAGGGGTAGCGGCGGGAGGAGGCGGGGATCTCCTCCAGGGAGATCTTTTCCAGCAGCTTCCGGCGGGCGGTGGCCTGCTTGGACTTGGACTTGTTGGCGGAGAAGCGGGAGATGAACTCCTTGAGCTCCTGGGCCTTCTCCTCGTTCTTCTTGTTCTGATTCTTCATCAGGTTCTGCATGAGCTGGGAGGCGTCGTACCAGAAGTCGTAGTTGCCCACGTACATCTTGATCTTGTTGTAGTCGATGTCCACGATGTGGGTGCAGATGGTGTTGAGGAAGTGGCGGTCATGGGAGACCACGATGACGGTGCCCTCAAAGTCCAGGAGGAAGTCCTCCAGCCAGTTGGTGGCGGCGATGTCCAGGTTGTTGGTGGGCTCGTCCATCATGAGGATGTCGGGGTTTCCGAAGAGGGCCTGGGCCAGCAGGACCTTCACCTTCAGCCGCGCGTCCATGTCGGCCATGAGAGTGTCGTGGAAGGCGGTGGAGATGCCCAGCCCCTGGAGGATGCGGGAGGCGTCGGACTCGGACTCGTAGCCCCCAAGCTCGGCGTACTCGGCCTGGAGCTCGGCGGCCTTGATGCCGTCCTCATCGGTAAAGTCCTCCTTTTCATAGAGGGCGTTCATCTCCCTGCCGATGTCGTAGAGGTGCTGGTTGCCCATGAGCACCGTGTCCATGACGGTGGCGGCGTCGTACTGGTTCTGATCCTGCTTGAGCACCGACATCCGGGTCTTGGGCAGGACGCTCACCTCGCCGGAGGTGGGCTCCAGCTGGCCGGAGAGGATCTTCAGGAAGGTGGATTTGCCCGCGCCGTTGGCGCCGATGATGCCGTAGCAGTTGCCCTTGATGAATTGCAGGTCCACATGGGAGAAAAGCGGCTGGCCGCTGTACTGTAAGCTCAGGTCGGAAACTGTGATCATGTCGTACTCCTTTTAAAAGTCATTATACAAAGGTGTATTATATCATAAAAAATTCAAAAAGGAACAGAAATATCCGGCTTTCTTTTGAAAAAACAAAACCTGCGGGGGCTGCAAAATGCCTGTGGGATCTGGAAATAAAAACACGTCTTGTGAAACGGCGCGCCCTGGTGTAGGATAAAGGTAAGAAACAGGCCGTCCTTTCGCGGGCGGCCCGGAGAGGCACATGATACCAAGGGAGGCAGCCATGGGTTTCTATCACATCATGGTGGTGGACGACGAAGCGGAGGTCCGCCAGGGCATCGCCCGAAAAATCGACTGGAACGCCCTGGGGTTCGAGATCGTCGCCGACGCGGAAAACGGGCGGGACGCCCTGGAAAAGGCGGAGAACCTGGATCTGGACGTGGTGCTCACCGACATCAAGATGCCCTTTATGGACGGGCTGCAGCTGGGGGCCGAGCTGGCCCGGCGGAAGCCCGGGGTGCGGCTCATCGTCTTTTCCGGCTTCGACGAGTTTGAGTTTGCCAAGGAGGCCATCAAGCTCAACGTGGTGGAGTACGTCCTCAAGCCGGTGAACGCCGCCGAGCTCAGCGACATCCTCCGCCGGGTCAAAAACACCCTGGATCAGGAGATCGAGCAGCGGCGCAACATCGACCGGCTCAACGAGGCCTATCAGCGCAGCCTGCCCCTCCTGCGGGAGAAGTTCCTCCACGAGCTGCTCCGGGCCCCCATGGCGGCGGAGCAGGTCCGGCGGCAGAGCGACCGGTTCGGCCTGGCCGTCCGGGAGGGGAAGTACAAGCTGGTGGCGGTGTGCAACGTGGACGTGCGGCCCGACCGGCCCCCCGCCATCGCGCCTGAGCTGGTGTCGGTGTCGGTCCGCCAGATGCTGGACGAGGTGCTGGGGAAGCGCTGTCACCGGGAGATCTTCCCCAGCGTCACCTCGGTCATCGTGGTCACGGCCTGGGACAAGGACCCGGTGGAGGAGCTGATGAACCTGCTGGGCGAGGTGTGCGACGAGTGCTCCCGCATCTTCAACGTGGCGGTGACGGCGGGCATCGGGCGGCCCCGGGAACGGCTGGAGGAGCTCTATCTGTCCTACGCCGAGGCCCGGGCGGCGGTGGAATACAAGGTCATCACAGGCACCGGCCGGGCCATCTATATCCAGGACATGGAGCGCACCGGCGGGACCGGCGAGGGGGAGGAGCAGCGTCGGGAGGGAAAGCTCCTCTCCGCCGTCAAGTTCGGCAGCACCGAGCAGATCGCCTCCTATGTGGACCAGCTTCTCGACGAGGGGGGGGACGCCTGGAGCAGTCAGGCGCGGCTCATGGCGGCCCTGGGCTCCCTGATCCCCCTCATCCGGCGCTTCGGCCTGGGAGAGTGCGAGATCCTGGGCGCCCGGGAGGTCTGGCTGGAGCTTCTGAAGGAGGACGCCCCCCGGGAGGAGATCCGCTCCTGGCTGCTCCAGGTCTGCCTGCGGATGAGCAAGCGGCTCAGCCAGGAGCGGGTCTCGGGCGCCAAGCGGCTGGTCGAGGAGGCGGAGAGCTACATCCGGGAGCACTACGCCGACTCCGGGCTCTCGGTGGAGGCGCTGTGCCAGAAGCTCCACATCAGCCAGTCCCATTTTTCCACCCTCTTCAAGCAGCAGACGGGGATGAGCTGCGTGCAGTGCATCACCGACGCCCGGATGGACCGGGCGGTGGAGCTGCTGCGCACCACCGACGACAAGACCTACCAGATCGCCCAAAAGGTCGGCTACGACGACCCCAACTACTTCAGTTATGTGTTCAAGAAGAAATTCGGCGTCTCTCCGTCCCAGTACCGGAAGTAGGGACGGAAGGCGGAGAGGAGGCGCGGCATGGGGAAAAGAAGTCTCATCACCTGGCTCAACGAGCGGTTTTCCCGCGGGAGCATCCGCAGCACCATGTTCGCCTCCTTCACGGTGAGCGCCGTGGTGGCCATTCTCCTGACCGGAGCCACCCTCTTCGCCCGGTTTTCCGCCCAGATGGACGCCACCATTGAAGAGGAAAACCAGATCCTGGTCGATCAGGTGAACCAGTCCCTGTCCACCTATCTCCGGGATGTGATCCGCCTGTCCGACTCCCTGAGCTACAACGTCATCAAAAACACCGACATGGAATCGGAGCGTCTGGACGAGCGGATGCGCCTGCTCTACAACACATACTCCGACTATGTGGAAAATATCGCTCTCTTCGACAGCGCGGGGTCCCTTGTCGCCACCGCGCCTCCCGCCCGGCTCCGGGAGGGAGCGGACGTGCGGGAGCGGGACTGGTTCCGGCGGGCGATGGAGCGTACCGAAAACATCCATTTCGGCGGTCCGACGGTGGAAAATCTCTTTGCCGACGACGCCTACCGCTGGGTCATTCCCCTCTCCTGCGCGGTGGAGCTGACCCGGGGGCGGGAGACCGGGTTGGGAGTCCTGCTCATCGATCTGAAATATCAGGCGGTGTCCGACCTCTTTTCCTCGGTGCAGCTGTCGGGCAACGGCTATGTCTACCTGATCGACGGCGCGGGGGAGCTCATCTACCACCCCGCCCGCCAGCGGATCGCCACGGGGCTGGTGGAGGAGACCAATCTGGACGCCGCCCGGCGCTCCGACGGGGTGTACACCGAGTATCGGGACGGCCAGCTCCGGTCGGTGATCGTCCGGGGCGTGGGCTACACCGGCTGGAAGGCGGTCGGGGTGGTGAGCCAGCCCGGCTTCCGGCTGGGCGACAGCCAGGACATCCTCTTCACCGTGGTGATTTTCTGCGCCTTTTTCGCCCTGCTGATCCTGATGAACTTCTATCTCACCACCAAGATCACCGACCCCATCCGCCTGCTGGAAGAGTCGGTGGCCCGGCTGGAGCAGAGCATGGAGGGCTCCATCTATGTGGGAGGCACCACCGAGACCCGCACCCTGGGCCAGGCAGTGCAGAAGCTGGTGGATCAAATGCGCAAGCTCACCGACGACATCGTCCGGGAGCACGAGGAGAAGCAGAAGAGCGAGCTCAACGCCCTCCAGGCCCAGATCAACCCCCACTTTCTCTACAACACCCTGGACACCATCGTTTGGATGATCGAGAACGAGCGGGAGGAGGACGCCGCCCGGGCGGTCACCGCCCTGGCCCGGTTTTTCCGTATCAGCCTGTCCAAGGGGCGCAACATCATCCCCGTGCGGGACGAGCTGGAGCATGTGCGCAACTACCTGCTCATTCAGGAGATGCGCTATAAGAACAAGTTCCGCTACGAGATCCTCTCCGAGCCTGCGGTGGAGGAACTGTCCACCATCAAGCTGGTGGTGCAGCCCATCGTGGAGAACGCCATCTACCACTCCATGGACTTCATGGACGGCGGGGACGGCCTCATCCGGATCACGGCCCGTCTGGCGGAGGGAGAACTCCAGATCTCGGTGGAGGACAACGGCCTGGGGATGACGCCCCAGGTGGTGGAGGGACTGCTGGCCGGCTCCCCCGCCGCCGAGCCCAGGGTCCCCGGGCGCGGTTCCGGCATCGGGCTGAAAAATGTCCAGGACCGCATCCGGCTCTATTTCGGCGCCCAGTACGGCGTCACCATCGACAGCGAGCCCGATGCGGGGACTCTGGTGACCCTGCACATGCCCACGGTTCCCTTCGGGGAAATGGAGGAGTCGTAATGCGGAGGGGGGAAAAGTGTCTGCTGCTGGCCGTGCTGGCCACTCTTATGGCCGCCCTGATCCTGCTGCTGATCCAAAGCGCCGGGGGCGGCGGGGCGGCGGAGGTCTACCACGTCTCCGTCCTGCTGGATGCGGCGGAGAGCGACCGGTGGAAAAATCTCCGGGCCGGAATGAACCAGGCCGCCCTGGAGCGAAATGTGGATCTGCGGTTCATCCCCCGTTACGATGAAGGGGCCGCCCAGTCCGAGATCCTCCGGCAGGAGTGGGAGGGCGGTGCCGACGGGGTGGTCGTACTGCCGACGGAAGACCTGACTCCGGTCCTGAAGGAGGCCCCCGACCGTCTGGCGGTGGGGATCCTGGGGCCCCGGACCGCCCGGGGCGTGGGGGACTGCTGCATCGCGCCGGACTATGCCGGGATGGGCCGCAGTCTGGCTGAGGCGGCGGCGGAACTGGGGAGCTGCACCCTCTATGTGGAGGAGGGAGCGGGTCAGACCGCTCTGGAGCTGGCCCAGGCGGTGGAGGCCGGACTGGCCGGGCTGGGCGTTCCCTGCGAGCGCCGCACCGCCGATCCGGCGGATCTGCCTCCCCTGCCGGAGCACGGGGCCCTCGCAGCGGTGGAGCCGGAACTGCTGGAGGCCATCTGCGCCGTGCGCGGGACCAGAGGCCGGGCCTTTGGCGTGGGGACCTCCGACACTCTCCTCCGTGCGCTGGAGGAGGGCAGAGTTGCCGCCATGGTGGTCCAGAGCGACTACGACATGGGATACCTGGCGGTCTCTCAGGTAACGGAACAGCTCACCCGGGGGAAGACGGGGGATGTGACGCTGGAGACCTATACGGCCACGGGAGAGAACATGTTCCGGCGGCCCATGGCGGACATTCTGTTCGCCAACTATTGAAACGGGGGTGAAGCCGATGTCCATCAGAAGGGTTCCGGCCCTCGTGCTGGCGGCGGCCCTGCTCTGCTGCGCGGGCTGCGGCGGAGGAGAGCCCGACAGCATCGTGATCCGCATCGGGATCACCGTCTACAAGGGAGACGACACTTACCTCTCCAACATGACGGCGGCCTTTCAGGAGAGCGCCGACGCCTACTGCCGGGAGACAGGGGCCAAGGTCTCGGTCACGGTCACCGACGCCCAGGAGAGCCAGGCCACCCAGAACAGCCAGATCGACCGGTTCATTTCCCTGAACTACGACGTGCTGTGCGTCAACATGGTCGACCGCACCGACGCCGGGCGGGTGGTGGACAAGGCCCGGGCGGCCGACGTGCCCGTACTCTTCTTCAATCGGGAACCGGTGCGGGAGGATCTGACTTCCTGGGACAAGGTCTACTATGTGGGTTCCGACACCCGGGAGTCCGCTGAGCTCCAGGCGGGGATCGTACTGGATCTGTGGCGGACCGATCCGGCCCGGCTGGACAGGAACGGGGACGGGATGCTCCAGTACGTTATGTTTGAGGGAGAGACCCGTCACCAGGACACCATCATCCGCACCGAAGTACCCATCCAGATCTTAAAGGACGCCGGGATCCCGCTGGAGCGGCTGGACGGCGGTCAGGCCAACTGGAGCCGCAGCCAGGCCGCGGCCCTGGCGGAGAACTACTTCAAGACCTATGGCGACGCCATTGAGGTCATCTTCTGCAACAACGACGACATGGCCCTGGGCGTGGCGGACACCGTGGAGCGGCTGGGGCTGGATTTCCGCAACATCGTCGGCATCGACGGAACCCCCCAGGGACTGGAGGCGGTGGACGGAGGAAAGCTGCTGGGCACGGTGGTCATGGACTACGCCGCCCACGGGGATACCCTGTTCCACATGTCCCTCGCCCTGGCCGGCGGAGGGGATGTCAACAACACTGCGGAGATCCGGGAGGACCGGTCGGTGCGCATCCCCATGTCGGTGCATATCCGAAAATAAGAACGGGAGTTTTGTCAAACTGAACAAAGTATTTTCTCCAATCGAAGATATTTTATGAATGTCAGTAAAAATTTCTATGGTTTTTTTTGTGGACATCCGATAAGATAGGGTCAGACGGGGTTTCTGCCCGGTCAAAAAAATTCAAGGAGGAATTACAGACATGAATCTGAAGAAACTGACCTCTCTCGCCCTTGCGCTCACCATGACGGCCTCCCTGGCCGCCTGCTCCGGCGGCCCCAGCAAGCCCAGCGAAGCTCCCGCTGAGTCCCAGGCTGCCGAGTCCGCCGCCCCCGTCACCTCCGATCTGAAGGTCGGCGTGTTCTACTATCAGTACTCCGACCCGTACATCACCAGTGTCCGTACCAACATGGACGCCAAGCTGACTGATCTGGGCGTGACCTTCCAGGACTTCGACGGCGCCAACTCCCAGCCCACCCAGACCGACCAGATCAACACCGCCATCACCGACGGCTATAACTTCCTGATCGTCAACATCGTGGAGACCGCCTCTCCTGAGGCTGCCCAGGGCGCCGTGGACGCCGCCAAGGCCAAGGATATCCCCATCGTGTTCTTCAACCGCGAGGTCTCCGACGAAGTGGTCAACAGCTATGAGAAGTGCGCCTTCGTGGGCACCAACGCCCCCGAGGCCGGCCATCTCCAGGGCAAGATGATCGGCGAGTACCTGGTAGCCAACTGGGATACCGTGGATCTTAACGGCGACGGCAAGATCTCCTACGCTCTGATGAAGGGCCAGGAGGGCAACGCCGAGGCCGAGGCCCGCAGCCAGTACGGTGTGGAGGACGCCAACGCTGTCCTGACCGCCGCCGGCAAGCCCGAGCTGTCCTACTTCCTGGGCGACACCGCCGCCACCAAATATCAGGTCGACCCCAACGGCGCCTGGTCCTCTCAGGCCGGCTTCGACTTCATGTCCACCAACCTGTCCTCCTACTCTGACGCCAACAAGAACATGATCGAGCTGGTCATCTGCAACAACGACGGCATGGCCGAGGGCGTGGTCTCCGCGCTCCAGAGCGTCGGCTACAACACCGGCGACGGCAAGTCCATCCCCGTGTTCGGCGTGGACGCCACCGATTCCGCCAAGGCCCTCATCAAGGCCGGCCAGATGACCGCCACCGTCAAGCAGGACGCCGTGGGCATGGCCGAGACCATCTGCGCCCTGACCGCCAACGTCAAGGACGGCAAGGCCGTCATGGAAGGCATCGCCGACACCTACAACGTGGACTCCGGCGTGGCCAAGGTCCGTGTGCCTTACGGCGTGTACGATGCCACCAGCGCGGACTGATGGCCCCTCGCCCGCTCTGCGTGATCTGATCCGTTATGGCCGAGCGGGGCTGCCAGCGTCGGCAGCCCCGCTCTTTCCCATCATTTTTGTTTCGCTGCGGAGCCTCGGCTTCCGCTGTGCAGGCCCGGGCACGGCGGAAGCGGCGGCTTCGCAGACCCGGCGGCCCCGGGCCGTCAAGAGAGGAGGATGTAAATGGAAGGAACTGCTCTTCTGGAGATGCGGGGCATCTCCAAGGAATTCCCGGGCGTCAAGGCCCTGGACAATGTGTCTCTCACCGTCCGCCCGGGGACCGTCCACGCCCTGATGGGGGAAAACGGCGCGGGCAAGTCCACGCTGATGAAGTGTCTCTTCGGCATTTACAGCAAGGACAGCGGCACCATCGTCCTGGACGGCAAAGAGGTGGACTTCAAAAGCTCCAAGGAAGCCCTGGAAAACGGTGTGGCCATGGTCCATCAGGAGCTCAACCAGGCCCTCACCCGCAGCGTGCAGGATAACCTCTGGCTGGGCCGCTACCCCACCGTGGGGGGCATCATGGTCAGCGAAGGGGCCATGCGGAAAAAGACCAGGGAGATCTTCAACGATCTGGCGGTGGAGGTGGACCCCAGCGCCATCATGCGCACCCTGCCCGTGTCCAAGCGGCAGATGGTGGAGATCGCCAAGGCCGTGAGCTACCACTCCAAGGTCATTGTCTTTGACGAGCCCACCTCCTCCCTCACCGAGACCGAGGTGGAGCATCTGTTCCGCATCATCAACATGCTGCGGGACCAGGGCTGCGGCATCATTTACATCTCCCACAAGATGGAGGAGATCCTGCGCATCTCCGATGAGGTCACCATCATGCGGGACGGCACCTGGGTGGCCACCCGTCCGGCCAAGGACCTGACCATGGAGGAGATCATCAAGCTCATGGTGGGCCGGGAGCTGACCAACCGCTTCCCGCCCAAGAACAATGAGCCGGGAGAGGTCATCCTGGACGTGGAACATCTCTCGGGCAAGTACACCCGGCTCAAGGACGCCTCCTTCCAGCTGCGGAAGGGCGAGGTGCTGGGCATCGCGGGCCTGGACGGCTCGGGCCGCACCGAGGTTCTGGAGAATCTCTTCGGGGCCATGACCAAGGAGAGCGGCACCATCCGTCTCCACGGCAGGGAGATCCACAACCGCTCCCCCAGGGAGTCCATCAAAAACGGCTTCGCCCTGCTTACGGAGGAGCGCCGGGCCACCGGCATCTTCGGCATTCGGGACATCCGGGAAAACACCGTGATCTCCAACCTGAAAAACTACCTGGTGGGCGGCATCTGCCTGAGCAACAAGAAGATGGCCGAGGACACCGCGTGGTCCATCCAGGCCATGCACATCAAGACCCCCAGCCAGTCCACCCAGATCCGCTCCCTCTCCGGCGGCAACCAGCAGAAGGTCATCATCGGCCGGTGGCTGCTCACCAAGCCAGAGGTGCTGCTGCTGGATGAGCCCACCCGGGGCATCGACGTGGGCGCTAAGTACGAGATCTATCAGCTCATCCTCAACCTGGCCGAAGAGGGCAAGGGGGTCATCATGGTCTCTTCTGAAATGCCCGAGCTGCTGGGGGTCTGCGACCGCATTCTGGTCATGTCCGGCGGCCGGGTGGCCGGAGAGGTCGACTCGAAAAACACCAGCCAGGAAGAGATCCTCACCCTGGCGGCCAAATATGTGTAAGGGGAGGGACACCATATGAGTCAGGAGTCCAAACAGCTTCAGGAGACTGCCCGGAAGGCGGTCGACATCAAAAACGTGGGCAACTTCGTTCTCAACAACGCGCTGATCATTCTGATGGTCATTGCCGCCATCTACATCGCCATCATCAACCCCAACTTCCTCACCACTGGTTCCATCATCAACATCATCTCCCAGACCGCGGCCTATCTGCCCGCCGCTCTGGGCATCGGCGGATGTATCGTCCTCACCGGCACCGACCTCTCCGCCGGACGGATTGTCGGCCTGACCGCCTGCATCTCCGCTTCCCTTCTTCAGAGCACCCTCAACATGGCCAACAAGATGTGGCCCGAGATCGGCGCGCTGCCCGTCTTCGTGGTCATTCCTCTGGTGATGCTGGTGGGCGCGGCCATCGGAGCGTTCAACGGCTTCTTTGTGGCCAAGTTCAAGCTCCATCCCTTCATCGTGACCCTGGGCACTCAGCTCATTGTCTACACCATGCTGCTGATCTATGTGACCCTGGGCAACAACAACGGCATGGCCATCGCCAACCTGGACAAGAGCTACACCGATTTTGTCAAAGGCCCCCTGTTCAGCGTGGGAGACATCGCAGTGCCCCGCTACGTCCTCTATGCGGTGATCCTCACCGCCATCATGTGGTTCATCTGGAACAAGACCACCTTCGGCAAGAACATGTTCGCCCTGGGCTCCAATGAGGAGGCCGCCAAGGTCTCCGGCGTCAACGTCTTTGCCACCACCGTGCTGGTCTTTGCCCTGGCCGGAGCCATGTACGGCTTCACCGGCTTCATCGAGGGCGCCCGTGTGGCCTCCAACACCGCCAACACCGGCTTCAACTACGAGCTCGACGCCATCGCGGCCTGCGTCATCGGCGGCGTCAGCTTCGTCGGCGGCATCGGCAAGATCTCCGGCATCGTCATCGGCGTTCTGATGCTCCGGCTGATCTTCATCGGCCTGAACATGATCCCCGGCATGAACCAGAACTTCTTCTACCTCATTAAGGGCGCCATCATCCTCTTCGCCTGCGCACTGGATATGCGCAAGTATCTGACCAAGAAATAAGCTGCTTCCACAGCCTGACAGGGAGGCCCCGGCGGGCCTCCCTGTTTTTATCCGGGGGGAGAGAACCCACCCCGATCCACGGAAAGGATGAAAGAAAGATGACCACCTGCAAGACCATTCTGAAGAGTCTGGCTGCTGGAACCTATGACCAGCGGCTGGAGCGCCTCTGCTGCAGCGCGCCCATGGCGGCGGCCCAGCGGGAGCGCATTGCCGGAGCGGTGCGCCGCTACCAGGAGCTCTTTTCCGCCGGGCCGGACGCCCCCGCCGCCGTGTTCAGCGGCCCGGGCCGCACCGAGATCGGCGGCAACCACACCGACCACCAGCACGGCCGGGTGCTGTGCGCCAGCGTGAACATGGACATGCTGGCGGTGGCCGCGCCCAACGGCACCGAAACCATCCGGGTGCGGAGCGAGGGCTACCCCGACCTCGCCGTCGACCTGTCCGTCCTCACCCCCGTGGCGGCGGAGGCCGAGACCTCGGCCGCGCTGGTGCGGGGCGTGGCCGCCGGGGTGGCCGAGAAGGGCTATACGCCCAGGGGCTTCGACGCCTACGTCACCTCCAATGTGCCCGCCGGGTCCGGCCTCTCCTCCTCGGCGGCATACGAGGTGCTCATGGGAGTCATTCTCAACCACCTCTTCTGCGGCGGCGCCCTGAGCGCCGTCACGCTGGCCCAGTTGGGCCAGGCGGCCGAAAACCGCTTCTTCGGCAAGCCCTGCGGCCTGATGGACCAGACGGCCTCCGCCGTGGGCGGGGCGGTCTCCATCGACTTTCAGGATCCCGCCGCGCCGGTGGTGCGCCGGGTGGACTTTGACTTCTCGGCCGCCGGGCACGCCCTGTGCATCATCGACTCCGGGGCCGACCACGCCGACCTCACCGCCGAGTATGCCGCCATTCCCGGAGAGATGAAGGCGGTGGCGGCCGCCCTGGGCAAGACCGTCCTCCGGGAAGTGGACGAAGCGGAGTTCCGCGCCCACATTCCCGCCCTGCGAAAGGCGCTGGGAGACCGGGCGATCCTCCGGGCCATGCACTTCTTTTCCGAGGACCGGCGGGCGGCCGAGGAGGCCGAGGCCCTGGAGCAGGGGGATTTTGACCGCTTCCTGGCCCTGGTGCGGGCCTCCGGGCTCTCCTCCGCCCTGCGGCTGGAGAACACCTGGGCCGCCGCCGACCCCCGCCAGCAGGCCATCCCCGTCGTCCTGGCCCAGGCTGAGGAGCTGCTGGGCGGGCGGGGCGCCGTCCGGGTCCACGGCGGCGGCTTCGCCGGCACGGTCCAGGCCTTTGTCCCCAACGATCTGCTCCCCTCCTTCCGGCTGGGGATGGAGGCCCTGCTGGGCCCCGGTATGTGCCATGTGCTCTCCATCCGCCCCGAGGGCGGATGCGCGGTGATCGGGTGAGGTGACGGATATGAAAGATCTGGCCATTGAGAAGCTGGTCGCCTATGCCCGGCAGACCGGGCTCATCGAAGCGGGGGACGAGACCTGGGCGGTGAACACGCTGCTGGACGCCCTGGGCCTCTCCTCCTACACCCCCTCCGGCGCTCCCGTGACCGGGGAGATCGACCTGGCCCGGGTGCTGGACGAGCTCACCGACGACGCCGCCGCCCGCGGCCTGCTGGACGGCTCCTCCATCACCGAGCGGGACCTGTTCGACACCATGCTCATGGGGCGGATCACCCCCCGCCCCGCCCAGGTGACCCGGCAGTTCCGAACCCTCTATGCCCAGTCCCCCCGGGCGGCCACCGACTGGTACTATCGATTCAGCCAGGACACCAACTATATCCGGCGGGATCGCATCGTCAGGGACATGAAGTGGGTCGTTCCCACAGAATACGGCGAGCTGGATATCACGGTGAACCTCTCCAAACCGGAGAAGGACCCCAAGGCCATCGCCGCCGCCCGGGACCTCCCGGCGGGGGGCTATCCCATGTGCCAGCTCTGCGCTGAGAACGAGGGCTACGCCGGCCGGCTGGACCACCCCGCCCGGTCCAGCCACCGCATCATCCCCATCACCATCCACGGCGCGCCCTGGTTTTTGCAGTACTCCCCCTACGTCTACTACAACGAGCACTGCATCTGCCTCAACGCCCGGCACACCCCCATGAAGATCGACCGGGCCTGCTTTGCCAAACTGCTGGACTTCGTAAGGCAGTTCCCCCACTACTTTGTGGGCTCCAATGCCGACCTGCCCATTGTGGGCGGCTCCATTCTGGCCCACGACCACTTCCAGGGCGGGCGCTACACCTTCGCCATGGAGAAGGCCCCGGTGGAGACCCCTGTCTCCTTCCCGGACTACCCCGGCATCCGGGCGGGGATCGTCCGCTGGCCCATGTCGGTGCTGCGGCTCACCGGGCCTGACCCGGAGGCGCTCACCGATCTGGCCGACCGCATCCTCCGGAGCTGGCGGGGCTATACCGACGCCGAGGCCGTGATCTTTGCCGAGACCGACGGCGTGCCCCACAACACCATCACCCCCATCGCCCGCCGCCGGGGGGAAGACTACGAGTTGGATCTGGTGCTCCGGAACAACCTCACCACCCCGGAGCATCCTCTGGGGCTCTACCACCCCCACGCCGAGCTGCACCACATCAAGAAGGAGAACATCGGCCTCATCGAGGTGATGGGTCTGGCCGTGCTCCCCGCCCGTCTCAAGGAGGAGCTGGGGGCGGTGGCCGACGCGCTGGTCCGGGGCGCCGATCTCCGCGCCGACGAGCGCACGGTCAAGCACGCCGACTGGGCTGAGGGCTTCCGGAACAAATACGGGACCATCGATTCCTCCAACGCCCTGGACATCGTGAAGAAGGAGACCGGTCTGGTCTTTGCCCAGGTGCTGGAGCACGCCGGGGTCTACCGGCGGGATGCGGCCGGACGGGAGGCCTTCCTCCGGTTCATAAGGCAGGTGTGAGGGGATGGACCTGATCGAACGGCCCTTCGGTACCACCGCGGACGGGCAGGCGGTCTCCTGCTGGACGCTGACCAACACCTGGGGCATGACCGCCGAGGTGCTCACTTACGGGGCGACGCTCCGCGCGCTCTGCGTCCCTGCCCCAGAGGGGGTCCGGGACGTGGCCCTGGGCTTTGACAGCGTATCGGCCTATGAGGCCCATCAGGATACCGCCATGGGCGGGGTGGTGGGCCGGGTGGCCGGACGCATCGGCGGGGCGTCCTTTTTCCTGGACGGAAAGGCGTTTCCCCTCTCCCCCAGTCAGGCGCCCAACTGCCTGCACGGCGGCTTTTTCGGCTTCCACCGCCGGGTGTGGCAGGCGCGGCCCGCCCGGCGGGGCGGGCTGGAGCTCTCCTATGTCAGTCCGGCGGGAGAGGAAGGCTTTCCGGGCCGGGTGGAGATCCGGGTGACCTACGCCCTCACGGAGGACAACGCCCTGTCTCTTTTCTACCACGCCGAGACCGACGCCCCCACCGTCCTGAATCTCACCAACCACAGCTATTTCAATCTGGCCGGACACGCCGCGGGAGACGTGGCGGAACACCGGGTGGAGCTCCGGGCCGACCGGTATCTGGAGCTGGGGGACGGCAGCGTGCCCACGGGGCGGCTCCCGGATGTGGCCGGGACCCCCTTCGACCTGCGCCGTCCCACCCTGCTGGGGCCGGGACTGGACAGCGATCACCCTCAGATCCGGGCAGGGCGGGGCTACGACCACTGCTTTGCGCTGGGCGCAGAGCCCCGGGTCCCCTGCCGGCCGGCGGCACGGGTGGAGGCCGCCGGGGTGCGGATGGAATGTGAGACCACCCAGCCCGGACTGGTGCTTTACACCGCCAACTATCTGGAGGCTCCCGACGGAAAAGGGGGCGCCCATTACCGCCCCCGCTCCGGGCTGTGCCTGGAGGCCCAGAACTGGCCGGACGCCATCCACCACGGGGACTTTCCTGACAGCGTCCTGCGTCCGGGGGAGCGGTACGACCAGGAGACCCGTTATCGGTTTTCTACCTGCTGAACCAAAAAACGGCTGCCCCCAGCAGGGGACAGCCGTTTTTACGGATCGCTCCGAGGCCGCTCAGGCCCCCAGGACAGGCAGGATCACACCGTAGAAAAGCGCACCCAGGCCCCCGCAGGTGGCCAGCGTGATGATGGGATTGATCTTGCACCTCCAGACCATAAACAGAGCCACGCCGAAAAAGAGGAGGCTGTAAACGCTGGTGATGGAGATCTTCGCCACCGAGAGACAAGAGGCGGCGATCAGCCCGATCACTGCCGGGCGGATGCCGGACAGGGCGTTTTTCAGCGCAGGGCTGTCCTTGAACTTGGAGAAGTAGATGGACACGAGGAGGGACAGACAAAAGGGGATTAGCAGCGTACACAAAGAGCAGATAATCCCGCCGCCGATGCCGAAGAGGTTGTAACCCACAAAGGTGGAGGAATTCACCGCGATGGGGCCGGGGGTCATCTCGGCAATGGCCACGATGTTGACAAAGTCGGCGGGATTGATCCAGCCGTGACCGTCCACCACCTCACGCTGAATAAAGGAAAGGACGGCGTAGCCTCCGCCAAAGGAGAACGCGCCGATCTTCAAGAAGGAGAAGCAAACTTGCAGCAGCAGATTCATTTGGACTCCTCCTTTTTTTCCCGGTGGGCATCCACCGCTTTGACCACCTGGCCGCGCAGCAGAAGGCCGTAGGCAGCCGAACAGACCACCACCACAATGGGGTGCAGGCCAAACACAGCCACGGCCACAAAGCCGAACAGCGCCACGATCCAGTTAAAATACGCTCCCACCTTGGCCGACTTGGCCAACTTGACCACCGCATACAGGATGAGGGCTGCCACTGCGGGCCGCACGCCGTTAAAAATATACTGCGTCACGGGATAGTCCATAATATTGTGAAACACCATGGCGATGAGCAGGATAATGATGACCGAGGGAGTCGCCGCCCCCAGAACAGCCGCCACGGAGCCGGGCGCCCGGGCCACCCGATAGCCCACAAAGGTGGCCGAGTTGGTGGCCAGGGGCCCGGGCAGGCTGTTGGTCAGGGAGATGGCGTCCAGGAATTCTTCGTCCGTCATCCAGTGCTTGGTCTCCACCACCTCCCGCTGAATGATGGGCAGCATGGCATATCCGCCGCCGATGGTGAACAGTCCGATCTTAAAAAATACCAGAAAGATTTCGAAAAGCCGCTTCATTCCTCCGCCTCCCACTGTTTGATGGTGACCTTATCTTACCGCGCAAGATTTCAAATTGCAATACTCTGTTTTCCTTTTTGAAATAATATAACCTTTTGTACGATTCTTTTGACACCAATTGTAATCTATTTTGACAAATTTGATAAAAAATATATTTCAAAAAGAAAACTCGTTGCTTTTTTTCTGGATATTCGTTACAATATACGGTAATGCGCTACCTTGTAAAAATATGGGGGAGATCCTGATGAAAAGCAACACCCTGGATCGGGCGGATCAGCAAATTTTAGACATTTTAATTGAAAATTCCAGAACTTCTCTTATTGAGATCGCAGATCGGGTGGGCTTGTCCCGGGTGGCGGTCAAGAACCGCATGGACGTCCTGGAGCAAAAGGGTGTCATCGAGCGCTACACCATTGTCTTAAACCCGGAAAAGGTGGGACGGAACGTCTCCGTCTTTTTTGACCTCCAAGTGCAGCCCGCCCACCTTCGAGAGGTCGCGGACCGGCTGATCGAGGAAGAGGCTGTCACGGACGTATATCTGATGACCGGCCCCGGCAAGCTCCACGTGCACGCGGTCCTGGAGATGAATCAGGACCTGGAGCATTTTGTCCTGGAAAAGCTCTACCCCCTTCCCGGTATTGAGCATATCAGCAGTGATATTATCGTCTCCCGGATCAAGACGCGCAAGGGAATCCGCATCTGAGAAAACGCAAAAGCGAAATATTGACAAAAAGTATTATAATTGACACTTTTACAACAGAGTGACAGCTTCCCAGTCGGGAGAGCTGTCATTTTTTTATGTATTTCCCCTGGAGGTAAGTACTGTTTTTTATGGGGATTTGGGAAAAAGATTAAAAAAAGAAGAAAACGGGCGGCGATTTTTGTCAGAACAACGAAAGTTGTCAAGATGACAAAAGAAAGTGTTGCAAAAATGTGGCTGTGGCCTTATGATAAGAAAAACAATTTGACAATGTAGTTAGCAAAAGGAAAGCTATAACTTTCTTTTCGGGAGGCGCTGTTGATGCGAAAATACGTTTTCAAGCGAATTGTGCTGATGTTTTTGCTCCTGCTGGGCATGAGTTTTATTGTGTTTGCCAGCTTGTACATTGCCCCCGGAGATCCGGCCACCATGGTGGCCGGCGTCAGCGCCACAGAGGAGGATATTGCCCAGGTGCGGGCCAGCCTGGGGCTGGACAAGCCCTTTCTGGTCCAGTATCTGATCTATCTGAAAAACCTCGTCACACTGGACCTGGGCACCTCCTACACCACCCGGCAGCCCATTCTCAACGAGATCCTGGTCCGCCTGCCCAACACGCTGAATCTGGCCTGTGCCAGTATGATCCTGGCCGTGCTGGTGGGCATCCCGGCCGGTATCCTCACCGCGCTGAAAAAAGACAAGCTGGTGGACAATGTGCTCACCACAGGCTCTCTTATCGGCATCTCTATCCCCAACTTCCTTCTGGGCACGATTTTGATGTACATCTTTTCCGTGGTCCTCAAATGGCTCCCCTCCGGCGGCATGACGCACTATTTCTGGACCCCAATCGGCTTTAAGGAGGTCATCCTCCCCGCCATCGCCCTCTCCACCGCCACCGTGGCCAGCTTCACCCGCATCGGCCGCTCGGCCATGCTGGACGTGCTCCAGTCCGATTACATCCGCACCGCCAAATCCAAGGGTCTCAAGCGCAAGACTATCATCGGCGTCCACGCTCTGCGCAACGCCCTCATCCCGCTGGTCACCCAGTTCGGCACCAGCTTCGGCGGACTGCTGGGCGGCGCCATCATCACCGAGCAGGTGTTCGTCATCAACGGCATCGGAACCTATCTCATCAAGGCCATCAACAACCGGGACTACCCGGTGGTCCAGAGCACCGTTCTGGTGATCGCGGCCATGTTCATCCTCATCAACCTGCTGGTCGATCTCTTCTACTGCGTCATCGATCCGCGCATCAAATATGAATAAGGGAGGTGCGCGGCATGGATGAGAAAAAGCGCAGTCACCCCATTCGCGCAGCCTTTCGCAAGCTGCTGAAAAACAAGTTGGCCACGATCTGCTTTTTCCTGCTGATCGCAGAGGTCGTTCTGGTGGTCCTGGCGCCGGTGATCTCTCCCTACGGCTATGAAGAGCAGGATCCCTCCATCCGCCTCCGCCCCGGCATCTGGGCTAAGTGGACGGTGGAGACAGACGTCAATGCCCCCGGCTACAAGCCCACCGAGCAGTACGTTCCGGGACACCCTTTGGGCACCGACAACTTCGGCCGGGATGTCTTTTCCCGCCTTCTGTGGGGCGGCCGGGTCTCGTTGATGGTCGGCTTCGTCTCCACGGCCATGGGCCTTGTGGTGGGCGTCGCCTGCGGACTGCTGGCCGGGTACTACAAAAGGCTGGACAACATTATCATGCGGTTTATGGATCTGCTGTTCACCTTTCCCAGTATTTTGCTGGCAATGCTGATCGTGGCCATGCTGGGCGTCAACACCTTTAACGCCATGCTGGCCATCAGCATCTGGTCCATCCCCTCCTTTGCCCGAATGGTCCGGGGCAAGGTGCTCCAGATCAAGGAGGAGGACTACGTGATGGCTACCCGCTCCCTGGGCGCCCGGGACTCCCGCATCCTGCTGGTCCACGTGCTGAAAAACGCCCTGCCCACCATCATCGTCATTGCCACCATGCGAATGGCCACTTCCATTATCTCCATCTCCACTCTGAGTTATCTGGGCATGGGCGTCACACCTCCCATGCCGGAGTGGGGCGGAATGATCGCCGCAGCCAAGGAATATCTGTGGCAGCGGCCCAGCCTGATCTTCGTGCCCGGCCTGGCGGTGATGATCACCGTGATCTGTTTCAACATCCTGGGGGACAAGCTCCGGGACATCCTGGATCCCAGTCTGAAGGACTGAATCGGTATTGTTTGCCAAGGACGGCTGGCAATAGAAAGAGTCAAAAAATAGGAAAAGGAGAGAAAAAAATGAAATCCTGGAAGAAGCTCATCTGCTTCGCCACCGCCTGCACCCTTTCCCTGGGCCTGCTGGCCGGCTGCGGCGACGGCAGCACCACCCCCGCCGAGAGCGCAGCTCCCGCGAACTCCGCTGCGGCCGGATCCGCAGAGGGCAAAATGTTCAACATTGCTCTCACCGCTCCCTTCACCGGCTTTGACCCCCTGCGGACCAACGACTCCGCCTCCACCTATGTCAACGCCCAGATCTATGAGACCCTCTACCGCATCGACCCGGTGTCCGGCGAGTACAACTGCCTGCTGGCCGCCGACTATCCCGAGTTCTCCGAGGACGGCCTGACCGCCACCATCAAACTCCGGAAGGGCGTCACCTTCCAGGACGGCACCCCCTTTAACGCCGAGGCGGTGAAGTACACCTTCGAGCTCATCAAAAACCCCGACTTCGGCTCCGCCCGTGCCTCCATCGCCGGCTCCATCGACACCATTGAGTGCCCCGATGAGAACACCGTGGTGCTCCACCTGAAGTATGAGGACGGCGTGCTGCTGGCCAAGCTGGCCCACACCAACTCCGCCATTGTCTCTCCCACCGCCCAGCAGAAGCAGGATCTGATGACCCAGCCCTGCGGCACCGGCCCTTACCAGTTCGTCAGCAGCGTCTCCGGCTCCAATGTGGTGCTCACCCGCAACGACAACTACTGGGGGGACAAGCCCGCCATCAAAGACGTGACCATGACCATCATCACCGAGGAGTCCACCGCCATCGCCCGGATGGAGACCGGCGAGGCCGACTTCATGCCCAGGATCTCCGTGGAACAGCTGCCCCGGGTGAAGGCTATGTCCAGCGTGACCTCCGACACCTCCGAGGCCGCCCAGATCTACTACTTTGCCATGCGGGCGGAATCCGCCGTCAACCCCATCATGGCTGAGAAGGACTTCCGCACCGCTCTGGCCAAGGGCATTGACAAGCAGGGCTACGTGGATTACATCATGGAGGGCTACGCCTCTGTGGCCAACTCCGTCCTGGGCCCCAAGATCTTCGGTTACACTGAAGAGGCCGAGACCCACAACATCGCCTATGATCCCGACGGGGCCAAGGCCATCCTGGACGCGCATCCCGGCTGGGCCGACGAGGAGATCCTCTTCCTGGTCCCGTCCACTCCTGTCTACTCCAAGATGGGGGAATATTTCCAGGCCAGCCTGACCAAGGCCGGCTTCAACAAGATCAAGATCGAGACCATCGACTGGTCCGCTTGGCTCACCGAGAGCAAGGCCGACGGCCGCTTCGACGTCACCATGGCCGCCTGGTCCAACGTGACCCGGGACGGTTCCGAGCTGATGGAGCCCAACTTCCACTCCGTCAACGGCGCGAAGCGTATCCGCCTGCTCGCCGCCGATGCCGCCACCCTGGACGGCTACATCGACGCCAGCAAGACCACCTCAGAGAAGGACCTTCGGATCGAGAACCTGCTCAAGGCCAACGCCCTGCTGATGGATGAGGCCTATGTGCAGCCCGTCTACAACTCCACCAACCTGTTCTGCTACAACACCGCCTATACCGGCGTCACCCTGGATGCCAGCGGTACATTCTACGTCAGCGACTTCGGCTACGCGGCCTGAGCGCCGTCTCGTCTCCCGCGCCGCCCGGAGGGGCGGCGCGGCGGGACGGCTGAACAAATCCCGGTGCATGTTCAGCTCCGCCCTTCCCGGCGGGGAGGTCGGAGCTGAACACGCACCTGTTTCTGAGGAGGATGCCCCATGGGGAAAAAAGTGCTTGAAGTGAAGGACCTGGTCACCACCTTCCGCATCGACAAAAAAGAATATGAAGTCCTGCGGGGCGTCTCCTTTGACATCGAGGAGAACGAAACGCTCTGCATGGTGGGTGAATCCGGCTGCGGCAAGAGCGTCACCACCCTGTCCATCATGGACCTGCTGCCGGGCAACGGCCGGGTGGTCTCCGGCAGCATTAAGCTCAACGGGCAGGAGCTGACCACCATGTCCCCCCGGGAGCGGAACGCGGTGCGGGGCAAGCAGATGGGCATGATCTTTCAGGAGCCCATGACCGCCCTCAATCCCCTGCTCACCATCGGCCGTCAGATGACGGAAGAGCTCATTCTCCACCGGAACATGAGCAAAAAAGAGGCCTACGACACCGCCGTGGGCTATCTGGAAAAGGTGGGCATCGCCAACCCTGCCGACCGGATGAAGCAGTTCCCCTTCCAGCTCTCCGGCGGCCTGCGTCAGCGTATCATGATCGCCATGGTCATGGCGGTGAAGCCTTCCCTCCTGATCGCCGACGAGCCCACCACCGCCCTGGATGTGACCATCCAGAAGCAGGTGCTGGTCCTGCTCAACAAGCTCAAGAAGGACGTCTCCACCGGCGTGCTCTTTATCACCCACGACCTGGGCGTAGTGGCTGAGATCGCCGACCGGGTGGTCATCCTCTACTCCGGGCGGAAGGTGGAGGAGGGGAGCATCGGCGCCATCTTCTCCAAGCCGCTCCACCCCTATACCATCGGACTGATGAGGGCCGTGCCCAACGTGGATGAGGACAGCTTCGACATCCAGCCCATCCCCGGCACCTTCCCCAACATCACCGAGGAGATCGGCGGCTGCCGGTTCCATCCCCGCTGCCCCTACGCCACCGACCGCTGCCGGGCCGAGGTGCCGGCAGAGCTGGAGGTCGAACCGGGGCACCTGGTCTGCTGCCATAAGGTGGCGGAGGAATACGGGAAGGAGGGTCACAGATGAGCGGAGAGAGAAAAAAACTGCTGGAACTGAAAAAGCTAAAGAAATATTTCCCCGTCCGCAGAGGGGTCAACATCAAAGCCGTGGAGGACGTGACCTTTTCCATTTATGAAGGAGAAAAGTTCGGCGTGGTGGGCGAATCGGGCTGCGGCAAGTCCACCCTTGGACGTGTGATCCTCCAGCTCTATCCCCAGACCTCCGGAGCGTGCATCTATTACGGGCGTACCCGGGATGAGATGTGTCCCAAATATCTGGCCAAGGAAGTGGCCAGGCTGCCCGCCTACCAGAAGGCGGCTGTGGACTTCTATCAGAAGTCCGTGGGCGTGGAGAAGAAAGCCGACGTCCTCCGGGGGGAGATCGAGGCGCTCTCCGCGCTGGGCAGCGACAAGGAGGTCAAAAAGGAGGCCAAGCTCCAGAAAAAGCTCAGCGAACTGGAGTTTCAGGCCCGGGAGCTGCGGAAGGACGCCTCCCGGCAGCTGCGGGAGGGCTCCCGCACCGTGGGCTCGCTGATCCTCTGCAAGGACCTGCCCAAGATTCAGGCGCTCTTTGACCAGGCGCAGAAGGCGACGGCGGCCGCCGCCTCAGCCATGAAGAAGTTCCGGGAATATGAAAAGCAGTATGAGGAGGGCCGGGTGGATGGCGCCCCCGACAGCGGCCTCAAGGCCAAGATGGATGCCGCCCGGGCGGAGGCCGACCGGCTGGTGGAGACCTCCCGCAATTACCGCCTTCAGGCCTTCCGGGACTACCGGGGCAAAGACGTTCTGCCCATCACCGAGCGCACCCAGGACCCCGCCTATCAGGCCAAGCTGGACGGCAACTATGAAACCGGCATCAACCTGGGCAAGCTCACCGGGGACGAGATGCGGGAGCTGCGCCGGGAGATGCAGATGATCTTCCAGGACCCTGCCGCCTCCCTGGATCCCCGCCAGAGCGTGGGCAAGTCCATTGAAGAGGTTTTTGTCATCAACACCGACTTCCCCGCCGAGGTCCGCCGGGAAAAGACCATGGACCTGTTGGAAAAGGTGGGCCTCAAGCGGGAACACTACTACTCCTATCCCAACGCCCTCTCCGGCGGCCAGAAGCAGCGGGTGGGCATCGCCCGGGCCATCGCCCTGGACACCAAGTTCGTGGTGCTGGACGAGTCGGTCTCCGCGCTGGACGTGTCGGTCCAGGCCCAGATCCTCCAGCTCCTCAACGAGCTGAGCGCCGAAAAGCATCTGACCTACTTTTTTATCACCCACGATTTGGGCGTGGTCAAGCACTTCTGCGACCGCATCCTGGTCATGTATCTGGGCAACGCCTGCGAGCTGGCCGATTCCAAGGCTCTGTTCCACACCCCCCTCCATCCCTACACCGAATCCCTGCTGGCCTCCGTGCCCCGGCTGAAGGTGGGACAGGAGCACTCCACCGAGTCCGTACTGGAGGGAGACGTCCCCAGCGCTATGACTCCGCCCTCCGGCTGTCCCTTCCACACCCGCTGTGCCAGGTGCATGGATATCTGCTCCCGGGAGAAGCCCCTGATGAAGGAACGGGAACCGGGCCACTTTGTGGCCTGCCATCTCTACGGCAAAGAGAAAGGAGCTCCCCGCTCATGAATACCGTTTTTGACCCCGTCTTTCAGCGCTATCCCTCTCAGCGCTATCCCATCTACGCCCGGGGCGGCATGGTGAACTGCTCTTCTCCCCAGGCCGCCGCCGCCGGACTGGAGGTCCTGCGCCAGGGGGGCAACGCCATGGACGCCGCCGTCGCCGCCGCCGCCGCCCTCACAGTGGTGGAGCCCACCGCCAACGGCATCGGCGCCGACGCCTTCGCTCTGGTGTGGTCGGAGAAAGATCAAAGGCTCTACGGGCTCAACTCCAGCGGCCCGGCCCCTCAACTGGCCTCCATCGGGCAGGTGCTGGCCGATCACCGGGATGTGGACGGCAAGATGCCCACCTATGGCTGGACCCCCGTGACGGTGCCCGGCGCACCCAGGGCGTGGGCGGAGCTGTCCGGCCGGTTCGGACGTCTGCCCCTGTCCAAGTCGGTGGCTCCCGCCGTGCGCTACGCCCGGGAGGGCTACCCCTGCTCCCCCAATCTGGCCGTCATGTGGCAGCGGGCCTTTGGAAAATACCGCCAGACCTGCACCGGGCCGGAGTTTGAGGAGTGGTACCGGACCTTTGTTCCCGAAGGGCGGCCCTATCAGGCGGGAGACATGATCCGCCTGCCCCATCACGCCGATACCTTGGAGGCCATCGGGGAGACCGGGGCCGAGGCCTTTTACTCCGGGGACATCGCCCGGAAGATCGACGCCGACAGCCGCAAGTTCGGCGGCTATCTCCGCTATGAGGATCTGGCCGCCTATCAGGCCAGGTGGGTGGAGCCCATCTCGGTGGATTACCGGGGCTACCAGGTCTGCGAGATCCCGCCCAACGGGCAGGGGATCGCCGCCTTGATGGCCCTCAATGTCCTCAAAGAGTTCTCCTTCCCCGAGAAGGACTGTGTCCAGACCTATCACCGGCAGCTGGAGGCCATGAAGATGGCCTTTGCCGATGCGTTCCGCTATGTCACCGACCCCGACTGCATGGAGCTGGACTACCACCGGCTGCTCCTGCCCGCCTACGGGGCCCAGAGGGCCGCTGAGATGGGCGGGACCGCCCGGGTCTACACCCACGCCCTCCCGCCCAAGAGCGGCACCGTCTATCTGTGCTGTGCCGACGGGGAGGGGAATATGGTCTCTTATATTCAGTCCAACTACATGGGTTTCGGCTCCGGCATCGTGGTGGGCGGCACTGGTGTGGCGCTCCAGAACCGGGGGCACGATTTCTCCCTGGACAGCGCCGACGCCAACTGCCTGAAACCCGGCAAACGGAGCTACCACACCATTATTCCCGGCTTTCTGATGAAGGACGGAAAACCGGTGGGACCCTTCGGTGTCATGGGCGGCTACATGCAGCCCCAGGGCCATGTGCAGGTGGTCATGAACTATGTGGACTTCCATCTGGATCCCCAGCAGGCTCTGGACGCTCCCCGGTGGCAGTGGATGCGGGACAACTCGGTCACGGTGGAGACCCGCTTCGACATGGAGCTGGCCCGTGGGCTCCAGCGCCTGGGCCACGACATCCGCGCCGATCTGTCCACCCCCAGCTTCGGCCGGGGGCAGATGATCGTCCGGCTGGACAACGGCGTGCTGGTGGGCGGCACGGAATCCCGCACCGACAGCAACATTGCCTGCTTCTGACTGCTGGTTCAAAAAAAGAAGAAAGACGGGCCGCCTTGTGGCGGTCCGTCTCTTTTTGTTCAGCCCGGAAGCTGCCGGCCGGTGTGGTCGATGGTGTAGGGCTTGGGGAGAATAAGCTGAGAGATGGGCACAAAGGTGTATCCCTGCTGAAGGAGAGCCTCCAAAATGGCGGGCAGCGCCTCCGGGGTATGGATGGCGGCATTGTGAAAGAGCACGATCGACCCAGGCTGCACCTTGGAGGTGACCCGCTGGGTGATCTCCGAAGCGGGGAGCTCCTTCCAGTCCAGAGAATCACGTTCCCATATAGGTTCAAGTTGTTGAGAAGAAATCATTATTTCTCTTTAGGGTAATATTTGCGTCCACGTTTTTCCCCCATAGGCTGGTCTCCGGCCTGGACTAGCCGCTTCAAGATATGATGGGCCTGGGGCAAATTGATATGGAGTAATTCAGCGACGTCGGATCTGGTAACAGATCTTTGCTGTTTGCCAGCTTAAGAACCAACTCCAAATAGCGCACTTGATCGATATCTGTCTGGCGGACACAGGCTATATCCCGCTCATTCTGCCTATACATCTTTGAGCTCAGCAGGTATTGACGGCCCCTTCCATTTCCATATAGTAGTCGTTGACCTCCTCCATGCTTGGGCAAAAGAAAGACTGGGATTGTGCTTGATCCAAGGGTTCATTTAATAATCAGTGTTTTCTGTTTTTTCCGTAAAAGACCGCGCCCATCACGGCTGCAACAGGAACACTCAAAATCACGGCTGCGGTACTGCACAGACCCTGCGCAAGCTCCACGGCCAGAAAATCCGAACTCAGCAGCTGATGGAACTGAATCCCATAAGAGCAAAATACCATCATAGTGGCCAGCGCGCCGCCCGTAAAGGCAAAAATCAGCGTGTTGCTCATAGTTCCAATCATATCCTGTCCAAGATTCATGCCGCTGCGGAACAGCATTCCGGGGGTCGGAGCTTTGGCTGCGATGGCGACCTCCCGCAGGGCGGACAGGATCGACACGGCGACGTCCATCACGGCGCCTACGGAGGAGATCATGATCCCGGCAAACAACAGGGTGCGAATATCCAGGCCGGTGCCTTGGACGATCAACAGCAAACCCTCCGCTTCATCGGTCTGAAAGCCGGTCAGATGGAATTGAGAGGAAGCGACAGCGAACAGCACGCATGCTGCCAATTCGCCAAGCAGAGTCGCTCCGATTCCCAACAGGCATTGCTTGGTGGGACCATGCAGTAAAACCAGTGTAACCGCTGTGGTAAGCAGCGCCGTAACAAGCCCCATCACAATGGCGGAGTGTCCGTTATACAGTGCTGGAAGAAGCACACGCAGGATAAAGAGCAGGGAAAACAGAATGGCAAGGCATGCATCTGCGCCCTTGCGCTTTCCGATTACAATCATGCACAGGATAAAGCAAACGATCAACCCCGCAATGGCGCCGCTCCGGTCATAGTTATAGACAGTATAGTACGGCGCGGCATTTTCCGGAACATCTGCACAAACGATAATCTTTGTACCCTCTTCCGTCAAAACATTGTGTGTCTCAGTCAGATAATTTGTCAGATAAACTTCTTCGCCGTCGGCCAGGCGAACCAACAGTTCCTGAGCGCCCAATTGCTGCCCGGTGCCGAGGGAACTATCCTCTAATTCCTCTGACAGGATTTCCAGCACTTCGGCCCGAACATAGTGCAGCGTATCGGTTTCAAATCTATGATACGAGTTTAATCCCACTGGGCAGAACCACATTAGCAACATGGACGCCAGCACGGCCAGCTCCACCAGGAATTTCATTCGTTTTTGTTTCTTAATTTCTTCCATATACAGCATCCCACAAACGGGAGGCGGCGAAATTCTGCCGCCTCCCGTTTTCCGTTTTTGCTTCCCAGCGGAAATCCCGTCGGATTGTTGTTGATTTGTGGATTACACGACAAGTTCAAATATCCGTCTGATCGGCACAAAACCGCATCAAAATGGCCGCCAGCTGGGCACGGGTAGATATATCAGCCGGAGAGAGGGTGGTTGCAGAGGTTCCGCTGACAATGCCATGCTCCACAGCCCAGGCCATGGCGGTTGCGGCATAACCGGAAACTTCACCCTGATCCTGGAAGGAATCCAAAGCGTAGCTGCTCTCGGGGCTTCCGGCATAACGCCACAGCATGGTCACCAGCTGTTCCCGCGTAATGGGATCATTCGGCCCAAATGTTCCGTTTCCATATCCGCCGACAATTCCGTTGGCGGAGGCCCAGGCCACAGCGTCCGTATAGTACTGGTCCGCCGCCACATCGATGAACCCCGCCACACCGGAAACGGCCGGGGGATTTTCCATGCGATACAGGATGGTGACAATCATGCCCCGGGTGGTCGTGATATCAGGTCCAAAAGCGGCGTTACTGATCCCATTCATCAGACCCGCGCTGTGAACATAGTCGACAGCGGCCTTGTACCATGCGTTCTCCGCCACATCCATGAAGGGATTCTCAGCAGTTTCCTCCACCGCCCTGAACACCGCTTTAATGGTGTGCGCGGCACGGACATTCTCAAAGGTGTACCGGGACACAGCGCCTACGCTCTTGCCGTCCACCAAAACGTCCTTCAGTTCGTACCCGCTGCCGGCTTTCACTGTGAAGGTCTGGTCACCGCCCCTCTCCACGCGGATGGATCCGTTGGGAGAAATGGTTCCCCCCTGACCGGCCTCAGCCCTGATGGTATACTGACTGGAGTTGCTGGTACTGCCGGAGGAAGAGCCGCCGGAGGTGCCGCCGCTGGAGGCGGTTTCAACCTGCACCACGGTCATGGTGCCGGAGACCTCACAGGCCGCCAGCAGCAGGGGGATGCCGGTTTTGCTGTCGGCAGCGGAGACAAAGCACAGGCCCTCAGGGGACACGTCGCCCTGGATGTCAGCGTCAAACTCCCGGGAGTTGATGTAGTTGACAAATTTGGCGTTGGCGGGGACGGTAATGTCGTAAACCATCACGCCGCCGATGCGCTCCAGAGCGATGAAGGCGTAGGTCTTGTTCTTGACTGTACCGGTGACAACGCTCTCGGGCTCAGGCCCCTTTTTGCCGGATCGGTTATCCAGCTTGATTTTGTCGTTGGAGCAGTTGAAGTAGTCTCCAAGCTTTTCAGCGGTAATCTCCTCGAAGTCGCTGCCGCTGTCGTAAGTCCAGATCAGGCCGTTCGCAGTTACCTCGTAGATGGAAAAGGAGCGACCACCAAAGACATATGCCTTGTCGGTATCCAGACCATCCCACTTGGTGGCGTCGAACCAGACGACCTCCTCGCTCAGGGTCACATTTCCGGTGGGAGAGGTCTTTCCCGCGTATTCATTGTCCATGCCAGCCCAATCAGCGCGGCTGTCGCCCTCGTTGGCGGTGAGCAGGTAGTCCTTGCCGCCGATGGTGACAACGGAAATGCCGTCGGGCATCTTGATACCATAGATATTTTTGTAATTGGAAAGCTCGACGGTACCATTTTTCTGGAGATCGACCTTGGTTTTGCTGTAGTCCTGCAAGCCCAGAGGGTATACGCCGGTAAACTCGCCCTTCTCAATATTCAGCACGGCGATGGCGTTGGCCTCCTGAAGGGCGACATAGGCGGTCGTGCCGGAGACAGCAATATATTCCGGCTCAAAGTCAGTGGAGGGGTTGGAATTTTTCTGAATCAACACACCAGACTTGGTCAGTTCCTCGCGCTGAGCGTCAAGGTGGTCGAAAGTCACGGTATTGACTGTTCCGCCGATTTTGACGATGGACACGGAGCCCTTGGGGTCAGTACCGCTCGTACCTTTCCGGGGTTCGCCTTCGTCAGCGGTGAGGATGGTGTCGTTGTCCGCAAAGGTCACCATGTCAGGCTGCACACCCACAGTATAGGTGCCGTTCAACTCCAAGGAGCCGTCAGTCTTGCAGGTGAAAATGGCCACGACACCGTTGGCGGCGTAATTCTCGGCCTGAATGGCCACGGCCAGCTTGCTTCCATCGGGGGAGATGGCCACGGAGGTCATGTCGCCATAGGTGAAGTCTGCGATGTCAAAGGTTTCCTTGCTCAGGTCATACTCGGTACCGGACAGAGCCACCACTTTGTTGCCGTCCAAGCTATCGTTCAGGTTCACGGCGATCAGCTTGCCCTTGACGCCGCTGACAGCGTAGGCATAGCCGTTGACGGGATTGTATTGCACGATCTCCAGGCTGCCGCCGTCGGCGGCCATGGCGCCGGAGTTGTAGCGGCCTGCCAGCTCCAGCTTCAGGGAGCCGGTGGCGTCATAGTAGCCCTTCACGCGGGTGTCGGAGGTCTTAACGGGGGTGTAGACGGGCGTCTCAGGCTCGGCAGCGACCAGGCTACCGTATTCGCCCTTGCTGTTGTGGGGAGCGTATTGGGCCAGGGTATCCGCTGTGGCGGTCATCTTGCCCTTCTCCCAGACGACGATGCGGAAGTCTTCATTCGTGTCGGTATCGGCGTGGTCTACCCGCTGCAGGGTCTTCTGCTTGGAGACCTTGATCGCATCAACATTCTCGTCCGCAGTCACAGAATCCAGTACGGTCCCGCCCTTTTTCAGCGTGATAGTGTAATTCTTGTTGTTGATCTGCCAGTCGCAGGTCTGATCTGCCTCGGGCAGGTTGTAGGTCTGATATTCGGCGGTGGTCCCGGCGCTGGCGCCCATGATCAGGTAGGAGCTCTTGGCAGGGATGGACTTGCCTCCGGTCAGATCCAGGCTTTTATCTCCATAGGACAAGGTGTAGCCGTCCAGAGAGACCGCCTCGTCAGTGGGGTTGTAAAGCTCAATAAAGGAGTTGGCGATGGGGGTCTCGCCCTTGCCGCCGTCGCCGTAGACCTGGTCGATGAGCAGCTTGGCGGGTTCCTCGGTCTGCTGGGCGGTCTTGTTGATGGTGAAGGTGTCCAGCACGGACATGTCATTCACATTGTAGGTGGTGATGGTGAAGGTGTTTTCAGAGACCGTCGCCTTGGAGATGCTGGGCTTCTTACCCTGGTCCCTCACCGCTGCCCAGTTGTAATTGTAGCCGGCGTGCAGGTCGTAATACTTGGAGCCGGAGGCGGAGTTTGCGGTGACATACAGGATGCCGCTGGGGGCGGTCACTGCGGTAGGCGCTTTCTCCTCCCCGCTGGCGTAGGTGTAATTTTCATTGGCGGACACAGCTCCGCCGTCCATCATGTAGGTGCGGGTATACACGTGGTCGTGCCCCTGAAGCACCACGTCGATGTCCAGCTCTTTAAATACCTGGGGCAGCCCATTTCGGCGCTGGATGATGTCGCCGTCCTCCATATGAGACGCGGTGGAATATATGGAGTGATGGAAGGTGACGATCTTCCACAGCGGCTCCGCGCCGTTGTTGGCAGCCTGATACGCCCGGATGGCGGAACTCATGAACTCCTTATGCTCGGCGGTGCTCATATTGTTGGAGTTCAGGGACAGGAACAGCACGCCGTTATAGGAATACCAGTAGTCCCCGCCGGCGGGGGTGTCCCCCTGGGACGATGACTCATTGGGCAGGTTAAAGTGCTCCTGATAGTTAATCCCGTTGCTGTCGTGGTTGCCGATATTGGTGGCCAGTGTCAAGGAGCGCAGGGCCTCTGGCTTCAGGAAACTGGCATACTGGGTCTCGTTGTCGAACCTATCCACCTGATCGCCGGCGCTGATCAGGAAGTCGGCGCCGCCCAGTTCCTTCACCGCCTGGTTCAAAGAGGTCGTCCAGCCGGTGGTATCGCTGCTCACATTACCGCTGGAACCGATCTGGGGGTCACCGGCAAAGAGAAAGCTGACGCTGCCCCGATCAGAACTGCCGGTGGTAAAGGTATAGACTTCGGACCAGCCGTCACTGTTGCCCACCCGGTAGGCGTACTTGGTGTCGGCGGTCAGTCCGGTGATCACGGCCTGGTTGGAGTAGTAGCCCGCCAGGCAGGAGGCTTTGCTGGAGGAGGCAAAGGACGTGTGCTGGGCAGGGAATGCTCCGTTGGTCATATCGGAGGCCAGGGCGAGCTGCACCTCGCCGGTCTTTACAGAGTCGGTGTACCAACTCAGGCGGCGCTGCGTCTCGTCGGCGCCGATGGTCAGCGCAACGTTCTTTACATCCGCCTCTCCGGGGGCGGGACCCGCCGCGGGCGCGGTGACCGTCTGGTCCACATTTTTCAGCACCGGGGTCTTGGCCGTATCGTTCCAGTCAAAGACCTCATTGAAGTCAAAGCCCAGACCGGCGTAGAAGTCTTTGGAGGCCATCTGCTCCGCCGTCATATCCCCGCCCTGACCGTCGGAGGCGGTGCCGCCGGAAACGGTCTTCCCATTGACCGTTACTGCGGGATTGACATAGTTATTTGTGAAGGTGCCCGTGCCGGCGTTGTAGCACAGGCGGTAGCCCTCACCCACACCGGCGGTCTGCACTGTGCCGGAGAGAATTACATTTCCGGCCGCATTCGGCTGATACTTCATCCAGCCGCCCAGCAGGCCCGCCACATTGCCGTTTCCGGCGGCGGTAGTGGCATTGGCGGCAATAACCGTCATATTTTTGACAATATTATTGGCTGTCGGCATTTTCAGCAGGCCACCGATGCCGCCGGCCTCGATGCCGGTGGAAGTCACAGCGCCCTCGGCGATACAGTTGCGCACTGCTCGGGTAGCGTCGTTTTTATCGGAATAGCCGGCGATACCGCCTACATTATTGACGCCCTGCACCGTCACATTGGCATAGCAGGCCTCGATGATGCCGTCGTTAAAGCCTGCGATACCGCCCACCTGGTTTCCGATGCCCACCACCATCGCGCCTGCGGCGCAGCGGCGGATTACACCGCCGTTTGAAAGGCTGCCCGCCACGGCGCCGGTAATGCCGCCGCCATAGATCTTACCGGTGATCGTGATATCCTCCACCGTACCCGCGCAGCTGCCCACCAGGGCCGCCGTATAATCGGCGGACGTGCGGATATCCACATCACTAAGCTTCAGGTCGTGAATGCTGCCGCCGGAGAGCAGTGTGGAAAACAGGGCGTAGCTGCCGCTCGCAGGGGCAGCGGCCAGATTGGATACCGTGTGTCCCGCGCCGTCAAACTCACCGCCGAAGGTGGTGACACTGACAGCCTTTGTGCCGGTGAAATCCAGGTCGCCGTTCAGACGGTACTTCTCCAAAGGGGCCTTGTTGATTTCACCCAAGTCAGCTGTAGTCTTGATGAGATAATAGCCATCGCTGTCCCGCTCCAGCGCGGTGCCGTCAGCGCCAGGCGCCTTTACACTTTGATCCACGCCCTTCAGCACCGGGGTCTTGGCCACATCGTCCCAGTTAAAGACCGTATCGAAGTCAAAGCCCAGACCGTCGTAGAAGTCTCTGGAGGCCAGCTGCTCCGCCGTCGCGTCCGCGCCGATGTTGTTATCATGGCTGCCGCCGGTCTCCGGCATGCCGTTGATGGTCACTGCGGGATTGACGTAATTCTGTGATTTGTTGTCAGGCTGATAACCGATGCGGTGTGCTGTGCACTGGGCGGTGGCAACAATGGAGCCTGACTGGATCACGTTGCCGGTATAGGGCTGTTGTCCGTTGATCCAGGCGCCCAGCAGGCCGGTCACATTTCCGCTGCTAACCGCGCCAGTACCAGTGGCGTTGATGCTCATGTCGCGGACAATGCAGTTGGCGACGCCGATCTTCAGCAGTCCTCCGATGCCGCCGGGCTCCATCGCACCCTGAACGGAACCGGTGACAATGCAGTTCCTGATCTTGGCATTTTTGGTTACGTCGGAGACTGCACGTCCCACCAGGCCTGCCGCCATGTTCCCGCCCAGGACCCGGGCGTTCACATAGCAGCTGTCGATCAGGGAATTGTCGGTACATTCTCCAACCAGTCCGCCCATCCGTTCTGTTCCGCTGACGCTGACGCCGGCGGAGGAGCGCAGGAGCTGACCGCCGTTGTCCAGATAGCCCACGATACCGCCAACCGGTTTTGCGCCGGTGAGACTGCCGGTAACAGTAACATCTTCAACCCTGCCCGCGCAGCTGCCTACCAGGGCGGCAGCGCTGCCGGAGGCGGTAATGTCCACGTCCTCCATCTTCAGATCGTGAATGCTGCCGGTGCTGTCGAGCGTGGTAAACAGGGCATAGCTGCCGCCGGACTCCACGCTCAGCCCCGAGATCGTGTGGTCATCGCCGTCAAAATCGCCGCTGAACACGGAGACGGTGGAAATTCCCGAGCCGTTCAGATCGAGGTCGCGGCTCAACCGATAGTTTCCATTGGGCAGCTTATTGATCTCGTTAAAATCAGCCGCCTCCTCGATCAGATAATAGCCATCGGTATCCTGAGTGAGATCCACACCGGCAGAGGTGCTGTCGGTGTCGATGACCAGAAGCGTGTTGCCAACTGGACGCTCTTTGCCGTCCGAGGGGACATTTTTCACCTCCAGGGCGTAGGTGTCGGGGTTTTTCACCACAGCCGCGGAGGAGCCGCCGCCGTCCAGATTCAGCGCCTCTACGGCACCCAGATCCTTCATATACTGTGCAAGCTCCTCAAAAGTCAATCCGGCGGAAATATTGGAGCGGCCATCGGCCACCACCAGCAAGATGGAGCCGTCCTCTTTGATGCCCACGGCCGTGCGCGGATGGCGGGCATCCTCCACATTCTGGACCTGCCCATCCTTCACCAGCCACGGGCCGCCGCCCACAGCCTGATCCAGACTGTCCGCTACAGTGTCGAATATCTCCTTGTCCCCGATGACGGCCTCACCGTCACTTTTGATCCCAAAGAAATAGGAGCGGTTTCTGTTGTCTCCTTCATAGTAGGGTGAAAGCAGCTCCCCATCCTTAATGGTTACGCTCTCAGGCTGGATCAGCGTGGCGTCATTGATATTAAAAAAGTCCGCGTTGACCGCCGCCAACACATTCTTGCCGTTGCGCTGGGCGGCAAGTGCCTGGCCGGAGGTGGTCTGCGTCAGGCCTTCCTTCAGGGGCGTCTCATCGTTGGGAACGCCGGTGACAATCTTCAGAGAATCGTCACTGCCGTCCACTGTGACCACAAAAGTCCTGACATCCTCTTTATCTGTATTCTGGATAATTTCTTCGCCGTAAGAAAGCCCATCAAAGAGTTCCTTGGACGAGAGGTCACTCTCCCGCGAGGACCCGGGGCTTGCCGCGAGTGTTGCCGGCATCATGCCCAGAAGCAGGACAAACACCAGCAGTAAGCTTGTGATTCGTTTTCTCATTCTGTTTTTCTCCTTTGTTCAGTTTTCTGTGTAAACTGCTGTCCTTTAAATATTACCGTCCACTTGTATAATCCTCTACCATCTATATGCAAAGTTTGTGTAATATCTTAACGGTATTTTTGAAAAACGATTTTTACCATTTGATTGTTTTATGCATTTACCCCCACATGAAGGGTGTCGCCAGGGCTTGACGGAAAGTTCCCCCGGCACCCCCCAGTGCTGTGAAGTAAAGGCCACGCTCCAGAAATCTGTTGTAGTCTGGCGGAGAACCTTGTTAGATTCTCTTACCACGGGAAAATCTCCGGCTACGCGGTCCAAGCCGTGAACTGGGCTGTGAGCCAGAAACAGCGCATCAGGAGAGATCAAACTCTGCACCACAGTAAACAAGAAAGAACGCGGAGGGCCCGGATTTCAAAGGCGGGGACTCTGAAGATACGCCGCACCATCCACGAGAAAAGGGGCGGGACACTGACGCCTTGGGCTACCAAGACTGACGCGGGTGCCCGCACCATCACCCTCTCCCCCAGTACGGCTAAACTCCTGCGGGAGCGAAAGAAATCCGTGCTGACAGAACCCTCTATCTATTCATTCATTTGACGCTTACTTTTTCTCCGCGAATGAGCGAAGGATCACCGCGTTCCACATAGGGACGCGGTGATCCTTCGTTTTTTCTACTCCGAAAACCCCCGGCTAAGCCTTAACCTCATTAAGATAGCCACCCCAACGAAACCGCTTCCGGGAGAGAATCTCGGAGGCGGTTTCGTAAACACATACATCAGAAAAGAGGACACGGCAAAAGCGGCGTTAATGTGATAGACATGGGTGCCTTCCGGCTGGGTAAAAATGGTGTGGAGACGAAGCAGGGAAGCAAAATTATAGAACGTCATTCTGGAAAATATCTCCTGCTTGATGAATGGGCGCTTTTTGGCATGAAAGTGTGTCTGCGCAAGGGTGTATTTCAAATCCCGGAAAGATGTCTCGATACCCCAGCGTTTGTGGTAAAGCTCACGGAGCAGCAGAGGTGGGGACTGGTCTGCAGGAAGGTTGGCGATTACGGTTTCGTACATGCTCTCTTTGACCGCAAATCTGACCACACGTAAGGAGATCGGATACAACGCATCGCTTGCGTCCCTGATATAGTCGAAATGAACCTCGCTGGGGGTCCAGCGGTACTTCTGAGGCTCCCGGCGGATACGGTTTGTGAGGCGTTTGGACAGGGAATAACTGAAAACCGCGTCAAATTCCTGTGCATCAGGCAGCCCAAGCCCTGAAAGTATGCCCTGCTTGTCTTTTACGCGAATCAGGTATTTCCGCTCTATGTGCGCTATGTTGTTATACGTCTCATAGCCGCAGTCCGCTATGAGAATGACCGGTTCTGTGAGTTCCGCCCGGTCCACTGGTTCCACAAGCGCCTGAGATTCGTGCTCCACCCGGCCGTCTTGTATGACGACGTCCAGATAGAGTTGGCTTTCCAAGTCGTACAGAGCGTTCAAATGCAGCAGTTTGTATCCGCGTCCGTCCTTGGTGCCGTTAAAGTAGGTTGCCTCGTCGTGAATGTTGCTTGGAATCTGCACATGGGAACCGTCCACCGCCAGCAGTGTGTACCCGTTCCACCTTCGTATGGAACGGTTCCGCTGCGCTCCAAGACACAAAAGGGCACAAAACACAGGTACCTCTGTCGCAGCTATACGAAATCTGTTAGGATGTGTTTGAGAAAACAGGCACACTACAGAACACGTTGGGGTGAGTGGGTACAGCTATCTATCCGCTGAACCAAATACTTATGTGTGCCGGCCGCTCTTCCAAGCACAAATGAGTAGGACATTGAACCCTGTAAAATTATCTTTGGAGAGATAGACTTCTTCAATCTTTCAGTGAGCGGCCAGTCCCTGTCTGTTCCCTCAAGTCTTTAATATTGAGGGGATGTGTTATGCTCAAAATCGTTTATCCAATCTGTTGCGGAATGGATGTACACAAATCGTTCCTGGTAGCCTGTATCGCCTCCACCAACGAGCAAGGCGTTACCACCTACCAGAGCAAGCGGTTCTTCACCTTCACCGGGGATCTTCGGCGGTGCGCTGCTTGGCTTGGAGAAAACGACCGCAAGGATGTGTGTATGGAGTCCACTGGGAAGTATTGGGTTCTCATTTACAACATCCTGGAGGCCCCCCGCACCATCGTCCTTGCTCACCCCAAGTACGTCAAAGCCATCCGGGGGAAGAAAACAGACAAGAAGGATGCCAAGTGGATTGCGGACATCTTCAAACACGATTTGGTCTCCGGCAGTTTTATCCTTCCTGCGGACATTCGCCAACTTCGGGATCTGATGTGCTATCGCTGGAAGCTCACCAACTTTACGACCGGGGAGAAGAACCGGGCGCAGAACGTCATCACCGCCAACATTTTAGGCACCACTGTCTATTCCGACGCCGGTCTCGGTATCTTGGCAGTGGTGATCGGCGGCATCCGCGATATAGATCTTTGGCTGGGCCTTCAGAACCTTGCGGCCTCCCATTTTCACCGGCCAGCTCTGGTAGATCAGGTTTGCACTCTCCAGCTAATTTACATAATTTTCTACAGTCGGTCGGGTTACACCGCCCAGCTCCTTAGCGATGGAAGTGAAGGAGACGATCTCCGAGGAGACGTTGCAGAGATAGAGAAAGCTACGCTCCAGCTCGGTAGCACTCCGGATATTGTAGAGGGCAGGCAGATCCCGCTTGAGTACCTTGTCCACCACATCCTCACGCATGATCTGCTGGGCCATCAGATCATTGGAGGCCACAGAGCCAACTCCGGAAAACCGCCCACCTGAAGGTAGCGGTTAAAGTGATTTTGAAGCGGCTCCAGTTTCAGCATAACCTTTGTGCGCTCTGTATGAGCCATGCGGGAAAAGGCGGTAGGCCGAATGTCCGGGCCCAACTCGGGAACCTCCACACCAATGAGTGCGCAGTACTCAAAAAAGAAAGCGTAGGCACAGGTATAACGCTCCACCGGCCTGCTCCGCTCTCCGTACTTCCTTTCATCAGAGCGGGGCTGGCCGAACCAGTGGCTACGATTCGGGGATCCGGCTGCATATCATAAAGGGTCTTGAGCCATTTATCCCAGTCGCTGGCATATTGAATTTCGTCAAAAAAATAAAAGGCACCCTGATTGGGCCAGATATTTTCATGGTAACATTCCAGAATGTCATTTAAGCTACTGAGCTTCAGCATGGGATGATCCATAGAAATAAAAGCGATGCGCTGTGGGTTAACCCCCCTTTTGAGAAGCGTTTCGATCATCTGGTACTGGATTGTGGTCTTCCCTACCCGCCGAGTGCCGGTAAGCACCACTGTTCACCGCAGGTCGGTTTGATCCAGGCGCTTCATCGCCTCATAGTAGGCAAACCGGCGATATGTCTTTGTAAAGCTGGGATGGACCGTTCCGGTGGCCCACCAGGGATTAAAGGCTTTCAGCACCTTTAGGATTTGTGATTTGCTTGCAATTGCCATACTGCTCGCCTCCCTATAGAATTTATGCTTTATTTTCTATTTTTTCAACATATAATATAATATACTTATATTATATGCGAAAAATAATTTAAAGAGGGATCTGTTCTTAAACGCAGAACAGATCCCTCTTTATACGTTCCATATTACCTCAGCCCTATCGTCAATCAGGTTTATTTCTTTCACAAATTGGGCTGCCACCATCTTTTTTTCTTCGAAATCCAGCGGGGTAAATTGCACCCGCTGCAAGTGGATACTCGGCTTTGATTGACGCCTTGCCCGCTCATCTAAGAGGGCTTGCTTCTGCCCTTCCAGCTTCTGAATGGCCCGGTTAACATAGGCCATAGTGATATCACTGCTCCCTGTGAGGGCATCAATCAGACGGTTGATCTTCTGGTCGATTTCTGCGAGAGCGCTTGTATACGCCTGGTCTTCGTATGTATCTGCTTCTATATCCGGACATTCAGCAAGCAGACGCTCCAATTCTGCGGCAACTGATTCCTCCAGGGTCCGAAGATCTACTCGAATCGCCTGCTTACACAGCCCCAAATTAGATCGTCCACTGCACACTAAGTAGTACTTGTTCCCATCTTTATTGACCTTTACGCTATACCCACAACAGCCGCATTTTAAAAGGCCTGAAAGCCACGTGTGTTTCCCGCTGCCTTTTCTTCCTAGTTGTCTGTTGCCATCCAGCTTATTTTGACACTGAATCCAGACTTTAGAGGAGATAACGCCGCAGTGATTGGCGATGGAAAGGTGCTGATCTTTTAAGGACTGATATTTCCCAACGCTGCGATCCCGCTTTCCGATAATCATTCCGGCATGGACGCCATCAAACGCTTCAAATTTGCTTGCAAACTGGATGCCTTTTGCCTTATAATGCAGATAAATCTCCTCGTCAGCCATGACATAAAGCGGGCTGTGCAAGATGCGGGACAGAGTCACATTATCCCAGGTGGCTCGTTTAGGGGCGGGAATTCCGTCTGCGTTGAGCATATGGGCTACACTGCCCAGAGACGCCTCTGCTGAAACATACGCATCAAAGATGCGCTTCACAACCTCCATGTTCTCGTTTGGAATCAAAGCGGGAGAGAGTTTTCCCATCGCGTCTGGTATGCGGCCAATGGAAAAGCCGTAGGGTGCAGGCCCGCCCGGCCAAGAACCGAGCTTCACCCGCTGATAGTAGTTGTCCCGTACCCGCTCGGCGGTAGTCTCCCGCTCCAGCTGGGCAAAGACCATGATAATACTGAGCATGGCCCGGCCCATTGGAGTGGAGGTATCGAACCGCTCATTAACAGAGACGAACTCTACCCCGTGCCTTTGCAGCACCTCCCACAGCCGACTGAAATCGGCCAGCGAGCGGGAGAAGCGATCCAGGCGGTAGACCACGATTTTCTGAACAATTCCCTTTTCCACATCGGCCATCATCCTCTGGAAATCCGGCCGATTGGTATTCTTACCTGAGAAGCCCTTGTCTTGAAAAACCTGAACCTCTCTGCCGACCTCTCGTCTGCACAGGTCAATTTGCCCCTGGATAGAGAGACTGTCCGCCTTGTCCACGGACTGCCGGGCGTAGATCGCGTCCAAGGCGGACACCTCCTTTCGCTCAATTGGATCAATCTAGCGCCGCAGCTGAGGTGGCTGTACCGGGGCTCGAGACAAGCGGGCTGATTCCCCTAAACAGGTTAGTCCACTGATGCAATTCTGATAGAGAGCCCGTAAAACTTCCAGACGGCTCCCTGAGTTGACTTGCTGTGGATGCATATGTGTGATTCGCATAATATGTATCCCTCCTCTCTTCAAACTATCTTGACCTATATATAATAGATACATAAAATTTCCATTTATTTGTGTCTGTGAATGGGCAGCCCCAGAGCCGCCGCCTACGCATCTACGGCAGCAAAATCCTCAGATGATTGGTAAGCGCACAGATCTTCAAGGCAGATAAACAGCGCTCGCACCTGGTGGAGCTTTTTGCTGCTCTTCTGGCTCTTGTCCATATTGAACAGGCGGTTGCGGCGAAGTTCCGAGGTGATGGCCTTGACCGTGATGCCGGAGTCTCTGAAGTGCCTCTGCATTGGTTGGAGCAGATACTCCGGTCTTAAGCAGAGGCAACCTTTATACTCCACTGCCGCTTCACCGGTTTGAAACTTTCTCCCGGTTTTTTGGGTAATGACAATCCCGCAGCGGGATAGATACAAATCAGCTAGACACCCGGAAAAGCGATTGGTGTCGCTGTGCTCTCGCTCACGGGCGAGAAGCTCCTTTTGACGATGAATCGCTTGGAAGACTGCATCTTGCATCATACCCTTTATACCTATGCGAACTTTTTTGCCAAATGAGGGAAAGCTGTCGGCAAAAAATCTAAGAAAAATATTCATTTCCACCATAAAAGACTCGTAATCTCACGCAGACGCTCCTCTTGAACAGAAGTGGTTCCCTTGGCATCCCTCAACTTCTCCATTCCTTGGCGAAATTTAGTTTCGACCTCGTAATAGTGGGCAGATATCCAGCGCAGGAATCGATAAATGATGGTTGGCCATGCCAAGGGTTGCTGTTGGAGCGCGGTCAATTGCCTAGAAGGAAGCGGTCGGTCAAGCTGAAAAATGAGGCAGCGCACCAGTGTGGAGAATCCCTCTGGCAAATACTCACCAGTGAACACGATGCCGCAAGCTAGCGAATCGGTCGCGCCAAATCGCCCCCACCCTCGAACAGCGCTATTGCCTACCAAGCGAATGATTTGATTTGCCTTTTCATCCCGCGTTCGCTTTGCGGTGCGCGATGCGCCGGGATATAGGTCGTCAACCAGCCGGGTACAGTCTTTCCAGGGGCGCAGATCCTCAAAAATGGCGGTGGAGGAGGAGAGCAAAGAGATTCCATCTGGCTGGGAGCGAGGAGCATCCCGATTGAAAATTGCGGTGAACCACTCCGCCAAAGCGGTCTTCCTGGTTTGTGACGGGCCAACCAAATAGCTGATAAAGCGCCGTTCCCATCCGGCATCTTGAAGGGGCTGTTGTAAAAAACTTAAATGGCAGCAGTATCCGTTGAGAGGTCGCGGCAACGGTAATCGAGCGTGGTGAAGTCCAGACAGTAGAGCTGCTTAAGTATTATGGGCTGACAGGAGATCCGTGTTCCTCCCGTCAGGATCACTTCGAACTGCACCAGGAGATTTGCCGGACTCAGGCTGTCTCCTGGACGGGCAACATCCGGCAAATGGGGAATATAGTTCACCAAGGAACCGTTGAAAGGATTTGTGTTTTTCATAGTTAGACCTCCGAATTTATTTAGGAGGCGCATGGGTCAACCTAAGCTCTTGCCTCCCATGTCCCTAGGCTACCAGGTCTCACCATGCAGGTATAGAACGAAAACTAGGAAAAAGCAAAGAATCACCGCATTCCTATCGTGGAACGCGGTGATCCTTTGCTCATTCGCGGAGAAAAAGGAGGATTTACAGCATGGACTTGCAAGCGTTTTGAATGGAATCTTTAGCGGTGCGTATTATTCCCCGCATGATTCGAACTTTTTCTTTTGTCCATTCTTTTTTCTCTGTGATGACATCCCAAATCGGATATTGATTCTCGATAAACCACTCAAAGTCGTCCTGTGCATCCTTAAACATAAGGAGCGGCTCATCTAAGATTTGGTTCTTTATTGTGTGAGAAAGCACGGAGCATGCCTCATATCTGCGGCACAGAGCAAGGTAGGAGGGTCGCCTATCCGTGGATGCGAGAATTCTAGTGCGCATAAGGATATCATGATAGGTGGTTAAAAACAAGACAGGGCGTGTACGCGGCGGCAGATACCTTAGAAGGCGCAGCTTTAGTGCATTTATATACTTGGCCTGGAATAGGCCACTTTTGAAAAAGATCTTGTGCGCAACATCGTTTGCGCGATCTCGGTTCCCATCAAGCAAAAATTGATTGTGCGCAAAGGTTGCTGCACTATAGATTCCCTCTACCATCAAATGGTTTTCAAAAGTTTGAAAATCGAGAGCGGCCTGAATCTGATCCAGTGGAGTTACTGCATGAGCCCGCACGGAGAGCCACTCTATGGAATATTGATTGTATTTTTCGCAGAAGTCACTATAGCTGACATTCTTACTGTCAGCAAACATGAAAAAGTTCTTGGCTTTTCTTAGGCCTTGTTTGAAAAAAGATGAAGCAAGTATGTAAATAGATCCATTTACACGTAAGAATACCGGCGATGGGACCGAACTCCGTCGCCGTATTCTTGTGGTCACTCGTACCGCCGTTTCACCTATACCCATGTACAAGGCGTTTTTCAGATCTGAAATGTGATATGCTCCAACTGCTTGAATCTGTTTGGGATACATCCACATCCCATTGAATGGGCTCCATTCCAATGGAGCGGATCGCGGAAATGACATTGTCATCATACTCTCCATAGGGCGGCCGGATCAGGGTGGGCCGCACCCCGGTGACCGCCTCCACCTTGTCGTTGCAGGCATTGACGTCGGCGATGATCTCATCCCGGGAAAGCTGAGACATATGGGCATGGGTGTTGGAGTGGTTCATGACCTCATGTCCGGCATCAGCCAGGGCCTTGACCGATTCCGGATATTTGTCCACCCAGGCGCCCACGACAAAGAATGTGGCTTTGACATTGTATTTTCCCAGAATGTCAATGAGCATCTGGGTATCCTCATTCCCCCACGCCGCATCAAAGGAAATAGAGATCATCTTCTGATCCCGCTGAACACAGTAGATGGGAAGCTGTCTGGTGGTGGCAGCGGCCCCGGCGGCAACGGGGTGGTTTACCGCCAAAAACATGGCGGCCGCCACCAGCAGGCAGACCAGAACGGTCACTCTCTTTCGTTTGAACAGGATCATTTTCATAAAAGTCCCTCCTTCTTTTAGTGCATCTATATGTGGGGAAGGGGGACGACATGTGGCGGGACAAGCGGAAAGACTGTTTCGGAGATGTCAGACCCGCATGGACATCCAGTTGCCCTTCCAGAGCGTCAGGGCAAAGAGAATGGAGCTGATGCTCCAGGTGATGGGATAGGCGGTAAAGACCACCGTAATGTCCTGAAAGCGCGGCACCATGAATGTAATGTAGGAAATACGAAACACACACCACACCGCCAGCATGACTGCCATGGGGATCACCGCCCGCCCGGCGCCCCGCAAAATAGAGGCCGCGGAGTGGGAAAACGCCAGCATACAGTAAAAAAGAGCCTCCACCCGCGCCTGCCGGACGCCGAAGGCGATCACCGCGGGATCGGGGGTAAACAGCCCGATGAGAAAGGGGGCCAGAAGAAACACGGCAACGCCCACCGCCTCGGAAAGTCCCACCGTCATGAGCGTACCCAGCCGGGCACCCTCTTTCACCCGGTCATACCGCTGCGCCCCCAAATTCTGACTGACAAAGGTAGTCATGGCCAGCGTCAGGCAGGTGATGGGGAGAAAGACAAAGCCCTCCACCTTAAAATAACTCCCGCATCCGGCCATGGCGTTGTCCCCAAAGGCGTTGATGTGGGACTGCACCACCACGTTGGCGATGGCGATGACGCTGTTTTGCACACCGCTGGGCAGGCCCAGGCGAAAGATGAGGCCCAGCACGGTGGGATCGGCCCGGAGACGCCGAAGAGAGACGCGGACAAGAAAACGCCCGCTCATTAGATGTAAAAAGCCCAGCAGAGCGCTGAGGCACTGGCCGATGACGGTGGCCAGGGCCGCACCCGCCACCCCCATGTCCCAAACGGCCACAAACAGAAGGTCCAGCACCACGTTGACCACAGAGGAGACGATGAGATAGTACAGGGGATGGCGGCTGTCGCCCAGGGCCTGAAAAATGCCGTTGGCCGTGTTGTAGAGGACCAGCCCCAGCAGTCCGGAACAATAGATGCGGAAATAAAGGACGGAATCGGGCATGACATTTTCCGGCGTGCCGATCCAGCGCAGAATGGCCGGGGTGAATCCCACGCCCAGCACCGTCAGCAGAAGTCCGGCCGCGAGAGAAAAAATAACCGTGGCGTGGACGGCCCGATCGACGCCCTCCCCGTCCCGAGCGCCGTAACGGCGGGAGATGACCACGCTGGCACCCGCGAAAACGCCCTGGAAAAAGCCAATGATCAGAAAACACAGGCTCCCGGAGGAGCTGACGGCGGCCAGGGCCTCATTGCCGCTGAAATTGCCCACCACCAGGGAATCCACCGTGTTGTAAAGCTGCTGAAACAGATTGCCCAAAAACAGGGGAAGCGCGAACCGCAGCAGAATCCGGCCAATGGGGCCCTGGGTCATCAGTGTTTTTTCCTGCTCCACCACAGTCCACCTCTTTCTCTCTCATGGAAGGTAACCTCACGGGAAGCCCATCCGCTAACAAGACGTAAAATTGCCTTTTAAAATTTATCACGCAAAGGGATTCTTGTCAATCTATGCAGCGGTCATGTCCCTGCAGCGTAAGGGAACCCCCCAAGGCCGCCTTTTCCCCGCGCGGCTTTGGAGACTGCTTTACCGGATTCCTTCTCGGGTCTTTCCAGATCGGGCATAGGGGGTAAAGCCTGTCGTCAAAAAGCAGAAGCGCAAGCGCAAGACGATTTCGCTGCTTGCGGAGATCGAAAGCGGCATCAAGGCGCAGCAATCGGCGGGGCTGGAACGCTGGAATCAGATTGAGTATTTGAAAGCCGATATGATGAACTTTGTCATGGAACACGGGCTTGACGATTACAGGGAATGGTCATAAAACACAAAAAGGCAAAATAACAGCCGCAAAAAGAAAGATCCAGTTGACAACATGGTCAAAATGGAATTATACTACTGTAAATTGATAAAGTGCATAGAGAATGAAAAATATACAATGTGGAGGAATTTGGAATGAAATTTTATCGTGCAGCAGCTCTGGCCCTGGGCCTGAGCCTGGCGCTGACCGCCTGCGGCAGCGGCCCCAACTCCGGCAGCGGCTCCGGCGACAGCGCCGGCAGTGACAGCACAGCAGACAACTCTCTGCTCACCATTGCCATCCAGGACGAGATCGAGGGGTGCGACATCCAGCAGATCGGCTGGGAAAATATCGTCCACGGCCTCATCTATGAGCCCCTGGTGGTGTTCAGCGAGGATCTGTCCGAGATTCAGCCCGCCTTTGCCGAGTCCTACACCGTGGCGGAGGACGGTTCCTACATCGAGTTCGTCCTGCCCAAGGACGCCAAATTTTCCAACGGCGACGTGTGCGATGCCGCGGCGGTAAAGGCCTCCGAGGAGCGGTTCCTGGAGATCAGCGAGTACGCCGGAGATCTGGACGCCGTGTCCGACATCGAAGTCGTGGACGAGCAGACCATCCGCTACAATCTCTCCGGCCCCGCCCCCTACATGTGGGCCTCCCTCACCAGCACCTACGGCGGCATCAACGACGTGGCCGTGGCAGACACCATGGAGGCCGACGCCTTCAACCGCTGCCCCGTGACCAACGGCCCCTACTATGTGGACGAGTGGACTCAAGGCTCTCAGATCACCCTCAAGCGCAACGAGAATTTTAAGACCAACAACCCCAACATGACCAACCGTGGCATCTTCGCCTTCGACACCATCGTGGTACGGTTCATCCCCGACGAGTTCACCCGGGTCAGTGAGCTGGAGAGCGGCAGCGTGGACGTGATCTTCGACGTGCCCTCCGCCAGCATTGCCGATCTGGAGAGCAACCCCGACGTGACCACCTACGGCTATAAGCAGGCCGGCGTGTCCTATCTGAACATGCAGGCCGGCAAGGGCGTCACTGCGGATGTGAAGGTGCGCGAGGCTCTGTCTCTGGCGGTGAACCGGGACGAAGTGGCCGACGCCCTGGACGGCGTGGTCACCCCCACCTACGGCTTTATCTCCGAGGCCCAGGCCGGTTACAGCGCTGCCAAAGAGACCGAGCTGTCCCAGAAGCTGGCCTTTGATCCCGAGACCGCCAAGAGCCTGCTGGCCGAGGCCGGCTGGGCCGACACCAATGGGGACGGCATTGTGGAGAAGGGCGGCCAGGCCCTGTCCTTTGAAATGCTGATCGCCTCGGACCGCGCTTCCGTCAAGGCGGCCGCACCCGTGCTCCAGGCTCAGTTTGCCGCCGTGGGCGTGGACGCCCAGATCCGGGAGTATGAGGGCGCCTACATCAAGCAGCTCATGCGGGACGACAACTTCGTCATGGGCGGCCGCAACTACGTCTGGAACGACGCCGACATCCTTTATTACGTCTTTACCTCCGAGTCCGGCTATCCCTGGGACGACCCCGCCGTCACCGACGCGCTGGTCAAGGCCCGCACCGAGAACGATCCTGAGGCCCGTGTGAAGGCCTACGAGGCCGCCCAGGATCTTCTGGTGGCCGACTACAAGGCCATCTCCCTCTTTGCCGACAACTACTGCATTGCCACCAAAAAGGACATCACCGGTGTGAAGGTCACCAACGACGGCCGCGTCTGGTTCCACGACACCGTGCGGGAGTGAGCCGGATGGAGACACTGGAACAGGCGGCGGACCGGATCGCCGGGAAAGCGGCCGGGCCGGACACCCCGGGCTTTGCCCTCCTGCTGGCCAAGGACGGCGAGGTGCTTCTCCGCAAGGGCTACGGCATGGCCGACCTGGAACGGGGAAGGCCCGTCACACCTGAGGACAATTTCGTCATCGCCTCCAACACCAAGCAGTTCACCTGCATGGCTGTCCTCATGCTCCGGGACCGGGGCCTGCTGGATCTGGATGAGCCCATCGAGCGTTTTTTCCCGGATTTCCCCGACTACCGGAAAGCCGTCACCGTGCGGATGCTCATGGCCCACACCTCTGGCATCCGGGAATACTTTGAGGAGGGCTTCCGGGAGAATGAGGAGGCCCTCCGCACCGCCGACACCGCCAGGCTTCTGGAGATCGCCCGGGGCTTCGGCCCCCAGCTGGACTTTGAGCCGGACACCCGCTGGTCCTACTGCAACACCGCCTATGTGATGCTGGGGGATATCGTCCGCCAGCTCTCCGGGCTTCCCTTCGGTCAGTTCCTGGAGCGCGAGATCTTCGCCCCTCTGGGGATGACCCGCACCGTGGCCCCGGACTACATGGATCAGACCGACCCCCGGCAGGCTACGGGCTATGTGGAACCCAACGACCGGCCCGGCGTCTATGTGCCCCAGCCCTATGACATGCTGCTGGTGGGCTACGCCGACGGAAACATCTCCTCCAATGTGGACGATCTCCTCAAATGGCATCACTACCTCTATGAGAGCAGCAGCGAGGCGCTGGTGAAGCGCTCTACGGTGGAAGAGCTGTTCGTCTCCCACGTACTGAAGGACGGAACGCCCACCCACTACGGCATGGGCCTGTTCCTGGGTGACATCGAGGGCAAGTCCAAGCACTACTCCGGCCACGAAGAGATCTGGCACACCGGCGGCACCATGGGCTTTATCTCCCGGGTGTCCCGCTTCCCCCGGGACGGCGTCACCGCAGCCATGCTCACCAACTGGGAGGGGCAGGGCCTGGTACGGGACGAGGTCTTTTTCCCCATTCTGGACGAGCTGTTTCAGCGCATTTAAAGCCCGCTCGAACGGCGGGAATCCCGCGGATTTGGTTCCTTCCAGGGGAGCAGCGGCCAAACACAGAGCCGCTGCTCCCTTTGGGCTATTTCAAATGAGGAGGAAACCCCTTTGAGCGACGTAGTCAAATATATCATCAAACGATTGCTGACCGGGGTGCTGGTGGTCCTGTGCGTGACCGTCATCATCTTCGGCATCATGCAGGCCATGCCCGGAACCCCCATTGAGCTGATGACCGACACCCGGGTCTCCGAGGAAAAGGTCGCCCAGCTGGAGGAGAAGTGGGGGCTGGACAAGCCTCCCGTGGTCCAGTACTTCTACTGGCTGGGAAATATCTGCAAGGGGGACTTCGGCACCTCCATCACCACCGGACAGGATGTAGCCTATCTCATTGGGCAGCGGCTCCCCTATACCCTGATGCTGACGGGCGCGGCCATTCTCGTTGAGTATCTGCTGGCCATTCCCCTGGGCCTGGTCGCCGCCGTACGGCGGGACGGGATCCTGGACAAATTCCTCACCATCGTGATGGTGGTGCTCTGGTCCATGCCCGCCTTCTGGCTGGGCGTACTGTTCATCCGGGAGTTTGCCGTGAACAAGAGCTGGTTCCCCATTTCGGGGTACAGCGGCTTCCGCTCCCTGGTCCTTCCCGCCCTGACCCTGGCCTTCCCCGCCCTGGCCCAGATCTTCCGCCTGACCCGGAGCGAGGTGCTGGACGTGATGGAGGAAAAGCATGTGGAGACCGCCTATGCCAAGGGCATCTCCGACAGGAAGGTGCTGGTGCGCCACGTGCTGCGCAACGCTCTTATCCCCGTGACGGTCACCTTCTTCCTCTCTCTGCCCTGGCTGATCGGCGGATCAGTGGTAGTGGAGAACGTCTTTGCCTGGCCCGGCATGGGGCAGCTCCTCTGGAAGGGCATCGACAAGCAGGACTTTCCCATCGTGCAGGGCATCGTGTTCGTCATTGCGGTGCTCACCGTCATCTGTAATCTTATCGGGGATATCGTGTCCGGTATTCTGGATCCCCGGATCCGTATGGAATAAGGGGGCGGACGTATGAAATGGAAAAAGAGCAAGCTCCGGCAGGTGGTCAAAAAGCCCCTGTTCTTCATTGGATTTTTCATGATGCTGGTGGTGGTCCTGGCCGCCGTTTTCGCCCCCCAGCTGGCCCCCCACGGCTTTGCCGATCAGGCCCTCAATATGAAACTGGCGCCCCCCTGCGCGCAGTTCCCTCTGGGCACCGACCGCTACGGCCGCTGCATCCTCAGCCGGATCCTTTTCGGCAGCCGCATCGCCCTGAAGGTGGGGCTGGTGGCGGTGGTCATCGAGACGGTGATCGGCGTGACCCTGGGCATTCTGGCGGGCTACTACGGGAAAAAGACCGACCGGGTCATCATGTTCGTCACCGACATGATCTGGTCCATTCCTCCCATCATCCTGGCCATGGCCATCGTGCTGCTGCTGGGTCCCAGCGCAGAGAACGTGGCGATCTCGGTGGCGCTGGTGACCTGGGCACAGTTTACCAAAATCGTCCGGGCCAAGGTCCAGTCCATCAAATCCCTGTCCTACATCGAGGCTGCCAAGGTCTACGGCGAGAGCGATCTGCAGATCATCCTGCGCTACATTCTCCCCAACCTGACCTCCACCATCGTGATCCTGGCCTCCCTGGCGCTGCCCTCGGCCATCCTGTCCACCACCTCCATGGGTTTCCTGGGGCTGGGGGCACAGGAGCCGCTGCCCGACTGGGGCATGATTTTGTCCAACGGCATTCAATTTATCAAAAAGGCCCCCTGGGTCACCTTCTGGCCCGGTCTTGCCATTGTGTGGACGGTTTTGGGCTTTAATCTGGCCGCGGAGGGTCTCAAGGAACTGCTGGACCCGCGGATGAAGGTGTGACGGCATGGAAGAGAAAATTTTAGAGGTAAACGACCTGTCGGTCTCCTTCTCCGGCGGGGTGCAGGCGGTCTCCGACGTCAGCTTCGACCTGCGCCGGGGCGAGGCCTTCGCCCTGGTGGGGGAATCCGGCTGCGGAAAATCCACCACCGCCCGGGCCATTCTGCGGCTCATCCGTTCTCCGGGGCGCATCACCGGCGGACAGGTCCGCTTCGAGGGCCGGGATCTGCTGGAGCTGAGCTCCAAAGAGATGAGCCAGGTGCGGGGCCGGGAGATCGGCATGATCTTCCAAAATCCCCTGGACTCCCTTAACCCGGTCTACACCATCGGAGGCCAGGTCACCGAGGGTCTGGTGGTGGATCGGATGGAAAAGCGGGAGGCATGGCGTCTGGCCGCCGACATGTTCCGGGACGTGAAGATCCCCGACGCGGAGAAGCGGATGAAATCCTATCCCCATGAGATCTCCGGCGGTATGCGGCAGCGGGTGATGATCGGCATGATGCTCTGCCGCCACCCCAAGCTCCTCATCGCCGACGAGCCCACCACCGCCCTGGACGTGACCATCCAGGCTGGGATCATCGAGCTGATGAACGACCTGCGGCGCAAGTACGACACCGCCGTGCTGATGATCACCCACGACTTCGGCATCGTGGCCGACATGGCCGACCGGGTGGGCGTGATGTATGCCGGAAAGCTGGTGGAACTGGGGGATGTGTACACCATCTTCGACCGCCCCCTCCACCCCTACACCCGGATGCTGATGAAGGCCCTGCCCGTTATCACCAAGAAAGAGGGGCGGCTGGCCACTATTCCAGGCACCGTGCCGGATCTCTCCAAGCCGGTGAAGGGCTGCCGGTTCGCCGACCGCTGTCCCGACGCCTGCGGGATCTGCCGCGGCGCCGCCCCGGCCCTCACGGAGTGCCAGCCGGGACACCTGTGCGCCTGCCACAAGGAAAAGGGAGGTGGGGCGCATGTCTGAGACGCTGCTGTGCATTGAGCACCTGAAAAAGTATTTCCCCCTGAAAAGCGGGCTGAAAAAGAACGCCGCCTTCGTCCGGGCCGTGGACGATGTGACGCTGGACATCCACGCCGGAGAGACTCTGGGCCTGGTGGGGGAGTCCGGCTCGGGCAAGACCACCCTGGCCAAGATGATCCTGGGGCTGATGGAGCCCACAGAGGGGACCATCACCCTGGACGGGATGGACATCCACGACCGGGGCCGCCGCAAAGAGCTCTCCCACTGCGTGGGCGCCGTGTTCCAGGACCCGGCCTCCTCCCTCAATCCCCGCGCCACCGTTTACCGCTCTCTGGAGCGGCCTTTGGAACTGAACGGCTGCTCCAAAGGGGATGCCCGGGACCTCATCTATGAGACTGCCGAAAAGGTCAACCTGGGCCGGGAGCTGCTGGAGCGCTTCCCCTATGAGCTCTCCGGCGGGCAGCAGCAGCGGGTGTCCATCGCCCGGGCCATTCTGCTCAAGCCCAAGCTGCTGGTGCTGGACGAGCCCACCTCCGCCCTGGATGTGTCCGTGCAGGCCCAGACCCTCAACGAGCTGCTGGATCTCCAGCAGAAGTTCGGCCTGACCTATCTATTCATCACACACAACCTGTCGGTGGTGCGGTATATGAGCGACCGCATCTGCGTCATGTACGGCGGAAAAGTCATGGAACTGGGCGAGGCGGAGGAGATCTACGGGCATTACCGCCATCCCTACACCCTGAGCCTTCTGTCTTCGGTGCCCCCTCTCCACCCCAGCCAGCGGGAGCGGAAAAAGGTCCTGCTCACCGGAGACATGCCCAGCCTCATCGGGGAACTGACCGGCTGCCGGTTTGCCTCCCGCTGTCCCTTCGCCCAGGAGAGCTGCCGTACCGAGGAGCCCCCGTTCCGGGATCTGGGGGAGGGCCACCGGGTGGCCTGTTCCCTGGCCGAGACCCTGGACTTTCCAAACCGCTGAGGAGAGAAAGGAAGTCTTGATTCATGTATGATACCCTGATCGTGGACGGGCGCTTCCCCGACTTTGACGCCGGGGCGCTGGTCCCCGCAGAGATCGCCCTGGAGGGCGGAAAGATCGCCGCTCTTCTTCCGCCGGGGGAACGGCCCCAGGCCCGCCGGGTGGTGGACGCCGCCGGCAAGGTGGTCTCCCCCGGTTTCATTGACCTGCACATGCACGAGGAGGAATTTGCCGGGGACAGCCGCCGGTACGACATCTCCGAATATATGGCCCTCCAGGGGGTCACCACCTGCGTAGGGGGCAACTGCGGCCAGCAGAATCACTCCATGGCCCGGTTCAAGGAAATTTTGGCTGCCAACGGCGGCGCTCCGGCCAACTACATCTTGCTGGCCGGCTACAATTCCCTCCGGGAGGCTGAGGGACTGGGCTGGTACGACGCCGCCCCCGAGGCCGTCCGGAAGCGCATTCAGAGCCGTCTGGCCGAGGAGCTGGCGGAGGGGGCCTGGGGCCTCTCCTTCGGTCTGGAGTACGCCCCCGGCATCTCCGAGGAGGAGATGACCCGGGCGGTGGAGGCAGTCCGGAGCTTCGACCCCTTTGTCTCCATCCACTTCCGGGCCGACTGCGAGGAATGTATGTCCTCTCTGGAGGAGATGGCCCGGCTGTCCCGGCGCACCGGCTGCCGGGTGCAGGTCTCCCACCTCAGCTCCCTGGCGGGCACCGCCCACAACATGCCTCAGTCCCTGGCGTTCCTGGAACGGGAGATCCGGGAAAACCCCCTGCTGGGCTACGACACCTACCCCTACGCCGCCTTCTGCACCGGCATCGGCACCGCCGTCTTCGACATGGACTGGCGGGAGAAGTGGGGGGTGGACTACGACATCATCCTGCTCCTTCACCCCCCCTATGCCGGGCGGCGGTGCACAAAGGAGCTCTATGAGAAGGTCCGCCGGGAGACCCCGGAGGTCAACGTGGTGGCCTTCGCCATGGATGAGGAGAGCATCCGCACCGCCATCGCCCACCCCGCGGGGCTTCTGGGCAGCGACGGCAGCATCAGCGGCGGCTGTCTGGGCCATCCCCGGGCTGCGGGGACCTTCCCCAGGATCCTGGGCAAGTATGTCCGGGAGGAGAAGGCCCTCACGCTGATGGAGGCCCTGGACAAAATGACCCGCCGGGCGGCCCGCCGTCTGGGCCTGTCCGGAAAGGGGCAGGTTGCTCCGGGCATGGACGCCGACCTGGTCATTTTTGACCCGGACACCATCGCCGACGGAGCAGAATTTACCGACATCACGCTCCCCAACCGGGGGATCGACCTGGTGCTGGTCTCAGGGGCTCCCACCGTGGAAAACGGTGTGCTCACCGGGGCGCTGCCCGGCCGCTTCCTGTGCCGGACAAACTGAAAATCTTGCCGCTTTCAAGAGGCAGAGGAGGATTTTTATGGAGTACAAGCGTTATCCCAGACTGCGCTGCGACCTGTCCCGGCTCCGCCGGAACGTGGAGAGCGTGACCCGGCGCTGTCACGCCGCCGGAATTCGGGTGGCGGGGGTCGTCAAGGGAGCCAACGGCCTTCTGCCCATCACCGAGCAGTATGCCTTGGGGGGCTGCGATCAGATCGCCTCCTCCCGGCTGGATCAGCTGGAGCGGGCGGCGGGTCTGGGCCTGCCCACCATGCTCATTCGGGTGCCCATGCGCTGCGAGCTGGAGGATGTGGCCCGGGTGTGCGACTACTCCCTGGAGAGCGACGCCGATACCCTCACGGAGCTCAATGCCCTCTGCGCCCGCCGGAACAGGCGGCACAAGGTGGTGCTCATGGCCGACCTGGGCGACCTGCGGGAGGGCTGGTGGGACAAGGACGAGCTGACGGTTCAGGCCCTCCGGGTGGAGCGGGAGCTGAGCCATCTGGATCTGGCGGGGATCGGCACAAATCTGGGCTGCTACGGTGCCATCGTGCCCACCGTGGAAAAAATGGAGGAGCTGGCCGCCCTGGCGGCGCGGATCGAGGCGGCCATCGGCCGGAAGCTGGAGATCGTCTCGGGAGGGGCCACCACCTCTTTCCGCCTGGTCCATCAGGGAACGATGCCCGCCGGAATCAACCACCTGCGGATCGGGGAGGCCATTTTGGTCAACTACGACCTGCCCCATGAGTGGGGGATCTCCGATCTGGATGACCTCTCCTCTCAGGTATTTACCCTCCAAGCGCAGGTTTTGGAGTGCCGGAGAAAACCGAGCTATCCGGAGGGGGAAATTTTCATCGACGCCTTTGGCCGCCGGCAGGAGTACCCCAGCCGGGGCATGCGCCGCCGGGCGCTGATCGGCGTGGGCAAGCTGGATCTGGGCAGCGCCATGCGTCTGATCCCGCGGGATGTGGGAATTGAAATTCTGGGCGGCTCCAGCGACCACACCATCCTGGATGTGGAGGACTGCCCCCGGCCCCTGAAAGCGGGAGACATTTTGGAGTTTGATCTGGACTACACGGCAGTGCTCTTTCTCACCGCCGGATCCTATGTGGCGCTGGACTTCCTTCCGGTCGAAGAATCCGCCGCTCTGTGCTGAGGGGGCGGCAAACCCATTCAATCCGGGCGGGCCTGCGGAAGAAATCTCCGCAGGCCTGTTTTTTTAATTGAAGTGTTGTAAAAACAACATCTTTTCATCGGGAGATCGTGTATCATGAAGACAAACAAACAACAGGAGGAAGCTGCTATGGTACGGAAGATCATCCACATTGATGAGGAAGCCTGCAACGGCTGCGGCATCTGCGCCGCCGCCTGCCACGAGGGGGCCATCGGCATGGTGGACGGAAAGGCAAAGCTGCTGCGGGAGGACTATTGCGACGGCCTGGGGGACTGCCTGCCCGCCTGCCCCACCGGGGCCATCACCTTTGAAGAGCGGGAGGCACCGGCTTATGACGCAGCCGCCGTGGCCCGGAGTAAGGCCGCCCAGGCCGCGCCCCTGCCCTGCGGCTGTCCGGGGAGCCAGTCCCGGGCACTGCGTCGGGAGCACACCGATACGCCGGAGGTCCCTGTATCTGTGGACTCCCAGCTCAGCCAGTGGCCGGTGCAGATCAAGCTGGCCCCGGTGAACGCCCCCTACTTTGACGGGGCCCACCTTCTGGTGGCCGCCGACTGCACGGCATACGCCTACGGAAATTTCCACCGGGACTTTATCCGGGGGAAGATCACTCTGATCGGCTGCCCCAAGCTGGACGAGGGGGACTACACGGAAAAGCTCACCGAGATCCTGGTCCGGAACGACATCAAGGCCCTCACTGTGGTGCGCATGGAGGTGCCCTGCTGCGGCGGTATCGAGCGCGCAGCGGTGACTGCTCTGAAAAACAGCGGGAAGTTCATCCCCTGGCAGGTGGTGACTCTTTCCACCGACGGGCGGATTCTGTAACCAAATCCCTATCGCATTCCGGCAGACACTGTGATATAATAAGAAACTGCAAAGCGGTTCCTTATTATATTTTCGGCACACTTCGCGTCCCTGCCTGTGCCGGGGTCTGTGAAGGATGCCGGAAACCCGTCCATACATTCAAAAACAAGGAGGGTGCGCCATGAAAACCATTCTGGTAGCCGGCGGCGCCGGCTACATCGGCAGCCATATGGTGGCGCTGCTGGTGGAAAAGGGCTATGACGTCGTGGTGGTGGACAATCTGTGCACCGGACATTGGCAGGCGGTCAGGGGAGCGAAGCTCCGGGTGGGCGATGTACGGGACGCGGCCTTCCTCGACCGGGTATTTACCGACGATCCCATTGACGGCGTTATCAACTTCGCCGCCTATTCCCTGGTGGGGGAGAGCGTCACAGATCCGTTGAAATATTACGGAAACAACTTGGCGGGAGCCCAGTCCATGCTCACCGCCATGAAGAACCACAAGGTGAACAAGATCGTCTTTTCCTCCACCGCCGCCACCTACGGTGAGCCGGAGAAGCAGCCCATCGAGGAGACCGACCGCACCGACCCCACCAACCCCTACGGCGCCAGCAAACTGGCCATCGAAGGGATGCTCAAGTGGTGCGACCGGGCCTACGGCATCCGCTATGCCGCCCTGCGCTACTTCAACGCCGCCGGGTCCAACACGGCTGTGGGCATCGGAGAGGATCACTCGCCGGAGACCCACCTCATCCCCCTGGTCCTCAAAACCGCCCTGGGTCAGCAGGCGCACATCGGCATCTTCGGGGACGACTACCCCACCGCCGACGGCACCTGCATCCGGGACTATATCCACGTCCGGGATCTGGCCGAGGCCCACCTGCTGGCGCTGGAATATCTGGATCGGGGCGGAGAGAGCGGGCCCTTCAACCTGGGCAGCGGCGACGGCTTCTCTGTGAAGGAGATCATCGACACCGCCCGGAAGGTCACCGGGAAACCGATCCCCGCCAAAGTGGAACCGCGCCGGGCAGGCGACCCGTCGATCCTCATCGCCTCTAACCAGAAGGCCCGCCAGGTGCTGGGCTGGGTCCCCCATCGGGGACTGGAGGAGATCATCTCCGACGCCTGGACTTGGCACCAGAGCCACCCCCAAGGCTACGGGAAGTAAAATATTAAAAACAGGGAGTATTCTCACACAACGAGAATACTCCCTGTTTTTATAACCTGTGCAATTTTCTCCCCCACTTACTCCAACTCGAAGGACAGCAGCTCCACACCGCGCTCCATGTCCGGGCTGTCCAGCCCCACTCCATCCACCGTCATCTCCCCCCGTTGGTTGTCGTAGGGGTCCTGGCGGACTTCCGGGGCGGGAGGCGTGAGGGGCGCCTGAAAGGCGGAGTTGGCCACCATGCGCCAGGGGTCCAGACTGCCGAAATAGTGCTTCCTGCGGCGGGTCTCTCCGTTCCGGCGGGAGGAGGAGCCGAAGGAGGGGTCGGCCCACAGCCAGCCGTGGGGGGCGATGTAGAACATGGCCCAGTCGTGGGAACCCACATGGTCCGGCCGGACGGCCAGACCGCTCTGCCACCGGGCAGGGATGCCCGCAATGCGGCAGAGGGTGATGAAGAGCAGGGCCATTACCCCGCAGTCCCCCCGCAGCTCCTTTGCGCAGGTGTCGGCAATGACGTCCAGCTGAAGATAAGCGGGCTGATAGCGGTAGTCCACGTTTCCGGTGACGTAGTCGTAGATGGCGGCCGCCTTTTCCGCCGGGGAGGCGCAGCCCTCAATCAGTCGGGCGGCCAGCGCCCGCAGGTAGGGCCTGAAAGCCAGGTGGGGAAGCTGCTCGGCGGTGTCGAAGGTTGGCTGGACAGGGTCCCAGGGGAGGGTAAGGGGGTCGGTAAACACCGCCCGGTGGCAGTAACGGTAGGTGACGGTGAAGCTGTCCCGATCCCGGCTCTCCCAGAAAACTGTCCGCTGGGGGGCGTCCTCCGGGGCGAGGAGGTACCCCGGGGTGGCGTCCAGGATCTCGATGCCGCTCTGCTGGGGGCACCGGGCGGGCACGGGGAGCCAGGCCTGCACCGGCTTTCCGGCGGCGGGCATCCTGGTACGGATCGTGGCCTTCAGGGTGATGTGGGCGGTGAGGGCCCCCTCCCGCTCCATCCGCTCCAGCACAGCGTCCCGCTGGGCATTGTCCACCGGCTCCTGCTTCAGGCCCGGGGCCTCCCGGGGGTAGATGCGCAGGGAATCCAGGAAATCCTTGTGATAGCGGCTTTCCCCTTTGATGTTCCGCCAGTCGATGCGCCCGGCATCCACCAGGGCGTCGAACTGCGCCCCGGTAAACTCCGGCCACTCCGCCCGGATCATGGCCAGCGCGGCGGCGCGGCTGTAAGGATAGTCCCTGGGCAGTCTCTCCAGCCGCACCCGCTCAGCCCGGAGGCGGGGAGCCAACTCCCCCAGCGCATCCCGGGCCAGCTCCCGGTCGATGAGCCGCAGAGCCCCCTCCAGGTCCCCCATGGCCTTCCGCCGGGCGATCTCCGGGGGCAGCGTGGTAAACAGATGGAGAAAATCGTCGTTTTTCGTCATGGTGTGTCGCTCCTCTCATTGTTGTTCAGCATACCACGCAAAAGCGGCGAAGGCAAGAAAAAGGGCCTCCGGAGGATCTGCTCCTCCGAAGGCTCTTCTCATCCATACGGTCTTTATCCCTGCACCGAAGCGGCCAGGGCGTCGGCCAGGGCCTCCAGCTCCCCGGCCCGGGCGGAGGGCAGGGTGGACTTGAGGGTGAGCCGGGAATCCAGAAGGCGGCAGTCGGCCAGCTCGCCTGTGACGAATTTCTCCATGAGCTCCCCGGATTTGGGGGCCCAGGTGCCGTTTTCCAGGATGGCAAAGGTCCGGTTCTGGACATTGAGGGCCTTCATATCCTCCAGGAAGTTCAGCATGGGAGGATAGATCCCCATGTTGTAGGTGACCGAGGCCAGCACCACGTGAGACAGGCGGAACACCTCGGAGATGAGGTAGGAAACATGGGTTTCGGACACATCGAAGAGGGAAACCTCCTTTATGCCCCGCTCGGTGAGCGCGGTGGCCAGAGCCTCGGCGGCCTGTTCGGTGCCGCCGTACATGGAGCCGTAGACGATGACCACACCCTTCTCCTCGGGGGCATAGCGGCTCCAGAGGTCGTACTTGTCCACAAAATAACCCAATTCAGTACGCCATACCGGCCCGTGAAGGGGGCAGATGAACTTCACTTTATCTCCCAGCGCAGCCACCTTGTCCAGCAGGGCCTGCGTGGGCGCGCCGTACTTGCCCACGATGTTGGCATAGTAGCGCCGGGCCTCGTCCAGCCAGTCCCGCTCAAAGTGCAGCTCGTCGTTGAAGAGCCTGCCGTTGAGCGCGCCGAAGGTGCCGAAGGCGTCGGCCGAGAAAAGGACGCCGCTGGCCTCGTCAAAAGCCGCCATGGCCTCCGGCCAGTGAACCATGGGAGCGGAGTAGAAGGTGACGGTGTGGCGGCCAAAGGAACGGGAATCCCCCTCGCTCACAGTGATACGCTCCGTGTCCGGTCCGGCAAACTCGAACTGGTCCAGGAAGCGGAAGGCCACAGCGCCGGAAATGAGCTTGACGCCCGGCCAGCGGGCGATCACCGCCTGAAGCCCCGCCCCGTGATCGGGCTCCAGATGGTCCAGCACCACATAGTTCAGCTCCCGTCCGGCCAGCAGGTGCTCCACATTCTCCACCAGCTGACGGCTGGCCGACCAGTCAGCCGCGTCAAACAGAACGGTCTCTTCGTCCAGCAGCAGGTAGGCGTTATAGCTCACGCCTCTGGGGACGGGATGGATATTTTCAAAGCGAGACAGGCGGCGGTCATTCCCGCCCACCCAATAGAGATCCTCGGTGATCTTTCGTACACAGTACATCGAGCCGTTGCCTCCTTTATGTTTTTCGGTGGTATTGTATCACAAATAATGGGGAAAGAAAAGAGGGGAGGTCTGTGCGCAGCAAAAAATACGCCGCCTTCCCCTTCTCAAAAGACGCAGGCGGCCTTTTTCATCGGCCGCCTGCGTCTTTTCCAATTTATTTTGTCGCTCAGATGGGCTCCGGAGGTGCAGTCTGGCCGCCGAAGGCCTCCACTGCCGCCTCGTCGGCCTCCTGGCGGGCCTCAATGGCCTCCTTCAGGAGCATATCCTTCACCTTCATCAGCCGGATGGTGGAGGCGCGCTCGTTCTCGTCGAGCTTCATGGTGATATACTTGATGGTCTCCTGCATCTGGGGGATCTTCACATACTCCAGCGCGTTGACCCGGCGGCGGGTCTTTTCGATCTCCTGGGCCAGGAGCTGGGAGGTCTTTTCCACCTCAGCCAGCCGCAGCATATCCCGAAAGACCTGGGAGAGGGCCCGCACAGCGTCGTCCAGCTCGCCGGAGGTGGCTGCAAAGCCGTAGGGATAGACCTGCCCGGCCTCGCCGCTCCTGGTTTTGAAGTGGTACACCGGCACATCCACCGACATGATGTTCTGGAAGCCCATGTCCAGGGAGACCGACTCCTTGGGATACATAAGGGCCTGCTCCAGCATCTCGGGGGACATCACCGCCGAGGCGGCGGCGAAGGCGGCAGAAGCCTGAGACAGCCCCTCCTCCACCTTTTTCCGCAGCGCCCGGTTCTCCCGCACCACGTCCATGAACTGCTTCATCAGCTCGTCGCGCTTATCCTTGAGCAGCTTGTGGCCCCGGGTGGCGGTGCGCAGCCGGCCCTTGAGCCGGGTGAGCTCCATGCGGGTCGGGTTCACATTGATCGCGGGCATGGCTTACCCCTCCTTTTTCGGGAGGTACTGCTCGATGAACTCGGGCTTGATCCGCTTGAGCTCCGCCCTGGGCAGAATGGACAGCAGCTCCCAGCCCAGATCCATGGTCTCCAGGATGGAGCGGTTCTCGTCCGGGCCCTGGGAGACGTAGCGCTTTTCAAACTCGTCGGCGAATTTGGCGTACAGCAGATCGGTGGGAGAGAGGGCGGCCTCGCCCAGAATGGACATGAGCTCCTTGTTCTCCTTGCCGGTGGAATAGGCGGCAAAGAGCTGGTTCATCACGCCCGAGTGGTCGGCGCGGGTCTTGCCCTCGCCGATGCCCTTGTCCTTCAGCCGGCTCAGGGAGGGGAGCACGTCGATGGGCGGGTTGACGCCCTTGCGGAAGAGCTCCCGGCTCAGAATGATCTGCCCTTCGGTGATATAGCCGGTGAGGTCGGGGATGGGGTGGGTCTTGTCGTCCTCAGGCATGGTGAGGATGGGGATCATGGTGATGGAGCCCGGCTTGCCCAGCTGACGGCCGGCCCGCTCGTACATGGTGGCCAGGTCGGTGTAAAGGTAGCCGGGATAGCCCCGGCGTCCGGGGACTTCCTTCTTGGCCGCCGAGACCTCACGCAGCGCCTCGGCGTAGTTGGTGATGTCGGTGAGGATGACCAGCACGTGCATGTTCTTCTCAAAGGCCAGGTACTCCGCCGCCGTCAGGGCCATACGGGGGGTGGAGATGCGCTCCACGGCGGGGTCGTTGGCGAGGTTGGTGAACAGCACCGTCCGGTCGATGGCGCCGGTGCGCTTGAACTCCTCCACGAAGTAGTTGGACTCCTCAAAGGTGATGCCGATGGCGGCAAAAACCACGGCGAAGTTGGCGGTGTCCTCCCCCAGCACCTTGGCCTGGCGGGCGATCTGGGCGGCCAGGGCGGCGTGGGGCAGGCCGGAGCCCGAGAAAATGGGCAGCTTCTGGCCGCGGACCAGCGTGTTCAGTCCGTCGATGGCGGAGATACCGGTCTGGATGAACTCGTTGGGATAGTCCCGGGCGGCGGGGTTCATGGGCAGGCCGTTGATGTCCCGGTACTCGTCGGGAAGGATATCGGGGCCGCCGTCGATGGGGCGGCCCATGCCGTTGAACACCCGGCCCAGCATCTCGGAGGACACGCCCAGCTGGAGGGGATGGCCCAGAAAGCGGACCTTGGACTCGGCCAGGTTGATGCCGGCGGAGGGCTCGAAGAGCTGGACCACGGCGTTGTCGCCGTTGACCTCCAGCACCTTGCAGCGGCGCAGGTCGCCGTTTGGGAGCTGGATCTCGCCCAGCTCGTCGTAGGTGACGCCCTGGACCTTCTTCACCATCATCAGGGGGCCGTTGACCTCCTGAATGGTCTTATACTCTCGAATCATACGTCCGCCTCCCCTTTGGCCGCGGCGGCGGCAATTTCAGTCTCCAGAGCGGAGGCAATGGCGGCATAGACCGCCGGATACTCCTCCTGAGGCACCGACTTGGCCCGGCCGATCCGTTCCCGGCTGGGAATGGCAAAGAGGTCGGCGGTGGCGGCTCCCTTCCCGATGGCCTCCCGGCAGAGGGCATCGCACCTCAGGATCAGGCCCAGCAGCTTCTCCTGCCGGTCGTAGGAGGAGTAGCTGTCCACATCCAGGAAGGCGTTCTGCTGGAGGAAGTCCTCCCGGATCATCCGGGCGGTCTCCAGGGTGAGCTGGTCGGCGGGGGACAGGGAGTCCTTGCCCACCAGCTGTACGATCTCGTTGAGGCTGGACTCCTCCTGGAGGATGGCCAAGGCCCGGTCACGGTCAGCCATGAACTCCTCGCCCAGGTTCTCGTCGTACCAGGGCCGCAGGGATTCCAGATACAGGGAGTAGGAGTTCAGCCAGTTGATGGCGGGGAAATGGCGGCGGTAGGCCAGGCCCGCGTCCAGGGCCCAGAACACCTTGACGATACGCATGGTGGCCTGGCTCACCGGCTCGGACAGGTCGCCGCCCGGAGGGGAGACCGCACCCACGGCGGTGAGGGAGCCCCGGCGGTCGTCGGAGCCGATGCACTCCACCACGCCGGCGCGCTCGTAGAACTGGGACAGGCGGGAGCCCAGATAGGCGGGGTAGCCCTCCTCGCCGGGCATTTCCTCCAGCCGGCCGGACATCTCGCGCAGGGCCTCGGCCCAGCGGGAGGTGGAGTCGGCGATGACGGCCACGTCGTAGCCCATATCCCGAAAGTATTCGGCGATGGTGATGCCGGTGTAGATGGACGCCTCACGGGCGGCCACCGGCATATCGGAGGTGTTGGCGATGAGCACCGTCCGCTTCATGAGGGACTCCCCGGTGCGGGGGTCCTGCAGTTCGGGAAACTCCCGCAGCACATCGGTCATCTCGTTGCCGCGCTCGCCGCAGCCGATGTAGATGACGATATCCACGTCCGCCCACTTGGCCAGCTGGTGCTGGACCACCGTCTTGCCCGAGCCGAAGGGGCCGGGGACGGCGGCGGTGCCGCCCTTGGCGATGGGGAACAGGGTGTCGATGATCCGCTGTCCGGAGCACAAGGGGGTCTTGGGGGGATACTTGTGGGAATAGGGGCGGCCCACACGCACGGGCCACTTTTGCATCAGCGTCAGCTCATGGCGCTCCCCGGCGTCATCCACCAGGATGCCGATGGGGTCGGTGACGGTGTAGCTCCCCCCCTGGATGGAGAGGATGGTGCCGCCCATGCGGGGGGGCACCAGGATCTTGTGAAGCACCACGCTGGTCTCCTGGACCGTGCCCAGGATATCGCCGCCGGAGACCTTGTCCCCGGACTGCACGGTGGGGGTGAACTCCCACTTCTTCTCCCGGTTCAGACCGGGCAGCTCGATGCCGCGGGTGATATTGGACCCGGCGGCCCTCATGATCTCCTCCAAAGGCCGCTGGATGCCGTCATAGATATTCTCGATCATGCCGGGGCCCAGCTCCACGGACAAGGGCGCGCCGGTGGTGATCACCTCCGCGCCCGGCCCCAGTCCGGAGGTCTCCTCGTAGACCTGGATGGAGGCGGAGTCCCCGTTCATGGTCAAAATCTCGCCGATGAGCCGCTGGGGACCCACACGGACCACGTCGGCCATATTGGCGTCCGAAAGGCCGGTGGCCACCACCAGCGGGCCGGAAACCTTGACAACTTTTCCGCTCAAGTCGTTCAACCTTCTTCCTTCAGGTAGATTCGCATTCCTGGAACGGCTCCCAGCCGTCCCGGCGGACATTTACAGATGCAGCACCGTCTGATCCGGGCCCGGAGCCCCCTGGGCGCATAGTCCTCGGACGCCCGGAAGGCCTCTTCCGCTTTCTCAGCCTGCCGAAGCGCCCGTTTTCTCCCCGGCGAGACAGGGCTGCGTCTCGTGTACGATCAGCTCGGTGTTCATCCCGGCACGGGGAAGCAGATCGAAAAACATTCCTGCGCCCCTTTCCCGGTCTGAGACGGTTCTTACAAAATATCCGCGCCCACGGCCCGCTCCACAGCGGTCTTGACCTTGGCCATGCCGATGCCAAGGCTCCCCTCCTTGCCGGGGATGAGGATCACCGCTGGGGTGAGGTCGTCCTGATAGCGGGCGATCTCGGGGCCCATGTACTGGGCAAAGCCCTCGGTGAGATAGACGATGGCGTAGTTCTCCCGGGCCAGCCGGTGAAGGGCCGCCTTGGCCTCCTCGGTGTTCTCCACGGGGAACACATCCAGCCCCAGCGCCCGGAACCCCAGGACGCTGTCCCGGTCGCCCACGGCGGCAATGCGGTACTCAGACATAGCTCTCACGCATCCTTTCCCGGATGGCATCGCCGCTCAGTCCGGCCTTCCGGCCCGCCAAGATGGTGCGGATGGTAGTGGCCTCCGCCTCCCGGGCACACAGGTAGGCCACCACAGGGGCCTCTCCGAAGGCCACCCGCTTGGCCTGGCTCAGGTAGCCGTTCAGGGCGTCGTCACAACACTTTTCAAAGCCGGTGAGGTTCCCGGCCCCCGGGGCGGTCAGACCTGCGCCCAGCTCGGCAGCCTTCTCCAGAGGGGTCCCCGCGAACCGGCGGCTCAGCTCTCCGCCCCTGGAGACGGCGATGGCCCGGGGCTCCACGTTTCCGCCGGGGAGCAGGCTGCCGGCCAGCACCTCGCCCCCCGCGCCCATCCGCTGGCAGCGGACGGCGGTGCGGAGGTTGGCGGCGTCCACTGCCAGACGGACATAGCCCTGCAAAAAGGCGCTCCCGCTGGCCTTGGCCGCGGCGGTCATCTCCTCGTAGCAGGCCCGGTCCAGGATCAGATCGGCGGCCTGGGGATCACCCGAGGCGTTCAGGGTCTCCCGGGCCTCCTCCGCCGCACGGCGAAGAGCCTCCGGATAGTCCCCCAGCGCCCCCCGGCGATAGGCATCGGCCAGCGCCCCGGGGTCATAGCGCCCCCCGGCCATCAGCAGCCGGGCGGCCTCTTCTCCCAGGGCCTCGGCCTTGACCAGGACCTTGAGATTGTGGTAATCGTATTTGATTTGAAACACCTCCACCAGCGCCGGCTGGGGCACGGCCGAGCGCAGATCGGCAAAGAGGTCGGCTCTCGCCCTGGTCAGCACGCGGTTGAGGGCAGGGACCGAGAGGTCCTCCGGCTCTGCGTAGCCGCACTCGGCGAGGATCTTGAGGGCCTCCTCGTCGGTGCGGGCGTCGATCATCCGCTCCCGGCGCTCCCGGCCGAACAGTCTGTTCTCCATGGCCCGGACGCGGGTGGAGATGGAGAGATAATCAGTATCTTTCACGGCTTCCTCCTTTCCCCGGAGGGAGAATCATTCCCGGACAAACAGCACGTCGGCCACCTGGCGCTCCAGCTCTGGACGGGCCAGACGGACCAGGGTCTCAAAGGCGCAGTTCATCTCCACGCCGTCGGCTGCCAGGATGAAGCCCCCCCGAATGGGCCGGGTCTCCTCGGCCAGGGTGAGCATGCCGGTGCCGGCCAGCAGGGCGGAACCGGCGGTGACCACCTTGTCCAGAATGGCGCCGGCGGTGGAACTGGTGAGCTCCTCAGGCAGCTTGGGGGCCACCCGGCGGGCCAGGATCTCGTTGGCCCGGGTGACCACCTGCTTGCCCACGCGGGAGCGGTCCCGCTTGGAAAAGGCGACGCTCTCCCGCCCGGTGACCGACGCCTTGGCCGCCATGGCGGCCAGCAGCTCCACATACTCTTCCTCGGGCAGCCCCAGAAGCTGTTCCAGGGCCCGGTCGAAGGCCTTCCCCAGCATCTCCTGCTTGGCCCCCAGCAGCTTCTTGCGGCCCTCCAGCCGGGCTACGCTGGCCAGGCGCTCCTGCCGCTCGGCGGCATTCTTCTTGCCCCGGGCCAGGATGTCGTCAGTCTCCCGCCGGGCCTTTTCCGCCCACTCGGCGGCAATGGCATCGGCCTTGGCCTGGGCGTCCGCCAAGATGCGGCCGGCCTCCGCCTTGGCGTCGGCATCAATTCGTTCCGTGATCTTATCCAATCCGTTCATACGGTTTCCGCCTTTCCAGTGTGATCCTCATTATGCACTGATATTGATGATCATCAGCATGGAGGCCAGCAGGGAAAGGATGGCGTAGAACTCCACGGTGATGCACAGGATCATGCCCTTGGACCAGTCGTCGGGCTTCTTGGCCAGAATGTTGATGGAGCCGGCTGCCACGCGGCCCTGGGCGATGGCGGAGAAGAGGCCTCCGAGGGCCATGGGCAGGCAGGCAAAAAGGTACTGCATTCCCTGGGCGATGGACAGGTCGGGAAGGGTGCCCGAGAGCAGGCCCATGCGGAAAATGGCGAAAAACCAGACCACCAGGCCGTACAAACCCTGGGTGCCAGGGATGACCTGAAGGATCAGCACCTTGCCGAACTTACCGGGGTCCTCGCAGAGGAGGCCGGCGCCCGCCTCACCGGCGATGCCGGTGCCCTTGGCAGAGCCGATGCCGCTCAGAACCGCCGCCAGGCCCGCGCCCAGCAGCGCCAGGGCCAGACCGCCAATGTTTTCCAAAAACATAATGATTTCCTCCTTTATTCTTGTACCACGTCAATGTATTTGGTCTTGATGTCCAGGGGCTGGAAGGGCTTCCCGCCGTCCTGATAGAATTTCCCGAAGTATTCCAGGCACTGCAGGCGCAGGTCGTGCACATAGCAGCCCAGCAGGTTCAGGGCAAAGTTCAGGGCGTTGCCCGCCAGAGAGATGATGAGGAACAGGAAGATGTTCCCCGGGATGGCGCCCAGGGTGTTGAACACCTGGGCGATCACGCTGCCCGCCAGCATCAGGGCCATCAGACGGGAGTAGGACAGGATGTCTCCAAAGTAGCCTGTGATATGGTTGTAAAGGGAACCGAACACGGCGGTGACCTTGCCAAAGCCCTTGGCGTTCCAGCCGGAGCCCACCAGGATCATCACGCCCCCCACAATGAGGACGATCTTGGTCACGCCCAGAATCGCCAGGCCCGCGCCCAAGAAAACCACCCACCAGGTGACCTCCTCCCAGACGGCGTCCATGACCTGGCCCTTTTTCAGCTTCTCTACGAAGCTGATGGCCATGCCGGTGACGATCTGTACAAAGCCCAGGCACATGGCTCCCACCAGGATGGACAGGGTGTCGTCCAACGGGGTGAAGAGCGAGGGCAGGGCGGTAAGGGTGGTGTTGGGGTCGATGAGTTTGGCCAGCTGGGGGATAAAATCCCCGAAGAAGCCCCCGGTGAGCGCGCCCACTGCAAAAGTGCTCACCCCGCACAGACCCATGAGTCGGAACAGGTGGTCCATGGTCCCCTTGGGCTTGAGCCTCCTGGTGACGATGAGGGAGGCCAGGATCATCAGAAGGCCGTACCCCATGTCCGCCAGCATGATGCCGTAGAACAGCACGAAGAAGGGGGCCATCAGCGGGTTGGGATCCACCCCGCCATAGGCGGGGAGGGAGTACATCTCAGTGACCATGTTGAGGGGCCGGGTAAACCAGTTGTTTTTCAGCTTCACCGGCACCTGGGGATAGTCCTCCGGCGCGGGGTCGGCGGATTCCCATGCGCAGGGGTAGCCGTCCAGCAGGGCCTTCAGCGCCCCCTGATCCTCCGCCGGGAACCAGCCGGCGAGGTAAAAGGTCTCCCCGGTATCCCGGAGCTGGGCCTTGGCGGTCTCCCGCCGTACATCCTGAGCGGTCCGGTCGGCGCACAGCCGCAGAGCGGACCGCTCCCCGGCGTACCCGGCGGCCTTCTCGGCCAGGGCCTGGCGCGCTTTGCGATTGGCCTCCAACTCTCCCTGGAGCCGACGGTCGTTCTCCGCCGCGGTCCCGGTGAGGCCCCGGAAGGTGGCGCGGGAAAAGCCGTGCGCCTGCAGGAGCTCCACGGCCTGGTCAGCCACGCTCCGGTGGCAGAGGAAGAAGAGATACTGAACGTTCCGGTCCCGGCCCGCCGAGGTGAAGGAGCAAAGCTCCCCGGCCTGCCCCAGTTCCCCCAAAAGGGCTTCCGGTTCCTCCCCGGCGGGAAGGGTCCCGAAGAGGGCGGTCACCGACGGGGTGGACGCGGTCTCCAGCGGGATCTCCAGGGACAGCCAAGGGGCCAGGGCAGCCTGCTGGGCCTGGAGCTTTCCGAAGTCCGACTCCAGCGCGGCGATGTCCCGCCTGGCGTCGCAGAGGGCCCCGGCGTCCCGGAGGGCCCGGTCATAGGCCTCCCGGTCCAAGAACTGCTTCCGGGTGACCTCCGGCCGGGGTGAGAAGCCGCCCCCCTTCTCGGGGGCATACTGTTTGAGCGCCTCCAGCGCCTCGGATACCCGGCTCTGCCGCTCCCTTGCCTCCCCCAGCGCCTCGTCGGAGGGGCGGGCAAGAGCTGCCCAGGCCGGATCGTCTCCTGTGTCCTCCGGCTCGTCGATCTCCACGCACCCCAGATCCTGGAGCCGTTTCAAAAGCTCCTCCCGGTCTGCGCGCAGGGCGATGAGCCGCAGGCGTTTCATTTTCACGATAGCCATTTCAGGTATTCACGACCCTTCTGACGATCAGCGCCGCGGCTTCGTCCAATTTCTCCGCGGCCTTCTCCCGGAGCGTCTGGCAGTCCTTTTCATATTCCGCCAGCGCCTCCCGGGTCTTATCCCGGGCGGTCTCCTCCGCCTGGCTCATCCACACCCTGGCCTGAGTCTGGGCGGCCTTCCGAGCCTCGTTCAGCTTTGCCTGCCCGTCCTTCTGGGCCTGGGCCAGCAGCGCCTGGGCCTGGGCCTGGGCCTGGGCTTTGCGCTCCCGGGCCTCCGCTTCCGTCTCAGTCACCTGTTTGATCGCGTCCATCGACATGTTCTCACCGCCTTTTTATCCTGGGAATCATAGGACATTGCTATTTTTTATCTTACTCGAAAGCCGACCGGATTGCAAGCCCATTTTCTTGTCGTCATTTTGCACTGGACATCAAAAAATAGACTAAAATATCTTTTTTTATCGCATATTTTAGCACTTTTTTTGTTGTTTTTTCGCCCATTTTCTCCCTTTTCCAAAATAGATATGAAAAATTATATATAAACTTTTTAGTTTAAACTTATAATTTGGTTATTTTAAATAAATCCAGCCTGTCTTCAAAAAACAACGCGCCGGGGCCCATGTCACGGGTCCCGGCGCATTGTTTCCTGCGCGGGGGAGAAAAGCGTGCCCCCCATTGGGGCGTAAGAGGAAGCGGGCTGCGGCACATAGGGCGGCGAGGTAAAGACCATCCGGGCCGGGGACAGCCCCATCCCCTCCAGCGCCCGGTCGTATTGGCGGGAGACCTCCTCGCTCTCCGGGCCTGGGAGATAGAGCCGGTCGGCGTACTTTCCCAGCAGCCGGGCCGTCTGGCCGCTTTTGTCCCCCGCCCCGGTCAGGGCCGCGCCGCCTGCGGACAGGGAGAGCTTCACCTCCGGGTAGTCCTTCAACGCCTCCCGCACCTTTGCGTAAAAGGCGTCCAGAACTTGGGAAAACCGGCTCTCGTCATAGTTTTCCCCCCGCTTGATATACTCCAGCTGTCCGGCAGTGGGGTAGGCGGCGTTGTCCAGCAGGATCTCGTCAAAGCCCAACGCTGCCAGTTCCCGGCAGACGCCCGCCACATAGTCCTGAGCGCCCTCGACAGTGGGGCTCAGCCAGCGGATGTCTCCGGCGTCCCGCCAGTTATAGCCGCTGTTGGTCCTGACCGCCAGAGAATTGTCCTGCCGGGGCGCCAGGTTGTCCCGGAAGCAGGACACCCGGGCTACCGTGTAGAGCCCCCCGTCGTTGAGGGCTTTGATGGCCGCGTTGAGGGCGGGGTCGGCAGCGGAAGAGCCGAAGCGGATGGCGGCGGGCAGGTCGGAGACGTAGCCCAGGGTGCCGTCGTCGGCCTTCATGTCGAACCAGGCGGCGTTGCCGCCCGCGGCGGCCACCTGCTCCTCCGCCGTGCCGTCATAGAGGGCGCTGCGGGGCAGGACTGCGGCCCGCAAAAATTCCTCCTCCGGCGCGGGGCTGGGCTGGGCCGTCACCACCACCACAGGCGGCTCCCCCACCCCGGCGGATGCCGGGGGCAGGCTCTCCTTCTGCTGGAGGAAAGGCAGCTCCAGCCGGGCCTGACCGTCATCGGTATAAACCACATATTTTTGCAGCAGGAAAAAGGCGGCCACTGCCGCTGCCAGCACGACCAGCAGGAACACAATGAGGATCGTCAGGACATTTCTCCACCCAAAACGCCCCCGATAGGAGTCATACCCATATGTCCTTCGCACTCGCTCTCTTCCTCCTCTCACGGCCCGCCCCTCACGGTCCCTGCGGGGCTGCCGCGCTTATCTTAACCACCGGGCCTGCCGGTCTATTCCTCCTGCCCGCCGGTCAGCGCCCGATCCAGCAGCTTCAGGCCCCTGGCCACGGTCTCCTGCTCCTCCGGTGCCAGCTCTCCCAGCAAGCTGTCAAAATATTCATTCACCCCGGTCTCGGCCTTGGTGCGCAATTTCTGATAGTGATCGGTGGCCTCTACGTAAATGACGCGGTGGTCGGTCTCCGACCGGGTGCGTCTGGCCAGACCCAGCTTCTCCAGCCGGTCCACGATCCCGGAGACTGTGGAATTGGCGCTTCCCGTCCGCTCGGCCAACTGACTGATGGGCATCGGCCCCTCTCCTCCCAGCACACTGAGCACCAGAGCCTGGGGAAATGTGAGGTTCAGCTTCCCAAAGTGACTGCGGAACTGCTGGGAGAGATGCTGACTGACCCGGAGATAGTACATCAGAACGTGGTCCATGATGGTCCGTCCCTTCCTTCCATTTTATTTGTGAGCGAAGCATACCGCAAAGACACCCCGCCGTCAAGGAATCCCGGGAAAGGTTCACAAACCTTTTCCAATTCAGACACAAATAAGGTGCTCATCCCGCCGCCGGGATAAGCATCCTCTGGAGCATGACCGCCAGGGCGGCCCGGTTGGCACTTCCCTGGGGCTCCAAGGTCCCCCGGTCGCTCCCCTGCAGGATCCCGGCCCCCACGGCATGGCTCACCGCCGTCTTGGCCCAGCCGGAGATCGCGCCCGCGTCGCTGAACAGGCCCAGGGTCCCGTCAGCCAGAGGCTGTCCCATCTGGCAGGCATAGCGATAGAGAAAAGCGGCCAGCTGCTCCCGGGTCACCGCATCGCTCCCGCCGAAGGTGCCGTCTGCATAGCCCGTGGCGATCCCCCGCCCCTTTGCCCAGGCCGCCGCCACATCGTACCAGGTGTCCACCGCATCGGGGAATGGCTTCGCCACTGTGGCCGCAGGCGCGCCGGCCAGCCGCCACAGCACCGTGACCACGGTGGCCCGGTCCACCACCGCATAAGGGGCGAACCGGCCGTCCGCCAGTCCTGTCATGACCCCCTTCTCCGTCATTTCCTGCACGGCGGGGGCAAACCAGTCCCCGGCGGAAACATCGGGATATCCTTCACCGGCGGCCAGAACCGGGCCGGTCAAAAGACTCAGCGCACAGGCCAATGCCGCCAGTTTTCTTTTCAGCCGCATAGAATCCACCTCACAGTGTGTCGATGGATACAGCTTAACATATATTTTTTAAATATCTTTGAACTTTTCACATTTTTATAAAAACGTAACAGTTTCTCCGTTTTGACGAAGGAGCAGCCGCCCGGCGCCGCCGGGCAGCTCCAGATTCTCGCCCCATGGGAGGGCCAGCTCCGCCGGCGCCTCTCCGGCGTTGACCGCCGCCACTGCCGTCTGCCCCTCCAGCGTCCGGGCAAAGGAGAGCAGGCCTCCGGAACACGTCAGCCAGGAGACCCCGCCCCGCCGAAGGCAAGCCAGCTCCCTCCGGGCCCTCCCCAGGGCGGTGAACCAGGAGACCAGGCCCCCGGCCTCCTCCCCCCAGGGGAACGTGCGGCGGTTGAGGGGGTCTTCAAACCCCTCCATTCCCGCCTCGTCTCCATAGTAAACGGTGGGAGAGCCGGGAAAGGCATAGAGGAGCAGCGCGCCCAGCCGAAGCCGGGCTTCTCCCCGCTCCCGCTCCGCCGCGGTCATCCGGTAGGAGGCCCGCCAGTCCCGGGAGCGGTCCTTCCCTTCGCCCCCTGTCCCCAGCAGCGTGAGGATCCGGGGGGTGTCGTGGGTGCCCAGGGCGTTCATGGCCGAGGCAAAGGCCCAGGGCGGATAGTTCTGCCGCAGCCGCTCCATCGTCCGGCGAAAGGCCCCGGCGTCTCCCCCCAGCAGATAGTCCAGCAGAGCGGAGCGCAGAGGATAGTTCATCAGCCCGTCGCAGTGCCCGCCCAGCAGGTGGCGGCGGCGGACCGAGTAGGCGATCTTGTTGGAGCCGTCCTCCCACACCTCGCCGATGACCACCGCGTCCGGTTTTTCCGCCCGGGCGGCGGCATGAATGGCGGCCACCACGGCATCAGGGAGCTCGTCGGCCACGTCCAGCCGCCAGCCGTCCGCCCCGGCGCGCAGCCAGCGGCGGATGATCCCGTTCGGCCCGGTGATATAGTCCAGCCACGCCCGGCTCTCCTTGTTTGCGGCGGGCAGGGAATAGATCCCCCACCAGGCGGAATATTGATCCGGCCAGTGCTGGAAGGTGAACCAGTCATAATAGGGAGAGTCCTGGCTCTGATGGGCCCCCTGCCCGGGATAGAAGCCGTCGCCGTTGAAGTAGCGGGAGACAAAGCCCATGTGGTTGAACACCCCGTCCAGCATCACCCGCATCCCCAGGGCGTGGGCCCGGCGGCAGAGGACGGAAAAATCCTCCTCCGTACCCAGCATGGGGTCGATCTTCTCATAGTCGGCGGTGCCGTAGCGGTGGTTTTCAGCGGCCTCAAAGATGGGGCAGAGATAGAGGGTCTCCACCCCAAGGCTTTGGAGATAGGGGAGTTTCGCCGTGATCCCCGGCAGACTCCCGCCGAAGAAGTCCCGGTTGCGCACCTCTCCCCGCTCGTCGGGACGGTACTCCGGCTCCTCCGTCCAATCCCCGTGGACCGTGCGGCCGCCCACCATCCCTGTGGGATCGGGGACCCTCAGGCGGCAGAACCGGTCGGGAAAGATCTGATAGGTGACCCCCTCCCCAAACCAGCTGGGCACCCGTTCGGCAGGGTCATAGACGGTGAGCTGGAGCTCCTCGGTGGTCTCCCGCCGCCCGTCCAGTCCCTCCAGCCGAAGGGTGTACCAGACCAGCCCCACATAGCCCTCGGTCTCCAGCGCAGCGGAAAAAAGGTCCCGGTCGCCATCCATCCCAACCCAGGGAAGGGACGTTTCCGTGACCCGGTCTGCGTCGAACTCCCAGCGGGCGGCGAGCACCGCCCTGGAAAAGCCCTCCGACCGGGCCGGCCGGAGGGTAAACGTCACCGTCGTCCCCGACGGCACGGCCCCGTAGGGGGCCCTGCACCGGGGATCGGCGGGATCAAACCACTGCGTCAAGCGGATTCCTCACTTCTTTATTCAGGTCGTGTCTTACCGCGCCAGCGCATTCTCCGCCGGAGCGGCCTCCATGGCGCCCTTGGCGGAAAAGTAGTAGTCCAGGATCTCGGCGGCGATGGCCGCCACCAGTGTGCCGGAGCCGCCCTTCTCCACCACGATGGAGAGTGCGATCTCGGGGTTTTCATAGGGGGCGAAGGCCACCAGAATGGCGTTGGCCTCGCTGTTGCGGGAGACCTGCGCGGTGCCGGTCTTGGCCCCCACTGTCACGCCCAGATCCTTGAAATAGACGGCGGCAGAGCCCTCGCTGGCCACCATGCCCATTCCCTTTTTCACCGCCGCCAGGTTGGCCGGATCAAGGTTGATCTCGTCCCGGATCTCCGGGCGGTATTCCTCCACCACCTGAGAAAAATCGCTGGATTTCACGGTTTTGAGCAGGTGCGTGGCGTAATGGGAACCGCCGTTGACCAGGGTGGACACATAGTTGGCCAACTGGATGGGCGTGACTTTCGTGTTGCCCTGTCCGATGGCCGCGTACATGGTGTCGCCCTCGTACCAGGCCTGACCGTGCTTGGCGCTGGTGGCCGGCCCGGCCATCTCCCCGGCCTCCTCGTAGAGCTCCAGACCGGTTTTTTGTCCCAGGCCGAAGAGGGCGGCGTAAGTGTCGATCTTCTCGATGCCCAGCCGCAGGCCGGTCTCGTAAAAGTAGATATTGCAGGAGTCCCGGATGGCCTCCGACACATTCTCCCAGCCGTGGGTCCGGCCGTACTGGCGGTAGTACCAGCACATGGGCTGATCCTCAATTCGGTCGTAGTGCTTGTAGCGGCCGGTGTCCAGGATCTCCTCGGTGGTGGAGATGACCCCCTCCTCCAGCCCGCCCGCCGCCACGGCCATCTTTATGGTGGAGCCCGGGGCGTAGAGTCCCTGGAGCGCCCGGTTGAAAAGCGGCTTGAGGGGATCGGCGGAGAGGGCGTTGTAGTCCCGGGAATAGGATTCCGGGGAAAAGGTGGGGTAGGACGCCATGGCCAGGATGCCGCCGGTCATATCGGTGACCACGCAGGCGGCCCCCTCGGTCTCGTCGGTCATCCCGGGAACGTGGCGCTTGAGGGACTCCTCCACTACCTCCTGGAGCTTGATATCGGCGGTGAGCATCACGTTGTTCCCCGGTTTTGGTGCCTCCACCTCGCCGGTCTCAGCGTTGACGTGCCAGTTCTCGCTGACCACCTTGCCGCTCTGGTTGAGCTCAATGTCCCGGGTGCCCGGTGTGCCCCGGAGCAGATCCTCAAAGGCGGCCTCCACGCCGTCCTTGCCCACGGTGTCGTTCATGGAATAGCCCTTGTCCTTGTACCGGTCCCAGTCCTCGGCGTAGATGGGCCCCACCTGGCCCAGCAGGTGGGCGGCGTACTCGGTCTCATACTGGCGCACGGTGACCGTGTCAATCTTCACGCCGGAGAGCTTCCCCTCCTTCACCGCGGTAATAAACGCGATATTCACATCCCGGGCAAAGACATAGGAGGTGCGGGCCACGTCCTTGGAACGAAGGGCCAGTTCGTAGAGGACCCCCACCAGCGCCCGCCCCTCGGCCTCGCCCACGCTTCCATCCACTTCAAAGTAGGCGCGCAGTGCGTCCACCATCTGACCGGCGGTGGGGTTTTCGGGCAGATCCTTCAGCTTCAGCGACTCGACCAGTCGGGCCAGCTGGGAGGGAGATGCCGTCCCGTCGGCGGAAAGGGTCTCGAACGGCCGTGCCTGCGTATAGGAAAAAGGAGCCTCCCCGCTGATGCACAGGGTGTCCGTCCAGGCCACCCCCTGCTCCCGGCAGACCGCCAGCAGCTTTAAAAGGGTTGTGTTGCGGCCCTGGATATCCCCCATCAGGGAGGTGTCCAGACTCACCTGATAGCTGGCCCGATTGGAGACCAGCACCCGGCCGTACCGGTCCAAGATCTCCCCCCGGGCCGCCTGGACCGTCTCGGTGTTGGCGATCTTCCGGGTAGACTGCTCCAGATAATAGCCCCCGTGAACCACCTGCAGGTTGTAAAGCACACCCGTGAAGGCCAAAAAGACAGCGGCCAGGATCAAAAGCACTGTCCGGGTGCGAAATTGAAATTGTTTCCCATCCATATTCTTAAAAACCTCTCACAGGACCGTGGCCTTGGGGACCCGCCGGAACACCCAGCGGAACAGCAGGTAGACAAGGGGCACAAAGCACAGCGACCAGGCGATCTCCCGCCCGGCCACCGCCGCCATGGCCGACAGCCCGGCCCGCCCTGTCAGGAGCCGGGCGAGGATCCGCCCGGCATCAATGGCCCCCAGGGCCAGCACCGAGCAAACCAGACAGCCCAGCAGATCCTGGCGCAGCACGTACTGGGCCAGCAGACCCGCGCACAGCCCCACCAGGGTGAGCGCCAGAGTCATCCACCCCGCGCTCCCCGGCTCCAGCGTGTCGAACAGCACGCCCACCGCCAGGCCGAAGCCCGCCCCGGCGGAAGCCCCCTCCAGCACCGCCACCGCCACCGCGGCCAGGGGCAGCAGAGAAGGGACCACGCCAAAGAGGGGAAAGCGGTTGACCAGAAACGCCTGGGCAAACCACACCGGCAGCAGAGCCAGCGCATAGGCCAGCCACTTGATAGAGAAATCTTTGGTCGTCACGGCTCCGATACCCTCCTTCGTATTTTATTCCACCATGCTGAATTCTTTGATGACAAACACCTGCTCCAGCTTGCCCAGTTCGGCGGCCGGGGTGAGCACAGCGTAATCGCTCATGCCGCTGTCGTCGGAGCGGACCTCCTCCACATAGCCCACCACCAGCCCCGAGGGGTAGGCGGCGGTGTCTCCGGACTTCAGCCCGGAGGTGAGGATGGTGTCCCCCGCCAGCAGCCGGGTGTCCTCCGGCAGATAGGCCAGCTTCAGCCTTCCCTGTCCCATCAGCTGGAAGTCCCCCTCCAGGATGGCGGCCCCGTCGGTACGGGCGATGAGCCCGCCCACCTCCAGGTCCACATCCACCACGGTGATGAGGCGGGACCAGTTGAGCCCCACCTCGGAGATCACGCCCACCAAATTGCCGTATTCATCCACCACGCAGTCTCCCGCCGCCACATCGGCGGCCGAGCCCTTGCTGATGGTGAGGGTAGAGCTCCAGTTGGAGGCGCTCCGGGCAGTGACGGCGGCCTCCTGCAGTTGGAAATCGGGCCGCTCGGTCTTCAGCCCCAGCAGATTGCGCAGCCGCTCGTTCTCCCGGCTGGCCGCCGCCCCGTCCCGGGCCTGCTTCTTCAGCTCGGCGTTCTCTTTTTTCAGTGCCTCCAGCTCCTCCTGCATGCTCTCCCGCTGGAAGGCGTCGGAGTAAACTCCCTCGGTCCAGTTGACGAAGGCGTTGATGCCGTTTCGGAAGGGGGTGGCGATGACTCCCGCGGCGTTGGACAGGGGATCGGCCATCCCCCCGAAGGTCAGGGAGAGCACCGCCGTGATGAGGGCCAGCAGCACCGCGATCACCAAAATCAGGATTCCATTGTGTTTGAGGAAATCTTTCACGCTCTTGTCTCCTAACCGTGTTCGGCGTTCACCGCCGGGCGGACAGGGCCAGACAGTCCACGCCAAACCCCGCCAATACCTGTCCCAGGGCGCACACCGGAAGGCCCATCACATTGAAATAGTCCCCCCGGATGCGCTCCACCAGCAGCGCGCCCACGCCCTGGATCCCGTAAGCCCCCGCCTTGTCCAAGGGTTCTCCCGTAGACACATAGGCGTCGATCTCCCCGGGGGAGAGAGGGCGGAAGGCCACCTCAGTGGCCTCGCTGCGGGTGACGGCCTCCCCGCCCCGGAGGACGGTGAAGCCGGTGTAGACCTGATGGCGGCGCCCGGAGAGGGCGGCGAGCATCCGGCGGGCATCGGCGGGATCGGCGGGCTTCCCCAGGACGGCTCCGTCCAGGGCCACCACCGTATCGGCGGCGATGACCAGAGCGTCCGGCCCCGCCTGGGCCGCCACCGCCCGGGCCTTCTCGGCGGAGATGGTCTCCACCAGCCGGCCGGGGGGCAGGGGCCGGTCGGAGTGCTCGTCGATATCAGGGGTCAGGGTGCGAAAGTTCCGGACACCCATCTGCCCCAGCAGCTCCCGCCTGCGGGGAGAGCCGGAGGCCAAAATGATCTCCATGGTAAAACAACCCTCTTTCCCTTACGCCTTGCCGGTAGAGCCGAAGCCACCGGAGCCCCGCTCGGTGTCGTCCAGCGTGTCGGTGACCAGAATCTCCGCCTGGGCCACCGGCAGCACCACCAGCTGGGCGATGCGCTCGCCGGGTTGAATCAAATAGTCCTTCCAGCCATGGTTGAAAAGCGCCACCTGAATCTCCCCGCGGTAATCGCTGTCGATGACCCCCACACCGTTGGCCAGAGCCACGCCGTGTTTGGCGGCCAGCCCGGATCGGGCAAAGACCAGGGCCACGTACTCCGGCCCCGGCAGGGCGATGGCCAGTCCGGTGGGCACCTTCACGCAGGTCCGGCCGCCGCCGGGGACGGTGAGCGGTCCATCGATACAGGCTCTGAGGTCCATCCCGGCGGAACCGGATGTGGCGTAGGAGGGGTATTCGATCTCCGTCCCGATTTTGGGGGAGAGGGCTTTGATTTTCAATTCCATCGTGTGTGACAACCTCGTTTTCTCAATCATGGATGGGATCTGTCCCGGCACGCTCATTCCACGCCCCGGTAATAGAGTCCCCGGGTCAGCTCCGCCGGAGCCCAGCCGCTCTTCCCCTGATAGCGCTCCAGCACCCGGACGCACTCGGCCGGGCTTTCGGTGGTGAAGGCCAGCCGGGCGTAGGTGAGCCCCGCCTTTTTCCACTCCGGCTTGTCCGCCAGGAAGAGGGGGCGGCTGTTCAAAATCTCGCTGCGGCAGCCGGGGGCCTTGACCACCGGGAACCGGGCCCCCCGGCGGTCGGTGAGGACGTTCTCCCCCTCGCAGCCGCAGCGGCCGGTGCGGTTTTTGATGATACAGTTCTCGGTGAGCATCAGGGGCAGGCGTCCGTAGACGATGGCCTCGGCGGGAATGGCCTTGGACAGGTCCCGGATCTGGGCCAGCTTCAGCTCAAAGGACAGGGTGGCCGAGGCAAAGCCCAGGCGCTTGAACTCCTTGAGAGCCTGGGCGTTGAACGCCGGCAGGCCGTAGTCCGCCCGGAGGGTGAACCCCTGTTCCGCCGCCGCCGGGATCAGGCCCAGGTTGCCCACCAGGGCTTCGGCGGCTCCCAGCTCCCGGGCGCGCCGGAGCTGGGAGCGCACCCCCGGCAGCTCCCGGTCCCAGGCCACCCGGGGCACAATGACCCCCAGAGCCGTCCCGGCCTGCAGCCCCTCCAGGCACTCGGGGTGGAGGGAAAGCTCCTCGGCGGGGACATACACAATGGCGGGGGAGAGCGCCAGCAGTTGGGGGGTGATCTGTCCGGCGGTCTGCACCGACACGGTGAGGGCGGGGGGCTCCCCCGGATTTTCATAACGGACGCCGGGGTGATACTCACCGGTGCGGCAGGGCTCCAGCGTCTGACGCTTTTCGGAGAGTTCCTCCAGCACCTGACGCCGCAGGGCGTTGAGGGCGGAGAGGGACACGCTCAGCCCATCCTCCACCGCCGCCTTCACCCCGGCGCAGCGGTAGGGGGTGCCGCCGGTGCGGGAGAGCTGCTTCTCCACCTGCCCGGCGGTGACGGCCCGGGTGAGCGCGGCCTGGGGCGGCTCCCCGGCGGCGGTGACCACCCGGCCCTCGCCGTCCTCCACCCCCACCCGCACCGGCTCCCCGGCGCGGATCATGGCGTAAAATCTGACCTCCACCAGGGGATTTTCCTGGCCCACATAGGTCTGTCGGGCCTGGGCGAAGAGTTCCTTGGGCTCGGGGGTCTTTTCCTCCCGGACGCCGAACATGGCCGGGCCGGTCTTGTCCTCAAAATAGCCCCTGGTAAAACCCTGGCGGGAGAAGGCATCCTCCAGGGCCTGCCGCTCCTGGGGAGTGGGCAGACGGTCCTCCCGGAGCAGGGTAGCGTAGATGCGGGTGACCACCGCCACATACTCGGCCCGCTTCATCCGTCCCTCCAGCTTGAGGCAGGAGACCCCCATTTTTTTCAGACGGCGGAGCTGGTCGATGAGGCAGGCGTCCTTCAGGGACAGCGGGTAGCTGTCCGCCCGGCCGCCCCAGCCGTATTTCATCCGGCAGGGCTGGGCGCACAGCCCCCGGTTGCCGCTTCTCTCCCCCACCACAGCGGAGAAAAAGCACTGCCCGGAGTAGCACATGCACAGCGCCCCGTGTCCGAACACCTCGATCTCAATGGGCGAGCGGTCGCAGATATACTCGATCTCCGACGCGGGCAGCTCCCGGGAAAGCACCGCCCGCTTCAGGCCCAGATCGGCGCAGGCCTTCACCCCGTCCAGGTTGTGGACGGTCATCTGGGTTGAGGCGTGGAAGGTGAGGTCGGGGGCGGCCTGTCGGGCCGCCCGCAGGACGCCGAGATCCTGCACCAGCACCGCGTCCGCCCCCAGCTCGGCCGCCCGACGGGCCAGGTCGGCGGCGGCCGGGAGCTCCCGGTCGGTGAGCAGGGTGTTCAGCGTCAGGTAGACCTTCACCCCCCGCAAGTGGCAGTAGGAGATCGCCGCGGCGAAATCCGCCTCGGTGAAATTCTTGGCGTTGCGGCGGGCATTGAAATCGCCGAAGCCCATATAAACGGCGTCCGCCCCGTTCTGGACGGCAGCGGTGAGGGCCTCCATGGACCCGGCGGGCGCAAGCAGCTCCAACATGTCAGCCCTTCTTGTTCTGGAGCTTGAAGATCTCCCGCTTGGCCTCGGACAGCTCCATCTTCAGCGCGGTGGCCTCCTCCAGATACTCCTTGAGCTGGCCCCGGAGGTTTTCAGATGCCTCCACCTCCTTAAAATACTCGTCCGCTATATTGAGTGCAGCCAGGGTGGCGGCCTCTGTGGTGGAGACCTTGCCCCCCGACAGCACTTCGTTCACCTTGGCATCCACATGCTGGGCCACCCGCTCCATGTAGGAGGCGTCTTCGGACGCCACCAGCGTGTACTCCAGACCGGCGATATTCACACTCACCTTGTTTTTCACAACGCGCCCCTCCTTACTTTTTTGCCGCGGGCTTTGCGCGGCAGACATACTATGAGTTATTATAACATAGGAACCACGGATTGAAAAACAAAAAATCGTGAATTTTTTTCCCGCCTTCGCCCCGTGGATTTCCTATTTACGGCGGGGCTGTTTTCGTGTAGAATAAAAGATTGAAAACGATCGAACAGGAGGTGTGCGCGTGTCTGATCCCACATTTTTGCCCGGAGGAATTCTGTCCATGGCCGCCGGGGCCGTCGACCGGCTTCTCTCCGCCGGGAGCGGAGACGCCGCCCTTCTCTACCTCTGGCTGCTCAAAACCGGCGGGGAATACGACGCCGCGGGCGCCGCCCGGGCCCTCAAATGGGACCCGGTCCGGGCCGATGGGGCCATGCAGCTGCTGGCCGGGATGAAGCTGGCCGATCCGAAGCGGAGCAAGGCTCCCCCGGCCCCCGCCCCGGCAGAGCCTCCGGAATACACTGCCGCAGATCTCAACCGGGAGCTGGAAAATCCCGCCTCTCCCTTCCCGGCCCTGGTCTCCGAAGTGCAGCGGCGGCTGGGAAAAGTGCTCTCCACCGCTGATCTGAAGAGCCTCTACACCGTCTACGACTTCGCCGGGCTCCCCGCAGAGGTCATCTTGCTGGCGGTGAGCTGGTGCGCGGAGGAGACCGGGCGGAAATACGGTACCGGTCAGAAGCCCCGCCTCCCCCAGATCCAGAAGGAATGCTTCCGCTGGAAGGAGCTGGGGGTGGACACGGTGGAGGGTGCGGAGGCCCATCTCAAGCGCCTGGCGTCCCTTCGCACCCGGACGGGGCGGATCCTGGCCCTCATGGACATCCGGGACAGGCCCCCGGTGGCCCGGGAGCGGGAATACATTACAGCCTGGGTGGACATGGGCTTTTCCGACGAGGCCATTCGTCTGGCCTACGAGAGGACCGTGCTGAAAAAGCAGACCCTCAACTGGCCCTACATGAATTCGATCTTGAAAAGCTGGCATCAGAAGGGCCTGCACACCCCCGAGCAGATCACCGCCGGGGACTCGCAGCGCCCCCAGCGCCCCGCCGGGGCCACCGCACCCCCGTCTCTGAAGCCTCACTTCCATATAATATCTTTTTTTTTAAATGATCGGCCACCCACAAAGCTCCCCCCCTACGCCTTCTTCGGCGGCGTCAGATGTGTAAAAGAGACGGGAGCGGATGCGGGCATTTCTCAGACAGCAGAGCAAGGAGGGGAATTAAATGGCATACGATCCCGCCGTTCTCCGCCGGGCCTCCGGGCGTCTGGAGGACGCCCGGAAGAGCCGTCAGGAGGCGCTGGAGCGCCGCCGGAAACAGCTTTTTGCCCGTCTGCCCGAGCTGGCCGACATCGACCGGCAGCTCCGCGGCACCATTCTGGACATCATCCGCTCCTCCCTTCGCTCGGGCGTCGACCCAGGCCCCGCCCTCCGGGTGGTCAAAGACCGGAACATGGTCCTTCAGGACCGGCAGGCCGAGCTGCTCCGCTCCGCCGGGTATCCCCCCGACGCCCTTGCCGACACGCCCGCCTGCAAGGCCTGCGGGGACACGGGCTGGGTGGGGACCCGCATGTGCTCCTGCCTCAGGGCCCTGTGCGCCGAAGAGCAGGTGAAGGAGTTGTCCAAGCTGCTGGATCTGGGGGAGCAGTCCTTCGACTCCTTCTCTCTGGACTGGTATTCCCCCCTCCCCTGGACGGGGGAAACGATCCCGCCCCGGGAAAACATGGAGTTCATCTGTGAGCTCTGCCTCAACTACGCCCAGAAGTTTGGAAAATTTTACTTTAAAAATCTCTTTCTCTCGGGAAACCCGGGGCTGGGCAAGACCTTCCTCTCTGCCTGCATCGCCCGCACGGTGGCCGAGAAGGGCTTTTCCGTGGTCTACGACACGGCGGTGAATGTATTTGCCCGGTTTGAGGAACAAAAGTTTTCCAAAAGCGTCGAAGAGGGGAGAGAGGCCCAGGGGGAGACCCGGCGGTATCTGGGCTGCGACCTGCTGATCCTGGACGATCTGGGCAGCGAGATGACCACTCCCTTTGTCCAGTCGGCCCTCTACACCCTGGTGAACACCCGCCTCACCCGGGGGCTTTCCACCGTCATCTCCTCCAATCTGTCCATGGACGGGGTCCGCTCCCGGTATGCCGGACAGACCGCCTCCCGGCTGGAAGGGGAATACCGGGTCCTCCGGTTTTACGGGGAGGATATCCGGCTCCTGCGGAAGAAAAAGCTGTGAGGGTTCTCCGGCGGGGATTCCTGCGACGTGAAAAGATTGCTTTTTTCACCGGGAACGTATATACTTTATAGAATGAATCCATTTTTTTGAATATTGGAGGTACAGGAGTATGAATCTGAAACGGTTCGGGGCGCTGGCCGCCTCGCTGGCGCTCACCCTCTCCCTGACCGCAGTGCCCGCTGCCGCCATTGAGTTTACCGACGTGCCCAGCACCTACTGGGGCTACGCGGACATCAGCAAAATGTCCAACCTGGGCTACGCCAGGGGCTATGAGGACGGCACCTTCAAGCCGGACGGCAAAATGACCGCCGCCGAGACGCTGCTCTTCTGTGCGCGGGCCACCGGCGTGGGCACCGGCACCCAGGCCAAGATCGCAGAGGCCCGGGCCGACGAAATGAAGAAACTGCTTCCGGAAAGCATGGTCTCCTGGGCCGCCAAGGAGATGGCGGTGGCGGTGGAGACCGGGGTGCTCTCCCTGTCCGAGCTGGACGCCCTGTCCCAGGCGGGGGCGCTGGCCAAAACCATCACCCGGGAGAACATCTGCATGTATCTGGTGCGGGCCATGCAGCTGGAGCCCCTGGCCAAGAGCCTCTCTACCTACTCTCTGTCTTACAAGGACAAGAGCAGTATCTCCGCCTCTCTTCAGCCCTATGTCTATGTACTTACCAACTTCGGCATCGTCAAGGGCACCGAGACCGGGAATTTTGACCCCAAGGGTGCCGTGACCCGGGCCCAGATGACCGCCATGCTCAGCCGGGCCCTGACCTTCATGGAGTCGGCGGGGATCGAGACCGAGCTGAGCGAGTACACCACCTACGGCTGGCAGGCGGGCACCATCTCCGCGGTCACCACCGCCGGGGACGGCGCCACCGTTCTCACTCTGACCAGCGACTTTCAGGGCACCCGCTCCTACTCCATCCCCTCCGCTGCCAAAATTTATGAGGACAATATGCTCACCACCGCCTCCGCCCTCAAAACCGGGCAGTATGTCCGGCTGAACCTCACCGCCGGAGGCGCCGTGTCCGAGGCGCGTCTGTGCGGCGTGCTCACGACCTACACCGGCTCAGTGTCCAGTCTGGCCGACGGCCAGCTCTCCGTTCTTTCCGGCGGGGCCGTGAAAAACTTTGCCATCGACCGCTTTACCGATGTGATGGTGGGCAAGACCGCGGGGGACCGCTCCCTCATCGATGAGGACGCCGGCTACGCCACCGCCGTGTGCTATGTGGATGAGATGAACCATCTGGCCGGGGTCAAGCTCTCCGGCGGCACTCAGCTGGTCACCGGTCTGGTGGAGAACGTGACCACCGCCTCCGGCGTCACCACCCTGCGGGTGGCGCTGTTCAACGGCGTGGTGTACACCTACAAGCTGCCCTCCGGCATCGCCGTCACCGTCAACGGGGTACTGGGCTCCCTCACCACAGGGAACGTGGGCGATTACGTTCAGGTCCGGGTGAGCAACGACAGCATGGAGGCCGCCAGCGTGGCCGTGGACACCGTCACACAGTACGTCCAGGGCCCCATCAAGCGCCTGGGCACCGTGGGCACCGCCAAGGCGGTCTACATCACCGACACCTTTACCGGCAAGGAGGTCTCCTACACCGTCAGCTCCAGTGCCGTCATCACCTATAACGGCGAGTCCCGCACCGCGTCTCAGATCGAAAGCGGCTGGTACGCCACCGCCCTCATCTCCAACAATATGATCGCTCAGCTGACGGCCTACTCCGGGTCTGTCACAGTGGAGGGGACCCTCACCTCCATCAACTATGGCACCACCACCGTCCTCTCGGTCACCAAGGCCGACGGCAATGTGGTCACCTATAATCTGGACATCACCGACCTGCCCGACATTGCGCGGGACGGCAAGTCCAGCTCCATCGACCGGCTCCGCACGGGAGACAGTGTGGTGGTCACTCTCCGCTACAACGAAGTCAACAAAATTGCCGCCACCTCCCGGTCCGCCAATCTCACCGGCACCATCAGCAGGATCACCATGGAGTCTGCCGGGGTGACCATGGAGCTGAAGCTCTCCGACGGTTCCACCGAGACCTACACCGTTTCCGAGGGGGTCTCCGTCACCCAGAACGGCTCCTCCTCCAACATTTACAGCCTGAAACCGGGCTATGCCGTGGCGCTGGTCACCGAGGGCGATTCCGTGATCTCCATCGCCATCACCGGTACAGCCTCCTCCGCCACATCCCTCACCGGAACGGTGCTTCTCACCAACTCCTCCAGCGCCGTCCGCACGATGACCGTTCAGGTCACCGACTCTCTGGGCAAGGTCAGTCTGGTCACGGTGAATGTGAAGAGTGCCAGCCTGCTGGATCTCTCCGGCGCCTCCTTGAGTCTGTCCAACGGCTTTGCCGCCGGGGACACCGTCATCGCCTACGGCAGCTATGACGGCGCCACCTTCGTGGCCACCATCGTCATCAAGCAGTGATCAAAAATCCAAAAAGGTCCGCCCCCGGGGCGGACCTTTTTTGTCTCCTGTTCCTGTCTACTTCTCTCCCGCCCGCTCAAAGGCGGCCCGCACAGGCTGACTGCCGCCGGTGCGGTTGTTGGCCCGGATGATGGCGGAGATCTCACCCCGGGTGCGCTCCAGTTCTGCCCGCAGGTCCTGGGCCGACACCCGGAGGGCTCCGTGGCCCAGAATGATGAGCTGCTCGGCCCCGTCGGAGGTGGCCACCTTTACCCGGCAGCGCTCCCGGGAGAGCTGATAGCTGGCCTTTTCAATATAGGTGTCCGCAGTCTCAGCCTCCTTGGTGTAGACCACGTGGATGTTGTGGTAGCGGGAAACGGAGCCCGTGCCCTGGGGCACCTTGTAGGCGTCAAAAACCAGGATCACCCGGCACTTTCGGAAGCCCTGGTAGTTGCTCAGAAGATCCATGAGGACCTTCCGGGCGGCGTCCAGATTCTCCCGGGCCACCGCCTTCAGATCCTCCCAGGCAAAAATGATGTTATAGCCGTCCACCAGCAGATACTCCGGCCCCACGGGGGCGGCGGTGTTCACCGGCCTCAGGCTCTCGGGAGGCGCTGCGCGGGGCGCTTTGGGAGGCGGCTGAAAGGCCCGGGGCTTGATCGCCCCATAGGTCTTTTCAAAAATGGCCCGCAGCTCCCGGTCATCCTCCAGGCTCCCGGCAGACGGGGCCGACCGGCGGGCGGGCGCGGCGGCTTCCGCTTCCTTCTTCTCACCGGACAGGTCCAGGGCAGGAAGGTGCATGTGGGCGGGCACCTCGTTCCAGGGCACGTTGTACCCCGCGCCGTGGGCACAGAACACCGAGCCTGCGGGGTTTTCCACATCCCGCTCGGGGTCGTAGCCCAGCGCCTCCGCCACCGCCGCCTGATCGGGGCAGGGGCGGTACTCCCCGGGGGTCAGAGAGATCCGCCCCCGGCCCCTGGTATAGGCGGCCACTTCTCCGGCGTAGTCCCGCAGCCCCGCCACCGGGGCCTGTCCCTCCAGCACAGTCTCCTCGCCCACCTGTTCCGGGGGCCGGACCTCTCCCCCCATCCGCTGGAGGTCGGTCATGGCCCGACCCAGGCTGGCGGCGGGCAGCTCCAGCCGAAAGCGGTACCAGGGCTCCAGCAGGACGGACCGAGCACCCATCAGCCCCTGGCGCACCGCCCGGTAGGTGGCCTGGCGAAAATCGCCCCCCTCGGTGTGCTTTTCATGGGCCCGGCCGGAGATCAGGGTGAGCTTCATGTCGGTGATGGGGGAGCCTGTGAGCACCCCCGGGTGGGCCTTCTCAGCCAAATGGGTGAGGATCAGCCGCTGCCAGTTTCGATCCAGCTGGTCCTCCGGGCAGGCAGAGGCAAAGCGCAGCCCGCTCCCCCGCTCTCCCGGCTCCAGCAGCAGGTGCACCTCGGCATAGTGGCGCAGCGGCTCGAAGTGTCCCACCCCCTCTACCGGTGCGGCAATGGTCTCCCGGTAGACTACCTGTCCGGGGCCGAAATCCACTGCCAGACCGAAGCGGCCGGCGATGACCCGGCGGAGGATCTCCGCCTGCACGGTCCCCATGAGCCTCAGATGGAGCTGCCCCAGCCGCTCGTTCCACTCCAGATGGAGCTGGGGGTCCTCCTCCTCCAGCTCCCGGAGTTTGGGGAGGGCGGTATGGGGATCACAGCCCTCCGGGAGGATGAGTTGATAGACCAATGCGGGCTCCAGCACCGGCGGGGCCCAGAGCCGCTCCGCCCCCAGGGCCTGTCCGGGCCGGGTGTCCGCAAGCCCGGTCACCGCACACACCGTCCCGGCGGCGGCCTCCTCCGCGGGGAGAAATTTGGCCCCCGAGTAAATACGGATCTGATCCACCTTCTCCGCGCCTCCGGGGAGGGCCACCAGGTCCTTTACCCGCAGGGTCCCCCCGGTGACTTTCAGGTGGGTCAGCCGCGCCCCCTGAGGGTCTCGGGAAATCTTGAACACCCGTGCGGCGAAATCCGGCCCCCGGAGCGGGCGGGGGGCCAGCCGGGAAAGGGCGTCCAGCAGCTCGTCCACCCCCTCCGCCCGGAGGGCGGAGCCGAACAGGCAGGGGAAGAGCTTTCGAGTCCCCACCAGACGCCGAAGGGTCTCACGGGACAGGGTACCGGTCTCCAAAAACTCCTCCATGGCCTCTTCGTCGCCCAGGGCGGCCTCCTCCCAGACTGCGGGATCGCTCAGGTCGAGGCAGGCGTCCGAAAGAGAAGCGCGGGCCTTTTCCAGCAGGGCGGCCCGCTCGGCCCCCGGCTGGTCCATTTTATTAAAAAAAAGGAAGGCAGGCACCCCCGCCCGCTCCAACAGCCGCCACAGCGTGAAGGTGTGCCCCTGGGGGCCGTCGGGGCCGGAAATCACCAGCAGGGCGCAGTCCAGCACCGCCAGTGTGCGCTCGGCCTCGGCGGAAAAATCCACATGGCCCGGGGTGTCCAGCAGGGTCAGTTCCACGTCCTCCAGCGGAAGGACCGCCTGCTTAGAAAAAATGGTGATGCCCCGCTCCCGCTCCAGGGCGTCGGTGTCCAGAAAGGCGTCGGCGTGGTCCACCCGGCCCAGACGGCGCAGCCGCCCGCCCCGGTAGAGCAGCGCTTCGGATAAGGTTGTCTTTCCTGCGTCCACATGGGCCAGGATGCCGACGGTCAGCTTGTCCATAATTTCTCCTTTTTGCTTGGTTCGATTTTCTCTATTTTACCGTTGGGGCGAAAATTTGTCCACCGTTTTCCCAGAAGGTGTGGAAAAAGTCCCCGCGCCGTCAAAGCGGCGCGGGGACTTTTTTCAGTTCTTTTCCATGCCGGCGGTGACCTCCGGCATCAGCTCGTTGGTGATGACCCGAAGAATCTCCGTGAATTTGGCCTGATCCTCAGGGGTAAAGCGCTGCCGCATCCGGCCCACTACCGTCTCGATATAACTGCTGGAGATATTGTAGTAGTCCTGATATTTTCTCGTCACCTCCAGGTGGTATTCCCGTTTGTCCTCCCGGGACTGGACCTTGCGGACATATCCCTTGCGGATCAGGCTGTTGACCTTGTAAGCCGCGTTGGGCGGCGAAATGCGCATAAAAGAGGCAAACTCGTTGATGGTAGGGGAATCCAGCGCCTGAATGGTCTCCATGGCAAAGGTCTCCACCGTGGTCAGGCTGGCCTCCCGGTTCTGAAAGCGCTCAAAGATCTCCTGATAAAAATGCAGTTTAAATTTGGTATACACTTCTACAAACAGCTTCTCCAGCATGCCGCTTCCCCCCGCCATTTCTTCTTTTTCCTTAGTATACCACAGTTTTGGCGGGCGGGCCATTTATTTTGAGTCCGTCAGCGCAAAAGTGAGTTCAGCTACGGCCGCCGTCTGCCCGTTCACGGTGGCTTTGGCCTCTCCCACTCCCACGGACCCCTTTTGCCGAACCATGCGGCACTCCAGTTCCAGCACGTCCCCGGGGATCACCTGACGTTTGAAGCGGGCGTTTTTGATGCCGCCGAACACCGCCAGCCTGCCCCGGTTTTCCGGCAGAGAGAGGACGGCCACAGCCCCCACCTGGGCCAGGGCCTCCAGAATGAGAACGCCGGGCATGAGATGCTGCTGGGGAAAGTGGCCGCAAAAATGCATCTCGTTGACCGACACGCACTTGATGCCCCTGGCCCACACCCCCGGCTCTCCGTCCACAATGCGGTCCACCAGGGCAAAGGGGTACCGGTGGGGGAGGATCTCCGCGATCTCATTGGAATTGAGCTGCAAACCCATTCATTTCCCCTCCCATCTGCGCAGCAGCAGGCAGGCGTTGTGCCCGCCGAAGCCAAAGGCGTCGGTCAGGGCGTACTCTACCTGCTCTTCCCGGCCCGCATTGGGAATGTAGTCCAGATCGCAGGCCGGGTCGGGGACGCGGTAGTTGACGGTGGCCGGGAGAAAGCCTTCCTTCAGCGCCAGGGCGGTGAACACCGCCGCCGCCGCGCCGGCGGCTCCCAACAGGTGACCGGTCATGGATTTGGTGGAAGACACCGCCAGTGTCCGGGCGTGGGCGCCGAACACCGCCTTAATGGCGGCGGTCTCTCCGGCGTCGTTGAGGGCGGTGGAGGTGCCGTGGGCATTGATGTAGCCCACCTGCTCCGGCGCCGCGCCTCCGTCGGCCAGCGCCTCGGCCATGGCCCTTGCGCCCCCTTCCCCCTCCGGGGCGGGAGCAGTCATGTGATAGGCGTCGCAGGTGGCGCCGTAGCCCGCCACCTCCGCATAGATCCGCGCGCCCCGGGCCTGCGCCTGCTCCAGGCTCTCCAGCACCAGCACGGCCGCACCCTCGCCCATGACAAAGCCGGAGCGCTCCGCGTCAAAGGGAATGGAGGCCCGCAGAGGGTCGGTGCCGGTGTGCAGGGCTTTCATGGAGGTAAAGCCCCCGATGGCCAGGGGGGTGATGGCGGCCTCGGTGCCGCCGCAGACCATCACGTCAGCGTAGCCGTCCCGGACGGCCCGGAAGGCGTCCCCAATGGCGTTGGAGCCTCCGGCACAGGCAGTGACCGGGCAGGCGCTCATGCCTTTGAGGCCGAAGCGGATTGCCACCAGCCCGGCGGCCATGTTGGAGATGATCATGGGGATATAGAAGGGAGAGACCCGGTCGTAACCCTTTTCCTCTCCCTTCAGCGTCTCCTCCTGGGTGAGATCCAGCCCGCCGATGCCGCTGGAGACGGCGCAGCCCCAGCGGGTGCGGTCCTCCCCCTCCCGGGGCTCGCCCAGTCCGGCGTCGGCCATGGCCTCCACGGCGGCCGCCATGGCGAACTGGGTATAGCGGCCCATCCGCTTGGCGTCTTTTTTCTCCATCCACTCCTCCGGATCAAAGTTTTTGACCTCGGCGGCCAGCGTGACTTTTCGTCCCGTCGTATCGTAGCGGGTGATGGCTCCAATTCCGCACACGCCGTCCCGGACGGCCTTCCAGCTATCCGGTACGCTGTGCCCCAGGGGGTTCACGGTCCCCATGCCGGTGATGACGACCCGTCGTCTGTCCATGGTAATCTCCTCCTTCAGACCGCCATGCCGCCGTCCACACAGACGACCTGGCCGGTGATGTAGCCAGCCGCGTCGGAGCAGAGGAAGGCCACCAGAGCGGCGACTTCCTCCGGCCGTCCCAGCCGGGCCATGGGAATGGTCTTTTCCAGTTCCGTCCGGGCCTTCTCCGGCAGGGCGGCGGTCATGTCGGTGTCAATGAAGCCGGGGGCCACGGCGTTGGCTGTGATCCCCCTCCCGGCCAGCTCCTTGGCCGCCGACTTGGTCAGTCCGATGAGTCCGGCCTTGCTGGCGGCGTAATTGGACTGACCGGCGTTGCCCCGCAGGCCCACCACCGAGCTCAGATTTACGATGCGGCCCCAGCGCTGCTTCATCATGGGTCGGCACACCGCCTTCATGGTGAGGAAAGCCCCCTTCAGGTTGGTGTCCAGCACCGCATCAAAGGCCTCTTCCTTCATGGTCATGAGCAGCCCGTCCCGGGTGATGCCAGCATTATTGACCAAAATGTCCACCCGGCCGAAGGCGGCGAGAGCGGCGTCCGCCAGAGCCTTCGCTCCGGCGGGGTCCGCGGCGTCCGCCTGCACCGCCAAAGCGCCGGTGGCGTCGGCAGTCTCCCGGGCAGCGGCGGCGTTTCCCGCATAGGAAAACACTACGTTGGCCCCTTTGGCCCGCAGCTCAGTCACAATGGCCCTGCCGATGCCCCGGCTGCCGCCGGTGACCAGAGCGGTCTTTCCCTCCAATGTCATCTCTCTTCCCCTTTCCACATCTTTAAAAAGGCCTCCAGCTGGGCTGGGGTCTCCACCGGGCAGCAGTTCAGCTCCGGACAGGTCTTGCGGACAAAGCCCGTAAGGACCTTTCCCGGGCCGACCTCCACGACGGTGTCCACCCCGTATTCCGCCAGACGGCGAATGGTGTCCTCCATCTGCACCGGGTGACTGACCTGTTCCACCAGAAGCTGTTGAACCGTGTCCCCGGGCCCCATCACATCCCCCAGGCGGTTGAAGAGGACGGGAAACGCCATTTCCCCCAGGGAGACCTCCGCCAGCTTTTTCTCCAGGGCCAGCCCCGCCGGGGCCAGCAGGGAGGTGTGGAAGGGGCCGCTGACCTTTAACGGCAGGCACCGTTTCGCCCCCCTGGCGCGGCAGTGTCCGGCCGCCTCGGTCACTGCCCGCAGCGTCCCGCCGATAACGATCTGTCCGGGACAGTTCAGGTTGCACACCTCGGCCACCCCAAAGGAGGATGCCTCACGGCAGCATTGGGCAACAGACTCCTCATCCAGTCCCAGCACCGCCACCATGGCGCTCTCGATCCCCCGGGAGGCCTCCGCCATGGCCCGGCCCCGGAAGGCCACCAGGGAGACGGCTGTCCCCGCGTCAAAAACCCCCGCGCAGTGGAGGGCGGAATACTCCCCCAGGCTCAGCCCGGCGGCATAGGCGGGGACGCCCCCCGCCTCCGGGAGCGGGGCGGGGCCCCCCGCCGCAAAGGCCACCATGCAGGGCTGGGTGTACTCGGTCCGGTCCAGCAGCCCCTCAGGGTCGGAGAGGCAGGTGGTTTTCAAGTCAAAATCCACCGGCGCGGCATCGTAGATCTCCCGAAAGCGTGGGAACGCCTCATAAAATTCCGCCCCCATTCCGGGGTGCTGGCTGCCCTGCCCGGCGTAGAGAACCGCAAGCTTCATTCTGCCGCCATCCCCTTTCCGCAGGTGCAATACCCATTGTATAATTCCTCAAAAATATGCCGGAGAGGTTTGATCTCCCGGAGCTGGCCTGCCACCTGGCCCGCCATGAAGCTGCCGGTGTCGGTGTCTCCGTCGAAAACCGCCCGGCGCAGGGAGCCAAGAGTGAGCTTTTCCAGCTCGGCCAGGGGCAGGTGCTCCTTCTCCATGCGGACATATTCCCGGGCCATTCTGTTTTTCAGCACCCGCACCGGCGCGCCGGTGGTGCGGCCGGTGACCATGGTGTCGGTATCCGCCGCCTTCAAAAGCGCCCGCTTGTAGTTTTCGTGAATGGGACACTCCTCACTCACCAGCAGACAGGTGCCCAGCTGCACGCCGACCGCCCCCAGACAGGCGGCGGCAGCCACCTGTCTGCCGTCGGCAATGCCTCCGGCGGCGATGACGGGCACGTCCACTGCATCGCAGACCTGGGGGACCAGGGCCATGGTGGTCATTTCACCCACGTGGCCGCCGGACTCGGTGCCCTCGGCGATGACGCCGTCGATGCCGTAGCGGGTGAGCCGCCGGGCCAAAACGGCGGCGCCCACCACGGGAAAGACTTTGATCCCGGCCTCTTTCCAGGCGGGAACATACTTGCCGGGATTGCCCGCCCCGGTGGTGACTACCTGCACTTCTTCCTCTGCCAGGAGCTTTGCCTGCTCCTCCACACAGGGGTTCATGAGCATGAGGTTGACGCCAAAGGGCTTGTCGGTGAGCGCCCGGCAGGCGCGGATGTGGGTACGCAGGGTCTCGGTGTCCATACCGCCCGAGCCGATGAGCCCCAGAGCCCCGGCGTTGGAGACGGCGGCGGCGAATGCGCCGGTGGCCACGTTGGCCATGCCGCCCTGGATAAAGGGAAATTCCGTTCCCAGAAGGGTGTTCAAATTCATGGGGGTGCCTCCTTTTTCTGTGTGCGAAAACCGTCCTGCACATCTTCCCGCCCTGATCCGCAGGCCTTCAGGCAAGCTCCACCAGGGCGCCCGCCCAGGTCAGTCCGCCGCCGAAGGCGCAGCACAGGGCCTTCTGCCCGGGGGCAAGCCGCCCTGCCCGGACGGCATCGTCCAGAGCGATGGCGGTGCTGGCGGACGAGACGTTTCCGTAGTGTTCCATGTTCATCCAGACCTTTTCCTCCGGGATCCCCATCTTCTTCATGACCCGTTCCAGGATGCGGCGGTTGGCCTGGTGAAAGACAAATTGATCCACGTCCTCCGGCGTCAGTCCCGCCCGGTCCAGCAGCGCCCGGATGCACTCCGGCACGGTCTCCACAGCGAATTTGAACACTTGGGTGCCTCCCATGTGGAGCACCGGCGGCTCCCCCCGGCCGATCCCGGGGGCATAGAGGGATTCCCGGTCCCCCCGAGCGCCCAGCACCGACGGCATGGGGGCGTATCGGTCGGAATACTCCACCACGGCGGCCCCCGCCCCGTCTCCGAAGAGGATGCAGGTGCCCCGGTCGGTGTAATCGGTAATGCGGGAGAGAACCTCCGAACAGACGATGAGGCCGTATTTCCGGCGGCTGTACGCCAGCAGCGCCTGTGCCGTATGGAGCCCAAAGACGAAGCCGGAACAGGCGGCGCTGAGATCAAAGCACACCGTGTCCTCCGGCATCCCCAGCTCCTTTTGCAGCATGCAGGCGGTGGAGGGGGTAATATAGTCTGGAGTGATGGTAGGCACCAGACACACTCCGATGTCCGCCGGGCTTGCTCCGGCCATCTCCAGCGCCGCCCGGGCGGCGTTGAGCGCCAGCTCGCACTGGCTCTCCTCCACACACCGGCGGCGCTCCCGGATCCCGGTGCGGGCATAGATCCACTCGTCGCTGGTCTCCACCATCCGGCTGAGGTCCTGGTTGGTGACCGTCTGCCGGGGCAGAGAGCACCCCGTTCCTCTGATCCTGATTCCACTCACGCGCGTTCCCTCTTTCCCGCCGGGTCTCCCATGGCCCGGAACTTTTTGTATCTCTGTGCGGCCAAAAAGCTTCCACTCTGGCGTTTCCAGCCCTCCAGGGCACGGCACAGAGCCTCATCCACCGTGCGGAATACCGACTGGGGAGCGGTGTGGGCGCCCCCCTCCGGCTCCGGAAGGATCCCGTCAATGACCCCGGCGGCCAGCAGGTCCTCGGCAGTGAGCTTCATGATCCCGCAGGCTTCCTCCGCACGGGCGGCGTCCTTCCACAGAATGGAGGCAAAGCCCTCGGGGGAGAGGACGGAATAGACCGCGTTTTCCAGCATGAGCACGGTGTTTCCCACGCCGATGGCCAGCGCCCCGCCGGAGTTTCCCTCTCCGGTGACGACGCAGATCACCGGCACGGTAAGGGCGCTCATCACGGCCAGATTCCGGGCGATGGCTTCCCCCTGGCCCCGGGCCTCGGCCTCCACGCCTGGATAGGCTCCCGGGGTGTCGAGAAAGGTGAAGATCGGCCGCCGGAATTTTTCCGCCTGTTCCATCATCCGCCGGGCCTTGCGGTAGCCCTCCGGCCCCGGCATTCCAAAATTGCATTTTAAGTTTTCTTCCAGATTTTTGCCCTTTCGATGTCCCAGCACCGTCACCGGACGGCCGTGGAAGAGGGCCACGCCCCCCAGAATGGCGGGATCCTCCCGGCACTGCCGGTCCCCCTTCTGCTCAAAAAAGTCCGTACAAAGGGCGGCGATGTAGTCGGCGGTTCCGGGACGGCCCGGGTGCCGGGCCAGCGCCACCCGCTCGGCGGCAGTGCGCCCGCTCATGGCTTTTCCCCCTTTCCGTGGAGCTTCAGCAGCCGGGCCAGGGTCTCCCGCATCTGCGCCCGGGGGACAACGGCGTCCACAAAGCCGTGCTCCTCCAGATATTCCGCCCGCTGAAAGCCCTCAGGAAGCGTCTGCCCGATGGTCTGCTGAATGACCCTCGGCCCGGCGAAGCCCACCAGGGCGCCCGGCTCTGCCAGGGTGATGTCCCCCAAACTGGCAAAGCTGGCGGTGACCCCTCCGGTGGTGGGGTCGGTGAGTACAGAAATGTAAAACCCGCCTTTCCGGGAAAAACGCTCCAGGGCGGCGGCGGTCTTGGCCATCTGCATCAGGGACAAAATCCCCTCCTGCATCCGGGCCCCGCCGCTGGCGGAGAAGAGGATGAGGGGAAGCTTGTTTTTCCCGGCATACTCGATGAGCCGGGTGACTTTTTCCCCCACGGCTGCGGACATACTGCCCATGAAAAAGCGGCTGTCCAGCACGCCGACGGCCGTTTTCCGGCCCTCGACGGCGCCAACGGCGGTGACCACCGCTTCGGAAAGTCCCGTGCGGGCCCTGCTCTCATCCAGCTTCCCGGCGTAGCCCGGAAAATGGAAGGGATCCCGGGAGGTCAGCCGCTCGTCCAGCTCCCGGAAGCTCCCGGCGTCCAGCAGCAGGCTCAGTCGGTGATAGGCACCGATGGGGTAGTGATAGCCGCACTTGGGACAGACGTGGCGGGCCTGGACCAACTCCCGGCGGGGGACGGTCTCCCCGCACCGGGGACAGGGGGCCGACCGGGCCAGGTGGCTGCTCTGCCCGTCCCGCATGGCCTTCAGCGCCAGCAGGTGCTGCCTCCTCTTAGCAAACACTCCGTTCATGCCCCGCCCTCCTCTCCGGTGTCACACCACTTCAGCAGAGTGTCCAGATTTCGTTCCAGAAACGCCGTGTCCACATTTCCCCGGACAAACTCCGGGCAGTACATGATCTGGTGGGCCAGCGCGGCGTTGGTGGTACAGCCCTCGATCACCAGCTCCTCCAGCGCCCGGCGCATCCGGCGCACCGCGTCCAGTCGGGTGGGGGCGTGGACCACCACCTTGGCGCAGAGGGAGTCATAAAAAGAGGGAAGGGTGTACCCGGTGTAAAGGGCGGTCTCCACCCGTACGCCCAGGCCGCCGGGGAGGTGAAGAAAGTCCACTGTCCCCGGGCAGGGGGCAAAGCCCCGGCGGGGGTCCTCGGCATTGATACGGCACTCCAGGGCATGGCCGGTGAGGGTAATCTCCTCCTGCCGCCGGGAGAGAGGAAGACCGGCGGCAATGCGGATCTGCTCCCGCACCAGATCCATCCCGGTGACAAACTCCGTGACCGGGTGTTCCACCTGAATGCGGGTGTTCATCTCAATAAAGTAAAAGCGCCCCTCCCGGTCCACCGCAAATTCCACGGTCCCGGCGTTTTCATACCCGGCGGCCCGGGCAGCCTTCACCGCGGCCTCGCCCATGGCCGCGCGCAGGGCGGGTGTGAGGGCCCTGGAGGGGGATTCTTCAATGAGCTTCTGATTTTTCCGCTGGATGGAGCAGTCCCGTTCCCCCAGCTGGATCACATTTCCGTGGCGGTCGGCCAGGATCTGAAACTCGATGTGCCTGGGGGAGAGGATGAGCTTTTCCAGATACATCTCCCCGTCTCCGAAGTTGGCCACCGCCTCGCTCCGGGCCTCCTCAAACGTTCCCTCCAGCTCCTCCGGGGAGAAACACCGCCGCATCCCCCGGCCCCCGCCGCCGGCGGCGGCCTTGATGAGTACGGGGTAACCGATGGCGTCGGCCGCCCGGCGTGCCGCCGTGGCGTCGGCCACCGCACCGTCCGAGCCGGGCACCACGGGTACTCCCACCGCCCGCATCAGCGACCGGGCTGCGGCCTTGTTGCCCATTTTTCGAATGACCTCCCCGGATGGACCGATGAACTTCAGTCCCTCCCGGGCGCAGGCGTCGGCAAAGTCGGCGTTCTCCGACAAAAAGCCGTAGCCGGGGTGGATGGCGTCGCACCCGGCAGACTGGGCGGCAGTGAGGATGGCGGCGGTGTTGAGATAGCTCTCTCCCGCCCGGGGCGGACCCACGCACACCGCCCGCCCCGCCAGCTGGACGGGGAGGCTGTCGGCGTCGGCGGTGGAGTGGACCACCACCGTATCGATGTCCAGATCCCGGCAGGCCCGTAGGATCCGGAGAGCAATCTCCCCCCGGTTGGCGATTAAAATCCGCTGAAACATTGCTTACACCGCCCGATACCGGAGAATGGGATCGCCGAAACCCACCAGCTCCCCATCCGTCCGGAGCAGTTCCTCCACCACCAGATCGCAGGGGGCGGGGACCTCGCTCATCATTTTCATGGCTTCCATCAGGCACACGGTCTGCCCCTTCTTCACCTGATCCCCGGCCCGGACGAAGGGGGGCTGATCGGGGGCGGCGGCGGAGTAATAGGTACCCACCAGGGGTGCAGACACAAAAAGGCCCTCGGGCTCCCGGGACGAAGCGGCGGGAGTCTGAGTTGGGGCCGGAGCCTTCACGGGCACCCCAAACTCCTTCTTCAGCTCCAGGGTCACATCCTTTGTGGACAGCTTGAACGCGGTGCACCGCCCCGCCTCAAACCGGTCCAACAGGGCAAAAATTTCTTCGTTGGTCATGGAAAACTCCTTTCCCGGTGGAAAAAGCCCGCCGGAACCACGATGTCCCAGCGGGCCTCCCGGCGCTCAGTTGGCGTGGCTTTTCAGGTACTCGACAATGTCGCCCACCGTAGCAAACTTGGCTACATCCTCGTCCGGGATGGTGACCCCGAACGCCTCCTCCAGCGCCATGGCCAGCTCCACAGCGGCCAGAGAGTCGGCTTCCAGATCCTCCGCCAGCCGGGCCTCGGGGAGCACTTTGTCCGCGTCACAGCTCAGGGTCTCCACAATGATATCGCGTACTTTTTCAAACTCCATAGTAAAATCCTCCTTATTAGTTCAATTATTTTAATTAAAAATTTTTAATTAAAAAGGATGAAGTAATGATACCATGATTTTTCGGATTGTCAAGAAAAAGTTTTCGGCAGCGGACTTTCATGGTATACTGGGCAGTGAAAAACTGTCGAGAGGAGAGTTGACAATGACACAGCATGAGCGGGCCCTGGCGGGCCGGCTGTTTGACGCCCGGTGCCCGGAGATGCGTCGGCTCAAGCACAAAGCCCACGTCCTCTGCCAGCGGTTCAACGCCATGGACGAGTTCGATCCCGACCGGCTCCCCCTGATTCGGGAATTCATCGGCTCCATCGGGGACGGGTACTACTTCCAGGGGCCCATTCAGTTCAATTATGGCTGCAACACCCACATCGGGGCCGGCTTTTTCGCCAACTTCAACCTGACGGTGATGGACGACGGGCCCATCACCATCGGCGACCACGTGATGCTGGCCCCCAACGTCTCTCTGATGGCCACCACCCACCCCCTGATCGCCGCGGAGCGGGGGGCCCTGACCTATCCGGACGGCCACGTCTCCACCTCGGAGTACGCCCCCGCCATTCACATCGGCAGTCATGTGTGGCTGGCCTGCAGCGTCACGGTATGCGGCGGGGTGACCATCGGGGACGGCGCCGTCGTGGGTGCCGGGAGCGTGGTGACCAAGGACATCCCCGCGGGATGGCTGGCCTACGGAAACCCCTGCAGACCCATTCGGCCCATTACTCAGGCGGACAGCAAGCTGGACCTGCTGTGACCCCAACCTCCAAACACACGCAAAAAAGTCGCCCCATGGAATATCCATGGGGCGGCCTTACGTTTGAAACCGGGGGCTTACTTTTTCAGTCCGGGGTTGTTTTTCAGTTCCTTCAGGGCATCCTTGTAGGAGAGGTTGACCCGGCCCTTCTCGTCGATTTCGGTGACCTTCACCCAGATCATGTCGCCGATGTTCACCACATCCTCCACCTTCTCCACCCGGTGGTCGGCCAGCTTGGAGATGTGGACCATGCCGTCCTTGCCGGGAGCCAGCTCCACGAAGGCGCCGAAGGTCATGATGCGCACCACTTTGCCGTAGTACAGCGCGCCCACCTCGGGCACAAAGACGATGGTCTCGATCATCTTCTTGGCCGCGTCGCAGGCCTCGGAATTGGGGGAGGCGATATGGATGGTGCCGTCGTCCTCGATGTCCACCTGGGCGCCGGACTCGGCGGTGATCTTCTGAATGACCGAGCCGCCCTTGCCGATGACCTCGCGGATCTTGTCCACGTCGATCTTCATGGTGATCATCTTGGGGGCGTACTTGCTCACCTCGGCGCGGGGCTTTCTGATGCAGGGGAGCATCACCTCGTCGAGGATGGCGAAGCGGGCGTCCCTGGTGATCTCCAGGGCCTCTTTGATAATGGCGTGGGAGAGGCCGTCGTTCTTGATGTCCATCTGGATGGCAGTGATGCCGGCCTTGGTGCCGGCCACCTTGAAGTCCATCTCACCGTGGAAGTCCTCCACGCCCTGGATGTCGATGAAGGTGGTAAAGCCGCCGTTATCGTCCTGGATGAGGCCGCAGGAAATGCCGGCCACAGGGGCCTTGATGGGCACACCGGCGTCCATGAGGGCCAAGGTGGAGCCACAGATGGAGCCCTGGGATGTGGAGCCGTTGGAGCTGAGGACCTCAGAGACCACGCGGATGGCGTAGGGGAACTCCTCCACGGAGGGGATGACGGGCTCCAGGGCCCGCTCGGCCAGCGCGCCGTGGCCCTTCTCCCGGCGGTTGGTGGACCGGGCGGCCCGGGCTTCGCCGGTGGAGTAGGCGGGGAAGTTGTAGTGGTGCATGTACCGCTTCTCCTCCTCCTCCCAGATGGTGTCCAGCTTCTGGGAAGCGGCGAGAGTGTTCAGCGTGCAGATGGAGAGGACCTGCGTCTGGCCGCGGGTGAAGAGGCCGGAGCCGTGGACCCGGGGCAGAACGCCCACCTCTGCGGAGAGGGGCCGGATCTCGTTCTTCTTCCGGCCGTCCACCCGGTGGCCCTCCAGGAGCCATGCCTTGACGATCTTCTTCTGGAACTTGTAGGTGATCTCCTCGAGGTACTTGTCCATCTCGGGGTAGTCGGCCAGGAACAGCTCGTGCCAGTGATCCACCAGAGCGTTCCACCGCTCCTCCCGGACGTTCTTGTCGTCGGTGTCCATGGCGGCCTGAGCCTCGGTCATGGTGGATTCCACGATCTTGTCGAAGAGCTCCTGATCGAAGTCGGCGTGGTCGTAGGTCATCTTCTCCCGGCCGATCTCGGCCACCATGGTATTGATGAGCGCCACCTGCTTCTTGATCTCCTCGTGGGCCTCAACAATGGCGTTGTACATGATGTCGTCGGGGAGCTCGTTGGCGCCCGCCTCGATCATGATGACCTTGCCCTCGGTGGCGGCCACGGTGAGGTCCAGCTTGGAGGCGTGCTTCTGCTCCTGATTGGGATTGAGGACGATCTGACCGTCCACATACCCGGCCTCCAGGCAGCCGATGGGACCGGCCCAGGGAATGTTGGAGTAGGCCAGGCAGGCGGAGGTTCCGATCATGGCGGTGACTTCGGGAGAGCAGTCCCGATCCACGCTCATCACGGTGCAGGTGACCACCACGTCGTTGCGGAAGTCATAGGGGAAGAGGGGCCGGATGGACCGGTCGATGACACGGCTGGCCAGCACGGCGGGCAGAGAGGGCTGGCCCTCCCGGCGCATAAAGGAGCCGGGGATCCGGCCCACGGCGTACAGCTTCTCCTCAAAGTCCACGCTCAGAGGAAAGAAGTCAATGCCGTCCCGGGGGCGGGCAGAGGCGGTGACGGCCACCAGCACGGTGGTCTCGCCATAGGTGACCATGGCGGAGGCGGTGGCCAGCTCGGCCACCTTGCCCACCTCGATCTTGAGGGGGCGGCCGCACAGGTCCATCTCATAGACCTTGCGGTTGGGGAACTGCTTGTGGGTAATGACGGTTGACATAGTAGATCCTCCTTCGATCTCCCCCGACCGACCTCTTTCTTTAGCACTTGAATCCGGGCCTCCTCCGGGGAGACGGGGCGCAGATTCAACTGCTAAATGAGCGGCGGAATGGGGGTATTTTCGCTTCCACAGAATGGGGAAAAAGGGTGGCGCGGTAAACCACGCCACCCTCTATTCACATTTCTTACTTACGGATGCCCAGCTTGGCGATGAGGGCGCGGTAACGCTCCACGTCCTTGGCAGCCAGATAGTCCAGCATCTTGCGGCGCTTGCCGATCATCTTGTACAGGCCGCGGCGGGAGTGGTTGTCGTGGATGTGAGTGCGCAGGTGCTCGGTGAGCTCATTGATGCGGGCGGTGAGGATGGCCACCTGAACCTCGGGGGAGCCGGTGTCGGTAGCATGGGTGCGGTTGGCCTCGATCACGGCCGTCTTTTCGTCTTTACGAATCATAAAAAATTCCACCTTTCATTTTTCTGCCCAAAGGGCTGAGGGAGGGGTGGGTGAACACCTCCAAACGGAGGCCGTCTCCCGCTCTCTAAGCCGATGGACGGTTTGCATGCTTTCAAAATATATCACACATTTTACCCGGTGTAAAGGAAAATTATCACGAAATGCGGAAATTGCCGTTCTTTTTCCTTTCATCCCGCCGGGGCGTCCGCCCACTGATAGCCCGCCGCGGCCAGTTCCTCGGCGGTGTGGAGCAATCCGTCACCCAGAGCGGCGTCCAAGTAGAGCCGCTCCCCGGAGTCCACTTGGACGGCGTTCCAGAACCAGCTCTGGCCGAGATGCGTCCCCTCCACCACCTCGCAGGCGGTCCCAACCTGCTGACACAGCAGGGCGTAGGCCAGGGCCAGGCCCTCAGCGTCGGCAGAGCCGTCCACCAGGGCGGCGTAGGCGGTGTTTCCGCCCCCTGCGGCGTAGGCGGCATAGCTCCGCAGCTCCGAAGCCGCCCGCAGCGCGGCGGCGCGGGGATCCAGGCCCCGCAGGGAGCCGGAGATGGCCCCCGCCTGGGCCGCCAGCCGCTCACTCTTGCCCCACAGTTCGTCGGCGGCCTCGGGATAGGTCAGGGTGATCTCCACCACCCGCTGGCTGCCGTGGTCCGGATAGAGGGTAATCCCGGCCTGCGGCATCCCCAGAGCCGCCACCGGCGTATCATAATAGGCCTGGCGGATGAGCTGGGCAATGGACGCCTCATCCTCCGCAAAGTAGGCCACCCGGAGCACCACTTCGCCGGAAAAGGAAGTCAGGGCCTCCTGAAGCTCCGATCGGATGGCACTGGAGCCGGTGACATTGACGATGGAGCGGATCTGGTCCGCCGTGCGGCGGTATCGGATGGCGATGGACGCCTGATAGTAGGAGACCACCCGGGTGCACTCGTGCTTGATGTAATCCACCGCGTAGGCCCCCACCGGGTCCTCGGCGGCCACCTCCAGGCAGGCGGCGGTGAGGGCGGACTCCACGTCGTCGGCGTAGTCGTAGAGCTGGATGACTCCTGCCTCCTGGCCCTGGGAGACCAGATACAAAACCGCGGAGACCAGCTCCTGATAGTTCTCCACCCGAAGGACGGAGGAGTCCTCCGCGGTGACGGGCTTGTCCACATGGGCCGTCACCGACTCGTAGGAGCGCTCCAGCATGGAAGAGCAGCCGGACAGCAGCAGGCACAGCGCCAGCAGTCCGCTCAGGGCGCGCAGTTTCATTCCGGGGCCTCCTCTCCCGCAAAATCAGGGCCGTCTCCGCAGCGCGGGGGCCTCAATAGCCCAGTTCTTCCTCCACCAGCACCACCTCGGCGCAGGGAATCCCCACCGGCTTGCGCCACAGGGTCACCAGGACCCCGCAGATCCGCTCGGGACTGTCACAGTCGTAACAGCGGTCGCCCCGGGCGGCGCAGGGGGTCCTGCGCCCAAGCCGCTGGGCGTTCTTCGGCCCGGCCACGTTCCGGGCCCGGGAAAGGGCGGCCTGCGCATCGGGGGCGATCTTGTTGGCCCCCACCACAAAATAAACCGACTCGTGGCCGTCCAGGGTGGCGGCCACCCGGTTGCCGTGGCCGTCGATGTTGAAGATCTCCCCGGTCTCGGCCAGCGCGTTGGCGGAGGTCAGGTAGACCTGGGCCGTGCGGGCGGCGGCGCGGGCCTCCGGTCCCTGGGCCGACCAGTGCCAGTAGACGGTGTTGTGGGCAGCCAGCCGCTCGTAGAGCCCCAGCTCCTGAAGGGTGACCGATCCCCCCATGCCGATGGTTCGGCCATCCAGCTTTCCATCCAGATAGTCCGCGGCCTCTCTTCCCGTGGCGAAGCGGGAAACCGCAAAGCCGCGGCGTTCCAGCGCCTGGGTCAGCTTGTCCCATTGGATCATGATACCCCTCTTTTCTCTTTGTTCAATCGCCTGTTACAGCTCGCTTTGGTGATAGCTCCGGAAGCCCTCGCCCAGCACCTCATGGGCGGCGCAGACGATCATAAAGGCGTTGGGGTCCACCTGTCGCACCGTCTCCTTGATGACCACGATCTCCCGCTGCTTGAAAGCGCAGAGGATCACTTTTTTGCTGGCTCCGGAATAGCCGCCCTCCCCGGGAAGATAGGTCACGCTCCGGTCCAGGTCATGGATAATGACCTTGGTGATCTCCTCGGGGTGATTGCTGATGATATAGGCCACCTTGGCGTTGTCCAGGCCGTAGAGCACCCCGTCCATCACCAGTGTGGAGATGTAGAGGGCCACCAGGCCGTAGAGGGCGCTGTTGAGGCTCCGGAACGCCAGGGCCACCGCCACAATGACCACCAGGTCGATGCCCATGAGCAGCTTGCCCATGGGGAGCCACGCCAGCTTCAGTTTCAGCAGCCGCGCCACCAGATCGGTGCCGCCGGTGGTGGCTCCCTGGAGGAAGATGATCCCCAGCCCAAGGCCCAGCACCGCGCCGCCGAAGATGCAGGCCAGCAGCGGCTCCATGGCCGGAAACGTGTAAAGGGCCGCCAGGCCGTCGATCATCAGAGAGGACAGAGCCATGGCCACCAGAGAGGAGACCAGCAGATGCCCGCCCAGAAGCTTCCACCCCAGCAGGAAGAGCGGGATGTTGAAGAGGATGACCAGAGTGCCCACCGGGGCCCAGGGCAGGGAGGCGTTGACGATCTGGGCCAGACCGGTGATGCCTCCGAAGGCAATGCCGTTGGGCACGAAGCACCAGTCGAAGGCCACGGCGTACAGGAGTGATCCCAGGACGATCAGGCAGTAATTTTGGATCAGTTTCCCCACAGAACGCTTCATCTTACTCCTCCAGCAAAGAAAGCTGCCGCTCTCCCCGGTCATTCTCCCGCAGGAGCATACCCGCCACGGGGAGAGACCGGGCCCGATAGCGGGCCGGGTCCTGGATGGCGGTGTCGGCCAGGGGCCGGGCCGCCTCCAGACGGTATTTGGGTTTGAGAGTCATCACGTTGACCCCCTGGGTGGACCGGGTGGTCTTGGGCGAGAGGACGGCGGTGTGGAAAATGAGGCACCGTCCCTCGGAGGAGGTGAGCGCCATCTCCAGATCCTCCTTCAGGTGGTAGGCCGCCGCAAGGGGGGACTTGTCCGAATAGGCTCCCGTGAGCTTCTTCCGCCTGGTCTGGGTCCGGTAGGCCGCCAGCTCCACCCGGGCGACCTTACCGTTTTGAAAGAAGAACAGCAGGTGGCCGGAATAGTCGGCGGTGACGCAGGCCCACACCGCGCTCTCCCCGGGATCCATCCCCAGTTTGGTGGGCAGGTAGTCGCCCAGCACGCTGGCCTTGGCGTCGTCGAAGTCGCTCAGCCGGGTCTTATAGCACTGCTGGCGGTCGGTAAAGACCAGCAGCTCGTCCCGATTGCCGGCATCCCAGCGGAGGGAGGGCCCGTCCCCCTCCTTGTACTTCTGCTCGGAGCTCATCCGCAGAGAGGCGGGGGTGATCTTCTTCAAGTATCCCTCCCGGGAGAGGAATACATGCACGGGATAGTCGGCGATCTCCTCTTCCGGTTCAGGCTCGGCGGCCATCTGGTGCTCATAGAGGATCCCGGTGCGCCGGGGCGCGGGGTACTTTTTCATCACCTCTTTGAGTTCAGCGGCGATGATGTTCTTCACCCGCTCGGGGTGGTCCAGAATATCCTGGAGATCGGCGATCTCCCGCTCCAGCTCAGCGGTCTCGGCCACCCGCTTGAGGATATACTCCTTGTTGATGTTGCGCAGGCGGATATCCGCCACATAGTCGGCCTGGATCTGGTCGATGCCGAAGCCGATCATCAGGTTGGGGACCACCTCGGCATCGGCCTCGGTGTCCCGGATGATGCGGATGGCCCGGTCGATGTCCAGCAGGATCTTTTTCAGGCCCTTGAGCAGATGGAGCTTGTCCTGCTTTTTCTTCTGCGCAAAGTAGGTCCGGCGGCGGACCCCGTCGGAGCGCCACGCCGTCCACTCGTCCAAAATCTCCCGCACCCCCATCACCCGGGGCATCCCCGCAATGAGGATGTTGAAGTTGCAGGCAAAGGAGTCCTGGAGAGGCGTGGATTTGAAGAGCCGGGCCATGAGCTTGTCCGGGTCGGCCCCCCGCTTGAGGTCGATGGTGAGCTTGAGGCCGTTCAGGTCGGTCTCGTCCCGCATGTCGGCGATCTCTTTGACCCGGCCGGCCTTGACCAGCTCGGTCACCTTGTCCATGATGGCCTCGACGGTGGTGGTGTATGGGATCTCATAGATCTCCACCACGTTCTCCTCCTTCACGTAGCGCCACCGGGCACGCACCTGGAAGGAGCCCCGGCCGGTCTCGTAGATGGAGGCCATGGCCGCGCCGTCGTAGAGGAGCTGGCCCCCGGTGGGGAAATCCGGGGCCTTCAGAAGGGAGAGAAGATCACAGCCGGGGTCCTTCAGGAAGGCGATCGTGGCCTGACAGACCTCGTGGAGGTTGAAGCCGCAGAGGTTGGAGGCCATGCCCACGGCGATGCCCTGATTGGCGCTGACCAGCACGTTGGGGAAGGTGGTGGGCAGGAGGGAAGGCTCCAGCATGGAGCCGTCGTAGTTGGGCACAAAATCCACCGTGTCCTGGTCGATGTCCCGGAAGAGCTCGGCGCAGATGGGGTCCAGCCGGGCCTCGGTGTACCGTGAGGCCGCCCAGGCCATATCCCGGGAGTAGACCTTGCCGAAGTTGCCCTTGGAGTCCACCAGGGGGTGGAGCAGGGCCCCGTAGCCCCGGGAGAGGCGGACCATGGTGTCATAGATGGCCTGGTCGCCGTGGGGATTGAGCTTCATGGTCTGGCCCACGATGTTGGCGGACTTGGTCCGGGCTCCCCCCAGCAGCTTCATGGTGTACATGGTGTAGAGGAGCTTGCGGTGGGAGGGCTTAAAGCCGTCGATCTCGGGGATGGCCCGGGAGATGATCACGCTCATGGCGTAGGGCATGTAGTTGATCTCCAGGGTCTGGGTGATGGGCTGCTCCAGCACCTCGGGGCGCAGGCCCATCACATTGGGGTCGGCGCCCCGGTTGATCCCCTTTTCGGGGGCTTTTTTCTTAGCCATCGGTATCAGTCCTTGTCCTTTGGATGATTGGTGGGGCCGTTCATTCCGGCGAAATCAGTCGGGCAGGCCGATGACGCCGGCGGTAAATAAGGCGTCGTCAAAAATAGGGGCCACGGCGGGGTCGGCCTTCATCTCGCCGTAGAGCTGGCCCCGGGGCGTGGCCCAAATATCCGCGGCACTCAGGCCGGCCCATTTGCAGTACCCGGCCAGGTAGGCGCCCTGGGCCTCATCCCAGGAGCCATAGGTCTCACAGACCTTTTGCGCGGCGGGCTCCACCAGGGCCAACGCCTCGGGATAGGTCACATAGCCCGCCAGGTAGCCCCACTGGGCCAGACTGGACACGCGGAACCAGTCCCAAGCATCCGATCCCGTGGCCAGAGCCGCCGTCGTGGTCATCAGGGCTTCCCGGTCCTGGATCCCCCAACCACCCCATAGTAAGTCCCGGCTAATTGTTTGGGCAGGAATGCGGGCCATGCTGCGTCCATCGTCCACTGGGGCAAGATAACGATGACTTCGGATCATCGTGCCAAACAGAGTGGGGTCATCTCTGTTCACCTTGGTCAAAATCGCCCCCATGGGAAGCGCCCATGCTTCCAAATTGGAAGGCTGAACCACCGTCTTATTCTCGGTGACGAGCACACGGTGATGGGGGCCATCCCACTCCACCATTTGACCAAAAAATTCCGCAATATACCGAACAGGGACAAACGTTGTTCCAGCTTCAGCAAAAGGCGCAACATCCATTTGGAAAGAGACGCCGTTTCGAGTAGCTTCGGTTTGACTCAGGGTCATGACGATTTCATCCCCACCCCTCATAAGGTGGACTTGATTGGTTTCCTGGACCCATTTCACCTCTGCGCCAAGCGCCTCAGAAATTGCTCGGATGGGGACCAGCGTCCGACCGTTTTGGGCCCGCCCCGGCAGATGAGACGGTCTTCCGAATTCATCTCTGCCCGGGATGATCTCTTCACCATCCAAATAAACATAGATCTTCGCCCGCTCCGCCGAAAGTGCTTGGGACAGTCGTTCATATTCCGCAGGGTCAACAGGCTGCAATGCACCATAGGCCAAAAATTGATTCAAGGAGTTCAAGCCGTTTATCCGCATCGTCTCTTCGATCACATCTGCAAAAGAACTTAAATCTTTGTTCGGTTGCAGGTAAAAATTAATTTGGTACATTGACCGGACGTGCCACAGGGACAATTTTGCGGCGTTTGGGCCACCTGCCTTTTTGTCATCTTTTACCGATGAACTGAACGGCTCATATGTAGCCCAACGGTCTGGATAGCCGGCATTTTTATGCCACATAAGCTCGAGGAGCGCCAATTCAAACTCCGCAGCCTGGTCATGGCCTTTATAGCCTTGAAGGCTTCCGCTTCCGAGGGCGCTTAATTGGGTAAGCATCGTCCACAGCGGATCCCCCTTCTGGGGCTTTTTCCCTCCAGCTTCAGCATCTGCCCGGAGTTGGGTCACATAGTTCCAGAATTTCGATTCGTAGGCATAGCTGCCCGGGAACACAATATACTCCTCCTCGCGCACCCAGCTGGGCGGCGTGGGGGTGACGCTCTCCGCCGCAAAGGCGGGAACGCAAAGGGAAAAGACCAGAGTCAGCACCAAAAACAAACTTGTCCGCTTTTTCATTCTGACCATCCTTTCGTCCGTGTGGTTAGAAGGCCCGGGGCAGTCTTACTCGGCCATCTCCGGCAGCCCCATCACGCTGGTCTGGAAGAGGGCGTCGTCAAAAATAGGGGCCACAGCGGGGTCGGCCTTCATCTCGCCGTAGAGCTGGCCCCGGGGCGTGGCCCAAATATCCGCGGCACTCAGGCCGGCCCATTTGCAGTACCCGGCCAGGTAGGCGCCCTGGGCCTCATCCCAGGAGCCGTAGGTCTCACAGACCTTTTGCGCGGCGGGCTCCACCAGGGCCAACGCCTCGGGATAGGTCACATAGCCCGCCAGGTAGCCCCACTGGGCCAGGTGGCTCGCCCGGAACCAGTCCCAGGCATCCGCGCCCACGGCCAGGGTCTCCGCCGTGGTGATCAGGGCCTCCCGGTCCTCGATGCCCCAGCCCTCCCGCAGGATCTTGCGGCCGAAGTCCGGGCCGGTGGTCTCGTGGCGGTTGGTGACCTCGCCCCCCACGGGGCCGGCGCCAAAGCGGGCCTTGCCGCCGAAGAGGGTCACTTCATGGGGGTTGCTCTCGTAGTTGAGGACGGCCCCCATGGCCAGGGCCCAGGCTTCCAGGTTGGAATCGCCCGCCGCCGACTTGTCCTCGGTGATGACCACGTGCTGCTGGGCCCCGTTCCACTCCACCTTCTGGCCAAAGAACTCGGCGATATAGCGGATGGGGATGTAGGTGCGGTTGTTCTCGGCGTAGGGGGCCACGTCCATCTGGAAATGCTCCCCGTTGCGGAGGGCTTCGGTGCTGTCCAGGGTCATGACAAAGGTATCCCCCGCCCGCCGGATGGTGATCCGCCGGGCGGCGGCGTCATAGTCCACCGTGGCCCCCATCAGCTCGGCCAGGCGGCGCACGGGCACCATGGTGCGCTGATTGCGCACCTGGGGAACGGTGGTGTCCAGGTAGTCTGCGCTCACCCGCACCGCCTTGGGGTGGACGACCTCCCCGTCCAGGGTAACAAAAAGGAGCGCTTTGGCGGCCGCCAGGTTCCCGGCAGACACGCCGTTGGCCGCGCCCCAATCCAGCACCTGGGCCATGGTGAACCGGGGATCAGGGAGCAGATACTCCACCGCCCCCACAAAACGGCCCAGGCCCCGGCCCTCCAGGCCGTCGGTCAGGTCCTGGTCCCAGAGCCCGGCCCGGGCGTTCCAGAGGTAGGCCAGAGCGCGGGGGGACGCCTGGCCGGACGCGCCATAGGCGGCACTTTCAAAGTCGGCCCCGATTTTCGCCGTTTGCCCTTTGGCGGCGCGTTGAGGGCATATTTCACCTTCAAAAGGCCTACCTCGAAGTCCACACTGGCCCCGCCCATCCGTTTCAGCTCCCGCAGGCGGTTGAAGAGCACCGTGTCCGTGCCGGACTGGGGCTCCGGATTCCCCGCCCCGGCGTGCTCCCGGAGGGAGAGAATTTTGTCCCAGGTTGCCGTCTCATAGGCCGCGCCGTCCGCGAAGACGGCGTACTCCTCCGCCGGACACCAAGAGGGCGGCGCGGGAACCACCGGTTCCACAGCCCGGGCGGGCGGGCAGAAGGTCAGAGCCAATGCCAGGACCAAGGGGAATAAAATGGTCTTTCTCACAAGGCTGTCCTCCTCGTACTCAAGCAAAATTTAGAAAACCGGAAAACTGACATGCGGAGCGCGTCAGGAAACGGAAAAATCAGCGCTGCCGGCCCGCCCGTCCGGGCGGGCCGGCGGCACACACGGCGCGGAGAACACGCTCAGCTCACAGCTCCACGATCTCAGCGCCTGCCGGAGGGGCGGAGCGGGGAAGATCGGTAGTGGCCTTGCGGGCGGCGGTGCCGCTCACGGTGAGCTGAAACTGGTTTTTCCAGTGGAGTTCCGCCGTCTCGGTGGCATGATCGGCGGTGCCTGACGCCTGGGCCGCCATCCGGAAATCCAGGAGATTCATCAACCAGGTCATGGCAGCGGTCTCCGCGGCGCTGCCGCCGCTCCAGCTGTCGTCGCTCAGTCCGGCGGCAATGGCGTCCATGTCGGGGCGGAAGACCGCCTGCGTGGAAAAGCGCCCGGTCTCACTCACGGAAACGGAGAGGCCGAACTCCTTGAAGGGGGCTCCAAAGCTCCCTCCCGTCATCTCACCTATCAGGCTGTCCAGCGCCTTGGCGTCCAGGCTCCAGGTCAGGGTGCCGTTCCGGTCGGTAAAACGCTCCGGCCCAAAGAGAAGGGCCATGGCCGCCCGGCCCTCGTCAAAGTTTTGGTAGGCGTATTCGGCGCCCAGACAGCCGCTCTCGCTTTCAGACAGGAGCGCGTTGTAGAGGAGCTCCGTGCCCCAGCTCTCAGTATTCACGGTGAGGGCGGACAGGCCCGTCCCTCCGCCCAGATCCCAGGCAAACCAGGTGTTCTCGCTCACCGTCTCGTCAAAGGCCGCCAGAATGGGGGCGTTGGCGTACAGCTTTCCGCTCTCCAGGTCAAATAGGACCTGGACCTTGCAGCCGGTGAGCAGGGTCTTGAGGTTCTGTGCCGTGAACTTGGGCATCTCGGAAGCCAGCTGGTCCATGGTCTGCCGGCTGAGCAGATTCAAAAGGTCGGCCGCGCTGATGGACAGCGTCAGATCCAGCTGATTGTCCCGGAGCAGGGTATCGGCGCGGAGGGTGGCGGTGCAGGTCTTGTTCCCGTCCAGGGAATTGAAGGCAGTCAGGGCCAGTTCACAGGTCTCGGTGGTGCGGTAGCTCTGCCCGTCCTGGGGCATGGCGGCGGTGAACAGCCGCCCCATCAGGGTGTTGAGGTCGGCCAGTTCCCCGTCCAGCTGGGTCCGAAGGGCCGTCCGGTCCAGCAGGACGACCTGATTGCTGCCGGCGTTCCACACCACGTCCCAGCCCTGGGCGGCGGCGGTGCTCCGGACAGGGAGACGGTCCCCGGTCTCCGCCGTGCCCAGGATCGCGCCCAGCGCATCGGCCGAGGCATAGGTCACGCCGTTTTCCGCGGTGAGCGCCACATCCTCCCGGGCCTGTCCGTTGACCACCAGGACCGGCTGGTCGGGCCGCCGGGAGGGGTAGCCGGGCTCCTCGTTCTGCCAGCCGGCGGAATCCACATACATGGCGTCGACAAACTCCTCCTGAGAGAGGAGGAAGTTGTCGATGAGATACTCCTCCTTTGGGTACCACTCGCCGTAGACATCGGCGTAGTAGGCGTCGGCGTCAAAGGCGGCGTATCCGGCGGGGTCTGCGGCAGCAAGGCTCTTGGCCTGGGCGATCAGGCCGGATACGCTCTCGCGGCCCTGAACGTACCGGGCCTGCACATAGGTGGTCATCTCCTGAACGGTGGCAAGGCCGTAATCCTCCATGGCGGCCTCCATGGGATCCCGGTAGCCCTGGGAGGACAGCCAGGCCTTTACGTCGTAACGCTCCAGCTCGCCGGGATGGGCGGAGCGGTAGTCGGCCACCAGCTTGGCGTCGTAGGCCGGATCAGCCAGGCTTCGCACATACTCCTCCCACATGGCGTCCCGGAAGCCCTCTTCCGTCACGCCGAAATTCTCCATGTACTCCTCCCGGGTCCACCACCCCCACTCCTGGGAAAACCAGGCGTCTGGATCAAAGGCGGCATACTCCTCGGGGTGGGCGGAGCGGTAGTCCGCGGTGAACTGGCGCAGGAAGGCGGTATAATCGTCCTCCTCTTCCACCGAGACGCCCCAGCCTGCGTCCGCGGGCGGGAGGGGCGGCGTCTCTTCTGCCAGTGCGTACTTTTCATTGAGCGTACGGATCTCCTCCGGAGTCGGGGATGCCTCTGCGGCAAAGGCAGGGGCGGCCAGGGAGCATCCCAGCGCCAGTGCGGCGAGGGAGGCGGGGAGCCATCGGTTGCGTTTCATACGGGGTACCTCCTTTTGATTGACAGGTTTGCGCCCCCCCCGGCAGTCCGCCGGGCAGGCCGTCACGAAATATCGGCCAGCTCTAAAAACTTATAGCCGTTTTCGGCGATGTGGTCCTTCCGGCCCTGGAGGTTGTCCCCCAGCAGCAGGTCGAACATCCGGGCCGTGGCCTCCATATCCTCGGGCATGACCTTGATGAGGCGGCGGGTGGCCGGATTCATGGTGGTCAGCCACATCATCTCCGGCTCGTTCTCGCCCAGGCCCTTGGAGCGCTGGATGGAGATCTTTTTGTCCCTGCCGATCTCCTCCACGATGTCGTCCTTCTCCTTGTTGGAGTAGGCAAACCAGGTCTTTTCCTTGTATCCGATCTCATAGAGGGGAGATTCCGCGATGTAAACGTATCCCCGGCGGATGAGGGTGGGAGTGAGCCGCCAGAGCATGGTGAGGATGAGGGTGCGGATCTGGTAGCCGTCCACGTCGGCGTCGGTACAGATGACCACTTTGTTCCACCGCAGGTTCATCAGGTCGAAGGAGGCCAGATCCCTGGCCCGCTTGTCGCTGACCTCCACCCCGCAGCCCAGCACCTTCAGAAGGTCGGTGATGATCTCCGACTTGAAGATCTTGCCGTAGTCGGCCTTGAGGCAGTTCAAAATTTTGCCCCGCACGGGCATGATGCCCTGAAACTCCGCGTCCCGGGAGAGCTTGACGCTGCCCAGGGCGGAGTCGCCCTCCACGATGTAGAGCTCCCGGCGCTCAGCGTCCCGGGTGCGGCAGTCCACAAATTTCTGCACCCGGTTGGACAGGTCCATGGCCCCCGTGAGCTTCTTTTTGATGTTCAGCCGGGCCTTTTCGGCAGATTCCCGGCTCCTCTTGTTGATGAGCACCTGCTCGGCGATCTTTTCGGCGTCGAAGGGGTTTTCGATGAAGTAGACCTGCATCTGCTCCTTCAGGAAGTCGGTCATGGCCTCCTGAACGAACTTGTTGTTGATGGCCTTCTTGGTCTGGTTTTCATAGGAGGTCTGTGTGGAGAAGTTGTTGGAGACCATCACCAGACAGTCGGAAATGTCGTTCCAGGTGACCTTGCTCTCGCTCTTCTGATACTTCCCCTGCTGACGGAGATAGCCGTCGATGGCCGAGACGAAAGCGGACTTGGCCGCCTTCTCCGGGCTTCCGCCGTGCTCGAGCCAGGAGGAATTGTGATAATACTCAATGGTATTCACCGTGTTGGAAAAACAGAAGGACACCGAGAGTTTGACCTTGTATTCCGGCTTGTCCTCCCGGTCCCGGCCCCGCCGCTCGGTCTGCCAGAACACCGGCTGGGTGAGGGTGTTTTCCCCCGCCAGTTCCTTTACATAGTCCTGAATGCCGTTTTCATAGAGAAAATCGGTGGTCTCGAATTTGCCCGGGGCGGTCTCGTTGAAAAACCGGAAGGTGACCCCGGCATTGACCACCGCCTGGCGCTTCATCACGTCGGTGAAGTAGTCTGTCGGGATATCGATGTCAGTGAACACGTCCAGGTCGGGCCGCCAGCGGATGGTGGTGCCCGTCTTTTTCCCCTGGTCGGCGGGCTCGTCCCGGAGCCCGCCCACGTTCTCGCCCTTTTCAAAGCGGAGGGAGTACTTCCTGCCGTCCCGGCGGACGGTGACGTCCATATACTCGCTGGCGTACTGGGTGGCGCAGGAGCCCAGACCGTTGAGGCCCAGGGCGTATTCGTAGTTGTCCTTCCCCCCGCCGTACTTGCCGCCGGCGTAGAGCTCGCAGAACACCAGCTCCCAGTTGTATTTCTGCTCCTTCTCGTTCCAGTCCACGGGGCAGCCCCGGCCCTGGTCGGCCACTTCGATGGACTTGTCCAGGAAGCGCCGGACGGTGATGAGACTGCCGTGGCCCTCCTTGGCCTCGTCGATGGCGTTGGAGAGGATCTCAAAGACGGCGTGCTCGCAGCCGTCCAGTCCGTCGGAGCCGAAGATGACCCCCGGGCGCTTCCGGACCCGGTCCGCCCCCTTCAGCGAAGAGATGGAGGTATTGTCGTATTGCGGTTTGACCCTTGCCATTCCAGTTCCTCCACAGTATAATTGATAAGAAATGTCCGCTTGGACAATTTAGATAATATTACAAGTTAGTATTATAGCACAGATGAATCAACTACGTCAAACGGAAGCGGAATTCCTCCGCTTTCGCCCGGAAAGGAAGATTTTTATGCCGAAACAGGAAATTCTGCAAAATTACGCCCGGCTGCTGGTCCGCACGGGCTGCGCCCTGAAGCCGGGGCAGGAGCTGCTCCTCACCGCTCCGGTGGAGGCCGCTCCCTTTGCCCGCCTGGTGGCTGAGGAGGCCTGGGCGGCCGGGGCGGGAGACGTGATCGTGGAGTGGGCCGACCAGCCGGTGAGCCGCCTGCGCTATCTCCACGCCCCTCTGTCCTCCTTTGAGTCCGTCCCGGAATGGAAGCGCGCCCTCCTCAACGGCGCGGCGGGGCGGGGGGCCGCCATCCTCACCCTGGACGGGGACGACCCCGACGGCATGGCGGGTATCGATCCCGCCCGGTTCACCGCCTGGTCCCGCGCCTCCCACCGGGACTGCAAGGCCTTTTACGACGGCATGGATCTGGGCCGCAACGTCTGGTGCATTGCGGGCGTGTCCACCCCTGCCTGGGCCAAAAAGGTCTTCCCCGGCTGTTCGGAGTCCGAGGCCGTGGAGAAGCTGTGGGACGCCATCCTCTACACCGCCCGGGCCGACGGGGCCGACCCGGCGGCGGCCTGGGCCGACCACTCCGCCGCCTTCCAGGCCCGGATCAAGCTGCTCAACGAGAAGCAGTTCGACGCCCTGCGGTACACCTCCTCCAACGGCACCGACTTCACCGTGGGGATGAATCCCGGCCATATCTGGGCGGGCGGGGGTGCGGAGACGGTGGACGGCACCTGGTTTTTCCCCAACATGCCCACCGAGGAGATCTTCACCTCCCCCCACCGGGACCGGGCCGACGGCGTGGTCCACTCGGCCCTTCCCCTCAACTACCGGGGCGGGATGATCGCGGACTTCTGGATCAAATTCGAGGGGGGCGTGGCCGTGGACTGCGGCGCGAAAACCGGGCTGGACCGTCTGAAGAGCATCCTGGACACCGACGAGGGGGGCCGTCACCTGGGCGAGGTGGCCCTGGTGCCCCACGCCTCCCCCATCGCCCAGAGCGGCATCCTCTTCTACTCCACCCTCTACGATGAGAACGCCGCCTGCCACCTGGCGCTGGGCAAGGGTTTCCCCGAGTGCGTGGAGGGTGGTCTGGAGATGGACGAGACGGCCCTCGCCGCCCACCACATCAATCTCTCCGCCACCCATGTGGACTTTATGATCGGCACCGCCGACCTCACCATCACCGGCATCGCCGCCGACGGCAGCGAGACGCCGGTGTTCCAAAACGGCAACTGGGCGGGAGCGTTCGCCGGAGACCTGTAACGCCCCCCTTTCTTTCGCCAAAGGGCCCAGTGGAACGGGGAGAAAACCCTCCGGTTTTGGACAGGTCCACAGAATAAAGGAAGCCCCCCTCCCCCCGCCTTGACATCCCTTTTTCCCAATGATACCCTTATGGGTATCTTTTGTCGAGAAAGGGTGGTTCTTGTGCTCTCTCCCTCGGAATTTGTGGACAGCTATGCGGCCATTGGCGCGCGCAAGACCCAAACTCCCGCGCTTCGTCTGCTCCTGCTGGGGGCTTTGGCGGGGCTCTTTATCGCGCTGGGCGGTGCGGTGACCAACACAGCGGCCCACACCATCGCCAACGTCTCCGCGGCCCGGATCATCTGTGGATTTCTCTTTCCGTTCGGGCTCATCATGGTCATCCTCACCGGCGCGGAGCTGTTCACCGGGAACTGCCTGATCTCCATCTCGGTCCTGGAGCGGAAAGCCTCCCCGGGCGGGATGCTCCGCAGCTGGGGTCTGGTCTATCTGGGGAATTTCGGGGGAGCGCTGGCTCTGGCTGCCGCCTGCGCCTTCTGCGGACAGCTGGATTATTCCGGGGGCGCTCTGGCGGTATACACCGTCAAGACGGCGGCGGCCAAGTGTGCTCTTCCCTGTGGAAACGCCGTGGTGCTGGGCGTTCTCTGCAACATTCTGGTCTGCGCGGGGGTGATGTGCTCCCTGTGCGCCAAGGACGTGTCCGGCCGGGCGGTGGGGGCCTTTGTGCCGGTGTGCGTGTTCGTCCTCTGCGGCTTTGAGCACTGCGTGGCCAATATGTATTACGTCCCGGCGGGGATCTTCGCGATCTCCGTCCCCCGCTACGCCCGGCTGACGCTGGAGGCGGGGGTGGACGTCTCTGCTCTTACCTGGGGCAGCTTCCTCCTGCACAACCTCCTGCCGGTGACTCTGGGCAACATTCTGGGCGGTGCGGGACTGGGGGCCCTTCTGTGGGCCTGTCACGGAAAACGCGCCTCATGACCGCACGTCTGACCACCTCCCAAAAACGGAGTGCTTTGCAAGCCTCAGCCTAATAAAGATATTTCGAAAGGCGGCAGCTGTGATGGTTTTCATAGCTGCCGCCTTTCGTCCTTTGAGGGTTTTGGATCCCACCCGGCAAGGTTGTTATACGATGACGTATCTCGTCACGGCCCGGCTGTGGTGGTAACCACTATTTCCTGCCGTTATAATGAAATTGATATGAGGTTTTGGGCATAGAGAAGAATGACTGAACTCTGATCTTTCATAAGATTATGCGCATAACACGAAATCAGGGCATCACCGTTCAAAAACGGTGATGCCCTGATTTGAGACTGTCGAAAACGTGACGAAGCCGCTTTCTCGGGCGGGATACAGCCCATCGCGGCAGAAAGACCATGCTGAAGGCAACCGTGTATACCCCCATGGGGACGGGGTGAGCACGAAGGAGACGCCGGAGATGGGAGATGCGCCCAGACCGGCCCGGGTGATAAAAGCGATCCCGGTCGCCGCCCAAAATACGCCGGTCAAAAAACAGAGCAGGCGGATCCGCCCGCTCTGTTTGAATACGCCGTCAGACAGCGTCTCTTCCATTTTTCCGAGCCCGATCGTACAAATACCGCAGTCCCTTCAAAAGCAGATGCTCGTCATATTGAAGCGGTCTGCGGCAGTGGGGGCAGACCAGGCGGCTCAGACCGCCGGTGACCACGGCGGTGACCGGACGCCCCAAATGTTCCTCAATCCGCGCGGACAGCCCGTCGATCTGCGCCGCCGTTCCAAAGACGGCCCCGCTCAGCATGCAGGAGACGGCGTCCGTTCCCAGCAGCGCCCGGGGAGGCTCCAGCCGGATCTTCGGCAGCTGGGACGCCTGAGCGGTGAGCGCGTTGACCGAGGACTGCACGCCGGGCAAAATCATACCGCCCAGAAAGCGTCCTTCCCCGTCCAGAACGGACAGGGTGGTGGCCGTGCCCAGGTCAAAGACGGCCAGCGGCGGCTGGTACTGCGCGAGGGCCGCGACGGCATCCGCCACACGGTCGTTGCCCAGACCCTTCCGGTCGTAGCCCACCAGCACCAGGCCGTCGTCCAGATCGGGGCAGACTGTCAGGACACGCCGGCCCGTCAGGGAGGCGAGGGCAGGCTCGATCCGCGCGGTAAGCTCGGGAGCCACCGAGGAGAGGATGCAGCCCTCCGGCTCGCCGCAGCCGTCCAGCAGGTTCTCCATCTCCCGGTGCCACCTGATGCCGTCCCAGTCGCGGCGGCTGGGCAGCCGCCGGACAAACACCGGCTCCTTCCCGGCATCAAAGCCGCCCAGCACCACGTTGGAATTTCCGATATCAACGGCGAGGATCATGCTCAGACCTCGGCCCCCGCGCTGGGGCTCTTTCCGCCCAGCTTCAGGACCTGGGCCAGGGGCATGCACACGGCGGGAGTGATGACGGCCGCCACAACGGCCTCGGGCAGGCCGTTGGCCCCCACGATACCCAGGATCACGCCGAGCACGGCGTCCACGGGAATGCCCTTCATCACGGCATAGGCCTGGCGAAACACCAGGAAGATCAATCCCATGACCAGAATGGTATTGGTAAAGGCTCCGGCCACAGCGGCAAAAGCCATCCCGGAGGCCCGGCCCGCGGCGCTCTTCGATCCGAAGAGCTGCTTTGCCCCCTGGAACACCAGCCAGGGCGTCACCCCCACCAGAATGCGGGGCACAAAACAGATGACCAGCGCCCATGGGCTCCCATGGTCCAGGCCGGGGACCGGGATGAAGGGCGAGAAGGCGAAGGAAAGGGCGCTGGGGACCATCGTGTTTTTGAGGATGCTGGTCAGCCCGAACACAAAGCCGAGGAACGCACCCTTTTTAGGTCCCAGCAGGATCGAGCCGATGATAACGGGCACGTGAAGGATGGTGGCCTTGATCAGCGGCAGGTCGATCAGGCCGATGGGGGTAAACGCCAAGAGAAAGAGGATGCCGGAGAACATGGCGAGCAGCACCAGTTCACGGGTCTGGCTGCTCCGGTTGCGCGCGTGGTTCATTTTTACTACCTCCTGCTGCCGTTCCCTCTGGGGGATACAGCGCATATTTGAGAGCGAGGCGCAAACGCCGCGGGGCTCCGCGGGTTTTCCCATCGCTCCGGGCGGCCGGACGTCGGCTTCACCGGGGGCCTGCCGTCCCGAACGGGTACAGCGGCTCCCAAGCCGGCCTGACCAAACCACATTATATAAAAAGCGGATTGGAAGTGCAAGCCATAACACGGAACTTATTTACTTCCCGGCGCTTTTTTGTTATACTCTATTCGACAAAGCTGCGGAAAACGGAGTGGATCATCATGTTGAGCGGAAAAACCGTACTATTGGGAGTAACGGGCGGGATCGCCTGCTACAAGGCGGCGGAGCTGGCCTCCGCCCTGGTCAAGCAGCACTGCAAGGTCCGTGTGCTCATGACAAAGAACGCCACGGAGTTCATTGCGCCCCTGACCTTTGAATCTCTCACGGGCAATCCGGTGGCGGTGGATACCTTTGACCGGGACCGGCCGTGGGAAATCGAGCACATCGCGCTGGCCGACCAGGCAGATCTGGTGCTCATCGCTCCCGCCACCGCCAATGTTCTGGCCAAGCTGGCCCACGGGCTGGCCGATGATATGCTGACCACCACGGTGCTGGCCTGCGACTGCCCCAAACTCGCCGCGCCGGCCATGAACACCAGAATGTACGAAAATGCGGTAACGCAGGACAATCTGGATGCGCTCCGGAGATACGGATGGGAGATCATCGAACCTGTCAGCGGACGGCTGGCCTGCGGCGCGACGGGCAAGGGCAAACTGCCCGACCCCGAGCGGCTGCTGGAAGCCGTTCTCCACGCGCTTACCCATCGGAAGGATATGACCGGCCTGAAGGTACTGGTGACCGCAGGCCCCACCCGGGAGGCCCTGGACCCGGTGCGGTACCTCACCAACCTCTCCACCGGGCGGATGGGCTATGCCGTGGCCCGTGCCGCCGCCGCCCGCGGGGCGGATGTAACCCTGGTCACCGGCCCCACGGAGCTGCCCCGGCCGCCCTATATGGCGGAGGTGGTGGAGGTGACTTCTGCCCGCCAGATGTTTGAGGCGGTCACTGCCCGCAGCGCAGAGATGGACCTGATCGTCAAGGCCGCTGCCGTGGCGGACTACCGCCCGGCGACCGTGGCGGAGAACAAGATCAAAAAGACGCGGTCCGGGACGGACCTGTCCCTTCCTCTGGAGCGGACGGACGATATTCTGGCCTGGCTGGGGGCACACAAGCGGGACGGGCAGGTGCTGTGCGGGTTCTCCATGGAGACGGCGGACCTGCTGGAGCACTCCCGGGAGAAGCTGGAGAAAAAGCGGGTGGATCTGATCGCCGCCAACAACCTCAGGGAGGAGGGCGCAGGGTTTGGAACCTCCACCAACCTGCTCACGTTTCTCACCGCGGATGCGGTCATCCCTCTCCCCCTGATGTCCAAAACCGAGGCTGCCCATCAGCTGCTGGACGAGCTGCTGCGGCTGATGGGTATGTAATCTGGAGATCCTTTCAAACACGGAAAAAGCCCGCGGGACATCTTAAAAGATGTCCCGCGGGCTTTTTCCTTTCGGCATCCCCCAAACGATGGAAACACACGCTGTCTCCAGTACCTGTCTGCCTCCGACGGGCCAACAGAGACGGCCTTCATTCACTTTGGGCTTTTTTCTTTTTTTTGCAGTACCGGTCCTCTTCGCTGAAGATACAGCCGCAGTACTTCTGCATGTAGAGTCCCAGCTCCCGGGCTTCCGCCTGCCCCTCCCGAAAGCGCGGGGAGAAGTCGTAGGGAGCAAATTTCACCCCGTACTGGGCCGCCAGCTTCTCTCCCGTCTCAAAAATAAGCGGAGTGTTCTGGTAAGGACTGACGGTAAGGGTCGTACAGAACGCATCGAATCCGTGCTCTGCGGCATATCGGGCGGTCTCGGCCAGACGGCAGGCATAGCAGTAGCCGCAGCGGCGGTCAATGTCGCCGCACACCGCCTTCACAAAGGGGCGCAGGCCGTACTCATCCTCCGTCACCAGCTCCAGCCCGATCGATTTGGCGTAGTCGCTCAGGCAGTTGCGCCGGGCGCGGTATTCGGTAAAGGGGTGGATGTTGGGGTTGTACCAAAAGCCCACCGGCTCAATGCCCTCCTCCCGAAGCTTCTTGACGCAGGCCACCGAGCAGGGTGCGCAGCAGATGTGGAGCAAAAGTTTCATAATCAGTCCCTCCCGGACTTGTTTTCCGCGAAAGCGCGCAGAGGCAGAGGCGCCCCGGCTCATTTCCGCAGATATCATTATAACAGGCTTTTGAGGCAGAGCAAGCCCCCTTCGCATAATTGCGGAGCGCGCGCCGCCCCCGCTTCTCTCCGGCGCCCCGGCGCGGGGCGGGCAAAAAAGAATATCCGGGGCGGCAGGCAAAAAACGGTCCTGAGCGCCGTTTGGAGCGCTCAGGACCGTTTTTCTCTTGCTTTGATCTCGCGGAAGTCCTCCGAAAGCCGGACAGCCTTACTTGCTCTTCCGGGCGGTCTTGGCGCCTGCGCACCCCATCTCCCCGCCGATCCCGCAGCGGCTGCAGGCGGAGGGGGCAGTGGCGCAGCCGCCCAGAGCGGTCTCCCGCAGCTCGGCGGGCAGGCGTTTGCCCACGGTGTACATGGTCTCCAGCATCTCATCGAAGGGAATGAGCTGGCTCACCCCGCTCAGGGAAAGTTCGGCGGCAATGAGGGCGTTGGCCACGCCGGCGGCGTTCCGGTTCTGGCAGGGGTACTCCACCAGCCCGCCCACGGGGTCGCACACCAGGCCCAGCATGTTCATCAAAACGGTGGAGGCCGCGTCCAGGCACTGCTCGGGCTCGCCCCCCATGAGCTCCACCGCAGCGGAGGCCGCCATGGCGGAGGCCACGCCCACCTCGGCCTGACAGCCGCCCACGGCTCCTGCCACAGTGGCGTTGCGCATGGCCAGGTATCCCACGGCTCCGGCGTTGAACAAAGCGTCCACCAGCCGGTCGTCGGAGATGTGGTAGCACTCCTGCAGGGCCAGCAGCAGCCCGGGCACCACACCCGCTGAACCGGCGGTGGGGGCAGCCACGATGAGGCCCATGGAGGCGTTGACCTCCAGCACGGCCATGGCATAGGTCATAGCCTTCCCCAGCACGTCCCCGCAGATGCTCTTCCCCTTGGCACTGTGGACGGAGAGTTTCTTGGCCTCCCCGCCGATGAGCCCGCCCATGGACTTGCCCGGGGTCTTGATGGGCTGGACGGCGGAAGCGCGCATGATCTCCAGCGCCCGTCCCATGCGGTGATCCACCACATCCACAGTGGTCTCGCCCAGCTCGCACTCCCGGCGGCGCATGGCCGCGGAGATGGAGCAGTGTTCGGTCTTGCAAACTTCCAGCAGCTCTCTGGCTGATTTGAAATCCATGCTCTCTCCCCCCTTACGGCTGCACGATCATCACATCGTGAATATTCGGGTTTTCCCAGAGGGTCTCGGCGATCTCCTCCGGCAGTCGGTCGTCCGACTCCACGATGGTGTAGGCGGTATGCCCCTTGGCCTCCCGAAACAGCCGCATGAAGGCGATGTTCACATTGCGGTCGCTGATCACCTTGGTGATGTGGGCGGCCACGCCGGGCTTGTCCTGGTGGACGACGATGACCGCGCTGTACTCTCCGGTAAAGTCCACCTTGACGCCGTTGATGCGCACGATGCGCACCTTGCCGCCGCCCAGAGACTCGCCCCGCACGGTCATGACCCGTCCGGCGGTGTTTTCCATGCGGATATCCACGGTGTTGGGATGGACCTCCGTCTCGGTCTCATTGGGCGTGAAGCAGTAGCTCAGCCCCCGCTCCCCGGCGATCCGAAAGGAGTCCCGGATCCGGGTATCGTCGGTGGAAAAGCCCATGATGCCGCCCAGCAGGGCCCGGTCGGTGCCGTGGCCCCGGTAGGTCTTGGCAAAAGAGCCGTACAGGGTGAACTCCACCTGCTTGAGCGGGGGGGCGATCATCTTCTGCGCCAAATAGGCAATGACCGCCGCGCCCGCCGTATGGGAGCTGGAGGGGCCGATCATGTTGGGCCCCAGCACATCGAAAACGCTGATAAATGCCATAAATGCTCCTTACGCCTCCACGGTGTCCTTTTTCACGATAAACTTCCGATAGATGGTGTCCACAATGACGCCGATGGCGTTGTCGCCGGAGACGTTGCAGGCGGTACCGAAGGAGTCCTGGGTGATGTACAGCGCAACCATCAGGGCACAGATCGGGCCGTTGGGGTCACCGGCCTCACGGCCGAAGATCATGTAGAGGAAGGGCAGGGCGGTCATGATGGAGCCGCCGGGGGCGCCGGGGGAGGCCACCATGGCAACGCCCAGCGTCATGATGAAGGGCACCACGGTCATCAGGCTGATGGGCAGCTGATTCATCAGGCACACGGCGGTGGCGCAGGCGGTGATGGTGATCATGGACCCGGCCATGTGGATGTTGGCGCACAGAGGCACCACAAAGTTGCGGATCTGCTCGGAGATGCCGTCGGCCTCGGCGCACTTGAGGTTGACCGGGATGGTGGCGGCGGAGGACTGGGTGCCGATGGCAGTGGCATATCCGGGGATCTGGTTCTTGATGAGAGTGAAGGGATTCTTCTTGCTGATGGCGCCCGCCACCAGGAACTGGATGAAGATGCAGATGAGGTGCATGGCGATGACCACCAGGAACACCTTCCAGAGGATGCTGAGAATGGCGAAGGTCTTGCCGGACTTGGTCATGTCGGTAAAGGTGCCGCAGATGTAGAGAGGCAGCAGGGGGATGATGACGGAGTTGAGGACCTTGTCGATAATGCCGGAGAAATCCTTCATCCCGTCATAGAGAGTGCTGCCGATGGTCTTGCCCCGCATCAGGGACAGGCACAGGCCCAGGACAAAGGCCAGCACCACGGCGGACAGGGTATCCAGCAGGGGAGGGATGGAGATGCTCAGGTAGCTGTCCAGGGAGCTGCCCGCAGTGGCCGCGATCTGGTCCAGGGCCCCCTCGCTCATAAAGTGGGGGAAGAGCGTGGAGGACACCAGATAGGAGGCGGAGCCCGCCAGCAGAGTGGAGGCGTAGGCGATGGCCACCGTAATGATGAGCAGCTTGCCTGCGCCGCTCTTCAGGTCGGCGATCCCCATGGTGACGTAGGCTACGATCATCAGGGGGATGATGAATTTGAGGAACGTGCTGAAGATACCGGACGCAGTCACCACGATCCGGGCGAACCAGATCGGCATGAACTGTCCGACCAGGATACCCAAAATGATCGCGATGATGAGTTTGGGCAGCAGGCCAAGTTTGAATGCTTTCTTTTCCATGTTACTCCCTCCGTTAATTCCATAATTCCCAATTTTCTCTTGACTTCTCTGTTTTTTTAGTATAACCTGTCCACACCGTTGAATCAAATTCATAAATTGAATGGAATCATTTTAAAAATTTTATATCATCTTTCCCTAATATTCCAGAAAAGGAGGCCCGGTCCATGGAGATCCGGCAGCTCAACACATTCATTCGGGTGGCACAGTTCCAAAGCTTCTCCAAGGCGGCGGAGAGTCTGGGCTATTCCCAGTCGGCCGTCACGGTACAGATCCGGCTGCTGGAGGAGGAGCTGAACACCCGGCTGTTTGACCGCATGGGCAAGCGGGTGGCCCTCACCGGGCAGGGCCGGCGGTTCCTCTCGGGGGCCTATGACGTGCTCTACGAGGCCAATCGGGCCAGACTCTCGGTGGCGGACGAGGAGGAACTCCACGGCCAACTCCACATCGGAGCCATCGACTCTCTGTGTTTTTCCTCTCTGCCCCCCGTCCTCCACCGCTTTCAGGTCGACCACCCCCGGGTGGGCATCCGCATCACCACCGGCTCCCCCGGGGAACTCATCGAAAAGATGGAGCGGGGGGAACTGGACCTCATCTACATCCTGGACGAGCCCCGGTACAACAACAACTGGTACAAGCTCATGGAGAAGAAGGAGGAGGTGGTCTTTGTGGCCTCGGCCGACTTCCGGCAGGAATTGGGGGGCGCGCGCAACCTCCGGGTGGAGGACCTGCTGGACAAGCCCTTTTTCCTCACTGAGCGGGAGGCCAACTACCACCGGGTGCTGGACCGCTACCTGGCCACTCGGGACAAGGTCCTCACCCCCTTTCTGGAGATCAGCGACGTCTCCTTCATCATTAAGATGCTGGAGACCACCCGGGGGCTGTCCTTTCTGCCCTGGTTTGCCGTGGAGGAGAGCGTGCGTCAGGGCAAGCTGTCGGTGCTGGACGTCACCGACCTGCACGTGTCCATGTACCGGCAGATCTTTTACCACAAGGCCAAGTGGAAAACCCGGGAAATGGATGAGTTTGTCCGCCTGACGGCCGGGGAGTGCAACGCCGTTTGACCTTGCCCCAAAAATTTTTTGATTTTTATGGAAAGTATTGCATTTGAAAAATAGTTACAAAACAGTTACAATCTATTTTGTCCTCGAGAGACAAATGATTAAGATGGGAGGTCGGTGAGTCAGATGTACAGTTTTGATTGCAGCTCTTTCTGGCAGATCCTGTGCCAGCTGTGCGGGTTCGGCTGCTGAGCGGTTCCCGCGGTCACCCCGGGGCGGCCCGCCCGACGGGCGGAGCCGCCCCCATTTTTTGATTTGGAGGTACAGCGTGAAAAAACTGATCGGTGCATGCATCGCACTTTTCCTGGTTGCCGCCGCCGGGCTTTCGGCCTCGGCGGCCGACCTGTCCCACACCGTAGCGGCAGGTGACACCATGTGGAAGCTGGCCGTCAAGTATCAGGTGGGCACCAGCGAGATCATCCACGCCAACACGCAGATCAAGGATCCGAACCTGATCTATCCGGGGCAGGTCCTCACGATCCCCCAGCCCGACGCCGCGGTTTCCTCTTATGAGGCCGAGGTCATCCGTCTGGTCAACGAGATCCGCGTCCAGAACGGCCTGAGCGCGCTCAAGGCAAACTGGGAGCTCTCCCGGGTGGCCCGCTACAAGTCTCAGGACATGGCAGACAATCGCTATTTTTCCCACACCAGTCCCACCTACGGCACGCCCTTTGAAATGATCCGCGCTTTTGGGCTCTCCTACCGAACCGCCGGAGAGAACATCGCCTACGGCCAGGCTACCCCCCAGGCCGTGGTCACGGCCTGGATGAACTCCAGCGGGCACCGGGCCAATATTCTGAGCAGTTCGTACACACAGATCGGCGTGGGATATGCGGCAAAGGGCCGCTATTGGACCCAGATGTTCCTTGGATAGCCTCTCCCCCGCACGGTATGAGTCCATTCTTCTCCCCAGCCGCCCCCGGCGACGCAGACATGCCGCCGGGGGCGGCTTGTTTCCTCGTCATTTTAATAGCATTTGGGGAAAAAATATGGTACAATATCCCCAAAACGAAAGGGGGGAATGCTCCATGATGACCCAGGTCCGCTCTCTGGGCCTCCATGGCGTGGAGGGCTACGAGGTCACCGCCGAGTGCGATCTGTCCCGGGGCCTGCCCAACTTTGAAATTGTGGGCCTGCCTGACACGGCGGTCAAGGAGGCCCGGGAGCGGGTGCGCGCGGCGGTGAAAAACTGCGGCTTCCCCTTTCCCGTCTCCCGGATCACGGTGAATCTGGCCCCTGCCGACCGCAAAAAGGGCGGCACCATTTACGACCTCCCCATTTTGGTGGGCATCCTCTCCGCGGGAGAGCAGCTCCCGCCCCCCGATCCAAAGGCCGCCTTTCTGGGGGAGCTCTCCCTCTCCGGCGCGCTGCGCAGCGTCTCCGGGATGCTCCCCATGGCCCTGGCCGCCCGGCGGGCGGGGATCGAGACTCTCTACGTCCCCGCCGACGCCGCCCCGGAGGCCACTCTGGCCAAGGGGCTCACGGTCTACCCGGTGGCCCATGTGAGTGAGCTGGTGGCCCACCTGAAGGGGGAGGCCCCCCTCTCTCCGGCGGCGGCCTGGACGCCGGACGGGGAATCGGGCGAGCTTCCGGACTTTGCCGAAGTGAAGGGCCAGGAGCAGGCCAAACGGGCGCTGGAGATCGCGGCCGCCGGCGGACACAACGTGCTCATGATCGGCCCGCCGGGCTCCGGCAAATCCATGCTGGCAAGGCGTCTTCCCTCCATTCTCCCGGAGCTTTCGGAGCGGGAGGCGCTGGAGGCCACCGCGGTCCACTCGGTGCTGGGCCTCACCTCCCGGGAACACCCCCTGCTCACCCGGCGGCCCTTTCGTGCGCCTCACCACACCATTTCGGCCGCGGGGATGGCGGGGGGCGGCGTCCCCCTCATCCGCCCCGGGGAGATCTCTCTGGCCCACCGGGGCGTCCTCTTTCTGGACGAGCTGCCCGAGTTCCACAAGGACGTGCTGGAGGTGCTCCGCCAGCCCATGGAAGAGGGGACGGTGCAGATCACTCGGGCGTCCGGAAGCGAGGTCTTTCCCGCCCGATTCATGTTGGTGTGCGCCATGAACCCCTGCAAATGCGGCTGGTACGGCCATGGCCAGCGGTGCAAATGCGCCCCCAGGGACGTGGAAAAGTATCAGTCCCAGATCTCCGGCCCACTGCTGGACCGGGTGGATCTGACCGTGGAGGTGGACGCCCCCGATTTCGACACCCTCTCGGAGCGCCCCTCGGGTGAATCCTCCGCCGTCATCAAGGCCCGGGTGGACGCGGCCCGGGCCGTCCAGGCCCGCCGGTTCGGCCCCGGCGGCGTGCCCTGCAACGCCCAGATGGGCAGGGGGGAGCTGGAGGAATTCTGTCCGCTGGACGAGGCCTGTCAGGGCCTTCTCAAAAGCGCCTTCCAGCGCATGGGCCTCACCGCCCGAAGCTATGACCGCGTCCTCCGGGTGGCCCGCACCATCGCCGATCTGGACGGCGGCGGAGACATCCGGGCGTCCCATCTGGCCGAGGCGCTGCAATACCGCTCCAGCGGTTGGCTGACCCGATAAATTTTTTCCTGTCCCATATTTTCAACGCGATCCGTCCATATTAAAAAAAGCGAGGTTTTTCCATTGAATGAGATCATCCTTTTAAAACTGGGCGAGCTGGTCCTGAAGGGCTTGAACCGCCGGAGCTTTGAAGAAAAGCTCATGTCCAACGCCAGGCGGCGGCTGCGCGCCCTGGGCTCCTTTCAGGTCACCACCAAGCAGTCCATCACCTACGTGGAGCCCCTGAACGACGACTGCGACATGGACGGGGCCTTCGAGGCCATGAAAAAGGTCTTTGGCGCCGCGGGGGTGTGCCGCTGCCGCGCCTGTGAGAAGGACAAGGACGTGATGCTGGCCGCCGTGAAGGACTTCCTGGCCCCCCAGCTGGCCGCCGCACGCACCTTTAAGGTAGAGAGCAAGCGCTCCGACAAGGCCTTTCCCCTCAACTCCATCCAGCTCTCCCAGTACATCGGGGGAGAACTGGACGACGCCTATCCCCACCTCACCGCCGACATGCACCACCCCGACCTCACCGTCTATGTGGAGGTCCGGGACGACGCGGCCTTCATCCACGGCAACACCGAGCCGGGCGCGGGCGGCCTGCCCGTGGGCATGGGCGGCCATGCCGTGAGCCTGCTCTCCGGCGGGATCGACTCCCCCGTGGCCTCCTGGATGATGGCCAAACGGGGCCTGTGTCTGGATATGGTCCACTTCTTCTCCTATCCCTACACCTCCGAGGAGGCCAAGCAGAAGGTGCTGGACCTGGCCAGGCTCCTGACCCCCTGGACGGGACGGCTGGTGGTCCATGTGGTCCCCTTCACGGCCATTCAGGAGGAGCTGCGCCGCTCCTGCCCCGAGGAGCTGTTCACCATCCTCATGCGCCGGTTCATGATGCGCATCTCCGCCGAAGTGGCCCGCCGCGTTGGGGCGGGGGCCATCGTCACCGGCGAGAGCCTGGGCCAGGTGGCCAGCCAGACCATGGAGGCCATGCAGTGCACCGGCGCGGTGACCTCCCTGCCCATTTTCCGCCCCGTGGTGGGCATGGATAAGGAGGAAATCGTCCGCATCTCCCGGAAGATCGGCACCTTTGAGACCTCCATCCTGCCCTATGAGGACTGCTGCACGGTCTTTACCCCCAAGCACCCCAAGCTCAGGCCCACCATGGAAGAGTGCGCCGCCGCCGAGGAAAAGCTGGATGTGGAAGCCATGGTGAAGGACGCCGTGGACAACATCGAGCGCATTCGCATCGGGGCAGAGTAATTTTTCATCCACAGCCTGTGGATCTTTTTCGGAGATTCTCTTTCTTTTTTCGACCACACTTTACAAAAAAAGGAAGTCCTGCTTATGTCTCATACCGCCGAACTCATCGCCGTGGGCACCGAGCTGCTCCTCGGCAACATCGCCAACACCGACGCCCAGACCCTCTCCCGGGAGCTGTCCGCCCTGGGCATCAACGTCTACTACCACACCGTGGTGGGCGATAACCCGGAGCGGCTGAAAAAGGCTGTGGAGATCGCCAAGACCCGGGCCGACCTCATCATCACCACCGGCGGCCTGGGCCCCACCTGCGATGACCTGACGAAAAACGTCCTGGCCGAAGCCTTTGGGAAAAAACTGGTCTACAACCCCGAGGCAGCCCGGCGGATGGAGGCCTATTTCCAAAAGCTCCATCCGGAAAGCGGCAGGACCATGACGGAGAACAACTATCAGCAGGCCTATCTCCCCGAAGGCTGCACCCCCTTCCAAAACGACCGGGGCACCGCCCCCGGCTGCGGCTTTGAAGCGGACGGCATTTGGGTGCTCATGCTCCCCGGCCCCCCTTCCGAGTGCGGGCCCATGTTCCGCTCCCGGGCGGTGCCCTATCTGGCCGGCCTGGCCGACGGGGCCATCGTCAACCGCTCCCTGCGGATCTTCGGCATGGGGGAGTCAGCGGTGGAGTTCCAGCTGCGGGATCAGATGAACGCCATGAAAAACCCCACCCTGGCCCCCTACGCCAAGGAGGGGGAGGTGGAACTGCGCATCACCGCCAAGGCGCCCGACCCCGTCGCCGCCCAAGCCCTCATCGCCCCGGTGGAGGAGGAGCTGCGCAGCCGGTTCGGCCCCCTGGTCTACGGTGTGGACGTCTCTTCCCTGGAAGAGGTCTGCCTGGCCCTTTTAAAGGACCAGGGCCTCTCCCTGGCCTGTGCCGAATCCTGCACCGGCGGCCTCATCGCCAAGCGCATCACCGATCTGGCGGGGGCCTCCTCCGTCTTTCGCGGCGGAGTGGTGAGCTACACCAATGAAGTCAAGCACGGCGTTCTCGGGGTACCGCGGGAGCTGCTGGATCAATTCGGCGCAGTGTCCGCCCCAGTGGCGGAGGCCATGGCCGAAGGGGCCCGACGGACTCTGGGGGCGGATCTGGCGGTGTCCGCCACCGGAGTGGCGGGGCCGGATCCGGACGACCGGGGCAACCCGGTGGGGCTGGTCTATGTGGCTCTGGCCTGGGACGGCGGCGTTTTCGTCCACACCGTCCACGCCGCCGGGCCGCGGGAGCGGGTGCGCACCGTGGCGGCCAGCCATGCCTTCGACCTGCTCCGCCGAAGGCTCACCGGCCTGCCCCTGTGACAGTTTCCCGGGAAATGCGCTTTGTCGCGTTTCTTTTGAAAAAACAGACTGAAAGCAAGAGGGCAGACGGCATTTTTGAAAAGAAATTTGTCGTCTGTCCTTACTTTTTCTGTAAATCACATTGCTTTTTTTCCTTTCGCGGGTTATAATACGAAGCTGTATGTGAAAATCATGAATTTTTGACCAGCGGAAAGATTTGAGGTGCAGGAAGTTGCAGGATCAGCATTTGAGAAACGTCGCCATCATCGCCCACGTTGACCATGGCAAAACCACCCTGGTGGACGAGATGTTGAAGCAGGGCGGCATTTATCGGGAAAACCAGGCCACCGTGGACCGCGTGATGGACTCCGGGGACCTGGAGCGGGAACGGGGGATCACCATTCTCGCAAAGAACACAGCCGTCCACTATAAGGACACGAAGATCAATATCGTAGACACTCCGGGCCACGCCGACTTCGGCGGCGAGGTGGAGCGCATCCTGAAAATGGTCAACGGCGTCATCCTCCTGGTGGACGCCGCCGAGGGTCCCATGCCTCAGACCCGATTTGTGCTGAGCAAGGCCCTGGAGCTGGGCCACCGGGTCATCGTGGTGGTCAACAAGATCGACCGCCCCGACCAGCGCATCCACGAGGTGTGCGATGAGGTGCTGGAGCTGCTGATGGATCTGAACGCCACCGAGGAGCAGTTTGACTCTCCCACGCTGTTCTGCTCCGGCCGGCAGGGCACCGCCAGCTATTCCCCCGACGTGCCGGGCACCGATCTGACCCCGCTGTTCGACACCATTCTGAATTATATCCCGGCTCCCGAGGCCGATGTGGACCAGCCCTTTCAGATGCTGGTCTCCTCCATCGACTACAACGAGTTTGTGGGCCGGATCGCCATCGGCCGGATCGAGCGTGGCGCACTGAAGCAGAACGACGAGATCGCCGTGTGCAACTTCCACGCCCCCGACGCCCCGGCCAAAAAGGCCAAGGCCACCGCCATTTATGAGTTCGACGGTCTGGCCAAGGTGCCCACCGACTCCGCCACCGCCGGCAACATCATTGCCATGAGCGGTATCGGCGACATCACCATCGGCGACACCATCTGCTCTCCCGCCGCGGTGGAGCCCATCGAGTTTGTGAAGATCTCCGCTCCCACCATGGAGATGACCTTCTCGGTCAACGACTCCCCCTTCGCCGGCCGGGAGGGCAAGTTCGTCACCTCCCGCCAGATTCGGGAGAGACTCCAGCGGGAAATGCTCAAGGACGTGTCCCTGAAGGTCACCGAGACCGACAGCACCGATTCCTTCAACGTGGCGGGCCGGGGCGAGATGTCCCTGTCCATCCTCATCGAGACCATGCGCCGGGAGGGCTACGAGTTTCAGGTCTCTCCCCCCCGCGTCCTCTTCCGGGAAATCGACGGCACAAAGTGCGAGCCCATCGAGCGGCTGGTACTGGACGTCCCTGCCGACGCCATCGGCACCTGTATCGAGGCGCTCGGCCGCCGGAAGGCAGACCTGCTGGATATGACCCCCATCGGCAATCGGATGAAGGCCCAGTTCCTGGTGCCCTCCCGGGGCCTGTTCGGCTACCGCAACGAGTTTTTGACCGCCACCAAGGGCGAGGGCATTATGGCTTCCGTCTTTGAGGACTACGCCCCCATGAAGGGGGAGATCGCCCGGCGGAGCACCGGCTCTCTGGTGTCCTTCGAGACCGGCGAGGCAGTGACTTACGGCCTCTATAACGCCCAGGAGCGCGGTGTGCTCTTCATCGGCGCGGGCGTGCCCGTCTACGCCGGCATGATCGTGGGCGAGTGCCCCAAGCAGGAGGATATCTCGGTCAACGTCTGCAAGAAAAAACAGCTGACCAACATGCGGGCTTCCGGCTCTGACGACGCCCTGCGTCTCACCACCCCCCGGCAGATGTCCCTGGAGCAGGATCTGGAGTTCCTGGCCGACGACGAGCTGCTGGAGGTCACTCCCGAAAACCTGCGTCTGCGCAAGCGGGTGCTGGACCACGGCGAGCGGATGCGTCTGGCCTCCAAGAAAAAGTAAAGAACAGCCCTCAAAAATTGGGACCGGCTTTCCAGCCGGTCCCAATTTTCATTATAAGAAATATTTTCTCTATGCAAAATAAATTTTCTCATTTTTGCTATCCCAGATAGCCAACTGCCGAAAGAGGAAGATCCAGAAGGTGAGCGTGAAGGCCGACAACAGAGTGGTTGCCACAATCGCGCTGGAGGTCAGCACATCATCGCCGCCCATCGTTTTGGCCATCACGCAGCTGCTGGGGGTGACCGGAGACCCCAGCATGATGACAATAGCCAGCAGCGCCTGTTCCCGGAAGCCCAGAAGTACCGCCAACGGCAGAAAGACCGCCGGGAGTGCCATCAGCTTCACCGCCGCAGCGGCCAGGGTGGGTTTGAGCCTGGCGACGGCCTTGCGCCCTTCAAATCCGGCCCCAATGCAGATCAGGGCCTGGGGCGTCGCCATTCCACCCACCATGCCGAGGGTTTTATTCACCATCGGCGGGAAGGAGAGATCCAGGAGGGAAGCAAGCATCCCCAGCGCCAGACCGATGATGATGGGGTTTGTGACCGCTCCCCTCGCGGCCCGGATCAGGTTGTCCCCGGTCGAGCCGGTATGCTCCCCCTCAAAAGCGAGCACCACCACCGCGTAAATATTGAACAGAGGGACGCTGCCCAGGATCATCTGTGGCGCCATTCCTGCATTTCCATAGATATTGGTGATAAAGGCCACCCCCAGCACCGCCACGCTGCTGCGACAGCAGGCCTGGACAAACGCCCCCACCAGGCTCTTGTCCCGCAGCAGCAGCCGGGCCAGAAACCAGATGGCAAAAAACATCACCGTGGTCACTGTTGCGCAGAACAGCACCAGCCTGACGTCGAATTCCTCCCGCAGATGGGAGCCAGCCATGTCGCAAAAGAGCAGCACCGGCAGCGTGACCCGGAAATTAAAGGCATTGGACACCGTGACAAAGCCGCCGTCCAGAAGGCCGATCCGCCGGAGCACATGTCCCAATACAATGACCAGGAACACCGGCACTGTGGCAGTGAGGCTGTAAATCAAACTGTCCATGTCCTTTCCCTCCCTTTTCCCGTTTTTTTGCCGGGGCAAAGAGAACTGAATCAGTGTACGCCCATTTTTTTCTTCCGTCAAGAAAAGCTGTTTCATGGGTTGTATTTTTTTTATTTTCAGATATAATGGAATGTGGCGTGATGCTAAAGCATCTTACATTTTCAAAGGAGGAAATTTGAAATGAACAAGACCATCGCCGCCCAGAATGCCCCCGCCGCCGTCGGCCCCTATTGCCAGGCCAAGCAGTGCGGCAACACCCTGTACACCTCCGGTCAGCTGGGCCTCATCCCCGCCACCGGTAAGCTGGCCGAGGGCATCGAGGGCCAGGCCAAGCAGTCCCTGGAGAACCTGGGCGCTATTTTGAAGGAAGCCGGCATGGACTACTCCGATGTGGTCAAGACCACCTGCCTGCTGGCCGACATCAAGGACTTCGCCGCTTTCAACGCGGTGTACGCCAGCTATTTCAAGGGCGAGGTCCCCGCTCGCTCCTGCTTCCAGGTGGGCGCCCTGCCCATGGGCGGTCTCGTGGAGATCGAGGTCATCGCAGTCAAGTAAACAGGTCTTTCTGTTTCAGGCGCTTCGTCCTTCGGGACGGAGCGCCTTTTTTATTGAGGAAAAATAAACACCACTAAACAGACTGTTTTGGTTGTTTTTTATAAAGTTTTATTTTTATTTTCTACATTTCATCTAACCATTTTCCCCTTGCATCTGGTTAAAAAAACAAGTATGATAAACGCACAAATAAAGTTTAGTAATAAAAATTTTTTGTGTGAGGCGATGAAAATGTCTACTCCCGTTCAAAAGTCCCCTGGAAGCGTATTTGAAATGCGCGGCCTCCCCCCGGCGGGAAAACTGATCCCGCTGGGCCTCCAGCACGTTGTGGCCGCGATCGTGGGCGTCATTACTCCCGCCATCATCGTCTGCAACACCTGTGGGATCACCGGAGACGACCGGACCCTGATGATCCAGGTCTCCCTCATCCTGACGGCTCTGGCCACCTTCCTGCAGCTCTTTCCCATTTTCGGGCGGATCGGTTCCGGTCTGCCTGTGGTGATGGGTATCAGCTTCGCCTATGTGCCAACCCTCACCGCCATCGGCGGCCAATTCGGCCTGGGAACCATTCTGGGCGCGGAGCTGGTGGGCGGATGCGTTGCCATCCTCTTCGGCATTTTTGTCAAGCCCATTCGCAAATTCTTCCCGCCCCTGGTCACCGGCACCGTGATCTTCACCATCGGCCTGTCTCTCTATCCCACCGCAGTGAAGTACATGGCCGGCGGGGCCGGCAGCGCAGAATTCGGCTCCATGAAAAACTGGCTGGTGGCCTTTGTCACCCTGGCTGTAGTCTTTATCCTCAACAACTTCGGCAAGGGCATCTGGAAACTGGGCAGCCTTCTTTGGGGCATGATCGTAGGCTATATCCTTGCTGTGTTCCTGGGCATGGTAGACTTCTCCGGCATCTCCGCCGCCCCCTGGTTCCAAGTGGCGGCCCCCTTCCATTTCCCCATTGAGTTCAATATCAGCGCCTGTGTCTCCATGGCCATCATGTATATCGTCAACTCTGTGCAGACCATCGGCGACCTCAGCTCCACCACCCTGGGCGGCCTGGACCGGCTGCCCACCGACAAGGAACTCTCCGGCGGCATCATCGGTCAGGGCGTCATGAGCATAGTGGGCTCCCTCTTCGGCGGCCTGCCCTCCGCCTCTTACAGCCAGAACGTGGGCATCGTCACCGTCAACCGGGTGGTCAACAAGATGGTCTTTGCCTTCGCCGGGCTGGTCCTTCTTGTGGCCGGCTTCATCCCCAAGTTTGCCGGAGTGCTTACCACCATTCCCCAGTGTGTCATCGGCGGCGCCACCATCTCGGTGTTTGCCACCATCACCATGACGGGCATTCGAATGATCACCTCCCAGACCTTCACCATGCGCAATTCCACCGTGGTGGGCCTGTCTGTGGCGCTGGGCGTGGGCGTCACCACGGTGGGCAGCAGCTGCCTGGCCGGCTTCCCCACCTGGGTCACCGCCGTGTTCGGCTCCTCTTCCGTGGTCCTCTCCACCCTTGTGGCCATTGCGCTCAACCTGATCCTGCCCCCGGACGACCTGGAGAAAGTCCAGCAGACCGCCGTTGCGGCCGTGACCGATGACGTGATGGAGCGCCTGTCCGACGATGATCCAACCAACGACCCCACTGACGCGGAGTTCCGTCAGAAGTAAATAAAAAACGGCCCGGACCTCGGTGAACTGCACCCCATTTGTTAGACAGTATGATATACTGGATAACAAGTGGGGTGCTTGATTATGCCAAAAGGAATACCAAACAAACGATACACACCAGAATTTAAGAAACTAGTGATTGAAACGATGATGGCGGAAAAGCTGAGCTACCGCGAAACAACAAGACGGTTTGAAGTAAGCAGCGATACTCGAATCAAGGACTGGGAGCGAATATACCTAACGGAAGGACCGGAAGGCTTTGCAGTAGAGCGACGTGGCCGTGGAAGTAAGGGTCGTCCTAAGAAATTGCCGACAGCGGTGGAAACGGACTTACTGGCCGAGGTGCAGCGGCTGCGTGCGGAGAATGAATACCTAAAAAACTTGCAAGCCTTGGTTTTGGAGAGAGAGCGACGCCAAGGGAAAAAGCCCAGGTAGTCCAAAAACTAAGGCCAAAATATACTTTGTCCCTCCTTCTTGAAATCGCTCAACTGCCTCGTGCGACCTTTTACTACCACCTGAAACGCATGCAAAAGGCAGACAAATATGCGCAAGAAAAAACAGAAATTGCCGCTATCTATCACGAAAACAAAGGAAGATACGGTTACCGGCGTATCACAATGGTGCTTCGCAGCAGAGGGTTTCTCCTGAACCACAAGACTGTCCAGCGGCTTATGAGAGAACTGGGCTTAGTTTGCCGTGTCAGAATCAAGAAATATCGTTCTTATAAGGGAGAAGTGGGCAAAATTGCCCCTAATCTGCTGAACCGGGATTTCCATGCAGAGAAGCCAAATCTGAAATGGGTCACCGATGTGACGGAGTTCAGTCTGTTTGGCCAGAAACTGTACCTTTCTCCCATTCTGGATTTACACAATGGGTATCTGGTTACCTATACAATTTCTGAACGTCCTGTTCTGAACATGGTAACCTCCATGCTCAATAAGGCTTTTGAAAGCATACCGGACGGGACAGATCTGATTCTCCACTCAGACCAGGGCTGGCAATACCAGCATAAGCAGTACCAGCAGATGTTAAAGTGCAAGGGTATCCAGCAGAGTATGAGCCGCAAAGGGAATTGTCTGGATAATGCTGTGATGGAAAATTTCTTTGGCCTGCTCAAAAGCGAGTTGCTGTATCTCCAAGAATTTGAATCTGTAGAACACTTCAAGCAGGAACTTCTGGACTATCTGGACTACTACAACAACCGCCGCATCAAGGCAAAGCTAAAGGGCTTGCCGCCTGCAATTCACAGACAACAAGCCCTTTCAGCTGCTTGAACTATTTTTGATAGAAAATATTGTCTAACTTTTGGGGGTCACTTCACGGGTCCGGGCCGTTTTTTTATTCTTCCTCCCAGAAGCTGACGCCGGCGTCAGTTCTCCTTGGCCTCATCGATATAACTGTAAAGCGTATACTTGGAAATTCCGAAATATTTGCACACCTTGTCTCCCGACTTGGTGATAAGGAAAGCCCCGGTGTCGTTGAGGAAGCGAATGGCCTTCACCTTGTCGTCCTTGCTCATCAGGGGCACCGGCTTGCCCACCAGCTTCACGCTCTGGTCGATCAGCTCGTCCAGCAGGTCGGAGACGTTTCGGGCAATGGGCTCCGGCTCCTTCTGACTCTGTTCGGCGGCAGTGAACTGACGCAGAGTCTCCTCCATAGAGAGCATCATGGTGATATCGTAGTTGATGGAAAAGATCCCCACGGGGTTTTCATCGTCGTCCCGGATAAAGATCGTGCTGGACTTCAGGATCTTGCCGTCCTTGGTCTTGGTGAGATAGCCAAAATGATCCTTTAGGGCCGCAGGGTCTCCCCGCAGGGCCTCCAGCACAATGTGGGACGGTCCGTCCCCCAGTTTGCGCCCGGAAACATGTCCGTTTTCGATGGCGACGATGGAGCTGTCCTCATCATTGGAGGCCAGGTCGTGAACCACCACCTCGCAGTTGGGTCCAAACTGTCTGGCCAGTCCCTTAGCCAGATGGAACAGGAATTCCATGGATGTAGCTTCCGACATCCGGATCCCTCCTTCTCTTTCTCAAAATATGAGCCCTTTCCGGGCCGCGAAATTGGTCGCGTAAGCGCAAAAATGGCATGAATCTTACTTTTGTTCTATTATATCATACCGGCTTGTAATTTCAAGAAAAATTGTTTGGTTGAAAAAAAATAAGCGTGAAAACAGACTTGCCTTTCCCCAAAAAATATGATAGGATAGGGGCGATAAGAGGGGGGGACCGCTCTCCCCCCGCGAAAAACAACCGAATACCCGGTTATGGCTGCAACGAAGTGCTTTGCGCACGGGCTGAATGAGGACTCGCTCCCGTCGGCCGCGCCTGCCGACGACGAGACGCTCATTCCGCACCGGAATGGGTGTTTTTTTGACACTTTGGAACAACATGAAGGAGGAATTACCATGCTGCTGCTGGGAAACGGAAGAGTCATCACGAGAGATCCCGCTACGCCCTATCTGGCCGACGGTGCCGTGGCCATGGAGGGTGAAGTCATCCGGGAAGTGGGGTCTACCGCCGCGCTGAAAGCCAAGTATCCCAAGGCCCAATTTGTGGACGCCAGAGGCGGCGTCATCATGCCCGGATTCATCAACGCCCACACCCACATCTATTCCGGTCTGGCCCGGGGCCTGGCCATCGAGGGCAACAACCCCACCAACTTTCTGGAGGTGCTGGAGGGCACCTGGTGGAACATCGACCGCCACCTGACTCTGGACGGCACCCGGGCCTGTGCCGCCGCCACCATCCTGGAGTGCATCCGGGACGGCGTCACCACCATCTTCGACCACCACGCCAGCTTCGGGGAGATCCCCGGCTCCCTCTTCGCCATCGAAGAGGTGTGCGAAAAGATGGGCATCCGTGCCTGCCTGTGCTACGAGGTCTCCGAGCGGGACGGGGCGGAAAAGACCCGGCAGTCCATCGAGGAAAACGCCGCCTTCGCCCGCCACTGCAAGGAGAAAAACTCTGACATGATGAAGGCTATGTTCGGCGGCCACGCCCTCTTCACCATCTCCGACAAGACCTTTGAAGAGATGGTCAAGGCCAACGACGGGATGACCGGCTTCCACATCCACGTCTCCGAGGGGATGAACGACGTCATCGACTCCCGGGAGAACTACGGCTGCCGCTCGGTGAACCGGCTCTACTACAACGGCATTCTGGGTCCCAAGACCATTCTGGGCCACTGCATCCACGTCTCTCCCGCCGAGATGGACCTCATCCGGGAAACCGACACCATGGTGGTCAACAACCCCGAGAGCAACATGGGCAACGCGGTGGGCTGCGCCCCCGTGCTGAAGATGTTCGAAAAGGGCATCCTCATCGGTCTGGGCACCGACGCCTACACCCACGACATGCTGGAGAGCCTGAAGGCGGAGCTCACCATCCAGCGCCACAATGCCTGCATGCCCAATGCGGGCTGGGGCGAGGCCACAGGGATGCTCTTCCAGAACAACGCCAAGATCGGCGCCCGCTACTTTGAAAAGCCCCTGGGCGTGCTCCGGCCCGGCGCCGCCGCCGACGTGATCGTCATGGACTACCGCGACTTCACCCCCTTCTCCCACGAGAACATCGACGGCCACATGCTCTTTGGCATGCAGGGCCACGACTGCACCACCACCATCATCAACGGCAGGCTCCTCTACCGGGACCGCCAGTTCGTGGACATCGACGAGGCCGCCGTCCGGGCCTTCTGCCTGGAGCAGTCCAAAAAGCTGTGGGGCGAGCTGAACCACCGCGCTTACTGAGCCCTTTGGCCATCTCACTTTGATTTTTAGATTGGAGGTCTCTTTCCATGAGCGATATCATGCGCCCCATCTCCTTCTCCCACCTGATGAACTGGGTGCTCACCGAGCACCGGGACCACGGCGCCATTTTCGGCGTCCTCTCCGACAAGATGCCCCGGCACACCGATGGACAGGCCCTGCCCCTCTTTGCCGAGAAGATCGAATCCCCCTACGGCCCCGCGGCCGGGCCCAACACGCAGTTGGCCCAGAACCTCATCGCCTCCTATGTGGCGGGATGCCGGTTCTTTGAGCTGAAGACCGTCCAGATCATGGACGGCGAGGAGCTGTCCAAGTGTGTGGCAAAGCCCTGCATCACCGCCGCCGATGAGTGCTACAACTGCGAGTGGTCCACCGAGCTCACCGTCCCCCAGGCCTATGCCGAGTATGTGAAGGCCTGGTTTGCCTGCAAGCTGCTGGCCAAAGAGCTGGGCCTGGGCGATCCGGACGGCTTTGTGTTCAACATGTCCGTGGGCTACGACCTCAAGGGCATCCAGAGCCCCAAGGTGGACGCCTACATCGAGGGGATGAAGGACGCCTCCCGCTCCGAGGTCTGGGCGGAATGTCTGAACTGGACCCTGACCCATCTGGACCGCTTCCAAAATGTGGACGCCGCCTATGTCAACACCATCACCCCGGTGGTCTCCCGCTCCATCACCGAGTCCACCCTCCACGGCTGTCCCCCCGACGAGATCGAGCGCATCGCCACCTACCTCATCACGGAGAAGGGGCTCAACACCTACGTCAAGTGCAATCCCACCCTCCTGGGCTACGACTTCGCCCGCAGGACCCTGGATTCCCTGGGCTTCGATTACATCGTCTTTGACGACCACCATTTTGTGGAGGATCTTCAGATGGCCGACGCCCTGCCCATGTTCCGCCGCCTTCAGGCCCTGTGCGCCGAGCGGGGGCTGGAGTTCGGAGTCAAGCTCACCAACACCTTCCCCGTGGATGTGGCTGCGGGAGAGCTGCCCAGCCAGGAGATGTACATGTCCGGCCGCTCCCTCTACCCCCTGACCCTCTCTCTGGCCGGGATGCTGACGAAGGAGTTCGGCGGGAAACTGCGGATCTCCTACTCCGGCGGCGCGGACGCCCACAATATCAAGGACCTCTTTGAGGCGGGTATCTGGCCCATCACCATGGCCACCACCGTCCTCAAGCCCGGGGGCTACGAGCGCTTCTGCCAGATCGGCCGGATCCTCTCCGGCTGCGGTTCCCAGCCCTGGTCCGGCGTGGACGCGGCGAAGGTGGACGCCCTGGTGGCGGCCATCCCCACCGATCCCCAGCGGCGCAAGCCCATCAAGCCCATCCCCAGCAAAAAGCTCACGGAAAAGGTGCCCCTCATCGACTGCTTCACCGCCCCCTGCCGCTCCGGCTGCCCCATCCATCAGGACATTCCCGCCTACCTGAAGCTGGCGGGGGAGGGGAAGTGGACCGAGGCGCTGGAGGTCATCACCCAGCGCAACGCCCTGCCCTTCATCACCGGCACCATCTGCCCCCACCACTGTGCCGACAAGTGCATGCGGGGCAATTACGACGAGTCCCTCCACATCCGCCAGGTCAAGCTGGAGGCTGCCGAGCATGGCTTTGCCGCGCTGCTGCCCTCCCTGAAGCCCGCCGCGCCGGTCTCCGGCAAGCGGGTGGCCGTGGTGGGCGGCGGCCCCGCCGGTCTGGCGGCGGCCTACTACTTAGGCCGGGCCGGCGTGCCGGTCACCCTCTTTGAGCGCACCGGCGCCCTGGGCGGCGTGGTCCGCCACGTCATTCCCGAATTCCGCATCTCCTGCGGCGCCATCGATCGGGACGTGGAGCTGGTGAAGGCCATGGGCGCCGAGATCCGGCTGAATGCCCCGGTGGACTCTGTGGAAGCCCTTCAGCAGGCCGGCTTCACCGACGTGATCCTCGCCACCGGCGCCTGGATGCCGGGCGAGCTGGCGCTGGAGCAGGGGAGCGCGCTGGACGCGCTGGAGTTCCTGCGCCAGGCCAAGGCCGCTCCGGAGAAGATGGCCGTGGGCAGACACGTGGTCGTGGTGGGGGGCGGCAACACCGCCATGGACGCCGCCCGCTGCGCCAGGCGCCTGCCCGGGGTGGAGACCGTCTCCCTGGTCTACCGCCGGGACGAGCGCAACATGCCCGCCGACGAAGAGGAGCTGGCGCTGGCCAAGGCGGACGGGGTGGATTTCCTGCCCCTGCTGGCTCCCATGGCCCTGGCGGAGGGCAGGCTGACCTGCAAGGTCATGAAGCTGGGCGAGCGGGACGCCTCCGGCCGCCGCACCCCGGCGGAGACCGGCGAGCTCCGGGAGATCCCCGCCGACACGGTGGTGGCCGCCGTGGGAGAGCGGGTGGACTCCGCCTTCTTCCGCCGCAGCGACCTGGCCTTGGACCGCAGAGGCAGGCCCGTGGTCAACCCTGAAAGCCTGGAGACCAGCGCGGCCAACGTCTACGCCGCAGGCGACGCCCGCCGGGGCCCCGCCACCGTCGTGGAGGCCATGGCCGATGCCCTGGCCGTCTGTCAGGCCATCCTGGGCACCGACGCGGGGGCGGACCGCTTTGCCGCGGCCAACGCCGACTTTGACCGGGCAGAGCTCCGCAGCAAGCGGGGCGAGGTGTGCACCGACTGCTCCTCCTGCGCAGAGAGCGAGCGCTGCCTGGGCTGCGCCGCCGTGTGCGAGACCTGCGCCAGCGTCTGTCCCAACCGGGCCAATATCGCCGTCGCCGTCCCCGGCATGGCCGCCGCCCAGATCATCCACGTGGACGGCATGTGCAACGAGTGCGGCAACTGCGCCACCTTCTGCCCCTATGACAGCCGGCCCTATCAGGACAAATTCACCCTCTTCTGGTCGGAGGAGGACTTCCTCAACAGCGAGAACGAGGGTTTCCTCCCCGCCGGGGACGGCTCCGGCCGGTGCAAGGTCCGTTTGGGCGGCCAGGTGAAGGACTACGACGCTGCCGACCCCGCCTGCGGCCTCTACGAGCCTCTGCGCCAGCTGATCCTGGCGGTGCGGAGCTCTTACGGCTATCTGATCCGCTGATTGCTTTACAAAGAGAGCGCCCCGGAAGCAATGCTTCCGGGGCGCTCTCTTTGTATCCTCTTTTACAGGACTTTGGACAAAAATTCCTGCGTCCGCTGCTCTCTGGGGTGCGCAAAGAACTCCTCTGGTGTGTTCTCCTCCAGGATGGTGCCGTCGGCCATAAAGATCACCCGGTCGCCGACCTCCCGTGCAAAGCCCATCTCATGGGTCACCACGACCATGGTCATGCCCTCTTTGGCGAGAGTCTTCATGACCTCCAGCACCTCTCCCACCATCTCGGGGTCCAGGGCAGAGGTGGGCTCGTCAAACAGCATGACCTCGGGCTCCATGGCCAGCGCCCGGACAATGGCAATGCGCTGCTTCTGGCCTCCGGAGAGCCGGATGGGGTATTCGTCGGCCTTGTCGGGCAGGCCCACCCGCTCCAGGAGCACCCTGGCCTTCTCCTGGGCCTGGGCTTCGGTGCACAGCCCCAGCTGCACGGGGGCCAGCGTGATGTTTTTCAGCACCGTCATGTGGGGGAAGAGGTTGAAGTGCTGGAACACCATCCCCATCTTCCGGCGGTGGAGGTCGATGTCGGTCTTGGGGTCTGTGATGTCCACCCCGTGGAAGGTGACTGTGCCTGAGGTGGGCACCTCCAGCAGGTTGAGGCACCGGAGAAGGGTGGATTTTCCCGAACCGGAGGGGCCGATGATGGTCACGACCTCCCCCTTGGACACCGTAAGGGAGCAGTCATTCAAAGCCCGGACGGCCCCGTTGCTGAATTCCTTGGTCACATGGCTGACCCGGATGAGCTTATCGCTGGTCTCCACGGCGCATCCTCCTTTCGATGACTTCAATGGCCTTCCCGGCGGGGAAGTTGATGGCAAAGTAGATCAATGCGGCCAGCACATAGGGGCCCAGGGTGACAAAGCTGCTGGCGGCCGCCGTTTTGGCGCCCCACATCAGATCCTGCATCCCCAGCACCATGCAGATGGAGGATTCCTTGACCATGGTCACCACCTCGTTGGCCAGGGCGGGGAGAATGTTCTTGATGGCCTGAGGCAGAACCACCAGCTGCATGGCCTTTCCTTTGGGCAGGCCCAGAGAGCGGGCGGCCTCCATCTGTCCGCCGTCCACCGCCAGGATCCCCGCCCGGAAGATCTCCGCCACGTAGGCCGAACTGTTCATGGCCAGGGCCACCACGCCGGGGATAAAATAGGACAGGTCCACAAAACCGAATACCTTGATGGCTGGAATGCGGATGGCGTTAAAAACGCCGAAAAAGATAATGGAGAGCTGCACCAGCAGCGGGGTGGAGCGGATGACCGAGACATAAGCTCCGGAGACCCAGCGGATGGGGCGGTTTTTACTCATGCGCATCAGAGCCAGCAGCAGAGCGGGGAGGACGGCCAGCAGGACCGACACCACCGCCAGCAGCAGGGTATACTCCACTCCCTGAATAAAATAGACCGCATACTTGGGCAGAAAGTGAAAATTGAAAAAGCTGGCAGGGGAGAGCCCCTCATACCAGGCCGCGATGGCGTCAAACATGGCGTACTCCTTTTTGTCTCATTTCGGCGACACAGCCGCGCGGGGCTTCTGCCCCGCGCGGCATGCCGATAAATCTTAATTCGGAAGAGCGGCTCAGCTCATGGCGCCGGAGCTGAGGGCGTCGGCCTCCTCCATGAAGGTCTTGATGGAGCCGTCGGCCTTCAGCTTGGCAATGGTCTCGTTGATGGCAGGCAGCAGGCCCTGGGGATCGCCGTCGGCCACCCACACGCAGGGCAGGCCCACCTTACCCAGTTCCACGCCTTCTACCACAGCCAGCTCAGGGTTGGATTCGGCGTACTTCACAGCCACCGCGCCGTCCAGCACCACCGCGTCGCACTTGTCGTAGACCAGTTGGTTGATAAGGTCGCCCACGTTGGTCAGCAGGATTGGGTTGGCGCCCGTCATGTGAATGGGGGCGGTCTCCTCATCCCCGCCGGTGACGATGAGGGCCTTGTTGGTACCGGTCTGAGCGCCCACGTTCTTCCCGGTAAAGTCGTCGATGGTCTTGTACTGATCCAGGTTGGCCTTCTTCACCACCACCATGGGAGCCAGATCCTCATAGTAGGGATCGGAGCCGTCGGCAGCGGCCTCACGGTCGGGGGTGGACTCCATGTCGGCGATGACGAAGTCGCACTTGCCCTGGGCCATCAGGGTGAGCAGGTTGTCGAAATTCATGTCAACGATCTCCAGCTCGGCACCCATGTCCTCGGCGATAGCCTGGGCCAGCGCCACGTCCATACCCACGATCTTGTCCTCACCGTTGTCCAGGATGTGGAACTCGTAGGGGGGATAGTCGGCGGAGGTCCCGAAGACCAGTTTGGTGGGGGCGGCACTCTCCGGAGCAGCGGATTCAGCCGCGGCAGACTCGGCGGGGGCTTCGCTGGGGGCAGCGGACTCGGCGGCGCCGCCGCCGCAGGCAGTGAGCAGAGACAGGCTCAGGGCGGCGGAGAGGGCCAGACCCATCAGCTTCTTCCAGTTTTTCATATTTATTCGCTCCTTTTGTGTTCCTCTTCTTAATGTGCATAATTATACACTGTTTTCAAAAAAATGCAACACAGTATTCACAGTCATTTTATACAAAAAAGAGTTTCTTCTCTCCCGGTTTTTGGCTGTTCCGGCGCCGAAAAGGGCGGCCGTTTCCGGCCGCCCTTTTCGGGATGAAAGAATGAATGAGAACAGTACCGAAATTCAAGCTGCGGTGCGCTTCCCATTTTGGAGAAGGCCCGCCACGGAATCCACATCGGCGATGTGGTAAAACACCAGCCCGCTGGTGGAACGCCCATCCTTGCTGCCGATGACGCCCAGCACGGCATCCGCGCGGTCGTCCTGATCCTTGGCGTAAGCGGCGGCTCCAAAGCGGAGGTTCCCGCAGGCGCCGTCCCGATGGGTGATGATCCACTCTGTGCCCAGCCGGGGGAGAATATATACGCTTTCCTTTACCACCGCAATGACCCGGCGGTCCGTCACCGCATAGACGGTCTTGCCCTCCAGAAGGCGCTGATCCATCCAGGGTCGGATGGCCATGATGACGGGAACGGCGTTAATGACGGCAAAGGCGATCGCCAGGACCTGGGGCGGCCGTTCGATCTTGATCATATAGGGAAAGACCACAGCCAGGGTCAAAATCAAAAATGCGGCCATCACGCCCCACAAGACAAACTGATGTTTACGATCGTAGGCCTCCAGCAGCTTGCTCTTTTCCGGACGGCCGAACCACAATACTTTCTCCTGCGGCTCCAGCAGAGAATTCAGGACGGTTTCCATCTTAAAATGCTCCTCTCAGATCGGTTGTCGAGGGGGTGCTCCCCTCTCTGCCATTATCATAATCCGAAAGGACGTTAATTTGGTGTCAACGGGCGGGACTTCCCGTTAAGGAAGCGCAAAAGCCCCGGCGGGGCTTACCCCTCTTCCAGCAGGCGGTAGCCGATACCCAGTTCCGTGAGAACATACTTGGGCTCAGATGGGTTCTCCCCCAGCTTGCGGCGGATATTGGCCATGTTGACCCGCAGGATCTGGTTGCCGCCGGTGGTATAGGGCCCCCATACTTCCTTCATGATAAAGTCGTAGGTGAGTACCTTTCCCGCGTGCAGGCACAGCAGTTCCAGGATCTTGAACTCATTCTGGGTCAGGTGGATCTCCTTCTCGCCCACAAAGACCTGGTGCCGGGCGGTGTCCACCGTGAGATCCTTCACCCGGTAGCTCAGTTTTTTCTCCCCATGTGTGGCAGAGCGCACCCGCTCCGCATGACGGAGGGTAGTGCGGATCCGGGCCAGCACCTCCGGAACGCCAAAGGGCTTGACGATGTAGTCGTCCGCCCCCAGGTCCAGCGCCTTCACCTTCTCGCTCTCCCGATCCCGGGCCGAGAGAATGATGACCGGGGTCTCCCGCTGGGGATCCGAGGCCACTTGTTGGAGAACCTCCAGCCCGTCCATGTCGGGCAGTCCCAGATCCAGCAGCACCAGATCGGGCCGGTGAGAGAAGAACAACGTGATGGCCTCTCCGCCGGTAGCGGCCGGGAGGGCCTTGTAGCCTGCGGATACCAGGGCCCGGCAGATAAAATTGCTGATGGTGCGCTCATCCTCCACCACCAGGATCAAGGCTGCGTCCATTCTCTTTCCTCCTCTTCCTTCAGGGGCAGATCAAAACGAAAAACAGCGCCTCCAGACGGGCCGTTTTCCGCCTCCAGCACCCCGCCGTGAGCAGTGACGATACTCTGGCAGACCGACAGGCCGATGCCCATTCCCCGGGAGGCGTCCCCGGAGGTGGAGGTGGACAGCGGCCGGCCGGCCCGGACCGCCTCCAGAACCTCGGGAGTCAGCCCCCGCCCCCGGTCGGCCACCTCGGTCACCGCCGTCTCGCCCCGGCGGTAAAGCCGCAGAACGATCCCGGTGGGGTCTCCCGAGTGGCGCACGGCATTCTCCAGCAGGTTGCAGATGACCTGCTGGATCAGCATGGGATCCATGGGAACCAGCAAAATGTCCTCCGACAGCTGGAGCTCCACCTCGGCCTCGGGAAAGCGCCGGCGGACTTTCAGCACTGCGTCCCCTGCCACTTCTTCCAGCACCTCGCTCTGCTTCTTGATCTGGGTCTCTCCCTGGATCCTCGTCACGGACAGCAGGTTTTCCACCATGGTGATGAGAGAATCCGCGTCCGACTTGATGTCCTCCAGAAGCATCCGGTCCCGCTGATCCCGGCCTCCGCTCTCCATCAGCACGGCGGCAGCCCCCGAGATGGAGGTGAGGGGCGTGCGCAGATCGTGGGACACCGCCCGGAGAATGTTGCCCCGAATGGTCTCCCGGTCCTTCTCCCGCTGGATGTCGGCTTTCTCCCGTCCCAACCGGTCATTGAGCTCATAGAGCGCCCGGGTGTTCCGCTCCCGCTGGACGGCCTCTTCTGCCTGGTTTTTCAGCTGGGTGGTCAGGGTGCACACCACCAGGGAGATCGCCACCATGCTGAGCATCGCCACCGGATAGCCCGCAAACTCCAGTGAAAAACTGGCATAGGGGTACATGAAATAATAGTTGGTGCAGAACCCGGCCACCAAAGAGGCGCACACCGCATAAAAATAACCCGACGTCAGACGGGAGATCAGCACCACCGCCAGCACATAGACCAGCGCGGAGTTGTTTTCCACGCCGGTGTGGCGGAGAAGAAAGGCGCTTCCAAAGGAGGCCGCCGCCATCAGCATCACGGTGACGGCCAGATCACGGAATACGCCGGGGAACGCCCGGAGCACCGTCCGGCTCCGCCCCAAAAGGCTACCCAACACAGAAGCCTCCCCTCGTGCTCAGCCCCGGATAAAAGACAGGATCAGATCTGCCGTGGCGTCAGGCCCCTTCCGGGAGGAGTTGATGCACAGATCATACGTCTCCGCCGCCCCCCACTTCCGGTCGGTGTGGAAACTGTAATAGGCCGCACGGGTCTTGTCCATCCGGCGGAGTTTCTCCTCAGCCTCTTTCTGGCCCAGGCCGTCCCGGCGGCACACCCGGTCGATCCGCTTGTCCCAGTCCGCGCAGATAAAGACCCGCAGCAATCCCCCCCGCTCCCGGAGCAGGTAGTCGGCGCAGCGGCCCACAATGACGCAGCTTCCCTTGTCGGCCACAGACTGCACCGCATCCCGCTGCGCCTTGGCCGCCAGTTGCTCCACGGTTACGTTCTGGGCTCCCACAAGAAGATTCTGCTGGCCCATGACCAGGGAGTAAAAAAAGCTGTTGGTGGGCCGCTCATCATAGGCCTGGAGGAACTGGTGGCTCAGTCCGCTCTCCTTGGCGGCCACTGCCAAAAGCTCCTTATCGTAGTAAGGGATGCCCAGGGCCTGGGCCACTTTTTTCCCGACCTCACGGCCTCCGCTGCCAAACTGACGGCCGATGGTAATATAGGTCCTTTCCATCTCTGCACACTCCTTTTTCACGCCGCAGCCCTCCGAAACACGGCCCCAGCGGTTTTTCTATATGATACCATATTTAGGGGCAAAGCGAAATAGCACCGGCCCGCCCCGCCCAAAATTTTGCGGAATTATAACAGAGCGGCCGAATAAAAAAGAGCGGCCGTCCGTAGACGGCCGCTCTCCGCGGTCAATCGCTTCTTTTCACTCAGCCCTTGGTAGTGTTGCCGAAGAAGAAGTAGCCCAGGGGGGTGTAATACATACCCTTGACAGCGTCGTTGAGCATGTACTTCTGGGTGTAGAAGTAGATGGGGCCCAGAGCCCAGTCCTTGCCGATGATCTGATCCTCGGCCTTGTGCATGGCGGCCATGCGGGCAGCGGGATCAGCGGTGGACTTGGCCTCGGCAATGGCGGCATCATAGTCGGCGTTGGAGTACTGGGCGTCGTTGTTGCCGCCGCCGGTGAGCCACATATCCAGGAAGGAGATGGGGTCGTTGTAGTCGGCGATCCAGCCGTTACGGGCGATCTGGTAGTTGCCCTGCTTCCGGTTCTCCAGGAACACGGACCAGTCCTGGTTCTCCAGCTTCACGCTCACGCCCAGAGCGGTCTGCCACTGCTGCTGCAGGGCCTCGCCGATCTTCTTGTGGTTGTCGTTGGTGTTGTAGGTGTAGGTAACGGTGGGGAAGCCGGCGCCGTCGGGATAGCCGGCGTCGGCCAGCAGCTGCTTGGCCTCGGCCACGTTCTTCTGGTACTGCTCGTCGGTGGTGGGAGCGGTCCAGTAGTCGCCGCCCACGGTACGGAAGTCGGCGGTGGCGTCCACGTCAGACACGCCGGAGGGCACGAAGCCGGTGGCGGGGAGCTGACCGGTCTGGGTCACGTTCTCCACGATGTACTGGCTGTCGATGGCCAGAGTGAAGGCCTTGCGCACCCGCCAGTCGTCAAAGGGAGCGGCCTCGGTGTTGTAGCAGACATAATAGGTGCCGATGTAGGGGACGATGCTCAGCTTGCCATCGCCCAGCAGGGTGGGGATCTCGTCCACAGGGACGTTCTGGATGAAGTCCAGCTCGCCGGAGTTGTAAGAGGTCAGGATGGCGTTGTCGTTGTCCATCAGCTTAAAGGTGATGGTGTCGGGGCCCATCTTGTCGGCGTCATAGTAATGCTCGTTCTTGGCCATGACGATCTGGGCATTGTGATCCCACTGGGTCAGGGTGTAAGCGCCGTTGGAGATGTAAGTGGCCACGTTATGGGTCCAGCCGTCGGGGTTGGCGGAGACCACATCCTCGCGCACCGGCAGGGTGGCGGGGAAGGCGCAGACCTCCAGGAAGTAGGGGCAGTCGTAGGTCAGCTCCACCACGAAGGTCTTGTCGTCGGGAGCGGACACGCCCAGCTCGGAGGGATCGGCGTAATCCATCTTCTCCTGCTGCACTTCATTGCCGTCGGCGTCCTTCACGGTCTCCATCTCACCGGTGGGAGTCCCGGCATTGACCACGTCATAGTTCTTCACCATGTCGATCATGTAGCAGTAGTCGGCGGCGGTGGCAGGAGTGGCCAGACGGCGCCAGGCATAGACGAAGTCACCGGCGGTGACGTCCTTGCCGTCGCTCCACTTGATGTCGTCGCGGAGCTTGAAGGTGTAAGTGACGGTGCCGTCGCCGTTGTCCTTCTTCTCATAGGACTTGGCCTGGCCCTCCACCAGCTTGGCCTGGGTGGCGTTGCTCACGCCCTCGACGGCCTCGCCGCTGTCGGCCCACTTCATGAGGCCTTCGAACATATGCTGGGTCATGATGGCGCCGTCCACAGAGGAGCTGAGGGCGGGGTCGATGGTCTGGGGCTCGGAAGCCACACAGACATTCAGGTTGAAGCCCTCCGCGGCGGGAGCGGAGCTGTCTGCGGGAGCAGCGCTTTCAGCGGGCTTTCCGCCGCCGCAGCCGGCCAGCAGAGACAGGCCCATCGCGGAGACGAGGGCAAGAGAGACTAGTTTCTTCATGCGATTTGTACCTCCAATTCAGATTTGTATCATTGTCGCCCGGTTTGAGCGAGATACACCAGGTTTCTGTGCTGCAATTATTTGTATTGTAGCACGCAGCGCACAAGTTGTAAAGTGAATTGTTTCAAAAGTGTTAAATCGCGGCCTTTTCGCGTCTTTTCAAAACAACAAATGTCAGGTCCGTTCCATGGACCTTCGGGCAGCGCTCAGTCCAGCAGGTGGCAGGCCGCCCAGTGACCCTTCTCGTGCTCCTTGAAGACTGGGGTCTCCTGCTTACAGCGGTCGGTGGCGTAGGGGCAGCGGGTGTGGAACCGGCAGCCCTTGGGCGGGTTCATGGGAGAGGGGATGTCGCCCTCCAGCACGATGCGCTGCCGGGTGCGGCTGACCTCGGGGTCAGGCACGGGTACGGCGGAGAGCAGCGTCTTGGTATAGGGGTGGAGGGGATTGCGGTTGAGCTCATAGCTCTCGGCCAGTTCCACCAGCGAGCCCAGGTACATGACGCCGATCCGGCTGGAGATGTGGCGCACCACGGACAGGTCATGGGCGATGAAGAGATAGGTCAGTCCCATCTCCTGCTGCATATCCTCCAGCATGTTCACCACCTGGGACTGGATGGACACATCCAGTGCGGAGATGGGCTCGTCGCAGACGATGAACTCAGGCTGCACCGCCAGGGCCCGGGCGATGCCCACCCGCTGCTGCTGCCCGCCGGAGAACTCGTGGGGGAAACGGTTGGCGTGCTCGGTGTTCAGCCCCACCCGGCCCAGCAGCTCCTTGATGCGCGCGGTGCGCTGGGCGCGGTTTTCCGCCAGATGGTGGATGTCGATGGCCTCGCCGATGATGTCGCCCACCGTCATGCGGGGGTCCAGGGAGGCGGCGGGATCCTGGAAAATGATCTGCATCTTGCGGCGCAAAGGGAACATATCCACCGCCTTGGCGTGGGGCACGCTCTTCTTCACCAGCGTGCCGTCGGCCTGCCGCTCGAAGGGGTACTCCCGCTGATAAATGGTCTCCCCGCCGTAGATGATCTGGCCGGAGGTTGGCTCATGGAGCCGGAGGATGGTCCGGCCCAGAGTGGTCTTGCCGCAGCCGGATTCGCCCACCAGGCCCAGGGTCTCGCCCTTTTCAATATACAGGTTCACGTTCTCCACGGCCTGGACCCCGGGGCCCTTCATGCCCTTTACGGGAAAATATTTTGTGAGGTTTTTGACCTCCAGCAGCTTTTCAGCCATTCTCTCCGCCCTCCTTCTTCTCCAGCGCTTCCTGCACCCGGAGCCAGCAGGCGGAGCGGTGCTCTTCGCCCACATCCACATAGGGGGGCATCTTTTGCAGGCAGATCTTCATACAGTGCTCGCACCGGGGGGCAAAGGGACAGCCCTCGGGGGGATTGAGCATATCCACCGGGGTGCCCTCAATGGGGATGAGCCGCTCATGGCTCTCGGCGTCCACCCGGGGCATGGAGCGCAGGAGACCCTCGGTATAGGGATGGGCGGGAGAGTAGAAGATGTCGTCCACCGGACCCTGCTCCACCATCTTTCCGGCGTACATGACGCAGACCTTGTCGCAGATCTCGGCCACCACGCCCAGGTTGTGGGTGATGAAAATAATGCCCATGTGGGTCTGCGCCTGAAGGGACTTCATCAGCTCCAGGATCTGCGCCTGAATGGTCACGTCCAGGGCAGTGGTGGGCTCGTCGGCGATGAGAAGCTTGGGATGGCAGATGAGACCCATGGCGATCATCACCCGCTGGCGCATGCCGCCGGAGAGCTCGTGGGGATACTGCTTCATCCGCTGTTCGACGTTGTTGATGCCCACCATGGTGAGCATCTCCATGGCCCGCTTGGCGGCCTCTTCCTTGGGAATCTCCTTGTCATGGGCCTTCAGCGCCTCAATGAGCTGATTGCCGATGGTGTAGACGGGATTGAGGCTGGTCATGGGATTCTGGAAGATCATCGCCGCCCGGTTGCCCCGGAAGGCGGTCATCTCCTTCTTGTCCTTGGCCAGCACATCCTCCCCTTCGAACGTGATGGAACCGGCGATGACTTTGCCGGGGGACTGGAGAAGGCCCATGATGGAATAGGCCTCCACACTCTTGCCGGATCCGGACTCGCCCACGATGCCCATGACCTCGTCCTCATCCAGGGTATAGGTGATGCCGCCCACCGCCTTCACTTCGCCGGCGGGGGTGAAGAAGGAGACGTGCAGGTCATCTACTTCCAGCAGGTGTTCGCTTTTCTTTTCGCTCATTTGGTTGTCTCCTCCTTTCTTATTTCTTCAGTTTCGGATCCAGCGCGTCCCGCAGGCCGTCGCCCACCAGGTTCAGGCACAGGATCATGACGCTCAGGATGATGGCGGGAATGATGAGCCGCTCGGGGTAGGTGGTCATGCCGCCCAGGGCGTCGGAACACATGGAGCCCAGAGAGGTCATGGGGGTATCCACGCCCACGCCCAGGTAGCTCAGGAAGGACTCCAGGAAGATGGCGGAGGGGATCTGAAGGAAGGTGGTGGTGACGATCTGGCCGATGCAGTTGGGGAGCAGATGCTTGGTGATGATCCGCCTTCCCTTGCCGCCCAGGGCCCGGACGGCGGTGACATACTCCTGCTGCTTGAGCTGGAGGATCTGGCCGCGGATGATCCGGGACATAGTCACCCAGTAGAGGGCGCCGAAGGCGATAAACATGGCGATGACGTTGGTGCCCACCGTGTTGAACAGCAGGCCCACCACGCCGCCCGCCGTGGAGAGGGTGGCGTTGAAGCGCTCTTTGAGCACCACGGAAATGAGCAGAATGACCAGCACCTCGGGCACCGACTGGATGATCTCCACAATGCGCTGCATCACGGCGTCCACCATGCCGCCGGCGTAGCCGGAAATGGAGCCGTACAGCGCGCCGATGACGAGCACCAGCAGGGCTGCGCACACGCCCACCAGCAGGGACACCCGGGCGCCCATCATGGTGCGCACCATGATGTCCCGGCCGAAGCCGTCGGTGCCGAAAATGTGGGGGAATACCTTCTCGCCTGCGGCGATCCGCTCCAGTTCGGCGTTGGAGTAGCCGAAGAGCTTGACCTTGATGCCCAGCTCCCTGCGAAGCTCACCGTCATCCGCCCCGCCGGAGAGCTTGGCCCGGGCCTTGATGGTGGCCTCCTCGGTGAGGGAGAGCTTCCGGCCCTCGGCCTTGGCCTCCTCCCGGGCCTTTTCCAGGGCCTCCTCCGGGGAGAGCTTGGCTGCGGCCAGCCGCTCCTGATCCTCCAGAGAGTAGTGCCAGGGATGCAGGTTTTTGGCGTCGTTGATAAACTGGTCGTAGCGGTAGGGGACCAGCATGGGTCCCACAAAGGCAAAGAGCACCACCAGCGCCACGATCACCAGGGCGACCATGGCCACGGCATTTTTCCGCATCCGCCGCCAGGCGTCCTTCCAGTAGGACGTGGGGGGGCGGTCGGGAATGAAGCCCGCCTTTTCCTCTTTGCCCGCCGAGCCGAAATCGTCGGCGGAGAGGCTTCCGAAGTCAAAAGCCTCCTCGTTCAGCCGCAGGGAGAAGGGCTTGCGGATCGGGGTCTTTTTTTCATCCATATCAGCCGTTCTCCTTTCCCAGATTGATCCGGGGGTCGACCACCTTGTAGAGGAGGTCCACCACCAGATTCATGATGATGACGAATGCCGCGAGGAAAATGGTTGTGCCCATGATGACCGGGTAATCCCGGTTGGAAATGGACTGAACAAAGTAGCGGCCCAGCCCGGGGATGGTGAACACGGTCTCCACCACGAAGCCGCCGCAGAGGGTGAAGGCGATCTGGGGGCCCAGATAGGTGAGCACCGGGATGAACGCGTTCCGAAGGGCGTGCTTGAAAATGATGGAGCGGGTCACCAGTCCCTTGGCCCGCGCAGTCTTGATGTACTCCTGATTCAGAGCGTCCAGCATGGACGTACGGGTCTGCCGGGCGATATAGCACATGGGGTAGAAGCCCAGCGCCAGGCAGGGCAGCACATAGCTGCGCCAGTTCCCCGCCTGGAAGATGGTGGGGAACGGCTTTCCATCGCCGCACAACAGCAGCAGCAGCAGCGTTGCCACCACGAAGGAGGGCATGGAAATACCGACGGTACACACCACCCGCAGCGTGGAGTCCGCCGCCCTTCCGCGGTAATAGGCCGAGATACAGCCCAGCAGAACGCCCACCAGCAGCGCCCAGCAGATGGCGATGGCGCCGATCTTGGCCGAGGTGGGGAACATGTCGGAGATGATGCGGATCACCGGGTAGTTCTTCTGCATCTTCACCGAGACGCCCAGATCTCCCTTGACCAGATTACCCATGTAGATCTTGTACTGGGTCGACAGGGGCTTGTCCAGTCCGTACTTCTCATTGAGGGCGTTGATGACCGACTGGGGGGGATTTTTTTCGCTGAGGAAGGGGTTTCCGGGGACTGCCTTCATCAGAAAAAATGTGAGCGTGGCGACCGCAAAGATGGTAAGCAGCGCCATCAGCACACGCTTTAAAATATATTTTGCCATTTTGTCACTCCCTAAGATTCACTTGGTGGGAATGACAAACATTTTTGCCCCCCCACGCCAAACGGTTTGTCTATTTTATCGCAAACTAATTGTCCCGTCAAGGTTTGATCCCCTTTAAAATTATTCCTGAAACCGTTCCTTCCCTACATTTGTCCTCATACCGCGGACAGCCGTCCTACCAGGCGTCCATCTGTGGCCGTCATTTCCGGTTTTTTTGTTCTTCAGCGAAGCACAAATGCAGGCAGAAAAATTTCTGCCTGCATTTTTTGGAATCTTGTTTTCTGCCGTTTTTAGTCGAATGCCAGCCCCATATAACAGTTTGCATCGGGACTCCAGGTCTTGCGTTTTTCGTCGTCATACCACTTCACCATCGCAAAAGGCTGGATATAGCTTCCAGGCAGACCCACCCATGGAGCGGGGGTGCGGAAGTGGTAGCGGATGGCCGGATGGCGGAGGGCGATCTGAGCCGCGGCGGCCGGCATGGCCTCGGGGGCAATGATAAGCTCCTTGACCAGGACGGTGTCCTCATTGAGATACTCCACGGCGGCGCAGCCCTCCTGCCCGGCGGCAGAGAGGAGGTAGATGTCCGCCCCCTCCATGCGGGACAGCCCCTTCTGGTACTCGACCAGCTCGTCGGCGCAGGCCAGATGGGGGATCCCCCGGAGCAGGCGGCAGCGCAAAGCGTTGTATTCCCCAGCCTGTGCCGGGACGATGGAGTCGCCCTCCGACGGCTTTTGCAGCCGCTGGCGCAGGAATTCCACCTTCCGGGTGGAAAAACACTCCTGAAATCCCACCGTGCCAAAAAAGCGGTGGAGGCTGGGCTCCGCCGGGACGGTGGAGATGCAGTCGGCCCCCAGACGGCGGGCGTAGTAGTCGGCATAGTTCAGAAGCTGGCGGCCGTATCCCTTCAGCCGCGCCTCCGGCGCTGTGGCCAGGGCGTAGATATAGGACATGCGGGCGGGCTTTCCCTCCCGGTCGGAAAAGGTCATGGGCAGCAGCGCCAGCATGGTCATGGGAACCCCGTCCTCCGCCAGCAGCAGCATCCGCTCCGGCGTGTAGAGGCGGTCAAAAAAGTAGTCGATATAGGTGTCCGGATCGCCGAAGGCGGCCCTCCACAGTTCTTTCAGCCGGGGGATCTCCTCCCGTCGGGAGGCACGCATTTCCACCATTCCGTTCCCTTCCTTTCCGTCCTGAATACTCCTGTCTTTCGCCGCCAGGGGCCCTCAGGCCTCCGTTTTTCTCACGGCGCTGTGCTTTTCCACCATCAGATCCGGGTAATAGGACTCCTTGGCCTTCCTCAGGCCCTCCACGCCCATGTCGTCCTCCCGATTGAGGTAGCGGACGCCGGGGTGGCGCTGGCGCACCCGCCGGGCAAACTCCCGGTTGATCATGGCAAAGGCTCCCTGCAGTTCGCTGTATGCCTTTTCAAAGTGGACGTCAAAGGTATCCGTGGAGAGGAGGTCTCCCATAGAGAAGGCCACCACCTCGCCGTACACCCGGATGATGCCGCCCTCCAGCCCCAGCTCTTCAAAGTGCTGGGCGGCCAGCAGGAGGGCCTTCTTCTCATTGGTCATGTCCCGGGCCTCTTCGATCCCCTCCCTCTCACGGCTGCGGCGGTCCCACTCGGCGTCCATCTCGATGCACTCGCACAGAGCGGCGGGGGTCATGTCCTCGTAGGTCCAGGTGGGATTGGCCTCCTCAAAGCGCTTGCAGTGATTGCGCTTGGAGTGGAGCTTCCGCCCGCCCAGGTCGGCCAGCTTGTCGATCTCATAGAGGTAGTCGAACCCGTCCCGGTCGGCGGTAAAGATAAACTGTCCGGGGCGCAGAGCCTCCAGCTCCTCCACCTGCCGGGGGGTGAGGCAGACCAGCCGAAAAGGCTTGTCCCGCTCTTTGGCGTCGGCCTCCAGATCGGTCAGGACCCGATCCAGGTCCCCGTCCCCCGCAGGCCAGAGGTAGCCGCAGCCGAGGTTTCCGCGAAGGCGGGCCGTCAAAAATCCGTCCACTTCGGCGATCTTCTGCTCATAGGCCGGGGCCCAGGCAAAGAGATTGGTAAAGCTGTACTCGCAGCCCCGGTAGTTGCCGCGGGCCAGATGGGCGTCCACCCAGGCTTTGTCGGCGGGCACAGGCGTTTGGAATGTGATCATAAGATGGAAAGACTCCTTCGTTGGATCTTTGTTTTTAATGGATCTCTTCCAGGGTGCCCCGCTCATAGCGGAGCTTTTTCACCTGGTTGCGGGTGCCCTTGACGATCTGGTCCATCCGCAGGGTCTCGTTGATGCCGGAGAGGAACGTATAGGCCACGCCGTGGCGCTTGGCCCGCCCGGTACGGCCGATGCGGTGGACATAGTACTCATTCTCGTCGGGAACGTCGTAGTTGAATACCGCGTCTACATCGTCGATGTCCAGGCCACGGGCGGCCACGTCGGTGGCCACCAGCACCTGGAGCTTTCCCTCCCGGAAGCGGTTCAGAGTCTTTTCCCGCACCGCCTGCTGGATGTCGCCGTGGATGGCCTCACAGGTGACCCCGCCCATCCGCAGCAGCCCCGTGAGCCGGTCGGTCATGTTCTTGGTATTGCAGAAGGCAATGGCCCGCTCGTAGCCCCCGTGGCTCAAAAGCTGGAGCATCAGCTCAGCCTTGGCCCCCCGGTCCACCTCGATGCGGTACTGGTCGATGTCCGGCTTGTTGTCCACGTCGGCCTGGACTGTGATCTCCACCGGGTCGCGCTGATACACCCAGGAGATGTCCATCACCTCCCGGGAGATGGTGGCCGAGAACATGCCAATGTTCTTCCGGGACTTGATCTGGTCCAGAATGTGGGTCACGTCCCGGATGAAGCCCATGTCCAGCATCCGGTCGGCCTCGTCCAGCACCACAGTCTCCACATGGTCCAGCCGCACGGTGCGCCGCTTCATGTGATCCATGAGCCGCCCGGGGGTGGCCACCACGATCTGGGGCCGCTTCTTCAGCTGGGTGATCTGCTTGTCGATGGGCTGCCCGCCGTAGAGGCAGACCACCCGCACGCCCTCCTTGAAGGCGCACAGATCCCGGATCTCATCCTGGATCTGAATGGCCAGCTCCCGGGTGGGAGCCAGCACCAGGCCGGTGACGTCGGTGCCCTCGGGATTGGCGTGCTCCACCATGGGAATTCCAAAAGCAAAGGTCTTTCCCGTGCCGGTTGGGGCCTTGGCGATCACGTCCCGTCCCGCCATGAAGTAGGGGATGGCCCCCGACTGGACCGGGGTGGCCTGGACGTAGCCCTTCTTCTCGATGGCCCGCATCAATTCCGGGGAGAGCCCCAATTCATCATAGCGCTTGATCTCACTTACCTGTTCTCCGTTGATTTCCATGTTGGGTACATACCCTTTCTGACAGCTTTTCGTATGGTATACATTATTTTACAAAATACAGTCTAACATATTCTTTCGCATCACGCAAGAGTGCAGCGGTCCGGTTTCTGCGCCTAGGGCGCTTCTGTGTCCCGGGCAGCTGTTCGGCGGAGCGGACGAGGCAAAGGGGAATCCGCCGCTCCCACCCCCGCCGGGGAAATGCCGAACCGCCCGAATCCGCCGCCGGAGACGAACGCTCCGTGGACCCGGCTCAAGTCTGACCATAAGAGAAAACGCCCGCCTCCTGAACAGGAGGCGGGCGTTCTGTCATTCGGCGGGGAAGAACTACCCCCCCAGGATCTGGGCGGCCACTCCCACTACGGGAAGCGTGAGAATGGACAGCAGGGTGGACAGGCTCACCAGCTGGGCCGCCCGGGCGGAATCCCGCCCGAAACGCTCCGCAAACATGCTGGTGATGCCCGCCGTCGGGGCGGCGGCCAGAATCACCGTGGCGGAGTAAAACAAGGGGTCCAGATGGAGCCGCAGGAGCAGGAGGGCGGTGACCGCCGGCATGAGCAGCAGCTTGACGGCAGAAGCCGCATACAGCTCCTTCCCCCGGAACGTGCTCAGCAGGTCGGCCCGGGACATCTGCGCACCGATGACCACCATGGCCAGGGGGGTGTTAAGATCCCCTACAAAACCCACGGCGTTGTAGAGCGGTCCCGGCAGCCGCAGCCGCAGCAGGAACAAGGGAAGCCCGATTGCCACAGCGATCACCCCGGGATTCAGCACGATCTTTTTGGGCGAAAACGCACCCTTTCCCCCCATCAGAATGACCCCGTGGGTCCAGCAGAGGACATTGAATACCACCATGGACACCACCGCAAAGATGAGGGCTTCCTCTCCCAGCACCGCCCGCACCAGGGGCAGACCCATAAACCCAGTGTTGCCGTAAATGCATCCAAATCGCAGAGGGGCCTGGAGGTCGGCGGGCTTGTCTCGAAAAAGGAACAGCGAGATTAGTATGTAGACGCCGTAGCATACAGCCAGAGCCGCCGTCCCCACCGCCAGGGTGCGGAGCGTTTCCCCCTCCCAGTCGGTCTGGAAGGAGCCCACGATGATGCACGGCGTGACGATATACATGAGCAGGAAGGACATCTCTCCGGTTCCCACCAGAGAAAGCCTGCCCGTTTTTCCCAGAAAAAATCCGATCCCCATCAGAAGAAAAAGGGTGGTCACCTGTCCCAGCACCACCAGAAAATGCTCCAGCATCCCCACACGACCTTTTGAAAAATCAATGTATTATATCATACTTTTTTTAAAAATGCTATCATAAAAATTGGAAGAAAACGCCGGGCCATGCTGATGCTTTATCTCTCCCTCCTGGAGGGGGACGACAACAAGGCGCTGTTTACGGCGTTTTACTGCCGGTACGAGCGAAAGCTCTACGCCGTGGCGCTGAATATTCTCCACAGCCCCGCCCTGGCGGAGGAGGCGGTGCACGAGGCGTTTTTGCGCGTCATCAACCATTTTGAGGAATTTAAAATTATTTTTCAAAAAACGTGACGAAATCAGACGCTGGACCGTTAGGATAGTGAAGAACGTCTCTCTGGACAATTTGGAAAAGGAGAACCGGGGCGCGGCCCTGCCGGAAAACTGGGACGCGCCCACCCCGGAGGATATGGAGAGCCAGGCTCATTATCGGGCGCTGGCGGGGCGGGTGTCCGCCCTGCCGGAAGCTTGCCGGGAGATTCCGGAGCTAAAATTCCTCTGGGAATGGAGCGACGAGAGCATCGCCCGTAAACTGGGCCTCAGCGAGGGCGCGGTCAGGATGCGCGTCAACCGGGGGCGGGCCTTGCGGAGTGAAAAGCTGAAGGAAGGGGGCTACGAACGTGGATATTCTAAGTAACGCCGAGTTTGACCGCATCCTCCGCTATGCTCTTCTGGGCGCCCAGCGGACGGACTGGGACCGGATCATGGACACGGACGCCGCCGTCCTGCCCGAGCCAATCTTTTCCCCCCGATATCTCCGCCGGAGGGCGCGGATGCTGAAGGAGCCCTTCCGCAATATAGATGGCATTGAATTTTATCGAATCGGAGATGATATCTTTTTCGGTGACGAGAAGTTGGCCACAGTCAAACATGATGCCTTTGATGGCATTATGCCTATTACCGGATGGACATATGTGGAAAATTGTCCATTTGGAACACGAAACGACTATGCCAAACACATTTCAAATGCTGACCGGGTGTGGGATGTGGAACTCAATAATAGCGTCAGCAGCTTTACTGTAGCTGCACTGGCCGGTATCACAGGTCTTGCAATAGGGAATGCAATTCCCGGACTCAGTGGACAAATAGCAGGTGTTTTAGCCGCTGCCGCTGCGGGGCAGGCCAAAGTGGATGCACCGTTTGGGAATACGACAGCCCTTTATGTAAAGGAAAGAGTTATGGGGCACGAAACGCTTTCCAGTATTTATAGAATGAGTGTTTTTTTCATGTATAAAGGTGCAGCTCTTAAAAATCCCATAGAGGACGCAGTAAAAATCATGTACCAATATCGGTCCTAATTTTTCATGAAGAATGCAAATAAAATCTTTTGTTGTGTTTCTTTTTGTTCAGCTTTCTGATTCATAACTTGCAAGGTTACTTTTCCAGCTACTATTCTCCGGTTTTTTCCATCCTGTTTCTCTTTCTTCTGTGGGCAGACTTTGGAGTATTTGTCAGTGCCCTGTCCTGCCCCGGGCAAATTCGATTCCATTTTTCCGCCCGTCCCCTCTTCCTTGCAATCGTCTGCCTCTTTGCCTTTGGATTCATTTATCAGCTATGCAAAGGACTGCATATGCCCAATTTTCTTGTTCGGGCGGAAAGCAATTTGCTGACGCTCTGTTCCTCCCTGTCCGGGGTCTGCTTGTTCAAAGGAATTCTAAAATCCGGGGACGGTTTGCCGCCCCCGCCCAGCGGCATTTCTGACAACGTTCCCCCCTCCCTCTGACCACCCTCTCCCCCCGGCGGCGCTTTTGCCCCGCCGGGGGCTTTCTCTTTTGCCCCGCAAGTTGACACCACTCCATTCTTTGGGATATACTATTAAAGCCCTGAAAATCCAAGAACGGAGGCTCTCCATGACTGCCCAAGAGATGAAAACCCACGGCCATCTGGCCATTTTTGCGTCTTACTATAAGCCCCATATGAAACTCTTTCTGCTGGATCTGTTCTGCGCCCTGGTGATCTGCCTGGTGGATCTGGTGTTCCCCTACGTCTCCCGCCTGTCCATGCAGGCACTGCTGCCTCAGGGGCTGTTCCAGACCTTCTTCACTGTCATGGTCCTCATGGTCCTGGCCTATCTTTTGAAGGGCGGGATGTACTTTATCGTTACCTTCTGGGGCCATCTGATGGGGGTCAACATCGAAGCCGACATCCGGCGGGACCTCTTCGAGCACATGCAGACCCTGTCCTTCTCCTTTTTTGACAAAAACCGCACCGGTCAGCTCATGAGCCGGGTCACCGGCGACCTCTTCGAGATCGGAGAGCTGGCCCACCACGGCCCCGAGGATCTGTTCATCTCCTCGGTGACCCTCATCGGCGCCTTCTGCGTCATGTGCACCATCCGGTGGGAGCTGGCCCTGGCCGTCTTTGCCGTGGTGCCCCTGTTCATCGTCTTTACCGTCTTTCAGCGCCGCCGGATGAGCCGGGTCTCCGTGGGGGTGAAGGGCAAGCTGGCCGTCATCAACGGGGAAGTGGAGTCCTCTCTCTCCGGCATCCGCACCGCCCAGGCCTTTGCCAACGAAGGGGAGGAGAAGCGGAAGTTCGAGGCCTCCAACGACCAGTTCCGCGGCGCCAAGCGGAACTACTACAAGGCCATGGCCCTCTATCAGTCGGGCATGGAGCTGTGCGTGGGCATCATGTCCGTGGTGGTCATCGCCGTGGGCGGCTACTTTATCATGCTGGGGGAGATGGACTACACCGATCTCATCACCTTCTCCCTCTACGTCACCACCTTCATCACCCCCATCCGCAAGCTCTCCGCCTTTGTGGAGCAGTTCATGCAGGGGATGGCGGGCTTCACCCGGTTCGTGGAGCTGATGCGGACCGACCCCGAGATCACCGACGCCCCCGGCGCCGCCGACGCCGGGACGGTCAAGGGACAGATCGACCTGGACAGCGTGTCCTTCTCCTACGGCCCCGGCCAGCCTCCCGTGCTGGAGAAGATCGACCTCCACATCGCCCCCGGAGAGACGGTGGCGGTGGTGGGCCCCTCCGGGGGCGGCAAATCCACCCTCTGCCAGCTCATCCCCCGGTTCTACGACGTCACCGGAGGCGACATCCGGGTGGACGGCCGGGACGTGCGGGACCTGACCCTGACCTCCCTGCGGAAAAACATCGGGATCGTCCAGCAGGACGTGTTCCTCTTTGCGGGCACCATCTTCGACAACATCGCCTACGGCCGGCCGGACGCCACCGCCGAGGAGGTCTACGCCGCCGCCCGGAAGGCCGAGCTCTACGACGACGTGATGGCCATGCCCGACGGCTTCCAGACCTATGTGGGAGAGCGGGGCGTGATGCTCTCCGGCGGACAGAAGCAGCGGGTCTCCATCGCCCGGGTCTTTTTGAAGGATCCCCCGGTGCTCATCCTGGACGAGGCCACCTCCGCCCTGGACACCGTCACCGAGCACCGCATCCAGGGGGCCTTCGACGCCCTGGCCCAAGGCCGTACCACCCTCATCATCGCCCACCGGCTGTCCACCATCCGCTCGGCCCACCGCATCGCCGTCATCGACGACAATCATGTGGCCGAGCTGGGCACCTGGGACGAGCTGGTGGCCAGGGACGGGGAATTCGCCAGGCTCTGCCGCGCCCAGGAGCTGTCCTGAGCGCTCCTTCTGCCCACATCCCGAAAGGATTTGATTCCATGCTGTATTATCTTCTTGCCGCAGTCCTGGTTGTTATTGACCAGTCGGTGAAAGCCTGGGTTCGAGCCTCCATCCCCCTGGGCCAGTCCATCCCCTTTCTTCCGGGGATCATGGAGCTGACCTACATCCAGAACACCGGGGCGGCCTTCTCCAGCTTTTCCTCTCTGACCTGGCTGCTGGCGCTGATCTCCCTGCTCGCCTCTGTGGCGGTGGCAGTGCTGATGGCACGCAAACTTTTCACCCGGCCGCTGGGCCGGCTCTCCCTGGCCCTGATCCTGGGCGGAGCGGTGGGCAACCTCATCGACCGGGTCTTTCTGGGCTTTGTCACCGACATGTTCGCCACCACCTTTATGGATTTCGCCGTCTTTAACGTGGCGGACATCTGCGTGGTGACGGGCGGCATTCTCATGGTGATCTACGTTCTGTTTTTCTATGACAAGCAGAAGGAGGCCCGCCATGACGCCCCTTGAGCTCATCGCCGACCGGGAAGGGGAGCGCGTCGACCAGTTCCTGGCCCGCAGCCTCCCGGAGCTCACCCGCTCGGCCGCCCAGCGGCTGCTGGAGGAGGGGAAGGTCCTCCAGCAGGGCCAGGCGGTGAAGAAAAACCGCAGGACTCTTCCGGGGGAGGGCTACACCCTCTGTATCCCCGACCCGGCCCCCATCGACGTGCTCCCCCAGGACATCCCTCTGGACGTGGTCTATGAGGACGCCGACGTCATCGTGGTCAACAAGCCGGTGGGGCTGGTGGTCCATCCCGCTCCCGGCCATCCGGACGGCACTTTGGTCAACGCCCTGCTCTACCACTGCGGCAGCAGCCTCTCCGGGATCAACGGCCAGCTCCGCCCGGGCATCGTCCACCGCATCGACCGGGACACCTCAGGGCTCATCATCGCCGCCAAAAACGATCCTGCCCACCTGGCCCTGGCCGCCCAGCTTCAGGATCACAGCCTCTGCCGGGAATACCGCGCCGTGGCGGTGGGCAGCCTGAGGGAGGATGCCGGGACGGTGGACGCCCCCATCGGCCGCCACCTCACAGACCGAAAGCGGATGGCCGTCGACCCCAAAAACGGCCGGAGCGCCGTGACCCACTGGGAGGTGCTGGCCCGCTACCCCGGCCACACCTATGTGAAGTGCCGCCTGGAGACCGGCCGCACCCACCAGATCCGGGTCCATCTGGCCTCTATCGGGCACCCTCTGCTGGGGGATGTGGTCTACGGAGGCAAAAAACCGGTCCCCGGTCTGGCGGGTCAGTGCCTCCACGCCAAAAAGCTCTCCTTTCTCCACCCCCGCACCGGGGAGCGGGTGACGGTGGAGTGCCCCCTGCCTGACTGGTTCCAGGCGGTTTTGGACCGGCTGGAGCGGAAATGATTCCCGTTTTGGCCTCTTTTCCCCACCGCGCCTTGACAATCCCCCCGCTTTTGGTATAAAATAATTCACAGGCCGTAAGGACAAACTGAATACAGGGGCGCTGGACGCAAGTCCGGCTGAGATGCAGGAGTGTAGTGCCGCTCCCGGTCCCTTGAACCTGATCCGGGTAATGCCGGCGTAGGAAGCGATTTGGTGACACATCGTCTCTTTTTCGTACCGCAATGCGCCTTCCCCGGTTTGCGCTTGCGGTACTTTTTTCAAAAGGAGAAAAAGAAACGATGGAAAACACAGCGACAAGATCCCGTTCCCGGAAGTATCTGGCCGTGCGCAGGCTCTGCGAGGGGGGCCTGATGGTCGTTTTGGCTCAGATCCTGAGCTTCATCAAGATCTGGGAAATGCCCTGGGGCGGCTCCATTTGCCTGTCCATGCTCCCCATTTTCCTCTTCGCCGTCCGCTGGGGCACCGGCAGCGGCCTGCTGGCCGGCTTTGTACTGGGCGTGCTCCAGTTCATGTATGACGGCGGCTTTGCCTTGGGCTGGCAGTCCATTCTAGGCGACTATCTGGTGGCCTTCACCGTCCTGGGCCTGGCCGGTCTCTTCCGGGGCTGCAAGGGCGGCATCTTCTGGGGCACCGTGGCAGGCTCCGCCGCCCGGTTCCTGGTCCACTACGTAGTGGGCGCCACGGTCTGGGCCGAATACATGCCCGAGACCTTTTTCAACCTGACGATGACCACCCCCTGGTTTTACTCCCTGCTCTACAACGGTTTTTACATGGTCATCGACATGGCCCTGTGCCTCATCATCTTCGCCATTCTCTACAAGCCCATGCACAAATATCTGACGGGGGCGGACCTCCGTTAAGAGGAGGGACCCCTTTGGGAAAATTCGACGGCGTGCTCCTGGCCACCGATTTCGATGAAACCTATTACAGTGCCGCGGGCGCTGTTCCCCCGGCCAACCTGGAGGCCCTGGCCTACTTTGAGGCGGAAGGAGGCATCTTTACCGTCTCCACCGGCCGGGCCCACCGCACCTTCGCCCCCTTTCTCCACCTGACGCCGGTGAACGCCCCGGTCATCCTCTCCAACGGCGCCCAGCTCTACGACTTCGCCGCCGACCGCATGGTGATGGAGACCACCATCGCCCCCACCATTGCCGCCGACCTGGAGGCCCTCACCGCCCGCAATCCCCAGGTGGGGCTGGAGGCCTACCACGGAGAGGACATCTATATCTGGAACCCCAATTTCTGGACCTGGTATCACCTGAACAAGGCGGGCACCGGCGCCACCGAGTGCCCCATCTCCGCCATGCCCCTCCCCTGGGGCAAGGCCATCCTTCATCAGGATCACCCCTTTCTGCTGAAGGCCCAGGCAGACCTGCTGTCCCACTGGCCGGAGCGCTATGAGGCCATTTTCTCCAACCCCCACATGCTGGAGATCACCGCCAAAGGGAGCACCAAGGGTGGGATGGTGCTCAAGCTGGCCGAACTGCTGGGTATCCGGAGGGAACACATCTACTGCATTGGAGACAATCAAAACGACATCCCCATGCTGGAGGTCTCTGCCATCCCCTTTGCCCCCGCCAACTGCGCCAAAGAGGTCAAGGACTGGGGAGCCCGCCTGCTCCCCGCCTGCGAGGAGGGCGCTGTGGCCAGCCTGATCGAGATTTTGGACCAAACTTATTAAAAATGAATGTTCCGCAGACCGGCAGGGCCGGGCCTCTGAGGGGCCCGGCCCTGCCGGTCTGTGTTTGTATCAAACTAATTTTTATTGGTCCAGAAAATCTACTTGTCATTTAAACAGGACTGTGCTATGATCGTTCCAGAATCAGCCAAATCATTTGGATCGCGGCAATTTTTCAAAGGAGGCAGCGTGTTATGGAGACCATGCAGGGAAAGGTTGCGATCATCACCGGCGGCGGCAAGGGCGGCGGGATCGGATACGGACTGTCCACCGCCTTTGCCAAGGAGGGCGTCGACCTGGTCATCACCGGGCGGAACGTCAAGAAGCTCACCGACGCCCAGGAGGAGCTGGAGCGGCTCTACGGCGTCAAGGTGCTGCCCATGCAGTGCGACGGCGGCGTGGAGGAGCAGGTGGCCCATGTGGTGGAGGAGGCCGTCAAGACCTTCGGCCGCATCGACTTCCTCATCAACAACGCCCAAAACTCCGCCTCCGGCGTGCCTTTGGCCGAGCACACCAAGGAGCAGTTCGACCAGGCTATCTACTCCGGGCTGTACGCCGCCTTCTTTTACATGAAGCACTGTTACCCCGAGCTCAAGAAGACCCGGGGATCTGTGGTGAACTTCGCCTCGGGCGCTGGCCTGTTCGGCAAGCCGGGCCAGAGCAGCTACGCCGCCGCCAAGGAGGGCATCCGGGGCATGACCCGGGTAGCCGCCACCGAGTGGGGCCCCGACGGCATCAACTGCAACATCATCTGCCCCCTGGTGCTCACCGACGCCCTCAAAAAGTGGCGGGAGGAGTACCCCGCGGTCTATGAGCAGACCATCAAGGGCATCCCCGCCGGGCGCTTCGGCGACCCCGAAAAGGACATCGGCCGCACCGCGGTGTTCCTGTGCAGCGACGCCGCCAAATATATCTCCGGTGAAACCATCACCATGCAGGGCGGCAGCGGACTGCGCCCCTGAGGCTGTCGAAAAAGTGGCTTCGCCACTTTTTCGAGCAGGATGCAGCCCGTCGCGCGCACGCATGGTCCGCCTTTGACGGACCATGCGCACACTTACGGGCCGAGAGGTGTTTTCTGCCACGTACACGCCGCGGCAGAAAACAGATCCCACCTCTTTCGCGCCTGCGGGCGCGAAACTCTGCGAGGCTTTTTTGACAAGCTGAAACGCCGCCTGCCGAGATCCTCCCGGCAGGCGGCGTTTTCAATTTTTGTTCAATTTTCCCGGAACCGGGCCAGGAACTCCCGGGTCCGGGGGTTTTTCGGGTCTTGAAAGAGCTCCCCGGGGAGGCCCTCCTCGGCAATGACGCCATCGGCCATAAAGACCACGTGATTGCTCACGTCCCGGGCGAAGGCCATCTCGTGAGTGACCACGATCATGGTCATGCCTCCCCGGGCCAGGTCCCGCATGACGGAGAGGACTTCCCCCACCATCTCCGGATCCAGCGCGGAGGTGGGCTCGTCAAAGAGCAGCACCTCGGGTTCCATGGCCAGGGCCCGGGCGATGGCTACCCGCTGCTTCTGGCCGCCGGAGAGCTGTCGGGGGCGGGCGTTGATGTAGGGGGCCATCCCCACCTGCTCCAGATAGCGGATGGCGTTTTTCCGGGCGGTCTCGGCGTCTTTTTTCAGCACCTTCCGCTGACCCACGGTGCAGTTGTCCAGCACCGTCATGTTGCTGAAGAGGTTGAAGGACTGAAAGACCATGCCCACCTTGCTGCGGTAGGCGGCGGGGTCGACGCCCCGGCCGGTCACGTCCTGGTCGTGAAAAATCACGCTCCCGGAGGTGGGGGTCTCCAGCAGGTTGATGCACCGCAGGAGGGTGGACTTGCCGGAACCGGAAGGCCCGATGACGGTGGTCACATCCCCGGAAGAGACCGTGAAGTCGATGTCCCGGAGCACCACGTTGGCCCCGAAGGACTTGGACAGATGGCGCACGGCAATGATGGGTTCGGCCATGTCACATCCTCCTCTCTTGTTCCAGGTTGCGCTCCAGGGTGTCCTCCACCTTTTTGGGGTGGCGGTAGGTCCCGGCGGCCATGGTGAGCGCGTCGGCTTGCACCAGCTTGTAGCTGTCCGAGCCGTCCATCAGCTTCTCGATCCACCGCAGGAGGAAAGAGGCGATGAGCGTCATGGTCAGATAGCCTATCATCTCGATGGCGGCGGAGGGGAAGTAGAGGTTGTTCACGCCGGTGATATAGCGGTGGAAGGCGAAAAACTCGGTGAAGCCGATGATGAACATCACCGAGGTGTCCTTCACGTTGATAATGAAGTTGTTGCCGATCTGCGGCATGATGTTCCGCAGGGCCTGAGGCAGGATAACGCTGGTCATGGTCTGGAAGTGGGTCATACCGATGGCCTTGGCGCCCTCGGTCTGGCCGGGGTCGATGGAGAGGATGCCGCCCCGGACGGACTCGGCCATGTAGGCGCCCGTGTTGATGGAGACGATGAGGATGGCGGCAGCCCAGATGTTGTCAAACCGCATGGAGTTGTTGGTGAAATAGGGCAGGCCGTAGTAAATGAACACGGCCTGCAGGACCATGGGGGTGCCGCGAAAGACCTCCACATAGATCCGCACCAGGGCGCGGACCAGCTTGAGGCCAAAACGCTTGGGGGCGGAGTCCTGCCGGGCCACGGGGATGGTGTTCAGGATCCCGCAGGCCAGGCCGATGACGCAGCCGATGAGGGTGGCCACCAGGGCCAGGACCAGGGTGCTGCCCATGCCCCCCAGGTATTTGACCCAGTAGGCACTCCAGAGCCGGGTCATATCGTAGCCCAGCTTGGCGAAGATCTCCATGGGGAATGCTCCTTTCTTTGCGCAGAGCCCGCCCCCGGCGCCGGGCCGGGGGCGGGGATGGTATATATAAGGCAGGTCTTAAATCTCGGGCTGGATGGCGATGGCCCGGTCCATGAGGGCGTTGAAGTGCTCCTCGGTGAGGGCGGAAAGGACCCGATCCATGGCGTCCTTCAGCTCGGTATTCCCCTTGGCCACGGACATGCCGATGTTTACGTTCTCGGCCCGCTCGGTCTCGTCGGCAAACCGGAAATCGCCGTCGGTGCCGGAGAAGTTCAGGATGACCAGGTTGTCATCCTTGGCGGCAGCGCCCAAGGCCGTGGGCATATCGGTGCAGATAAAGTCCACGGTGCCGGTCTGGAGCTGCATCAGCATGGCGGGAGCGGTCTCAGCAGGGGGAAGCAGGTTGGCGTTCTCAATCTGGGTGAGGCAGGAGTCGTACCAGATGGTGCCGGACTGGGCGGTGCAGGTGCCGCCGGACAAGTCGGCGATGGAGGCAGCGTTGGCGTACTTGCTGTCCTTGGTGGTGACGCAGACGATGGTGGCATAGTAGTAGGGGCCGGCCATGTCGACCTCGGCCATGCGGTCGGCGGTCATGGACTGGCCGGCGATGTTGGCGTCCATCATGCCTGACTGGATGGCGGGGCAGAGGGAGTCCCAGGCGGAGGAGACCACTTCCAGTTCCCAGCCATAGGCGTCGCAGATGCGCTTGGCGATCATCACGTCATAGCCGTTGGCGTAGGAGCCGGGGACGTTGGCAATGGGCACGGCGCCGTTGGAGTCGTCGACCTGCATCCAGTTATAGGGGGCGTAAGCACACTCCATTCCCACGGTGAGGACGCCGTCCTCCACGCCGGGGATGGCGCTGGTGTCCACGCCGGTCAGATCCTCCACGGCGGGGATTTCCACGGCCGCGGGGGCAGCGCTCTCGGTAGAGGCTCCGCCGCCGCAGGCGGTGAGGGTGAGGCCCAGGGTCAGGGCCAGAGCAAACAGCTTCTTTTTCATATCCAAACAATCCTTTCCTGTGCCCAAGCAAAAAACACGGGCGCTTTTCTATGAAAAGCGCCCGTGTGGAATGAAAGAACCAAAACACCGGCCCCACAAACGGGGACGGCATCGCGCGGCTCGACCAGACCAGATAGCGCTTCACACACTTGTGACAGTCCGACGGGTTTTCCCCGGCGGCCCAGGCCAAGCACCGCCAGGCAGCGGCACTCCCTTCGGCGGCGCTCCCTTTCCCACGGACGGCTGCCTGCCCTTGTCCGGTGGTACTTATGAGAACCGCGCCTCTATCAGGTTTATTTGGCTGTTATGTTATCACGCCCCGGCAGGGGTGTCAAGGAAAACTTTCCGGAAAATGCCCAATTCAGCTTTTGACCGGCTCTCCGGCCGCCAGACGAAAGACTTTTTCCACATCGTCCCGCTCGGCGTGGCCCTCGTGGACCTTCTGCCCGTCCACATAGTAAGTCGGCACGTAGTAATAATCAAACCGATCGGCAAAGGCCGGGTCCCGGGTCTCGTCCACAATTTTTAATGGGATGTCCCTCCACTCGGGATGGGCGGCAAAGAGCTCCTCCTGGAGCTGAAGGGCCAGACGGCAATGGGGACAGCCGGCCATGACGAAGAGTAGAATTTCCTTCATTTTTCTCATCCTTTCTCTCTGCTGCCCTTCCAAGCTCCCCCGCCGTCACTGGCGCTGAAACCGGATGGTGATGCGCCCGCCGCAGACCATGCCCAGGTCCGCGCCGCTGCCCAGATCGTAAGTGCCCTCCCGGGCGGACCCACCCGCAGCCCAAAGCTCCAGGGCATCCCGGCCCACCTGATACTCCACCGCGCCGCCGCCCACCGTGCCCACAGTATGCCCGTCGGGGCACACCAGCATCCAGGCCCCGGGGCCCCGGGGCGCGGAGCCTGTCTTTTTCAAAATGGTGCACAAAACACCGGGCTCCGCCGGGGGCGGGGCCAGCGCGGGGCCCAGCTCGGCCCGGATCTGAATGAGCTGGGCGGCGATCTCCACCGCCACCTCCGCCGGGGTCTGTCCCCCCAGCATCAGCCCGATGGGGGCGTGGACAGCGGCCAGCCGCTCTTGAGAATAGCCTTCGGCGGCCAGCGCCTCCATGGTGGCGGCCACCTTGCGGCGGCTGCCGATCATTCCCACATAGGCGAATTGACCGTTTAAAATACGGGCCAGACAGGCCTTGTCCCAGGTATGCCCCCGGGTAAGGATGCAGAAAAAGTCATCCGGACGGCTGCCCAGGCGCTTCAAACCTTCGTCAAAGGGCAGCGCCAGCACCTGCGCCCCGGCAGGGAAGCGGGCGGGGTCGGCAAACTCGGGCCGGTCGTCCAGGACGCACAGCTCGAATTCCAGCAGGGCGGCCACCTGGGCCAGGGCGCGGGAGACATGGCCCGCGCCGCAGAGAATGAGACGGGACAAGGGAAGCCCTCCTTTCCAGCAACAGGCAAACGAAACACTTTCTGTTCGGAACTTTTTGAACCATTTCCTCTCAAAAACCGGGAATCGGTCCGGCCTATTTCAACAGCCCCAAGCGCGGCTGTCTCTCTGTCAAAGCTTTTCAAGTCTCTTTTTCGAGAAAAAGAGGATTCCCTCCAACACGCCGCCCGCAATGGCCCGGGACTTGTCCGAAACGGTGAAGCAGTGGCGGCGCTCACAGCGAGGATCGATGTCCCCCGCCTTCATCCCGGCGAAAACCGTCAGCCCCGCCGGGAGCATCCCCCGGACGATGCCCGTGAGCCCGGCGGCGGCCACCGCGTCTCCCACCCGGGCCACGGGCTGCCCCAGCTCCACCCGCTCGCCGATGGCGGCCAGCGGCTCAAAGGCCCCGGCGGCGGGCGCGCGAATGATGCGCTCGGCGGTGAAGCCCCCCACGTCCCCGGGCACGCCGGTGTTGGGAACGGCCGCGCCATCGGTAATCAGACGACCCAGATCATGGCCCCGCATGGTCTCCACCACCCCATGGCAGTCCACCCCGGCGGTGAAGCCGGGCCCCAGGGCCAGCACCGTGGGGGCGTCGGTGATGCGGGTGCCGGTGTTCCTCTTGGCCAGGATGGCGTCCACCAGCACGTCAAAGGGAAGCCGATGCAAAATCTCGGCGGCGGGATCCACCAGGACCGGGACATCTCCGGCCTCCAGCGCCTTCCGGGCCTCGTCGGACCCGGACGCCCGCCGGGCGGTGAGGCCCTCCACCGTGGCCGTGCCGTCGTAGACGGCCTGCGAAAAGGCCACCGACCGCCGGACGGCGGTGGGCCGGGCCAAGTCGGTCATGACCACCTGGAAATGGCTGCGGCGCAGCCGCACCGCCACGCCGGTGGCCAGATCCCCCGCGCCCTTGATCAAAACCAGCACAGGCCCCCACGCTCCTTTTCCCCATAGCTGTGGACAGCGGCCGGGACTCCCTGTGCCGCCAGCCGCTCCCGGATGGATTCTCCCGCCGCCCGGCGCTCCGGCGTGTCCGCCTTGTTCAGCAGGCACCGAAACGCCGCCCCGGCGGGGACGTTTTTCCGCCCCCCCAGGGGGCTCATGAGAATCGCCGCCACATCGGCGGGCGCCACCCGGTGCTCCGGCCCCACCCCCAGGAGGGCGCAGACCCGCTCCGGGCGATGGCAGATCCGCTCCACCGGCTCTCCCAGGCTGTCCAGTCCGGCCACCGCCACCACGGCGCCGCAGCAGGAGGGGATCACCGGCTCATGGTTCGCCGGGGCCTTCAGGGGCAGCAGCCGGGCCCCGTCGGCCTCGGCCAGCACCACATCGGCAAGTCCCTCCAGCGCCTCGGGCGGCACCGCCCCGGCGAGTTTGCCCGGCCTGTCCCACCTCCCCAGGGTAGCCGCCCGGTGCTCTGCCAGCAGCGCGGGCAGGGCGGCGGGCTCCTCCGTGAGGGGAAGGCGGGGGTGGGGCATAATGTGTGTGGTGGTGGTCACCACCACCGTGCGCCCTCCCGCGACCGCCTCAGCGGCCAGGGCATAGAGAGTCGTGGTCTTGCCGCCGCCCCCCACCAGGGCGACGAGGCGGTGCCGGTCGGGGCACAGGGCCAGCTCGGTCCACATCCCCATAGCTCACGCCGCTCCCGCCAGATGCTGCGCCAGGATCTTCACTCCGATGCACACCAGCACAACGCCGCCCAGCAGGGTGGCCCGGCGCTGGAACAGATCCCCCAGCCGGCGGCCCAGCAGGCCGCCCAGCATCGCCAGGACGAAAGCCACCACGCCGATGAGCACGCTGGCGAGCAGGATGTTCACCTTCATGAAGGCCATGGAGACCCCCACCGCCAGCGCGTCGATACTGGTGGCCAACGCCAGGAGAAAAAGCCGCCGGGCGGAGAGATCGGTCACCGCCTCCTCCCCGCCGCCCGAGAGAGCGTCCCAGATCATATGTCCTCCGATGAGGGCCAGCAGGGCAAAGGCGATCCAGTGATCCACCGCCTCGATGTAACTGCGTACGCTGGAACCCAGAAACCAGCCGATCAGCGGCATGGCAAACTGGAAAAAGCCGCACCACGCGCCGATGCGGGCCGCCTGCCGGGGCCCGAAGCCCGGGATCGCGATCCCGGCGGAGATGGAGACGGCGAAGGCATCCATGGCAAGGCTGACAGCAATGAGGAAAATCTCGACCAAAAATAATTCCCCCTGAAAATTTATTAGGTACAGTGTAGCACAATTCCCGCGCAGGAGCAATAGAAAACCAGCTCCCGCTTTCAAACAATTTCCATCTTTAGGCAGTTTTTCCCGAACGGTGTCGAAAGCGGTTCTCCTTTACACCAAAATCCTTGCGCAGACGCCAAAAATCGGGTATGATACATCCAAAGAAAGCAGGGGGGCAGAAGTGGTATGACCGACGAGGAATACATGGGCCGGGCGCTGGAGCTGGCCCGGGAGGCTCTGGACCACGGGGAGGTGCCCGTGGGATGCGTGATCGTGTGGGCCGACGGCCGCATCGTGGGGGAGGGCCGGAACCGACGGGAAGAGGACGGGAACGCCCTGGGCCACGCCGAGCTGGCCGCCATCCGCATGGCCTGTGAGACCCTGGGAGGCTGGCGGCTCCACCGGGCCAGGTTGTATGTGACCCTGGAGCCCTGTCCCATGTGCGCCGGGGCCATCGTCAACGCCCGCATCCCAGCGGTTTATTACGGCGCCCGGGAAGAAAAAATGGGGGCCTGCGGCTCGATTCTCAACCTCTTTGAAGAAGGCTTCGGGCACCGTCCCCGGCTCTACCGGGGCCTGCGGGGCGAGGAGTGCGCGGCGCTGCTGGCTGACTTTTTCAACAAACTGCGCAGAGAGAAAGAGGAGTAGATTGTGCGATTTAACATAAATTTAACAATCACGGAGTGCTTTTGTAACAATCTTCTGGTATTTTAATCCTTGCAAGAGACATCAACTTCTTTTCATTCTATCCTCCAATCCTTTGCAAAAAGACAGCGGTTTGCCCGCTGTCTTTTTGTATTTTCCTTCTTTACAGAAGGATGACAGAAAAACTTTGAGATTTAATTTTTTTGTAACAGTTTTTGTTTGGTTCGTTCACAACTATTGGGTATCATAATCCTTGCAAGAGACAGTTTCTTTTCATTTCATTGTATCCTCTTTCCTTACAGGGAGAGCCGGACGTCAGGAGCAGGCGTCCGGCTCTTTCTGTTTTGCCCTTTTTCCTTGACATCTCTGCAAAAAACGGATAAAATGCCTAGAGTAAAACGCTGTGATGAGGATAAGTACCCCCCGATCCCGCCCAGAGAGCCGCCGTTGGGTGCAAGGCGGAGGGGAGGAGGGGCGAACACATCACCTCGGAGCGACGGGGCTGAACCCACAGTAGGTCCCGACGGCTGGCGCCGTTACCCGCCGACGAGGGGTCCCGGTCTGCCCGGGGCAACAAGAGTGGTACCGCAGAGGTTTTCGCCTTTGTCTCTTCGGAGACAAGGGCGTTTTTTTGTGGGAGGAACTGGTATGAAGTGCCCCAAATGCGGAAAAGAAATGGAAGAAGGCCGCCTCACCGCGGGCGGCTACTGGATCCGCTGGCTCCCGGCGGAGTCTGTCCCCTTTTTGACAGATCACGTCACCATCAGCCCCCTTTCTCTCGGCGGGAAGGGTGTGGAGGCCGATCTCTGCAAGGATTGCCGCATGGTCATTGCCAAGTATTAATTTGATTGACATAAAGGAGAAAAGATTCATGGACTACAACCAGACCGTTCATCTGCCCAAGACCGACTTTCCCATGCGGGCGGGCCTGCCCAAGCGGGAGCCGGAGATGCTCCAGGCCTTCTACGACAAGGACCTCTATCACAAAATGATGACCCGCAACGAGGGCAAGCCCCAGTTCATCCTCCACGACGGCCCTCCCTACGCCAACGGCAACATCCACATCGGCCACGCCATGAACAAGATCCTCAAGGACATGATCGTGCGCTCCAAAAACATGATGGGCTTCCAGGCCCCTTACGTCCCCGGCTGGGACACCCACGGCCTGCCCATCGAGTCTGCCATCCTCAAGGACAAGAAGGTCAAGCGGGACGAGCTCACCACCGCCGAGTTCCGGGACAAGTGCCGGGAGTACGCCCTGTCCTTCGTGGACCGGCAGCGGGAGCAGTTCAAGCGCCTGGGCGTGCTGGGGGAGTGGGAGCATCCCTATCTGACCCTCACCCCCGACTTTGAGGCCGCTCAGATCCGGGTGTTCGGCAAGATGGCCGAGCAGGGCTATATCTACAAGGGCATGAAGCCGGTCTACTGGTGCCCCAACGACCAGACCGCCCTGGCTGAGGCCGAGATCGAGTACGCCGACGACCCCTGCACCACCATTTACGTGAAGTTCCCCGTCTCCAACGACCACGGCAAGCTGGCCGGGCTGTGCGATCTGTCCAAGACCTATTTTGTCATCTGGACCACCACCCCCTGGACCATCCCCGGCAACATGGCCATCTGCGTCAACGCCTCCTTTGAGTATGTGCTGCTCCGGCAGCCCAACGGCGAGACCTACGTGGTGGCCAAGGACCTGGCCGAGACCGTCTGCAAGGCCGCCGGGCTGGACTTCGCCGCCTGCGAGGTGCTGGGCACGGTCAAGGGCGAAGCGCTGGAACTGATGACCGCCCGCCATCCCCTCTTCGACCGGGAGAGCATCGTCCTGTGCGGCGACCACGTCACCCTGGAGGCCGGCACCGGCTGCGTCCACACCGCCCCCGGCTTCGGCGCGGACGACTTCAGCATCTGCCAGTGGTACGACAAGAACAAGGGCACCCACATCGGCGTGCCGGTGCCGGTGAACGCCAAGGGCGTGATGACCGACGAGCGCTACAACGGCCAGTTCTACGCCAAGGGCAACGACATGGTGGTGGACGATCTGGGGGCGTGCGGCGCGCTGCTGGCCAGCGAGAAGATCACCCACTCCTATCCCCACTGCTGGCGCTGCAAGCACCCCATCATCTTCCGGGCCACCGAGCAGTGGTTCTGCTCGGTGGACGCCATCAAGGACATGGCCATCAAGGCCTGCGACGCCATCACCTGGAAGCCCGAGTGGGGCAAGGAGCGCATGGTCTCCATGATCGCCGAGCGCAACGACTGGTGCATCAGCCGCCAGCGGGTGTGGGGCGTGCCCATCCCCATCTTCTACTGCGCCCACTGCGGCAAGGATCTGGTCACTCCCGAGAGCATCGACCGCGTGGCCAGCCTCTTTGCCGAGCACAGCTCCAACATCTGGTTTGAGAAGGAGGCCGACGAGCTGGTGCCCGAGGGCTTTACCTGCCCCGTGTGCGGCCACACCCACTTCACCAAGGAGAGCGACATCATGGACGTGTGGTTCGACTCCGGCTCCACCCACACCGCCGTGGTGGCCCAGCGGTCCAACCTCCGCTACCCTGCCGACCTCTATCTGGAGGGCGGCGACCAGTACCGGGGCTGGTTCCAGTCCTCCATGCTCACCTCCATCGCCATGAACGGCATCGCCCCCTACAAGCAGATCGTCACCCACGGCTGGACCGTGGACGGCGAGGGCCGGGCCATGCACAAGTCCCTGGGCAACACCGTGGCCCCCGAGGAGGTCATCAAGGACTACGGCGCGGACATCCTCCGGCTGTGGGCCTCCTCCACCGACTACACCCAGGACGCCCGCATCTCCGGGGAGATCATGAAGCAGCTCTCCCAGGCCTATCTGAAGATCCGCAACACCGCCCGCTATATGCTGGGCAACCTGGACGGCTTCGACCCCGACCGCCCCGTGGCCTTCGGCGACCTGCTTGAGCTGGACCGCTGGGCGGTGGCCCAGCTCAATGAGCTGACCCGCACCGTCCGGGACGCCTACGAGCGCTACGAGTTCCACACCGCCTACCGGGCCATCTACAACTTCTGCGTGGTGGAGATGTCCAACTTCTATCTGGACATCATCAAGGACCGGCTCTACTGCGGCGCCGCCGGCGCCCGGGCCTCCGCCCAGACCGCCCTCTACACCATTCTGGACGGCCTGACCCGGCTGGTGGCCCCCATCCTGGCCTTCACCTCCGACGAGATCTGGGCCGCCATGCCCCATGCCGCGTCGGACAACGCCGAGAGCGTGATGCTCAACGATATGCCCCAGTGGGAGTCCGACCACGCCCTCTCCGAGGCCCAGGCGGACAAGTGGGAGAAGCTCATGGCCCTCCGGGACGATGTGAACAAGGCGCTGGAGCTGGCCCGCGCCGAGCAGGGCATCAAGAAAAATCAGGACGCCGATCTGGTCCTCACCTTCACCCCCGAGGCGTGGGAGACCTTCCAGGCCATGCATCTGGACAGCGCCGAGCTGGCCTCTCTGTGCATCGTCTCCGCCGTCTCCGTCGTGCAGGGAGAGGCCCGGGGCTATGAGGGCAGGGAGTTCGAGGGCCTCTCCGTCCAGGTGAACCCCGCCGCCGGGGACAAGTGCCCCCGCTGCTGGAACCACGACGTCCACATCGGGACCGAGGGCCACCATGCCGAGCTGTGCGACCGCTGCGCCCATGTGGTGGCCACCGAGTGCGGTGAATAAGACCGAGCTTTTGAACCGGGCGGCTCAGACCGCCGGGGAGCGCACCCTGCTGGCCCGGGCCCTGGATCGTCTGGAGCAGGCCCAGCGGGGCGTCCCCGCCTGCACCGCCTTCCTCTCGGGGGCGGAGCAGGAGGCGGTGGAGCGGCTGCTGAGCGCCGCCGGCCGCCCCCGGCATCTCTTTTCCGGCGGTTTTCCGGACGCCGAGCGGAAGGTGTGCGCCTTTCTCCCCGACTGGCAGGAGGAGGACGGCTGGGAACCGCCCTTTACCGCTCTGCGCTGCCGCTGGCGGGCGGGGGAGAGCCTGACCCACCGGGATCTGCTGGGGGCCGTCCTGGGCCAGGGGCTGGAACGGGAGAAGGTGGGGGACATCCTGGTCCGCCCCGACTCCTGCGACCTGCTGGTGATGCGGGAGCTTGCCCCCTACCTGCTGCAGAATCTGGACAGCGCGGGCCGGGTCAGGCTGAAGACGGAGGAGATCAGCCTGGAGGGCATCGAGCCGCCCCAGGTCACGGGAAAGACCGTCCGGGACACGGTGAGCACCCCCCGGCTGGACGCGGTGCTCTCCTCGGGCTTCTCCATCGCCCGGGGCAAGGCCGCCGACCTCATCTCCGCCGGAAAGGTGGAACTCAACCACCGCCCCTGCGTCAAGCCCGACCGGGCCGTGGCCCAGGGGGACGTCATCACCTGCCGGGGCCTGGGCAAATGCGTGCTCAGGGAGCTGGGAGGGCTGTCCAAAAAGGGCCGCACCATGCTGGTGCTGGAACGGTATCTGTGAGGAGCGAGGGGCATGTACGAGTATGATTTCGTCTCTCTGGAGACAGACTATGGAACGGGGTACAGTCTGTTCGGCGGCCTGCGCATCGACACCAGCGGCCACCGGGAGCTCATCGCCCAACGGGCCGCAGAGGGCTGGCGCTACACGGGCTGGATCCCCACCGTTCAGCGGGCCACCGGCCAGATCGACCGGGTGGATCTGATCTTTGAGCGGGAAAAGGAAACTTGAGCGGCGGGCCGGTCCCTCCGCTCTGACAGGAGAGCATATCTATGATTACGGATGAACAAGTGGCGCGCATCAACGCCCTGGCCCGGAAGTCCCGCACCGCCGAGGGCCTGACCGAGGCCGAGCAGGCCGAACAGGCCGCCCTGCGCCGGGCCTATGTGGACGCGGTGAAAGCCAGTCTCCGGGCCAACCTGGACAGCACCTACATCCTGGAACCGGACGGCACCAAACATCGGCTGCCCCGGAAGGATTGACGAAAAACCCTAAATTCAAGAGGGGGACAGCGCCGTTTTCGGCGCTGTCCCCCTCTTTTTCTGTCCTGAATCAGGCATCGCCCCTGCATCTTCGCAAAACAGGGCGGCGCTTGGCTTACAGCAGCCCACGCTCGGTCAAAAAAGACCGGGCCACCTGGTCCACCGGTTCTTCCAGCACATCCACCCGGTAGGTCATCTCCACCATATCCTCATTGGAGATCTCCCCGGCCAGGGAGGCCAGGACCGCCTCCAGCTGGGGGGCAGTGTCGGCAAACCTTTCAAAGATCCCTTCCCGGACAAGCAGGGCGCCGTTGTAGTCGGGGAAGAAGTTCCGGTCGTCCTCCAGCACCTTCAGCCCCGCCTTGCGGTTGAGTCCGTCGGTGGCGTAGACCTCGGTGACATCGAACTGCCCGCTCTCAATGGCGGCATACTTCAGACTCACATCCACCGACACCTGGTCCCGGAAATTGAGCCCGTAGGACCGGGTAAACGGCCCGTACTTCATGCTGCCCTCCTGGGTAAAGAACTCGTGCTCCGCGCCAAAGACCAGCTGACCGGCCACGGGGATGAGATCACTGACCGTCTCCAGCCCATAGCGTTGGGCGATCTCCTCGGGAACGGCAATGGCATAGGTATTGTCAAAGCCCAGCTTATCCAGCAGATACACCCCGTACTCCTCCCGCGCCGCTTCATTGGCGTAGTCATAGAGCCTGACGCCGTCCGGCACATCATCGGGGTCCTGATGGAGAAATGTAGTCAGAAGCGTGCCGTCATAGCTGATCATCAGATCGCAGGGACTGCTGTCTCCCGTGAGGGCCTTGAAGTTGTTCACCTGGGACATCTGCCCCTGGATGGTCACCTGAAGGTCGGTCTTTCCCTCCACCAGCTGCTTGACCATGTGGTGGACCAGCTGGGTCTCGCTGTAATCCCCATCGTAGAGGATCAGCTCCCGTCCGCCCGCCTTCTGCTCGATCCCATAGGGAAGCACCAGCGCAAACGCGGCCAGAATGGCGGCGGCGGGGAGCAGAACGGCCTTGGCTCCGCTGTGGGTGGTGCGCGCCCCCCGCTCAAAGAAGCCCATAAGGAGGTCCAGCGCCAGGGCAATGGCCATGAGGGCAGCGGTGCCCGCCAGGATAAGCCCCATGTTCTGGATGCGGATGCCCCGGTTCAGGATCACGCCGATCCCGCCGCCGCCCACAAAAGCGGCAAAGGCAGCGGTGCCGATGGCGTTTACCACCGCAATTCGGATCCCGGTAAACACAGTGGGGAAGGCCAGGGGAAATTCTACCCGGAGCAGCCGGTGCATCCGTCCCATCCCCATCCCGCGGGCAGCCTCCTTGACTCCGGGGTCCACCTGCTGAAGGCCCAGGCAGGTGTTTCGGACCACAGGCAGCAGAGAATAGAGGGTGATCCCGATGACCACCGTGGCCTTTCCCGGTCCGGCGAAGACCATGATGATGCCCAGCAGGGCCAGGGAGGGGATGGTCTGCAAAATATCCACAGCCCTGAGGATCACGCCCCGGGCCTTGGGAAACAGATATGCGGCGGTCCCCAGGGGCAGGCCGATGAGAACGGACAAAATGCCGGAGGCGAGAACGAGGAACAGATGTTCCCACAAAAATGCCCAGCTCATCTGCCCACCCCCTTGTCAAGCCCCCTGGGAGTCACTTTTTTCTGCAGGAGATCGATCAGCGCGCCGATGACAATGGCCAGGACAGCCGCAGGGATCGCCCCCAGCAGGATGAGCGTGTTGTTGTTGGAGGAGGTACCCTGGTAGATGAAGTTGCCCAGGCCGCCCTGCCCGATCATGGCCGCCAGAACGGCCCAGCTCACGGTGTAAATGGCCGACATCCGCAGCCCGGCAACGATGGTGGGCATGGACAGGGGCAGCTCCACCCGGAACAGGATCTGAAGCCCTGTCATCCCACAGCCTCTGGCCGCTTCCACATACCGGGATTCCACCCCTAAAATTCCGGTGTAGGTGTTCTTCATCACCGGAAAGACCGCATATACACTCAGGGCAATGATGACCGCGGCCGGCGTCATGCCGATGAGCAGCGCCAAAATGCCGATGAATACCAGCCCCGGAATGGTCTGAAAGACGGAAACCACAGGCAGGATGAGAAAGGAAAGCCGGGGGATGCGGGAGAGCAGGATCCCCGCCGCCAGGCCGACCAGGGAACCGCAGAGCACAGAGATCAGCACATAGAGGGTATGGACACCAATGGCCCTCAGCAGCAGCGCGCCATAGGTTTCAATGATGGTACTCATTCTCCGTCCCCCCACAGCGACTGCGCCACGGAGCGGGCCACGCTGGTCTTGGTGACGAGGCCGGCAATGGTGTCGTCCTGGTTGAGGATCACCACATAGTTCTCACCGGACTCCAGAAGGTGGTCAAAGCTCTCCCTCGCCTCGTCTCCGCACCGGGCCACCCGGGCGGTCTGGCGGACCAGCGGCTCCACGCTTTTCAGTTCTTTGCCCCAGTGGCGCAGATCGGCAATGGAGACCGTGCCCACATACCGCTCCTCCTCGTCGGTGACCAGCAGCGTGTCCACGCTGTTGCGGGCCATGATCTCGGCGCACTCCCGGATGCCCCGGGTCCGTTTCACGGAGTAGATATTGGTGCGCATAAAGTCCTCCACCTTGGTGGCGACCTGAGACTCCGAGACATGCTTGCCCAGAAAGCTGCGCACCAGATCGTTGGCCGGATGCTCCAGCATCTCCTCCGGGGAGGCGATCTGTACGATCTCGCCTGCGTCCATGAAAATGATCAGATCGGCCAGCTTCAGAGCCTCATTCATATCATGGGTGACAAAGACCACCGTCTTGTTCAGCTTCTGCTGGATGCGTTTGATCTCGTCCTGGAGGGCATCCCGGGTCATTGGATCCAGGGCGCCAAAGGGCTCATCCATCAGCACGATGGGAGGAGAGGCCGCCAGGGCGCGCAGAACTCCGATGCGCTGCTGCTGTCCGCCGGACATCTCAGAGGGATATTTGTCGGCGTAGGCTTCCATTCCCACCATTTTCAGCATCGTCTGAACGATTTCATCGCAGCGCGCCTTGTCATACTTCAGCAGCCGGGGCACAACACAGATGTTCTGCGCCACCGTCATGTTGGGAAACAGGCCGATCTGCTGGATCACATAGCCGATGTGGCGGCGCAGATCCACCTTGTCCACAGCCCCGATGTCCCGGCCGTCAATGGAAATGGTGCCGGAATCGGGGGCGATCAGCCGATTGATGGTCTTCAGGGTAGTGGTCTTGCCGCAGCCGGAAGGCCCGATGAGGATGACGAACTTTCCATCCGGGATGACAAAGTTCAAATCCTTCAGAATGGGTGTCTTTCCATATGATTTGCTGACATGCTCAAATTGGATCATGCATTTCCTCCTTTTGTTCTTCAACCAGCCTGCTCGCCGCCTCCGCTGCCGCAGGCGTCCCCACAAGTACGATCACATCTCCGGCATACAGCTCCGCATAGGGTCCCGGAGAAAGGATCAGATTTCGGCCCCGCCGGATCGCGGCAATGGTCCCCCCGGTAGACTGCCAGAATTTAAGTTCTCCGATGCTTTTTCCGATGAGAGAGGAATTAGAGGAGACCGGGACCTCATAGCTGGGCAGCGCAAATTCCGACTCGGAGAACGCACTCTGGCTCTGAAAAAACGCCTCCATGGTACTGGTGAACTTTGCATTGAGCTGGGTATATTGCTGGGTCAGCTTCCGAAGGTCCGCCCGAAGGGAGCGGATCGTCTCACCAGCTTCAAAATTTTTGATGTACCGCCGGGCATTGTCCTCGGAAAGGACCACGGTTCCGCTCTGCGGCTTGACTTCCAGCACCTTCATATCCGACAGCAGCCGGAATGCGCGGCGGATGGTCTCCGGGGAGGTGTTGTATTCCGACGCCATCATGGACCGGCCGTAGATCCGCTGTCCGGCCTGAAATTCCCCCTTTACCACCCGCGCGGCAATATCCTGTGCCACCTGCAGATAGTAGGGGGATATGGTAGTTGATCTCATGGTCTGTTCTCCTGTTTTTGTAAATAATATAACGCCATTATATACTGACAACTTATTCATGTCAAATCGTGCGTCAGTTTGTCTTCTCTCTCAACAGGAGATAAAATAAAACACACCGGAAAAAGGATACCCTTTTCCCAGTGTGCAGATGGTCGAAAATTTAGTTTGCAGTCTCTTTTTAGGATTATTTTCCGCCCCGGAAGATCAGCCAGACAGCCGCAGCCTGAAGGACCAGGATCGCAGGCAGCCCATACCGAAAGTACCAGTGTCGGGTCTTGTGCCGAAATGTCCACATTCCCAAGACGGCCCCCGGAGCTCCGCCCAGGATCGCCAGCACAAAAAAACACTTTTCCGGCACCCGCCAAACACCCCGTCTGGCCCGGCGCTTGTCCACACCCATGAGGATAAAATCGGCCAGGCTCAGCGCCAGACACCAAAAAACGAGATACTTCATCGCGCCCTCCATCCTTTCCTTCGGGGCGGCCGGACATCGGGGCCCCGGGAAAACACTCCGTCTTTACAGCGGGTTGCGCATGGCAAAAACCAGCCCGCCGCCCAGAGAGGTGGTGTCGTGCCAGAGGCGGAAGTCGATGGGGCGCTGCACCCCGTCATCCGCCAAGATGACCCGGTTGCCCACCTGTCCGACGATAAGAGACCAGTTGCGCAGGATCTCCCCGTCCTCTCCGTGGATACGGTTGAGAAAAGCCACCGGCGTATCCCGGACCATGGCATCGTCAATAAAGCCCTGACAGCGATCGGCAGAGGGGCGGTGACCGCGGATGTCCAGTTCGTTAAAAACCAGCTGGTGCCCCGCCCTCTTGGCGAATGCATTCAGTCCGTCCACAAAGCCGCTGAGGGTCAAGGGCGCGCCGTCACCGGGGGCGATGGCCTCCCAGACCCGCTCCATCAGTGTTTCAAATTCCGCCTGCGTCCGCCGGGTACGGGGCGGATACAGATCTCCCAGGTCGTCCCGGGTGGCAGCCAGGTAGGAGATCATCTCCGCCGCCGCCACCGCACCGCCACGAAGCTGCCGCATTTCTTCCGGCAGCCATTGCGTCTTTCCGCCGAAATAGATCTTTCCGTCGGCGCCGTCAATGGCCACCAGCTCGGGATGTCGGATGGTTACTTTGCTGTTCAATGGGAGCTCCTCCATTCCTTTTTGTTTGGAATATACCATATTATAACGGAAACTTTCCACTTTGTGAATGGCAATCTCACCTAATTTCCTCTCCGGAAAAAGCCCGGGCCCTTGACGGATCCGTTGGACAGGCGCACCCACGGGCTGATCGAACACATTGAGCGGCTGCACATTCCCCGGCGGGGCGTACACAGAATCGATTTTCTATGTTTATCAAATTGGGAAACTAGGGAAAGGGGGCCCTCACATTTTATACCGCCTGCGGCATCTTCGGAACAAAGCGGTAAGGAGGGGAGAAGCCAAAACGTGTGCCCCCCAAAAAACGCCCCCTTTCAACCGGCCAAGAACCGGTATCCCCAGGCAGGATTGCCGCCTGGGGATACCGGTTCTTTTCTCCCAAAGCGGAGATACATACGTGAGCGCGTGTCTGACCGCAGCCTGCACGATGCTGCGAATGGGAACATCCTTTCCGTCAAATTTTTAAGATGAATGATATCCTTACCCCAAACCGCATATGTTCCATAGAAAACAGCTTGGCCATCGAAAGCTTGCCGACAAGTTTTTATTTCAGCGGCATTTCTTTGTCCACTTATTGCTCTTTCAGCAAATTTATGAACAGCAAGGATGGGTATCTCATGGAAAAGATCGATCTCAATCAGCTCATCGGCGCGAAGATGGAACCCCGGCACCTGGAGTACAACGATTCGCTCACTCCCGGTGAGCCCGAGCGCATGACCCGGATGGCCGCCGCCATGAGCAGCCCCCTCCTCCCGGGCACTCCTGTGGAGACGCACATCTGGAAAATGGGAGACAGGCCGGCCTATTTCCGTCTGGTCGATCAGGAGACCGGGAAGGCGGTCCTGAACCGTGGGGAGTTCGAGTGGAAGTAATCAAAACGACTGATTCCCCTCTTTTTTTGATTTCGAATTTATTTTTTTGACACCTGAAAGTGATGGAATCAAAATATATTTTCATAAGAATAATACTGCATCAAAAGAAAAAATGAATAAAATTATAAAGCTCAATAAAAAGATTTACGGTATATAATAACGAAAATGTATTGACGAATTCCAAATATTACTATACAATGCATTTGAAAGTAGTTTTGAATACAAATTACTTTCAAGAAGAAACAATATAATTTTGCAGGAGGTAGTATTATGAACAATCTGATTCTGGAAGTCGAAAATGGGATCGCCCTGCTGACCATCAACCGTCCGAAATCCCTCAACGCATTGAACAGCGAAACCCTGGCGGAACTCAACACCTGTCTGGCCGAGCTGGAAAAGGACCAGGAAGTCAAGGCCGTTATTCTCACCGGTTCCGGCGAAAAGTCTTTCGTAGCGGGGGCCGATATCTCCGAGATGGTGAATGCCACCGCCCCCGAAGGACGCACCATGGGCCTGCTGGCCCGGGAAGCTTTCTCCCGTCTGGAAAACATGCCTCAGGTCACCATTGCCGCGGTCAACGGCTACGCACTGGGCGGCGGCTGTGAGATCTCCATGGCCTGCGACATTCGCGTGGCCTCCGAAAACGCCAGATTTGCCCAGCCGGAATGCGGCCTCGGCATCCTTCCCGGGTTCGGCGGCACCCAGCGTCTGGCCCGCCTGGTGGGCAAGGGCCGCGCCAAGGAGCTGATCTTCACCTGCGATCAGATCACCGCCGAGGAGGCCTGCCGCATAGGTCTGGTCAATCACGTGGTCCCCCAGGCCGAGCTGATCGATTACTGCAAGGCCATGGCCGGCCGCATCATGAAGAACAGCCCCTTCACCGTCGCCCTGGCCAAGCAGGCCATCAACACCGGCATGGATACCGATCTGGACAGCGGCCTGAAGCTGGAGGCCAACCTGTTCGGCCTGTCCTTCGCCACCGAGGACAAGAAGGAGGGCATGACCGCGTTCCTGACCAAGCGCAAGGAGAAGCACTTCATCGGCAAATAAGCAGGGACCGCTAAAAAATTAGGGAAAGGAACCATTGATATGTCCCAAAAACCAATTGTTTCCCCCGCGGAAGCCGCCTCCTGGGTCAAGGACGGCATGACGATCACCACCAGCGGTTTTGTTGCCAGCCAGATGCCGGAGGCCCTGAACAAGGCGCTGGAAAAGAGCTTTCTCGAAACCGGGCATCCCAGAGACCTGACTCTTTTTTACGCCGCGGCGCAGGGCAACCGGGACGGCAGCGGCGCCGATCACTTCGCGCATGAGGGAATGCTCAGGCGGGTCATCGGCGGTCACTACAACATGGCCCCCGAGCTGGGCAAGCTCATCATCGCCAACAAGCTGGAGGCATACAACCTGCCTCAGGGCACCCTGTCTCAGCTTTTCCGGGACATCGCCGCCCACAAGCTCGGCACGCTCACTCACGTTGGGCTGAACACCTTTGCCGATCCCCGGGTGGAGGGGGGCAAGCTCAACGAGATCACGAAGGAAGACATTGTGGAGGTGGTCAGCGTTCTGGGGGAGGAGCGCCTGCTCTACAAGGCCCAAAAAGTGGACATCGCGTTTATTCGCGGCTCCATCGCGGACGAAAACGGCAACGTCTCTCTCCAGCATGAATGCTGCACCAACGAGGCCACAGCCATTGCGCAGGCCGCCAGGAACTCCGGCGGCAAGGTGGTCGTCCAGGTGGAGAAGGTGGTCCAGAGCGGCAGCGTGGATCCCAAGCTGGTGAAGATCCCGGGCATCTATGTGGATGCCATTGTGGTCTGCGAGGACAAGGAGGATCATGCGCAGTGCCAGGGCTGTGAGTACGACGGCTCCATGACGGGCGACTTCCGGATCCCTCTGGGCAGTCTGGAATATCCCCGCATGAGCGCAAAAAAGATCATCGGGCGCAGGGCGGCCATGGAGCTGGAGCCCGACAAGGTGGTCAATCTGGGGATCGGGATCCCCGAGTACATTTCCATGGTGGCCAACGAAGAGGGCATCGGCGACTATATGACTCTCACCGTGGAGGCCGGACCCGTGGGCGGCGTGCCCCAGGGCGGCCCCAAATTCGGCGGCTCCGTCAACGTAGAGGCCATTCTGGACCAGCCGTATCAGTTCGATTTCTATGACGGCGGGGGCGTGGATCTGGCCTTCCTGGGCCTGGCGCAGGCGGATAAGGAAGGCAACATCAACGTCTCCAAATTCGGTCCCAGGATCGCCGGCTGCGGCGGATTCGTCAATATCACGCAGAACGCCAAAAAGGTCTTCTTCTGCGGGACGTTCACGGCCGGCGGGTTCAAGAGCCACGTGGAAGACGGCAGGCTGGTGGTGGACCAGGAGGGCCGCGAGCAGAAGATGATCCACACCGTGGAGCAGATCACCTTCTCCGGAAAGTACGCCGTCAAGACGGGACAGCCCGTCATGTACATCACGGAGCGCGCCGTGTTTGAGCTGCGCCCCGACGGGGTGTACCTCACCGAGATCGCCCCCGGCATTGATCTGAAAACCCAGGTGCTGGATCTGATGGGCTTTACCCCAAGGATGGAGGCCGGCGGCCCCAAGCTGATGGATGCCCGGATCTTCTCGGATGGGCTCATGGGACTGAAAAAATGATTTCGCGCTCCCCGGCACCACTTTTACGGGGATAGATGGATCTCTGTAAAAGATTTTTAAGAGAGATGGAGGAACCCCCCTTTATGAACATGGGAATTCTAGTGCTGCTCCTTGCTATCATTCTCTTCGCAGTTTTAGCGTTTAAGCAGATTTCCGCCCTGATCTTGGCGCCGCTTGTCACGATTTTCGTCCTGATCTTTTCTGCCCTGTTTGCCGGGAACAGTGTTGCGATCCTGAGCGGTCTGAAAAATGACTTCATGCCCGCCGCGGCCGGCTATGTTTCCAGCTATTTTCTGGTTTTCTTTGTCGGCGCCCTTTTCGGCGCGGTGTATCAGTTCACCGGCGCCGCCAAATCCGTCGCCAAGTGGCTCTCCGGCATGAGCCGGGGACAGTTTGTCGCCCCCATCATCATGGTGATCACCGGTATCCTGACTTACGGCGGCATCTCCGGCTTTGTGGTGTTCTTCGTGGTGTACCCCATTGCCCTCCAAATGTTCCGCAACGCCAATGTCACGCGCCGTCTGATCCCCGCCGCGATTTCCGCCGGCTGCTGGACCTGGTCGATGTACGGTCCCGGCTCTCCCTCGATCCAAAACGTAATTCCCATCGATATTCTGGGAACTACGCCCACTGCGGCACTGGTGCCTTCGATCCTTATTACGGTTCTGTCTTTTGTCCTGATTTTCGTATGGCTGGAGTGCCGTGCCCGTTCCTTTACGAAGAAGGGCTGCGTGTTTCATGATCCTACTCTGAGAACTCAGCTTACTCCTGAGGAGCTCCAGGCAGACGAGGATGAGAGCCTGCCCAACCCCATCGTGGCCTTGATCCCCATCGTGGTGATCCTGGTCCTCTTTAACGCTCCCATCCTGCTCAAGGATGACGGCACCCGCGGCGGCCTTCCGGTGGAGACCTCTGTGTTCCTGGGCGTTGTCCTCGCCTGCATCCTGTTCTTCCCCCGCATCGAGGGCGGTCTCAACGGCTGGATCTGGGTGTTCAACAAGGGCGCGGCCGATTCCGGCGTTTCCATTCTGAACACCGCTATCGTCGTCGGCTTCGGCGGCGTGGTCAAGAACACCCAGGGCTTTACCGATCTGGTGGCATCCCTGAAGAACCTGGACATGAACCCTCTGCTTTTCGTTATGATCACCGTGGCTGTCTGCGCCGGCGCCTGCGGCTCCGCCTCCGGCGGTATGGGCGTGGCCTTCAATGCCCTGAAGGATACTTACGTCTCTCTGGGCGTGCCTCTGCCTTATGTCCACCGCATCGGCGCCATTGCCGCCGGCACGCTGGACTCTCTGCCTCACCAGGGCGCGCAGATCACCCTGCTGGGTATCTGCAAGCTGACCCACAAAGAAGCCTACTTTGACATTTTTGTCACCCAGATCGTCATTCCCTTTATTGCCTGCTTCGCTTTTATCGGACTGGCGGCGATGGGCCTGTAAAAACCCCTTTTGAGCTGTAAAAAATGAGAGCGGTAAATCCTGCGTTGATCGGGACTTTCCCCTCCCCCCCAAAAAGGACGATCCCAGAAAGATTTCAGGTGAACCGTTTCTTGAAAATTGCAGCTCATGGCGTAAAACAAGCAACAAAACGTGGTACGAGAAAGGATCATCATTATGAATTTCGAACTGACACAAGATCAAAAGCAGATGGAGGCCCTGGCCCGCGAGTTCGCCGAGAAGGAGCTGGCCCCCGGCATCCTTGAGCGGGACGAATCCGGAGAGTTCCCCCTGGAGCTGTTTC
>LT827123.1 GCA_900169975.1 Pseudoflavonifractor sp. Marseille-P3106
CCTGATAATCCTCTACGGCCTGAATCTTTAGCTCCGGTGGTATTTTGCCTTTTAAGCTCATGATAATTGCTCCCTCCGTTTCGACAGTTTTATTTTTTCCACTGTCTACTTGAAAGGGAGCATATCAGTCAGGGGGCCGCCTTTTTGCTTAAATTCCATTTCTCTGCGTGGTACAAACCAAAAACCTTTATGTTTTCTTCATGCCCGCGAAAGAAAGCCTACATGCATCACTGGTATACTTGGACTTGAGGAATTACAAAGCCGTCCTCACGATGGGGGGCGGTGTGTCCATCCAAAAGAAAGGCGGGCCGGAACATGAAAGCCATTTTGACTGTAGAACAACTGACCAAGACCTATGGCAGGGGAGACAGCCGCACCCACGCGCTCCGCGGGCTGGATCTCTCCGTCCTGCCCGGAGAATTTGTGGGGGTCATGGGTCCTTCCGGGAGTGGTAAGACCACCCTTCTCAACTGCATTTCCACCATTGATGCACCTTCCTCCGGGCGGGTCCTTGTGGAGGGAAAAGAGCTTGGCACCCTGCGGGGAAAAGAGCTGGCCCGGTTTCGCCGGGAGCGGCTGGGATTTATCTTTCAGGACTGCAACTTGTTGGATACCCTCACCGGACTGGAGAATATTGCGCTGGCGCTGACCATTGGAGGTGTGCCCGCGCGGGAAGTGGAGCCCCGGGCCCGACAGGCGGCCGCGCTCCTGGGGGTGGAGGAGGCACTGGAGCAATTTCCTTATCAGATGTCTGGCGGTCAGCAGCAGCGGGTGGCTGCGGCCCGGGCGATGGTGACCGCCCCGGCGCTCATTCTGGCTGATGAGCCCACCGGAGCGCTGGACTCCAAATCGGCCCGCCTGCTGTTGGAGCAGCTTTCTGCCCTCAACCGGGAGCGGGAAGCCACCATCTTAATGGTGACGCATGACGCCTTTGCCGCTTCCTGGTGCAGACGGATTCTCTTCCTGCGGGATGGAGAGCTCTATCGGGAGCTCTGCCGGGAGGGGGAGGACCGGCGGGGCTTTTTCCGGGAAATCCTGTCGGTGGTGAGTGAGCTGGGAGGTGACGGGACCGATGTTTTGTAAATTGGCCCTTCGAAACGTGCGGCGGAGCCTTCGGGACTACGCCGTCTACTTTCTGACCCTCACCTTTGGGGTATGCCTTTTTTATGTGTTCAACGCCCTGGACAGCCAGAGCGCCATGGAGTTTCTGCGGGCCGGCAGGGGGAGCGGGACGGTGGAGGCGATTTTTCGGCTGGTAGAAGTATTTTCCGTTTTCGTGGCAGCCGTGCTGGCAGGACTGATCCTCTACGCCGACCGCTTTCTCATCCGCCGCCGCAAGCGGGAGCTTGGAACCTATTACCTGCTGGGGATGCCGCAGGGAGCGGTGGCCCGGCTGCTGGTAGGGGAGACCCTGCTGATTGGACTGGCCGCGCTGGCGTCGGGGATCGCCTTGGGGATGCTTGGCTCCTGGGCCCTGGACCGTCTCACCCTGTCCATGTTTTTGGCGGTGCCGGACAGTCTGGCCGCTTTCCGCCTGTCGCTGCCCGCAGTGGGAAAGACCGTCCTCTACTTCGGGGGGATCTTTTTACTGGTAATGCTTCTCACGGGCCTGTCGGTCTCCCGCTCCCGGCTGATCGACCTCATTCGGGGCGAAAGGAAGAACGAGGAGCAGGCCAGGCGGCCCCTGGGGGAGTCCGTTTTCCTCTTTATTCTGGGCTGTACCCTGCTGGGAACGGCCTACGTCCTGCTGCTCACCCGGGGACTGCTCCGGGTGGATGGGATCTTCTTTCTCATGCTGGCCCTGGGTACGGCGGGGACCTTTCTTTTGTTTCGCTCTCTTTCCGGTTTTCTTCTGCGGCTGACCCGAGGGCACGCCGGATATTATCGGGGCCTGAACATGTTTGTCCTCCGGCAGTGGAGCGGCAAGGTACACACAAACTGCCTGTCCAATACGGCGGTGTGTCTGCTTCTGCTCCTGGCCATCGGGGTCACCGCCTGCTCGGCGGGGCTCAACGACACCATCTCCGGTGCAGTGGGAGAGGACGCCCCTTATGATCTCACCGTGCTCAATTACGGGCGGGGCGCGGTCTACGAGCGGGCCGATCTGGCGGCGCTTTTCCGCGGGGCGGGGATCGACCCGGACACGGCTTTTGATCGTATGGAGAGTGTTACGGTCTATTATAATGACCCCGCTGTGACCGGCGTGGGAGAGGAGTCGGCCTACGCCGCTGTCTCCCTGAGCGATTACAACGCCGAGATGGCGGGCCGCAGTCTGCCTGAGATGGAGGAGGGGGATCTCCCAGCGAAAACGGAGTATCCCCTGGTCAACGGCCCCGCCGCACAGGGGGTGATCGTGGTGCCCAACGCCATGACCGCCGCTCTGGAGCCCAGGAGGCAGATGGTGAACATCAACTATCGGGGCGATACCGCCCGGGTGGATGCCGCCGTTCGGGAGGCGTTGGAGCGCGGCGGTTTTGGGCGGGGGCTGGACATCCAGGGAAACTACCGTCTGGATACCTACTACGACCTTATGGGAAACAAGCTCCTGACCCTTTATATGGGCCTCTACCTGGGACTGACCTTCCTGCTGACAGCGGCGGCGGTGCTGGCGCTTCAGCAGCTTTCCCAGGCGTCCGACAATGCTGTCCGCTATCAGCTTCTCTCCCGGCTGGGCGCTCCGGAAAAGATGCGCCGGCGGGCGCTGACCGCCCAGGTGGCGCTGGCCTTTCTTCTTCCGCTGGTCCTTGGGATTGTCCATGCGGCGGTGGGAATGACAGCCGCCAACGCCGTGATCGCTCAGGTGGGCAAGGTGGATTCCGTCCGTTCCAGCGCCGTCACCGCACTGTTCCTGCTGGTCGTCTATGGAGGTTATTTTGCCGCCACCTGCCTGGGAGCCTGGCGGGCGGTGCGGGAAGCGGGGGGACGGGAGAGCGGATCAAGGCCGTTCCGGTAAAAAATGACGCCGGAGAAAGAATAAAAGCCGTCCGGGGCCTTAATGGCTCCGGGCGGCTTTGGTATTTAATCTTTTTTGAAGAGACCGATAAAGTCGTTCCAGAGACCTTTGAACAGGTCGCCCACCCGGCTGAAAAAGGTGCCGTTGTCCGTCTTTGCCCGGGTGGCGGACGCCTCAGGTTCGTCGTCGGGGATCTTGATCTCCTGGGTGCGCATGATGTACTGGATGCTGTGGGGGGAGGGGTTGCGGGAATCGGTCATGGACAGGGGCGCGGCCCCGGGATCCATGAGGAGGAGATTGTTGTCTCCGCCGGTATGGGTGTCCCACTCGTCATCGATGAGGTTGGTGATGGTGTCTTTGGAAGCGCGGATGGTGCCGGTCTGGCTCAGCCCGGTAGTGGAGCGGCGCAGGGCGTCGGACAGGCCGGAGAGGGTCTGACGGGTGCCGCTGTCCAGTCCCTGACCGCTCTGGCGGATCAGGGCCTCGGCGGAGGAAAGGGCGCTGCCCGTGTCGTGGAGGGTGGACTGGGCCGAACCGGACAGGATTTTGCCGTCGCCGAGGGCCTGCTGGAGCTGGGGCTCATAGGTGTTGAGGATCCCGTTGAGAGAATCCAGTTGGTCCAGCGAGTCCTGCGCGGTTTGGCTGACCCGGCTTGCCAGAGAACCGAGGTCGTCCAGGTGGCCGAGGAGGGCGGAACCATCTCCCTCGTGGGCTTTCATGGTTTTCAGCAGATCCCGGCAGAGCTGGGCCAGAGAAGTGAGATCGTCGGTCATGCCGCTGTCGCCTATCGTTTCACACAGATCTGAGAGGCTCCTGACCAGGTTGGCGGTGGGGCCGGTGAGGTTGGAGATGAGTGTGTTGATCTCGGTGATCTTGGCGTTGGCGGCCGGGATCACGCTGGTGTTGGCGGTATCCAGCAGCTTGAGCTGCTCCTGGAGCTCATCGGAGCTCATGGAGTGGACGGTGTCATAGAGCTGCGCGGCGCCTTTGGCGGTGGCGGCGGCCTCCTGCCCCTGGGCGGTCTGCAGGAACTCCGCCTGAGAGACTGGCGTACCGCCTGCGGCCACGACGGCCTCCGCATACTTTTTGTAAGAGGCGGCAATCAGGAAGTTTTCAAAGGAGAGCTGATCGGGGGTTAAATTATTTTGGGCCAAATACCCTTGGTACTGAGCGTGGTATGCCTCCACTTCGGCCACTTTTCCTTTGATCTCCGAAGAGGAAGTCATGCCTCCGATCTCAATCTTGTCGAGTTTGGAGACACCCTTTGTATTGTTCAGCGCTGTTTCCAGCAGATCCAGACGCACTCTGAGATCGTTCATATTGTCGTCCAGATCGTCCATTCCGTTTGCCAGACTGGTAGCGATGGCGGTGGCCTTTTTGTTGTAGCTCTCCACGTCGGTGAGAAGCTGGCTCAGAGCCTTGGTGTCCTTCTGGAGGTCGGCGATGGTGCCGCGGAGCTTCTCCAGCTCCGGCTTCAGGGACTGAACCGAGCCGTTGAGCTGATTGAGGGTGGCGGTGGAGTCGGTGAGCGCCTGGGAGGCGGTGTCCAGATAGGTATCCATGCTGCCCAGAGCTCCGGCCAGGCCGTCCAGATCGGAGATGGCCAGCTCGGCCTTGTCATAGACCGAATCTTTGCCTGCGGAGATGGTCCCCCGGGCGCTGTTGAGCTGATCCAGGCCGTTGGCGGTGGCGTTGAGGCTTCCGCTCATGCCGTCCAAAGAGTTCAGGATCACGTCCAGGCTGGCGTTGATGGCGTCGTAGGAGTCCTCCACCTTTTCCTTGGCTTCCCGGAGGTCGGCCACCTGATCCAGCTGCTGGAGGGTGGCGGGGACGGCCAGAAGGACCAGACCGGGGAAGGTAAAGCTGTCGCTGCCCACCCGGATGGCAAAATGCTGCTCCTCTCCGGGGAGAACCGCGAAGAGCACTGCCCGCAGGTTGCCCAGCAGCTGGACCTGGGCCCCCGGGGCCTCCAGGGAGAGAATGTCGTCGTCGTTGAAGGCGGTAGCGGCGGTGAGCACCAGGTTGTTCCGGCTGTACTCGGAGGCGGCGGGGTTGGGCACCACGTCCAGGTCGATTTCCACCAGCCCGGTCTTGCCTGCCAGATCCTCTGCCAGGGCGGGAGCCCCGTTGAGCTGATAGGAGACGGTGATGGTCCAGGGCAGTTCCCGGAAGGGCTGCTCGGTCTTGCCCTCAAAGTAGAAGCGGCTGGGGGCGTCCTCTCCCAGGTCGAAGGTGACCGCCCCGTCGGAGACGGTGGGGGTGCGGTCATCGGTGAGGTTGATGATGGCGTCGTAGACGCCGTAGTCGGTGAGCTTGCTCTGGCCCCGGGTCTGGAAGCTCTTGACCACACTGGAGTCCATCAGTCCGCCGTAGTAATCCAGGGTGGCATAGTAGGACTCGTCAAAAGAGGGGGTGAGGGCTGCGTCCGCAGCCAAAGCGGCGGGGGAGAGAAGAGCGGCGCTCAGCGCGGCGGTGAGGGTCAGCGCCAAGACCCGTTTGGTGTTGTGTTTCATCCTTACGGACTCCTTTCAGTGTTTTTCTGCGGCGGCGGGTTCTTTTTCGGGGGCTTCCGGCGCAGGCTGACCGGCGGGCGCTTCCGGCAGCGCCTCGGTCTGGGCGGCGTTCCTGGCGGCCTTGGCCGCCAGGGCCTTCCGAACCTGAGAGACCTTCAGGGGCTTGGGCGTCCGCCACCAGCGGCTGGTGCGGGCAATGACGGGCTCGCAGACCGCCAGCAGGGAGGGGAGGATGAACACGCTCACCACGGCGGAGATGATGGCGCCCCGGGCCAGCATCAGGCACAGGCTGCTGATGATCTCGATCTTGGAGACGGTGCCCACGCCCAGGGTGGCGCAGAAGAGCACCAGAGCACTGGTGAGGATGGAGTTGTCGGAGGCTGTGGCCGCCACATGGATGGCCTCCTTCCGGTCCCGGCCTTTCTGGATTTCTTCCCGGAAACGGGTGGTCATAAGGATGGCATAGTCTACGGTGGCGCCCAGCTGGACGCAGCCGATGATGGTGGGCGCCACGAAGGGCACGGCTGTACCGGTGAAGTAGGACACGCCCTGGTTGATGAAGATGGCCAGCTCGATGGCGGCCACCAGCAGCAGCGGCACCGAGATGGACTGGAAAAGGATGGCCACGATGAGGAAGATGGCGGCCACCGAGATGTAGTTGGTCATCTTGAAGTCCACGGCGGCGGTGGAGATGAGGTCCTTGGTGAGGGCCGCTTCGCCGGTGATGTAGGCATTCGGATCCAGTGCCTTGACGATGCCGTCGATGGCGTCCAGCTGCTGGGCCACCTCATCGGAGGCGGCGGGATAGGCTGAGTTGACCATCATGAGCTGGAGGCCGTCCTTTTTGCACAGATCCTTGAGCTCCTGGGGGACAAAGAAATCCGGTACGGCGGCGCTCATGAGCTTGTCGTAGGCCAGCACGGAGGTGACGCCGGGTACGGCGTCCACCTCTTTCTCCATTTTCTTCAGGGCGTTGTGGCTCAGATCGTCCCGAAAGACGATGAAGTGGGAGGAGGCCATGTCGTAGTCGTTTTTCAGTTTGTTGGTGGCCACGATGGAGGGCAGATCCTGGGGCAGGGCCTCATCCAGCTTGTAGTAGACGGCGGCATGGTTCTGGGCGTATACCGCCGGGAGGAAGAGTACCAGGAAGAGGGCCACGAAGGCCTTGCGATGGCGGACCATAAAGCGGTTGACCCGGTCGAAGTCCAGATTGAGCGTTCTGTGGTGGTATTTGCGGATGCCCTTGTCCAGCACCAGCAGGATGGCGGGGAGGACCAGCACCACGGTGGCCACGCCCAGCACCACGCCCTTGGCCATGACGATGCCGATGTCCTTGCCCAGCAGCAGCCGCATGGCGCACAGGGCCAGGAAGCCGGCGATGGTGGTCAGGGAGCTGCCCGACAGAGAGGTGAAGGCAGCCACGATGGCCTTGGCCATAGCATCCCGGTTGTCGTCGTAGTTGGCCCGCTCTTCCTCATAGCGGTGGTAGAGGAAGATGGAGTAGTCCATGGTCACGCCCAGTTGGAGCACGGCGGCGATGGCCTTTGTGATGTAGGAGATCTGGCCCAGAAAAAGATTGGTGCCGAAGTTGTAGAGAATGGCCAGACCGATGCTCATGAGGAAAGCCAGGGGGAGGAGCCAGGAGTCCATGGTGAGGGACATGGCGAGAAAGGAGAGCACCACGGCCAGCAGGATGTAGATGGGCAGCTCCTGATCCACCAGGTCCTTGGTGTCCTTGATGAGGACGGAGAACCCGGCCAGGAAGCAGCGCTGGTTGCAGAGGCTGCGCACCTGGGAGATGGCCTGCATGGTCTGCTCCGAGGCGCCGGGCATGTCGTACTGGACGATCATCATGGTGGAGTTGCCCGAGAAGAAGGTCTCCCGCAGATCCTCGGGGATCATCTCTTGGGGGATCTGGATGCCCACCAGGGAGGACACCCACACGGCGCTGCTGACGCCGGGGACCTGTTCAATGTCCCGGCGGAGCTGATTGGTGTACTCGGGCGGCATATCCTCCACGATGAGCATAGTGGTGGCCGCCATGTGGAAGGGCTCTTCCAGCAGGGCCTCGCCCTTGGAGGAGTCCAGGTCGGGGGGCAGATAGGTCAGGATGTCGTAGTTGATGCGGGTGGCGGCTGTCCCTATGAGGCTTGGAATGAGGAGCAGGACGGCAATGAACACCACCAGCTTGGGTTTCCGGGTCAGACCCCGGGCGATTTTTTCCAGCAAGGCTGTCACCTTCCAAACAGGATTTCCGGTCTTTCATTTCCCGCCTATCTTAGCTGTCCGGAGGGAAGAAAGTCAATCAAACCGGGCCAACTCTCATAATTCTTAATAAATGGACAGGCCGGAACTATTTTTCATCATTCTTCATGGTATGACAGGTCAAAGTGTGCTATCATCAGAAAAAAAGGGAGGTGCCGATCATGGAGGGAACACTTTTGCTGGTGGACGACGATGTGTCCATCCTGCTGCTGGTCTCCGACGTGCTGGAGGAGAAGGGCCTCGACGTGACTACGGCCCGCTCCGGGGAGGAGGCCCTGGCCATTTTGGAGGGGAAGTCCTTCGACCTCATTCTGCTGGACATCATGATGAAGGGCATCGGCGGACTGGAGGTCTGCCGCCGCATCCGGGGGCGGGTGGAGTGCCCCATTCTGTTTCTGAGTGCCAAGGACACGGTGGAGGACATCGTCAAGGGCCTGGATCTGGGGGCGGACGACTACCTCACCAAGCCCTTCGCCCTGGAGGAGCTGGCCGCCCGGGTCCAGGCACACCTCCGGCGGCAGTCCCGGCTCCGGACGGACACCCCGGCGGGAGGCGTGCTGGAGATCGGAGAGATCCGGCTGGACCCGGGGCAGATGACGGTGACAAAGGCGGGGGTCCCGGTGTCCCTCTCCACCCGGGAACTTCAGCTTTTGGCTTACCTCATGGAGCACGCGGGACAGACCCTCTCCCGGGACCGCATTTTCCGGGATGTGTGGCGCACCGACTACGGTGATGTGAGCACGGTGGCCATCAACATCAAGAATTTGCGGAACAAGCTGGATCCCGACTGGCGCTACATCAAGACGGTGTGGGGTTCGGGCTACCGCTTCGTGACCCGGAGCGGTTTTGCCGAGGAGGATGGAAATGGCGCAGACAAATGAGTCCCGGCGTTTTCCGGGGGTGGGCTGGCTGGGCAGTCACCTGACCCGGAAGATGATTCTGGCGCTGGTGGCCTTGGCTGCAGTGAGCTGCTTTGCCCTGTGGGGAGGTTTCCTCGCCTACCTGGGGGACTTTGCGGACAGCACCTATGACGAGGTGCTGGATCAGGCAGCGGAGGAGGCCCGCCAGGCGGGGGCGTTTTTGGAGGGCTGCGGCGCAGAGGCATCGGCCATGGAGGACTACCTGTCCCGGCGGGGCCTGGCCTGCGTGGTGCGGGACGGCGGGGGAAATATCCTCTATGAGCGTATCCCCGACAGCGCGCCGCAGATGCTGGCCTCCTCGGGCACTGTGGAGGTGACCCTGTCGAGGGGGCAGACAGCCAGACTGACCGTGTGGAGTCAGGCCCTCCAGCGCAGTGAGATCACCCAGTCTCTGCGCAGCAAGGCCCTCACCGGCCTGTGCGCCATCAACCTGGGGATGTTTGTCGTGGTGGCACTGGTGATGTATCTGGTGCTGGTGTCCCCCATCGTCCGGCTGCGGCAGACCATGCGCCGCTATTACGAGAAGGGGGAGCAGCCCGAGCGCAGTCAGCGCATGGACGAGGTGGGCAAGCTCCAGAACGCCTTTGCCGATCTGGCAGGGGTGCTGGACTGCAAGGAAAAGGCGGAGCACCGGCTCATCGCTTCCATCTCCCACGATATCAAGACGCCCCTTACCTCAGTGCTGGGCTACTCGGAGCGGCTGCGAAGCACGGAGCTGGCCGAGGAGAAGAAACGGCGGTATCTGGAACTGGTCTATGAGAAGGCCCTCCGGATCAAGGCGGTGGTGGACGAGTTTGACGAGTATCTGGACGCCGGACTCCGGGATCGGGCCCCCATGGTGCTGACCACGGCGGGGGAGCTTTGCCGGCGGCTGCGGGCGGAGTACGCCGACGAGCTGGCCGACGCGGGGGTGGAGTTCCCGGTGGAGTGTCTCTGCCCCGACGCCCAGCTCATCTGCAACTGGGAGCACATGCGAAGGCTCTTCGGCAACCTCATCAGCAACGCCTTTCAGCACGCCGGAGCGGAGCGGCTGGAGCTCTCCCTCACCTGCCGGAGAGAGGAGGAGCAGGCGGTGTTCCTTTTCCGGGACAACGGAAAGGGAGTGCCTCCCGAGCTGCTCCGGCAGATCTTCGAACCCCTCTACACCTCGGATCAGGGGCGGAAGGTCTCGGGGCTGGGGCTGTCCATCTGCAAGAGCATTGCCAAGGCCCACGGGGGGGGCATCCTGGCGGACAACGCCCCGGATGGGGGCCTGGTCATCCGGATGAGCCTTCCCATCGTAGATCTGTGAGCGGAAAGAACAAAGAATGTGCCTCCTTTATTGAACGCCGGTCGGGAAGGCCGGAAAAAACCAAACTGGACGGCCGGCAAACAAGGCCGCAAAAAAGAACAGGCAAGAAGCCAACAGCTTCTTGCCCGTTCTTTTTTGCGCTTCATTCGTCCGATATGTCACGCGATGGGACGCCGGTTGGCAGGGGACAGGGGTTCCACATCGCCCGCTCCCTTTTCACACTTGCAAATCTGTGCCGATCAAGGCGTTTTTGATGGCTAAAGCACAACATGGGCCCATCCTATTTTGCCGCGGCTGTCCAGGATGAAAAACGGGGGTCGACGGATTCCGGCCCCGGGGGCAGGATGAAAAAAGCTGCCTGCAAAATCCACCCCGGCCGGGGGTGCTCAGCCATCTGGGCGCCTTGCCGAAGCGGACTTTTATCGCCCTTCCGCAAAGGTGGGGGCATATCGTCCATCCAGCCCCAAAGGACTCTGCCGGCCCTGCCCGCTGCTTCGAGTGCTTCTCCTGGGATGCCGGCTTGCTGATATCATAAATGCCTGATTAATATCTTGATTGCCGAGAAAGCTTAGGATCTGCCGTACCCGAAAGGGTTTTGATAGACTGCTCCTTCGGTAAAGACCAGGTCGGTGGGCCGATCCCACCCGGCGGCGGGCACCCGGGGGACCTTTTGCACTTCAAAGGCCACGGAGGCGATCCGGGCCTGTCCGCACCGGGGCAGGTATCGGTCATAGAAGCCGCCCCCCATTCCCATGCGTCCGCAGTCTGCGTCAAAAACTGTGCAGGGACACAGCACCAGATCCAGTTCGTCCGGAGGGATCGGCGTTGACTGTTCCGGTACGGGTTCCTGGATGCCGAAGGGACCTGACATCCAGGGATCCGGTCCCGCGGGCAAAAAGGCGGTCAGCCGGCCTGGGCCGGTGCAGCGGGGGTAGACCAGGCGTTTTCCGGCGGCCTCCGGTGCGGCCTCCAGGGAATTCAGCCGGACTTCCCCCCGGACGGCCCGGTAAAGGAGCACAGTCTCTGCCCGCCGGAACTCCGGGGAGGCCAGGATCCGGCTCACCACCGCTCGGGAGAGGGCCTCCCGGAGGCCCGGGGCAAGCCGGTCTCTGGCCCGGATCTTTTCCCGGCGCAGCCAGCTTCGATAGGAGGGGGAGCCAAAGGTGAGGGAGGGGGCTGTAAGCATGGTGGATGCTCCTTTCAAAAGATGAGGAAGGAAGAGAAGCACACGCCGCGTCCTGAGACGCGGCGTGTGCATAGACCGTTATCCGGCGTAGTAATTGATGAGACACCCGGCCAGGACGATATCCCGTTCTTCCCGGGTCATGCCGGGCAGACGCAGGGTGACGGGTTTTTCACTCCCGTTCTGAAGCAGTACTGCCTGCGCCGCTTCCCCGTCGCCCTCCAGGACCGCCCGGATGCCGGGGATCCAGAGCCGGTCGCCGGGCTGGATATTCCAGTTCTTCACGTCCTCGGCGATGAAGGGGAGCATGCCCCAGTTGATCACATTGGAGCGGTAGCGTTTGGTGGCGTACTCGGCGGCCAGGTTGGCACAGCCGCCCAGCACCCGCTGGCAGGAGGCGGCCTGCTCCCGGGCAGAGCCGTCGCCGGGCTTGAGGGCCATCACGAAGGAGCCCAGTCCGGTAGTGGCGGCGTCCCGGCCCATGAGGGCCTCGACAGCCTCCCCGCCGCGCCGCTTCTGCTCCTCGGCCTGCACGGCCCGGGCACGGGGGACATACTGGGGATCCTTCCGGCTCAGGGCAAACTGAGAGAGCTTGACGGGGTTGGAGCGGTAGGAGGAGGTCTCCCCGGAGGGGATGAGTTCATCAGTGGTGGTCACGGGGTCGTAGATGGCGGCGCAGCAGGTGAGCAGCAGATTCTCCGGGAGCGCCACCTGCTGGGGCCAGTCGGCAATGTTGGGGCCGAACTGCAGCTTGGTGTCGGGCTGGGGGCGGCCCACCCCGTAGTAGACCCGGTGCTTGTAGGCGCTGTCGTCGTAGGTGTAGGGCTCCTCCGAGCGGTCGGGGGTGAGAAGCTCAGCGGGGAGCTCGTCCGCGCCGGTGAGGATGCCGCCGTTCAGCGCCGTGGCGGCGATGGAGCGGGCATCCATGAGAGCCACATAGGACAGCTGGCCGTCGGTGGGCTTGCTGCCCTCCCGGTTGGGGAAGTTGCGGGTGGAATGGCGGATGGAGAAGGCCCCGTTGGCGGGCACGTCTCCCGCGCCGAAGCAGGGGCCGCAGAAGCAGGAGCGCACCGAGGCCCCCGCCGCCATCAGATCGGCCAGATAGCCCCGCCGGGTCAGCTCCTGCATGATAGGCATGGAGCCGGGGTAGCAGGACAGCCAGAAGGCGCCGGAGCCCACGGATTTACCCCGGAGGATCTCGGATGCGCGCACCAGGTTCTGGTAGGTGCCGCCGGAGCAGCCGGCGATAACGCCCTGATCCACAACGAATTCGCCGTCCACGATTTTCTCCCGGAGGGAGGGGACCGGCGTCTTCAGCTCCAGCTGCCGGGCGGTGTCCACGTCCACCTGGTGGAGCAGGTCATCCAGATTGGCCTTGAACTCACGGATGGGGAAGGCGTTGGAGGGGTGGAAGGGGAGGGCGATCATGGGTTCCACCTCGTCCAGGCGGATCTCCACCAGGGCATCGTAGCAGGCCCCTTCGGCGGGGGACAGGGGGCGGTAGGACTCGCCCCGGCCCAGCACCCGAAGGTGGTTCCGGGTCACCTCATCGGTGGCCCAGACGGAGGAGAGGCAGGCGGTCTCGGTGGTCATCACGTCGATGCCGGAGCGGTAGTCCATGGACAGTCCGGATACGCCGGGGCCGAAAAACTCCAGCACGGCGTTCTTCACCGCCCCGCTTTTGAAGGTGGCCCCCACCAGAGCCAGGGCCACGTCCTGAGGACCTACGCCGGGCCGGGGGCTTCCGGTGAGGTATACGGCCACCACAGGGGGATAGGCGATGTCGTAGGTCTTGCGCAGGAGCTGGCGGGCCAGCTCTGGGCCGCCCTCTCCGATGGCCATGGTGCCGTAGGCACCGTAGCGGGTGTGGGAGTCGGAGCCCAGGATCATTTTGCCGGGGGCGGCGTAGCGCTCCCGCATATAGGAGTGGATGACGGCCTGATGGGCAGGCACAAATTCCCCGCCATACTTTTTTGCGGCGGAGAGGCCGAAGAGGTGGTCGTCCTCGTTGATGGTGCCGCCCACGGCGCACAGGGAGTTGTGGCAGTTGGTGAGCACGTAAGGGACGGGGAAGGCCTGCAGGCCGGAGGCGCGGGCGGTCTGGACGATGCCCACATAGGTGATATCGTGGGAGGCCATGGCGTCAAAACGCAGCTTCAGATGGGCCATATCACCGTTTTCATTGTGGGCGTGCAGAATGCCGTAGGCCATGGTGCCCTTCCGGCCCTCTTCCATGTGGGCTGGGTCGGCCGAGGTTGGGACAAAGCCCCCGTTTTTATAATAAAAGCCCTCCCGGGCCACCGTTACCATCATGCGTCCTCTCTCCTCATTGTCTTTTCTCATTTTTAAGTGCAAAATATCATATCAAATTTCCGATGAAATGGCAAGGGGGCAGAGGGGACGGGACGGGAGAAGCGGGGGGATTTTGGCTGGAAAAATTTATATGGGAGAAATCGGGAGGCCTCGGTTGACGCCTTTTGTGGGATGGTCTACAATAGAGAAAATACTTTGTCGAAACCAGCGAGGAGCACACTCATGAAAAAATTACTGGCAATTCTCTGCACCGTGGCCCTGCTCACCGGGCTGCTTCCGCCGTCTCTGGCCGCCGGACCGGCCGGGACGGAGCGGGTCCAATTCTACGACGAGGCCTTGGGCCGCTATTCCAACCAGACCGAGGCGGACCGGGTGACCATCACGCTCAACGGCGCAGCGCTGGATCGGCCCGGCGTGGTGCAGACGGTGGACGGCGTGGACGGGCGGACCCTGGTGCCCGTCCGGGACATCGCCGAGCCGCTGGGCGCCACGGTGCTCTGGATGGGAGATACCCGCCAGGTGCTGCTCTTCCGGGGGAGCGACACCATCGTGCTGACCCTTGGCTCGGCGGCGGCGGTGGTCAACGGGCAGAGTGTGCAGCTCCCCGGCGGGGTGCCTGCGGGAGTGGTGAAGCTGGGCGGGGAGGAAAAGACCATGGTGCCCCTCCGCTTTGTCTCCGAGCAGCTTCAGGCCGAGGTGGCATGGGACAACGACACCTTCACCGCCGCGGTGACCGCCCGGCTCCCGGAGCCGGAGCCCACCCCGACCCCCACGCCGGAGCCGACTCCTACGCCCACCCGGCCGGACCGGGGGATGCTGCTGCGGATCGCGGCCGACGACAACGCACAGACGGTCACACTCTATCTCTCCCAGGAACCCCGGTACCGGGTGAGCGATCTGGGGGACCGGGTGGTCATCGACCTGCCCGGGGTAGCCATCGGCAGCGGCAAAGACGGGAGCCTGATGCCTGAGAATCCGGTGATTGAATCCGTCCGCTATGCCCAGCACGACAGCAGCCTGTATTCGGACTACACACGGACCACGCGGGTGGTGCTGGACCTGGCGGATGGCTGCACCTATGCCAAAAACGTGGTGGTCACCGGAGACAGCAATCTCCTGGCGGTGGTGATCTCCGTCAAGCCGCCGGAGACAGGGAGCGCCCCCTCTGAGCCAACTGTGCCCCTGGACCCCACGGCATTTACTGTGGTGCTGGACGCCGGACACGGCGGTTCCGCCTCGGGCGCGGTCTATGAGGAGATTATGGAGAAGGACATCACGCTCCCCATCACGCTGCGGGTGGAGGAACTGCTGCGGGAAAAGGGCTGCAACGTGGTGATGACCCGGACCAAGGACGTGTACATGGATCTCTACGACCGCTGCGACATCGCCAATGAGGCGAAGGGGGATCTCTTTGTCAGCATCCACGCCAATGCCAGCTCCTCCAACCCTGCATTCCAGGGGACGTTTACTTATCACTATCCCAACAGCGCCCGGGGCAAGAAGCTGGCCGGCGCGGTGCAGGCGGCGGTGGTGGCCTCGACGGGCTCCATTGACCGGGGGTTGCTGAGCAACGACTATGTGGTGCTGCGGGAGACAAAGATGGCCGCCTGTCTGGTGGAGACCGGCTTCATGTCCAACCATGAGGAACTGATGAAGCTGATCCGGCCCTCCTATCAGGAGAAACTGGCCCAGGGGATTGCCCAGGGAATTTTGGATTATCTGGCGTCTCTTCCGGCCAAGACTTTGGTACCCGCAGAGGAAAACGCCTCCCCGGCCGCATGACTGGGGAAGCAGAGTGCTTCAGAGTAGCAAAAACGTCCGCAGGCATGCCTGCGGACGTTTTTGCTTTGCGCTTACAGCCTTCGTTTTTGGAAGGCCAGGGAGACAATGAAGAAGGCGGCCAGATACAGAGTGATGGAGGATCCGGCGGAAGAGCCGATGTAGTAAGAGGTCATCAGCCCGGCAATGCCGCACACCACTGCGCCGAGCAGGGAAAAGAGGTGGTACTGGCGGGTGTTTCTGGCCAGATTCCGGGATGCGGCGGCGGGGAGGACCAGCAGGGAGTTGATGACCAGCAGGCCCACCCAGGTCATGGAGACGGTCACCACCACGGCGATGGCGGCGTTGAGCACAGCCTCCTGCCAGAATACCCGGATCCCCCGGCTGTTGGCCAGGGCCGGGTGGAGCGCGGAGAGGAGGAGAGTGTTGTAGGCGCACGCCCACAGCACCAGGATGACGCCCAGAATGCCTGCCAGCAGACCGATCTTGACCGGTTCCACGCTGAGGATGTCACCGACGAGCAGGGCGTTGAATTTGGTGAAGGAGCCGCCGTTCAGGGTGGCGATGAAGATGCCGAGGGCCACAGCAGTGGAGGAAAAGACCCCAATCACCGTATCGCTGGCCATGGAGGAGCGGCGGCGGACAAGGGTGAAGAGGAATGAGAATACCAGGGCGAAGAGTACGGCGGCCCACATGGGCTCGCTGAGGCCGCACAGGGTGCCGATGGCGATGCCGGTGAAGGCCGAGTGGCCCAGAGCGTCGGAGAAGAAGGACATCCGGCTCTGGACCACCATGGTGGAGAGCAGTCCGAAGAGCGGGGAGATCACCAGTATGGCCAGCAGGGCGTTTTTCATGAAGTACATGCCCCCCGGCTGGGCCCAGTCAAAGGGGAGCAGGGCGACAAGGGAATACCACCAGTCCATCATGCCTCCCCCTTTCCCATCCGCAGGTGGAACACATCCTGAAATTCCGGGCTTGCCAGGACCTCAGAGGGTGCGCCCACCTTCAGGACCGTGTGCTTGAGGAGGATCACCTTGTCGGCGTAGTGCTCCAGCGTGGCAAAGTCGTGGGTGGAGAGCAGAATGGACAGGTCATAGGTTTGGCGGATCTCATCCAGCATGTCCAGAAGCTGCCGCTCTCCATCGATGTCCACGCCGGACAGCGGCTCGTCCAGAATGAGGATATGAGGAAGGGGGTCCAGGGCCAGAGCCATGAGCACCCGCTGGATCTCACCGCCGGAGAGCGCTCCGATGCGCTTGTCCATGAGGCCTTCGGCGTGGGTGCGCTCCAGGCAGAAGCGTACCCGGGCCCGGAGCTTGGCGGGAATGGGCAGAAAGACCGGCCAGTCGGCCACGGCGGCGGCGAAAAAGTCCAGCACGCTCACCGGATCGCCCCGGTCGAAGGCGGGGGACTGGGGCACATAGCCGATGACAGGGCGGCTTTTTTTGCCGTCGGAGCGCTGGAAGTCAATGGCTCCGGTGTGGGGGAACTGGCCCAGGATGGCCTTGAAGAGGGAGGACTTGCCTGCCCCGTTGGGCCCGATGAGGGCCACGATCTCCCCGCAGTGGAGGTGGAAGGACACATCCCGCAGAAGTTCGGTGTCCCCCAGGGAGACTCCCATGTTCTGTACTTTCAGGCAGCACAGCCCGGAACAGCCGGAGGTGCAGTTTTGGTGTTTGCGGACGCTCACTCCATCCTCACCTTCCCCTCGCCCAGCGCGTTGAGGATGGTCTTTACATTTTCACGCATGGCGTCCGTATAGGCGGAGAGGCTGTTGTCCGTCCCGCTCATGATCATGGAGAGGGGGCAGACCTCCACCCCGGTCTCCCGGGCGATGGCTTGGGCGGTGGCCTGTGAACCGTTGACCTCGGTAAAGATAGCGGGGAGGTCGTGTTCCCCGATGAGGGAGACGATCTCCCGGATCTCCTGGGCGCTGGCCTCGCTGCCCTCCTCCTCTTCAATGGCCTTGAGGATGGTGAGGTCAAAGGCGTCGGCGAAATACTGGAAGCCATCGTGGAAGGTGATGAGCTCCCGGTGGGGAAGCTGCATGTCCGGCTGCCGGGAGGCGATGCCGTCCCGCAGGGTGGACTTCCGGTTGCGCAGCAGGAACGCACTGTCAAAGGCGTTCTTCTGATACACCTGGGCCTGGGCCTCGTCCAGGGCGGAAAGGCCTTTTCCGATGTTTTCCACCATCTGGGCGGCCCGGTCCGGGTCCATCCAGATGTGGGGGTCGTATTCGTCCTCGTCCATGTCCTCAGGGTCGTGCTCTTCATGGTCCAGGGCGGGTAGAAGGGCGACTCCCGTGGAGCAGTCGATGACGCTGGCCTTGGACTGCTCCAGCGCATCGGACATGAAGTCCTCCAGCCCGACCCCGTTCATCACGATCACGTCGGCCCCCTCGATGGCCTTCATGTCGGTGGTGGTGAGGGTGTAGTCATGGAGGCAGGCGGTCTGGGCGTTCACCAGCAGGGAGACCTCTACACCCTCTGCGCCGCTGGTGACCGCGGTGGTGAACAGGTAGACCGGGTAGGTGGTGGCAAGAATCTGCAGGACATCCTTGCCTGCCGCCGTGGGGGCCTTGCCGGCGGCAGATTGAGCAGGTGGGTTAGAAGAGCAGGCGGTGAGGGTGAGAATGAGGGCCGTCAGAGCGGCTAGCAAACGTTTTTTCATGAGATACCTCACTTTTTTGAAATGCGGGATTATTATAACCGATTTAAACCAGTTTGTAAAATGAGGGGGTGCTCATACGTTGCAGAGTGAAAACCCGCGCCCCGGCGGGGGAATTGGTGGCACAGGAAAACCTGTGAAAACGGGAGAAAGGTTGAAGAGACGGTTGAGATATGGCCAAATTTATGATAAAATAAGATAAAATTTTGAAATAAGGGGAGCTGCACGGAATAGGATCGCAGACCCCGGACGGGGGTAAAGACCATAATCACACTTGATTTAAACGTGACGCTGCTCTTTAATGTTGGGATTGATATTTTTGCGGCCATTATCACAGTGATTATCTATTACAGCTATAAAAATGATTTTGGCAATACCTATGACAACTGGCTGATGGTTCGGATCGAAGGGGCCGTTCTCTTGGCCATTCTGGCGGATATTGCCATGTGGGTGCTCAATGGGAAGAGCGGAACAGGGGTGCGGGGGTCCAGCTACGCAGTCAGTATGATCTATTTCATGATGCAGCTTTTGGTTGGGCTGGCATGGCTGAAATATGCGTGGTACCGGGTTTTTGGAGAGAATATGTCCCGGAAGGGGGAGCTTCTCTCCCGTGGGATTCCTCTTTTCCTGCTGGGAGTGTGCATTGCGTTCACTCCGCTGACGGGGTGGTGCTTTTACCTGGATGAGTACAATTATTATCACAGGGGAGCCCTGTCTACTCCCATGTTTGTTTTCATCTTGGCCTATCTGCTGACGGCCTCGGCGATGGCGCTGGCGCGGTACAGGCAGGAAGTGTTCGTCGATCGGAAAAAAGAACTTCTGTCCATTGCCTTTTTTGCAGTCCCGCCGCTGGTTGGCGGAGTGATACAGGTCGCCATCTACGGCGTCAGTCTGGTGTGGCCGAGCATGGTCATCTCTTGTCTGATGATCCTGCTCAACAAGGAGAGCCGGACCATTTCCCAAGATTCCCTCACCGGCCTGAACAACCGCAGAAGCATGGAAAAATACCTGAGGGGTTACGGGGAGGGCGGACAGGCGGGGGCCATAGCGCTCCTGATGATGGACATCAACGATTTTAAGCAGATCAACGATCAATACGGCCACCACACCGGCGACGCCGCCCTGATCCAGACGGCGAACATATTGAGAAGGACATTTAACGGAACTTCCGCATTTTTGGCGCGGTTTGGCGGGGATGAATTTGTGGTGTTTCTGGCCGGTGCCAAAGCAAGTGAGGTCGACGAGACGGTGCGGAAAATCAGGGATCATTTTGCTGCGTTCAACCAAACCGGGCAATTCCCCTTCGGGCTGACCGTCAGCATTGGGTACGCCGTATCTGAGGGAAAGGCTCCGAACCGGATCGCCAACCTGATCAAGCAGGCCGATGAAAACATGTACCGGGAAAAAACCCGATACCATCAGAGAAAGCCGTAAAACCGGGCCTGATTTTCTGCGGACCGTTCGTTTTCATCCAGAGAACTGCCGGATGGGGAATCAAAACAGCCGGATGAGCTGCATGGGAAGCCATGCGCTCATCCGGCTGTTCTTTTATGATTCTTTACCGACAGATGCCGGTCAGTGCTCAAGAAGCGGATCAGCCCATCAGGGAGCTGAGGTTGAAGTGGACCACCAGAGTGGAGAACACGATGGAAACGGTGGAGCACAGCTTGATCAGGATGTTCAGAGAGGGGCCGGAGGTATCCTTGAAGGGATCGCCCACGGTGTCGCCGATGACGGCGGCTTTGTGGCAGTCGGAGCCCTTGCCGCCGTGCTTACCGCTCTCGATATACTTCTTGGCGTTGTCCCAGGCGCCGCCGGCGTTGGACATGAATACGGCCACGGCAAAGCCGGAGACGGTCACGCCGCCCAGCAGGCCCACAACGGCCTCGGGCCCGAGGATCAGGCCGGTGATCACGGGGACGATGATGGCCAGCAGAGAGGGAGCCACCATCTCATGGAGCGCGCCGCGCGTGCACAGATCCACGCAGGAGGCATAGTCGGGATCGGTCTTGCCCTCCATGATGCCGGAGATCTCCCGGAACTGGCGGCGGACCTCCACCACGATGGACTGGGCGGCGCGCTGCACGCCGGACATGGTCAGGGCGGCAAAGACGAAGGTCAGCATGGCGCCGACGAAGAGACCCACCAGCACGGCGGGGTTGGTCAGCTTCAGATCGATGGCGGCGTTGGTCAGGTTGGCGGTCTTGGCGTTGACCACGTCCACGTAGGAGACCAGGAGGGCCAGGGCGGTCAGAGCGGCGGAGCCGATGGCGAAGCCCTTGCCGGTGGCGGCAGTGGTGTTGCCCAGGGAATCCAGAGCGTCGGTGCGGTTGCGGACCTCTTCGCCCAAGCCGCTCATCTCAGCGATGCCGCCGGCGTTGTCGGCCACGGGGCCGTAGGCGTCGGTGGCCAGGGTGATGCCCAGGGTGGAGAGCATGCCCACAGCGGCGATGCCGATGCCGTAGAGGCCCTTGGCGAAGCTGGCCTCATAGGCGGCGCTGGCGGTGTGCAGAGAGCCTCCGGCGGCCAGGAAGGCCACGATGATGGCGATGGAGATAATGACAATGGGGGCCGCGGTGGAGTTCATACCCAGGGACAGACCGCCGATGATGGTGGTGGCGGCGCCGGTCTCGGTGGAGTCAGCCAGAGTCTGAGTGGGCTTATAGGTGTCGGAAGTGAAATACTCGGTGAAGTAGCCGATGGCACAGCCGGCGATCAGACCGGCCAGGATGGAGATATAGGCGCCCCAGGAACCCATCAGGAAGTAGGTCAGGGGAGCGGCCACAACGGCGGCCAGAACAGCGGCGGTGTAGGTGCCCTTGCGGAGGGGCTTCAGCAGAGACAGCTGAGTGGCGTTCTCCTCCGTGCGGACCAGGAAGGAGCCTATGAGGGAGCAGATCACGCCCACCACGGCCACGGCCAGAGGCAGCAGCATGGCGTTCCAGCCCATGCCGTCGGCGGTGAAGGCGGTGGCACCCAGGGCGAAGGTGGCGAGAATGGAGCCCACGTAGGACTCGTAAAGGTCGGCGCCCATGCCGGCCACGTCGCCCACATTGTCGCCAACGTTGTCGGCGATGGTGGCGGGGTTGCGGGGGTCATCCTCGGGGATGCCGGCCTCGACCTTGCCCACCAGGTCGGCGCCCACGTCGGCGGCCTTGGTGAAGATGCCGCCGCCCACACGGGCGAACAGAGCCATGAAGGAGGCGCCCATGCCGAACATGACCATGGTCTGTGCGATCTGAGCGGCGTCATAGCCGGCGACATAGCGCAGGATGTGGAACCACACAGTCACGTCCAGCAGGCCCAGGCCAACCACGGTGAAGCCCATGACGGTGCCGGAAGAGAAAGCCACGTTCAGGCCGCGGTTCAGGCTTTCGTGAGCGGCGTTGGCGGTACGGGCGTTGGCGTTGGTGGCGATCTTCATCCCGATGAATCCGGACAGGGCGGAGTAGATACCGCCGGTGAGGAAGGCGAAGGGAATGAAGAAGTTGTCCAGCATACCGTTGAAGGCCAGGATCAGCAGGATCACAAAGACCACAGCAAAAATCTTGACCACGGTGGTGTACTGGCGCTTGAGATAGGCATTCGCGCCCTTGCGGATGGAGGAGGCGATCTTCTGCATGAGCTCAGTTCCCTCGGAGAACTTCATAACTTTGCGGGCCTGCAGCACGGCGAAGAGCAGTGCCACCACGGAACCGACAAAGCCGATCCAGAAGAGGTTTTCAATTTGCAATTTCTATCCAACTCCTTTTTGCGTTTCGGGGCAGCGCCCCACTCTTTAGACAACGACGCAATTTTATCAACTTAGTGTTCATTTTGCAAGCTCTTACCCGATTTTAAACCCTTTGAAAGGAGCTTTTTGACGAAATACACAAAATGGCTCAGAAAGAGACGGAAGGTATAGGCAATTTAACAAGCAAAAACGGCCGTTCTCTCTTCCTATATGAGAAGCCCGGAAGAGGCCTGCGGAAGGAAAAAATTCCCCCACCCGGCGGGTGGGGGAGAGGGTCAGATGGTCCACTGGCTGTGGATGACGCCGGTGAGGTACCAGTCGTTTTCCCACACTTCAAACACCAGCTTCAGAGAGCACCAGTCAAAACCCTGGTTTTCCGGCACGAGACCGGGAAAGTGGTATTCCACATACCGGCCCTCGGGGTATGCGTCGGAGGCGTTTTCCAGCGCGTTGCCGGACTCCAGCACCGTATCCACGCCGATGAGGGGGGCGGTGGTATAGTCGGCATTGAACACAAAGAGGGCAAAATAATCCGGGATGGTGTAGACCAGAGGGGAGCCCTTTCCGTCGGAGATCCCCCAGGTGTAGGCGCGGCTGTCCTCCCCGGCGGCGGCAAGGCGCTCGGAGGTGAGCTCCAGATCGCTGTCGGGATCCACGGTGGAGTAGGGGGTGAAGCGCACGCCCTTCTCCGGGTGGGCCAGCGCGGCCAGAGCCGGATAGTCCCGCGCCTTCATGGCCTTCAGGACGGCCTGCCCCCGTTCCAGCAGGGGGCCGTTGTCCCCCTGGTCCAGAGCGGCCTGGGGGGCGGCGGAGGCCGGGGCTGTGATCTCGAAAATGTGTATAAGAGCCAGCCCCACGCCCCAGCCCAGGGCGGCGCCTATGAGCAGAGTCAGGAGACACAAAATAAAGGTTTTTTTCATGGTATCGTTCCTTCCATATCGAAGCGGCTCAATTATTTTACTGGAAGGTGGAGAAAAAAACAACAACAAAAGGTTACAAAACACGCCGCTGTTTTGTGAGAAACTTGCAAAGGGCCTGAAAATGAGGTATACTGATTTGACAATTCTTCAAAAAATAAATGAGGTGACCCATATGCAGGAGCACGAGCTGCAGTTCCATATTCAGTGTAAAGAGGGGGATGTGGGCCGGTATTGCCTTCTTCCCGGGGACCCGGGCCGATGCGAGAAGATCGCCGCCTGGTTTGACAACGCCCGCAAGGTCCAAGCCAATCGGGAGTACACCGTTTACACCGGGACGCTCCTGGGAGAGAAGGTTTCGGTCTGCTCCACCGGCATCGGCGGGCCCTCTGCCGTCATCGCCATGGAGGAGCTCCACAATATCGGTGCGGATACCTTTATTCGGGTGGGCACCTGTGGGGGAATCGCTCTGCCGGTGCAGTCCGACGACGTGGTCATCGCCACCGGCGCCATCCGGCACGAGGGAGCCAGCCGGGAGTATGCGCCCATTGAATTTCCGGCGGTGTCCGACTACCGGGTGCAGGACGCCCTGGTCCGGGCGGCCAAGGCGCTGGGCAAACCCTGGCATGCCGGTGTGGTACAGTGCAAGGACTCTTTTTACGGCCAGCATGACCCCGGGCGGATGCCGGTGAGTTACGAACTGCTGGCCAAGTGGGAGGCGTGGAAGCGGCTGGGGGTCCTGGCCTCCGAGATGGAGTCGGCCGCGCTCTTCTGCTGTGCCGCCGCCCTGGGCGTGCGGTGCGGCTCCTGCTTCCACGTCATCTGGAATCAGGAGCGGGAGGCAGCCGGGCTGGATCAGAAGGAGAGCCACGACCTCACCGCTGCCATCGAGGTGGGCGTGGAAGCGCTGAAGCTGCTGATCCGGGAGGATCGCGGCGAAATTTGAGAGAAAGCCCCGAACCGGCTGAACCGGTTCGGGGCTGTTTTTTGGGTGGAACAGGCCTGCTTACAGCTTGAGAGACTGGGCAATCTCCCCCAGAGTGACGGCGGAGCGGAGGAATTCCTCCCGCTCTTCCGCACTCAGCTCGATCTCCAGCACTTTTTCCACGCCGTGCCGGCCCACGACCGCCGGCACGCTCATGCACAGATCCTTTACGCCGTAGAGGCCATGGAGGTTGGTGGACACAGGGAGCACGGAGTGCTCATCCCGCACGATGCACTGGGCGATGCGGGCCACGGCGGCGGCGATCCCATAGTAGGTCGCCCCCTTCTTTTCAATGATCTCGTAGGCCGAGTCCCGCACGTCCTGGTAGATACGCTCCATGTTCTCCCGGTGCCGGGTGTGGCCGCACAGCTCGCAGAAGTGGTCCAGATCCACCCCGGAGACGTTGGCTCCGCTCCACACGGCCAGCTCACTGTCGCCGTGCTCGCCGATGATGAAAGCGTGGACGCTGCGGCTGTCGATCCCCAGGTGCTCGCCCAGCAGATATTTGAGCCGGGCGGTGTCCAGCACGGTGCCCGAGCCGATGACCTGGTTTTTGGGCAGCCCGGAGAGCTTCTGGGCGGCGTAGGTGAGAATATCCACCGGGTTGGAGACCACCAGGAGGATGGCCTCCCGGTTATACCGGACGATCTCGGGAATAATGGCCTTAAAGATGGCCACGTTTTTGTGGACCAGATCCAACCGGGTCTCGTCGGGCTTTTGATTGGCTCCGGCGGTGATGACGATGAGGGCGCAGTCCTTTAAATCTGGGTAGTCCCCCGCGTGGATCTTCATGGGCCTGGTAAAGGGGAGTCCGTGAGAGAGATCCATGGCCTCTCCCTCGGCCTTGTCACGGTTGACGTCGATGAGGACCAGTTCGGAAAAAACACCTGTCTGCATCATGGCAAAGGCGGTGGAGGAACCCACGAACCCACAGCCGATGACGGCGGCTTTCTGGATGTTGACCATCGGGATCGCTCCTTTCATAGAATCCGTTTGATTGAGTATGTCCGGCGGAAGCCCCCGCCATTCACTGTGCATATCATACTATAAAACTATGGTTTTATCTGTTGAAAATTCAACGGGAAAAATATTTTTTAACCGCCTTGACAAACCCTATAAAATGAGTATAATAAAACATGTGAACAATAGCTCATATATTGAATCGGGAGGGAATTGTATGGAAGACGACGAGCTGCTGGAGCCGGAGCGCTGTGAATTTATCCATGTCCACGAGGACGTGGTGGAGCAGGTGAAGGGAAACATGCCGGACGATGAGACCCTGTATGATCTGGCCGATCTGTTCCGCATTTTTGCCGACTCCACCCGCATCAAGATTTTGTATGTCCTCTTTGAATCGGAGATGTGCGTGTGCGACATCGCCCAGCTCCTGGGGATGACCCAGTCTGCCATCTCCCACCAGCTCCGGGCGCTCAAGCAGTCCAAACTGGTAAAGTACCGCCGGGAGGGCAAGACCGTATTTTATTCCCTGGCCGACAGCCACGTGCGCACCATCCTGGATCAGGGCATGGAGCACGTGGGAGAATAAAGGGGGAGAATCCAATGAAGAAGCGCTACAAGCTCATTGATCTGGACTGTGCCAACTGCGCGGCCAAAATGGAAGACGCCATCAACAAGCTCGACGGCGTCACCGCCGCCACCGTGAGCTTTTTGCAGCAGAAGCTGACCATCGAGGCAGAAGACACCCGGTTTGACGAGATCATGGATCAGGTGGTGAAGGTCTGCAAGCGGATAGAGCCCGACTGCGTGATCGAACGGTAACGGCCCGCCGCGCCAGAGGAAAGGAGTCTCCGGCGCGGCTTTTTTACCATTCTTATAAGGAGGGATCGGGATGACCCCGAAACAGAAAAAAATGCTGACGCGTATTGCCGTCTCCGCCGTCCTGTTCGGGGCGGCGGAGGGGCTGACCCGTGCGGTGTCTCTGCCCGGGTGGGCAGTCCTGACCGTGTTTCTGGTGCCTTATCTTGTCATCGGCTGGGACATCCTCTGGCGGGCGGCGCGCAATATCGCCCACGGGCAGGTCTTTGACGAGAACTTCCTCATGGCCCTGGCCACCCTGGGGGCGCTGGCCATTGGGGAGTATCCGGAGAGCGTGTTCGTCATGCTCTTCTATCAGGTGGGCGAGTTCTTCCAGAGCTGGGCGGTGGGCCGCTCCCGGCAGTCCATTGCGGCGCTGATGGATATCCGCCCCGACTATGCCAATTTGGAAGAAAACGGGAGCACCCGGCGGGTGGATCCGGAGGATGTGACGGTGGGGGAGACCATCGTCATCCGCCCCGGCGAGCGGGTGCCTCTGGACGGCGTGGTGCTGGAGGGGGTCTCCACCCTGAACACCGCCGCCCTCACTGGCGAGTCCCTGCCCCGGGACATCCAGCCCGGGGACGATGTGATCTCGGGCTGCGTCAACCTCACCGGGGTGCTCCGGGTGCGGACCACCAAGGAGTTCGGAGACTCCACCGTGGCAAAGATCCTGGACCTGGTGGAGAATGCTGGGAGCCGGAAGGCCCGGTCGGAGCAATTCATCACCCGCTTTGCCCGCTGGTACACCCCCGTGGTGGTGGGGAGCGCTGTCCTGCTGGCGGTGCTGCCGCCCCTCATTACCGGCGGGGATTGGGCCAAATGGCTGGAACAGGCCCTCATTTTCCTGGTCATCTCCTGCCCCTGCGCATTGGTAATCTCGGTGCCCCTCACCTTTTTCGGGGGCATCGGCGGAGCCTCCCGGCAGGGGGTGCTGGTGAAGGGGAGCAACTATCTGGAGGCGCTGGCCCGCACCGAGACCGTGGTTTTTGACAAGACCGGAACCCTTACCCGGGGCGTGTTCAACGTCACCGCTATCCATCCGGACGAGTGCTCCGAGGCCCGGCTTCTGGAGCTGGCCGCGCTGGCCGAGAGCTACTCCACCCACCCCATCGCCCGCTCTCTCCGGGAGGCCTACGGCCTGGACATCGAGGAGGGCCGGGTGACCGGAGTGGAAGAGCTGGCCGGCCGGGGGGTGAAGGCTGAAGTGGACGGCCGGCCGGTTTACGTGGGCAACGACAGGCTCATGGAGGAGGTGGGGGCCTCCTGGCACCCCTGCCATCACGTGGGTACCACCGTCCATGTGGCGTTCCGGGGGGAGTACCTGGGCCACATCGTCATTTCCGACGAGATCAAGCCCGACGCCCGGGAGGCCATTGCCGCGCTGAAGCGCGCCGGGATCCGGCGGACCGTCATGCTCACCGGGGACGCCCAGACCGTGGGCGAGGCGGTGGGCCGGGAGCTGGGGCTGGACGAGGTCCACGCCCAGCTTCTCCCCGCCGATAAAGTGGACCGGGTGGAGCGGCTGCTGGCGGAGAAGAGCCCCAAGGGCACTCTGGCCTTTGTGGGAGACGGCATCAACGACGCCCCCGTTCTCTCCCGCTCCGACGTGGGCATCGCCATGGGGGCTCTGGGGAGCGACGCCGCCATCGAGGCCGCCGACGTGGTGCTCATGGACGATAAGCCCTCCAAGATCGCCGCCGCCATTTCCATTGCCCGGCGGACCCTGTCCATTGCCCGTCAGAATATCATTTTTGCCCTGGGCGTGAAGGCGGTGTTCCTGATCATGGGGCTGTTCGGCGTGGCCAACCTGTGGGAGGCGGTCTTTGCCGATGTGGGGGTGAGCGTCCTGGCCATTCTCAACGCCACCCGGGCGCTGAAAAGCAAGGAGTAAAGACAGCTCGGCCCGCCGTCCGGATGGACGGCGGGCCGAGCTGTTTTGGAGGGAAACGAAAGATCACGCGGCGACGGCGTAGGGGCTTTCCAGCAGCCGGGCTTTTTCCAGCAGCAGCAACAACGGGGGGAGGACCACCAGCTGGATGACGATGCCGGGCAGCGCCGTGACGAATGCGCCGGAGAGGAAGACAGCCATGGAGTACTCCCCGGCGGAAAAGACCAGGGCGTTCATCACCCCGTAGACCACCCGGCCGATGAGCATGGCACCGATGAGCTGGAGGTAGAGGTCGACGCTCCGGCGGCCGGTGTGGAGGAATCGGGCCAGCAGACCGGAGATGAGCCCGTAGGCGGCCAGTTCGCAGAGCATGGAGGGCAGATAGGCCGCGGGGGGCATCCCGGTGATGAGGCTGGAACACAGGGGGGCCAGCACTCCGCAGGCCAGGCCGTAGGGCCAGCCGCAGGCCAGACCGCACAGCAACACGGGAATATGCATGGGCAGGAAGATGCTGCCGCCCCGGGGGACGGAGTGGAAGGCCATGGGCAGGACCACGCCCAGCGCCACGCAGAGGGCCGCCATCACCAGGCGGCGGGTGGAGGATCGTTTCATGGAAGAGAGCTCCTTTCCGTCAAAAAACGCCGCGAAAACAGTGCCCGCTTCCTGCGGACCTGCCTTCGTGGCGTTTGACGTTCCAAAATAAAGAATAGCAACAGAAAAAATTGCGGAAGCTGCCTTCGTGGCAGCTTGTTTTCCTGCCTATTTTACCAATCGGGGAAGAAAAAGTCAAGAAAAGACGCGGCGCATCAGGGATGCTCCCTCCAATACTGCCCGGCCCCATCTTCCCAATCCTTCCGATCCTCCTCCGTGATGGGGCGGAGGACGCGGCAGGGGTTTCCTGCGGCAATGACGCCCCCGGGCAGGTCTTTGGTCACCACGGAGCCTGAGCCCACAATGGTTCCGTCGCCGATGGTGACCCCCGGGTTGATGACGGTGTTCCCGCCGATCCAAACACTGTTTCCGATCCGCACGGGCTTTCCGTATTCCGATCCGCTGTTCCGGACCGCGGCGTCGATGGGGTGGGTGGCCGTAAAAATGCACGCTCTGGGAGCCAGAAGCACATTGTCCCCCAGGGTGATGTCACACACGTCCAGCAGAATGCAGCCGCAGTTGAAGCAGCAGTTTTTCCCCAGAGAAATGTGGCTTCCGTAATCGCAGTGAAAGGGCGGCTCCACTCAGGAGCCCTCCCCCATTGCACCCAGCAGCTCCTGAAAGAGGGAGAGCAGTTCCTCCCGCGCCGGGGCGGCGTTGATGCGGGAAACCAGCCGGTACCTGCGGGTGTGGGCGGCCTCCAGCTCGGGATCGTCGGCCCGGTAGCGCTGACCGGCCAGCATCCGCTCCCGCTCTGTCATCGCGCGCCTCCCCCAGTGGGCAGCCGGGAGGTGTCCAACGTCACGTCGCACTGGTCGGAGATGTGAAGACCCGCAAGGTAGGCCTCCTCCAGAGGGATCCACTTTTCCCGGAACCGCTCCAGACTCTCGGGGGTCTCCCGCTGCTCCAGGCGGGAGAGCTGGACGGCGGCGTCGCAGGTGAGAAAGAGGTGGAGCCCGCTGTATCCGGCCAAAGCGGGGTGGAGGGCATAGCTCCCCTCCACAATGCTCAGGCGGCGGAAGAGGGTGGTCACCGGGGGGCGGAATCCCCCGGTGGAGCAGTCGAAGGGGCGGACGGTCACGGCCTCTCCCCGGGAGAGAGGGGCAAAGAGCTCCTGGGCCGCCCGCTCATAGTCCACGTTCCCTCCGGGGGCGGACAGCCGTTCGGGGGTGCGTTTTTCCGGCGGGAGAAAGTAGTCGTCCATGTGGAAAACATTGCACTCGAAGAGCTGGGCCAGCCGGGCGGCAAAGGTGGTCTTGCCCGCGGCGCAGCGTCCGTCCACCGCCACCACCACCGTACCGTCGGTCTCCCGCAGCGTCCGGTCGATGGCCCGCAGGGCGGGGGCGTAGCAGGAGAGATCCCGGTCGATCACCCGGTAGTGGGGGCGGTAGGCGCTGTCGTAAGCCTCGCTGTGGTGCAGCGGGGGGCAGCCCGCCCCGTCGTATTCGGCGAGAAAGTCGTCCAGTTCGGCGCAGTCCAGGGGAAGCTGTCCGGCCCAGGCGAGCCCGGACAGGAGTCCCAGCTTTTCCCAGAGCCCCCGGCCGGAACCCCGGGGGCGGGCGGAGAGGGCAAAGCAGCGGGCCAGCAGGGGAAGATCCTCCTCCGTCAGCCGCTTGGGGTCCAGGTGGCAGCGGCACAGCCCGTCCCCGATGGCTTCCACGGTGTAGGCGGGGACGTAGCCCTCAGTCTGTGCCCGGGCAAATTCCTCGCGGAGAAAAGGGAGGGCGTCCCCCTCGGCCACCAGATGGCCGGGGCCGAACTCGCTTTGATAGAGGAGCTTTGCGTAGTCCCGGCTCTCCATGGCCGGGTAACGTCTGGCGTGGAGCTTCAAAATGTTGGCGAGAGCACTCATCGGCCGGACACCTCCCCGGCGGCCAGCTCCACCGCGCTGGCCAGGGCATCCTCCAGCCGGCAGTTCTCGCTCCCGGCCACCAGGATGCCGCAGCTGGACACGGGGACCAGAATGCGGCGGGCGGGGGCGGCGGAGACGGCGGCGGCGATGGCGGGGCTGATCTCTCCCATAAGGGAGTTGGCCGCCAGCAGGCCGATGGGCCCCATGATGAGATCGGCCCGGCCGGCGTTCCAGCAGGCGGCGTTTTCTCCGGTGGCCCCTTTGTCGGCTCCTGCCTTGAGCATGGCGGAGGTGGCCATGGCGTTGGTCCCCACCCCCCATATCTGAACGGAAGGGCCCAGCCGGGCCTTCAGACGGGACACCAGACTGGCCCCCAGTCCGCCGCCCTGGCCGTCAATGACAACAATACGCATCGCTTGCAGCTCCTCTCGAATTTCCGGCTGCGGGGCGCGGAGGTGAGCGGAGAAAACGTGCCCGGCAGATTTGATTTGCTTCTATTATACCGGAATGGAGGGAGCGGGGCAAGGGGCAGCCGTCCGGAAAGAAAGAGAATTCGGAACACCTGTTGCGTATCTTGAAACAAAAAGAAAAATGTGGTACAATCCGGCGGAAAGGAAGTGATGGGGCGTGGTAAAGACGGGGAAGCCCCCTGTGGAGGATCTGCGCCAGCGCAGGAGCAAACAGCATCTGTCGGAGGCGCTGCTGGAATTGATGTCGGAGAGGCCCTTTCGGGAGATCTCGGTGGTGGATGTCTGCCAGCGTGCCAGGGTGCACCGCACTACGTTTTACGCCCATTTTGAAGATAAAAATGCACTTTTGCGCTATGTGCTGGCCGAACTGCGCCGCTCTTTCGAGGCCGAGCAGGAGGGCATCGGGGGCCAGACGGGGACCCGGGGGTATCTGCTGGCGGAGTTCCACAGCGCCCTGTCCTTTCTGAAACGGAACCGGCAGGTCTATCTCTCCGGGCTGAAGGGCGGCAGCACCGAGCTGTGGCTGGTGGAGGACGCGGTGACCCAGTGGCTGGAGAGCCGGTTTGAGGCAGAGGGCTTTTACGCCGGCCGGGAGCGGATGGCCCAGTCTGCGGCGCGGTATTATTCCGGAGCTTTGCTGTCGGTGGTCCGCTGGTGGCTGGAAAGTGAGATGCCCATCAGCGAAGAGGAACTGGTGGAGCAGGTGACGCTTCTCCTGCCCAGCCACCCAGGCGGAGCCGAAGAGAAAAACGAGGCGGCCGGGGCCCTTTGAACCGGACGCCGTGCGGCGGAACCTTTCGGCGCTTCTTTTCTTGACACCCATGGGGTGCAATGCTAAAATAATCACGGTAATTCGGTTAAAATGAATATTTTCAATTCAAAATAGAAAGAAAAGGGAGCGTTTTTATGTCAATCGGCATCAAGGCCCCGGGAAAGTATACCCAGGGGGCGGGCGAGCTGTCCAAACTGGGCATGAATGTGAAAAAGATGGGGAACAAGTTTTTCATTCTCTGTTCCGCCAACACCCGCAAGCGCATCGGCACCGTGATGGAGGAGTCCCTCCGCTCGGTGGAGAAGGAGTATGTTTTCTGCGACTTCAATGGTGAGTGCTCCAAGGCGGAGATCAGCCGGGTCATGGAGGAGTTTGAGAAGGCCGGCTGCGACGTGATGGTGGGCGCGGGCGGCGGCAAGGTCATCGACACCGCCAAGGCTTCCGCCGAGAACCTGGGCGGCAAGCCGGTGGTCATCATCCCCACCGTGGCCTCCAACGACGCGCCCTGCTCCGGCGTGGCCGTCATCTACAACGAGGCGGGCGTGGTGGTCAAGGCCCTGCTCACCAAGCACAACCCCGACTTGGTGCTGGTGGATACCGACGTCATCGCCCACGCTCCCGCCCGACTGCTGACCGCCGGCATGGGCGACGCTCTGGCCACCTGGTTTGAGACCCGGGCCTGCAAGCGCTCGGGCGCCAAGAGCATGGCCCGGGGCCTGTGCTCCAACACCGCGTACATGATGAGCAGGCTCTGCTACGATCTGCTGATCCAGGACGGTGTGGCCGCACTGGAGGCGGTGAAGCGCCAGGAGAGCGACCAGCACCTGGAAAACGTGGTGGAGGCCAGCATTTACCTCTCCGGCATCGGCTTTGAAAGCGGCGGCCTGGCTGCGGCTCACGCCATCAACGACGGTTTTGCCTACGTCCCCGCCGCCCACGGCATGTACCACGGCGAGAAGGTAGCCTACGGCCTGCTGTGCCAGCTCCTGCTGGAGAAGGCCCCCCAGGAGGAGTGGGACGAGGTGTTCGGCTTCTGCAAGGCGGTGGGTCTGCCCACCAAGCTGGCCGATTTGGGTATCGCCGAGGTGAAGGAAGAGGAGATCCGCAAGGTGGCCGAGGCGGCCTGTGTGCCCACCCAGTCCACCAAGAACGTCCGGGCGGACATCACCCCCGACGAGGTCTATGCCGCCGTCATGAAAGTGGACGAGCTGGGCCGGAAGTAAGGGCCGCAGCTCTTCCGCGTTTGGTTATGAGAAAAGGCGCAGGAAATTTTATTTCCCGCGCCTTTTCTGTTGAAACAACCGGAGACAGAGGCCCGGAATACGGACCCTTGCAAAGAGGGTGGGCCAGCGGTATGATAGGGAAAAGAAATCCGCGTGGGAGCGATGCGGGGGTAAGCCTGATTTGGACGGGAGGGGAATCATGAAAAAAGCGGTGAGATCTGCGGCGGCATTGGGGCTGCTGATGTTGCTGTCAGGATGCCGTCAGGCGCCGGGGGCAAGTTTTGGGACGCCTGAGCCCAGTCTGGAGACTTCTGAGCCAGGTCTGGAGACACCGATGGCGGGCAGTAAAACGGAGGCGATCCCCTTTGCCGGCGATCAGCTTTATGCCGTGGCCTGGGTGGGGTACGACGACTTAACGGAGCTCCCGTCCTATCTGGACCGCTATGTGGGCAGCGGCCATGTGCCCACCCACTATTTTTCCGATGGTGAATACTATTTGGTCATCCCCAGATATTCGGATATGGATCTGAAGCTGTACAAAAACGACATCGAGGCGGAAACGCCTGCGCTGGTGTTTGAAGAGAGCGAATGCGGCCCCTTCCTGATCCAGTGCAATATCAGCGATATTTTTTCCGATGTCACCGTCTCTTTCACCCGCGGAGAGGATACCGCCGAATTCTCCCCCTATATTTCGTTGAAGGACGGAAGCGTTGAGGTGGGGGAGAGAGGACTCCATCTTATAAAATAAGGCTTGCTTATGAGAAGCCCCGCTGTTGATGTTTGGTCAACAGCGGGGCTTCCTGAATTATGCAACGCCTACGGTGAGAAGCAGATTGGCAAAGACCCGGCCTTCACCGGTGGAGACGGCCAGCTTGACGCCCTTTTCACAGCAGGCGTCGTAGAATTGATACCGGCCCAGTTTTTTCAGCTCCATCCCGCCCAGCATCCGGGTGAACTCCCCAAAAATGGGGGGGATGGAGCCGTCGCCCGGGTCCATGACCTCCGCCTGCTCAAAGTGGGCGGCGGACTGGAGGGCGGCCAGGACGTCGGTGACGGCGGGCAGGCCGGGGGTGAGACCCAGATAGACCTTCTCGGCCCCGGCGGTCCTGGAGTCCAGAGGGTAGTTGCCGTCGGCGATGAGGATCTTGTCCCCATGGCCGCAGAGGGAGAGCACCCGCATGAGATCCGGGTGGATCAGCGCTCCGGTGAGCATGATTTGATCTCTCCTTCCCGAAGCTGGCCCAGCGCTCCGCCGGGGTGGCAGCGAACATATTGCTGAGGGGTCTGCCCGCCGTCGGCCTGAAGGGCCACGGACAGAGCCTGGAGGGTGAGCACCTCGGCCAGAATGGAGTTGCGGGGGGCCCGGTTGAGCGGCCCTCCCTCCTCGGAGACGCCCGCCAGCAGCACCGCGTCTCCCTCCCGGGCCAGCCAGGAATCGGGGTTCCCGGTGACGGCGATGACCTTGCAGCCGTTGTTTTTCACGGCCAGTACGGTGGATTTGAGTTCCGTGGTCTCTCCGGAGTTGGAGATGGCGATGACCACGTCCCCGGCCATCAGCTGGCCGCAGGAGCCGTGGACGGCCTCGGTACCGTGGAGAAAGTAGGTGGGAGTGCCGGTGGAGGAGAGCAGGGAGGCCAGGTAAGCGGCCACGTGGCCGGGCTTGCCGATGCCGGTGATGTGGACCCGGCCGCCCCCGGCCTGACAGGTGCGGATGAGGGACAGGGCGGCTTCATACTCCTCCGGACGGCGGGCGTCCAGGAAGGCGTTGAACTCCGTCCTGACGGAGGAGAAAAAGTGTTCTACCGCCTTTTTGCTTTCGGCGTTCATCATAACATCACTCCTTGGTGAGGGGATCGGGCCTCATTTCAGCGCGTCCAAAATCCGGGGATCAAAGCCGGCGTACTTCCGCTCTGTGAGCAGGGCCTGCACTTCGTCCACCGTGGGCAGACTGGGCATGGCCCCCATCCGGGAAACGGTGAGGGCAGCGGCGTGGCTGGCAAAGGCCAGGGCCTCCCCCTGGGGCAGTCCGGCGGTGAGTCCGGTGCAGAAGGCGGCCACAAAGGAGTCGCCGGCGGCGGTGGGGTCTGCCACATGGGGCATCCTGACGCAGGGCGTGTGGTGGATGCCGTCCTCCCCGGCGGCAATGGAGCCGTTCTCTCCCAGCGTGATGATCAGGTTTTTCACCCCCCTGGCCCGGAGCGCCCGGGAGACGGCGGCCACATCCGCCATATCCACACCGTGGGAGACGTCGATGGGGTGGTCCGCCAGCTGGGCTGCCTCGTGCTCGTTGGGGGAGAGATAGGTGGTGCAGGCCAGGAGCCGTTCAGACATGGGGGCGGCGGGGGCGGGATTGATCATGACGATCACCCCTGCGTCGCGGGCCCAACCGGCCACCGTTTCAATGACGTCCATGGGCAGTTCAAACTGCATCATGAGGAGGTCGTAGCGGCCGATCTCGTCCTTGAGCCAGGCCACGTCCTCCACCGTGAGGGTGAAGTTGGCCCCGGGACAGATCGTGATGCGGTTCTGCGCGCCGTGTTCGGTGACCTCCAGGGTGATATGCCCCATGCCGGAAGACTCTTTCGGGTCCACTGAGACGTGGGAGACGTCCACGCCGGAAGCCCGGGCCGTGTCCACCATGGCCTTTCCGAAGGCGTCGTCGCCCACTTGCCCCACCATGGTGACGCGAGCGCCCAGGCGGGCACACTGCACCGCCTGGTTGGCCCCCTTGCCGCCCGGGGCGGTCTGGAACTTGAGGCCCACTACGGTCTCCCCGGAGCCCGGAGCCCGCCGGGTGGAGGCGATGAGATCCATCATAAAGGACCCCACCACCAAAATGTTTGGTTTTTTCAGCACGGCAGCCCCAGCTCCTTGCGAACGTAGTTTTCCAGGCGGATCAGGCTTTCCACCTCACCCCGGGCGTTTTTGTCCAGCTTGGCACAGTCGGCGCTGCGGGAAAAGACGTTCATGGGCACGCCCGCCAGACTCTGATGATACTTGGCGCTGCAGGGGTAGATGCGCATCTCGATCATGGCGGCAGCTGTGAGGAAGTCAGCCGCCAGGCGGGCCTTTTCCGGTTGGTCGTCCCTGTGGTCGAAGCACCACTTGTAAATGTCGGGGTGGAAGTTGGCCATGACGCCGTTGTAGCCGGCGGAGCCGTGGCAGTAGCTGTCGAACCAGGACTGGGCGTTGGCGTTGAAAATTTTCAGCGGGGTGCCCTCCACGGCCTTGAGCCGCTCCCGGATGAGTTCATAGTCGCAGCAGGTGTCCTTCAAAAAGACCATCCGCCCCTCGGGGGCCACCTGCTTCAAAAACTCGGTGGAGACCAGGCGTTTCCAGGGCATGGGGCACTCATAAATGCCGAAGTCGATCTCGGGGAAGCGATCAAAGATCTCCCGGGCGTTCCGGAGAAAAACCTCCTCACCTTCGTGCTTTTGATCCAGCCGGTTGGACACCAGCACATAAGCGCCGATGCCCGGGATCTGCATCATGTCCTCGATCTCCCGGAACTGGGTGGGCTTGTCGTCGGCGGTGTGGCCGGAGGCCACGACCTGGATGCGGCCGTCCACCGTCTCGGCCACGGCCCGGGCGATGTCCAGTTTTTCCTGCCGGGAGAGAAAGGCCATCTCGGAGGACTGACACACGGCAAAGATGCCGGTGCAGCCCTTTTCGATGTACCAGTTGCAAAGGCCTTCGATGGCCTTGAAGTCCGGCTTGTCGTCATCGGTGTAGGGGGTGATCATGACCGGCCATACGCCGGGGTTGATGGAAAAAGGCATAGTTATCTCTCCTCAAAAGCAATTCGCGTCCGCTGCGCAGCCGCAGTCCGGGGCGCGGTCACATCATGCCGAAGGTTTTTGGCAGGAACAGGACCACTTCCGGAATAAAAGTAATGATAAAGAGGACGATCAGCATGACCACAATGGGCCACCAGATCTCCTTGACGATGTCCTTCAGCGGCGTGCCGGAGATGCCGGAGGTAATGAAGAGACACATGCCGAAGGGCGGTGTGGACAGGCCCACCATCATATTAAAGACGATGACCAGGCCGAAGTGAATGACGTTGATGTCCAGGGCCTGAGCCACAGGCCACAGGATGGGGATCATCACCAGCTGGATGACCGAGGTGTCCACAAACATGCCCAGGACCAGGATGATGAGGTTCACCAGTAAGAGGAAGATGTATTTGTTGCCGGTGACGGTGAGCAGCCAGTTGCCCAAAATGGTGCCGATCTGCTCCTTGGCGAAGATGAAGGAGATGGCGGAGGCGGCGCCCACCATGATGGACACCGAGCCGGTGGATTTCACTGTGTCGATGAGCACCTGCTTGAGCCCCTCCCATTTCAGCACCCGGTAGCCCAGGCTGGCCACCAGCAGGGCATAAAGCCCGGCGATGGCGCCCGCCTCGGTGGGGGTCATGACGCCGGTATAGATGCCGATGAGGAGGATGACGGGTGTGAGCATGGCGGGGAGCGCCCGGACCAGATAGCGGAGGTAGGGGGACAGCTTGGGGGGCGGATCTTTCGGATATTTACGCTTACCGGCTATAATGGCCACATAGATGCACAGCGCGACGGCCAGCAGCACACCGGGGACCATGCCTGCCATAAAGAGCGCGCCCACGGAGGCACCGGTGAGCATGGAGTAGATGACCATGGGGATGGAGGGCGGGAAGATGGGGCCGATGGTGGCGGAGGCGGCGGTGATGGCGCAGGAGAAGCCGGCGTCATAGCCCTCGGCCCGCATGGCGTCGATCTCCATCTTGCCAAGGCCTGAGGCATCGGCCACAGCGGAGCCGGTCATGCCGGAAAAGACCAGGGAGGCCAGCACGTTCACGTGAGCCAGACCGCCCCGGAACCGGCCCACAAGACCCTTACACACGCCAAAGACGTATTCGGTGATCTTGCCGGCGTTCATGATGTTGGCCGCAAAGATGAAAAGTGGGACCGCGATGAGGGTGTTGTTGGTAAAGACCTGCTCGATGGTTTTCTGTGCCACCAGGTGGAGGGAACCGCCCTCCCCCAGGAACATTGCCCCCACGGGCACGCCCTTGAGCAGGGCGTCGGTGACAAAATAGGTGAGACAGGCGGCGATCATGCCGGTGGGGATGGGCATCCGCAGGAGGAAGATAAGGACGAAAACCGCCAGAAAGAGGATCAGAGGCAGGTGTTCCAGCATGTCATTTTCCCTCCTTTGTGTCGGCGGAGCCGTAGTTGATGTCCAGGAGATTCAAGGGTTGCTGTGCCAGAGAGGCCTCCACGGCCAGCTCGGCCTCGCTCTTGCTCTCGTTGAGCATCTTTTTGGTATAGTGCTCATCCCCGCGGAGGACCATGATCTCCTCATAGCAGTCCAGCACGGTGTAGATCAGAATAATGACCAGAAAGATGACGAAGGGGAAGAACACCACAGTCTTGGAAATTTTCAAAATACTGGTGACCTGAGCCCGGGCCTGAAGCCCCCAGACATAGCGGAAGGAGGGGATCACGGCGGCCAGGAAGGTCACGGCGATGATCAGGTTGCCGATGAGGGTGGTGATCGCCTTGCCCCTTACACTCAGGTTGTCATAGAGCAGGGTGAAGGTGACGTGGCTTTTTTCCCGCTGGGCAAAGCAGGCGCCCAGGAGCACCAGCCACAGAAAGCACATCTGTTCCACCTCCAGAGTCCAGGTCTGTGGGTTGTTGAACAGATAGCGCATGATGACCTGAAAGCAGAACACCAGGAAGAGGGCGGAGAAGGAGAGAAGTGGAATATAAAGCTCCACACAGTTGCGGAAAAAACGGGCGATTTTTTTTAGTGCCTCCAAGCAGTACAGCTCCTTTCTGGAGAAGAAAGACCGGGAGGCCGGGCTCTGGTCCCAGCCTCCCGGAGGGCAAATACGATCAGGCCATTTCCTGGATCTGAGTGAGGAGATCCTTGTCCCAGGTATCGGAGACGGGGTCGTTCAGATAGGCGTTCAGCACGTGATCGGCAAAGGCGGCCACATCGGCGGCGTAGATCTTCAGGTCCTGCTCCTTGAGGAAGTCCTGAACCTCGCTCTCGGTCTTCAGGTTTTGCTCGTCGCAGGCCTTCCTTCCGGCCTCGACGGCCTCCATGACCCAGCCCTTCTGGGTGTCGGTGAGCTTGTTCCAGGTGTCCACATTGATGGTGGGCCACACGGAGTCTACCAGGTGATTGGTCAGAGAGATGGACTTCTGAACCTCGTAGAACTTGGCGGACTTCACGGTGGGCAGAGGATTGTCCTGGCCGTCCACGGTGCCGGTCTGCAGGGCCAGGTACAGGTCGTTGAAGGCGATGGCAGTGGGATTGGCGCCCATGGCCTTGCCCAGGAACACCCAGGCGTCGGAATTGGGCATCCGGAGGTTCACGCCCTTGAGGTCGTCAGGGGTCTTGATCTGGCGGTCCTCACTTAGGGAGATCTGGCGGGTACCCAGGTAGTAAGCGCCCAGAGGCAGGATGCCCTGTTCGTCGGCGATCTTCTGGAAGACTTCCTTGCCGATGTCGCCGTTGAGGACCTTGGTCATGTGGTCATAGCTCTGGAATACGTAGCCGGCAGTGAACATGCTCACCCAGGGGGAGCCGTCGGTGAGCCAGGAGGCGGAGGAGTAGATCATGTCTACGTCTCCGTTTTTCAGGGCGTCGTGTTCCGTGTCCTGACCGTAGAGGGTGCCGGAGTCATAGCACTCCACAGTCATGTTGCCGCCGGAGATTGTCTCCAGAGTCTCTTTAAAGACCTTCTGTGCGGCGCCGTGGGCGTCGGTGGGGACGGCGGCGATGGAGAACACCAGGTTGACGGGATCGCCCGCGTTGTCGGCAGCGGCGGCGCTTTCAGACGGGGCGGCGGACGCGGCAGGGGCCGGGGTGGTGGAGCTTCCGCCTCCGCAGGCGGTCAGGGCGCCGGCGAGCATGGCGCCGCTCAGGGACAGTGCAAGCAGTCTCTTCCAGTTTTTCATGATGCGTGATCCTCCTCAATTATTTTATAGAATGCGTATGCTTCGTTCCCGCCTTCCGGAGCGGGAGCGGCGGGAACTCAGTGATAGATGCGCTCCCGCATCTTCAGGGCCGCAGAGTGAAGGATATTGGCACACTCAATGAGCTTGGCGTCGGTCATGACATGGGCAGGGCCTGAGGTGCTGATCCCGGCCACCAGCTGTCCGGCGGCGTTGTAGACCGGCACGCCCACACACCGCAGGCCGGACTCCCGTTCCATGTTGTCAATGGCATAGCCCCGACGGCGGGTTCGGGCCAGCTCCTCCAAGATCTCTTCGGGATCCGTCATGGTGTTGGGGGTGTAGCGGACAAACTGCTCCGGCAGGCGGGCGCGCCACTCCCCTTCGGGAAGATGTGCAAGGATGGCCCGCCCGATGCCGGTGGCGCACAGCGGAGCCCGTTCTCCCAGGATCTCCCGGTAGGGGAAATCATTCATCCTGGCCTTGGGGTGGGCCACATAGAGGTAAAGGACCTCGGTGCCGTAGGGCAGGCCGAAATAGACGATCTCATCGGTGAGGGCGGCGGTGTCGTAGAGAATGTCGTAGACAGCCTTGGGATAGCCCAGATGCTGGTTGATGATGAAAGCGTACTCCAGCATTTTCAGCCCCAGGGCATATTTGCCGTTGGGCATCTTCGTCAGATAGCCCAGCTGCTGAAACGTGGAGAGAATATTATGCACGTTGGATTTGGTAACGCCCATGCGCTCGGCAAGCTCAGTAACGCCAAGCTCAGGCTCCCGCACGGAGAAGCACTCCAGGATCCGCATGGCCTTGGCCAGAGACTTTACCTTTGGGTCGGTCTCGTTTTCCATGTGTGACTTCCCTTCTTTTGTTCTCTATTAATGAACAAAGGTTCTTATTACGATACAATCATATCTGGTTGCACAGAAAAATGCAAGGGGAGGAGCTGATTTTTGGCGAACTGGAAAAAGGCAAAGCGGGAAAGTGAGAAAAATCGAAACGCCTTTTCTCAATGATGAACGAGGGGGGCGGTTTCTTTGACAGGGGCAAAACACGGGGCCCTTGTGCGGCGTGCCGGAGACCGCTATAATGGGCGGGAACGGAAAGGAGCGATCCCTATGATTTATGATACGCTGGCTCACGCCGGACAATATGCCGGAATCCATCCCAACCTGGCCAGAGGGCTCCGCTTTTTGGCGGAAGCCGATCTGGCCGGACTGCCTGTGGGGCGGGTGGACATCGACGGTGATGAGGTCTTTGCCCTCATTCAGGAGTATACCACGAAGCACCCCGCAGACGCGGTGCCGGAGGCCCACCGGGTCTATGCGGACATCCAGTACCTGGTGCGCGGGGAGGAACTGATGGGGGTGGCACCTCTGGAGACCATGGCCCGGGAACTTGAGGCCAGACCGGAGAACGACATCCGCTTTTACGAGGGAGAGACGATAAAATTTCCTTTGGGAGGGGAAAACTTTACCGTGCTGTTTCCCGGTGACGCCCACGCCCCCTGCATCGCCTTGGGGCAGCCTGCCCCGGTGCGGAAGTGCGTGGTGAAGGTCAAGCTTTGACAGAGTTCTTTTCTCTGCAAAATCTTTCTCGAAGGCATACCATTTCCCTCGCAAATATGATAAAATAACAAACAGTCGTTTGGTGGGCCCGCTCTGCGGGTGAAAGCAAGCGGGAAATTACGGGAAGGGGGCGGCAAGATGAAAAAACGAACCGCGCTGCTGGCATTTCTGCTGGCCCTGACACTGACAGGCTGTTTCTTCCGGGGCGCGGACGAGCTCTATACCGTACCTCGCCCCTCCAAGGATTACGAGGCGCTTCAGGTGCGGCTAAGTGAGTTTATCGCCAAGGGCGGGGAGTACGCCGCCCCCCTGTCGGGAGAGCTCATCCAGTCGGTGCAGCTTCAGGACTTGGACGGGGACGGCATCCAGGAGGCCATCGCCTTTTTCCGATTCCCCAATGAAGAGAAGCCCATGAAGATCTGTGTGTTCCACCAGACGGACGAGGGCTACGAGACGCTCACCGTTATCGAAGGAGCGGGCACCGCCATCAACTGTGTGGAATATGCCCAGATGGATGACGAGCCCTATCAGGAGATCGTGGTCAGCTGGCAGATGAGCGACAAGGTCCACTCCCTGGCGGCCTATGCCATTGGCCCCGGACAGGCAGAAGAGCTGCTCCGCACCGACTACGACAGCTACAGGCTCTCCGATCTGGACCAGGACGGCCAGCAGGAGCTGGTGGTGTTCCGCACTCCGCCTGAGGGCGGCCCCAGGGCGGAGCTCTATGACTATCAGGGCGGCCTTGCCATGGTGGGGACTGCCCCTCTCTCCGGCGGGATCACCGCCGTGGCGGACGGCGGCGTGCGCTCAGGGAACCTGATGGGCCGGGTGCCAGCCCTCTTTGTGGTTTCGGCCTATGAGGAAAACGGCACCATTACCGATATTTTTACCTGCCAGGACGGGCAGCTGAAAAACATCACACTGGATACCGCTATCGGGGAGAGTGGGGAGACCATCCGCTTCTATACTCAGGTCACAGGCAGCGACATCAACGGCGACGGGATTGTGGAACTGCCTCAGCCGGTCCCTCTGCCCGATTACAAGATCACGACCGCGGCGGTGAATTTCTGGCTCATCCACTGGCGCCAGTTCGACGCCCAGGGGGTGGCCCATCCGGTGTTCACCACCTACCACAACGACCGGGACGGGTGGTATTTCATCCTGCCCGAGGCGTGGGGAGACAACGTGACCCTGACCCGCTCCGATCTGCCCGGCGGGGGAGAGCGGGCGGTGACCTTTTCCTACTGGGAGGGGGACGAGAGCGTGGAGCCTAAGCCCTTCCTCACCATCTACAAACTCACCGGCAGCAACCGGATCAGCCGGGCCACCATGCCGGGACGGTTTATCCTCTTCCCGGAGGACGGGCTGGAAGGGGCCTCTGAGGCCAACACCATCTATGCTGCCGAGTTCCGGGACGGCTGGGATCACAGCCTCTCCGAGCGGGAGATCCGAGACCGGTTTTCCCTCATCAAGACCGACTGGTTTGCCGCGGGCTGACCCGGCTTTGCGGGAAATATCACTGCATTAGGAAGGAGAATCCAAGTGAAAAAGGTATTAGTCCTGGAGGATGAGACCAATATTCGCTCCTTTGTGGTCATCAACCTCAAGCGTGCCGGTTACGAGGCCATTGAGGCCGGCACCGGAGAAGAGGCGCTGGAGCAGCTGAAGAAAAATCCCGATGTCAGCGTGGCTCTGCTGGATATCATGCTTCCGGATATGGACGGCTTTGAGGTCTGCCGGCGCATCCGGGGGAGCAACAGCCGAATCGGCATCATCATGCTCACCGCCAGGACCCAGGAGATGGACAAGGTCACCGGCTTGATGACCGGCGCGGACGACTATGTCACCAAGCCCTTCTCCCCGGCGGAGCTCACCGCCCGCATCGATGCCCTCTGCCGTCGGGCCGGCGGCGGGGAGACGCCGGCGGACAGCGGAGAGATCAGCCAGCCGCCGTTCCTGCTCAACACCCGCAATCGGACGCTGGAGAAGAACGGACAGCGGGTCAAGCTGACCCAGGTGGAATACTCCATTGTCAAGCTCTTTATGGACAATGCGGGAAAGGCCCTCTCCCGGGAAGAGATCCTGGACGCGGTGTGGGGGAAGGACTACTTCGGCGAGCTGAAGATCGTGGATGTAAACATCCGCCGCCTGCGCATCAAGATCGAGGACGACCCCACGAACCCGTCCTATATCACTACGGTGTGGGGCTACGGGTACAAGTGGGGATTCTGAATTTTCCGGGGGGCCGTCCCCGGGGCCCCATCGAAGATGGGACGGCGCAGAGCGCCGCGGGTCCACCTCCGCCGGAAACGACGATGGACCGCGCAGGTCGGATTCACTCCGACCGGGCAGATTGAAAAAGGGGTCCCCGCAAAACGGAGCTTTGTGGGGCCGGGGCCCACGGACCCGTCCTATCTCACCACGGTGGGGGCTGCGGATACAAGTGGGAATTTTAAATCAGACCGCGGCGCGGCGCACAGAGAAAGGAGGCGGCGGAGCTATGACAAAGTTCAAAGGAATTCGCAGGCGTTGGATGACCAACTCCATCGGCGTGCTGCTGTTCGTCATCTTGCTGGCGGTCACCGCCTTCTCCGTGGCAATGGGGAGCTATTACTACGCCACCATGTCCAGCGGGCTCCAGGTGAAGGCGGAATACGCGGTGGAGTTTTTCAGCGACTACCGGACGAAGAACGAGTATTATCAGCACGTGCTCACTTACGTCAACAACAACTTTGAGGGCAAAGACGTGATGGAGATGCAGTTTTTGGACACCACCGGGTCCATCCGCTTCTCCTCCTTCGGCCTGGCCGCCTTCAGCGCCCCCGGCACGCCGGACATCGCCGGCGCGCTGGACCCGGAGCACCCTCAGACCACCCCGTGGACCGGGGACGATCCCTCCACCGGGGAGCACATCATGGCGGTGAGTTCTCCCCTGACCATCGACGGAAAGCCCGTGGCCGCCATTCGCTATGTCACCTCCCTGCGGCTGGTGGACCGCCAGCTGGCCGTCATTGTGGTTCTCTCTCTGGCGGTGGGAATGGCCATTCTGGCGCTGGTGTATTTCTCCAACCTCTATTTTGTCAAGTCCATCGTGGAGCCGGTCTCCGACATCACCGAGATCACCAAACGCATTGCCGGGGGCAGCTACGGCATCCAGATCGAGAAACAGCACGACGATGAGATCGGCGACCTCACCGACGCCATCAACAACATGTCCGCCCGGATCAACGAGTCGGAGAAGATGAAGTCGGAATTCATCTCTTCGGTCTCCCACGAGCTGCGCACCCCCCTCACCGCCATCAACGGCTGGGCCGAGACCATTATGAACGGGGAAGTGAGGGACGCCTCCGACGTGAAAAAGGGCATGGGCATCATCGTCTCCGAGGCGAGAAGGCTGACCAACATGGTGGAGGAGCTGCTGGAGTTCTCCCGCATTGAGGACGGCCGCTTCACCCTGTCCATCGAGCCGGTGGATCTGAAGGCGGAGTTTGAGGACGCGGTATACACCTATCGGGAGTTCTTCCGCAAGGACGGCCTGGAGCTGCGCTATCAGGAGTCCGACGAGGACTTCCCGCCCGTGAACGCCGACCCTGAGCGGCTGCGTCAGGTGTTCTGCAACATTATGGACAATGCCGCCAAGCACGGCGGCAGCGGCGGCCGCATCGACGCCTCCATCCGGCAGGAGGAGGACTGGGCGGTCATCACCATCCGGGACTACGGTCACGGGATCCCGGCGGATGAGCTGCCCCACGTGAAGTCCAAATTTTACAAGGGCTCCTCCAAGGCCCGGGGCTCCGGCATTGGCCTGGCAGTGTGCGACGAGATCGTCTCCAGGCACGGAGGCGAGCTCCTCATCGGCAATGCCGAGGGCGGAGGCTGTATCGTCACCATCCGCCTGCCCGTGGGAAAGAAAACGGTAATTGGAACATAAGTTCTATTTTTGACCCGCACCCCTTGCAAATGAGGTGCGGGTCTGTTACAATACGTTCTGTCGAAATCGATGGAGCAAAAATGGCCCCCTGCACTGCGGGGACAAGGAGATACCGCATGTTCAAACGATTGCTGCTCACCGCCGCGGCCGGGTTCAAGACCATGATCGGCGGACAGGCCCTGATTGAGGGCATCATGATGCTGGGCCCGGACAAGAAGTCCGTGGTGGTCCGCAAGCCGGATGGGGAACTGGAGGTCAAGACCGGGCCCCGGAAGCTGCTGAAGGACCGGCATCCCTTCACCGCTTGGCCTCTGATCCGAGGTGTGGTGGGCTTTTGCTCTTCCATGTACAACGGCATCAGCGCGCTGATGTATTCTGCCGAGTTCTTCTCTGAGGATGAGGAGTCGGAGGGGGAGCCCTCCAAATTTGAGGCGTGGGTGGAGCGGAAGCTGGGGAGCGAGAAGATGTACAATCTGATCCTCACCGCATCTATGGTGCTGGGGATGGCGTTTTCCGTGTTCCTCTTTTTCCTGCTGCCCACGGCGCTGGGCGGCGCAGCCCTTCATTTTATTCCCGGATTTCCGCTGTGGGGGAGAAACCTGGTGGAGGGCCTGCTGCGGGTGGCCATCTTCCTGGGGTACCTTATTTTGTGTTCCCATTTGAAGGACATCCGCCGGACGTTCCAATATCACGGTGCGGAGCACAAGACCATCTTCTGCTATGAAAAGGGCCTTCCCCTGACAGTGGAGAACGTCCGGGCTCAACCCAAGCACCATCCCCGCTGCGGCACCAGCTTCCTCTTTGTGGTGATCTTTGTGTCCATCCTCCTCTCCAGCATCGTGTTTTCCTTCATCCATGTGGAGAACACCTTTGCCCGGATGGGGCTGCACCTGCTGTTGCTGCCGGTGGTGGTGGCCATTACCTATGAGATCAACCGCTATGTGGGCGGGCACGACGGCGCGCTGTGCCGCCTCATTCGGGCGCCCGGGATGGGCATCCAGCGCTGGACCACGTTCGAGCCCGACGACAGCATGATCGAGGTGGGGATCCGGGCGCTGCGCGAGGTCCTGCCCCAGGTGGAGGGCGCGGACCGCTGGTAAAAGCGGCGAGAAGAGAGAAACGCGGGGTGAGGTCGTGGCGACCACATACAATAACCTCTATCTGGAGGTTCGCAGGCAGCTGAGAGCGGCGGGGATCCCGGCGGCCCAGCTGGAGGCGCGGGAGATCGTGTGCTATGCTGCCGACAAGAATCGGGAGCAGTTCTTCCGGGACATGTCCCTCTACGCCTCCGATCCGGTGGAGGAGCGGGTCCGGGCGCTGGCCAAGCGGCGTCTGGAGGGAGAGCCTGTGGCTTACATCATCGGGGAGTGGGAGTTTTACGGCCTGCCCCTGGATATTTCCCGGGACGTACTCATTCCCCGCCTGGACACCGAGGTTTTGGCCGAGCAGGCCATCCTGGCCGCACGGGCGGCGGGGGAGGGCTGCCGGGTGCTGGATCTGTGCGCCGGCAGCGGCTGCGTGGGACTGGCGGTGGCGGCCAACGTGCCCGAGTGTCGGGTGGTGCTGGCCGATCTGTCCGAAGGGGCGCTTCGGGTGTGCAAGCAGAACATCCGCCGGTGCGACCTGAATGCCCGGGTGACCTGTCTGTCCGCCGACGCCAAGCTCCCCCCCCTGCCCGCCCTCTGGGACTTTGACGTGATCGTATGCAACCCGCCTTATATCCCTTCCGGAGAGATCGCGGGACTGGACGCGTCGGTCAGGGACTATGAGCCCCATCAGGCCCTGGACGGCGGAGACGACGGACTGGACTTCTACCGGGCGGTGGCCTCCAAGTGGAAGGGGGCCCTCCGCCTGGGCGGCACCCTGCTGTTCGAAGTGGGGATGGGCCAGGCCCCCGATGTGGAGCGGATCCTGGGCAAGAACGGCTATGAGGATGTGCGCAGCTTTCAGGATACCCAGGAGATCTGGCGAGTGGTAGCCGGCACCATCAACGAGTAAACAGCCCGGGGCAAGGCCAGGCCCCTTTTTGAGAGGAGATCAGACGTTATGGCAGAAAAAAAGAAGATGCAGATCACCCAGCCCGGCCAGGCTTCCGACAAGAAGAAGGCGCTGGACACGGCCCTTGCCCAGATCGAGAAGGACTTCGGCAAGGGCGCCGTCATGCGCCTGGGAGAGAACGCCCATGTGGTGGTGGAGTCCATCCCCACCGGCTCGCTGTCCCTGGACTTCGCGCTGGGGATCGGCGGTGTGCCCAAGGGGCGCATCATTGAGATCTACGGGCCGGAATCCTCCGGTAAGACCACTCTGGCCCTTCACATCCTGGCGGAGGCGCAGAAACGGGGCGGCGAGGTGGCCTTCATCGACGCCGAGCACGCCCTGGACCCGGCCTATGCCAAGGCGCTGGGCGTAGATATCGACTCCATGCTCATCTCTCAGCCGGACACCGGAGAGCAGGGGCTGGAGATCTGCGAGGCCCTGGTCCGCTCCGGCGCCATCGATGTGGTGGTGGTGGACTCGGTGGCCGCCCTCACCCCCCGGGCCGAGATCGAGGGCGACATGGGCGACAGCCACGTGGGCCTGCTGGCCCGCCTGATGAGCCAGGCCCTCCGCAAGCTGGCCGGCTCCATTTCCAAGACCAACTGCATCGTCATCTTTATCAACCAGCTCCGGGAAAAGGTGGGCGTCATGTACGGCAACCCGGAGGTCACCACCGGCGGCCGGGCGCTGAAGTTCTATGCCTCGGTCCGGATCGACATCCGCCGGGTGGAGTCTCTGAAAAACGGCAGCGAGGTGATCGGCAACCATGTCCGGGCCAAGGTGGTCAAGAACAAGGTGGCTCCGCCCTTCCGCCAGGCGGAGTTCGACATCCTGTTCGGCCAGGGCATTGCAAAGGACGGCGAGCTGGTGGATCTGGGCGTTCAGCTGGGCCTGGTGCAGAAGTCCGGCTCCTGGTTCTCCATGGGTGAGGTGCGCATCGGCCAGGGCCGGGACGCCGCCAAACAGTATCTGAAGGAAAACCCGGAGGTGGCTGAGCAGTTGGAAGCCGACATCCGGGCCAACGCCGCCAAGCTGCTGGCCGCACCCGGGAAAACCGCCCCACGGACCGGGGCTGCCGCTGCTGCCGCATCCCGCGGCGGGAGCCGCGGGGTGGATGTGTCCGCCGAGGATTTCGAGGATGCGGATCAGTAAGCTGGAGCCGTCTCAGCGGGTGAAGGGGCGGTGGCTGGTCTGGCTGGACGACGGCAGTCTCCTGCGGATCAGTGAGAATGAGGTGATCTCCTTCGCCCTCTATACGGGGATGGAGCTCACAGAGGATGCCTTTGACGCCCTGACCGCCGCCGCGGGAGCGAGCGCCGTCAGGAACAGGGCCCTCGATCTGATCTCCGCCCGTCCTCTGTCCCGGCGTGAGCTGATCCAAAAGCTCACCGCCCGGCCCAGAGACCGGGAGAGACCGCCTTTGGCCACGCCGGAGCAGGCCGGAGAGGCCGCCGACTGGCTGGAGGGGCTGGGATACCTCAATGACGCCGCGTACGCTGGGATGGTGGCCCGCCACTATTCCGCCAAGGGCTATGGGGAGCGGAAGGTCCGGGACGAGCTCTTTCGCCGGGGCGTGCCCCGGGATCTGTGGGACGCCGCGCTGGAGGAGGCCCGGCCCCCGGAGGAGGGGGTGGACGCCTTTTTGCGCAGCCGCCTGAAGGGGCGTGACCCTGACGCCCGGGAACTCAAGCGGGTGTCCGACGCCTTGGCCCGGCGGGGCTACCGCTGGAATGAGATCAGGGAGGGGCTGCGCCGCTATGGCGCGGAGATCGAAGAGGAGTGACGGGCTCCTCGTCCGGCGCGGAAAGGCCGGGGCCCCCATTAACATTGAAGGAGAATTCACTTTGAAAATCGCTTTTATCTCTCTTGGCTGCTCCAAGAACCTCATCAACACCGAGCAGATGATGGCCCTCTGCCGGGCTGCCGGACATACCGTCACGGGAGAGCCGGAGGGGGCCGATGTGGCTGTGCTCAACACCTGTGGGTTCATTGACGCCGCCAAAAGCGAGGCCATTGAGAATATCCTGGCGCTGGGGGAGCTGAAAAAGGCGGGGCGGCTGGGCAAACTGCTGGTCTGCGGCTGCCTCTCTCAGCGCTATCGGGCGGAGATGCTGGATGAGCTGCCTGAAGTGGACGGACTCATGGGCACCGGCAGCTATGACCATGTCGTCGCGGCGGCGGAAGCCGTGGCAGCGGGGGAGCGGTTCCAGGACTTCGGGGACATCTCGGCCACCACCGAAGAGGGCGCGCGCATGATCACCACCCCTTCCTATACCTCTTTTCTGAAGATCGCGGAGGGCTGTGACAACTTCTGCGCCTTCTGCATCATCCCTTACCTCCGGGGCCGCTACCGCAGCCGTCCCATGGAGTCCATTCTGGCCGAGGCCAGGGCCCTGGCCGAGGGAGGGACCCGGGAACTGATCCTGATCGCCCAGGACATCGGCCCCTACGGCAAGGATCTCTATGGGGAGCGCAGGCTCCCGGAGCTACTGCGGGAGCTGTGCAAGCTGCCCTTCCACTGGATCCGGCTGCACTACCTCTACCCCGACCATCTGGACGACGCGCTCATCGATGTGATCGCTTCAGAGCCCAAGATCGTCAAGTATCTGGACATTCCTCTCCAGCACTGTGACGATCGGATCCTGAAGTCCATGGGCCGCTGGGGAACCCGGGAGACGCTCACCGGGATGCTGGCCGAACTGCGCCGCCGCATCCCGGGCCTGGTGCTGCGCACCTCGCTCATCTGCGGCCTGCCCGGGGAGGGAGAGGAGGAGTTCGAGGCGCTGTGCGGGTTTGTCTCCGAGACCGGTATTGAACGGGCGGGCGTGTTCCAATACTCCCGGGAAGAGGGCACCCGGGCGGCCAAGATGGAGGATCAGGTGCCGGAAGAGGTGGCCGCACAGCGGGTGGAGCGCCTGGTGGAGCTCCAGTCCCGGGTGCTGGACGCCTATAACGAAAGCCGTCTGGGTACGGTGATGGAGGTCCTCTGCGAGGGCTTTGACGCCGAAGAGGGCTGTTACGCGGGCCGGACCTATGCCGATTCGGTGGAGGTGGACGGCCGGGTCTGGTTTACCGCCGCCGGGAGCATCCCTGCCGGGACCTTTGTCAATGTCCGCATGACGGGGACTCGGGACGGAGATCTGACCGGCGAGATCGAAGCATAAGGGGGCCGGGACGTGAATACAGCCAACAAGCTCACCCTTCTGCGGGTGGCCATGATCCCCCTGTTCCTGGGGATCCTCTACTGGGGCTTTCCGGGGAGCGACTATGCCGCCCTGGCCGTTTTTATCCTGGCCAGCCTGACGGACTTCGCCGACGGCTATATCGCCCGACACTGCGATCAGATCACCGACTTCGGAAAATTTATGGACCCGCTGGCGGACAAGGTGCTGGTGGTCACGGCCATGCTGTGGTTTGTCCAGTGCGGCCGGCTGCCCGCCTGGGCGGTGGCCATCGTGATCTTCCGGGAGTTCGCCGTCTCCGGAATGCGGCTCATTGCCGCAGAGCGGGGCAGGGTCATCGCCGCGGGCTGGTCGGGAAAGGTCAAGACCGCATCCACCATGGTGGGGCTGTGCCTGATGTTTCTTCCTCTGCCCGGCTGGGTCACAACGGCCTGTGTGACGGTGATCGTGGTGACCACTCTTTACTCCGGGATCGAGTATTTTGTAAAGAATCTGGATATTATGGACTGGAGCAACCTGTAACGGGGCGGCCCGACGATGGGCTGGCCGTGTTTTGAAACTGGACCTGGGAGGCGGCGCGCATGCTGTTTCAGAAAAAGATAGAACCGCGGTGTACCTATTGCGCCAAAGGGGCGCCGCTGGAAGACGGGCAGATCCTCTGTGCCAAAAAGGGCGTGGTCTCCCCCGCGGGGAGCTGCTCCGGGTTTCGGTATGATCCGCTCAAGCGGATTCCGCCCCGCCCGGCGGTGCTGGACACCAGCCGGCTGAAGGATGAAGATTTTCGCCTGGAGTGAAGAGCGAAACAAAAAGGGCGGACCGGAATGTGATATGCTCCCTTTCAAGTAGACAGTGGAAAAAATAAAACTGTCGAAACGGAGGGAGCAATTATCATGAGCTTAAAAGGCAAAATACCACCGGAGCTAAAGATTCAGGCCGTAGAGGATTATCAGGCAACTCGCAAGGGTTCTACTGAGATAATCAAGGAATTAGGGATTCGCAGAAGCACCTTTCAATCCTGGGTGCGGAAATATCAGATGGAGGGTCGCAGCGGGCTGTATCCGAAAAAGAAGTTTACCAGTTACTCATCATCACTCAAACTGGCGGCCGTGGAGGACTATTTAAACGGAGGAGGGTCGCTGGACGCCGTGTGCCGCAAATACGGGATTTCCTCCCATGCGGTTTTACAGCAATGGATTACGTTGTATAATCAAGGCCATAGGGATTTCAAGACACGCAGAGCACGGGAGGAAACAGATATGGCCGAGAAAGAAAAATTATCGCAGGAGGAAAAGCTGCAGGCAGTACTATACTGCTTAGAACATCAACTGGACTACCGGCAGACCAGCGAGCAGTACAAGATCACCTATCAGCAGATCTATAGCTGGGTCAAAAAATATCAAGAGAAGGGAGAAGCCGGGTTGCTTGACCGCCGGGGCAAACGCCGCCCTCTTTCCGAATACAGCGAGGAGGAAAAAGCTGCGGCAAAGCTGCGGCAGCTGGAGGCGGAAAACAGAAGGCTTCAAATGGAGAACGATTTCTTAAAAAAATTGAACGAACTCGAGGGGAGGCGGTAAGCAGGCTCACACGTCGCAGGAAGGTCTATGAGGCGATCCATACGCTTCATCGGGAAAAAGGATATGAAATTGCATCGTTATGCGCGTTATCCGGGATTCCCCGCTGTTCTTACTACAAATGGCTTCACCGGGAAGAAAGTGCCTCAGAAAAAGAAAATACCCTCTTGCTGGAAGAGATCATCCGTTTGTACAGCGAAGTAAAAGGCATCTACGGTTATCGCCGTATGACGTTGAATGTGAACAGCCGGCTCAAAAGGAACTACAACCACAAACGGATTTACCGCCTGATGAAAAGCGTGCACATGCAGGCCGTGATACGCCGAAAGAAGAAGCATTATGTCATGTTGGGACCGCGTATTACCGCTGAAAACGTATTGAACAGAGCATTTACGGCAAATAGGCCCAATGAAAAATGGCTGACAGATGTCACAGAATTCAAACTTCTCAACGGGAAGAAAGCATACCTGAGTGCGATCCTTGATCTCCATGACAAAAGCATCGTTGCGTATGCACTGGGCCAATCCAACAACAATCAGCTTGTTTTTGACACCTTTGACAGAGCGGTGAGAGCCAACCCCAACGCCCATCCTCTGTTTCACAGTGACAGAGGCTACCAATACACCAACCGGCAGTTCAAAGCAAAGCTGGACGGTATCCGTGCAACGCAGAGTATGTCCCGGCCCGGCCGCTGCATCGACAACGGCCCTATGGAGGGCTTCTGGGGGATTCTCAAATCTGAAATGTACTACCTCCAGCAATTTCATACCTTTGAGGAATTGAAGAAAGCCATCGACGAATACATGGACTTTTACAATACAAGGCGGCTTCAAGCTAAGTTAAAGGGCCTGGCTCCCCTTGCTTACAGGAACCAGACCCTCGTGGCGTAATCTTTCTTTTTTTACCTGTCTACTTGACAGGGGGCGGTTCAATGGACATTCCGGTCCGCCCTTTTTATACCTGCGTCCAGCGCTCTGTCATTTGGAACAGTGTGTTCAGAGCGGCGGGGGAACCAAGCAGGCAGTAATTTTTTCCGTTCCAGCAGATCCCGCCTCCGGAAGTCAATTCAAAGAAGGCCATGTCCGCTTTATAGTAGACCGTGAAGCAGTAAGAGCGCTCCGAAGAGGGCGGATTTGTTTCGAAGGGGGACGGGACCAGCAAAAGGCGCGTCAATTCGGACAGAAAACAGTGGATTTCCACGATGTTTTCCGTATACCGGACCACAACGGAGGCGGGGCCGGAAACGGTCACCGACACCATGGCGGCTTTTTCCGCCGGCTGAGGGAGCAGCTCCCCCGCCTGACGCGGGAAAAAGATTCCCAAGCATGGGATGGCAGCCGCCGCTGCCACGGTTGAGATCACACTCCTCTGTCTCATTTTACACACCCCATCCCTTTGCCCTATAAAGGGTCCTTTATTAAGACAACGGTTCAAAGGGCAAAAATGTGACAGGTTTTTAAAAAATTTTATTTTAAGAAGGCCGGGGAGCATTGAACCGCCCCAAATTGTGCGGACAGCACAAAAAGGCCTCAATGTAGGGAAACATGAAGTTTTAAGCGGAGTGGCGCAGCGTGAGCGGCGCCACTCCAGTTTTTAGCTGGATGCGCTCGTGGTTGTAAAAATTGATATAGCGGTCAATCATCTCATTGGCCTCACAGAATGAGGCCGGTTTATGGCGGTAGATACACTCTGTCTTGAGGATGGAAAAGAAATTTTCCGCCATAGCGTTGTCGTAACAGTTTCCGCGTCTTGACATGGAAGGCGTAATGCCATAAGATTTTGTCAGGTCGAAGTATGCTTGCGAGGTGTACTGGAACCCCTGGTCGCTGTGGAGCTGCAACTCCGCAGCGGCCCTCTTTTTCTCCTTGCGCATGGCCAGGCGAATGGTGTCCAGCACCAGGTTGACTGTCTGCTTTGTGCCGGTCTTGTAGGCAACAATGCTGTTGTCGTAAAGGTCCCGGATCATGGACAGGTACAATACGCCCTGCTTGGTGTGGATGTAGGAGATGTCCGTCACCCATTTGCTGTTGGGCCTGTTCGCATAAAACTCCCTATTCAGCAGATTCTTGTACTTGTGGACTTGCTGCCCCATCTGCTGCCATTTTCTGCGTCTCCGGATCTCCGCAAGCAAACCATATTTCTCCATGATACGCAGGATGGTCTTGGGATTACGGTGGATGCCTCGCTTCTTCAGCACCAGCCACATTCTGCGGTAGCCATACGTACGAAAGCTGCGCTCTCGCTGTTCCGCGATGATTTCTGCAAGGGCCGCGTCTTTCTCCGGCCTGCCCAAACGATGGACGAAATCATAGTATCCGCTGCGGGATACCTGAAAGAAGCGACACATAACGGTTACCGGATATTCGTTTCTGTGCCGGTAGATTACTGCGTATTTTGCCCTTGGCCTCACTTCCTTCCTGTGGAGCGCAGAAAATCCCGCAACAGCTCGTTTTCCATCTTTAGCCGTTTGTTCTCATACTTGTACTCCGCCAGTGTTTTTGCGGGTTTACGCCCCCGCGCTTTTGGAAGGGCAGGCTCCTTTAGCCAGCACTGAATAGCCCACCGGCTGATCCCATACTCCCGACATAAAGCACGCTGGCTTTCTCCTCCGCGGATTCGTGACACCACTTCTTCTCGTATCCCTACCGGATACTTTTTCATCCCTTTTTTTCCGGACATAGCAAGACCCCCTAATGTAGCTTTATTTTCCTACATTAGGGGGCCTTTTGTCTATTGTCCGGTTTTACTGGAGCTGTTCACATTGCTCCCCGGCCTTCTCAACACCGATTAATCTTTTTCCTCGGACTGCTTTACCGAGCCGTCCACAGCGCCCAAAATGGTGCGGCCTTTGGCCTCCTTGGCGTGTTTGTCCACATCCATCTGGTTGCGGGGACTGCGGATCAGAATGCCCGCACCCTGGACGCAGCCGCCCTCGCAGGCCATGCCCTCGATAAAGTTCACATCGCCGATCCCGCGGGCCATCTTCATCAGTTCTGCCTTACAGGCATTGATGCCGCTGCAGGACACGGCGTGGAGCTTGAACTGTTCGTCGGTGACGCCGTGCTCCTTCAGCCCCTCGGCCACAGCTGCGGCCACACCGCCGGAGTGGGCGAAGGAGCGGCCGAAGCCGCTGGCCTCATCCAGCGGGGTCTCTTCCAGCTGCTCTGGGTCAATGCCCTTGGATTCAAAGAGCGGGTAGAGCTCTTCGAAGGTAATGGCACAGTCGATGGCACCCATGGTTTTGCCCAGCTGGAACTCCCGCTTCTTGGCCACGCAGGGACCGACAAAGACCACCCGGGCCCGGGGATCCTTCTCCTTCAGGCGTTTGCCGATCATCACCATTGGGGAGGGGGTATGGGAGATAAGAGGAGCCAGGTCGGGGAAGTTTTTCTCTACGTAGTCCACGAAAGCAGGGCAGCAGGAGGAGAGAAGCTTGCCCTTCTCCACCAGCTCCTGGCTCTCGGCTTTTGCAGTCATGTCGGCACCCAGAGCGACCTCGGCCACATCGTAGAAGCCCACCATCTTCAATGCGGTGACCACCTGCCCCAGGGTGGCGGGGGCAAACTGACCGGCGATGGAGGGAGCCAGCACGGCGTAGACCCGGAAGTCCCACCGCGCAGCGCCGCGGAGCATCTGGATCACATCTACCAGGTAGGACTTGTCCATGATGGCACCGAAGGGGCATTGATAAACGCAGCTGCCGCAGGCGATACACTTGTTGACGTCGATGGAGGCCGATTTGTCCTCGCCCATGGAGATGGCGCCGGGGGCGCAGCCGCGCTCACAGGGGCGCTGCCGCTTTTCGATGGCGCCGTAGGGACAGGCGGAGACGCATTTGCCGCAGGTGATGCACTTGGCGTGGTCGATGGTGGCCTTGTGGTTGATGATGGTGATGGCGTCCTTGGGACAGGAGTGGACGCAACGGGTGGCGATACAGCCCCGGCAGGCGGGGCCCACCTCGATCTGGGTCACGGGACATTCGTCGCAGGCCACCGCCATGACCTCCACCATGGCGGGGTTGGAGCTGTCCCCGCCCATGGCCATCTTGAGGCGGCTGGACACCACCGCCCGCTCTTTGTAGATGCAGCAGCGCATCTTGGCCTCCGGCCCGGGTACGATCTGTTCGGGCACGTCCAGGATCCCGGTGGCCAGACGGTCCTCCCAGGTCAGTTCGGCCACCGACTTAAGAACCTGGTCCTTCAGCTCCTGTACCGATGTTTCAAATTTACGCATCATTGATATCTCCTTTGCCAACGGGCAATATGCGGTTCTGCTTTCTTTTGTTTATTGTACTATTCCCCTGCGAAACCTGTCAACGACAAGATTTTTACTTTCCGGAGCCTGCTTTTGTGTAGGTTCACCAGACCCTGCGGTTTGGTGGAAATAACTTGCCTGAGGCCCGGGGGGCGGGTATAATAGAAAAACAGATCAAACTGTCGAGGAGGCAATGCCCATGGACCCCGCCCAGCTGCGTAAACTGCCTAAAATGGATCTGCTGCTGGCCCTGCCGGTGCTGGAAGATTCCGGTCTGCCCCGGGGGCTGCTCCGCCGGGCCGCATCGGAGGAACTGGACGCCCTCCGGAAGGGAGAGGGCTCTGCACCCGGTATGGATGCCCTGGCGCAGGCGGTGCTCCGACGGGCACTGCGCGCCATGGAACCCGGCCTGACCCGGGTGGTGAATGCCACGGGGGTGGTGCTTCACACCAATCTGGGCCGTGCGCCGCTGGCAGAGGCTGCCCGGGCCGCGTGGGGCGGGGCGGCGGGCTACTGCGACCTGGAGTACGATCTGGACCGCCGCCGTGGTCAACAATAACGCCGCCGCAGTTCTTCTGGCGCTCACCGCCCTGGCGGCCGGCAAAGGGGTGGCCCTCTCCCGGGGCGAACTGGTGGAGATCGGCGGCTCCTTTCGCCTGCCCGACATCATGGCCCGGAGCGGAGCCGAACTGGTGGAGGTGGGTACCACCAACCGCACCCGTCCCGCGGATTACCGCGCCGCCGCGGAGGGGGGAAAGGCCCAGCTGCTCCTGAAGGTCCACACCTCCAATTACCGGGTGGTGGGCTATACCCAGGAGGTCTCCCTGTCCGAGCTGGTCGGGCTGGGCCGCGCCTACGGCATGCCGGTGCTCTATGACCTGGGGGCCGGACTGCTGCTGCCGCCCCGGCTGCTAGGCCTTCCGGAGGGCACTCCGTCAGTGGCGGAGAGCCTCCGGGCGGGAGCCGATCTGGTGTGTTTTTCGGGGGACAAGCTCCTGGGCGGGCCCCAGGCCGGTATTTTGGCGGGGCGGACCTGGGCGGTGGAGGCGGTGCGAAAGCACCCTCTCTTCCGGGCCCTCCGGCCGGGCAAGGGAACTCTGGCCGCGTTGGACGCCACCCTGCGCCTCTATCAGGACCCGGCGGAGGCCCGGCGGGCCATCCCGGTGCTGTCCATGCTTTCCGCGGAGCCGAAAGAGCTGTCTGCCCGGGCGGAAGCCCTGGCCCAGACCCTCCGAGCCGCCTGCGGCCCTCGCTGTGCCGTGGCGGTGGAATCCGGAGAGAGCGAGGCGGGGGGCGGCGCGCTCCCGGGAGTGGCGTTTCCCACCTCGCTGGTGACCCTGGCCCCCCGGGACCGCACCCCCGAGGCGCTGGAGGCCGCGCTCCGGGCCGCTCCCGTGCCCGTGGCGGCACTCCTGCGGCACGGGAAAGTGGCGGTGGATGTGCGCACCCTGCGCCCCAGCGACGACGAGGCCCTTTGCCGGGCCGTTTCGGAGGGGCTGTGAGAGGGCTCACCTTTGCCGTGGCCGGGCACGTGGATCACGGCAAGACCGCTCTCACCCGGGCCCTCACCGGAGTGGATACCGATCGGCTGGCCGAGGAAAAGCGCCGGGGGCTGACCATTGAGCCGGGTTTTGCGCCGCTGATGCTGGAACACGCCGTCGTCGGGCTGGTGGACGACCCCGGTCATGAGCGGTTCCTTCCGAATCTTCTGGCCGCCAGCGGGGGAGTGGACGCCGTGCTGCTGACGGTGGCCGCCGACGAGGGCCCCATGCCGCAGACCTGGGAGCACCTGGAGGTGCTCACCTGCCTGGGCGTGGAGCGGGGTGTGGTCGTTCTCACCAAGATCGACCTGCTCCCGCCGGGAGAACTGGAGGCCCGGACGGCCGCCCTGGCCAAGGCCTTCCGGGGGAGCATTCTGGAAGGCGCGCCCATCTGCCCGGTCTCCGCCCGCACCGGGGCGGGGCTGACCGCGCTGCGGACGGTGCTGGAGGCGCTGGCGGATGGCTGCCCCGCCCGGCGGAAGGACCGCCCCTTTCGCCTTCCGGTGGACCGGGCCTTCGCTGTGGACGGCTTTGGCCCGGTGATCACCGGAACCGTGTGGGACGGGACGCTCCGGGTCGGGGAGAGCCTCCGGCTTTGGCCCGGGGAGACGGTGGCCCGGGTCCGGGGCCTTCAGCGCCACGGGCAGCCGGTGGAGACGGTCTCCGCCGGAGAGCGGGCCGCCCTCAATCTCTCCGGGGTGGAGGTGGGGACGCTCCGCCGGGGCATGACCGCCGCCCCCGCCGGGTCTCTCCGCCTGACCGGACGGCTGGATGCCTTTGTCACCGTATGGGACAGAAGTCCGCGTCCGCTGACTGCCGGGACGCCGCTCCGGCTCTATTGCGGGTCCGGGTCGGTGACGGCCCGGGCCTTCCCTCTGGAGGGGGCAGAGCTCCTCCCGGGGCGGGAAGGCTATGTCCAGCTTCGGCTGGGAGAGGCGGCGGCCATCCGGCCCATGGACCGGTTCGTCCTGCGTTTTCTCACTCCGGCTGCCACGGCGGGAGGGGGGATCGCCCTGGATCTGGACCCGTCCCGGCGGCGGAGAGGAGAGAGCTGTGCCGATTTGGAAGAGCTCCGTGCCGGGGGACTGCCCGCGCTGGCCCGGCGGCTGCTCGGCCGGGCGGAGAGACCCCTGGATGAGAAGGCCCTGGCCGGCCGGCTGGGTGTGAGCTCTTCGGAGGTCGGGGAGATCCTCTCCCGATTGCCCGGGGTGCGGGCTGTGGGGGCGCTGTGGATCGGGGAGGAGACCCTCGCCGGACTGCGGGAGAAAGCCCGGCAGGCGATCTCCGATTTTCACGCCGCCCATCCGCTGGCTTCCGGAATGGGGAGGGAGGAGCTCAGGCGCATTCTGCCGGACGGGGTGGCCGAGCTGCTGGCCCGGGATGGGATGCTCTGTCTCAGCGGCCCTACGGCGGCTCTGCCCGGCTTTGTCCCCGCCTGGCCGCCCCAGCTGCTCCCCGTCCGGGAACGGCTGGCTGCGCTCTATGACGGGTTCGGACTGGCCCCCCCGGAGAACGGCGCGGTGGAGGCCCGCTTTGGGCGGGATCTGCCTCTGGCCCGGCAGGCCGGGCGGCGGATGGAGGAGGAGGGAGAGCTCATCCCCTATGCCCCCCGCCGTCGGATCGCCCGGCAGGCCCGCGCGAGGGCGGAGGCCATCCTGGAAGGTCTGTTTGCCGAGCGGGAGCAGATTACGCTGGCCCAGTTTCGGGACGCCGCAGGCATCAGCCGGGACGCGGCCCTGCTTCTGCTGGAGTACTGGGACAAGGCCGGCCTCACCCGCCGGACGGGAAATACCCGGATCCTGCTCCGCGGGCCGTAACGGCCCCCTCCGACTGCCGGAGAGGGGCTTTCCATGGGGGCGGAGAGGCTCTGGTGGGCCTTGCGGTCTTCAAAACCGTTGGGGGCGGCAGCACCGCCCCGGTGGGTTCGATCCCCACCCGCCTCCGCCAGACACAAAGAGTCTGTTGCAAAATCAGATCTGGTTGAATCAAGACCCGGAAACGGCGGCAATTTGCCGTTTGAGAGCGGATTGAGATTTCCTGAATTCTCATTTTGCAACAGATCCTTTTTTATCTTAAGTCGGGAACTCCGGGCCGTTTTCCGCTGCTTTGCATAGGATGGGATGGCTTTCTGGGGTGGGCCGGTCTATTTCCCGGGACATCTCACGGCTGACTGATCCTTCTCCAAGGAAAGGAGTTCTTGACATGGAAAGCAATCAATTCGTCCCCTTCGCCCGCGTGGCGGGGCGGGATGTGCCGCCGTCGGGGCCGGAGGCGGGCGGGGCCTGTTTCTTTTAAACAATTCCCGGCCCCCGGGATCAGGCATGAATCCGTATGCCGGCTTTTGTTTGAAAAAAAAAAAAACACAGACCAGAGAGGAAACTGACATCAAGCTGCAGTTATGTGCATGACATTGGATATCCCCCTCCCGGATTACGGGGCGGGCGGGCCGGCGGGTGATTTGGGCCAGACCCCTGTGGTCCCGCTCCCCGACTACGGGGAAGGCGGGCCGGTGGGTGATTTGGGTCAGATCCCCGTGGTTCCGCTCCCCGACTACGAGGAAGGCGGGCCGGTGGGTGATTTGGGTCAGATCCCCGTGGTCCCGCTCCCCGACTACGGGGAGGGCGGACCGGTGAGTGACGCAGGTCAGATCCCCATGATCCCGCTCCCCGAGCACGGGATGGGCGGGCCGGCTGCAAATCCGGGCCCGCCCAAAGCGTACATCCGTTTTCTCAACGCGGTCCTTGACGAGGGCGCACCCCTGCGGATCACCCTGGGGAATCGCCTGATGGCCACCTATCTGGCCCCCGGGAATCTCACCGCCTATGCCGCAGTCCCGGCGGGCTTCCGCACGCTGTTTTTATACGACGCGCGGTTTCCCAGGATCATTCTCTACCGCTCCAGTCTGCCTCTGGCTGCCGACGAGGTGGTCACGCTGGCGGTGGTGCGTTCGGGGGGCGGCATCGATTTGGTGCGGGTGGACGACCGGCCTTGCGGCGGCGCGGCGGGTCGGTCCTGCCTGAGAATGGTCAACCTGGGCTATAACAGTCCCGGGTTGGATCTGGTGCTCACCGACGGGCGGGTGGTCTTTACCGATGTGCGCTTCAAGGAGGTCACCGCTTACCGGCGGGCCAAGCCGGGGCGTTACGACCTGTACGTGGCACAAACGCCTTATATCCTCCCGGAGAGCGATGTGGACATCGAGACCGTGGAGGAGATGCCTGTGATGATCTCCAACTATTTTTTGCCCGGCTACGGGATTGTGGAGCCTCTGGCCGCCTTTTATCTCGATGCCAGGGCGGGGACACGATCCACCATCTACCTCATGGGAAACTGGAACATCTCGCCCCACATGCAGGTAAGAATCGTAGAAAATGCATGATGTCGGCAAGAAAAAGGAGAGGGAGAAGAACATTGTTCTTCTCCCTCTCCCGATTCATGGCTGGATGTGCAGAGGCTGTACCTTCCGGGGACCTGCCTGTCCCACCGCACAGGCGGTGAGCCCGCGGTCCCGGAGCCGCCGGATCAGCTCCTCCGCCCGCCGCTCCGGCAGAGCGATCAGCAGTCCGCCGGAGGTCTGGGGGTCAAAGAGCAGATCCCGCAGGGCCAGCTCGATTCCGGGGACCGTATCGGTCTCTCGCTCCACGTCCGCGCGGTTGCGGTGACAGCCGCCGGGGAGCAGTCCCTGGCGGGCCCACTCCAGCGCGCCGGGGAGCAGGGGGACCTGCGCTGCCCACAGGGTCAGCGTCAGCCCGCTTCCCCGGGCCATCTCCAGGGCGTGCCCCACAAGACCGAAGCCGGTGACGTCGGTGCAGCCGTGGGGGCGCAGGGGCATCATTTCTTCCCAGGCGGTCTTATTGAGGGCCGCCATGGTCTCGGTGAGGATCGATGCCTCCGCCGGGGCGAGCAGCTCCGCCTTGGCGGCGGTGGTGAGCACCCCGCTGCCGATGGGCTTGGTGAGCACCAGCAGATCCCCGGCCCGGGCCCCGCTGTTTTTCAGAATGTCGGCCTCGGCGGCAAAGCCGGTGACGCACAGGCCGTACTTGGGTTCCTCGTCCTGAATGGAATGTCCGCCCGCCAGTAGGGCCCCGGCCTCGGAGACCTTCTCGGCCCCGCCTGCCAGAATGGCCCGGACTGCCTCAGGGGGCAGGGAGGGTGGGACGGCCAGCAGATTCATGGCCAGACGGGGCGCGCCGCCCATGGCCCACACGTCGGACAGGGCGTTGGCGGCGGCCACCCGGCCAAAGTCGTAGGGATCGTCCACCACAGGAGGAAAGAAGTCCACAGTCTGGATGAGGGCCTGTCCCCCGTCCAGCCGGTACACGGCGGCATCATCGCTGCCGCTGTGGCCTACCAGCAGCCGGTCATCCGTCTGCTTGGGCAGGTCTTTCAGCAAGTTTTCCAGGGCACCCGGCCCCAGCTTGGCCCCTCACCCACCGGCTGAGGTCATCTGAGTCAGTTTGATCCGCTCCAGCGCCGACATAGCCGCCACCTCCCCTCCTGTATTCTGGCCCTATTTTACCTCATTTTCTCTCATTGCGCAACGCTCCGCACTCCTTTTGCTCTCCCGGCATATGGTGAAGTGGGAAACTCATTGAACGGAGGGACATCTTGATGGAATCCAAAGTCTCCTTTTTCCTGGGGGCCAATACGCCCGCAGGTTTTTATTCTCTGTACGATCAATTACTGGAGCCGGATGCGGCCCGCCGGGTCTATCTTCTCAAGGGCGGGCCGGGCTGCGGCAAGTCCTCGCTGATGCGCCGGGCGGCCCAGGCACTGGAGTCCGGCGGCGAGCCGGTGGAATACATAGAGTGCTCCGGGGATCCGAATTCTCTGGACGCGGTCATCTTTCCGCGCCTGCGCGCCGCCATTGTGGACGCCACCGCGCCCCACGGCGGGGTAAAAAAGTCCACACCCGCAGCGCGGGTGTGGACAAGAGGCGGGGCAGTCCGGCTCAGAGTCGGACCACAGATACCCTGCCCACCGAAGCGGCACACAGGCACAGGCTGTATCCGTCCGGGCCGGAGATGTGCCGCAGCTGGGCGCCGCCCGGCAGAGGGGCCAGCACGTTGAACCAGTCCAGTCCTTTCACCATGCCGTCTCCGGTGTATTTGAGATAACTCTCCTTGGCGGTCCAAAGGAAGAAGAAATCCGCCTCGCTCCCCCCGCGCTCTTCCAGCCAGACGGCCTCCCCGGGATGAAAAAACCGCCGGGCGAGGGCCGCGGTCCGGCAGGGCTCCCAGCGCTGCAGGTCGAACCCCACGGGTGCATGTCCGAAGGCGCAGGCCCAGTACCCCCCGCTGTGGGAGACGGAAAAGCAGACCTCCGGCGCCTGGGAAAAGCGGGGCTTTTTCCCCTCCTCCCGCACACAGGTCCACCGGGAGGCATCCCGGCCCGTAAAGCGCGCCGCAGCCGTCCGCAGAAGGCTGTCCCGGGACAGGCCGTCTCCGTCCGGAGAGAGGAACACAGTGAAATCGTCGCTGCTCAAGGGTGGTCGAAGCCCTTTTTTTCCAGGTAATCCAGAACGTCCTGGACCCGGCGGAGCTGCCAGATGTCCCGGGTGGAGACCGTGGTGTTGAAGTGGGCTTCAAACGCCGCGACGATGTTGACCACATCAAAGGAGTTCAACTCCAGGTCCTGCGCGAAATCGGTATCTGGGGTGATCCCCTTTTTTCCCGTCACTTCATAGATAATGTTTGCAATGAGCTCAAGCACAGCAGATTTCCTCCTATTTCACAGCCGAAGGCACCCGGTTTTCCGCTTCGAACCGTTTCGGTTTCTGAGACGATGTTTTGGCGAACTCCTTTTCGCGGATGTTGATCATCTGGAGCTGCTGATAGGACGGCAGCGTCTCATTGATACGGTCCACTTCCCGTTGGAGGGCGGCGAGGATCTCATAGGGCTCCATCCCTGCGGTCAGCTGCGGGTCTGGGTAGATGCTCACAGCCGGTTTGACGTCGTCCGCCGCCGTGCCGGAGAGGGCCCCGTATACCATGGTCTCCTTGACGATGGGGATGGCCTGTACCAGCTGTTCGATCCGTTCCGGAGAGATCTTCTTTCCGTTTTTCAATACGATCAGATTCTTGGACCGCCCAATGATGTAAAGCTGCCCGTCGGGGCCGATCTCCCCCAAGTCGCCGGTTTTGAACCAGCCGTCCACCACGTTCAGGGCAGTGGCCTCCGGGTCGTTGTAATAGCCGGCCATCACGCTGGGGCCCCGGACCAGGATCTCCCCCTGCTCCAGCTTGACCTCGTACCCGGGCAGGGGCGTTCCCACCGACTCAAAGTTCCAATAGTCGTTGCGGTTCACGGCGATCAGCGGCGCGCATTCGGTGATGCCGTAGCCCTGAAGAACCAGAATCCCCAGCGCTTCAAACCGCTTGGACAGCTCGGTGTTCACATGGGCCCCGCCGCAGACGATGACCCGTATGGAGCCAAAATACTCCTCCCGCAGCTTCATCCGCTCTGCGCGGGCATACTGGAGCCCGACCTTCTTCAGGGTGAGATATCGCTTCAGAAGATTGTTGACAGCGTCCTCCCGGCCCTCTCGCCGGATCCGCATCCAGGCGGTGTTGTAGATGGCCTCCAGCATCAGTGGGACGGTGATGATGGTCCTGGACCCGGCAAGCGTCATATCCCGCATCATGGTGCGCAGATTTCCGTTGATGGTGAGGCGGGCGCCCTTCAGCAGGGAGCAAAACACCCCGCAGTTCAAGCCGTAGGCGTGGTAGAACGGCAGCCCAGTAAAGATCGTTTGCCCCAGGTCCACAGTGGCCACCGCCGCCCCGGCGTTTTGGAGCAGATTCCCGTGGGTGAGGTTGACGGCCTTGGCGGTGGCGGTGGTGCCGGAGGTGAATACAATGGCGGCCGGGTGATCGGGGGAAAGCTCGGGCAGAGGCCCCTCAGCCAGCAGGCCGCCCTCTTCCCAGAGCACGCGGTAGCTGCCGTCCGGTGCGGCAGAGGTCTGGCCTGCCGAAAGACCGAACACCTGACGCACCCGCCGCCCCTCCTGAAGAAGGCGTGTGCAGATGGGAAGCATGGCCTCGGAGGAAAAAATGACGTCCGTATCAGCCTGCCGGATCAACTGACACACGGTGTCGTCCGCCTGATCGATATCCACGCAGACGGCGACGCCGCCCCCGGACACGGCGGCCAGGAACAGGACGATCCATTCATAGCAGTTCTCGCCGGCGATGGCGATCCGGCTGCCCGCCAGACCACGGGCGGCAAGGGCCCGCCGCAGGCGTGCCACGTCGTCGCAGAGCTCCCGGTAGCTGCGCACATGCTCCGCTCCGCTCCCGTCGTACTGGCAGACAGCCGGCTTCTCTCCAAAGGAGGACAGCCCGGACATAAAGTCCTGGAAGGTGTTGTAATACACCGTTGGGTACCACGGATATTTTTTCATATTAAAAAACCTCCTCTGCGAAGAATCTGAGCTGTTCACCCGGTTCCATCTGCCGGATCTCCTCCGGCAGTTCCCGTATCACATTCAAAAAGACATCCACCATTTTGCCGTCCAACTGGGTGTCTTTGACCTCGACCAGCTTTTCCAGCGCCTGGTCAAAGGTCATACTGGGGCGGTAGCGCCGGGCGGAGGTCATTGCGTCAAAGGTGTCGGCAATGGAGATGATCCGAGACGCCTCCGGAATGTCCGTCCCGGACAGGCCGTCCGGATACCCCTTCCCGTCTATTCGCTCGTGATGGCTGCGTACGATGGGAGCGATCGTCCGGAAGGAGGAGATGGCGGAGAGAATAGAGCTTCCGCATTCCGGGTGCTTGCGGATCACCTCAAACTCCTCGTCCGTGAGTTTGTCCGGAGAGAGCAGGATATTGTCCGGAATCGCCATCTTGCCCACGTCGTGGAACAGCCCGGCCAGACGGACCTGGCGGCAGGTCTCCGGGTCTTTTCCCAGCGCGGCGGCCAGATGTCCGGCATAATAGGACACGCGGTCCGAGTGGCCGCGGGTGTAGATGTCCTTGGCATCGACCATCAGCCGCAGCGCCTTGATGACCTCCACGTAGCTGTCCTTGACCCGCCGCAGCAGGAGCGTGTTTTCCATAGATGCGGCGCACTGCCGGACAAAGATCCGAAACAGCTGCTCCTGATAGAAGTCGGGCTTTCCGGCCATCACAATGGCCAGGACCCCGATGGATTCGCCCAGGGAATTGGCCACGGGGGAGCAGAGCACCCGCTCCCGCCCGAATTGCTGTTCCACCTGCGTACAGAGCAGTTCCGGCGTTTCCGCATCCAGCCCGGCCATCGCATCACCGGAGGAGAACCGTAGGTGGGGAGCGCCTCTCCCGCCGTCCCAAATGGCCAGCAGACCGTCGGTGCACGCCCACAGAGACTGTACCGCGGCGAGAATGTGACTGCCGATCTGATTCGGCTCCTGGAGCGCGTAAATCTCAGGCATAATGCTGGCCATGTCCGCAAGGCGCTGCTGATAACTGCGGATGAGCCGCATCTGCCGGATGGATTTGACGCAGGATTCCACCAGGAGCTCCAGCTGATCAAAGCGGTCGTTCTTCTCATAATAGCCCTGGATGTCCAGCGCGCGGATGGTTCGGATGGGAGGGGCCATGCTCTTGTGTCCGGTCAGCAGGATAATAAACAGATCGTGGTTGAAGGTTCGGATCTGTTCCACAACCTGATCGCCGCACAGCGGAGTCATGAGAAAATCCAGCAGCAGGATGTCGTAGTGACAGGTCCGGACCCTCTCGATTGCGGCGACGGGGTCATTCTCCACATCCACCTGATATCCGGCGCCCTGGAAATAGGACTGGATCGTGGCAGTCATGATCGGATCGTCATCCAACGCGAGAATCGAAAATTCGCTTTTTTCGGACCCATGCCTGTTCTTTCTCATCCATGCACCTCCTCGTCATCAAAAAGTCTGGATACAGATACCGTCTCGATGGGGATGGAAAAACCAAAGATGGATCCACCGTCCGGGTTGTCCTCCATCCACATGGTGCCGCCGAACTTGCCCCGGACGACGGAGTTGGAAATATACAGTCCCAGGCCGGTCCCTTTGGTGCCCTTGGTGGTGATCATCTCCTGGAACAGCCGGCTTCGGGCCCTGGGATCCACGCCCCGTCCCGTGTCCTTCACGTATAGACTCATATGGGTCGCGCTCTCCCGGAAGCCCACAACGATCTCTTTCCGGGCGCAGTCACGCTCGGCGTCGATGGCATTGCTGACCAGGTTGTTCATGACCTGGATGAGGTTATTGATGTCTCCGTGCAGGGTCACACGCAGACGGGGGTCGTATTCTGTGCTCAGTTTACAGCCGCTGCTCTGAAGCTCGTGCCGCATCAGCAGCACCGTCCGCCTGATGAGTTCGTCCAAGGTGAATTCCCGCTCTTCCGAGGTGCTGACATTGGCGGCCTGGCCCTTGATGGCCGTGATGATGTCGGACATGTACGAACAGGAGGAACGGATCTTGCTCAGCCAGCCGTCCACCTCGCCGTAGATCTCATTGTAGTCTTCCTCGGTGACCTCGGGATCTCCCAGAGAATCCCACGCCTCCTTCACCAGGGTCTCCACCGCGGTGGCGCAGCCGGCGATGCTCATGATGGGTGTTTTGAGGTTGTGGGCCAGACCGCCCACCATTTGTCCCAAAAGGGCCAGCCGCTCCTGCTCCATCATCCGGGCCTGCCCCTCCTGGACCTGCTGCATGCTTCTTTTGATCTGCGTGATGTCCTTGAAGATGACCACGAATCCGGAGAGCTGCTGCTGGATCTCCAGGGGGGTAATGTCCACCATGTAATAGTACTTGCGGGGCGCTTCCTTTTCGCCTACGGGCATGGTGACCGCCTGCTCGTAGGCGATGGGGGTCCCGTTTTTTCCGCAGGACTGCACGGCGGAAATCAGGTTGTAGAGCGCGGTCTTGTTGGCGATATCCTCTGATTCCAGGCTCTTTTCGATCTGCCGGTTGCTGGTGATGCCGTACAGTTTTCCGAACACCTCCCGGAAGGGGCGGTTCTCGTCCACCACCAGTCCGTGTTCGTTCAGTACCAGGTATCCGTCCGGGATCCAGTCCAGGACATGCTGTGTGGCAATGGGAACGATGTCCAGAAGGTGCAGCCGGTAGATGGCGATATAATTGCAGATCAGGGTCGCGGTAAAGCTCAGAGGGGTGGCGGCGATGGAGAGGTCCCGATTGGAGAAGGTCGCCGCAACACTGACGAGCAGCGGGATTATCTCCCCCATCACCAGCATGGCCACCTGCATGCGATACAGCCGGCTGTTGCTGCGCATACCGAAGCGGATCAGCACCACGGTGGCACAGATCAGGCAGAGATATGTGTAAAAACCGGACACATAGATGTAGGGGCCGAATACGATCTCGCTGCGGATGATGGAAAAGACCCGGTACTGCAGGTGGTGTATGGGGTTGGTCCAGACCACCGCGTTTGTGATGACGGGGACGGCCAGCAGGCTCACCCAGCCCCGGGGCAGGGTCTCTTTCCCGTTGGCAAAGGCCACGGCGATCAGGAGCATGATGACGGGAGTGAAGGTGGCACCAAGATAGGAAAAAGCATCCCAGCGGAAAAGAGCCGCCGTGTTTCCCGGGTCTGTGTATCGCATCCCCAGCATTGCCACCGGCCAGGCGGAGAAGACCAGGCAGAGCGCCATATACAGCTTTTGGATCAGTTGCTGGCGCTTTTGGGTAAACAGGCTGTACCCAATGAAGATAACGCACACCACGAGCAGACAGGTAAAGATGATCGCGGCATAGTCGGGGATCACAGACTCAACTCCTTTCCATACAGTTTCTCAGCCGTCCAGGCAGAACAGATCCAACGCGTGTCCCATGTCCTGATCGGGCCACGCAATGCCGGCCTGACGCAGCAGACAATGGGTCTTTTCACAGGAGACGGTCACATTTCCGGCCCCATGCTGCAGGCCGTTCCACAGATCGATCAGAGAGGCCAGCGTCTCAGCGTGTTCCGCCGAGGCCTGGGAAAGCCGCTGGGAGAAGGCGTCGTCGGAGAGAATTTCCAGATTGGGGAACCGGACGCCCAGCGTCCGGCCCAGGGGGGCAGGATCGGGCTGGATCACATGGAACGCAGTGCTGTCGGCCTGCTCCAGCGCCACGATGGACTCCGCACACAGATCCACGGGGGACAGTTCCAGTGGAAGGCCCGCCAGAGATTCCGGCAGGGCCTGCAGCAGCCTGACACCCTGCACGATCCGGTAAAAAGCGTTGGAATCGGGATTTTTCTGAAAGACACCGTCGGACCGGCGGCCGATGAGCCGCCCGATCCGGAAGATCCTGGCGCACAGTCCGGACTCCACCGCGCGGCAGATCTCCTGCTCCGCCAAAAATTTGCCGCGGATATACAGGTTGTCCCGCCAGTTTTGTCCGATGTCCAGATCTGCTTCGGTAAACAGACGGGGAACCGCAGGGTCCTCCCCCGCGAAGGAGCCGCTGATGCTGGCTGTGGAGATGTGGAACAGCGCAGCCCCGGCTGTCAGGGCAAAGGAGACGGCTTGACGGGCCCCCTCCAGATTTGTGGCGAGGAGCCGGTCGTCCGAAGCGTAGTGGCGCACGTCTCCGGCGGCGTGGTAGAGCGCATCCACCCGCTCTGCGAGAGCGGTATAGTCCTTCTGCGCCATTCCGAAGTCCGGCTGACACACGTCTCCCCGGCACACCTCCAGACGATTTTTCCGAAGGGTGGTCCAGCCGCTGCCGAAATACCAGGACAGCGTTTCCAGAAGCCGTCCGGCATCTCCGTCCCGGAGCAGACACACGATCTTTGGGCAGCCCCGGTCCAACAGTACCCGGAGCAGATGCGCACCCAGAAAGCCCGTTGCGCCGGTGAGCAGGACGGTGGAGAACGGTCCGTCTTTCCGCTGGCGGAGCGGAGGCACCTGCGTCGGCCGGAACACAGGCAGCTTCGTCCGGACGGGTGGGGGCTGGACCCGGGCCCCCAGCAGTGCGGCCTGGGCCCGGACCGTGGGGGCACGGTAAAAATCCGCCAGCGTCATGCTGATATGGCGGTTGTAGTATTCGCTCAAAATGCTCAGTGCCGAGAGGGAGGTCCCCCCCTGCTCGAATAGGGAGACATCCGCCCGCAGCGCGGGCTGCCGGAGCACTTGCTTCCAGATGTCCAGCAGGGTGTCCTCGGAGACGGGCGCGGCCGGGGGAGGCTCCTGCGCGGGTGTGGGAAGGGCTTTCAGTGCCGCTTCGCCATCCCCCTCTGCAAGAGCCCTGAGAGCCGGCATATCCAGTTTCCCGCTGGCGTTGTAAGGCATCCCGGACAGTGTCAGCAGACGTCCGGGGATCATGTAGGAGGGCAGGCGCAGGGCGAGGCTCTGCCGCAGGGCGGCAGGGTCCAGGGTCTCCGGCGTCACGATGGCGCAGAGGGAGGAGGAGCCGTCCGGATTTTTCAGGGGAATGGCAACCGCCTCATCCGCGCCGGCTTCCCGCAGGGCGTCCGTGATCTCGCCCAATTCCACACGATTCCCGTTGATCTTCACTTGGGCGTCGGTCCGGCCCAGACACTCGATCCGCCCGTCCAGGCGCAGGCGGCCCACGTCACCGCTGCGGTACATCCGTTCCCCTTGGAAGAAGGGGTCGTCCAGAAACAGCTCCTGGGTCAGATCCGGTCTGCCCACATAGCCGTCGGCCAGGCCGGGGCCCGCCAGATACAGCTCTCCCAGCGCCGTGGGCAGGACCGGCTTGCGGTCCTGATCCAGCACGTAGATCCGGCAGTTGTTCAAGGGCGCACCAATGGTGACGGGCTCGCCCTCCCTCAGTTCGCCTGCCGTGACGTAAACGGCGGTCTCGGTGGGACCGTACATATTCACGAGCCGACCGGAACAGTGGGCCTTGAACTGGGTGACCAGGCCGGGAGAGACCATTTCCCCTGCCACAATGGTGAAGGAAAGGCCTTCTGCCGCCTGGGAGAAGGCGGTGCTGCGCAGGCACATCTGAAGCCTGGAAGGAGTGAACTGGGCGATTCGGGGTTGGTGTGCCGTCATGAGCTCGGCCAGCTTCCAGGGCAGCAGCATCTCCTCCTCGTCAGCCATCACCACGGCGTAGCCCTGGGCCAGCGCCAGGAGCGTTTCAGTGATGAAGATGTCAAAGGTGGCGTTGGCGATGCACAGCACGGGGCCCTGCTCTCCCTCCATCCACTGCCGCAGGCTTTGCAGGCGGTCAGAGAGCGCCCGGTGAGGCATCTGGACCCCCTTGGGGCGTCCCGTCGAACCGGAGGTAAACAGGATATACATGGTCTGGCCTCCCTGGGGGCAGCAGGCGTGCTCCAGGGGCTGCGCGGACTCGTTCATGAGCACGACCGGCCGCACGCGGGCCTCTTGGGGCAGAACGGCGGCAGAGGCCTCGTCGCACAGGATGAGTTTTACGTCCGCGGTCCCCATCATGTAGGCAATGCGTTCCGCAGGGTAATCCGTGAGGAAGGGGACGTAGGCTCCGCCGATCTTGAGGATGGCCAGCATGGCGGCCAGCAGCTCCGGGCTGCGCCGGCAGGCGAGACCCACCCGGTCTCCGGAGGCTGCCCCATGTTCTGCCAAAACGCCCGCGATCTGGCAGGCCCGGGCCTCCAGCGCGGCAAAGGAGGTTTTCTGCCCGTGCCAGAGCACCGCGTCGGCATCCGGATGGAGGATGGCTTCCTCCTCAATGACACAGTGAATGGGCATCTCCAGATAGGGATACACCATCCGCCAGGGTCGGTCGAAGCAGCGGAGCCGATCCGCCGGGGAGAGGGGATCCAGCGCCGAGAGGGCAGCTCCCTCCGGGGCATCGGCCAGCTGCCGGATGAGGGTTTCCAGACACCGGCCGTAGAAGGCCACCGTCTCCCCCTCCAGCACGCCGGCGGCGTATTCGAAGTAGAAGTGATACTGCCCGTTCTCTTTTGCGGCCTCGATGCTGAGATCCAGCTTGGAGGTGCCGGTGGGGACGGGGATGTAATCCAGGGAGAGCCCCCCCAGGCGGAAGGCACCGGTGTCCAGCGGGCGGACCTGGAACATCACCTGGTAGAGGGGATTGTGGGCGGTGGAGCGGGGCACGTCCAGCGCCTCCAAAATCTCCTCCAAAGGGCACCCGCCGTGATCCAGCATCTCCATGACGCCGATGCGGACCTGCCGGAAATAGTCCTCTACGCCGCCCCTGGGGAGCAGGCGCAGGGGCAGGGTGGACATCAGCGGGCCGCACACGTTTCGCAGTTCGGGCCGGGTCCGGCAGGAGACGGGAGCCCCCAGGACCAGGTCGTCCTGCCCGGCCAGCCGCCCGAACAAAATGCCAAGCGCACCCGCAAACAGCATATAGGGGGTCAGCTCGTACCGGGCGCAGAACCGGTCGGCCGCCTCGGTGGCGGCCTGAGAAAAGACCAGGGTCTCGGCGCCGCCCCGGAAGTCGAACACCTGAGGACGGGGCCGGTCGGGAGGCAGCTCCAGCAGGGTGGGCACGCCGGACAGCCGCTCCTTCCAGTAGGCCAGATCGGCCCGGTGTTCGGCCCCGTCCGAACGGGCGCAGTACCACGCATAGTCCCGGCAGGACAGGTGGGGTGCGGGCTTCCCGCCGCAGAAGAAGGTGTTCAGACGCTCCATCAGAAGGGGGGTGCTGAGCCCGTCGCTGATGATATGGTGGATGTTCACCAGCAGCAGCCAGCGCCCCGAAGGCTCCTTCCACAGCGCCGCCCGCAGCAGGGGGGCGGCGGAGAGGTCGAAGGGGCGCAGAAGCTGGGAGAAGGCCTCCTCCCGGCTGTCCGCCGTGAGGACAGGGAGCTGGAACGCCGCCGTCTCATCCACCAAAGCGGCGAGATCCCCCTCCAGGGGGAGGAAGCGGGTCCGAAAGAGCGGATCGTCGGCAATGAGCGCCTGGAAAGCCTGCTCCAGACGGGGAATATCCGGCTCCCCGGACAGGGCAAAGGCACAGGGCATCTGATACGCCCGCCCGCTTTCATCCAGGCAGGATTGCAGATAGAGGCTCTTCTGCGTGGCCGTGAGGGGATCTCCCGCGCACATCGGTGCGGCGGGAATCGGTTCCTCCCTCGGCTCTCCTGTTTCCCCGCCCAAAAACTCGTCCAGCCCCTTGGCCGTGCGGCAGGCGTAGAGATCGGAGATCATCAGGCGGACGCCGAAACGCTCCTCGATCCGGCTGATGGTCTCCATGGCGTTGAGGGAGTTCCCGCCGCACAGGAAGTAGTTGCTGTCGGCGTAGAGCTCGCCGGTGTTCAGCACCTGCCGGAAGATCTCCAGGATCTCCTCCTGGCGCTGTCCTGCGGGCTGCAGGTGGGCCTCTTCGTTCAAAGAGGGTTCAGGCAGCAGACGCTCGTTGACCTTGCCGTTGGGCGTCAGGGGGATCGCATCCAGCCGGAGGATCCGCGCCGGGATCATGTAGTGGGGCAGATAGGCCGCCGTATAGGTGAGCAGTTCCATCTCGGAAAGCGGGCGGGAGGAGACATAGTAGCCCACCAGAATCATCTGCCCGTTCTGCTCCAGAGCCCGGGCGGCGGCGTCTGTCACCTCGGGGTGGCGGCTGAGGCAGGCGGCGATCTCCTGAGGCTCCACCCGCAGGCCCCGCAGCTTGATCTGCCGGTCCCGGCGGCCCGCCAGTTCCAGTTCTCCATCGGCCGTCCAGCAGGCGATGTCCCCCGTTTTATAGAGGACCTCCCCGCATTCAAAGGGGCTGGGCAGGAACCGCTGGGCGGTGAGCTCAGGGTCGCCCCGGTAACCGCGGCCCACGCAGACGCCCCCGACATACAGCTCCCCGTAAATTCGAGTGGGGAGGGGCTGGAGATCATCGTCCAGCACATAGAGATGGCAGTTCTCCATGGGCCGGCCGATGGTGATGCGCTCGGCCCGGTCGAGCCGGCAGAGGCTTACCGCCACCGTGGTCTCTGAGGGGCCGTACTGATTGTAGATATGTGCGCCGGTATAGCCCCGCAGGCGGTGCAGCAGCTCGCTGGGAAAGGCCTCGCCTCCGCAGATGATGCTCTCCAGACGGCGCAGGGCCAGTGCAAAGCCCGTGTCGCTCAGGAGGGCGGAGAGCCGGGAGGGCGTGGTGGAGAGGAACCCAACGCCGTAATCGTGGATCAGCCGGGCCAGCTCCGCGGGGTTTTCCTGCTGCCGGGGGTTGGTCAGCAGCACCGTGCGCCCGCACAGCAGCGCGATGGCGCTCTCCAGCAAAAACGCGTCAAAGCCGATGCTGCACAGAGAGAGCACCGCGCCGCTGCGGTAGATCGGCTGCATGGCCATGGCCAGGTTGACCACGCTTTTCTGGGTGATCTCCACGCCCTTGGGCGCGCCGGTGCTCCCGGAGGTATAGACCACGTAGGCCAGATCGTCCGGGCGGCCTCTCCGGGCCTGGGTACAGGCGTCGGGCAGGGCATCCATATTCACGATCCGGAGCCCCGGGACCGAAATGGGGGCGGAGAGGTCCGGGACGGACAACAGACAGCTCGCCCCGCTCTGGGCCAGAATGCTTTGCAGGCGGGAGACCGGCTGGTCCGGGGAGAGCAGGAGCCAGGCGCAGTTTGCCTGCATAATGCCTACCAGCGCGGCAAAGAGACGGGGGTCCCTGGGCAGCAGGACGGCCGCCAATTCCCCTTCCTCGGGGAGGGCCGCCGCCACGTGCCGGCCCATCTCCCGCAGCTGCCGGTAGGTGGTGCGCACCCCCTCGTGGATGACGGCCACCCGCCGGGGATTCTGGAGCGCGACCTCCTCAAACATCTCGTAGGGGGTGCGGGCGCTGCGCATGGCATAGGACTGGTTGAAGCGGTAGAGCACACACTCCCGCTCCTCGCCGCTCAGGATGGGGAGCGAGCGGATGGGGGTGTCCGGGGACTGGAGCCCGGCGCGCAGAATGTGGCAGAGATACTGGTGGAGCTCGTCGATCTCCCGCTCGGAGAACAGCTGGGTGAGATAGTCGTAATCCACCGAGTAGATGCGGTTGTCCTCCAGGTTGGTCAGGTGGATACACAGCTGCTCCACCTGGAACCCGCTGTAATACCAGAGCCCGGAGATCTGCACGGTGGCGTCCGGATTGACCAGGATCTGGCTGTTTTGATAGGACAGCATGATGCGGAAGAGAGGTCCGCCGCCGCCTGCCAGTTCCTCCATCTCGGCGAAGGGGAACCGCTGATGGCGCAGCATCTCCAGCCAGTTTTCCGTCAGGCGGTCGCTGAAGGTGCGGAAACTCCAGGTGTCGGAGACCTCGTTGACAAAGGGCAGGGTGCTCACAAACATGCCGGTAGTCTGCTTGTAGACGAAATTGGTGCGGTTAAAGACGGGGACGCCGATGGTGAATCGGTCCCCCCCGCCGGAGCGTTTGAGGTAGGTGGCCAAAGCCATGTAAAAGACAGAAAAGGGCGTGACGCGGTGCTGCTGGCAGAAGGAGTAGATGGCGTGATTGAGCTGCTGGGGGAGGCGGTAGCTCTTTCGCCGCCCCACCTGGCTCACCGCGCTTTTAAAGCTCTTGACCGAAGCGGTTTCTCCCTCCCTGCCCAGGACGCGGCTCCAGTAGTCCCGGTCGTCCCGGTAGGTTTTGGAGTCCAAATAGCGCGCCTCGTCCTCCACATAGGCGGCATAGTCGGGGAACTCCTCCCACTCGGGCGCCTTGCCGCCCAGAAGGCCCAGGTAGGCCTCTCCGATCCGGTTGCACAGCATGATCTGGGACCAGCCGTCGGAGATGATGTGGTGGGTCTCCACCAGCAGGCAGGCGGAGCGCTCTCCCATCCGGCACAGGACGAACCGGTACAGCGGCGCGTCCGGGGCGAAGATGGGGATCTGAGTATAGGCTGTGGCCCAGTGGCCGAAGCTCTCTTCATTGACGCAGGCAAAGTCCAAAAGAGGGACCGCGTCCCCGGACACGGGGGCGTGGTACTGCATGGGAACACCGTCCCGCACTGTGATCCGGGTGCGCAGGGAGGGGTCCAGATCGACCACCGTACGAAGGGCTTTCTCCAGCAGAGACAGATCCACTCTGCCCGAGATGCGGATGGTGGCGCTGATGTTGTTGATGGAAGTTCCCCCCACTGACTGCTCCAGCGCCCAGATGTTTTTCTGATTGAGGGAAAGAGGGAAGACTTCGTATTCCTTTTTCTTCATATGTTCCGCCATAGACCTCACGCACCTCTGTGCCTCTGTTCCATATTTGCCCCGGATTTTTGTAAACTCAATGCTTTTTAAATATATCAAAGTTCGACAGAGAACACAAGCACAAAGCTCGGTTTCTTGCCGTTTCTGGACAATTATTTCTGATTTTGCGGGCCCCCGGACGCAGGACGGACCGCCTGCTTTTCATATGACGGCGGTGCCCCTGCATATCCATCAGGCAGGGGGGATCGCATATGAAACGCAAGCCCACGCAGTTTGTGGTGAAGGAGACGTTTCGCTCCGCGGATGTGCAGGCGAGAAAGGCGGCGATCAGCCGTATCGTAAAGCGGTATCTGGAGATCCGGCTGTGTCCGTAGATCAAGCGGACCGGCGCCAAAATGAGGGGGGAGAGTCCGTGCTGTGTGCGATCTACTGCCGCCTGAGCAAAGAGGACGAAGACAAACAGCAGCCGGAATCCGAGAGCATTCAAAATCAGAAATCCATGCTGGTGAAGTATGCGGTGGAGCGGGGCTGGGACATTTACAATCTGTACTGTGACGAGGATTTTTCCGGCGCGGACGCCCACCGGCCCGACTTCAGCCGGATGCTCCGGGACGCAGAGGCCGGAAGGTTTCAGATCATCCTCTGCAAGAGCCAGTCCCGCTTTACCCGGGATATGGAGCTGGTGGAGAAGTACATTCACGGCAGGTTTCCCCAGTGGGGGATCCGCTTTGTCGCCCTTGCGGACCATGTGGACACCGACGTAAAAGGCAGCAAAAAAGCCCGCCAGATCAATGGGCTGATCAACGAGTGGTACCTGGAGGACCTGTCGGAGAACATCCGCATGGTGTTCGACTTCAAGCGCCGGCAGGGACAGTATATCGGCGGCTTCCCCCTCTACGGGTATCGGAAGGATCCTGCGGATAAAAACAAACTGGTGGTGGACGAGACGGCGGCGCCCGTGGTGCGTCAGATCTACCGCTGGTCTTTGGAGGGCTGCGGGGCCCAGCGTATTGCGGCGCTGCTGAACCGGCGGGGCATCGACAATCCCACCCGGCACAAGCAGAAACTTGGTATGAATTATGTCAATGGAAGTGGAGCGGGCGGTGGGTGCTGGAACAAGACCGCCGTGTCCCGGATCCTGCACAATGAGATGTATGCCGGCGTCATGGTGCAGGGGCGGAAAAAGAAGGTCAGCTACAAATCCAAACGCACCGCGGATGTGCCGGAGGAGCAGTGGTACCGGGTGCCCGGCACCCATGAGGCCATCATAGATCCGGAGACTTTTCGGCAGGTGCAGGAGCTGCTCCGCCCGCGAAGGAAGGCCGACGGACGGGGGGAAGTCCATGTGCTGGCAGGATTGGTGAAGTGCGCGGAGTGCGGTTCCACCATGGCCCGGACATCCAACGGCCAGCCGGGCGAGAAGCGGGTGAGCTATCTGCGGTGCAGCCGGTCGGCGGCGGGCGGCGGGAGAGCGCTGTGCTCCCGGCACTCCGTCCGGCTGGATGATCTGGTCGAGCTGGTGTCGGAGCGGCTGCGGACGCACCTTGCGGGATGCTGGGAGCCGGGCGATCTTCAGCGGTTCTCCCCGCGGGAGCAGGCGGCCGACCGGGTGACTGCGCTGCAAAAAGACCTGCGAACGCTGGAAGGGCAGATCGAAGCCCGCGCAGCCGCGCTGAAGACCCTCTACCTGGACCGGGTGTCCGGGCTCCTGGGAGAAGAGGAGTTTTGCTCCATGAACCGGGAGTTCCAGAAGGAGAGAGCGCATATGATCCGGCACAGAGAGGAACTGCGGCGGGAAGTGGAGCGCGTGAACGGGGCGGAGGACGGCGGCGGAGCGGCAGAGCGCGTCCGGGAGCTCCTGCGGTTGGACCCTGTTCCCCGGGAACTGTTCGTCCTGGCGGTGGAGAAGGTCGAGGTGGGGGAAAAAGACCCTGAGACAGGGCGGCAGGAGGTGCGGATCCACTGGAAGTTTTAAGGCGGCACCGCACAAAGACGGCGGCGCGTTGTTAAAATTTCCGCCATGACCTTGTTGCGAAAACTTGAAATCCACCAAGGATTCCTGTGTTTGCGCGCCTGGTTCCGACGCAAAATTTTGAAGCAAATCGCTCTTGCCCCATGATGCGGTCTTGCCTTAAAAAGGAGCGCGTGGACTTGGAAACCCTCTCCCATGTCATAGAGCCCAAACTGCCCGGAGCGGTGGAGAGCTACGTGGATCTGGGGCGGTTCTATGATCGGGAGGGCCTGGAACCGCTGCGGGAGGAGCTGTCCGCAGCCATGGACGGCTACAAGGGACACTACAAACGGGCCTATCGCTGTCTGACGGCGGCGGCCCAGCTGGCGGAGGACAGCCGCGCGCTGCTTTTGACGCCCGCGCTGGAGGCAAAAGCCCTGAAACGGGCCCGCGGCATTTTAGGGCGGGAAATCAAAAAGACAGGCCGTCAGTCGGGGCGGGCTGTCCAGCGCTTCCTCAGCGGCATCACCTGTCAGGGGGCGATCTGCCGTTTTGATACGGCGGACACGTTGTGCCGCAGAGTCTATGAGCTCTCGGACTCCTGGGGGCTGGGCTCCGGGATGCTGACGGCTTTGGCGTCCGGAGCCATGTCGGCGGGTTACGACGTCATCCTCTGCCCGTCCCCGCTTTTTCCCGAGCGGGCGGAGCATCTGCTGATCCCGGAGCAGTCCCTGGCGTTTCTCACCAGCACGCCCGCGCTGTCCTATCCGGGTCGGCCCTATCGCCGCATCCGGCTGGACGCCATGGCAGACGAAGAACTGCTGCGCAAATACAAGGCCCGGCTGAAATTTTCCAGGAAGGTCCAGGCGGCGCTTTTGGAGGAAGGTGTGGAGGCGCTGGCCCAGGCAAAGGCTGTCCACGACCGGCTGGAGGCGCTTTACAATCCCCACGTGGACTTCGATGGAGTCTACCGACAGGCCGACGAGCTTTCCCGGGCGCTGCTGGCTTTGACATAAGACATAGGAGAAGGGCCGGCGGTGTACCGCCGGCCCTCCTTTTGCCCGGTCACTCGGGCAGAGTCCAGTTGAGATCTTCGAAATAGGGGGCCTGTTTGCGCATCCGAAATTCCGCCACGTCTTTTCCGGACCAGTCGTAGAGCCCCTCTCCGGCCGCCACGCCGGTTTTGCCGCTGTCCAGCCCTTTTTGAACGATCTTCTGAATGCCCTTGACATCACAGAGCGAGGGGGAGACGTTGGCGGCAATATCCCGCTCCAGAGCGAAGCCCACCTCGTCAAAATACTCCAGCAGACCAATGGAGGCATAGCGTTTTCCTACGGCCCACTTGATGGCCTTGTCGATGTCCTCCGCTGTGGCCACCCCCTGCTCCATGAGAAACAGCGACTCGCGGAACATGGCCTGGGCCAGGCGGTTGACCAGAAGCCCGGGCACATCCCGGCGGAGCAGGACGACCTGGCGGCCCGGAAGCGTGCCAGCCCGGCGGCACTGTGGCCCACCACCGTCTCAAAGACGTTGCCGATGGACAGGGTCGCCCGCAGGCGCCGATGACGCCGCTGCCGTAAACACCGATTTTTTCCATGCCAATCCCTCCCAAATGCTTCTTTAAAAAGCATACAGGACGGGAAAAATAATGTTAACCTCAATAAGGGATCGTGGCCCAGGTATTTACCCCGGAAAGGTCCAGAAAAAGAATGTTTTTGGGCAAAACAAAGGAAAAGATCAGGATGGCGGCGGCCAGCAGGATCACAAGAGCAAACACCGGAAGAGCGGGGAGGTGGCGGAGCGGCTGCTCCGCCAGACAGGGCAGAAACAGACACAGTGCCATCAAAAGCACATAGAGAAGCGCATCCGCAAAGACGGGCGCAACCTTTAAAACGATGTGGAGGACCCAGCCGGATGCCAGCATGAGGACGCAGGAGAGCAGCAGCGCGGCCATCCTGGACGTTCGGCTGTCGTCCCCCCGGGAGAGGATGAGCACGGAGACAAGGCCGGGCCAGAACAAAATTTTCAAATGTTCCCAGATGCTTTCCTGAATGGGACAGAGCAGCTGGGTGAGCAAATTGGGCCAGAGAGAGTACCCGAAATGCAGACAGGCGCCCGCCACAGTGACCAGTACAAACGTCAGCCAGGTGTTTTTGGAACAGCGTTTCATATCAGTTCTCTCCTTTTGATGCGGGCGGAGCGCCTGCAGAGATAGTATAACCTATGAATGGGGCTTCAAAATATACGGGAGGGAACCGGGAAAAGAGTATGTTGTTTTCCAAAAAAAGAGAGATTGCCCCCATTTGCCGGGATAAAACCGGGAGCGCCTGCAAACCCGGCGCCGGAAAAACAGACCCAGCCAAAGCGGCTGTTCATTTCCAGGGTTCCCGGCGGAGCTTTCGACCATATTAGGGATGACGCTTTTGGCGTCGTTTTGAATTTTAAATGGGGGTGGTCGATTGAACAAGAAACAGCTGGGGGGCGTTGGACCGGTGCGGGCTGCGGCGGCGGCGCTGGCGGCGGCCCTGGTGCTGGCGTCGGGAGGACAGGACGCGCTGGCCGCGGAGGAAGCGCCGGTGAGCGCCCCGGCGTCGGTTCGGACCCTGGTCCCGGTGGGCCGGGCGGTGGGGATCAAACTTTTTTCAGACGGCGTGATGGTGGTGGGATTTTCACAGATCCCGGCGGCGGGGGGAACTGAGACGCCTGCCCGGACGTGCGGGCTGAAAGAGGGGGACATCATCACACACATCAACAGCGCCGAAGTGGACACCATCGAAGAGGTGCAGAGCCAGCTGGCCCGGATCGGCGGCGAGGAGATGAGCATCCGGGCGCTCCGGGACGGCCGGGAGGTTCAGGTCACCGCTCAGGCGGTGCAGTGTGTCTCCGACGGATCGTACAAGCTGGGAGCCTGGCTGAGAGACTCCATGGCCGGGATCGGCACCATCACCTATTATGACCCGGAGACCGGGGCCTTTGGAGCTCTGGGCCACGGAGTCAACGACGTGGATACCGCACAGCTGATGCCACTGGAGACAGGCGGAGTTCTGAAGGCCACGGTCACTGACGTGAAAAAAGGGAAGCGGGGCGAGCCGGGGGAACTCCACGGCACCTTTGAGCTTTCCAAGGATGTGGGCGAGCTGACGGCCAATACCGCGCAGGGGATTTTCGGTTCCCTGTCCGACGGCAGTTTGGCCGCGGGCCTGGAGCCGGTGGAAGTGGCGAGCCGGGATCAGGTAAAGACCGGGAAAGCCGCCATTTACTCCAACATTTCGGGGGATGACGTAAAGTCCTATGAGGTGGAAATCACAAAGATCTTTCCGGCGGGCGGAGATGGCCGGGATCTGATGATCAAAGTGACCGATCCCACCCTGCTGGAGGCCACCGGAGGCATTGTGCAGGGAATGTCCGGAAGCCCTATTGTCCAGGACGGCCGTCTGGTGGGGGCCGTCACCCATGTGCTGGTGGGAGACCCCACACAGGGTTATGGAATCCTGGCGGAAAGAATGCTCAGCACAGCTAAAAACTTCTAAAAACTGGAAAAAGTCGAACGAGGTCGAATTTTTCTTATCCAAAAAATGGCAAAACTGTATTGCGTTTGTTGTCTATTTATGGTAAATTATTGGCAACCGGTAAACATGCCTTGGCCAGGCGAGACGCAGCGGAAAGGGAGTCAATATGGATAAGAAGAAGATTCTTGTGGCGGACGCAGGAGAGGAATTCCGTCGCCTGTTGGTGGAGACCATTGACGCCGAAAGTGACCTTGCCGTAGTGGGAGATACAGGAGACGGGGAAGAGGCGGTCTCTCTGTGTGCCAAGCGGAAGCCTGATGTGGTTGTCATGGACATGATCCTGGCGAAAATGGATGGAGTGGAGGTTCTGGCCTCTCTGAGCGCTCTGGAGACAAAACCGAAGATTTTAGTGTTGTCCAGCTTTGCGGGAGGCGGGCTGGCCGACCTTGCCGCAGCCAACGGCGCGGAATATTTTATGCTGAAACCTTGCAAGACCACTTCTGTGGTGGAACGCATCCGCCAGGTGACCACCGTGGCGCGCCCCCTTTCGGAGGAGCCGATCAGTCGGGGGAGGAGCCTGGAGAGCACAGTGACTGCGATCATTCACGAGATCGGTGTTCCGGCCCACATAAAGGGCTACCAGTATTTGCGCGAAGCGATCATGATCGCCGTGGTGGATATGGATGTTATCAACGCGGTGACAAAAGTCCTTTATCCCGAAGTAGCCAAGCGGTTCGGCACCACGGCCAGCCGGGTGGAACGGGCCATTCGCCACGCCATTGAGGTGGCGTGGGACCGGGGCGACCTGGAGACGCTGCAAAAGTATTTCGGCTATACCGTTTCCAATGCCAAAGGGAAGCCCACCAACAGTGAGTTCATCGCTATGATTGCCGACCGGCTCCAGCTCCAAAGAAAGGAGCAGTGAGGGATCTTTTTTGTGCGGTTCAAACCGCGCGAGGCCGGGGAGGCTGGCCGGCGCGACAGCAGGATCCTGCGTCGAAGTCTTTTTATTATGGAAAATCGATACACCCGGCTGACCGGATCTTTTAATCCGGTCAGCCGGGTGTTGTTTTTTGCTGCGGATTGACGTTCCGCTGTGATGTTTACAGGAACAAGCTCCACATAAAGTTCGAAAACACGTGGCAGCCGGCGTGGTAAAGCATGCTGTACTGGATGCCGTATCTGCGGCTTAGTCTGCCGAATGCCGGCTCCAGCCGGCATTCACTGGTTGCTGCTGCTTAAAGTTTTTTACTGTCCCCTAGGTCAGTTTACAAAGAACTACACGCAGACCGTGAAACGGGCTGCTGACAACAAATAAAGGCTGAACATCAAGCACAGGAAAAGTACGAGATATTCAGCCTGTTTTGTTGTCTGGGGGTTCCAAAGGGGCATTTTCTGCGAAAACTGGAAGCCACGCTGGATTTGTCTTTCGTCCGTGAAGAAACAGCCCATCTGTACAGCGGCAGGTATGGCCGCCCGCCCGTCGACCCGGTGGTGCTGGTGAAGTATCTGCTGGTGGGCTTTCTGTACGGCATTCCCTCGGAGCGGCAGATCGAACAGCGCATCCAGACAGATGTGGCTCTGCGGTGGTATCTGGGTCTGGATCTGTTTGACCGGGTACCAGACCACAGCACCATCTCGCAGCTTCGGCGGCGCAAACCTTCTTTCCGCAAGGTTTTCCGTCGGCTGTTTGAGGAAGTGGTGCGTCAGTGCATCGGGAAAGGTCTGGTCAGCGGGCGGCTGGCAGCCACCGACTCTACCCATGTAAAGGCCGATGCCTCCAGGGCGTCGGAGCATCTGGTGGAAATTCAGCCGGAGCCGGGGGTATACTGGGAACGGCTGGACAGCTACGAGGAAGAAGGGCTGCAGGAACTGGAGAAAAGGACCGGACACCGCCGGAAGAAGCGGACAAAGCAGATCAAGCGGGACAGCCGCCGCAGCCACAAGCGCGTGAGCCGGACGGATCCGGAGGCAGGCCACATGAAACGGCCGGGGAAACCGGAGGGCCAGTACTACCTGAGCCACCAGACCCTGGACACGGACCACGGTGTGATCCTGGGCGTGACAGTGACGCCGGGAGATGTACATGACTCTGTACCATATCTGGACCACCTGGAGCAGATCCATCGGGATGTTCTCCCCATTCAGGCGGCAACAGCGGACGCCGCTTACGATTTTCCTCTGGCCCACCGTGTGCTGGAGGAGCAGGGAATCTCTTTTTATGTCAGGCCGCAGCCTTTTGCTGACAGGACTAAGTCGGAATTCAAACGGGATGCCTTTTCTTATGATGCGGAGAACGATGTTTACCATTGCCCCAATGGAAAAGAGCTTCGCGTGAGGGGGCTGTACCGCAGCGCAAGCGGTGTGTACTGGGAGTATTGGGCGGACCGCAGAGACTGCCGGAGCTGTCCTTTCCGGGAGAAATGTCTGAGCAAAAATGATCAGCGCGGTGCGCGAAGGCTGCTGGACACCTACTTCCGTCCCACGGTCCGACGGCATCTTGCCCGGCAAAACGAGCCGGACTATCTGGATGGGCTGCGCAAGCGGCAGGTCTGGTGCGAGGGAACCTTTGCCGCTCAGAAGTGGGGACATAACTTAACACGCGTCTTGCGGCGGGGGTTAGAGGCAGCAGAGGACCACTGCCTTCTCTCGGCGACCGCTTTGAACTTAAAAAGGATGATAAGATGTATGGGATGACGCCGGTGGGCGTCTTTTTTACTGCCATTTTTCCACTTGAAATAAATGAACAGGCACTTTGTCAACAGCCCCAAGTTGTCCCAAAGCAGACAAAACAAAATGCGCCTGTGTACCACAAAGGCACACAGGCGCAGGAAATTACACATTCACTTAAAAGCTGACAATTTTCGCATCCGCCACCGGACTGATCCCATCGGAAAGAGTAGCTTTTTTTGATGAGTTAGGCGGATGGAAAATGAGAGCTAACAAAAGGCATCTCCCTAAAACTATAAAAGAGCCGATAACCGCAGCTCATGGCTGAGTGGTTATCGGCTCTGCGTCTATGCGTCTGGCTCTTTGATAATGGATGTATTGAATTGTTTGACATTGACTATCGTTTCCCGTTTGCATTTAGGGCAGAACAACGGAAAGTTCTCAAGTACAGTACCAAGACGTATCTTGGTTCGTGTCTTGTTTTTGCAGATCGGACAAAGTACCCATTTTTCATTTTCCAAGGCATCACCCTATTTCTTTGAAAATACGAAACCGTTGGGTTAATGCTCTGCTGTCCAGAAGACGCGGCGATAATGTCCGCATACTTCTCCCATACAAAATACGTATAATCACTCTGCTCATGAGTTTGTGTACTACCGTCCTCCTTGGTGAGTATCAGCAGAAATTTCTTTTGTTCGGCATCGTACCACTCCGCTATCGCTCCAACGCTCAAAATGTCACTTGGGGAGGAAATGACCTCCTCTTCGATATAGCCTCGCTCCACAACACCGTCATGCAGGCGGTAGACATAGATGCGCGCTGCGGCGTCAAACCATAAGTGACATTACAGATCAACTCCGTGGTGCCCTCACCGTCAAGGTCGCAGACAGAGTCATCAATTTCGTAGCCGTGACTCGTGGCAATGGGCATCCGACCCTGCGCAGTAGCAGTATGGGTGTAATAGGTTTGCCCACAGGTGTTGCCTGTCTGCTGTATCCAGTAAACGGAAAGCCCCATAATATTCAATCATAATAGCTTCTTCTTTTCTGATCTGACAAAACTCAATAGGGCAGGTGGAACTCGGCCACCCGCCAGCCATCGCCTGTGCGCTCCATGCGGATGGGATAGGCCTCGGTGTAGATGGGTCGCGTCCCATTCTCGTCCGCCTCTACCGTCAAATCGGCATAGTGCCCAATGAGGGTGAACTCCACCGCGCTGTCGCTCTGGCTTACCAGTTCATAGACATCCGGTGCGTCCGCCATGTCGTACTCCATATCACTGCCCCGGGAAACGTCCAGATAGCACAGCCGCCCGTCCTCCGTGGAGGTGAAGAGAGGGACGGACGCGCCGTCTGATATCTCGCCGGCCAGGAGAGTCTCCTTGTATGCCGGGGTAAAAAGGCCGTCCAGCATGGCCTCAAAGTCGTCCCACCGGGCAAACCGGCCCACCGACAGCAGATAAGTCTGGCTGCTGTCCAGGGTCACCGTCTCATAGTTGCTCTTGTCCGGCTGGCTGCCGTCGGCCAGAGGGTAGTCGTCCACGGCGGAGGTATTGCACCCCATGAGGAAATTGGCCGCGCTGAAAGCCCGGAGGAACAAGTCCTGCTGCTCTGGAGTCAGGAAGTCGGGTACCGGCTGCTCCGCCATCCAGTCAGGGATGGGGGGCTCGGTAGAGGGCTCCATCTCCTTCGTGGGGGAGGTGACGGCCAAAACGTCCGCGGGAGAGGTAGCGGGGGCCTCCTGACCGGCGCAGGCGGTCAAGAGCAGGGCAAGGGTCAGGGCAGGGAGGATCTTTTTCATTATTCGTCCTCTTTTCATTGGTTAATATATTTTCTTCTGTAAGCGAGAAATATTCGATTTTCAGTTCCAAAGCGTTTCCATTATTTGTTTCAAGCCACGCAATATAGTCAGCCTCACCCATAGGAGTTACACCCCAAGTGTTGCTTCCAACATAATAGACCGTCCCTGTGCTGGAAGCATCTGCATCATTTGGATAACGCACAGGCACACCGTTCACCTCAAAAATAGCCTTGTCCTAAGATGAGCATATCCTCACAACTCATAAGCACCCCACTCCGGCAGGTAGCGGTAAAGTGCATACGGCCACATTTCTCCGTAGGTCTGATTATGGGAAGATAGGGCTTTCAGATTGCCATTCTGCCAAAAGACAAATGCATGGAACTCCTTCCGTTGGATATAGATATTCTTTGCCTCGGCATCATGCCCGATGATATACCCCATTGCACTTGCCATAACGCCCGGGTCATAGAGCAACACCAATTTCTCTTTTCCATCGGCATCCACGTCGGACATAGCAAACTAGAAAGGTAAGCCTGCCGATATTTCCGAGGGCCTGTATTGTTCTGTAGGGCAACCATACCAAGGATCATTCCAGCCAGAAGTCCCTTCCTGGCAGTAAATAATAACGTTTTCAGTTGCATCAAATACATAATTAGCTTGTTCAGGTGCATTACCTTCAAAATAGATCGCACGCAACTTAGGACAATCTGTAAACGCACAATTACGCAGAAGTGTAACACTGGACGGAACAGTAACTACTTCCAGATTAGTACATCCATAAAATGCATTGTCTTGAATCTCTACGACCCCATCAGGGATCACTACAGAAGTGACATTTGTGCAGTCCTGAAATGCACCTATGGTACCAAATACATTGCCAATAGCGGAAACAGGTTTTCCATCTATCTCTGCGGGAATAACAACATCCCCGCCGGAACCTATGTAGCGTTCAATCGTAACAGAACCATCTTCGTTTTCTAAAACTTCAAATTCTGCTGTATTCACAACTGGCTGTATTGCATCAGCTAAGTCACTATTGGTATTTGATATTTCAGGGTCTACTATAGACACCGGAGCATTGCGCTTCACGACTTCTTCTCCTGTAAAACTCCATCCCCCAGCAGCATTCACTTCGTTTGTATTCACCATCACTTCCATACCATGATACGTGAATCGTAACCAACCTGCTGCAGCTGAATCATCTTCTATGTACTCATAATCGTCCACACCAATCAAGGAGAAGAATGCTTCAAAGGACATGTCATCTTCCATGTCCGGGAAAAGAATGTTTGCAGTGGAGAGAAAACCAGCGCATTTCAGCTGATCCTCCAGTTCATTCATGGCCTTTTCCGCATCGCCGCTCTGTGCTCCAAAAAAGTAGTAAACATATTCCGCCTCTGGGTCTCCAAAACATATTGCAGCATTATCCGGGAATCCACCTGGTTTTACAACCAATTCGCCTTCCGGATGCTCCTTTTTTAATTCGCTCAGTGTTTTTCCAATGTTATTAAGAAATTCGGGTGTTCGGTTGCTGCGGTCTGCAGGTGCACAAGCAGATAATACGAATGATATAAGCAATAATATTATTGCAATCGTACCTTTCACAGAGAGCCTTTCTTTCATCTTCGTCACCTTATCATTTTGTTTATTTTTTCATTTTCCTTAGCCGCAACTACATAAACCGTATCTTGGTTCGGATCTTGTTGTCACATAATGGCATAGAACCTATTTTTTCAAGGTATCACCTTCGCATGCTTTTCTTCCGAATGTGTCGTGGCATAACCCCTGCTATTGCTATTGTTCAATCGCCAAAGTATTTTCTTCGGTAAGTGACAGATACTCGATTTCTAACTCCTCAGTATCGCCTTTTGCCGTTGACTGGCTCGGCTGGCTTTGCTGTTTTCCCACGAACAAGATGTAAGTTACTTTTTCTTGACAAGCTGCAACTTTATATTTCTCCTGTCGGCAATCTTTTGAAACACCTCTGCTACATACGAACATTGCGCCTTAAATGATAGTAAGGACAATTCATCATTGGATCGTATTTGCTTCATTGCTTCTCGTAATTCCGAAAGTTCTAATAAATTGACAACCACACAAAAGAAATTTTTTCTGCGTCCGTCATTATAATTAGAGAGTAAGTGGGAGAGAATTTGTATTTTTTCCTGCTGTTCAAGATTATATTGCGCAATACCTATGCTCTGCGCTCTTTCTAAATCCGCCTTTTGCCGCCTGTGCGTGATAAAAGAGTCATATTCATCAATGCGTTGATATTTTTCGCATGGATATTGTTTGCACTCATAGCAATATTCAACCTTTCCATGCTCCAGACTGCATTTTGCTATCCTACATGATTGATTACCATTGCCGCAACCGCCGCAATAATTTCCTAACAGCATAGGACACAACCCGCAATTCAATCCGCAAAGAGAGAATAATTGATTTTTTCGTTCAAATCCTTTCATAAATATCAGCCCCGCAAATTCTGCCTTTTGCTCTGTTCGGTTTCCCGTAACTGTATTTCTACTGCTTCCTCCACTGCATACATTCATTCACATATTCAACAGGTACGTCCATGCGCTCTGCTGTCTGTTCCGGCGTCATTCCGCTGTCTATAAATCTTTTGCAGACCGCTTTCATATTTTCGCCCACTTCGATAATATGCCTGTCCGGGTCATAGAAACGAACCACACGCTGTCCCCACGAATGTTTCTTAACCGGGTGAACATATTGGACATTGCACTTTTGAAGATTATCTGCAAATTTATCAAAATTATCTTCTTCAAAATAAAGTTCAAAATTATTGCCACCGAAAGAAATATCGCTTGTATCAATAAACTCCTTGTATGTTTCCAGCGTCTGTAAGGCTAAACCGCCCGTCAAGGTCTTGTTTGCGCCAAAGTCCATGACTACCTGAAGCCCTAAAACTCTTTTATAAAATTCAACGGTTTTATCCATATCCGTCACAACTAACATCGTATCCATCATGTACCTCCACAGCTCCCCGATTGGAGAGCTTTTAATATCTTTTCCGTTTCTGCTATATCCTTTTCAATCAGAGGGCGCATACTGTCCTTGTACTTTGATACATCAGCGTCCTGCAAACAAGACAATATTCTTGGAATATACTGTGGTTTTGCAGCGCCCACCTGTGCAAGAGCCTTTATGCACTGTCTGGCCGTAATCGGCTTTTCGTCTGTTACATGAGCAAGGAAATCAGAAAAAATGAAATCAAAGCGATTTTTCTCGTCCCACTGAGCATTTGCCGCAAGAATATACAATGCTCGGTTTCTTACCAATGATTTTGGATGACTGAGCAAAGAAGCAAAGTCATCAAAATATTCGTACCATTCATCGGTTTCCTGACTTTCCGATATCATTTTATCGGCAAGGGCGCAGGCATATTTATCATCTTTCAGCGTCAGCTTAGCTACAATATTTTCTTTCATGCTATCCTCTCAAGTTCTGATTTGTCATTTTCTTATTTCCTCCCCCGCTGTGGTGTTGGATTTTTGAGCAAGCCCGACTTTTCCGCAATCTTTTTCAGTCATTTCTTTTCTTCTGCGGACAGCTTCCTATAGTTCAGCTTCTCGAGGACGAAGGAATTCCTGTGGTAGAGCAAAATACCTTCCCGCTGCATCTTGCTCAATTCATTGGACATGGCGCTGCGGTCAACGCCCAGATAGTCGGCAAGCTGCTGCCGGTTGAAGGGGATCGTAAAGCGGTAGCTGCCGCTGCGTTTGGCCTGCTCCGAAAGATAGGAGAGCAGCCTGCCCCGAATGGTTTTGGAAGAGGTGTGCAGACTGCGGCGGGAAAGAGCGAGGTTTTTCTGGGCCGAGATCTGCAGGAGGTTCTGAATCAATTTGTTGTGGTGGGTGCAGGAGCTCTGACAGGTGGTGATCAGCTTCCCTGCGTTCAAGAACAAAACGCTGCTCTTCTCGCTGGCGACTACGGACACCATCAGCGGCTCCCCCGGGATGCAGGCATAGGTCTCCGCAAAAAGCTGGCCCGCATCCACATGACCGAGAATGGTCTTGTTTCCCCACAGATCGTCGATCTCAATGTTGACGCCGCCGGAAAGCACCAGCCCCATATTCTCCACACATTCCCCGATGTGCAGGATCGTGTCCCCTTTTCCGTACTGGTGCTCATACGCCCCCAGGCAGGCAAGCATCTCCCGGGCCTCCTGCGGACTCGTGCCCCGGAACAGTGTGGTGTTCGTCAAAAATACAAGATCCATTTTTTTCTCCATTTGTGTTGTTATAACAACATACTTGTCGGGACGATTATAGTATGCTCCAATCAGAAAGTCAAGGATCCGCTGCGGGGCAGCGGGGAGGGCGGCCCGATTCGGCCGCGGAGACCGTGAAAGGAGAGACTCAGTTGTCTTATTTGAAGAATATATCCCACGAGCGGGTGGTGAAGCTGGCGGATGAGATCGACGCCGCGTCGGGCCAGGTGGTAAGCAAGACCCTGGCGCAGAACGAGGCGGTGAGCGTCACGCTGTTTGCTTTTTCCAAAGGGGAGGAGATCGGCACCCACGCTTCGGACGGGGACGCCATGGTGTTTATCCTGGAGGGGTGCGCCGAACTGACCATTGACGGAGTGAAGTACCTTTGCAGTCCGGGCGAGAGCATTGTCATGCCTGCGCACAAGCCGCACGCTGTCTATGCCGAAGAAGATTTTAAAATGCTGCTGACCGTCGTCTTTCCGCTGGGGAAGGACTAAAAAACACAGGAGAAACAGAAAGGGGTCACAATGATGGAAAATAAAATGTTTTGCTTCCAGTGCGAGCAGACGGCCGGGTGCGCCGGCTGCATGGGCGGCGCGGGGGTCTGCGGCAAGAAATCAGATACCGCAAACCTCCAGGATGAGCTGACCGGGGCGCTGATCGGCCTTGCCCGCGCCGCAGGCGGAGACACCGATCCTGCCGAGAGCATCTATTCGACCATCCTGGAAGGACTGTTCACGACCATTACCAACGTCAGTTTCGACGACGAAGCGATCCGGCGGCAGATCGACAAGACCCATGCGGAAAAGGCAAAGCTCATTTCTCCCTGCTGTGCCTGCGCTTCCCCGTGCGGGCACAGCGACGACTATGAAATGAAAAAGCTGTGGGATGACAACGAGGATCTCCGCAGTCTCAAATCCCTGATCCTGTTCGGCCTGCGCGGTATGGCGGCGTATGCCTATCACGCGCGGATGCTGGGCTATCGCGATGAGGAAGTCGACCGCTTCTTCTGTGAAGGACTGTTTGCCGTGGGAGAGGATCTGACCATGGAGCAGCTCCTGCCCATCGTGATGAGGGTCGGCGAAGTCAATCTCAAGTGCATGGCGCTGCTGGATCGGGCCAATACCGAGACTTACGGCACACCGGTTCCCACCACCGTTCCGCTGATGGTGGAGGAGGGGCCCTTTATCGTGGTCACGGGGCATGACCTGAAGGATCTGCAGCTTCTGCTGGAGCAGACTGCGGGGAAGGGGATCAACATCTACACCCACGGGGAGATGCTGCCCGCGCACGCCTACCCGGAGCTGAAAAAACACCCCCATCTCAAAGGCAATTTCGGCACCGCGTGGCAGAACCAGCAAAAGGAGTTTGACGGTATCCCCGCGCCGATCCTCTTTACCACCAACTGCCTGATGCCGCCCAAGGGCAGCTACGCAGACCGGGTATTTACCACGGAGGTGGTCGCCTTCCCAGGCGCCGTCCATATCGGCGGGAGCAAGGATTTTACCCCCGTGATCGAAAAAGCGCTGGAGCTGGGCGGCTATGCAGAACCGCGTCCCATGACAGGCATCAACGGCGGAACGCAGGTGACCACCGGTTTTGGTCACGGCACGATCCTCTCCGTTGCGGACAAGGTTGTGGAGGCCGTCAAATCGGGCGCCATCCGGCACTTCTTCCTGGTGGGGGGCTGCGACGGGGCAAAGCCGGGCCGCAACTACTACACGGAATTCGTGAAACAGGCCCCGCAGGACACTATGATCCTGACGCTGGCCTGCGGAAAGTACCGCTTCAACGATCTTGACCTTGGAGAGATCGGCGGCCTGCCCCGCATCATGGACATGGGGCAGTGCAACGACGCCTACGGCGCCATTCAGGTGGCCGTCGCTCTGGCGGACGCCTTCGGCTGCGGCGTGAATGATCTGCCGCTCTCCTATGTACTGTCCTGGTATGAGCAGAAAGCCGTCTGCATTCTGCTGACACTGCTGCATCTGGGGATCAGGAATATCCGCCTGGGCCCCACGCTGCCCGCATTCCTGTCGCCCAATATTCTGCACTTCCTGGTGGAGAATTTCGGGATCGCGCCCATTACCACACCGGAAGAGGACATCAAAGCGCTGATGGCATAACAAAAACGCTATCGATGCAAAAGGCCGCCTGCATTTTGAACAGCTCCAGTAAAACCGGACAATAGACAAAAGGCCCCCTAATGTAGGAAAATAAAGCTACATTAGGGGGTCTTGCTATGTCCGGAAAAAAAGGGATGAAAAAGTATCCGGTAGGGATACGAGAAGAAGTGGTGTCACGAATCCGCGGAGGAGAAAGCCAGCGTGCTTTATGTCGGGAGTATGGGATCAGCCGGTGGGCTATTCAGTGCTGGCTAAAGGAGCCTGTCCTTCCAAAAGCGCGGGGGCGTAAACCCGCAAAAACACTGGCGGAGTACAAGTATGAGAACAAACGGCTAAAGATGGAAAACGAGCTGTTGCGGGATTTTCTGCGCTCCACAGGAAGGAAGTGAGGCCAAGGGCAAAATACGCAGTAATCTACCGGCACAGAAACGAATATCCGGTAACCGTTATGTGTTGCTTCTTTCAGGTATCCCGCAGCGGATACTATGATTTCGTCCATCGTTTGGGCAGGCCGGAGAAAGACGCGGCCCTTGCAGAAATCATCGCGGAACAGCGAGAGCGCAGCTTTCGTACGTATGGCTACCGCAGAATGTGGCTGGTGCTGAAGAAGCGAGGCATCCACCGTAATCCCAAGACCATCCTGCGTATCATGGAGAAATATGGTTTGCTTGCGGAGATCCGGAGACGCAGAAAATGGCAGCAGATGGGGCAGCAAGTCCACAAGTACAAGAATCTGCTGAATAGGGAGTTTTATGCGAACAGGCCCAACAGCAAATGGGTGACGGACATCTCCTACATCCACACCAAGCAGGGCGTATTGTACCTGTCCATGATCCGGGACCTTTACGACAACAGCATTGTTGCCTACAAGACCGGCACAAAGCAGACAGTCAACCTGGTGCTGGACACCATTCGCCTGGCCATGCGCAAGGAGAAAAAGAGGGCCGCTGCGGAGTTGCAGCTCCACAGCGACCAGGGGTTCCAGTACACCTCGCAAGCATACTTCGACCTGACAAAATCTTATGGCATTACGCCTTCCATGTCAAGACGCGGAAACTGTTACGACAACGCTATGGCGGAAAATTTCTTTTCCATCCTCAAGACAGAGTGTATCTACCGCCATAAACCGGCCTCATTCTGTGAGGCCAATGAGATGATTGACCGCTATATCAATTTTTACAACCACGAGCGCATCCAGCTAAAAACTGGAGTGGCGCCGCTCACGCTGCGCCACTCCGCTTAAAACTTCATATTTCCCTACATTGAGGCCTTTTTGTGCTGTCCGCACAATTTGGGGCGGTTCATTTGCAGGCGGCCTTTTGCATCGAGCGGAGGGATTTCTGCTCCCCGAAGAAAGCGGACCGGCTGGGACCCGGCCCTGCCGAAAAACTTTCAGTTCAAATCAATGCCCGTTTCCGTGATAAAGAACTGCAGGGCATTCTGTACGGTGATAAACGGTCCCGTATCGTTCCATCCGGACATTTTTCGGCTTTCTTCAGCGGTGAGGACAGGGTATTGGAGGCGGTGTCTTTGATGCACGTAATTCACCCACGAGTCTACGATCCACCCAGCCTGAACCTCCTCAATGCCATAGGAGACATAGCCCCGCTGCCGCTCCCCGTTTTCGGGCATGGAGAAGGTTGCGAAGACATCCCTGACATACCGCTCCCCCCAGAAGATGCTGTCGGCGGTGTAGCCTTCCGCGGCAAGGGAGTGGAAGGGGGCTGTGTAGACCGTGCCGTTTTCGTCATAGAGGACGCGCCCCGTCAGATCCCCGGCGGATGTCCATCCCTCGCTGTCCCGGTAGGCCGGCCAGAGCTGGAGCGCCTCCGTGCCGCAAAAGCCGGGATCCAGAGTCCAGAGAAAATGGTGAAAGACCTTCCACTGGGGCGTTTCTCCGGGCAGCTCCACGGCAACGTCGGTCAGATGCAGCTCTTTGACGTCGTAGACCGTGGTGATATGAGTTATATTGCCCTGTACGGTCCACACCTCACGCCCGCTGTTGACCGGTTGGTCGCATTCCTGCGCGACGACCCGGAGCGCGCCGTTACAGGCAAGGAGGTCCTCGCCGGAGAGGTCGTTCAGCGCGGCCCCGGGGTAGCCGAGTGCCAGGAGCTCTTCCTTGATTTCAGAGAGTTCCGCACTCTCCTCGGACGTTTCCGCCTGCCAACTCATTCGGTAGCTGCCAAAAAAGAGATACCCGCAGACGATCCCGAGGACAAGAACGGAAATGATTGCGCCCACCAGCTTCCGGTCCGAGAGGCGCACCTCCGCCGCCTTGACCGCGTATCCGCTTTCCTCCGTTTCCTTGGAAAGGCGGCAAAGGCTGCGGATAATCAGGATATAGCACACGATCATCACGATCCCGAGCAGAAGGCCGTCGTACTGTACGAAAGCCAGCAGGAGAAGGGCCGCATACCAGACGAGCAGCGCGGCCGCGCTGCCGGTGTGGACGGGGATCCCGGCTTTCCGCTGTACTGCGGTGATCCCCCTCCACAGGCAGAGGATCAGCAGAAAATGCAGTACCCCATTTCCAAGGGGCAATACCTGTCCAAGGGGGGAAGCGAAAACGGCGTTCCGTTCTACGGCGGCGTTTAAAATGAGGGTGAGGAGACAGCAGGCGACCTGCGCCAGAGCGAGGATCCATCCCGCCCGGAACCAGCCGTTTTCTCCCCGAAGCGTCCGAAAACCCAGCAGCAGCAAAATGACGCCGATGGTGGGGAGAAGGTAGTTGAGCAGGAAAAAGTTCAGCGTGATGGCGCACAGCGCCATGCCGGGGAGGATGCGGTCCATGGCCCTGCGCCAGGGGGTCACCTCGCGGACAATGTCGTCGGGGGGAAGATCGGGTACCGCGCCTTTCAGCAGATCATCAAAATCATGTTCATTCATGTACCTCACCTCCCAACGTCTCACGAAGGTTCTTCTTCAGCCGGTACAGCTTTCCCTCCACTGCCCGCTGCGTCATTCCGGTCTCACAGGCAATCTGTGCGGTTGACTGCTGATAATAGTACTTTCGATAAAAGAGCATTCTGCCCTGTGGGGAAAGCCGCCCGATGGCTTTTTGCAGCGCGGCACTGCGTTCCTGCTGCAGAACGGCTTCCTCCGGCGATGGTTCTCTCGACGCCAGCGTGTGGGTGAGTTCCTCCGTATCGCTGCCGCTGCGTTTCTGCCGTGCTCTGTTCCGGGCGGCATTTCTGGTCACAGCCGTGAGCCATGCGCTCCATCCGCCCCGCTGGGGGTCGTATGTATCGATCTTTTCCCAAACCCGCATGACGGCCTCGGAAAGGCACTCCTCCCGATCTTGTTCGTTGGCCAGGATAGGGGCAATGATATACCGCATCAAAGGCGCGTAGTGCCGCAAGAGCAAGGCCGCACCCTGTTCGTTTTTTTCTCGAATCAGGCGAATGATCTCCTGTTCCTCCATATGAGCGCCCCCTTTTTATGGCTCTATACTATCATACACGCTTTTTTCCAAAAACCCATGAAACAAAACAGTCTCCCCGGTCGTGTGGTAAGGAGCGTGTGGCAATGGGCCTGTTTAGAGAGACAGCATACCATTGTCATAGGGAGCGGATGGCATGAAGCTGATGCGGGGCTGCCTCATGCTGCGGCTGGCCCTGCGATCCGCAAGCGCCTTTCCGCGTCGCACGGCATAGCCGGCCCGCATTTTGCAAAGGCCCGGGGAAAGGCCTCCATTGACGGCCCGCCGGGATGCGGCACCACCGGTTATGTCGCCTGCCGCCTCTGCCTGTTTGCTGCGGGGCCCCTGCTCATCACGCTTACTGCGGGGTGCGGCTTGAAGGAGTCAATGCTTGAATTTGCCTCCGCTCTGGGGACGGCGGGGCTTTCCATCGGCATTACCGGACCCTTGACCGACGGGGAGATGCTTCTCGTGGAGATGATCGGGATGCTGTTTGGCCGCCTTGAGGTTTTATCATTCCCACGGGCATCGGATCCTGCGGGAGCATTTTGCGCCAAAAGCTCCACAGAAGCTGAAAAGCGCACATATTGAAAGAGCCGCCTGTATTTCTACCGGCGGCTCAAAATTATACATCATTATTCTGAACGGAGTGTTTTTTCTGGTTTCTGTTCTGATTTTGATTTTCTCTGGTGAGTGGGGTCTTGCCGTCGGCTTTTTTCTCCCGCACATTTTTGGGATCCGGCTGACTGTCCTTTGGCATAGCTGTGCCTCCTTATCGCTTGCCGTTGGGCCCAAGGGCCTCTTTCCTGCTGTTGTGGTGCCGGTTGGGGTTTTGATTTTTGAGCGGTTCCTGACCGAGGGCTCTCTTTATTTCGTCTGAGCGAATTTTCTTTTCAGGCATGGAGGCCCCTCCTACATGATGTGGTTTTCCAATCTGGAATCGGCGACTTCATAACCCAGCCTTTCCAGCTGCTTCAGGATCCGGCCGCTCTGCGCACCGGTCGTGTCGAAGTCCACGGCAACCTTCCCGCTGCTGTTGTTGACGCTTACCGAAATAACACCGGGGATGGTGTCCAGCTCTCGTTTGATGCGGTCTTTGTCGTGTTTGCCGCGGATGGGGTTCACGGTGCAATAAAAACTTGCTTTTGACAATCGGATCACCTCGGCTTTAGTGTACCCAAACAGAGGGCTCTTATGAGTGGCCCGGGCAGATGCCGGCATCTTTTTGACTAAGCCATAAAACACAACTGCACAGACGGGCGGGAAAAGGAAAAAGCCTTGGAACCCTCTGACTCCAAGGCTTTTTGATGTGGAACATCAAAACCGCAAAGCCGCCGAAAAGGATATGGTCACGGGTGAGAATTGCAGGGAGTCTCCCACCATCTCAGGTCAATGCCAACGTTGATGCAGCCTGCCATCTCCCCTTTGCCGTGCTTGGATGGACACAGACTGGCCGCCACCACGGCAAGAGATTTTCCGGGAGTAACCACAAATCCGCCCTGGTGATCAATGCGCAGGGTGTTCAGCGGGGCGACGATGTCCTGTGTCGGAAATTCCGCGGAACAGAGTGCGGATTCGTGTATGCGTCCGGTGTGGCAAACCTCGGCCGCAGACGGAGTGGTGCAGCCCAAATTTGTTTGGCAGACGGGCACATTGCGGCATTCCGCGCAGCTTAGATCTACATTTCCCGCCAGGTATGCGGCGACTGCTTCAGCCCCATAATTTGAAACAGACTCAATGGTCACATAGAAGATCATTTTGGAAGCCGGGGGGTTTTTCAGCAAAAGAATAACCGTTTCCGGACTGCAAACCGGACCAGAAGACGCGGCGAAATATTGACAGTTAGACGCCTTTGCCGCCTGGGGCGCAAAAGCTACCTGGTGCGGACTGTTGGTGCTGGTATCGCAGGGAGCAGGCAGGCTGCACGGGCAGCCGATCAAAATATTCTCCATGGACAATCCTCCTTACTTCGGTTCGCCGCACAAGGCGCACAGAAGGCACATTAGAATAGAAAACAGCGCAAAGAGCATCAATCCGGTGAAAAAGGCATCCACAGCAACCAAAATTACTGTGAGGATCAGGCGGGAGCTCAGCACGGTGGAAAGGGCTGCCAATGCGCAGACAATGGTGCCCATGCTTCCCGCCAGCAGACACTTTCCCTGCGCACACAAGCACCTCGACATCATTCCGCAAGGGTACGACGGGCCGCCAAAAAGCCCGGCGATCAGGATGCTCAAGCTCATCAGGCCCAATCCAAAGGAGATCCAAACTGCGGTAACCACATTGGGAATCATTTGCAAGAAAAACAGAATTCCGACAGCGGCCGCGAAAACGGTGCTAAGGACAAGACTGATGCAGCCGCACCCGCTCAAGCAGCTTTTTCTGCGATCCATGGGCAAGTCTCCTCAACCAAAGATTCTCCGACCTTTTGAACGGCCGGAGAACATGCAGGAGCAAGCCGAAATAATTGCACCTGCAATGTATGCGAAACCTGATGGAGTATCCATGTATCTTTCTCAACTCATTATACGCGCAAAGGGAAGACAGGTGCGGCGCTCTGCGGATGAGGAGCGCATTCCACTCCATGTGATAAAAGGCATGTCCATTGTCTAACATGCATTCAAACACGCTGTTTTGCACTCTTTGCTCATGGTTTCCGCCCTGCTTTGCAGTTTGCCGCAATCGCTTTCTTCCGGCGGCATCCTTCATACTGTGGGAATGATAGCGTGACGATCCCACCAGCATTGGGAAATCACAGATTTCATCGTTCCGGGCATGAGGCGTGTTTGAGAAATCCCTTGCAACAAAATAATCCGAACTCATTCCCACATCGAAAATAAGTTCGGATTATTTTATTTTGGTGGATTGGCGGTTGTAGATGCGAGAGGGGCGTTAGGGCGATTTGGACAAACATTACACATTAAGATGATCTTGTTCGATGCTTTTTTAGAATGCAACCAGTGAAGGATGCCAAGCAAATGAGTAAAAAGCCGGCTATATATGCCGTCCATAAATGACCTGACCAAGAAGTAATTGTATATGATATGTTTAAAATCGGCAGATAAAAGAATTGAGTACAGATACCTAAAAGGCTGTTAAAATAATACCCTAACACGATTTCTTGATATAAATTAAATGCAAGTGCCAAAAATAGTGGTAGATTCAGAAGACAGACAGAAGCCTTTTTGGTTCCTTTGAGACCGCAACATATATAACTGATCCAAGTCCAGAATACAAGGAAAGCAGCCGAAATAAGGAGATAAGGAAGAACTGTTTCAGAAAAGGTCATCATAAGCCAATTCATGATAAAACCCATCCCAAGCGGAATAAATCCAAGTATAATCAAACATGATTTTATCATACAATGGCCCCCTCTTATGTAAAATTTTATTGTTCAGTATACCATACAAATAAAAAACCGACAATTTTCGTCAAGAAAATTGTCGGTTTTTGCCCAAATGCTGTAAATAGGCTGTTTTCTAAAACCGTTTCCCCACCAAATCACAACCTAGCGAAGTGGTTGTGGTTTGAAAAGGAGGAGCAACAAAAGGAGTGCGCTCCGACGTTTAAAAAAAGTCGGAGCAAACGATATGACGTTTGCTCCGACGTGGCGCAGCAGGAGAGATTCGAACTCTCGAGCCGTTTTAGCGGCTACACGATTTCCAATCGTGCTCGTTATGACCACTTCGATACTGCTGCATATTCATTTTTCCTGCCGCTTCAATATCGCGGCAGCAGAAATTATTATAACAGATATTTAAAAATAGTCAAGACTAAAAAATGCGTTTTCCCTTTTTTCTTGACAATCTGAAAAATAAAAGTTATAATAAAAACAGTTATATTTAAAACTAATTAAAAAGGGGAGAGAGCACCAATGCGGGAACTTCTGCAATATGCCAGTCGCTTTCGGCGGCTTTATCAAAAGGAATTTCGTCCCCAGGGCGAGGCCACGGGACTGTCCCAGCTGGAGATGGATATTGTTCTTTTTCTGCGTAACAACCCCGAGCAGAACACGGCCCGGGATATCGTGGCGCTGAGGGGCTTTGCCAAATCCAACGTCTCTACCGCGGTGGAGGCGCTGGAGCATGGCGGATGGCTGGAGGTGCTGCCGGATCCTGAAAGCCGGCGGGTCAAGCGGTTGGTCCTGCGGAAAGAACACTGCCGCGAGATCGAAGATCTGGCCGCCTGCCAGGAGCGGTGCTTTGCCGCGGCCCTGGCCGATTTTACGCCGGAGGATCTGACCGTGCTGCGGGAGCTGATGAGCCGAATGGATGCCAATGTGCAGCGCGCGCTGGCCCAGTGAGAAAAAGGGGGAGATCGAACCATGCTGTATCAATTTATCATCTGCTTTCTTGCGGGGATCGGGGCCGGACTGGGGACCGGTTTTGCAGGGATGAGCGCCGCAGCGGTGATCAGTCCGATGCTGATCACGTTCCTTCATATGGAGCCGTATATGGCCGTCGGGATCGCGCTGGCCAGTGACGTGCTGGCCAGCGCCGTCTCTGCATATACATATGGAAAAAACAAGAATCTGGATATTCGAAACGGCCTTGTAATGATGGCTTCCGTGCTCTGCTTCACCCTGGTGGGGAGCTATGCCTCCAGCCTGCTTCCCGGGACGGCCATGGGCGGATTTTCCACCTTTATGACTCTGCTGCTGGGTATTAAATTTATTGTCAAGCCGGTGATGACCACGAAAGAGTCCATGAGTTGTGTGGACGCCCAAAAACGAGCTGTCCAGTCGGTGCTCTGCGGTGCTCTGGTGGGCTTTATCTGTGGGTTTGTGGGGGCTGGCGGCGGGATGATGATGCTTCTCATCCTGACCAGTGTGTTGGGCTATGAGCTGAAAACCGCGGTGGGTACCAGCGTATTTATCATGACCTTTACCGCCCTCACCGGCTCACTGAGCCACTTCGCCATCGGCGGGGCCCCGGACTGGACCAGCCTTGTGTTCTGTATCCTCAGCACACTTCTGTGGGCGCGGATCGCCGCACGGTTTGCCAACCGGGCCGACCCCGTGGTGCTGAACCGGGCCACCGGTGTGGTGCTGACGGTGCTGGGAGCGGCGATCCTGGCAGTGAATTACCTGACCTGAACGGATAAAAAGGATGGCACAGCTGCGCTGTGCCATCCTTTTTTGCTGGATATCAGATATGCTCGAACCGACCAGTGAAGAAGCGGAGCATCTTGGGCTCGTAGACCCACTTGAGGCCCTTGATCTCTTCCTTGTTTTTGTACAGATCGATCACGGAGTCTGCCACCAGGTCCATGTGAGCGTAAGTATACACACGGCGGGGAATGGTCAGGCGGACGGTCTCCAGCTTCGGATGATGGTCCTCGCCGGTGACCTTGTCACGGCCGGCGGAGACGATGCCGCGCTCCATGGAACGCACACCGGAGTCGATGTAAAGCTGAGCGGCCAGAGCCTGAGCGGGGAGCTGGTCCTGGGTCAGATGGGGGCAGAAGCGGCGGGCGTCGAGGAACACGGCGTGGCCGCCCACGGGCTCCACGATGGGCACTCCGGCTTCCAGCAGGCGGTCGCCCAAATAGCGGACCTGCTTGATGCGGTGCTCGATGTACTCTTCCTGCATGGACTCCCGCAGGCCGATGGCCATGGCCTCCATGTCACGGCCGGCCATGCCGCCGTAGGAGGGCATGCCTTCGTACACCACGACCCACTCGCGGGCGCTCATGTACAGGTCGTCGTCGTTCATGCACAGGAAGCCGCCGATGTTGGTCAGGCAGTCCTTCTTGCCGGACATGGTGCAGCCGTCGGCGTAGCTGAACATCTCGTGGACGATGTCCTTGATCGGGGTGTCCTTGAACTCAGGCTCGCGCTCCTGGATGAAGTAGGCGTTCTCCACGCAGCGGGTGGCGTCCATGAACATCTTGATGCCGTGCTTTTTGCAGAGGGCGGACACGTCGCGCAGGTTCTGCATGGACACGGGCTGACCGCCGGCCAGGTTGACGGTGACGGCCACACACAGATAGGCGATATTCTCGGCGCCCACCTCGTCGATCAGGGCCTGGACCTTCTTCAGATCCACATTGCCCTTGAAGGGGAGGTTGATGGTGGCGTCGTGGGCCTCGTCGATGATGATGTCCCGGAAAATACCGCCGTTGGCCTCCTGATGGAAGCGGGTGGTGGTGAAGTACATGTTGCCGGGCACATACTGGCCGGGTTTGATGGCGATGTGGCCGAGGATGTTCTCGGCGCCGCGGCCCTGATGGGTAGGGATGACGTGCTTGAAGCCGAAGAGCTCCTGCACGGTGGACTCCAGATGGAACCAGTTGCGGCTGCCGGCATAGGCTTCGTCGCCCTGCATCAGGCCGCCCCACTGCTTGTCGCTCATGGCGTTGGTGCCGGAGTCGGTGAGCAGGTCGATATAGACATCCTCAGAATTGATCAGGAAGGTGTTGTAGCCGGCCTTCTTGGCAATTTCCTCCCGCTCGGCGCGGGTGTTCATCTTAACGGTCTCAACGGACTTGATACGGAAGGGCTCAGCGGGATATCTCTTGTCTAACATGTTCGTTTCCTCCATTTCAATTTTCAAGATTCTTGGATGCGTAATGCGTGATGCGTCATGCAGTATCTGCATTATAACAAGGGCGGCCGCACTTTGCAAGGTGTTTTAAAAAGTTTTTTGACTTTTCCACTTTTTTGGATAGTCTACACAAATCAGGGGTATAAAAACTATGCATTTTAGAAGGAGGAAAAAAAGAGGTGATGTCGAAAAACGGCTTTTCTTGCTAAGCAAAAAAAACTGTGATAAAATAATAAAAATAGAACCAAAAGGGAATGGATAGTGAAAACTATGGACACAAAAAAGAACAGATCGGCCGCTTCAAAAGAGGCTGAGCCGCTGATGAAGCAGACGCTCAGCGATCAAATTTATGAACGGCTGAAGGAAGATATTATCACCCACCGGATCAGCTTTGGAGAAAAACTGGTCAATCGGGAGCTTCAGCAGAAATTTGGCGTCAGCTCCACCCCCGTTCGTGACGCCATCAATCACCTGTATCTGGATGGGCTGCTGGACAATATCACCAACGGCGGAGCGCGGGTGATCTCGTTCGACCTGTCGTTTGCTTTGGAAGTCAATGAAGTGGTCATGATCCTGACTCAAGGCGCTATCCAGGCGGCAGCCCGGGAGGAGCGTCTGGGGGAGCTGGCTGCAATTTTAGCGCGGGTGGTGGAAAAGCAGAAAAATGTGCGCACGATTGAGGACTATATTCTGCTGGACCGCCAGTTCCATCAGGCCTTTTTTACCTGTGGCGGGAACCGGCATCTGGATCACACCTACCATCAGTACACCGTTCTGTTTGAGATGCTGGTCCGTCTGTCTCAGACGGGCGGCGCGCAGCGCTCGGAGAGTATGGCGGAGCATCAGAAGATCTATGAATGCTGCCGCAACGGAGATCAGAAGGGCCTGGAGCAGGAGATGCGGCTGCATTATCAGAGCGCGGCCGATTGGTTTACCCAGCACGGGTCCGCATTTGGAGCCTGAGAGGAAGAAGCAGGAACCGCCGCTCTCGTTTATACGAGAGCGGCGGTTTTCTGTCCTTGACAGAATATGGGATCATTGCTATACTTGATGCGTGATGCATAGTAAAATGTGAGGACAGGAGGGGGATCCAGTGAATCCGACGACGAAACGATTCCTTTTGTGGAGTTTTTTTCTCAGCTATCCGTGTTTTGTCATTCTCATCTGGCTGGAGGGGGCGTCGCCCGGGTGGTGGCGGGGGCCGGTGCGGTACTTGCTCCTGGCCCTGGGGTGTGCGGGGCCCATCATCGGCGGGATGACTGCGGGAGAGGCGCGGGAAGGGCTGAAAAAAGAGCCCAAGCCCTCCCGGGACTGGCTGCTGGCAGCGCAGTTTCTGGGCCTTCATTATGTGCTTCTGATCTTTCTGCGAATGGCCGGTCCCGGGGAAAAGAGCGGACAGAAGCTGCTGGGGCTGCTTCCGATCATTTTCCTTCTGGGGGCGCAGGAACTGGGGTGGAGACGGGTGCTTCAGCCTGCATTGGAAAAGGACAGAAAGAGCTGGAAAGCCACCGCGGCCACCGGCCTTATCACGTCTCTCTGGTTCCTGCCGCTGCTGTTTCTGCCGTGGTTTCCGGTGCGGGCCGAGGCGTATCTCCCCTTTGCGGTGTGGCTGCTGGGTCTGAGCTTCCTGCAGGGCACACTGTATCGGCGCACGGGCAGTGTCTGCTGTGCTGCGCTGTTTACCTCCGCCTTCTTTCTGCTGTATGGACTGCTTCCCATGAAAGATGAAAACGCCTACTATGCCGCAGGCGCTCTGGATCTGGTGGTGGCGTTTCTCTACCAAAGCCGCCTGGTCAAAGAGAACGTGGGATCCGGCGTTTCGGCAGAGCATTGACAAGTCCCCCCGGCAGCGGGTGCTGCCGGGGGGACTTGTTCATCTTCTGAAAAGCGGAGCGGGCGGGACGACCCGCCTGCCCCGCTGATCTGCGTTAAAACGCGACCTTCATGAAGAGGGCTACGATACAGAGAATGGCGGCACAGGGGACATAGACAAAACGGCCGACATTATACCAGAGATCCCCATGGGGCTTTTTGGCGCCCTTGTTGATCTCGGCCATCAGATCTTCTTTTTTCATGACCCAGAACCAGGAGACCGCGCCAAGGGTGGCGCCGATGGGAATGATGTAAATGGAAACAAGATCCATCCAGGGCCCCCATTTGAAGATGGGCTCCATATTTACTCCGATGCCCAGGCAGATGACGCACAGCAGAGCCAGCACGATCTTGCGGTTGATTTTTGGGAACTTGTGCATCAGGGATTCGCCTACCACCTCAAACATGTTCTGCAGGGAGCTGACGCCGGCAAACACCATGGCGGTGTATAGAATAATGGCGAACAGGCGGCCCAAGGGGATGTCCTGCAAAATGCTGGGCAGGGTAATGAACAGCAGGGACGGGCCGGCTCCCACATCCAGATTGTAGGCAAAGCAGGCCGGAATGATGACCAGCGCGGCCACCAGCGCGGCGATGGTATCAAACAGGGCGGTCTGCTTGGCCACCCCCACCACGTCTTCGCCGTCATCCAGATAGGCTCCGTAGACAATCATGCCGCTGCCCGTGATGGAGAGGGAGAAGAACGCCTGTCCCATGGCCCAGATCCAGACCATTGGATCGGCCAACGCCTCCCAGCGGGGGGAGAACATAAATTTATAGCCTTCCGCGGAGCCGGGAAGCATGGCCACCCGGATGGCCAGGACGATAAAAATGATAAAGAACACGGGCATCATGATCTTGTTGCTTTTTTCAATGCTGTCTGCGCCCAGCAGGAGGGTCAGCAGCGTTCCGACAACAATAACCACATGGAAAGGTACTACAGAATACCCAACCATGGCAATGGATTCAAACCACTCGGCCGGATTTGCGGTCATCAGTGAGCCGGTCATGGAGTTGACAAATGCCTTCAGCACATAGGAAATAATGCATGCGTAACCGATGGCGATACACATGGAGCCTGCAAGGGGCAGCCAGCCCACCAGCCCGCCGACTTTGCCGGCCTTCTGGCCGCGGCCGGACCAGGCCAGCTGATAGGAGCCCAGAGTGCCCGTTCTGGCCCTCCGGCCAATGGCGTATTCGGCGGACAGGCCCACAAAGCTAAACAAAACAATAAAAATTAAATATGCCACCAGGAACGTACTGCCGCCGTTGCTTCCCATTTTAGCCGGGAAGCCCCAGACGTTGGCCATGCCCACAGCGGAACCCACCGCCGCCAGAATAAATCCCCAACGGGAACCAAAATGGGTGTCGGTTGCCTTTTTTGTTTCTTGCTGTGTACTCATGCTCAGTCTCCCTTCTCATTTCTGCTTCATGGTTGATCCGGCCGAAGAGGCCGGGGAACAGGGGGAGTGCATCCGCTTTTTTCACGGATTTCGGAAGGCGCAGGACTTTAACACAGAGAACAAAACACAACGCATCATGCATCACATGAAAATTGTACCTTATTTTTCCTGTTCAGTCAAGCAGAGAAAATAAAATCAGCGGAAACCACAAAAAGGAGATTTGCTTTTTGTAGGGTCGATGGAAGAAAACGAAAGTTTTTGACAAAATAGACGCTTTCCTGTATGATGAGCTGTAATTGGAAATTCCAAAGGGGGAGTTTTGTTGAAAGAGCGAGAGACGTTTGCCTCCCGGCTGGGCTTTGTCCTGATCTCGGCCGGATGCGCCATCGGACTGGGAAACGTATGGCGGTTTCCGTATATCGTAGGAAAATACGGCGGGGCGGCCTTTGTACTGATCTACCTGTTCTTCCTGGCGGTGATGGGGCTGCCCATCATGACCATGGAGTTTGCCGTGGGACGGGCCAGCCGGAAGAGTATCGCCGTGTCCTTCCATGTTTTGGAGCCCAGGGGGACAAGGTGGCACTGGTACAGCTGGTTCGGCATGGCGGGGAACTATATGCTCATGATGTTCTACACCACGGTGGCCGGCTGGATGCTGCTCTACTTTGTGAAGATGGGAAAAGGCGACTTCGTGGGGCTGGATGCCGCGGGGGTGGGAAACACCTTTAACGGAATGCTGGGCGATCCCGGCGTGATGCTGATCTTCATGATCCTGGTGGTGCTGATCTGCATGGGCGTGTGTGCCAAGGGTCTGCAAAACGGCGTGGAGAAGGTCACAAAGGGGATGATGCTCTGTCTGCTGGCGCTGCTGGTGGTGCTGGCGGTGCGGGCGGTCAGTCTCCCCGGGGCGGGGAAGGGTCTGGAGTTCTATCTCAAGCCGGACTTCGGCAAGCTGGCGGAGTACGGCTGGGGCGAGGTGATCTTCGCCGCCATGGGGCAGGCCTTCTTCACCCTCTCTCTGGGCATTGGGGCCATGGCCATTTTCGGAAGCTACATTGACCGGGAGCGCCGCCTGCTGGGCGAGGCGCTGAATGTGACCGTCCTGGACACCTTTGTGGCCTTTGTGGCGGGCCTCATCATTTTCCCGTCCGCCTTCGCGTTCGGAGTCACTCCCGATGCCGGGCCCTCCCTCATCTTTGTCACACTGCCGAATATTTTCAACGCCATGCCCGGCGGGCGGCTGTGGGGGGCGCTGTTCTTCCTGTTCATGACGTTTGCCGCCCTCTCCACGGTCATTGCCGTGTTTGAGAACATCATCTCCTTCCCCATGGACAAGTGGGGGTGGAGCCGCGGCAAGTCTGTGGCGGTGAATCTGCCGCTGATCTTTGTGCTCTCTCTGCCCTGCCTGCTGGGCTTCAACCTGTGGAGCGGGGTACAGCTGCTGGGCGGCAATATCCTGGACTTTGAGGACTTTATCCTCAGCAACAACCTCCTTCCTCTGGGCTCTCTGCTCTACCTGCTGTTCTGCGTGGCCAAGCGGGGCTGGGGCTGGGACAATTTTCTGGAGGAGGCCAATGCCGGCAAGGGCCTGCGCTTTCCCAAGGCGCTGCGCTTTTACATGAAGTGGATCGTGCCGGTGATGATCCTGTTCATCTTCTTCATGGGATACAAGGAGAAATTTTTCCCGGGATAAAGAAAAGGCGCCCGGATCCTCACAGAGGATCCGGGCGCCTTTTTGGTCTCAAAAATGTTGCCGCCAGTTTGGCTCAGTCCCGCCGTTTGCCAAAAATCCGCAGCACATAGAGGAACAGATTGACAAAGTCCAGATAGAGTTGCAGGGCGGAGTAGATGCTCGCCTTGCGCAGGACAATCTCGTCACGGCTGTAATAGGTGTAGAGGGCTTTGATCTTCTGGGTGTCGTAGGCGGTGAAGCCCAGGAAAATAATAAGCCCGATGGTACAGGCCAACCGGTCCATGGCCGCCAGGCCCGGGATGAGGAGCATCAGCAGATTGGCGATGATCAGGAAAATGAGCCCTCCGACGAGCACCGTGCGCATCCGGGAGAGGTCGATGCCGGTGAAGTATCCGAATACCGCCATGCCGCCGAAGTAGAGAGCGGTGGCCGCAAAGACCAGAATCAGACTGGGCAGCTCAAAAATCAGAAAATAAGCGGAAAAGACCAGCCCGTTGAGAATGGCATAGAGGAAAAAGAACACGGTGGCCGTTCCGGACGAAATGCGGTGGAGGAACGCGGTCATGCCGATCACCACCGCCAGCTCCGCCGCCAGAAGAATCAGCTGGATGCCCGGAATGGAAAAGACATAGAAAATGGCCCCGGTGGCGTAACTGCCGAAGGACACCGCAAAAGTCACCAGCAGCCCCAGGAACATCAGAAGAAAGGTCTTGGCGGTATAGCGGCCCACGCTCTCTCCAGCCACGCCAAGCTCCTGCCGCCGCTCCTGCTCGTAAAAGTTTTCTCCCATAATCTCACCTCAGTTTTTTGGATTGCCGCACCAGTATAACAGGTTTCCACGCTTTGCGCAAGAAAAGCCATCCTTTTTCTTCCAGAATGATCCCGCTTCTATTCCGACCTGTCCCACGCTATATATAAATGGAAGGGAGGCGGTGGCATTGAAGCCGGAGCAAATTCAGAGCGACGGGATGACCCGTCTTGCGGTATGTGTGGTCATCGCAGTCGCGGCGGTTTATGCCGCGGAGAAGCTGTGCGCCGGGAAAGGGTATCCCCTCTGGGAAAAGTACGGTCCCTGGCTGACGGAAAACAAGATCCAGGCCATCGCGGTCGCGGCCGCGGTGCTCTACGGAGCGTCCCTGGCCCTCTGGCCTGCGGAGAAAAAGCCTTCCGTCCCGCCGGAGGAGGATGGCTTTTCCCCCTGCTGAGTGAGTTCAGCGGTAAAGCGGGAGAAGGGCGGCCCCGATGATGCCGGCGTCGTTGCCCAGCTCCGCGGTGCAGATACGGGTCCGACGGGCGGCGTCCCGGGTGAATTCCTCCCGGTCCGCCAGCGCGCGGACGGGGCCCAGCAGATAGTCTCCCTGTTTGGCCACGCCGCCGCCCACACAGAGGACCTCCGGCTGGAAGAGGTGAATGAGGTTGATGATTCCGCAGGCCAGGTCGGCGGTATACGCCTCCACCACGCCCCGGGCGGCGGCGTCCCCCGCCTGGGCGGCGTCAAAGGCTGTTTTGCCGTCTACTGTCTCCAGCGTGGGGGCAAAGCGCCACAGGCCGCTCTCAGGATGGGCCTGCATCGCCTCCCGGGTGGAGCGGATGAGGCCGGTGGCCGAGGCGTAGGTCTCCCAGCAGCCCCGGCGGCCGCAGGTGCATTCCCGACCGCCCCGGTGGGTGACCATGTGCCCGGCCTCCATTCCGGCGTAGTTGAAGCCGGTGAAGAGCCTGCCGTCCAGCACGGCCCCGGAACCCACGCCGGTGCCCAGCGTCACGGCCACCAGGGAGCGGAAGGGCTTTCCGGCTCCGGCGGCGAACTCCCCCAGGGCGGCGGCGTTGGCGTCATTTTCCAGCAGGGCGGGCAGGGAGAGGCGCTCCTCCACCAGTTGGGCCAGAGACACATGATCCAGCCCCAGATTGAAAGCATGCTCCACCACTCCCGCCGCCGGATCGATGGAGCCGGGAGAGGCCACGCCCACAGACCGGGCCGCCTCCGGGGCGATCCCGGCGGCGCGGCAGGCCTCCCTGGCGGCCTGCGCAATGGCGTCCGCCACCGCTTCGGCGCCCCGGGGCGTGGGGCGGCTGAACTTGCCCAGCAGACGGCCCGTCTCGTCCGTCAGTCCGGCGGCCACGTTGGTGCCGCCCAGGTCGATTCCGATATAGTACACATCCATCACCCTGTCTTCCCGATTGTCCCCCATTACGTGCGGGGCGATTGATCTCTTACTTTGATTATAATCCGGATCCGCGCCGGTGAACAGAGAAAAGCGGACTTTTTGACCGTTCATTCTCCGGGCAGAAATTCTTCGCACACGGCTCCGCGCCAGTCCGGTCCGGCCAGAGCTGTGAAGAGGAATCCCTCCCAAAGGGAGCGTTCCCCGGGGAGGAGCAGGGGCACGGGGATCTCCCGGGCCGGGCGGCGCAGTCCCTCCCCGGTGCACTTGACTCGGGCCTCCTTCATGGTCCAAAGGGTATAGAAGTCGGTCCAGGTGCGGCCCCTGGCAGAGAACCAGTCAAATTCCCGGTCATCCAGAACATATCGGGGAAGGCTCTCCCGCCGGGGCCGGAGCCGCTCTACGTCGGCCCCCACGGTTCGCTCCGACACCGCGCACATCCCCAGTTCCCCGGCGTGACTCAGGCTGAACCGGCAGTCGGGCCGGGCGGGAAACCAGGGTTTGCCCCCGGGCAGGGCGGCGATCTCCGGCAGAGGGACGAGTCCCCATACCTCTTCGGCCAGCCCCGCCAGCAATGCCCGCACATCACCCGGCGCTACTTGCCAATTCATTAAAACAGCCCTCCATTTCCGCTTAAGAAATATTTTAGCATTTTTTATCTTCCCAGTGCAAGGTTTTGGGTGTAAAATATAAACTAAACATTGCGTGTTCCGCTGTGGCGTCCCGGGTGGGGCCCCGCCGCCCGGAACGCCACAGCGGAACAAACGCCCCCTGCGGAAAAAAGGAGGAATTTCCCGTGGAGCAAAAGCTGTATACCTGCCCCAAGTGCGGATGCACCACCTATGAGCACGACCAGTTCCAGGCCACCGGCGGCAATTTTGCCAAGGTGTTCGACATTCAAAACAAAAAATTTACCACCATCACCTGCACCCGCTGCGGCTATACGGAGCTCTATAAGCAGCAGACCGACGACGCATGGAATATTCTGGACTTTCTGATCGGAAACTGACAGAGGAACAGAAGGGCGGCACGATGGAGTACATTGCGGCGAAGCCGCGTCCGTCTGTTCACTCCACCGAGGAAAACAAGGCCGTGACGATGGATCAGTCCATTTTTACGGCTGACAGCGGCGAATATGCGAAAACCTATCTGGTGGAAAACCCGGCTCCCGCATTTTCCGGCAAAGTTTTCCCGGAAGGGACGTTGGAAGGCTGTGCGGTGTTCCAGGTGTAAATCTCTGATACAGCGCCTAAAATTGCGCGCGGAAACAGCGGCGATGGGACCGGAGGCATCTGGTTCGGTCTGACATAACTGTTTTTTGCGGGCGGGTTCGAAACCGGCCCCGCCGGAAGAGCAGAAAAAGGAATTTGCGATTCGCAGCCAGCGGCACAGGCCGCTGGCTGCTTTTTCTGTGCGGGGTCCGTGCCCTCCGCGAACGGTCGGGGAGCCCCAGACATTCTTGCGGCGGGAAATTTTTGCTCTTTTGTGTTATACTGGCAGAGGATTTAAATACTTCTTAAAACTTTTCCCCCGTTCCATTTAAAGATCGGTATCTATACTGTGGAATATGAGGTGATTGCATGTATACCATTCTCATCTGTGACGACGACCGGGACATTGTCTCCGCCCTGGAGATCTATCTCACCAGCGAGGGCTACCGCACCCTGGCCGCCTATGATGGTGCGCAGGCTCTGAAGGCGGTGGAGGAAAACGACATCCATCTCATTCTAATGGATGTGATGATGCCCAATCTGGACGGTATCCGGGCCACTGCGAAGCTGCGGGAGCACTGCAACGTGCCCATTATCCTTCTCACGGCCAAGAGCGAGGATGCCGACAAGGTGCTGGGGCTGAACATCGGGGCCGACGACTATGTCACCAAGCCCTTCAATCCCATGGAGGTCATGGCCAGGGTGAAGAGCCAGCTGCGGCGCTACACCACGCTGGGCGGCCGGAGCGGCGTGGGGGAGGGGGACTCCGCGCTCCTCCGAAACGGCGGGGTCGTGCTGGACGACGGGGCCAAGACGGTGACTGTGGACGGAGAGAGCGTGAGCCTGACGCCGCTGGAGTTCAGCATTCTGCGCCTGCTGCTCCAGCACCCCGGCCAGGTCTTTTCCACTGCCCAGATCTACGAACAGGTATGGAACGACCCGGCCTACGGCTCGGAGAACACCGTGGCTGTCCACATCCGGCACCTCCGGGAAAAAATTGAGATCGACCCCGCCAACCCGCGCTACATCAAGGTGGTCTGGGGTCTGGGATATAAAATGGAGAAGGTATGATGAAACATGATATTCGCTCCAACGCCCTGGTCAAAGCCGTCTCGGTTTTGATCGTCGTTTCCCTGGGCGTAGCCGCCTTCTTCGGCTGGGTCTACTGCGGGATCCACTGGGACACTCTCTTCGACATCGGAGACTACACCTATTCCGCCGCATACACCCAGGCCATGAACGGCAAGTATTCCCGGCTCATGGAGCTGCTGCACTACGAAAAAGCCCTCTCCCTGGGCGGCACCCTGAGCTACACCGACCAGAAGGCATACGAAGCCCGCCGGGAGGCCCTGGAGCCTTCGGTCACAAACTTCCGCTACATCGTCCGGGACAACGCCACCGGCAAGATCCTGTACAGCACCATGGGGGAGGACAGCCTGGCCAACGTGAGCGACGTGCAGACCTCCCTGTGGAACTGGTCCCCTTCTTACTCAGGCACAGACTACGATGCGGACACGGGGCTCTACACCTATTATGACGACATCGGCCGGGCGTATACGGCGTCCGAGCCCCCCGGCAGCGGTCCGGCGGAGGAGAAAACGGAGCTCGCCGTGGAGTACGGTGTTGACCGGAACCTGCCGGTGCAGGACGAATTCACCGCCGCCCGTGACTCCTTCACCAAGGGGGACATGGATTACCTCTATCTCACCTGCATCCTCACCGTGGCCTTCCTCATTTTCTCGGTGTTCCTGATGTGCTGCGCCGGGCGGCGCAGGCACGCCGACGGCTTTGTCCTCAACTGGCAGGACAAGATCCCCTACGACCTCTACCTGTGCCTGTCCGCCGCCGCCCTCTGCGGCTGCGGGGCCATCGCCGTCCAGAGCCTGGAGAGCGCCATTTTCTATTACGGCGGAGAGCCCTACGCCGGAGCCCTCTACGGCACGGCCGGGGTCGCCCTCGCCGCCGGGTTCGGCCTCTACGCCGCCCTCCTCATGACCACCGCCACCCGGTGCAAGACCCGCACCCTCTTCCGCAACACCCTGATCTGGCGGCTGTGCGCCTGGATCGGCCGGGGCTGCGGACATCTGGGGGGCTGGTGGAAAACCACCTTCGGAAGCTGGGACGTCACCAAACGGGCCGTTCTCTGGTTCCTTCTCTATCTGGCAGGCACCGTCCTCACGGGGCTGACGGTTTTTCTGATCCCCTTCTACCAGGGCGCGGCTCTCTATCTGCTGTGCCGGTGGGTGAAGGAGTGGAAGGTGATCCGGACCGGGACCCGGGCCATTGTGGGGGGGCGGCCGGACACGGTGATCGATACCGCCGGGATGCAGCGCTTCCCCGACCTGGCCGAGCATGCCGAACAGCTCAATGATCTGGGCAGCGCCATCAACTCCGCTGTGGAGGAGCGGATGAAATCGGAGCGGATGAAGGCCGAGCTCATCACCAACGTCTCCCACGACCTGAAAACGCCCCTCACCTCCATCATCAACTATGTGGATCTGCTCAAAAAAGAGGACATTCCGAATGAGAAGGCGCAGGAGTACATCGGGGTGCTGGATCGAAAGAGCCAGCGGCTGAAAAAGCTGACCGAGGACCTGGTGGAGGCCTCCAAGGCGTCCACCGGCGCGCTGAATGTGGAGCGGGAGCGGCTGGGGGTGACCCAGCTGGTGAGTCAGGCGCTGGGGGAGTACAGTGAGAAGCTGTCCGCCGCCGGGCTGACGCCGGTGGTCACCCTGCCGGAAGAGGAGGTCTTCGTCTATGCCGACGGCCGTCACTTCTGGCGGATCCTGGACAATCTGATGGGCAACTGCGTCAAATACGCCATGCCGGGCACCCGGGTCTATCTGGATGTGACCGCCTGGGACGGACGCGTGACGCTGCTGCTGAAAAACATCTCCGCCACCCAGCTCAATGTCGCCCCCGAGCAGCTCATGGAGCGCTTTGTCCGGGGGGATGAGAGCCGCACCACGGAGGGCAGCGGCCTGGGGCTGTCCATCGCCCGGAGCCTTACCGAACTTCAGGACGGCACATTCCGGGTGGAGGTGGACGGTGACCTGTTCAAGGCCGTGGTGAGTTTCCCGGAGATGAAATAGGAGAGAAAGAGCGGGGAGACACGCCGGGCGGCGTGTCTCCCCGCTCTTTCTTGATTTTCAGTCCAAAAGCTGGATAGCGGCGCCCAGCACGCCTTTTCCGATATAAACGCTGAGCGTGGCATCCAAATGGGAGTCCCAAATGTGCTGACAGCCGGGGATGGTTGCCATCAGGTCGGCCTTCATCTGTTCCATCTCCATCTGGGCGCCTCCGTTGGCCACAGCCAGATTGAATTTCCGATGTGTTCCCAAATGCTCCCGCACCAGGGAGATGAATTTTTCCATCGCCTGCCTGCGGCCCCGGACCTTGGCGATGCTCTGGAGCTGGCCGTCGGGCGCGAAGGTGATGATGGGCTTGATGTTCAAAAGCGTTCCGGCCAGAGCGGTCACCTTGCCGATGCGCCCGCCCTTTTGGAGGTACTCCAGCGTGTCCACCGTGAAGTAGGGGAACGTGTTTTTCAGCAGGAATGGCACCCGTTCCCGGACAAGGGTCTCCCAGCTCATGCCGTCCAGAATGTCCTCCCAAAGCTGGAGGACCACCATGCCAATGCCCAGAGAACCGCTGAGCGTATCAAAGACCACAGCCTCCAGGTCCTGACGGTTCACGCACTGAAGGCGCACCATGTTGTAGGTCCCGGAGAGGCCGGAGGAGAGGGGGAGCACAATGACTTTTTCATAGCCGTCGTCCCGGATGCGGTCCAGGGTTTCTGCCACCCGGAGCAGATCGGGCAGAGAGGTGCGGGGGAGCTGGCCCAGATCCAGGCGGCGGTAGATCTCCCCGGCGGAGATGTCCTCCCCGTCCCGGAATTCGCCGTCCACGCAGGAAATGCGCAGGGGGACCATATAGATGGGCCTGCCCTGCCGATGTCGCTCCTCCAGATCGGCGCAGGAGTCCACCAGAAAGGCGATTTTTTCAGGGTTCAAATGAAATTCCTCCATCGGTTGACAGCCTCCCGGCGTCACCGTATAATAAAATAAATATAAAACACATAACGTTGTTATGTTATTATTATAGACGGGCATAAAACGTCTGTCAAGGAGGGAAAATGCCCATGAATTATCAGGAGCGCCGCAGACTCCAGGCCGAGGAGACCCGCCGGGCGATTCTCGATGCCGCCGCCCGGCTCACGCGGAAAGAGGGCTTCGACAAGGTGACGATCCGGGATATTTGCCGGGCGGCCGGCGTGACCACAGGGGCCTTTTATCATCATTTTGCCTCCAAGGAGGATCTGCTCAACCAGGGCTTTGTCTCTCTGGACGTCTACATGGAGCAGGCTCTGGCGGCTTACGCCGGAGAGGTGCCCATCCGGAGGCTGGAGGCTCTGCTGGAGTGTTATGCCCGATTCATGGAGAGTCAGGGGTGGGAGACGGTGGCCCGGTATTACGGCCGCCGCCTGGCCGATCCCGCCGCGGCCTCCATGTCTCCCAGCCGGTTCACGCTCCGGGCCATGCTGGACTGCCTGAGGGATCTGGCTGACTCGGGGGAGCTATCACCCGCCCACTCTCCGGAGTGGACGGCGGAATTCTTTTTCCGCCATTTTCGGGGGGTGGTCGTGGACTGGGTCCTCCACCGGGCTTCTTATGAATTATGGCCCAAACTGGCCCAGGATTATCAGCTTTTTGAAGGAGCTTTTCGGGCATAGCCCCATTTTCGGCCGCATAGGCTGACAGGCGGGGGTGATTTCATGGGACGTCTGCTGTCCAAAGAGAGTGTGCGGGAGATCTGCGTGGGGACGGCGCTGCTGTGCTGCGCCCTGGCGCTGGTGTGCTGGCCCAGGGAGATCGGGGCGGCGGTGCAGAGCGGCCTGGAGCTCTGCTACAACGTGATCCTCCCGTCCCTGTTCCCCTTTTTTATCCTCACCTCACTGGTGATCTCTCTGGGGCTGGCGGGCTACCTGGGACGGCTGCTGGAACCGGTGATGCGGCCTCTTTTCCATGTGAGCGGGCCCTGCGCCGCCGCTTTGGCGCTGGGCTTTGTGGGAGGGTATCCCGTGGGTGCCCGGGCCGCGCTCACCCTTTATGAAAACGGACAGTGCACAAAGACTGAGGCGGAGCGGCTGTTGGCGTTCTGCAACAACTCCGGACCCGCCTTTATTCTGGGTGTGGTGGGGGCGGGGATCTTTGCCGACAGCCGGGTGGGTCTGCTCCTCTGCCTGACCCACGCCGCCGCGTCGGTGTGCGTGGGGCTGATCTTCCGCTTTTACCGCTGGGGGGATCGGGAGAACCGGAAACAGAGATCCTGTCCGCCCATCCGGGCCCAGCGCTTTGCCGCCGCCTTTACCGAGGCGGTGAAGGGCGCGCTCTCCTCCACCCTCAATATCTGTGCTTTCGTGGTCTGCTTTACCGTCATCCTCCGAATGGGCTTCCTCTCCGGAATCCTGCCGGCACTGGCCGGGCTGCTGGGGCGGCTCTTGGCTCCGCTGGGATTCAGCCGCCTCTGGGCCGAGCGGCTGCTCACCGGTATTTTGGAGGTCTCCTCCGGAGTGTGGTCCCTCACGGGAGACGGATCTCTGGGCGGCAGGCTGTCCATGGCTGCTTTTATGCTGGGCTGGGCGGGGATCTCGGTACACTGTCAGGTGCTCTCCTTTTTGGGGGAGAGCGGGCTCAATGTGCGCACCTATGTGGGTGGAAAACTGCTCCACGGCCTGATCTCCGCCGCACTTACCGCCCTGGTGTTCCGCCTCTTTCCCCTGGAGGCCACCGTGTCGTCCTATCTTACCCGGCAGGTGGCGGGCATCGCGGGGACGGATTTCTACACGGCTCTCACTGTCTCCACCGCCGCTGCATGGGTGGTTTTCCTTCTCTTTTTCCTGGCGGCCGCCCTGGGGATCGAAAAAGGACGGAGGAACGCTGGAAAACGGCGGAGCGGTGTGCTATAATAGCCGCGGCGCAAAAAGAACCGGCAGCACGGCGGTGAGCCGTACCGCCGTAAAACACGAAAGGCGGCCGGACATTCGGCCGCCTTTCCATTTCGGAACAGGGATGGGGATACCATGAATGAAAAAGAAACGGCGGAGCTCCGCCGCCGGTTTAAGCCGGACAAGAGCAATATTTCCCACGTGCGTGGGTGCTATGTCAATGAAAACCGGGAGATCATCTCCCAGTTTGACCAGTCTCTGGGGCTGATGAGCGAGGACGACAGCACCATGATCCTGTCTACCCTCCGCAAGACGCTCTCGGGGGGGATCGGCAAACATCTCACGGACATTTCCTTCGCAACCCGGCAGGTGGTGGACAGCGACGAGCACCGGCTGCTCATGGCACTGCGGGATTCCGCTCTCGCCGACGAAGAGGCGGTGCAGCGCTTTTTCCGCAAGACCATCGACGCCATGGATGTGGAGGGCAACTACCTCATCCTCCTGGCCCGGGACGCCTACGATGTCCCCTTCCGCTCCTCCGACGGGGAAAAGCAGGAGGATGCGGGGAGCGAGACTTTTTCTTACATCCTCTGCTCCATCTGCCCGGTAAAGATGACCAAGCCGGCGCTCAGCTACCGGGCCAACGAGAACCGGTTCGGCCATCTGCCCATCGACTGGGTGGTGTCGGCCCCGGAGGCAGGGTTCCTTTTCCCGGCCTTCAACGACCGCTCCACCGACCTGTACGGGGCGCTTTATTACTCCAGGGACACTGCTGCCAACCACCAGGCCTTTGTGGACGCCATTTTTCGGGTGGAGCCGCCCATGCCTGCCGATGCACAGAAGGAGACCTTCCGGTCCATTCTGGCCGACAGCCTTTCCGACGACTGTTCTCTGGAGGTGGTCCAGGGGGTCCACGGCAAGCTGCGGGAGATGATCGAGGTCCACAAGGAGAGCAAGGAGGCCGAGCCTCTGGTGATCTCCCAGCGGGTGGTGAAGCGGGTGCTGGCCGACTGCGGGGTGTCCGGCGAGCATGCCGAGACCTTTGAGGCCCGCTACGCCGCCGAATTTGGAGACGGGCGGGAGCTGAACCCTCAAAATCTGGTGGATCTCCGCCGCACGGAGATCAGGACCCCCGATGTGACCATCCAGGTCAGCCCCGAGCGGGAGGACCTGGTCCAGGCACGCGTCATTGACGGGATCAAGTACCTGCTCATCCGGGCGGACGAGGGTGTGGAGGTCAACGGCGTCCAGATCCAGATCTCCTGAAAAGGGGAGAAGCCCTTTATTTTTTCTCGTCTTTTGACTGGCTCTGCAGATTGTCGTGGTCTTCCAGCAGCATCTGGGTGGCCCGGTCGAAGTCGGCCAGATCCTCGTAGCGGTTGACCAGAGCGCTCTCTTCCAGGTCGGAGTAGTCTTTCTCCTTGCTCTTGTAGACCAGCTTGAGCAGAATGGGGGTGACCACAGTGGTGACGATGACTACAAGGACCACCGGGCCGAAGAATTCCTCCTTCATCAGTCCGGAGGAGATCCCCTTGTTCGCCACGATGAGGGCCACCTCGCCGCGGGAGACCATGCCCACGCCTACCCGGAGGGAGTCCTTTCCGGAATATCCGCAGAGTTTGGCGCCCAGGCCGCAGCCGATCACCTTGCTGACCAATGCCACGGCAATGAGCAGCAGAGAGAACAGAATGATGGTGCGGCTCATCTGGGGCAGCTCCACCTTCAATCCAATGCTGGCGAAGAACACGGGGGAGAGGAGCATGCAGGAGAGAGTGTCGAAGCGGTTTTGCAGGTAAGCCACCTTGGGGGTGCCGGCGAAGATAACCCCCATGATATAGGCGCCCGTGATGTCGGCCACACCGAAAAATGCCTCGGATATATAGGCGTAAATGAGGCACAGCGAGAAAGCCACGATGAGGAAACGGCGCTTATCGGTGTCCCAACGGGAGAACCAGTGGTTGACCAGCTTGTGGAGCAGGAGCCCCACCCCCAGGCTCACCGCGAAGAACAGAACGATCTTCACCAGGACCAGGCCCAGGCTGCCGCCCTGGCCGGCCATCGAGGTGACGATGGTCAGGGCCACGATGCCCATGACGTCGTCGATGAGGGCGGCGCCCAGGATGGCGTTGCCCGAGCGGGTGGACAGCTTGCCCAGCTCCTTCAGGGTCTCCACCGTGATGCTGACAGACGTGGCGGTGAGGATGACGCCGATAAAGACATTTTGCAGGAACTCGCCGCGATTGAAGAGGGCGGCGGCCCCGAAGCCCATGACCAACGGTACCAGGACACCGATGAGGGCGATGACGAACGCGGCCTTTCCGGAGCGCTTGAGCCCGTCCAGATCGGTCTCCATTCCGGCGGTGAACATCAGCACGATGACGCCCAGCTCCGCCACTTCGTTGAGAAAGTCGGTCTGGCCGATCAGCCCGAAGCCCGCCGGGCCCAGCAGAACGCCGGCGATCAGAGCGCCCACCACCTGGGGCAGAGAAGCCCGTTTGGTGAGGATGCCCAGGATCTTCGTGCACAGCAGGATGACCGCAAGTTGAATCAAAAACCAATAGGAATCCATAAAGTTACCTCCTTAGCTGCTCTATTTTAGGCGTTTCATTCGCCCGGGGCAAGAGAAGAAAGTGACGAAAAAAAGCCGCTGAAAAGGCCTATATTTGGCGGGCATACTGTGAAGAGAGGATTGCTTTTTTTAAAATGATATGTTATAGATAAAGTACCTTAACAAAAAGAGAGGAACGGAGCAATGACTATTGATTATCAGCCCAAAGGGGTTTGTTCCCGCCGGATGCGCATCGAAGTGGAGAACGGGATCGTCAAGTCGCTTGAGGTCCAGGGCGGCTGCTACGGGAACCTCCAGGGGATCAGCAGGCTGGTGGAGGGAATGCGGGTGGACGACGTGATCGCGCGGCTGGAGGGGATTCGATGCGGGTTCAAACCCACTTCCTGCCCGGATCAGCTGGCTCAGGCGCTGAAGCAGTCCCGCTGAAGCGGGTCCGATCGGAAAAAGAACGGGGTGGACAGCATATGCTGTCCACCCTTATTTGTGTGGAAAAGTGTGGGGGAGAGCGCTTTACGGATGATGTGCGGGATGATATAATCAATTTTTCAGGCAAAAATCGGCGCAGCCCTCTTTCCCGGTGGGACAGGCGGGGGCGCGGCAAGGCGGGGCGAGGAACATGAATCGGCAAATATCGGATCGGTGGAAATTGATCCTCTCGATGTGTGTGTTCGGGACCATTGGGATCGTGAGACGGTATATCCCATATCCATCCAGCGTGATCGCCCTCGCCCGGGGGCTGATCGGCATGCTGTTCCTGCTGGCTCTGCGCCTGTGCGGGGGAGAGCGGCTTGCGGCGGCGGAGCAGAAAAGGAATGCAGTTCCGCTGTGCCTGTCCGGCGTTTTGCTGGGCGCAAACTGGATCCTGCTGTTTGAGGCCTACCGGTACACCTCAGTGTCGGTGGCCACCGTCTGCTACTATATGGCCCCCGTGTTTGTGATCCTGACAGCCCCCATTTTCCTCCATGAGGCACTGACCGCAAAAAAGGGGCTGTGTGCCGCGGCGGCGGTGTGCGGAATGGTACTGGTTTCGGGGGTGCTGGAGTCGGGCGTTTCCGGCCTGACCGGCGTACTCTTCGGCCTTGGGGCCGCTGTTTCGTATGCGGCGGTCATCCTCCTCAACAAGCAGATCACGGGGCTGTCCGCCGGGGACAGAACACTGGTCCAACTGGGGGCGGCGGCAGTGGCCCTTCTTCCCTATGTCCTGATGACAGAGGATCTCTCCGCCCTCGATACCAGCTGGTTTGTGCTTGCCATGCTCCTTGTGGCCGGGGTGGTCCATACGGGCATTGCCTACGCACTCTATTTTGGCAGTATCCGAAACCTCCCCGCACAGACCGCCGCCCTGCTCAGCTACATCGACCCCATTACGGCGGTGGTGCTGTCGGCCCTGGTGCTGAAGGAGCAGCTGTCTCTGACTGCGGGAGTCGGGGGCGCGCTGGTGATCGGGGCTGCGGCGATCAGTGAGCTGCCGACTGGGAGGGCGGAACACCGGTGAGCGTCTGCCGGACGATGTTCTCCATCATATCCACGCTGAGCGCCCCGGAGACATAGCCGAAGAGATTGCCCTCCCGGTCGATCATGAAGGTGGTGGGGAAGGCAGAGACGCCATACTGGCCGAACACTGCGCCGGTGGTATCCATAAGGGCCGGGTAGGTGTAACCCCCGTTTTCCAAAAAGAGGGTGACCTCCTCTACGGAACCGTCACTGTTGCCGGGGTGGTCGTCCGTTTTGGGATTGGCGACGGACAGTACCACCAGGTCCTCTCCGGCATTGCCGCCATAGGATTCATAGAGCTTCTGGATGTCCGGCATCTCCCGCCGGCAGGGACCGCACCAGGTGGCCCAGAAGTTCAAAAAGACGACTTTCCCCCGGTAGTCGGACAGGGTGTGGCTCTCTCCATTCTGGTCGGTGAGGGTGAAATCGGGCGCGGGTACGGCATCGGGTGCGGCACTCTCTGGAGCGGGGCTTTCGGCGGGGGCCTGTGCCTGCACGGCAGGGGTGGTTCCGGCGGAGGAGAGATAGCCGGTGAGGCCGTTCATCCAGCCGGTGAACATCATGACGCCCATCAGGATCATCAGCGCACCGCCCAGCTTCCCCGTGTAGCGGAGCACCTCCTGATGGGTCTTGAAGAAGTTTAAAACGCTTCCGGTGAAGAGGCCCACCGCCAGAAAGGGCAGAACAAAGCCCAGGGTGTAGACGCCGATGAGCAGGAAACCGGCCGCGGAAGAGGCTGCGGAGGAGGCCATGAGCAGCACGCTGGTCAGGGCGGGACCCACGCAGGGCGTCCAGGCGAAGCTGAACACAAAGCCCAGCACCAGGGCGGTGAACGGATTCATGACCCAGCGATCCAGCCGGAAGGGGAGGCGGTGCTCCCGGGACAAAACCTGAGAGGAGCCGAACACGCCAAGCTGATAGAGGCCGAAAAGAAAGATGACGATCCCGCCCACCCGGGCCAGCCAGGCGCGGTTCCCGCTGAAAAAGCGCCCCAGGGCGGAGACACCAAGCCCCAGGACCACAAAGGCGAAGCTGACGCCCAGGACGAAGAACAGCGTGTGGAGCAGGACTTTTTTGCGGGGATAGCGGACGCTGCCATCTGGCAGACGCTCCTGGGCGCCGCCCGCCAGATAGCCGATGTAGAGGGGGACGACCGGGAGGACGCAGGGGGAGAAAAAGCTGAGCAGCCCCTGCAGAAAGACGGTCAGTGCCGGGACGCCGGCAGAGAGTGTAAAGCCCATATCGGCTCCTCCTGTGTAAAAATTAACTGTAATAAAATATAGTACAGTTTGTGCCCTTACTGTACCATCGACGCCCTTGTTTGTCAAGGGGAGAAAGGGAAAAGACCCCGTTTCCCTCTGCTGCGCAGAATTCCGGCGTCTGCAGACACCGGAACAAGGAGGAACGCCGTCAGCTCCGGGGACATGCACCTGAGAATTCGGCCATGACGGACGGGGCGGCTGTTCCCCGGGAATCGAGCCCTGTCCGGCAAGCGAAAAAAAGACGCTGCCGGACCCGGCAGCGTCTTTTTGGAAAGGAAAATCACAGGGGGATCAGCCCTCTCCCACGGGGGGCTCGATCTTCATCAGAGGATCGTAGTATTTGGCCTTGCTGGCGGCAAACATCTGCTCGAACTCCTGATTGTGGCCGTGATGGAGCTCGTGGGTGTAGGCGTGGGTGTCGGTGCGCACCAGATCTCCCTTGGGAGCAGTCTGGCGGAGGATCTCAATGGCGATGTTGGAGCAGTGGTCGGAGATGCGCTCCAGATTGATGATCAGCTCCAGGAACTGGGTACCCAGTTCGATGGTGCAGGAGCCGGTCTTGAGCCGCTCGATGTGGCGGGCCCGCAGGTCGTCCCGCATCAGGTCCACCACCTCTTCCAGAGGCTCCACCTGGAGTGAGAGAGCGTAGGAGCGCTCGCGGTAGCAGGCCAGGGCCTTCTCAATGGTCTCGTCCACCGCGTCGGTAAGTGCTTTCAGCTCCCGCTTGGCGATGTTGGAGAAGGAAATTCCCTTGTTGTGAAGGGCGGTGGCGCACTCGCCCAGGTTGATTGAGTAGTCGCCGATCCGCTCGAAGTCGGACAGGGTGTGCAGCAGTTCGGAGATCTTCACGCTCTCCGGAGGCGTGAGGGCGCGGTCGGTCAGCTTGACCAGATAGTTGTCCAGCGCGTTTTCCATCTTGTCCAGCGCGATCTCAGTCTCGTTGAGGCGCTCCAGCTTTTTGACATCGTAGCGCTCCAGCAGTTCCACCGCGGTGCGGTAGTTTTCCTGGGCGTAGAGGCCCATCTGGATCACGGCATCGTGGGCCCGCTCCAGCGCCAGAGAGGGGGAGGCGAGGAAGCGCTCGTCCAGGACGGAGACCTCGCGGGTCTCGGTGTCTCCGGGCACCAGGTGCTCTACCAGGGCAACCAGCTGTTTGCGGAGCGGCAGCATCACCGCGGTGCAGGCCAGATTGAACAGCAGGTGGAGGTTGGCGATGCTGCCCATGTTCATCACGGAAGTCCAGAAGGGGAAGTGGAAAACCGCGTTGCCCGCATAGAGGACCACCAGGAAAAAGACGGTGCCCAGGATGTTGAAGAACAGGTGGATCATGGCGGTTCGCTTGGCGTTTTTGCTGGCGCCCACACTGGAGAGCAGGGCGGTGACGGTGGTGCCGATATTCTGGCCCATGATGAGGGGGATGGCCACGTTGAAGTGGACCACGCCAGTGGTGCTGACGGCCTGCAGGATGCCCATGGAGGCGGAGGAGCTCTGGATGAGCGCCGTGACCGCCGCGCCCACCGCCACGCCCAGCAGGGGGTTGGAGAAGGCGGTGAAGAGGGACTGAAACTCCGGCATGTCCTGCAGGGGGGCCACCGCAGCGGTCATGGTGTTCATGCCGATGAAGAGGACGCCCAGGCCCAGGACGATCTGTCCGACATTCTGCTTTTTACCGCCCTTGATGAACATGTAAAAGACGATGCCGACAATGGCCAGGATAGGGCCCAGGAAGGAGGGCTTGAGGACTGCCATCACGGGGTTGTCTGAGGAGATGTTGCCCAGGCGCAGAAGCTGGGCGGTGACGGTGGTGCCGATGTTCGCACCCATGATAATGCCCACGGTCTGCTCCAGCCGCATGATGCCGGCGTTGACAAAGCCCACGCACATGACGGTGGTGGCAGCCGAGCTCTGGATGAGTCCGGTGACCAGAGCGCCCAGGAGCACCCCTTTGAATACGTTGTTGGTGAGTTTTTCCAGAATACTCTCCAAACGTCCGCTGGATAGCTTTTCCAGGCCGTCGGTCATGGTGGACATGCCGAACAGGAACAGTGCGATAGCTCCCAACATGGAGATTACGTTTGAACTGTCCAAAAGAGCGCCTCCAAAATCAACTGTCGTCAAAATGATGTATGGACGGGGAAAAGAAACCGTAAACCAAACGAAGACAGGCTAATTATATACGGCTCAAAAGGATTCGTAAACAGGCGAAAAGATGGTAATCGAAAAGATTGACGTTTTGGCCAAAAAAGCGGGGGAAGATTCGACGCTTTTGTCGAATCTGCGGGCAAAAAACCGGGAGAGGAACAAGCCTCTCCCGGTGGAGTCAGATTGATTTTTCCAGCAGATCCAGCGGGACCCGGGCTCCGGGTGCCGGACCGGTGCGCACAAAGCCGTACCGCTTATAAAACCGCTGCGCCAACAGATTGTCGGGGGCACAGCGCAGGCGAAGCCTCTCCCGGCCCAGGGCCCGGTAGGTGCACACGGCCTGTCCGATGAGCTGCACCCCGATCCCCCGGCGGCGGTACTCCGGCTGGAGATAAACGAGGGGGACGTACCCAACTTTTTCCGCTGCAAAGCGATCGGTGGCCAGCTGTAAAACGCCGATGACCCGGTCTCCGGCCATGACGCACTCCACCGCCCGGCGGTCGATCAGCCACTGCTCCCGGGCCTCTGCCAGAAAGCCGGGGCCGTCAAAATCCGCCATCGAGCCATGGATGTCCTGCCAGGCATCCTTGCGGGCCTCGTAGTAGATCTGGGCCTCCCGATCCATGTCCAGGGGACGGAACCAGGCCGCCAGCAGGGGCGCGCCCCGCTCCATGGCCCTGCGCTGACGGGCCACCGTGGCGATCTCCTCGGGCAGGTGGGAGGCGTCGTTTTCAAAGAGGATGCGGACTTGATCTCCCTCAAACTCCAGACAGGTGACCCCGGTGTTTTCGCAGTGTCCCAGCTCGGGGGTCTGGGAGGGATGCTTGTTCCGCAGAGCGGACTGGAGGCAGCGGATGGCGGTGCCGTGGGTAAAGACGGCCACCGTCTGATCCGGGTGGGCCCGGGCGATGCGGAACACCGCGTCGGTGACCCGCGTGCCCACCTGGGTGAAGGTCTCGCCCCCCTCTGGGGCCCAGTCGGGGGAGCAGGTCACGAAGCGCTTTTGCTCCTCCGGAAAGTGGAAGTGAAGATCGCCGAAGGTGCGGTCCTCATAGACCCCCATGCCGATTTCCCGCAGGCCGGGCTCGATGTGTACTTCCAGGCCCCTGGGCCGGGCCGCCGCCCGGGCGGTGATCTGGGTGCGGCGCAGGTCGCTGGCGTAGACGGCGTCCACGGGGATGGACTGGAAGCGGTGTTCCAGCGCGGCGATCTGCCGCTTGCCGTTTTCGGTGATCTGGCTGTCATACCAGCCGTGGATCCGGCGGTAGAGATTGCCCTCGGCCTCGGCGTGGCGGACGATATAGATTCGGGTCATGGGGTCAGGTTCCTCTCTGTGTTCGATTTGGGCGGAGGCTTACCAGGGCTGTACCGCCCCGGTGAGCGCGCGGACGCTGTGCAGGCCCTGCCGGTCGCAGATGGCCTCCAGCTCCTCCAGAACCCGGAGAGGGGCCATGGGATCGGCAAAGGCGGCGGCTCCCACTGCCACGGCGGAGGCGCCCGCCAGCATCATCTGGGCGGCGTCGGCGCCGGAGGAGATGCCCCCCATGCCCAGAATGGGCACCTTGACGGCGCCGGCGACCTCCCACACCATCCGCACCGCCACCGGCAGTACGGCGGGGCCGGAGAGTCCGCCGGTATTCATTTTCAAAATGGGGCGGCGGGTGTTCACATCGATGGCCATGCCCCGGAGAGTGTTGATGAGGGAGATGGCGTCGGCTCCCGCCCCCTCCACTGCCCGGGCGATCTCGGTGATGTCGGTGACGTTGGGGGAGAGCTTCACCATCACGGGCACGGCGGCGTGGGCCTTGGCCACTGCCGTGACCTCGGCGGCCAGCTCGGGCCGGGTGCCGTAGGCCAGTCCGCCGGCCTTCACGTTGGGGCAGGAGATGTTGACCTCGATCATGTCCACCCCGGCGGCGGAGAGCTTCTCGCACATCTCTCCGTACTCCTCGGGGGTGCTGCCCGAGATGTTGGCGATGATCGCCAGGTCATGTTTTTTCAGTTCGGGCAGCTCGTGGGCAATGAAGGCGTCCACGCCCGGGTTTTGAAGGCCCACAGAGTTGAGCATCCCCATGGGGGTCTCCGCGATCCGGGGGGAGGGGTTGCCCGCCCGGAGGCGGGGCGTCAGGCCCTTGACGCTGATGCCCCCCAGCCGGTCAATGTCGTACAGCTGCCCGTATTCCCGGCCGAAGCCGAAGGTGCCGGAGGCCATGGTGACGGGGTTCTTCAGCGCGACTCCCGCCAGATTTACCCGCATGTCAGCCATTCCAGTCCACCTCCGAAGCGTTGAAAATAGGGCCGTCCTTGCAGACGTGCTTCATGGAGCCGTCGGCCATGGACACGGCGCAGCCCAGACAGGCCCCTACGCCGCAGGCCATCCGCTCCTCCAGAGAGACCTGGCAGGGGACGCCGTACCGGGCGGCCAGGGCGGACACAGCCTTGAGCATGGGCCTGGGGCCGCAGCAGAGGACGCCGTCATAGCGGTTTTTCGTCAGCAGAGCCTCCGCCGGGCCGGTGACAAAGCCCTTTTTGCCCAGCGAGCCGTCCTCGGTGGCAATGGCCACGGTGGTGCAGATCTCCTCAAAATCCTCCGTGAGGAGGGCGTGGGAGGCGTCCCGGAAGCCCAGGATCGCGTCGCACTGCCCGCCGCAGAAGGCGCAGCCGTACATGGGGGGCACGCCGATGCCGCCCCCCACCAGGAGATAGCGCCCTTCGGGGCTCATGGTAAAGCCATTGCCCAGAAGGCCCAGCACATCCAGAGATTCCCCCTCCCGGCGCGCGGCCAGCCAGGCGGTGCCTGCCCCGCGGATTTCAAAGACGACGCTCAAAAGGTCGCTCGGCTCGTCCTCGGAACAGACACACACCGAGATGGGGCGGCGGAGGAGCCGGCCCTCCCCGCACTTGATGTGCACAAACTGCCCCGGGCCCCGGTAGGAGGTGCGCACCATGTCTCCCACCTCCAGGGTCAGCCGGACGGCGTGAGGGTTGGGGCAGGTTTTTTCCACGATCTTGCAGGAGGTTTCCACTTGCAAAGAGATCACCGCTTTCGTGAGGTTTTCGTCCGGGATCACAGCTCCCAGTCAGGCTTCTTTTTCTTCCGGCGAAACAGCCCGCCCTTTTCCCAGGGATCCTTTCTCGGCGCGGGCGCGGGCTCCGGTTCAGACGGCGTCTCCGGCGGGGCCTTTGCGCCCCGTTTCATCAGTTCGCTGACCGGGGGCAGGGGACCATTGGGCACGCCGGGGAAGGGATCGTAGGGGACGTCCTTTTGAAAGACGGCCACCGCCTTTTGGCAGGTGTCGCAGTACCAGCCGACGGCGTCGGGGGAGAAGCCGAAAAGAATGTCCCCCAGGGACTGGGGCTCGCCGTCCTCGGGCAGAAAGCCCGACAGAGCCACCGCCCGGGCCGAATCCCAGCGCTCCCCGTTCTCGCCGGGCGGCATCCACTGTGCCGTGTTGGTGAAGCCGCGGCCGCTGGGGAGGGCGACCCCGCCCTCGGTCATCTCACCGCCGCAAAATGGACATTTCATGGCTTACAGCACCGTGACGTACTGCTTGATGTCGTCCCGCATGGCCTCGGCGGCGGCCCGGGCGGCATCCTGGTAGTCCAGCCCGTCCCGGCCGGTCTTTTTCCAGGCGCACATGATGGAGCGGGAGGCGTTGACGATGGCTCCCCGACCGAATTTGTCGAAGGCGTTCTGTACGTCCTGGGCGGTGCCCCCCTGGGCCCCGTAGCCGGGGACCAGGAAAAAGGTGTGCTCCAGCCGCTTGCGGAGGTTCCGCAGCTCAGAGGGATAGGTGGCGCCCACCACTGCACCCGCCCGGCTGTATCCGTATTTGCCCAGTTCGTCCCGGCCCAGCCGCTGCACCAGATCGCCCATCACCTGATAGACCACCCGGTCTCCCGCCACCATGTCCTGGAGCTCGCCGGAGCTGGGGTTGGAGGTCTTGACCAGGGCGAAGAGGCACTTGTCCTCCGCACGGCAGGTGTCCAGGAAGGGGCCGACGGAATCGGAGCCCATATAGCCGTTGATGGTGAGGCAGTCGGCGTCGAAGGCGGCGCAGTCGGTATTCCCAACCCGGGTCCTGCCGATCCAGCCGTCGCTGTACGCCTCGGCGGTGGAGCCGATGTCTCCGCGCTTGACGTCCGCGATGACGAACAGCCCCTTTTCTTTCGCGTAGCGGATGGTCTCGTCCAGCACACGCATTCCCTGCCAGCCCAGCCGCTCGTAGTAGGCGGACTGGGGCTTGACGGCGGGGACCACGTCGGCCAGCGCGTCCATCAGTCCCTTGTTGAACTGAAGGATGGCGTCGGCGGCCCCCTCCAGGGTCTCGCCGTACCGGTCAAGACTGGCTTTCAGCATATGAGGGGGCACATACTCCGGTTTGGGGTCCAGCCCTGCCACCGTGGGATTCTTCTTGGCCCTGATGAGGTCTTGGAGATGGTCGAAGGACATTTATGCTTCCTCCTTATAAATGATTTCGCCGCCCAGGATGGTGTATTTCACCTTTCCCTTGAGCTGTTTTCCGGCGAAGGGGGTATTTCTGGCCTGGGAGAGGAATCGCTCAGGATCCACTGTCCACGCTTCGTCCGGATCGAAGATGACCAGATCGGCGTCCGAGCCGATGGCCAGCCGGCCCTTGCCGGGCATCCGCAGGATGCAGGCGGGGGTGACGGTCATCCGCCGCAGAATGTCGGACAGGCTCATTGCCCCGGGGTGATAGAGGGCGGTGAGGGAGGCGGCCAGGGCGGTCTCCAGTCCGATCATGCCGCTGGGGGCTTCGGTGAGAGGACGGGCCTTCTCCTCGGCGGAATGGGGGGCGTGGTCGGTGGCGATGGCGTCGATGGTGCCGTCCTTCAATCCTTCAAGAATGCCGTCCACGTCGGCGGGGGTGCGCAGGGGGGGATTGACCCGGGCCAGCGCCCCCTGGCGGAGCACCTCGTCCTCCGTGAAGGTGAAGTACTGGGGGCAGGTCTCGCAGGTGATGGCCACTCCCTTGCGCTTGAAGCGCCGGACGATGGCCACCGATTTGGCGGTGGAGATGTGGCAGATGTGGAGGGCTGCCCCCGTCTCCTCGGCCAGCATGGCGTCCCGCATGACCTGAAGCTCCTCGGCAATGGCAGGGCGGCCGGGGATGCGCAGCTGCCGGGAGACCCGGCCTTCGTTGACGGCAAAATTCTGCACCATGTCGGCGTCCTCGCAGTGGGACAGAACCGTGAGTCCCTGGCGGTGGGCCAGGATCATGGCGTCCCGGAGGAGGTTGGCGTTCTGCACCGGCACGCCGTCATCGGACAGGGCCACGGCCCCGGCGGCCTTGAGTGCCTCGTAGTCGTTGACCTCCTGGCCTCTCTGCCCCTTGGAGACGGCGGCGATGGGCCATACCTGGGCCCCCCCGGCCAGAGCGGCACGCTCCTTGACAAAGGACACTCCCTCCGGGGTGTCGATGGTGGGGCGGGTGTTGGGCATGCAGGCCACTGCGGTGAAGCCGCCGGCGGCGGCGGCCCGGGCGCCGGAGGCAATGGTCTCCTTATACTCGAAGCCGGGTTCCCGCAAATGGACGTGCATGTCCACCAACCCGGCGCAGACGGTGAGGCCACTGGCGTCGATGACCCGGGCGCTGGGCTCCCGGATGTCGCTGCCGATGACCGCCACTTTTCCGTCTTCGATGAGAATGTCCAGCACACCGCCGATGCCCCCCACGGGGTCCACCAGACGGCCCTGGCGAATGAGTAGTTTCACGGCTCCACTCCTTCCAGTTTTCGCAAAAAGGGGCCGAGGCCCATGCCTCCGCCCCGTCTCTGACTTTCTTTTTTTATTATAAATGAGAATGTGGTTTTTAGCAACGATTTTTTCCCGGTTCGGGCAATAATAAAAGTGGGAGCAATAGCTCACTAAAAGAAAGAGAGAGGCGAAAAAGAATGAAGGAGCACGAATTTGCCAAGGGCATGGGCCTGGGCGTTCTGGCGGGCGCGGCGCTGGGTGCGGCGATAGCCCCGCGGAAAAAGACCCCGATGCGCAAGGCGGCCGGAAAGGCGATGAAGACAGTGGGGCAGGTGATGGAAAACCTGTCCGACGATATGGGCTTTTAAACCAGATCGGGGCGCGGTCCGGGAACGGACCGCGCCCCGATCTGGAGAGCGTATAAAAAAGGGACGGCCGAAGCCGCCCGAATCATAACGCGCCGTCCGGCGCGGAGATTTTGGTCTGTACCCCCGCGAACGGCGCTTGCCGTCCGCGGGGGACAGTGTTTGAGAGAGAAAGAGAAAGAGAGAGGAGGTTTTGGTGTTTTGTTCTGTCTGTCCTGACGAGTATAGAATACCACACCGGGGCAGGAAGTGATGTACAGTTTTGGAATTTCCCGTGAATAATTTATGAACATTTCAGGACGGGCTTTTTCGGATCTGATAGAGGGAGGAGAGCACCCGCCAATTCTGGGGGAAGGGGCGCATCAGATTCCAGTACCCCGCGCCCAGAAGCCCGTATTCCGGGATGAGGGCCAGTTTTGCCTGGATGCTCCTGGCGTCTTCGAACCAGACCTCATGTTCCCCGCCCGACTCGTCGGTATAGCGGAACCAGGGAGACTGGGAGAGGTCGTCGTAGGCGATCTCCGCGCCGTACCGCCGGGCCAGCGCCACTGCCTGCTGACTGGAGAGAGAAGTGGCCTTGCTCTTGCCCTTCACAAAGGGGAGAAGCCAGTCGTAGCCGTAATTGGGGACGCCCAGCCAGATCTTTTCGGCGGGGATCACAGTGAGGGCATACTCCACCACCTGTCGTACATTGGAAATGGGGGCCACAGCCATCGGCGGGCCGTAGGTATAGCCCCACTCATATGTCATCAGCAGCACCTCGTTGACCGCTGCCCCGATGGCGGAGTAGTCGTGTCCCTCGTAGAGGGCGCCCCGCTGGGTGGAGGAGGTCTTGGGAGCCAGGGCGGCGATGACCGGATAGCCCAGAGGGTTGAGCCGCCGGGCCAGCGTAGCCAGAAATGCCGCATAGGCCCCGGCGTCGTCCGGATAGACGTACTCAAAGTCCACGTCCAGGCCCCGGTAACCCTTCTCCCGCAAGGTGAGGGAAATATTGTCCAGAAGCCTGGCCTGAACCTGGGAGTCCGTGAGGGCGAGGTGGGCCAGATCGTTGGAAAAGTCCCCCTCCGCCGTGAGGGTGGACAGGTGCATCAGGCAGGATACCCCGGCGGCCCCCGCCGCGCTCAGAAGTGCGGCGTCATCCAGCTCCACCAGCGAGCCCTCTTCCGTAAAACCGTAGGTAAAGGGGGTGAGCCAGGTGAGATAGGGAAGGGTGGCGCGGAGCAGGGCGGGGTCGATGAAGGGGTAGGCGTAGCCGTTGACCGACAGCTCCGGCCCCGGCTCCTCCCGGTAGGAGAGAACCAGGGTCTGGCCGGGCCAGATCCGGGGTGAACCGCCCAGGACGGGATTGTTTTGATAGAGACGGCGGAGAGAGAGACCCGACTCCCGGGCGATGGAGGCCAGGGTCTCCCCGGGGAGGACGGTGTGGATGGCCTCCGGAAAGCGGATGACCAGCGCCTGACCGGGGACCAGACGCTCCGGGGCCTCGAGTCCGTTGTCGATGGAAATTTGGGACATGGACACGCCGTAGTCCAGGGCGATGGAGTAGAGGGATTCCCCCCGCTGTACCACATGGATCACCATGGCTCACACCAGAGTGACGAAGTCGGCGTTGGCCCAGCCCACGATCCCGTCATAGCGGACCACATACCAATTTTTGTACTGATTGATGACCGTGAGCCGGGCACCGTCGGGGGCGCGGGCCACCACGTAAGAGGCCGGATCCGGTTTGTCCCGGATGTTGAGGGAACCCCAGTTCACGTCCACCACTGCGTTTTGATAGGCTCTGGGGGTGAGGAAGGGAACACCGAAATACTCCGTCAGGGACAGGGCGATGCTGCGGGCCGCGGCGTCCAGATTGTTCTTGATCCACACTGCGTCGTCCCGGTTGTCGTGATAGCCCAGTTCAATAAACACAGAGGGGGCCTTGGGCTGGCGAACCTCGCCGATGGAAGTGGAGGGTTCGGCGCGGACGTTGTTGGGCAGCGGGTAGATCTCCTTCAAACCGTCCGTTACCAGCTCGGCGGCGGTCTGGCCCCGGCTGCTGCCGGGGTAGTAAAAGACGATGATCCCCCGTTTTTGGCCGTACAGCCCTTCTGGGGCCGCATTGGAGTGGAGCGCCAGGTGCAGGTCGTACCGGCCTTGGTTGGAGGCGCGGATGGAGGAGGAGGCGGTCATCTCGGGGGTGTTGCGGACATACCGGATGCCCGAGGCGGTGAGGTAAGGCTCCAGCGCGTCGGCCAGGCGGTTCATCCACTCCTCCTCGGTGCCGCCGTTTACATAGTAGTTGTTTTGCTGCGTGGAGGGGGAGAGATAGATGATGGGCATAGAGATTCCTCCTTTTTGCCCATCCTATGCCCCGCCTGAGGGATGGGTGCGGCGGGGGAGGAATGGGACAACGGGGAACCGTCATATTCTGATCCATAGATAAGGAGGGGGAGGGCATGGATACCCGAATTGGAGATCTGCGCTGTAAAGAGGTCATCAACGTGACAGACGGCACCCGCTACGGCTATGTGGGGGACGTGGAGGTGGATCTGGAGACCGGGCAGGTGCGGACTCTGGTGGTTCCTGGGCGCCTGCGCCTGTTCGGCCTGCTGGGACGGGAGGCCGAGCGGGTGTTTTCATGGTCGGCCGTCCGGCGGTTTGGAGAGGATATCATTCTGGTAGAGGGGGAGGGCCCCGCCCCCGCCCGGCACAGGCGGGGATAAAATTCACCGGAAAACTTGCACAGGGCATGCCAGGGATGATATAATGCGTAGTCAGACGCAAAGACGCGGAATTGAACAAACAGGAGGATACGCACATGTGCGGTATCGTTGGTTTTATCGGGAAAGAGGAGGCGGCCCCTATTTTGCTGGACGGCCTGTCCCGCCTGGAGTACCGGGGATATGATTCGGCCGGACTGGCTATTTACGGGGCGGTGGAGGGCCTTCAGGTGGTGAAGGCCAAGGGCCGTTTGAAGGTCCTCAGCGACCTGACCCAGGGGGGAGCCACGGTCCATGGCACCGTAGGCCTGGGCCATACCCGCTGGGCCACCCACGGGGTGCCCTCCGACGTGAATTCCCATCCCCAGGTGTCGGAGAACGGCCGCTTTGCCGTGGTCCACAACGGCATTATCGAAAACTATGTGGAGATCAAGGAATTTTTGCAGCACCAGGGCGTGAAGTTTGTCTCCCAGACCGACACCGAAGTGGTGGCTCAGCTGCTGGAATACTACTATGAAGGTGATCTGCTGGAGGCGGTGAGCAAGGTGCTCCACCGCATCAACGGTGCCTATGCCTTCGGCATCGTCTGTGCCGACTGCCCGGACCGGCTGGTGGCCGTCCGCAAGGACAGCCCCCTCATCCTGGGCTACGGCGAGGATTTCAATTTCCTGGCCAGCGACGTCACCGCCGTCATCAAGTACACCCGCGAGGTGAGCTATTTGGACGACGGGGAGCTGGCTGTGCTCACCCGGGACGGCATCCGGGTGTACGACGCCTATCTCCAGCCCGTGGAGAAAGAGAAGCATCACGTGGACTGGGAGATCTCGGCGGCGGAGAAGGGCGGCTATGAGCACTTTATGGCCAAGGAGATCATGGAGCAGCCCGAGGCCTTCCGCAAGACTGTGTTCCCCCGCATCCAGAACGGGAAAGTGGTGCTGGACGATCTCCGCTTCGATGCCGATTATCTCAAGGGACTCGACAAGCTCTACATCATTGCCTGCGGTTCCTCCTACCACGTGGGCATGGCCACCAAGTACAACCTGGAAAAGCTCCTGCGCAAGCCGGTGGAGGTGGCCCTCGCCTCGGAGTTCCGCTATTGTGACCCCATTGTCACCGATAAAACGCTGGCGCTGGTCATCAGCCAGTCCGGCGAGACCATCGACACCCTGGCCGCCATGCGGGAGGCCAAACGCCTGGGGGCCCGGGTGCTTTCCATCGTCAACGTGGTGGGTTCCACCATCGCCCGGGAGAGCGACGACGTCATCTACACCTGGGCCGGACCGGAGATCGCCGTGGCGACCACCAAGGCCTACTCCACCCAGCTGGCGGTGACCTATCTCATCGGCCTTTATTTTGCTGATCTTATGGGAACCATTGAGAAGGCAGAGTATGACAAGGTCATCTCCGAGCTCCTCCTCATTCCCACCAAGCTGGAGTCGGTGTTGGAGCAGCGGCAGGCCATCCAGTACTATGCCTCTCTCTACTTTAACCATGCCTCTATCTTTTTCGTCGGCCGCAATATCGACTACGCCATCGGCATGGAGGGCTCCCTGAAGCTCAAGGAGATCTCCTATATCCACTCCGAGGCCTACGCCGCGGGGGAGCTGAAGCACGGCACCATCTCTCTCATCGAGGATGGAACTCTGGTGGTGGCTTTGGCCAGTTATCGGCCCCTGTTCGAAAAACTCATGAGCAATGTGGTGGAAGTCAAGAGCCGGGGAGCCGACGTCCTGGGCCTGACCACGGAGAGCCTGGGCGGCGACATGGCGAAAACGGTGGATCACACCATCACGGTGCCGGATACCCACCCCATGCTCCTGCCCAGCCTGGATGTGGTTCCCCTCCAGCTCTTTGCCTACTATGTGGCCCTCCAGCGGGGCTGCGACATTGATAAACCGCGCAACCTGGCCAAGTCCGTCACTGTGGAATAAGGAACAGCAGCGCCGCCCCGACCGCCAGGCCGGGACGGCGCTGTATTCGTTCAGAGATTGGAAAAATTTCTGAGAAAAGCGGAAATAATGCTTGACAAGATGAATCCACTATGGTATTCTTTAAACAGAAACAAGAACCATTACTAATAAAATCAAATAAATCACATAAATTTTTAGGAGGTCATTCATTATGAAAAAGTGGGTTTGCTCTGTCTGCGGTTACGTTTACGAGGGTCCTGAGGCTCCTGATTTCTGCCCCATCTGCAAGGCTCCCAAGAGCAAGTTCGTCCTGCAGGGCGGCGATAAGGTGTGGGCTGCCGAGCACGTGGTAGGCGTGGCCAAGGGCGCTCCTGAAGAGATCCTCCAGGGCCTGCGTGAGAACTTCCAGGGCGAGTGCTCCGAGGTCGGCATGTATCTGGCCATGTCCCGTGTGGCTCATCGCGAGGGCTATCCCGAGATCGGCCTGTACTGGGAGAAGGCCGCTCTGGAGGAGGCCGAGCACGCTGCCAAGTTTGCTGAGCTGCTGGGTGAGGTGCTGACCGACTCTACCAAGAAGAACCTGGAGATGCGTGTCGATGCCGAGAACGGCGCCACCATGGGCAAGTTTGAGCTGGCCAAGAAGGCCAAGGAGCTGAACCTGGACGCCATCCACGACACCGTCCATGAGATGGCCCGCGACGAGGCCCGCCACGGCAAGGCTTTCGAGGGCCTGCTGAAGCGTTACTTCGGCTAATCTATAACCGGATAAATCGCAACAATCAAGCACTTTTCGAGAGGGAATCGGGGAACCGGTTCCCTCTCTTTTTGCGCTTGTGCCGGTTCATTGTGGATGTTTTTGTGGCATTTCTCTCTTTTCCACGACGGAAAACCTTCCACATGTGGATATTCCGTTTTTTGCCCTATATCAAGCGATTTTCACCGCTTAATAACAAGTTTTTGAGAAAAACCATCAACTTTTATGAAGTTTTGGCCCAATCAGAAGGAAAAACAGAGACTTTTCATCGGCTGGAAGCCAAACAGAATCAAAATTGCCGGGTTTCTCTTCATTTCAGCAGCCCTTTGGGGCTGCTTTTTCATAGTTTGATTATATCACATATCACTATTAAAGTACAGGTTTTCTCTTTGCCCATGCTATACTTAAAGCACAAAGAGGGACAGAGAACAAGAAAAAACAAAACCTCTCAAAACAAAAATAAATGAAATAAGGAGATTATCACCATGAAAAAGAATGCTATCATCTACATCGACGATACCCACGCCCAGGTCACTAAGGCTTTCGAGAAGCAGGCCCGTATCTTCGGTACTCCCGAATACAGAGAGTGGAGAGCCTACCGTCAGGATTTCCCCAGCGCCCAGATGGTAACCAAGACCATCAAGCGGAAGAGCGACAAGCGCACCTACAAGAATCTGACCTACGATAACATGGAGCGATTCTTGACCATGCAGACCAACGGCCAGGAACTTATCAAGGAGTTCAACGACCAGAAGGCAATCGTTGCCATCCAGCAGAATCCCTATCGTGCGGTGCTGGCTTGGTTCCTTGCTAAGTTCCCCAAGTACGACAAGTACAAGGCGTTCTTTGCTGACAACGGCGAGGCGGAAACCGCCCCCGAGAAAGTAACCGTTGGTTTCCCGCTTGCTGCTAATCAGTAAGCAATCTTTGAAGTACACTTCTCAAAAATCAGAAAAGGAGCTTGATACGATGGAATTCACCCGTGACTACATGACCTATTACCTGCTGTCCTTCTGCAAGACCTACGACGAGCGCGACAAAGAGGAAGAGCGCCTGACGGCGCTGACCGACGAAGCGCTGGAAGCCGAGTTCACCGCCGAATACAACGAGCAGAAAGGCGCATGTCCCAACCCGCCGCTCTACGAAGGCAATATCCCTGACCTCTATATCGACTTTTAAGACAAACCAGAATTGATTTTTAGGAGGAAATTACCATGAAGAACACTTACAAAGTAGACTTTGTGAACAACACTCTGACCATGACCAACGCGTTTGAGGACGCCGCCAGCAACCCCACTTCCCAGGAATACAAGCTGTTGCAGCAGATTCGCGCCGACTTCCCCGGCCTGACCATCATCCGCAAGACCCGCCGCGCCCCCAAGAAGGCCCGCCACACCAAGAACCTGACCTACGCCAACATGGAGAAGTACATGAGCGTGTTTAAGAACTCCGTCGAGTTGCTGGCCCAGTTTGAGGTGGTCAAGGAGTGCTCCAAGCAGCAGCCCAGCCCCTACAAGTTTGTGCTGGATTGGTTCAAGGTCCAGTTCCCCAACTACAAGGAGCAGCCCGATTTCAGCAACAATACCTCCAAGGTGATTGACCTGGAAACTATCAAGAAGAAGCAGGAAGAGAAGAAGCAGCAGGAGAGCGCTTGATAACAATGGAATACAAAATGAGAGAGGACGGTACTGCTGGTGTACCGTCCTCTCCGCATTATTATAAACTATTTTTAGATTAACTGGGACTAAACATCATTAGAAGAAAGCCTATAACGAATACTACTGTTGCAATTATTGTTGCGGGGATAAAACTCTCTGTACCAATAGCGACCAATGCCACCAAATCGCCTATAACCGAAACAAGCATTAGAATAATGCCAAACGTTTTCCCATTTCCGGCAAAAGTTTTGCTACTATCTTTTTCGGTTTTGTGTTCTACAACCTCTCTGGGGTCAAGCATGACCTTTTGGGGGGAGTCATTCGTAATGCCGACCTTGTTTCCGCACTTTTCGCAAAATGAGCTGCCATCGGCAATTTGAACTCCACATTTTTGACAAAACATAACCTTACCTCAAACTCTTAAAACCGAGGATTTTCTTGCACATTTTAGTAGGAGTAATTGGAGTAATAAGCTGCGGTCCAGGAGATTGGAAAATGCAGTTGCCATCCGCTTCGACTTCTTTTATAACTGCACCATATCTCGTTTTTTTGGTCTGGCCGAGCATATTCCTTGTACTTGCCACAAGCTCACAGTAAACCTTTCCATCTTGGCCCTCTTCGTATGCCTCAAGTTCCCCAAAAGTAGGATTAACGCCTGTAATAAGAACAGTAGCACGCATGTAATTACACAGAGCGTCATAAATACATTCTTTTTTGCTCTTGACTATGAGTTCGGAAGTGCTATTCGTGATTTCACCTATTTTGTTCCCACATTTGGGACAAAAAGCTGCATTATCATCAACTTGATTGCCACACTTTGAACAAAACATATACTATTCCTCTCTTTCATCGTATCATGGATTTTGTCTGTGCAACTGTGATCTACTGCTCTAATTATAACACGAATTTGATTGTATATCAATATTATATTGGAGTTTTAATCAATTAAAATTTAGGAATAATCCATATATCCTTGATTAAAAGGAGTAGAAGATATGGATTATAAATACAAGGTGGATTATCCACTGATAGCGAAGCGCATTAAAGCTGCCAGGAAGCAAGCCGGTTTAACTCAGGAACAGCTTGCCGAAAAGATAGATATTTCAACAAATGCAGTTGCCAAACTGGAAAATAACCTTATGACAGCCAGCCTCCAAACATTGGTAAATATCGCCAATGTGCTGGGCATTGGTATGGACTATCTTTTATGTGAAAGCTATCCTGCCGATCAAGAGAGCAACATTGATGTATTTCTGGACGGTCTAATTGATGGACTGTCTCAACAAGACAAGGAATTTATTATTCATGTGATTAACGGCTTAAAACTCTACCATACCCGAAGCGGCTAAAAGTGCAAAACTTACCCTTGATGTAGCAACGCTGCATCAGGGGTTTTATCTTGACACCAACTTACACCGCCACCGCCGTTCTCGCCCGTGTTTCCCGTCTTTTTTCAGCGGTCGGGAAAAATGCCAAGAAAAGCGCACACGCGAAATTACAAATGAACTATCCCGGAAGCACCCCCCACCCTGGTGTGACCGCAGCCTTCACCCGTTCCACATGGGGGCATCCTACACCTTCCCGATTACCTTCTTGCGAGGGAAATTCCTTCACCCGCTCGCAATCAGGGTTCCGCTCCAAGTTGAAACTACACTTTCAAAAAGCAACCTTCACCCGCAAAAGCTCAACTTCTGACCAAAACCGACAACTCCGAAAGAACTTTTGATAAGTAGCAGCAACTTCAAAAAGAAACGCACCAACTTTCAAAAGAGAAACAACAACTTTGTTGCGGAATAAGGCAAATGAGAGCGTTATGCCGTTTCTTTGCCATAAAAAAATTTTGTGTTATAATAATTACAGAAAAAGGAAAAAGCTTTTGATGTATGGCTTCACTTGTAGACTTAAACAAGCAGTAGGATGAAGGCGCTGCGGCTTTCCATCTTGTAGAGCACTTCCGTTCTATGCTTCCGGGCAGCACCGCCAAGTGCTGGCAACACGCTTCCTACTGTTTGCTTAAATCTATAAAAGGAGGAAGCACACAAGATGGAAAAATAGAACCTGTCGCCAGCAGGGGATAGCGAAGAAACTTTGCAAAAGCTCCAACAATGTATGGAGAAATATAACCTAAACCATCAATGGTTGAATTATATAGATAATCCACAAGAAATAGTAGATGCAGCTGAAACATATGAATTTTTTCAAAGTAGAAATCCATATTTATTAAATTCTGCTCAGCGACCAGAAGATAGGCTTTATTGGGCCTGTCATACGAAACTTTTTGTAAAATATTTCATTAAATTTGCGCGCGGAATGGTTTCGCCACGGGTCGATGAATGGTCAGATAATGATTTGGAAGAATACTATAAAACTGTTATTAAAGAATATTCTATTGACAGTCGATACTTGCCGTATTTTATGGAAGAGGGCTTTCAGTTTTATTGGTTTATTCAAGCATGGAATGAGGCAGCCGCTATCGAATACCCCATGTTTCCTCATTATCAGTCGCCAGGAGATTGGATAATAGAAGAATATGATCTGACTAAGCCCACCAAAAAGTAGATTGAAAAAGAAAATGAAGCCAAAGCAGGGTATTTGGTTGCAGAAGAAGAGCGGATTACCGCGCTGGAAGAAACCACTGCCGCTGAACCGACCTTCCGCGGCCTGCCCATTGCCTGGGAGAATGTCACAACGGAAGAGGACGGCAAGCAAAAGACAGCACATTGGATTGCTTGGAATGGTAGCCGCTCGAAACGAGAGGATTTTTTCAAACTGGCTTTCCCCGACTGCTACAATAAGATCAAAAAACGAGTGAAGTTCTTGGGACAAGCAGCGGATAATGTACTGTGGCTGACCGGTGGGCAGCGTACCAAGCTCATGTATGAGATTTTAGCAGCAAAGTATGAACTGGTGGATGTGGATGAAGTAGATAATACGACGCTGACCCTTCTTTGCTGGAAGGAAGAGGATAACAAAACCGCTGATGATCTGTTGTCCCGCTTGCGCTGGCCGAATGGTTTAGCCAAGCTCGTGACCTTTGGCGTGGGAATGAAGCTGGACGCCGCCGCGCAACATACATGGTGCTATTCTGTGGACTATCAGGAGGACAAAGCAATCTTTGAAGGGCAGTCAATGACCTGGGAGTGCTGGCAAAAATAGCTGATTGAAATTCTTGACCGCTGCCGAAATGGTCGCATTCCCTACAATAAGGTAAAGAAACAGATCTTCCCTGCATTGTACTACCAGGATGGTAAGCGCCTCACCCTTGCAGCAGCAGATCGAAAAGCAATAACGGAATGGGTGGGTGATTACCTTGTGAGCGGTTCCGCTCCATTTCCATTGTCCGGGGCAATATCCGCCGCCGACTTCAAGTTTGTGATTGACTACAATACAGATGTTGAGTTGGTGGACAGCCGGGATTTGAAAGACCCCGACGAGATGGCAAAATACAACCGCGAAACCAACGCCGCCAGAAACAAGGAGAAGGGCAAAAATAAGGTAGCCGCTCGCGCCAGAAAGACCTTGCCGGACGGGGATTTTACCAGGGATGATTTGAAGGCGCTGGGCTACGGCCACAATGCCATTTCCAACTTGCTCCGGGACAAGCTGATTGTAGACACCAAACGCCGGACGCCGGAACGCAAGTTCATTTACCGAAAGAATTTCAAGTGAAACTGCCGCCGATGTACCACACCCCGAGGGGGATAAAAGAAAAGTATATTCCCCACGGGGTATGGTACATCTACCGCTTCCACACTTGAAAGTGTATATTCAAAATTATCAGAAGGAGGAAACAGCTATGTTTCGTGAACTACTTTAGATTTTGCAGGATTTTGAGCGCCAGGATAGCGCAAACCGTCTTACCTGGATAGAGGCCGCACTTGCGGCGCAGAGCGGTCCCGCTCCAAGTGCTTATGAAAATTACAAGCGGGCAAAGGCGGAGTGGCAGGACGAACAGAGCCGCCGCCAGCGCTTCTATGATTTTCTCATGCAGCGGCGCGATCTGGTGGACGCTGTGGCAAAAAGCGTGATTGACAGCAGCACTAAGGAGATCACCGCCAAGGCCGAGCAGGAGCTTTCCCAGGCGTTCCATGAGAAGTTGGATAAGACGGTCAAGTATTATTTCAAATAAATGAAAAAAGTCGGAGGAAGTTATTGAAACTTCTCTCCGACTTCTCCTTTTTGTATCAAAACTTTTTGGGAGTTGTGTCTTTCTGCGGCTTTTCTCCCTCTTCTTCATCCTTTTGACCGGGCTTCTTCTCCCAGCCTAAAATCTCTTCCATGATAAGGGCAAGGGGCAGGTCTGTGTCTCCGAGCATGGTGTAACCTCCCTTAGAGCTGTCGCGTCGTGGCGAAGGTCACGACGCGCTTCCTGTTTTTTTGCGCTGCGCTGGATTTTCGTACTACTGTAATCAACATCAGTAGTCTTTCGTAGCTCCTATAAATTACCTATCCCCTGGGGTCTCCTTGACGTATTCCAGCAAATCACCGGGTTGACACCCCAGAAGGTCGCAAATGGTTTCAAGCGTGGCCCACGACACCATTTGACCGCTGCGGATTTTTTGCAGCATGGCCTCCCCCATGATCTTATCTTTCCGAATCCTGGTAGTATTGTACCCTGCTTCTTTCAGGGCTGCAATTACATCGACTTTGTATCTGATCGGCATGTTTGGCCTCCATTCCGGGGCACGCCAAAAATTGCGCGCCTCTTCCATTGTCCTTATTCTAACACGGAATTACACTCTTTTCAAGTGTTAATATTACACATAAATTAAGTGTAATTTCTGGGTATTTTGCGAATTAAATTACACTTAAAAAAGGTGTAATATGTAATCAGTTAAGGGGAACACCCCAATAAAAGAAAAGGAGAACTAAACATGAGTAAGAACGAATTAGTAGCCAAGATCGAGGCCCTGAACGAGTGGGAGGCCGTTATCGAAGAGGCCAAGGCGGAGGCCGAAGCCATCCGGGACAGTATCAAGGCCGAAATGATGGAGCGCGACACCGAAGAGCTGGCCGCTGGAAAGTACATCGTCCGCTGGACTTCCGTTCTCTCCAACCGCTTCGACACTACCGCTTTCAAAAAGGTGTACGGCGACCTCTACAAAGCCTTCACCAAGCAGAGCCAGAGCCGCCGCTTTACTATCAGCGCATAAAGAAAAGCCCCTTGCCTGACTGCCGACCAAAGCTTACAGGCAAAGGACTTCCACCCAAACCGAACCGGGGAGGGCAAGAACATTATAGCTTGCCCTCTCCCCAAAATCAAGAACAGGAGAGATAAAGACATGAAGGAACTGACAAGCTATAACCGCGTGGCCGGGTATCTCAACAAAGTGTTCGATCTGCTGAACACGGAATTCTTTGAAGGTGCACTTTCAAGGCCCACCATCACCATCCAGTCCACGCCCCGCGCCTACGGCCACTTCTCCCTGCGGGAAGATACCTGGGTTTCCAAGTTGGGCGGCACCCATGAAATCAATATCGGGGCCGGAACGCTGGCCCGCCCCATTGAGGAAGTGGCGGCGACCCTGCTTCACGAAATGGTTCACTACTACAACTTTGAGAACGGCGTGCAGGATTGCAGCCGGGGCAACACCTACCACAACCGGAAGTTCAAAGCGGCGGCGGAGGCCCACGGCCTGACCGTCACCCACAGCGATAAATACGGATGGTCACACACGGCTCCCGGCGAGGCGCTGCTTGACTTCGTATTGGAGAACGGCTTGACCGACATTCTCATAAACCGCAACGAGTTTGCCGGGTTCCAGGTCACCGGCACCGGGACGCACAGCGGCACAGGAACCACCCCGCCGCCGCGCCCGTCCAGCACGAGAAAGTATATCTGCCCCTGCTGCGGGAATTCCGTTCGGGCCACCAAAGCGGTGAATATCGCTTGCCTGGACTGCAACGAGCGGATGGTGCTGGCCGGTTGACAGGGAAGGGCGGGGAGAAATACCCGCCCACTTCCCGAAGTTCGTATAAGTCCAGAAATACGAACACCAAAACCCAGCAATCACGGGACTTTCCAGCCGCCGCCCCCAATACACGAACTTTTCCGCCGTTAAAAACGAACTTTTGACCATGGAGGCCACCATGAACAAGAAAACAAAGACGCTCACCACCGAGCAATACAAAGAGATCATACAGACAATGAAGGAGGGATTCAGCGGTTGCCGCCCCAATGAGCGGATCGCCACCGCCCTGGTGCTGGAAGGGAATTTAGGCTTGCGGATCAGCGACATATTGAAGCTGCGGCCCCGCGACATTGTCCGGGATGGGGACAGATACCGCCTGGAAATCACCGAGCAGAAAACCGGCAAGCGCCGGGTGTTCACCGTTCCGCTTGTTATTCAACAATACATAGAGAATTATTGCTTGCGGAACAGTATAGACAGAAACGCCCTGATATTCCCCATCACTGAGAGGGCCATACAGAAGCAGCTCCATATCGTGTGCGATTACCTTGGCTTTGAGGGGATCAGCACTCACAGTTTCCGCAAGTGGTACGCCACGGAGATATACAAGGCAAACGGCTATGACATAGCGCTGGTACAGCGGCTATTACAGCATAGCTCCGCCGCCGTCACACAGCGGTATATCGGCATTGAGCCACAGCGGATAGAGGCCGCGATACAAAACCACGCACAGCTTATTTGACAGCCTGGGGCCGCTCGACACGAGCGGCCCCATTGCTCTTTGCTGCTGCCTTTTTCCTGATTTTGTGATACACTGGATATAAGACCGGGAAAGCGAGGCAGCGCAAATGGCAAAGTCAGAAAACCAAAAAGTGAAAACACTCTATGTTGCTAAATACTTTTTGGAGAACTCCGACGAGAACCACCCCGTCACCGCCGGGGATGTGGTGGACTATCTGAAAGACGAGTGCGGGATTGAGGCGGAGCGCCGCGCCATCTACCGGGATATTGCCGCTCTGCGGGATGTATTCGGGATGGATATTGAGGGCGGACAGGGAGGAAAATACCGGTTGCTGTCCCGTCAATTTGAGTTCGACGATTTGCGGCTGCTGGCCGAGTGTGTCCATGCGGCAAAGTTTATATCCGCCCGACAAGCGAAAGATTTGGTGGACACGCTGGGCGAGTTTTGCAGCACCTATCAGGCGGAGCAGCTTCAACGGGAAGTGTTCCTGTGTGACCGGGTGAAAACAACTATTTGAAATATACACTTCAAGACGGAATAACACAGGTGGAGCGTCGCAAAGGGGCCACTTATAAAGTCAGTCCCTACAAACTGTTGATAAACGATGGGAACTATTATCTGCTGGGTTATGGGCCTGCTGGCAATAGAAATGCACCCCAAATCGCTACCTATCGCATTGACCGTATGAAGGAAGTAAAACTTCTTAATGAACCGCGAGAGGGAGCAGAAGAGTTTGCAAAAATCGAAGTTGAAAGCTATACCCGCCGCGTGTTCTCCATGTTTGGCGGGGAGCAGAAGCGTGTCAGTATCCGCTTTCGTAACGACTTACTCGATACGGCTATTGAGCGATTTGGAACAGGCAAAGATGTGTTTTATAGACCTGATGACAAAAAGAATTTTGTTGTAACCGCTGATGTGGAAATAAGCGATCAATTTTTTGCGTGGGTGTGTGGATTTGGAAATCGAGCTAAAATTCTTGCTACTACTGATGTGGTAAAAAGTATGGCTAAATTCCTTGACAATATTTGTAGTTTATATAAAGAGTAATCCGAATTACATACAAAGGAGGCCTGTAGTATGATTAGGAACAAGGTGCCCTGTTTTGAGATTGACAAAAGTTTTAATGGTATTCGTTTTTTTGCAGAATCAGCTGAAGAATTGTTGTTCTACTTTAGTCATGACTCATTTAAGGTTCCAACACTAAATTTTCATTTCCTGTGCTTTGAGGCTCTGGATGTAATACGTAAAATTGAATCAGTCCTACTCGATAAAGGAAATATTGTACCTATTTTACAAGAATTTTTATATTCATATAAAAATGATCCCATTGTTAGGTACTTTTACGGGGAAGATATTAATAACCTATTTGCAATAAAAGATGCAGAAGGAAAATACAAATTAGTCCTTAAAGAAATTATGCAAAATCCTACTAGTGACTCATCAATTCAAAAATTCAAAAAGTGCATACTATTTTTGAAAGATGACTTAGGAAGAAAGTCACGTTATTACAATCATGGTGTATCACAAATTCGTGCTTTCATCGGTAAAGAAAATTTAGATTTTTCAGAGTTGGATTTACTACAACAGTATACTAAGATCGTTCTGACTGAGTTAATTAATACTGGATATAGTCAGGAATATATTTATACTTCGGTAAAAAATATCTTTTTCTCGGAGCAAACTCCGGTAAAAAATGCAGAGGAATCTTTTGACAAATTTATCTCGCTTTTCACGTTAAATGAGAAAGAATATATTGTCTATTTACCTATGAAAAATTATAGAATCAAGGACGAACTGATACCATTTACGGGGTTAGATATTGCTGAAAACGTCTTTGAAATGTTTGATAACACATGTTCCCATATTATAAAATTCAAAAGAGAGGCAATGGACCCAGAAGGCGCAAAGACTCAAGCAGTAGCACTGATAGATTTTTGCTTGTCGGTTACGCAGTATTGTCAACACAGTAAACGTGGCTATTCATTTAAAGAAGCTGAGGTTGTTGATTTAGAGTCTAAAACGGTATATAGCTTAAAAGCATTGGCCTCACCAATTTCTAGGCAAAAGAGGACACCTACCGATGTTAAAAAAATAGTTCATGCTTGTTTTGAATTGGATTCTGGTATATTTAGTGCAATTGGATTACATGCATCGGCATTTGGAACTAAAGACTTGAAAAATCAACTGCTAAATTTATGGACTGCCATGGAAGTATTAATTCCTGTTGAACAGCATGGTAACTTGAGTAAGATAAATCAAATATCAAATTCTGCTGCCACAATTCTTTGCTCTAACTATATAAATATGCTATTGGTACAATTAGATAAGCAAATTTCTAGTCGCATATTAGATACGTATGAACAGCTATTAAGAAAGATTGATGATACAACTCTTAATAGGACTGAAAAACTGCTGGCCATTTTAGTTTTATCTGAATATGATGATATATTCTCTGAGCTTATGTCCGAACTTGAGTTTACTCCACTCCTTGTGTTTAGAATGCAGCAATACAAAAATGTTTTATCGATGGGAGCAAGTATTAAGAACTTCTATGAACGTCATTCTAGGCGTTTGACGTGGCAAATTATGCGTATTTATAGAAATCGAAATATGATAGTGCACAATGGAAGAACTTTGCCTTTCCTAGAGGTAATATTGCAAAATCTTCATTTTTACATTGATACCATTGTTGACACATTTTGTACGTTAAATGATGAGGAATTTACTGATTCAAGTTCAATAATTATGCATCTAATAAAGAATGAGCAATTATATCTATCAAAATTAAATGAAGTAACGACATTTTCTAAAGATAACTTTGTTTCCTGTATTTTAGGCAAGTAAATATTTATACTAATATTTTAAATAGTTTATGATTGAGAACGATGACTCTTTGATTTTCTTTTATTCTTGTTAAAAGTTCTTGGCTATAACTGATTTAAATTGCTTTTTAAAATATCTATTCCTGTCCGGGACAACGCAATATAATATCGCTGTGTAACCTGGATGTTGCCATGCCCCATCTGATTGCAGAGAAGGTGGGTGGGGGTATTCATTTCCGCCATCATGGTTCCGTATGTATGCCGCAAGTAGTGGTATTTGAACATGATGTGATACTTACTTTTGAGTTCGCGCGAGTGGTATTTCATGGAGTTTACCGTCTGGATTTTTCCATCGGGCAGACAGTTCACAAGCTCCGTGGAAGGAATCTTCTTACCGCCTAAGTCCTCTATGATACGCTGGTTCTGTTCTCTCAGGGCGGCGTATTGGAGCATATCCTGTTCCCGCCGCGCCGCCAGCTCTTGAAAATACACTTTCAATTTGTCGCACATGTAAATGGTGCGTTTGGCGTTGCGGGTTTTCAGCGACACCAGCTTGATAAGGCCGTTCTGGTATTGCATTTGGCCGTCAATCAAAATGGTTCCGTTGACCACATCGACATTTGACCATTTGAGGCCGTAACACTCATTGATACGAAGGCCGCAATACCGTCCCAGCAAGTACGCCGTTTCCGCATTGGTTCCATAGAAGTAATCATCCAATACGGCAAGCTCTTCTTTGCTAAACGCCACAATATCCAGATCATCGTCCGTTTTCAGTTTTGGCATGTGAATTTTGGTGTCCTTGTTGATACAGAGCTTGTTGTAGGAATCCACATCCAGGTAGTTTCGGGAATACGCCTGTCCAAAGAGCAAGTAGAACTGTTTTAGAAAACTCTCCACATAGCGATAGGAGAGGCCACGCCCACAATAAAGCTCCGTCAGATAGTCCACCACCTCCGCCGCGCTGACCTCATCCACGAAGCGGCCGCCGAACCGAGCGGAAAGGTGGTTCTTCCACAAGCTGTCCTGCTTGCGGATGGTATTGTAGGCCCGGTCACTACGGCCCGTGGTACAGTATTCTTGATAGACCTCCTGAATGGTTTTCCGTACCGTGGGTTTGGGCTTGCGGGAGTTCTGGGCGTTGTCAATGGCAACTTGCCGCGCCCTGGTTGCCGCTCGCCGACTTTTGAATGGATTGCCGTTTTCGTCCTTACTGACCTGTTTCGATACTCTCTTGCCGCTTTGCGTGTAGGTGTAGCGAAATGCCCACATGCCGCTTCCAAGCTGGAATACACTTGCGCTGTTTTCGGTTCCCATGTTTCTTGCCTCCCAAAGTGTGCAATTTGGGGTGCAATTTCTGATGTATTCCAGCATGTGAAAAGTTGCACATGTGCAACTGATTTTGTGTGATTGAAAGGGTTCCCGGCGCCGAACGGCGCAGCCGTTTGGCTACCTGGAGCTGCGCGTCGATGCCGAGAACGGCGCCACCGCCGGCAAGTTTGACCTGGCCAAGAAGGCCAAGGAGCTGAACCTGGACGCCATCCACGACACCGTCCACGAGATGGCCCGCGACGAGGCCCGCCACGGCAAGGCTTTTGAGGGCCTGCTGAACCGCTACTTCGGCTAAGACGGCAAGGTCCAAAACGCAAGACTTTTCAAGAGGGAACCGGGAGACCGGTTCCCTCTTTTGTTGTTTCTGCGGGTAAAACCTGTGTTCCTGTTTTGGTACGATGACTCCACGGGCGAAAGTGCCGGTGGGTCGTTTGGATTGCGCACCGGCATTTTTTGCTGTGGAAGGGGCTCCTCGGGGTATGCCGGCTGTCACCCCCGAAGCGGTTTGACTGTATACTGGAGTAGCCGCGTTGTACTGTCCGCGGGACAACGGGGCGTTAGGAGGCCTGCTATGCAGATCAGAATTTTTACCGGCACACCTTGTGAGGTGGAAAGGCGGGTCAACCGCTTTGCAAAAACAGTGCATGTCGTTGGGATCCAGCAGAGCGTATGCTGTGAGCCCGCAGTCTGTGAGCCCGCCAGTCCGACGGTCATCGTCACCGTCCTCTATTATGAGCACTGTGAGCACAGGTTTTACGGCATTCGTCTTTAAACTTTTGCTTTGCCTGCGTGTCCGGCGGCTGACACGCAGGTTTTTATGGAGGGGCGTATGAAGGTTGTCATCCTCTGCGGCGGGAAGGGACTTCGGATGCACCAGCTTACCGAGGAGATTCCAAAGCCGCTGGTCCGCGTGGGCGGAAAACCGATGCTTTGGCATATCATGAAGGCCTACAAGCACTTTGGCTTTGATGAGTTTGTGCTGTTGCTTGGTTATAAGGGAGAGCAAATCAAAGAGTATTTTCTTACCGAGAAGTGGAAAAGCGGCAGTTTTTATCTGGATACCGCCACGGGGAAGCCGCAGCTGCTGGACCCGGGCGAGGAGTGGAAAATCACCTTTTTGGATACGGGGGAGGACGCCATGACCGGCGGCCGGCTCAAGCAGGCCCAGGGCTTGCTGCAGGATGACCCTTTCATGATGACCTATGGAGACGGCTTGTCCGACATTGACCTCAGACGGCTTTTGGAATTTCACAAGGCCAGAGGGAAAGTGGCCACAGTCACCGGGGTGGAGAAAAAAAGCCAGTACGGTACACTGACGGTCACCGGCGACTTAGCCACCGGCTTCCACGAGAAAGAACAGTCCATCGGGATCATCAACGGGGGGTTTTTTGTGCTGGAGCCTGAGATCTTTCGGTACCTTCCCGAGGACAACGCCTGCGTATTTGAACAAGGGCCCATGCAGCGCCTGGTGGAGGAGAGAGAACTGGCCGTCTATCTCCACCGGGGATTTTGGAAGGCGAGCGATACGGTGAGCGATATCATGGAGGTCAACCGCCTGAGTGCGCAGGGCCAGGACAAATGGAGGGTATGGTGAGCATGGAGACTTTTTCCTGGAAAAATCGGAATGTTTTTGTGACGGGGATCACAGGCTTTTTGGGCAGCCATCTTGCCCGGGTGCTGGTGGCCCGGGGCGCCAATGTGGTGGGCCTGATCCGGGACCGGGTGCCCCGTTCTTTCCTGTATGAAGATCAGACAGACCGGCGGGTGACCCTTGTGGAGGGCAATCTGGAGGACCTGGCCCTTTTGGAGCGGGCGCTGGGGGAGCATGAGATCGACACCGTATTCCATGTGGCGGCCCAAGCCATTGTGGGTGTGGCCAACAGAAATCCGATCTCCACCTTTCGGGCCAACATCGAGGGGACATGGAATCTGCTGGAGGCCTGCCGCCGCAGTCCGCTGGTTCGCCGCGTGGTGGTCGCCTCCAGCGACAAGGCCTATGGAGACCAGCCCGTACTGCCCTACGACGAGGCCATGCCCCTGCGGGGGCGGCACCCCTATGACGTGTCGAAAAGCTGTGCCGATCTGATCGCGCAGGCCTATCACACGTCCTATGGACTGCCTGTCTGCATCACCCGGTGCGGGAATCTTTACGGCCCGGGGGATTTGAATTTTAACCGCATCATTCCACAGACCATTCGCAGTGTGCAGAATGGGGAAAGCCCTGTGATCCGCAGCGACGGCACACTGATCCGGGACTATTTTTATGTGGAGGACGCCGTCAGCGCCTATCTGATGCTGGCCGAACAGATCGAAACACTTGATCTGGGCGGCGAGGCGTTTAATTTCAGCAATGAGGCGCAGATGACGGTTCGGGAGATCGTGGCCCGGATCCTGATGCTGATGCACAGCGATCTGCCGGTCACCGTCCTCAATGAGGCCGGCAATGAGATCCGACACCAGTATCTCTCTGCGGAGAAGGCCCGGTCTATCCTGGGGTGGAGGCCCGCGTACACGGTGGAGGAGGGGCTGGCCCGGACCATCCCGTGGTATCAGACTTTTTTGACCTAGGAAACAGCCATGAACAATGTGTTTTGCACCGTCGTGTCCCGTCTGCGGGCCTATCAGGCGATCGCCCTGTTCCTGTCTCTGAGAGAGGTCTGCCCGCAGACGATCATCTATGCCCTTTGCGTGGATGACAGTGTTGGGGCGCTCCTGGAAAGACTGGCGCTTCCCAATGTACGCCTGCTCGGGATAGAGGAGCTGCGGGAGCCGGCGGTAAGCCGTCTCCGCCAGAGCCGAACACTGGCCGAATACTGCTGGACATTGAAGCCGGTGATGATCGAAGCGGCATTTCAGGCCGCCCAGGCAGAACGGGTGACCTATCTGGATTCCGATCTGTTTTTCTGGAATGATCCTCTGCCCCTGTTTGCCCGGCAGGCGGAGGAGGACGTCCTGCTCTCCAAAGGCGATATTTCCGTCTCTTCTCTGGCCCCGTGGCTGGTCGATTACCTGCAGGGACTGATGGGCAATTATAATTCGGGCCTGATCAGTTTCCGAAACACGTCTGCGGGGCTGGCGTGCCTGCGCTGGTGGAAAGACTCCTGCCTTCGGGCCTGTTTCCACCATCCCCAGGAGGGAGACTTTGGCGATCAGACCTATCTCAACGAGATGCCGCAAAGATTTTCGGGAGTGGCGGACATTGCCACCCCGGGGGTCAATTTAGGCCACTGGAACTACGCCGGACACAGATACAGCTTTTTTGACGGGAAGCTGTATGTGGACAACAGCAAGCTCATCTGCTACCATTTCAGCGGATTTCGAATTCTGCCGGGCGGCGTCATTTTGCAGATCCACGAGCGGGAGCGCACCGATCTTCCCTTTTTTTACCCCATTTACAGCGGGATCCTGCGGGAGGTCATGGCGCTGGCGGAGCGCATCCTGCCCGGGTTTGACGGGTACGCCGATGAAGAAGATTTGGAAACGCTGTGACAGGCGCAGTCGTTTGGAAGGGCGTGTCAATTTGAAAGCGAGCATTGTGATCCCATCCTACCAGGCAAAGGAGCGTCTGCGGCTGAACCTGATCGCGCTCAACCGGCAGACCTATGGGGGGGAGGACGTGGAGGTCATCATCGTGGACAACGGCTCCACGGACGGGACCTTTGAAATGGCGGAGGCGTTTCCGCTCAAATACCCCAAGAAGGTTTTGCGCGTTGCGCGCAACCGCGGGATCGCCTTCGGCCGGAACACCGGGATCCGGGCCGCCTCGGGGGATCTGCTGATCTTTCACGACAGTGATATGATCGCCGGAGACAGCTTCCTGTCTCAGCATCTCGCGGCCCATGAAGAGCGGGATTTGGTGGTGTGCGGACTTTCCTGGAAGCGTATCTACACGTTTTATTACCGTGATTTTGCCCCCGATCAGCTGGAGGCGCTCCATCGGGCCTATCGACGCAGGGAGGACGCGCCTGATTGGGCGGCCCTGAGAGACCGGCAGCAGCTGATTCCCGATCAGGCCGTCAGGGATGGGCGCTGGGCAGAGAACGCCTTCGACCTGGATGTGGATTTTGTCAAGGGACTCAAGCAAATCCTGCGGGAGCACGGCCCCGAACTGACGGACTATTCCCTGGCCTGGAGGTTTTTCATCACCAACAATCTCTCGGTGGCGCGGAGCAAAGTCCTGGAAGTCGGCCTGCTGGATGAGAGCATCCGCCGCTACGGCTTTGAGGACTATGACCTGGGCATCCGGCTCTATAAAGCGGGCTGCCGGGTCCGGATCCGGCAGGACATCGTGAGCGCACACCAGGAGCACCCGGTAAATTTCAGTTACCTGGACATGGTTTCAAACATGAACTATATCTGCGAAAAATACAACAGCATTTACTTTATCGATATGGTGCTGGTCTGCGGCGGCGACATGATGCTGCTCTCCGACCGGCAGCTCAATGCCATCAATCAGGAAGTCAACCAAACCCTGGCGCTGAAGGGGTTTGAGGAGTTCCTGTCCGTTTATCTGGCCCTGCTCCAGCTCAAACGGAGACAGGTGCTGGATCCGCCCAGCGACAATACAGCCGAGCTGTATGCCGCCGTAGCCGGCAAGATCCCGGCCCTTATCCGCGATCTCGCCGTCTTGCAACGGCAGTACGGGATGACGGAGCTGCCCCGTCATCTCTGCCACCTGGCAAAATGCCTGCTGAACATTGATCTGGAGGCGATCCTTCTGGCAAACGGAGCAGCCCGGAACAACAGCGGCGAAGCATAGGAGCGCTGACATGGACAACTATCATTTTTCCACTGTGGTATCCCAAGACCATCTCTACAAGTTTATTGCCATGTATACCTCTCTGGAGGCCCACTGCACGGGGTATCAGATCTATGTGCTCTGCGCCAGCCGGGTGGTGTACGACATTTTGACCGCCATCCGTTTTCCCCATGTGGTGCCTGTCGATCTGAAGAGGATTGAGGACGACGAACTGCTTTACGCCAAACGGGAACGCATTTTTCACGCCTACTGCTGGACGCTGAAGCCGGTATTTCTCCACTATGTGATGACACAGTATCCGGATGCCCGGTTTTTTGCCCATTTGGACGCCGATCTCTTCTTTTTTAATACCCCGGACCTGTTGTTTTCGGAAAAGCCGGATGCGTCGCTCTATCTGACTCATCACCGGAATTCTCCGTCCTTCTGGAAATTCTACTATGTGACGGGCGTTTACAACACCGGTTTTGTGGGCTGCCGGGGAGACGCCGCGGGCCTTGCGGCGGTCAGCCGCTGGCGCGGCCAGTGCGTGGAATATTGCCCCATTCAGGAAGATCCCATGCGGCGGGCGTTTGGAGATCAGCGCTATGTAGAGGACTGGCCGGAGCTCTATCCCGGCAGGGTCCACGTCATTGAGTCTCTGGGCGCCAACGCCGCCCTCTGGAACATCACCGAGTATACGGTCTCCGACAGGGGCGGGACCCTTTTTCTCAATGAGGACCCGCTGATTTTCTACCACTTCTCCGGCCTGACCGCGGTGGATGCAAACGAGTACAATCTATGCTGGTACTATCACATCGACAGCGACGACATTGTCGACCGGATCTACCTGCCCTATGTGCGCCTGCTGAAAAAAACGGTGGAGGAGTTGGGGGTCTACTACCCGGATTTCCACGAGGGGTTCACCAGAAGGGAACTCATTCCGGCAACTCATTTTATCAGAATCTGACCGCCCGGGGCGGAGGGCACCCCAGCCTCCGCCCCGGGCCTCTCTGTTTTTCCGGCGTGGGACAAAAGGAACCTGGAACGGAGCCCTTTTCACCTTGCCCGGAAAATATTTTAAAATCAAGGGAAAATACTTGACAAAGCGCAGAATTTCGATATAATAATATAGCCTGTCTAAAGACAGAGCTCCTTGCTCCCGGCACGAGGCCGGGGGCCATACGTCCATAAGGAGGTGCAAGAAAATGGCAAAACTGAACGCGAATTACGAGGCACTGTATATCATTGACCCCCGGAAGAACGAGGAGGACACCGCCGCTCTGGTGGAGAAGTTCAAGACCCTCGCCGAGGCCCATGCCACTCAGTGCGAGGTCGACGAGTGGGGCAAGCGCCATCTGGCCTATCCCATCCAGGACCAGAACGATGGTTACTACGTGCTGATGACCTTTGTGTCTGAGCCCGCTTTCCCCGCGGAGCTGGACCGTATCTTCCGGATCACTGATGGCGTCATCCGCTCCATCATCGTCTGCAAGGACGAGAAATAAGGAGGAGCTGAGACATGCTCAACCGGATCACCCTCATGGGCCGGCTGGTAGCTGACCCCGAGATGAGGACTACCCCCAGCGGCGTCGCCGTGGCCACCCTGCGGCTGGCCGTGGATCGGGATTTCAAGAACAAGCAGACCGGCGAGAAGGAGACCGACTTCATCAATGTCGTCGCCTGGCGTCAGACCGCTGAGTTCGTGAGCCGCTACTTCACCAAGGGCCGTCTGGCCGTGGTGGAGGGCCGCCTGCAGATCCGTCCCTATACGGATCGGGACGGCAACAAGCGCACTGCCGCCGAGGTGGTGGCTGACAACGTCTACTTTGGCGATTCCAAGCGGGATGGTGAGGGCGGCGGCTACGCGCCTGCTCCCTCCCACTATTCCGCCCCCGCCCAGCCCTCCGGCGGCTATGCCGCCCCCTCCGGAGGCGACCAGTTCGCGGAACTGGCCGATGACGACGGCGACCTGCCGTTTTGAGAACGGCCCTAATTTGATTTGTAAGGAGGTATTCCGTTATGGCTATGGATAGAGAGCGTCCCCGCGGCCGCAAGCGCCGCAAGGTCTGCACTTTCTGTGTGGACAAGGTGGAGCACATCGATTATAAGGATTCCGTCAAGCTGCGTCGGTTCCTCTCCGAGCGGAGCAAGATCCTGCCCCGCCGGACCACCGGCACCTGCGCCATGCATCAGCGCCAGCTGACCGAGGCCGTTAAGCGCGCCCGTCAGATCGCCCTGTTGCCTTACGTGACCGACTAAATCGGAGCGTTAAAAATGCCGTGGACTTTTGTCCACGGCATTTTTTGTAGAAAATTATGTATGAGTGGGATCGGAGTCCGGCGGCTTTCGCCTGCGGAACGGGGTGGGCAGGTAGTCGTCGGGGTCTTCATTTCCGGTCATAGCTTTCATCCTGGCCCGCACCTGGAAGATGCAGTCGGAACGGTCGGCCCGGCCCAGGATCACATCCTCCGCGAAGGCGTGACAGGAGGGGGCGCCGCAGGAGCCGCAGAGAAGGCCGGGGAGGCGCCGCTCCAGCTCATGGATGGCGGTCATCTTCTCCATCGCAGCGGTGCGGTCGGTGTCCAGCAGAAACACGGGGGCAAATTCCAGCTCTTTGTCCGCCTGGATGAGGCCGGGATCACCCACTTCAGCGTCGAAATTGCTGGCAAAATCGGGCAGGTTCCGGATCAGGTGGCGCAGGCGCATGGTGGAGACAAAGGGATCTTCCACAGTGAGACAGCCCCCCACACAGCCCTGAGTGCAGGCGGACAGCTCCACAAAATCCACGTCGGGGACCCGGTTGTCCTCAATGGCCTCCAGGACCCGGATGACGCTGTCCATGCCGTCCACAGCAAGGAAGCGTTCGCTGCCGCTCCGGGCATTGGCCTCACCTCCGCAGAAAGCCCAGCGGACGCCAGCCTTACCGGCGGTGGAGAAGGTGCGGGGGGTGCCGATCTGCTTCATGGGGGTCAGGAGCCGGAGATAGAGATCCCGGATGGAGAGCGCGCCGTCCAGCACCGGCTGCTGGAGATCGTCGGGCGTGTGGGCGGCGGTGACCTGGGCGGAACAAGGGACAATGGAAAACACCCCGATCTCGCCCGGGGCGAGTCCGGTTTCCAGAACGGCCTTTTGCCTGGCCAGAATGGCTGCCAGCTCCACGGGGGTAATGGTGGAGGTGATATGCTCCAGAAGCTGGGGAAAGCGGATCCGAATCAGACGCAGCACCGCCGGACAGGCGGAAGAAATTGCCGGGCGGGGCAGGGGATCCGGATCCGGGGGATAGCGCCGGGCATAGTCTGAAAGAAGTCCCGAGCCCTTTGCGGTTTCAAATACCGCGTCAAAGCCCACCCGGGTCAGCCCCTCCAGGACAAAGTCGATGCTGTCCAGGTTCTGAAACTGGCCGTAGAGAACAGGATCGGGAAGCGCCACGTTGTAGCGGAAATCCTGCAAATGGGAAATAGAGTCGCTGGAAGCCCGGATGGCCTTGTGCGGGCAGGACCGGATGCATTCCCCGCAGTCTACGCACCGCTCCTTCAGAATGGTGGCCTTGCCCCGCCGGACGCGGATCGCCTCAGTGGGGCAGCTTTTCATGCAAGTGGTGCACCCCCGGCAGCGGGCGTATTCAATGGTGACCGAGTGTTCCAAGAAAACACCTCCCGGAGTAAAATAATAGGCAAGGGGGGCGGCAAAGCCGCCCCCACAGAAGATGGAAACGATTGCGGAAAAACAGGATCAGATCTTGATCCTGATCGTTACGGTGGTGCCGGTTCCTACTTTGGTCTCAATAGACATATCATCTGAATAGCGCTTCATATTCGGCAGGCCCATACCGGCCCCAAAGCCCAGATCCCGGGCCATGTCCCCGGCGGTGGAGAACCCCTCTTCCATGGCTTTGCCCACATCGGGGATGCCGGGGCCCTGATCGATCATGCGGATGACGATCTCGTCCATGCCAACATCCACCTCGGCCCGGCCGCCGTCGGCGTGAATGACCATATTGATCTCGCCCTCATACATGCAAATGGAGGCACGGCGGATCACATCGGGAGGAAGCCCCAGCTTTTTGAGGGTCATTTTCATTTTGCTGGAAGCTTCGCCGGCTTCGATGAGGTCGCCGCCCTCCACCGGATAGACCAGTTTTACAGGTTCCATGATTATTCCTCTCCTCTCAGGCCCCGGGAGTAGAGCCTGCCGCAGGCATCATACATCCGCATCGGGGTGGACATGACCACCATGTCCCGTTCGCGGGCCAGGGCCAGCACGTTTCCGTCTGGATGCTTTCCGCGGACAAAAACGACACACTTCATATCCATCATATCCGCAGTGCGCACCACCTGGGGGTTGACCAGCCCGGTGAGCAGCAGAGCCTGATTTTTCACATAGGCCAACACGTCGCTCATAAAATCACTGCCGCAGGCGGAGGTGACTTCACGATCTAACTTGTCTTCTCCGTACAGCACCTCTGCCTTCAACGTTTCTCTGACCTCGGAAAGATTCATGTTCAAGCCTCCAAAACTAAACTACGCAGTTTTTTGTACTAAATATTGTAGCACATAAAAGAAAAGATGTAAAGAAGATTGCTCTATTTTTCACAAAGATTTTTCCCGGGTAGAGCGGTATTTTGACATATGGCTCCATTGACAGAAGCAGGGCAATACAGATATAATGTGCTTTAACAAGCTAAAGAAGTAATTTGGCTTGATTCGATTAGGAGGTCATAATTATGGGAAACCAGCGGGTCTACAACTTCTCCGCGGGACCGTCCATGCTTCCTCTGGAAGTACTGGAGCGGGCGGGTGCCGAAATCACCAACTACCAGGGCTCTGGCATGTCAGTGATGGAGATGAGCCATCGATCTAAGGTCTTCCAGAAGATCTTCGACGAGACACAGGCCAAATTCCGCAAACTCCTCGGCGTTCCCGAGGGCTACAAGATCCTCTTTCTGCAGGGAGGGGCATCCACTCAGTTCTCTGCCGTCCCCCTGAACCTGATCAGCCGGACCGGACGGGCGGACTACGCGGTCACCGGCAACTTCTCCAACATTGCCTACAAGGAGGCCAAGAAGTACGGCACCATCTCTCTGGCTGCCTCCAGCGCAGATCGGAACCACACCTACATCCCGGCCCAGGATCAGCTGAAGCTGGATCCCACCGCGTCTTACTTTTACTATTGCGCCAACAATACCATCTATGGCACGGAGTGGCAGTATGTTCCGGAGACGCAAGGCGTGCCGCTGGTGTGCGACATGTCCTCCGACATCCTCTCCCGGCCCGTGGATGTGAGCAGGTACGGTGTGATTTTTGCGGGCGCGCAGAAGAACATGGCCCCCGCGGGACTTACCGTGGTCATTGTCAAGGAGGAGCTGGCAGGGGCGGAGCTGCCCTACACGCCCCTGATGCTGGGCTACAAGACCATGATCGAGAAGGACTCCATGTATAATACGCCCCCCTGCTGGTGCATCTACATCCTGGGTCTGGTGCTGGACTGGCTGGAGGGGCAAGGCGGCGTGCCCGGCATGGAGAAGATCAAGCACGGCAAGGCCCAGATGCTCTATGACGTCATCGACAGTTCCCGGCTTTTCAACTGCCCGGTGGAGCCGGGCTCCCGCTCCGATATGAACGTGGCCTTCCGCTCTGTCTCTGAGGAACTGGACGCCAAGTTCGTGTCCGAGGCCACGGCCGCCGGGTTCACCAACCTGAAGGGCCATCGCTCTGTGGGCGGGATGCGGGCTTCCATCTACAACGCCATGCCTCTGGAGGGCGTGGAGAAGCTGGTGGACTTTATCAAGGCGTTTGACGCGAATCACTGAGCATTCAATCAAGATCGAAGTTTGTCGCTGGGGGTCGCCGCCTTCGGCGGCCCTCCCGGTTCATTTGAGGAGGAGTTCAGATATGTTCCGTATCAAGACTTTGAATAAGATTTCCCCCGCCGGTCTGTCCGCCCTGGACAAGACCCGTTACACCGTTTCCGACAGCGAAGAGAACGAGGACGGCATCCTGGTCCGCTCGGCGGACATGCAGGAATATGTGTTCCCCGACGCCTTGAGGGCCATTGCCCGGGCGGGGGCGGGCACCAACAACATCCCGGTGGCCCGCTGCTCCGAGGCGGGCATCGTGGTGTTCAACACCCCCGGCGCCAACGCCAACGCCGTCAAGGAGCTGGCCGTGTGCGCCCTCATTATGGCATCCCGGAACGTGGCCGCCGGCACCAAGTGGATCGACGCCCAGATCGCCGGGGGAGGCGACATTGAGGCCGTGGTGGAGAAGGGCAAGGCCCAGTTCGTGGGTCCTGAGCTCATGGGAAAGAGCCTGGGCGTGATCGGCCTGGGCGCCATCGGCGTGCAGGTGGCCAACATTGCTACCAAGCTGGGGATGACGGTCTACGGCTACGATCCTTTCCTCTCGGTGGACGCGGCCCTGTCCATGTCCCGTCTCATCCATCGGGCCATGGATCTGGAGACCATCTATAAAAACTGCGACTACATCACCATCCACGTCCCCCAGAACAAGGAGACCAAGGGGATGATCAACGAGGACGCCATCCACATGATGAAGGGCGGCGTGCGCATCATCAACCTGGCCCGCGGCGGGCTGGTGGTCGAGGACGATATCTTGGCTGCCCTGGAGCGCGGGAAGGTGGCGGCTTACGTCACAGATTTCCCCACCAACAAGCTCTCTGCCGGCAAGAACGTCACCCTGATCCCCCATCTGGGAGCCTCCACGCCGGAGAGCGAGGAGAACTGCGCCGTGATGGCGGCCCAGGAACTGCGGGACTATCTGGAAAACGGCAACATCCGCAACTCGGTGAATCTGCCCACCCTCCAGCAGGAGTGGAGCGGCACCGCCCGGCTCTGCGTCATCCACCGCAATATCCCAGCCATGCTCTCCAGCATCACCGGCGTCCTCTCCCGGGAAAATGTGAACGTGGAAAACCTGACCAACAAGTCCAAGGGTGAGTACGCCTATACGCTGGTGGACATCGGCAGCCGCGTCTCCGACCGGGAGGTGGATGCCATCCGCGCCATCGGAGGCGTCCTCCGTGTCCGCTACCTCACCCACTGACTTTCTTTTGAAAAAGAAAGTCAGCAAAGAAAACTTTCATAGGGACCGTACAAAAAAACGACAGCCTTGCTTGAGATCTGCGATGAAAAAAGCTGGGTTCGCTCATTCGGGAGCGAACCCGGCTTTTTTCAGTCGGGGAGATCTACGGTGACAAAGGTGTGGTCGGTGAGCAGATAACCGGTCTCTGCCCGGAGGGAGAGGTGGCGGGGATTGAACTGATAGGCGTCCAGGGCACGCTGGTCAAAAAAGTCCAGGCAGACGAGAAGCTCATGGGTGCTGCCGGGGCGGGTGAGCATGACCTGGGTCCGCAGGAGACCGGGACAGTCCGGAAGCAGGGCCTGAAAGCGCAGATTGAGCCGGTAGACCAGTTCGGATTTGTCAGTACCCTCCAAAATACAGTTCCAAAATGAGAGATATCGGATCATAGAAAGCTCCTTCTCAGGTTTTCACCATTGTACCACAAAGTATAGATAAAAAAACGATTTGGGCAAAAATATTTTAAAAAGTGCTTGAAACAATGGGAGACAACAGAAAAACAGGCATCCCAAAGGGCGGCTCCTCATAGGGGTATCTTGAAATTTGATTACGACAGGATCGATTGAGAGAAAAGAGTCATGACCACCCGCAAAACAGGTGGCATGTTCTGCCCCTATAAGGGTTCTTTCTGGTCAGGCTTTTTCGGCTTATCAAGCCTTCTGTACCTCCGGGGTTTTTGCCCTACAATAAATATCCACAAGTATTACTTGAGCTCGTGGATGTTTTTCTTGTCCTTATATGAATCAAGATTTTCTGCCGCCGCACATATTTGCAGACAACTCTTTCTCGAAGATGTATCTCCACTTGATGCTGAAGCTTTTATTCTGAGGCATATGTATCTCCTTCGTCCAGGCAGATCCAGCCCCGAAAATATCACCGCTAAACACGCAGTTAGCTTCTCTTGCGGGGTAGCATGACCTATTTCTGTTGAACAGCTTTTCCAAGCGGATTTTTTCATCCGCTCTTTAGCATACTCATATACAAATTAATGGCCCCGGCAAGCCGCTTTCCACTTGCCGGGGCCTGTGTTCTAGTTCTATTTTTTCTCACTTATCTCATTATCTTAATGACATTGGCGGCCCTGCGTTTCTTATTTCCTTTTGTTTTGAGCAGATCACTCACCGGAAAGTTCCAGAAGTTTTCTGATTTGCTGTGCCTGCCATTCGCTGCTGGTATATGCGGCAGGAATGGAGTTCCAAATCTCTTCCATGTAGTTATAAGATGCCTGCACGATAGAAGGATCCCTGCTGTAAATGCGCTGATTACTCCGTGAAGCATCCCAGGCAAGGAACAGACCACCCTGCTGTACCACATAGCTGATAGTGCTGTGAAGCAGCTGAAGCGTCTCGAAGGGGACAAACAGCAATTGGTATTTATGGCTGTTCAATTTGGAAAGGAACTGCAGATGCTCATGAAGCAGCCGGCGCGATACCTTTATGGGACGACCGTAAACCGCCGAAAGTTCCTCGTCCACGGTGGATTCCATCGTCGCGACCCAGGTCATCGCACTTAGGTCATAGATCTGCTTATAAGGGCACTTTGTTCTGAGGTACGCAGTAAACCGGTTTGTTTCAAAGGCAGGCCTTCTCTCTGCCTCCGGGACCCCGTTTTCTTCGAGAACCCGGTTCAGAATATCCAGGTTCATTGTTTTGTACATCATGACCGGATTCACAAGGTAGGTGGTGGAGTAGGGCACAAGAAATCTATCCAGTGTATGCAGAAAATCCGTGATATTGCTGAAAGGGATCTTCTCGATCACCCTGGTGGAAGTCTCCGCGGCAATATCGGCGCTCCGCTGGAAGTACTGCGCACTTTTCCGGTCTGTGTACAGAGTGCTGTGGAACACTTTCTGTCCAACATCATTGGACAGAATCACCAGCGCACAGGTATCCTCCAGCAGGAAGATCATCCGGTGAAGATGGGCCCGCTCATAATCGGAAAACAACTGTATCCGGTCCGAAAAATAGAATTCCAGCCAGTTGAAAATGGACATGTAGGTCTTTGGGGCCGGACAGCTGTCCAAGATTTGAATGGGACAGCCGTGATTCCTCATCTGCTCCAGATAGGGCAGCGAAAACTCCAGAAAGGATGTGGACAACTGCATATCCGGAAAATCATGGATAACAAAAACCCTTCCGGCAGGCGCTGACAACACCTGCCGGGTAAAGCCCTCCAGCACCGGTTTCAGATCATTGGTGGACTGAAAGACATCAACCACAGGCAGGACTTGCCGGACCGGAGCTTCATCGGTAAGCTCAGAACTCAGCCACAGGGCCAAGGCTTCCCGCAGCTGCTGGAGATCCGCGTCTTTCAGAGTACTGTCGCTTTTCACAAGAAGGTCCCGCACCACATGACCGCTCTGTTCTGCTCTGCACTGAAGGAAAAAATCAGCCAAAAGAAGCGGGTATCTGGAGTTATACTGTAACTTTCTCTGGTTGTTCTTAAACTTGCTCAGCAAAGTCACGTTAATCCCCGTCTGGTCGGCAATTTCCCTTGCAGATGTTTTAGTAAGGTCCATGATATAGGAAAGCGGAGTTTGCAAAGTTGGTTGTCCTCCCTTGTTGATGACTATTTATCTTATCATTATAGTATACGAAAAAAAAGATTTCAATAATATAACTTAAAATCGCCCGCAAAACTATGAAAACTGCCAGAAGGTGCGTTGATCGCACAGGTGGCCAGTCAAATGCCGCGGCACACCAACCAGATCGCCCGCACACAAAAAAGATGGGGCGCCTGCCTGAGCAAGCGTCCCATCTCTGTAAAGAGGTATATGATCTTGATCCTATGCTGTTTGTGAGAACTTATGCGGGTAGCATGATGCAGGTGCCGCACACGGAGACAAACGTGACCAACAGGCCGTTCAGAATCGCACCGACCCAGATGCTGCCGGTCTTCTTGTAGAAGAAGCGGGAGATAACGGCGGCGACGGGCAGGATCATAATGGTTCCCCACAACAGAATGCCGGACAGGGCGTTGGGGTCAGAGGAGAAGGGAACGGTGGGGATGCCGCGCACGCCGGTGCTCTTGAAGACAATCAGGTCGTAGGCCTGGAGCAGGATGAGGCCGCCGGCAGTGGTCACAACGATGAGCACCATGTTGCCCCACTCCTTGGCGCCGTTGATGCGGGTCAGGTTGTTGACGATTAGGCTGTGAACGATGAAGAAGGCCAGGAAGAAGGGCAGATATTTCAGGTAAACGGTCCACTTGTAGCCGGGCATTTCCATCAGTACCAGCTTGAATGCGCCGAACTCAACATGGAACAGGCCGGCAACATAGACCAGTGCATACAGCACAACGAACAAAAGGACAGCCAGGGACAGGCTTTTCAGGAATACCTTGCTGGAGACGGCCAGGCCGGCGTCCTGCAAGGTGTAACCCCTCTTCTTCTCCATGGCGAAGAGCACAATGAACACCACCAAGAAGATAATGGTCAGGATTATGTTCATCAGGACGACACCGTTGGTTCCGGGCAGCTGGAAGTACTCGCTGACGGGCAGCTTTACGGGAACGATAACACCATGGAAGGGATTGTGCAGGGACAGGCCGGAGCACCAAGTATACAGCAAGGGTGCGCAGGCAGACAGCAGGATGTACAGGACCACATAGCGGACCTTATCGCCAGAGACAGCCAGGGTAGAGAAGCTACGGCCCTCGGGTTTCACAATGCCCTGGAAAGCGGCAGACTTGATCAGCATGCTGCCCAGCGCCATGATGAACATCACCAGGCCGATCAGGGCAATCATGCCGCCTGCCGGCTTCATGGTCCAGATTTGATCGTCATAGGCATAGGTTCTGGAGGCCAGCTCGCCGTTGCTCAGAGTGATGTCGAAAAACTCCAGAGCCAAAGCCACGGGCTCTTTGGCAAACAGGGTAAAGGCATGGGTCAGAGAGGGGTTGAAGCCCACACGCAGGGTGCGGTTGTTGCCAGCCTCAATGGCCTCTTCGCGGGAGAGCGCGGTGGAATCGCCATAGGCATAGTAGGTGGCGTAATCAGCGCCCTCAAAGCCCATGCCGACGGCAAACTGAGCGGAATTCTTAAACTCGGAGCCTTTGCCAACGGCCCACATTATGCCGGCAAACTCGTCGAACTGACCGAAGATGGTGCCATAGTTGACGGGATAGGCATTGATGGGATCCACCTTCTCACCGCTCTGCCCTGCGCCCAGCACGCTTCCGGTACTGTCAGCAGCAATAGCCTTGAAGGAGTTGGAGGTCAGCAGGATGGATTTGGGCACGATCACGTTGTCGTTGCCAGCTTCCTTCTCCTGGAAAGCGCGCAGAGCGCCGAAACGAGCGCAGTCAGAGCCCATGGAGTGGCCAATCAAACCGATGTTGTCAGTATCCACGTAGGGCAGACGGCCCAGATACTGCAGAGCGGAATAGTGGCCCATGTCATTGATGACAGCGCCCTCAATGCTCATGTCGGGATAGCTGGAGTTGCCGTGGCCATATGCGTCCAGAGCGATCACCACGTATCCGCGGCGGGACATCTCAATGGCGTGGAGATGCATGGCCTCGGAGTTGGATGTAAAGCCGTGATTTGCAACGATGCCGGGGACGGGGTTCGCGGCGGAAGCGCTTTCGGGAATGTAAAGAACAGCATGCATGGATGCGCCATTCTCGTTGACCCACTCGATGGACTGGATATCGACTGTGCCCTTGCTGGTGCTGGCGGTATGCGCCATGGTTCCTCCGACCAGCATAAGTACCAGGCCAATGATCAGTACGATGCTGGCGGCGGTTTTCTTGGTTGCGGTTGTCACGAAACTCTCCTCCTCTTTTTATTATTTGTCAATATTGACTGTTAATGACATTTTTAGCATACTATAGTGTCATATTAAAGTCAATTCTGCTAAATATACAAAATAAATGCCTTTTTTTAGACATATCAAACAAAATTTCTTTAAAAACGTATTCCGGCCTCAGCCGAAAAGCGAGACCCCTTAAAATAAAACAGGAGGCCGCATACATGCAATGTCATTAAGATGAGCAACTGGTTTTGCTTTCGTAATATATGTCCATCCGGCTGACGATGACCTGCTTGCTAAGGCCAGAAAGTTCACAGATATGGGAGAGTTGGCGCCGGAGGTTCTGCGGGTCTTCATATCCAAAATCATCGTCTATGAAAAGGAAGTAAAATACTCCAAGCACACGCCGCAGATGGTTCGCATCCGGTTCAAAGACTTCAATTTGAACGAAGCGGATGACCCGTTCTATGCGGAGACAACAGAAAAGGCAGACAGCGCAAATGCGCTGTCTGCCTGATTCCAAGATATGTTATCAAGATACCCTATCAGGAGTAGCCCAAGCAGCTCTTTCATGGAGACCTCGCTCCGGCCGTAGAGCGGGCTTTCGGGACCGGCGTCGATGTACCAGGTGTCCTGGGCGATGGGGTTGAACTCCAGGTTTTTGTAGCCAATGGTATGCTTGAACTCCTTGAACTGGGCGTTGTTGATGAAGACGATGCCGATCTCCGCCGAGGAGGCCACGGCCTCCACCACCTCGGCCAGCCGGACCTCCCGCATCCGCAGAGCGATTCCGTAGCCCTGCCGCCGCCGGTAAAACCCGGCCAGTGCCCGGGAGACGGTGAGCACCGGGTAGGAGGCCGCCGGCAGGACCTTGGGGGCATCACTGGCGGAGATACCCTCGATCAGCTCCATCTGATTGAGGATGGTACGGACATATTGATAGAGAGATTTTCCCTCTTCCGTGAGGGTGGCTCCCTTGTTGTTCCGGTCAAAGATGCGGATGTTCAGCTCGCTCTCCAGATTGATGATCGCCTTGCTCAGACTGGGCTGAGAGATAAAGAGAGCCTCCGCCGCCTTGTTGATGCTGCCCCGCTCCGCCACCTCGGCGACGTAAAAAAGCTGTTGTAACTGCACATATTTCACCTCTTTTTTTGCCCTATCATGGAGGGCGGCGCTTGTCAAGTGCGCCGCCCGGGCAAAAAAACGCTTGACAGATACGTGATGTGTGATTATACTGTGTATATCTAATAGATACACAAAATACGGAGGCGGGATATGGACATCATTATCCGCAACACGGGGGAGATCCCGATCTACGATCAGATCACCCGCCAGGTCAAGGGGCTCATTCTCAGCGGTGCGCTGGCGGAGGCGGAGGCCCTTCCCTCCATGCGGGCGCTGGCAAAGGATCTGCGGATCTCCGTCATCACCACAAAGCGGGCCTATGAAGAACTGGAGCGGGAGGGTTTTATCACCACGGTACCGGGGAAGGGGTGCTTTGTAGCGCCCAGAAATCTGGAGCTGGTGCGGGAAAATGCCCTGCGGCAGGTGGAGGAATATCTGACCAAGGCAGTGGACGCAGCCAAGTGCGGCGGGGTTTCCCGGGCAGAGGTGGCCGAGACGCTGGATATTATTTACGGGGAGGAATAGAATATGGAATACGCGGTCAAGATCGACCACTTGTGCAAAGACTTTGGCTCATTTTCTCTGAAGGATGTGTCCCTTGCCATCCCGGGGGGGACTATTCTGGGACTGATTGGGGAAAACGGAGCGGGAAAATCCACGGTTATCAAGTGCCTGCTGGGGATTCTCCGGCGGGACAGCGGCGAGGTCTCCGTCCTGGGTCAGGAGGGGGAGGCGGCGCTCACCGAAGTGGGGTATGTCCCCGACGAGTGCCCCTTCTCCGATGCGCTCAGGGTGAAGCAGGTGGGGAAATTTCTCGGCGGGGTGTTCCCCGGCTGGGATGAGACGCTGTTTGGTCACTACCTGGAGAAGTTCGATCTGCCGGCAGAGAAGAAAGTAAAGGAACTCTCCCGGGGCATGAAGATGAAGCTCTCCATCGCTGCTGCTCTGGCCCACAGGCCCAAGCTGCTGGTGCTGGACGAGGCCACCTCCGGGTTGGATCCGGTGATCCGGGACGAAATCCTGGATGAGTTTCTCGCCTTCCTCTCCGATGAGGATCACGCCATTCTCATCTCCAGCCACATCACCAGCGACCTGGAAAAGATCTGCGACTGGGTGGTCTATCTCCATAGGGGGGAGGTGACCGTCTCGGGGGCCAAGGACGAGCTGCTGGACAACTACGGGAAGCTCTCCTGCTCCCGGGCTGACTTGAGCCGGGTGGAACCCGCTCTGGTGGTGGGGAAACGGACGGGAGAATTCGGCTGTCAGGCGCTGATCCGGGATCGGGCGGTCTTTCAGCAGGCCTATCCCGATCTGCCGCTGGACCCGGCCAGCCTGGAGGATCTGATGATTTTTACCACAAGGGGGGACAGAGCATGAGAGGCTTTTTAAGGCGGGATCTGGACCTGATGATTCCAAACCTGAAAATTTACGGGGGGATCTTTGCCATCATGCTGGTGGTGTCCTTTTTCACTTCGCTGGGCCTGGACTTTTTCGCCATCTACGCCTGTATCTTTACTTTCTCCGGGATGCTGGGATTGTTCAGCTATGATGAGGCCAACCACTGGCAGGCCTATGCCGCGGCCGCTCCCAACGGGCGCCGGAGCCAGGTGGAGGCTCGGTATGCCCTCGCCTTCCTCTTCAGCGGCGGGGTGACCCTGGTGCTCCTGATCGCCGATCTGGTGAGTCCGGATGGCCGCGGCATGATGGGAATGCCCTTCTTTTACGGCGGGCTCGGCCTGGTCTATGCCGCTGTGGCGATGCCCCTGTGCTATCGCTTCGGGGTGAATCGGGGCCGGGTGTTTCTCCTGGTCATTGTTGCTCTTTCCGCGGTGCTGGGCGCGGTGGGGAGCATCGCGGGGATGGCCGGCGGCGGAGAGGCAGACTTTCCCGTGTGGCTGGGCCTGCTTCTGCTGGGGGCCGGGATTCTGGCAAACCTGATCTCCCGGGGGATCTCCGTGCGTATCATGGCGCGCAAGGAGCTTTGAGAAAGTGAAAAGTCACCCCCGGCGGGCTTCGGCCCGCCGGGGGTGAGATTGTGTTAAGAAAAGGTCATGCCGGAACCAAGCCCGTCGCTGTCCAGCATCCGCTCCAGCACCGCCACATCGGCGGTGATGTCCATGGCGTCGGTCTGGAAGAGCTGGTCAAGCTGCTTTTCGAACCCCTCCACCACTTTATCCATCATCCCCTCGATTCGCGCCTTGGCAGCCGAGATGTTGGATCCCTGCACGCCCTGGGCGTCCATCTGGGCGTAAGCCTTCAAAATTTTCAGGGTAGTGGGCAGATAGTAATTCAAAAACTGGCGCAGCTGTCCGGCCTTGGCGGGATTCTGCCGCTGGTAGTCCAGAATTTTCCCCGTAATTTCCCCGATACGGTCGATCTTGCGGCTCATTTCCTCGTCGGGAATCGCATCGTTGATGGCCTTGATTTCCCGCAGAATGGCGTCATCGGAGGACGCGCTCTTTTTCCCGCCCTCAGCCTGTTTCACCCAGTCCTGGGGCGGCTCGTAGCCCTGATCGGTGAGCACCAGACGTCCGGTGGCACGGTCGATGTAGCCCATGGGCAGGATTCCGTCGGAGAGCATCCGCTGGAGGTCGGCAATGGCCTTCTTTTCCGGCACTCCGGCGGCCCCCGCCAGGTCGGAGATGAAGATGGAGCTGCGCTGGCCGATGAGGCCCAGATAGAGCCGCTGACGGCGGGCCCGCCAGGTCATGGAAAGGCCCATTCCGGTCATGAAGAGGCTGGCACACAAAAAGCCGAAGGTGGTAAAGGCCCCCGTTATGGCGCGGGCGCCGGAAAGTCCGGTGCCCGCGATCACGCCGAAGCAGGAGACGGCGAAGCAGAGGGAAAAAATCGTGCCCACCACCGTGAGTGCGGTGCCGCCTCTGGGGGAACGGAACCCTCTGTGGAGGCCGCTCCGCTGCCGTACCCGACCCGGATCATTTCGGGGAGCTCCCATGCCCCGGGCGGAGGTGGAAGAAGCGGGAGGCGTCTGCCGCCGTGCCTGACCGTTCTGAGCCTGCCAATCCGCCGCGCCGCTGGGGGCGTAAGGACCGGCTCCGGCGGAGGAACCGTATCGGTCCTTCATGTCACGGCGGATCTGATCGGTGGGGATGTTTACGCCGCCCAGATTCATGAAGAGCAGGACCATTCCTACCGGCCAGAAAAAAATGAAGCCCAGCACGATGAGCCACCACGGAATGTTGGAATCCTGTTTGTTTGACATGCTGTTCCTCCCGAAAACATACTTTTACACTTATCACATATCATACAACGAAAGAAAAGAGTTGTAAAGCGGAAACCGGGGGAGTTTAAGCGGCTGTAACCGTTCTGTCATTGCTTTTTAGGACAAAAAAACATATAATGACCTATATCTTGTGTTTCGCCGCCGCAAAAGCGGCGTGTGATCTGGAGTGATGGAGATGGAAGAAAAAGAGACGGGTAAGCGGGTTATGCCCGGTTCCCGGAAAAAGATCGGCCTGATTGCGGCTGGAATCGTGGTCGGGGTATTGGCGGCAGCCTACCTTGGATTGTGTGCCTTTGCCAACGGAGATAAGCTGTGGCCCAACACCAGCGTGATGGGGGTGGATCTCTCCGGATTGACTGCCGCTCAGGCCGAGGAAAAGCTGGCCGGGGCCATTCCCGGCAAGCTGGCGGGAAAACGGGTGGAACTCTATGAGCCCGGCAGCGGACAGCGGGTCTCGCTGGATACCGATGGACTGATGGAGGCCGCCGATCTGGCCGGGGATGTGAACACCGCCGCCCATGCCGACCGCCGGGGAACCAATTTTCTGACGCTGGGCGGCCGCTATCTGGCCCGGGTGATTTCCGGCGGAGACATTGAGGTCCCACCCACGCTGACGTTCACCCCCGACGGGGAAAAGCGGATGGCGCAGGCGCTGGAGGAGCTTTCCGAGAAGCTGGGGATCGAGGGCAATGAGACGACCTATGAAGTCACCGATACCGCCCTCCTCTTTCAAAAAGGTGTCACCGGCACGGAAGTGGACGGGGCGGCTGCCCGCGAGGGCGTGGGCTTTGCCCTCAGCGGCACCGGGCCGGAGACGGTGGAGGTGGTGCTCATCCAGGCCCCCCCGGCAGAGCCGGACTTCAACGCCATCCACGAGAAGGTCTCCGCTCAGGTGGCTGACGCCTATCTGGACAAGGAGAGCCGGGAGATCGTCCCCTCGGTGATGGGGGTGGACTTTGATGTGGCGGCGGCCCGGGCGGCGCTGGCCAAGACCGCCGATGGCAGGCCCTGCCGGGTGGAGCTTACGCTGACCGCGCCGAAGATCAGCACCGAGACGCTTCAGGCCAGCCTGTTTCGGGACACACTGGGAGCTGCTGTCACCAAGTTCAGCGGTACTGCCGCCCGGAAGGACAATATCAAGCTGGCGGCCAGCTTTATCAACGGATATATTCTCTTCCCCGGGGAGGAATTTTCCTATAACGCCCTCTGCGGCCCCTACGAGACCTCCAAAGGCTACGGCAAGGCAGGCGCCTATGTCAACGGAAAGACGGTGGATACCACGGCCGGCGGCATCTGCCAACTCTCCTCCACCCTCCACTGGGCGACCTTAAAGGGGAATCTGGAGATCACCGAGCGCCACTGCCACCGCTATGAACCCAGCTATATCCCTGGCGGCCTGGACGCCACGGTGTATGGAAACAGTTTGGATTACCGGTTTAAAAACACCACCGAGTATCCGGTGAAGGTAGAGGCCTATGTGGACAGCAAAAACTACGTCCACGTCAATCTCTATGGCACCAATACCTCGGGGATCCACGGAGAGCCGTACCACACCAACCGGACGGTGACCCAGTATGCCCAGACAGTATATGAACCCAGCGCGGAGATTCCACAGGGCACGACGCGGAAGGATCCCGAGCGCACCGCCTACAATGCAGTCACCATGGAGACCTATCAGAAGCTGGTGGATGCCAACGGTAAGACTGTGGACACCATTTTCCTGCACAAGGACAGCTATAAGCTGCGCAATGCCGTGATCCTCTACAATCCCGCCGACGCGGCGCTGTGGGGGATCGATCCCTCCACCGGGCTAAAGACACTGACGCCGGTGACGCCAACGCCTGCCGCCACCCAACCCCCCGCAGACACGCCCGCTCCCACGGAAAGCCAGACTCCGGCCGTGACGGCGGCACCCACCGCTGAGCCGACGGCGCCCGTTCCCGGGGAGACTCAGACGCCTGCCCCCACCGCCGATCCCAACGATCCCCTGCTTCCGCCCGAAGCCTGATGGGAAGGAGCTTACAAAAGCATGTTTCAAGGTTTTTCACAGCAGACTGTGGATTTCCTTTGGGGAATCCGATTCAACAACGAGCGCAGCTGGTTTGAGGCCCATAAGGAGGACTATCAGAAAAACCTCTATGAGCCGATGAAGGAGCTCTGCCGGAGCCTGTATGAGGGCTTTGGGGAGCGGCACAAGGATCTGGAAATGACCAGCCGGGTCTGCCGCATCTATCGGGACGCCCGCAGGCTCCATGGCCGAGGGCCTTACAAGGACCACCTGTGGCTGACCCTCTCCCAGCCGGTGGAGCGCTGGTCGGCGGCCCCGGCGTTCTGGTTTGAGATCTCGGCGGACGGGTACAGCCACGGAGTGGGCTACTGGATGGCTCAGGCCCTGACGATGGCCAAGTTCCGGGCGCGGATGGACCGGGATCCAAAACCGATGGAAAAGCTGGCCCGCCAGATCAAAAAACAGGATGTTTTTGCGCTGGATGGAGAGGATTTCAAGCGCCCGAAACAGGCGCCCAGCACCCTGCTGGAGCCTTGGTACAACAAGAAAAACGGATTCTCACTCAGCTGTGACCGGCCTCATGATGACCTGGTTTTTTCTCCTGAGCTGCCCGGAGCGCTTCTGGAGGAGTGGGAGAAGCTGGTTCCCCTGTTCCGCTACCTGTCCACACTGGACGGGGATCCGGACCCAAGAGAGCCGTAATCATTTTCAGAATTTTTTGACAGGAACAAAGACCACCCTGCTGCGCATACTGAGAGGGAACATTCTCAGAAAGGCGGCGGGGTGGTTTTGCGTTTGGAATGGAAAAAGATGACGATGTTGGCCCTGACGGCGGCACTGATCCTCCCATGGGCGGGGGCGGGGCTTCAAAAGGCCCGCTCCGAAGCGTGCCCTGCGGATGCGGTGCTGACGCAGGAGTGCGAGCTGAAGCTCATTGCCCTCACATTTGACGACGGTCCCCGGCGCTCCACCACAACGGAATTGCTGGACGGTTTGGCCCAGCGGGGCGTGCGGGCCACTTTTTTTTTGATCGGGGAGCAGGTGCCCGGCAACGAGGACTTGCTGCGGCGGATGGATGAGGAGGGACACCAGATCGGGATCCACACCTACGATCACGTGATGCTCACGGGACTCAATGCGGCTGATTTTTCCGCCCAGGTGGACCGGACGCGCACAGTGCTGAAAAATGCTCTGGGACACAACGATTTCCTGCTGCGCCCGCCCTATGGCATGGTAGACGACGGGGTGAAGCGCCGGGCGGGCTGCCCCATCATCCTGTGGTCTGTCGACCCGGAGGACTGGGACGACAAGAACACCGACCGTATTGTGGAGCATGTGGTCTCCCGGGCCAAGGACGGCGATATCATCCTGCTCCACGACATCTATCCCACATCGGTGGAAGCTGCCCTGCGCATTGTGGATGCCCTTCACCAGAAAGGGTTCTATTTTCTTACGGTGGACGAGCTGGCGGCCCAGCGCCGCCTCTCTTTGAAGGCAGGCAGCACTTATCTGAATTTTTATCCGTAACACGGGAATTCCCGAAAAAGACATTAAGACGCCATTACAAATAGTGACATTTGTCTTTCGGCCGTTGACGATTTTTGACCAAACGTGTACAATGGGATCAGAAATGAAAAAACGGAGGGAAGAGTATGGCACGCCGCGCCGGCTCAAAAGATGAGCTCATTGAATGCGAATACTGTGGAGAGCGTTACTCCGCCACATATAAACGCTGTCCCTTCTGCAACGGGGACGGCACGGGCCGCTGGGATGACCCGGACAGCCTGGAGAACGAGGATGACTACGACAAGGATGAAGGATTTCGAACGGGGGGCGGAAAGCGGTTGGCAGGCGGCAGCAGAAGAGGGGGCCGTGGCGGCCCCTCCATTGGCAGGATCATTTTGACGGTCGCGTCTCTGGCGCTCATCGTGGCGGCGGTCTGTATTGTGATCTCCATTGTCAAATCCATGCTGGGTGGGTCGAAGGACCCGGCCCCTTCGGCCTCTCCCGCGGTGGAGAGCAGCGTTCCTTCCGAGGCTCCGGCAGAGAGCGGCGCACCCGCCGGGAGTGAGACGCCCATCGAGAGCGCGGCGCCCGCCGAAAGTGAGGCGCCTTCCGCTGGGCAGATCTCAGGCGTGGGCACGGCCACCGGATTTACCCTCAACCGGGAGGACTTTACCTTTGACGCGGCGGGACAGGTGTTCCAGATGAAAGCGACGTTTACTCCGGAAGGGACCACGGGGGATATCACCTGGAAGTCCAGCGATCCCAATGTGGCCTCCGTCTCCTGGAACGGGGTGGTTACCTCGGTGTCGCCGGGGACGGTCACTCTCACCGCATCGGTGGCGGGCGCAGGAGAAAAGACCTGTATTGTCCGCTGCAATTTTAAGAGCGGCGGGACAACGACCTCCGCAGCCACTACCTCGCCCACCGGCTCCGGCGCATCCTCTTCCGCCTCCGGACTCAAGCTCAACCGGGAAGACTTTACCCTGGGACACGCGGGAGAGACTTTCCGTATGGTGGTGTCGGGAACCAGCGCGGCCGTCACCTGGGCCAGCAGCAATACTTCGGTGGCCACTGTGGGCGCTGATGGTACAGTCACCGCGGTAGGCAAGGGGACCTGCAATGTCACCGCCACGGTGAACGGCACCACACTGAAGTGCATTGTCCGCTGCAGCTTCTGAGCGGAATCCGTATTTACATCAGGAAAAGGGCGTCCCCGTCCATGGGCGGGGACGCCCTTTTTGCAGCAAAAAGAAAGGTCAGTCCTCCAGCGCGGAGATCTTATTCACCCGGCGCTGGTGCCGGCCGCCCTCGAACGGGGTGTTCAGGAACACCTCCACAATGCGCTCGGCCAGATTGGGCCCGATTAGCCCTCCGCCCATGGCCAGCATGTTGGCGTCGTTGTGGCGGCGGGTCATCTCCGCGGAGAGAGGCTCGGAGCACAGGGCGCAGCGGATCCCCTTGACCTTGTTGGCGGCGATGGAGATGCCGATGCCGGTGGTGCAGATGACGATGCCCTTCTCGCACGCGCCGGAAGCCACCGCACGGGCGGCGGCGGCGGCGAAATCGGGGTAGTCGCAGGAGTCGGTGTTGTCACAGCCGAAATCCTTGTAGGGGATGCTGTTGGCTTCCAAATAGCCGATGATGTGCTGTTTGAGGCCGAAGCCTCCGTGGTCGGAACCCAGTGCGATCATATGATATCCTCCTATGATTGTAAAAATGGATGGACAGAAAAATAGATGGGGAGTGCAGCCTCACAGCCGGATCAGTCTGGGCTGACGGCGTTCGTACACGGCGATGGAGCCAAAGCCCATCTCTTTTACCAGCTCCGCCGCCGCCCGAATTCCGAGCCCCACGTCATTCGGGCGGTGGGCGTCGCTGCCCAGAGTGATGAGCGTTCCGCCGCAGTCCCGATAGAGGGCCAGGACAGGCCTCCAGTCGGCGATGTTCCGGCCGCGGCAGGTGTTGACTTCAATGCCCTTCCCCTTGGCGATCACGCGGCGGAAAATTTCGCGGATGCGATCCCAATACCGGTCCAGGGTGACGTGGTTTCCATCCCGCTCGTTCATATAGCGGAGGGGATAGATCACATGACCCAGCACATCGTAGCAGTCCAGTTCCGCAAGGGCCTCCATACAGGAGAAGTAGTCGTCCAGAGCGGCGTAGCAGGTCTCCTCACTGTTGTAGTTAACATAATAGAAATCAATGCCTCCGGAGGCGCGGCCCCGGTTGTGGACGGAGCCGATGACAAAGTCCAGTTCCGGGCGGCTGACGAGCTTTGCGGCGGCGGCGGGATCCTCCCAAGCCTCTCCCAGCTCCAGCCCCATTTTGATGGGGAGGATCCCGGCAAAAACAGGCCGGGTCAGGGCCAGCTGTTTCTCGATGGGGGCCCACCGGAAGGACAGGTCCAGCTTGCCGTCGGCGGAGAGAAGGTCGCAGTGATCGGTGAGACAAAGCTCGTCCATGCCGGCGTCCCGCGCCGCCTGGGCCATGGCGGTCAGGGGAGCGGAGCTGTCGGGAGAGCAGAGAGAATGCGTGTGGTAGTCTGTGAGAAACATGAATATGACTCCTTAAAATGGCCAGCTTTCGATCCATTTCACCAGTGGTTCATACCAGGTCGGGATGGTCAGACCGATGAGGACGGGGTAGAAGAGAGCGTACAGTCCCGCCGAGAGGCAGGTAAGGCCGTAAACCGGTCTCCTCCAGCCCTCGTCGGCCTCCATGAGGCCGCTGAACAGGAAGGAGAGGGCCAGGATCAGAAAGAGGATGGATGGGAAGTAGTGGTATTCGAAGGTGGTGCGGCCGATGAACATCCAGGGCACCAGCTGAGAGAGGTAGCCCACCACCACAAAGGCGGCTTTTGCCGAGCGGCGGCGGAAGGCCTGCACGGCGCAGAGGATGACAGCGCCCAGACCCGCCCAGCAGACCACGGGGTTGGAGAAGGCCGCAAAGCGGGTGGTGAAGCCGGGGACCGTGTTGTCCATATAGTAGAGGATGGGACGTCCGTCCACGATCCACTGGTACCACCGGGAGGAATAGGGATGGCTCTGATTGACTCCCTCGTGGTAGTGGAGCATATATTTCTGGTTCTCCCAGACGGTGCTCAGAAGGCCCTTCAGGCTGGTGTCCCCTTTGGCCATGGCATAGGGGAGATAGGCGGCGCAGTAGATGCACAGGGGGATCACGACGAAGCAGAGCACGGAGAAGGCCAGCGTCTTTACGCACCAGACGGCCCGTTCCCCCCGCTGCTCCTCGGGCCAGTCCCGGAGCTTTTGATAAAAGCCCATGAAGTAGAGGACGGCCAGCCCCACGGCGGCGTAGATCACCGTCCACTTGGAGGCTGCCCCCAGGCCCCACATGAGCCCGGAGAGGAAGAGGGGCAGGGCTCCCTGCCGGAAGCTGGTTCCGGCGGGGAGAGTCAGGTAGCGATAGAGGAAAAAGTACATGCAGAGGATAAAAAAGACGCCGTAGGTGTCGATGGTGGCGATCCGGGTCTGGGTCAGGTGCATGAAGTCCACGGCAAAAAGAATGGTACCGCAGGCGGCCGTCGGGGTCTTGCCGAAGAGATTTTTCAAAAAGACATAGAGGATGGGGAGCATCCCCACGCCGAAGAGCGTGCCCATGAATCGCCAGCCGAAGGGAGTCATGCCGAAGAGCCGGATGCCGATGCCCAGAATGAGCTTGCCCAGCGGGGGATGGGTGACCTCATAGGGGTAGACCCCCTGAATGTGCTCCTGGGCGGTGCGGGCGTGGTAGATCTCGTCAAAGTAGGTGGAGTTGTACCAGGTGGACTTGGCGGGTACCGTAGCGTCCACGGAAAAGAGGTCCCGGACTTCCGAAGCGGCTTTGGAGCCGTCGGCCAGGGCCCAGTGGAAGGGGACCGGGCGGCCGTCCTGCCCCAGCAGGCAGAACTTGGAGAGCTGGAGATTGGGTTTCTCCGCCTTGCCGGTGATGCGCAGGAAGCGGACGTTCTGCGGATTTTCCACCGTGATGTCGATCCATTTATAGAGCTGATTGTACTTTTGCGTCAGGGCATAGCTGGGATCATAGTCTTCCGCCTGCGCCCAGTACCACCCGGTGACCTTTTCCGTGTCCTCTGGGTCGTTCTTACGCTGCCACAGGGTGAGCCAGTTTTCCCCGTCGGCGGAGATCTCCACATTGTAGGCCCCCGTGCCCAGACCGGAGTAGTAGCGGATCCCGGTGGTGTAGACGGCGTCCCCGTAGACTGCGATGGTCACCGGTTCGCCGCCGGCAAATTCATAGACGCTCTGGGGGGCGGTGGTGTCCCCCAGCAGGAAGAAGGCGGTGGCGGCGTAGACCAGGGTGATGAGGAGCACCGGCAGCCGATCCTGCTTCTCCATGGGGTGGCAGGTTCCGGCAAAGGTGAGCCGCCCGGATCCTGTCCGGCCTCTGACCCAGTCTGCACCCAGCGGCCCATTCCAGGCGGTGCGAACGTATCGGAGCAGAAAGAGTCCGACGCAGAACAGGGTGACCAGGGCAAACAGAATGGAGGGGGTGATATACTGCATGACACAGCCTCCCGAAAATGCAAAAATAAAGAGCGGGAAAAACCCGCTCTCTATTTTATTTCTTTTTCTTGCGTTTGTCAAAAAAACCTTTGATCCCGGACTCTTCCACGCGCTCTCCCATGGCCGCGGCATAGGCGTTGAGGGCCTCCCGCTGCTCGGAGGTGAGGGAAGTGGGCACCTGGAGCCGGATGGTGACGAACTGGTCGCCCCGGCCCCGGCCGTTGATGGAGGGGATGCCCTTTCCGCGCAGGCGGAAGGTGGTGCCCGGCTGAGTGCCCTCGGGCATGGTGTACTCCACGTTGCCGTCGATGGTGGGGATGATGAGCTTGGCCCCCAGGACAGCCTGGGTGAAGGTCACCGGCTGCTCCAGATAGACGGCGGTGCCGTCCCGGCGGAACTTGTCGCTGGGACGCACGGATACGGAGATCAGCAGATCTCCGGCGGGGCCGCCGTTCTTTCCGGCGCCGCCCTGGCCCCGCAGAGAGATGGCCTGGCCGTCGTCAATGCCCGCGGGGATGGAGACCGTGATCTTCCGTTGTTTGCGCACCGAACCGGAGCCCTTGCAGTCGGGGCAGGGCTGATGGATGATCTTGCCGGTGCCCTGGCAGCGGGTGCAGGGCGCGGTGGTGGCGAAGGTAAAGGCCCCGCCGCCCCTCTGGATGCGGATGGAGCCGGTGCCGTGGCAGTCCGGGCAGACCTCCGCCGTGGTCCCGGCTGCGCAGCCGGAGCCGTGGCAGGTGCCGCAGGACTCGGAACGGGAGACGGTGATCTCCTTTTCACAGCCGAAGGCGGCCTCCTCAAAGCTGATGGTCACGGAGGTGCGGAGGGTCTCTCCCCTCCGGGGAGCGTTGGGGTTGGCCCGCTGGCCGCCGCCGAAGCCGCCGCCGAAGAAGGAGCCGAAAATGTCTCCCAGGTCGATGTCGCCCATATCAAAGCCGCCGAAGCCGCCGCCGGGTCCGCCGGCGCCGAAGTTGGGATCCACGCCCGCGTGGCCGTACTGGTCGTAGCGGGCACGTTTCTCTTTGTCGGAGAGGACCTCGTAGGCCTCATTGACCTCTTTGAAACGGGCCTCGGCCGATTTGTCGCCGGGATTCAGGTCCGGATGGTACTGCTTGGCCAGATGCCGATAAGCCTTTTTGAGTTCGGCATCACTGGCCCCGCGGGAAACCCCCAGGACCTCATAATAATCTCTTTTTTGTTCAGCCATATGTTGTCACCTCGTCGGAGCAAGCTCCGTATCGTTCGCTTTCGCGCGGAGCGCGAAAGTTCATTCACTTCGATGCTCCTCCTCACCCCGTGAAACAATTTGTTTCGCGGGGCCACGGATAAAAGCAGGCTCCGTATCATTCGCTTTCGCGCGGAGCGCGAAAGCTCATTTGCTCCGCTGCTCCTTCCTTCCGGGGAAACCTTCTGCTTCCCGGAAGGCCCCACAAACAGGCGGCAAGGGCGGAAAACCGCCCCGCCGCCTGTTTTGGAAAGGGTCCTTATTTCTTGTCGTCGTCGTCCACGACCTTGTAGTCGGCATCCACCACACCGTCATCGGCGGGGCCGGACTGCGCGCCGCCCTGGGCGCCGCCGTTGAAGCCGCCCGTGTCGGGACCGGGCTGGCCGCCCTGGGGATTGGCCTGCTGATAGAGCTTCTCGGTGATGGGGTAGAAGGCCTTGCTCAAGTCCTCGGTGGCCGTCTTGATGGCGGCGGTGTCGGTGCCCTTGAGGGCGTCCTTGAGCTTGTTGAGGGCGGCGTCCAGAGTGGACTTGTCGCCGGCGTCGATCTTGTCCTTCAGATCCTCCATGGTCTTTTCGGTCTGATAAACCATCTGCTCGGCCTGGTTGCGGACATCCACCTCTTCCTTCTTCTTGGCGTCCTCGGCGGCAAACCGCTCGGCATCCTTGACGGCCTTGTCGATGTCTTCCTTGGACATGTTGGTGGAGGAGGTGATGGTGATGTGCTGCTCCTTGCCGGTGCCCATATCCTTGGCGGAGACGTTGACGATGCCGTTGGCGTCGATGTCAAAGGTGACCTCGATCTGGGGAACGCCGCGGCGGGCGGGGGCGATGCCGTCCAGGTTGAAGCGGCCCAGGCTCTTGTTGTACTGCGCCATCTCGCGCTCGCCCTGGAGCACGTTGACCTCCACGGAGGTCTGGTTGTCGGCGGCGGTGGTGAAGATCTGGCTCTTCTTGGTGGGGATGGTGGTGTTGCGCTCGATGAGCTTGGTGAACACGCCGCCCATGGTCTCAATGCCCAGGGACAGGGGGGTGACGTCCAGCAGCAGCAGATCCTTCACGTCGCCCACCAGAACGCCGCCCTGGAGCGCTGCGCCCACAGCCACGCACTCATCGGGGTTGATGCCCTTGAAGCCCTCCTTGCCGGTGAGCTTCTTGACCATCTCCTGCACGGCGGGGATCCGGCTGGAGCCGCCCACCAGCAGGACCTTGGACAGGTCGCCCTGGGACAGGCCCGCGTCGGACATGGCCTGCTTCACAGGCCCGGAGGTGGCGTCCACCAGATGGGCGGTGAGCTGGTCGAACTTGGCGCGGGTGAGGGTCAGGTCCAGATGCTTGGGGCCGGTGGCGTCGGCGGTGATATAGGGCAGATTGATGTTGGAGGAGGTGACGCCGGAGAGTTCGATCTTGGCCTTTTCGGCGGCTTCCTTCAGCCGCTGCATGGCGACCTTGTCGGCGGACAGGTCGATGCCGGTGTCCTTCTTGAACTCGGCCACCATCCAGTCCATGACGCACTTGTCAAAGTCATCGCCGCCCAGCCGGTTGTTGCCGGCAGTGGCCAGCACTTGGATGACGCCGTCGCCGATCTCCAGGATGGAGACGTCGAAGGTGCCGCCGCCCAAGTCGTAGACCATGATGTTCTGGTCGGACTCCTTGTCGATGCCGTAGGCCAGGGCCGCGGCGGTGGGCTCGTTGATGATCCGCTTCACATCCAGGCCTGCGATGCGGCCGGCGTCCTTGGTGGCCTGGCGCTGAGCGTCGGTGAAGTAGGCGGGGACGGTGATGACGGCCTCGGAGACACTCTCGCCCAGGTAGGCCTCGGCGTCGCCCTTGAGCTTTTGCAGGATCATGGCGGAGATCTCCTGGGGCGTATAGCCCTTGCCGTCAATGGAGACCCTGTGGTCGGTGCCCATCTCACGCTTGATGGAGGCCACGGTGCGGTCGGGGTTGGTGACAGCCTGGCGCTTGGCCACCTGACCCACCATCCGCTCGCCGTCCTTGGAAAAGGCGACGACGGAAGGGGTGGTGCGGTTGCCTTCGGCGTTGGGGATGACGACGGCTTCGCCGCCCTCCATGACAGCCACGCAGGAGTTCGTGGTACCAAGGTCGATACCGATGATTTTAGACATATGAATTCCTCCAATTATATCGTAAATTTCTTTTTTACAAAAGGATGGGCGCAAGCCTAATTGGCCACCTTCACCATGGCAAACCGGATGATTTTATCCTCCAGCCGGAATCCGGCCTGGAACACCTCAGCCACGGTGTTTTCTCCCAGCGTGTCGTCCTCCACGTGCATCACGGCATTGTGGACGGTGGGATCGAAGGGCTGCCCGGCGGCGTCGATCTCGGTGACGCCCAGGGATCCCAGCGCCTTCTTCAGGCCGGTCATGGTCATTTCAACGCCCTTGGCGTAGGCCTCATCGGAGGTCTCCTGCTTGAGGGCCCGCTCCAGATTGTCATAGACGGGAAGCAGGGCCTTCACCGCGTCGGCCTTGGCGTCGGCGTAAATGGCATCTTTCTCCTTCTGGGTGCGGCGGCGGAAGTTGTCGTACTCGGCGGCCAGACGGAGGAATTTGTCCTCCTGCTCCGAGAGATTTGCCTTCAGGGTCTCCAGTTCCTCCAGCAGGGGATTGGCCTCCTCTGCTTGGGGCTCGGGTGTCCCGGTCTGGGCGGTCTCGGCCGCCGGGGTCTCCTTGGGAAGCTCGGTCTCGGGGACCTGCTTCTCCTTCTCTTTTTTACTCAAGAGATTCCCTCCTTGGTTCTATCTTTGGTGCGCGTCACTGATCCTTGTCACCGGGAGGCAGTCCGCCCTGGCCGATGAGCCAGGTCAGACCCTTGGCAAAATAGGACAGCCGCGCGGAGATCTTGGCGTAATCCATTCGGGTGGGGCCAACCACGCCGACCAAGCCCCGCATCCCGTCGCCCAGGTCATAGGTGGCCATCACTACACTGGAATCCTTCAGGGCCTCGGCCACGTTCTCAGGGCCGATGAGGATGTCGGTGGCGCGGTCACAGTCGCTGGGCAGAGGCTTAAACTCCTCGTCGGAGAGGAAGCTCATCAGGGGCTGGGCCTTCTCCAGGGACTGGTATTCCGGATGCTCCAGCAGGTTGGCGATGCCGGCGGTGTGGACCTGACGCTTTTCCAGATCATCCAGCACCTCAGCGCCAAAATTCACCACCAGCTCAATGAGCTCGTAAGCCTCCCGGGTGGCGTGGCGGGATACCCGGGCCAGCTCCGGGGTCAGCTGGGCCAGCGTCAGGCCGGTAAAGCCTGTATTGAGCAGGGTGCCCAGCATTTGCAGCTGAGATTCACTCAGATCTCCCGACAGGCGGAAGAGCTTGTTGCGCACCACGTTGGAGTCGGTCATTACCACGGCGATAAACGCGCTCTGATCCACCAGCAACAGATCGAACCGGCGTATGGTCATCTTCTCCGGCCCGGAGGCCAGGGCGAAGGCGGGGTACTGAGTGAGCTTGGCCACCACCCGGCCGGCTTCGTCGATGACCCGGTCGAGGGCCTTCATGCGGATGTGCAGAGCCTGGTTGATCCGCTGGGTCTCCTGAATGGAGAGCTTGTAGTCATCCATCAGTTCGTTGACATAGAGCCGGTAGCCCTTGGGGGACGGAACACGTCCGGCGGAGGTATGGGGCTGTTCCAGATAACCCAGGTTTTCCAGATCGGCCATCTCGTTGCGGATGGTGGCGGAGGAGACGTTCAGCCGTGCCCACTCAGCCACCGCCTTGGAGCCCACAGGTTCAGCATTTTGGATGTAGCTTTCGATGACGGCCCGGAGAATTCTCTTCTTACGATCAGTCAGATCCAAGCCGCTCACCTCTCACAAAATATTTTAGCACTCTCGCTTCCTGAGTGCTAAAGATACTGTACCACCACGGGCCTACAATGTCAAGAGTTGGGGTTGTAAATAAAATATGAATAATGAAGGGCAATTTCGGCCAAAAAGCCGCCCCTCTCCGGGGAAAGGAGAGAGGCGGCCGCTTCCGGGCGGTTAGCGAACCGGGAAAGAGATTGCCAGTACAAGGGAGGTCAGTCTACCGTGACGTCCCGGATCCAATCCCCCGAGCGGAGCCGGGCAACGCCCAGGAAAAACTTTACCACATTTTCCAGGGAGATGCACAGATAGACGACCAGGATGCTCTGGTGAAAGACCAGTCCGGCCAGCGCGGCAGCGGGAAGTGAGACGAACCACAGGGGGGAGAGATCGATGGCGGAGGCGGCCCGTACGTCTCCGCCGCCCCGGAGCACGCCCACCGTGTTGGTGGTGTTGAACGAGCGCAGGGAGAGGACGGAGAAGGTGACCAGGCTCATCATGGTGGCGATGGAGGACGCCTCTGCCGACAGGTGGAACATGGGGTAGAGCACGGGGCTGAACAGGACGAAGGTGAGCACAATGAACACGCCGCCCACCAGCAGCCCCGCCAGGAAGGCCAGCAGATCCAGCGCCTGCCCCACCTCGTAGACGGTATCCCGGCGTCCCGCGCCGATCTCCCGGCCAACGATGATGGCGGAGGTGCCGCCCACCGCAAAGACCAGCACGGTGGATACCCGCTCGATGTTGCCCGAGATGCCGAAGGCGGCCAGAATGGCCTGAGAGCCCGCCATGTGGCCCATGATGGTGGGGTAGAGGGCAGTGCCCAGGCCCCACAGAGTTTCATTGATGACGACCGGGGTGGCATAGCGGACATACCGGGCCAGCATTTCTCCGCCGGGGCGGAAGAAGAAGCCGGGTCGGATCCGGAACTGCCTGCCCAGGCAGGCGTGACCCACGGCGAAGAGGAATTCCAGGAAGCGGGAGATGAGGGTGGCCAGGGCGGCTCCTTCCACCCCCATGGCGGGGGCACCCAGGTGGCCGAAGATAAACACCCAGTTGAGGAAGGTGTTGCTCACCATGGCCACCGCCAGGATGTAAAGACCCAGCTGGGGATTGGCCATGCTGCGGTGGGCGCCGATGTACACCTGGGCCAGGCCGTCAAAAAGGAAGGAGAAGGCCACCATTTTAGCGTACTGGGCGGCCAGAGCCACCACCGCCGGCTCATTGCCGAACAGGCCCATGAACCACACAGGGAAAAAGTACATGACGCATCCAAAGAGAAAGGTGAGCCCGCCGGAGATGTACATCCCGATACCGATGACCCGGCTGATGGAGTCGTTGTCCCCCTTGCCGTAAAACTGGCTGATGAGGACCGACGCGCCGCTCTGGAAGCCGAAGATCATGAGCTGGATGACAAAGATGGGAATGTTGGCCAGGGTGACGGCGGCCATGGGGGCCTCTCCCAGCAGACCCACCATAAAGGTGTCCAGCAGGCCCAGAGAGTTGGTGATAAGATTTTGCAGAATGATGGGGATGGCGAGGGTCACCACGTCCTTGTAGAAGGCCTTCCCCCTCCTCATATAGGAAAACACAGATCGTACCTCCGTTACAGCAGGCTGCCCCGCTGAGTCATATCGGCCAGCAGACCGGCCAGGGTGTCCACCTCTTCCCGGGTGGAGCCGGGGCCAAAGGAGACCCGCAGGGCCCCGAAGCGCAGCTTGGGGGGGAGAGGCATGGCCTCAAAGACATGGCTGGGCCTGCCCCGGTGGCAGGCCGAGCCGGAGGAGAGATACACACCCTTTTCCCCCAGAGCCCGCACCACCGACTCCCCGGAAAACGCGGGCATGGAAAGGGCCAGAATATGGGGGGCGTCCCCCCGGCTGATGAGTTCCACCCCGCCGATGGCGGAGAGAGTGTCGGCGGCGTAGTCCTTGACCTCCCGGATGTGCTCCCGGGTCCCCGGGACCCACGCCTCCACGGCGGCGGCGAAGGCGGCGATCTGGGGTGTGGCCTCGGTGCCGGGGCGGAGCCCCCGCTCCTGGCCGCCGCCCAGCAGAAGGGGCTTCACCCGGGAAATGAGATCCTTGCGGATATAGAGCCCGCCGATCCCCTTCGGGGCCCGGATCTTATGGCCGCAGATGGTCACGAAGTCGGCCCCCAGCTCCTTGGGCGTGAAGGGAACCTTGAGAAAGCCCTGGACGGCGTCCACATGGAGCAGAGCGGGGGCACCGGCGGCGCGGATGGCATCGGCCGCGGCCCGGACAGGGAGAATGGAGCCCACTTCATTGTTCACCAGCATCATGGACACCAAAATGGTGTCCGGCCGGACGGCCTCAGCCACCGCCTGGGAATCGATGCGGCCTTCCCGGTCCGGCTTGAGCCAGGTGACCTCAAAGCCTTTGCTCTGGAGGGCTTTGATCGGCTCCAGCACCGCGGAGTGCTCGATGGCGGTGGTGACGATGTGGTTTCCCTTCCGGCGGTTGAGTTCCACGGCGGCGGAAATGGCCCAGTTGTCTCCCTCGGTGCCGCAGGAGGTGAAGAAGAGCTCCTCCGGCAGACAGCCCAGCGCCCCCGCGATCACCGTCCGGTCGGCGTCCCGGCGCTTGGCCGCCGCCTTTCCCAGAGGGTAGCCGGAGGAGGGGTTGCCATAGCCCTCGGTCATCACCTCATAGGCGGCCCGGGCGGCAGCGCCGCACACCGGGGTGGTGGCGGCATGATCCAGATAGATGGACATGGGGGACATCTCCTTGTCATTAAAGTACCTTTAGTATTATAAAGCAGTTTCACTATTTTAATGCGGCAGAGGGGGAAAGTCAATAGGCGGGGGAAGAGCGGGGAAAGAAGTGTTTTTGGGCTTTGGATTGCCAAATCAACTGGATAAGGTTATAATATGATCTCAGAATGCCATGCCAGGAATCCATAGGCAGCAGGGGGAACCGATCATGAAAACGCCATTGTCTCCGGCAGAGGTCCACAAACAATACGAAGAGGGGGTCTCTACCTTTATCCGCTCCGTGCCCGACGCAGGCCTGCGGGTTCGGCTGGGCCGGGATCTGGACGCCTTTTTCCAGTCCTGTGCCCTGGGGGTGTGGAAGGCAGACGGGGCCTCCCTGACTCCGGGCTATGTGGAGTATTATAACGCCATCTATCTCCGGGGGAACCCGGCGCCCTCCATCCTTTACTGGGAGCTGGGCACCAGCGTGGCCAACTACCCGGGGTTCCGCCCCCCTGAGAGCTTTGGGCGGATGCGGGCCTGGGACAAGGTGGCGGGGGCCGGGCTGGCCCGGCGGTTCATCGATCTCTTCACGCTGATGGCCCTCCTGTTCGCGGCGGTGGACGGTGTGGTGAGCGAGGGGGAGGCGGGGTTTGTCAACCGCTGCGCGGATGCCCTCTCCAGCCTCTGCGACAAGGACGGCCTGGCGGGGGGCAAGACGCCTCTGGACGCGAAGGACTTTGTCACTGCCCGTCCGGCCCCGGCGCAGGGTGTGCCGGAAAAGCCGGAGGAACCAGTCGAACAGAAGGAACCGGAGCCCACGGTGGACGAGCTGATGGCCCAGCTGGACGAGCTGTGCGGCCTCACACAGGTGAAGGCCGATGTGAAGAGCCTCATCAATTTGGTGAAGGTGCGCAAGCTCCGGGAGGGGGAGGGCCTGCCGGTGCCGCCCCTGTCTCTCCACCTGGTGTTCCTGGGCAATCCGGGCACCGGCAAGACCACGGTGGCCAGGCTCCTGGCCAGGCTCTACCACGTGATCGGCGTGCTGTCCAAGGGGCAGCTGGTGGAGGTGGACCGCTCCGGACTGGTGGCCGGGTTCGTAGGGCAGACCGCCCTCAAGACCCAGGAGGTCATCACCAGGGCCATCGGCGGCGTGCTTTTCATCGACGAGGCCTACGCGCTCACCAGCCGCACCGGTCAGAACGACTTCGGGCAGGAGGCGGTGGAGGTCCTGCTCAAGAACATGGAGGACCACCGGGAGGACCTCGTTGTCATCGTGGCGGGCTACACCGATCTCATGGAGGACTTCATCCACTCCAACCCCGGGCTGGAGAGCCGCTTCAACAAGTATTTCCGCTTTGACGACTACACCGGCGCCCAGATGTATCAGATCTTCCAGTCCATGTGCGGGAAGAACGGCTACACGCTGGACGAGCGCGCCGGGACTTACGCCAAGGAGTTCCTGGAGGAGATGTACGAAAACCGGGACGAGAATTTCGGGAACGCCCGGGATGTGCGCAATTTCTTCGAGCGGGCGGTATCCCGTCAGTCCGACCGGGTGGCCGGACTGGAGGCCCCGGACAGGGCGGCGCTGATGGCGCTGGACGAGGCCGATCTGAAGGCTGCCGCCGGGGAGGAGCCCGCCGCCGAAGAATGCCCCGAGACGGAGGTAGAGCGTTCCGCTGACGACAAGGGACGGGAGGGCTGAACGACGAGCCCCTGTCAGACCGGAGCGGGAGAATGAGCGGCGGCTGTGCTGCCCGCGCTTTTCCTCAGGGAAACAAAGCGAGAAAAAGAGAGGCACCGCAGCAGCGGTGCCTCTCTTTCCAGCGAATCAGAAAATCTTACTTGTGGTCCACGGAGAACATATAGGTGATGAGGTCCAGCACCTTGTTGGAGTAGCCGATCTCGTTGTCGTACCAGGAGACCACCTTCACGAAGGTGTCGGTCAGGGCGATGCCGGCCTTGGCGTCAAAGATGGAGGTGTGGGTATCGCCCAGGAAATCGCTGGAGACCACGTCCTCGTCGGTGTAGCCCAGAATGCCCTTCAACTCGCCCTCGCTGGCCTTCTTCATGGCCGCGCAGATCTCGTCGTACTTGGCGGGCTTGGCCAGATTGACGGTCAGATCCACTACGGACACGTCCAGAGTGGGCACGCGCATGGACATGCCGGTGAGCTTGCCGTTGAGCTCGGGGATGACCTTGCCCACAGCCTTGGCAGCGCCGGTGGAGGAGGGGATGATGTTGCCGGCGGCGGCGCGGCCACCGCGCCAATCCTTGGCGGAGGGGCCGTCCACGGTCTTCTGGGTGGCGGTGGTGGAGTGAACGGTGGTCATCAGACCGTCGGTGATGCCGAAGTTATCGTGCAGCACCTTGGCGATGGGGGCCAGGCAGTTGGTGGTGCAGGAGGCGTTGGAGACAAACTGCATGTCGGAGGTGTATTTGTCCAGATTGACGCCGCAGACGAACATGGGGGTGTCATCCTTGGAGGGGGCGGACATGATAACCTTCTTGGCACCGGCGTCGATATGGGCCTGGGATTTCTCCTTGGTCAGGAACACGCCGGTGGACTCCACCACGTATTCGGCGCCCACCTTGCCCCAGGGGATGTCCTTGGGATCCTTCTGGGCGAAGAACTCCACCTCTTTGCCATTGACGATGATGGAATGGTCGGTGAAGCTGACGGTGCCGTTGAAGCGACCGTGCATGGTGTCGTACTTCAGCATATAAGCCATATAGTCAGGGGTCATGAAGGGATCGTTGATGCCCACAAATTCGATGTCGGGGCGGTCGATGCCGGCGCGGAAGACCAGACGGCCGATCCGGCCAAATCCATTGATGCCAACCTTAATGCTCATGTTCATTACTCCTTTGTGATTCAATATAACGAACCATTGCGATACAATAAATTATATCCCAAACGCAAGAAATAGAAAAGAGGAAAAATGCTGATTTTCCCGGAAATTTTCTGGAATTTGTCCAATGAATTTTATGCTTTCGACAATACTTTCTTTTTTCCGACAAATTCCTCTTGTTGGAGCAGGAAGATTTTGCTATACTGTACGGAAGAAAACTGCACAAGATAATATCACTGAGTGCGGAGGCGTGGCATGGAGACGCAGACGGGGGAAAAACTGGTCCAGGAGCTGCGGGGGCAGGTGAGCAATCTGCTGGCGGCGGCGCAGTTACTGACACCGCTGGTGCGGGAACGGGGAAGCAAAAAGGACATGGAGTACCTGGCGGTGATGAACCAAAATCTTTACCGCCTTCTGCGCACTGTCGCCCATTTGGAACTCAGCCGGGAAAGGCCTCCCCTTTGCCGGAAGGAGAAACTGGATCTGGCGGGTCTGTGCCGGAATCTGGCCCGACAGGTGGAGCCGCTGGCTGAGCGTATGGGCGTATCCTTTCGGTGCGAGTTGGAAAGCGAGAACCTTTTGGCTGAGGCCGACGGCACCCTGCTGGAACAGGCTGTCCTGAACCTGATCGCCAATGCCCTGGAGGCGGTCGGGGCAGGGGGGCATGTTGTGCTCCGGCTCAGCCGGAAAGGCACCAGGGCTCTTTTATCTGTTGGGGATGACGGCCCCGGCCTTCGCGGGGAGGAACGCCCCAAAGACCCGCTGCTCAAGCAGCCGGGCGGAGTGGGGCTGGGCCTGACGGCGGCCAGACAGATTGCAGCGCTTCACGGCGGGGTTCTGGTGTTGGAAAACCGGGAGGAGTGCGGGGTGCGGGCGGTGCTCTCCCTGCCGGTAAGCCGGGACGAGGGCGGTCTGGTAAGGTCCCCGCAGATGGGATACGACCGCTTCGGCGGGTTTTCCACCGCGCTGGTGGAGCTGTCCCAGATCCTGCCCCGGGAGGCATTTTTGCCGGATGATGTGGAGTGAGAAAACGCAGCAGAGGGAGAGGTTCTGTCCGGATGGACAGGATCTCTCCTTTTTTGCCCGGGCATGGAATCGGTTCTGCCCTTGACGATGAAAGCCGTTCGTGGGATAATAATAAAATACCCAAATTCCGGACGGGGAAACCGGCCGGAAGGGGAGGGAGGAGCCCTTTTGATCGAGTTTTTGCTGCGAAAGTTTGTAAAGGATTACCAAAATGTAAAGGACCCCGCAGTGCGGGAGAGGTACGGAACCCTGTCCGGCGCTGTGGGCATCTTTCTCAACCTGATGATCTCTCTGGGAAAATTTACCGCAGGCGTCATCACTTCTTCGGTGGCGGTCACGGCCGACGCCTTCAACAACCTCTCCGACGCAGCCTCTTCTCTGGTGACGCTGGTGGGCTTCCGCCTGGCGGGGCAGAAGGCGGACGACGATCACCCCTTTGGACACGGGCGGATCGAATATCTGGCGGGTCTGGCGGTATCTGTGGCCATCCTGCTGGTGGGGGTAGAGCTGGCAAAGAGCGCTGTGGGGAAGATCCTTCACCCGGAAGCGGTGTCTTTTTCCCCGCTCTCGGCTGGGATCCTGGCGGCCTCCATTCTGGTGAAGCTCTGGATGTATGTATTCAATCGAACACTGAGCCGGCGCATCGAATCGGCCGCCATGGCGGCCACCGCGGCCGATTCTCTCTCGGACTGCGTGGCTACCAGTGCGGTACTGCTGGGCCTGCTGGCGGGCCACTTTGCCGATCTCTCCATCGACGGCTGGGTCGGGGTGGTGGTGGCGGCCTTTGTCTTTAAAACCGGCTGGGAGGCCGCCAAGGACACCATCAGCCCTCTGCTGGGGCAGCCACCCGACCCGGCGCTGGTGTCCGGGATCCGGGAGACCGTTCTGGAGCATCCGGAGGTGAGGGGGGTGCACGATCTCATCGTTCACGATTACGGGCCGGGACATATCATGGCCTCGCTTCACGCGGAGGTCTCCATCGACGCGGATATGGCGGCCACCCACGACGTGATCGACAACATAGAGCGGGAACTGGGCTCCAAGTACCACATCATGGCAACCATACACATGGACCCCATCGCCACCGACGACAGCCTGGTCAACGCCCGGAGAGACGAGATGCTGGAACTGGCCCGGCAGATCGACCCGGAGATCACGCTCCACGACTTCCGGATGACCGAAGGGCCGACCCACACCAACCTGATCTTTGATCTGGTGGTCCCCCGGAAGTGCCCGATGTCCGACGGCGAGGTCCGGCAGGAGATGGCCCGACTGGCCCGGGTGCGGAACAGCCGCTATCTCACCGTGATCCAAATCGACCATCCCTACACGGAATAGAGTGGAAAATTTACAGTTCATTCACCGAAAATGCTTCCGTTTCGTTATAATGGAAACGCAAATTGGAAAAGGGGGAACCTGGCGTGGCACAAAAGATTCTGATTGTAGAGGACGAAGTCAATATTGCCGAGCTGCTCCATCTGTACTTGGAGAAAGAGGGCTACGAGACCCAGACCGCGCCGGACGGCGGGAAAGCTGTGGAGCTGTTTCGCTCCTTCGCCCCCGATCTGGTACTGCTGGACATCATGCTGCCTGTCATGGACGGCTGGTCGGTGCTCAAGAAGATCCGCGCCGAGAGCAAGACCCCGGTGATCATGCTTACCGCAAAGGGCGAGACCGGCGACAAGGTCACCGGCTTGGAGCAGGGGGCGGACGACTACATCGTCAAGCCCTTTGAGACCAAGGAGGTGCTGGCCCGCATCCACGCCGTGCTCCGCCGGACCGGCGGAGAGAGCGAGAGCGGCGGGGAGAAAAAGCTGGCGTTTGACAGGCTGGTCATCAATCTGGACGCCTATGAGCTTCTGGTGGACGGCAAGCGGGTGGACACGCCGCCCAAGGAGCTGGAGCTCCTCTATCACCTGGCCTCCGCGCCCAACCGGGTGTTCACCCGTAATCAGCTGCTGGACGAGGTGTGGGGCTTCGATTACTTCGGAGACTCCCGCACCGTGGACGTACACATCAAGCGCCTGCGGGAGAAGCTGGAGGGGATCAGCGACCAGTGGAGCCTGAAAACGGTTTGGGGCGTGGGCTATAAGTTCGAGGTCGGCACGCCGTGAAGAGCATCTACAAGCGGCAGTTCGCCATGATGGCGGGGGTGCTGCTGCTGGCGTTCACCCTGCTGGGCGGCGCGTTTGCCGCCTTGAGCTATCAATACACCATTCAGGACAAAAAAGAATCTATGGAGCGCAACGCCAGCTACGTGGCCTCCTTTACCGGGACCTATCTGGCCAGCGGGATCGGCTCCAGCATTCAGGAGCCGGCCTACCAGCTCTATGTGGCCTCCCTGGCCAACATCTCCGGCTCCACCGTGATTTTGGCGGAAAACAACGGAGAGATCGTCTATGCCGCCTCGGGTTCCGGCATGGGCACGAACAGCCTGCTGAGCGGCACGGTGCCCGCCGAGCTGATGAACCGCATTGCCGGCGAGGGAAGCTACGCCGGGATCACCGGGCTGGGGGGCCTTTTGTCTGACAAATGCTATGTGGCCGCCAGGCCCATCGTCCAAAACTCCTTTATCAGCGGCCAGACCTATCAGCGGGGCGTGGTTCTGGTGGCCAGCGATACCTCCAGCCTCATCCGCATGTGGCGGGATTTTGCCTCCATCTTCCTGTTGTCTGCGGGCGTGGTGTTCCTGCTGTCCGCCCTGGCCAGCTCGGTGACCTCCCTCCGGCAGACCAAGCCCCTGAAAGACATGGCGGAGGCGGCCCGGAAGTTCGGCAAAGGGGAGTTTGACGCCAGGGTGGAGGGCTGCGAAAACCGGAAAGATGAGATGGGAGAGCTGGCCGAGGCATTCAACGCCATGGCCGAGTCCCTGGCCGAGGACGAGGCCCAGCGCAGTGAGTTTATCGCCAACGTCTCCCATGAACTGAAAACGCCCATGACGACCATCGCAGGCTTTGCCGACGGCATTCTGGACGGGACCATCCCACCGGAGAAGGAGGTCGAGGCATTGAAGACCATCTCTTCCGAGACCCGGCGGCTGTCCCGGCTGGTGCGGCGGATGCTGGACCTGTCCCGGCTTCAGTCCAGCGAGAACGTCACGGCCCAGGAGCGCTTCGATGTCTCCGAGGTGCTGATCCGGGTGTTGGTGAGCCTGGAGGGGAAGATCAACGGCCGGGGGCTGGATGTGGAGACCCAGCTGCCCGACGGGCCGGTGATGGTCTGGGGCGACCCGGACGCCATTACCCAGGTGTGTTACAACCTCCTGGACAACGCCATCAAGTTCGCCCGGCCGGGGACCGCTCTGGGCCTGGGGATCCAGGTCAAGGGGGAGAAAGCCTACGTCTCGGTGCGCGATCAGGGGGACACCATCCCGCCCGAGGAGCTGGGCAAGGTGTTTGACCGATTCCACAAAACCGATCACTCCCGCAGCGAGGACCGGGATGGTGTGGGATTGGGACTCTATATTGTCAAGACTATTATGAATAACCACAAGGAAGATATCACGGTGACCAGCGAGAACGGGGTAACGGAGTTTACCTTTACCCTGACCATTGCCTGAGCCGTGCAAGGATAAGGAGGGGGCCCATGCGCCGCAGCTATTATGATTCCGTGGGCTGGCCCCACGGCGACCGGGTGATCCCCGGAACCGCCTGGAGTGTGGGGGATCCTGTTGTGCCCTTCGGAGGGGGGCCGACGGGTGGAGCCGCACCCGGTGGAGCGCCCGATCCGGAAAAAAAGCCTCACCGCACGCCCCCGGCCTGGAAGCCCCGCCGGGAGAAAGATGCCGCCGGACACAGGGCCCGGGTGATCTTTGCCGCATTTCTGGCTGCCATTCTGGCGCTCACCGCGGCGGGGGCGTTTTGGAACGCCCGGATCCCCGCGGCGGAGCCGCCCTTTTCCGGGCGGGAGGAGCCCGGCCTTTGGGGAGAGTGGCAGGAACCTTCCGGAGAGACACTGGTGGAGCGCTATCCTGCCGGGGACGGAACTGTGCTGATGCTGGAGACGGCGGAGGGAGAGCTTCTGACGCCCCAGGACATCTACATCAAGGTAAGTCCCGCGGTGGTCAGTGTCCGGGCCACTCTGCGAAACGGTCAGTCACTGGGCACGGGAGTCATGATGTCCTCCAACGGATATCTCATCACCAACGCCCATGTCATCGAGAGCAGTCTGCGCGTGGACGTGACGCTCTCCGACGACTCCACCCGGCAGGCGCTGCTGGTGGGGTATGACAGCCAGACCGATCTGGCGGTCCTCAAGATCGACGGAAGCGGACTTCCCACAGCACGGTTCGGAGACTCCTCCGCGCTCCGGGTGGGAGACGGGGTCTATGCCATCGGGAATCCTCTGGGTGAGGAGCTGCGGGGGACCATGACAGAGGGGATCGTCTCCGCCATCGACCGCACGGTGGCGGTGGAGGGCTGGGACATGACCCTGGTCCAGACCACGGCCGCCCTCAACTCGGGGAACTCCGGCGGCGCGCTGATCAATCAATACGGCCAGGTGGTGGGGATCACCAATATGAAGATGATGTCGGACTATGACACCATCGAGGGCCTGGGCTTTGCCATTCCCACCGTTTCCGCGAAAATGGTGGTGAATCAGCTGATCTCCCGAGGTTATGTCTCGGGCCGGCCGGTGCTGGGCGTGACGGTGGTCAACCAGACGGGCGGCGCGGAGGCCCACGCCGGCGCGCGGATCGTCTCGGTCTCAGCCGGGAGCGACGCAGAGGCCCAGGGCCTCCGGGCGGGGGATGTGATCGTCTCCGCCCAGGGGGAGCCGGTGGACACCACAGAGGATCTGCGGGAGATCATCGCACAATATGAGGCGGGGGACGCCATTACCCTGGAGTTCCGGCGGGGCGGGGAAAAGCAGGCGGTCTCCGTGCGCCTGATGGAGCAGGCGCTGCTGAGCCGGTGAGCGGCTGCGCCGGGGCATAAAAAAGGAGCGCCCCCTCCGCAGGAAGGGACGCCCAAAGCGTGGCACGGGGAGAATGGAATGAACACGGATGCTTTCAGACCGCACATCGGCTTACGAGATATTTTATACCATATTTGCAAAATAATGTCAAACAAAGGTTTTGTCGAACCCGGTCGACTGACATGAGGAGGAGACAGTATGCGTGAAATTTCCTGTGCCGAGGTGACTCAGGCGGTGCGGCAGTTGTGCATCGAGGCCAACACTCAGCTGCCCGGAGACCTGCGGCAGGCGCTGGAGCGGGCCGCGGAGACGGAGGAATCCCCGGTGGGCCGGGGCATCCTGGGAGATATCGCGGAGAATTTCCGTTTTGCCGGGGACCGGGGCCTTCCCATTTGTCAGGACACCGGTATGGCGGTGATCTTTGCCGAGCTGGGTCAGGAGGTCCATATCACGGACGGCGCGTTCGAGGATGCGGTCAACGAGGGAGTGGCCCGGGGCTATGTGGAGGGCCACCTCCGCTGTTCGGTGGTGGCCGACCCGCTGCGCCGGGTCAACACGGAGGACAACACCCCGGCCATCCTCCACCTGCGGCTGGTGCCGGGAGACGGACTGCGGCTCATCGTTGCTCCAAAAGGCTTTGGCAGCGAGAACATGACTGCGCTGAAAATGTTCAAGCCCTCAGCGTCACGGGAGGACGTTCTGGACTTTATCACCGCCTCGGTGGATGCCGCCGGCTCCAATCCCTGTCCGCCCGTTGTGGTGGGGGTGGGCCTGGGCGGAACGGCCGAGTGGGCGGCCGAGCAGGCCAAGCGGGCGCTTCTTCGCCCGGTGGACCAGACTGCCCAAGATCCCTTTTACCGCGACATGGAGCGGGAGGCCCTGGCGCGGATCAACGCGCTGGGGATCGGCCCTCAGGGCCTGGGGGGTTCCACCACCGCTCTCTCGGTGGCGATCCTGGCGGGGCCGACTCACATTGCCGGGCTGCCCTGTGCCGTCAGCCTGGGCTGCCATGTGACCCGCCATGCGGAGATTCTTTTATAAAACACCCCAAAAAACGGAAAAACGGTTGGAATTTTTGTGGACTTGTGATATACTTGCGGTAAGGGGAGCAGAGGACTTCCCCGGCTCCCCCGGAAGAAAGGAGCTGACAGTTTATGAAGTTCACGTTTACCGACAAGAAGGTCACCCTGCCCAAAAAGGTCCATGAGTATGCGGAGAAAAAGGTGGGCAAACTGGATCGCTTCTTCCCGGCGGAGGCAGATGCCGCCGTGGTGTTCAGCGTGGAAAAGGGACGCAACTGCGCCGAAGTGACCATTCGCTCCGGCGGCACGATCCTCCGTGTCTCCGAGAGCACTGCCGATATGTTTGCGACCATCGACGCCGCTGTGGCCGACATTGAGCGGCAGCTCCGGAAAAATAAGGCCCGGCTGGAAAAGCGCCTGCGCAAAGACGCCTTTGTCCGCACGCCGGATGAGACCTCTTTTGTCCCCGACGAGCCGGAAGAGGTCTATGATGTGGTGCGCACCAAGAGGTTCCCCATCAAGCCCATGACGGTGGATGAGGCGGTCCTCCAGATGAATCTGGTGGGACACGCATTCTTTGCCTTTAAAAATCAGGATGCCGGAGGCGCGTTTTCTGTGGTCTACCGGAGAGACAACGGCGGCTACGGACTGATTGAGGACGACACCTGACTGAATGACAGCAAGACAGCGGGCCGTGGGAAGTCTCCCACGGCCCGCTGTTTTGTTTTTGGGGGAAAAGTTCCAGATCCACCGTTTGCAAATACCCTGTGCTGTGCTATACTAAAGATAAATTCAAGCTGTTTTTACACGTCTCGTTTCACCGCCGACGCTGCGGAGGGATATGAGTGCTTTGGCCCCCGTGTTTGACTGCGGGGCGGTCAAAATGAGATCAAAGGATAAAAGGGGAAAAAACTATGAGTGAATGCTTGAAAGCCGTTGTTCTGGCGGCGGGCAAGGGAACCAGGCTGCGCACGGAGGGTGTGGATCTGCCCAAGGTCCTTCGCCTGGCGGGCGGGCGTCCCCTGCTGAGCTATGTTCTGGATGCCCTGTCCTTCCTGCCGGCGCGGGACACCGTGCTGGTGGTGGGTTATGAGGGTGATAAGGTCACTGCGGCGTTTCCCGGCTACCCCCATGCCCACCAGAGCCCCCAGCTGGGCACCGGACACGCCGTGCAGTGCGCTCAGGGGGCGCTGGAGGGCTTTGAGGGCCATGTGCTCATCTGCTGCGGAGACATGCCGCTCATGGGCCGGGCGGCCTATGAAAAGCTGTGGGAGACTCATCTGGCCCAGGGCAACGCCTGCACCCTGATGGCGGGTGTGGCCGATCAGCCCCTGCCCTACGGGCGTATCCTCCGGGATGAGAACGGTGGCTTTGCCCGCATTGTGGAGGACAAGGACTGCACCCCGGCGGAACGGGAGGTCAAGGAGCTGAACGCGGGGGTATACATCTTCCACGCCCGGGAGCTGTGGCGGGCGCTGACCACCCTGCGCCCCGACAATGCCCAGGGGGAATACTACCTGACGGACGCCCCGGCCTGGCTGCTGCGCCAGGGGGAGAAGGTCGGCGTCTGCGCGGCCTGCACCCCGGAGGAGATGCTGGGAGTCAATACCCCCGAGCAGCTCAGCCAGGTGGAGGCCATCTTGAAACAGCGGGAGGAAATGAGATGAACGTATTTATCAGTGCCGACATTGAGGGGACCTGCGGCATCACCGACTGGTCGGAGACCGAGCGCTCCACCCCCCGGGACTATGTGCCCTTCCAGAAGCAGATGACCCGGGAGGTCCGGGCGGCCTGCGACGGGGCCGTCGCCGGGGGAGCCGGGCAGATCTTTATCAAGGACGCCCATGATTCCGCCCGGAACATTGACCCGGCCGCCCTCCCCGAGTGCGCCCGGATGATGCGGGGCTGGACGGGGGATCCCCTGTCCATGATGAGCGGCCTGGACGGCGGGGACTACGGCGCGGTGCTCTTCACCGGCTACCACGCATGGGCCTCCAGCGGAGGCAACCCCCTCTCCCACACCATGAACCTGCGCAACGAATACGTCACGCTCAACGGCGTTCGGATGAGCGAGTTCATGATGAACGCCTATACCGCCGGCTACTACGGGGTCCCCGTGGTGTTTCTCTCCGGGGACAAGGCACTGTGCGATTTTGCCGAGGAGTTTATTCCCGGCATCGTCACCGTGCCCGTGAACGAGGGCCGGGGCGGCGCGGTGGTGTCCATGCATCCGGACGCGGCGGTGAAGGCCATCAGGGAAGGGGCCAAGCGGGGCGTGAAGAACGCCAGGAACTGCATGGTGTCCATGCCGGACTTCTTCGAGATGACAGTGCGCTTTAAGGAGCATACCATGGCCTATTCCAAGAGCTTTTACCCCGGGGCCATTTTGGAGGAGGAGAAGAACGTCTGCTTCTCCTCCGACGACTGGTTTGAGATGCTCCGCTTCAGCCACTTCGTGCTCAGCGACTGAGGGCGGTGAGTATGGAAGGAAACGAATCCCGGCTGGCGGTGCTGATCGACGCGGACAACGCGCCCCGAACTGCCCTGTGTGAGATCCTGGGGGAGTGCGTCAAGTACGGCACCCCCACCGTCAAGCGGATCTACGGGGACTGGACGATGAACAACATGGACTCCTGGAAGCCTCTGCTGCTGGAAAACGCCATCATCCCCATCCAGCAGTACAGCTACACCACCGGCAAAAACTCCACCGACTCGGCCATGATCATTGACGCCATGGACATCCTCTACTCCCAGCGTATGGACGGCTTTGTACTGGTGTCCAGCGATTCCGACTTCACCCGCCTGGCCCTGCGTCTGCGGGAGGCCGGGATGCGGGTCTACGGCATCGGGGAGAAGAAAACCCCCTCTCCGTTCATCGCCGCCTGCGACAAGTTCATCTATGTGGAGGTCATCCGGAACAAACCGGTGGAGAAGCAGGAGGAGAAGGCGGCGGCTGCGGTGCCCGCCCCCGCCGCCCGCAAGCCCATCCCGCAGAAGATCGTGCGCCTGCTGGCCTCCACGGTGCAGGACGTCTCCGACGAGGACGGCTGGGCCTTTATGGGAGAGCTGGGGACGGCCCTCTCCAAGAAGCGGCCCGACTTCGACCCCCGGAACTACGGCTTTGAAAAGCTCACCAATCTGGTGAAGTCCATCGATCGCTTTGAGATCGACGCCCGGCCCACCAGTGCGCCCCATGTCAAGCATATCTACGTCCGGGACAAAAAGGCCCGGGGGGGCTGAGGGGCGCTTTCAGGGTCCGAACAGCTTCAGGCAGGTATCTGCGCTGCAGATACCTGCCTGAATTTTATGCGGGGTGCGCGGAGGGAAAATCTGCCCAGCGGCAGTTTGCCGTCTGCCGCCATTGAAATTTGCGCACAGACACAGTATAATAAAACAGACTTTTTGGGAGGAGGGAGAACGGGTGAACGAACTGGAAGAGCTGCCGATCCCTCTGCTCACCTGGTATCGGGAAAACGCCCGGGTGCTGCCCTGGCGGAGCGACCCCACGCCATATCATGTGTGGGTGTCGGAGATCATGCTCCAGCAGACCCGGGTGGCGGCGGTGCTGGAATACTACCGCCGATTTCTGGAGGCGCTGCCCACGGTGGCTGATCTGGCCGCCTGCCCGGAGGACGAGCTTATGAAGCTCTGGCAGGGCCTGGGCTATTACAGCCGGGCCCGAAATCTGCAAAAGGCCGCCCGGCAGGTGATGGAGGAGTTCGGGGGTACATTCCCGTCGGACTATGACGCCATCCGCTCCCTGGCCGGGGTGGGTGACTACACCGCGGGGGCCGTCTCCTCCATCGCCTTCGGGATCCCCGTCCCGGCGGTGGACGGCAACGTCCTCCGGGTGGTGAGCCGTCTCACCGACGACCACCGGGATGTGACCCGGCCCGAGACCAAAAACGCTCTGCGGCAGGCTTTGCTGGACACCATGCCTCGCTTTGCTCCGGGGGACTACAATCAGGCGCTCATGGAGCTGGGCGCCACCGTGTGCCTTCCCAACGGCGCGCCTCTGTGCGGCCGCTGCCCCGCGGCTGGTTTCTGCGCCGCCCTCCGGGAGGGCACCATTGACCAGCTTCCGGTGAAGCCGAAGAAAAAGGAGCGCCGGATCGAGGAGCGGACGGTGTATCTGATTGTCCGAATGGGCAAAATCGCTCTGCGCCGCCGCCCGGAAAAGGGCCTTCTGGCCGGGCTGTGGGAATATCCCAACGAGCTTTCTCCCTGGCCGCCCCCCGTGGAGGGTGCGGCGGCCTTCGGCGGAGAAGGAAAACACATTTTCACCCACATGGAGTGGCGGATGAGGGCGTATGTCGTGGAGGCCGGTACCGACGCCCTGCCCGAGGGATGGGTGTGGGCCGACCGGACCGAGCTGGCGGGCGTCTACGCGGTCCCAAGCGCCTTTCAGAGCTTTTCCCACCTGGTGGAGGAGCATCTGGCCGGCGGGGGACAGTAAAAGAAAAAGAGATTAGGTGGAATGAAGGATGGCAAAGCTGTATTTCCGTTACGGGGTCATGGGCTCGTCCAAGTCGGCCAACGCCCTGATGGTGCGCTACAACTATGAGGAGCGGGGCCAGAAGGCGCTGATGGTGAAGTCCGGGATCGACCAGCGGGAGGGCAAGGCCATCGTCAACTCCCGCATCGGCCTGAGCTATCCCTGTATCTGGTTCGATGAGCTGCGGGCCATGTCTGCTTCGGAATTGCGCACTTATCAGTGCGTCATCGTGGATGAGGCCCAGTTTCTGAGCCGGGAGGAGGTCGGCTTTCTCACCGAGATCGTGGACGACCTCGGCGTGCCGGTGATCTGCTACGGCCTGCGGGCCGACTTCAAGGGGGATCTCTTTCCCGGCTCTGAGGCCCTGCTGGCCTGGGCGGACATCATAGAGGAAGTCAAGACCATCTGCTGGTGCGGGAAAAAAGCCACCTGCAACGCCCGCTTCGACGAGAACGGAACGGTTCTCAAGGAGGGCGAGCAGGTGGTGCTGGGGGCCAACGACCGTTATATCGGCCTGTGCCGGAAGCACTGGAAAGAGGGCAGCCTGGGCCCCAAATAAGGGGGTGGACCGGAGAAAGGAACTGCGGGGAAGGAGGGGAGAGGCCAATGACCTTTGACGAGCTGAAGGAAAAAGCCCACGCGCTGCCGCTGAAGCCGGGCGTGTATATTATGCAGGACAAGCACAATACTGTCATCTATGTGGGCAAGGCCAAGGCCCTGAAAAACCGGGTCTCCCAGTATTTCGCCAATCTGGCCTCCCACACGGAAAAGACCCGGGCCATGGTGTCCGCCGTCGACCACTTCGACGTCATCGTGGCCGACTCGGAATTTGAGGCTCTGGTGCTGGAAAACTCTCTCATCAAGCGCCACCAGCCCCGTTATAATATCCTCCTGAAGGACGACAAGGGCTATCCCTACATCCGGCTGGACGAGAAGGCCGAATACCCGCGGTTCTCCCTGGCGGGGCGGGTGGCCGAGGACGGGGCCCGGTACTTCGGCCCCTACGGCAGCCGGGGGGCCACCCAGGGCATCATCGAGGCCCTTCGCGCCGCGCTGCGCCTGCCCTCCTGCCGGCGGCAGTTTCCCCGGGACATCGGGAAGGAGCGGCCCTGCCTCAACTACCACATGGGCCTGTGCGACGGCTACTGCCGCAGGGAGATGGATCAGAGCCGCCACCGGGAGGCCATCGGCCAGGCGGTGCGCCTGCTGGAGGGGCGGTTCCAGGAGGTGCAGGGCGACCTCGCCGCCGAGATGGAGCGGGCGGCGGAGGAGCTGCGCTTTGAAAAGGCCGCCGAACTCCGGGACCGCATCCGGGCCATTGAGCTGCTGGGCAAGCGGCAGAAGGTGGTGGCGGGCTCTCTGGCCGACACCGATGTGGCGGGCTACTTCCGGGGGGAGGCCAAGAGCTGTTTTGTCATCCTCCACTATGTGGAGGGGGATCTGGCCGCCAAGGACATGGACCTGATCGAGACCCCGATGGAGGGGGAGGAGGGGGAGGCGGTCTCCGCCCTGGTGCGCCAGTATTACGCCGGGCGCGCCCGGCTGCCCCGGCAGATTTTGCTCCCCTGCGAGCTGGAGGATGAGGTCTCAGTGGCCCGGATGCTCTCCGAGGCGGCGGGATGGCGGGTGGAGCTGCTCACGCCCCGGCGGGGGGCGAAGGCCGACCTCATCCGTCTGGCCAACAAAAACGCCGTGGAGGAGGTGGAACGGGCCACCTCCCGCTCCGAGCGGCAGTCCAAGCTGCTGGAGCTGCTGGGCAGGCTGCTGGATCTGGAGAAGCCGCCCCAGCGCATCGAGTCTTACGATATTTCCAACCAGGGCGCCAGCGACATTGTAGCCTCCATGGTGGTCTACGCGGGGGGCAAGCCCCTCAAGCGGGACTACCGGCGCTTCAAGCTCAAGAACATGGAAGGCCCCGACGATTATGCCTCCATGGAGCAGGTGCTCACCCGGCGCTTCCGGCGGTATCTGGACGGGGACGAGAAGTTTTCCGACCTCCCAGACGCCCTCTTCATCGACGGCGGCGAGGAGCACGCCCGGGTGGCGGTGGGTGTGGAAGAGAAGCTGGGGCTTTCCATCCCGGTGTTCGGCATGGTGAAGGACGACCGGCACCGCACCCGGGCTCTGGTGACCCCGGACGGCCGGGAGATCGGCATCCAGCGCTACCCCGCCGTCTTTGCCCTGGTGGGCCGGATCCAGGAGGAGACCCACCGCTTTGCCATCGAGTTCCACCGCCAGCAGCAGTCGGCCCACCTGAAGGGCTCCGAGCTGGACAAGGTGCCGGGGGTGGGGCCGAGCCGGAAGGCGGCGCTTCTCAAGCACTTCAAAAGCCTCAAAAATATCAAAGCCGCCTCTCCGGCCGAGCTGGAGGAGGCGGTGGGAAAGGCCGCCGGGAAGGCGGTATACGACTACTTCCGCGCATCGCGGGAAATCACCCCACAGGGAGAGGAAGGATCACCATGAGGATCATCAGCGGAACGGCCCGGGGCCGCAGGCTCAAGGAACTGCCGGGTCTGGATACCAGACCCACCACCGACAAGGTGAAGGAGTCCATTTTCAATATCATCCAGTTCGATGTGGAGGGCCGCCGGGTGCTGGATCTCTTCGGCGGCACCGGACAGCTGGGGATCGAGGCGCTCTCCCGGGGCGCGGAGCGGGCGGTTTTTGTGGATGCGGGGCGGGAGGCGGCCAAGATCATTCAGGAAAACCTGGAGATGACGGGTTTTTCCCGGCAGGCACGGGTGGTCCGCGGCGACGCCCTCTCCTTTCTGGGGTCTTGCCGGGAGAAATTTGGCCTGGCCTTTCTGGACCCGCCCTATGCCGCGGATTTGATGGATCAGGCTTTGAAACAGATGGCCGCGATTGACATTATGACTGAAAATGGTATAATTATCTGCGAAAGTTCCTTGGAAAAGGTTTTGCCTCAGCTTCCGGGCCCCTATGAGAAGGGGCGGGAATACCGCTACGGCAAGATCAAACTGACCCTTTACCACCGCCGGGCCTTACTGTGAAGCAGGCCCCTGGCGGGCAAGGATGTGTTTTTATGAAAACAGCCATTTACCCCGGCAGCTTTGATCCCATTACGCTGGGACACCTGAACGTCATCAAGCGCGCGTCCATGTGTTTCGACCGGCTGATCGTCTGCGTGATGGTGAATTCCGAAAAGGTGAACACCGGGCTCTTTCCCCCGGACGAGCGGGTGGAGCTGATCCGACGGGTGGTGAGCAAGCTCCCCAACGTGGAAGTGGACCAGTCCTCCCTGCTGGTGTCGGAATACGCCCGGCAGAAGCGGGCATGCACTCTGGTCAAGGGCCTGCGGGCGATGTCCGATTATGAAAAGGAACTCCAGATGGCCCTCATCAACCGGAAGCTGAATCCTCGCCTGGACACCATGTTTTTGCCGTCCAGCGCCAAATATACTTATGTCAGTTCCAGCGTGGTAAAGGAAATGGCGGCCTATGGGGCCGAGCTGAGCGACTTTGTGCCCCGGGAGATCATCGGGGATGTGAATGAAAAAATGAAGAGCAGGAGGAATCGATGATGGCGACCGGGGTCAATGAACTGTTGGACATGCTGTTTGAGATGATCGATGAAGCAAAGAACGTGCCCCTTTCTTCCGACAAGTGTATGCTGGAGCGGGACAAGGCGCTGGATCTGATCGATGAGATCCGGGGGCAGTTCCCCATGGAACTGGCCGAGGCAAAAAAGCTGCTGTCGGCCCGCAATGATTACATTGCCTCGGCCAAGCGGGAGGGCGACCTTATTATCCAGCAGGCGGAGGAGAAGGCCAAGCAGATGCTGGCTGAGGACGAACTGCTGGCGCAGGCCAAGCAGCGGGGCAATGAGATCCTCCGGCAGGCGGAAGATCTGACGAGAGACCTGAAGAAGGCGGCCAACGACTACTGTGAGGATGCCCTGCGCCGCACGGAGGAGGCTGTTGCCGAGGCCTACGACGAGATCAAGAAGTCCCGCACCCGGTTCCGGGCTGCGGCTGCCGGAGTGACCGGCCCCGCCGCCGGACAGGGCCAGGTCTACGATGCCGCGCAGGAGAAGTAAGCGGATCCGAAATTCCAAAGGGGGTGTGACGAGAAAAGGTCACACCCCTTTGTTTCTCTGGGCAGAAGGGAGCCGGGGACCCATGGTGTCCGCGCTTCGGAAGCGGGGACAGCATCCAGACAGATAAAAAAGCGCCCCCGCACGGACTCACCGGCCGTGCGGGGGCGCTTTTTGTTTGGATCATTCAGCGGCGGGGATGGGGGCGGGAGACTCGGCGGCCTCGGGCAGATCGATCACCGGCTCGGAGGAGGGAACGGCGGCTCCATCAGCCTTCCGATCCAGCCTTACCGTGTAGCCGCTGAGAATAGAGGACGGAGTTTCCCCGGCGGGGGCGTGCTCCACGGTGACCGTGTCCCCCACGTTGAGGATGACCGCCACATTGTTGTCGGCGGCCGAGAGCGAGTAAAAGACCTCTTCCCCCTCCAGACGGAGAAAGTAATAGGTGTTGCCCTCCAGTACGGCGGAGCGCAGCTCGGCGATCACGCCGCTGGCCGTGGTCTGGGGCAGGGCCTCGGGAGCGGTGATGCCGAGATCGCCCAGCAGACGGATATACTCCTGCTCTGTGGCCGCCACGGTAGACCCTGTGGCCACCAGCTGATACTGCTTGACATTGACCATGGCGTACTGCTTGACCAGGTTGCTGGAATCCTTGAGGGCGATGAAGTAGGTGGGCTCCCCGGAGATGTTCAGCAGGATGGGGAAGGTGGCCACATAGCCCAGGTCCTGGACCACGCCCATGGCGGAGCGCTGCGCCGAGTTCTCGGTGGCGCCGGGGGCGGCGTAGAACTTGGTCTCCTTGGTCCGCTGGTTGGACAGCAGGAAACCCAGGTTGGACTGGTCGGCGTTCACCGAGGTGATGCCGGTGTACATATACACATCATCGTTGAGGGCGATATAGTTGGAGCCGTCGGTGGTGACCGTCACGTCCCGCTGGCCGAAGACGGAGTTGATGAAGCCGTGGACCAAGGTGCCGTGATAGTTGTACTGCTCGGCAATGAGGGCGGGGGTGTAGACGTTGTCCACCCAGGTCGGCACTTCCTCATAGTATTCGCACTCGCCGGTGATGGCGTTGACCAGTACGGCGCCCTGAATATCGGTGCCGCCGAACAGGCCGATGGTCTTGACCACCTTGGGGGCGATCCACCAGGGATTGCCGCTCTCATCCACCTCAAAGACCGGGGTGGCGAACATATAGGTCGGATACTGGAAGCGCAGGTGGCGCAGGATATTGCGGTTCAGGGGCTCGGAGGGGGAGTACTTGATCCCCTGACCGTCGGACAGCCGGACCACGGTGGCTTCCTGAGTCACCATGTTGACGATGACGTAGGCGGGCAGGCCGTTTCCGCGGTTGGTGAACCACTTGATGAGGTCGGCGTACTCCAGGGGCGCCACCCGCACGGGCTGTCCCTGGTAGTTGATCTGGGTGTAGGTGTCGGATACCTCGAACTGGCTGACCATGTCGGAGAGAGTGCCCATCTGACGGTCGCCCAGGATCTTGACGGAGTCCCTGTCCAGACGGGGGATCTCATCAAAGGAGATCTCGGTGATGTCGGTGGCAAAGTCGCCGTTGGGGACTTCCAAAAGGTCCCGGTAGGCTCCGGCGCGAAACAGAGGCATGGAGATGATCTCGCCCAACACCGCGACAATCACCAGTCCGGCCAGCAGGATCCCGATGGGCAGGCACTGGGATTTGATGAAGCGAAAATATTCTTTGAGTCCGTTCGTGCCCTTGAGATCAAAACCGGAGGTCACCAGGGCGGAGAGAATGTACACCACGCACAGCAGCAGGACAAACGCATAAAAATCCCCGGAGTGCAGGTTGAGGGCAGGAAGGGAGACGTAGAAATAGATGGCGCCTACCACCAGCATGACCAGCAGGTTGATGAGGATTTTGCCCGACTTGCTTTTCGGACCGTGGCCCGCTTTACCTGTTTCGTTACTCAAAATAACCTCTCCTTCGTTTTTCTTGAAAGATAATGGTATTATAGCCTAAAAAACGTTGTTTAGCAACCGAAGAACGGGAAAGAGAGTTGAACAGTTTGTAAACTTATTGCTGGGGGGTACGAAAAAAGCTGCGATGTTTTTTCATTTCATTTATTTGGCTGAATGACAAAAAAATCCGAGGCCCTGATTTCTCAGAGCCTCGGGATCTGGCAGCGGGTGAAGGATTCGAACCCTCACATACAGAGTCAGAGTCTGCTGTGCTACCTTTACACAAACCCGCTATCTTGCACTCGCGGCCGCAAGCGCAAGAATTATTATATCAAATAATGACGGGATGTCAAGTCTTTCTGCGAAAAAAGTCTGTTTTAATTTCCGGTGTTGAAGAAAGGCGCCATGGCAGCGGCAAAGTTGTTCACCGGCATGGTCTGTAGGACTACCTTGCCGGGGCCGGTGATGACGGTGTTGAACAGTCCCTCACCGCCGAAAAGAACGTTTTTAACGCCCTTTACGCTTTGAATATCAATGGAGCAGGTGGCATCCATCATGGCAAGGTTGCCGGTGTCCACCACGATCTGCTGGCCTGGGGCCAGGTCATATTCGACGGCAAAACCGTCGACCTCAACAAAGGCGGTTCCGCAGCCGGAGAGCTTCTGCAGAATAAATCCCTCGCCGCCGAAGAACCCGGCGCCCAGCTTCTTCTGGAAAAAGACGGAAAGCTCGACGCCTTCCTCCGAGGCCAGAAATCCGGCCTTCTGCACCACCATGGGACGGTCCGGGGAAATGGAAAGGGCTCGAATGGAGCCGGGGAAGCTGGAGGCAAAGGCGATCATGCCGGACCCACCCTGGGCGGTATATCGGTTTAAAAAGAGAGACTCTCCCGCAAACATGCGCCCGAAGGCTTTCCCCAACCCGCCGGCGCCGGTCTCCATGCGCAGATTGGGACTCATCCAGCACATGGAGCCGCGCTCTGTCATCATGCTTTCGCCGGGCGCCAGCCGGCATTCCACCACGGGCATGGGTTCGCCGATGATCCGATATTCCATGATATGTCCTCCGTTTCGGTTGAGGTCAGTCCCGGGGATCCCGGGTATATTGATTGAGGGTGAGGATGGCCCACAGGTCGGAGCCGCCCTGATAGAGGAAGGCAGCGCCGATCACCCGCACCAGAAGAAGCTGGGTGGCGAACGGGTTCCAGAGGATGATCGCCCCCAGGACCAGGGAGACGAGAGAGAGGATCAGGGCGGTGGTCCAGCCCGCATAGCCGCAGGCGCGCAGATCCAGCCCCCGCTTGAGATTGACCAGAGCGTCGATCAGAATATAGAGACCCAGAATGACCGGCAGAATGGAAAGAATGACACTGGGCCGGGTGAGGAAGAAAATGCCCACGATGGCGGAAATCACACCTAAGATGAGCTCTGCCTGGAGACTGAAGCCCCGACCGCCGTCCCGGTGCACAAAAAAGCTGATGATGGTGACGGCTCCGTAGAGCAGCAGCAGAGCGCCCACAGCGGTGCAGAACAGGCTTGTGGTCAGACCCGGGAAAAAGAGAAGGATCAGGCCAAGGATCAGGTAGACCACCGAAGCAATGAGCAGACTGTTTTTCCCTTTCATAAAACGGCTCCTTTCAGCCAGAAAGTTTGCACACGTCGATCCAGCCGGCACTTTTTGAAAAACGTTCCAGTTCGGCCGGGGTGAGTCGAATGGCGGAGTTGGAACTCCCCGCGGCGGGATAGACCGTGTCGAATCTGCGCATGGATTCATCGAGATAGACCGTGACGGCGGGATTTTCGATGGCGAAGGGGCAGACCCCGCCCACGGCGTGGCCGGTAAAAGAGAGCACTTCATCGGGGGAGAGCATTTTGGCCTTGGTGTGAAATTGAGCCTTAAATTTGGAGTTGTCGATCTTGGAGTCCCCCGCGCACACCACGAGGACACAGCCTTCGTCCACAGCAAAGGAGAGGGTCTTGGCGATGCGGCCTGGAGAGCAGCCAACTGCCTGGGCGGCCAGCTCCACGGTGGCGGAGGAGACTGCAAACTCCAGAATGTCGTCCTCCCGCCCCAGCCCGGCGAAGAAGGAGCGTACCTTCTCGATGGACATCAGTTGTTCTCCAGCTTCCGGAGGGTTTTGGCCATAAATTTTTCGTTCTGGATGATGAAACGGTGATGGATCCCCTTGCCGATGGGGCCGCGCTCATCATATGCGGTGACGGCAAAGGTGAGGGCCCGTCCGTCCACGGCGGTGAGCTCCGCCTCGGCCCAGACCTTCATGCCGATGGGGGTGGCGGCGTCGTGGGAGACGTCCAAATGGGTGCCAACAGTACCCTCTCCTTCAGCCAGATGATCTGAAACGGCATTGACGGCGGCATTTTCCATCAGGCCGACCATCATGGGGGTGGCGAACACGGGGAGCAGACCGCTGCCCACGGCGGCGGCGGTGTTTTCCTGGGCGACGACGGTTTCGCAGCGGCCCTTGAGGCCAACAGAAATAGACATGGGTAGAGCTCCTTTCGGAATCAGTTTGGGTCTATTTTACACCAATGTGGGCCATAGAGCAAGAAAAAAGCGTCCCCCGGGAAAATTCCCGGGGGACGCGGGGAAGACAATGGAGAAATTATTCGGCGGAAGGAGCAGCACTGGGAGCGGGCTCATCAGGAGAATAGGTGTTCGCGGGCGTGAAGGTGCCGCCGGTGATGCTGATCACACTTTCAGAAGTGGGGGTGCCGAGGACCCGGAAGGACTGATCGCGCTCACTGGTGATGGTGCCGCCGGAGATGGTGATATTTCCCATGCCGCCGGGATAATTGGAACTATATCCGACTTCGATGCCGCCGCAGTAGGTGGGGACAGCATCTCCCATCTTACAATCTTCACCGCCGGTCCCATTGCCTGCCACAGTGCCGCCATCCATGGTCAGGGAGCCGCTGCGGATTACGATGCCGGCGCCGCTTTCACCCGTGATGGTGCCGCCATGGATCATGAGTTCGCCGGCCTGAGGATGGTACAGGCCGCAGTTGCGATAACCGTCGGTCTGTGTTTGGCCGGTGATGGTGCCGTCGTTGATTACAATGCGGGTTCCGCCAAAGTCGTTGGTGGAATTTTTGGTTCCGTTACCGGATACGCCGGCGTTGTCTCTGCCGATGATGGTGCCGCCGTTGACCGTCAGGACAGCGCCGCTGCCGCGGATGTATACGCCGCACTCCTTGCCGGTCAGCGTTCCGCCGCTTACCGTCAGGGTACTCGCCACAGCAGCTCCGCCGGGGGTGACATTCCCGCTCACCATGACAGCGTGGTTGCCGTCGGAGTTGACTTCACCGGATGTAGATCCGCTGTTGTCACAGATCGTCAGGTTTGCGCCGTTCTCTACTTCAATAGCAGTGACATTGGTGATGGAAAGCTTTTTACCGTTGAGATTCAAGGTGTTTTCTTTGCCGGAGAACGTAATGGCGGAGGGACTGGTAATATCAGCGGCGAGGATAATTGTACCGGCCGATCTGGCCGCCGCACGCAGACTGTCGGCCGAAAAGACATACGCTGCGCCGTCCAGGGTCAGGGAGTCGCCCTCCTGTGCTCCAAAACCGTCCTGGATGTTCATGCCGCCGGTGATGGCTGCGGCGCTCTTGAGGGCCACCTTGATGTCGTAGTCTACAGTGCCTTCGTGCGACACACACAGGGCGTCTCCGCCGTTGTTTACCAGGGAGCCGCCGTTGACGGAGACATTGATGTCGCCATGGTAGCCGGTCGGTTTTGCGCTTGCGGGCTTCACGACCACAAGGGCGCCGGTGTAGTTGCCGGTAGCACCATTATTGGCGGAGACGTCGGTTTTCCGTGCGGCGGAAGCGGTGATCGTGCCGTCGTTGATGATGAGGGTACCCGAACGGAGCTCGATGCCCTCCTTGGTGCCGGAGATGATGCCGCCGTTGACGGTGACGGTACCGGCACTGGGCAGATACATGGCCTGCTCGCCGCCCCGGATGGTACCGCCGTTAATGGTCAGAGTATATCCGTTGTTTTTGACCTTTCCGTTGGAGGCGATGGCGACGCCCTCCCCTTCATTGGCGCCCCAGGCGCAATCAATCGTGGCGCCTGTGTTAATGGTGGTGAAGGAGGTGGGTGTGTCAATTCCCAGGCCATAATAGGCATTTACAGGGACAGTGATGGTACCGCCGTTCAATACCAGTGTTCCATCGTTTTGGATGACGGGTCTTGTAGTATAGCTTTGGAAGGTCTGGTTTTCCACGGACTCATCCAACAGGGAAAGGGTCACCTTGCCGGTGCCCACCGTGTCGTTCAGGGTCAGAGAGCCGGCGGCCTGAACGAGAATGGCGTTGGTGGAGGTGACGGCGGCGCTGGAATCCTTGTTGTCTTTATACGTTGTGGCCGTCAGCGTTTTGCCGTTGAGGTCCAGAACTACGTTTTTCCCGGCGGCAATTTCCAGTGCCGCCCGATTCAGGGTAATATCGCTCCCCAGGCGGATGTGCCCGCCGTTGGCGGCGGCGGCGCGGAGAGCGGCCTCATCGCCGGCCATGGTGTAGCTGGGGCCGCTGTCGTCATCGGAAGAGGAACTGCCGGTGTTCCCGGTCGTAGGCTTGGAGGTCTCGCCGGTGGAGGTGCCCGTCTTGCCCGGGGCCACAGTGCCGGTGCCGGAGGAGACGGCCTCACTGCTGCTGTTCTGCACTTTGGTGCCGCTGGTGTTGACCGTTGTGTCGGTGGCGCCCGCGGCGGCCTCTACCTTGGACACGGTGCCGGCGCCCTGGACGGTGGTGCCGGTGCCTGCCGTGGTGAGGGTGCTCACCTTGGAGCCCTTTTCCGCTGTGAGGGTGGTGGAGACGGCGGTGTCCGCGATTTCCACCTTGGACACGGTGCCGCCCACGGTGACGGAGGTGTTTTCACCGGCCACGGTGAGGGTGGACACATTGGAGCCCTTCTCCGTAGTCAGGGCGGCACCGGTGGCGGCGTCAGTGACGGAGAGGTTTTTTACGGTGCCGGTGATCGCCACAGTGACGTTAGGGGCATCTACGGTGACCGAGCCCACGGAGCCCTCGATCTTGACGGAATCGGAGCCGTCGTCGATCACCACGGCGGACACATCCGCGTTGCCCTCCACCGACAGACGGACCGCCCCGTCCTGACGGGAGAGGAGCACGCTTGCGATGGAGGAATTGCCCTTGATGATGACGGAGTTGGCGCCGCCCCGGACGATGAGCCGTCCGCCCAGAGTCAGACCGTCCAGCTCCACGTGGCCTTCGCCAACTCCCTCGGCAATGATCAGGTCGCCGGAGATGGACAGATCCTTCAGGACCGTGCCGTCAGCGCTGATTACAGCGGAGCCGGTCACATTTTCCGTGTAGGTCCCAGAAACGCTGTAATAGCCGGGGAAGAGGTTTTTCAGGAGGGTGGCGACCTCAGCGCGTGTAATGGTGTCGTTGGGGCGGAGCCGCCCGTCGCTGCCCTGGACATATCCCAGGGCGGTCATGGCTTTCACTGCATCCAGGGCCCAGGGGGCGATCTCGCCGGCATCGGTGAAAGTCACGGCGCTGCCGCCGGTAAGCTCCATGACCCGGGCCAGCATGACCATGGCCTCCTGGCGGGTGATGGTGGCCTCCGGGCGGGCGGTGGCGGTGACGCCGGCAGAGCCGGTATCGCCTTTCAGAATACCGGCCGCATTGGCCTTGAGGACGGCGTCGGTATACCAAGCGCCCTCGGCAACGTCGGAGAATGTATTTTCAGCCTTGGTTTGATACCCCATGATCCGGTCCAGCATCACAGCCAACTCGGCCCGGGTGATGGGGGCGGTGGGATGGAGGTCCCCCTGGGCGTCTCCCTTGAGCACATTCCGCTCTGCCCAGAGATTCATAGCTTCGTCATACCAGTTTTCTTCGGCTCCTGTGGCCTGAGCCGGTACAACGGCCAGTGAACAGAGCATTGCCATAGAAAGAACCAGTGACAGCAATTTTCGCTTCATAGAATCGACTCCCTTTCGCAAATTTAAAACAGACAAATCGCCCCGTAACGCCGTCTGCCGCCGCTTTGGAGAAAGGCTGTTGTCCAAAACTTTGGAGGCCGCTGGCGGAACTGCTGTTTTGCTGGCATCATTATAGCATACGGTAATATTAAATCAATATTATTTACAAAATTATGATCTGAATATTGCTTTTCAGAGGACCTAAAATTGGTCAGACAAAATAATAATGAACTGAAAAAAACGCGTGTCCCCACACGCCGGCGGGGACACGCGTTTTTTTCAGTTCAGGATTCGTTCATCAGGCGCACCCACTGGTCGTTATAGAGGGTGCGGATGTCGGCGGGAAGGCAGGCGAAGGTCTCACACTGCTCCGTGGCGAAGGTTTCGTCGGGATAGGCGAAGGGGTCCTCCACCACCTCGGGGTCCAGGGCCTCCCGGACGGAGAGCAGAGGGGAGGAATACCAGGTTTCCTCGCAGTTGCGCAGTCCGGCATCCGTGGAACACATAAAGTTGATAAAGGCCTCGGCGTTGCTCTTGTTCTCCACGCCCTTGGGGATACACATGGCGTCCACATAGCGGTTGGTGCCCTCCCGGGGCAGGGCAAAGGCCAGGTCGGAGTTGTTCTCCTTCATGGTCAGGAAGTCGCCGTAGTAGTAGACGCCGATGGCGGCGTTGCCGCCCTCCAGTTTTTCAAAAATGTCGTCCATGACGTAGGCCTGCACCAGGGGGCGCTGGGCGACCAGCGCATCCACAGCCGCCACGACCTGAGCGGGGTCGGTGGTGTTGTAGGAATACCCCAGCTTTTTCAGAGCAATGCCGATGGTGTCCCGGGGATTGTCGAACATGAGGATGTCCCCGGCGTACTTCTCATCCCAGAGAACGTTCCAGGTTTCCATGTCCTCGCCGGCATCCACCATGGTGGTGTTGTAGATGATGCCCAGCGTGCCGAACATATAGGGGACGGAGTAGAGGTTTTCCGGGTCGTACTCCGGATTTTTCAGGGTGGGGTCGATATCTTCAAAATTGGGAATGTTGTCAAAATCCAGGGGCTCCAGCATATCCTCTTCGATCATCTGGCCGATCATATAGTCGGAGGGGATGATCACGTCGTAGCCGGTGGCACCGCCGGCCAGCTTGCCGTAGAGGGACTCGTTGGAGTCATAAGTCTGGTAGTTGACCTTGATGCCGGTCTGGGCGGTAAAGTCATCCAGGACGGACTGGTCGATGTATTCGCCCCAGTTGTAGACGTTTACCACGCCGTTGGCGGCGGAGCCGGCGTTGGAGCCGCCGCAGGCGGCCAGGCCCAGGAGGCTGGCGGAGGCCAGCGCAAGAGAGATCAGCTTCTTTTTCAATTCGATTCAGTTTGCTCCTTTCAGGTGTTGAATATTTTCAGGCCGAAAGGCCGGAAAAACAGATCACTGGGCGGAGAGGGTCTCCCGCCGCTTCCGTGCCTGACGGTCCTGCCGGGCCTGGCGCAGGTTGACGATCACCATCAGGGCCACCACGGCGGCGAACATGAGGGTGGACAGGGCGTTGATCTCCGGGCTGACCCGCTTTTTGGCCATGGAGTAAATGACCATGGACAGGGTCTGCGTCTGAGCCCCGGCGGTAAAGTAGCTGATGACGAAATCGTCGATGGAGAGCGTGAAGGCGATGATGAGGCCGTTGACCACCCCGGGCATGATCTCGGGGAGAACCACCTTCCGGAAGGCGTGGAAACCGTGGTCGCCCAGGTCCTGGGCGGCCTCGTAGATATTGGGGTCGAGCTGCCGGAGCTTGGGGGTCACGGACAAAATGACGTTGGGCACGTCGAAGGTGATGTGGGCGATGAGCAGGCTCCAGAAGCCCATGTTCCACTTGATGCCCAGCATCCGGCCCAGAGAGCCGTTCCATGCGCTCACCGCCAGCAGGAAGAGCAGCATCATGGAGACGCCGGTGATGATGTCGGCGTTGGTGAGAGGAATGTTGTTCACCGTCATGCACACGCTGCGGGTGCGGCGGCGGAGGTTGCGGAAGCCGATGGCCGCGGCGGTGCCCATGACGGTGGCGATGACCGCCGCCAGAGCGGAGACCGCCAGCGTGACCCAGAGGGCGTTCAAAATCATGCCGTTGTGGAACAGCTCCACGTACCAGTCCAGGGTGAAGCCAGCCCACACTGCCTTGGATTTGGAGGCGTTGAAGGAAAAGACTACCAGCACCAGAATGGGGGCGTAAAGAAAGAGGAAGCACAGCAGGATAAGCAGCCGGCTGAACAGTCCGTTCTTTTTCACAGGGTCACCCCCTGTTCTCCGTCGCCGAAGTGGTTCATGACCGCCATGCACACCATGACGATGACCATCATTACCAGGGAGATGGCGCTGCCCAGATGGGGGTTGTAGGCGCTGCCCAAAAACTGCATGTCGATGAGGTTGCCCAGCAGCAGGGTCTTGCTGCCGCCCAGCAGCCGGGAGATGGCAAAGGTGGACACCGAAGGGATGAAAACCATAGTGATGCCGGAGAGTACGCCGGGGAGGGACAGGGGAAAGGTCACCCGGCGAAAGACGGTAAAACTGTCGGCCCCCAGATCCTGGGCGGCTTCGATGACCTTGGGATCGATCTTCTCAATGACGGAGAAGATGGGCAGAACCATATAAGGAAGAAAGTTGTAGACCATACCCAGGACGATGGCGCCCTGAGTGTCGATCATTTGAAAGGGCCCCAGGCCGAAGAGGCCGAAGAAGGCGTTCAAAAGGCCGTTGCGCTCCAGCAGGAACTTCCAGGAGTAGGTGCGCAGCAGAAAGTTCATCCACATGGGCAGCATAATGAGCATGGTGGCCATGCGGCGGAGCCAGCCGGTTTCCCGGGCCAGATAGTAAGCCAGGGGATAGCCCATCAGCAGGCAGATGACGGTGGCCACGGCGGCCAGCAGGAAGGAGCGGCCGAACGCCGAGGCGTACTGGGCCATGTCCCGGAAGTTGGCCAGGGTGAAGCCGCCGGCATCGGCGGTGAAGGCGTAGAGCGTGATGATGAGGATGGGCGCGACCACGAAAATGCCCATCCACCCAATATATGGGTAAGAGATGGCCTTATTCTTCATCGTCCGCCTCCGTATCCTCGTTGAGCTCGTCATATTCAGAGGAATAGGAGCTGTAATCGCCGAACATGCCGGAGTACCGGCTCTTCTTCATGATGTGGAAGCCATCGGGGTCGATCTTCACCCCGATCCTGGCCCCGACCGGGGAGTAGTCCGTCGTCTGGATGAGCCACTTGAAGCCCTGGAAGTCCACGATGATGTCGTAGTGCATCCCCTTGAAGGTCACTTCGGTGACCGTGCCGGTGAGCTGGCCCTGCTCCACGGGGACGATGTCGATGTCCTCGGGGCGGATGACCACATCCACCGCCTCTCCCGGGGCGAAGCCGCCGTCCAGACAGGCAAACTTCTTGCCGTACATCCGGACGACCCGGTCTTCCGGCATGGTCCCGTCGATGATGTTGCTCTCGCCGATGAAGTCGGCCACGAAGGCGTTTTTCGGCTCGTTGTAGATGTCCTGCGGAGTGCCGATCTGCTGGATGTTTCCCTTGTCCATGACCACCACGGTGTCGGACATGGTGAGGGCCTCCTCCTGATCGTGGGTGACATAGATAAAGGTGATGCCCACCTGCTGCTGGATCTTTTTCAGCTCCACCTGCATGTCCTTCCGAAGCTTCAGATCCAGCGCGCCCAGGGGCTCGTCCAGCAGGAGGACCTGGGGGCGGTTGACGATGGCCCGGGCGATGGCCACCCGCTGCTGCTGGCCGCCGGAGAGGGAGTCCACGCTCCGCTTGCCGTAGCCGGGCAGATTGACCAGCTCAAGAGCCTCTTCCACCCGCTGTTCGATCTCTTTTTCCGGGCGCTTTTGGATGCGCAGACCGAAGGCCACATTTTCAAAGATATTCATGTGGGTGAACAGGGCGTACTTCTGAAAGACGGTATTGACCTTCCGCTTGTGGGGGGGCAGGTCGTTGATGCGCTTTCCGTCAAAAAACACGTCCCCGGAGGTGGGTTTTTGAAACCCGCCGATGATCCGAAGCGTGGTGGTCTTGCCGCACCCGCTGGGACCCAGGAGCGTGAGGAATTCCTTGTCATTGATATAGAGATTCAGGCGGTCCAGAACCACCTCGTCGTCGTACTTTACGACGCAGTCCGTCAAGCGGATCAGCTCTTTGGACATGTATCCTCCCCCATTCCATTTCTTTGTTTTAGTATAGAAGATAACAGCTTACAATATATATGCTGTCCCCCCAAAAGTCAACGTCTTTTCCGTAAAAAGTTTCGGGAAAAAAGGGAGGAGAAAAATGGGGTCACAGCCGAACCCCGGGGAACCAATCGGAGACGAAGTCGATCTGGTCCACCGGGACCGTCAGAGTCTGGCCCCGCAGTCCCTCCAGGCACCCTGCGTCAGTGGGAAAATCAAAGACCAGCTTGTAGGACCAGAGGGCCTGCCCTCTGCGCTCCACATTTCGGTTGTCCTCCCGCCGGCCGTATTTTCCGTCTCCCGCCAGAGGATGTCCGGCGGCGGCAAACTGGGCCCGGATCTGGTGCGTCCGGCCGGTGAGCAGTTCGCACTCCACCAGGGAGAGCCCCCCCCGCGCCGTCAGGGTGCGGTAGCGGGTGGCGGCCGACTTGCCGCCGGGGACGGGCCGGGAATAGACGCTCACCTGTTTTTTGGGCTCATCCTTTAATAAAAAGCCACGCAGCTCCCCCTGGGGCGGGGACATCTTACCCACCACGGCGGCCAGATAGAATTTGGAGATCTCCCGGTCCCGGATTTTGTCGTTCATCACCCGCAGGGCCTCGGCGGTCTTGGCGGCGATCACCAGCCCGCCGGTGTTCCGGTCGATACGGTTGCACAGAGCGGGGGCGAAGGCGTTTTCCCACCGGGGGCTCCACTCCTTTTTCTGATAGAGGTAGGCCTGGATGTGGGTGATGAGGGTGGAGACATATTCGTGCTGGTCGGCATGGCAGAGAAGGCCGGGGCGCTTGTTGCACACCAGCAGATGTTCATCCTCGTAGAGAATGTCCAGCTGCGGCTTGAAGATGGAAAGAAACGCATTTTCTTCGGTGGGGGTGTCAAAAAACTCGTCGTTGATGTATAATTGAAGCAGATCGCCCACCTGGAGCCGGGTATCCCGCTGCGAGCCTTTCCCGTTGACCTTGACCCGCTTGAGGCGGATGTATTTCTGGGCCAGAGGCGCGGGGAGGAGGGGCACTGCCTTGCCCAGCCAGCGGTCCAGCCGCTGCCCGGCGTCATTTTTCCCAATGGTAAATTCCTTCATATTCAGATCCTCCTCCGTCCGCCCGAAACCCTTGGATTTCAGGCGTCCGCCGCATGAAAGCGACGACTGCTGCTATTGTATCATATTTTCGGAAAAAATGAAGAAAGTATTTGACACAGGACAAAATTTTCGATATAATGTCCGCTGTACCGTTACGAGGAGAACAAGATGCGTTTAGATTTAAGAGACATCATCCATACCCCCGGTGCCAGTCGGGACTTTGCCTGGGAACTGGATCTGTCCCAGGTCACTCTCTACGGGGAGAAGCCCTTTGACCACCCCATCCACGTCTCCGGCTCTGTGCGGAACATGGCGGGGGCCCTTCAGCTGGAGGGCAGAGCGGTCAGCGAGCTGGACACCCACTGCGACCGCTGCCTCAAACCCATCACCGTGGCGCTGGACGTTCCCGTGGTCACGCTGCTGGCCGAGGAACTGGAGGACGAGGAGAGCGACGAGATCGTCCTGCTGGAAAACGGGACCGCGGATCTGGAAGAGATCTTCTCCACCGCCTGTATCCTGGCCCTGGACGGCAAGCACCTGTGCGCGGAGACGTGCAAGGGCCTGTGCGGGGCCTGCGGAGCGGACCTCAACGAGGGGCCCTGCGGCTGCAAAAAGGAATTGGATCCTCGCCTCGCCGTTCTGGCGAAGCTTTTGGATAAGGACTCTTCGGAGCCCGACGAAGAAACATGAGCAATCAAATGCCCCTGTCACGTTAAGGAGGTGTCATAGATGGCAGTCCCTAAGAGTAAAGTGTCCAAGCAGCGCCGCAACAAGCGCCGCAGCGCCGTGTGGAAGCTGGAGACCCCCGGCGTCACCACCTGCCCCAAGTGCGGGGCTTACCGCCTGCCGCATCGGATGTGCAAGTCCTGCCTGACCTATAACGGTCACGACTTCAACAAGGCCGAGGCGCCCGCCGCGAAGTAAAAAGCGGTTCCGGAAAGAGCAAGAGGGGATGATTCCCCTCTTTCTTTTTGCCCGGAAAGGGGAAGAGACTGAAAAACAGCGCAGAATAAGAGGGCATCCGGCCTGTGCGATCGGGTCTTTCGTTGACTTCCGAAGCGGGATGTGCCATAATACTTGCGAGTATAAAACGAGGAAAAAGGGAGGGGTTTTCCATGGCGAGACCTCTGGTGGCCATTGTGGGCCGGCCCAATGTGGGCAAATCCATGCTTTTCAACAAACTGGTGGGCCAGCGGCTGTCCATCGTGGAGGATACCCCGGGCGTCACCCGGGATCGGCTGTACGCCCCCTGCGAGTGGTGCGGGCGGAAATTCAATCTGGTGGACACCGGCGGCATCGAGCCGGGCACCGACAGCGAGATCCTTCAGTTCATGCGCCAGCAGGCGGAGATCGCCATCCAGAACGCCACGGTCATCGTGTTCCTGTGCGACATACAGACCGGCTTGACCGCCTCTGACCAGGAGGTGGCCGCCATGCTGCTGAAGTCGGGCAAACCGGTGGTGCTGGCGGTGAACAAGATGGACCAGACCGGGCACACGAACCCCGACATTTACGAGTTTTACAACCTGGGCCTGGGCGACCCCGTGGCCGTCTCCGCCGTCCACGGCCACGGCACCGGCGATCTGCTGGACGAGTGCCTGAAGTATTTCCCGGCCCAGGACGAGGAGGAGGACGACGACGAGGTCATCAAGGTGGCCATCATCGGCAAGCCCAATGTGGGCAAGTCCTCTCTGGTCAACCGCATCCTGGGGGAGGAGCGGGTCATTGTCAGCAACGTGGCGGGTACGACCCGGGACGCGGTGGACAACTATTTTGAAAACAGCAAGGGCAAATACCTGCTCATCGACACCGCCGGCATGCGGAAGAAGTCCAAGGTGGACGACCGGGTGGAGAAGTTCTCCGTCCTTCGGGCCACCATGGCCATCGAGCGGGCCGACGTGTGCCTCATCCTGATCGACGCGGGCGAGGGCGTCACCGAGCAGGACACCAAGGTGGCAGGCCTGGCCCACGAGGCGGGCAAGGCTTGCATCATCGTGGTAAACAAGTGGGACGCGGTGGAGAAAGACGACAAGACCATGGACCGGATGTGCAAGGACATCCGCCGGGATCTGGCCTATATGGAGTATGCCCCGATCCTGTTCATTTCTGCCCTCACCGGCGCCCGGGTGGAGAAGCTCTTTGACGCCATCAACGACGTGGCAAACCAGGCGGCCATGCGCATCACCACCGGAATGCTCAACGACGTGCTGGCCGACGCCACCGCCCGGGTGCAGCCCCCCACGGACAAGGGCCGCCGCCTGAAGGTCTATTATATGACCCAGGTGGGTATCAAGCCGCCCCATTTTGTCATCTTCTGCAATGATCGGGAGCTGTTCCACTTCTCCTACCGGCGCTATCTGGAGAATCAGATCCGGGCCACCTTCGGCCTGGAGGGCACCCCCATTAAGATCACGATCCGTCAGAAGGGCGACAAGGAGGGGTAAGAGGATGCTGGAATCCTTTCGTGCGCTGGTCAACGGCGGGGAGGACTGGGCCGTGATGTGGTCTGTCCCCAACCCCGTGCTCCTGACCGGACTGATGGCGGTGACCGCAGTGGCCGCGTACTTTTTGGGCTGTTCCAACGGGGCCATTCTGGTCTCCAAATATATCCTGCGGGACGATGTCCGCAGCCACGGCAGCGGCAACGCCGGACTGACCAACTTTTTTCGCACCTTCGGCGGGCCGCTCACTTTGGTGGTTATTTTGTCCGATGTGGTGAAGGCCATCCTGGCCGTGGGCTTCGGCCTGCTGGCGGTGTGGCTGACGGGCTGGCCGGGCCTGAGCCTGGAGGTCAAATACTGGGCCGGGCTCTTTTGCCTGCTGGGGCATATGTTCCCCTGTATGTTCGGCTTTCAGGGCGGCAAGGGGATTCTCTCCGGGGGCACCATCGCCTGGCTGATCGACTGGCGGCTGGCGCTGCTGGTGTGGGGGGGGTTTGCTCTGCTCACCGCCCTCACCCGGTATGTCTCCCTGGGCTCGGTGTACGCCGCCGCCTTTTTCCCGGTGGGGACCTGGCTTTTTGTCAGCCATGATCCCATCGTGATGACGCTGTCGATCCTGCTGGGCGGGCTGATCCTCTGGAAGCACCGGGGGAATATCCAAAGGCTGCTCAAGGGAGAGGAGAACAAGCTCTCCTTCCATAAAAAAAAGGAATAAAAGGCTCCCGGGGTCCGGGGGCGGCCGGAAGAGCCGGTCAACAGGGCGGGCATGGTCCCACCGAAATGGAGGTCAATTGATATGAAGATCACCGTATTGGGTTCCGGCGGCTGGGGGACGGCGCTGGCCCTGCTTCTGCTGGAAAACGGCCACGATGTGACGCTCTGGTCCTATCAGGAAGCGGAGAGTGCCAATCTTCGGGAGAAGCGGGAGAATCCCGTTTTGAAGGGAGTCCCGCTGCCGGAGGAGCTGAAGCTCACCGCCGACATGAACTGCGTCCGGGGCTGCGGAGCCTTGGTCATCGCCACCCCCTCCTTCGCGGTGCGCGGGACGGCCGCTCAGGTCAGGGGGCTGCTGGACCCCGGGGCTGTGCTGGTGAGCGTGTCCAAGGGTGTGGAGAAGGACACCTCCCTCACCCTCACCGACGTCATCGCCCAGGAGGTGGGGGAGGCCCACCCCGTGGTGGGGCTCTCCGGGCCCTCCCACGCCGAAGAAGTGGGCCGAGGCGTGCCCACGGCGGTGGTGGCGGCGTCCAAAGACCGCGCCGCCGCCGAACTGGTGCAGGACCTCTTTATGAGCCGGCGCTTCCGGGTCTACACCACCGACGACGTGGTGGGCGTGGAACTGGGCGCGGCGCTGAAGAACATCATCGCCCTGTGTGCGGGCGTCTGCGACGGCCTGGGCTACGGCGACAACACCAAGGCCGCCCTCATGACCCGGGGGCTCACCGAGATCGCCCGGCTGGGGGAGGCCATGGGCGGCCGAAAGGAGACCTTCGCGGGCCTTGCGGGGCTGGGCGACCTCATCGTCACCTGCACCTCCATGCACTCGAGAAACCGCCGATGCGGCATCCTCATCGGGCAGGGCGCCGCTCCGGCGGAGGCGGTCAGGGAGATCGGCATGGTGGTGGAGGGCTATTACGCCGCCGCCAATGCCAAGAACCTGGCCGACAAGCTGGGGGTGGAGATGCCCATTGCCCAGGCGGCCTACCAGGTTCTCTACGAGAACAAGGATCCCCGGGCGGTCATTGCGGAACTGATGACCCGGAAGAAGAAGCACGAGAGCGAAGAGAGCTGGGTTTGAGCCCCGCTCCTTTCCTCCGGAGACAATAGGCTCAAAAGAATGAAAACGGACAGGCGGAAAGCCTGTCCGTTTTTTTCATGCGTCCGCTCATAAACGGGGCCAAGCCCTCATAGACATGGGTCAGTACCAAAGAGGAGGGATGACCCATGGAAGGTTTTGACGATGCGGCGATCCTGCTGCCCCCGGCCCTTCGAAAACGGGCGGAGGCTCTGCCGGGCACGGTGCGGCGCAGGGCGGAGGAGATCCGCCTGCGGGCGGGGAGGCCTCCCACGGTGAGTGTGGGAGCGGACGAGCTCCCCCTTCCCGGCGGGGAGGCGGTGACAGTGCGGGATCTGGAGCTGACAGTGGAGATCGCCACCCAGGCCAGCGCCCACGCTGCCCTGGAACGGGTGCGGCAGGGCTACTTCACCGTCCGGGGCGGGCATCGGATCGGGCTGTGCGGCAGTGCGGCCGCTGAAGGCGGGCAGGTGCGGAACCTGCGGACCCTCTCCTCCCTCAACATCAGAGTCGCCCATACCGTCCCCGGTTGCGGGGAAGGGGTGCTCCGGACGCTCTGCGCCTCGGGAAGCCTCCCCAATACCCTTCTCCTGGCCCCCCCGGGGGCGGGAAAGACCACCCTGCTCCGGGACCTGGTCCGGCTGGTCTCCGACGGCGGGGTCTGTCCCCCGATGCGGGTGGGGCTGGCCGATGAACGGGGGGAGGTTGCCGCCCTCTGGAACGGGGTGCCCCAGTTTGATGTGGGAGGGCGCACCGATGTGCTGGAGGGCTGTCCCAAGGCCCAGGGGCTCATGATGCTCCTGCGGGGGATGAATCCCCAGGCGCTGGCCTGCGACGAGATCACCGCCCCCGCTGACTGCGCCGCGCTGGAACAGTGCGCCAACTGCGGTGTGAAGCTGCTGGCCACCGCCCACGGGGCGGGGCCGGAGGATCTGGAACGCCGCCCCCTCTATCGGGAGCTGCTGGCCCGGCGGCTCTTCGAAGTCGTGGTGACCATCGACCGCCGGGGAGCGGGCTTCGACTACCGGGTGGAGGAGCTGCCATGTTAAAACTGCTGGGGACGTTGCTTCTTCTGGGCGGCGGACTGGCCCTGGGCCTGGGCGCGGTGAAGGAACTGGACGCCCGGGCCCGGGGGCTGGCCGCCATGGCGGCGGCGCTCAACCTGCTGGAGGGGGAGCTGGCCTTCCGCCTGCCCCCCATGCCCGACCTGCTGGAGACCCTGGCGCGCAGGGCAGCTCAGCCGGCGGCCGGTTTTTTTGCCGCCTGCGGACGGGGCATGGAGCATCTGGGGGAGCGGCCTTTTGAGACCATCTGGAATGACGCGCTGGCGGAGGAACCCATGGGGCTCTGCGAGGAGGACCGCGCCGTCCTCCGGGAGCTGGGCCCGGTGCTGGGCCGCTACGGCCCGGAGGACCAGCGCCGGGCGGCGGAGGCCGCCCGGGGACGGCTGGAGGCCGCGGCGGAGCGGGTGCGGGAGCGCCGCCGCCGGGAGGGTCGGGCCTACGGCACTCTGGGACTGGCCATGGGGGCTTTTCTCACCATCTTACTGCTGTGACGGGGGAACGGATATGGACGTGGACTTTATTTTTCGCATTGCGGCCATCGGAATTCTGGTGGCGGTGCTCAATCAGGTGCTCTCCCGCTCCGGGCGGGACGAGCAGGCTATGATGACCACGCTGGCCGGGCTGGTGGTGGTGCTGATGTTGGTGGTGCAGAAGATCAGCGACCTCTTCGTGCTGGTGAAGGGGCTGTTTGGGCTGTGACGGGCGATGGATATTTTAAAACTGGCCGCCCTGGCGGTCACCGCCGCCCTCTGCGCTCTGGTGCTCCGAAAGCGGGTCCCGGAGCTGGCCGTGGTGCTGGCGCTGGCGGCGGGAATCCTTTTGATGAGCAGGGCCATGGAAGCCCTTGCCGGGGTGCGGGGGCTGATGGACGCTCTGGCCCGCACCGCGGGAGTTTCCCCGGAGGTCTGGAAGCCGGTGGTGAAGATCGTGGGGATCGGGGTCGTCACCCGGCTCTCCGCCGCGGTGTGCAAGGATGCCGGGGAGGGCGGCGTGGCCGCCTTCCTGGAGACGGCGGGCGGGGCGCTGGCTCTCTTCGCCGCTCTGCCGCTGGTAGAGACGGTGTTCGACACTCTGGGGGATCTGCTGTGAGGCGGAGGGGGCCTTCGAGCCGTTGGGACGGCAATCGCCATCGGATCGGAGGTATGATAAAGGGGTGCCTCTGCCTGTTCCTCCTGCTCCTGCTGCTGCCCGCCGCATGGGCGGGCGAGCTGGAGGACGCCGTGGGGATGGACAAGCTCAGCGGTGCGGCGGAGGAGTACTTAGACGGCTATCTGGATGTGGAGGATGTGGACGGAGGGGACTTTGCTTCCGGGGCGCAGGCCATCCTGAACACCGGCAGCGGCGAGCTGTCCGGGGCGCTTCGGCGGGCTGGGCGGAGCGGGGTCCTGCTGCTGGCGGTGGCTCTCCTCTGCGGTCTGGCCGAGACCATGAAGGACGAGCTGGGAGGCGGAGGGCTGGATCCGGTGCGGCTGGCTGGGACGGCGGCTGTGACCGCCATCGCCGCCGCGGACGTCTGCTCCCTCATGGGGCTGGGACGGCAGGCCATGGAGCAGATGGACGCCTTTTCCAAGGTGCTGCTGCCCACAGTCACGGCGGCCTGCGCGGCCGCCGGAGCCCCCGCGGCCGCTGTGGCCCGTCAGGGGGCGAGCCTGCTCTTTTTTGCCCTGCTCCTCACGGTGGCCGACCGGGTGCTGATGCCCCTGATCTACGCCTATGTGGCGGCTTCGGCGGCCCAGGCCGCACTGAACAACGACGGCCTCAAGCGGGTGGCGGGACTGGTGAAGTGGGCGGTGACGGGCCTGCTCTCCTCCCTGCTGATGCTCTTCGTGTTCTACCTCACCGTCAGCGGGGCCGTGGCCGGAAACGCCGACGCCATGACCCAGAAGGCGGCCAAGACGGTGCTCTCCGGCATGGTGCCGGTGGTGGGCGGCATCCTTGCCGATGCCGCCGAGACCGTGGTGGCCGGGGCCGGAGTGCTGAAGGGGACGGTGGGCGTAGTGGGCCTGCTGGCGGTGCTGGCCATCTGTCTGATCCCCTTTCTCCAGCTGGGGGCGCACTATCTGGTCTATAAGGTGGCGGCCGCCCTCTCGGCCACGGTGACGCCGGGACCGGTGGCGGGGCTCATCGATTCCATTGGTTCGGCCTTTGCTCTGGTGCTGGGCATGACCGGCGGCAGCGCCCTCATTTTGTATGTGGCCCTGATCACGTCGTTGAAGGCGGTGAGTGTGGGATGACCTTTTTAAAGGAATGGCTCATGGGCGTGGTGGCCGCCGCGCTGGCGGTGGCGCTGGCTCAGGCCCTCACCCCGGAGGGCACGGTGAAAAAGGTGGGGAGACTGGTGGGGGGGCTGGTCCTCCTGCTGGCAGTCGTCGGTCCCCTGGGGCGGCTGGATCCGGAGGATCTGGCCGTAACGGCCGCCGCGTATGCCCCGTTGGAAGCGGAGGCGGGGGAGCGGAGCGGGGAAGAAGTGATGAAAACGCTCATAGCCCGGAAGGCGGGCGCATACATTGAGGACAAGGGAACGGCTCTGGGATGCGCATGCACTGCTGTGGTGGAGGTACAGGAGGACGACTCCGGCTGGCCGGTGCCCACGGCGGTCCAAATCAGCGGGAGCTGGACGGCGGAGCAGAAGAGGGCGCTCTCCCGGGCGGTGGCGGAGGATTTGTCCATCCCGGCGGAGCGGCAGAATTTTCAGGAGGATGTGCCATGAGCGGAAAAGAGTGGGGCGAAAAGCTGCGTTTGGCCCTGGGAAAGTGCAAATATGTCCTGCTGGTTGGGCTGGTGGGAGCGGTGCTCCTGCTGTTGCCCACCGGAGAAAAGACCGGGCAGACTGCTCCGGCCGCAGCGTCCGAGACCGACCTCTTTCAGGTGGAAAGCATGGAACGCCGCCTGGAGACGGCGCTCTCCCGGGTGGAGGGGGCGGGTGAGGTGACGGTGGTGCTTACCTTGAAGGACGGTCCCCGTCAGGTGCTGGCCCAGGACGGCAGCGCCAGCGAAGGAGACAGTCAGACCACCCGGGAGACCTCCACGGTCATGGCCTCCAAGGGGTCCGGCACCCAGGAGCCGGTGGCCCTCCAGGAGCTGGGACCCTGCTACCGGGGTGCGCTGGTGGTGGCGCCGGGGGCGGGGGATCCCCAGGTGCGGCTGGCATTGAGCGAAGCGGTCTCTGCCCTCACCGGGCTGGGGGCCGATAAAATTTCGATCTGTAAGGGAAAGTGAGGAAAACGGTATGAAACTCTGGAAGCGCAATGCGGTGGTGGCCGCCATCGTCCTCTTCGTGTGTGTGGCGGTCTACCTGAACTGGTCTTATCAGCAGGAGGCCGCCGACACCGGAAAGACTCTGGGACAGGCGACTTTGGTGGATGGAAGAACCAAAGACCCCCTGCTGTCGGCAGCCTCGGCGGCCCCGGGAGAGAGCGGGAAGCCGGCCGAGACGGCAGGGGCCTCCACCGGATACTTTGCCTCGGCCCGGCTCAACCGCCAGCAGGCCCGGGACAGTGCCCTGACCATGCTCCAGGACACGGTGAACAGCGACGCCGCCGACGCGGCGGCCAAGACGGAGGCCGGGACCGCCATAGAGACGCTGGCCACCGCCACCGTCTCTGAAGCCCAGATCGAGAATCTGGTCATCGCCAAGGGTTATGCCGACTGTGTGGCCTTCATCAGCGACGGCGGCGTGTCGGTGGTGGTGTCGGCCACGGAGAACGGACTCCAGGACGCCGATGTGGCCCGCATCACGGAGATCGTCACCGGCGAGACCGGCGTGCCCGCCAGCCAGATCAAGATCATCGAGGCAGAAGGGTGAACAGACCTATTTTTCAGAGAAAAATTCTATTTGTAATTTCCCTTTTTTGTGGTACAATGTAAGCATAAGACTTTTGTCCCACAGGAAAGGAAGCGTGAAGCCAATGGCCGAAGGGAAAGAATACATTTCCTGCCCGGATGAGCTGGGCTGCATCCATATTTCGGAAGATGTGCTGGCGGTGACCGCCGCGGCTGCCGCCTTGGAGGTGGAAGGGGTCGGGAGCCTGGCCGCCAATCTGGGCAGCGATATTGTGGAAATGCTGGCCGGGCGCAAAAACCTCAGCAAGGGCGTGCGGGTGACCGTTGCCGAGAACAGCGTCACGGTGGATATCTCCATCCTGGTGAAATACGGCTCCTCCATCCAGGAGGTGGCCAAGGGGGTGCAGGACGCGGTGTTCAACGCCATCGAGAACGCCAGCGGATTTACTGTGGCGGGGGTCAACGTCCATGTGGCGGGGATCACCTTCCATCACACTCCAAAATCCCATCAGGTGTAAAAGGGGTGGGGAACGAGGTCTTTTCCGGCGGGGGTCCGCCGGAAAAGACCTCGTTTTGTCTGCTTTGGACCGGCTAAAGACGCCGGCGGGCTTTTTGCCGTTTTTGTGTGAATTAGGGGTTTATTTTTGCCCCAAGATTGTGTATACTAATGCGTATACAATGGATAACCTGGGCCGTTAGGCCCTGATGGAGGGAACCGCATGACCAGAAGCAACGCCCGTGAGATCGCCGTCCACTTTGTCTTTGAACTGGGCTTTTCCAACCAGAGCGCAGATGAGCTGCTCTCCGCCGCACTGACCCGCACTTCCTTTGAGCAGATCGGGCAGGAGGAGCCCCTGTACGCCGAGTATCCCAACGCCGGGCAGCGGGAATACATAGAGCGGCTGGTGCGGGGCGTGTACCATCACGGCGCGGAGCTGGACGGCTACATCACCAAGTACGCCATCGGCTGGAATTTCTCCCGCATCCCCCGGGTGGTCACGGCCATTCTCCGGGTGTGCATGTATGAGATCCTTTACATGCAGGACATCCCCAACGCCGCCGCCATCAACGAGGCGGTGGAGATGACCAAACACTATGAGGAGCAGGAGCTGGCGGCCTTTGTCAACGGTATCCTGGGCTCCTTCGTCCGGACGGAAAACCTTCCCGACCCCATGAGCCGCCCCGGCGCGGTCCAGCCCGAGAGCGGGGAGTGACCATGGTCACCCTGGGGCTGGATACCAGCAACTACACCACTTCGGCGGCGGTTTTTGACGGGGCGGACGGCGTCAATGCCGGCCGCCTGCTGGAGGTGCGCCCCGGACAGCTGGGTCTCCGACAGTCGGAGGCCCTTTTCCAGCATGTGAAAGCCCTGCCCGGCCGGATGGCGGAGCTGGCGGAGTCCGGCGTCCTCCGGGACGTCGCCGCCGTGGCCGCCTCCGCCCGTCCCCGGGCGGTAGAGGGTTCCTACATGCCCTGTTTTCTGGCAGGGGAGAGCCAGGGCAGGGCCCTGGCCGCCGCGCTGGGCGTGCCGTTTTTTGCCGTCTCCCACCAGCAGGGGCACCTGGCCGCCGCCGCCTGGTCCGCCGGGCGGATGGAGCTGCTGGACGCCCCCTTTCTGGCCTGGCATCTCTCCGGAGGCACCACCGAGCTGCTGTACGTTCAGCCCGAAGGGGCTAATGTCAAAGCCGGGCGCATCGGCGGCACCGCCGACATCTCGGCCGGACAGCTCATCGACCGCACCGGTGTGCTGCTGGGGCTGGACTTTCCCGCCGGGCGGGCTCTGGACGCCCTGGCCGCCGGGGCGGAGAAGGGCCCGAAGCGATTTAAGGTGAAAATGGACGGATTGGAGTTCTCCCTTTCCGGGATGGAAAATCAGGTCCGGGCGCTGGCGGCGGGGGGCGTGGAGCCTGCCGCTGTGGCGCGCTTTGCGCTGGACACCGTCTCCGACGTGGTGCGTCGGACCACGGAGGAAGCCCGGAAACGGTATCCCGGCCTGCCGGTGCTCTGCTCCGGGGGCGTGGCCTCCAACTCCGGGCTGCGGCAGATGCTTACCGCATCCTGCGGAGCGCTCTTTGCCGAGCCTCGCTATTCCACCGACAACGCCATGGGGGTGGCCATCCTGGCGCACCGGCTTCTGGAGAGGGGGGAGTGACATGGCCCAGAACGTACTTTCGGTCTCTCAGGTCAACGGACACATCAAGGGCCTGCTGGACGGCGATCCGCTCCTCTCCGGGCTCTTCGTCCGGGGCGAAGTGTCCAACTATAAAATGTATCCCTCCGGGCACCACTATTTTTCCCTCAAGGATGAGGGGGGCGCCATCCGCTGCGTCATGTTCCGCCGGGAGGCGTCCACCCTCCGGTTTCGGCCCCAGAGCGGCATGAAGGTGATCGCCTTCGGCCGGGTGGCGGTTTTCCCGCGGGACGGGCAGTATCAGCTCTATGTCAGCGCCCTCTCCCCCGACGGGGTGGGGGATCTCCACGCCGCCTTTGAACAGCTCAAGGCCCGGCTGGCCGCCGAGGGGCTGTTTGACGAAAACCATAAAAAGCCCCTTCCCCGTTTTCCCAAGCGTATCGCCCTGGTGACCTCTCCGGCGGGGGCGGCGGTGCGGGATATGCTCCGTATCCTGGGGGCCCGCTGGCCACAGAGCGAGGTATATGTGGTACCCTGCCGGGTCCAGGGGGCGGAGGCCCCCGGGGAGATCGCCGGGGCCATCGCCTGGGTCAACGCCCACGCGCTGGCCGACCTCATCATCACCGGCCGGGGGGGCGGGTCCATGGAGGACCTCTGGTGCTTCAACGACGAGGGCGTGGCGCGGGCCATTTACGCCTCCCGGATCCCGGTGATCTCCGCCGTGGGCCACGAGCCCGACGTGACCATCGCCGACTATGTGGCCGACCTTCGGGCGGCCACACCCTCCAACGCCGCCGAGCTGGCGGTGCCGGACCAGAATGAACAGTACGCCCTGCTGGCCCATCTGAGCCGGCGGATGGGCCGGGCCATGGAGCGGGAGCTGGCCGGGGCCCGCAGCGCGCTGGAACAGGCGGGGCGCAGCCGGATGCTCCAAAACCCCATGAGCTGGGTGGACGACCGGCGGATGCTGCTGGACTACCAGCGGGACCGGCTGGCCCACGGCCTGACCGCCGCCATGGGGAAGGACCGGGAGCGCTTCGCCCGGCTGGCCGCCTCCCTGGATGCCCTCAGCCCCCTGAAGGTGCTGGGGCGGGGCTACGCCATTGCCCGTGGCCCCGGCGGGGTGGTGAAGTCCACGGAGGATGTGATGCCGGGGGACGAGCTGAAGCTCCGCCTCTCTGACGGCGAGATCGCCTGTGAAGTGTTATAACGGCGGGGAGGACCCGCCTGTCCCATTTTTCTCAAAGGAGGAAACGCGATGGCACAGAAAAAACTGACCTTTGAGCAGGCCATGGCCCGACTGGAGGAGATCGTGGCCCGGTTGGAGCGGGGGGATGCCCCGCTGGAGGAGGCCCTTGCCCTCTTTGAAGAGGGGACCTCTCTCATGAAACAGTGCTCCACCGCCCTGGACAAGGCGGAACAGAAGGTGGCGAAGCTGCTGCCCGGTCCGGACGGGGCTCCGGCGGAGCAGCCCATGGAGGTGATGGAGCCGTGACTTACCGGGAGCAGTACGAGGCGGACAAGGCCATGGTGGAGGAGGCGCTCAAGGGAGCCTTCCGGGACCGTGCGCCCCGGGGAGACATCTATGACGCCATGAATTACAGCCTCCTGGCGGGGGGAAAACGGCTGCGGCCCATCCTCACCCTGGAGACCTGCCGCCTGTGCGGCGGGGACCCCATGGCCGTGATGCCCTTTGCCTGCGCGGTGGAGATGATCCACACCTACTCTCTCATCCATGACGATCTGCCCTGCATGGATGACGACGATCTGCGCCGGGGCAGACCCACCAACCACAAGGTCTACGGGGAGGCCACGGCGGTACTGGCCGGGGACGGCCTTTTGAACGCGGCCTTTGAGACGGCGCTGGCGGGACGGGCCGGGCTGGAACCGGAGCGGGTGCTGGAAGCTCTGGACGTTTTGGCCCGCGCCGCCGGCGCCGACGGAATGGTGGGCGGACAGACCCTGGATATGGCTGGGGAGGGGAGGGCCCTCAACCAGGCCGATGTGGAGGAGCTGCAGCGGCTCAAGACCGGCGCGCTGATCGCCGCCGCCGCCGAGATGGGCTGCATCCTGGCCGGAGGGGGCGCGGAAGAGCGCAAGGCGGTCCGACGCTATGCCTCCCGTCTGGGGCTGGCCTTCCAGATCCGGGACGACATGCTGGATGTGACCGGGGACGCCGCCCTGCTGGGCAAGCCCACCGGCTCGGACGCCCGGGGGGAGAAGACCACCTTTGTCACCCTCAAGGGGCTGGACGGCTGCGCTGCGCTGGTGGAAAAGCTCACCGGAGAGGCTGCGGCGGCCCTGGAGGGCTTTGCACACCCGGAGTTCCTGATTTCTCTGGCCCGCTCTCTGGCCGGCCGGATGAATTAGGAGGCTGCCGATGAATTTTGTGGATTTTCTCACGGGAAACCTCATCCTGAATTTGGCCATCCTGGCCTGGGCGATCGCCCAGATTCTCAAGTTTATCGTGGTCCTGATCAGCGAGGGACGTATGAACTGGAGATCCATGCTCTCCAGCGGGGGCATGCCCAGCTCTCACTCCTCCTTCGTCTGCGCCTGCGCATCGTCGGTGGCCTACCTGTACGGCTGGTCCTCCCCCCTCTTTGCCATTGCCGCCGTGGTGGCCGTGGTGGTGATGTACGACGCCTCCAATGTCCGCCGGGCGGCAGGGGAGCAGGCCAAAATTTTGAACTATATCATGGAGCACTGGACGGAGATGAAACCCGCCATGTTCGGCCAGGAACTCAAGGAGCTGCTGGGACACACTCCCCTGCAGGTCCTCATGGGCGCTTTGCTGGGGATCGGAATCGGCTGGGGCGGGGCCTGGTTTTTTACCCGCTGAGCGGGGAACTGAAAAAAGGGGGCAGAGGCCCTGTTGAATCTTCCAAATCAATTACATCTGATGAGCGACGCAGAGGCCGAGCAGCTCTGCGTCCAGCTGCGGGAGCGACTGATCCAGGTGGTCTCCAAAACAGGGGGGCATCTGGCCTCCAACCTGGGGGCGGTGGAGCTCACTGTGGCGCTCCACCGGGTCTTTACACCAGAGCGGGACCGCATCGTTTTTGACGTGGGGCACCAATGCTACTGCCACAAGATGCTCACCGGCCGGGACGGAGCCATGGACACCCTGCGCACCTTTGGGGGGCTGTCCGGCTTTCCCAAGCCGGGGGAGAGCATCTGCGACGCCTTTACCGTGGGGCACGCCTCCACCTCCGTGTCGGTGGCGGTGGGAATGGCCAGGGCGCGGACCATCCTGCACAAGGACTACCGGGTGGTTGCCCTGCTGGGGGACGGCGCGCTCTCCGGCGGCCTGGCCTATGAGGGCCTGTCCGACGCCGGGGACAGCGGAGAGCCCCTCATCGTGATTTTAAACGACAACGGGATGTCCATCACCCAGAGCGTGGGCGGCGTGGCGGAGCATTTGGCCCGCCAGCGTTTGAAGCCCCAGTACCTCAGTTTCAAAAAAGCTTACCGCCGGGTGATGAATTCATTTTCACTGGGCCGCCGCATCTACAAGGTGACCCACAAGATCAAGACCGCCGTCAAGGAGACGCTGCTGCCGTGCAGCCTCTTTGAAGACATGGGTTTTACCTATCTTGGGCCGGTGGACGGGCACGATGTGCGGGGGCTGACCCGGCTGCTGCGCTATGCCCGGGATCTGGAGGGGCCTGTGCTCCTCCACGTGCGGACGGTGAAGGGAAAGGGCTATCCCCCCGCCGAGGCCGATCCGGGCCGGTTCCACGGGGTAGGGCAGTTTGATCCCGCCACCGGACAGTCTCTGGCCCTGCCCGGTCGGGATTTTTCCGGCGCCTTCGGCCGGGCCGTATGCGCCCTGGCCCGACGGGAACCCCGTCTGTGCGCCGTCACCGCCGCCATGCAGCCGGGGACCGGCCTGGATGAATTTGCCGGACAGTTCCCCGAGCGGTTTTTTGATGTGGGGATCGCCGAGGGCCACGCCGTCACGATGTGCGCGGGCATGGCCAAGCAGGGCCTGATCCCCGTGTTCGCCGTCTACTCCTCCTTTTTGCAGCGAGCCTATGATATGCTCCTCCACGATGTAGCCATTCAGGGCCTCCACGTGGTGTTCTGCGTGGACCGGGCCGGACTGGTGGGAGCGGACGGAGAGACCCACCACGGGATTTTCGACGTGGGATTTCTGGACACGGTGCCCGGGATGAAGGTCCTCTGCCCGGCCAGCTACGCGGAGCTGGCCGACATGCTGGAATACGCCGTGAAGGAGTGCAGGGGCCCTGTGGCGATCCGCTATCCCCGGGGTGGGGAAGGAACGTATCAGACATCTTCCTGGCCGGCTCCCGCCACGGTTTTGCGGGAGGGCCGGGACCTGACCCTGGCGGGCTACGGCACCCAGGTCAATGCCCTGCTGGAGGCCGCGGAGCGCTTGGCGCGCCGAGGGGTTTCGGCGGAAGTCATCAAGTATAATATCATCACGCCCCTGGATCCCGGCCCGGCCCTGCGCTCGGCGGAGCGTACCGGGCGGCTGATCGTGGCGGAGGAGTGCGCACAGGCCAACTGTGTGGGGGAGCGGCTGGCTTCGGCCGCGGCCCGCTATGGATGCGCGGGTGCCATTCGGGATATTTTGCTCCGCAATCTGGACCGCCAGTTTATCCCGCAGGGAAAAGTCGACGAGTTGAGGCGTTTGGCCGGCCTGGATGCGGAGAGCCTGGCCAAGATCGCCTGGGAGGTTTGTACACATGGAGAAAAAGCGGCTGGACGTCCTGCTCTTTGAGCGGGGCCTGGCGGAGAGCCGGCAAAAGGCACAGGCCGTCGTCATGAGCGGCCAGGTCTATGTGAATGGACAGAAGGTGGACAAGGCGGGGACGCCTACACCGGCGGACGCACCCATCGAAGTCCGGGGAGGCGGGCTGAAATACGTCAGCCGGGGCGGGTTGAAGCTGGAAAAGGCCATGGGGACCTGGCCCATCTCCCTCGCCGGCGCGGTATGCGCCGACATCGGGGCCTCCACCGGCGGGTTTACCGACTGCATGCTCCAAAACGGGGCGTCGAAAGTCTATGCCGTGGATGTGGGCTACGGGCAGTTTGCCTGGAAGCTGCGCAGCGATACCCGGGTGGTGTGCATGGAGCGCACCAACGCCCGCTACCTCACCCATGAGCAGATTCCCGACGAGCTGGATTTTGCAAGTGTCGATGTGTCCTTTATTTCGCTGAATCTGATCCTCCCCCCCCTGCGGGGACTGATGAAGCGGTCCGGTCAGGCGGTGTGCCTCATCAAGCCTCAGTTTGAGGCGGGAAAGGACAAGGTGGGGAAGAAGGGGGTCGTCCGTGACAAGGCGGTCCATCAGGAGGTGCTGGAGCATTTTCTGGAGCACGCCGCCTCCGCCGGTTTCGGCGTACGGGGATTGACCTGGTCCCCCATCCGGGGCCCGGAGGGCAATATCGAGTACCTGGGCTGGCTCTCCGCCGAAGGCGGGATGGCAGGATCGTGGGATCTGAAAGAGCTGGTGGAGGCGTCTCACGCCAAACTGGAGGAGGGAATGCCGTGAAGATTGTGCTCAGCCCCAATCCCTATCGGGACAAGGGCCTGAAGGCGGCTCAGGCCGCTCAGCGGGTGCTGCGGGAGGCCGGAGCGGAGACCTGCATGAGCCTCCCCTTTTCCCTGGAGAAGGGGAGCGGCCTGGAGCTGCCCGCTCATCTGAAATTTGTCTCCATGGAAGAGGCCTTTCAGGGCGCCGATCTGCTGGTGTGCTTTGGCGGAGACGGCACCATTCTTCACGCCGCCAAGGACGCCGACGCCCACCACATCCCCGTGCTGGGGGTGAACCTGGGCAGCGTTGGCTTCATGGCGGAACTGGAAGTGAGCGAACTGGGGGAGCTGTCCCGCCTGACGAAGGGGGAATATGCCCTGGAGGAGCGGATGATGCTGGATGTCTCCATCCGGCGGGAGGGGCGTACCATCTTCCGGGATCTGGCGCTCAACGACGCGGTTATCACCAAGGGCGCGGTGGCCCGGATCATCGATTTGGACGTGAAGTCCGACGGCGTGCTCATCAGCCGGTTTTCCGGGGACGGCGTGGTCATTGCCACGCCCACCGGTTCCACCGCTTATTCCATGTCCGCCGGCGGCCCCATCGTGGAGCCCACCGCGGAGAATATCATCGTTACCCCCATCTGTCCCCATGCCCTCCACGCCCGGTCCTTTGTGCTGGATCGGAGCCGTCTGGTGGCGGTGCGGATGGGAAAGCTCTCCCGCAAGACCGCCTATCTGTCCGTGGACGGCGGCAAGGCCTTCCGGCTTGGAGGGAGCGATCAGGTGGAGCTGCGCCGCTCCAGATCCAAGGCCCGGCTGGCCAAGCTGACCAATCGGAGCTTCTACACCATCGTCAATCAGAAACTGGGGAGGATGTGACCTATGAAAAGCAAACGGCAGCAGGAGATTTTGGACATCGTGGCGCAGCGGGATATTGAGACCCAGGAGCAGCTTCTGGACGCGCTGAAGGAGCGGGGGGTCTCCACGACTCAGGCCACCATTTCCCGGGACATCAAGCAGCTCCATCTGGTCAAGGAGCTGACTGCCGGCGGCATCTATAAATACGCCGTTTCCCAGCGCAAGACCGCCCTCAACAACGTGGGCAGGCTCCAGACCATCTTCCGGCAGGGGGTCACCTCCTATGACATGGCCCAGAACATCGTGGTGCTCCGGACCATGCCGGGCCTTGCCTCGGCGGCGGCCGCCGCCATCGACGCCATGGAGATCCCGGAGCTGGTGGGTTCCCTGGCCGGGGACGATACGGTGATCCTCATCATGCGGACCAACGGCTCTGCGGAGGAATTCTGCGAGGAGATCCGGGAGATGCTGTCCTGAACAGTTCAAAGCAGGAGCGGGTCCCGGCTGTTTTCGCGATCGATTGTCGGAGGTGGAGCGGATGCTTTCAGTTCTTCATATCGAGAATATCGCCGTCATTGAGTCGGCGGACATCACGTTCGGCGGGGGCTTCAACGCCCTCACCGGCGAGACCGGCGCGGGCAAATCCATTGTGGTGGACGCCATGGGGGCGGTCACCGGGGAGCGGGCCAGCCGGGATCTCATCCGCACGGGAGCCAAGTCCGCCCTGGTCACAGGGGCCTTCTCAGGCGTGGGGGCGCTGCCGTGGTTTGCCGAAAACGGCCTGGAGCCGGATGAGGGCGGCGAGGTCCTGCTCCAGCGCCAGATCATGGCCGACGGCAAGAACCTCTGCCGGGTCAATGGCCTGCCGGTGACGGTCACTCAGCTGCGGGCCCTGGGCCGCCAGCTTTTGAACATCCACGGCCAGCACGACGGCCAGCAGCTTTTGGATGAGGGCTGTCACCTGGGGTATCTGGACCGCTTCGGCGGGACCGGGGGCCTGCTGGAGAACTACCGGGAGGCCTATGGGGCGCTGCGGGCGCTGGAGCAGCGGATGGCCTCCCTCCGCATGGACGAGGCCGAGAAGGCCCGGAAGGTGGACAGTCTCCAGTTTCAGATCGGAGAGCTGGAGCGGGCCGGGCTGGTGCCGGGGGAGGAGGAGGAACTGCTCTCCCGCCGGGAGCTGCTCCGCAGCGCCGCCGACCTGGCCCAGGCCGCCGAAGAGGCCCACTACGCCCTCTCCGGGGACGACGACAGCGTGGGGGCGGTGGCACTGCTGATGGAGGCGGAGGAGGCCCTGGGCCGGGTGTCCGGGGTGAGCCCGGAGCTGGATGAGCTGTACCAGCGGCTTACCGAGTGCCGCTGCCTGGCTCAGGATGCCGCCGACTCCGCCCGGGGGGCCCGGGGGAGCTTCGACTTTGAGCCGGGGGAGCTGGATCAGCTGGAGGGAAGGCTGGACCGGCTCTACCGCCTGAAAAAGAAATACGGCTCCAGCGAGGAAGAGATGCTGGACTATCTGGACCGGTGCCGCCGGGAGCTGGACGAGATCCAGTTTGCCGACGACACGCTCCTGCGGCTGGAACAGGAGCGGGCGGAAGCTCTGACAGAGGCGAAGGCCCGGGCGGGAGCCCTCTCGGCGGAGCGGAAGCGGGCCGGGGAGGCTCTCCAGCGCCGGATCCAGACCGAACTGGCTCAGCTGGACATGCCCAAAGTCCGCTTCCAGGTGGCCTTCGCGCCGGTGGAGAGTGAAACCGGGCTGGATGACGCCGGAATGGACACGGTGCGCTTTCTCATGTCGGCCAACGTGGGGGAGGACCTGAAGCCCATCCAGAAGATCGCCTCGGGGGGTGAGCTGGCCCGGATCATGCTGGCGCTGAAAAACGTACTGGCGGAGAACGATGACGTGGGCACCCTGGTCTTTGACGAGGTGGACACCGGCGTCTCGGGCCGTGCGGCCCAGAAGGTGGCGGAGAAGCTGGCCCAGGTGGCCCGGCACAAACAGGTGCTCTGCGTGACCCACCTGCCCCAGCTGGCCGCCATGGCGGACGTCCACTTTTCGGTGGAGAAGGGGGAGAAGAACGGGCGCACCTTCACAGCGGTGGAGGTGCTGGACCGGGCCCGCCGCCAGGCCGAGCTGGCCCGCCTTACGGCTGGAGACCACGTCACCCGCGCCGCGCTGGACAGCGCGGGCGAGCTGCTGGACGGGGCCGCCGAATACCGGCGCAGTCTGGCGAATTGAGAAAGGGCCCTTTGTTCCGCAGGCCCGGGGCGGATGAAAGGGCCCTTTCCTTCATATGCTGTTTGAGACAAAAGGAGGGGACGCGCATGGATCGCTGGGACACACTGGAAAAACAACTGCATCAAAGCTGCCCCGCACTGGATCTGCGGCGGGAGGAGCCCCTGTTCCGCCACACCTCCTTTCGGGTGGGCGGCCCCGCCGCGCTGATGGCGCTGCCCGCCAGCCGGGAAGAGGCCGCGGCGGCGGTGCGGATCGCGGCGGAGCTGGGAGTGACCCCGGTCTACCTGGGCAACGGCTCCAATCTGTTGGTGTCCGACGAGGGGTATGACGGCTTCCTCATCAAGACCTTCGGGGGCCTGAACGACATTTCTGTTGATGGAGCCGCAATGACCGCCGATTCCGGGGTGCTCCTCTCCCGATTGGCCGCCGCCGCTTTGGAGGCTGGGCTGACCGGACTGGAGTTTGCCCACGGCATCCCCGGTACGCTGGGGGGCGCAGTCACCATGAACGCCGGCGCCTATGGCGGCGAGATGGTGCAGGTGCTCGCCTCGGTCACCTTTCTGGATGAGGCCGGGCGGGTGGAGACCCTTCCGGCCTCAGACTGCGGCCTGGGCTACCGCCGCAGCATGTTTTCCGACGGAAAACGGCTGATCCTTGGGGCGGAGCTTGCCCTGGCTCCGGGCGATCCCGCCGCGATTCGGGCGAGGATGGAGGAGCTGGGCGAGAAGCGCCGCTCCAGACAGCCCCTGGAACTGCCCAGCGCCGGGAGCACCTTCAAGCGTCCCGAGGGGCATTTTGCAGCCGCCCTCATCGAGCAGTGCGGCTGCAAGGGCCTGCGGGTGGGAGGCGCCCAGGTTTCGGAGAAGCACGCCGGGTTCGTGGTCAACACCGGCGGAGCCACCTGCCGGGATATTCTGGCTCTCATTGAACAGGTGCGCGCCCGGGTGCTGGAGCAGACCGGCGTGGCGCTGGAACTGGAAGTGAAAACACTGGGGATCGGGAAGGGGGGAGCAGGATGGAATTTATCGTGATTTCCGGTCTCTCCGGCGCGGGCAAGAGCCAGGTGGCATCCTTCATGGAGGACATCGGCTACTTTGTGGTGGACAATATGCCGGCCCCTCTCATACCCAAATTTGCGGAGCTGTGCATGGCGGGGCAGGCCAAATACGACCGGGTGTCCATTGTCAGCGACATCCGGGGCGGACAGACCTTCGACGGCCTGTTCGCCGCCCTGTCCGATCTGGAGGAGATGGGCTGCGACTACAAGATTTTGTATGTGGAGGCCAGCCCCGAGACTATCATCAAGCGCTATAAGGAGACCCGCCGGCTCCACCCGCTGGCCCGGGACGGCCGCTCTCTGGACGAGGCGGTCCACCGGGAGCGCACCATCCTGGAGCCGGTGCGGGACCGGGCGGAGTACATCGTGGACACCACCGCCCTCTCCACCGCCAAGCTCCGGGGAGAGGTGCTGCGGCTCTTCGGCTCGGGGGGGCCCCAGCAGGCGATGAGCGTGAGCGTGATCTCCTTTGGCTTCAAGTACGGCATCCCCATCGAGGCCGATCTGGTGTTCGACGTGCGCTTTCTGCCCAATCCCTATTACATCGCCGAGCTGCGGCACCAGACCGGGCTGGACAAGCCGGTCTACGACTTCATCTTCGGCTATCAGCAGACCAAGGACTTTATGACCTATCTGGAGCGGCTGATCGCGTTCCTCCTGCCCCAGTATGTGGAGGAGGGGAAGGCCGCCCTGGTGATCGGGGTGGGCTGCACCGGCGGCCAGCACCGGTCGGTGGCCGTGACCCGGGCGCTGGCGGATTTCATTCGCCAGAAGGGCTACGACGCCGCGGAGAACCACCGGGACATGACGAGGGCCCAGTGATGGAGACCCTCAAGACGGAACGCCGCTGGGAGCAGGGCCCCCGGGTGGTGGCCATCGGCGGCGGAAACGGCCTGTCCACCATGCTCCGCGGCTTGAAGCAGTATACCAAAAACCTCACCGCCATCGTCACCGTGGCCGACGACGGGGGCGGTTCCGGGATGCTCCGGGCCGACCTGGGGATGCCCCCGCCGGGGGACATCCGCAACTGCATGGAGGCCCTGGCCAACACCGAGCCCGTCATGGAGCGGCTGCTGGGCTACCGGTTTACCGAGGGAAGCCTCACCGGTCAGGCCTTCGGAAATCTTCTGCTGGCGGCCCTCAACGGCATCTCTGCCTCCTTTGACGAGGCGGTGGCCCGGATGAGCCAGGTGCTGGCCATCACAGGCCGGGTGCTGCCGGTGACCAACGCCAATGTGGCGCTGGAGGCCACCTTTGAAAACGGGGCCCGGGTGGTGGGAGAGTCCAAGATCGCCGCCTTCAAAAAGGCACAGGACTGCCGCATCCGCCGGGTGGCGCTCCTGCCGGGCCATCCGGCGGCCCTTCCCGCCACGCTGGAGGCCATCCGGGCGGCCGACCTCATTCTGCTGGGGCCGGGAAGCCTTTACACCAGCATCATCCCCAACCTTCTGGTGGACGGGGTGGCCGAGGCCGTGTGCGCCGCCGCCGTCCCGAGGGTCTACATCTCCAACATTATGACCCAGGATGGGGAGACCGAGGGGATGACCCTCTCCGAGCACGTGGCGGCGCTGCTGGATCACGCCGGCCCCGGGCTCATCGATGTGTGTCTGGCCAACTGCGCCCCCATTCGGCCGGAGCTGCTGGAGCGCTACCGGGAGGAGGGCTCGGAGCCCATCGCCGTGGACCGGGCGGCGCTGAAGGCCCTGGGAGTGGACGTGGTGGAACGGCCCCTCGCCTCGGAGGAGTCCCCCTTTGCCCGTCACTCCATCGACCGGCTGGCCCAGGCGGTGATGGAGCTCTATGAGGACCGGGCCCACACCAAGATCTTTTGACGGCGGAGCGGGACGGCGGGATGCCGTTCCGCCCCGACTGATTCTTTGAGAGGGAGGCAACGCCATGTCTTTTTCCAGCGACGCAAAGCGGGAGCTCTGCCGTGCGCCCCTCTCCCGCCGATGCTGTGCCCAGGCGGAGTGCTACGGCATCCTCCTCTATGCCAACCGGTTCGATCGGGGGGAAGCCCGCATCGTTACTGAGTCAGCGGCGTTTGCCGCCCGGCTCCCGGCGCTGTTCAAAAAGGCCTTTCACATCACCTTCGACCGCCTCCCCGAGGCGGGGCAGGGCAAGCGCATCTTTTCTCTGACCGCGCCGGACAAGCTCTCCGCCCTCTCGGCGGCCTTTGGGTACGATCCAGGCTCCACCGTGGCCCATCACATCAACTTTGCCGTACTGGAGGAGGAGCACTGCCGCTCCGCCTTCTTCCGTGGGGCCTTTTTGGCGGGGGGATCGGTGACCGATCCGGCCAAGGGCTACCATCTGGAGCTGGCCACCTCCCACTACTCGGTGAACCGGGAGCTGCTCACCCTTCTGCGGGAGGCGGGCTTTGCCCCCAAATCCGCCGCCCGGGGGGCCAACCACATGGCCTATTTCAAGCAGAGCGAGGCCATCACCGATTTTCTCACCGCCATCGGCGCGCCGCTGGCCGCCATGGAGCTGATGAATGCCAAAGCGGAAAAGGACCTGCGGGGCGGGGTCAACCGCCGGGTGAACTGCGACGCTGCCAATCTGGACAAGGCGGTGGACGCCGCCCAGGCCCAGCTGGAGGACATCCGCCGCCTGGCCGGGCGCATGGATCTGGCTGAGCTGCCCCCCAAGCTGGCCGAGGCCGCCCGGCTCCGGATGGACAACCCGGAGATGACCCTGACCGAGCTGGCGGCTCTGTGCGAGCCGCCCATCACCAAGTCCTCCCTCAGCCACCGGCTGAAAAAGCTGGGTGAGCTGGCGGGAGAGATGTGACAGAGGTTGCGCTGACACGGAGGTGACGACGGATGAAGGTGTCCTATTTCAGTACACTATCCAGGGAAGAAATCTTTGCGCGAATCAGTGAGAAAACCAGGCCATGGTCCAGATTAGATTTATGGACGGCGCGGAATACCCGCTTTCACCGAAACCTGAAGAGCGGGGAGATCAGGCTGATTCAGACGGGTAAAATCCGTGGCTATGTGTTTGCGGACTTGACAGTGGTCCCCACAGGGAAGGGAACTGAAATCGAGGGGACCGTGAAGATTCCACAGACCATCTACGCCGCTAATGCAGCGGTGTGCCTGATCATCTTATCCTGCATTCTTTTGACGTTTTTCTTGGGAGAGAGCATCCTGAAATTTTTTCCTTATCTTTGGCTGCCTGTTTTCTTCCTCTGGAGCACAAACCGGCTGCGCGGTCAAATCCCGGAATTGGGTGAGTTTATTCAGAAAATACTGTTCAGCTGAAAGAAGGAGGTCCCACCATGGCCTTTGCCCATCTACATATCCATACCGAGTACAGCCTTCTGGACGGGGCCTGCCGGATCCCCAAGCTGGTCCAGCGGGTCAAGGAGCTGGGTCAGACCGCCGTGGCCATCACCGACCACGGCAACATGTACGGCGTTATCGACTTTTACCGCGCCTGCAAGGCCGAAGGCATCCACCCCATCATCGGCTGCGAGGTCTATGTGGCCCCCCGCACCCGCTTCGACCGAGTGCACGAGCTGGACAGCCAGGCCCGCCACCTGATTTTGCTGTGCAAAAACGAGACCGGCTACCGCAACCTCTCCCACATGGTGAGCCAGTCCTACACCGAGGGTTTTTACATCAAGCCCCGCATCGATCTGGACTTGCTGCGGGAGCGGCACGAGGGCCTGGTCTGTCTGTCGGCCTGTCTGGCAGGGGAGCTGCCCCGGCGCATCCGCGCCGGGGACTACGCCGGGGCCAGGGCCCACGCGCTGGAAATGGATGAATTGTTCGGACGTGGGAATTACTATCTGGAGCTTCAGGACCACGCCCTGGAGGAGGACCCGGCGGTGATCGCCGGGCTGGTGCGGCTCCATGAGGAGACCGGCATCCCCCTGGCCGCCACCAACGACGCCCACTACCTCACCCGGGCCGACGCCCGCACCCAGGACATCCTCATGTGCGTCCAGACCGGCAAGACCGAGGACGATCCCGACCGGATGCGCTTTGAGACCGAGGAGTTCTATGTCAAGAGTGAATTGGAGATGGCCGCCCTCTTCCCCAAGTGGCCGGAGGCCATCGAAAACACCCAGAAGATCGCGGAGCAGTGTCAGGTGGACTTTGAGTTCGGCGTCCACCACCTGCCGGAATTCCACCTGCCCGAGGGGGAGAGCGACCCGGACGCCTACTTTGAACGTCTCTGCCGGGAGGGGTTCCGGCGGCGTTACAGCGCGCCTCCCCCGGAGTATGAGACCCAGCTGGAGTACGAGATGGGGGTCATCCGGCAGATGGGCTTCGTGGACTACTTCCTCATCGTCTCCGACTTCATCGGCTTTGCCAAGTCCCACGGGATCCCTGTGGGCCCGGGCCGAGGCTCCGCCGCCGGGAGCATGGTGGCCTACTGCATGGCCATCACGGAGATCGACCCGATGAAGTACAGCCTCTTTTTCGAGCGGTTCCTGAACCCGGAGCGGGTCACCATGCCCGATATCGACGTGGATTTCTGCATCCGCCGCCGGGGCGAGGTCATCGAGTACGTCCAGGAGAAATACGGCGCCGACCACGTGGCCCAGATCGTGACCTTCGGCACCATGGCCGCCCGGGGGGCGATCCGGGACGTGGGCCGGGTGCTGAACCTGCCCTACGACCGGGTGGATCAGATCGCCAAGCAGGTGCCCACCACCCCCCACATCACCCTGGAGGAGGCCCTCAAGCTCTCCAAGCCCCTCAAGGAGCTCTACGACGGCGATGAGCAGGTGAAGCTGCTCATCGACACTGCCCGGGCCATCGAGGGGATGCCTCGCCACGCCTCCACCCACGCCGCCGGGGTGGTCATCACCCGCCTGCCGGTGGCCGACTACGTCCCGCTGGCCAAAAACGACGAATCGGTTGTGACCCAGTTCCAGATGACGGTGCTGGAGGAGCTGGGCCTTTTGAAGATGGACTTTCTGGGCCTTCGGAACCTCACGGTGCTGGACGACGCGGTGAAGCTGGTGCGGAAAAGCAGGCCGGATTTCACGCTCGACGACATCCCGGACGGGGACGCCGGGGTCTACCGGATGCTCTCGGAGGGGCGCACCTCAGGGGTGTTCCAGATGGAGTCGGCGGGGATGACCGGGGTGTGCGTGGGGCTCAAGCCCAAGGACATCGAGGACATCACCGCCATCATCGCCCTCTACCGTCCCGGCCCCATGGACTCCATTCCCCGGTTCATCGCCTGCAAGCAGGATCCCCGGCTCATCCGGTACAAGCATCCCTTGCTGAAGCCCATCCTGTCGGTGACGTACGGCTGCATCGTGTATCAGGAGCAGGTCATCGAGATCTTCCGCAAGCTGGCGGGGTATACCCTGGGCCAGGCCGACATGGTGCGCCGGGCCATCTCCAAGAAGAAGGCCAAGGAGATCGAAAAGGAGCGCCACGCCTTCATCTACGGCGACGCCGAACGGGGGATCGCCGGGTGTATCGCGGGCGGGATCCCCGAGCAGACCGGCCAGGATATCTACGACGAGATCTTCGATTTTGCCAACTACGCCTTCAACAGGGCCCACGCTGTGTCCTACGCCGTGGTGGCTTATCAGACCGCGTGGTTCAAATACCACTACACGAAGGAGTACATGGCCGCCCTGCTGACCTCCGTCCTGGATTCCAGCGAAAAGGTGGCCGAGTACATCGGAGAGTGCCGGAACTGCGGCATCCAGCTGCTGCCCCCCGACGTGAATCAGTCGGAGACCGACTTCACCGTGGCGGCGGACGGGCTCCGTTTCGGCCTGGCGGCGGTGAAGGGCGTGGGCCGTGGGTTTGCCGTGCAGCTTCTGGGCGAGCGGGAGAAGAACGGCCCCTTCGCCTCCTTCCCGGACTTCTGCGCCCGGATGTTCGGGATGGACTGCAACAAGCGGGTGGTGGAGAACCTCATCCGCTGCGGGGCCTTTGACAGCCTGGGCGCCCGCCGCTCCCAGCTTCTGGCGGTGAGCGAGCAGGTGATGGACACCGTGGCCAAGAGCCGGAGAAACACCCTGGAGGGACAGTACGACCTCTTTGGCGGTGGAGAGGAGGGCCCCGGGCCCGCGCCCCAGGTCGTCCTGCCGGGCATCCCGGAGTTCACCCGGCAGGAGCTGATGAAGATGGAGAAGGAGACCACGGGGCTCTACCTCACCGGCCACCCCATGGATGAGTACCGGGCCCAGGTCAAGCGGCTGAGGGCCGCCTCCATAGGGGCCATCCTGGCCGACTTCGACCAGCCGGAGGGGCCCCGGACCTACCGGGACGGCCAGAGGGTGACCCTGGCGGGGGTGGTGACCGCCTCCAAGACCAAGACCACCAAAAACAATACGCTCATGGCCTATGTGGGGCTGGAGGACGACACGGGGGCCATGGAGATGCTGGTTTTCTCCCGGACACTGGGAGAGTGCGGCCCCTATTTGAAGGAGGGGATGGCTCTCCTGGCGGAGGGACGGCTCTCCGTTCGGGACGAGAAGGCCCCCCAGCTCATGTGCGACCGGGCCCGCCCGCTGGCGGGGGAGGGGGAGACGGCGGAGCCTTCGGACGGCGCGTCGGCGCCCCGGCCCATCCCGGAAAACAGCAGGCTCTATGTCAAGCTGCCCACGGCGGAGGACCCCCGGATGCGAAAGCTCGGCCTGATCCTCAACATGTTTCCCGGAAATCAGCAGATCGTTCTCTACTGCGCCGATACCCGCAAGCGGCTGGGAGCGGCCGCCCAGATCCACCCGGCACTGGTGGCTGAGCTCCGGGAGCTTTTCGGCGGGGAGAACGTGGTCGTCAAATGAACAGGCCCATCGGAAAGGAGGTATCTGCATGACGCTGAAAAAACTCTCATCCTATCTCTTTCATCGGACGGTTCTGGTGGCGGTCCTTCTGCTGATCCAGATCGGGCTGCTGGTGGCCATGATTCTGCGGTTTTCCGATTACTTCGTCTATTTCTACTTCATCTGTGTGGCGCTTTCGGTGCTGGCGGTGCTCCATATCATCAACAGCCGGGGGGACCCGGGGTACAAAATCGCGTGGCTGGTGCCCATCCTGCTGGTGCCGGTGTTCGGAGGGCTGGTCTATCTGCTGTGCGGCGGCAATCGGCTTTCCGCCCGGGTGCAGCGGAAGATGGAAGGGATGGACCGGCGGCTGGTGGAGGTGCTGGGGCCGGACCGGAAGGCGGAATCACTGGCTCCCTTCGGCCAAGACGCGGTGAATCAGTCCCACTATCTGGAGGAGTATGCCCACTGTCCACTCTACACCAACACCTTTACCCGCTACTTTGCGCTGGGCGACGATGTGATGGAGCCCATGCTGGAGGAACTGCGGAAGGCGGAGCACTATATCTTTCTGGAATATTTTATCATTACGCCCGGAAAGCTCTGGGACGCCGTCCTGGAGATTTTGGAGGAGAAGGTCCGTCAGGGAGTGGATGTGCGGGTCATCTACGACGATGTGGGGACGCTGTATACCCTTCCCAAAACCTACGACAAAGAGCTGGAGGCCAAGGGCATCCGCTGCCGGGTGTTCAACCGGTTCGTGCCGGTGCTGTCGGTGCGGCTCAACAACCGGGACCACCGGAAGTTCTGTATTGTGGACGGCCATACCGCTTTCACAGGGGGCATCAATCTGGCCGACGAGTATGTCAACAAAGTGGTTCGCTATGGCCGCTGGAAGGACAGCGCCATTCTGCTGAAGGGAGAGGGCGCCTGGTCCATGACAGTGATGTTCCTCACCATGTGGGAGTATATCAGCGGCAGGACGGAGGACTACGCCGCCTACCGGCCCGCGTCTTTGCCCGTCCAGGCGGAGCTGGGGGCCGGACACTGGGTTCAGCCTTATGCGGACAGCCCTCTGGACGGGGAGCCGGTGGGGGAGACGGTATATCTGAACCTCATTACCAAGGCCAAGCGGTATGTCTATCTCATGACCCCCTACCTTATCATCAGCGACAGCGTCACCACCGCCCTGTGCAACGCAGCCAAGAGCGGGGTGGATGTGCGCATTTTGACCCCCCATATCCCGGACAAGAAGATCATCTTCGAGGTCACCCGGGCCCATTACCCGCCGCTCCTGGAGGCGGGGGTGCGAATTTTTGAGTACACCCCCGGCTTCCTCCACGCCAAGAATTTTGCGGTGGACGACCAGTACGCCACGGTCGGATCCATCAACATGGATTACCGGAGTATGTTCCTCCACTTTGAGGACGGCGTTTGGCTGTGCGGCGATCCCACGGTACTGGACGTCAAGCGGGATTTCCTGGAGACACAGGCCATCAGTGAGGAAATCACGCTGGAGGCGGTGTGCTGTCATCCCTGGCCGCGGCAGCTTCTGCGCTCCATCCTGCGGATGTTTGCACCTCTCATGTGAAAGGAAAAATGTATGACGCTGATAACGGAACGCCTGGAACTGCAACTCCTCTCCGGAGAACAGCTCGGGTTGTGGACCGAGGATCTGCCCGCCCTGAAGTGGGAGCTGGACTGCGCCTATTGTGCAGAGCCGATGGAGGATGGGTTTCGCACCATTGTGGAGGGGCAGGGAAAAAAGACCTTGGCCGATCCGCAAAATACCGTTTGGCACAGCTTTTGGTTCCTGATCCGGCGGAGCGACCGCATCGTGGTGGGTTCGGCCGATTTCAAGAATGTGCCGGACGAGGACGGCGCAGTGGAGCTGGGTTACGGACTGGGGAAGAACTATGAGGGCCGCGGGTATATGACCGAAGCGGCCCGAGCCATGTGCGGCTGGGCCCTGTCCCAGCCCGGAGTGACCTCGGTAGTGGCGGAGACCAAGCGGGACAACCGGCCGTCCCAGCGTATTCTGAGCCGATGCGGGTTCCGCCTGGAGCGTGAGGAGGGGACCCTGTGGTGGAGGCTCACAGAGCTTGAAAAGGAAATCAGCGGATAAAAGACCGCCCTTGTCCAGATGGACAAGGGCGGTCTTTTATGGATGAAATCAGCCGAACAGGACGGCGGCCTCTTTTGCCATGCGCTCGCCGTAGAGTTCAAAGGTCTCCCGGTATTCTTCCAGATGGCCGGCCACGGCCACAGGGCCAAGATGGATGACAGGTTTTCCATAGGCCCCGCCCCCGGAATAGGTGAGCATACCCAGCACCATCAGGTGGTCCAGGATAAGCCGGATGGCCAGATCTCCGCCGCCGTGGACGTAATTTGCGGTGGCGAAAGCGCCGCCCAGTTTACCGGCCAGGCCTAATTTCCTGGCACAGTTATCCAGCCAGATCTTGGTTTCTCCGCTGACGCTGGCCAGGTAAGTGGGAGAGCCCAGCACGACCCCGCAGCTCTCTTTGATCCAGGCCTCGTCGACCCCGTCGATGGGGAAGGCCTTTGCCGCTACCCCGGCAACGCGCTCCATGCCAGTGACAATAGCCTCAGCCATCTCTTTGGTGTTTCCGGTCTTGGAATGATATACGACAGACAATTTCATGGCGATTCCTCCTGCTTTTGTAATTCGATATAAAAAAATGACTTGCTCTTTTTCCGCTATCTGATAAGATCATAGTACCGACTGAGGAAAAAAGCAAGAACTGAGATTTTTGAAACTAGGTGAGGGAAAAATGACCAGCTTTGAATCATGTGACCGCCCTTTTTGTCCCTGCATGGAGCCGTGTCCCATCCGGCATGCGCTGGATATTCTTGGTGGAAAGTGGAAGATGCCCATTTGGTGCGCACTGAAGAAAGACGGCCCGACCCGCTACAATGAGTTGAAGCGGAAGATCAATGGGATCACCAACACGATGCTGGCCAGTTCTTTGAAAGAGATGGAGCGAGCCGGGCTGGTGGTCCGCACACAGTATCTGGAGATGCCCGTTCGGGTCGAGTATGCTTTGACCGAGAGAAGCGACGCACTTGCCCCTGCCATTGAGATTCTCGCCGCCTGGGGGAGGGAAACCCTTTTGAATCCTTCGGACTGAGCTCCGGGGCGAACAGAGCCGCACCCTTTTGCCCGCCGGTCATACAATGGGATTGGAAGGCCCAGCCTTTCCCCAATTTGATTCGGGAGGTAACCAACATGCCTGAAAAGGTCATGCCCGGCCCTGTCTCGGATGCCGCGGGCATTCGTGAGGCCGTATGTGTACACACCAAGAAGATCATCGACGCATGCCGTGATAAGGATTGTATCGAAGATCTTCGCGTCTATCTCACCCAGAGCTCCCAGTGCGCCATCGACCGCGCCATCAGCGTGAAGGCCGGCAAAGCGGAGCTCATCTACGTCGCCACCGATGTGGAGCCCATCAGCTTTAACCGGGGCTTCTATACGGTGGATGTGCGCTACTTCTACCGCATCACCGCGGATGCCTTTGTGGGGGCGGCCCGCCCTGTGGAGGTCTGCGGCCTGGCTGTCTTTGACAAGCGGGTCATTCTCTTTGGCAGCGAGGGCACCTCCAAGACTTTCTCCTCGGAGACTGTCATGGAGGGCGGGGACATTCCCACGCTGCCCCGCGCCAACCAGCCCACCGCCGTGGTGGAGGCCGTTGATCCCCTGGTCCTTGGCCTGAAGCTGGTAGATCCCTGCGAGTGCCGTCCCTGCGACTGCGAGCTCACCGACGTGCCGCCCTGCATCTGCGCCTGCTTCGGCAGCGAGCTGTGCTTCTGCGGCGAGGGCAAGCGGCTCTATGTCTCCCTTGGCCAGTTCTCCCTCATCCGCCTGGAGCGCGATACCCAGCTTCTCATTCCGGTCTACGACTATTGTATGCCGGAAAAGGAGTGCACCTGCGACGGCGGCAGCTGCGAGGATGATCCCTGCGAGATCTTCCGCCATGTCAAGTTCCCCGTCAACGAGTTCTTCCCGCCCAATCATATTCCCGGCCAGAGCGGCGGCTGCGGCTGCTGCGGCTGATCCCCGGCAATCGGATGGAGGAGCACAGATTTCTGTGCTCCTCCATCGCGCTAAACCAGTGCAGAAACCCCGCAATCCTTTGATACAACAAGGATTGCGGGGTTTCTGATTTTGGAGCAGGTGACGGGAATCGAACCCGCGTGTTCAGCTTGGGAAGCTGACATTCTACCATTGAACTACACCTGCGTTGTGGAGAAAAGCCCCGCGGCTCACAGCCGTGAGGCTCTCTCACATTTGGTCCGAGTGACTGGATTCGAACCAGCGGCCTCTTGAACCCCATTCAAGCGCGATACCAAACTTCGCCACACCCGGATATTCATTTCTGCGCCCCAAAGCGCTTAATTATATTATCATAGCCACTGCAAAAAGGCAAGCCTTTTTTGAAAAAAATTTGCCTGTTTCTGAAAAAGGCGGAGATATCTTGCAATCTCATCAAAAATATGGTTAGATAGGCGTATACGATCCACAGAATGGGGGAAAACCTATGTTTAACTTTCTCCAGTCCTACAAAGAGGAGAAAAGGGAAATCAGCCGCCTGCTGGATGATGCGTATGCCAGAGGGCTGCCGGCCTATCAGCGGGAAATGGGAGCGCTCCTGGATGAGGCCGAGGCCTCGGGCAAGACAGATCTTTCTCAGGAGGCAAAGGCCATCATGAACCGCTATCTGGAGCGGATCGGGGTGACGGTGGACGGCGCGATCCGCAAGGCGGAAAATGAGGAGATCCGGTCGCGCTACAACGCGGCCAAAGCGGATCACAGCTTGGCGGGTGGATTTTTTCAGGAAGATGGGACGGCGCTGGGGGCAGGGAATCTGTTCCAGTTGCTTTATTACGCATACACGGGGAAAAAGGCCGGAGGAAAAGATATTCAGCGGCAGGACTTTCTGCTGGGGGCCTATGTGGACCGGGCGCTGAACAAACTCCAGCGGCCAGTCTGAACGGAGGAACGGAAACTGCATGGAACATGATTGCTGCTGCCATGAACACGGCTGCGGAGGCTGCGGGCGCCATGCGCCGGTAGAGATCACACTCAGCCGTGCGGAGGCCGCGCTGCTGGCCCGGTTTGCCCAGTGCCCCTACCTTCCGCTGGCGCGGTTCCTCGCCCGCTCTTCTCGGGAGGACGAGCTGGAGGCGGTGGGGCTGTCCGCTGTCTTTCTGGAAGACGGCGCGGGTGACGATCAGGTGAAAGAGACCGGAAGGCTTCTGGAGCGCCTGGAGTCGCTGGGCCTGATCACGCTGGATTACGATATTCCCCTGTCCAACTACGATTACGCGGATTACGAGGTGTCCAGCCTTTATGCCCGTTTTCGGGAGACGGTGGCCGAAGGGGCCGCGCGCCCCGGCTTCCTTTTTGATACGCCGGATCTGCAAAAGGGGAGTATGGCGCTGACCGACCTTGGCCGTGCGGTACTGGAGCAGATCTGATCCTGTGGGGAAAACGCCGCTCTTTGGCACAGTATATGTCTGTGCCGGAGAGCGGCGTTGATTTTTCTGAGGCCTCACCGACGACTGGAAATGTTTGAGAGAAAGGCCGATTTTCTCACAGCAATTTACCCTTGTCTGGACTGTGGCAGGAGTGGTATAATATTTCGACATTTCTTTTATTTTTTAAGGAGGCGGACGATATGACCTATCAGGAGGAATTCATCACCTTTATGGTGCGCTCCGGCGTACTCACCTTCGGGGACTTCACCACCAAATCCGGGCGCAAGACTCCTTACTTTATCAACACCGGCAACTACAAGACCGGCGCGCAGGCTGCCAAGCTGGGCGACTACTATGCGGCCTGCATTCAGCAAAATCTGCCCGATGGAGTGGACTGCCTCTTTGGACCGGCCTACAAGGGTATCCCGCTGGCGGTGGCTGCCGCGTCCAGCCTGTACCGGAACTTTGACCGGGATCTGCCGTACTGCTTCAACCGCAAGGAGGCCAAGGACCACGGCGAGGGCGGTGTGATGGTGGGCTATAAGCCCCAGGCCGGGGACCGGGTGGCCATTGTGGAGGACGTGGTCACCGCGGGCACCGCCGTGCGGGAGACCATTGAGCTCTTCCGGCATGTGGCCGACGTGGATCTCACCGCGCTCATTGTCTCCGTGGACCGGATGGAGCGCGGCACCGGGGAAAAGACGACCATCAATGAGCTTCGGGAACAGTATGGGATCCGGGTGTTTCCCATCGTCACGGTCCGCCAGGTCATCGACTTCCTCCACAACCGGGAGATCGACGGCAGAGTTTACATTGACGATGCCATGAAGGAGCGGATGGAAGCCTATTTGAACCAGTACGGCGGGAAATAAGGAAAAAGCGGGAGGGGGAGCGCACCATGTCCATACACGACGGACACCGGGGACGGATGAAGGAGGAATTCCTGGCCCGCCCCGACTCCTTTCCCGACCACAAGCTGCTGGAGCTGCTTCTCTTCTACGCCAATCCCCGGGGGGACACCAACCCCCTTGCCCACGCCCTCATGGAACGCTTCGGCTCTCTGGCGGGGGTGCTGGACGCACTGCCCGAGGAGCTGCAAAAGGTGCCTGGGGTGGGAGGTCACGCCGTGACCCTGCTCAAGGCCGTGAAGGAGACCTCCGGGCGTTACCTGACGGCCCGGGCGCGGGCGGACGAGGTGGTCACCGGCTCTGCCGGGGCGTACCGGATCCTGCGGCCCTATTTCTTCGGCGCCCGGGCCGAACGGGTCTACCTGCTGTGCATGGACGGCAAGGGGAAGAATCTGGGGGTTCGGCTCATCGCCGAGGGCAACGTCAACGCCGCCGAGGTCACCACCCGGGGAGTGGTGGAGGCTGCGCTCTCTCTGAACGCCACGCAGGTCATCCTGGCCCACAACCACGTCTCGGGGCTGGCCCTGCCCTCTGAGGAGGATCGCGCCACCACTTGCTATTTGGCAAAAGTACTCGGCACAGTGGGGGTGACTCTGGCCGACCACTTGATCGTGGTGGACGACGACATGGTCTCCCTCCGGGAGAGCGGCTTCCGTTTTTCTGGGTGAAAAATGGATTTTTCTCTTGCAATCGAACAAATGTTTTGATACAATGGTGAAAAATCATCTGCGGAGGTGTGCCTATGCCGGAATTCAAAGTCGTCAGTCCCTTTGAACCATCGGGAGACCAGCCTCAGGCCATCGAGGCGCTGGCGGCGGGCGTGGAAAACGGATTGGATGAGCAGACTCTGCTGGGCGTCACCGGTTCCGGTAAGACCTTTACCATGGCCAAGGTCATTGAGAAGGTCCAGCGGCCCACACTGGTGCTGGCCCACAACAAGACGTTGGCCGCCCAGCTTTGCGCGGAGTTCAAGGAGTTCTTTCCCAACAACGCTGTGGAGTATTTTGTATCCTACTACGACTACTACCAGCCCGAGGCCTATATCCCTCATACGGACACCTTTATCGAAAAAGATTCCGCGATCAACGATGAGATCGACCGGCTGCGGCTCTCCGCCACCGCCTCCCTCATCGAGCGCAGGGATGTGATCGTGGTTTCCTCGGTGTCCTGCATCTACGGCCTGGGCGAGCCGGACGACTACGCCCATATGATGATCACCCTCCGGGTGGGGCAGACCCTTGGGCGGGAGGAGTTCATGCGCCGGCTCATCGAGGACCGGTACGAGCGCAACGACATCGCCTTTGAGCGGAACATGTTCCGGGTCCGGGGAGACACCATAGAGGTCTTTCCGGCCTACTGGAAGGATACCGCCATACGGGTGGAGTTTTTTGGGGACGAGATCGACCGCCTCAGTGAGATCAACGTGGTCACCGGAGCGCCTATCCGCCGGCTGGAGCACATTCCCATCTACCCTGCCAGCCACTATATCACGCCCCGGGAGAAGATGGCCGGAGCCATCCAGGAGATTTACAGGGAGCTGGAGGAGCGGGTGGCCTTCTTTGAACAGAACAATCTCCTGGTGGAGGCCCAGCGCATCAAGCAGCGCACCATGTACGACATTGAGATGCTCCAGGAACTGGGGCACTGCTCCGGCATCGAGAATTACTCCCGGGTGATCGCCGGGCGGCCCGAGGGTTCCGCTCCCATGACGCTGCTGGACTATTTTCCCAAGGATTTTCTGCTGTTTATCGACGAGAGCCACGTCACCCTGCCCCAGGTGCGGGCCATGTACAACGGGGACAAGGCCCGAAAGACCACCTTGGTGGACTACGGTTTTCGCCTGCCCTGTGCCTTCGACAACCGCCCCCTGAAGTTCGAGGAATTCGAAGAGCGGGTCAATCAGGTGGTGTATGTCTCCGCCACCCCCGGGGAGTACGAGAAGAGCCGCTCGGGACAGATCGTGGAGCAGGTCATCCGGCCCACCGGACTGCTGGATCCCAGGATCGACGTGCGCCCGGTGGAGGGGCAGATCGACGACCTCATCGGGGAGATCAATGCCCGCACCCAGCGGGGCGAGCGGGTTCTGGTGACCACGCTCACCAAGAAGATGGCGGAGGACCTCACCGCCTACCTGAAAAACGTGGGGATCAAGGTGCAGTACATGCACCACGATATCGACACCATCGAGCGGCAGGAGATCATCCGGGACCTGCGGCTGGGTACCTACGACGTGTTGGTGGGCATCAACCTCCTCCGGGAGGGCCTGGACCTGCCCGAGGTGTCCCTGGTGGCCATTCTGGACGCAGACAAGGAGGGTTTCCTGCGCAGTGAGACCTCCCTCATTCAGACCATCGGCCGGGCGGCCCGGAATGCCGACGGCCTGGTCATCATGTACGCGGACAAGATGACTCCCTCCATGATGGCGGCCATCGGAGAGACCGAGCGCCGCAGGGCCAAGCAGGATGAGTTCAACCGGGCCCACGGGATCACGCCCCGGACCATCATCAAGTCGGTGCGGGATGTGGTGAACCTCTCCGAGGCAGAGGAGGCGGCCGACCGTACGCTTCGGGACAAGCGCAAGATGACCCGCAAGGAGCTGGACGCAGCCATCGAGAAGCTGGAAAAGGAAATGAAAGAAGCGAGCAAGCGGCTGGAGTTCGAGTACGCCGCGGTGCTGCGGGACCGGATCATCGAGCTGAGGGGGAGGTGAGCTTCTTTCATTTTCCGGGCCCCGCCGCAGGTGGGGCGGCGCGGTTCGCGCCGTGAATCTCGCAGCCGCCAAAGGCGGCGGAGAGTTCCGTTTGGGGGAATTGATTTCCCCCAAACGAATGAAAGGTTCCGGGGTCCCCATTCAGCGGAAGCCTTTCGGGCGTAGAACGGACTGACAGAAAGAGAAGGAACGACATATGAAATACAAAGAGTTGGGAAAGACCGGTCTCAAGTGTGCCGTGATCTCCTTCGGCGGGATCCCCATCCAGCGCAGCGACGCGGCCAACACCGTTGCGGTGGTGGACGCCCTGGAGAAGTACGGCATGAACTATATCGACACCGCCCGGGGCTACACCGTTTCGGAGGAGTACCTGGGCGCGGCGCTGGAGGGCCGCCGGGAGAAGTTTATCCTGGCCACTAAGTCTATGTCCCGGGACTATGAGGGCATGAAGAAGGACGTGGAGATCAGCCTGAAGAATCTCCGCACCGATTACATCGACGTCTATCAGCTCCACAATCTGGCTTTGAAGGATTACGACAAAGCCTTTGGCCCCGGCGGGGCCTACGAGGCGCTGGCAGAGGCCAAGGCCGCGGGCAGGATCCGCCACATCGGGGTCACTGCTCACAGCCTGGACGCCTTGAAGAAAATGATAGAGGAGCAGGGGGAGCGCATTGAGACCGTCATGTTCCCCTACAACATCGTGGAGACCCAGGGAGACGCCGTACTCAAGGAGGCCCGGGCCAGGGGCATTGCCACCATTGCCATGAAGCCCATGGCCGGGGGCAATCTGGACGACGGTAAGCTGGCCCTCCGCTTCATTGAGGCCTCGGGGGCCATCGACATCTCCATCCCGGGCATGGGTTCGGTGGAGGAGGTGGAGCGCAACGCCTCTGCGGCCGAGGAGCTCACGCCCCTGACCGAGGAGGAGCTCAAAACCTGCGAGACCATCCGTCGGGAGCTGGGCAACCATTTCTGCCGCCGGTGCGGCTACTGCGCCCCCTGTACCGTGGGCATTGACATCCCCTCCAACTTCCTCATGGTGAACTACCTTCGGAAGTACGATCTGGCCGACTGGGCCCGGGCCCGTTACAGCGGCATGGCCCACCACGCCGGGGAGTGCATCGGGTGCGGCGAGTGTGAGAAGCGCTGCCCCTATGAGCTGCCCATTCGGGAGATGCTCAAGGACGTTGCCGGAGAATTTGGGGTATAATGAGGCTGGACCCGCTTTGGCGCATCCCAAATCGCTTTTGCAAATGAAAAAAGGAGATTCAAACCGATGCAAGACCACATTACCGTCAAAGGAGCCCGGGCCAACAATCTGAAAAACGTGGACGTGTCCATCCCCCGGGACCGGCTGGTGGTGCTCACCGGCGTGTCCGGTTCGGGCAAGTCCTCCCTGGCCTTCGATACCATCTACGCCGAGGGTCAGCGCCGGTATGTGGAGTCCCTGTCCTCCTACGCCCGGATGTTTTTGGGTCAGATGGAGAAGCCGGACGTGGATTCCATCGACGGCCTCTCTCCGGCCATCTCCATCGACCAGAAGACGACCTCCAAAAACCCCCGTTCCACCGTGGGTACCGTCACGGAGATCTACGACTACCTGCGCCTTCTGTGGGCCCGGGTGGGCACGCCCCACTGCCCCGTCTGCGGCAAGGAGATCCGGCAGCAGACCATCGATCAGATCATCGATCAGGTCATGCGCCTGCCCGAGGCCACCCGGATCCAGATCCTGGCCCCGGTGATCCGGGGAAAGAAGGGCGAGCATCTGAAGATCTTCGAGGACGCCCGAAAGTCCGGCTATGTCCGGGTGCGGGCGGACGGCTCCCTCTATGATCTCTCCGAGGAGATCAAGCTGGACAAAAACAAGAAGCACAATATTGAGATCGTGGTAGACCGCCTGGTCATCCGTGCGGACATCACCCAGCGGCTCACCGACTCGGTGGAGATCGCCTCCGGGCTGGCCGGGGGCCTGGTGGTGGTAAACGTGGCGGGGGAGGGCCGGGGTATCCTCTTTTCCCAGAACTACGCCTGTGAGGACTGCGGCATTTCCATCGAGGAGCTCACTCCCCGGATGTTCTCCTTCAACAATCCCTTCGGGGCCTGCCCCACCTGCACCGGGCTCGGGGTTCAGCTCAAGGTGGACCCCGAGCTCATCATCCCCAACCGGGACCTCTCCATTTTGGACGGGGCCATCACGGCATCGGGCTGGAACAACATCAAGGGGGACTCCATCTCCCGGATGTACTTCGAGGCGCTGGCCAAGCGCTACAAATTCAAGCTCACCACCCCCGTGAGGGATTTGTCCGACGAGGTGCTGGACGTGATCCTTTACGGCACCAAGGGGGAGAAGCTCAAGCTCATCTACGACCGGGCCAACGGCCAGGGCACGCTGATGCAGGCCTTCGAGGGCATCTGCAACAACCTGGAGCGCCGCTACCGGGAGACCCAGTCGGACTCCGTCCGCCGGGAACTGGAGGAGTGCATGTCTGAGAAGCCCTGCCCCGACTGCCGCGGCAAGCGGCTGCGGCGGGAGTCGCTGGCGGTGACGGTGGGCGGGCTGGACATCGACGCCTACTGCCGCCTGTCGGTGAATGCCGCTCTGGACTTTATGGAGCGGCTGGAGCTGTCTCCACAGAAGATGCTCATCGCCGCCCAGATCGTCAAGGAGATCAAGTCCCGCCTGGGCTTTTTGCAGTCGGTGGGACTGGAGTACCTCACCCTGTCCCGTTCCGCCGGGACCCTCTCCGGAGGCGAGAGCCAGCGGATCCGCCTGGCCACACAGATCGGCTCTTCCCTGATGGGGGTGCTCTATATCCTGGACGAGCCATCCATCGGGCTGCACCAGCGGGACAACGACAAGCTGCTGGCGACCCTCAAGCACCTGCGGGACCTGGGCAATACCCTGCTGGTCGTGGAGCACGACGAGGACACCATGCGCGCCGCCGACTATATCGTGGACGTGGGCCCGGGGGCCGGCGTCCACGGGGGCCGCATCGTGGCCCAGGGCACGGCGGAGGAGATCATGGAGAATCCAAACTCCATCACCGGCGCCTATCTCTCGGGGGTCCGAAAAATCCCGGTTCCGAGCGAACGGCGGAAGGGGAACGGCCAGTTCCTCACTGTGCGCGGCGCGGCGGAGAACAACCTGAAGGATGTGGATGTGTCCATTCCCCTGGGCACCTTTACCTGTGTCACGGGTGTGTCCGGCTCGGGCAAATCTTCGCTGGTCAATGAGGTGCTCTATAAAAAGCTGGCCGCCGACCTCAACCGGGCCAAGACCCGCCCGGGTAAGCACCAGGCCATCGAGGGAGAGGAGTACCTGGACAAGGTCATCGACATTGACCAGTCTCCCATCGGCCGCACCCCGCGCTCCAACCCGGCCACCTACACGGGACTCTTCAACGACATCCGGGAGCTCTTCGCCTCCACCCCAGACGCCAGGGCAAGGGGCTACGGGCCGGGCCGGTTTTCCTTCAACACCCGGGGCGGCCGGTGCGAGGCCTGCTCGGGCGACGGCCTCATCAAGATCGAGATGCACTTCCTTCCCGACATCTATGTCCCCTGTGAGGTGTGCAAGGGCAAGCGCTACAACCGGGAAACTCTGGAGGTGCGCTACAAGGGGAAGAACATTTACGAAGTGCTGGAGATGACGGTGGATGAGGCCCTGCCCTTCTTTGAAAATCTGCCCAAGATTTATAACCGTCTCCTCACGCTCAGTGAGGTGGGGCTCTCCTATGTGAAGCTGGGCCAGCCTTCCACCGAGCTCTCGGGCGGCGAGGCCCAGCGGGTGAAGCTGGCCACCGAGCTGGCCAAGCGCTCCACCGGCCGCACCATCTATATCCTGGACGAGCCTACCACCGGACTGCACAGCTACGATGTCCACAAACTTCTGGAGGTTCTTCAGAAGCTGGTGGACCTGGGGAATACCGTGGTGGTGATCGAGCACAATCTGGATGTGGTCAAGACGGCGGACTACCTTATTGACCTGGGCCCCGAAGGGGGCGACGGCGGCGGCACCGTCGTCTGCACCGGCACGCCGGAGGAGGTGGCCCGGTGCGAGGCAAGCTACACGGGCCGGTATCTGAAACGGATTCTGGAATGCGCCGGGGGCTGACTTCATAAAATCTTCATCCCCAAAACCAGCGCGGTATGGTACAATAACTCTATCATAACCACAGGAGGATGGACGGTTTGGATTTACTGCAATGGCTCAACGGGACGCCCTGGGGGGAATTTGTGTTCACCATGCTGGTGTCCATGGTCCCTGTTGTGGAGCTGCGCGGCGGGCTCCCCTTCGGGGTGGCCCTGGGCCTGCCGCAATGGGCGGCTCTGCTGGCCAGCATCCTGGGGAACATCATCCCTCTGCCATTCATTGTGGTGTATATCCGCCGGATCTTCCAGTGGATGCGCCGGCGGATCCCCAAGCTGGACGGCCTGGTGGATTCTCTGGAGCGCAAGGCTCATCTGAAGGGCCGGAAAGTGAGCAAGTACAAATATCTGGGGCTGATGATTTTTGTGGCGATCCCGCTGCCCGGGACCGGCGGCTGGACCGGAGCCCTGGCGGCGGCCTTTCTGGACATGCCGCTGCGGAAGGCGCTGCCGTCCATTGTGGCGGGCGTGTGCATTGCCGGGATCATCGTTTTCTGTATCACCTATGGGGTCACCGCCATGATCTGAGCGGGAACCAAACCCGCTGTATCTGCGTAGAATGGCCCGAGGTGAGTGAAGATGCGGGCAATTACGGAGATCGTGCTGGCGCTGCTGGCGGTGGTAGGCCTTCTCAGCCTGGGCTGGCTGCTCTTTGGAAAGATCCTGACCCCGGTGGGGGGCGGCAGAGTCTGCGCCGTGGTCCCCGGCGAGGGGGACGGCGGAGACCTGGAGCAGGCGGTGACCGGACTGCTCTGGCTGCGGGGCGGCGGGCTGATGCGGGGGACGGTGGTGATCGCCGACTGCGGCCTCAACGCCGCGGGGAAGGCGGTGGCAGCGGCTCTGACGCTGCGGGAGCCGGGAGTCGCCCTCTGCCCGGTGTCCGACCTGCCGGACTACATACGGGGATTGCGGGAAGGCGGGCATTGAGAAATGTCCGCTTTTTTTCATGCTATGGATACGCCCGGGCGGAGATGCGCCGGGAAAGAGGTGAGAGACTGTGGAAGAGAACCAAAACCGGATCGAGGGCACGGTGGAGACCGTCATCTATCAAAATGAGGAAAACGGCTACACCGTTCTGAAGCTGGATGTGGGGGAGGATCTGGTGACTGTGGTGGGGTGCATGCCCGGTGTGGCTCCGGGGGAGGCCCTCTCGGCGGAGGGGACATGGGCCCGCCATGCCTCCTACGGGGAGCAGTTTAAGGCTGAGGTGGCCCGGCGGGGAATGCCCACGGGGGAGAAGGCGATCTTTGACTACCTGGCTTCCGGCGCGGTGCGGGGCATTGGAATGGCCACTGCCCGGCGAATGGTGGAGGAGTTTGGCTCCGACGCGCTGGAGGTGCTGGAAAACCAGCCGGAAAAGCTCACCGCCATCAAGGGGATCACCCGGAAACGGGCCCTGGCTATGGGAGAGGCTTTCCGCCTTCAGATGGGGATGCGCCGCCTGCTGGACTTCCTCACGGGCCACGGCCTGCCCCCCCAGCTGGGGATGCCCCTCTACCGCCGGTTTGGAGACCGGGCGCTGGAGGCCGTTCGGGCCAACCCCTATCTGCTCACCGAGGGGGAGCTGTCCATCCCCTTCGGGCAGGCCGACGCCCTGGCGCTGGAGCTGGGCTTCGACCGGGAGGATTCCCAGCGGCTGGAGGCGGGGCTCTCCTTTACGCTCCGGCACAATCTGGACAACGGGCACACCTTCCTGCCCCGGGGGAAGCTTCTCGCCGCCACCGCCGCCCTGGTGGGGGGCGTGGAGGAACCGGAGACTCTGGCCTCGGCACTGGACGCCCTGCTTCAGCAGGGGACGGTGGTGGAGGAGGAAGTGGCGGGGGAGGACGCCTGTTATCTCGCTCAGCTCCACGAGGCCGAGTGTGCGGTGGCCGACCGGATCGCCGCTATGAGCGGGGGGGAACTCTGCCCGCCGGAGAATTTGGACCAGCTGATCCGGCGAATTCAGACGGCCCAGGGGATCACCTATGCTCCCCAGCAGCGCCGGGCGGTGGAACTGGCCGCCCGGCGGCAGGTGATGCTCCTCACCGGCGGCCCGGGCACCGGAAAGACGACCTCGCTTCGGGGCGTGCTGGCTCTGTTTGAGGCCTTGGGGCTGGACACCGCCCTGGCCGCGCCCACAGGCCGGGCGGCCAAGCGGCTGGGGGAGCTCTGCTCGGCCGAGGGAGTCACCATACACCGCCTGCTGGAGACCCGCTTCGACGCCCGCACGGGCCGGCTGGTCTTTGCCCACAATGAAAACGACCCTCTGAAGGCGGACGCCGTTATCGTGGATGAGACCTCCATGGTGGACATCACGCTGATGTCCGCCCTGCTCTCGGCACTTCGGGAGGACTGCCGTCTGGTGCTGGTGGGGGATCCGGATCAGCTCCCTTCGGTGGGGGCGGGAAATCTGCTGGCCGACCTCATCCGCAGCGGGCGGGTGCCCACGGTACGGCTCACCGAGGTCTTTCGGCAGGCCGCCGAGAGCGCCATCATCCGCACTGCTCACCAGGTCAACGAGGGCACGCCTCCCAGCCTGAAAAACGACAGCCGGCAGGACTTTTTTTTCCTCCGCCGACCCGACCCCGCCGCTGCCGAGGAGACCATCGTGGAGCTGGTGCGCCAGCGCCTGCCGGAGAACATGGGGATCCAGCCCCAGCAGATCCAGGTGCTCTCTCCCACCCGGAAGTATGCCGGGGGCACCGCCAGCCTCAACCGGGCTATCCAGGCCGCGGTGAATCCCCCCTCGGAGGAGAAGGGAGAGCGGAGATTCGGCCCTTATATCTTCCGCCAGGGCGACCGGGTAATGCAGGTGAAAAACAACTACGACATCATGTGGAAAACGCCCGACGGGCTGGAGATGGGCATGGGCATCTTCAATGGGGACATCGGCCGCATCCTGGAGGTGGATAACCGCCGGGAGGTGGTGACGGTGGACTTTGACGGCCATCTGGTGGACTATTCCCCCGACATGCTGGGAGAACTGGAACCGGCTTACGCCGTCACCGTCCACAAAAGCCAGGGGAGCGAATACCGGGCGGTGATCCTCACCGCGCTGGACACGGCCCCCCGCCTCCTGACCCGGGGAGTGCTTTACACCGCCATCACCCGGGCACGGGAGCTGCTGGTCATCGTGGGGGACGAGGGGGTGGTGGCCCGCATGACCGCCAACAGCCGTCAGTCCAAGCGGTATTCCGGGCTGCGGGCCCGACTGGCCGGAGGAGAGTAAGGGGTCCGGCGTTTCGAGGGGCGGGATCCGTTTGGCTGCAACGTGATTGCAGGCATTCAGGCGCGTGGTTCGAGCGACGATTCTTTTTTAGAAAAGAATCGCCTCTCGAGCGCTCCAAGAAAAATCTTTTCGCCGGTCTTCCGACGGCGCTTTTGCGACCGGCTGATACGGAGCAGCACTCATAGCATCGTCTGCCCCACTGCCGCCTCCGATCTACGAATCCATCAGAGACAGCGACCAACCGGGAAGCGCCTGGAGAGCAGGGCCTTACAGGGGTTGAAAACCGGCGGGAAGCGCCTAAAAAGCGCGGCCTCGCAGGATGCACACGCAGAATGGGCAATCACTTTTTCCAAAGAGATACCTTAAATTTAATGCCGTAAAAATGCACTAACTTTGCATCAAAACTGCCGCAACAAGATATCCTTTGCCTATACAACTCAGGAGGCAGAGGATATGAAAACGCGGAAACATTTGAGCATTCGCATGGACGGGGAGCTCCACGATAAGCTCCAGTATGTAGCGACCTATGAAGGTCGTTCCATGAGCAGACAGATTCTCTATCTGATCACATCCAGCATCCGGGAATTTGAGCGGGAGCACGGCCCCATTACCCAGGGGGATCTCACCGATGCCGACGATTGACTTCCTCTGGGATCTTCTGTTTCCGCCCAAGTGCCCTTTCTGTGGGAGAATCCTGGAGCGGAGCGGAGACCTTCTGTGCCCCGACTGCCAGCGGGAGCTTCCCTGGCTGACCGGCCCGGAGGGGGAAAAGGCGGTGGACTTTACCACTGGCTGTGTGGCCCCCCTGCGCTATCAAGACCGCGTCCGGGATGCTGTCCGCGCCTATAAATTCGGCGGAAAAAGCGCCCGGAGCCGGGCCCTCGGCGCACTGGTGGCCCAGTGTGTGTCCGACCACGGCGGGAGCGCAGATTTGATCTCCTGGCCGCCCCTCTCCCGGAAGCGGCTCAGGCAGAGAGGCTACGATCAGGCCCGGCTGCTGGCCGAAGAGGTTGGAAAAGCTCTGGGCCTGCCCGTGGAGGCCACGCTGACCAAACGGGAGGTCCCGGCCCAGTCAGGGCTGACCGAAGAGGCGGAGCGCCGGGCCAACGTACGGGGAGCCTATGCTGCCCTGGATCCGGAGCGGGTCCGGGACAAGCGGGTGCTTCTGGTGGACGATGTGGTCACCAGCGGGTCCACCCTCTCCGAATGCGCCTGTATCCTGCGTCTGGCGGGGGCTTCGGAGGTCTCCTGCGCCGTGCTGGCCCGGGCCCGTTAAGATATTTTGCGGCTTTTTTGTCTAAGAAGATTGAAATGCGGGAAAAAAGTCGGTATAATGATTGAGATTGAAGATAAGATCATCAGGCTACAATAGAGCTTGTAAACGGAAAGACATTTGAGGTGCAGCTATGTTCAGTAAAGACATTGGGATCGACCTTGGCACTGCTTCCATCCTGGTTTACGTCAAGGGCAGAGGGGTCGTTTTGCAGGAGCCCTCCGTGGTGGCCATCGACAAAAATACAGGCAAGCTTCTGAAGGTGGGCACCGACGCCCAGCAGATGCTGGGCCGTACCCCGGGCAACATCGTGGCCATCCGCCCCCTGCGGGAGGGCGTCATCTCCGACTACGACATGACCGAGCGGATGCTCAAGGAGTTTATCCGGAAAGTGACTTCCTTCCGGCTCTTTAAGCCCCGTATCATCATCTGCGTTCCCTCCGGCATCACGGAGGTGGAGGAGCGGGCCGTCATCGACGCGGGCATCCAGGCCGGCGCCCGCCGGGTCTACCTCATCGAGGAGCCGGTGGCCGCCGCCATCGGCGCGGGCATCGACATCGCCAAGCCCGACGGACACATGGTGGTGGATATCGGCGGCGGTACCTCCGACATCGCCGTCATCTCCCTCTCCGGCATCGTGGAGTCCACCTCCATCAAGATCGCCGGCGACCAGTTCGACGAGTCCATCATCAAGTATATCCGCCGCAAGCACAACGTGCTCATCGGCGAGCGCACCGCCGAGGAGCTGAAAATGCGCATCGGATGCGTGTTCCCGCCCGAGGAGGAGCTGAGCGTGGAGATCAAAGGCCGCTGCCTCATGACCGGCCTGCCCCGGGTGTTCACCGTCACCTCCAGTGAGATGATCGAGGCCTTCGAGGAGCCCTCCGCCCGCATTCTGGAGGCCATCCACGGGGTGCTGGAGCGCACGCCGCCCGAGCTGGTGGCCGACATCTCCAACAACGGCATCATTATGACCGGCGGCGGCTCTCTGGTGAAGGGCTTTGACAAGCTTATCGAGTCCCATACCGGCATTGAGACCCGGGTGGCCGACGACGCCATCTCCTGCGTGGCCTACGGAACCGGAAAGAGCCTGGACTCCCTGGACGGCATGCAGGACGGTACCATCAACCTCTCCCGCCGCAAGCAGCTCAACGGATGAAGAAAAGGGCGGTCCTCCGCCGTACGGTCGGGGATCGCCCTGAAAAAGCCCCGCCTGTCTTTGCAGGCGGGGCCTTTTTGGAGGGAATGAAAATGAAAGAGACAGAGAGCACCCGAAAAAAGCGCCCCTTTTTTACCGTATCCAACCTGGCGGCCGCACTGCTTTGTTTTGCGGCCTTTCTGGCTGTGGGCCTGGGCGGCTACTACATCGTGGTCGGGGAATTCGTCAGTGCCGAGCTGGCGGCCATCTATGCCGTGCTGGCGTTGGTGGGTGGGATCGCCGTACTGCTGCGGCTGCGGCGGTTCACTGTGCTTTACTACCTGGGCTGCGCCCTGGGCTGGGCGGCGGGCTGGTTCGTCTCCGGGCTGAAAGGGGCGTTCGCCCCTACGGCCGGAAATATCTGCACCTTTTTTCTGATCGGCGTGTTCACCCTGTTTGGCGTGATCTTTGAGGGCAAGGGCATGAAGAAGCGCATGGCGCGCCGGAAGGAGGAACGGGCCAGGATCGAAGCCGCGGCGGAGACGGCGCGTCAGGAGAGTGAGCTGGAGCAGGCCAAGCAGGCCCGTCAGGCTGCCGGAGAGGTGCTGGCGCAGACGGTGGATGCGGTGGATGCACCGGAGGAAACGGCGGCTCCGACGGAGGCCGGCCCCATTCCCGCGGCAGCGGCCGAAGGGGAGAAGAGCCAGCAGGGCTGATCGGTCTGGTATACACCGAACGAAAGAACGGATGAGGGGCAGTCATGGGCATGGCCCGACGTCCTCTCATCCGTTTGTGCTTTCTGTTTCAGCGAATCAGTTCCCGGCGACCAGTGCCTCGCCCACCGTGTAGATATCGCCCGCGCCCACCGTGAGGATGAGATCCCCGGGCCGGGCCATCTCCCCCAGCCGCTGGGTGAGGGATTTCAGCGTGGAGAAGTACTCGCTGCCCGGGATGCGTTCAGACAGATCCCGGGAGGAGATCCCCAGGTCGTTGTCCTCCCGGGCGGCGTAGATCTCTGCCAGAAGCGTCACGTCGGGCTCGGAGAGCACATGGACGAACTCGTCGAACAGGGCCCTGGTCCGGGAGTAGGTATGGGGCTGGAAGGCGCAGATGACCCGCTGATAGCCCAGAGACATGGCCGTGGTGAGCAGGGCCTGCACCTCGCTGGGGTGATGGGCGTAGTCATCGTAGACATCGGCTCCGTGGTAAACGCCCTTTTTCTCAAAGCGCCGGCCGGCGCCGCGGAACTGGGACAGGCCCCGGGAGACCGCTTCAGCGGGGACGCCCAGGGACAGACAGGCCGCTGTGGCGGCCAAGGCGTTGCGGACATTGTGTTCCCCCGGCACCTGGAGAGCCGCATGGGTGAAGAACTCGCCCCGGCAGAACACGTCGAACTCCGGCATGCCTCGGTCATAGGTCAGATGTTCTGCGTGAACGTCCCCTTCGCTCAGGCCGAAGGTGAGTACCCGGCGGGTCTCCCCGGCCAGGGTGGTCATGGTGTTGGCGTCGTCCCGGTTGGCCACGATGAGGCCGGTGTTTTCCGGCACCAGGTCGGCAAAAGCCCGGAAGGAGTGCTCCACGTCCTGGAGATCCTTGAAGAAATCCAGGTGGTCGGCGTCCACGTTGAGGATGACGGCAATGGTGGGGAAGAAGGACAGGAAGGAGTTGCAGTATTCGCAGCTCTCCAGGATGATGGTGTCCCCCCGCCCGACCCGATGGCCCGCCCCCAGCAGGGGCAGGGTGCCGCCGATCATCACGGTGGGATCCATGCCCGCAGCCATGATGATATGGGTACACATGCTGGTGGTGGTGGTTTTGCCGTGGGTGCCCGAGATGCACAGGGCGTTCTGGTAGCGCTTCATGATGGCGCCCCAGGCCTGGGCCCGCTCAAAGACCGGGATGCCCCGGGCCCGGGCGCCGGAGATCTCGGGGTTGTCGTCGTGCGCGGCGGCGGTGCGGATGACCAGCTCGCAGTGATCCAGATGCTCGGCGCTCTGGCCGATCTCCACTTGGATGCCCAGGGAGCGCAGATGCTTCACTGTGTCGCTCTGGCGTGTGTCGGAGCCGGTGATGGCCATGCCCATGCCGTGGAGAACTTCGGCCAGGGGGGCCATGGACACCCCGCCGATGCCCACCAGGTGGGCCCGGCGTCCGGGATGCAGATAAGTTGTGATATCGATGTTTGTCATGGGTCGCACACCCTTTTTCATTTTAGTCGGTTGACATATTATTATAAGGCAGCAGGAGAAAATAGGCAAGGTAATTCTATACAAAAGAGTGGGCAGTTATACGAAAAGGAGCGGTTGAAATGGCATGGAAGGAACTGCCCGTCGGGCCGGCGGCATGTCTGGAGCGGCTGCGGGCCGCGGGCTGGGCGGCCTATCCGGTGGGGGGATGCGTGCGGGATCTGCTGCTGGGCCGGGCGCCGGGGGATGTGGACATCTGTACCGCTGCCAGGCCGGAGACGGTGTCGGCGTTGTTCCCGGGGGCAATTCCCACCGGACTGAAGCACGGCACGGTCACAGTCCCCACGCCGGACGGTCCGGTGGAGATCACCACCTTCCGCCGGGAGGGGGGATATGCCGACGGACGCCATCCCGACGCCGTGACCTTTGACGTGGGACTTGCCGAGGATTTGTCCCGGCGGGATTTCACGGTCAATGCCATGGCCCTTGGCCCCGACGGGACCGTCATCGACCGCTTCGGAGGGCGGGCGGATCTGGCGCGGGGGATCATTCGCTGCGTGGGGGATCCGGACCGGCGTTTTTCCGAGGACGCGCTTCGGATGCTCCGGGGGATCCGTTTCTGTGCCCAACTGGGCTTCGCCCTGGAGGGAAAAACTGCCGCGGCGATGGGCCGCAACGCCTTTCGGACGGCACAGATCTCCCGGGAGCGCATCCGTGTGGAGCTGGAAAAGACCCTTCTCTCTCCCCGGCCCCAGTGGGCGGGAGAGATGATCCGGCTGGGCCTTCTGGATCATTTGTATGCATTCGACCGGCCATGGGATCTGTCAGGCCTGTCTGCGCTGCCCATTCTGCCCGAGGCACGGTGGCAGGGCTTCTGCGCGGCCACCGGCTTTCCTATCGGGGCCCTCCCGGTGGAGCGGAAGCTCCGCCGGGCGGTGGAGCACCCGGAGCGGGCGGTCATTTCCACACTGGCGCTCTCCGGCGGGGATCTGATGGCGCTGGGGCTGACCGGGCCGGAGATCAGCGCGGCGCAAAAGCGGCTGGCCCGACATGTGCTGGACTGCCCGGAGGACAACACGGCCCAGCGTCTGAGGGAGATCCTGGCGGAGCAGAGCGGCTCCCACTCATGACACCCCCTTTTTCCGCATATAGATAGCGGGACGAGGAGGGCTTTGCCGATGGAGCGAAAACCAAAAAAAGAGGGCCTGCTGGAGAAGACCGCCCAGGCACTGGATCTGCCGGGGGAGGTGGTGGGGCTTCCGCGGGTGGAGATCGTGGGGCGACAGGAGCTGCGCATGGAGAACCACAGAGGCATCCTGGCCTACGGGCCCGAAGAGATCCTCATCAGCGGCGGGAAGCTCATCATCAAGGTGCGGGGGACCGGCCTGGAGCTGAAGGCAATGAACGCCGGGGGGCTGCTCATCACCGGGGCGCTGCTCTCGGTGGAGCTGACGTGAGGGGGCGGGGATGTGGGACGAGTGGTCAATCTGCTCCGGGGGAGCGTGCGCCTGGAGGTGTCCGGCGCATTCCCGGAGCGTTTTTTGAATCTGTGCGCCCAGCGGGGCGTGGCTTTTTGGCGGGTGGAGTGGCCCGAGGAGCATGTGCTCCGCCTGACGGTGGCCTGGCAGGATCGAAAGGGGCTGGAGGATCTGGCCCGGCGGACGGGCTGCACCCTGGATGAGGCCGGACAGCGGGGGGTGCCGCCCTTTCTGCTGCGGTTTCGGAAACGGTATGCGCTGCTCATTGGGCTGGCCCTGGCGCTGACGGCGGTGATCGTGCTCTCCCGGTTTGTGCTGGTGGTGGAGGTGGAGGGGAACGAGACGGTGCCCGCTCAGGTCATCCTCACCGAGCTGCAGCGGGCGGGCCTGCGCCCCGGCGTCTACGGCCCGGGGCTGTCCGTCCGGGACATCTCCAATGAGGCTATGCTCCACCTGGATGATCTGGCCTGGATGGCGGTGAATCTACACGGCATTCGGGCCCAGGTGGTGGTGCGGGAGAAGGTGGCGAAGCCCGAGATGGTGGATGAGAGCGCCTTGGGGGACATTGTGGCCGAGGCCCCCGGGATCGTCACCCGGATGGAGGTCTGGGCGGGGGATGCGGCGGTGGCCGAGGGGGCGACCGTGCTGCCGGGGGATGTGCTGATCCGGGGCTCGGTAAAAATGGCCCCGCCCCTTTACAGCGAGAATCCCCCCGAATGGATGCCGGTGCGGGCCATGGGCCGGGTGGAGGGACGCACCTGGCGTACGATGGCTGCCTCCATTCCGCTGGAAGCGGAGGTCAAGGAACTTACAGGCGACGAAAAAAGCGTTTATTCTCTGACGATTTTGGGGCAAAGGGTCAATTTTTACCAAAACAGTGGAATTCCCTTTGACAGATATGATAAAATAGCAAACACATGGAATTTGACCCTCCCCGGCGGCCTGGTCCTCCCCTTTGCGGTGCGGCGGGAGACCTTCCGGGCCTATCGGGCGGCCGCCGTCCCTGTGGAGGAGGCCGCGGCGCAGAGCATGCTGGAGAGCCGCCTGGCCGACCAGCTTCTGGAGCTGCTGGGAGAGACCGGGACGGTGGTCAGTCAGCAGTTTTCCGCCGTCCGGCGGGACGGGGCACTCACGGTCACCCTCACCGCCGAGTGCCGCGAGGAACTGGGCCGGTTCGTGCCGGCGGGATAGTTCAAATGCGCATCGGAATACGAAGGAGAGATCGGAATTTGATCGAACAGACCATCAGCGTGGAGCGGATGGAGGAGACTGTCAGCCTCTTCGGCTCCCTGGACGAAAACATCAAGCTCATTGAAAAAGACCTGGGCGTCGCTGTGGTGAGCCGGGACGGCCGGCTCAAGATCACAGGAGAGGACGGAGAGAAGGTCATTTACGCCGTCAAGGCGGTGGAGGGCCTGCTCACCCTGATCGGGCGCGGAGAGACCATCACCGAACAGAATGTGCGATATATCCTCAACCTGGTGAAGGCGGGCCACGAGGACAAGATCGGGCAGTTTTCCGCCGATGTGCTGTGCGTCACCGCCAAGGGCAAGCCCATCAAATCCAAGACGATGGGGCAGAAGCGGTATGTGGACGCCATCCGGAAGAATCTGGTGACTCTGGGCATCGGCCCCGCGGGCACCGGCAAGACCTATCTGGCGGTGGCGGCGGCGGTGGCGGCCTTCCGGGCCGGAGAGGTCAACCGCATCATCCTCACCCGTCCGGCAGTGGAGGCGGGGGAGCGGCTGGGCTTCCTGCCCGGGGATCTCCAGTCCAAGGTGGATCCCTATCTCCGTCCTCTCTACGACGCCCTCTTTGAGATGCTGGGCCCCGAGACCTATCAGAAGTATGTGGAGCGGGGGAATATCGAAGTGGCCCCCCTGGCCTATATGAGAGGCCGTACTCTGGATGACAGCTTCATTATTCTGGACGAGGCGCAGAACACCTCCCGGGAACAGATGAAGATGTTCTTGACCCGGATGGGCTTCGGTTCCAAAATCGTCATCACCGGCGACGTGACCCAGATCGACCTGCCCACGGATAAGATCTCCGGTCTGAAGGAGGCCATGCGGGTGCTAGACGGGGTGGAGGACATCGCCATCTGCCGTCTCACCGGCGCGGATGTGGTGCGCCACGTCATCGTACAGCGCATCATCAAGGCCTATGAGGCGGATGAAAGACGGGGAAGGGGGAAAAAGTGATGGCAAAGCGTCACTATATTCCCGTCACCGCCGACGTGCCGGGTGCGTCCAGTCAGGGCAACTGCGCCCTCATCCGCAAGGTCATCCGCACCGCGCTGGAGGCCCAGGGGGTGGATTTCCCCTGCGAGGTGGACGTGTTTCTCACCGGGGACGCCGGGATCCAGGCCATCAACCGGGAGATGCGCAAGGTGGACGCGCCCACGGACGTGCTCAGCTTCCCGGAGTTTGAGCTCCGGCCGGGGGAGCTTCCCTCCCCGGAGGACGCTGATCCCGGAAGCGGGCTGGTCCCCTTGGGGGACATGGCCATTTCCATGGAACGGGTCTCGGCCCAGGCCAGGGAGTACAACCACTCCAAGCGCAGGGAGCTGTCTTATCTGGTGGTCCACTCAGTGCTCCATCTGCTGGGGTACGACCACCTGGACGAAGGGCCCATGAAGGCCCGGATGAGAGCGCGGGAAGAGGCCATTTTGGAAAGCCTGGGAATCGTCAGAGATCAGGATAAACCCAATGCGGCTGCCAATGAAAAGGCTCAAGAAAGTTGAGGATCACCTATGGAAAAGAAGAAAGCCGGCATGATCGCCATTGTGGGCCGCCCGAACGTGGGCAAGTCCACCCTCACCAACGCCCTGGTGGGCGAGAAGATCGCCATTGTCACCAACAAGCCCCAGACCACCCGCAACCGCATCTGCGCCGTGGTGGACCGGGGTGAGAACCAGTTCGTGTTCCTGGACACCCCGGGCCTCCACAAGGCCCGCACCCGGCTGGGGGACTATATGGTGAATGTGGTGCGCCAGAGCACGGCAGATGTGGACGCCGCCCTGCTGCTGGTGGAGCCCATCCCCAACGTGGGGGAGCCCGAGGCCGAGCTGATCGCCCGGCTGGAGGCTGCCAAGACCCCCACCGTGCTGGTCATCAACAAGATCGACACGGTGAAGAAGGAACAGCTTCTGGCGGTGATCGCCGCCTACACCAGGGAGCACACCTTTGCCGCCGTGCTGCCCATCTCCGCCCGGGAGGGGGAGGGCTTGGAGGAGCTCTGGGGGCTGCTGGAGGGATATCTCCAGGAGGGGCCCCATCTCTTCCCCGCGGGCATGGTCACCGACCAGCCCGAGCGGCAGGTGTGCGCCGAGATCCTGCGGGAGAAGCTGCTGCTGTGTCTGGACAAGGAGATCCCCCACGGTACGGCGGTGGAGCTGACCAAGTTCTCCGAGCGGGACGACGGGGTCATCGAGGCCGACGCCGTCATCTACTGTGAAAAAGAGAGCCACAAGGGCATCATCATCGGGAAAAAGGGCGCCATGCTGAAAAAGATCTCCACCCTGGCCCGGGAGGACATGGAGCGCTTCATGGGCACCAAGGTGTTCCTTCAGACCTGGGTGAAGGTCAAGGAGAACTGGCGGGACAATCTGAATCTCATCCACAGCTTCGGCTATCGGGACGATTAAAGCGCATCGGCCATTTTGCGGCGAAACTGACGAAATTTGGCGCTGATAGTTTGGAGGAAACAGGGTCAAGCTATTCCCAGAGAGAAAAGGGAGGGCTGACCATGACCTCGGAAGCTGCCTGGGAACTTTTCACACGCACCGGACTGCCGGAAGCGTACAGTATCTATTGCCTGCTGAGGGAGGAAGAGGGTCGGGCGCAGAGCGCCTGACCCCATACATAGCCATGCACGTTGTGACAAAGGCCCTGGTGCTCCGTGAGGTCAACTACAAGGAGAGCGACAAGATCCTGACCGTGCTGGCCCAGGGCCAGGGGAAGCGGACGGTGAAGGCCCGGGGTTGCCGGAGGCGAAACAGCCCGCTGGCCGCGCCCGCCCAGCTTCTGGTCTGGTCGGACATGACGCTCTTTGACTACCGGGACTACTGGTCCCTCAATGAGGCCAGCACCCTGGAGGAATTCCGGGGGGTACGGGCCGACCTGGAAAAGCTGGCCCTGGGTTCCTATTTTGCCGAGGTCACCGAGGCGGTGGCCGAGGAGGGAGTGGAGACCCCGGGCCTGCTGCCCCTCATCCTCAATTCCCTCTACGCACTGGACAAGCTCCGCAAGCCCACTGCGCTGGTAAAGGCGGCCTTTGAACTGAAGCTGGCCTGCCTGGCGGGCTATGAGCCGCTGCTGGACGCCTGCGCCGTATGCGGAGAGAAGATGCCGGAGGAGCCCAGGCTGAACCTCTCCGCCGGTGTGCTCCACTGTGGGGGCTGCCGGGGCGAAGCAGGGGAAGAGGGGATCTCCATGCCGCTGGACGGGGCCTCTCTGGCGGCACTGCGGCATGTGGCCTATGGGGATGAAAAGCGGCTTTTCTCCGTTCAAGTCCCCCCTGCCTCGCTGGAGCGGATGGCGGGGGCCTGCGAGGGTTTCCTGCTCACCCAGCTGGAGCGGGGATTTCACACACTGGATTTTTACAAGCAGATCAAATTGCCGGGATGATTCTGCAAGTCTCGCTCCGGGAGACCGTACCGGCATCATTCCGATCAGGAGGCATTTTTCAATGACATTGGACGAGGGAAAAGCGGGAGAGAGCTACACCGTCTCCCGGATGGACCTGCCGGAACAGGTGGCGCACCGGCTGGAGGCCCTGGGGATGACCCTGGGGACCCGGGTGTCCGTTCTGGGGAACAAGAGCCGGGGGACGATGGTTCTCAAGGTGCGGGGCACCCGCTTCGCCATGGGGCGGGGCATCACCCGCAGGATCGGGGTGGCGTGAGATGGCAAAGCAGCTGACCGTGGCCTTCATCGGCAACCCAAACTGCGGCAAGACCACTCTTTTCAACGCCTATACCGGGGCCAACCTGAAGGTGGCCAACTGGCCGGGCGTAACGGTGGAGCGGGTGGAGGGCACCCTCAGGGACCACGACCTGAACATCCGGCTGGTGGACCTGCCGGGGACGTACAGCCTTACCTCCTACACCATGGAGGAGCAGGTCTCCCGCCAGTTTATCCTCTCCGACGAGGTGGACGTCATCATCGACGTGGTGGACGCCTCCGCGCTGGAGCGGAATCTCTATCTGACGCTCCAGCTTCTGGAACTGGGCAAGCCGGTGGTGCTGGCCCTGAACATGATGGACATCGTGGCCAAGCGAGGCATGGAGATCGACCTCCACCGCCTGCCCGAGATGCTGGGCGTGCCAGTGATCCCGGTCTCCGCCCGGAAGCGGACGGGGCTGGAGGTGCTGATGCACGCCGCTGCCCACCACGCCGGGATGAAGCACCATGACCCCATCATCCACGAGCACGAGTGGCACGGACATAGCGGGGCAGGCCCGGCGGACAAGCACGCGGAGTATGTCATGGTGTACGACGAGATGATGGAGTTTCGCATCGACGCTGTGTCCACCGTCCTGAAACGGAAGTGGCCCGATTTGGACAATCCCCGGTGGCACGCCATCAAGCTTCTGGAGGGGGACGGGGAGATCCGGGCCGGGTACCCGGTGGAACTGCCGGATATTTTGGACCGGAGCTATGAGACCGACATCATCAATCAGAAATACGATTTCATCGAAGAGATCATGGGGGAGGTCATGGTCCACCGGGAGGAAAAGGCCGCCCTCACCGAACAGGCGGACCGGGTCCTCACACACCCGGTATGGGGCCTGCCCATCTTTTTGGGGATCATGGCCATGGTGTTCTTCCTCACCTTCACCGTGGGCGACTTCCTCAAGGGCTATTTTGAGCTGCTCATCGAGTGGGCCACGGGCGTGGTGGGGAACACTCTGGCGGCCTGGGGTGTGGGGGAACTCCTCACCGCCCTCATCACCGACGGCATTCTGGCGGGGGTAGGGGGTATTTTGACCTTCCTGCCCAATATCTTTATCCTGTTTCTGGCCCTGGCCTTTCTGGAGGACACCGGCTACATGGCCCGGGTTGCGTATATCATGGACGGTATCATGGGCCGCCTTGGCTTGTCCGGGCGGGCCTTTCTCCCCATGGTGCTGGGCTTTGGCTGCACAGTGCCCGCCATCATGGCCTCCCGGGCGCTGGAGAACCGGCGGGACCGATTCAAGACCATGCTGGTGACTCCGTTCATGTCCTGTTCGGCCCGGCTGCCCATCTACATCCTGTTCTCCGGCCTCTTCTTCGGAAAATACGCCATGCTGGCCGCCTATTCCATGTATCTGGTGGGAATTTTAGTGGCGCTGCTGGTGACCTATGTCATCCACAGGGCGGAACAGGGAAAGGGCGTGGAGCCCAACGACCTGCTCATCGAACTGCCCGAATATAAAATGCCCTCGGCCCGGACGGTGGCGGTATATGTGTGGGAAAAGGTGAAGGACTACCTCACCAAGGCGGGCACGGTCATCTTTGTGGCCTCCGTTCTGCTGTGGTTCCTGCTGAACTTCGGCCCGGGCGGGTATACTGCTGAGATGGGGGAGAGCTTCGCCGCCCTGCTGGGCAAAGCCATCGTGCCGGTTTTGACCCCGGCAGGTCTGGGCTTCTGGCCGGTGGCCGTGGCCCTGATCGCCGGAATTTCCGCCAAGGAAGTGGTGGTATCTTCTACCGCCATTCTCTTCGGCGTCAACAACATCAACTCCGCCGCCGGGATGGCCGCGGTGTCCGCGGGGCTGACCGCCATGGGCTTCGGGCCCCTCAACGCATACTGCCTCATGGTGTTCTGCCTGCTCTACATCCCCTGTGCCGCCACCATCGGCGTCATCCGACGGGAGTCCGGGAGCTGGAAGTGGACGGTGGGGTCGGTGCTCTTCCAGGTGGTCACCGCTTGGGTGATGAGCTTTCTCATCTACCAGGTGGGGAGACTGCTGCTGTAATCAATCGAATCATCGAGGAACTGATATGCAGGACGAATTGTTTGAAAAATCCATTGAAACCCTGGAGCTGCCCAAAGTTTTGGAGCAACTGGCGGGTCAGGCGGTGACTGAGGAGGGGAAAGCCCGGGCTCTGGCCCTGCGTCCCTTTACCGACGCCGACGACGTGTCCCGGGCGCTGGATGAGACCACCGCGGCCGTGGAGCTGGTGAGCCTGCGGGGCACCCCCTCCTTTTCGGGGGTGCGGCCGGTGGCGGCCTCCCTCCAGCGGGCGGACATGGGGGGCGCGCTCAACACCCGGGAGCTGCTGGACATCGCCGCGGTCCTCCGCTGTGCCCGGGGGGCGATGGAGTACGCCTCCGGCAGCGAGAAAAAGACCCCCATCGACCCCCTGTTTCGGGGCCTGACCGCCAACCGCTTTCTGGAGGAAAAGATCACCGGCTCCATCCTCTCCGAGGACGAGATCGCCGACGCCGCCAGCCCTGAGCTGGCCGATATCCGCCGCCACAAGCGCGCCACGGCCGGGAAGGTGCGGGACATCCTCCAGCGGCTCATTTCCTCCAACCAGTCCAAGTATCTCCAGGAGCCTATCATCACCCAGCGGAACGGCCGCTATGTGGTGCCGGTGAAGTCCGAGTGCAAGAACGATGTCCCCGGCCTGGTACACGACGTGTCGGCCAGCGGCAGCAGTTTCTTCATCGAGCCCATGGGGGTGGTGAAGGCCAACAACGAGCTCCGGGAGCTGGAGGCCCGGGAGAAGAAGGAGATCGAGCGCATCCTGGCTGAGCTCTCCGCGGAGTGCGCCGCCCACCGGGAGGACATCCGGCAGGATTACGACTTTCTCATTCTTCTCGACGGCGTGTTTGCCCGGGCGGGGCTGTCCCTGCGGATGCAGGGGATGCCGCCTCAGATCGTGGAGCGGGGCATTCTCTTCCAAAAGGCCCGCCACCCCCTGCTCAACCGGGATACCGCGGTGGCCAACGATCTGCGTCTGGGGGAGGAGTTCGATACTCTGGTGGTCACCGGCCCCAACACCGGCGGCAAGACGGTGACCCTCAAGACGCTGGGGCTGCTGGTCCTCATGGCCCAGTGCGGCCTTCACATCCCCGCCTCCGGGGAGAGCCGGATGCCGGTGTTCCGCCGGGTGCTGGCCGACATCGGTGACGAGCAGTCCATCGCCCAGAACCTGTCCACATTCTCCTCTCACATGGTGAACATCGTGGGGATCCTGCGGGA
>LT827124.1 GCA_900169975.1 Pseudoflavonifractor sp. Marseille-P3106
CGCGCAAAGAACGGCAAAAGAGCATAGAGAAAACGCAAGCCGTTCACGGGTGGTTGTCCACCTATGAACGGCTTGTAAATTCTCAAAATTTTTTTAGTCCCTACTTGACACAAGAAGACCTTTCCCGCTTGGGCCGTAACTACATCGAGGTCGGCAGACTGACCGAGGAATTTTTCCCGGAGCATGACATTCGCCTGGTGGCGGTATCTGACAACATAGACACCGCCGAGGGCGAGAACGAGTTGGCGCCGATCCGCAACCTGTTCAATGAGTGGTACGCCCGCGACATCAGCAAGAAACGGCGCATCAGCAACAAGATCAAGGGGAATGCGGGCGAGCCGATGGGCCAGCCTCCCTACGGTTACATCAAAGACCCCGACAATCCGAAACGATGGATCATAGATGACGAAGCCGCCCAGGTGGTTCGGCGGATTTACAGCATGACTCTGGAGGGCTACGGGACGGAGCAGATCGCCACGCAGCTTGAACGGGATGAAATCCTTACCCCGCGTGCCTATTGGCTGAAAAAGGGCATTAAGCGCCCCGGAAAGGGCAAGCAGCAGCCTGCGACCAAGTGGAACAGTTCCACCGTGACCAAAATCCTGTCTTTGCAGGAGTATTGCGGTGACATTCTCAACTTCAAGACCTACTCCAAATCCTACAAGAACAAAAAGAGGTTGGAGAATGACCGGGAGAATTGGGTCGTCTTCAAGGATGTCCACGAGCCGATCATCGAACGGTCTGTTTTTGAGCAAGTGCAGCAAAAGCGGGGCAAAATCCGCAAGCGCCGCACCAACGAAGGCGAGCACAATATGTTCTCCGGCCTTTTGGTCTGTGCTGACTGCGGCTGCAATCTTCACTTCTACTTCAATCAGGGAAACCCGGAGATCAAGTATTTCAACTGCTCCAACTATAAGGGCAACCGTGGGAGCTGTACTTCCACCCACTATGTCCGAGTAGATTTTCTGGAACAGGTGGTGCTTGGTGAGATCCGGCGCCTGACGAAGTTCGCCAGCCTCTATGAGGACGAGTTTCTGAAAGCGGTGATCGGGCACTCCCAGCAAGCGGCGGAGACCGACCGCAAGCTGAAGGAAAAGGAATTGAAAACCCTGCTTGCCCGTGACGAGGAACTGGACGGGCTGTTTGAACGCATCTATGAGGACAATGTTTCCGGCAAGCTCTCCGATGACCGTTTTGCGAAAATGTCCAGACGGTATGAGGACGAGCAAAAGGAGTTGACGGAAAAAATCAAAAAGCTCCGCTCCAAAATCGAGAAGCAGAGCAGCCAGGCTATGACCACGGATATGTTCATCTCTTTGGTGCGAAAGTACACCCGCGCACGAAAACTCACGCCCCGGATGCTCAACGAATTGGTTGAGAAGATCGAGGTTTACCATGCGGAGAAAATTGATGGTGTGTGGGAGCAGCGGCTTCGCATCCATTATAACTGCGTGGGAGAAATTACAATCCCTAAAATGCTGCCCCTGCCCATCCCTGATGTGACCGTCAATACCCGGAAGGGCGTGTTCGTCAATTATGCCCCAGCAGAGATTGCCGGATGAAAACAATAAAAAAAGACGAGTGTTCTTACAGCTTTTCAAATGCTATAAGAACACTCGCCATGGTTGCGGGGACAGGATTTGAACCTGCGACCTCCGGGTTATGAGCCCGACGAGCTACCGAACTGCTCTACCCCGCGATATGATTGCTGGTGCCGGAGACCGGGATCGAACCGGCACGTTCTTTTGGAACACAGGATTTTAAGTCCCGGGCGTCTACCAATTCCGCCACTCCGGCATGAAAGAAACGCATTTCCAAGTGCGAAATCTATAATACCACGGAGTTGAGTCTTTGTCAATGAAAAAGATTTAAAAATCAAGAAAGCTTTTTCGCGCATTTTCTTATGGGGCTGCGCATAGAATAAGGAGAACCGCTGCTTACAGAGAGGAGGCGCCGCCGTGGATGAGAAGACCCTGCCAGTCGGGCGGGGCGGCGAGCGGGGAGACGTGGACGACCTGATCTTCCCCATCCAGTCCGCACCCATTCCGAGTAATCGTTGAACAAACATCGTCAAAAGGACCAAAGACCGCCCCTTCGGGCGGTTTTTGTGTATCTGTCTCTTTACAAGCGGGGTGGCTTTGGATATAATAATATCCGTATGTGCGGGGCTGAACAGGAAAGCCCCGCTGATTTTGACGAATGCGAGTGTGGAACATGCTGCAATTTGACGAATATAAGGTAAAGCTCAACAATCTCAAGCCCGCACTGGACGAGCTGGCGCAGGCTCTGGATCTGGAGGCCGCCCGGCGGGAGCTTGAAATGCTGGAGTCGGAGAGTGCTTCCGAGGGCTTCTGGGACAACCTGGAGAAATCGCAGAAGGCCACCCGGCGGATGAATACCCTCCGGAGCAAGCTGGACAGCCAGCGCCGCAGGGAGAGCCATTGGGACGATTTGATGACCATCTGCGAGATGGGCAACGAGGAGGAGGACGACAGCCTGCTTCCCGAGCTGGAGGAGGGCTACGCCAAGCTGGAGTCCGAGATGGAGGATGCCCGCCTGTCCACGCTGCTCACCGGCGAATACGATAACTCCAACGCCATTCTCACCATCCACGCCGGCGCCGGCGGCACCGAGGCCCAGGACTGGGCCCAGATGCTGCTGCGGATGTATACCCGCTGGGCCGAGCGCCACGGCTATGAGTGCAAGGTGGCCGATGTGACCGAGGGAGACGAGGCGGGGATCAAGTCGGCCACCATTATGATCGAGGGTGAAAACGCCTACGGCCACCTGCGCAGTGAGCACGGCGTCCACCGGCTGGTGCGGGTGTCCCCCTTCGACGCCAACGCCAGACGGCAGACCTCCTTCGCTGCGCTGGAAGTCATGCCGGAGATCGAGGACGACGTGGAGGTGGACATCCGCCCCGAGGACATCGAGATGCAGGTCTACCGCTCCTCCGGCGCCGGCGGCCAGCACATCAACAAGACCTCTTCCGCCGTGCGGCTCATCCATAAGCCCACCGGCGTGGTGGTGGCCTGCCAGACCGAGCGCAGCCAGTTCCAGAACAAGGAGACCTGTATGAAGATGCTGCGCTCCAAGCTGGTGCAGCTGAAGATGGAGGCCCACGCAGAGAAGATCTCCGACATCAAGGGCGTGCAGCTGAAGATCGAATGGGGCAGCCAGATCCGCAGCTATGTGTTTATGCCTTACCAGATGGTGAAGGACAACCGCACCGGCTTTGAGACCAGCAATGTGAGCGGCGTCATGGACGGCGACCTGGACGGCTTTATCAACGCCTACCTGAAGGCGGGGGCCACAGGCAACTGGGCCACAAAATAATAAAAAAGGGCAGTCTCCGGGTGGGGGACTGCCCCTTTAGAATGACAAGGAGGGGAACGATGCAAAGACAGGGAAGAGCAATCGTCCTGTTCCTCTTTGCGGCGGCGCTGATCCTGTTTCCGACGGTGTCATTGACGGTGAAGTCCGCCGTACAGCCCATGTCGGACCGGGAGGTTGAGAAATACCGTGCGTATGGCCTTGCGCTCCCCGGTGCAGTGGATGCGGCCCCGACTCCGGAGGAGATTCTGGGGTACTGTGTTTTTGCGGGGGAACAGAGAATAGGCAGTGATACTTACGCTGCCTACACCTCCTCTGAATTGGCCCGGTATCTGAAGGACTGCCGGGAGCTCAGGGAAGTGATCGTGAACGCTTCCGGTACCGTCTATCTCACCTACAGCACGGATCATAACGAGATGGTGATCCTAAGCTGTGCTGAGGACGGGGCGGAAACCAGAACCATCTATGATGAGACCACGGACACGGCCTATTTTCTCTCCCCGGATAAGAATGAAAAGCACACCAATTACCGAAAGGGAGAGAGCGGCATAGCCTGGTTCTAAGTCATGCTTTTTCCGGCCTTTTCTTCCGGGCGGCCCTTGTATTTTTTATGGGGGTTTGCTACAATCATAAGTACGGAAAACGTTTTTCGTTTTCGCACCCGGCAAAATTCATAAAAGGAAAAGGTGGAATGTCCCATGAAGCAAAAAAAGCTGCTGTCCCTGGTGCTTTCTCTGGCCATGATGTTCTCCCTGGCGGCCCCCGCGCTGGCCGCTGAAGAGACTGCCCCGGTCGAGACCGTCACCCCCTATACCGTTCCTGCGGATGTGAAGGACAAATTGGTCATCCTCCACACCAACGACACCCACGGCCACGATGTGGCGGTGGAGGGCGAGACCGTCGGCACCGCCGGCGTGGCTGCTCTGAAGAAGGACTTCGAGGCCGCCGGAGCCACCGTGCTGCTCCTCTCCGCCGGCGATTTCTCCCAGGGCACCACCCTGGTGAGCCTGGACAAGGGCGCTTCCGCCGTGGACTTCATGAACGCCGCCGGCTACAATGCCGCCTCCCTGGGCAATCATGAGTTCGACTACAAAATAGACGCGCTCAAGGCCAACGTGGAGAAGGCCGGGTTCCCCGTCCTGGCTGCCAACATCGTGGTGACCTCCACCGGCAAACCTCTCTTTGGCGATCGTGTCACCTTTGACACCGCCATCGGCAAGGTGGGCGTGTTTGGTCTGGACACCCCCGAGACCATGACCAAGGCCCACCCCGACAATGTCAAGGGACTGACCTTCTATCAGGGCGAAGAGCTCATCAAGTGCGCACAGGCCCAGGTCGATGCCCTGAAGGCCGATGGCTGCGCTTACATTGTGGCCCTCTCCCATTTGGGCGTGGACCCTGAGAGCGAGCCCAACCGCTCCACCGACGTGTTTGCCAAGGTCACCGGTGTGGATCTGGTGGTGGACGGCCACTCCCACACCGAGATGGAGGGCGACACTGCCAAGACCGTGGGCGACGCCCTGGTCGTCTCCACCGGCGAGCAGCTCAACAACGTGGGCGTCGTCATCACCGACGGCACCGACACCAAGAGCGAGCTGGTCTCCGCTGCCGCCTATACTAAAGTGGACACCGACGTGGCCAAGATCGTCAATGATAGGGATGCGGAGGTTTCCGTCGAACTGAATCGGGTCTTTGCCACCACTGAGGTAAAGCTGGACGGCAACCGCGCCCCCGGCGTCCGTACTCAGGAGACCAACCTGGGCGACTTTGCCGCCGACGCCATCCTCTGGTCTGCCAGGCAGGCCCTGGGCGAGGACAAGGTGGATGTGGCCCTCACCAACGGCGGCGGCATCCGCGCCACCATTGAGGCCGGCGACATCACCATGAACACCATGAAGACCGTATTCCCCTTCGGCAACGAGGTTGCCACCATCGACCTCACCGGCGCGGAGCTGCTGGAGGCCCTGGAGGCCGCCACCTGCTCCACTCCCACCGCCATCGGTGCCTTCCCCCAGGTGGCGGGCATGAGCTTTCAGATCGATACCTCCGTGGCCTACGCCAACGGTGCGCAGTATCCCGACTCCACTTATTTTGCCCCCGCAAACCCCGGCAGCCGCGTCACCGACGTGACCGTCAACGGCGAGGCGCTGGACCTGGAGGCCACCTACACCCTGGCCACCAACGACTTCACCGCCGCCGGCGGCGACACCTACGGCGTGTTCCTGGGCAAGAGCGTGTACAAGACCGGCGTGGCCCTGGAGGACGCTCTGGTCAACTATACCCGCGAGGTCCTGGGAAACAAGATCACCGCTTCTGATTACGGCGCGCCCGCCGGCCGCATCACCGTCAAGTATGTGGGCGTGGACGGCTCCGCCTGGTACGCCCAGGCCGCCAAGTTTGTGATGGACGCCGGCATGATGAGCTCCACCGGCAATGGCTTTGATCCCGACGCCGTCGTCACCCGCGCCACCGTGTTCCAGATGCTGTACAATGATCAGGGCAAGCCCGCCATGGCGGACAAGGCCTCCTTCAGCGACGTGGAGGGCAAGTGGTACGCCGACTCCGCCGCCTGGGCGGAGAGCGTGGGTCTGGCCCAGGGCGACAACGGCTCTTACGCCGGCGACCGGGCCGTGACCCGCGCCGAGCTGGCCGTTATTCTTACCCGCTATGCCGCCGCCCAGAACATGGTGGGCGCCGTGGGCGACTACTCCGCCTTTGCAGACGCCGCAGACGTGGCATCCTGGGCCTCTGAGGGCATCAGCTTTGCCGTGGGGTCCGGCGTCATTTCCGGCAAGCCCGGCAACCTGCTCGATCCCAACGGCACCGCCGTCCGCTCCGAGCTGGCCACCGTCATGATGAACTACTATACCAAGCTGACCGCTCCCTATGAGGAGACCGTGGTGGCCATTGATGTCCCGGCCACCGATGGCGTGCCCGCCCACACCGTTCCCGGCATCCTCACCGTCCCCGCCGGGGACGGCAAGTATCCCGCCGTGGTGATGCTCCACGGCACCGGCTCCAACAAGAACGAGGCCGGCGGCGGCTATGACATGGCCGCACCCGCCATGGCGCTCTCCGGCATCGCCAGCCTGCGCATCGACTTTATGGGCAACGGCGATTCCACCGCCGACTATATCAACTATTCCTACACTTCCGCCAATGTGGACGCCAAGGCGGCCGCCGACTACCTGGCCGCGCTGGACAGCGTGGACGGCGGCAAGCTGGCCGTCATGGGCTGGAGCCAGGGCGGCACCAACGCCCTGCTGGCCGCGGCCAAGTATCCCCAGACCTTCAAGGCTGTCATCACCTGGTCCGGCGCCGTCCGGCTGGACGACAGTACCGGCCTCTTCGGCGACAAGACCTTCGCCCAGGCCAAGGCCATCGCCGACAAGGACGGCTCCTATGAGATGACCTTCGACTGGCGGGATCCCCTCCAGGTGGGCAAAAAGTGGTTTGCCGACGTGGCGTCCACCGACGTGCTGAAGGAGACCGCCAAGATCGCCGGCCCCGTGCTGGCCATCAACGGCGATCAGGACACCACCGTCACCCCTGACAACGCCGCCGCCATCGCCGAGGCCGCCAAGGACGGCCGGGTCTGGATGGTGAAGGGCGCCGACCACACCTATAACGTCTTTACCGGCGACTACTCCGCTATCGGCGAGACCATCAACGTGGGCATCGGATTCCTGGAGGAGGCCTTCAACGGCGCTCTGGAGCCGGGCAGCGCCCTCTCCGTGAGCAAGTACGGCAACGTCACCACTACCCTGCCCGTCAGCCTTTTTGACGGAGCCGGCTATGAAGTGGGCGACGTGCTCAGCGTCACCGTGGGCGACACCACCCTGGAAGCCCCCTACGGCACCGCCTACTCCAACGTGGACAACGGCAGCGTCATCATCCTGCCCGACAGCTCCACCGGCACCATGGCCATCGCCATCAACATGGGCAACTTCGCCAAGACCTACAGCGTTACCGACGAGACCCCCATCACCTTCTCCCTGAAGGAGAAGGCGGGCTATCTGGAGGAGTACCAGATCCGCAACATCGACACCCTGCGCACCAATGACCGGGCCGACTATTCCTCCGACGAGGTCTTTGCCAACTTCCGCGGCATCGTCATGGGGAACATCCCCGAAGGTACGCTGTACCGCTCCTCCAGCCCCGTGAACCCCGAACTGGGCCGGAACACTTACGCCGACGCTCTGGCCAAGGCCGCCGGGGTCAAGACCATCATCGACCTGGCCGACAGCGAGGAAGAGCGCGCCGGATATGAGGGCTTCGCCCAGAGCTACGCTTCCACGGTGGACGCGGTCGCGCTGGACATGGGCGTGGACTTCGCCGCCGAGGACTTCAACGCCAAGCTGAAGACCGGCCTGGAGTACATGATCGCCCATGAGGGTCCCTACCTCATCCACTGCAACGAGGGCAAGGACCGGGCCGGTTTTGTCTCCGCGCTCCTCTCCGCCCTGGGCGGCGGCAGCGCGGACCAGATCGTGGAGGACTATATGCTCTCCTATGAAAACTACTATCATGTGGAGCACCATTCCGACCGGTGGTATCGCATCGCCAACAGCAACATCATCAAGACCCTGTGCACCCTCACCGGCACCACTACCGAGGCCGAGATGAAGAAGGCCGACCTTCAGAAGGCCGCTGAGACCTACCTTACCGAGAAGGTGGGACTGAGCGCCGAGCAGGTGACCGCGCTCCTGGAGACCATCACCACCCAGCGGGCCGCAGCCCAGCCCGCCGCCTGAGCAGCTTCGGCACAGGCAGAGGCGCCCCGGCAGTTTGCTCAGATCCGGCGTATCCCGCGCTGCGGGAATCTCCGCCGGGAGCGCTTACAGCATCAGAAAAGCCGGCCCGCGAACCACAAAAGGTTCGCGGGCCGGCTTTTTGCAGCGCCCCGGTCCGGGAAAGGAGTCAGCGCACCTGGCCGGAGCCGTAGACCACGTACTTGGTGGAGGTGAGCTCCTCCAGCCCCATGGGGCCCCGGGCGTGGAGCTTCTGGGTGGAGATGCCGATCTCGGCTCCCAACCCAAACTCAAAGCCGTCGGTGAAGCGGGTGGAGGCGTTGACGTACACCGCCGCCGCGTCCACCGTATCCAGGAAGTGCTGGGCAGCCGTGTAGTTTTCGGTGACGATGGCCTCAGAGTGGCCGGTGGAGTGGACCGCGATGAAATCCACCGCCTCGTCCAGCCCGGAGACCACCTTGGCCGCCAGCTGGTAGTCCCCGTACTCGGTGTCCCAGTCCTCGGCAGTGGCAGGAACCACACCCTCGCCCAGGATCTCCCGAACCTCCGGTCCGCCGTGGATGGTGACATTCTTGGTCTTGAGATAGGCCCAGGCCATGGGTAAAAAGTCGGCGGCTACCGCCCGGTCAATGAGCACGCACTCGGCGGCGTTGCACACAGAGGGGCGGGAGCATTTGGCGTTGAAGAGGATGCGGGCGGCCATGTCCAGGTCGGCGTCCCGGTGGACATAAATATGGCACACGCCCTCGCCCGTGCGGATGACGGGCACATGGGCGTTGGCCGCCACCGAGCGGATGAGCCCCGCCCCGCCCCGGGGGATGAGCACGTCCAGGTACCCGGTCAGATCCATCATCTCCTGGGCGCTCTGCCGGCTGGTGTCCTCCACCAGCGCCACGCAGTCCCGGGACAGGCCCGTACCCTCCAGGGCGTCACGGAGGATCCCGATGACAGCTTTGTTGGAGCGAAAGGCCTCCCTGCCCCCCCGGAGGAGGGCGGCGTTGCCCGACTTCAGGCAGAGAACAGCGGCATCCACGGTAACGTTGGGCCGGGCTTCGTAAATGATGCCCACCACACCCAGCGGTACCCGGCGCTGCTCGATCTTCAGGCCGTTGGGGCGCAGAGTGGTCTTGACCACCTGACCCACCGGGTCGGGCAGTGCGGCCACCTGCCGCACCCCCTCGGCGATCCCGTCGATGCGGGCATCGTCCAGCGCCAGCCGGTCCAGGAGCGCCGGACGCATCCCGGCGGCCCGGGCGGCCTCCAGATCCTGGGCGTTGGCGTTCAGCCATTCCTCTCTGCGCCCTGTCAGGGCGTCGGCAATGGCGGCCAGCGCGGCATTTTTTTCGGCCATGGAGGCGCCTGCCAGACGCCGGGCGGCGTGGCGGGCGGCAAGGCCCTGGGTTTCCAAAAGGGTCATAAAGACGCACTCCCTTCCTGCATTCCATCCAGAATAAACGTATGTAAAAAGGTTTTGCGGGACAGGATGTTATTGAGCCCCGCCGCGCGCCGGCGCAGGGTGTTTCGCCGAAAACCGCGTCCCCACATCTTTTCCCTCTACGATATCGTAGAGGTCGTCCGGATGCTCGGAGTTGGCGATGACCATGTCGATGCCGTGGGACATGGCCCGGCGTGCGGCGGTGAGTTTGGTGTGCATACCCCCGGTCCCCCACTGGGTGCCGCCCTCTCCGGCCAGAGCTTCGATCTCCGGAGTGATGGCCTCCACCCGATGGAGGAGTTTGGCGTCCGGGTGCTTGTGGGGATCGGCGTCATAGAGCCCGTCGATGTCGCTGAGGAGCACCAGAAGGTCGGCCCCGCACAGTCCCGCCACAATGGCGGAGAGGGTGTCGTTATCGCCCAGCACCTTTTTTTGCCCGGTCTCAATTTCAGTGGAGGAGACCGAGTCGTTCTCGTTCACCACCGGGATGCAGCCCAGCTCCAGCAGGGCCGTGAAGGTGCCGGAGAGGTGCTCGGCCCGGACGGGGTGATCCACATCCTCGTCGGTGAGAAGGATCTGGGCCACCGTCTGGCCATATTCGCCGAAAAACTTGTCGTAGAGGTGCATGATCTCGCACTGCCCCACGGCGGCTGCGGCCTGCTTCCGGCGCAGCTCGGAGGGCCGCTCCTTCATGCCCAGCTTCCCCGCGCCGATGCCGATGGCGCCGGAGGAGACCAAAATCACCTCGTGCCCCATATTTTTCAGGTCGGACAGCACCCGGGCCAGGCCGTCCATCCGCCGCAGATTGGCCCCGCCGCCGGGGCGCAAGAGGGTAGAAGTACCCACCTTGACCACGATCCGCTGTGACTCCATCGCAACCGCCTCCTCTTTCTCTCGGCTCATCATAGCACATTTTTTTCCGGAAACAAAGAGACTGTTAAAAGGCAAACTATTATTTTGGGAAAATCTTACGAAAATGAAAGAAAAAATAAGACATTTTTGCCTAAGGAAAAGAAAACTGGCTGGTTTTTCCCGTTTTAACCTAATTTCGGTTGAAATCATCCGACAAATGGGGTACAATAACCCCTGCGAGAAATGGGGGTGTGTTTTTGTGCTCAATATTGTGTTGGTAGAGCCGGAAATCCCCCAAAACACGGGGAATATCGCCCGCACCTGTGCAGCCACCGGCGCAAGGCTCCATCTGGTGGAACCGCTGGGCTTCGACATCAGCGAAAAAGCGGTGCGCCGGGCGGGGCTGGATTACTGGCATCTGGTGGATCTGCGGGTCCACCACAGTCTGGAGGACCTGTTTTCCCAGTGTCGGCCGGAGGATCTCTGGCTGGCCACCGCAAAAGCGCCCCGGAGCTATACGGATCCAACCGTGACCTTTCGGGATGGCTGCTGGCTCTTTTTCGGCAAGGAGACCGCCGGACTCCCCGAGAAATTCCGGCAGACCTACGCCCAGCGCTGCATTCGTATTCCCATCCGGGCGGAGGCCCGGTGCCTGAACCTGTCCAATTCTGTTGCCATCCTGGCCTATGAGGTCCTGCGCCAGACCGGTTTTCCCGGCCTGACCGCTGAGGGAGCGATGGCACATCCATCCACCATCTGAAATAGGAGGTCAAAGGCATGAACTACAACAAGAAAACCGTGAAAGATGTGGACGTAAAGGGGAAGAAAGTCCTCCTCCGCTGCGACTTCAACGTGCCCCAGGACAAGGCCACCGGCGCCATCACCGACGAAAAGCGCATCGTGGCCGCACTGCCCACCATTGAATACCTTCTGGACCAGGGAGCGGCCGTGATCGCCTGCTCTCACCTGGGCAAGCCCAAGGATGGACCTGATCCCAAACTGAGCCTGGCCCCCGTGGCAAAGCGCCTGAGCGAACTGCTGGGCAAGCCGGTGACCATGGCTGCCGACGTGGTGGGTCCAGATGCCGCTGCCAAGGCCGCGGCCCTCAGGCCCGGCGAGATCCTGCTTCTGGAGAACACCCGCTTTGAAAAGGGCGAGACCAAGAACGATCCGGAGCTGGCCAAGAGGATGGCCGCCATGGCTGACCTCTATGTCTCAGACGCTTTCGGCGCCGTCCACCGCGCCCACGCCTCCACCGCCGGAGTGGCCGCATATCTGCCTGCCGTGTCCGGTTTTTTGATCCAGAAGGAGCTGGAGATCATCGGCGGCGCACTGGCCAGTCCCAAGCGTCCGCTGGTGGCCATTCTGGGCGGGAGCAAGGTCTCCTCCAAGATCGGCGTCATCAACAATCTTCTGGAGATCGCCGACACCATCATCATCGGCGGCGGCATGGCATACACCTTCTCCGCCGCTCAGGGCGGCAAGGTGGGCGACAGCCTGCTGGAGGCCGACTGGGAGGACTACTCCAGAGAGATGGTGGCCAAGGCGGCCGCCAAGGGCGTGAAGCTGCTGCTGCCGGTGGATACCGTGGCGGCCGATGCCTTTGCCCCCGACGCCGCCCGCCAGGTGGTGCCTGCCGGGGAGATCCCCGACGGCTGGCAGGGCCTGGACATCGGGCCCGAGACGGTGAAGCTCTACTGCGACGCGGTGAAGGACGCGGGAACCGTCATCTGGAACGGCCCCATGGGCGTGTTTGAATTCCCCGCCTTTGCCAAGGGCACAGAGGCCGTGGCCGAGGCCCTCAGCAAGACTTCCGCCATCACCATCATTGGCGGCGGTGATTCCGCGGCCGCTGTGCAGCAGCTGGGCTATGCCGGCAAGATGACCCACATCTCCACCGGCGGCGGCGCTTCCCTGGAATTTATGGAGGGGAAAGAGCTCCCCGGCGTGGCTTGCCTGCTGGACAAATAAAGTGTCCCCGGTCGGGTCCGCCCGGCATTCCATACCCCTCCGCAGATGCGGCCCACGGGAAACCGCGGGCCGGGTCTGCGCAGCTCACCGAAATTCGGGGGTGGTACCCCCATTGATTATAGATATGTGAGGAGCCAGATTCATGAATAGAAGATATCGCAAGACGATCATCGCAGGAAACTGGAAGATGAACAAGACGCTCTCCGAGACCCGGATTTTCGCCGACGAACTCAAGAGCCTGATGGGTCGGCCGAAGTGGTGCGAAGTGGTGCTGTGCGTGCCCTATGTCAACATCCAGGCCGCCACCCGCCTGTTCAAGGACTGCCGGGTGTCCATCGGCGCGGAGAACTGCCACTACGAGTCCTCCGGCGCCTACACCGGGGAGGTCTCCGCCGAGATGCTCAAGGAGCTGGGCGTGAAATATGTGGTCATCGGCCATTCCGAGCGCCGCCAGTACTACAACGAGACCGACTTTACCGTCAACAAGAAGGTCCACGCGGCACTGGAGGCCGGCCTGCGGCCCATCGTTTGCGTGGGAGAGAGTCTGGAGCAGCGGGAACTGGGCGTGACGCTGGAGCTCATCACCTATCAGGTCAAGTGCGCGCTGTCCAGGGTCCCCGCCGAGAAGATGCGCCATGTGGTCTTTGCCTATGAGCCCATCTGGGCCATCGGCACCGGAAAGACCGCCACCGCTCAGGAGGCGGGCGAGGTCTGTGAGACCATCCGCACCGTCATCCGCAAGCTTTACGGCGCCCGGGTGGCCCGGGCCGTCACCGTCCAGTACGGCGGCTCCATGAATCCCAAGAACGCCCAGGAACTGCTGGCCCAGCCCGATGTGGACGGCGGCCTCATCGGCGGCGCCTCTTTGAAGCCCGACCAGTTTGTGGAGATCATCAACGCAGCCAACCAGGAATGACCGGGAGAACTGCGGCAGGGGGATGTTTTCCCCTTTCCGACGACTTGATTAGATTCGAGGTTCTTTATGAGTAAAACACCGACCACTCTCATCATTATGGACGGCTTCGGCCTTCGGGACGAGACTGCGGGCAATGCGGTGGCCAACGCCCGCAAGAGCGTGCTCGACAAAATTTTTGACCAGTGTCCGGGCTGCCGCCTCTCCGCCTCTGGGCTGGACGTGGGCCTGCCCGAGGGGCAGATGGGCAACTCCGAGGTGGGGCACACCAACATCGGAGCGGGCCGTGTGGTTTTTCAGGATCTGCCCCGCATCTCGAAATCCATTGCCGACGGAGATTTTTTTCAAAACGAGGCCTATCTGGATGTGATGCGTGCCTGCAAAGAGGCGGACACCGCCCTTCACGTCTTTGGGCTGCTGTCCGACGGCGGCGTCCACAGCCACAATACCCACATCTATGCGCTGCTGAAGCTGGCGAAGGAGCAGGGACTCAGCCAGGTCTGGGTCCACGCTTTCCTGGACGGCCGGGATGTCCCTCCCGCCTCGGGCAAGGGCTATGTGGAGGAACTGGCCGCCCGGTGCGCCGAACTCGGCGTGGGGCAGATCGCCACGGTCTCCGGCCGGTATTATGCCATGGATCGGGACAAGCGCTGGGACCGGGTGCAGCTGGCCTATGACGCCATCGCCGACGCCAAGGGGATTCCCGCTGCCGACCCCGCGGCGGCGGTGCAGGCCTCCTACGATCAGGAGGTCACCGACGAGTTTGTGCGCCCCGTGGTAGTGGGGGATTACCCCGGCGTGGGGGAGGGGGACGGCATCGTCTTTATGAACTTCCGGCCCGATCGGGCCCGGGAGATCACCCGCTGCTTTGTGGACCCCGCCTTCCAGGAGGTACAGCGTGCCTACCGGCCGGTGCGGTTTGTCTGCACCACCGAATATGACGCCTCCATGCCCAACGTGTCCGTGGCCTTCCCCCACCGGAAGCTGACCAATGTGTTCGGGGAGTATATCAGCTCCCTGGGCCTGACCCAGCTGCGCATCGCCGAGACCGAGAAGTACGCCCATGTGACCTTCTTCTTCAACGGCGGGCAGGAGACCGTGTTCCCGGGAGAGGATCGGGTCCTCATCCCGTCCCCCAAGGTGCCCACCTATGACCTGAAGCCCGACATGAGCGCCCGGGAGGTGGCCGCCGAGGCGGTGAAGCGTATCGAGAGCGGGGAGTACGACGTCATTATCCTGAACTTTGCCAACTGTGACATGGTGGGCCACACCGGGGTCTACGAGGCCGCCCGTCTGGCGGTGGAGACGGTGGACGAGTGTGTGGGGAAGGTCGTGGAGGCCACCGCCAGGATGGGGGGCATCTCCCTCATCACCGCCGACCACGGCAACGCCGAGCGGATGCTGGAGGACGACGGAGTCACTCCCTATACCGCCCACACCACCAACCTGGTGCCCTTCTATCTCGTGGGCGTCAATGTCCAGCTCCGGGACGGACGCCTGTGCGACATCGCCCCCACCATGCTGGATCTGATGGGCCTGGAAAAGCCCCGGGAGATGGACGGGGCGAGCCTGATCGTCTCTTAAAGACCGTGTGTTCGGGCGGGTTTCCCCGCTCTGACCAATTCCCGCGGCCCGGGCATGGGCTGTCCCGCACCCGACGCCGCACGACCGCTGACGGCCTTTTGCGCCGTCCCATTTGAAAGGAGAAATTGCAATGAAGCAGATCATTGAAATCGTCGACGTCCTCGGCCGTGAGATCCTGGACTCCCGCGGCAACCCCACCGTGGAGGTGGAGGTCTATCTGGAGGACGGCACCGTAGGCCGCGCTTCCGTGCCCTCCGGCGCTTCCACCGGTGTTTATGAGGCCTGCGAGCTCCGGGACGGCGACAAGGACCGCTACTTGGGCAAGGGCGTGCTGAAGGCCGTCAACAATGTCAACACTGAGATCGCCGAGTGCCTGGTGGGCATGAACGTGCTGGACCAGGTGGCCATCGACATGGCCATGATCGACCTCGATGGCACCCCCAACAAGTCCCGCCTGGGCGCCAACGCCATTCTGGGCGCCTCCCTGGCCTGCGCCAAGGCCGCCGCCGAGAGCCTGGGCATGTCTCTGTATAACTACATCGGCGGCACCAATGCCAAGGTCCTGCCCGTGCCCATGATGAACATCCTCAACGGCGGTGCGCACGCCACCAACAACGTGGACATCCAGGAGTTCATGATCATGCCCGTGGGTGCCACCAGCTGGCACGAGGCCCTGCGCATGTGCGCCGAGGTGTTCCACACCCTGAAGGGCGTGCTCAAGGAGAACGGCACTCCCGCTGCCGGCGTGGGCGACGAGGGCGGCTACGCCCCCAACCTGAAGAAGGACGAGGATGCCTTCAAGTGCATCGTGGCCGCTATTGAGAAGGCTGGCTACAAGCCCGGCGAGGACTTCATGATCGCCATGGACGCCGCCGTGTCCGACTGGTGGAACAAGGAGACCGAGTGCTACGATCTGCCCAAGGCCAAGAAGAGCATGACCCGTCAGCAGATGGTCAACATGTGGAAGAAGTTCGCCGACGCCTATCCCATCATCTCCATGGAGGACTGCATGGGCGAGGACGACTGGGAAGGCTGGGCCATGCTGACCAAGGCCCTGGGCGACCGGGTCCAGCTGGTGGGCGACGATCTGTTCGTCACCAATGCCGAGCGGGTGCAGAAGGGCTTGGATCTGCATGTGGCCAACGCCGTGCTCATCAAGGTCAATCAGATCGGCACCCTGACCGAGACGCTGGACACCATCCAGAAGGCCAACCGCGCCGGCTACACCGCCATCGTCTCCCACCGCTCCGGCGAGACGGAGGACGCCACCATCGCCGACTTGGTGGTGGGCATGAACGCCGGCCAGATCAAGACCGGCGCTCCCAGCCGCACCGACCGCGTGGCCAAGTACAACCAGCTCCTGCGCATTGAGGAGGAGCTGGACGACGTGGCCCAGTACTGGGGCAAGGACGCCTTCTTCAACCTGAAGAAGTAAAAAAGGGTACAAAAAAGACCCGGCCGCTCAGCGGCCGGGTCTTTTTGCTCTGTTTTGGATCACAGTTGGGCCAGCTCGTCCAGCCACAGGGCGGCCACGGCGTCGCTGGGCATCCGCCAGTCTCCCCGGGGAGAGAGGGTCACGGAGCCGACCTTGGGGCCGTCCGGGAGGCAGGAGCGCTTGAACTGCTGGGAAAAAAAGCGGCGGTAAAAGTTGTTCAGCCACTTGAGCAGGGTGGCGCGGTCGTAGCTCCGGCCGAAGGCGTACTCCGTCAGCCGCAGTACCTTCCGGGGGGAGAAACCCCAGCGGACGGCGTAGTAGAGGAAAAAGTCGTGGAGCTCGTAAGGGCCGACGATGTCCTCGGTCTTCTGGGCGATCTTCCCCTCAATGGCGGGGAGCAGCTCTGGGGAGACCGGAGTGTCCAGGATATCGGTGAGAACGGCGGAGAGGGCCTCGTCCTCCTCGGCCTTGTCCCCGGCCACGAAGCGCACCAGATGGCGTACCAGCGTCTTGGGGATGGAGGCGTTCACTCCATACATGGACATGTGGTCGCCGTTGTAGGTGGCCCAGCCCAGGGCCAGCTCGGAGAGGTCGCCTGTGCCCACCACCAGGCCGCCGGTCTGGTTGGCGATGTCCATGAGCACCTGGGTTCGTTCCCGGGCCTGGCCGTTTTCAAAGGTGACATCGTGGTTTTCCATGGACTGGCCGATGTCCTTGAAGTGCTGGCGCACCGCCTCCCCGATGTCCACCCGCTTCAGGGTGGCCCCCAGCCGGGAGGCCAGTTCGACGGCGTTGTCCCGGGTGCGGTCGGTGGTGCCGAAGCAGGGCATGGTGACGGCGATGATGTCACCGGCGGGCCGGTCCAGCAGCTTCATGGCGACCCCGGTGATGAGAATGGCCAGGGTGGAGTCCAGTCCGCCGGACAGACCCACCACGGCGGTCTTGGCCCCCGTGTGTTCCAGCCGCTGCTTCAGGCCCAGGGCGGCGATGCGCAGGATCTCGTCGCAGCGCTCGGCCCGGTCCCCGGCGTCGGAGGGGACAAAGGGGGTGGTGGAGATGGGGCGGGTGCCCCGGCGTCGGAGGGGACAAAGGGGGTGGTGGAGATGGGGCGGGTGAGAGCGGTGGTGGCGGGTTCCAAATTGAAATAGGAGCGCCAGACCTCCTCCTCGGGAGCGGTGAAGGTGTTCATGCGGCGGCGCTCATAGACCAGCTTGTCCACGTCGATCTCGCTGACGGTGAGGCCCGTGGAAAAGCGCCGCTGGGCCAGGAGGGTTCCGTTTTCCGCAATGAGATCGTGACCGGCAAACACCATGTCGGTGGAGGATTCCCCCTCCCCGGCGTCGGCGTAGACATAGCCGCACACCAGCCGGGCCGATTGGCCCGTTACCAGTTGGCGGCGGTACTCGGCCTTGCTCACCACCTCATCCGAGGCGGACAGGTTCAAAATGACCGTGGCCCCGGCCCGGGCCAGCAGGGAGGAGGGGGCGGCGGGCGCCCACAGATCCTCGCAGATCTCCACGCCCAGCACCAGGTTGGGCATGTCCTCGCAGACAAAGAGCCCCCGGCCGCAGAGGGAAACCTCCTGTCCGCACAGGCTCACCATAAAATCTTTGCCCTCTCCGGAGGCGAACCAGCGCTGCTCGTAAAACTCTCCGTAGTTGGGCAGGTGAGTCTTGGGGACCAGCCCCAGAATCTCTCCTTTGTGTATTACAGCCGCACAATTATACAATTTGTGATCCCATTTGCACCGTACCGGCAGGCCCACCGCCGCCACCATGTCCAGATTCCGGGTGGCCTCCAGGATGGTGGCCAGTCCATCCTCGGCGCCCTGGAGGAGGGTGGGCTGGAAGAACAGGTCGCCGCAGGTGTAGCCGGTGAGGCACAGCTCAGGCAGGCAGAGTACCCGTACACCCTGGTGGGCGGCCTGACGCATCAGGGTAAAGATCTGTTCGGCGTTATAGCGGCAGTCGGCCACCCTGATTTTGGGCGTACCGGCGGCCACCTTGATGAATCCGTCCCGCATGGGAAAAGACCTCCTTTGTTTGGGCGCAGAGCGCCGCGCCGCAGACTGGCCGCGGCCGATCCATTTGATCCTATTGTACCCCGATTTTCCCGGAAACGCAAGAGAAGAGCCGAACGCGCCAAAGCCCCAAAAGCCCCTGACCAAACGGTCAGGGGCTTTTGGGGTGTGTGTTGTCGCGGAGAGTTTGGAGAGGGATGGTTTTGGGAGGATGTTTTGTGTGTCTTGGGTATTTCCTGTGTCCATGCTTAAGATACCAAACAATTACGGCCAAATTTTAACGGAAGTATGAATAAACTGTAAATAACGCAGACGGTCAGTTTACTTTTTTCCGGTCCCGGAACAGAACCTTGTAGATCTGGATCAGCAGGGTGGGGAGGAAGGCCAGCAGCACCACCAGGCCGATCTGACCCATGGTGAAGGGGCTGACCAGGAACAGCCGGGAGAGCACCGGGACAAACAGCACTGAGGCCAGCAGAAGCACACCCACGGCAAAGGCTCCCAGGCTGGCCTTGTTGGTGGTCAGGCCCAGGCGGAAGAGAGAGCCGTTGCCCCGGCAGTTGAAGCCGTGGAACAGGCGGGCCAGGGGGAGGGTGGCAAAGGCCAGGGTCATGGCCAGCCCCGAACCGGCGGCATTCAGCCCGACCCAGTAGGCGGTCAGGGTGGAAGCGGCGATCAGGCCGCCGTAGGCCAGGATGCGGCCCATGAGGTTTTTGGTGAGAATGGGCTCCCGGGGGTCCCGGGGCGGCTGATCCAGCAGGCCGTTCCCGGCGGGCTCCACGCCGATGGCAATGGCGGGGAGAGAGTCGGTGAGCAGGTTGATAAACAGCAGGTGTACCGGGGCGAAGGGCATGGGCAGACCCAGGATGGAGGTGAGGAACACGCAGAAGATGCCCGCCATATTGCCTGAGAGAAGGAAGTTGATGGCGTTTTTGATGTTGGCGTACACGCCCCGGCCGTTGACCACCGCGCCCACGATGGTGGCGAAGTTGTCGTCGGTGAGGATCATGGAGGCAGCGTCCTTGCTCACCTCGGTGCCGGTGATGCCCATGGCCACGCCGATGTCGGCGGCCTTGAGGGCGGGGGCGTCGTTGACGCCGTCGCCCGTCATGGAGACGATCTGGCCCTTGCGCTGCCATGCCTCTACAATGCGTATTTTATGCTCGGGAGATACCCGGGCGTAGACGGAAATATGCTCCAGCCGCCGGTCCAGTTCGGCCTGCTCCATCCGGTCCAGCTCGGGACCGGAGACGGCCTCGTCCCCGTCCCGGAAAATGCCCAGCTGCCGGGCAATGGCGGAGGCGGTGGCCTTGTGGTCGCCGGTGATCATAATGGTGCGTATGCCGCCCCGGCGGGCGTCAGCCACTGCCTGGATGGCCTCTTCCCGGGGCGGGTCGATCATGGAGATGAGGCCCAGGAAGGTGAAGCCGTCCTCATCCGCCAGGGTGAGGGGACGCACGGAGTCCAGCTCCCGGCAGGCAAAGGAGAGCACCCGCAGGCCCTGATCGGACCACTGGGTGTTGACCTGAGTGATGGAGGCCCGCCAGGCGTCGGTCAGAGGGATCCTTCCGCCGCTGGTGAGGACGTGGGTGCAGCGGGCCAGCAGCACATCCAGAGCACCCTTGGTATAGAGGGTGGGGACGCCGTCGATCTCGTGGAGGGTGGACATGAGCTTTCGGTCGGAGTCAAAGGCCAGCTCCCCCAGCCGGGGATGCTGGGCGCGGTAGGAAGTTTCATCCACCCCCAGCCGGTCGCCCAACATCACCAGAGCCACCTCGGTGGGGTCGCCCACAGCCTGCACACCGGTGGTGGCGTCGCTGTCCAGCAGGGCGGACTTCAAAAGCACGTGGCAGGGCTCGTTGGACAGATCCAAATCGTCGGCGGCAAAGAATTTTCCGTCGGTGTAGAGCTGCTGCGGGGTCATGCGGTTCTGGGTGAGGGTGCCGGTTTTGTCGGAACAGATCACCGACACACAGCCCAGAGTCTCCACCGCCTTCAGATCTTTCATGATGGCATGCTGTTTGGCCATCTTCTGGGTGCCCATGGCCTGGACGATGGTGATGATGGAGCCAAGCGCCTCGGGGATAGCGGCCACGGCCAGGGCCACGGCGAACATGAGGGCATCCAGGACGGCCATCTCGTGAAACAACGACATGCCGAAGACCACGATGCAGATGGCGATGATGCAGAAGGCCAGCCTCTTGCTGAAGGCGTCCAGACTGATCTGGAGGGGCGTGCGGCGTTCCTGGGCCTGATTCATAAGGGCGGCCACCCGGCCCAGCTCGGTGTCCATACCGGTGGCGGTGACTACCACAGTGGCCCGGCCGTAGGTCACCAGAGAGCCGGAAAAGACCATGTTCTTCTGATCGCCCAGGGCGATGTCGCCGCCGGGAATCGCCTGGCTGAGCTTTTCCACGCCCTCGCTCTCGCCGGTCAGGGAGCTCTCGTTGACCTTGAGGGAGTAGTTCTCCAAAATGCGGCCGTCGGCCACTACCATGTCGCCGGCCTCCAGTTCCACGATGTCGCCGGGGACGACCTGGGCGGAGGGGACCAGCGTGCGGCGGCCGTCCCGCAGGACCTTGGCCGTGGGGGCCGACATGGCTTTCAGGCTCTCCAGGGATTTTTCCGCCTTGACGTGCTGGACGGTGCCCAGGATGGCGTTGAGGATGAGCACCGCGAAGATGACGATGGTGCTCTCGGCGTTGCCGGAGAACATGGAGATGACGGCGGCAATGATGAGGATGAACACCATCAGATCCTTGAACTGCTCCAAAAAGACCTGGAAAACCGATTTTTTCTTTCCTTCTGCCAGGGCGTTGGGGCCGTACTGACCCAGGCGCTGTTCCGCCTCGGCACCGGTGAGGCCCGCGGGGGAGGCGCTGAGCAGCTTGAGGGTCTCCTGTCCGGTGCGCTGGTAAAAGGGGGTTTTGCCTTCTGACATGGGACATCGCTCCTTTTCTCTCTCGGGGTTAGTTTGACCCAAATTTCCGCAGGTAACAAAAAAGACTTTTGAGTATGGATTCCACGCAGGTGAAGTCCATACTCAAAAGTCTTGCAACCGGGAAACCGGCGTCCGCCACCAGGTCGGAATTCCGGCCGTGATGTTGATGGCGGAGCTTATCACTACTCCCTTTTAAGTGTAACATAGTTTATTCCAAGAAGAAGGATTTGTCAAGAGAGAAGGGGAAGAAAAAGAAGAAAGCGTCCCGGAATCTGAAGTGCCCCCAAAAGGCAGATCATATTTTCGGGGAAAAGCCGTCCAGGAAACCAAAAGGGCCTGTTGCCTGTGAATGGCAAGCGGCAAGCCCTTTCGCCTTTCCGGGATACGTCGGCCGATTGCTGCAGTAATTGAGATGATCTGCAGGCTTCTGCTTCAAGCACTCTGTGGATGCCACCTTTTGCGGGTAGGGGAATCGGCTTTTGAGCGATCCAAAGAAGTTTTCCATAACAGCATTGTCCAGACGGCTGCCTCTTCGTCCATACCCTGCCGGATGCCTTTCTTATGGAGCATCTGCTGATACTGCCTACGATGGTATCCCGCCGCCTTGGCTCTATGTGGCCAACCGCTCTAAGTGGAAGCTCTTCTCCGTGGCCAGCCGCTCAATGTCAGTCTGGGCCCGAAGCAAACTCTCCCGGACGGTACGCTCCGTATTCGGATCGCTGCGAAACAGGGGAACCGTGACACTGATGGCGGCAAACACCTTCCCCTTTTGCCGCAGCGGTACCGCGTAGCATCCCAATTGATGGTTGGACTCCTCGCGTTCCCAGGCGACTCCGCCCCCCCGAATTTGAGACAGCTGCCCCAGCAGGACAGACAGATCGGTAATCGTGTGCTCGGTGAGGCGGGGCAGTCCGCCGGAATAGAGGGCGGCCACCTCCTGGTCTGTCAGGCCGCTGAGCAGCGCTTTCCCCAGGGCGGTCGCGTTAGCCGGCAGCCGTGTGCCAACGTGAGAAATCATTCGTATGGCTTGGGGGGAGTCCACCTTCCCGATATATAGAACATTTCCCAGATCCCGTACGGCCAACTGGCAGGTCTCCTGACATTCCTCCACCACCTGAGCCATCACCGTGAGGATCAATTCCAGCGCATCCCGGCCGGCACTGTATGTGGCCCCCAGGGTAAAAGCTCCGATCCCTACCGTATACTTCCCGTCCTCCAAATGGACGTATTTTCGGTCAGCCAGGGTATGAAGAATGGGGAACAGACTGCTCTTCGGGGCACCCAGCGCCTCAGACAGTTCTGTGAGCGTGCACCCCGCGCCTGCGGCTGCCAGATATTCCAAAATATCCAGACACCTTGCCGTGGCCCGATGAGGTTCCTGCGGCATAGCCATCTCCTCCTCGTGTGTGTTTTGTTATAAAAATAATAGCAAAGCTGAGGCTATTTTGCAAGGGGCCAGGACAAATAGGACCCGCAGCCGTTGACAATATAAACAAAAAGACAGGACAAATTTTGGCCAAAGAGCTAAAACTACAGGCGGATGCCAAAATGAACTTGACTTTCTGTCGTTGTAATGATATTTTTTAGCCATAAAGTTCTTTAATAAGAACATCGTTCTTAAATAAGAACAAAAGAGAGTGAGAAAATGGCGCACGACCCAAGGTAAGTATCCGCACAACGAGAAGGAGGAAGTATCCAATGATTATGAAGTTGCTCAAAAAGATACCGGGAGGCATGATGGTCGTTCCACTGCTTCTGGGCTCTATCATCAACACATTTTTTCCGCAAATCGTCAACATCGGTTCCTTTACGACAGCCATTTTCACCAATGCCGGCGCGGCGGCGGCGATGGGCATTCAGCTCTTCTGCCTGGGCACCACGCTCCAGGTAAAGGATATGCCCAGGGTGATCAAACGGGGCGGTATTTTGCTGCTGGCCAAGTTTGCCATCGGCGCGGCGATCGGCGTGACCATCGGCAAGGTTTGCGGCATGCCCGGCATCATGGGCCTGTCCGCACTGGCCATCATCAGCGCCGTTACCAACTCCAACGGGTCTGTCTATCTGGCCCTGATGAGCACCTATGGCGACGAGTCTGACTGCGCGGCGATGGCGCTGCTTTCCTTGAACGACGGGCCTCTGTTTACCCTCATTGCTCTGGGTGCCTCCGGACTGGCCAACTTTTCCCCCATGGCTCTGCTGGCTGCGGTCGGTCCGATCCTGGTGGGTATGGTCCTCGGCAACATCGACAAGGACCTGAGCAAGTTCCTGGCTCCCGCCGGTTCGATCATGATCCCCTTCGTAGGCTTCACCCTGGGCGCCGGCATCAACATCACCAATCTCATCAAGGGCGGCCCGCAGGGCATTGTCCTGGGCCTGATCACCTGCCTGGTCGGCGGCGCGTTCATCGTATTCTGTGACCGGGTCATCGGCCGCCGTCCCGGCTACGCGGGCTGGGCCGTGGCCACCACCGCAGGCAACGCCGTGGCAGTTCCCGCCGCTGTGGCTCTGGCCGACCCGTCCTGGGCCCCTTACGTCAGTACCGCCACCGTTCAAGTTGCCGCTTCCACGGTGCTGACCGCCCTGATCGTGCCCTTCATCACCGGCTGGTGGGCAAAGAAATACGGCTGTCCCCAGTTCCCCAAAGAAGATATGCCCCAGTAAACGAAGAGCAACGCCGTGGTATGAAAATTAGAAACGCTGCATTTGGAAAGGAGTCTTTCTCATGGTCAACGCAATGATTATTGAACCCATTGATGACGTGGTCGTCGCCATCGAGGCCATCAAAAAAGGCGAGGAGGTTTGTTATGTGCTGGACGGCAAGACGCTGAACTTTACCGCCCTCAACGATATTCCAATCTATCACAAGGCCGCCATCCACGATATCGCAAAAGGTGAGCCCGTTCGCAAATACGGAGAGCACATCGGCGTGGCTGCCTGTGACATCAAGGCCGGAGAGCATGTCCACACACATAACATCACCAATCACAGGGAAAACCTGGACGCGAAATAAAGGAGGATACATGCAATGAAGTTTTACGGCTATAAGCGTCCCGACGGCCGGGTGGGCATCCGGAACAAAGTTCTGATCCTGCCTGCCAGCGTCTGCGCCTCCGACACGACCCGCATTATTTCTCAGCAGGTCGTAGGTTCCGTTACCTTCAACAACCAGAACGGCTGCTCCCAGGTGGGGGCCGACCAGCAGCTGACCATGGACGTAATGGCCGGCTACGCCGCCAATCCCAATGTGTACGGCACTGTGGTCGTGTCCCTGGGCTGCGAGAACTGCCAGATGGATCTGGTGGTGAAAGCCATTTCCGAGCGGACCAACAAGCCCATCAAGCAGGTCATCATTCAGGAGGCCGGCGGTACGCTGAAGGCCATCGATATGGCCGTGCGGTACGCCAAGGAGATGGTGGCCGAGGCCTCCCTGCTTCAAAAGGAGGAGTTCCCCCTCTCCGAGCTGATCGTGGGCACCGAGTGCGGCGGCTCCGACACGACCAGCGGCCTGGCCGCCAATCCTCTTATCGGCCGCCTCAGCGACCTGCTGGTGAAAGAGGGCGGCACCTCCATTCTGAGCGAGACCACCGAGTTCATCGGCGGCGAGCATCTGCTGGCCCGCCGGGCCGCCACGCCCGAGATCCACGACCGCATCTTTGAGATCGTCCACCGCTATGAGAAGGCCCTTCAGATGGTGGGGGAGGAAGTCCGGGAAGGCAACCCCTCCCCCGGAAACAAGGCCGGCGGCCTGACGACTTTGGAGGAGAAGTCCCTGGGCTGTATTCACAAGGGCGGCCACACCCCCGTGAACGCCGTGTATGACTATGCAAAGCAGGTCGACCCCAAGTCCGGCCTGGTCATCATGGACACCCCGGGCAACGACCCCTCCTCCGTGGCGGCCATGGTGGCCGGCGGCGCCCAGGTCGTGGTCTTCTCCACCGGCCGCGGCACCCCCACCGGCAACCCCATTGCCCCCGTCATCAAGATCACCGGAAACAAGCTCACCTTCGCCACCATGGAGGACAACATCGATCTGGACGCCTCTCCCCTGATCTACGGCACCAAGACGATGGAACAGCTGGGAGACGAGCTTCTGAACCTGGTGGCCGAGGTGGCCAGCGGCAAGCAGACCAAAGCCGAGAGCCTGGGCTATACCGAGATGGCCATCGCCCGCGTCTGCAATTACGTGTAAACAGCGGCAGGAGCGGTCATGAGATTTGTTACGTTCCAGTACGCCGGGGTGACCTGCCCCGGCGTGCTCAGCCGGGACGGCGAGCGGGTCCTGTCACTGGACGAGGCGGGAGTCGGTCCATACGCCACCCTTTTGGATATGATCGCTGCGGCGGGTCCGGACCAGTTGGCCCGGACCTTAGCCGCGTCTGAAACCTCCGGCGGCGTGCCTCTGGCGGAGGTGCGCCTGCTGGCCCCGATCCCACGGCCGCCGCACGACATTCTGTGCGTGGGGGTCAACTACCGGGCCCATCTGGAAGAGAGTGAGAGCGCTATGGGGGAGATCCCCCACCAGAGCAGCGTCTACTTTTCCAAACGGGCAAACCCTGTCACCGGCCCGGACGAAGTGTTGGACGGACACCTGGAGTTGGACTCCAACCTGGACTACGAGGTGGAGCTGGCGGTGGTCATCGGCAAGGGCGGGAGAGACATCCCGCCGGATCGGGCAGCGGAACATATTTTCGGCTACTCCGTGTTCAACGATCTGTCTGCCCGTGCCCTGCAGAAGCGGCACAATCAGTGGTACCGGGGAAAAAGTCTGGACGGCTTCGCCGTCATGGGCCCCGCCCTGGTCACGGCGGACGAGATCCCGTTTCCGCCGCTGCTGACGCTGGAGAGCCGGGTCAACGGCGAAGTGCGGCAGCACAGCAATACCAGGCTCTATCTGTCGGATATTCCGCACCTGATCGCGGAGCTTTCGCAGGGCATGACGCTGGAACCGGGGGACATCATTGCCACCGGCACGCCTTCCGGTGTCGGCATGGGCTTTACCCCGCCCCGCTGGCTCAAGAGCGGTGATGTGGTGGAGTGTGAAATTCAGGGCGTGGGCCTTTTAAAGACCACCGTCCGATAAAAATAGATTGGAGAAAATAAGATGAAAGCACAATATTTGACCCCTGTTGTCACGATTTTCAATCAGGATGGCAGCGTGGATGTCGAGGGCAACAAGAAGGTCTATGAGTTCCTGATCGAAGGCGGGGTGGACGGCCTCGTTATCATGGGAAGCACCGGCGAGTTTTTCGCCATGACCATGGAGCAGCAGAAGCAGGTCATCGACATCGCCGCGGAGTACAAGGACCGCACCCGGGTGCTCATCGGCGTGAGCCGGATGGTCATCGGCGAGGTCGCCGAGCTGGCCGATTACGCCTATGCCAAGGGCCTGAAGGAAGTTATGGTGGTGAGCCCCTACTACTTCAAATTTACCGAGGAGGCTCTGGAGGCGTATTACGACCAGGTCGCTTCCTCGGTCAGGAGCGATATTATCCTCTATAATTTCCCGGATCGCACCGCCCATGACCTGACCCCGGAGCTGGTGCTCCGTTTGGCTGGAAAGCACAAAAATATCATTGGTATCAAGGATACCGTCGCTGAGATGGGCCACACCTCGGCCATCCTCCGCACCGTACTGCCGGAGTTCCCCGACTTCCAGGTTTACAGCGGGTTTGACGACAATCTGATCCACAACGTGATGAGCGGCGGCTGCGGCTGCATCGGCGGTCTGTCCAACCTGATGCCCCAAAAATGCGCCGCCTGGACCAAGGCCATCAATGACGGCGATCTGGCAAAAATGGCCGAGGGACAGCGGTTTATTAACGACGCGATGGCCCTCTATGATATCAGCGTACCCTTTATTCCCACGGTAAAGCGGGCCATGCGCATTGCCGGGCTGGACATCAGCGAGACCTGCACCGCCCCCATGCTGCCTTTGAACGACGCCCAGGAAAAGACGCTGCGGGCGTTGATGGAAAAACTGAACATTCTGTAAAAAAGAACAGAAGCCCGAGGCCTGTTCGCGCAGGCTGTTTTACACAGTGGATATTCCCGCAAAATGGGGGCAAAGCAGCGAGCCAGCCCCAAAAGCCTGTGACATATTGGAATGTACCGTTGCGCACGGCAAGACCTCCGGGTTTCAGGATCCGTGCATCGTTTTGGGTTTGGGCTGCGGCTCTCCACCGGACCTGAAAAACCTGGATCCATCCCTCCCGCAGCCTCTGAGAGAGGCCCGCTGTATCCGTTGCTCCCGGCTTCCACATCAGGAAGAAAACATAGCCCCTATGTGCTACCCTCTCTTTACCCTGGTGCTATCTTCCTTCAGGAGATCGTTTCCATCTTTTCTTAGGTGCGGCAGATGCCTCTGCCGCACCTTTTTATATGTCGGCTGACGGGAACGGGGGGTGGTCCCGCGCTCCCTCCCGCCCGCTGTCTCTGGGCAGGCGCAGGCACAAATACAGGCCGAGGGGACTGCCTATCATCAGGCGGCCCTCCTCGGCCTGTTGAATACCCTTCCCACGGGCAACGGTGTCCCTATCTCACCGATATAAGGCGGAGGACAGTGGTCGCTCCAACCCGCACCTTATTCAAAATACCGGATCAGGGCCTGGGTGCCCAGATCTCCCATGCCCCGGTCAGCCAATGCCTGATACATCGCCAGTACCTGGCCCGTAACCGGAAGGGTAGTCTGAACCGTGCTGCTCTCTTCCTCGGCAATGGAGAGATCCTTGATGAAATGCTTCACAAAAAAGCCGGGGGCGAAGTCCCGGGCCAAGATCCTGGGAGCGGTATTGCTCATCTGCCAGCTCCCAGCCGCACCAGCGCTAATGGTGCACAGAAGAGTCTGGAGATCCAGCCCGTGCCTTTTGGCATAGGTCAGGGACTCGGCCACACCGGCCATGACACCCGCCAGAGCGATCTGATTGGCTATTTTTGCGTGTTGCCCGAACCCTGCCGGGCCTTCGTAGCGGATGTTGCTTCCCAACGCTTCAAAAAGGGGCAGGCAGGCTTCAAAGTCAGCCCGTTCTCCGCCGACCATAATAGCGAGGGTACCGTTTTTCGCCCCGGTATCTCCGCCGCTTACCGGCGCATCCAGGGCGTGCAGCCCTTGTTCCAGGGCACGGTCAGCGATCTGCTTGCTGAGCTGGGGGCGAGTGGTGGTCATATCGATCACGTAGCCTCCTGGTGCCATGGCGCCCAGAAGGCCGTTTTCGCCAAAGTATACATCCTCGACATCCCTGGGGTAGCCCACGATGGTGATGACGGCCTCGGAAACTTTTGCACAGGCGGCTGGGGTGTCGGCCCACTGGGCTCCCTCACCCAGCAGATCCGCCGCTTTCTCCTTGGTGCGGGTGTAGACGGTCACTTCAAAGCCGTGGGCCATCAGATTCCGGACCATACCATGCCCCATCACGCCGGCACCTACAAATCCGATTTTTTTCATCGTCTCTTCCCCTCTCAGAAGCCGGCCTCATCCCAGAGGGAGCGATAAAGGCCCTTGAGATCCTCGACCGTGGGCTGACGGCGTGTATTGGACGGACTGCCGCTGTCCATGGCATCCTCGGCCATCTTGTCGATGGCGGCAAAGAAGGCGGCCCGATCCAGGCCGTACTCCGCCGGGGTGGGGATTTTCAGTTTGTGCAGCAGGTCACTGAGCGCTGCCGCAAAGGCGGCCGCACCCTCCTCATCGCTCATCCCGGCCTGATAGACACCGATGGTTTTGGCCAGATCGCAGAAGCGATCCGGGGCTCCGGGCAAGGCAAAGCGGAGGCAGGCATCCAGCAGCATGGCGTTGGACAGGCCGTGAGGCACATGGAAGAGGGCGCCGATAGGGCGGCTCATGCCGTGGACAATGGTAACCGACGCATTGGAAAAGGCGATACCGGCCTCCAAGGATGCGATGGCCATCTCCTCCCGGGCGTTTTCGTCGGAACCGCAGTCGTAGGCCCGGTACAGGTTGGCGAAGATCCGCTTTACGGCGCTGAGGGCGAACATATCCGACATGGAGAAAGCCTTCGTGCTGGTATATGCTTCCACCGCATGGCACAGGGCGTCCACGCCGGTGGAGGCCGTCACCGACGGGGGCGCCGTCATGGTGAACTGGGGATCCACAATGGCCATGCGAACCATCAGGGCGGGATCCTTGATCATCATCTTGACCTGGGTATGCAGGTTTGTGATGATAGTGACGCTAGTGGCCTCGCTGCCTGTTCCCGCCGTGGTGGGAATGGCGCAGGTGGGCGGCAAGGGGTTGACCAGGGCCTTGCCCCCATAGTCACAGATGCTGCCCCCGTTAGCCGCCACCGCCGCGATGGCCTTCATGGAATCAATGGGACTGCCGCCTCCGATGGCCATAAGGAAGTCACACCCGTTCTCCTGATAGACCGCTACACCGCGGTCTATCATTTCATGGTTGGGCTCGCCGGTGATGCCGTCGTAGATTACGTACCCGACCCCCATGGAATCCAGCATGCCGGTCACCCTGCCGGCGTTGCCCAGTTTGACCATTACGGGGTCTGTCACGATGAGCGCCTTCTTCCCGAATGAGGGGAGTTCCGCGCCAGCCAGCCGCAGTGCGCCCTTACCGGCTACGATGCGGTTGGGAATGGTAAAAATATTTGCCATGGTTATCCCGATCCTTTCTGATATGCTCTGATTTCAGACTCCTGCCTGTGCCTGGCATGCCGTCCCGGCTGATTCGGGAGCCACTCTTTTGCCGCTGCTCGCGCTCATTCCTGCTGCAGGGTCCCCAGATCCTCCAACAATCCCCGCAGAGCCTCCAGCTTTTCTGGCTTGCAGCCGGTGATGGGTGCTATGGGCCGCCCCACCTCGAAGCCCATGAGATTCAGGGCGTCCTTGGTCACCGCTGGCCAGCTCGCCATGCCGAAGGAAAGCCGGAAGGGCGCCAGCTTATACTGGTCGGCCAAAGCGCCCTTCCAGTCCCCCTGCTGGACCTTATTGTAAAGATCCACCAGCAAGGCAGGGGCTACGTTAGCGGTGGCAGCTACGCTGCCGCTGCCGCCATGGATAAGGTTGGCAAAGATCAGCATGTCCCGGCCGCACAGAACGTCAAAATCCATATCCGCAGTGCGGCGGATATAATCCATCATCAGTCCCAGATCTCCGCTACTGTCCTTGACCGCAGCCACATTGGGGATCTCGGCCAGCCGCTCCACCACTTTGGCGGAAAGATTCACATGGGTGCGGTCGGGGTTGTTGTAGAGGGTCACAGGTAAATCCGTGGATTCAGCGATGGCCCGGTAATGCTGATAGATCTCCTCGTCGTTGGGGGTAATCATCATAGGGGTAAGCACACTCACCAGGTCTGCCCCAGCCTCCTTGGCTGCGGCTACCATGCGAATGGCCTCCTTTGTACCGACCCCGTAGGCGCCCGCCATGACGGGTACTCTGCCATGTATATGATCCACGGTAATTTCGATGGCCCGCCGCTTCTCCCCCTCGCTCAGACCGTAAAATTCCCCTGTGCTGCTGAGAACGAAGACACCGTGGCACCCGTTGTCCACCGTGTAGTCCAACAGATGCCGCAGGGCTTTCTCGTTGACGCGTTCCGCCTCGTCAATGGGCGTAACCAGCGCGGGTATAATTCCTTTTACCGCCATGACTTCAAACCTCCTGAAACTGTATTGGGATTGAGCAAATGCCCGCAGTACCGACGCTCATACGCAGTCCTCTCCGCTGCCCAACTGGAGGAGGATCTTCTGCGCCGTGTTGCGCAAGTGGGGGAGCAAGCGCTGCATCTCATCCAAGCCAAACTCGTTGGAAGGCCCGCTGACGCTGATGGCGGCGCATACACCGCCGTCCAGTCCCAAGATGGGGACGGCCACGCAGTTGTACCCATGGATGCACTCTTCCATGTCGGTGCCGTAGCCCTGGAGGGCCGTCTTTTCCAGCTCTGCCATATAGGCCTCCCGGTCCGTGATGGTGGAGAAAGTAAAGCGCCGTGGGCCAACCCCCTCAAACATGGGCTCAGCCTGTTCCGGGGTGGCGCACAAGAGCACTTTACCCAGCGCAGTGCAGTGGGCCGGGCGGCGCATGCCGGCGTGGTAGTAGCCCCTGGAGCCCTCCTCACCTTCGGCCCTGTACAGATAAACCACCTCCGTTCTATCCAGAACGGCCAGGTTCACATTCTTGCGCAGCAGTAGGGAAAGCTGCTCCAGATAGGGCATGCTCAACCGCCGAAGCGACATGGACTGGAGCACCACTCCCTCCATCCGCAGCACCTCCTGCCAGCCCAGGCAGTAATAACCGCCCTCCTGAAGGATGAATCCCTGCTCCCGCATGGTTGCCAGGAGCCGGCTGGCAGTGGCCTGGTTGATTCCGGTACGCTGGCTGATGTCCTTCAAACGCAGGCGGGGCGTCTGCTGGGTGAAAACGCGCAGAATCTGCAGGGCCTTTGCCACGCTCTGGTTCGGACTACCTGCCAGGGCGGAATTTTTAGGCTTCAAATCTGCATCCCTCTTTTGATTTTTCAATCTGTAAAATCTAATTTTATAGATTGTGTATGCATTATAGGATTTGATGGAATAGTTGTCAAGTACCGATTTGAACTTGCACACAAAAAATATTGTGGTATGATAGTAAAAAACTTTTTCGGTACACGCCTGCGGGGGGGGATCCAGATGGTACGCATTGCTCTTTTGTTTCCGCAAAAAGGATTTTTTGAGACTGCTTTTGAGACCTTTGCCGAGCACAATCAATTCCAGCACGATTTTGAAACCGTCACGGAGGAATACGTGCTGGAGGAGGTGGCTACACCAGGGAACCGGTTCGATCCCGGCGTAATCGGCACATACGACGTAGTGATCTCCCGCGGGATTACAGCGGAGCTGTTCCGGCAGCAGTTCCAGCAACCTCCCCTGGTGGAGATTCCTGTGGCAGGGAACGATCTCGTCCGCAGCATGGAGCAGCTCCGGCGCCAGGTGGGGGATAAGCTCATCGCCATCGTAGGGGCCCACAACATGCTCTATGGCGCCGAGGAGCTGGCCGAGATCGTAGGCATGCGGGTGCGCTGCTATGAAAGGCACTCTGGCTCAGACTGGGACTCCGCGGTGGACGAGGCGATAGCCGACGGCTGCGAGGCTTTGCTGGGAGGCGTGGAGACCTGCGCCTACGCCCGGCACTGCGGGCTCCCCTATGCCCTGCTGCGCACGGGGAAGGAGGCCCTTTGGCAGGCCTATACGGAGGCCAAAAAAATGGTTCAGGTCCAGATGATCGAGCAGCATAAATCCTTGCGCCTGCGTACGATTTTCGATTACACTTACGAGGGCATCCTGGAAATCTGGGGGGACGGTACCCTCATGTCGTTCAACCGCACGGCATGTTCCACATTGGGCCTGTCCCCTTCGGCCGAGGGGAAGTCAGTTGCGGCCTGTATCCCCGCCGGCCCCTTCCAGGAGCTGCTTCTGAGTACCCGCACCTGCGAAAACGTCCTGGTGCCCTATGGCCCTCTGAAACTCGCGGTAAGCAAATCAAAGCTGGAAAATAAAGGACATATGTGGGGTTATATTGTCACATTCCAGGATGTCACCCGGATTCAGCAGATGGAAAAGAGCATCCGGAAGCAGCTCCATGCCCAGGGGCATGAAGCCAAGCACACCTTCACCGATATTTTGGGCGGCAGCCCCCAGCTGCGCCGTGTCATCGAGCGAGCCAGGCAGTACGCCGGGACTGACCTGGACGTGCTGATCACCGGCGCATCCGGCACCGGCAAGGAACTTTTTGCCCAAAGCATCCACAACCAGAGCGCCCGGCGGAATCAGCCCTTTGTAGCCATCAACTGCGCCGCTCTCCATGAAAATCTGCTGGAGAGTGAGCTTTTCGGCTATGTGGAGGGCGCCTTCACTGGCGCGGCCAAGGGAGGAAAGACGGGCCTGTTTGAGCAGGCCCACAGGGGCACCATCTTCCTGGACGAGGTCGCTGAGATCAGCACCGCCCTGCAGTGCAAGCTGCTGAGAGTACTGCAGGAACGTGAGATCATGCGTCTGGGGGATAACCGCATCATCCCGATCGACATCCGCGTCATCGCCGCCACCAATAAAAATCTGTTTCAATACGTGAAAGAAGGCCGGTTCCGTGAGGATCTGTACTATCGGCTGGATGTGCTGCGGGTCCATCTGCCATCCCTCAACGAGCGGGCCGGAGATGTGCCCGTCCTGGCCCAGCACTTCATCGATACGTATGCCTCGCGTTATCAGCCGGGGGCCGGCCCCATGCAGCTCACCGAAGAGGCCTGCGCCCTGTTGGAGCGGGTCCGATGGCATGGGAATATCCGACAGCTGAAAAATATCTGCCTGAGGGCCGTGGTGACCTGCCGGCAGCGCCACATCGGCGCCCAGGCACTGGCGGAAGTGCTGGATGACGCCGGGTTCGGTCTGGCGCCTGCCCCCCGGCCGGCGGTCCCGAAAGAGCATAATCATGGAGCGCTCCCACCTCCGCTGGTTGCCGAAAGCGAGGCCCAGCGTATCCGTCAGGCACTGGAGCGCTGCGGCTACCGGCGGGAAGCGGCCGCCGCGTTGCTTGGCATCAGCCGCTCTACACTGTGGAAGAAAATGAAAGCCCTTCAGATAAATGAAAAATAGGACCTCCGGGAAAAACGTTTCGTTTCATTTTGAACGAAACGTTTTTTTCGAAACACTTGAACCCGGCTGCCCACATGCTTTAGGGCATGGGGGGCAGCCAGTTTTTTGACGATATTTGTTCCGGAAAATGGTCAAAATACAGGACTTTAAATCCGTTTTTTCTCTGAATTCCACGGCGGGCAGAAAATTGGCACATGTTTTGCTCTGCATTAAGGCATGTCACCCGGTTACGGAAATATGCCGGTGACCATTGCGACAAAACAAATGGAATCGAGGGAGAAAGAATGAACGACAAACCTTATCGAAGCCGGGTTGTAGTGGAGGGCCCGGAGCATGCGGGAAACCGCGCCCACCTGAAATGTGTGGGCCTGTTGGAGGACGAACTGGCCCGCCCCTTCATCGGCGTTGTCAACACGTTTAACGAGATGAATCCCGGGCATATCCATCTGCGCTCTGTGGCCCAGGCGGTCAAGGAGGGGGTCATCCGGGAGGGTGGTATCCCCTTTGAGTTCAACACCACAGCCATCTGCGACGGCATCACCCAGGGCAATGTGGGTATGTGCAGCGTCCTGCCCAGCCGGGACGTCATCGTAGACTCTATCGAGCTCACAGTTGAAGCGCAGCAACTCGACGGCATGGTCATCATTGCCACCTGCGATAAGATCGTGCCGGCGGCCATGATGGCGGCCGGACGGCTGAACATCCCCTGCGTGATCGTGCCTGGAGGGCCCATGCTGCCCGGCAAGTACCGCGGCCAGGAGCTTGCCATCCACCAGATCCGGGAGGCCAGTGCACAGATCACCGCCGGCGGCATGAGCGAGTCTGAACTGAAGGAGATGGAGGAGGCCATCTGTCCTTCCGCCGGGGGCTGCTCCATGCTGGGGACAGCCAACACCATGTCCTGCCTGGCCGAAGCGCTGGGCCTTACGGTGCCTGGAGCCGCCACCACCCACGCTGTGTACTCCCGCAAGCTGCGGGAGGCCAAGCTCTCTGGTATCACCGTTGTAAAGCAGGTGAAGGAGGGCATCCGTCCCAGGGATATCATCAAAGAGAACAGCTTTAAAAACATGCTGCGCGTCAACATGGCCATCGGCGGCTCCACAAACACCTGCCTCCACATCCCGGCCATTGCGGCGGAGTTTGGATACAGGATCACCCCTGAGGACTTTGAGACGGCCAGCCGCACCACCCCCCACCTGGTCAATGTGAAGCCCTCCGGAAAGTACTCCATGCTTCAGTTCGATGAGGCGGGCGGCGTGCCGGCCGTCATCCAGACCCTGGGGGAGAAGTTCCTCGACATGACGGCCATGACCGTCAACGGCATTCCTATCGGCGACTACCCGGTTCACAGCCACTCGGAATATTCTGACGTCATCACCACGCCGGATCATCCCTTACACAAGCAAGGCAGTATCGCTATTTTGAAGGGCAATCTGGCTCCGGAGGGCGCGGTCTGCAAGCAGAGCGCTGTGTGTGATCAGATGCGCGTCCACACCGGTCCGGCCCGGATCTTTGATTCGCAGGAAGAGGCCATTGAGGCCATGCAGCACAACCTGATCAAGAAAGGCGACGTGGTGGTCATCCGCTATGAGGGCCCGAAGGGCGGCCCTGGAATGCGTGAAATGCATGCCGCCATGACCACTCTGGTGGGCCTGGGGCTCTCGGACTCCACCGCTCTCATCACCGATGGCCGCTTCTCCGGCGCCACCCGCGGCCCGTGTGTAGGCCACATTTCTCCGGAAGCTGCGGTGGGCGGCCCCATCGGCCTGCTGAAAGACGGCGATGTGATCCACATCGACATCAACAGCCGAGAGATCTCTGTGGATATTTCCGATGAGGAGCTGGCCCGGCGTCGGGCCGAGTGGAAGCCAAAGCCCACCCAGGGCCATGGCAAATACCTCACCCGATACAGCAACCTGGTGGGCAGCGTCTGGGAGGGCGCCCAGCTCGCCGTGGATTTTGACCGGATTGATAAAAAATAAAAGGAGGAGACATTATGTTGGGTGTAATCGGTATCGTAGTAGCGCTGGCCCTGCTTATTTTTCTCATCTTTAAGGGCTGGCACATGGGTGTTGTGGCGCTCATTTCCTCTTTGGTTATCGTACTGACAAGCAAAATGGATGTTTGGCCTGCCTTTGCCGAAAGCTTTGCCGTCTCTTTTAAAAACTTTGCAGGCACCTGGTTTCTGATGTTTACACTGGGCGCGATTTTTGGCAAGATCATGGAGGACAGCGGTGCCTCTGTCTCAATCGCCAATGCCATTGTCCGGGCTGTGGGCAAGAAGAGAGTCATCCTAATCGTCCTGCTCACCACGCTGGTTCTCTCCTATGGCGGCATCGGCGTGTTCATCATTGCCTTTACCATGTATCCTATCTGCATGGCGCTTTTTAAGGAAGCTGACCTGCCCAAGTCCATCTTTCCCGGCCTGCTACTGGCTATCCCCGCCACCATCACCATGAGCTTTGCACCCGGCGTCCCCGCAGTGCAGAACATGATTCCTACCGAGACCTTCGGAACTACGATCTATGCCGCTCCTGTCATTGGCACCGTTACCTCCATAGCAATCTTTGTGATGGACTACGCATTCTATACCTGGGCCGCCAAACGCTGCGCGGCAAGGGGAGAACACTTTGTGGCCGGGCCTGATGACCACATCATCGACCTCAATGATGCCGAAGCAGTGAAGAACCTCCCCAGTCCCCTTGCTTCTTTCCTGCCCATTATCGTGCTCATCGTGTCCATCTTTGTCTTCATGAAACTGGTCTCTGTTTCCAATTACGCCGTGGTTCTGGGAATGGTTCTGGCCATCGTCCTTGCCCTGATTCTTTTCCGCGGCCGTCTGAAAGTCCGTGACGCCATGGGTGCCGGCATGAACAGCGGTCTCAACGCTCTTATGGTCACCTCTATGATTATGGGCTTCGGCGGTGTCGTAAAGGCTTCCCCCGCCTTCCAGTCCTGTGTGAACTGGCTGCTGGGCCTCCAAATGAACCCCATCCTGATGGCCTTCTTCTCCATCAACGTGATCTGCATGATCACCGGCTCCTCCTCCGGTGGCCTGAATATTTTTCTGGACACCTTGGGAGATTACATGCTCTCCACCGGCATCAATCCTCAGATCCTGCACCGACTGTGCTGCGCGGCTTCTGCCGGCCTGGACGCCATGCCCCACGCCTCCGGTGTGGTCCTGGCCAACTCCGTGGCCAAGACTGAGATGAAGAACACCTATAAATACACCTTTGTCTCCCAGTGCATCATTCCCATCATCGCATTCTGGCTTGGCGTGCTTTTGTATTCTTTCGGCCTGTGCTGATTGATTTTCTCCCGGGTTCCGCAATATGCTTATTGCCCGGGGCCCGGGAGAATTCCATTTGGAAAGGAAGATCTTCATGACCAAACTAGATTGTGTCATCAAAAACGGCCATGTTGTGGATCCGGCCCGCGGTCTGGACTGTGTTTCCGACATCGCCATCGTAAACAACAAGATTGTGGAGCTGCCTGCGGAATATGAGGCGCTCCGGATCGTGGATGCCTCAGGCTGCTATGTCTTCCCCGGCTTGATCGACTTCCACGCCCATGTTTTCCGTGCGGGTAGCGGCGTGAGCGTCCGTCCAGATTATCTGCTGGCCACCGGGGTGACCGCCGCCGTCGATGCCGGTACCGCCGGCTGCTCCAACTTTGAGGCATTTTATTCCAGTACGGTGGTCCCCAGCCAGATCCGCATGAAAAGTTATCTCAATATGTACGGTTCCGGGCAGACCGACTACAACATCATCGAAAAATTTGACGTACCCGAATTCCGGCCCCTGGCCATCCGCCGATTGGTGGAGAAATACCGCGACAATATCCTGGGCCTCAAAATCCGGATGAGCGAGGGCGTCGCCGTCGATATGGCAGCCATGGACTATACCATGGAGCTGGCCGGAGAGCTTGGCATCGGCGTCTGTGTACACGTAAGCCGTCCCCTGGTCCCGCTGGATGAGATCGTAAGCCGGCTGCGTCCGGGAGACATCTATTGCCACATGTATCAGAACGTGGGCATTGACAACATCTTTGACAAGGCCACCGGGAAGATTAAGCGCTCCATGCTGGAGGCCCGTGAACGGGGTGTCATTTTCGATGCGGCCAACGGAAAGATGAACTTCAATATCAACACCTGTAAAGAGGCCGTCTCCCAGGGCTTTTGGCCCGATGTGATCTCCAGCGACTGGCTGAGTGATAAGTACAACTTCTCGCCTTATACCAAGAACCTCATGTTCATCGTCACCAAGTACCTCCAGTTGGGTATGCCGCTGAATCAGGCCCTGGCCGCAGTTACCTCCACTCCCGCCCGGCTGATGCATATGGAGGGCAGGATCGGGACTCTGGCCCCCGGCGCCTACGCAGATATCTCGATTTTTAAGGTGATCGACAAGAAAGCCCGGCACCTGGACTTTGACGGTACGCCCTTTGAGACAGACAGGCTGTTCATCCCCCAGATGGTCATCAGCGACGGTGAATTTGCCTTCTGCCAGGCCGACTTCGCCCTGATTTAACCCAATACACTGATTTCCGGACATTCAGAAGCGGCATTTATTATGAAGTGCGCCATCCCCCCGATACAGGGTCTGCCCCCTGTATCGGGGCTTTTTACTTGGATACGCCCCGATGCAGGCGGTGGCGTTGGTCCGGATCTTCTATCGGCTTAAGGTGAAAACCTGCTTTTACTTAATGTGTCATGAATAATGGCCATTTTTCTGTGGCGTAGACATATCGCACCGACAGGCGGGCATTGATTCGTAAAGAACAGCAGTGAAAGCCTCTAAAACGGAGTCGAAAATAATTGTCGCTCCATTGTGCGATACGGCCACGCCGCTCTGCCTGCGAACACTACTGTTCTTGCTGCCCTCAAAAACAGAATCATCCTGAACGGAATATTGCCCCGTGACCCCATTCCCACATCTGCCCCGGCGGATGTGGAAACTGGATCACTTTCTTACGGAATCTCAACCGCTCCTGTTTGCGGCCGCTCATGCAGATCCGTCCCCAGCCCGGGAATCCGGTGAAGTGCGCGGCGGCAGACGGGCAAGTCCTCCCCGCGGGTGGGGACCGCTTCTTTTTTTGTGTCTGCGACGCAAGCTGCTCCGTGTTCCCGGGAGCGCCTCTGCTCCGTTAAAAAAGCCCCCATTCGTTAGACGGCAAGGTATACCGACGAACAAATGGGGGCAGTCCGATCCGCCGTCCCGGAACGCTTTTTCTCAGCCTTCCAGCTTCAGGTCGCCCTCTTTGATCCAGCCGATGTGCCGGAAAAAGAGGCCAAACAGCCAGGTGAGCAGAGCGGGGAGGACAAAGGAGATGAGGAGCAGACCCAGCCAGTCGAAAGCCCCGGGGAGGATGGCGGCGGCTCCGTTGGCAAGCGCTTTTTCGCTGGGGTTGACCCAGCCGGTCCAAACGCCCAGCTGGCCGCACAGGCCGCAGGTACCCATGCCGGAGTTGATGGGCGCGCCGTTCATCTGAAGGCGGAACAGGCAGGTGGCCAGCGGCCCGGTGATGGCCGAGGTGAGGATGGGAGGGATCCAGATGCGGGGGTTTTTCACGATGTTGCCCATCTGGAGCATGGAGGTGCCCAGACCCTGGCTCACCAGTCCGCCCCAGCGGTTTTCCCGAAAGCTCATGACGGCGAAGCCCACCATCTGGGCACAGCAGCCGGCCACGGCGGCTCCGCCGGCCAGACCGGTCAGGCCCAGCACCGAGCAGATGGCGGCGGAGGAGATGGGCAGCGTAAGCGCGATGCCCACCAGTACGGAGACCAGCATTCCCATCCAGAAGGGCTGCAGCTCGGTGGCCCGCATGATGAGCAGGCCGAAGGCGCTGGCGGCGCCGCCGATGGGGGGCGCGATGACCCAGGCCAGGCCGATGCCTACCAGAATGGTGACGATGGGAGTCACCAAAATGTCCACCTTGGTCTCCTTGCTCACAGCCTTGCCGCACTCGGCGGCCAGAATGGCCACAAAGAGAACGGCCAGGGGGCCGCCGGCACCGCCCAGAGCATTGCAGGCGTAGCCCGCCGTCACCAGGGAAAAGAGGACCAGCGGAGGGGCCTGGAGGGCGTAGCCGATGGCCACCGCCATGGCCGGGCCGGACATGAAGGAGGCCAGGCCGCCGATGGTGTAGCCCACCTCGTTGATGGTGATGACCCGGGCGGTGAGAAAGCCGATGTGGAACTGGCTGCCCAGGGTGTTGAGGATCGTGCCGATGAGCAGAGAGGCGAACAGCCCCTGTGCCATGGCCCCCAGGGCATCCACGCCGTACCGCCTGGCCGAGATCACAATGTTTTTTCGCTTCAGGAAGGCTTGAAAACCGCTCATAAAAAGACCCCGTTTCTTCATATGTAAATAGGACAAGGCATGTGTCATGACACGTGCCTTGTCCTATTATAACGACTGCTGGAGATTTGTCAATCGTTCCCGGAGATTTTTTCACACATAGCCCAGTAGGCCGCGGACGGAGACCTCACCGGCAGATATGATCTCCTCCCGGCCGTCCGGCCGCCGCACCCGGAGGGAGAAGTCGTCCTCCACGCCCAGCGCTGTGGCCCGGAGCTCGCTGCCGGGCTGCAGGATCCGCACCTCCCGGCCCACGGTGAGGCAGCGGCGGCGGTATTCCTCCAGCCAAGACTCTTTTTTCTCCGGAAAGTCGGCGCACAGCCGGTCCAGCTCGGCCAGCAGAGCGGCCGCCACCTCCGCCCGGCGGGGCGGGTGTTCCAGATACTGGCCCAGGGAGGTGGCGATGTCCGCCAGCTCCGCTCCGAAGTCCTCCGCGGTTTGGCTGACGTTGACGCCGATGCCCACCGCCACATAATCCAGAGCTCCGCTCTCCCCCTCCATGCCAAGCTCCGTGAGAATGCCGCAGAGTTTTTTCCCGTCCAGAAGAATGTCGTTGGTCCATTTGATGCCGCACTGAAGCCCGGTGAGGGCCTCCACCGCCCGGCAGACCGCCACCGCCGTCCAGGCGGTGATCTGGCTGACCTCGGCGGGTGTCACCGGGGGGCGCAAAAGGGTGGTGAGATAGAGCCCCTTCCCCGGCAGGGACTGGAAGGACCGCCCCCGGCGGCCCTTTCCTCCGGTCTGCTCTCCGGCGATCACCGCCAGACCGCCGGGGGCCCCGCTGGCAGCCCGGCGCTTAGCCTCATCGTTGGTGGAGTCCACCCGCTCCAGACAGATCACCTGATTTCCAACGCGTCCATCGGGCCGGATCAGTTCCCCCGGAGAGAGCACGTCGGGAGAGGCCATCAGCCGGTAGCCGCGGCCGGGCAGGGAGTCCACCACGTATCCCTCCTCCCGGAGCGCTTCCACTGCCTTCCACACCGCCGCCCGACTCACGGCCAGCGTGTGGCTCATAGCCTCTCCGGAGAGGGGCCGGTCAGCCTCCTTCAACAGGCGCAGGATATCGTCCTTCCGCATGCAACGCCCTCCTTTCCTTTTTCTTAGTCTACCCGGGAACAAAATAGCTGTCAACCAAAAGTAAAAAATAGTTTACATTTCTGTGAGCCTGTGCTATTCTGCTTGTAAACTAAAAACAGAAAGAGGTTTACAATATGAGAAATCAGACCCGGTTCCTGGTGCTCAGCGCCCTGTTTGCCGCGTTGACCGCCGTTGGCGCCTTCATTCGCCTTCCCCTGGGGGCGTTGTCCCTCACCCTGCAGTTCCTCTTTACCGCGTTGGCGGGCGTGACGCTGGGGCCCAGGTGGGGGGCGGTCTCCCAGGCGGTCTATGTGGCGCTGGGCCTGGCGGGCCTGCCGGTGTTTACCCAGGGCGGCGGCTTGGGCTATGTGTTTCAGCCCAGCTTCGGTTTTCTGCTGGGCCTGATCCCTGCCGCGGCGGTCATCGGCGCGCTGGCCGGGAAGGACGGCGCGGTCCGCAAGGTGGTCCCGGCCTGTCTGGCGGGACTGGCGGCGCTCTATCTGGTGGGGCTTCCCTATATGGGGCTTATTCTCAACGGGTACCTGGGGAAAGGGCTGCCGGTGTGGACGATCGTAAAGACCGGAATGCTCATTTACCTGCCCGGCGATTTTCTGAAGATCGCCGTTACGGCGGTGGTGGCTCCCGCGCTTTGCCGGGCGGTGAAGCGGGCATAACCGGCCACCCTGTCCCATATAGTATGGTATCAACGCGGCCCCGGTCTGCCCGGGGGCCGAAGAAAGGCGGGGGATACCATGCCCTATGAGGAACTGAAGCCCGAGGCGGCGCACCACCTGATCCTGGAGGACAGGGAAAAGCTGACGGTGTCCGGGGTGGAGGAAGTGGAGAGCTTCGACGAGAACACCATCGTCATGGATACGGCCCAGGGGATCCTGATCGTCCGGGGAGAGGATCTGCACATCGAGAAGCTGAGCCTGGACGGCGGGGATCTGAAGGTGGAGGGGACGGTGGAGTCCCTGACCTATGAGGATGACCGCCGGGAGAAAGGCGGTTTCTTCGCCCGGCTGCTGCACTGATATGGCGGTCTCGGTCACCGGCCAGGCCCTGGCCTTTCTGGGCGCACTGGCGCTGGGGGCTGCCCTGGGACTTTTGTACGACATCTTCCGTGTCCTGCGGGTACGGCTGCCCTGGAAGCTGTTGGGGGCGGTCCTCGATCTGCTGTTCTGGCTGGCGGTGACCGCCGCCCTGTTCGTCTACTCCGTTGCCGCGGGGGACGGAGAGGTGCGGGTGTATCTGACAGTGGGGGTCTTTGCGGGGGGCGTCCTCTATTTTCTTATCCTCAGTCGGTTTACCTTGAAAATTGGTTATGCATTGGCCGATCTTTTGGCATTTTTGGGTAAAATGTGCCTCCTTCCATTGAAATTAGCAGGAAATTTGGGCAAAAAAATTTACAAGAAAGCAAAAAAAACCTTCCATTATTGCCGGAAATGGTATAAAATAAAAGCCAGTGTAGGTGAAATGGATCGTAAGTCCCGGACCGGGGATGCGCGGGGAGGAGGCAAAGCCGCGTATGAAAATAAAAAAGGCCGGCTTTCTCACAAAGCTCGTGGTCCTGCTGCTGCTCGTGGCGGCGTCAGTGTGCCTGCTCCGGATGCGGGGTCAGATCGCGGCGGCCCAGACCGAGCGGGACGGATTGAAGACGCAGGTAGCCGAGCAGACCCAGGTCAATGCAGACCTGAAAGACGCCGTGGAAAACAGCGGCGACACCCAGCGGCAGGCCGACATCGCCCGGGATAAGCTTGGGCTGGCCGCACCGGGAGAAAAAGTCATTATTTTCACCGACTGAGGAGAACTCTGCCGCTCAGGCGGCATAGGAAATGCTTGAAGGAGGACATGTCTGTCAGTATGGAGTTTGGTGTTGGTTCTGTTATAGAGGGAAAAGTCACCGGGATCACGAAATTCGGCGCGTTTGTCTCCCTGCCCGAAGGTAAGTCTGGTTTGGTGCACATCTCCGAGATCGCGTATACTTACGTGAATGATGTCAAGGACTACCTGCAGGAGGGGCAGGATGTCAAGGTCAAGGTCATCGGCATTGATGAGAACGGCCGCATCAATCTCTCCATTAAGAAGGCTCAGGATCCTCCTCCCCGTCCGGCGGCGCCCCGGCAGGGCGGCGGACGTCCCGGCGGCGGTGGGCGTCCCATGGGCTTTATCGGGCAGCGCAAGCCTGCGGAGCCGACTACCTTTGAGGATCGACTCAAGCAGTTCATGCAGTCTTCGGACAGCAAGCTCTCTGAAATGAAGATGAATGAGCGCAAGGGCAGCCGCAGAGGCGGCAGAAAATAAAAAGCGATCCCCGGTGGAAAATTCCACCGGGGATTTTTTCTTGGGGGAGGAGACGGGTCACACCCGCTCGCCCACCACCTGCGCTTTGATGAGGTTGGTCGTGCCCCGTTCATTCATGGGCACACCGGCGGTGATGACAACGGTGTCGCCGGTATCGATGACACCCTCCTTCCGGGCGCACTCCACACACAGGGAGAACAGCCGGTCAGTGGAGTCCACAGAGCCGTAGAGGTAGGGGTGTACGCCCCAGGTAATGGCCAGCTGGCGGCGCACTTTCTCGGTGGTCGTCAGGGCAATGATGGGGCAGGCGGGCTTGAAGCGGGAGATGGCCCGGGCGGTATGGCCGGAGGTGGTGGCAGCCAAAATGGCCTTGGCTTCCAGATCCATGGCGGTCATGCAGCAGGTGTGGCTGATGGCTCGGTTGATGGAGTGGGGGATCCCGCTCTGGAAGTCATACTTGCGCAGGAACCGGCCCCAGTAATTGGTGGCGCCTTCAGCGGCCATCACGGTGGCCACCATGGTCTCCAGCGCCTCGATGGGGTACTTGCCGGAAGCGGTCTCTCCGGAGAGCATGACGCAGGAGGTACCGTCGAAAACGGCGTTTGCCACATCGCTCACTTCTGCGCGGGTGGGCCGGGGGTTGCGGATCATGGAGTCCAGCATCTGGGTGGCGGTGACAACGGCCTTTCCGGCGGCAATGCACTTGGAGATCATTTCCTTCTGAATGACGGGGACCTCGCAGGCGGGGATTTCCACGCCCAAGTCGCCCCGGGCTACCATGATTCCGTCCACCACGTCCAGGATCTCGTCGAAATTGTCTACGCCTTCCCGGTTTTCGATCTTGGCGATGACCCGGATCTCCTCTCCGCCCCACTTGGCCAGCTCGGCGCGGATGTCGGTGACGTCGCTGGCCTTGCGGATGAAGGAGGCGGCAATAAAGTCGTAATCGTTTTCCACGGCGAACTTCAGGTCCTCCCGGTCTTTGTCGGTGAGTGCGGGAAGCTGAATGCTGGTATCAGGGATGTTGATGGACTTGTTGTTGGACAGGCCGCCGCCGGTGACCACGGTGCAGCGGATATCCTGCCCCTGAATGGAGTCCACGCTCAGCTCGATCAGGCCGTCGTCAATCAGAATGCGGGTGCCTTTTTCCACCTCGTTGTGGAGATTGGCGTAAGTGACGGACACATGGGCGCTGTCGCCCTCCACATCCTGGGTGGTGAGAACAAACTTGTCCCCCTCAGTCAGGGTGATGGGACCGTCTTTAAACGTCTTGATGCGGATCTCGGGGCCTTTGGTGTCCAGCATGGCGGCCACCGGGCGGCCCAGCTCATCCCGGACGCGGCGCAGGCGGGTCAGGGTGGCAAGGTGGCTTTCGTGGGTGCCATGGGAGAAGTTGAAGCGGGCACAGTTCATGCCGGAGAGGATCAGCTTGCGGATCATGTCCTCGCTGTCCACCGCAGGGCCCAGAGTGCAGATGACCTTTGTCTTTCTCATGTCCATTCCGATACTACCTCCGTCGGAGTTCAGTTTGTTTTATTCTTCACGCAGTCCGGCCTTATCATACTATAATTGTGCAAAAATAGGAAGCGGCAAAACCACCAAAAAGGGGTGGGTTTGCCGCCGGTGGTCGGACAAATTTCGGCGCTTTTTCCATATGGAAGGACAGGCGGAAGAGTGTGCCTTCAGCGCTTCCGCAGGGCGGCAAACGCCAGGGCGACCCCGGTGCAGGCGGAGAGCAGGCAGAGCAGGAGCATCCAGGAGGCGCCGGCCCCCGCAGACAGACCGGCATCCAGTGCCGAGCCTGCCAGAAGGCTCCCCAGAACTCCGCCCAGACCGTTGGAGGCCACCATCATCAGGGTCTGGCCCCGCACTTCGTCGGCGGGTGGGACCGACTCGCTGACAAAGTACACCGAGGCGGGGGTGAATACCCCGTAGCCCAGCATTTGCAGCGGCTGGGCCAGGAGGATAAAGCCAACCGACGGGGCCAGGAAAAGGGCGAGTGCCTTCACCGCGGAAAAAACCAGGCTGAGCACCAGCAGACGGTCGCTGCCTGCGCCCCGCCGTTGGAGCCTGGCGAAAATGATGGAGCCCGGCAGCTCTGAGGCGGCCATGAGAAAAAGAGCCAGACCCAGCTGCTCGGCGCCGCCGCCTTTGGCCTGGAGAATGTTGATCAGGAAGTTGGACAGGGGGAGCAGGGCGGTGATGCTGAAGAGAATGGCCAGGAGCATAAAAGAAAAGCGCGGATTGCTTCTCAGGATCTCCACTATGGAGTGTGGGGCCGCCCCCTCTGCGGGAGCAGTCTCGGGAGAGAGGGCGCAGACGGGGAAGGACTGCACCAGAGCGATTTCCAGCACCATGAGCCCGGCATGGATCAACAGCACGCTCTCCACCCCCAGCCGCTTGACCGTCATGCCTAAAAAGATACAGGTGACAGCATAGGCCAGAGAGCCGATGCCCCGGCCCAGGCTGTACCGAATAGGGATCCCGGCACGGATGAACTGAATGGCCATGGCGTCCATGAGCGGGTAGGAGGAGATCTCAAAACCGCCCAGTACCACAAAAACCACCGCCGTGGGGAGAAACCCCATGCCGGGAAGAAGGGTAAACGCCAGGCTCACCACCAGGGAAAGGAGGAGAGAGAGGTTTACGATGGCCTTGAGGGGGACATTGGGGTGACGGTCTGCCCAGCCCCCCAAAAGAGGCTGCAGAACAATGCCTGCCAGACAGCGCACGGCGATGAGAACGCCGATCTGGCTGTTGGTAAAGCCCCGGCCCTGGAGCAGAGCGGCCTGATAGCCGCAGATGGCGGCAAACATGGCCCAGAATCCCGATTGCAGAGCGATATAGTGGAAGTCCAGCCTCCGGGTGTCCGGGGAGTTCATCGGCGTCATCGGGCCTCCTGTTTCTGCACGGCCAGAGCGGCGGCCCGGGCGGTGGGAAGATAGGGGAAGAGGGGATCCACCTGCAGAGAGCTGGCCGTGTTCATCACGATCACCAGATCGGGCTTCAGCCAGCGGAGATATTCCATCATGTCCTCCTGGTCCCCGTTGAAGTTCCGGGGGTCCACCGCCATGACTTCCCCGGAGACCAGGGAGAGGAAGGGGGTGAGGGCGCAGCCGAAGGAGTCCCGGAGGATGAGGACGCGGGGGGCGTTGGGGGCGTTGTGATTCACTGCCCGTGAGAGAAGATAATCGTCTCCGGCGTAGATAGTGTAGGGGTTGGTGTCGTAATAGCCTGTCTGGGCCAGCCGTTCGGGAAAGAGGAGGCTGGTGACAAAGGGGCCCTCCCGCTCAATGCCGCTCATGGGCACAGTGTAGGTGAAGGAGGTGGAGAAGGTGGGGGACCAGATCTCAATGCCGTCCGTTCCGGCGTAGAGCGTGCCCACCCGCTTGCCCTGGCTGCCCAAAAACACACCGTCAAAGACCGTGCGGGTAAAGGAGTCGGGATCGGTGAGCATCTCATCGTCGGCCAGGGAAAAGCCGTAGTCGGCGGCCAGTTTTTCGCAGAGGGTCTGGTAACCCAGGAAGGCTCCCGCCGGGGTCCAGTGGTGGTCGGTGTGGAAGAAAAGTTCTCCCAGGGCGTCGGGCCTCTCCGCGGCCGCAGCCCGGAAGGCCGGACGGAGATCCAGTGTGTCCACGCCGCATCGGGAGAGAGCGGCGAGGACCTGATCGGCCTCGGCCCCGGAATAGTCGGAGATGCCGTCGGGGAGCGGGGCCATGTCCAGCTTGGAGGGGGCCTGGACGTAAAGAACAGGGGTCTGAAACTCGGCCTCCACCCGTTGGGCAAACGCCGATAGTTCGTCGGCCCGGACGGTCATGTCCCGGGGCTGGGCGTTCAGGTCCGCGAAGGTGAGCACTTCGTCGGTGAGCTTGACCACGGTGTATTTGGGGTCCGGGTCCTCCACCACCCGGTGGAGCAGAAGCCGTTGGGCCCCGCCGTAAAGCTGGATAAAAGTGTGTTCCCGGTCCAAAAGGTCGTTGATGGCGGGCTCTGCCCCGCCGATCAGGTCCTCGACCCCACCGGAAAAATCGGGCAGGGAGAGGGGACGTCCCTGCCGGATGGCGTGCGCGGCGGACCGATCCGGCCTGGCAGGGACAGCGGAGCGGCGGACGCCGTCCTTTCGGACAGCGGTCAATGCGGCGGGGGATGGTTTGACGGCGTCCCGGAACCCGGCGGGCCGGGGCAGGAGCCCCAGGCACAGGAAGATCACCGCCGCGGCCAGTCCGGTCAGGAAGAGCAGGGCAGTGCAGGTGTTGCGGCGGGCGGACATGGCGGTACCTCCTTCCTCAGGCGAGACATTGTTAAAAATGGAAATAGATAAACGGGTTGTAGGTCCCCTTCACCAGCCAGCACACAGAGAGCACGCCTACCGCGGTCAGCCCCAGCGCATACAGCAGATCCCACAGGGGGGAGAGGTCCAGACCAAAGGGACGGAGCCTGCGGAAGGCTTTGCCCAGCGCCTGGGCGGTGGGGAAGGAGAAAAAGACTGCCAGCGCCAGGATGACGGCGTTTTCCCGCAGATAAAGTCCGCTCAGCCCCCCGTCGCCGCCGCTGCCGTTCAGCCCCATCATCGCCAGGAAGAATTGACCGGCGTAGGAGAGCGTATCGGCGCGGAAGAGCATCCACAGGAAGTTGACCGCCAGGAACGTGCCGGCCCATTGAAAAGGGGCGGGCCAGTTTTTTCCCAGGCGGCGGAACTTTTCCAGATAGAGCAGGCAGAAATAGAGGAGGCCCCACAGTACGAAGGTCCAGTTGGCCCCGTGCCAGATCCCGGTGAGGAGCCAGACCAAAAAAAGGTTGCGGATGTGTTTTCCCCGCTCCACGCGGTTGCCTCCCAGGGGAATGTACACATAGTCCCGAAACCAGGTGGACAGGGAGATGTGCCATCGCCGCCAGAACTCGCTTATCGAGCGGGCGGCATAGGGGTGTTCAAAGTTTTCCCGGAACCGGAAGCCGAACATCAGACCCAGGCCGATGGCCATGTCTGAATAGCCAGAGAAGTCGTAGTAGATCTGAAAGGTGTAGCAGAGGGAGCCCAGCCAGGCCAGGGGGACGGACAGACCGGCGGGGTCCATGGCAAACACCCGGTCAGCCACCACCGCCGCTTGATTGGCGATGAGTACTTTTTTCCCCAGGCCGGTGAGGAACCGGACACACCCTTCGGAGAAGTCCGCCCAAGTCTCCTGCCGATGGGCGATCTGTCCGGCGACGTCGGCGTACTTGACGATGGGGCCCGCGATCAGCTGGGGGAAAAAGGAGATATAGAGTCCCAGATCCAGAGGGGAACGCTGGACCTCCGCCCGATCCATGGCCACATCCAGAACATAGCTGAGCGCCTGAAAGGTGAAAAAGGAGATGCCGATGGGGAGCTCGATGACCGGCACTTGGAGCCCAAGCCCCAGGGTGTTAAGGGATTCCACCGTAAAGGCCAGGTACTTGAATACAAACAGCAGACCCAGGTTGCAGCCGGCGGATACCGCAATGGGGAGCGTGAGGTACCGGCATTGCCGCTTCCGGCGGTGGACCCAGCGGCCGAAGCCGTAATTCATCCAGATGGACAGCAGCATCACCAGCACGAAACGGGGTTCTCCCCAGGCGTAAAAGAACAGGGAGGAAATCAGGAGAAAGAGGTTTTGCCTCCGCCGCATGCCGCGCATGACCACATAGTAGCCCAGCAGGACGACCGGGAGAAAAGCGAAGAGAAAAACAGAACTGGAAAAGAGCACGGCGGAGACCTCCTTCCTGAAAGACAATTCAAATATCATATTTTCTGATCCCGTTTTCATTGGAGGTCAGGCCCGAACGCCCTCAAGCCACCCCGATGCAAAATCGGACGCAAAGCCTCTGTCAAAGGTTTTTCAGCTTTTTCTCTCTTTGTGCGCAAGCAAAGCCGTTGTCAAAGACTTCCCGGCTTTTTTCCTCTCCGTGAGCAATCAGAGCCGCTGTCAAGGCTCTCTTTGCCTGCTTTCTCTCTCGAGAGAAAGCAGGTCAGGTGAGCCAGCGGCCCAGGAAGGGGAGCTTGGAGAGGAGCCAGGAGACGAGAAAGGAGGCGAAAAACACCGCCGCCGCCAGCACGGGAACGGCCAGGGCCGGGGCAAAGGAGAGGGTGGTGATGCCGAAATGGCGCAGGAGCATAAGGAAGAGATCGTGGACCAGATACATCCCGAAAGAGACCCGGGCCGCCGTGTTTAGGCTCTGGCGGCGGGAGCGCTCCTCGCTCACCCCCAGCACATAGCGGAAGAGCACAAAGACAGCCACGGCGAAGCAGACCACATTGGGGGCAAAGTAACCGTACAGGGTGTCGTCCAGACCGCCGGCCCGCAGGGAGAGCGCCCGGGTGCCCCACACGGCGGCAAAAGCCCCCAGCGCGCCCAGAATGTAAATAACAGCCTCGGTCAGCCGTCCAATGGTGAATTCCTTCAGGTAATAGCCCGCCACATAGAAGCCCGCATAGCCCAGCACCGCCTGGAGGGAGAGCCTGTCATACCAGACCCGGAGGACGGCGGTGGCGTTGGGCCAGAGCCGGAAGGCGGTGGGCAGCAGGGAGGCAAAGAGAAAGCAGAGGAGGAAGAGCCAGAGAAAATCGCCCCGTCCCGCGCCCCGGACAAACGCCCGGAGCACCGGGGTGATGAGATAAAGCCCCAGGATCATGAAGAGAAACCACAGGTGGTAGTGGGTGTTTCCCCGGAGCACGCCCAGCAGGGCGGATTGAACGCTGTCCCAGTTGAGCGGCTTCCCGGCTTCCCAAAGCTCGGCCAGAGCGTAGACGCCTCCCCAGAACAGCAGGGAGATGAAAATGCGCAGGGCGTTGTGGAAGAGCAGTTTGGGCAGGGGGAGAGAGCGCTTGGGGTCCAGAAGGAACATGCCCGAGAGCATGACAAAGACTGGTACACACCAGCGTACCAGTCCGTCATAGAGATTGAACACATCCCAGTCCGGGGAACCAACCGAAACGGATCCCAGCTGACTGCCCGCCAGATGGAGCACCATGACCGCCAGGGTGGCGAAGGAGCGCAGCAGATCCGCGTAGGCCACGCGGCCGTCCAGCTTCTGGGCCATTACTTCTTTTCCGGGACGATCTCGATCCAGTAGCCGTCCGGATCCTCAATAAAGTAAATGCCCATGGCCTTGTTCTCAAAGCAGATGCAGCCCATGGCCTCGTGCCTGGCGTGGGCCTCGGCCAGATCGGATACCGTAAAGGCCAGGTGGAACTCGCCCTCCCCCAGGTCGTAAGGCTCCTTCCGTGCGGCCAGCCAGGTCAGCTCCAGGGTGAAGCTGCCGGCGTCGTCCCCCAGGTAGACCAGCCGGAAGGGCCCCAGATCGTTTTCCCCGGCCTTCTCCCGGACCACGGTCAGCCCCAGCGCCTTTTTATAAAAGGCGAGGGATTTCTCCAGGTCCAGCACGTTAAAATTCACATGGTTGAATCGAAACATGGGCGGTTGCTCCTTTTCTCACAGAAATCGGGTGTATTTTATCACAACGGCGAAGGAGATACAAGCAAAACAGGCACCGATGTTCAGACCGGCTCCCCTGTCAGGCGCTCCCCGGAAACGCCGGTGATGCGCACCGGACGCTCCACGTTGTGCAGCCCCTGCCCGGAGACGGTCACCTCCGTGTAGTTGGGGGCGTGGCCCCGCCAGAGCCCGTCCTTTTCCTCTTCAAAAAGGACGGAGAGCGTCCGGCCGACCTGTTCTTCCAGATAGCGCCGCCGCAGTTCTTCCGCGACGGAGCGGGCCCGGCGGGCCCGCTCCTCCTTCACCGCCCGGAGCACCTGCCCCGGCATTTTGGCGCCCGGGGTGCCCTCCCGGCGGGAGTAGGGGAAGATGTGCATGGCGGAAAAGGCGCACCGGCGCAGGAAGGCCAGGGTGGCCTCAAACTCCTCCTCGGTCTCCCCGGGGAAGCCGACGATGAGGTCGGTGGTGATCCCGGGCCGGTCAAAGAATTCCCGGAGTAATGAAATGCTCTCATAATACCGCGCGGAATCGTATTTCCGGTTCATCCGCTTCAGGGTGGCGTCACAGCCCGACTGCATGGACAGGTGGAAGTGGTCGCACAGGTTGGGCAGCGCGGCGGCCCGGCGGCAGAAGCCGGCGGTGATGGTCCGGGGCTCCAGGCTCCCCAGCCGCACCCGGCAGCCGGGGGCGGCGGCGCAGATGGCCTCGATGAGGTCGATGAGGGAGGTACCGTCCCGGAAGTCCTGCCCCCAGGAGGAGATCTCGATGCCGGTGAGCACCAGCTCCCGATAGCCCTCTTCCGCCAGGCGGCGGGCCTGGCCGGCGGCGTCGGCCAGGGGCAGGGAGCGCACCGGTCCCCGGGCGTAGGGGATGATGCAGTAGGAGCAGAAGTTGACGCAGCCGTCCTCCACCTTCAGCATGGCCCGGGTGCGGCCGGCCAGGCCCCCTGCGGGGAGCTCCTCAAAGCTCCGCTGGGACATGATATTGCCCACGGTGACCAGCGGTTCCGGCCCGTCGGAGGAAGCGGCGGTGCGGGCGGCGGCCAGACGCTCCAGATCGTCCAGAAAAGGGAGCCGCCCCGCGGTGCCGGAGACCAGATCCACCCCCAGAGCAGCCACCGCCTGGGGATCGGTCTGGGCGTAGCATCCGCAGACCCCCACCACGGCGGCGGGGTTGTATTTCCGGCACCGGCGGATGGCCTGCCGGGACTTGTGATCGCTGACGGCGGTGACGGTACAGGTGTTGATGATATAGGCGTCGGCGGGGCCCTCGAAGGGGACCAGTGCGTGGCCCCGAAGGGTCAGCTCGGTCTCGATGGCCTGGGTCTCATACTGATTGACCTTACAGCCCAGGGTGTAGATGGCTATCTTCATGAAAATCGTCCTCTTGAACAACAGTCTTGATGTGGTGTATAATAACACAATATCAATTTATTATAGCGGAGAATGGGCGGCTTGTACAGAGCGAAGGCGGGCCGCGGGAGGAGAACATTTTTATGGCCAGCCATTTTTTTGCCCTCATCGCCCGGATGCGGTATATCGACCGTTGGGGGCTGATGCGCAATACCCGCCCGGAGAATCTGCAGGAGCACTCCCACATGGTGGCGGTGCTGGCCCACGCCCTGGCGGTGATCGGAAGGGACCGGTTCGCCTCGGCGGTGGATCCCAACGAGGCGGCAGTGGCAGCACTCTACCACGACGCCCCCGAGATCCTCACCGGCGACCTGCCCACCCCGGTGAAGTACGATAATCCCGCGATCCGGGACGCCTACAAGGCGGTGGAGTCGGTGGCGGCGGACAAGCTGCTCTCCCTGCTGCCGGATGAGCTGCGTCCGGCCTTTGACCCCTATGTGCGGGAGGAACTGGAGCCGGAACTGCTGCGGGTGGTGAAGGCCGCCGACAAGCTCTCGGCCTACCTGAAGTGTCTGGAGGAGCTGAAGGCGGGCAACGCCGAGTTCCGTCAGGCCGCCGGCCAGACCCGGGCCGCCCTGGAAAAGATGGAGCTGCCCGCGCTGGATTATTTTATGGAAGAATTTTTGCCCGGCTTTACCCTGACGCTGGATGAGCTGCAATAAAAGGAGGAGTTTGACATGAGAGCCATTGTAACGGTCATCGGAAAGGATCAGGTGGGCATTATCGCCCGGGTCTGCGCCCTGCTCGCTGAGCAGGGGATCAACGTGCTGGACATCAGCCAGACCATTTTACAGGAGTATTTTACCATGATCATGCTGGTGGACGCCTCGGCGTCCAAGGTTCCCTTTGCCCAGCTGGTGTCTCTGCTGGAGGCCGAGGGCAGGGAACAGGGCCTGGTCATCCACGCCCAGCGGGAAGATATCTTCAACGCCATGCATCGGATCTGAGGGTGGAGATATGGCTATGTTTAACAGTAATGAGATCCTGGATACCATCCACATGATCGACCAGCAGCACCTGGACGTGCGCACCATCACCATGGGCATCTCCCTGCTGGATTGCGCCGACCCCGACCCCAGGGCCGCCTGCCGGAAAATCTACGACAAGATCACCCGCTCGGCCAAGGATCTGGTCAGGACCGGCGAGGACATTGAGGCCGAGTTCGGCATTCCCATCGTCAACAAGCGCATCTCGGTCACGCCCATCGCCCTGGTGGCGGGGGCCTCCCGGACCGAGGACTATGTTCCCTTCGCCGTGGCCCTGGACAAGGCCCGGGCCGAGACCGGCGTCAACTTCGTGGGCGGCTTTTCCGCTCTGGTGCAGAAGGGCATGACCTCCGCCGACCGGAACCTCATCCGCTCCCTCCCCGAGGCATTGGCGGCCACCGAACTGGTGTGCGGGTCGGTGAACGTGGGTTCCACCAAGGCGGGCATCAACATGGACGCCGTCGCCCTCATGGGCCGGACCATCAAGGAGCTGGCCGCCCGCACCGCCGATCAGGACGGCTTCGGCTGCGCCAAGCTGGTGGTGTTCTGCAACGCCGTGGAGGACAACCCCTTTATGGCGGGCGCGTTCCACGGGGTGTCCGAGGGCGACCGGGTCATCAACGTGGGGGTCTCCGGCCCCGGCGTGGTGCACCACGCGCTCCAGAGCGTGAAGGGACAGCCCTTCGACGTAGTGGCCGAGACCATTAAAAAGACGGCCTTCCGCATCACCCGGATGGGACAGCTGGTGGCGCAGGAGGCCTCCCGGCGGCTGGACGTGCCCTTCGGCATCGTGGACCTGTCCCTGGCCCCCACTCCCACCGTGGGGGATTCGGTGGCCCGCATTCTGGAGGAGATGGGCCTTGAGACCTGCGGCACCCACGGCACCACCGCCGCCCTGGCCATGCTGAACGACGCGGTGAAGAAGGGCGGCGTGATGGCCTCCTCCCACGTGGGCGGCCTGTCCGGCGCGTTTATCCCGGTCAGCGAGGACGAGGGCATGATCGCCGCCGCCTCCTCGGGTGCCCTGTGCCTGGACAAGCTGGAGGCCATGACGTGCGTGTGCTCGGTGGGCCTCGACATGATCGCCGTCCCCGGGGATACCACTGCCGAGACCCTCTCGGCCATCATCGCCGATGAGGCGGCCGTCGGCATGGTCAACTCCAAGACCACCGCCGTCCGGCTCATCCCCGCCCCCGGCAAGCGGGTGGGGGACACGGTGGAGTTCGGCGGACTGCTGGGCTCCGCCCCGGTGATGCCGGTCCACCCCGAGTCCAGCGCCGATTTTGTCCATCGGGGCGGCCGTATCCCCGCCCCCATGCAGAGCCTGAAAAACTGAGAAAGCGGCTCCTACGGGCAGAGCCCTGCTTTCAATAGATCGGAACCGCCCCTGCGGGGGCGGTTTTCTTTTTCCCGAAAGCGTCAGAAAGCGCTTTGAAAATCCTTTTGCGTGGTGTATACTAAAGCCACCAAGGACAAGCTGTTATAGGAGGCCATTGCTATGCTCAATCTTGATCTTTCCAATATTTCTTCCTTCCTTCCCGGCGGCTGGCGCACCGGTCAGGAGCCCGGGCTGAAAAAGGCCCATGACTTCGTGCTGAACGCCACCGGCGCCGGGGGAGAGTACACCGGCTGGGTCCGGCTGCCTGCCGACTATGACAAGGAGGAGTTTGCCCGGATCCAGAAGGCGGCGGAGAAGATCCGTTCCGACTCCAAGGCCCTGGTGGTCATCGGGATCGGCGGCTCCTACCTGGGAGCCAGGGCAGTCATTGAGACGCTGACCTCCAACAATTACAATCTCACCCGCAAGGACGGCCCCGCCATTTATTTCGCGGGCAACAGCCTCTCTGCCGACGCCATGAACGAGATCATCGATCTGGTAAAGGACGTGGACTTCTCCGTCAACGTCATCTCCAAGTCGGGAACCACCACCGAACCCGCCGTGGCCTTCCGCATTTTCAAGGCCCTTCTGGAGGAGAAGTACGGCAAGGAAGGGGCCAAGGGCCGCATCTACGCCACTACCGACGCCAAGCGGGGCGCTCTCAAGGGTCTGGCGGACAAGGAGGGCTACGAGGAGTTCGTGGTGCCCGACGCCGTGGGCGGGCGCTACTCCGTCCTCACCGCCGTGGGCCTTCTGCCCATCGCCGCCGCCGGCATCGACATCGACGCCCTCATGGGCGGCGCCCGGGAGGAGATGGAGCTGCTGGCCAAGCCGGGCATGGACACCCCCGCCTGGCAGTACGCCGCCGCCCGCCACGCCCTCTACCAGTCCGGGAAGAAGATCGAGATCCTGGCCGGGTATGAGCCCGCCTTCCGGTTCTTCGGGGAGTGGTGGAAGCAGCTCTTTGGCGAGAGCGAGGGCAAGCAGGGCAAGGGCCTCTTCCCCGCCAGCGTGGAGTTCACCGCCGACCTCCACTCCATGGGCCAGTATATCCAGCAGGGGGAGCGGCTCATGGTGGAGACCGTGGTCCGTTTTGACTGCGCCCACACCAAGCGCACGATCCCCGACGATCCGGAAAATGTGGACGGACTCAACTTCCTCTCCGGCCGCTCTCTGGCCTTTGTGGCCGAGCAGGCCATGCGGGGCACCATCCTGGCCCATGTGGACGGCGGTGTGCCCAACATTCTGCTCGCCGTCCCGGCCCGGGACGCCAGGAGCCTGGGCGCGCTTATCTACTTTTTCGAATTTACCTGCGGCCTGTCCGGCTATCTGCTGGAGGTCAATCCCTTCGACCAGCCCGGCGTGGAGGCCTACAAGAACAACATGTACGCCCTTCTGGGCAAGCCCGGCTACGAGAGCCAGAAGGCGGCGCTGGAAAAGCGGCTGGACAGCTGAGTTTCCCCATGGGGAAGAATTGTAAGAAAATGGACAAACCATGAAAAAGGTTTTTAGTGAACTGGCACAAAACGGTTGCAATTCTCTCGGAAAAATGGTACCATAATGCCACAGACCGGAGAACTTCTTCCGGGGGACAAATGTAAGGAGTGATTATTATGGTGAGAGTGATCATGGGGGTCAAGGGTACCGGCAAGACCAAGCAGATGATCGAGCTCATTAATTCCGCTGTACAGAGCGAGAATGGAAATGTGGTCTGCATTGAGCGCGGTCCCAAGCTGACTTACGATATCCATTATAAGATCCGTCTGGTGGAAGCCAGCCAGTACGATATGGATAACTTTGATATGCTCAAGGGTTTCATCAACGGCCTTCACGCCGGGAACTACGACATCACCCATGTGTTTATCGACAGCCTGACCAAGATCGTGGGCGTACCTGCCGAGGATGTGGCCGTGGAGCATTTCCTGGACTGGCTCAACACGTTCGGTGAGAAGAACAACATCAAGTTCACTGTCACCATCAGCGCAGATGCCTCCCTCGCCTCCGAAGGCGTGAAGAAGTACTTCTAAAAACCGGAAAAGGAAAGCCCGGCAGCGAAAGCTGCCGGGCCTTTTTGCGTTTCAAGGCGGTCAACCGACCGGACCGAAGTTCCGGAAGGGGAGCACCACGCACAGAGCGCGGCCCAGAACATACCGTTTGTCCACTGTGCCGAGCCGCTGGTCCCGGCTGTCCGAGGAGTGGTTCCGATTGTCTCCCATCACATAGATAGAACCTTCCGGCACCGTTACGTCCAGAACGGTCATATAGGGGTTCAGAGTGTCCACCATGAGCTCGTTGATGTACGGCTCATCCAGAACCTGACCGTCTACGGAGACGGTCCCGGCACCGTAGTCCACCGTCACATGCTGGCCTTCCACGGCAATGACCCGTTTCACAATGGGTTCTGTCATGAAGGAGGGCTTGCGGAGCACCACCACATCCCCCTGCTTCGGCGTATAGCCGATACTCTGGAGAAGGAGCAGATCGCTTTGGTGAAGAGTGGGGACCATGGAGGAGCCCACCACCCCAATGACACGGCCCACCAGTGTGAATACCAGAATGAGGGACACCAGAGCCATGACCAGGGCCTGCATCCAGAAATAGAGATCCAGCTTAACGGAACCCTTTTCCTCGGCGGGCTGGCCCTCTGGGGAAATTACGTTTTCATCTGCCACAGGATCAGCTCCAAATTTTCAGAATGGGAAGTGCCCTGCCGTGAAAAGCGCGGCGCAGGGCGCTCAACAGACCTTATTATAGCCTGATAGAGTGGAAAAAGCAACCGGTTCTGAAAACTCAGACAGATATGACTGCCGCCTCCCCAAGGACCCCAAGCCGGGCCGCTTCCCGGCCGTGGCAGGAGAAGAGAAGGATCTGGCGGGTCTTGGCCGCAGACAGGAGGCAGTCCAGGGCCAGGTTGGCCCGATCGTCGTCAAAGGCGTCCAGAGCGTCGTCCAGCAGGATGGGGCAGGGTTCCTCCTGAGGGAGGGCCAGATCGCACATGGCCAGCCGCACCGCCAGATAGAGCTGCTGGGCGGTGCCGCCGGAGAGGACCAGGTCCTGCCGGGGGGCCGGAGCTCCAGCCTCCTGGGCCAGTGCCTGGAACTGGCGGGTAAGCGCGGCCCTGTCGTACCTTCCGCCGGTGAGGGCGGCCAGATATTCTCCCGCCCGCCGGTTGACAGCGGGGGAGAAGCGTTCCCGCAAAAGGCTGTCAGCCTGGCGCAGGCTGTCCAATGCGGCGGTGAGCGCGTCAAACTCCCCCCGACGGCGGGTCAGTTCCTCGGTGAGCGCATCTCTGCGGGCGCTCAGTTCAGACGGGTCACCCACGGAGCTCAGCTCCCCCCGCAGCCGGGCGGCATCGTCGCTGACCCGGTTCAGTTCTCCTGTGACGGCGGAGAGGCGTGCGGCGAGAGCGGCGGCGTCCTCATCGGGGAGGGACGCGGGGACACTGGATGGGGCCTCCACGGCGGGGAGAGCGGCCAAAAGCTGCTCTGCCGCCGCCAGGCGGGCCTCGGCCAGGCGGCAGCGCTCCCCCTGCTGAAGCGCCCGGGAGAGGGCGGCGGAGACCCCGAAGAGGTCGGTCACCTCGGGAGCAAAGGCGTGAACCAGATGGAGCAGACGGCCGGTGAGTTCCAGCTTCTGAGCGGCCAGCCGGTCCCGCTCTTCCTCGGCGGCCTGCGCCTGACGCTGAGCCTCCTGGGCGGCGGAGACCTTCTCACCGTAATCGGCGGCACGGGACAGGATGCCTTCGGCGTCTTCGGCCTGATAACGCTCCAGGATTTTCTGGGCCCGTTTGCGGCGGCGGGAGCGGAGGAGAGACATGGGAAGAGCCACAAGGCCCCAGCCCAGAAAGGCCCCCAGCAGCAGAAGGAGGAGAGAGGAGACGGAGACGGGCGCGCCCTTCAGGCTCCGCCCCAGGACCATGCCCAGCACGGCACCGACGGGGGCGCCGAGCAAAGCAAGGGCGGTGGGACGATGTTTCATCAGCCGCTCTGCCTCGTCGTGATCCGCCTGCGCTTTGGCGGCGGCCTGAGTGGGGTCCTGACCGCTGAAGAAGGGGTCGGCCGCGGCGGCGGATCGGGCTTCCTCAGCGGCCTGCCGGGCGATTGGGATGGCCCTGTCCGCCTGACGGATGGAGGAGGTCAGGGTGTTGGCGTAGCTCAGGTCCCCCTGGGCCCGGCGGAGCGCGTCGGCGGCCGGGAGCCCCTCCGCCGTGCGGCGGGCCTCCTCCCAGGCGGTCCGGGCGCGGTCGGCGTCGTCCTGAGCCTGACGGCGGCGCTGAGCCTGCTCAGCCCGATGGGCGTCGCCCAACGTTTGGAGCTGTCCCTCCAGGCGGGCTTTTTGGATTTCCAGGGCTTCCTTTTCCTGCTGCGCGGCCTGGGCACGGCGGAGAAGGCCCGCCTGCCGGGCCTGGGTGTCGGCCACCTCCTCCAGCTCGGCTTCCAGTCTGGGGATCAGACCATTGCGGCTGTTGGAGCGGCGGCGGTTGAGCCAGTCCTTCAGGCGGCGCTCCACCTGGGAGAAGGAGACCTCCTCCTCCCCGGAGGTGGCCAGTGCGGCGATCCGCTTTTCCAGATCGCCGCTGGGAGAAAGGGCGGCGTTTCCCTGCCCCACAAAGGCGGTGCGCTCAAAGACCTCCCGGGAGACCCCCAGCAGAGCCTCTCCGCAGTTCTCCGCAGTCAGAAAGCCCACCGGCTCTCGGGTGGCGGTCCACACCGCGGAGAAGGCCCCCCAGGGGACGGAGCCTTTTGGCCCCCGGTAGAGGGTCAGCTCCCGCCCCTGCCAGGTGAGGTCGACGCTGCCCTCCATGGGGGCGCCCGACCAGGGCTGCCAGCGGTTTTTTTCCGCGATGTATCCGGCCTTGTCCCGGTCCCGGGGGGGAAAGCCGTAGAACATGGCCCGCAGGAAGGCGCACCAGGTGGATTTGCCCCCCTCGTTGGGGGCCTCGATGAGGGTGAGCCCCGGGCCCGGGATCAGTTCGGCGTGATCCAGACGGCCGAAGGTGGCGGTGAGTTTGTTCAGCTTCATGGCGTGTCCTCCCCGTTTTCCAGCGCGGCCAGACCAAAGCGGACGGCCTGTTCCAAAACAGACCGCTCCCCGTCGTCTCCCGCGGCGTCGATGCGCCGGCGCATGTCCCGGAGAAAGAGCCCGGTCAGGCTGTCCTCCCGCTCCCGTGCCCACAGATCCCGGGGAACGCGGGTGCGGTCCCGGAGGGTGACCGACCACCGGAGGGGGGCGGCAGTCCGGGTGAGGGCGGCCAGGTCGGGGGCGTCGCTCTCGCCGGTGAGGATTAGGCGGCAGATGTCCTCCCGGGAGCCGGGGGCCAGGGAATCGGCCACCGCCTGCACAGGGGCCTTCCCGGTGAGGTCGCAGGTCAGGACCTCATAGCGCCGGGCGCACAGGGGGAGAAACTCCGCTGTGACGGCGGGGCCGTCCACCGTGACCCAGAGGGCCCCCTTGTCTCCCAGTTCGTCAAAGCCCCGGCCCTCGGGACAGCCGGGGTAGGCCCAGTAGGTGTCTCCCGCCCTTTGAAGGCCGGAGCAGGCGTGGATGTGGCCCAGGGCCAGATAGGTGAGGCCGCTGGCGGCGATCTCCTCCCGGGAGATGGAGGCGTAACGGCCCGTTCCCTCCACATCGGCGTGGAGGACCATGATCCCGGGCTTGCCCGTGTCCGGGGCGCGGAAGCCCGCCAGGGGGGAGTCGTCCCGGGCCGGGCCGGTAAAGGCACAGCCGTAGACGGTGCAGCCGGGGAGCTCCACGGAACGGACGGCCCCCTCCCGGAAGATACGCACATTTTCCGGCCAGATGGGGGCGGAATAGAGGGAGGATGCCTGATAGAAGTCGTGGTTGCCCGGGGCGATGAGCACCGGCGCGGGGATCCGGCCCAGGGCGGCGGCCAGCGCCTGGGCGGTCTCCCGGTAGGTCTGCCGGTCATCCAGCAGATCGCCGGAGAGAAGGACCAGGTCGGCCCCCCGCTCGCTGGCTGTGTCGGCCAGCTTCTCCAGCAGAAGCCGCTGCTCGGCCCGCCGCTGGCGGGCCTGATCCGCCGTCAGCGCCGCGAAGGGGGCGTCCAGATGGAGGTCGGCGGCGTGAAGGATGTGAAGCATGGAAAACTCCTTTCCAGAGAGAAAGTGAAGGGAAAACGGGCTGGCTTACTCCCGGATGTCCAGACGTTCCGCCGAGACGCATTTCCGGGTGGAGGTGTCGATGGTGAAGAGCACGCTCTCCAGTTTGCAGGGGCCCTCCGACTGTTCAAACCGGGCGGGGAGGCCGCCCAGAAAGCGGTTGATGGCCTGCTGGGGCTTGATGCCCAGCACCGACTGGGCCGGGCCGGTCATCCCCAGGTCGGTGACAAAGCCGGTCCCCTTGGGAAGGATCTGCACGTCGGCGGTGGGGACGTGGGTGTGGGTGCCCCACACCGCCTGGACCCGCCCGTCCAGATACCAGCCCATGGCCCCCTTCTCGCTGGTGGCCTCGGCATGGAGATCCACCACGGTGAGGTCGGCGTCCATCTCCTTCAGGGCGGCCGAGGCCACGGTGAAGGGATTTTCAAAGTTGGAGTCCATCTCGCACCGGCCGATGAGGTTCATCACCCCGATCCGCAGGCCCCTGGGGCCGTCAAAGACCCCCCAGCCCCGGCCGGGGACCCGGCTGGTGTAGTTGGCGGGGCGGAGGATGTAGGGGTTGTCCTCCAGAAAGTCGGCGATCTGGATCCGGTTCCAGGTGTGGTTGCCCAGGGTGATGACGTCGGCCCCGGCGTTGAAAATATCCTTGGCCTGCCGGGGGGTGATGCCCACGCCGGAGGCGTTTTCTCCGTTGACGACGGTGAAATCCACGGCATGGAGCTTTTTCAGGCTCCGCAGGTGCCGGTCCAAAAAGGAGAGGCCCTGGTCGCCCACCACGTCGCCCACGGCCAGAAGATGAAACAGCATAGCTTGTCCTCCATTCTCAATGGTTTCATTATAAGAGATTTTGTCCCAAAGCGCAATCGTTACCGCTCGTCACCAAAGTGTCATTTTCCCGTAAGGACAGGACCGTTCCAATCTGCTAATATCATGGTAAAGGAGTGAAAAGCATGAAAAAATGTCTGTCGGTCCTGGTCTGCGCGCTGGTCCTGCTGGCAGGATGCCGGAGCGCCCCGGGGGACGGTCCAGCACCCTCTTCCGCCCCTGCGGAGACCCCGGAGGCGGCGAGAGCCCTGACCCGGGATGAGGTGGAGCGGGTCAACAAGGCCTTTGCTTCCATGGAAGACGGGGGATCCGGGACCCGCGCCACTCCGGTGAGCGGCTTTTTTACCAGCCGGTATGAGGCACCGGAGGATTTGGACTTTGCGGAATTTTTGCGCTATTTTCCTGATGACGGGACCCTGAGCGCCGAAAACCGGGCGGAGTCCGACGCGCTGGCCGCCCTGCCCGGCTATCCCTGGGGAGATTCGGTGGGCGACATGCCCATCCACCGCATTCCGCGCGCCTCGGTGGACGAGGCCCTCTCCCGCTACGCCGGCATCACCGCGGCGGAGCTGGCCGACACCTCCGGCGTGCCCTATCTGGAGGAATACGACGCCTGGTACACCTTCACCAGCGACTTCGGCCCAGGCACCTTCCACTGCGTGGGGGGCGAGGCGGAGGGAGACACGGCCCGCCTGTGGGCCGCGCCCGGAGAGGACGGCAGCCGGGCGGAGCTGACGCTCCGAAAAGAGGGAGAGAACTGGTTCATCCGCTCCTTTCTGGACAGTGGACCGGACCCGGGGCGGACGCTGAAGGGGTTCCTCTCGGAATGGAAGGCCGAGGAGATTGGATCTGTTTCCTGGGGAGGACCCAACGAAGACCCTGCCGCGGAGGTGCTGGCCCCCATGGTGCGCGCTTCAATGGAGCGCACTGTGGACCACAATGCGCTTACTTTGAACGGCTCGGACACCGATGTGGTGTGGAGTCTGGATGTTTATCTGGGGGACAAGGACGCGGGGGGCTGGTCCGGGGAGGACGCGGTGCACCTGTGGGCGGGTCTGGAGGAGAACCTGGTGGAGATCTTTGCCGGAGAAAACCTCCCCAGAGGGCGGCTCTTTGTGGAAGATGAGGCCCTCTATCAGTTCCTCCGTACCCAGAACGACAGACCCGATCACATTGACCGGGCGGCCTATGCGTCATACAGGGACACGGTGGACGCCTACTTTGACGCCCGGCGGACAGAGGCCTGGGACGGGGGTTTTTCCTCCTGGGAGCTGACGGATTTTTTCCCGGTGGCCGAGAATGAGGGCCGGAACGCACAGGTCTATGCGATGGCGGCGGCCTACCGCGCCGATCCCCCGGAGAAAGCCGCCCGAATGCTGGCGGGCGGGATGTATGTGGACAGCACCCTCCGGGCCCACGGCCTGGACTGGCGCCCGGTTTATCTGCTGGCGGTGGACGGAAGGGCGGTTCATGTCACCGGCGACGGTCGGGCCGAGGATGTCGACCTGACCGATGACGGCGAGGCGGAGATCGTGGCCTATCTTCCGGGGAATGCCAGGGGCGTGGTGATCTATGACCTGTCCGGCGGAAAGCTGACAGGGCTGGACGTCAATCAGACGCTGGGCTGCCGAGGCTCCGACTATGCGGGGAACATCGGCAACATCCGGGAGGAATATTCCAACTGTATAGAGGCCTTTTTTGGAGAAGACGGGGCGGGCGTCTCCAAGATCTATCGCTATACCGCCGCCCGCACACTGGAATATGTCTGCGGCCTGGACGAGGCCCTGCGGAGGTAAGATGCGGAAATTGTAAATTTTCTTTGAACCCCCTTGAAAATTATGACACGAAGGACTATCATAGCGTTAGCACTCTTGGGAAAAGAGTGCTAACGCTATGTTTTTACAAAATAGCTTTGATATAGGAGGAGTCACCCATGGCAAAGAAACAGTTTAAGGCGGAGTCGAAGCGGCTGCTGGATCTGATGATCAACTCCATCTACACCCACAAGGAGATCTTTCTCCGGGAGCTGATCTCCAACGCCAGCGACGCGGTGGACAAGCTGGCCTACAAGGCCCTCACCGACGACAAGGTGGGGCTGAACCGGTCGGAGTTCCGCATCCTTCTGACCGCCGACAAGGAAAACCGCACCCTCACCGTCTCCGACAACGGCATCGGCATGACCAAGGAGGAGCTGGAGCAGAATCTGGGCACCATCGCCCGCAGCGGCTCCTTCCAGTTCAAGCAGGAGATGGACAAGGCCGAAGCGGGCAAGGACGTGGACATCATCGGCCAGTTCGGCGTGGGCTTCTATTCGGCCTTCATGGTGGCCGACACCGTCACGGTCCGCAGCCGGGCCTACGGCGCCGAAGAGGCCTGGGAGTGGAAGTCCGACGGGGCGGACGGGTACACCGTGGAGCCCTGCGACAAGGCCGGCGTGGGCAGCGAGGTCATCCTCCACATCAAGGCGGACACCGAGGAGGAGGACTACGGTCAGTATCTGGAGCAGTACCGCATCGAGGGCCTGGTGAAGAAATATTCCGACTATGTCCACACCCCCATCCGCATGGAGGTCACCAAGTCCCGCCAGAAGGAGAAGCCCGCCGACGCACCCGAGGATTATAAGCCCGAGTACGAGAGCTACACCGAGATGGAGACCCTCAACTCCATGGTGCCCCTGTGGCAGCGGCCCAAGAGCGAGGTGACCCGGGAGGAGTACAACCAGTTCTACAAGGAGAAGTTCGGCGACTGGGAGGATCCCCTGGCGGTGATCCACATCGCGGCCGAGGGTCAGATCGAGTACAAGGCCCTGCTGTTCATCCCCGCCCACGCCCCCTTCGATTATTACAGCAAGGACTATGAGAAGGGCCTGCAGCTCTATTCCTCCGGCGTGCTCATCATGGACAAGTGCGCCGACGTGGTCCCCGATCACTTCAGCTTTGTCAAGGGCATCGTGGACTCCCCCGACCTGCCCCTGAACATCTCCCGTGAGACCCTTCAGCACACCCGGGCCCTCCATATCATGGAGAGCAGCGTGGAGAAGAAGGTCAAGGCCGAGCTGCTCAAGCTCCAGAAGGAGGACAAGGAGAAATACCTCACCTTCTGGAAGGGCTTCTCCCGCCAGCTCAAGTACGGCACAGTGAATCAGTACGGCGCCCACAAGGACGTGCTCCAGGACCTGCTGCTCTTCCCCTCCTCCGCTGGGGATGAGCTGACCACCCTGGCCCAGTACAAGGAGCGGATGAAGGAGGACCAGGCGTCCATCTTCTATTTGTGCGCCGAGAGCCTGGATATGGCCAGGAAGCTGCCCCAGGCCGAGCGGGTGCTGGACAAGGGCTACGAGATCCTCTACTTCATCGACGAGGTGGACGAGTTTGTGGCCCAGACCCTGGTCAAATATGGGGAGAAGCCCTTCAAGGACGCCGGGGCGGCCGACGCCCTCCCCGAGAGCGACGAGGAGAAGGAGGCCAACGAGAAGAAGGCCGAGGCCAACAAGCCGGTGCTGGACTTTGTGAAAGAAGTTTTGGGCGACAAGGTCTCCGCCGTGCGGATCTCCAAGGTGCTCAAGTCCGCCCCTGTATGCATGACCGCCGAGGGCGGCGTGTCTCTGGAGATGGAGAAGTACTTCAGCCGCATGGAGGCCGGCGGCGGGGCCATCAAGGCCGAGCGGGTGCTGGAACTCAACGCCGACAGCGCCGTCTACGGCGCGCTGGCCCAGGCTGTGGCCCAGGAGCCGGAGAAGGCCAAAAAGTACGCCGAGCTCCTCTATGACCAGGCCCTCATCATCGCGGGACTGCCCGTGGAGGACACCGCCCGCTACACCGAGCTGGTCTGCTCCCTGATGAACTGACCCATTTTCTCTTAAAAGAGAAAGTGGGCAAAGAGAACTTTCATTCCATGTGGTTCTTTCGAATTGGGAGATGGAATACCGGGTAATCGGTTCAGAACGATGGAACCACGATCGAGATTTCGGTACAGAAAAGGCTTGCCGCCCGCAGAGCGCGGGCGGCAAGCCTTTTTTCTTCGGGGCGGGGGCGCTTATCGTCTGCGGCCCCGGTAATTGGAGCGGTAGACCCGGGGGGCTCTGCCGCCCCGGCGATTGCGGCGGGAGGGCCCCAGAAACAGGCGGCGCAGGAAGAAGATCAGAATGAGCAGTACCAGGACCAGCAGGAGGAGTTTCACCCACAGATGACTGAAAAAGCGCTGGATCTGGTCTATCACAAAGAGAAACTGGGAACGCTCCAGAGAAGAAGTGGCCACCAGCTCTATGGTGCCGTACTCTTTGCCCTCGTAGGAGAGGGTGATGGTGCCCAGAGGCTGCCCCTTTTCGATGGGGGCGTCCAGACGCTCGGGCAGGTCGATCTGCCGCTGGAAGGAGGCGGGGTCCAGATCGTTGGGGAGAGAGGCCTCCAGACTGCTGGCGGGCTGCACCGTCACATAGTCCTGATCTGCGCAAAGCTTGACGGGAATGGTGCCGATAGGGTCGATCCCGCTGAGTATGGTCTTGCGGGAAAAGTGGTTAAAGCCGTATTCCAGCAGGTTTTTGCTCTCTCGGAAATAGTTGTTTTCCACTGCGTTTCCTGCGGAGTCCTTCCAGTTGACGCCGCCCAGGATCACCCCGATCATCGTGCGGCCGTTCTTTTCCGCGGCGGATGCCAGACAATAGCCTGCCTCCGGAGTGGAGCCGGTTTTGATGCCGATGGCATACTGATAGAGGAAGCCCCGGACCCTGAAGTTGGACACCAGAGCGTTGGTGTCGTGGAGGACCCGTTCCGCATGGAGGTTGGTGGCGGGAACAGTGTAGCTCACCGAGGAGACGATCTGGCGGAAGTCGGGGTGCTTCATGGCCTCCAGACACATCCGGGACACGTCCCGGGCGGTGGTGTAGTGGTCGTCGTCGTGGTAGCCGTGGGGATTCACAAAGTGCGTGCCCGTCATGCCCAATTCGGCGGCGCGCTGATTCATCAGGTCCACAAAGGCAGGGATGCTTCCGGCAACCAGAGAGGCCAGGGCGTTACAGGCCTCATTGGCCGAGGGGATGAGGGCGCAGTTCAGCAGGTCCCGGACGGTGAGGACCTCCCCCGGCTTCAGATCCTGGGTGGAGCCGCCCTCCCCGATGCCGGTGTAGAGGTCATCTCCCAGGGTGACCTGGGTGTCCAGGGACAGCTCGCCCCGGTCTATCGCCTCCGCAGTCAGAAGGCCGGTCATCACCTTGGTGATGCTGGCGGGGAAGCGGCGCTCGTCGGCGTTCTGTTCGTAGAGGACCTCGTCGTGGTCGGCGTCCAGCAGCAGGGCGGAGGCGGCGTTGACGGTAAAGCTGTCGCTTTCCTCTGTGGCGAGGGCCGGGGTCAAAAGGGTGGTCAGCAGGCTCAGCAGCAGAAAAAAAGCGGGGATAGAACGGTATTTTTTCATAGGAAACTCCTGTCCGGTGTGTTATACTGATAACATATGATATTATAGCAGAGGAGACCGAGGGGCGCAATGGGGGAGCAGGGGAAGAAAATGAAACTTTCCGGGCCGGAGCATGCTGTCATCCTGCTGGCCGCCGTCTTTCTGGCCTTCACCGCCGGATGGTTTCTGCGGGGAGAACGGGCGGCGGAGCCGCTGCGGGTGGAGACGCAGCGGAAACTGGAGGTCACGGTCACCGCGCTGCCCGCGCCCACAGCCGTACCTGAGCGGGGGCTGGTGAACATCAATACCGCCGACGCTGAGACGCTGCAGACGCTGCCCGGGATCGGAGAAAAGCGGGCGGCGGACATCGTGGCGGATCGGGCGGCCAACGGCCCTTACCGCTATCCGGAGGATCTCACCCGGGTGAGCGGGATCGGAGAGGAGACGCTGGCCGGGCTGCTCGGCCAGATTACAACGGGGGAGGAGAACGGATGAAGATCCTGGTGGTGGACGACGAAAAGGTGCTGGTCAAGGGCATCAAATTCAACCTGGAGAGCGAGGGCTATCAGGTGGAGGTGGGCTACGACGGGCAGGCCGCCGTGGACCTGGCCCGGGGCGGAGCCTTTGACCTCATCATTCTGGATCTGATGATGCCCCGTATCGACGGACTCCAGGCCTGCATGCGGATCCGGGAGTTTTCCAACGTGCCCATCATTATTCTCACAGCCAAGGGAGAGGACGCCGACAAGCTGATGGGCTTTGAGTGCGGGGCGGACGATTACATCACCAAGCCCTTCAATATCCTGGAGCTGAAGGCCCGCATCAGGGCCCTGCTGCGCAGGGCGGGCATGGCTCATCAGCAGGGGGGCGGGGGGCGGCTGTCCATGGGGCACATCGCTCTGGACGCCGACGAGCGTTCGGCCTGGAAAGACGGAAAGCCGGTGGAGCTCACCGCCAAGGAATTCGACCTCATGGAGCTGCTCATGCGCAACCCCGGCCGGGTGTACAGCCGGGAGAACCTGCTCAATGTGGTGTGGGGGTATGAATATGCCGGAGATTACCGCACGGTGGACGTCCACGTCCGGCGCCTCCGGGAGAAGCTGGAACTGGACCCGGCCAACCCGGAGTACATTCTCACCAAGTGGGGCGTGGGCTATTATCTGAAGAGCGGCGGCTGAGGCGGTATCCAGGTGCGGCTCCTTGGGGAGTGGGAAGAAGGTGACGGCCATGGAGACGGAAGAATCGAAAAAGGTCCCGCTGTGGCGGTCGCTCCAGACCAAGTATGCCCTGACCTATATCGTGGTCATCGCCGCCGTGCTGATCCTGCTCAACACATATCCGGTGATGGCCTCCCAGCAGCTGGTGTTTCAGTCCAAGCAGACCTCGCTGCAAAGCCAGGCCACTGTGATCGCCTCCGCCCTGGCCGGGCCGGACGGGCTGAGCCGGGACGGAGTGATCCGGGTCATGGAGGTGCTGGGAGACACGGGCCTGAGCCGGGTTTTGGTCACCGACCCCGCCGGAGTGGTGCTCTATGACAGCTCTGCCGCCTCCGGGGCGGTGGGGCGGTATGCTCTGCTGCGGGAGGTGACTTCCGCTCTGCGGGGGAACGACGCGTTTCGCTCTGACTATGCGGGAGGGGCCTTTCACAGCCGGGCTGCCACGCCGGTGGTCTATCGGGGCATGACGGCGGGCGCGGTATATGTGGATGAGTATGATGCCGAGCAGGGAAAGCTGTTGGTGGGGATCCAAAAGACGCTGCGCACCATCTCGCTGGTCATTGCCCTGGTGGCGCTGGTGCTCTCAGCCGTATTCTCCAGGGCACTGGCCCGGCGGATCGCCGAGCTGCTGCGGGCCGTCCGGATCGTCCGGGCCGGAGAATACAGCCACCGCGTCCAGATGGGGGGCGGGGATGAGCTCAGTCAGCTGGCCGGGGAGTTCAATGCCCTCACCGGACGGCTCCAGACCACGGAGGAAGTCCGCAGGCGCTTTGTCTCCGACGCCTCTCATGAACTCAAAACCCCCCTGGCCTCCATTCGCCTGCTCACCGACTCTATTTTGCAGACCGACAACATCGATCCGGATACGGTCCGGGAGTTTGTAGGGGACATTGGAGAAGAGGCCGAGCGGCTTCAGCGCATCACGGAGAAGCTGCTCACGCTCACCCGGCTGGACGCGGCGGTCACCGTGGCCACGGTGGCCGTGGACATGGAAGAGGTGATCCGCCGGGTGGCCCATATGCTGGAACCCCTGGCCCAGGCGGTGGAGGTGTCTATCGCGTTGGAGCTGGAAAAGGGACTGACCATCCGCTGCACCCGGGACGACCTCTATCAGATCGTGTTCAACCTGGTGGAAAACGGCGTGAAATACAATCTGCCGGGGGGAACTGTCCGGGTGGCGACCCGCACCGAGATGGACCGTGCGGTGCTCGTGGTGGAGGACACCGGCGTGGGGATCCCCCAAGAGGACATCACCAAGGTGTTCGACCGGTTTTACCGGGTGGACAAGGCCCGCTCCCGGGCGGCCGGGGGGACCGGCCTGGGGCTGTCCATCGTGCAGGATACGGCCCGGCGATACGGGGGCACGGTGCGGGCCCAGCGCCGGGAGACGGAGGGCACCCGCTTTCTGGTCACCTTTCCCCTGTACCGAGAGGGGGAGAGAGGATGAGAAGAAACGGACGGAGGGAGCGGACCCTGGCGGCGCTGATCCTGGCGGCGGCGCTGGTGTGTGCCGGCTGTGGAGAGAAACAGGCTTCCGGCGCGCCGCCAGAGGGACAGTACAGCGTCTATTTCATCACCAATCAGAACAGTCCGGGCAGCGGAGCACTGGCGTACGAATTTCGTGCGCTGCCCCCCGGCAGAGGCGCGGTGGACGGGCTGCTGCGCCTGCTGCTGGCCGGACCCGAGAGCAACGGGCTCACCTCTCCTTTCCCACGGGGGACCACTTTGCGCAGCTGGCGGGTGGACGGGGATCAGGCGGTGGTGGATCTGTCTGAGGCATATGGGGGCCTGTCCGGGGTGGATCTCTCCCTTGCCGACGGGTGTATCGCGCTGACCCTGTGCCAGCTGGAGGGGATCCATTCCGTTTACCTGACGGTGGAAGGCCGGCCCAGACCCTTCCGGGACAAGGTCCTCCATGCCTCCGATCTGCTTTTGGAGAACAGCCGGGAGGGGCCGTCGGAGCAGGAGGTCACCCTGTGGTTCCCCAGCGAAGCGGGGCTGACCCGGGAGACCCGGGTCCTGCGTCTGTCCATGGGGGATGACCCTGCTGTGGCCGCGCTCCAGGCTCTCTTGGGGGGGCCGGAGACCCCGGGGCTGGGGAAGGCGTGCCCGGAGGGGACCAAGCTCCTCTCGCTGGACCGGGATGGGACTGAATTCAGGGTCGATCTGAGCGGACAGTGGCTGGAGGGAAAAGAGGATCCGGCGTATCTCTGCGCCGTGGTGGACACGCTCTCCGAGTTGGAGCCCGGGGCAGCGGTGATGTTTCTGGTGGAGGGCGAGCCTCTGGAGCGCTTTGGGGGCGTTGATCTGACGCAGCCCATGCGTGCGCGGCCGCCGGAATCGGAAAGTGAGGCCCCCCAGGATTGAGACCGGCGCAGCGGCGGAGCCTGCGCCGGTCTCCGTGCGCTCAGGGCTTTTTTCTCGGCTTGAGGAGATTTTTCTTGACAATCCCACCGCCGCCGTCTACAATAAACCAAATTTCCCGGAAGAAAGGATGACCGCCCATGTCAGACTATAAGATGAATACCGACTGCATCCACGCCGGCTATATGCCCGCCAATGGAGAGCCCCGCAATATTCCCATCGTCCAGTCCACCACCTTCCGCTATGCCACCGGCGAGGCGATGGGCGCTCTTTTCGATCTGGAAGCCGAGGGCTATTTCTATACCCGTCTGGCGAATCCGACCTGCGATGCCGTGGCTGCCAAAATCGCCGCACTGGAGGGCGGCACCGCGGCCATGCTCACTTCCTCCGGTCAGGCGGCCAACTTCTTCGCCGTGTTTAACATTGCCGCCCAGGGGGACCATGTGGTGGCCTCTACCGCCATCTACGGCGGGACCTTCAACCTCTTTTCGGTCACCATGCGCCGCATGGGGGTCGAGTTCACCTTCGTGGACCCCGACTGCTCCGAGGAGGAGCTGGCGGCCGCCTTCCGGTCGAACACCAAGGCGGTGTTCGGCGAGACCATTGCCAACCCCGCCCTCACCGTGCTGGACATTGAGAAGTTTGCCCGGGCGGCCCACGCCCACGGGGTGCCCCTTATCGTGGACAACACCTTCCCCACTCCGGTGAATTGCCGCCCCTTCCAGTGGGGCGCGGACATTGTGACCCACTCCACCACCAAGTACATGGACGGCCACGCCAACGCCGTGGGCGGAGCCATTGTGGATTCCGGCCGCTTTGACTGGAAAGCCCACGCCGACAAGTTCCCCGGCCTCACCACGCCCGACGAGAGTTATCACGGGGTCAACTACACCGAGCGGTTCGGGCTGGCGGGGGCCTTCATCACCAAGGCGACCGCCCAGCTCATGCGGGACTTCGGCTCCTCTCCCGCCCCCATGAACGCCTATCTGCTGAACGTGGGACTGGAGACGCTGCCTCTGCGGATGGAGCGCCACTGCGCCAACGCCCGGAAAGCGGCGGAATTCCTGACCGCCCATCCCAAGGTGGCCTGGGTGAAGTATCCGGGCCTGCCTGGGGATGCCCACTACGCTCTGGCGCAGAAGTATATGCCCTCGGGTACCTGCGGCGTAGTTTCCTTCGGGGTGAAGGGCGGCCGTGAGGCGGCATCCAAATTCATGGCGGGGCTGCGTCTGGCCTCCATCGCCACCCCTGTGGCCGACGCCAAGACCTGTGTGCTCCATCCCGCCTCCACGACCCACCGTCAGATGAGCGACGCAGAGCTGGCCGCCGCCGGAGTCGCCCCCGACCTGGTGCGTCTGAGCGTGGGCATTGAGGATGCGGAGGATATCCTCCGGGATCTGGAGGGCGCGTTGGCGGCGGTGTAAGAATATCGGAGAGAGTAGAATCCTGTAAGAATAATTTGTAGTTCAGGCCGGGGAGTGGTAAACTGGAAAGTACCCCCAAGGGAAAACATGAAGAGGAAAGGTGAATGCTCATGAACTGGAAGAGGCCGCTTTCTCTGACGCTGTCCGCTGCACTGAGCCTGTCCCTGGCAGCCCCCGCGCTGGCTGCCGACGAGGCCGGGCCCTGGTATGCCGAGGCCCAGGCCTATGTGACGGAAAAGGGGCTGATGGCCGGCACCGACGCCGGGTTTGCCCCCGATGCCGCCGTTACCCGTGCCATGGTGTTCCAGACCCTCTACAATATGGAGGGCAAGCCCGCACCCCAAAATTCTGCCGTACTGACCGGCGGGGGCTGGGCGGTGGACGCCGCCAGCGCCTACTTTACCGACACCACCGGAACCTGGTACTCCAACGCCGCCAACTGGGCGGTGGATGCCGGACTGGCCCAGGTGCCCGGGGAGAAGCTGTTCTGCGGGGATCGGGAGGTGACCCGGCAAGAGACGGTCACCATCCTATACCGGTATGCCCAGCTTAAAAATCTGGATACCTCGGTGGGGGAGGACACCAACATCCTCTCTTACCATGATGCCGCCGCACTCCAGGAGTGGTCCATCCCCGCCTTCCAGTGGGCCTGCGGAGCCGGACTGGTTTCCGGAAAATATCAGGGGCTTCTGGCCCCTGAGGAGGGAGCCCTCCGCGCAGAGCTGGCCACCCTGCTCATGAAGTTTGACGCACTCTGCCCCGCCTATACCGAGCAGGCCGTCGTTTATCCCAGCGGTGAGCGCACCGTCCACGCCGTGGTGACCCTCCCCGCCGGGGAGGGGCCCTTCCCCGCAGTGGTCATCAACCATGGCCATGGCGGCAGCAAGGACGAGAACGTGGGCTTCATCGGCATCGCCCGCGCGCTGGCCAGGGCCGGATTCGCCTCCATCCGCATGGATTTCCCCGGCTGCGGCGAGTCTGACGCCTCCTTCCGGGAGAACACCATGACCAACATGATCGCCGACTCCAACGCCGGACTGGCCTATCTGCTGGCCAATTACCAGATCGACGCGGACCGTCTGGGCATTCTGGGCTACTCCATGGGCGGCCGGATCGCCAGCGAGATCGTGGGCGCCAAGGACAATCCCTATCAGGCCGCCGTGCTGCTCTCCGCCGCCGACGTATCCGTCGGGGAGATGGCCGCCAATCTCTTCGGCAGCGTGGAGACCTACAACACCCTGAAGGCCACCGCCCAGAAGGACGGCTACGCCGCCTTCACTACCATCTACGGCCAGACCCAGGAGCTTTCCAAAGCCTGGTTCGCGGACATGGAAGGCGGTAAGCCCCTGGAGTCCCTGGCCAAGTTTACCGGCCCCGTGCTGGTGCTCCACGGCGACAAGGACACCATGATCACCGACGGGATGAACAAAGCCATCCTGAAGGCATATCCCGCCGCCCAGGAGATCATCGTGCCTGACGCCGACCACGGCTACGGCTTCTATTCCGACCAGCCCGACGTCACCGCCGCGGTGGAGGGGAGCATCTGCCATTTCTTCGGCCGCAGCCTCTCCGACAGCCTGGCCGTCTCCGCCAAGGTGACTGAGATCGAGAAGTACGGCCACGCCGTGCTGGACGAGACCATCGCTGACTTCAACGCCAAAGGTTTTGAACTGGGCGACATCGTAACCGTCACCGCCGGAGATTACTCCGCCGACATGCCCTATCTGGATGGATATTATGTCAACTCCGGCGAACCGATGCTCCGGGCCTATCCCGGAAAGGAGTATCTGGCGGTGTGCATCAACTACGGCAAGTTCAACGTGGCGGCCAGTGTGGCCGCGGGCAGCCCTGTGACCGTCACCCTGAAGGAGAAGGGCGGAGCGGCCGCCCTCCAGGCCACCTACTCCCTGAAGTACACCAACGACCGGGCCGATTACGCCAGCGACGAGATCTTCGCCAACTTCCGCGCCGTGAAGGCCGGGGACATCGCCGAGGGGAAACTCTATCGCTCCGCTTCCCCCATCAGCAACGAGATCGGCCGGGCCGCCGCCGCCGACAAGCTCATTGAGTCCGCCGGGGTCAAGACCGTGCTGAATCTGGCCGACACCGATGAGGAGATCGCGGAATTCATCGCCGCCGAGGACTTTGCCAGCCCCTATTACAAGAGCCTGGTGGACGCCAAGAGCGTCGTCGCCCTGGGCATGCCCGTGAACTACGCCTCCGACGAGTTCGCCGCCGGCATTGTCAAGGGTCTGACCTTCCTGTCCCAGCACGAGGGCCCCTATCTGGTCCACTGTACCGAGGGCAAGGACCGGGCCGGGTTCACCTCCGCCCTGCTGGAAGCCCTGATGGGAGCTTCCCTGGATGAGATCGTGGCCGATTACATGGCCAGCTACTCCAACTATTACGGCATCACTGCCGCCGACAGCAAGTACGGCCTCATTGCCCAGGGCAACGTGATGGAGATGCTCCGGACCGTGGCCGGGCTGGACAAGGGGGCCGACCTGTCCAAGACGGATCTGGCCAAGGCCGCCGAGACCTATCTCACCGCCCACGGCATGAAGGCCGAGGATGTGGCCGCGCTGAAGGCCAACCTGAAGGGCTGATCCCGACCCACCATACAAACAGAAGAGCCGCGGGGCCGCTTTTCAAAAGCGGCCCCGCGGCTTTGTTGCTGGAAGAACGGCGAGGTCATTCGCCCCGGTGAGTTTTGGCGGCGGCAATAAAGTCCCGGAAGAGGGGATGCGCCTTGTTGGGGCGGCTTTTGAATTCCGGATGGAACTGCACGCCCACGAACCAGGGGTGGTCGGCCAGTTCCACGGTCTCCACCAGCCGCCCGTCGGGGGAGAGACCGGTGAGTTTCAGACCGGCGCCGGTGAGGGTCTGGCGGTAGTCGTTGGAGAACTCGTAGCGGTGGCGGTGGCGCTCCTGGATGACCTCGGCGGCATAGGCGGCGCGGATCTTGGAATCAGCGTCGGCCAGACGGCAGGGATAGGCGCCCAGCCGCATGGTGCCGCCTTTGTCCGTGATGTTCCGTTGGTCGGGCATCAGGTCGATCACCGGGTGAGTGGTGGTCTCGGAGAGCTCGCTGGAGTGGGCGTCGGCCAGCCCGGCCACATGGCGGGCAAACTCCACCACGGCCATCTGCATGCCCAGGCAGATGCCAAAGTAGGGAACCCGCTGCTCTCTGGCCCAGCGCACGGCGGAGATCATGCCCTCGATCCCCCGTTCGCCGAATCCGCCCGGGACCAGTACCCCGTCGCAGTCGGCCAGCCGCTGGGCGACGGTATCATCGGTGACCTGTTCGGAGTCCACCCAGTCGATGTCCACCTTCACGTCGTTTTCGATGCCGCCGTGAGTGAGGGCCTCCGCCACCGAGAGATAGGCGTCGTGGAGCCCCATATATTTGCCCACCATAGCGATCTTCACGTGGGTCTTGGCGCCCTTGGCCCGACGCACCATGTCCCGCCAGCCGTTCAGATCGGGGACGCGGTCGGCCAGTCCAAGCCGTTTGCAGGCCGCCCGGGCCAGACCGGCCTCCTCCAGCATGAGGGGCACTTCGTAGAGGATGGGAGCGGTGAGGTTGGGGATGACGTTCTCAGGGGGGATGTTGCAGAAGAGGGAGATCTTGTTTCGAATGTCCTGAGGGACCTCGCAGTCTGACCGGCAGAGAATGACGTCGGGCTGGATGCCCAGGGAGAGCAGTTCCTTGGCGGAGTGCTGGGTGGGCTTGGACTTCAGTTCCCCCGAACCGGGGATGGCCACGATGAGGGAGACATGGAGGAACATGCAGTTCTCCCGCCCCAGCTCCACAGCGGCCTGGCGGATGGCCTCCAGGAAGGGCTGGGACTCAATGTCTCCCACGGTGCCGCCCACCTCGGTGATGACCACGTCGGCCGAGCCGTCCTGCCCCATCCGGTAGACCCGCTGCTTGATCTCATCAGTGATGTGGGGGATGACCTGGACGGTGCCGCCCAGATAGTCGCCGCTGCGCTCCCGGCTGAGGACCGTCCAGTAGACCTTGCCCGAGGTCACCGAGGAGTGACCGGTGAGGTTTTCGTCGATAAAACGCTCATAATGCCCCAGGTCCAGATCGGTCTCGGCCCCGTCCTCGGTGACAAAGACCTCTCCGTGCTGATAGGGGCTCATGGTGCCCGGGTCCACGTTCAGGTACGGATCAAACTTCTGGATGGTCACCCGGTACCCCCGGGCCTTCAGCAGACGGCCCAGCGAGGCCGCCGCGATCCCCTTGCCCAGACCGGACACCACGCCGCCGGTGACGAAAATATACTTGGTTGCCATACGTTCTCCCTCCCGCGCGACCCCATTGCCGACGCTTTCCTTTCTGCTTTATCACGTTAACAGATGGATTTTACTCGGGTCGGGCTCTCCCGTCAACCATTCAATTCCCCAAAAATCCGTTTTGTTCCATTTCCTACAAATGGAACAAAACGGATTAAAATGGAGGGGGAAATTTCGGTAGTTTACGTCTGGCGCACGGAAAAACCGTGTGATAGAATAAAATTGATCCCCCTCTTTTCGCGGTTTTACGGGATCAGCCGTGATAGAGCTTATTGGTTTCATACTGGGCCTCGCAGGTCATCTGCAGGCCCAGTTTTTTGTAGATCCCGGCATCGGCCGCGGAGAGGATGACGGTAGAGTGGGCCTGGCAGCCCTGCAGCTCGGCCAGCTTGTCCAGCGCCCGGGCGGCCATGGGATTTGTGGTGGCGCTGATGGCCAGAGCGATGAGGATCTCGTCGCTGTGGAGCCGGGGATTGACGCTGCCCAGATGCTCCACCTTGACCCGCTGGATGGGAGTAATGGCCTCCGGGGAGATGAGATGGATCTTCTTTTCAATGTCCGCCAGAGCCTTCAGGGCGTTGAGGAGCGCGCCCGAGGAGGGGCCCATCAGGTCGGTGGTCTTGCCGGTGACCACCCGCCCGTCACACAGTTCGATGGCTGCGGCAGGCAGGCCGGTGGACTCGGCCACCGCCAGGGAGGCCGCCACCACCGGGCGGATGGAGGCATCCACCTTGGCCTGCTTCATGAGAAGCTCCAGCTTGTACACCGCCTCGTCGCTGCCCCGGCCCTCCCGGCGCTCGCACAGGCCGTCATAGTACCGGCGGACGATCTCCTGCCGGGCGGCCTCCCGCACTGCGTCGTCGTCTACGATGCAGTTGCCCGCCATGTTCACGCCCATGTCGGTGGGAGACTTGTAGGGACAGGAGCCGGTGATGTTTTCAAAGAGGGCGGAGAGGACGGGGAATACCTCCACATCCCGGTTGTAGTTCACCGTGGTCACCCCGTAGGCGGCCAGGTGGAAGGGGTCGATCATGTTCACGTCGTTGAGGTCGGCGGTGGCCGCCTCGTAGGCCAGGTTTACCGGGTGGTTCAGAGGCAGGTTCCAGATGGGGAAGGTCTCAAACTTGGCGTAGCCCGCCTGGACGCCCCGGCGGTACTCGTGGTAGAGCTGGGACAGACACACCGCCATCTTGCCGCTGCCCGGACCGGGGGCGGTGACCACCACCAGGGGCCGCTCGGTCTCGATGAACTGATTTTTGCCGTAGCCCTCGTCGCTGACGATCAGGGGGATGTTGTGGGGGTAGCCCTGAATGGGGTAGTGGCGGTAGACCTTGATCCCAAGATCCTCCAGTCGGCGCTGAAAGACGTCGGCGGCGGACTGGCCGGCGTAGCGGGTGATGACCACGCTGTCCACCAGCAGCCCCATGCCCCGGAAGGCGTCGATGAGACGGAGAACGTCTACATCATAGGTGATGCCCAGGTCGCCCCGGACCTTGTTTTTTTCAATATCAGAGGCGTTGATGGCGATGACGATCTCCGCCGAGTCCTTAAGCTGGGTGAGCATCCGGATCTTGCTGTCGGGTGCGAAGCCGGGCAGCACCCGGGCCGCATGGTGGTCGTCGAAGAGCTTGCCGCCGAATTCCAGATAGAGCTTCCCGCCGAACTGGGAAATGCGCTCCCGGATATGGAGGGACTGTGTCTCCAGATATTTTTTGTTGTCAAAGCCTACTCTCATCGTCTTTGATGGTCCCCTTCCTTCAATACATTCTTTGATATTGTACCATCTTTCCCCCGGGATACAAAGATAAATTTTTGCTTTTGGAGGTTTTTATGGAAGTCACTGCGAAAATGCTCCTGATTGTCTGCCCCATGGTTTTTCTCTCCGGCCTGGTAGATGCGGTGGCGGGCGGCGGGGGTCTCATTTCCCTGCCTGCCTACCTGGTGGCCGGACTGCCTCCCCACGTTGCCTCGGCCACCAACAAGTGCGGCTCGGTTTTTGGAACCGCAGTCTCAACCTTTCGCTTCCTGAAGGAGGGGCGCTTTCACCGGCAGGCCGCCATCGTCTCGGCAGCCGCTGCCCTTCTGGGATCCGCGCTGGGGACCCGGCTCAATCTCCTGCTGCCCGAGGCCATCCTCCATTATGTGCTGGTGGTTCTGCTGCCTGTTATTGCAGTTTTTCTGCTGGTGAACCGGGACTTTGGCCTGAAGAGCCGGGTGGATGAGCTCTCCCCCGAGGCGCTGCTCGTTTTGTCGGGAGGAGTGGGGCTGGTACTGGGGGCCTACGACGGTTTTTTCGGGCCTGGTTCCGGGACCTTTCTCATTCTGGCCTTCACCGCCCTGTGCGGCTTTGATCTGGTGACCGCCTCCGGCAACGCCAAGGTGGTCAATCTCTGTTCCAACCTGGCCGCTTTTGTCACTTTCGCGGCGGCGGGGAAGATCGCCTGGGCGGTGGGACTGCCCGCGGCCTGCTTCTCCATCGTGGGGCACTATGTGGGTTCCGCGATGGCGCTCAAAAAGGGGAGCAAAGTCATCCGCCCCATGTTTTTTGTGGTGCTGACGCTCCTCCTGGTGCGGATCGTCGCCGATTTGACGGTGGCCTGAGCAGAAATAAAGATCCGGACCCGCTTTTGTGCCCCGCCAACCAGGATATTTTGAGGGCATCACCGTTGAAAAACGGTGATGCCCTCATTTTTGGTATGCTCGTAACCTCGGCAAATCCCTGTTTGTCGGAGGGGAGGATCATGCTCATTGGCTTTTGTGTGCTGTAATAATGGTGTAACTGTGGGCATTTACTGTAATTTTAACATTTTCAATATATACATACCAGTTTTTTCCTTTTTGCTGAATAAAAGCTTTGGGATTTAAAATCATACCATAACAATATTTCACTACATCTGCTTCATCGATTTTAAGATTCCTTTTCATTCGATCAATACCCATTTCGGTAGTATGAAGTTTATCTAAATTAGCAAGCAAATCATTATCCATCAAATTCCTCACTTTCGTGTTATATAAATAATCTTGCCATACAACTTCCGGCTTATCATTGGGTTAGATAAATCATCCAACAATACCCCTATTGTAACAGTGATAAATGGTTGTGGCAGCCATACAATCGCTGGGGCAAGACACAGGCGTGTTTGGGACCCTCTAAAGGTGAAAGGCGGCAGTCATGATGGTGATTCATGACTGCCGCCTTTGAAAACATCCTGATCCCCAGGGAACATTTGCGGTCCGGGTTTTCTGCTAACCGCAGGGAACGGCGGTCACCGTCCCAGCCAGACAAGGTTCGTATCGCTGACGAAGTTGGGCACCGAATAGAGCACCAGCGCGGTGTCGATGCCGTTGTCCTGGATATACTGCGCGGCAGACTGTTTGTAGTACCGCAGGTCGATGAGATGGATCTCGGAGAAGTGCGGGGTGAGGAAGGGCACCAGAGAGTCGGAGTAGCTGTCCCGAATGAGGAGGAGTTTGGGCTTGTCGGTGTGGCCGGTGCGCACTACCCCCAGGGCCTGCTGGCCGCCCAAAAACATGGCGTATTTGTCCTTCTTGGCCAAAAAGCTCTCATCATAGAGCTGCCGGGCCACCTCCACCGGGTTGCCCTGGGCGTCGTAGGTGTAGGAGGTGACGGTGACGCCGTCTTCTGGGACGTAGGTATCCATGGAATCGGGGCGCACCCACCGCACACCGGAGGAGGAAAACACCGTGCCGTAAAAGTCGGTGCTCACGGTGGTTTTGACATAATCGGTGAGAGGGACGGGGGTCAGGCCCAGCGCTCCGGCCACGCCGGTATAGCCGTAGTAGGCACCCAGACTGGTCCAGTGGTGGTCGGTGCGGTAGAAAATTTCCTCTCCCTTGTGCTCCATAAGAGGCGTGTAAAGATCGATGAACTGGGCCGCGGTGGACTGGGCGGCGCGGTCGATCACCAGCTTCTGGTCATAGTTGGGCGCTCCCTCAGGCAGACGGTCGGCCCACACCGTGGCCGCGCCGGGGATGAGGCCGAAATACACCGGCACGGAGGAGAGCCCCGCGAACTTGTTGATGTAGGTGAGATTCTTTTCCACCTTTTCGGCGTCCGGGGCGTCGAAGCGGGTGATGAGGGTGGAGCCGCCGCAGAAGTAGACTCCGTTGTTCTCCTGCTTGCCCGAGGCCAGCTCAATCGCGGCCTTGGCCGCCGTCCAGCCGTCCCGGCCGGCAAACTGGTCGGTGACGTAGCTCTCGTATTCCGACATGAACTTGCCGGTGAGCAGACCGTTGAGGGAGACCACGGGCTTCTGGGCCAGGTTGCGGTTTTCCATCTCGGAGAAAGACTTGTCCGGAGTGAGGGCGTTGGCCGCCACCACGACCCCCAGAAAGCCGCAGAAGAGGGTGGTGACGAATTTGGAGTAGTTTTTCAACATACAGAGGCCTCCTTAAAAACGGAAATAGAGGAAGGGATTGTAAGTGGCATCCACCAGATAGCAGGTGGAGATCAGCAGACCAAGGAGCAGCAGAACGGGGAGAACCAGCTTTTTGGATGTCTCCTCCAGACGAGTCCACACACCCTTCCCCGCCGGGGTGGAGGCCAGGACGGCCACCAGCAGCATGGGGAGATAGGCGCGGAAATAGTAGAGGAACCCGCTGTCCCAAAGCCCGCCGCCGGCAAAGCCGAACAGGGCCGCCAGATAGGGCCCCATCTGGGCGAAATCCTCCAGAGCGAAGATGGCCCAGCCCAGCAGGATGAAGAAGAGGGCGTAGACGTGCTGGAACCACACCGGCCGCCGCTCCAGCCACCGGCCCAGAAAAAACTTTTCCGCCGCCAGCAGAAGCCCGTAATAGAGGCCCCAGAGAAGGAAGTTCCAGCTGGCCCCGTGCCAGATGCCCGTGGCGGCCCACACCACCATCAGATTCAGGAAGAGCCGTCCCCTGCCCACCCGGTTGCCGCCCAGGGGGATATACAGATACTCCCGGAACCAGGAACCCAGGGAGATGTGCCACCGCCGCCAGAATTCGGTGAGGGAGCGGGAGATATAGGGGTAGTTGAAGTTGGGGCCGAATTCGAAGCCCAGCATCCGCCCCAGGCCCACCGCCATGTCGGAGTAGCCGGAGAAGTCGAAGTAGAGCTGGAGGGAGAAGGCCACAACGCCCAGCCAGGCTCCGGCGGTGGTGAGGCTCCCCGCGGGCAGGGCCTTGTAGGTGTCCCACAGCATGCCCAGGTTGTTGGCCAGGAGTACCTTTTTGGCCAGTCCCACCACAAAGACCTGCACGCCGGAGGCAAAGCGCTCTGCAGTGTGCGTGCGGCGGTCGATCTGGTCCCCCAGATCCTTGTACTTGATGATGGGGCCGGCGATGAGCTGGGGAAAAAGAGTGACAAAGGTGCCGAAGTTGACGATGCTCCGCTGAGCCCGGGCGTCCCCCCGGTAGACGTCGATGGTGTAGCTCATGGTCTGGAAGGTGTAGAAGGAGATGCCGATGGGCAGGCTCAGGCCCAGCCGGGGCATAAAGGTGAGGCCCATCCCCGCCAGAGAACCGGCGATGAAGTCCCAGTATTTGAAGAAGAACAGCAGCGCCAGGTTGAAAAAGACAGAGGAGGCCACCACCCACCGGGCTTTCCGATCCTCGCCCCGCCCCTTGAATTTTTCCACCAGCAGGCCGTGGGTGTAGTCGATGGCAATGGAGAGGAACATGATGAGGATATACACCGGCTCTCCCCAGGCGTAAAAGACCAAGTTCACCGCCAACAGCACCAGATTGCGTAATTTTAATGGTGTAATATAGTAAAGCAATAATACAATGGGGAGATAGGTAAAGAGGAAAAATACACTGGAAAAGACCATGGGGCACCCCCGCGTTGACAAAATAATTTCAGAGGACGAAATGTGAGGAAAAAATTGGAGCAGTGCCGAAGAGTGAATCAGGGGCGCCCGGCGAGCGGGCGCCCCTGGCATGATAGCACGAAATGTTTACTTTGTACAGCTGTTGAAAGCGGTTACGGCGCTGTCCACACCGTCGGCGATGGCGAACATGACGTAGTCGCCGCTGGTGACCAGCTTGTAGTTCTCCACCAGCTCCAACTGGGCGGGGAGATACTGCTTCCACTGCGCCACCAGGTCGGCCTGCCGCTTGGCGATCCCGGCCTTCACGGTGTCCATCTTGCCGGCCTTGACCTTGGCGATGAAGAACTCGGTGGACTGGACGTTCATCATGGGCGTCTTGGCCACGTACTCCTCCAGGTCGGCGGCAGAGATGCCGTAGAGAGAGGAGAGCAGATCATCGTCCAGATCCATCAGCCCGGGAAGCTCCAGCTCAGCGGAGACCTTGTCCCAAATGGTGGAGACGCTCACGTTCTGGGCTGCGCCGCTGTCGGGAGCGGCGGAGGGCTTCTGGGTGGCGGAGGGCTTTTGAGTTTCAGCGGGCTTGTCGGTGGCGGCGGGGGCGTTGGTGTCAGGGGTCTGGGTGGTGTCTCTTGTACACACGTGGGGCCGGCGCCGGGAGTGCTGGGGTGTGTGGCTGGCGGCGCCGGCTCCCGTGTAAAATAGCATTGGAGTGTTGACGAGTGGTCGGCGAGTTCGCGTGATTCTCGCCGCCTCCGGCGTGGGGGTGGCGTCGGTGTCCTTGCCGCCGCAGGCGGCGAGAAGAGAAAGGGTCAGGGCGCCGGAGAGGACCAGCGCGGAGAGACGAATGTACTTCATAGGGGAAAACTCCTTTGTTTTTTGATTTCGTTTCTCTTAGACGGAGAGGCGGCAAAAGAGTTCCCGGAAATTTTTTGTTTTTTAAGAGAGGGCCTAGGGGAGGATGGCGGAGATCTCTTCGTTGAGGGCGTCCACGTCGGGAGCCGGGGTGGGGAGATCCGAGACGCCGAAGGCTGCTTTCATGGAGAGGATCCGATACACGCTCTCGTCCAGCCGGGCCTGACTGATTTCCCCCGAATCCGCCGCATTCATCAGAGCGTCGTGGGCGGCGCGGAGATTTTCCGTCTTGTGGCACACCAGCAGCAGATCACACCCGGCCTGGACGGCCAGCAAGGCGGCCTGGCCCATGCCGTAGGTCTGGGAGACGGCCCCCATGGTGAGGTCGTCGGTGCATACCACGCCCTGGAACCCCATCTGCTCCCGCAGAAGTCCGGTGACCACTGCCGGAGAGAGGGAGGAGGGGAGGTCGGGATCCAAGGTTTCCACCAGAATATGACCCACCATCACGGCGGGGACGGGAGAGATTCCCACTTCAGGGTCTCCTGTGACGGCGGCTTGAAAGGGCGGGAGTTCCCGCTCCAGCAGTTCGTCCAGCGTCCGCGTCACCACGGGGAGCGCCTTGTGGGAGTCCGCCAGGGTGTCTCCGTGGCCGGGGAAATGCTTGACCACCGGGATGACTCCTGCGTCCGCCATGCCCTGGACGCAGGCAAGGCCCGAGCGGCGGACCTCTTCCCAGTCGCTGCTGAACGCCCGCTTTCCAATGACGGTGTTTTCCGGGTTGCTCCACACGTCCAGGGAAGGGGCAAAGTCCAGGTGAAAGCCGAAAGCGGCGCACTCCGCCCCCAGTACCCGGCCCCGGGCGTAGGCGTCGCCGCCCGCGGCGATGTAGTCGTAGGAGGAGGGGAGATCAGTCACCTCCGGAGGCATTCGGGAGACCGTTCCCCCTTCTTCATCCACGCAGAGGAGAAGGGGGAGGTTCCCGGCGTTGCGCTCTTTCAGCGCGTTGTTGAGGCTCGCCAGCTGTTCGGCGCTCTGCACGTTGGAGCCAAACAGAATGACTCCTCCGACTTTGACGGTTTGCAGGGCGTATTCGGCGTCGCTGCCGGGGACGGCCCCCTCAATACCCGCCACCAGCAGCTGCCCCACCTTCTCTTCCGTGGAGAGAGCGGCCACCTGCTGGGCGATGGGGTCCGGCGTGGGGGTGGGTTCCGGAGTAGCGAGCGGTTCCGGCGCGGCTTGAACGCTGTTTCTTTTACACATCCGACGCTGCCGACGAAGGCTTAGGTTCGGATTTTGGGTTGGGGTGTGAGAGAACGGTGGGCTCCGGGGTGGGGGCGGGGGTCGCCGCCGGCTGCCTGGGGCCGCAGCCGGTGGTAAAAAGAAATACAAACAGCAATAATGAGGCTGCAATATTCCGTTTTGTCATTTTTTCTTCCCCTTTTTCCGCGGCTTGGGCACATGCATGGCGGGTTTGCCGCCCCGGCGCTTGCCGGACCTGCCGGAATTCCGCCGGTCTGAGCGGGAACGCTCCGGCCGTGCCTGGGGCTGGGGGCGTGGGGCCGGCTCACTCCGACCGGGGGCGTTTTCCTGACCGGGGAGGCGGAAGTCGATCCGGCCGGTGGAGGCATCGGCAGCCACGCATACAACCGTCAGTTCCATGCCGAAGGTGAAGCTCCGGCCGGTGTGTTCCCCGGTGAGGGTCATGCGGGTCTCGTCATAGGCGTAGTGGTCGTCGGGCAGGCTCTCCACGGGGATGAGACCCTCCACCCCGGAAGGCAGGGCGGCGAAGAGGCCGAATTTGGTGACGCCGGAGACGGCGGCCTGGAAGGACTCACCCAGATGTCCCTCCATATACTCGGCAAAGTAGAGCTTGTCGATGTCCCGCTCCGCGGCCTGGGCGGCCAGCTCCCGCTGGGAGGACTGGACGGCCGCCTTTTCGCAGCTCTTGGCCAGCTTCTTCTCGGACCGGGGGCCCAGCTTTCCCGCCAGCAGGGCGTGGAGGCAGCGGTGGACCATGAGGTCGGGGTAGCGGCGGATGGGGGAGGTGAAGTGGCAGTAGTAGGGGGCGGCCAGGCCGAAGTGGCCCAGATTTTCAGTGTCGTACCGGGCCTTCATCAGGGAGCGGAGCACCATTGTAGACACCGCGGGGGCCTCTGGTTTGTCCCTGGAGGCCTCCAGCACCTTCTGAAGGGAGAAGTTGTCCGCCTCCCGGAGGGCGTAGCCCAGGGGGGAGAGCATGGCTTTCAGGGTCTCGGTCTTGTCCGGAGAGGGCTTTTCATGGACCCGGTAGACGGCGGGCTTTTTCAGGTCGAAGAGGTGGCGGGCCACCGTCTCGTTGGCGGCCAGCATGAAGGACTCAATGAGTCCCTCGCTCTCTCCCTGGGTCCGGGCCTCAATGTCCACGGGGCGGCCCTCCCCGTCGCAGTGGATATAGCTCTCCGAGCTGTCCAGATCCAGACTGCCCCGGGCCTTCCGGCGCTTTTCCAGCGCCCGGGCCAGGGCGGCCATGTCCCGGAGCATGGGGAGAATGTGGGCGTAGCGCGCCTCCAAAGCGGCGTCTCCTCCCGCCAGAAGGACGTTGCAGTCCTCGTAGGTCATCCGCTCGGCGGAGCGGATGACGCTCTGGGCGATGGAGTGATCCAGCATGGCACCGTCGGGGGAGAGAGTCATGAGACAGGAGAGGGTGAGGCGGTCCACCTGGGGATTCAGAGAGCAGATGCCGTTGGACAGGGCCACCGGCAGCATGGGCACCACCTGGTCGGCAAAGTACACGGAGGTGCCCCGGGTGAAGGCCTCCTCGTCCAGGGGGGTGCCCGGCTGGACGTAATGGCTCACGTCGGCAATGTGGACGCCCAGCAGCCAGTTTGCCCCGTCCCGTTCCAGAGACACAGCGTCGTCCAGATCCTTGGAAGAGGCGCCGTCGATGGTGATGACGCACTTCTCCCGCAGATCCAGCCGGTTTCGGCGGGCGGCGGCGGGGACGCTCTGGCGGATGGCGGAGGCCTCGTCCAGCACGGGCTGGGGGAAGTCCCGCTGAATGTTCTGCTGATAGAGGATGGACTCCACGGCGGCGGCGCGGGTTCCCGCGGGGCCGAAAGTCTCGACGACAGTGCCCAGGGGAGGCCGGGTGTCCGAGCCGTAGCTGGTCACCGCCACGGCCGCCTTTTCCCCGTTTCGGACCCTGGTCTTTCCCACCACTTTGATGGGAAGGGGAAGCCGGTCGCTGTCTGGCTGGAGCCAGACTTCCCGGTCGGCCTTGCGGATGGTGCCCACCACCTTCTGGTTGCCCCGGGAGAGGATCTTGGTGATCCGGGCGGTGGAGCGGTCCGGGCGGGTCGGGTCGGCAGGCAGAAGCTCGCCCTCCACGGTGTCGCCGTCCCAGGCGCCGTTTTCCCGGCGGGGCGGGACGAAGCAGTCGTCGCTCCTGCCCTGCCCGTCCTCGGGGATGAGAAAGCCGAAGCCCCGGCCCGAACCCTGGTAGCGGCCTTTGATCTTGTTTTCTCCTGTCATGGATATGACCTCATTTCTTAGGGGGCTGACCTCAGTATACCCACTTTTCCCCTGCCCCTTCCGGGGGTCGGCGGATAAGAAAAAGCGCCCTCCCATATTGTGGGAGGGCGTTTCGACCTTGTTACACCAAAGACAGAACCAGAGTCAGCACCACAAAGGCGATGGCTACCCACTTGGTCCAGCGGGCCAGCTTGGCGTCCCAGCTCTTGGCCTTGTTCTTGGACAGGAAGGTGTCCGCACCGCCGGAGATCGCGCCGGACAGACCCGCGGTCTTGCCCTCCTGGAGGAGCACTACCACCACCAGAAACACGCCCAGAAGGACCTGGAGGATGGTGAGAATCAGCTTGAGGATATCCACAGTTCATCGTTCCTTTCCACCCGTCGTCGGGCGAGGTGATATTGAAATGCAGGGCAAAATAAGCCCTTTCTTCTACAGGAATTCTATCTTAGCACATTTTTGGGCAAAATGCAAGATAATTTTGCGGGTTTATCCCCGCGCCGCGCCGGTGCGCCGGGCGGCTTCCGCCACTGCCGCGGCCACCGCGGGCGCGACCCGGGGATCCAGGGCGGCGGGGAGAATGTAGTCGGCGGAGAGGCGGTCTTCCACCAAGCCGGCCAGGGCGTTCGCCGCCGCCAGCTCCATCTCCCGGTTGATCTCCCGTGCCCCGGCGTCCAGCGTGCCCCGGAACACTCCCGGGAAGGCCAGCACATTGTTGATCTGGTTGGGGAAGTCGCTGCGGCCGGTCCCCACCACCGCCGCTCCGGCCGCCCGGGCCAGATCGGGCATGATCTCCGGAGTGGGGTTGGCCATGGGGAAGAGGATGGGACGGTCGGCCATGGAACGGACCATGTCCTCCGTTACCAGTCCGGGGGCGGAGACACCCACGAACACGTCGGCTCCCCGGAGGGCGGCGGCCAGCCCGCCCTGAACCGCCACGGGCTCGCTGAGCCCGGCCAGCTCGGCCAGGTAGGGATCGCCCTCCAGATCAGGGCGTCCGGGGTAGACGACGCCCCGGATGTCACAGAGGGTGGCATGGCGGAGCCCCATGTGGTGGAGGAGCTTGAAAATGGCGGTGCCCGCCGCCCCCGCGCCGGAAAAGACAGCCCGGATTTCGCCCAGATCCTTGCCCACCACCCGCAGGGCGTTTTTCAGCGCGGCGGCCACCACGATGGCGGTGCCGTGCTGGTCGTCGTGAAAGACCGGGATGTCGCACCCCTGCCGCAGCCGGCGCTCCACCTCAAAACACCGGGGGGCGGAGATGTCCTCCAGATTGATGCCGCCGAAGGAGGGGGCGATGAGCCGCACGGCCTCCACGATGTCCTCCACTTTCTGGGAGCCGATGCACAGGGGAACGGCATCCACCCCGCCGAACTCCTTGAACAGGACGCATTTGCCCTCCATCACCGGCATCCCCGCCTGGGGGCCGATGTTGCCCAGGCCCAAGACGGCGGAGCCGTCGGTGACCACCGCCACGGTGTTGGCCCGGCCGGTGAGTTTCCAGACCTCCTCGGGGCGGTCCCGGATGGCCAGGCAGGGAGCGGCCACCCCGGGCGTGTAGGCCAGGGAGAGGGCCTCCCGGCTCCCCACCTTCATTTTGGGCTGCGTGCTCAGTTTTCCATTCCACTCATAGTGAAGCTCCAGTGATCGGGCGGCATAATCCATAGAGATCCTCGGCTCCTTTTTTCAGATGAAACACATGATACAACATTTCTCTACCCATTTCCAGAGAATCGTGCTATAATTTTTCAAAAAGTGACGCGGGGGGCACTGTTTTATGGAAACCATGGTCATCGGCATTGCGGGGGGCACCGGATCGGGCAAGACCACCCTTACCCAGAAGCTCAAGGAACGGTTCGGAGGGGACGTCTCGGTCCTCTACCACGACAACTACTATAAAAGCCACTCCGAGCTGCCTTATGAGAAGCGCTGCAAGCTCAACTACGACCACCCGGACGCCTTCGACACCGAGCGGTTTGTCCGGGATCTGGAGGCCCTGCGCCGGGGAGAGACCGTCCGCTGTCCCACCTATGACTACACCATCCACGACCGCTCGGACAAGACGGTGGAGGTGAGGCCCACCGGCGTCATTCTGGTGGAGGGCATCCTGATCTTCGAGAACAAGGCCCTGCGGGATCTGATGGATATCAAGATCTTCGTGGACACCGACGCCGACGTGCGCATCCTCCGGCGGCTGGTGCGGGACGTGAACGAGCGGGGGCGGACGATGGACTCGGTGGTGAGTCAGTACCTCAACACCGTCAAGCCCATGCACGAGGCTTTTGTGGAGCCCAGCAAGAAGTACGCCGACATCATCGTCCCTGAGGGCGGCCGCAACGCAGTGGCGCTGGGCATGATCGTGGAGCGCATTCGCAGGCATATGGAAGCGTGATCCGGTTGCGGCCGGGAGAGCCGCGAAACCGGCGGAGCCGGGCCCTGAGCAGGGCCCGGCTCCGCCGGCCTTTTATTGGATGGCTCCGGTGAGCCAGCGGAAGGCGTACTCGGCGTGAAGAGCCGCCGTGATGGGAAGGGCCCCCTCGTCGATGTCGAAGCGGTTGTTGTGGTGGGGCAGGACGGTGTCCGGCTTGTCCGGGTTGCCGCTGCCTACAAAGGCGTAGCAGCCGGGGACAGTGAGCAGGAACTCGGCAAAGTCGTCCCCGCCCAGGGAAAGGGCGCGGTCAGTGATCAGGGCCTGCTCTCCGAAGAGACCGGCAACGGCCTGTCCCACCTCCCGGCACACGCCGGGGTCGTTGAGCAGGGGGGCGGCGAAGTCCTCCCATTCCACGTCGGCCTCCCCGCCGTAGAGCTTGGCGGTCTCCCGGCACAGGGCGTCCAGTTCGGCCTTGGCCTGGGCCCGGGTCTCCGGGGAGAAGGCGCGGATGGTGCCCTCCAGCTCGGCGGACTCGGCCACGATGTTGTAGGCGGTGCCCGAGCGGAGCATCCCCACGCCGATGAGCAGGGGGTCCACCGGGGAGGTGCGGCGGGTGACCAGGGCCTGGAGCGTGACCACGATCTGGCTGGCAATGTAGAGGGCGTCCACCCCCCGGTGGGGGGTGGAGACATGGGCGGCCTTACCCCTGACGCGGATGGTGAAGTGGTCCACCGAGGCGTTGTTGGGTCCCGGCTTCACGCCCACGGTGCCCACCCGGAGGTCGGAGGCCATGTGGACTCCGAACACCCGGCCGGAACCCTCCAGCAGCCCCTCCCGGACAAAGACCCGGCCGCCGTAGCCGATCTCCTCAGCCTGCTGGAAAAAGAGGCGCACCTCGCCGCCGAACTCCGCCCGGTGGGCGTACAGGAGCCGCGCGCCGCCCAGCAGCCCGGCGGCATGGGCATCGTGGCCGCAGGCGTGCATCCGGCCCGGGATCTGAGAGCAGTAAGGCACGTCGGTCTTTTCGTCCTGCATGGCCAGCGCGTCGATGTCGGCCCGGAGTGTGATGATCCGCTCCCCCGGCTTTACGCCGTGAAACACGGCGTAAACGCCGGTTTCCTCCACCCGGCGGTGATCGGTGATACCGATGTCGTCCAATTCCCGCTCAATGCGCTCTGCCGTCCAGAATTCCTGGCGGCTCGCCTCGGGGTGACGGTGGAATTCCTCCCGCAGGCCGGTGAGCTGTGGGGCCATGGCCTGCGCCTCTTCCCAAAATCCCATGGATAGAACCTCCTTTATAGTATGTCAGCATCCTGACGAAAGAGGGCGGGCCGTCAGCGGCCCGCCCTCCGGGGAAATCAATACGCGAAAGCGGGGATGTAGGTGCCCTGGAAGATTTCCTCAATGGCGGCGGCCGTCTCGGCGGACTGGTAGGCAGCCAGGACCTTTTGATAGACTTCGTTGTCCAGGTCGGCGGTGCGGACAGCCAGAATGTTGATGTAAGGGTTGTCGCTGCCCGGCTCCACCCGCTCGGTGTAGATGGCGTCCTCCAGCTTCAGGCCGTTGTCCACCGCGTGGGCGCCGTTGACGAAGGCGGCGGCCACGTCGGGGATCAGGCTGGCGGTGTTGGCGGCTTCCACCTCCACAAACTCCAGCTTCAGGGGATTGTCGGTGATGTCCTTGAGCTCGGGGGTGTAACCGGCGGCGGGGTCGACCTTGATGAGCCCGGCGCTCTCCAGGATCTTGAAGCAGCGGCCCTCGTTGGTGGGATCGCTGGGTACGGCGATCTTGTCGCCCTCCTTGATCTCTTCGGCGGAGGTGATCTTGTCGGAGTAGAGGCTCAGGGGGGCGATAATGGTGTCGCCCAGGACAGAGATGTCATAGCCCAGATCGGCGATCTCTTTGTTCAGGTAGGCCTTGTGCTGGAAGGCGTTCATGTCGATCTCACCGGCGTTCAGAGCCTCGTTGGGGAGCTTGTACTCGGAGAACTCTACCATCTCGCACTTGATGTTGTCTTTGGCCAGCAGCTCGTTGACGGTGTCCCACTGACCGTTGTTGGCGCCCACCACGCCCACCTTCACCACGGTGGCAGCGGCGGCGGACTCAGCGGGAGCGGCGCTTTCGGCGGGAGCGGCGGATTCGGCAGGCTTGCCGCCGCAGGCGGCCAGAGACAGGGTGAGGGCGGCAGTCAGGCCCAGGGTGAGCAGTTTCTTCTTGTCCATTTTCATTTCCTCCTAAAATAAAATCCTAATTTAATGTAGGGCAGAGTCGGAAGCATCCGTGGCGTCCGATTCAAAAGGTGTGGAGTCCGATTCGAACCGCCGCCATAAAGGTTTCCCTTCAACGGTACGGCGATCCTCTTCGCACGGCCTCTATGGAAGTTCTCTTTGCTGACTTTCTCTTTTAAGAGAAAGTCAGTGGGTGGAGCGTTTGACGATCTGATTGCCGATGGCCTGGATGAGGCTGACCAGCACGATGATGATGAGGACGACCACGACGCTGATGTCGGGCTGATTTTTACCGTGGCCGTACATGATGGCAAAGTTTCCCAGGCCGCCCGCGCCGATCGCGCCGGCAATGGCGGTGAAGTTGATGAGGGAGATGAGGGTGATGGTGACGCCCCGGGCGATGCCGGGAATACTCTCCCGGAGGTAGACCCGCCAGACGATCTCCCGGGGGGAGCAGCCCATGGCCTGAGCCGCCTCGATGAGGCCGTCCGGCACCTCGGCCAGAGCCCCCTCCACCTGGCGGGCCAGGTAGGGGATGGTACCGAACAGAAGCGGGATGATGGCGCCCTTGACTCCGATGGCGGTGCCCATGATCAGACGGCTCAGGCCCAGGAGCATGACGGCCAGCAGAATGAAGGGGATGGAACGGAAAATATCGCAGAACTTGCCCACCACCAGGTGGACCGGCCTGTTTTGCAGAATGCCGCCGGGCTTGGTGGTAAAGAGAAGCACGCCCAGGGGAATGCCCAGCACCAGAGAGATGCCCCCGGCGATCCCGACCATCTGAATGGTCTGAAGGAAGGCCTTCCAGAGAAGGTCGGGCTTCTCCATGACGTTGGGGATGATGGAAGAGAGAAAATCAGCCACGCTTCAGCACCTCCGCCCGCACATTTTTTGACGTCCAGTACTCCAGAGCCTCCTGGACCCGGTCGCCGCTGAGAATGGCCACCAGTCCGCCCAAAGGCGCGTCCTCGATGACTTCCAGATTGCTGTAAATAATGTTGATATCGATCCCGAACCGGCGGGAGATATCGGAAATAATGGCCTCGGAGACGTTCTTCCGGGTATAAGTCATCCGGACGATCATTTCGCCCGGCTTCAGCTCCACCATGGGGGAGCCGGCTTCGATGAGCTCCTCCACCTTGCTCAGGTTGGAGGTGGTGGCGATAAAGGAGCGGGTCACCGCCTCTCTGGGCGTGGAGAAGATGGAGAACACATCGCCCATCTCCACCACCCGTCCGCCGTCCATGACGGCCACCCGCTGGCAGACGTCCTTGACCACCGCCATCTCGTGGGTGATGATGACCACGGTGATCCCGGTCTTGCGGTTGATGTCCTGAATGAGCCGGAGGATGGAGCGGGTCGTCTGGGGATCCAACGCGGAGGTGGCCTCGTCGCAGAGGAGCACCTTGGGATCGCTGGCCAGAGCCCGGGCGATGGCCACCCGCTGCTTCTGACCGCCGGAGAGCTGGGAGGGGTAGGCGCCGGCCTTGTCGGGGAGGCCGACCAGCTCCAGCAGAGCCTTGACCTTGCCGGCCTGCTGTTCGGCGGTCAGCGCCGAACCCTTGAGTGGGAAGGCCACGTTCTGCGCCACAGTGCGGGAAGGCATCAGGTTGAAGTGCTGGAAGATCATGCTGATCTTTTTGCGCTCCTGCCTGAGCTCCCGCTCCGGCATTCGTGTCAGCTCCCGGCCGTCCACCGTCACGGTGCCTTCGGTGGGGCGCTCCAGCAGATTGATGCAGCGCACCAGGGTGGACTTGCCCGCCCCGGAGTAGCCGATGATGCCGAAGATCTCACCCGCTTCGATTTTCAGAGACACGTCCCGCACGGCGTGGACGCCGCTCTCCGCCCCGCCGAAGGTCTTGCTGACATGTTCAAGCTGGATCATGTATATCCCTCATTTCCAAAGAAAAACAAAAAGAGTGGGAAGCGTCGCCGCTTCCCACTCTTCCCAGCTGCAAATGCACCCCCAGGGGGGGAGTGTGGCTTATCGGAAGACAACAGGTGCGGAGGCGCAAGGCATCGTGGGCATCGGCATCATAGCCATGTCCATCATCCGCATCATCATTCCATAACAGTATGCCATACCAGCGCACCTCTTTCCCAATTCCCCGACCCGGGTTTTCTTGTTGGGATTCATATTAGCACCCCCAAACCTGTCTGTCAACCAGAAATTAAGGTTTTTGGGAAAAAGGAGAAAAGAGCCCGGGGCGGTGGTCCATTTCTGAGAAAAAGACACAAAGAATCAACAGCCTCAGACTGTGGGCAGGACCTGACGGTCCTTAGAATACACAGCTCGTCATCCGGAAAGGCGAGGTCCGGAGGAAGAGGCAGGCGGGCGTCGAAAATGCCCCCCAGCAGCCGCACTGCATCGGCGTAGTAGCACAGCACCGCGTCCGCGGCCACATGGTCGGAGAATGTGGTCACCTCATGCTCCCGCATGTGAGACTCGTAGTTTTCCAGATAGGACAGGAGCTGCTCCATCTGACCCTGCCCGGCCATGATCCGCAGGGCGCGCATGTGGTGGCGCAGGTCATGGGAGGCCCCCCGGGCCCGTTCCATCTGCTCGGAGAGGGGCAGGGCGCAGTGCAGCACAGACAGGCCAGCAGGATCGGAAGTCCCTGCAGGCCGCGATTCCGCAGGCCGAAGCATACGGCCTGCGTTCCGCACAGCAGAAACAGCAGCGCCGGCGCGCCGTGGATCAAAAGCCTGGCCTCCCGGGCGGCCAGGACGGCCCGAGCAGTCCCGAAGGCGGGGGGATAGGTCAGGCCGCTGTATACGCCGGAGTAGTCGCTCACCGCCAGCAGCACTTCGGTGGGGCCGGAGGCGGAGAAGGTGACCATCCGGGCACCCAGGGCCGGGCGGTAACCCTCCGTTTCCGGAACGCCCAGCTGGAGCACCTGACGGCCGCTGATGAAAAGGCGATATGCGGAGAAGATCTCCGGCAGGAGGAGGGTCAGTCGGTATGTACCACAGCCGTGGCCGCGCCCGGCTTCCAGATCCGAGGTCTCACCGATAGAGCGGTAGAGGCGGTAGCCCCTCTCCCGCGAGGCCGCTTCGGGAGGCAGAAGCCTGCCGGGCCAGTATTCCCGCTCCCGCACCAGGTAGCGCAGAGGAGTGGTCTTCGGTTCCCCGGCGGAGAGGAAGAGCAGTCCGCCGATGGGCCGGCTGTATTTGTTGTCCCACTGATAGAGGCCGAGACACAGCAGTATGGTCAGACCCAGGGAGAGCGCCGCGGTCAGAAGCTCCGTTCTCCTACTCATGGCGCCGCCCTCGAAGGAACGGAAGAGCCCCCGGAAACTTTCTCCGTGCGGGTCAAAATGAGACAACTAAAATAAAGCAAGAGGTATAAAAACGCCCGATTTTCAATGAAAATCGGGCGTTTTTGGAGCTGGGAGTCGGACTCGAACCGACGACCTGCGCATTACGAATGCGCTGCTCTACCAACTGAGCTATACCAGCAACAGGAAACAGAAAACCAGTTTCCAAGTAATTATTTTAACATGTTTTCCTTGCTGCGTCAATCCCCAAAAGGAGGGCTGGGAGGCAGGCGCGGAAAGGCCAGCGCCAACCCGGGAAGAACCAGTCCCACCAGGCCGGTGAGCGGGAGGAAAGCGGGAAAGAACAGCGCTTGAGGAATGAGAAAAACCAGGGCGGATACGATAGACAGAATCGTTCTGGAAAAGGTGGACAGAGCGGCTGACACAGCGGTGCGGAGCGGATGGACCGGGGGAGCGTCATCGGAGAGAGATGGGAGCAAATGGAGCGCCACGCCCCACAGGCAGAGCAGCCCTGCCAGTGAAAGTCCGGTCAGAGAGAGCAGCTCAAGAGAGGCATAGAACCAGAGCGAGACCCCGAGCACCCCGGCAGCGGCTAAAAAAAGCAGTCCCCAGCCCAGTTTTCGAAGCAGATTTTCTCGGAAAAGGGTGCAATATTCCTGCACAGGCTCCACCGGCTGATCGTCCGCCATCCGACCCAGCACCTGTCCCAGTGCGGACAGGGCCGGACCCAGCGTGACCAGAGGCAGGCAGGAGAGGAAGCAAACCAGATTCAGCCCTACCAGGCTGGGAAATTCTTGGGAAAAAACATGGAAAAACCACTTGACGCCCCGCTTGGCCGGGGGAGTGGGGACGGGATCAAAGGCCATGAGCTCACCTCATTTTGTCTGGAATCGGGCGCTGAAGTTCCGGAAGCAAATCTGGAACCTTATTTTGATTGTAACGGTTCCAGATCCAAATGACAAGAGGGAGCGGGGGGAGAAATTCTGCTGAATTGCATAAAACAGAGTGGAATACTTTTTGGGATTTTCACAAATTTGTAAAAATCAGACAAGAATCACTTGCGTTTGCATTGGGGTTGCGATATGATAAACATACAGATGGCTGGAAACGTTTCCAATCTGGCCCGCCGGAAGTCCGGCACAATCAAAAAGGAGGAACTGAAATGAAGAAAAGATGGCTCGCGTTAGGTCTTACCGCGGCGATGGCCGCCGGAATGCTCACCGGCTGCGGCGGCGGAAACAAGCCTGCCGAAAGCACTGCGCCCAGCGAGAGTGCCGCGGCTGCCGCCGACGGCTCCGTGTACTTCCTGAACTTTAAGCCCGAGCAGGATGAGCAGTGGCAGGCCATTGCCAAGGCTTATACCGAGAGCACCGGGATCCCCGTCACCGTAGTCACCGCCGCTTCCGGCCAGTATGAGACCCAGCTGATGAGCGAGATGGGCAAGACTGAGGCGCCCACCCTGTTCCAGGTCAACGGTCCTGTGGGACTGAACAACTGGAAGGACTACTGCTACGACCTGTCCGATTCTGAGATCTACAAAAATCTGACCAGCGAGGACTTCGCCCTGAAGAACGGGGACGAGGTGGCCGGCATCGCCTACGTCATTGAAACCTACGGCATCATCTACAACAAGGCTCTTCTGGAGAAGGCAGGTTACAGCCGGGACGATATCAAGAGCTTTGCCGACCTGAAGAAGGTGGCCGACGACATCCAGGCCCGCAAGGACGAGCTGGGCGTCAAGGGGGCCTTTACCTCCGCCGGTATGGACGGCTCCTCCGACTGGCGCTTCAAGACCCATCTGGCCAACCTGCCCATCTATTATGAGTACAAGGCCGACGGTATCAGCTCCACCGACGCCATCAAGGGCTCCTTCCTGGACAATTACCGCCAGATCTGGGATCTGTATATCACCGATTCCATCTGCGCCGGCGCTGAACTGTCCGCCAAGACCGGCGACGACGCTGCGGCCGAGTTTGCCAACGGCGAAGCCGTCTTTTATCAGAACGGGACTTGGGCTTATGACCAGGTCAAGGATCTGGGCGACGAGAACCTGGGCATGCTGCCCATCTATATCGGTGCCGACGGCGAGGCCGACCAGGGCCTGTGCACCGGTTCCGAGAACTACTGGTGCGTGAACAAGAACGCCGCCCCCGAGGATATCCAGGCCACCCTGGACTTTATCAACTGGTGCGTGACTTCTGATGAGGGCACCACTGCCATGGCCGAGGATCTGGGTTTCGTGATCCCCTTCAAGGGCGCCAAGGAGACCACCAATCCCCTGGTGGCCATTGCCAATGAGTATGTCGCCGAGGGCAAGACCTCTGTGGACTGGTGCTTCTCCACCATGCCTTCCGAGGAGTGGAAGAACGGTGTGGGCACTGCGCTCACCGCCTACGCCGCCGACCCCAGCGACGCCAACTGGTCTGCCGTAGTCACCGCCTTTGTGGACGGCTGGGCCTCTGAGTATCAGCTGGCCAACGGCTGATCGAACCGATTCCGAACCCAGTAAAAAGGGGCGGGCAGAGCCCGCCCCTTTTTTAAAGCAGAGCGCGGGCGGCTGATAACCGCCCCCACAAAGGGGAAGACTGTTTCCGTGTGGGGGCGGATATGACCCGCCCGCAGAAAATGCGGCGGTTCCGGGCAGCGGGACCCGGAGCACCAATCAACTCACGGAGGTGAAGCCTTATGGAACACGCTTTGAAGCGCTACGGCCCTATTTTCCTCCTGCCCACGGTGGTCGCCTTTGCCATCGGCTTTGTGATCCCCTTTGTGGAGGGTGTCTACCTGTCCTTCTGCCAGTTTACCACGGTGCGGGACGCCCGCTTCATCGGGGGCGGCAACTATCAGCGGGCGCTGGCGGACACGCAGTTCCTGCATTCCTTCTGGTTCACGGTGGCGTTTGCCGTGGTGTCCATCCTGCTCATCAACGTCATCGCTTTCGGCCTGGCGCTGCTGCTGACTCGGAAGCTGAAAGGAACCAATGTGTTCCGCACGGTGTTTTTCATGCCCAACCTCATCGGCGGCATCGTGCTGGGCTATATCTGGCAGATCCTGATCAACTGCGTGCTGTCGCTGGCGGGACAGCCCCTGCTGGCCCTGAACTCCACGGCCGGTTACTGGGGCCTCATCATCCTGATGTGCTGGCAGCAGATCGGCTATATGATGATCATCTACATCGCCGGACTGCAGGCGGTGCCGGACGATCTGATGGAGGCGGCCCAGATCGACGGAGCCACCCCGTGGCAGACCCTGTGGCGGGTGAAGCTGCCCATGGTGATGCCCTCCATCACCATCTGCATGTTCCTCACCCTCACCAATTCCTTTAAGCTCTTCGATCAGAACCTGGCCCTTACCGCCGGCGATCCCGGACACCTGACCGAGATGCTGGCCTTGAACATCTACAACACCTTCTACGCCCGGGCAGGCGCTCAGTGGAAGGGCCTGGGGCAGGCCAAGGCAGTCCTCTTCTGTATTCTGGTGGTGGCCATTTCCATGTTCCAGCTTAAGGCCACCCGTTCGAAGGAGGTGCAGCAGTAATGGCAAAACGCAGAAAAGCGGGGAGCGTCATCCTTACCGCGGTGCTTTCCATTCTCAGCCTGGTGTGGCTCTATCCCATCTTTATGATCCTCATGAACTCCCTCAAGACCGAGCGGGCCATCACCACGTCGGGGGCCTTTCGGCTTCCCGCCGCCGCCACCTTCGCCGGGCTTGAAAACTACGTCAGCGCCATTGTCTCCCAAGGCTTTCTCAAGTCTTTGGGGTACAGTTTGTTCATCACCATTTCCTCGGTGGCCCTCATCCTGGTGTGCTGCTCCATGTGCGCCTGGTATATCACCCGGGTGAAGGGCCGCCTGAGCCGGGGGCTCTATTTCCTCTTTGTGCTGTCTATGGTGGTGCCATTCCAGATGGTGATGTTCACCCTCTCTCAGACGGCGGATCTGCTGAAGCTCAACACCCCCTGGAACATCTGCGTCATCTATCTGGGCTTCGGCGCGGGGCTGGCCGTGTTCATGTTCTGCGGCTTTGTCCGCTCGGTGCCCGTGGAGGTGGAGGAGGCCTCCATGATCGACGGTTGCAACCCCATCCAGACCTTCTTCCTCATCGTCCTGCCCATGCTCAAGCCAACTCTGGTCTCCGTAGGTATTCTGGAGGCCATGTGGGTGTGGAACGACTATCTCCTGCCCACCCTGGTTTTGGATATCAAGAACTATATGACCATCCCCATGCTCATCCAGCACTTCCGGGGGAGCTTCGGCCGGGTGGAGATGGGCCCCATGATGGCCTGCATCATGCTCACCATCATCCCCATCGTCATTGTCTACCTGCTGGGCCAGAAGTATATCATCAAAGGCGTGGCTGCCGGCGCAGTCAAGGGCTGATTCCTTTTCTTGAAAGAAAAAAATCAGAAAGGACTTCCATAGAGCGTTCTGCTTTTGGCCCAAGGAGTCCTGTTTGTAAAGAGAGAGGAGGAGGACGATGACCATTAAGGATATTGCTCAGCGCTCCGGCTATGCTGTTGGCACGGTCTCCCGGGTCCTCAACGGGCATCCCGACGTCAGCGACGCGGCCCGGGCCAAAATTCTGTCCGTGGTGGCGGACACCGGCTTCCAGCCCAACGACAACGCACGCCATTTGAAACAGCGGGGGGGCAGCGGCATCGCCGTGATTGTCAAGGGCGCCCGGAACCTCCTGTTTGCTGGAATTTTGGAGGAAATGCAGAGCCTCATCAAGTCGGCGGGGCGGGCGGCGGCCGTCTATTATCTGGACGAGGACGACGACGAGGTGGAGCAGGCCGTCCGGGTCAGCCGGGAGTTCAAGCCGCTTGGGATCCTGTTCCTGGGCGGCAATCAGAAGAATTTTGAGGAGCGGTTCAAGAGCGTCAAGTGCCCCTGCGTCCTGGTGACCACCCGGGCGGACACCATGGATTTTAAAAACCTCTCCAGTGTTTCCACCGACGATGCCGAGGGCGCGGCTCAGGCCATCCGCAGCCTGATCGCCGCGGGACACCGGCACATCGGCGTCATCGGAGGCCATCTCTGCACCGACTGTGGTCCGGGAGCCGCCAATACCAGCCAGACCCGGCTTTTCGGCTGTCGCCGGGGCTTTATGGAGGCTGAAGTGGCCTTTGATGAGACGGTCCAGTTTGAAGCTGCCCGGTTCTCCATGCCGGGGGGATACGAGGCGGCCAACGCCCTGCTGGACCGGTGTCCTGATCTGACGGCGCTCTTCGCCATGTCCGACGTGATGGCCATCGGGGCCATGCGGGCCATCCACGACCGGGGGCTCCGGGTCCCTGAGGACATCTCCCTGATGGGCTATGACGGGATCGAGCAGGCGGGGTACTGCGTGCCCCGGCTGTCCACCATCCGCCAGAGGGCGCCGCAGCTGGCCCGGCGAGGGGTGGAGATCCTGCTCCGGCAGGCCTCGGGCGGCGGCGGAGCCGTCCACGAGATCATTCCGTTCCAGCTGGTCCCCGGCGAAAGCGTCCGGGAAGTGAAATGACAGGAGGTGATCCCATGGCGGGAATCACATTGAAAAACATCACCAAGACATATGACAACAACGTCACCGTCATCCCCGGAATGGACCTGGAGATCCGGGACAAGGAATTCATCATTCTGGTGGGCCCCTCCGGCTGCGGCAAATCCACCACCCTGCGGATGATCGCTGGGCTGGAGGATGTGAGCAGCGGGGAGATGTATATCGGAGACCAGCTGGTCAACGACGTGCCTCCCAAGGACCGCAACATCGCCATGGTGTTCCAGTCCTACGCCCTCTATCCCCACATGACGGTTTACAAAAATATGGCCTTCGCCCTCCAGCTCAAAAAGGTGCCCAAAGAGGAGATCGACCGCAAGGTGCGGGAGGTGGCCAAGGTCCTGGAGCTGGAACCCTACCTCGACCGCAAGCCCAAGGCCCTCTCCGGCGGCCAGCGCCAGCGGGTGGCTCTGGGCCGGGCTATGGTCCGGGACCCGGCGGTGTTTCTGCTGGATGAGCCGCTGTCCAACCTGGACGCCAAGCTCCGCACCGAGATGAGGAGCCAGATCTCCGAGCTGCATCAGAAGCTCCAGACCACCTTTGTCTACGTCACCCACGACCAGACAGAGGCCATGACCATGGCCGACCGGATCGTGGTGCTCAAGGACGGCGTCATTCAGCAGGTGGACACTCCTCAGGAGCTCTATGACCACCCGGCCAACCAGTTCGTGGCCGGCTTCATCGGCACGCCTCCCATGAACTTCTTTGCCGCCAAAGTGGAGAAGGGGGAGGGCGGACACGTTCTCAGCTTCGGCACCTGCCGGATCCCCACCGCCGCGCCGGGATTGGAGCGCTATGAGGGCAGGACCATCAACGTGGGCATCCGGCCCGAGGACATCCATGGGGAGGAGGCGTTTCTGGCGCTTTCCACCTCCGGACAGCTGGAGGCTCATGTGGATCTGGCGGAGATGATGGGGGCGGAGATCTACCTCTACATCACCGTGGAGGGCCACAAGCTGGTCTCCCGGGTGCCCTCCCGCATGGCGGTGCACAGCGGAGACACGGTCCGCCTGGCGGTGGACGGCAACAAGCTGCACCTGTTTGACCCCGAGACACAAGAAAGAATCTGAGAGGAGAACGCAACATGGAGCTGACCATTTCCCTGGATACCATCGACAAGGTGAAAAACTTTGTCAATGCCATTTTCCGTTTTTCCGGCGAGGCCGATCTGTGCTCCGGCCGGTATACTGTGGACGCCAAGTCCATCATGGGTATTTTCAGCCTGGACCTGTCCAGCCCGCTGACCCTGCGGCTTCAGGGCGCGCCGGACGCCGCCCTGCTGGAAGAGCTCAAGCGCTACCGCGTGTGACGGGACGGGTGTGACATGAGAAACAGCGGTGTGCTCATGCACCTGACCAGCCTGCCTTCCCCCTGGGGCATCGGCACCATGGGGCAGGCGGCCCGGGATTTTGCAGATTTTCTGGCCTCGGCGGGACAGACCTACTGGCAGATCCTGCCCATCGGCCCCACCAGCTACGGGGACTCCCCCTACCAGAGCTTTTCCACCTTTGCGGGCAATCCCTATCTCATCGACCTGGACGACCTGGCGGCAGAGGGCCTGCTGGAGCGGGCGGAATACGAGGGCCTGGACTGGGGAAGCGATCCCGGAGCGGTGGATTACGGCCTGCTCTACGAGCGGCGTTATCCGGTGCTGAAGCATGCGGTGGCGCGGCTGCTGGCCGCTCCCCCGGCGGATTACGCTCCGTTCCTGGCGGAAAACGCTCTCTGGCTGGACGACTACGCTCTTTTTATGGCGCTCAAGGATGCCCACGGCGGTCGGGCCTGGAGCGGGTGGGCCGAGCCTCTCCGGCGGCGGGAATCCGCCGCGCTGGAGGAGGCCCGCCGGACCCTGGGCGGCGATGTGGCCTTCTGGAAGGGCGTGCAGTACCTCTTCTTCCGTCAGTGGAACGCGCTGAAAGCCTATGCCAACGAGCGGGGCGTCTTTTTCATCGGCGACCTGCCCATCTATGTGGCGGGGGACAGCGCCGACGTGTGGGCCCGGCCCGAGCAGTTCCAGCTGGACGCCGACCTCCGGCCCGTGGAGGTGGCGGGGTGCCCCCCCGACGGCTTCTCCGCCGACGGGCAGCTCTGGGGCAATCCCCTCTTCGACTGGGGGCGGATGGAGGCAGACGGCTTTTCCTGGTGGATCGAGCGCATCCGCAGGCAGCGCAGCTTCTACGACGTGCTGCGCATCGACCACTTCCGGGGCTTCGACAGCTACTACGCCATCCCGTATGGGGAGGCCACCGCCCGGAACGGGCAGTGGCGGCAGGGACCCGGGATGCGGCTTTTTCGGACCGTGGAGGCCGCCCTGGGCCGCCAGGACATCATCGCCGAGGATCTGGGCTTCCTCACCGACTCGGTGCGGCAGCTCCTGCGGGAGTCCGGCTTTCCCGGGATGAAGGTGCTCCAGTTCGCCTTTGACAGCCGGGAGGAGAGCGACTACCTGCCCCACAACTATGGAAAACACTGTGTGGTCTATGTGGGCACCCACGACAACGACACCGCCCTGGGCTGGCTGAACACCGCCGCGCCGGAGGACCGGGACTTTGCCGTGGAGTACCTCAAGCTCACCGAGGCCGAGGGCTATGCCTGGGGCCTGATGCGGGGGGCGTGGGCCTCCGTGGCCGATCTGGCGGTGGTCACCGCCCAGGATCTGCTGGAACTGGGGGGCGAGGCGCGGATGAACAGCCCCTCCACCCTTGGGATCAACTGGAAGTGGAGAGCGCTCCCCGGTGTGTTCACCCAGGAGCTGGCCCGGCGGCTTCACCGGGAGACCGGCATCTACCGCCGCCTGCCCCGGCGGTGAGGGGCGTTTTTCTGGAAGCGGTGAAAAAATGTGGACCGGCATCAAAATCCGGCCCACATTTTTTTTGCCTTTTTCCTGCCCCTGTGGTATCATCGGCCCATTGGAACAGGGGGAATGCCCTCAAACCGCTGTTTCGGCTGGTGACCTCTGTGTGTGGACACAGGGAGCATCAGCTTTTTTGCGCAAAACGGAAGGAGAAAAACCATGCTGTTCAGTCTTGCCCTGATCTTCCTCTGCGGAATGGCCCTGGGGACCCTCTTCCAGCACCTGCACCTGCCGCCCCTGCTGGGGACCGCCCTCACCCGCCGGGAACGGCTGTTCTGTATGCTGGCTTACTGCCCCAAGGCCACGGTACAGGCGGCCATCGGCTCATCCCCCTGGCCATGGGACTCTCCTGCGGCAGCACAGTGCTGACGGTGGCGGTGCTGGCCATTCTGACCACCGCGCCTCTGGGAGCCTTCGCCATTGACCGCACCTACCGCCGGCTTCTGACCCGCTCGGAGCCGCGGGAAAACAGCTGAGGGAAGCTCCTGCACGGGCGGGCTGCGGAGCCCCGCCGTTCTGCGGTTGACGGAGCGGATGGTCCCTGCTACTATGGAAATAACCCGAGGCGTTTGACCCGCTTTTGGCGGAGGAGGAGAATCGAGGGTTATTTATATATCGCTGCTTTCTAAAGGGGGCCGAGTAAATCATGATATATACGGAACGATTAAGGGACTTTACTTATTGGAAGCGCCCGTGGCATAAATGGTTTGTTCTTCTTGCGGGAATTTTACAGGTTGTGGTTCTGCTGCTGAATATTCAAGAGTATCAGGACATTGCCAAGGCGGAAATCCTCAGCTCTTCCGCATGGGAGAGTTATGCAGCGCGGCAAAGCCTCCAATGTGCCATAAATGGCTTAACGGCGGCAATTTTTTTGGGAGAGTTCCTGATCGGAATTTTCGCCGGAAGTAAAAGGACGGCACGTATGGCCGAAGGTGTGCTCCTGCTGGTTTTGACTTTGCTCTGGGGGATCGCCGGCTTTGCGCTTGGGCTCACCACACAGGGCGGGACAAGGGTCATCTGGGGTCTGCTTTTGCTGACGGCTCTTTGCGGGACCATCCATGCCTTTTGGAAAAGTCAAAACAGCGAATAAGCGTTTTTAAATTCAGCATGAGGAGAATGAGTAGTGCCCGGCAATGATTTTCGCGCTCTCGGAAAAGTGGATCAGAACAGTAAAAATAAGGCGTCATCGTTAAAAAACGATGACGCCTTAAAAATATCTTTTCCGGGCCGGTCTGCGCCCGGCGGAACAGGGAGGGGCTTACTTGGAAGCGGTGTCCATGTCCTGATCGTCGCCCCAGATCATGTTCTTCCGCAGTGCGGCGCCCACGACCTCCATCTGGTGCTTGGCCAGGTTGGCCCGCTTGGAGTTGAAGAAAGTGCGGCCGTTCTTGTTCTCGGCGATCCACTTGCCGGCGAAGGTGCCGTCCTGGATGTCGTCAAGGACCTTGCGCATGTTGGCCTTGGTCTCGGCGTAGGGGAGGACGCGGGGGCCGGAGACATACTCGCCGTACTCAGCGGTGTCGGAGATGGAGAAGTTCATCATGCCCACGCCGCCCTTGTTGATGAGGTCAATGATGAGCTTCATCTCGTGGATGCACTCGAAATAGGCGTTCTCGGGCTCGTACCCGGCCTCCACCAGAGTCTCGAAGCCGCACTTCATCAGATCCACCACGCCGCCGCACAGCACGCACTGCTCGCCGAAGAGGTCGGTCTCGGTCTCGTCGTGGAAGGTGGTCTCCATCACGCCGGCCCGGGCGCCGCCGATGCCGGCGATGTAAGCCAGGGCGATCTGATAGGCCTTGCCGGTGGCATCCTGCTCCACGGCCACCAGGCAGGGCACGCCCTTGCCGGCAACGTAGGTGGAGCGGACGGTGTGGCCAGGGCCCTTGGGAGCCGCCATGAACACGTCGACCCCCTTGGGGGGGACGATCTGCTGATAGCGGATGTTGAAGCCGTGGGCAAAGGCAAGAGCCTTGCCCTCGGTCATGTAGGGGGCGATATCCTTCTTGTAGACCTCGGCCTGGACCTCGTCGTTGATAAGGATCATGACGATGTCGCCCCACTGGGCGGCCTCGGGCACGGTCTTGACGGTCAGGCCGGCCTTCTCGGCGGCGGCCCAGTTCCTGGAGCCCTGCCGCAGGCCCACGCAGACCTCGCAGCCGGAGTCCTTCAGGTTGAGGGCATGGGCGTGACCCTGAGAGCCGTAGCCGATAATGGCGATCTTCTTTCCGTCCAGGTAGCTCAGGTCGCAGTCCTTCTCGTAGTACATCTTCGCCATGATAAAACACTCCTTATATGATGTAATTGGAAATTTGTCCAAGTATCCCACGAATGAGAAAAAAAGAATGTAGCGCGTGTTACAATCCGAAGAATTTAAAAGACGTTTTTGCCCAGATTGAACTCGGTGGTCTCCTTGTTGTCGTCGCTGATGGTGTAAGCGCCCCGCTCCAGGGCCACCATGCCCGTGCGGACCAGCTCCAGAATGCCGAAAGTCTCCAGCAGCCGCTGCATGGCCTCGGCCTTGCTCTCGTCGCCGATGAGGGCCAGGGTGAGGGATTTGATGGATACGTCGATGATGGAGGCCCGAAAAATATTGGCGATCTGAATGACCTCGTTGCGCACACCAGCGCTTTCCGCCCGCACCTTGAACATCACCAGTTCCCGGCGGATGGACCGCTCGGGCAGCAGTTCCTGGACGGAGTAGACGGGAAACAGCTTGCGCAGCTGGTTCATGACCTGGTTCATGGTGACGTCATCCCCCATGACCTCGATGGTGATGCGGGAGACGGCGGGGTCGTCGGTGGTGCCCACCGCCAGGGACTCAATGTTGTAGCCCTTCCGGGAGAAGAGGCGGGAGACCTGGCTGAGGACGCCCGAGGCGTTCTCCACCAGTACAGACAGGGTGTGACGGGTGATGTGTTCGCTCTTCATATTTTAATCCACCTCCTCAGTCCAGCAAGAAATCGGTGACAGGGGTCCCGGCGGAGACCATGGGATGGACCATGGCATCCTTATCAATGGCACATTCAATGACCCAAGGGCCGCCGCTCTTCGCCGCCCGGCGGAAAACGGCCTCGAATTCCTCCTGTGTGGCCGCCCGGTCACCCGGGATACCGTAGGCCTCCGCCAGCTTCACAAAGTCGGGGCCCCGGTCCAGGTCGGTCTGGGAGTAGCGCTCGTTGTAGATGAGGTGCTGCCACTGCCGCACCATGCCCAGAGTGTGATTGTTGAAGATCACCACGATCACCGGGATGTGATAGTGCTCCAGCGTGGCCAGTTCGTTGCAGTTCATGCGGAAGCCGCCGTCGCCGGTGGCCAGCACCACCGGCACGTCCGGGTTGCCCATGGCCGCGCCCATGGCAGCCCCCACGCCGAAGCCCATGGTGCCGAAGCCGCCCGAAGTGATGAACTGCCCGGGGCGGGAGAAGTGGTAGTACTGGGCCGACCACATCTGGTGCTGTCCCACGTCGGTGGCGATGATGGCCTTGCCGCCGGTGACGGCCTGGATGGTTTCCAGGATCTCGTGGGGGTGGAGAATGTCGTCCTTTTTGAGGGGGACCTCCTCATGGGAAAAGACCCACGCCTGCCACTGGGGATAGTCGTGAGGGGGCAGCTTCTCATTGAGGAGCTGGAGCACCCGCCGGGCATCGCCCACGATGTGGTGGTCGGTCATGACATTCTTGTCGATCTCCGAGCGGTCGATGTCGATCTGCACGATCCGGGCCTGCTTGGCAAAATCCTCGGGCACGGTGGCCACCCGGTCGGAGAACCGGCAGCCGATGGCGATGAGCAGGTCACACTCGCTGGAGGCAAGATTGGAGGCGTGGGAGCCGTGCATGCCGATCATGCCGGTGAAGAGAGGGTGATCTCCCGGAAGCGCGCCGCCGCCCATAATGGTGGAGGCCACCGGCGCCCGCAGGGTCTCCACAAACTTCCGGAACTCGGGCACCGCGCCCTTGGAGCGGATGACGCCGCCGCCCACCAGGATCAAGGGCCGTTGGGCCTTGGCGATGAGATCCAGCAGATGCTCCACATCGCCTGCGTCGGGTTCCGGGATCTTGAGGTCATGGCTGGCCCGGCGGAGCATGGCGGCCAGGCGGCCGTGGGCGGGGTGCTGGTCCGCAGGGAGATATTCGTAGTCTGCCGTCATGGCGGTGATGTTCTTAGGAATGTCGATCAGTACCGGCCCCGGCCGGCCCGAGCGGGCGATGGCAAAGGCCTCCCGGAGGATGTCGGCCAGTTCGTCGGGGCTGTGGACTAAGTAGTTGCACTTGGTGATGGGCATGGTGATGCCGGTGATGTCTACCTCCTGAAAAGAGTCCTTTCCAATGAGGTTTTCGCTGACGTTGCAGGTGATGAACACCACGGGGGAGGAGTCCATGTAGGCCGTGGCGATCCCGGTGGTCAGGTTCGTGGCGCCGGGGCCCGAGGTGGAAAAGCACACCCCCACCTTGCCGGTGGAGCGGGCGTAACCGTCGGCGGCGTGGGAGGCCCCCTGCTCATGGGCCGTCAGGATGTGGCGGATCTTATCCTTGTAGCCGTGGAGCTCCAGCTCGTCATATACGTTCAGAATGGTTCCTCCGGGGTAGCCGAACACGGTGTCCACCCCCTGCTCCAGCAGGCACTCCATAATAATTCTGGCACATGTCATCCGCATGGTTTTGGCCTCCTTTGGTCTCAGTTTTAGAAAAAACAAAAAGACCTCGTCCTCCATAGGACGAAGTCTTTTACTCCGTGGTACCACCTAACTTCACGGGCCTGGCCCGCGCGCTCTGCGCCGTAACGGGGCGTCCGTTCCCGTCTACTGGGCTCTCGCCGTTCTGCGGGACCGCTCTCGGGTGATGTTCGGCTCACGCCCCTCACGGAAGCTCACACCGGCCGCTTCCTCTCTTGGCTTGCGGGGCGGGCCTACTTGCCCGGTCACTGCGTTTTTGATGATTGTTTCCTATCATAATGCTGCGGGGCGGATTTGTCAATTCCGGAAACGGAAATCTCCCCAAATTTATTGCTTTAAACGAATAAAGATAGCCGAATTCAGGAAAGAAGTAGAAAAAAAGCCGGAAAAAGAGACCACAGGGAAATACAAAAAACTAAACTGGCGGTCTGATTTTGTGAAACAGTAACCTTTTTTGCCCTGAGAGGCTGGACTTTTGCGCCATTTTGAACTATGATAGTAAGCGTTTGAAGCGTAAGCTCCTGGGGAACGAGAAAGCAAAATTGAGGTGAGGCTATGTTGCATCAGTTTTTCGGCGGGGTGCACCCCGCTGAGCACAAGGACCTGACCGAGCACAAGGCCACCGCGCCCCTGGCAGAGGCACCGGCCCAGGTAGTCATCCCCATGTCCATGCATGTGGGTGCTCCCTGCAAGCCCGTGGTATCTGTCGGCGACGAGGTGAGAGTGGGTCAGCTCATCGGTGAGACCACCGGTTTGGGCGCACCCATTCACGCCAGCGTGTCCGGCAAGGTCGTGGCCGTGGAGCCCAGAGCCCACGGCGGCGGCGGGATGATGATGTCTGTGGTGATCGACAACGATTTCCAGGATACACCGGATCCCTCCATCCGGCACCGGGACAACGTGGACGCGCTGACCGGGCCCGAGATCATCGAAATCATCAAGAATGCCGGCATCACCGGTATGGGCGGCGCGGGATTCCCCACCCACGTCAAGCTCTCCGGCGCGGTCGGCAAAGTGGACACCCTGATCCTCAACGGCGCGGAGTGTGAGCCCTACATCACCTCCGACCACCGCCTGATGCTGGAGCGGGGCGAGGCCGTAATCGGCGGCGCCCGGCTGATGGCGAAGGCCGTTGGCCTCAAGGAGGCCACCATCGGCATCGAGCTCAATAAGCCCGACGCCATCGAGCACCTGAAGGCGCTGGTGGGCGCCGTCGGCGACGTACATATCGAAGGGCTGAAGACCCGGTACCCCCAGGGCGCCGAGAAGCAGCTCATTCAGATGATCACCGGCCGTCAGGTGCCTCCCGGAAAACTGCCCGCCGACGTGCAGTGCTGCGTGTGCAACGTGGCCACCGCCGCCGCTGTCTATGACGCGGTCATGGAGGGCAAGCCCCTGACCGCCCGCGGCGTTACCCTGACCGGCGGCGCCATCGCCAAACCCATGAACGTCCTGGCTCCCATCGGCACCCCCGTCAGCCACCTGATCAAGATGGCCGGCGGGTTCAAGACCGATCCCGACCGGGTGCTCTTCGGCGGCCCCATGATGGGCAACCCCATTTTCAACCTGGATGTGCCCATGATGAAGTCCTCCAACTGCATCCTGAGCATGACCACCGCCGAGGCGGCCGAGCAGGATCCCGCGCAGACCTGCATCCGCTGCGGCAAGTGCGTGGAGGCCTGCCCCATGCATCTGACCCCGCTGTTCATGCGCATGAACATCAACAAGCGCAAGTGGGATGAGGTGGAGGCCCTGCGGGTGATGGACTGCATCGAGTGCGGCTCCTGCAACTACATCTGCCCGGCCCGTCTGCCCCTGGTCCAGTCCTTCCGCACCGCGAAGTTCGAGATCCGCGACCTGGCCGCCAAGGCCAAGGCGGCCAAAGAGGCAAAGGAGGCGGCCAAAGCATGAATGAAAATAAGGAACTGAAGCTGACAGTCGCTTCTTCTCCCCACGTCAACTCCCCGGTGAACACCCGCTCTCTGATGCTGGATGTGCTCATCGCCCTGATCCCTGCCCTGTGCATGGGCGTGTTCTTCTTCGGCCCCCGCGCCCTTATCCTCACTGCCGTCTCCGTGGCCGGCTGCGAGTTCTTTGAGTGGCTCTACCGCAAGCTCCTGAAGAAGCCCCAGACCGGCGGGGACCTGTCCGCCGCCGTCACCGGCGTGCTGCTGGCCTTTGTCTGCCCCGTGGCGCTGCCCTACTGGACCATCCTCATCGGCGACTTCTTCGCTATGTTTGTGGTCAAGCAGCTCTTCGGCGGCCTGGGCAAGAACTTCCTCAACCCCGCGCTGGCCGGACGTGCCTTCCTGATGCTCTCCTATCCGGTGTTCATGACCACCTGGGTCAAGGCGGGCACCGCAAACTGGATGGGCATCACCACCAGCGTCACCGACGCCGTGACTGCTGCTACTCCTATGGGCACCATGCACGGCTCCACCGTGGCGGCTCCCATGCTGCCCTGGCTGGGCGATGCCGGTTCCACCCTGAAGGATCTGTTCATCGGCAATGTGGGCGGCTGTATCGGCGAGGTCTCCGCGCTGGCCCTGATCATCGGCGGGGCCTACCTCATCTTCCGGGGCGTCATCCACATCCGTATCCCCGCTGCCTTCATCGGCACCGTGGCGGTGCTGACCCTGATCTTCTCCAAGGGCAACCCCCACTTTGAGTGGATGCTCTCTCAGCTCTTCGGCGGCGGCCTGATGCTGGGCGCCTTCTTCATGGCGACCGACTATGTCACCAGTCCCTGCACCCCCAAAGGCGAGATCATCTTCGGTGTGGGCTGCGGCCTGCTGACCGTGTTTATCCGCTATTTCGGCGGCTATCCCGAGGGGGTCAGCTACGCGATCCTGCTGATGAACATCTGCACCCCCATCATTGAGAAGTATACCCATCCCAGCCGCTTCGGCGTTTCCAAGGAGGATCTGCAGAAGGCCAAGGCTGCGAAGAAAGGGGGCGCTGCGGCATGAGCGAGGCTGCTGTCAAGAAGAATGATTCGGGGATGGCAAAGCTGACCATCACCCTGTTTGCCATCTGCGCAGTATGCGCGCTGGTTCTGGGCCTGGTGAACATGATCACCGAGCAGCCCATCAAGGACGTCCAAGCCGCTAAAAATGCCGCCGCCATGGCCGAGGTGCTCCCCGCCGACTCCTATGAGAAGGTGGAGTACACCGGTGAGGACACCACCATCAAGAGCGTCAACAAGGCCGCCGGAGACGCCGGCTATGTCGTGGAAGTCAGCCCCTCCGGGAGCTTCAGCGGCAGTCTCACCATCATGGTGGGCGTCAATGCCGACAACACCATTTCCGGTGTGGCCGTCACCAAGTCCGGAGAGACTTCCGGCCTGGGTGACAACGCCAAAAAGCCCGATTTCCGCAATCAGTTCACTGGCCTCTCCGGCGAAGTGAAGGTCACCAAGGACGGCGGTCAGATCAACGCCATCACCGGCGCGACCATTACGTCCCGGGCGGTCTCCGCCGGTGTCACCTCCGCGTTGGCCGCTGTGGCCTCGCTGAGTTAAGGAGGGACAGCATATGAATTTGAAACAACAGTTTAAAGAGGGCCTGATTACTCAGAACCCCGTTACCGTCCAGCTGCTGGGCATGTGCTCGGTGATGGCCATCACCACCAGCCTGTTCAACGGCATCGGCATGGGCCTTTCCGTACTGGTGATCCTGACCCTGTCCAACATCTTTATCGCCGCGCTGCGGAAAATCATCCCCAACAAGATCCGAATCGCCTGCTTTATCGTGGTCATCGCCACCTTCGTGACTGTGGTGGACCTGCTGCTTCAGGCGTATATCCCCGATCTGGCCACCAACCTGGGCGTGTTTATCCCCCTGATCGTGGTCAACTGTATCATCCTGGGCCGTGCCGAGGGCTTCTGCTACAAGAACGGCGTGGCGGCTTCCGCGGCCGACGGTGTATTCCAGGGCCTGGGCTACACCGTGATCCTTATCGTCATGTGTGTGGTCCGCGAGCTGCTGGGCAAGGGCGCCTTCGGCGGCGGCATCCTCAACGGCGGCGACGGCATCCAGCTTTTTCCCACCCACTTTGCGGCGCTGGGTATGGCCCTGCCTGTGGGTGGCTTCCTGACCCTGGCCTGTGTCATTGCCGCCATGCAGTATTTCCTCAGCAAGCCGAAGAAGAAGTCTGAGGAGAAAGAGGAGGTGGCCAAGTAATGGGTGTGGAACTGCTTACCATTGCTCTGGGAGCCATTCTGGTCAACAACTTTATTTTCTCCCAGTTCCTGGGTATCTGCCCCTTTATGGGCGTGTCCAAGTCCACCGATACCGCCAGCGGCATGGGCCTGGCCGTGACCTTTGTCATGGGCCTTGCCTCCGCCGTATGCTGGCCTATCAACCACTTCATCCTGGAGCCCAACGGCCTGGTGTTTATGCAGACCATCGTCTACATCCTGGTCATTGCCTCCCTGGTGCAGTTCATTGAGATGTTCCTGCAGAAGTCCATGCCCTCTCTCTACACCGCGCTGGGTGTGTACCTGCCCCTGATCACCACTAACTGCGCCGTGCTGGGCGTGGTGCTCCAGAACACGCAGAACAGCTACGGCTTTGTCTCCAGCGTGGTCTACGGCGTCACCGGCGGTTTGGGTTTCCTGCTGGCCATCTATCTGTTTGCCGCCGTGCGGGAGAAGCTGGAGTTCGCCGAAGTACCGAAGTCCTTTGAAGGCTTCCCCATCGCTCTGGTCACCGCCGGTCTGCTGGCCCTGTCCTTCATGGGCTTCTCCGGCCTGAAGATCTTCGGCTAAGGGGGAAGAGAACATGACAAAAGTAATTTTCTGTGTGGCCATTCTGGCCATCATGGGCGCCGTGTTCGGCATGATTCTGGCCTTTGCGGCCAAAGTCTTTGCCGTGGAGAAGGACCCCCGGGAAGAGGCCATTGGCGGCTGCCTGCCCGGCGCCAACTGCGGCGGCTGCGGCTTCCCCGGCTGTGCCGGCTACGCCGCTGCCGTGGCTGCTGGTAAGGCCCCTGTCAACGCCTGCGCCGCCGGCGGCGAGGCTGTGGCTGCCCAGATCGCTGAGATCATGGGCGTGGCTGCGGGCGCCACGGTGAAGCACATTGCCGCCGTGCACTGCTCCGGCTGCGGCGTGAACTACACCAAGTACAATTACCAGGGTGTGCACGACTGTCTGGCCGCCTCCCGGCTGCCCGGCGGCGGCCCTCTGGGCTGCGACTTCGGCTGCCTGGGGATGGGCACCTGTGAAAAGGTCTGCCCCTTCGACGCCATCCACGTGAAAAACGGCGTGGCCGTGGTGGATGAGGACAAGTGCAAGGCCTGCAACAAGTGCGTGGACGCGTGCCCCCGCCACATCATTGCCCTGGAGCCTTACAAGACCAAGAAGCATGTGGAGATCCCCTGCTCCTCCAAGGCCAAGGGCCCCGTGGTCACCAAGGTGTGCACCAACGGCTGCATCGGCTGCTCCCTGTGCGCCAAGGCCTGTCCCAAGGAGGCCATCACCGTTGAGAACTTCCTGGCGAAGATCGACTACGACAAGTGCATCGGCTGCGGCATCTGTGCTCAGAAGTGCCCCCGCCACCTGATCACGGTGGACGGCGTGGTGCCCGAGATCAAGAAGCCCGCCGCTCCTGCGGCCCCCAAGGCTGCTCCCGCTGCGGCTTCCAAGGCTGAGTCCGCCCCTGCGGCTCAGGCGGAAGAGACTCCTAAGGCGGAGTAAGAAGCCAAGAAAAAAGCTCCGGTATCCTGAAGGATACCGGAGCTTTTTTGCATTTGAAAGTGACAAGCGGCATTTCACTAAAAGGCGGCGACCACGCCGCCGTCGTTGGCGTAGACGGTTGTGACTCCCCGGGCGTCTGTGATGAGAACATCACGAAAGCGGCAGGATTTCATCACCAGTTCCCGCACATAGAAGGCCCGTTCCGGGTTGTTGCAGTGAACCAGGTAAAGGGTGCGCCCCACATGCCCCGGGTCGGCCGCCATCAGAGAGACCATCTTGGACAGTGCCTGCTTCACGGACAGCGCCTGCCCCACCTTTTTGATCTCGCCCTCGTGGGTGGCTCCCATCAGAAGCTTGATCCGCAGTGTCTCGGTCACCAGGGACAGCAGCCCGGCCAGGCGGCCGTTTTTCCGCAGGTGATCAAGATCCTCCAGCACAAAGTAGGTGGTCATGGAGGCAATAAAACGGGTGGTCTGATCCACCACGGTGGCGAAATCCAGACCCCCGCCGGCCAATTCCAGGAGCTTCATGGCAACAGCCACTTCGCCGGAGGCGGCGGAACAGGAGTTGAAGATGTGAATATGAGTCTCCGGGTGTTCTTCCAGATAAAGCGCCCGGGCCTGGGCCGCCGAATTGTGGGATCCGGAGAGAAGCGCGGAGAGCGTGACAACATAGATATCGCCGCCCTCGCACTGGTCGAAGGCATCCAGATACTGGGCAGGGGAGGGGCAGGCGGTCTTGGGCGGCTCCTTGTTTTCCCGCATGAGCCACAGAAGGTGGGTCTGATCGAAGGTGTCGTCATCCACAATGTCCTCCCCCCCCAGAGTCAGAGTGAGGGGGACCCGCAGGAAAGACCCCTGACGGAACTGGGCGGAGGTCAGATCGCAGCAGCTGTCCACAACAATTTTAAAACTCATAGTTGCAATCTCCAAAAGTGGTTTTTAAAATTACATTCCTGCCGGTATTGTATCATGGTGAAGAAAAAAAGTAAAGAGGCGAGATGGAAGGGGAGCGTTAAAAATCTTCCGGGTATTCTGCTTTCAGCTCCTCCATCAGCTTGCGGTCGGTTTTGGAGGAGAGGTCCAGCTTTTCGTACATGTCGCTCCGGCGGCGTTTGGTGCGGAGAATGGCCTGCTTGCGCCGCCATTTGGCGATGAGGGCGTGATTGCCGGAGAGGAGGATGGCGGGGACCTTTTTGCCGTGCCACTCCTCAGGGCGGGAGTACTGGGGATATTCCAGCAGGCCGTTCCAGTGGCTCTCGTTTTCAAAGCACTCGGGATCGGGAAGCACACCGGGGATCAGGCGGCTCACCGCGTCGGCCACCGCCATGGCCGGGATCTCGCCTCCGGTGAGGACGAAGTCTCCCAGGGAGAGCTCTTCATCCACACACTCCTCGATAAACCGTTCGTCAATCCCCTCATAGTGACCGCAGACCAGGATCAGATGATCGTATTCCGCAGCCAGGCGTTTGGCATCGGCCTGACAGAAGGTGTGCCCGGCGGGGGAGAAGTAGATGGTGTGCCCCGGACCAAGGGTGTCCACCACGTGCTTCCAGCACTGGTAGAGGGGATCGGCCTGCATCACGGCGCCCCGCCCGCCGCCGTATGGATAGTCGTCCACCTGTTTTTGCTTGTTCAGGGTGTAGGTGCGGATTTGATGCGTTTCGATGCGGAGATAGTCCCGTTCCTGCGCCCGGCCCAGAATGGACTCGGAGAGCACGTCGCCCACCGTCTCGTCAAACAGGGTCAAGATGTCGATCCGATACATCAGCTGTCCATCCCTTCGATCAGCGTTACCCGGACGCAGCCTGCATCCACATCGATTTCCTTGACGAAGGCATCCACGGCGGGGATCATATATTCTTTTCCCCCGCCCCGCACCACATATACCTCGTGGGAGGGCGGCGTGAGGATGTCCTGAATCATTCCAAGCTCCGCGCCGGTGGCGGCGTCCAGCACGGTGAGGCCCATGAGGTCTGCCAGAAAGTGGCGTCCCTCGGGGAGCTTCACGCCGGTGCGGTCGATGGAGAGAACCTTTCCCTTGAGGCGCATGGCCGCCTCCACGCTGTCCACACCCTCCAGGGCGGCCAGCACCATGGTTTTGTGGGGCCGGGCGCCCAGCAGGCGGACCGGTTTGCCGTCCAGATAGACGGTGTCGAACCCGCAGAGGAACTCGGGCCCGTCTCCCCAGGGCAGGATCTTGACCTCACCCCGGACGCCGTGGGTGTTGACGATCTCCCCGGCCTCTAAAAATCGCTGCTTCATTGCTGACTCTCCTTCGTATATGAAAAAACGGCGGGTACCAAGACCCGCCGCTTCTCAATCGGTGATTTCCACGGAGACCCGGGTCCCCTGGCGCTGACCCGCAGAGCGCATAAGCACACGGATCCACTTGGCGATCCGGCCCTGACGGCCGATCACCTTGCCCATGTCCTCAGAGGCGACCCGCAGTTCCAGCGCTGTCTCGCCGTCGCCGATGTGCTCGGTGACCGATACCTGATCGGGGTGGTCCACCAGGTTTTTGGCGACATAAGTGAGGAGCTCTTTCATTTGGACATCCTCCCCGATTAGATGGCGCCGGCTTTTTTCAGCAGAGCCTTGACGGTCTCGGTGGGCTGAGCGCCGGTCTTGATCCAGGCCTGGGCGCGCTCGGCGTCCACCTTCAGGACCACGGGCTCCGCCACGGGGTCATAGGTGCCGATCTCCTCGATGAAACGGCCGTCCCGGGGATAACGGGAATCAGCCACCACGATGCGGTAGAAGGGGGCCTTCTTAGCGCCCATACGGCGCAGACGGATTTTAACCATGTTATTTTCACCTCCATAAGAAATATCATTGGAATATCTGGAAACGCCAAAAGACGCTTGCCAACAAAATCAGAAGGGGAAGCCTTTCCCCATGCCCATTCCGCCCATGCCGCCGAGGCGGCCCTTTTTGGCCAGTTTCTTCATGCGCCCGCCGGTCATCTGCCGGGTCATCTGCCGCATGGCCTCAAACTGCTTGAGCAGCCGGTTCACATCCACCACCTGCACGCCCGCGCCCGCGGCAATGCGCTTTTTGCGGCTGTTATTCAGGATGGAGGGCTCCTCCCGCTCCGCGGCGGTCATGGAGAGGATGATGGCCTCGGTGCGGCCCAGGGCCGACCCGTCTATGCTGGCCCCCTCCAGGGCCTTGGCGTCCACGCCGGGGAGCATCCCGGCAATGTCGCTGAGAGAGCCCATATTCTTCACCTGGACCAGCTGATCGTAAAAGTCGGCCAGGGTGAATTTGTTCTTGCGGAGTTTCTGCTCCAGCTCCTGCGCCTTTTTCAGATCGAAGTTCTGCTGGGCCTTTTCGATGAGGGAGAGCATATCGCCCATGCCCAGGATCCGGGAAGCCATCCGGTCGGGGTGGAACACATCAACCTGATCCAGCTTCTCTCCCATGCCCACAAACTTGATGGGCTTTCCGGTCACGGCCCGGATGGAGAGAGCCGCGCCGCCTCGGGCGTCGCCGTCCAGCTTGGTGAGCATCACGCCGGTGAGGTCCAGCGCTTCGTCGAAGTTCTTCGCGGCGTTCACTGCGTCCTGACCGATCATGGCGTCCACCACCAGCAGGATCTCGTGGGGGGAGACGGCATCCTTGATGTTCTGGAGCTCCAGCATCAGGGCCTCATCCACATGGAGCCGGCCGGCGGTGTCCAGAAACACCATGTCGTTGCCGTGCTTTTTGGCGTGCTCCACTGCCGCTTTTGCAATGTCCACCGGGTCGATCTGCCCCATCTGGAACACGGGGATGTCCAGCTGTTTCCCCACCACCTCCAACTGCTCGATGGCAGCGGGGCGGTAGACGTCGCAGGCGGCCAGCAGAGGACGTTTCCCCTGCTTTTTCATCAAACCGGCCAGCTTGGCACCGTTGGTGGTCTTGCCGGCGCCCTGGAGGCCCACCAGCATCACCACCGTGGGCGGCTTGGAGGAGATGGTCAGCTTGGCGTCCTCACCGCCCATGAGGGCAGTGAGCTCCTCGTTGACGATCTTGACGATCATCTGGGCGGGGGTCAGGCTTTCCAGCACGTCGCTGCCCACGGCCCGCTCCGAGACCTTGGACACAAAATCCTTGACCACCTTATAGCTCACGTCGGCTTCCAGCAGGGCCATCCGGATCTCCCGCATGGCCTCCTTGACGTCGGCCTCGGTGAGACGGCCCTTGCCGCGGAGCTTCTTAAAGGCGTTGGACAGTTTTTCGGTCAGTCCCTCAAAAGCCATGGGCTCACTCCTGCTTCAGCTTGTCCAGTACGGCCTTCACCCGGGTGGTGAGGGCCTCGATCTCTTCGTCCTGTCCCACTGCGTCATTGCGGCGGGCAATGGCTTCCACGTCGGCAAGGACCTCCTTGAGCTGGTCCTGCATGAGATGGAAGCGGCGAATGATCCCGGTCTTATCCTCCAGCTCCGTGAGCGTGGCTTCCGCTCGGACGATGACGTCCCGGACGCCCTGACGGGAAATGCCGTAGTTTTCCGCGATCTCGGAGAGGGAGAGATCCTCGTTGTAGTAAAGGTCGTAGAACTCTTTCTGGCGGTCAGTGAGAATGTCGCCATAGAAGTCGTATAAAAGCGCCATGCGGTATGCCTGGTTTTTCACGCTGAGCCACCTCCTAAAATGTAAAGTCCATTAGCTTTACAACGCTATTATCATACAATATTTTGACCTGGTTGTCAAGGGAAAATCCCTGCAGGGCGGCATTTTTCTTCTGCCGGGCGGGGAGCATGCTCAGTCCGCAGTGCCGGAACGGCCGGAAAGAGGCGGGATGGCCCCGATCACAGACAAAAAGTCGCCGATGGAAAACCGGGTGCAAAAAGCGTCCTGGAGCAGATCCAGGTTCCCGGCGGAGTGTTCCGTCTCCAGGCAGAAACGGCGCAGAAGATCAGGAAAGGAGCCTCCGCCGTCTTGGGAAGCGGACAGCAGACAGACAGAGGCGGTGGCAAATACGACAAACTCGCCCCAGGAGAGTGCGTCACCGTCCCAGACCGCCCGCAGCCAGTGGCGGTAGAGGAAGTAGACGGCTGCCCGCTCTGCCAGGCGCTCCGGCGGTCCCTGAGCGGGCAGTGTCCCGGCAGAGAGCCGGTGGGCGGCCTCCGAGAGCAGATCGGTCCAGTCTTGGCGGAGGTGTTCCTGTTCCATCAAAAGAGTCAGGCAACAGTCGGCTCCTCCACACCCTGGCCGCAGCGGAGGCAGAGACTCTGGGGGGGTCTCCTCATAAAGGGCACAAAGTGCTTGAACCTCTTCCGGTGCCCCATTGTCGAGAAGGAGCTGGAGCTCATTGGAGAAGAGCAGGAGCAGCTCCAGCCGGCGCTCCAGCGGCAGACTCCGTCTGCGGAGCAGGCGAAGGGCAGTCTCCCGGGCGGCGAGCAGAGGCGCCAACAGCGGGGGCGCCTCTTCCGCGGGGATCTCCGGTGTGGACTGAGCGAGCAGCGTGAGATCCTCCGCCAGCACCAGCCGGGCCGCCTCCGGGCAGGAGGCGCAAAGACCCGCTTCCCGCAGAGGACCGTAATCATTGAAAAAACGGGGGTGGGTGCGGCAGATGAGGCCGGTGTGCGATTCGCCCAGCTCCTTCTGGATGCGGCAGAGCCCGTCCTCGTCTAAAAAAGGACAGAATCGTCCCTTGAGGGGGAAGCATAACACCCCCTCTTCGTCCTGCCTCAGCGCGCGGCGCAGCTGTACCCCGAGCGGTCCCGGGAGCGTGGCATACTCGGCGGCGGTGTCGCTGTCGATGGGAACTTCCCAATCGGCGCAGCAGGTGTGGGGGCAGTTTCCAGCCAGACAGTGAAAGGCGGAAAAACAGGATGGAATGTGCAGATCCATGTGGCAGCTCCTTTCTGCCCCCATCAGCAGACGGCAGATTTATTTTATCATAATCCTCACTGGGGAGTTTGACAAGCGCTCTGTCGGAAGATACGTAAAAACGGTCCTGCGCAGTTTTCCAAATGATACCGAAAAAAAGCCCGCATAGGGAAAAGAAACCTGTGGATACTAAGGATTGTCAATTGAATCGACCGCAGGAGGAGACAAAATATGAAAGCGACCGGAATCGTGCGGCGGATCGACGAATGAGATATAATAGGGCAAAGTCGGAAACCACTATGAATGGCTGTTGTTTCGCTGATTTTGTCCAAATTTCAGAACATATTCGCCATATTTGTTGGCTCCGACATTTCGATACTCCATAAAAAAGGGGGGCAGTCATGTCGGAGCGAGCTGGAAACGCTCACTCCAGGCATAACGCCGAGGGTGGGCGTTTCCTATTCCGGGTTTAATTCTCACGAAAGAAAGAGGGTACATAGAATGGCGATTATTTTGGCGATCACAAACTCCAAAGGTGGTGTCGGTAAAACCACAACTTGCGCTAACCTCGGGGCCGCCTTGTCCGCAGCAGGAAAGGCCGTTCTTCTGGTAGACAATGATCCCCAAGGCGATCTGACAAAAGTAATGCGCTCTGACCCTAAATCATTGAAATACACGCTTGCAAATCTGATGAATGCAGTGCTGGATGATACCGAGCCTGAACTCTTTGTAAATAGGGCGGTCATTGAGGGGGCTGGCATTCACTACATCCCGGCAAATTCCAAACTGGCTGGTGTGTCCAGCCGGCTGGTCGCTCTGCAAATGAGCAGCCGTTACCGCGGCGGAGAGACCGGCGGTACTCCCTGTGAGCTGGTTATGGCTCGTGTCCTGGAGCTTTTCCAGTCGCAGTATGACTACATCTTAATTGACTGTGGTCACAGTATGGATCTGCTGACCATCAATGCGCTGGCTGCGGCCCATCAAGCCATTGTCCCCGTGCAGGCCCACTACTTGGCTATGGAAGACATGGCTGATACCTTGGAGGTCATTCAGACAATCCGCCAAGGGATTAACCCCAAATTAGCTGTCGGTGGTATTTTGCTGACGATGTACCAAGGGCGTACCAATCTGTGCCGGGGCATACAGGACGAGATCCAAGCCGACTACGGCAACGCATTTACCGTATTTTCCTCCCCCATTGATTTCTCAATCCGTGTTGCAGAACATCCCATTGGAGCGGCCAGTATCTTTGCATACGAGCCGAACAACCCCGCTGCAAAGGCTTACTCCGCCGTCGCACAAGAGGTGCTATCCTATGGCCAGAAATAAAGTGCAGGACGCACTCCGGCAACGGAAACGAAGTGAAGCGGAGGCGGCGATGGCAAATGGCCCGCCGGAGGAGGGAGCCTACCAATGCTTTTTCAATCGCGATGATCTCCCCTCTCCTATGGAGGGTGGAACGCTTTGTGATTTTCCGCTGGCCCAGTTGAGTGGTTTTCCCGACCACGAGGAGCATTTCCCTCTCTATACCGGAGCGCGGCTGGAGGACATGGTGGAGAGCATCAGGCGGCATGGAGTTCAGTCTCCCATTCTGGTCTGGAAAACTGCTGAGGGCACCTATATTATAATTAGCGGCCACAATCGGGTCAATGCCTCAAAGATTGCTGGATTGACTACAATCCCAGCCGTTATCCGGACAGACTTAACTCAGGAAACCGCGGAAGACCTGTTCTATGAGATGAACTTCCGGCAGCGGTCCCTCGCGGATATGCTGTTTTCTCAGAGAGTCCTTTGCATTGCGGCCCACTACAATATGCTCAAGCGCCAGGGGCGCCGCACGGATCTCCAGACTTTTGAAACAACTTCTCCTGACACTCAGGAAAAGTCCCATACGGATGTAAAAATCGCACAGGAGTATGAACTGACCAGGGATAAGGTATCCAAGTATTGCCGCTATGCTACATTATACCGTCCGCTGCTTCTGCTGATGAATAGCGGAAAACGACTGGGACAACTGGCTGCGTATGAAATCAGCTTCGTGGAGGACCATAGCCTTCAGGAGTGCATCTATCAGTTTATTTCGGAAGGGAGTGCCTCTATTTCCACGGCAAAAGGGAAAAAGCTCCGCGCCGCTTTTGAAGACGGCAAACTGGATGCCTCCCAGATCAAATCCATATTGAGCGGAGGCGGCTTGTCTACCTCAAAGCAACCGGGGCGGCGCGTTTCTGTCACGCTCCCTCCGGCCTTTGCACCGTACTTCCCGCCCAAGGCCACCACAAAGCAAATCGAAGAAACCATACAAAAAGCCCTGGCTCTGTATTTCAAGACCATGGGAAATGCTTCATAGTCCAGTAAAGCAAATAGGCTCGGCACCCCTATCGACCGGGAGTGCCGGGTCTTTCTTTTTACTTTTTACAGGAGGCGGTTGCCAATGTCAAAGAATCTTTATCTCTGTGTCCCCGACCCATTTGATAGTTCGACCGGTGCGCGGCTGGAGCGTATGGGAATTCTGCGCCCGGATGGCGAGGTAAATGTTGAAGTAATGCGGGCTTTTGTGCAGATCTTCGGCGGCTTATTTTTTGATGATCTGTGCGATTTCTACTCCGATCAAGGAGAGGTGTCTGCTGTGACGGCAGCTTTTTCAGAGTTGGCCGCCCGCAAAGATTGTCAGAACATTTATCTGCTGATCTCCCTTCAGTATGATACCATTCGGAAACCGCTCCCTGATCCCATCTGGTGGCTGGCCGGCTGCGCACCAGCCCTGTCGCTGTTTTGTCTGGGTTTTGTAGAACGGCTTCTGGAACTGTCGGAAAATCAGGCCAGCAACGGGAAGGAGATGGTTGCCAATGAAACTGCTGATTGCTGTACCGGCTGAGGGGAGCGTTCCCCTTTTGGAGTTCTTTGGGTTGCTGGATGAAAAGCAACGGCAAAAGCTGCTTTCGCTTTTTGCCCTTCTCCTACAATCTCCAGCGGCAGTCATGCGCGAGCCCTATGTCAAGCACTTCTGCATCGAGCGTTACCAGGCGCTCTATGAACTGCGAGCCAAGAGCAAAAACCTGGTCCGCATCATTTTCACACTCACTGATGACGGGGACATCCTGTTTCTCACGCCGTTTATCAAGCGTCATAAGCGGAACACCATGCAGGCGCTGGACCGCTCCCTGGACTGTTTGACGCACATCAGAGATGGATCATGCTCTACGCAAGAGCTGTCCATAAAATTCTTTCTCAACGGAGGTATCACAGTATGACGAAACACAAATTCATTTGGGCTGGGCTTGCCATCGGAGTCCCCGCACTGGTCCTGGCGCTCTGGAAAGGCTGGTGGTGTAAGGTATGAAAAAAGTGGCAATCCTGCTGGCGCTTTTTTGTATGCTGACGGTCACTGCCTCCGCCGCCTATATTCCCGAGGATGTAATATCCGAAAATCGGGATGGCCGACAGCTCATCGTCAAAACCTATATGCTTCCCCCTGATGCAGACCCCAGCGGTCTGGTAGAGGAGCCTTTCGAGGTGGAGGGCTATTCCTACCACCATCTTGAAACGGTCAAAGAGGAACAGACATTCGAGGATTCTAAAATCCAAACGGAGGTCGTCACGCTGGAAACAGATGTAGATGATCTTGCGGCTATTCTGGAACAGCTGGATGCCAGCATGGAGTACAACAAGGATGGCTATTCCGGAGTGCTGACTCTGGACCACACTACAATCCAAACCGAAGCCGCAGGCTATACCACTAAATACTATACGATTACCGATACCAAGCAGTTTACAGGCCTGGACCGAAACGATCCCTCCTATGTCCCTACTACTACTGTCAAAAACGGAAGCACCTTGAAGCTGAGTGACATTTCCTGGACCGTGACAGGGACCGGCCTGGCCGATGATACGCTGGTTCCCACTTCATACACGGCTACGGCAACTTATACCGCTACGGGGAGCAGAAGTGTAGCTACCGGATATGTGACAACGGCCAGCTATACCGGCGAAATAAAGGCCGAGGGTGTTGAAGCAGTCAAGTACACCGTGACCTACCTTGGAAGTCCGGTGGGATTCCTGGCTGGCCTCAATCCCATGTGGCTCCTCGCCGGGGGAGGGCTTTTGCTGCTTGCAGGTACCGGGGGCATTATTTATATCATGAAACGGCCCCGCGCAGTAATTTATGCTATGAACGCCCGAGGCGTCGCCTATAAGAAATTGGGCAAGCAGAAGATTTCCACCCGCACCCCTAAGCTGGATCTGACGAAGCTCCGGGAATACCCGGCTGGAGACGCAAGCGTGGAGCTTCCCAGCAAGCTGGCCCATAAGCTCGCCGGCAGGATCATCACTATCCAGATGTATGGCGGGAGCCGCACCCATCTGGTGGAGGCCTACGACGGGCAGGACAGTTACTGGTTTGCCATCAAGGAGGATGCGGAGGAAAAGGAGGAAAGTGAATCGTGAAAAGGCTCAGGGGACTTTGCCTGTCCCTGGCGGGGCTCATGCTGATGACTACGCCGGCCCTTGCTGCGGACTACAACTTTGAAACACCGGCGCCCAAGGACTTCTATGGGAGCACTTCCTACGAAGAGGTCTACGGGGCTCAGTATAACTACGGTGGCACAAACGCGGTGGACTTTCTTGATCCCCTGGCCGACAGCGCCCCCGGGATCTCCATCAACAGCGGCTCTTCACTGGAATACGGGATCAATTCAGGAAGTGGGAGCATTTACCCCGATAGTTCCGGAAGCAGCTACCCCATCCAGTGGGGAGATGTTCCCACGCTTCCAGCGACCCAGTTCACAGCGGTGAGCGAAGTAGAGCGGAACGATGGCAGCATTGGTACTCTGGTAATCCCCAGCCTGGGAATTCGCTATAAGGCTTATGACGGTACTGATTCTGCTTCCATGCGCAAAGGTGTGGGCCACTTCCCCAGCACAAGCGCCTGGGAGGGAAACATCGGTCTGTGCGGACACAACCGGGGCTCCAGCCACAACATCGGCGCAATCAAGGATCTGGAAATTGGCGATACCATTCGGTATCAGACCAGCCTGGGGACAAGGACCTATGCGGTGAGTTCGGTCAAGATCATAGACTGGACTGACTGGAGCTATTTGAACAGCACCTCAGACAACCGGATCACGATTATCACCTGCTTGGCCAATCAGCCTACCAAACGGGTTTGTGTTCAGGGGATCGAAATAAGTTCATAAAATTTTTATCGAATATTTCCTTGGCGCTTTCATTGGGAATTATGTGAAAATAGCAAAATCGCAGAACATATTTATTGACTTTCGTTTTATCGGTAAAGGCGTTTCAAAAAAACCTTTGACAAGTCCCGATTTTCGCCTTATTTTGGTCTTGTAAGGACGCTCCAACGAGAAAAGGGGGATTGTCATGGTTAAGGAGTTTCCGAAAGGAAAAGAGTGGCTGCTGGACAATTCCGCGCTCCGGGTCAGTCTGGACATGACCTTTGATGTCCCTGAAGAGATTGCGGAGCAGTTAGAATTGTGGGGTCTTAATATCTTTGAAACTTGCGAATATGATCCCACATGCCGGCGGCTAAAAATGAGCGCCAGCACGACGCTATATCGAAAGGGGGCATAATGGAATGAAACAAAAACGCCTTTTACCGTTGTTCCTTTGTCTGTGCCTGCTGTTTGTACTGCCGGTTAAGGTAAGCGCCGCAGACAACAGCGAGCAGGAAACCTCCGCAGCCTATCTCCGTGAGCAGGGGATCATGGTCGGTGACGGCAATGGCGAGATGAACCTGGACTCTGGACTGACCCGGGCCCAGCTGGCCACAGTCCTGACCCGCCTGCATGGAAACCCAGAGCATGTGCAGGTCGATCAGGCATTCTATACCGGACAATGTAAATTCCCGGATGTGCCGGAGTGGGCCAGGCTCTATGTTGGTTACTGCTATGCCAACGGCCTGATGGTCGGCTATGATACCGGGGCCTTTGGCGCCGACGATGGAGTGACACCTGCGGCCGCCTGCACTGTTGTTCTGAGATATATGGACCTGCCGGACACCGAATGGGACTACTCTACCGCCTGCCAGACGGCATTGGACTTTGGGCTGACTTCGGTGGAAGTTGCTGTTAAAGCTGAAGTCACCCGCGGTGATTTGGCGGTCATGCTCTACCGGGCACTGGGTAATACTGATGCCTCCAGCGAGCATCAGGGGGAAACCCTGAGCAGGAATGCAGACGGCTCCATCAACCCGCCCGCCGACGGCTCTCAGTATATCCCTCAAGTGGGCGATGTGATCCGCTGCGATGACGGCACCAACTATACCATCACTGATGTAAGCCGGTGGGACAAGAACATGTTTGCCTCCGGCCCAATCGGTCCCTTGCCGGAGCCAACCTGTGACTGGAGCTTGCTCGAACAGCCAGAATTACCGAAAGTGGAGGTGAGACATTTCCAAAACCAGACTGGCGATCATCTCCGTATCCTCAATCTCTATGAAACCAGGCGGATGCTTTACACACTTTACAATGCTATTGGGGATAGCTCAACCACCTGGGAAAATGGAGCGCCCAAACTCACCTCAAAAGGAAACCAACTCGTTCACATCAACCTTGGCTTTTCAGAAGATCTCGCGTACCAAATGTTCTGGCCCTGGCGAGAAAGTGAGATTATAAAGGTGTTTAATGGAATACCTGGTACCTATTCTATGCAGGCCTGGGATGTCTACAAGGACGGTCAATTCCTACACACCGAATACCAGATTCGTATAAACTGATTTGGAAAGAAAGGCAGCGTGCCACTCGGCACACTGTCTTTCTTTTTGCCCATTTTGCATTCCCTACAATTCAATCAAGCCCAATCAAGGGGGGATGCACCTATGGGTAGGGGCGTCCTCCCGATTTTTATGGAGGTCGCTCATGAAAAAAAGACTGATTTCGATGCTCCTGGCTCTCCTTGCGGTCATGGGGCTCCTGCCAACCGCCGCTTTTGCTGCGTCCACCCCAGAGGAAGCCTTGGGGGAAGTTCAGATTTACAATGGCGGGGTTGAAATGTCTTATCTGTCCATCAATGGGCGGATCAGATCCCAAATTTACACCTATTACAATTATGATAACGGGAGCGGGAGCACTCGGGAGATTCCCGCTTACTGTGTCAACCCGAACACGCTGGGGGTCCCTCAGACCGTGGGAGTCGGTGAGAGTATTGAATATCTCGCCGATGAAAAAGCCAGCGATCCCAAGGTTGTCGGTATCGTGGCCAACGGCTATCCCACGCGAAGCCTGGCCGAGCTGGGACTGGAAAACAAATATCAGGGCTACTACGCAACTAAAATGGCCCTGTGGTGTTATCTTCTCAGCAACTGGGACATCAACAACCTCAAGGTCAATCCCAACCTGACCGGCGTAGAACTTCAAAGAGCACAGAAGATTTTGGCTGCGGCAAAGGACATTTACGCCCGTGGTACGGCCTGGAATGAAATGCTCTCCCCTGAAGTGACCTGTACCCCAGACCGGGATACCGCCTATGAGGTCACCATTGACGGAAAGCAGTACAAGCAACAGGTCTTTACTTTCTGGTCTAAAACCTGGGTATGCGATTACTCCGTCAATGTCGCGTTTTCTGTGCCGGACGATGTACCTGATGGGACCCGCATCGTGGACATGAATAATCAGGATATTACCACGATCACCACTGAGGGTACAGGCGACGGCTATGCCGGCAAATTCAAAATCCTATATCCTCTGGAAAGTGTGCAGGGCAAGACCGGCAGCGTCCAGTTGTCTTTCAACACAAATGTCTATAAGTACGCTGTATTTTTTGCGATATGTCAAGAGAAAGATGAATATGGCGAACTCCAGAATTATGTGGTAGATACTGACCCCACTACAACAATGCAGTTGTCCGCATACAGCAACTACTCGGACGGTACGACCATCGAGTATGAAACCGGATTGCGCATCATCAAGTATGAGACCGGCACCGAGATTCCAATTAGTGGGGCACTGTTCGAGGTCATCGGCCCCGACGGTGATTCCGTAGGTACTTTTGTGACCAACGGGGACGGCCGCATCGAAATTCCGCTTAAAAAGAGCGGGAATTATACCGTAGTTGAACGGGAAGCTCCACAGCATTATATGATCAGCGAGGAGCCTGCCCAGAATGTCACCGTCGTCTACGATGAAGTAGCCGAGGTGACATTTTTTAATGACCCCTACGGTACTCTGCGTATTGAGAAAAAATCCAATACCGGCATGAACCTGCCGGGGGCAGTCATCACAGTCGAGCATATTGAGTCGGGACAGACCTTTACCGCTACGACATCAAGTGCAGGCGTTGCTATTTTCGATGCGATTCCCTTGGGCGCATACCGGATTCAGGAGAAGACTGCTCCGGTGGGCTGGCAGTTGGATGATACCGTCTACACCGCCACGGTGGTGGCCGGTGAGACCACCACAATCCCTATCATCAACGAGGAGTTACCGGGATTGCGGATCATCAAATATGATCGAAAAAATATGGTCGCCATGCCCAATGTCACTTTCGCTGTTTATCGGGATGGCGAATTTTTAGGCAATTTCAAGACGGATCAATTTGGTGAAATCTTGATTGCCGATGCAGAGCCAGGTACTTACCGGGCGTTTGAGGTAGATACCGGCGATGAGGGGCACATTCTGGACACCACCCCCCAGGAGGTAGAGCTCCACGCTGGAGACGGCATTAAAGAGCTGATGTTTTTCAACGACATGAAGCCGGGATTAAAGCTCATCAAGGTGGATTCCGACGATCCCTCCAAGGTAATCCCCAACGCTGTATTCGAGATCAAATCGGTGGAGGGGACCTATGGCCCCCAGGAGTTCCGGACTGACCAGAGCGGAGAAATCGACCTGTCTATGCTCCCTGCCGGCTCCTATGTGGTAACTGAAAAATCCTGTGATGGCTACATCATCGATGAGGCCCAGCGCATCATTGAGCTGAAGCCAAATGAAGACGCCCAATTCGTTTTTACCAACCATGTCAAGCCCTCCCTCCAGCTTATCAAACTGAGCAGCGATGGCTCCCGGCTGGCCGGGGTGACTTTCCGCATCGCCAGGATTGAGGACGGCAGCCACTACCTGGACCGCACCACCAATTCCAATGGCGAGATCCTGATTTCCGATCTGGAGCCTGGCGTTTATTCCGTCCGCGAATTGTCCTCTGTGCAGGACCACATCCCGGACGATACCGAGCACCATGTAGAACTGTTCCCGGGCCAGACCAGTACGATCACTCTGACCAACGACAAGCGCCCCAACCTCTATATCCATAAAACCGGCGCCGACACCGGGGAGCCTATTGAGCATACGGTCTATTTGGTGAAAGGTGCGGACGGCCACTCTATCGCGGAAGTGGAGACGGACGAGAACGGCGTCGCCGTGGTGGAGAACTTGCTGCCCGGCGTCGTGGAGATCATCGAAAAGTCGGTCCCGGAGCCCTACCTGCTGGCCGAGGAGTCTCAGATGGTGACGCTGCTCCCCAACCGGGATCGGGATGTCTATTTCCAAAATTATAAGCGCCCGACCATCGAGATCATCAAGGAAAATTCCATCACACATGATCGAATCGAAAATGTGCCGTTCCAGGTCTGGTATGCCTCCAACAACACCGCTACCGGAGAGTACAACGACCTGGGCGTTTTCTACACCGATGAAGAGGGCCGTATCGTGCTCTCCGACCCGGACCTCTCTCTTCGTGACGGTTGGTTTCGGGTAAAGGAGCTGGAGCCTGCACCGGGCTTTGCTCTGGCGGACCCGGACACACAGGAGGCCTTTATCGCCGCTGGTGAGGGCCATACATTCCGCTTCCTCAACAGACCGCTCTCAGCTATTTCCGTATGGAAATATGACAGTGAGACCGGGGCCGCTATTGAGGGGGCTGTGTTCCAGGTCCGGTATCTCTCCGGCAACACCTCCGGCACCGGCGGCACGGTCATCGGCACTTACCGAACTTCGGTGAACGGCTCTTTCACCGTCACGGGCTGCAAGGCCGGCACTTACATTATCGAAGAGCTCTCCAGTGACGGCTCTCATGTGATCGACACCCCGCCCCAAACAGTGTACCTCTCCGGCAAAGATCAGGAGGTTGTTCAGGTCTATTTTAACAACAGCCCCAAGGGCTCGCTGCTTATCAAAAAGGTGTCCAGTGCCGACAATTCCCCGATTTCTGATGTTCAGTTCTTTGTGACTGAGAGCGACGGGACCGTGGTGGGCGACAGCAACGGCTACTTCGTGACCGATTCCGCGGGGACCATCCTCATTGAGGGCATCGACCCTGGCACCACACTCGTGGTCAAAGAAACCCGGGCGAAAGATGGTTTCATCCTGGATGACACACCCCAGACGGCCCAAATCCAAGCCGGGCAAACGGTTACCCTCGAATTTCGCAATCAACCCACAGGACAACTCATTATCCACAAACTCTCTGGCAATGACAAGAAAACGCCGCTTGAAGGGGTACAATTCAAAATCACATACTCTGACGGAAGTTTTGTGGATGCCGACAGCGGGCAGCTCTCCAGCAATGGCCTGTACTGGACCAACTCGGAAGGTCAGATTATTCTTTCCGGCCTCACAGGCACAGTGGTGGTAACGGAGGTGGAAAGCATCCCGGGCTATACGATTGACCCCAATACGCAGTCCCAAACCGTGGTGATCAATCCCAATGACACGCAGGAGCTGTATTTTTACAACAATCCCATAGGCGGAATTGAAATTATCAAGGTCAACGCGAGCAAGACCTCCGAAAGAATTCCCGATACCACTTTTGAGATCCGCCGCATGGATGATGCCTTGGTAGATACCATCACTACCGATAAAAACGGCAGGGCCTACCTTGCCCTGGAGGACGGCTCTTATTACGCGATTGAGATCGAGGCCAACCCGGATTTCGTGCTGGACGACACCCCGCACTATTTTGAAGTTAAAGACGGGAAAGTGACCACTCTGCGGGTCACCAACGCCGCCGCATCTGGAATCCTGATCCACAAGGTGGATACCAGCGGAGAAGGTATCTATGGCGTCAAGTTCTTACTCTACGACGAGGACCGCAATCCCATCGGTGAGTTCACCAGCGACGATGACGGCTATGTTTATATCACCGCTGATGATCTCCCGGATGGTGCCAATACCAGCGGACGCTTTTATCTGAGAGAGCTGGAGGCGGCCGAGGGCTACATCTTGGATAAGGAATATAAGACCGTCTATGTGCGTCCGGGCCGCACGGCGGAAATTGAGTGGGTCAACGAAGCCATCACAGGTCAAATTCAGATCTACAAATACGCCGCCGAAGCAAACTCCGTCACAGGCGTTCCGGCCGGGACTCCCCTCCAGGGAGCAGTCTATGAAATCATCAATGAGCGCAGCGGCCGGGTGGTGGACTATATCACTACCGATGCCCGGGGTGTTGCGGCCTCCAAACCCCTGCCTTTGACACGCTATAAAATCCGGGAAGTCACCGCGCCTGCCTATTTCCAGCTTGATCCTACCGTCCACGATGTCACACTGGAGTATGCGGGGCAGATCATCAAAATCGCGGCCTATGACAAGCCGGCCAATCTGAAGGTCACTGTCACCAAGACCGGCAACAAGCAACTTCTGGCCGGAGATTCCATGCGCTATGACCTTACCGTGGCGAACAATTCCAATGTGCCGCTGGAGAACTTCTACCTCCACGACCGCTTCCCCACCGACTGCGCCACAGCCAAGACCATCACAACCGGCACCTATAACACCCGTCTCAACTACCAGATCACCTATAAGACCAATTACAATGACTACCGGGTGCTTGCTACCAACCTGCTCAGCACCAACAATTATGCCTTTGACCTTTCCGCCATCTCGCTGATGCAGGACGAGGTGGTCACGGATGTGCGTCTGGAGTTCGGCAAGGTGCCGGCTGGCTTTGCTTCTGTGGTAAAGCCTACCGTTACCATCCAGACCAGCGCCAACCTTGCCAATGGCTATCAGGTGGTCAACCGGGCCGACGCGGGTGGCCAATATATGAGCCAGTGGGAGACCGGACGCGCCGCATGGATCACCCTGATCGTCAAGCTCAATCAGCCCAATCTCCCCAAAACCGGCTATTGACATGATGGATAGGGGCGGCATTCTGTGTGCCGTCCCTATCCCCTGAACGGAGGTAAACAGATGACCTATTCTTCCTACCTGAATGATAAAGAACTCCGTGCGGCTGCGGATCGTTATACGGAGATGTATGGAGGACAATTTGAATGTGCCGATACAGGAGATGTCCTCCTTTATCGGAAGAACGAAGGAGACACATATATTTCGGTGAAAGCTGATTATCCGGTCCCGCTTTTTACCAAGCGGCTTCGGCAGGCCACCATGCACAAATACACAGTCAATTTACTGACGCTCTGGTGGATGCCTATTGATGAACAGGACCTGCAAGATATTCCCGGCTTCTATCGAAGGCTGTTCCAAGAGAGTGAGTGCAGCCCGGCCTCGGGCTTCGCAATGGAGTCTCCCCTAAGCCGGACGCCTAAATAATCAAAAACAACCGTCAATCATGGACTGTGTGGGCAATTACCTCGGGAACGAGGGCGCTTACACAGTCCCTTTTTATGCTCCGAGGAGGGATGCCCTATGAAAAATCTTCTGGTCCGTCTCGGGCCTAAAGCCCCCCGCTATTATGTTCAGATAATGGCGTTTATTTTGATTGTGACCTATATGATTACGCCAGCTCTGGCCGTAGAGGATATGTGGACGGCCGCAAACCGTATCATCGTCGATGTCTATAACAAGATTGCCGGGATCAGCACCGTGCTGGCCGGCCTGATGTCTGCCGTTGCTGTGATTGGAGCCAAAGTTTCCAATAACCAGCATAAAACCGATCAGGCATGGGACTGGCTCAAGCGTATCTGGATCGCTTGGGCCATCATTAACGGAATGGGCGCCTTCCTGGCCTATGTCCGGCCTCTTTTTGACGGCCTGGCCACCATTCAGTAAACCTCTCAGCCATACGCCGGTTGGGAGGTGGTTTTTATTCTTGAAGGAATTTTTAAGGGCTTTGTTCAGTGGGTTTACAGCCTGTGCCTTGAGATGGTCCAGTATATCGCAAATTCTCTTCTGGAAGTTTTTCAGATGGATCTCAGCTATTTCCGTCAGGTGGCTCCGGTCACAGACGATATTTTGAGTATCGTGATTGCCGTTGGGTGGGCGCTGCTTCTGGGCAATCTGGTCTTTCAAGCGATGAAGAGCATGGTCATCGGTTTGGGCTTTGAAGGTGAGGACCCCAAACTGCTGTTTACCCGGACTTTCGTGTTTGCCTTTTTGCTTCTGGTGAGTCAGCAAATTTGTGAAATCGGCCTCGGCATCTCATCGCAGGTGATTGCGTTGCTTCAGGTTCCCACCAGCGTCACCATTACCATCCCGGATGAAAATAATTTTACGATTGGAGCTTCTTGGCTCCTGATCATCATTGTTGGCATTGTCGTGATGTGGCAGTTTGTCAAGCTGTGCTTCGAGGTGGCGGAACGGTATGTCGTAACGGCTATTCTCGTTCTCATGGCCCCGCTTGCCTTTGGCATGGGCGGGTCCAAAAATACGGAGGACATTTTCAAGGGCTGGTGCCGGATGTTCGGCTCCATGTGCGTGATGATGATTATGAATGTCATATTCCTGAAGCTGCTGATTTCGGCTTTGGGGTATGTACCAAGCGGGGTTGCCGTCCTGCCCTGGATGCTTCTGATCGTAGGTATCGCCAGGGTTGCCCGCAAGATAGACGGCATCATCGCCCGCATGGGGCTTAACCCCGCCCTCACCGGCGATGGGCTCGGCCGCGGGCTTCCAGGCATGGTGGCTTATGCGGTTGTCAAGGGGATCGGAAGCTCCATCGCAAAAGCCGCCGGAAATTCCGTTGGAAATAAAAGTCGGAAAGGCGGCAGTTCCGGCGGAAGCTCTTCGGAGCCGCGTACCAATCCGCGCACACCCCCGCCGCCTCCGTCTGGCGGAAGTCCTGGCGGCGCTGGCGCCTCGCCTGGAGCTGCCAGCGCAGGACAACAGGCAGGAACACAGACGGACCCCCGTTCTCCTTCTGCTCAAGGCGGAGTGTATGCTTCCAAACAGACTGTGCAGGGCGTCTCCCCCAAGATGGATGAAGCCCCGCCAGAGGGCAGCCATGCAGCGGGGGTTGAACAACCGGCCGCTGAACACAAGGGCGGTAAGACGCCGACGATCCATACACATGGGGCACGACGCAGTTCTGTTCCCCCGGAGGCAAGGGGGACCCGTGCCTCTACTCCCTATACCGCCGCCTCTGTCCGGACAGGCGGGGTGAGCGGCGAGTCCTCCAAGGGGACGCTGGGCCGCACTGCCGGACCCCAGGATGGGACGCGCCGGCCGCCCGGCACTCCCTCGTATGACCAGGGAGACAGTAAGCGGCCCGATAGAGCAGGCGTAACCCGCAGGTCGGCCGTAACGCCTGGGACGGCTGCCGTGGCCGGTCCTGAACGCACGACGCACACCTCCAGCACTCGTGAAACCATGCGGGAGCGCCCGCCGCTTCAGCAGGACCGGACTCCGAAGATCCCGACGCCTCCTGGTGTCGCTGGAGGTGAAAAATCAGAGCCCCGCCCGCCGGTTGCTCCGGCAGGAACTGCTTCTCACGGTGCAGATACCGTGTCTCGTGTAGGCGGTAGCGCATCTGCTACAACGGAGAAATCCGCGGCCCGTCCCCCGGTTGGGAGTCAGAGGCCGCGTGAGGGCGGCGCTTCCACCCCCGGAACGGCAGGAACACGGCCGCCTATTGGTGGTCGTCAATCTCACGGTGGTGAAGTATCTTCCTCCAGTATGGCAGGAACGGGCACTCCCGCCGGGAGCAGTACCGTGTCTGGAGTGGTATCACCTTTCGTCGGTATGGCAGGAAGGCATACCGCCTCCCCCATCCCCCATGCCTCCCCGGGCGGCGAAGGTGTTTTGTCGGATATGGCAGGAAGTCCCCGCCCCACAGCAGGCAGCTCCCGGAGCAGCCGTGCCGCGCCCCCGCCCGGAACAGCAGGAACGGTATCCGCTGCCGGGCATGAGGCACATTCCGTTACAAGCGGCGCTTCTCCGTCCGGAACGGCAGGAACGCGCAGGCCCGGCGGGACTGGGAGGACCCCGGCAAAGGCGCAGACGCCTCCCGCCGCAACGGCAGGGACGGCTCCGCAAAGAGCCGACGCCCCTCCAGGTGTAAACCACGGCACCAGGCGTATGAAAGGCGCTATGCCGCCGACACCGGGCGGAACGGGAAAGTCTCCAAAAACCAGGAAGAAAAGGAGTGAGCCATGAGCAATCAATCTTCGGCGGGCCAGAAAGCGGCCCGGGCGGCTTCCGCCGCTGTAAATATTGCACGGGGAGCGGCCGCAGGCGGCGTCTATGGCGCCGCCGTGGAGGCCGCCAAATCATTTTTGCCGGAGCTGATCCGGCTTTTCGTCATCCTCCTGTGCGTTGTGCTTCTGGTTCCTATGCTCGTTTTCACAGCACTTCCCAACATTCTTTTCGGCTACTCCAGCTCTACCGACCAGGAAATCATCGACTTCACCGCGTCTGCTCAGGAGCTTGACGGGATATATCAAAATCTGGACAATTACCAGCAGCCTGCGGTTTTGCGCCTGGTGAACAGTATTCTCCCGCGCTTCTGGTCCGATGGAGAGCCTTTGTATGATGATTATGGCGTGGATCAGGACCTGGGGTACATGAACAAATACTGGCTGATGGCGATTGGCTCAGTCCGGTATAAACAAGACCTTTACACTATGGATGAAAGCGCCATTGAGGACATGATGTATGACCGCCTGACCTACTCTACCTCTCTGATCGACCGCATCCTGAACATCTTTGTCCGTGATTTGACGCCCGAGGAGTACATGGACAAGCTGAATTTTACCCAGGAGGAGCGGGACTGGGCGGCGCTGCTCTATTCCATGCTGGCGGAGGATCAAAACCTGTCCTACGGGGACAGCGACGGTGACGGCTACTACAACACGGACTACGGCGACATCACCTTTTCTGACGCGGAAACACCGGTCGTCTACTATAATCAGACGGATTCCCGCTGGGGAAATAAGATGTACGGCAAGTCCGGCACCATCGGGGAGGCCGGCTGCGGTCCCACCGCCCTGGCGATTGCCGTGGCCTCGCTGACAAGCAATCAGGTGACGCCCTACGATGTGGCCCAGTGGTCTGTGGAAAATGGGTACCGCTGTGAGGGAAACGGAAGCTACCACAGCCTGATTCCAAATGGGGGCGCGCATTATGGGCTGACCGTTACCGGGGTCGGGAACGACAGTAAAAGACTGGTGGATGCGCTCAAGAATGGAAAGCTCGTGATCGCCATTATGTCCAAGGGTCATTTCACCAGCTCCGGCCATTTTATCGTTCTCCGGGGCGTGACCGAGGGTGGAAAGATCCTGGTGGCAGATCCGGCCAGCGTAAAACGGAGCAATCAGGAATGGGAGCTTGGAATCATCCTCAATGAGGCGTCCCGCCGCGCTGGCTCAGGAGGCCCTTTCTGGGTCATGTCCGCTTAGGTGGCTCTTATGGCAGAACAAAATATGTGCCGAATGACACAGCTCCGTCTGCGTTACGGTATTTCTCAGGCAGACCTGGCAAATGCGGCCGGTGTTTCCAGACAGCTGATCAGCCTGATTGAACTTGACACGGCCAGTCAGAGCAAGGGCCATGAGGCCTTGATCCGGCGGGCCTTTTCCGCTGTCATCGCTTCCCGGCGGGCGGCGCTTGACGGGCTGGCGCACGAGTTAGATGCTGCCCCGTGGCTATTTTCGATGTCCAAGGAGGACGACGAGCATGGATTCTGAAACCTATTACATCCCAGTCAACTATACCGATGCGGGAAAGCTGTTCGGGCTCTTCGAGATCCGAAACGCAATCGAGTCGGTTGTCCTGGGCCTGCCGGTCCTGGGTCTTTGCACCGCGCTGCTGCCTTTTACGATCACATGGAAGATCATTGTGACGCTGTGCCTGCTGGTGCCGACCGTGGGATTTGCGCTGATTGGCCTGAAGGACGACAGCTTGACCCGTTATTTGAAAACCTGGTGGACCTGGCGTCGGCGGCGCCGGGTCCTGACCTATCGTGGAGAGGTGAATGCCCATGAATTTGAAAAACGCTATCTTCGGTGGTTCCGTCACGGGAATCAGTGACCGCAGCGGAGCCTATGACGGGAGCATCCAGGCCTGGCTCCCCATCAAGGATATTGTCCAGGGGGTCGTCGTCACCCGGGACAAACGCTTTGTCAAGATATTAGAGCTACTTCCCGTCAACTTCTACACCATGTCCAGCATGGATAAGAGCGCCGCCATAGAGGACTTTGCCGCCTATCTGAAAATCGCGCCAGCCAATCTTCAAATCAATGTCCTGACCCAGCCCTTTGACCTGGATGGCTACCTAAAGCTGCTCAGGGGCTATCTGGAGCGGGAGACCAATGAACAGTGCCGCTTGATGCTGGAGGAGAGCATGGACTATGTTCCTCAGCTGGTGGAGCGGGAAGCTCTTACCCACCGCTTTTTCCTGTCCTTTTCCTATGACCCGTCCATGAAGGCCCCGGATCACACACCGGAGGCCATTGCCGCGGTGCTCAACGAAAAGGCGGAGGTAGCCCGGAGATATTTGGACCGGTGCGGAGTGGCTGTTTTAGAGCCGGAATATGCGGACAATTTTATTTTGGAACTGTTCTACAAGCTCATCAATAAACACACCTCCCAGCATCTTCGTCTCCCGGACGGGGTATTCGATATGCTGGGGATGGTACATGGCGTCTACGATGAAGAAGCACTGAAGGCGCTGGACACGGCGGCCGCGGAAAGCGCCGGGAAAAAGAAACGGAAATGGTTTTCCCGAAAGGAGGCATCCCCGCTCTCCCGTCTGGAGGCCGGAGCCACCACCATTCCGGATCTGATCGCGCCGCCCGACATAGATACGCACCATCCCGATTATCTGCTGATCGACGGGGTATGCCACGCCTATCTCTACATCAGCGGCTATGGCTACTCGACCGTTGTAGGCAAAGGCTGGCTCACCCCCCTGATTGAAGCCGGGGAGGGAGTCAGCCTGAGTTTTTACTTGGTCAAACAGCCCCGGGAAAAGACGGTCAACGCCATCGGCCAGACAACCATGATCAACCGCTCCCGGATGAGGGATGTGGGTGATACCCGTCAGGATTTTGAGGAACTGGGGGACGCCATCGGCGCCGGACTGTACCTGAAGGAGGGAATGAACAGAGAAGGCCAGGATTTTTACTATATGCACACCTTGATTGAGGTCATCGCAGACGACCCGGACACCCTGGAGCAGCGGGTAACGGCGGTAGAGACCCTGTGCGTAGCCTCCGATATGCTGGCCAAGCGGTGCGAGTACAAGCATGAGGCGGCATTCTTGTCGTTTCTTCCGCTGTTGATCTCAGACCCGGATATTGAACGGAAAAGCCGCCGGAACGCCTTGACCTCCGGTGTGGCCGCCTCGTTTCCCTTTGCTTCCTTTGAGCTGAGCGACCAAAAGGGTATCTTTCTGGGCCTAAACCTCTACAACCGCTCTCCGGTATTCATCGACTTGTACGATGACTACAAATACACCAACGGCAACTTTGCCGCGTTCGGCAACAGCGGAGCGGGCAAGTCCACCCTGCTTCAGAGCATCGGCAAGCGGCTTCGGGAGCAGCAGCGGAAGGTGATCTACATTGTCCCCGAAAAGGGCCATGAGTACCGTCCCCTGTGCGAGGCGGTGGGCGGCCAGTTTATCAAGCTGGGGCCGTCCTCCCCAGATTGTATCGGCCTGATGGACATTCGCCGTCTGAAAGCCTCTCCCTACGCGGCTCAGAATGGCGGTACCCAGCGCCGGGAGTCCCTGCTGGCGGAGAAAGTCTCCTGGCTCTCCGTATGGTATTCTCTCCAGAAGCGCAATTTGTCGGAGGAGGACATGAACTACATCGACGCCTCTCTGATTGAGTGCTACGGCCGCCGGGGGATCACCTTTGACAATGCCAGCCTGTTTGAGGAGGACGGCGTGACCATCAAGGAGATGCCCGTTATCCAGGAGTGGTACGACATCCTGCGGGAGAAGCAGGAAACCAAGCACCTGTCAGTAATCCTGACCCGCTATGTATCCGGGTCGGCCGCCTCCATGGGTGGGCATACCAATGTGGACACGGAAAACCCCTACATTGTGATCGACCTGACTGATATTCCCGATGACCTTCAGTTGGCGACTGTGTACGCGGCCACCGGCTTTGCTACCGACATCACCGTGCAGAATGGGGATGTGGGAACGGCCCTGCTCTCCGACGAGCTGTGGAAGCTCCTGGGGGCGAACTCCAATCCTCTGGCCGCCGACTACACCATGCGCATGGTAAAGTTGATCCGCTCTCAAGGAGGGGTTGCGGGCGTCACATCCCAGGGCATGGCCGATATGATGGCGCTGGACGGAGGCAAGTATGGGAAAGGTATTTTGGACAGCTGCCGGATCAAATTCATCATGCAGATGGAAGATCAAGAGGCAAGGCTGGTGCAGAACATCCTCAATCTGACCGAGGAGGAGACGAAGATGATTACCCGCTTCCGCCGGGGGGAAGGTCTGCTCTGTATTGGTCATAACCATGTCCCCATCGCCGTCCATGTGTCCCCCAGGGAATATGAGGCCATTACCACCTCGCCCACTGACCTGCGAGCAAGGCAACAAGCAAGGGTGGAATAGTTCTCTCATGGCAAGAAAATGCCGGTAAAACGATAGCGTTTTACCGGCATTTCTCTACTGCTTTAAGTGCTCCCTTGCTCGTTCAGCCAATTCTCCATAAGCTGTTCCTTTTTCAAATACTGCTGAACAAGGGCGGAAAAGTCGTTGTCAAGTTCAGCTTTAAGATAAGAGCGGATTCTATGATCGAGCGTTTCTTTATCCATCTTGGCTTGACCAAAATTGAGCCCGACCAAAAATTCCCGCGCCCCATAGCTGCCGACGGAGAAAAACAACTCCAGGAAGTAATAGTCATCCTGTTTGCGGAAATCGGGGTTTTTACTACACTCGGCGTATAAGTAAATGCGCTCCTCAAACGCTTTGGAGGATAGTGAAAAATGGGTGGAATAGAATTCATCGTCTATGATGTCGATAGTGTATGGCTCGTTCATATCGTATCCCCTGTTCGCATTTATTCCCTAATGTAATTTTACTGCTCATATTATACTCATTTTCCTAAGAAAGTAAAGGAGATGGCATCAATGCTTGAGAAAAAAGATCATGTAAAGCGGATACAAGAAATCACCTTTGAAGCCTACAAATCCAGCGGCCGGATCGCCGCGCTTCTGGACCAGAATACAGGCCCCTCGGAACAGTTGTCTGAGGAACTGGAGCGGGTGGCAGCTCAAATAGAGCATGGGGCGATAGAACTCCGCAACCTTTGCGCCCGCTATCAGGCGCCGCTTCCTCCGGTAGGGCAAAAGCCCGCGCTGGAGCCGTTGAACATCGCCGGCCGTGCGGAGTGTAACGAATTTGGCTGGCTTCATATCCAACTGAACGCGCTGCTTCCCAACTGCCGCTTTGCAAGCCCCCTGTGGATCACAGACACCATAACCAGGCTCCTGGACCGACTGGAGCGGCGAAACGGCAAGCTGCCTCTTTTGGAGGAGGCCCTGCTGATGATCGACGAACACTGCGACATCGCCGCCCGGCAGGTCTACGACCAGGATAATAAAGCGTGGAAGGCAATCTCAAACGCGCTCAAGGGCCGGGTCGTCGCTGACGATGACCAGTACAGCCTGGGGGTATGCCTGCTGTCCAGACGCTCGTCGGAAGCGGAGTGCCACATCTATGTGCTCCCTGTTCAGGACGCGGGAGACTTTTTCTTCCTGCGCTCCGACCAATACCCCTTTTCCCGTTGACCTCCGGCTACACCGGACCGCACGGCGGGCGTACAACATCGGTTACAGCGGCGGGCAAATCCCCGCCTTAGCCCGTTACATACAGCATACGATTTTAGACCGGACCATCGGGGCGTCCCACAGCAGGATGTAACCGATGGTCCGGGCAGTTTTTTGCCGTCTGCTCTGGCTTTTTGTACGGCGCTTCATCCGTTACATTGAAAATTTGTAGATGTCCTATGCCACCTACCGATACAAACAGACCTCAAATCTGAGAGGAGGGCTACCATGCTCTATGACCGCAGGGATTTTGGCCTGCTCCGTCTGGCCGGGACCTATCAATGGCTCCCCCTGGCCCCGCTGCGGGCCCTTTCCTCCCTGAAACACCTCTACCGTGAGGCGGAGCTTCTGTCCACGCTGGGACTGTTGAGCTTTTCCCGCAGCAATCAATACCTGATGCCCTCCCCGGAGGGTTATCAATTCTTGGCCTCTATGGAAATCGACTGCCACGCCCCCACCAAACGCCCTTACGCGCAAAGCTCCGCCCTACGACGGCGGTTAGAGGTGGGGACCGTCCTGCTCACCTGCCTGGGGGCAGGAATTGAGCCGGCCTATGACAAAGTAGACCGCTTAAAACGCCAACCGGTTTTTCTCCCCGCTTTCGCCCTGCGCGGCGGGGACGGCAATCTGATGAACGCCGCCAGCTGTGTCGGCTTCGGCCACTGGGGAAACCACGCTTATCTCCTCCAATATGTCAGCCGGCAAAATCCCGGCTTTTTTATGAACAATGAGCTGTCCCATCTCTATAACCTGGCAAGCGTGTTCAGTGAGCGCCTGGACACGCCCCAGGCCCTTCTTTTGGCCGGAGAGAGCTATCGGTCCATTTATGAAATGCTCTCCAACCAGACCCCATCGGGACGGAACGGGAAAAAGGGCTTTACCGATTACAGCCAGGCATATCCCCGGCTTGGTATTCCGGTGTCCCTGGTTTCCTGTGACGATACCGGGGCCATGCAGCTGGCGATCATGCGCCAGATGGATTACCGCACCCGGATTGCGCAGGCTGCCTTTGGAGCCCGGTGGAAGCCGGAGGACGACCGCCTCCCGGAAGCGGACGGCCATGTGGACGGCAATCCCCTGGTGATCGCGGTGGACATGGACCTGCGCCGCTTGGAGCGGGTCTGCCGCGACGCGTGCCAACAGGGACGGCGTGAAATCCTTGTGGCCGCCCTGGAGGGCCAGATGTCCGGCCTGCTCTTGGACCAATTTCCGCGTAGGGCGCCGGTCCGGGCCCTGCGTATCAATACCCAGGTGCTTGCGGCGGCTTTCGGAGAAAACTTTTCCGCAGGCGATCCCTGGCCGAATGAGCCGCTTCGCTGGAAAGGCGGGCTGATCCATGTTTAGGCTGTCAGATAAACTGGCCCGCCTGGAGGACCGCATTTCGGGGCGATGGGGAAAGAAGCTGGACCGTTTTTTCGACCGCCGCAAGGGAAAGTGGAAGTTTTATATCCCGCTGGGGCTGTTCTGCTGGTACTTTTACGGAATGCTCATCAACTCCGTCCACCTGGGGATCAAATCTACTTTCAACGCGACCGGCGATCCGGTGGGCTCCATTTGGGTCGTCAACCCATTCCGCAATCTGCTGGCCGTCTTTACCCCCACAGGCCTGGGCGTCACGGCAGTCGGCTTTATCCTTTTTTGTCTCATCACCAAAAAGGGCTACATCTGGTTTTCCGGCTACAAGTTTATCCGGGACAAACGCGGCTTTGACATTCTTCCCGATGGCACACACGGTACCTCCGGCTTCATGTCCAAGAAAGAACAGGAGAAGATTTTGCTGACGGGCCCCATCTCGGAGCTGTCCGGGACGCTTCTCGGCAAGCTGAAGGATGATCCGGACGATGATGACAAGTACGCTGAGTATGTGACTCTGCGCCCCAATAGCGGCCTGACGGAGCACATCATGGTGTACGGCGCCACCGGCGCGGGCAAGACCCGTGGCCTTGTGAAGCCCTTTATTCTTCAATGCGCTGCTAAACGGAGCACGCAGGAGAGCCTGATCTGTGTAGATCCGAAGGGAGAGGTCTACGAGAGTATGTCCTCTTTTCTCCGGGAACAGGGTTATGAGGTCCGGATGTTCAACCTTCTGGACATGGAAAACAGTGATGCCTGGAACTGCCTGAGCGGGATTGAGAAGGACAAAGACCTGGTGCAGTCCATCGCGGAGGTCATCATCAAGAATACCTCCAACGCCAACGAGCGGCAGGACTTTTGGGAAAAGGCGGAGCTCAATCTGCTCATGGCTCTGATGCACTATGTCGCAACCCAGACCATCCCCGGCACCACGGAACTGCTCCCGATTCAGCAGCGGTCTCTCGGGGCCATTTACCGGATGCTCTCCAACGAGTCCTTTGGGGATCTGGAGCGGCGCTTTGAGGCGCTGCCCAAAGGTCACCCGGCGCTGGCGCCCTATGGTATTTTCAAGCTGGCCAACCGGCAGATCTGGGGCAACATCGCCATTGGATTGGGCAACCGCCTGTCTGTGTTCCAAAACCCTTTGGTGGACAAAATCACCTCCTACAACGAGATCGACCTGACGCTTCCCGGGCAAAAGCCCTGCGCCTACTTCTGCTGTATCTCCGCGCAGGACTCCTCTCTGGAGTTTTTGAGCTCCCTGTTCTTTTCCCAGCTCTTCGCCCGTCTCATTGAGTACGGCCGGCGTCACGGCAAGCATGGGCGGCTACCCATGACGGTCAATGTATGCCTGGAGGAGTTTTGCAACATCGGGAAACTTCCGGACTTCAAGCGGGTGCTCAACTTCTGCCGCGGCTCCGGGATCTTCTGTCAGCTCATTGTGCAGTCTATTCCCCAGCTCCAGGACCGCTACCCCAAAACGGAGTGGGAGGAGCTGATCGGCTGTACGGATATTCAGATCTGCCTTGGATGCAACGATGTGGACACGGCGACCTACATCTCAAAAAAGTGCGGCATGGTCACTATCAAGGTGGAGAACAACCAAATGCCACTTTTGCCGTTGTTTTCTCCGGTTTATAGCTCCACCCGTCCATACAGCCAGACCAAGAGCAACACCCAGCGGGCCCTCATGCTCCCGGATGAAATCATGCGCATGGACAATCAGGAGAGTCTGGTACTTCTCCGAGGTCAAAAACCGCTGAAGCTCTACAAGATCACGCCGGACGAACACCCCAGCTTCCAGCGTCTGCACGATGTTAAGGTATCAGACTACACCCCTGAATGGCGCCGCCAGGAGGAGTTGGCCAAGGCCGAAAGGAAGGCCCGGGCCAAGTCCCGGCCAGCGCCGTCCGCGCCGGAGGCCGGTCCTCCGCCCGCTCAGCCGGCAAATACGGCGCCGGCAACCCCTGGCCAAAAAGAAGCCGGCGGGGAGACGGCTCCTCACAAGGAGCGGGATCAGATCCTCCGGCAGGAATACGACTATGGACTTCTGGACCCGGAATTGGATCGTGTCTCCTCCCAGTCGCCGGACACTGAGGCCCCCTATGGCGCCTTTGACCTGATCGAAACATCCCCGGATGAAGTGGGCGGGCCATAAGCCGTTCCATGTCCCTACGCCGCTGACAATCAACAAACTTGTGTAAAAAAGGAGATGGTCCCAATGAAGGCAGCACCAATAACGAAAAAGCCGTCTTTCCCACTGATGAAGCAGGGGGACATTCAGAATATCTACCATTTGCAGATGCCCCGCTGGCTGTTTACCGATCCCCGATACATAGGGCTCTCACTGGAGGCTAAGGTGACCTACACCTTTTTACTCAACCGCTTCCAGCTCTCCCGGCTCAACGGCTGGCTCAATGACGACGGAGAGGTGTTCATCATCTACACCCGCCGCTCTCTGTCCAGCGAAATGCAGGTGAGCTATCACAAAATCATTGAGGCGATGAAAGAACTGTCCTCCGCCGGCCTGATCTGGGAGCGCCGGTGCGGCCGCGGAGACGCCAATCAGATTTACCTTGCCCTGGTGGAGCACCGGGAGACGGCAGGCGGCAGCGCCCCCTTTGTACCTCCGGAACATGAGGCCGCCGGAGGGGAGCAGCCGGTACCCGCTGGTGGGTCGGCTTTGGAGACAGGGCCATCCGGCAAGGGGCGTACTCCACCGGAGCCGCACGAGGCACAGGCCCCTCCCGCCTCCCCAAGAAGTGCGGGATCGGAACTTCTTGTCCCCGCTCAGCCGGAGCAGCGAGGCACTGCGGCCGGTTTAGAAGTCCCAGGCCCGAACTTCTTGAAGTCTCAATCCGGAACTTCAAGAGATTCGGAAACGGAACTTCCAGAAGTTGACCAGCGGGACTCCAGTTATATTGACTTAAATCATACTGATGGGATTCATACTGAATTCAGTCTGTCCTGCCCGTCCGGCGCCGGAGACCGGATGGACGGACTGGGGCCATGGTGGAGAAACCTGTCCGAGCAGGAACAGCTTGCGCAGATTCTGGAGAACTGTTCCCTGTGGGTCTTTGACCCGGAAACGGCAAAGGTGTTTGAAAATGCCATTGAGCGGCTGTTTTATACCCAGGAATATCGGATCGGGAAGGCTGTCCTGCCCCAGGCCAATGTGCGCTCCCGCCTGTGGGATCTGGACAGCACCATCCTCCAGTCCGTGGAGGGGAAGCTCCGGCAAAACCAGCGCAATGTCAAGAACTCGACCGCCTATACCATGGCGGTCATTTTTAACGCCATCTGCGAATCGCAAAGCGATCTTCTGCTTGACCCCTATCTCAACAGCATAGGCGGAGCCCCGGCAGGGAGTGAGAAAGGCGGTGAAAATCAATGCTTTTGACAAATGACCAGCGGTTTCTCCTCGACATCCTGCGGGAGGTCCGCTATATGCGGCTGGATCAGATTCTTCCGCTTATGCGCCTCCGCGATCCAGCCAAAGCCAAGTCCCACTGTGAGGCGATACTGCGCTATCTGCGCTATGCGGGAGAACTGGTCCCCGTGGGAGACGATCTCGTATGTCTGGCGGAGTTCCGGGGGCAGGAGGCAGACCCCGAGATGCTGTGCGCGCTGGACATTTTGCTGTCTCTCGCCGTAGGCCCGCCGCTTCAGCTCACCAGCCGGAGGCCGCCTTATAAGCTCTGCTTCCTGCTGGAGCGGGGAAGGGAGAGTGGGAAAATCGACGCATTCGCGGTCCTGCCGGTGGAGCCGGGACGGGAACAGCTTGTCAGCATCCTTTTGGCGCAGCAGTCTCAGGATGTGACCGTGCTTTTGTCCCTGTCCGATTTGGAACAGCACCGGCTTTTACATATCAATCAGCGGCACTACTTCGTCATCCGGAAGGAGGGTCGCCTGCGGTTCTTTAAGGGAGGTGAGGCCAGCCAATGACAGCCGCAGTAAGCGAACAACTTAGCCCAATCAGAAAGGAGCCAGACTATGAGCTACACAGAGCATGATGAGACCATGGACAGCCGCAGCTTGGACGGTATCACAGCTTCAGGCGCTGCGGAATCTTCACCCGTGGGCGTTTCTCAGGAAGCGCCCGGTGTGGAGAGGGCAGATCCCGCCGGAGACAGGACAGAAGGCATAGCCCCCGTCCTGGAGGCTGGCACCGAGGAGGAGGCGACCGCCCCCGCAGCCCAGGCGGAGGGAGGCGGGCTGGACCCGCCTGAAGCTCCCTTGCCTTCCGGTGAAAGCGAGCAGACCGGCGAGGCTGGTCCGGAAACACCGGTCGAAGAAAAGCCAAAACGCAAGCGGGTTTCCCGCAAAAAGGCGGCGGATTCCCCGGAAGATACATCCGGCGGCGAGGCCGCTGGGGAGGCCGCCCAGGCGTCTGAGGAGGAAGATACCTCCAGCGGCGCCTCGGATGATTTGAGCGCCCAGGGAGGCGATACGCCGGAGCATGACGATGACGAGGATCTGGAGACGGATGCCTTTGTCCTGAGTGATGGTGGAGAAGAGATGCCGCCCACCCCATTGGAGGGTACAGGTGATGATGATACGGCAGACGCCCCAATGGAAGGTCCCGAGCCCGCGCCGTCTCCCAAGGCACGGCCGGCGCGGCGTACAGCGTCAGCGGCAAAGACGGCCAACAGGCCTAAAAAGGAATTTACCAGCAGGCCGTTGAAAGATAAGCCCACGCTGCTCTCCCTGGATCTGAACAAGCTGGACGAGGACCTGTCCGAAGAGGAGCGGAATGAATGGAATGCCATCTATGCATCCTACCGTTCCAAGTCCATTCTCACCGGGCGGATCATGGGCATCGACACCCATTCCTTTACTGTCCGCAACCGGAAGACAAGGCAAACCGAGCGGCGCAAGATGCTGTGCGCCGTTATCATCAACTACCGGGTCAAGGTGCTGATTCCGGAAACCGAAGTGTGGTACCCAGGCCAGGAGCGGCCGCCCTATGTACTTCGCAACATGAGCGGCGCGGAGACCGACTATATCATCCTGGATGTAGACCGCGAGGGCGGTGTGGCCATTGGCTCACGCCGAATGGCGCTGGCCGCCCAGAGGCACTTTTTCGATACCATCAAAGGAGGGCGGAGCATTGGCGAGAAGCTGACCTGCCGCGTTCTGGCTGTGGGCCCCAGGCGGTGCCTGGTGGAGTGTGGAGGCAGGGATATGAGCCTAAGCCAGAAGGACCTCACTTACATCGCTACACCTGATCTCCGGACGCGGTATCATCCCGGGCAGACTTTGAACTGTGTTCTGAAGGAGTACGACCGCAGAGAGGGGCAGTTCTGGGTTTCAGTAAAGGATACAGTGGACAACCCCTTTTTTGGAGCGCTCCGAAGGCACCCTATCGGAAGCCGCCGGCAGGCGGTCATCTCCGGCAAATACGGCGGCGGCGTGTTCTGCACGCTCTCCGACGAAACGGTATGTCTCTGCCACTACTCCACACTGCACTCAGACCTGGATTTCCATGTGGGGGACACGGTCATTCTGGCAATCAAGCAGTTTGATTATGAACGCAGCCTGATCTATGGCCGCATCCTCTCCAAGTGGTGAGTAGAATGGCAGATGAAAAGTGTCTCCTGGAAGATCTCCAGGAGCTTGTAGGCTGTCTCTATCTCTCGGATCTGAGACTGCTGTGCAGCCGTGAGCGCGTTCGTCAGGCCCTGAAACAGCTCAAAGCGGAGGATTATCCCCCGGCCCAGTGGCAGGATGCAGCTCATTATCTGATGTCCTAAGGTGCAGCCAAGCCCTGCCGTCTTATACACTGATATGAGAAAAGCGAATGCCCGCAGGCCTTCTTTAGGATGTGTCCTGCGGGCATTCCACTTGCAATATTGATAAAGTAAAATGGTAAATTTCGTTTCAGGCCCCACATCGCCCACCCAGTATTGATTGTTTCTTTATCCTTCTCTGAAATACATAGGGGCTACGATCCGTTTCAGAAAACCTTAAGCGCCGCTTGACGCATCTCTCTGAAAGTTGTATAATTTTATGTGGTTAGTCATCGCTAACCGGCGAAATTATGAATGGAGGTATTCCTATGTCCCTGATTCAAAAAGAAATTGCCGATTTCTCCGTCCAGTGCTATCAGAATAACGCCTTCCGCACCGCTACCAAGGCGGATGTACTGGGAAAGTGGAGCGTGTTTTTCTTCTATCCCGCCGACTTCACCTTTGTGTGCCCCACGGAGCTGGAGGACCTGGCAAACCTCTACGATAAATTCCAGGCCATCGGCTGCGAAGTTTACTCCGTTTCCTGCGATACCCACTTTGTCCATAAGGCGTGGCATGACGCCTCCGAGCGCATCCAGAAGATCCAGTATCCCATGCTGGCTGATCCCACACATTGTCTGGCAAAGGATTTTGAGGTCTACATCGAAGCCGACGGCGTGGCGGAGCGGGGCAGCTTCATTGTCAACCCCGAGGGGAAAATCGTGGCCTATGAGGTCAACGCCGGCAATGTGGGCCGGAACGCCGACGAACTGCTGCGGAAGGTACAGGCGTGCCAGTTCGTGGCGGAGCACGGAGACGAGGTATGCCCTGCGAAGTGGCAGCCTGGCGCCGAGACTCTGAAGCCCAGTCTGGATCTGGTGGGGCAGCTTTAAGCCATGGAGCAGACGGCAAATTTCTACGATGTCGTGGTCATCGGCGGCGGTCCAGCGGGACTCACTGCCGCCCTCTACCTGGCCCGTGCCCGCTACCGGGTAGTGGTCGTGGAGAAGGACCACTTCGGCGGGCAGATCACCATTACCTCGGAAGTGGTGAACTATCCCGGCGTGGGCAGGACCAGTGGGACGGAGCTTACCGAGACCATGCGGAAGCAGGCGGAGGGCTTCGGCGCTGAATTTCTGCTGGCCGAGGTCACCGGGCTGGAGCTCTCCGGTGACATAAAGACCGTACGCACCGGCCGGGGCGATTTGAGGTGCTTCGGTGTCCTCCTGGCCACCGGCGCCCATCCCCGCATGGTGGGCTTCCAGGGGGAGGAGCAGTTCCGTGGGCGGGGCGTGGCCTACTGCGCCACCTGCGACGGAGAGTTCTTCACCGGGAAAGATGTCTTTGTGGTGGGCGGCGGCTTTGCTGCGGCGGAGGAGAGCGTGTTCCTGACCAAGTACGCCCGCCAGGTGACCATTCTCATCCGGGGAGACGACTTCACCTGCGCCCAGGCAACAGCGGATGCAGCCAGAAACCACGAGAAGATCACCGTTCTCACCAACACAGAGGTGGAGGAGGTGTCCGGCGACACTTCTCTCCGCTATCTCCGGTACCGGAATACCAAAACCGGTCAAGTGACCAAGCACCATGCGGCGGACGGAGAGACCTTCGGCGTGTTCGTTTTTGCCGGTTATGAGCCGGCCACGGAGCTGGTGCGCGGCCTGGCTGAATTGAATGACCAGGGCTATATCCTCACAGACCGGAGCCAAAAGACAACTGCGGACGGCCTGTACGCCGCAGGAGATGTATGTGTCAAGCCTCTGCGCCAGGTGGTTACCGCCGTGGGAGACGGCGCCCTTGCCGCCACGGAGCTGGAACACCTGTGCGCCGCCATGCAGGAAAAGACCGGCATCCATCCCAAAGCTCCGGTGAGCCGGGCAGAAGAAACAGCGGTATCCACCGAAACAAACAGCACACTTTTTACGGGGGGCATGCTGGCCCAGCTCCATACGGTATTTGCCCGGATGGCCGCTCCACTGGTCCTGCGGCTGTATCTGGACGAAACGCCTCTTTCGGCTGAGTTGAAGCAGTATATGGAGGAACTGGCGGCGCAGAGCAGTAAGCTCACAGCAGAGATAGGAACAGCCGAAGAGATGGAGCACCTGCCCTGTGTCCGGGTCTGCCGGCCGGATGGGAGCTGGACAGGCCTCGCTTTCCATGGGGTCCCCGGCGGCCACGAGTTCACCTCCTTCGTCCTGGGCCTCTACAATGCCGCCGGGCCGGGGCAGGCTCTGGACGAAGATACAAGAGCAGCGATTCAGTCGGTCCAGAAGCCTATCAAATTAGAGATTCTGGTCTCCCTCTCCTGTACCATGTGCCCGGAACTGGTGACGGCGGCCCAGCGGATCGCCGCGGAAAATCCGCACATCACCGCCCAGGTCTATGACCTGAACCACTTCCCAGACCTGCGGGAGAGGTATCAGGTGATGAGCGTCCCCTGCCTGGTCATCAATGATGGGGCGCAGGTATCCTTCGGAAAGAAAAACATCCGGCAGTTGTTAGAACTCTTAACATAGCAAGGAAGCCGCGTTGCGGGCCGTTTGGTCTACAACGCGGCTTTCCTCTGCAAAAAATGCTTGTAGCGCGGAGCCTTTTGGAGTATTCTTTAGTTACCAAGAACTAACTCCAAAAGAGGCATATTGCTATGAGGAAATCAGATCTGGACTTCTGGCAGGGAATGGCCGCACATTACAGCAAATTCATGCGGCGCTCCGCACCGATATATGCGGAAATCTGCAATCACATTCGTCCGCATCTCACCCGGGATATGAATGTATTGGAACTGGCCTGTGGCACAGGCCAGCTGTCCTTTCCCTTGTCTCCGTATGTCCGGTTGTGGGAGGCCACCGATGCCTCTTCCAAAATGATTGCGGAGGCGAAGAAACAGACCGGATCTTCCCGGCTTCATTTCTCGGTACAGGATGCTTCCCGGTTGCCGTATGCCTCGGAAACCTTTGACGCGGTGGTAATCGCCAATGCCCTGCATATCTTACCGGAGCCGGAAAAGGTTTTGCGGGAAGCTCGGAGAGTCCTAAAGCCGGGTGGGTGGCTATTCGCTCCTACTTTTATCCACGCTGGGGGGAAACTTGCCAGCCTGCGGACCTGGGGTATGGAGCGGACCGGCTTTCGCGTCTACCACTTATGGAACGCCGGGGAATTCATTGCTTATCTTTCGTCTCACGATTTCTGGGTGACGGAACACACTCTGCTCGGGGGGCGTGTACTGCCTTTGTGCTATGTGGCGGGCAGGAAGTAACTGCCCAGAATGGGTCGAAGGCGGGCCATCGGCGCTGTATGACGGTGGCCCGCCTTCTGATAATCAATGAATGCGGACTTTTTGTGTAGAGGGCAAATACAAACAGCAAATAATAGGGACAGTCGTTTGGAACTATAAATTTTCACTCCAAACTTCATGTTGACATATTTCCAGACGGCCATTATAATAATAGTAGCAGGGATGGTTTCTGCATGAGACGAGTGACGGTTCTGACTCGTCGGTAAAATAAAAATTGACCGAGCGAAGATGTTGAGTGACGGTACTGACTCAACGGTAAAATAAAAATTGACCGAAAGAAGCCATCCGGCGGGGAGGGATCGCCCTCCCCGCTTTTCTTTTGTTATGGGGGCGAAAAATGGAGTATATTGCGGAGATCCACAGCCTATCAGCAAAATTTTTTACAGATTACCCCCACAGTCAGTATCCGGAGATTGCCGTAAAGAAAAACAGGCCATACTCCTGTCTATTGATCGAATACATGGACGACCTGTTCATCTGCATTCCTTTTCGTTCCCATATCCGCCACCCCCATGCTTATCATTTCAAAAGCTCCGCCAGATCTCAGCGCAGCCAGTCCGGCCTTGACTACACAAAGTCCATTTTAATCAAGGATAATGCGTACATAGATGCCACTGTACCGGCACTCGTCGATCAGGACGAATATAAAGAAACGATGGTCAACTTGCCGCGTATCGTACAGGAGGTTTTTTCGTATATTTCGGATTACAGGGATGATCTGAATGAGGTCCGCAAACTTCACCCAAGGGAGTGGCAGCGACGCTATGGCCGGTCTACTCTACCATACTTTGAAAGTTTTCTACGAAATACAAGCGCCAGCGAATGAAAACCGCCCCTCTGAGCAAATGCTCGGAGGGGCGGTTTTGTGCTTCACACTTATATTCAGGTTGGTGCTGCATTGTGGCGTCTGCTTCTTTATTTAATTGCGTCCTTCAATACCTTGCCAGCCTTAAAGACTGGCATCTTCCCGGCTGGGATCACAATGGGCTCGTTGGTCTTGGGATTCCGGCCGGTACGCTCGGCGCGCTCTTTCACTTCAAAGCTGCCGAAGCCAGTGAGCTGGACCTTATCTCCCGCGCACAACGCTTTCTCAACCTGGGAGAGAAATGCGTTCAAGACTTTCTCCGTATCCGCTTTGGAGACTCCGCTCTCCTCGGCCATACCAGCAATCAGTTCTCCCTTGTTCATAAAGCAAATTCCTTTCTCTTTCTATTGATTTGGATAAGCACTCTTTACATGATAACCGCATCGGCAGCTTACCACAGCGGTGAATGCTCAAGGCAAAGCAGCTGAGGGAGGAACGCCCCCCAGCCGCAGCCGCGGTCAGCACATGTCTCGCACCCACTCCCGGACCTCTTCCAAAGTCAGCTCGAAGCGGCCGCCTGCCGCAACCGCATTCCCGGACATATCCACGATCATATAGCCGCCAAGGTTGTCCGAGCTGATGGGCGCACGGGACTTCCGCATCCTGTAGCCAGCCGCCTTCAGCACACGGCGGAGCGATTGCTCCGGAGAGCCTTCTGTACGCATTGAAATACCTCCCAATTTGATATTCCGAGCCAAACCACGCCGCGCTCCAATCGCTTTCCTGCTGGTATTATAGCAGGGAAGTCATGGAAAATGCAACTGCACGGATCATTTTACTTCTCTCTTTGGAGGTATCATTTATCCCAACGAAATAAAAGAGCTGAGGGCCAGCGCAATTTCCTTTATCTCTTGTCTGCTGGTATTGACGCAGAGATCGTAATTTAACCGGTCTCCCCATTTCTTCCCTGTATAATATTCGTAGTATTTCCGCCGGTTTTTATCAACGGAAATCACCTTTTGCTTCATTTCTTCCAACGAATACACTTCTTCTGCCGTGCGCCGCTCCATGCACCGGGCGATCCTATGTTCCAATTCGGCATAGACAAATATGCGAAACGGTCGAACATCCTCTAAAATGTGGTCACCGCAGCGGCCGACAATCACACAGCTTGACCTTTTTGCCATTTCACGGATGATCCTGTTCTGCTCCAGCATAACAGCCTGTCTCTGCTCATAAATCGGATTCGACAATGGATAAAGACTGCGGCCAATATGGATGGGGAAGGCGGGAATGGGCTTTTGCTCGATGACCTGCTCGATATATCGCTCAGCCAGATCGGTGCGCCTGGAGATCTCAGTAATAATCTCCTGGTCATAATAGGCGATATTCAGCAGCTCCGACAGTCTGCGTCCAAGCTCCCGCCCGCCGCTTCCAAATTCCCTGCTGATGGTAATAAGCGTGTTCATAACCTTTGCCCCTTTTCAAAAGATAATTTTTTTGTGTATTTTACAATGGTATGCGCCGCATACACAGCGACTGCCAGCTCTGTAACCGGCATGGCAAGCCAAATAGAATCGGCTCCCGCTACGGCGGGGAGGACCATGATCAGAATACCGCTGATGATAAAGCCTCTGGCAACAGACACGATAAATGCCGCTTTCGGCTTCATCAGCGCCTGAAAGTAATAAGTAGAAAAAATGTTGAGCGGCAGTAAAATAAAGGAAAGTCCATAGCAGCGGATGATTGCGGGGGCCATCTCCAATATTTCCGTTGTCGGCTTCATGAAAATATAAATATACAGGTTCGGACAAATCAAGCTAAGGGCCGTCCAGAAAACGCTGAATACCGCGACCGTATAGAGCGCATACCGCAGGACATCCTTGATCCTCTGCCCATACCTTGCGCCAAAATTGATGGAGATAATTGGCTGTGACGCCTGCCCAACGCTGTACGCGCAGCACTGGACAAAGGTACTCACATTCACAATCGGGCCATAGATCGCCAGCGCGCTTGTGCCTAAATACTTCATGATCTGCCGGTTAAACAGGACGGTCAAAATTCCCATCGCAACATCAATGAAGAAGGTAGAGAAGCCTGTCACGGATATTTCCTTCAACTTAGAAAAAATTCTGGCTGGCTTTTGAAAGGCCAGTGTATTTTTCTTTGACCAGAAGTGGGACAGCATGACGAAGAACGAGATGCCGGAGCCTATCGCCGTGGCAAGCCCCGCGCCGTAAATCCCCATGTCAAAGGTAAATACAAAGATATAGTCGCCAAAAACATTGAACAGGCCGCCGGCCAAGACACCTGCTGTTGCCAGCCCGGGATTGCCGTCATTTCTCAAAAATGCAGCCAGCATCTGGTTGAACAGGAAAAACGGCACAACGACTTTAATCGGTTCCAGATAGGTCTGCGCCAGAGAAAGCAGATTGATGTCCGCACCGAAAAACAGCAGGATCGGCTTTTCAAAGAACAAAATTGCCAGCCACGCTATCACCGACAATACGGCGGCGCCGATCACCGCCGTTGTAAAATATTCATTTTCAACTTTACCTTTGCGCTCCGTTTGCCCCCGAAGGGTACTAAAGATAACGGAGCCGCCAATCCCCATTAACAGGCCCAGGCTGTAAATGATGTTCCAAATCGGAGCGACAACAGCTAAAGCGGCCGTACCATCCGGTCCCTGATATTGCCCCACCATCGCCATGTCCACGATAGAGTAGACCGATGTGATCATGGCGCTGCCAAAGGCGGCGGACAGATACTTGAAGTAGATTGGTCGGATTTTCCCGGTTAATAAGTCCATTTCTTTCCCTCCCTGCAAAATAAAAAGGCCGGATAAGAAAGCCGCACATAACGGTTTTCTTATCCGGCACTCTCATACGCAAGAGTAACCCTCCGGCAAACCGCCTGTTCGGTATCTTATCCGGCCTTATCCCTACGATGATAAGTCCTCCGACGGTGGCCCATTATACCATATTCAAAATCATTGTCAAGCAATATGTTCGGATTTATGGTGTCCGCTTTTATCCGTAAGATAACTGTCCATCTCCGCCCATGAGAGCGGTCATTTCCTCGATTTTTTCCAATGGGAACGGTGGTTGGGAGAGTGGTTTCATCGCAATCGACATCAGCTTCATGGGATTATCGTCGGCCGCCACCCGGTTTGAACTTAAATGCCCGCATCTCCTGCATCGGTGGATGATCGCCCACTCGCCATTTTTTCTGACCCAAACGCCCACCGGGTCCATGATCCCTCCGCAGTCTGCTTCCCGATCTCCAGGCTCAATGTCCAAATGCAGACTGCTGAGACAGTTTGGGCAATGATTGCGGTGGTCGCTTCCCGCTCCGGTGGGCACGACTAATCTGCCGCATACCTTACAGGTGAAGCTGTCGCTGCACCCATGTGTTTTATAGTACCCTTTTTCATACTGCTTGCGCTTATTTTCTCTGTTCATAACTGCTCCTTGATGGGCGAGGACAGATACGATTACAGATCTTCATGCAGGTATTTTTTGAACGAGTCCCGGTACTTTTGTGTGAATAGAAGATACCGCTCTTGCTCATCGACTGTCCATTCGCTCCATATCTTATTTTCAATCTGGAATAGTGGGCGGACTTTTTGAGCAGAAAAATCCCGCCCCTTTTCGGTCAAACAGACCAATGTATTCCGGCCTTCCCCCTGCTTCAGATAGGCAAGCCCATCCCGCTCCAATTTGCGGATCGCCGAGTTGATCGTTTGCCGGCTGATCCCTGTCAGTCTGAATATGTCGCTTTGAAGGCATTGTCCTTCCTGCTCGCAAAGGACATACAGAATATCCAAGACAGTATCAGAAACGCCTATTTTTACAGCTGCTTCATGATATAGGGAAGTGATCTCCGCAGACAGATAGGCATATTTTCTTGCACTTTCGCAGTTCATCACGGCCTCCTTAATATCCGATTTCATATATATTATATCCGTTTTCGGACATATGTCAATAGGAAATTCAAACCTTCTCAATCTGATTTGATTAGGCAGCAGCATAGAACATCATAGTCAATATAGTGGCTGCTATCAATCTTTTTAGGTGTATAAAATTACAGATGCACAGGTCATTTTAGAAACGCCCGCCCCGTGTACCCAATAAGAGAGCATTCAGCAATCAAAAACGCGGTGCGGACATTCTGATCCTGCACCGCGTTTTCAATTTTGCTATACGCTCAGAGTGTCCAGCGGCTGGACTCCGTCCGCTCGGAGACGAAATCCCGGTAGATGCCCGCCTGCCGGATCAGTTCGTCGTGGGTACCCTTTTGGACGACGCGGCCCTGGTCCACCACCAGGATCTGGTCCGCGCCCCGCACCGTCTTGAGCCGGTGGGCGATCATCAGCACGGTCTTCTCCCGCGTCAGGGCCTCCATAGCCTTTTGGAGCTGGTCCTCATTCTCGGGGTCCACATTGGCCGTGGCCTCATCGAAGATGACGATGGGCGCGTCCTTCAAGAGACACCGGGCGATGGAGATGCGCTGCTTCTCTCCGCCGGAGAGCGTGGCTCCTCCCTCGCCAATTACCGTATTATATCCATCCGGCAGGGCGGAGATAAAGTCGTGGCAGCACGCCTTTTTAGCGGCCTCCACCACCTGCTTATGGGTAGCGCCCGGGCAGCCGAACTTGATGTTGTTCTCCACCGTGTCGGCAAAGAGGTACACCCGCTGGAACACCATGCTCACCTGCTCCATGAGGGACTCCAGCGTGTACTCCCGCACATCCCGGCCGCCGATGGTCACACGGCCGCCGTCCACATCCCAAAACCGGGCGATCAGGTTGCAGAGGGTGGTCTTGCCGGAGCCGGAGGGCCCCACAATGGCGGTGGTGGTCCGGTCCGGGATGATCAGTGACACATCCTTGAGGATGGGGCGGCTTCCATAGGAGAAGTTCACATGGTCGAATACAATCTCGTGGCTCTCCGGACGGATGGCCGTGCCACGCTGGTCCATCTCCGGGATGTCGTCTACCTGGTTGGCGTGGTCGATGGAACTGCCCACCAGACGCAGGGCGGACACGCCGCTGCCCGCGGACTGGATCTGGGAGAAGATCAGGAAAGAGACGATGACCGCCATCAGCGCATTGGCGAGGGACATAGCTCCCGTCAGGCACAGCCCCACCGACGCCGCCAGAATTAGAACGCTGAACAGGTGGAGGACCATCTCCTGGCCCCAGATATAGGGAGTAAACAGCTTCTCCACCGCCAGATTGTTCGCCCGGCTGTCCTCCAGCGCCTGCCGCACCCGCTTGTCGCCCTTTCCGGTCAGGTTAAAGGACTTGATGACGCTCATGCCCTGGAGCTGCTCCAGCACTGCCTCCACCAGCCGGGCCTCGTCCCGCTGGCGCTTGGGGGCAATCTTGGCGGACTGCTTCTCCATTCCGGAGAGGAGGGCCAGATACACCAGCATCCCCGCCAGGGCCAGCAGGCCGATCCGCCAGTCCCAGAACAGGACGCACAGCAGCATGACGGCGGAATTGATCAGGCCGCCCAGGATACCGACCAGCACCATGGGGCCGGTACTCTCCACCTCGTCCAGAACGGTGGTGGTGATGCCGGTGAGTTCTCCCAAGCTCTGGTCGTTGAAATAGCCCATGGGGACCCGCTTGAGCTTGTCGCCAATGGAAATGCGCTTGTTCGCCACCATGAAGTAGCCGGCGTGGGTCTGCTGGAGCTGGCTGAAGCGGTTGAGGACCGCCCGGCCCAGAATGCTGGCCAGCAGAAGCCCCAGCGCCTGCCAGGCCGGGGCGGAGTCTGTGGAGCCGCCCACCAGGGCCAGCACCACCACATAGATGGCCGCGATCTGGAACATATGGAACACCGCGTAAAAGAAACCTAAAATCATGGACTTCCGGATATTGTCCTGCTCCTCTCCGGCAAAGTCCCAGATTTTTTTCAAAACACCGATCATGCCTGCTCTCCCTCCTTTGCGCCCATATGCGCCCGCCACATCTCCTGATACAGCGGGCAGTTCTTCAAAAGTTCCCCGTGGGTGCCCACATCCTGGCTGCGGCCGCCATTGACTACCACGATCTGATCCGCGCCGGTGATGGTGCTGAGGCGGTGGGCGATGACCAGTACGGTCTTTCCCGCCACCAGCTTGCCCACGGCCTGCTGGACCACGGCCTCGTTCTCGGGGTCTATGTAGGCAGTCGCCTCGTCCAGCACCACAATGGGCGCGTCCTTGAGCATGGCCCGGGCGATGGCGATACGCTGGCGCTCGCCGCCGGACAGATGGGCGCCGCCTCCGCCCACCACCGTGTCATAGCCGTGTTCCAGACTGCGGATAAAGGCGTCACACCCGGCGGCTTTTGCCACGGCCTCCACCTCTGCGTCGGTGGCCGCCGGGCGGCCCATGCGGATGTTCTCCCGGATGCTCTCGTCAAAGAGGTAGTTGTCCTGGGAGACAAAGGCCACCTGGTCGTAGAGTTGCTTCAGCGGGACCCGATTCAAGTCCTGCCCGCCCAGGGTGATGGCGCCGGAGGTCACATCCCAAAAGCCGGCGATCAGCTTGGCGATGGTGGACTTGCCCGATCCGGAGGGCCCCACAAAGGCGGTCATGGTCCCGGCGGGGATGGTGAGAGATACATCGTGGAGCACTTCCTTGTCCGCGTGGTAGCCGAAGGACACATGGGAGAGCTGGATGCCCCGCCCCTGGAACTCCGCTGGCGTTTCCCCGTGGTCCTGCTCCGCTCCGTTCAAAATGGCGTCCACCGAGCCCACAATGGTGCCCACCTTGGCGAGACTGTCCACAAAGTCCATGGCGGCCAGCAGGGGCCCGGCAATGCCCAGGGGCAGGACGATGGTGGTGATAAAGGTCTCGATGGGCAAACTCCCTCCGGTATAGAGGAGCCAGCCCACCGGCAGAATGGTGATCATGGTGGTGGGCGAGATGGCACGGGCCAAAGAGACCGGCATCTGGCAGCTCTTCATCCAGTGGTAGAAGTAGGAGGCGTTGGCCTTTACGCTGTCGGAGAAGCGGGCATAGGACTGCTTGCCCTGGTTAAACGCCTTGATGACCTCAATGCCGCCGATGTACTCCACAATGGCGCTGTTCATGGCTTGGGTGGTTTTGACCGAGCCCTCGTACTGCTTGCCGTAGCCGGCCATGACCGCCATCATGAAAGCCATGCCCACCGGGATGGACACCAGACTCAAAAGGGCCATCCGCCAGTCCAGCACGAACAGATAGATCAAGATGCACACCGGTCCCAGCACATTGGCGGTCATCTCCGGCAGAAGATGGGCCAGAGGCCGCTCCATGCTCTCCACCTGATCTACGATGACCTGCTTCATCTGGCCGCTGGAGGTGTCCAGAATCGTACCCAGAGGCATCTTTGGCAGTTTCTCCAGCACTTTCTCCCGGATAGATTTCAGGATAGCAAAGGTGGCCTTGTGGGATTGGGATAGAGCCAGGGAATACAGGGTGGCCCGGAGCAAAAAGCCCACGAGCGCCACTGCGCACCAGGTCAGGTAGAACGAGGATTCCTGGTTTCCAGACAATAGGCCGAGAATGATCTGAGCCACGGCAAAGTAGGGGAGCATCCCAAACAGTACCCCCACCACAGCGGACAGGACCGCCCGCTTCAGGCCGCCCTGTTGTCCCTCTCCCAGCTCCCACAGACGGAGCATGGGACTTTGTTGTTTCATGATAAATTCCTCCTTTTTAGTTAGTGATCGCTAACTTTTGCGCAAATGGGAGGGCTGCACCCAAAGGCACAGCCTCTTGTCAGGGCTGAGGGTCAAACACGGTGGAGAATCCCGCCATGTGGTAGCGGTTGAGCATCTTGACATAGCGGTGGGCGGCGGCACGGTCCATGTTGTGCCGCACCACCTCAAACATGCCGTTGAAGTAGGCGGTGACGATGATATGGATGAACTCCTCCGTCACCAGACCGGACTTGACGCTCTCACAGCCGATGACCTCCATGTACTTGTAGGTGTACTCGACCTCGATGTCCACCAGCTCGTCCAGGAAGCAGGAAAACCGGGTGCCGTGGGCCCCGTCCAGCAACAGGCGGAACACATCAAAGTGGTCGTAGATGTAGTCCAGCATCTCCTCCTGGTGGCGGGCGGTGTACTGTCCCATATCCGCACGCTGTTCCTCCTCACTGAGCTGGTGAAAATCCTCCTGCACCCTGCGGAACATAGCCTTGAACTGATCCACCACCGGCTCCGCAATGGCCCGGAACAGCCCCTCCTTATCCCCGAAGCGGGTATAGATAGAGCCGGTGCTGGTTTCCGCCGCCTGAGCTATGGTGCGCAGAGAAGCGTCCAGAAACCCCTTGGACAAAAACTCCTCCTTGGCACACTCCAGCACCTTGTCATAGACACCCGCCTTTTGTTTTGCCACTGTCATTCCTCCTCGTATAATAAGTTTCAAAGTTAATAGTTTCAGGTATCAGCAGGCTTTGAGGTGCCCGTGATACAATAGCTGTAGGACAGCAGGGTCAAGTTCTGAGTCCTCCGGTTGAGCCGTAAGGCTACTTCACTGAAAGTCTGTTCCCCTGAACCGGAAGTTAGCTGCAAACTCATTGGCTGTTTGCCTGGGACAAGACCGCCCTTTCAGCAGTGAGGGCTATCGCATTGGTCTGCCCAGGAATGATTCTGATAAGCGAGGGTGCCAGATGCTCCGGTTATCATGGGTATCTCAAAGCCTGCTGGCCTGAAATCTCCATGCGGGGAGGTGAAAATTGTGAATCCACTATTCGTTGGCATTGATGTGAGCAGCAAGAACAATGTGGCCTACCTGATGAAACCGGACGGCAGCAAACACTCCAGCTTCTCCGTGCAGAATAACCTTGGCGGTGCTAAACTGTTATCAGAGAGAATCGTATCGGCACTTGGCTCCATGCAGCTTGAGCGTGTGGTGATTGGCCTGGAGGCCACCTCCATCTACGGGGACAGCCTAGTCTATGCTCTTCGTGAGGATGGCCGCTTGGGGCGGTTTCAGAGGAAAATCCATGTTCTAAATCCAAAGCAGGTGCGGAAATTCAAGGAAGCCTATTCTGACCTGCCAAAGAACGACTGGGTGGACGCCTTTGTGATTGCCGACCATCTCCGTTTCGGCAGAATCAACAGGGAGGTCTACATGGACGATTACCGCTACAAAGCCCTGCAAACCCTTACCAGAGCCAGATTTGATGTCATCCAAAACTTGACCCGGGAGAAGCAGCGGTTCGCCAACTACTTATTCCTCAAATGCTCCGGCATGGCCCAGGACAAAGACATTCAGAACACCAGCGCCACCACCATCGCACTCATGGAACACTTTGAAACCGTGGATGACTTGGCGAATGCCGACCTGGAGGAACTGACTGCCTTTATTACTGAAACAGGCCGTGGCAAATTTGCTGACCCGGATGCTACCGCCAAGGCAGTTCGGGCTGCAGCCAAAGGCTCCTATCGGCTGCCCAAAACAGTAAACGACACTGTAAACCAAGCAATGGCTGTTTCTATTGCCTCCATGCGCGCCTTGAAAGGGCAGGTCAAAGTATTAGATAAGGCCATTGAACAGCAGTTTGAAATCATTCCGAACACTTTGACCTCCATCCCCGGTATTGGCAAGGTCTACTCCGCCGGTATCATTGCTGAGATTGGTGATATCCACCGTTTTGATTCCCAAGCCTCGGTTGCCAAATACGCCGGCCTTGTCTGGAACAGGAGCCAGTCTGGCGACTTCGAGGCCGAACACTCCAGAATGATTAAATCCGGCAACCGCTATCTCCGCTACTACCTGCTGGAAGCCGCCAACTCCGTGAGAAGATGCGACTCCGAGTTCCGGCGTTACTATGACCTCAAATTCAAAGAGGTCAACAAGTACCAGCATAAACGCGCACTCGCTTTAACTGCCAGAAAACTGGTCCGGTTGGTCTTTCGGCTGCTAAAGGACAACCGCCTGTATATCCCGCCGGAGGGCTGAGAGCGCAGCTTGCCACTCTGACTCATAGGCCCTGTTTCAAAATTTCTCAGGGACAGGGCTTTGGTTGGTGTTGCCTTTTTGCTGTCTACACAGTGCTTTTTACTCTGTTTCGCTTAAAATTTTCTTGCATCACCTACTTGACTTCATACCATTGGACTTTTTCAAAACACCGTTTTATAACGATGTTTTGAATATAGCACTATGGTTTGTATTTGTCAAGAGGAGAGCTCAGAATAAGAGAGCGAAAGACCCCGCAGACCGAATCTGCGGGGTCTTTTCATGTCATTCTATTTCTGTGGCCTCTTGAATAGTTGGATAGATCACCTGCCACGCCGGGAGAAAGTTCAGTTGGGCCAGTGCGTTGCGGAAGGCCCTTGATAATGGGTCTACAAATTCCCTTTGGCTGTGAAGCAGCTCCACGATATAAAGCTCCCATGTGTAGTGGGGGCCCCGCTGCTTTTTCCGTAACAGATAATATGCCCTCTCTGCTCGGAACATCAGAAACTCTACGATTGAGGTGTAGTTCTCGAAGGAATAGAGCTTTGCCATATGGAGCATCCCGGCGCTGTCATAACGCGTTACGGGAAAGTCCACTTCCGCTTCCTCCAATGTAAAGTCAAATGCGGAGGCAGGGAACGCAATCACGGTGTTGAGCAGCACCCTTTGTGCCGCCAGGACCAATGACTTTTCTCGCCGCAAAAAGGCGATATATTCCTCCCATGTGAGGTCGGCCCAAAACCCGTCCACATCGCTTTCTTTTTTCCAGGTGAACAGCGCGTCCTCCACCCGGTAGGTTAAATAGGTCAGGTACCCATATGTTGTTTCTTCATCATACAGCTTTGCATACATGCCGGTGCGAAGGATTTGCTCTACCAGTTCTTTATTTTGATCCCAGTTCATTGTTCCACCTGATCCGTCCATTTGTAGCCCCATTAGAAATTCAGGAAATCAAGCCCGGCGGCTTTTGACATTGCAATTACCTTGTTCGGGTTGTTCTGCAATTCCACCTCCGTCCCAAGCGCGTTCATCAGCAGGCCGAAGGTATCGTGCATCCCCATCTGATTCTGTATATTGTATGTGGCGGCGTACTCCGGGAAATGGGCCCAGATATAGTTCATCAATGCGGGGTAGTCGATTAGGCCGCCAGCCCTTAACTCCTCGTACTGCCCCCATAGTTCAAACAAGGCGAGGCTGCTGGCCCGCTTGGAAAAGAACAGATACCCCAAGGTGTTGTCAATTCCTTCCCGCACATCCTCTTCGGTCTGCTCCGATTGCTTTAATACGGTTTCTGAGAAGTCGCAGTTCCAAATAGGATAGCAGACAGCGAGGACTTCCTCTCCTGTGCCTGTTTCGATCCAGAAGATCCCGTTCATCAGCGGCTTGTAGCGTGCAGTGCGGCCCCGCGGTGTGGCAAGGGGCGCTGGGTAAGGTCCAAAGTATTCCGGATGATACTCCATATTGTAAAAAGCAATATCACGAAGCGAGGTCTGTCCGTCTGCATATATTCCGTGCCGGACCTGGTACCGGTAGATCTCATACTCAATGATTTTATATCCCCGCCGCTCTTCCGCAAACGAATAGAGCAGCACACGGGAGTCCTCTTCAGGCATCCTCCCATATGCCATAGCCTCTTTTGATATGGCTGGCGAGGATTTTTCCACCACATAGTATTCATCTGCCAAAAACTTGCCGTCCTGTTTTCTGGCTGCGATATAGTAGACGCCAGGACACTCCTGGCTTGCCCTTACGATTTCACCAACTGTGTCGTCCAAACAGAACGGTAGCCTCTCCGGGGGCGATTCTTTTTCTCTATCCATGCGTTTCTCTCTTTTCCCGTGTGGCATTTTACCCAATTACAACACCAATAAAGTGCTACTGCATAAAAAAGCACACCATCCGTACCCTAATGTCACACCACAAAAGTGTACCATGGGGAAAATGGTGGTGGAGGAATCGTATATGGAGATGGACTTTATCAGAAACCGTATTACAGAATTACGGGTAAAAAAGGGAGTTTCCGAGTACCAGTTAAGTTATGATTTAGGGCATAGCAAGAACTATATTCATAACATTGTCACCGGGTATTCCCAGCCATCTGTGAAAGAATTGCTCTATTTGATTGACACGCTCGGTATCACGCCCCGTTTGTTTTTCGATGAGGAAGCGGAATATCGAAATCCAATTTTGGTGCAGGAGATCATAGATGGCATCAAGTCGATGAACGATCAGGATTTAGAAGCTGTTTTGTTGATGGTCAGGCGCTTGAATGAGAAGAATTAACAGGCATGAAATTGTGTAATTAAGATATTATACCCGAGATAACGGGAATATTCAAGAGGCAGCATGTCAAATATAATAGAAATCACAAAGGGGTGGTTTCTATTATTACTTACGACCCGCTCTGGAACACTATGCGTCGAAAGGGAATTACAACTTACTCTTTAATAAAGGACTATTCCTTCAGCAAGGGGACATTGGATTCTTTGAAGCAAAACCGAAATATTTCAACCGCAACGCTGAATGACCTTTGCAACATTCTTTCTTGCAGGGTCGAAGATGTTCTTCGTCACATTCCAGATAAAAAATAAACGGCGCTTTGAGGGCATTACCGCTCTGATATGTACCCAGAATTCTGGACACATAAAAAATTGAATTAGGTGCACATGGATGCCTCTCTGAATTTTGTAGGAGGCATCCATTTTGTTTTCTCTTGGATTCTTTCGTTGTTGTAGTAATTTATGTAGCCGTCAACAGCCTTGGCAAATGTTTCAAAAGAGGAATACTCTTTTTCATGCCCGTAGAACATCTCGTTTTTCATCCGTCCAAAGAAGGTCTCCATGATGCAATTGTCGTAACAGTTGCCCTTCCTTGACATGGATTGAATGATTTTGTGATCTTTAAGTGCCTGCCTGAAGTACACGTGCTGGTACTGCCACCCTTGATCAGAGTGAAAGATCAGGCCATCTACAGAGGGAAACTTCGTAAAGGCGCCGGCCAACATTCTCTGGATCTGTTCCATATTGGCACTTTGAGATAAATCATAAGAAATGATTTCGTTTGTGTTCATGTCGAGTATGGGAGAGAGATAACACTTCCCCCACGAAAAACCGAACTGAGATACATCGGTAGTCCATTTTTGCATAGGAGCTGTCGTGCTGAAATCCCGGTCAAGGATATTCTCAGCAACCTTGCCGACCTCTCCCTTGTAGGAATGATACTTTTCCTTTGGGCGCTTTCCTGCCAACCCCATAGTGTGCATAAGCCGTTGTACCCGCTTATGATTGACCTTGTGGCCGCGCTTTATCAGTTCCTGATATACTCTTCGCACACCGTAGCGGCCTTTATGCTGTGAGAAAATGTCTTTGATTTCATCTGCCAAGCAATGGTTTCGAACAGCAACTTGATCGGCCTTGCTCAACTCAAAATAATAGGTAGACCGTGCCATCTGCATAGATTTCAACAGATATTCAATTGGTATCCTTTTTCACGCAGCTCTTTGATGATCGCTGCTTTCTCGCCTTGAGTTGCGCTGCGTGCCTCTCTTCTCTCAAGGCGATCTCTTTTTTTATAACTTCATTCTCCTCCTTTATATACTCGTTTTCTGCCCGAAGCCGGATCAATTCTTCTCGTTCGGATTCATTCAGTGGCCTTGCTTCTTCCTTTTTCATTTGGGGTACCCCTTTACTTGGACGACCTTTTTTCATTTCTACCAGGCCATTATACCCCTTTGTTTTATAGTTTTGAACCCATTGATACAATAGTCTATCTTGAATACCGGCCTCGATTGCCACTGACACACAGGATTTTCCGGACATTACTTGGGATACTAGTTCCAGCCGTTCTTCTGGTGTCCAGTTCCTGTTGAAATTTTTGTGTTTCAGTGCTTCTGGACCGCGGCTATCCTCTGCTCTTACCCATAGTCTCACTTTATCCCGAAAGGATTTATCGCTAACACCTTCCGGCGTTTCTGGCCATTTTCCTTCTCGATACAGTTCTACACATTTCCTTTTGTACTCATACGTGTACCGCATAATAATACCCCCCCTACTGGGTGTCCAGTAAAGGGGGTACATATCACTCACACCAAAGCGCCGTTTTTATTTTGTATCTGCCTGCTGGCCTTGTCTTAGCCTGCTTTATGTGTGGTCCATACCTATGGCTTTTGGGCTGTGACACACAGCCAGTTCCGATCCTCTCTCTGATGGATCTCGACTTGAATAAATCCCGCTGCCCAGAGCAACTCGAAGAGCCGTTCGCCGGTGTAGATGGTCATGCCGCCGATGATGTCACACCATTTCTCCTGTTTGGGGTCTTCTCCGTTTGACTCGTTGCAGACAAGAAAACTTCCGCCGGGTTTCAGCACTCGGAACACCTGCTGAAAGGCCTCCTCCAAATTGGGCCAGAAGTAAATGGTTTCAAATGCCGTGACCTGCTCAAAGGAGTCATCTGCAAAAGGCAGTTCCTGCACATCCCCCTGGATTACCTGGCACCGTCCCTCTGCGATGGCTCGGCAATTTACAGCGCTCGCTTTTTTCACGCTGACGGAGGAGTAATCCAGACCCACGGCTGTGCCGTCTGGACACAGCTTCAGCAGGACGGCCAGATTGGCTCCACCGCCGCAGCCAAGGTCCAGTATGGTGGCTCCTGCTTTCAGTCTCAGGAAGCTCCGCCCCCAGCGGGCCACTGGAGCGTGTCCCCAGTTCATCATGGCGACCATCAGCCTCCCACCCAAGCCCTCCGGCTTTCGGGTGTTGGTAAAAAATCCGCCCACTGCTATCCCTCCTGAATAACCTGCTCATACCTTGTCTTGCTGGAGTAATTCCTCCATCAGTCTGTCCGTGATTGCGGGGGATGCGTGCTCTTCCCCCTCCAGTTTGATAATGCGGGCATGAGGAAGTTCTTTGGCAGTCTCCTCCATGGCACTGTAAGGCACCTCGGAATCGGCTGTTCCATGAAGCAATACAACCGGACACCGCACCTCAGACAGCTTAAATCCCCAAGGTGCTTCCTGGAGCTTGGCTTCCTGACCGATATTCCGGAGATCACTACCCATAGAGTCCCGAAAATCCCGACTCTGCAAGGCCGCCTCGGGAAAGAGGGGAAGATAACTGTCATATAAAGCCTGCCCCGCCTCTTGCCGTGACATACCGCGGAACGCACGATAAAGCGCCGCATCCTGAGCCGGATATTGCGCCAGAACATTTGGGAAGCAGACCGCAGGTATGCCGCTGTTGATATAGAGCGTGCCAATTCGGTCAGGATAGAGGGCCGCCAGACTATACGCATAAGGCGCGCCGGCGGAGATACCCACGATGTCAAAGCTCCAGAGTTCCAAGTGATCCCAAAATTCAGCCAGCAGCCGGCCCCAGTCGGCTACGCAGTCCATATCGAAATAGTCGGAGGCTCCATAACCAGGGCGGGCAAGAGCGATTACCCTCACGGGCAGTCCGCAAAGAGACTCCTCCATTCCCTCTGAACATATGCTTCCCACCAAGCCGTGAAACAAGAGTACCGGATTGCCCGTTGATGTCCCGTATTCCGCATAGGACAGGCTTGCACCATTTGGAAGCTGAAAAGAGCCTAAACGCATATCGTTCCTCCATTTCCCTGATTGTAAATTAGCGTTCCTATATAGTTTGCCGCCGCTAACCGAAGTATAACACGCAAGCTGTGGAGCGTCAATCACATACCTTTCCTTTTTATCAGCTACAAATCTCTGCCTATACAAAAAACGCAGTTACCCATAGAGGATAACTGCATTTTTTCGGAAAAGGCTTCTCAGGTTATGGGAGACAGCTCGAACTTATAGCCGCTGTGGGGGACGGTACGGATCGGGTTGCCCAGTCCCATCTTCCGGCGGAGCTGGCTGATGATATTGACCACGGTCGCGCCGCAGTCCTCCGGAAACTCATGCCACACAGCCTCGTAGATCTGTTCCTGCGTGAAAATCCAGCCGGGGTGCCGGGCCAGGTAGGCCAGCGTGAAGAACTCCAGGTGCGTAAGGTGGAGAGGCTGGCCCCGCCACTTTACTGTCTGCTTGCGCAGGTGCAGCTCCAGGCCGGGAAAGGTGAGGGTGTGCTTCGTAGCGGGCGGCTCCACGATTTCGATTCCAGGCTCTTCCGCCAGGAAGTCCTTGATCCTATCCAGAATTTGTTGCTCGCCATTGGTGACGGATAAAATCAGTAATTTTCCCACGCGGGGTCCTCCCTTTCTTCTGACTGCTTACCGGTCATTCCGGCTCCACCGCCCCTTTTAACAATTCAAAGGACCGCTGGCTGATGGTGTGCTCCATCCGGCAGGCCTCCCGTTCCGCGGTCTGGGGATCGACCCCGGCCGCAATAAGCCGCCGGGTAAAGAAGCAGTGTTTTTCATAGGTCTGCTCGGCTACCTCTCGGCCTATATCGGTCAAGCGCAGAGAGAAGTCCTCATCCATGCCACGATAGTATTAGGGCAATCATGAATTTGAGCTGTCCTTCATCTTGATACGGATCGTCTGCCGCGATCCCAGCATGGAACAGACCGCTCTTGTCGTTTGGTCGAGAGTGAGGGCAATCCATGCTCCGTATAATCCAAGACCAAGTTCGTAAACCAGGAAGAAGGTAAGGATCGGCCGCACCACTGCGATGCTGATAAGAGAATAGAGGGCCACAAAACTGGTATGCCCCAAGCCACGGAGCAGACCCGCATGGACCATAGCCCATGCCTCCGGAATATTGACAGCAGCCACAAAGATCATGATCTCACAGCCCAGAGCCAGGTCGTTGCCCTCCAGATGGTAGAACTGAAGCAAGGGTGACCGGAGCAGCAAATAGAGCAGCGTGGCCGCACCCCCAGTCCAAAGCGCCGCCCGGCGGGATACGGCCCCGATCCGTTTCAGGTTGCACGTTCTTCCAGATCCCAACGCCTGGCCGGCCTGAACCAGGCTGGCCTTCCCAAGCCCTTGGGAGAAGCTATAGTAAATGTCGCACAGGCTCCCACAGATGTTGTGGACGCTTAGCGCCGCTGTGCCCAGGTCTGCTACCAGGCGTGAAAATGTGAACATCCCAAACCGTTCCGCTGCCTGCTCCAGGAATGTGCCCGTGGCAAGGGGGGCCAGGGAGCAGAGGTATTCCCGTTCCGGCAGCCAGGCCCCTCTGCCCCGCAGAGTGGCCGGATGCCGCCGCCGTAAGAAAAGCGCCAGCGTATAGACCAGCGTGGCGCCAGCACCGATAGCAGTTCCCAGCCCAGCGCCGAAAACTCCCAATTGCGGGAATGGGCCCAGACCGTAAATCAGCAGCGCATTGAACACGACATTGACTCCGTTGCCTAGCACATTGGACACAAGCACGCTTTTGGTATCGCCAAGCCCCGCCAAGATGCCGTGAAGGACAATAGCCGGACCGGAGAGCGCCAGACTCACCAGGGTGGGAAAGGCATACTGCAACCCCAAGTTGATATAGTCATCCTGTGCACCGGCCAGTCGTAGAAGCGGGCCAGCTCCAATCCAGGTCCCGACCAGGAGCAGCATCGAGAGACCGCACCCCAGCATGAGCGAAGCGCGGGAACAGGAGGTCAGGGACTCATCCGGATGCTTGCCGCGCCGGCGGGCAACATAGGCGCTCAGTGCAACAGAGTAGGAGCGGGTTACGCAGAGGATCACCATACGGGGCTGGGAAAAAATACTGACCGCCGCCACCGCTGTGTTTCCCAGAGCGGAAACCATCAGCAGGTCGGCGGCGGTGAGCAGCATCAGCAACAGGCCCTCTGCCGCGGCGGGCCAGGCCAGCCGCCAGAATTCCTTACGGATGGCCATATGCGATCAGCGGATCTCCCGCCCGGACGCCCAAGGCGATTGTGTAGTAAAGGACAATGCCGTCAAACTCGGCCCGAACCTCTTGTAAGCGGCAACCAGACAGTGCCTCCAGGTGTCCGAGCAGTTCTCCCCTTCGGACCCGTTGGTCTAAACCTACTGCCGGATACCAAAATCCCTCCGACTCAGCTTCTGCATAGAAGGTTTCTGTGATCTCCAGCTGATCCCGCGGCGGGTTCCCTCCGGGCATAATCTCCAGATGGCGCAACAGGGAGCGGACGTCCTCACAGCAGGCGTCCACCTCCTGTTCAGACCAAAGCCCCTGCCCGCCCCTCTCAATCAGCAGTGCGGGAATGTCTCTTTGCACCGCCCAGCTGTAAAGCCCGTTCTTGGCGGTGGAGCGGACCCGGTAGGGTACCGTCAGGACCTTGGCGGCATCCAGTGAGACTTGGTTGACCATTTTCTTCCCTGCTGCCGGGAAGAACACCAATGGATGAAGCGTTTCGCTGCAGTCTCCGCTGTGGAGATCTGCCAGCAGATCGGCTTCCGGGTATAAAGCCGCCTCCAGGGCAAAGGCCAATCGAGCGGAAAGGGGGCCCGCAGAGTTGCCGGGGAAGGCTCGGTTCAAATTGACGCCGTCCTCCGGCACCACCTGTTTGGCTCCGGCATAAAAAGCACTGGGATTTGCCAGCGGCAGTAGGATGACGTTCCCCGACAGCCTCGCCGGATCCAGGTCCGCCGCCAGACGGCGCAGGGCCTGAATTCCCACATACTCGCAGCCGTGGACCCCTGCCGTGACCACCAGCGTCTTGCCCGGGGCGGCACCGCACAGGCAGAGCGCATTCAGGGACGGAGCATCCGGTACCGGGAGCGGTACGTTTTTTCGCTCACCAGGCAAAAGTGTTATCCCACAAAAAATCATACGTCCACCTCCGAAGTCTCGGTGTCAAATACCACAATGGACTCCAGCAACCGCCGGGCGTACTCATCCTTAGTCTCGCTGATGCGGCTGACGGGCAAATATTCTGTTACACGGCCCTGATAGAGGAACAGCACATCGTCACAGAGATATGTGATCGAGGTCAGGTCGTGGGTGATAAATACATAGGTCAGCCCCAGCTTTTCCTTCAGATCCCGCAGCAGATCCATTACCTGGACCTGGGTATGCGCATCCAGGGAGGAGATCGCCTCATCAAAGAGGATGACCTCTGGCTTACAGGCCACTGCCCTGGCGATGCACACCCGCTGAAGCTGGCCGCCGGAGAGCTCGTGGGGAAATCTGCCCGCAAAATCAGCAGGGAGTCCCACCAGTTCCAGAAGGGCGGCCATTTCCTTCTTTCGCTCCAGCCGGCCCCCCTCCCGGCGCTCCCGGACGGTCAGGCCCTCGCCGATGATGTCTTTGACACGGAAACGGGGATTGGCAGAGGTTGTGTAGTCTTGAAATACCACACTGAGCTTGTTCTGCAGGTTCCGCCGGCCCGCTCGGGAGGCGTAGACCGATACGCCGTCCAGAATCGCCTCGCCGCTGTCCGGTTTCAGAAGCCCGCAAAGCACCCGGCCCATAGTGGATTTTCCGCTGCCGGACTCTCCCAAAATACCGAGGCAGGTCCCTCTTTTTACGTTCAGGGACACATCAAAGAGCACCTGCTGACGGGTATGTCCGAACACCTTGTCCTGACGCTCGCTTCGGAAACTGACGCAGATATTTTTCAGTTCAAGCATAGACACGCTCCTTTCCTCCCAGCACCTGGCTGTATCGGCGCATCACATCCGTCCGCTTTTCCACCAGCAGCTTGGTATAGGAATCGGTTGCATGGTGAAGAATGTGTTGGAAATCGCCTTGGTCCACCACAAGCCCCTGATTGAGGACTACGATCCGGTCTGCCACACGGGAAATCGCATTCAAGTCATGGGAGATAAAGACCATCGCTGTCTGGTGTTCCTGCTTGATCCGCAGCAATTCGTCCAGGATCTCAAATTGAGTGATGGCGTCAATAGCTGTGGTAGGTTCGTCCGCGATCAGAAGGGACGGCTTCATAGAGGTCGCAATGCCAATCATAATCCGTTGAAGCATTCCGCCGGAGAGCTGATGCGGGTACTTCTCCAACACCTCCTCCGGATTACGAATCCGCATTTTCTCCAGCATCTCCAGAGAACGCTGGCGGATATCCGCCTTGCTCCAATCATTGTGGGCCGCAAAGGTTTCGGCAATCTGGGCTCCGATCCGGTAGAGAGGATCAAAACAGGTCATCGGGTTTTGAAGGATGATGCCTACCTGACCGCCTCTTAGACGGCGCAGTTCTTCATCACTTCTCCCCAGCAGCTCCTCTCCCTGGAATTTGGCACTTCCAAGCACGTGGAAGCTATGATCCAAAAGGCCCATCGCCGCTTTCATAGACATGGATTTTCCACTTCCGGACTCCCCAAGGATTCCAAGGCACTCCCCAGGATATACCGAGAAGGAAACTCCCTTCACCAACTCCACCCCCTGATGCCGGTGTGTGCAGAGCAGAACATGGAGATCTTGCAATTCCAGAACCGGGGTCATTTTTCCACCTCCTTGGGGTCCAGCACATCCCGCAGGGCGTCGCCCATCAGATTAAAGCAGCACACCAGAACCACGATGGCAATACCAGGCGCGATCATCTGGGTTGGATTACTGGTAAGTACATCCTTCGCCTCGTTGAGCATGGCTCCCCATTCCGGGGTTGGGGCCTGCACGCCCAGCCCCAGGAAGGACAGGGTAGAGATATTGATAATGGCCCAGCCCACATCCAGAGAGGCCAGCACCGCAAGATCAGAGGTAATAGACGGCAGAAGGTGTCGGAACAGGATGAACCGCTCCGGCATTCCCACGCACCGGGAGAACTGAACAAAGTTCCGGTCCCGGTACTGCATGACACCGGTTCGGATCATGCGGGCATACCACGCCCATTTGATGAACACATTGGCAATGATGACATTTTGGACATTGATCCCCAGAAGGCCCACCACGGCGAACACCATGATCTGGCTGGGGAAGGAAAGCATCACGTCCACCACCCGCATGATGACCTCTTCCACCACGCCCCGGAAGTAGCCGGCCATAACGCCCAGCAGCGCGCCCAGTGCGATGGTCCCCAGCATGGTCAGAAGGGCAAGTCCCAGCGTTGGCCGGATGCCGTAAATCAGGCGGGAGAGGACGCACCTGCCCAGATGGTCTGTGCCCAATGGGTACTCCAGGCTATACGGCGCGAATTTGTTGAGGATATCCGTAACATAGGGATCATGCGGCGCCAGGAGCGGGGCAAGAATGCCGATCAGCGCGATCAGGAGGACGAAAGCCACCGTCACCACAGCGGCACGGTTGTGCAGAAAGCGTTTTCCCATGGCTCAGCTCTCCTTTCTCAGTCTGGGGTCGGACACGGTCTGAAGGATGTCGAACACCAGATTGAATACCACGAACAATACGCCGATGAACAGCACATAAGTCTGGATGACCGGCAGATCACGATTGAAGATGGAACTGATGCACAGCGTCCCCAGCCCCGGCCAGGAAAACACGTTCTCCACCACGATGGTGCCGGCAATCATCTGGGGGATGCTCATACCCATGGCCACGATGCAGGTGTGCATGGAATTTTTGAGCACATGTTTCACCCAGATGGAGCGCTGGGGCAGGCCGCGGACATTGGCGTAGAGCACATAATCCTGCTTCATATTCTCCAGCATATTATTGCGGATGAGCCGGATATAGGTAGAGATGTAACTGAGCGCCACGGTAAAGGCAGGCAGTATCATATGCTGCCAGGTACCGTTTCCGTTGGTCGGCAGCAGACCCAGCTTGACGCTGATCCCCCACATCAGGAGCAGCCCAACCCAATAGGCAGGCATGGCCGTGGAGATAAAGACCAGGCCCCGCATAATCTTATCAAACCAGCCATCCTTGTACACAGCGCAGAGGAAGCCGATAGGGATGCTCAGCAGCAGCACGATCACAAACGAGGCCGCCGCCAACTGCAGCGTGGCGGGCAGGCAGCGGGCCAGTTCTCCGGCGACTGTGCGGGCGGGATTGACATAGCTGATGCCGAAATCCCCCTGGAGACAGCCCAGGACCCAGTCAAAATACCGCACCAGAAAAGGTTTGTTCAGACCCAGCGCCTCCTCCATCTCCGCAATCGCCTCATCAGTGATAATGGGCGTCTGCTGGATTCGGAGGACGACCTCCGCCGGATTTGAGGGGATCAGGTTGATGAACACAAAACAGACAAAGGAAATCGCCAGCAGCAGGGGGATTGCCATCAGCAGCCGGCGGATTACATAGCGCTTCATAGATGCCCCTTTCTTTTTTGCATAGTTGCAAAACTTAAACTCTATTTTGCGGAGCCCGCGCACGCGTGCTTCTTACGTGCTTCGCACCTGTGGAAAGTGTGAACACCCCCGCGAGCGAAGGCAATTCAGCACAAGGGCCGCCTCCAAAGAAGCGGCCCCGATGCCATCAACGATTACTCGAAGTACATGCTTGCGAAATCCACATCATACTGGTCGGTGCCGAAGTGGACCCCCTTCAGTTCCGAGGTATAAAGGGCTTTGTTGGTTTCGTAGGTCAGGGGAATGTAGACAGCATCCTCATGGAGCCGGGTCAGAACAAAGTCATACAGTTCCTGACGTTCTGCCTCATCGGTGGAGGTGAGGATATCCGTGATGGCCTGATCAATCTCTGCCTTGTCCTCCAGTCCCTGCTGTGCGGCATAGTCTCCATACACTGGGGCCCTCATAGCGGCCAGAGAGGACTGGGGATCATAAGGCATACCCCAGCAGATGTTGAACACCATATCAAAATTACCGGCCTTCATATTGTCACGATAGGACTGTTCTTCCTCGCCGTGGATGTTCAGGGAGATGCCCAGTTTCAAATACTCACTCTGAAGATACTCAGAAATGGTCTTCTCAGTAACGCTGTCGCTATTGTAGAGGAGGTCCAGTTCCAGTTTCTGCCCATTCTTGGAGCGGCCCCCGTCGCTTCCCATAACCCAGCCGGCCTCGTCCAGAAGGCGGGCCGCTTCCTCGGTGTCGTAGGCATAGGGCTCCAAATCCACATCACAGTAGGGAACGGTTGGGGAATAAAGGGTATCCGCTGCCGGTTCCAGGCCGTAGAAAATACCCTCGGAGATGGCCTGCCGGTTTGTGGCGTGCTGGAGCGCCTTTCGCACCGCTGTGTCTCCCAAAATATCGTGGGTGGTGTTCAGCACAATATGCCGGGTGGAGGTGGGGTCAGACAGGCTTACGGTGAACCGGTCACTGTCCACATACTGGCTGATGGCATCAGCGTCCAGCATGTTCTTGCCGAAAATCAGGTCGATCTCCTCATTCTCCAGGGCCATAATGCGCGTCTGGTTGTCGGGGATGACCTTGACGGTGATCTTCTGAATTGCGGGCGCCTCACCCCAATAATTCTCGTTGCGCTCAAAAACGGCGTACTCGTCAGTGACAAAGTCCGTGAGCACATAGGGGCCTGTCCCGATATAGCCGTTGACACCGTTCATCGTGCTGCCGTCGATCATGCAGTTAGGGGAAATCATTGCGAACGGACGGATGCAAGCCAGCTCGGTGAGCATGGGGTAGTACGGCTCGCTCATCTCAATGACGAAGGTATCCTCGTCCGGAGCGGACACACCGACCAGCAGATTCATCATCTCCAGCCAGGTGTGGCGCTCACGGTTCTCCAAGATGGCGTTGAAGTTGGCCAGAATGGCGTTGGCGTCGCAGGGCGTTCCATCGGAGAAGGTTACGCCGTCCCGGATATTGAAGGTATAAATCCGGCCGTCATCGCTGATGGTCCAGTCTTCCGCCAGACAGCCCACATAGCCGTCTTCCGTATTGCTCACCAGGGTGTCGTAAAGGATGCTCTGGGCGTACATCTCACCGGCGTACAGGTGAGGGTTCAGATCCCGGATATCCCGGTAGTTGACAAATATCAGCTCATCCCGCGTACCCGTTTCACTGTCTGCGTCGGACGAGCTTCCGCTTGGAGCCGCTTCGCCCCCTTGTCCGCAGCCGGCGAGCGCCGTCAACAGCAGGGCGCTGCTCAACAGCACAGAAAAAATCCTTCTTTTCATAAAAGCCTCCAGTCCTAAATATTACAGTCTTGCGCTATGGTTTTTCATTTTACAGCAGTTAGCCAAGACTTACCAGAGGCCAATTTTTCATGGAACCCCATAACAATTTGTTATGCCTTTTACAGCATTTCTCCAAAGCGCTCTGTCAGCCAGGAGGCCTGCGGCGAGAGCGGACGCTCCGGGTCCCGCACATAGCCGATTTGAAGAAACGGCTCGCATCCGTTGATGGCCAGCGGTTTGATGTCATATTGCTCATAGGGGCGGTGCATAAAATTCAGGCCCAGACTGCAAACATCCGTATGGAGCAGGAAATTGATGATCGAGTGGTCGCTGTCGCTGTATATCACGTGCTTCATAACGCTTTGGTCAATGACCCCCATGCTCACCGTTTCAAGATGATGTTCCATAGAAAAGAAATCCCGTACTCCACGCATGAATTTCAGATTTGGAAGATCTGAAAAGTCCACACTGTCCGCATGATACAGTGGGTGCTGAGGTCCTACGTAGACACAGATGCTCTTTTCACTCTGCGGAATAAACTCCAATTTCTTGTGGAGAAGAATGTGCTGAAATGTAGGCACCTGCTTTTGCGCCACATATACGATTCCAACTTCAGAAATTCCTTGGTGGACATGGTCGGTGATCTCCTCCACGGTGCCCTCGTGGTGCTCAATATGGATTCCAGACCCCCAGGTTTTGTAAAAGTCTACCAAAAGGCGGGACACCATGTTGCTGGGATATGCCGACAGCCGCAGACCGTTCTGCTCATCCGGCACGGCCAGAGAGGAGATCGTAGCCGTTGCTCTCAGAATCAGCTTCGCATACTCCAGCACGTTCTTTCCATAAACCGTAGGCTGTACGCCTTTCCCGCTCCGGACCAAAAGGGGCCGCCCCAGTTCATGCTCTAAGGTTCGGATGGTTTTGCTGACATTTGGCTGCGTGGTGTACATACAAGCCGCCGCTTGCGAAAGGCTTCCGCGTTCGCAGGCAGTCACAAAGCTCTCCAGTTGTTTTATTTCCATTGATCTGTCCCCCATGCCATCGGTTTGCTATTGCTAACCACAATATACTACATCTGGCGCTTGCGGACAACAAATATATTCTCATTCAGGATGTCATGCACTTGGAAGTGATAGAAATGTCCGGTACAATTTATTCTGGTGAACCACAGGCTGGGTTCCTTTTGAATGGCTGATTGCCAATATAGTCAAGCAACAGTCTAAGCAGTCGGTCCTCCGCTTTCCGTTTGCAGAAAATGCAATCAGGGCATTCTTGCGACGAAGGATAACTGGATCAGGAACCTGTTTTCTGGTCTGCTGCATATCTTTGAAACGAGCTTTATCAGGCTATGCTCTGAATTTTTACTGCATGGAATCAGTTACAAATCTCTGCCTGCACAAAAAACGCAGTTACCCATCAAGGATAACTGCGTTTTTTCGGAAAAGGCTTCTCAGGTTATGGAGGCAGCTCAAACTTATAGCCGCTGTGGGGGACGGTACGGATCGGATTTCCCGGTCCCATCTTCCGGCGGAGCTGGCTGATGATATTGACCACGGCCGCGCCGCAGTCCTCCGGGAACTCATGCCATACGGCCTCATAGATCTGTTCCTGCGTGAAGACCCAGCCGGGATGTCGGGCCAGATACGCCAGCGTGAAGAACTCCAGGTGCGTAAGGTGGAGAGGCTGGCCCCGCCACTTTACCGTCTGCTTGCGTAGGTGGAGTTCCAGGCCGAGAAAGGTGAGGATATGCTTCGTGGCGGGCGGCTCCACAATCTCGATTCCAGGCTCTTCCGCCAGGAAGTCCTTGATCCTATCCAGAATTTGTTCCTCGCCATTGGTGACGGATAAAATCAGTAATTTCCCCACGCGGGGTCCTCCCTTTCTTCTGACTGCTTACCGGTCATTCCGGCTCTACCGCTCCTTTCAGTAATTCAAACGACTTCTGGCTGATGGTGTGCTCCATCCGGCAGGCCTCCCGTTCCGCGGTCTGGGGATCGACCCCGGCCGCGACAAGCTGGCGAGTAAAGAAGCAGTGTTTCTCATAGGTCTGCTCGGCTACCTCCCGGCCTATATCAGTCAAGTGCAGGGAGAAGTCTTCATCCATCGTCAGGAAGCCGCCTTTTTTCAAGGTCGTCACCGCATGACACACGCTGGGCTTGGACACCTCCATGTGCCGGGCCACATCCACGGAGCGCACCATGCCCTTTTCCTTTTGGAGCACCAGCACGGCCTCCAGGTAGTCCTCGCCCGACGCGTGAAGTTTCATTTTGCCTCCTATCCCATCTCGTTCAGAAAAAAGCGCAACAGGCGTTCCCTGCCCTCCGGCTCGCAGAGGGAGTAGCTTTCCTGAATCTTACCGTGCTCCATGTGGATAACAAACTTACAGCACCGCAAAATAAATTCCGGGTCGTGCGTCACCACAACCGCAGTTCTTCCTTGTTCTGTAATTCTGTTCACCACCTCCGCCACCTGCCGCATGTGAAACAGGTCCAGCCCGCTGGTGGGCTCATCAAATACGATCAGCGGCCGTTCTGATGCAATCGCGGAGGCGACGGCCACCCGCTGCTTTTGTCCCCCGGACAGCCCCATGGGATGTCGCTCCCGATATGGGAGCAGGTCCATCTCAGCCAGCACAGCTTCCGCTTTTGCACGGTCCTCTGTTCTCATGCTCAGACATATTTCATCCAACACGCTTTCTGTGAAAAGCTGGTGGTTTACGTCCTGCATCACCATATAACAGAGCTTCAGCCGCTCTTTTCTGGAATAAATCCTGCCCTGTTCCTGCACAGTGCCGCCGCACCGCTTTTCCAGCCCGCACAGGCAGCGGGACAGGGTGGATTTTCCCGCTCCGTTATGCCCAATGATTGCGGTTGCACCGCAAAAGGGGAATTCCACCTCGTCAATGTGCAGGGTTTCCGGCTGATGCTTATAGGCAAAGGAGAACTGCCGGATTTTCCATTCGGAGTCCCCGGTCCGGCCGTGAGGCAGCGCTATCCCCTTTAGGTCGTTCAGGTCCAGTGGGCGCAGGCCCATTTGCTCCCGTCGCTCTGCGGGCAGGCTTTGGAATTCTGCGGCGGTATAGTCGCCTCGGATCTCTCCATCTTTCATATAGAGGACACGGTCGGCCAGATCTCGCAGGTAGTAGAGCCTGTGTTCCGAAATAACGATGGTTTTTCCCTGGGCCTTTAGGCGCATGAGCAGTTTTCGGAAATCCGCAATCGCGTAGGCGTCCAGATTGGAGGACGGCTCATCCAGGACATAAATATCCGGGTCGATGGCAGCCGCCGACCCACAAGCGATTTTCTGCTTCTCCCCGCCGGAGAGGGAGAAGATGCTCCGGTCAAGCAGGGATTCCAGCCTCAGCTGCTCCGCCACCAGGCGGACCCGCTCACGGACAGCCTTCTCGGGCAATCCGTGATTTTCCGGGCCAAAGGCCAGCTCGCTGGTCGTATCCACATTGAAAAACTGGGAGCGTGGATTTTGGAACACAGAGCCTACCATTTGGGAAATCTCAAAGAGCGACAGATCGCGGGTATCTTTCCCGCCCAGATAGACCGAGCCTGTAAAAGTTCCCTCGTGGTAATGGGGGATCAGTCCGTTCAGCAGACGGGTCAAGGTCGTCTTGCCGCAGCCGGAGGCCCCGCAGAGAAGAACAAAGGAGCCGTCCTCAATCGTACAGGTGATATGCTTCAGCGCCCCTTCCGTCAGACATTCCCCATCCACAGGGCCGCTTGCCGGATAGGAAAACGACACATCTCTGCACGCAATCATGGCATTCACCCCCTTGCAGCCCACACATAGACTTGCGCGGCAAATGCCCCAAGGCAGATCAGGAGCAACACAATGTCCTGTGCGCGAAACCAGATTTTACAGATGTTGGTCCGCTTGACCGGTCCGCCCAGACCGCGGGTCAGTGCCGCCGCACTCAACTCTTCTCCAATCTTGACAGAGCAGATCATCATGGGAACCATGCGGTATTCCAGAATAGAGCCGGCCTTTCCACCGCCAAAGCGGACGCCGCGCATCCGCATGGCGTCCCCAATGGCGCTCCATTCTTCTGCAACCGTCGGGAAAAAGCGGAACATGACCGACATGGGGATTGTGATCTGCTGCGGCAGGTGAAGCCGCTCCATAGCGGCCACGAATTCGCTGACGGTTGTGGTCGTGACTACGAAGTACCCCATGACAATTCCCGGCGTAAACCGGAGGAACAGCCCCACAATGGCAACCGCGATAAAATTTGCAACCCCGGTCAGATAGGATAGTCCAAACAGTTCCAAGCAGAGGCTTCCCCCAAAAATCAGGAGATAGAGGACAGCGCCTTTCCATTTTCCTGCCGAGAGCAGAAGCAGCAGGGGGATCGCCGCCAGCACGATGATGTAATACTGCATGACGCCTTCATACGAGCCGCCCAAAATGAAAACGGCTATGGTGGTCAGCACCGCCAATTTTGTGCGAGGATCTAAAACAATCCCACTGTGGTTTTTCTGACTGGCAAGAAGTTCGCGGCTCATGATACAATGCCCGCCCGTTCAAAGTGCTTTTTGAAAAGTTTGCGCCCAATCAGGCCGCCCACCAGTCCGCTGACAAAGGCCGCCGCCAGAAGCACCGGCAAAATCCAGTCCGGCATATAGGCCATGAGCGTATCTGCATATTCCTGTCCATAGCCGGGAAGGAGATTTTGATAGTAAGCATCCCGTGTCACAACAATAGGGATGAACGCGCCGATCACCCACATGGAGAAAACGCCGTGGATCAGGACTTCGCGCTTGGCGTTTTTGTAGCCGCAGCCCTTCATCATGAAATCAGAGATCAATCCAAAAATCAGGCCGGTGGGGATGCACCAGTAGCCCATTCCGGTGAGCAGCATAATGACGCCGAGCAACAGGCCGCAGATGGTCAGCATACCAAACTTTTTAATTTTGGAGAAAAACAGCATCATGGGGATGCCGCCGACCAGCGGAACGATCACACTGATGAGCGGGATGAAAATAGGGATAAAGCCAATAGACGCCGCGGCAAAGATCACGATAAAGTAGATCGCCGTAAAAATACCGATGTTGATCAAGTCTTTCCCTTGAAGCCTGTTCATTGAGAATCCTCCTACACATAATTGATTTTCGGATTAGACAACGCTAACCGTCGTAATAGTAGCACAGATCAAATCACGCTTCTATGCACATACCGACAGTTTAGGCCCGAATAGCAAGGAGTTTTCTCTTTCCTGTTGTTTGATGATTGACCTCTAAAAGGGGCCGCCCTATAATAAACTCAATCATTTTGCTGCGAAAGGGGGAAAATTTGTTGCGCGACATGATGGAAAGTATCCTGAAAAACAGCGATACTGTTTTGGGCGTAGAGTGGAAAAGCGGCCCAAATAGCAGCGAACTTCTTTTGGAGCAGGAGGACGGCCGCGGGAGGATGGTCTTCCACCCGCTCTTTCCGGGGGTAACCCTGGCGTTTATTCAGGTAAGCGCCTCAAATTGGCCGGAGTCCGAGGCAAATGCCGAGCTGCGGCCCCTGCTGATCAATTACTGCGTTGCAGGAAGAAGTGAGCTTCTTCTGGATGACGGAGCCTACATATACCTGAAGGAAAATGATTTTGCCGTCAGTGAGCAGACTGCCCAGGACGGCTATATTTTCCCAACCAGGCTCTATCAGGGCATTAAAATCTATTTTGATATAGAGCAGCTCTCTCAGAACGCCCAGGAACTGATGTCCGCCTTTGAGCTGGATTTTACTCTGCTGCGTGAGAACTATTGCCGCAGGCAAAAGACCTATATCAACGAGGCGGACAGCACACTTACCGCTATTTTCCGCAAACTCTGGGCACTGTCGGAGCAGCCGTCTCTATTTTATCTGCGCATCTATACGCTGGAACTGATTTACGAACTACTCCATACAGAGCCGCGCCCTTCAAAAACCTGCGGCTTTTATACGGAACTTCAGGTGGGGATCGCCAAAAAAGCAGAACAAATCCTCACCGCAGATCTCCGGAAACATATCCCCGTGCGTCTGCTGGCGGAAAAATTCTCCGTTGGGGAAACCAGTTTGAAAAACTACTTCCGTGGGGTGTACGGCCAGAACATCTCCACCTATCTGCGGGAGGTCCGTATGAAAGCCGCCGCTGAATTTTTAGCGAACACCAGCCGCCCCATTGCAGAAATCGCGGAGCAGGTTGGCTATTCCAATCAGGGAAAGTTTGCAGCGGTATTCAAGAAGCAATTCGGCATGTCCCCGTTGGAGTACCGGCGCGCACAGAAGCTGGCCACACTTTAGGCGCCGCTTCCCATAAAATAAGCACAGACCCTTGAAAGGCCGCCCGCATCCATAGGGTATTGGCCAGCAATGTTTCCCTGGGCGAAATGGATGATGTCCGTGCAGCAGTCCAGCAGCAGTTCCAGATCGTGTGTGATCACATAAACAGTGACACCTTCCGTGCTGAGCTGCCGCAAAACAGCGGCGACCTCTTTCATGTGCCGGTAATCAAGGCCGCTGGTGGGTTCGTCAAAGAAGAGAATAGACCGCTTTGATGCAATGGCAGATGCGATGGCCACCCTCTGTTTCTGCCCGCCGGAAAGCGACATAGGGTGCCTGTCTCTGAACAGGAGGAGATCCAGCCGGGTCAGGATTTCCTCTGCCTGTTTTGTATCCGGCTCCTCCATGCTGATCAACACTTCGTCCAGGACTGTTTCTGTAAAGAGCTGATGGTTTACCTCCTGCATGACCATATAGCAGGTGTTCAGCCGATCTTTCGAACGGTATCGCCTGCCGTTCCAGATTACCTCGCCGCATCGCTTCTCCAGCCCACAGAAGCACCGTGAAAAGGTGGACTTGCCAGCCCCGTTATTGCCAATGATGCCTACAATGCGGCCGGCCGGAATAGTACAATCCTGTATGTGCAGGATTGACGATCCGTGGGGATACGCAAAGCGGAACTGCTTCAGCTCCAGTTCCGTCCCTGTGCATTGCGGTGTTTGCGGCGGTTGTAATTGTTCCAGGGCGAAAGTGCGCAGCCCAATTTCCGTCCGGGCTTGCTCCGACAGGCCATTAAATTCCTCCGCAGTATATTCCCGTGTGATTTTGCCGCCCTTCATATAAATAAAACGATCCGCCAGACCACGGAGATAATAGAGCCTGTGTTCCGATACGATGATGGTTTTCCCTTGGCTTTTCCAGAAAGCCAGGGTTTTCCGCAGGTCGGAAATGGATGCCGCATCCAGATTGGAGGATGGCTCATCCAGTACCAGTACCTCCGGCTCCATGATCGACACGCCGGCGCAGGCAACTTTTTGTTTCTCTCCTCCGGAGAGGTGGAAGATATTCCGGTCCATCAGCTTTTCCAATCGGAAATCACAGACCGTCCTCTCCAGCCGCGCCCGGATTGTTTCTGCAGGCTGGCCCAGATTTTCACAGCCAAAGGTGATCTCGCTGGTTGTATCTACATTAAAAAACTGGGAACGCGGGTTTTGGAACACGCTGCCCACGATTTTCGCCGTATCATAGAGCGGTTGTTTTGACACTTCAGCCCCGTTGACCCACACGCCGCCGCTCATCTTCCCTTCGTAATAATGGGGGATCAGGCCGTTGATCAGGCGTGTGATCGTGGTTTTTCCGCAGCCGCTCTCGCCGCAGAGCACAGCAAACTCACCGCGCTTGATCTGAAGCTCAATGTCCCGAACACCACCGGTATGCTCCGTTTCTTCTCCATAAGAGAAGGTCACATGGTCAATCTGAATCATCCTCTGACACCTCCCCAAAAAGCGATCTGCGGCTGGAGCAGAAACAGAGCGAAGCAGGCGACGCAGAACAGCGCTGCCATAAGATCCTGTGCATGAAACCCAATCCGGCACAAATTGGTACGCCTTCCCGGAGCTCCAAGGCCCCGCGTTAAGGCGGCAGCGGAAAGTTCATCCCCGATTTTGACCACGGATACAATAAGCGGTACCAGCCGGTACTCGACCATCAGGAACGGGTTCTTTCCTCCGAAGCGTATCCCGCGCATCTTCATAGCGTCCCGGATGGCCTGATACTCCTCGCTGACGGTAGGAAAGAAGCGGAAAATCACCGACAGCGGGATCACGATCTTCTCCGTCAGGTGCATCCGCTCCATGGCGCCAATGAATTCGCTCACCGATGTGGACGCAATCAGATAGGCACCCATCATGATACCGGGTGCAAAGCGGGTCATGATGGATGTGACCGCCAACAGAACAAAGGAGGGGAGCCCGCTTGCCCAAATCAGCGCCACCCGCTCCAGCGCAAAGCAGGCCGCGTACAAAATCAGGTACTTTGCCGCCGTCTGAAAGCGTCGCTCGGAGAGGATCAGGATAAATGGGACAAGGCTCAAAAGCGGCTTTACCAAGTTCATGATCCCTTCATTGCTGGTACTGAACATCAGGGTGGTGATGGTCAGCAGGAGAAGCAGCTTGGTGCGCGGGTCCAGCTGGATGCCTTTCTTGCTTCCTGTTACTATGGGGTATGACGCGCTGCTCATTACGCAATGCCCGCCTTGGCAAAGTGCTTTTTCAAGAGGGCCTTGCCCAGCAGTCCACCGGAAATGGCGAACACAAAGATTCCTGCAATTACCAGGATTATGCTCCACATCGGCATGACAGCCATTACCTGATCCGCATATTCCTCTCCGAAGCTGGCCGCAAAACTCGCCCAGGAGTCTTCCACCATAAAGTACATGGGGATATAGGTACCCACCATCCAGAGGCTGAACACCGCATACCCCAGCAGGCTCTTCTTGGCGCTCTTATAGCCGCCGGATTTCAAAATCAAATCACCCAGCAGTCCAAAAACAGCCCCCAGGGGGACGCCCCAGAAGCCCATGCCGGTCAACCCCATCAGCAGGCCGCTCAAAATGCCCATAATGGTGACCATCCCGAACTTTTTCACCCTTGTCAGGAACAGCATAAATGGGATGCCGGTGATCAGCGCCCAAAGCGCCCCCAGGACGGGAAGGAAAATTGGTACAAACCCGATGGGAATTGCGACACAGCAGCCGATGACAAAATACAGTACTGTGAACAGCCCAAGGTTGATCAAATCTTTTGCCTGAATCTTGTTGTTCATAAGAAACACCTCCGCATTCATTGGTTAGCTCATTCTAACCCCGTCATAGAATACCATACCCGGACTGGCGTTTCTACAACTGAACAGCTTTTTAGCTCCAATCAACATCGAGTTTTAAATTGACGAGCCAGACTCTTCACGCCTATAATATAGCAAAAAGCAATTCTTTTCTTGCGGAGCCAAGAGGAGGACTCACCCATGAACATTGATGAGATTATCCGAAAATGCGTCGAAGTTCCCGGAATATCTATCGAACGGGGAGAATACAGCGCGGGGCTTTTTCTAAATGAGAAGGACGGAAAAGGCTTTGTAACATTTTTTCCGCTATTCCCGGGACTGACACTGGCTTATATTTCAGTAAACGCTCCGCTCTGGACAGCACCGGATTTGCGAGGAGAGGGCTCTGATGAAAAAGGCCCGCTGCTTCTGAACTACTGCGTAACTGGGCGCTGTGAGATCATTCTGAATAACGGAAATTTTGTGTATGTGACGGATGGGGATCTGTCTCTGACAGAACATTTTGCTCAAAGGCAGTATGTCTATCCACGCCGCATCTACGAGGGGCTGGAGTTCTTCGCAGAGCTTGATACGCTTGCGGCGCAGAGCGTATGGCTTCTGGAGGAATTCGGGCTTGACTTTCACTGCGTTGTGGAGCGGTACTGCCGGAATGGAAGCACCTACATCTCCAAGGCTGTCCCCGACGCGGAAGAATTGCTGAAAAAACTATGGTCACTGTATCATGAGCCTATGCCCTTTGCTGTAATGCAGATGAAGATCTATTCCCTGGCGCTGTTTTCTCTGCTGATGGAGCAGACGGAAATCCCTCTGTCCCAGGTCTGCGCCTATTTTACGGAAACGCAGGTGAGTATTGCAAAGCAGGTCGAACAGATTATCACAGCCGACCTGCGGCAGCATCATCCGGCCTGGGAACTGGCCGCGAGGTTTTCTATCAGTGAAACCAGTATGAAGAATTATTTTCGCGGTGTCTTCGGGCAAAACATATCGGCGTATCTTCGGGAGCTCCGAATGAGAAAAGCCTCGGAATTGCTGACGGGCAGCCGGCTTTCGGTATCTGAGGTGACGGAACAGGTCGGATACATCAACCAGAGCAAATTCGCCGCGGCATTCAAGAAGCAATTCGGCATATCCCCGTTAGAGTATCGGCGCAGGAGGCACTTGGAGCGCCTTAGCCATGAGAAACTTTGACGGACAGAACACACAAATATCTCAAGATTTTACAGCATCCAACTTGCCCGGCTCCAAAAATCAATGTTATAATATCCGGGAGGTGGTGTCTGTGGAATTAAACTTTGAAGGCGTAGTTGTTGGCGTGATGTCCCTTGTGATCATTGGAGCGTTCCATCCTCTGGTGATCTGGTTTGAGTATCACTTCACGCAGAGTATCTGGCCAGTATTTTTGATCGCGGGCCTGCTCTGCCTGATCGCCGCGCTTTTCATCCAGGGCCTTTTCTCTGTCCTTCTGGGGCTGCTGGGTGTTGCCTGCATATGGAGCATCCGGGAACTGAAGGAGCAGGCCCGCAGGGTGGAGCGGGGCTGGTTTCCAAAAAATCCAAAGCGGAAATAGGCAGGGGGCCTGCCTATTTCCATCCTCTTGACAGAGTGCGTATGGTTTTATATAATTATCCCGCGGTTAGCAATGACTAACCGCGAAGTACATCCTATTATGCAAGCAAAATTATGATAGAAAAGAGGACAGATTATGTTCAATCACCTGGAATCCCTGGGAACGCAGGAAAGCCCCGTCAAAGTCGATCTTCTGCACCTGGACCCTACAGACCCGGACGGCGGATGCTGCTGCAGGAAAAACAACGGCGAACATTGCTGTGGGCGGCACAGCCACACGCAGGAGCAAACGGAACGCTAAGGCCGGTGTGATTCCATGCAAACATCGGTTATTTATGGTCTGCTGATCCCTTTTGTGGGCACCTCGCTGGGGTCCGCCTGCGTCTTTTTCCTGAAGAAAGGTTTGGGGGATCGGGTGCAGCGGGGGCTGACCGGCTTCGCCTCCGGCGTCATGGTGGCCGCGTCGATCTGGAGCCTGCTGATCCCCGCCATGGATCAGTCCGCCGGGGCAGGGACCTGGGCCTTCCTGCCGGCGGTCATTGGCTTTTGGGTTGGTATTCTCTTTCTGCTGGGGTTGGATCATCTGATCCCTCACCTCCACCAAAAGAGTTCCCGCGCGGAAGGGCCCCATACGCAGCTGCGGCGCTCCACCATGATGGTACTGGCGGTTACCCTCCATAACATCCCGGAAGGAATGGCAGTCGGTGTGGTCTATGCGGGCTATCTGGCCGGAGACGGTCAAATCACCATGATGGGCGCTCTGGCCTTATCTCTGGGCATCGCCATTCAGAACTTCCCCGAGGGAGCGATTATCTCCATGCCCCTGCGCGCGGAGGGAATGAGCAAGCCCTGGGCTTTCGCAGGAGGCGTACTTTCCGGGGCGGTAGAACCGCTGGGCGCCCTGCTGACGATTCTGGCCTCAGGGCTGGTGGTTCCGGCTCTTCCATATCTTCTGAGTTTTGCCGCCGGCGCTATGATCTATGTGGTGGTGGAAGAATTAATCCCTGAGATGTCCCAGGGAGAGCACTCAGATGTGGGCGCGCTGACCTTTGCTTTGGGCTTCACCCTGATGATGGCCCTTGATGTGGCACTGGGATAGAGACTCCCGCATAACATGGAAGCGGAAGGGGGTACCCCCTTCCGCTTCCGTGTTTTTCACAGTATATTAAACCTAGGATTGCTTCTTGATTCGCTGAATCGGGTCGGTTGCTGTTGGAAGTTTATTACAGTACAGGCCATAGAAATCGTCCCGGGCGAGGGTGTCCAGCCACACCGCGGAGGGGCAGCAGACCCGCTCGCCCTCTTGGCTGCTGTGCAGTTGGGTGCAGGCCGGAAAGAGGATCAGATCCCCGTTGGACACATAGAAATCGCACAGCTCCCGGCACAAGATCTCCTCTGCCACCCGCCGGGCCGCCCACTCGGGGGCAGAGGTCCGCGCGCACAGATAGGACGGGATCAGCACCGGCCCCTCTTGGGGCGTGCGGAGGAAGGTGCTCTGCCCATCCGCCCGCAGTGCGTAGAGAGAGGGCACCAGGGCGGTACGGGCCTGTCCCTGGCGCACAGTTTGAAATGCTCCGATGGGCATATCCGTTACAAAGCTGCGGTCCAGCAGGCCGGAGGCTGCCTCCCGGCCCCATGTTTCCCAGACAACCTTTACTACCGTCTTGACGGCAGAGTTGTTGATCCCGCCGAAGGCCAGCCCGTCCCAGTCCGGCAGCCGCATCTGCTCGCATATCCCCAGCTCGCGGGTATAGTAGACCAGAGGGATGGCCGCCGCGGGCAGGAGTTTGTCGCCCCGCCGCACGGCGTCCAGAGCAGGACTTTCCCGCAGGGAGACCCAATCTGCCGCCGGGTACAGCTCCGGTTCCATCTTGGAAAAAATGGCCCGATCCTCGAACACCTCCAGATCCGCCGAAACGATGAGGTCTGGGAGCACCGCATCCGGCCGGGCCAGATACTCCGACATATGCTCCGGGTATCCCAAGCCGAAAAAACGAACCTCCAGCTCAATGTCTTCCCGGTGCAGCCGCCCGGCCAGCTCCTGCAAAAACGCCTTTTCCTGGCGGTGCAGGACGCAGATGTGGTTCCAATAAAGCAGAATGTGTGTCATGCCAGATGATCTCCTCTCCGAAGCGATGCCTGATAGGTTTGTTGCCGGCGGTACAGCTCGCCTAATTCCATATAGAGTGCGGCCTCCTGTGGGCTGCGCTCCACCACTGCAGCCACCGCGCCGCCCCCCATGACGATGCGCCGCCGGGACATCAAGGCGGTGTGCGGGTCATGGGTGACCACCAGCACCAACTTGTCATGACGCTGAAGCAGGCCCAGCGCCCGCTCTTTGTCGATGCCGGCGTTCTCAATCTCGTCGATGAGGACAATGGGGCTGTCGCAGAGCAGGGCGATGTCGGCGATCATCAGCGCCCGGGACTGGCCGCCGCTGAGCTGGTTCAGGCTCTGGCCCAGGGCAACAGGCTCCGGGGTGATCTCATTGGCCAGGGCCAGCACCTCCACCGGCGGGGTCTCCTTCCCCCTGCACTGGGCATGGAGGGCCAGGAACTCTTCCACCGAGGCGTCCAGCACGAAGCGCATATTCTGCCCCAAGTGGGCCACCAGTTGGGAAGACAAGGACTGGCGGCGTTCCGCCGGGATCTCCACGCCGTCCAGGAGCACCCGGCGGCGGGTGACCGAGTCCCCATGGGCCAGCTGCTCTACATCCTTGATGAACCGGGACTTCCCGGAGCCGGTGTTGCCCACGATGGTACACAGTTCGCCCCGCTCCAGGGTGATGCCCTGGAAGGGTTCCGGCTTCCCGGTCTTGTCCCGGCCGGGAAGAATGGTCACAGACTGCATACTTCCGCCTCCTCAAAGTTGATCTTGCCCACCACGCCCTGCTGGAATGCGCTGCCCACACGCTGCTCTCCCACGCAGTAGGAGCAGACCCCGCTGGGCATGGTGTGCCGCAGAATGTCCCCCTCAAAGCTGCCGCACGCAGGCCGGTCCAGCAGCCACCGGGCCAAAAGGTCGGTTCCATAGCCCGCCAGACCGTCCACCGGAAAAAGCGCCGCTCCGGGGTTGATCTGCCGGATCTGCCAGGAGATGATCTCCAGTTCCGCCTGGGAGACCATGTCGATCTTGGTGAGCACCACAAAGTCCGCCTGGGTGAGCATTGGGCCAAGCTGTCCCGACGCCCGGCAGCTGGCGGTGCAGTCCAGCACACATCCGGCCGTCATGTGCTGCGTGGCCGGGGAACAGCGGTGGCAAAGTCCGGCAGTCTCGATGACCAGGGTGTCCCGCTTCAATCGGTCCGCCCAGTCCCAGAGCTCCGGCAGGTTGGAGACAAGAAAATGATCCGGGCAGATGTCCCCGCTCAGACCCGTCACACAGGGTAGCCCCATGCGCTGAAAGAGCGCCCCGTCCCCGGTCTTCAGGCAATCGATCTTGCAGACGCAGGGAGCGGTGCCGCCCTCTTCCAGCAGGGGAAGCAGGGCCTTCAGCGCCGAGGTCTTCCCCACGGCGGAAGCCCCGGAAAACAGATAGACATGGCGCGGCACGGCAGTTCCTCCTCGTATTGAAATCGGTTAGCCATAACTTACCACAGGAAACACAAGTTTGTCAGTACCAAGTGAGACTCCGGCAATCTCGATTGATACTTGACGGACGCCTCCGAACCCGGTAAAATATACGCCAGAGGTTAGCAGTAACTAACCAGAGAGGAGGGGTATTTTGGAGCAGGTGGAACTGGAACGGAGGCTGGCACAGTCGCCTCTTCTGGCAGGGGTCTCCCTGCCGGCGGAGCAGGCGCGCGTCCAGTCATTTCCGGCGGGCCATATCCTCAGCGACCGGCCCGGCGGCGTGCCCTCCGTAGGGCTGATCCTGTCCGGGCGGGTAGAGGTCTACTCCGTGGCCCTGGACGGCAAAGATGTCCAGCTCAGCACGCTCCCTGCCGGGGAGTGCTTCGGTGTCTGCAATCTGCTGGCCGGCGCTGAACTGGAAACGGTCCTGCGCTGCGGGGAGGAAACCGAAGTTCTTTATATCCCTAAACCCGTACTGCTGGCGTGTATGGAGCGGGACGCCGGATTGTCCCTCCGGTACGCGGAGCTGTGCAACCAAAAGCTCCAGTTTCTGCTCCGGCGCATCGAACTGCTCACCATGCAGTCCTGCCGTGGGCGGGTCATCGCCCATCTGTTGGCCGGTCAGGACAGGAACGGGTGTGTGAAGCCCACCGGCTCCCGGGAGGACCTCGCACGCCAGCTGGGCGTCAGCCGGGCGGCGCTGTTCCGGGAACTGGCGGCCCTTCAATCCATGGGCGTCCTGCGGTCAGAGGGAAATCTCCTCACCGTGCTGGATACGCCCGCGCTGGAAAAGCTGCTCTACCACCCCTCCCGCACCAAATGATCAGGAAAGGAAGTACCGTACCAATGAAAAAACTGCTCTCTCTGTTTTGCACACTGTCCCTGTCTGCCGCACTTCTGGCCGGATGCTCCGGCGGAAACGGCAACACCAATGCAGCGGCGGATGGTGCGGAGTCCACTTCTCCGACCTTAACGGAGCCGGAAACTACGTCCCAGCAGGAGACGGCTGCTCCGGTGGATGTCAATGTGATGGCCCTCAAGGGGCCTACTGCCATGGGCATGGTGGAATTCATGAGCCAGGCAGACACGGGCGAACTCACCGACAACAACTATCACTTCAGCATCACCGCGGCCACCGATGAGGTCTCCGCCGCTCTGGCCCAAGGGACTACGGATCTTGCTGCGGTCCCGGCCAATCTGGCTTCCGTCCTCTATAACAACACCGAGGGCGGCGTGCAGGTGCTGGCCATCAACACCCTGGGTGTGCTTTACATCGTAGAGAGCGGCGATACCGTCCACTCTGTGGAGGATCTGCGGGGCAAGACCATCTACGCCAGCGGAAAGGGCAATACGCCGGAGTATGCCCTCAACTATGTGCTGACCCAGAACGGCATTGACCCGGCCTCCGATGTGACTATCGAGTGGAAGAGCGAACAGGCTGAGTGCCTGTCGGCCCTTATGGCGGAGGAGAACACCATCGCCATGCTGCCTCAGCCCTTCGTCACCACCGCTCAGACAAAGAGCGAAAATATCCGTGTGGCGCTGGATCTGACCGAGGAGTGGGACGAGATCCAGGCGGAGAGCGACGCCCCCTCCACGCTGGTCACCGGTGTGGTGGTTGGCCGCACGGAGTTTGTAGCGGAGCACCCTGAAGCGGTCTCCGCGTTCCTGGAGCACTACCGGGCGTCGGTGGAGTATGTGAACGCCAATGTGGATGAAGCCGCACAGCTCGTAGGCCAGTATGAGATCGTCGCCGCAGAAGTGGCACAGAAGGCCCTGCCGGAGTGCAATATTGTCTTTATCGAGGGTGTGGAGATGAAGGACAGCCTCTCCGGGTATCTTTCCGTCCTGTTTGAGCAGAACCCCAAATCTGTGGGCGGTGCCCTGCCCGATGATGCCTTCTACTACAGCCGCTGAGTTTTCATGAGACGCCCTCGAACCATACGCGCCTGGGCGGTGCTCGTCTGGCTTGCCCTTTGGCAGCTGGGCGCTATGGCGATCGACCAGCAGATCATCCTGGTTTCTCCGCTGCGGGTGCTGTCCCGGCTCTGGGAGTTGATCCCCACACCGGATTTCTGGGGGAGCATCGCCTACTCCCTGGTGCGGATCACCGCAGGCTTCCTTCTGGGGGTGGCGGCGGGCACGGTGCTGGCGGCCCTCTCCGCGCGGTTTCGCCGGGTGGAGGAGCTGCTGGCCCCCGCCATGCTGGCCATCAAGTCCATCCCGGTGGCCTCGTTCATCATCCTGGCCCTGATCCTGTTTTCCTCCCGGAATCTGGCGGTACCCATCTCATTTCTGATCGTCCTGCCTGTACTCTATTCCAATGTCCTGGGCGGCATCCGGGCTGCTGACTCACAGCTGATGGAGATGGTCCGTGTATTCCGCATCCCGGTGGGGCGGAGCATCCGCTATGTGTATTTGCCCCAGGTGATGCCCTATTTCCTGTCGGCCTGCGGCTCCGCTCTGGGCCTGTGCTGGAAGTCAGGGATTGCCGCGGAGGTCATCGGTATGCCGGAGGGCTCTATCGGCGAGCAGCTCCAGCAGGCCAAGGTCTATCTGGATACCCCGGACCTGTTTGCCTGGACTCTGGTGATTGTGCTGGTGAGCCTGGCCTTTGAGCGGGCGTTCCTGGCGCTGCTGCGGCGGGGCGCCAGAGCGATGGAGAGGATGTGAGCCATGGAGGACATTGTGATCCGAAACCTGTGCAAGTCCTTTGCTGGAAAGCCGGTACTGCGGGATTTCTCCGCCGTACTCCCGGTCGGGCAGGTGACCGGCCTCATGGCCCCGTCCGGGGCGGGCAAGACCACTTTGCTGCGTATCCTGATGGGGCTGGAGCGGCCGGACGGCGGCACCATAGACGGCCTTGCCGGCCTGCGGCTCAGCGCGGTCTTTCAGGAGGACCGGCTCTGTGACAATCTGGACCCGTCCGCAAATATCCGCCTGATCAATCCGACCCTGGGACGGAGAGAAACGGAGGACGCCTTGGCGGCGGTGGGGCTGGCCGGCTGTCTGCGGCAGCCAGCCCGGGAACTCTCCGGCGGAATGCGCCGCCGGGTGGCGATCTTGCGGGCACTGCTGGCGGAATACGACCTGCTCTTCCTGGATGAGCCGTTCAAGGGTCTGGACCGGGAGACCAAAGAAACCGTGATGGCGGACACACGCCGGCGCTGCGCTGGACGGACAGTGCTCCTGGTCACCCATGATGTTGCGGAGCTGGATGCCATGGGCGCGGTTGTACGGCTTGATTTGAGTACATGAGCGCCTATCCGCAAACAGGGAGACCCCGCACCTCAAGGTGCAGGGTCTCCCTTTGCATTTATTTTCAAGACAAATAGTACAAGAACGAACGAAGGCGCGACCGGGCAGCCTCATCCCAGTCGTGATCCATGGCCAGGTGGAAGTGCGGTACGCCGTCCAGCGCACCGGTCATCTCCAAGATCGCGGTGGTATTTTCATATCTGGGCGCCATGGTCAGCACCCCGGCGCACCGTCCGCCTAACTCCAGCCCTTTAGCCAAACGATGCCGGCCATTGGCTCCGGAAAATCCGGGCAGAAGGCGGTCTGCGGAGGAGCGCAGAGACTCCAGTTCAGGGGAAAAACTGCTGCGGGGGCCCAGCAGACGGCCGAGTACTTCCACGCGGCCCGCCCACTCCCGGCAGGCCGAGCTTCCCGCATCCCGCCAGAGGAACCACAGATATTCGCTCAGCGGCGCCCGGAGCAGCCGCCAGCCCTCCTGTTCCAGTGTATCGGGGACGCCGTCATGAAGGGTGAAGAGGGTGAACGGCTCACCCACGATCCCAAGCGTCCGTCCCTCCGGCGGAATGGCGCCGATGTGCGCCGCAAGGGTTTCCAGCTCTGCCCAGCCTGGCACACCCGCCGGAGCCAGTGCGTCCCGCTGTTCCGGCGGAGCGCACAGCAGGAGATCTCCGACGAGGAACGCCCGGAACAGCAGATCCGGCTCCGGGCAGCGCTCCGGAAGCGTCTCCAGTTCCGGCGCGATGACCTTCACGCGGCAAAGCCCCTGGCGTTCCAATACCGTCTCCACGCCCCAGGGGTATTGCCCGTCTGCCTCCGCGCCCTGGGTGGAGGGAAGAAGCACCTGAAACGGGCCGCTCTCCGCTTCTGCCGCCGTCAGGACGCCGCCCAGCAGGGCCGGGAATGGCAAATACTCCTTGGAGCTGGTCTCCGCCCTCCCCAGCGGCAGGGTGGTACTGTCGAGCCGCAGGGTGCGCGTCTCCGTTTCCCAGGCCGCCTCACAATATGCGCGGAGATAAGCGGTAAACGGCGGAAGGTCAGGCACGAGCAGCGGCCCTCCGGTTCTCTCCGGCACGGCGGCCACCGCAGTAGGGCGGTGTACCACGGAGGTGAGGGAAAAGCCCGCCGGAAGCGGCTGGGCAGGGCGGCCCTCCAGGCTCTGAAGAAACGCCTCGATCCGTGTGATCACGCCCACGGGAGAGAAATGCTCGTCCACCTCGATCTGCAGATAGGGCTTGTCTCCCATTTCCTTCCGAAACAGATAGGAAAGCATGGTGTCCGGGCCGCAGCCGTGGTTGGTCAGATAGACGGCATACAGGTTTGGATGATGGGCCACGAGCTTGGCCCCGGACAGGATGTGCTGACCAAAGGGCCAGTACAGATTGGGGTAGTCCTCCGACAGATCCAGGTCGTGGGCGGGCAAGTGGGACAGGGTGATGACCTTATGCCCGCGCTCCAGCAGCAGCCGGGGAATACCCATGTTGAGCACCGGATCGGAAAGGCCGTAGTTCCGGGTAATGAGTACCAGCACCTTGTCGTCCGGTCTGAGGGACGCCAGCAGTTCCTGCCCCTGCTTCTCCACCGCCGCGGTATGCCGCCGCACCGCCTTGGCCCCGGATAGCAGGGCGGGCAGACAGCGCGGCTTTGGTATTCCCAGCTGCTTCCCGACGCCCAGCATGGCGGAGGCCATTGCCTCCTGTCCAAAGTCCAGGTCGAACACCGGGCTGAGCAGGGTGATTCCCCGCCGCTCCAGATCCAGGGCATTGGCCGCCAGCCGGGGCGCGGTCTGCATATAGACACAGCCATAATTGTGCTCTACATGGGAGGACTCGTGCTTCATGGTGTGGACAGAGGGCATGAAGATATAGTCCACGCCCTGTTCCGCCAGCCATGCCATGTGGCCGTGGAGCAGCTTCACCGGGTAACAGGTCTCCGCCTGGGCAGTCTGCTGGGCCAGCCGGATGATCTCCTCATTTGTGGGCGGAGAGAGCAGGACATTGAATCCCAAGTTCCGGAAAAATGCATTTGCCATGGGGAAGAATTTGTGGATCACCAGCGCATAGGGGACGCCCACCATCTTTTTCCCTGGGACCCGGATGGGGTCATACCCCTCCAGCAGCAGCGCCCCCGCCCGCTGGTAGAAGGCGATGTTCTCCGCCACCCCTGGCCCGGCGGCGTGTTCCGCCCCGGCCGCTGTGTCAAATCCGTGGAAGCAGGACGGGCCGCGGACTGACTCCAGCGCCAGCAGGGCCGCTCCATAGGCGCCGCTGATGGGGAAACAGGGTGAAACTGTGAGCCGCTCCCCCAATTCCTGCTGAAAGGCGGCCACGATCCCGGGATTGTAGGCAACACCGCCCTGAAGCACCACGCGGCTTCCGACAGGCTTGGCCCCAACGACCTTGTGGAGGTAGTTGCGGACAATGGACCGGCACAGGCCAGCCGCCACCTCTGCCTGGGAGGCGCCCCGGGAGAGTGCGGACTGGATGGCTGTCTCGATAAACACCGTACACCGCTCTCCCAGCTCCACCGCGCTGGGCGCGCTGAGGGCCAGAGGGCCGAACTCCGCCAATGGGATACCCATGCGCGCGGCCTGCTCTTCTACAAAGGAGCCGGTTCCGGCGGCGCAGATCCTGTTCATCTGAAAGTCGGCCACCTGTCCGCCCCGTAGGGAGATATACTTGGAGTCCTGCCCTCCGATCTCAAAGACCGTATCCACATCCGGCGACCAGTGGACAGCCGCCCGAGCTTGGGCGGTAATCTCATCCCGCACGGCGTCTGCCCCGATGAGGCGGCCAATGCGCTCCCGGCCGGAGCCGGTGACGCCCACTGCCAGGAAGGACACCGGCCCAAAGCGTTCATGGATGACATCCAGGCCCCGGCGCACCGCCCCCTCCGTGTCCCCGGCTGTGCGGAGATACTGGTAGTCGATCAGCGTACCGTCCCGGCCGGTGAGCACCAGATCCGTGCTGGTGGACCCCACATCAATCCCCAGGACACACCCATCCGGCGGGATGGTACCGGTGGCCGCGGGGACAGACGGAGGTGTACCGGGAAGTACGCGCAGCGCCGGCTGACGGCACAGCCGATCCCCACCTTCCAGCGCCCCGCCGCATAAACTGGCCAGCAGTTCCCCCATAGAGCAGGTGGCGGTCTCCATGGCTGCCTCCGCGGCTCCCGCGGCGCCGGCGTAAGGGAATTTCTCCGGCAGGATCAGCTCTGCTTCCGTCAATCCGAAGACCTCCCGCACAGCCTGGATCACACCCTGATTATGCCCGATGCCGCCGCACAGGGCCACGGGCTTTTCCACGGGAAGCCCCCGGACGATCACCGCCTTGTAGTTGCGCACCATGGCGTAGCAAAGGCCCAGGAGGATGTCCGGTGTGGGCACCCCCTCCTGCTGCCGATGGATGATGTCCGTTTTGGCGAAGACCGCGCAGCGGCCGGAGAGCCTTGGGATGGAGCGGGCCTGCCCCACCAGGCGGGAGTAGTCCTCCAGTTTCAGTCCCAGCCGGGACATCTGATCCTCAAAGAAGGAGCCGGTACCTCCGGCGCAGTGTTCATTTACCGCAAACCGGGGCGGGGTGTTCTGATCCAAGCCGGTGAGGAAGCGGGCGCTCTGGCTGCCGATTTCAATGGCGGAGCGGGCTTCCGGGGCCAACAGCCGGACGCCGAGGTGGATGGCTGGGATCTCCCCCAGCACGGCCAGGGCATCGCACCCCTCTTTCAGCCGGTCGCCCGCGTTTCCGGTGATGACCACCGGGCAGCCGCAGGCCCCCGGGTCCGCGGCTAAAAGCGCCCCCAGCAGACGGCGGGCGCTCTGAACCACCGCTCCATAGTGGAAAGCCGTTTTTTCCCAAAGGAACTTTCCCTCCGGGGAAAGCAGGACGAGCTTCAATGTGGCGTTTCCACAATCTAATCCGATTCCGTTCATCGTCATCCTCCCATTCCGCGCTCGTTGACATTTGCCAGGCAAAGCGCTATAATGCGGTTAGCATTTACTAACCATAGCAGTTTACAGCACAGTTGTCGATTGCCACGGCAACATGGAGGTATCTCATGAACCCAATTACTACGGTGATGCGTCAGTGCCGCCTGTTTGACGGCATCCCGGAAGAGAAATATCAAAATGTACTGGCCTGCCTTCGGGGAGAAACCAAATTGTTTCGTAAGGATGCCATCCTCCTCCAGATCGGCGAGTGCCAGAAGCGGCCCGGCGTTGTGATGGATGGGACGCTGCGGATCTCCCTGTATAGTGAGGACGGCAATCTGGTCACCATCGAGCGGCTGGGGCGGGGGCAGGTATTTGGGGAGACTCTGGTGTGCTCCATGGCGGAGGACAGTCCCATCCAGATCGACGCGCTGACCGATGTGCAGGTGCTCTATCTGGATTTTGACCCGCTGCTTCTTCAGCAGGAATGCGCTTGCCCGCACAAAGCCCAGGTCACCGCCAACCTGCTCCGTGAAATGGGGCGGAGCGCCCTTTTTCTCAATCAGAAAATGCGGATCTTGGCCCAGAACCGGCTCCGCAACCGGATCAAGCTTTATCTCCAGATGCTCCCTGTCAAGCCCGGCGGCGAACTCCATCTGGACATGGGGCGGGGCGAACTGGCCGACTATCTGTGTGTAGACCGCAGCGCCCTCTCCCGGGAACTGGGGCGTATGCAGAAAGAGGGGATTCTCGCCTTTCAGGGCCAACAGGTGCGTATTCTGGATCAGAGTTTTCTCAGCGTATAAATTTTGCCTGTCCGTTGCCATGGCAACGGACAGGCTTTTTTGCGGGTGCTATCATATCGCTGCAACAGGTTAGCTGTTGCTAACCAAAATTCTTGAAAGGAGAGTCGCACATGAAACGCGCTCTTGCATCCCTGGTAGCATCTGCGATGCTGCTGTTTGCCCTGGCTGGCTGCTCCAACGGAAATAATCCGGCCGAAAATCCCGCCGCATCCCCCACATCCCCGCCGGCCAGTTCCACGCAGGCCGCCGAGCCGGTGACCATCTCAGTGGGTGTGCCTACCGCGCCCCCGGCGCTTCCCGTCCTGCACATGATGGAGGCCGGACTGCTGGGAGAGAATGTGACCATCGACCTGAATGTGTGGAACTCCCCCGAGGAGCTGCTGGCCATGGTTCAGGGCGGGGAGCACGACCTGTACGCCTTCCCGCTCACTGTGGTTTCCACACTCTACAACAAGGGCCTGGATGTGCGCCTGATGAATGTGAATACCTGGGGCGTCACGTATTTCATGACCACGGATCCTGCGTTTGAAACCTGGGCCGATCTGGCCGGCAAGACCGTCTATATCCCCCTCCAGTCCTCTCCTCCGGACGCTCTGACCCAGTATTTCCTGAATGAAGCCGGGCTGACGGTGGGCGAGGATGTGGAGATCGTCTACGCCAGCACCGCAGAGGTAGCCGCCCTGCTGGCCTCCGGCGAGGCGGAATACGCCACCCTGATCGAGCCGCAGGTCACATCTGCGATGAGCCAGAACAGCGAAGTACGCCGGGCGCTCAGCTTTGAAGAGGAGTGGCAGCGGGTCACCGGCACCGACACCATGATCCCCAACGCCGGCTTCGGCACCACCCAGGGCTTCATTGACGAAAACCCGGAGCTGACAGAGCAGTTCCAGGCCGCCTACGCCGAGAGTGTCCAGTGGGTGCTGGATCACCCCGCCGAGGCCGCCGCTCTGGCCGAGGAGCACCTGGGCATGAAGGCCGCCGTGGTGGAGGCCGCGATCCCCAATATGGGCCTGACCTTCAAAAGCGCCCAGGACGCCTGGGGAGAACTGGATACATTCTATAACCTGCTCAACGACTTTGACCCCTCGATGATCGGCGGAAAACTCCCCAACGACGGGTTATACTATGCGGGGTAAGGCGGCCCTCTGGCTCCGCCGCGCCCTGGGCGTGGGCCTGCTGCTGGGTGTCTGGCAGCTGGCCTCGCTCTGTTTCTCCCCTCTGGTGCTCCCTCCCGTTCCACAGGTCGCGGGCACGCTGGCGTGGCTGATCCGGGAGCCGGACTTCTGGCCCACCGTCGGTACCACCCTGCTGCGCCTGGCGCTCGGCCTTGGGATCGGGATTGCGGTGGGTTCCATTCTGGGTCTGCTGTTCGGCCTGTGCCCCAAACTGGAGGATGTGGGGGCGCCGTTCATCCATGTGCTCCAGTCGGTGCCGCCGGTATGCTGGGTTGTGCTGGCTCTGGTATGGTTTGGGTTTAACGGCTGGCCCTGTGTATTCATCGTGGCCGCATCCACCATTCCGACGGTGGTGATCAACCTGAGCCACGGCGTGCGGGGCGTAGACCCGGAACTTCTGGAGATGGCGAGGCTCTACCGCTTTTCCCGCCGGAAAGTCCTGCTTCATGTGACGCTGCCCTCTATCCGCCCCTATTTCCTCTCCGCGTTAGAGATCGTCGTGGGCGGCGGGTGGAAACTGGCGGTGATGGGAGAGGTCCTCACCACGAACAGCGGGATCGGCGGCGCCATCACCACCGCGCGGCTGAATATTCAGCCCGATGCGATCATCGCGTGGGCATTCCTGCTGGTGGCAGGGTGCTTTATTACGCAGAAGCTGGTGTGCCTGCTTCTGTCCAGGAGAGGGGGAGCCCCATGCTGAGACTGAGCGGGATCTGCAAACGCTTTGAGGATCTGCCCGTACTCTCAAACCTGTCCCTCACCCTGTCCCGGGGCGAGATCGTCGCCTTGATTGGCCCCTCCGGCTGCGGGAAAACCACGCTGCTGAACATCATTTCCGGCCTGACGGCGCCGGACGCCGGTACGGTGGAGGGTGCGGACGGCAGGCTGAGCTATATGTTTCAGAGCGCCCGGCTGCTTCCTTGGCGCACGGTGGAGGAAAACATCCGGCTGGTGCGGGAGGAAGCGCCCGCCGGGGAAGTGCGCTCCCTCATCACCGCTGTGGGGCTGGAGGGGTTTGAACGCTATTATCCCGGCCAACTCTCCGGCGGCATGGCCCGCCGGTGCGCCCTGGCCCGGGCATTCCACTTCGGCGGTGAGATTTTCCTGATGGACGAGCCATTTCAGGGGCTGGACTACGGAATCCGCATGGAGATGCTGTCCATGCTGTTATCCATCTGGCAGCGGGAGCGGCCCGGGGTGCTTTTTGTCACACATGAAATCGACGAAGCGCTCACTGTGGCGACCCGCATCGCCGTGCTCGCTCCGCGCCCCACTGCAATCTGCCAGTGGTTTGACCTCCCCGGCCCGGAGGGGCGGGACGCCTCCGCCCCTGAACTGGCCCGGCTGCGCCAAGAGATCATCCGGCGGATCACCGGTTAGAACCGGTCTGGTTGCCACGGCAATGGCGTCCCACAAGGAAATGTGATATATTAGCTTTTAGAACACGGAAGGAGGCTCAGAAATGGACATTCTCCGCAATCTGCCGGTTCAGCAGCCGGCGGCTCTGAGGGAACTCATCTCCATCCAGCCGGGGCGCGTGGTGAGCATGGCCCTTTCCCGCAGCGAGCACTGCCAAATGACGCTGCTGGCTTTTGGGGACGGAGAGAGCATCAGTGAGGAGCGCTACTTCGGCGACACGGTCTATTATGTGCTGGAGGGTGATATGCCTCTGCGCCTGGAGGGACACGAGGTCCGCCTGGGCGCAGGGGATTGTCTGGCTGTCCCGGCGCAGACCACCCACGCCATTGGCGGGAGCGGCCCCTTCAAACTGCTGCAAATTACCATCCAATCAAACTGAGGAGGATCTGTATGGAACCGTTGATCAAAAACCTGCCCCATGCACGGCCCTTTCCCCTGAAGGATCAGGTCGGGTACGAGCCCGGTAAAGTCGTCAGCCTGACCCTGGCCCAGCGGCCTGGTGTGGGGATGACGCTGTTCGCCTTTGATGCGGGCGAGGCCATCAGTACCCACGCCGCCCCCGGGGACGCCATGGCCACCATCCTGGAGGGCACCGCTCAGATCACCATTGACGGTGTCCCGCACACGCTGAACGCCGGGGAGGCTGTCATCATGCCGGCCGGCATCCCCCATGCGGTCCAGGCCGTAACCCCATTCAAAATGTACCTGGTAGTTGCGAAACAGTGACCCTTTCCCGTCCAACGCTCCGTGGACAAACCCAGGCAGGGGTACGACAAATCACAGCATAAGACACAGCCCCGTCTGGCCTTGTTCATACGGTCAGACGGGGCTGTGTTCATGCTTTTGCCGGCGGCAGCAGACTGGTCATGCTGCGCAGGCTGATGCCCAGAGTGGACAGGTTATGGAGCGTGGCGGAGGTGGCCGGTGCCAGGACGCCCAAGGCACCCAAGGCGATGAGACCACCGTTGAAGCCGATGACAAAGCGGTAATTGGACTGGATGCGGTTCATCAGGGCCATGGACAGCCGCCGCAGCTGCACCAGCTCGAACAGGTCGTTTGCCGCGATGGTGATGTCCGCGATCTCCCGGGCGATGGCGGCACCGTCGCTGATTGCGATACCAACATTGGCAGCGGACAGAGCCGGGGAATCGTTGACCCCGTCGCCGATCATGACCACCGTGCGGCCTTGCGAACGCTCGGCCTGCACAAAGTGGGCCTTGTCCTCCGGCAGCACCTCAGCCCGGTACTCGTCCACCCCTACCTGGGCGGCGATGGCCGCCGCGGTGCGCTCACTGTCGCCGGTGAGCATGACGATCTTGCCCACTCCCAGGCTGTGGAGGGCAGCTACCGCATCCGCAGCCTCGGCGCGCAGCGGGTCGGAGATGCAGATAACCGCGGCCAGCACGCCGCCAACCGCCAGATACAGATGGCTGTACTGCTTGGGCAGGGTGTCGAAGGCGGCCTGCTCTCCCGGCGGGACAGTGCAGCCCTCATCCTCAAAGACGAAGTGGGCGCTGCCAATGATGACCCGCCTGCCGTCTACCGTACTGGCGATGCCGTGGGCCACCAGGTACTCCACCTGGGAGTGCATCTCCTCATGGGCCAAATCCCGCTCCCTGGCGGCCTGAACCACGGCGTTGGCCATGGAGTGGGGGAAATGCTCCTCCAGGCAGGCGGCCAGCCGGAGCATTTCCAGCTCCTTGTTCCCACCGAATGGGACCACCTGAGCCACCACGGGGTTGGCATGGGTCAGGGTACCCGTCTTGTCAAAAACAATGGTATCCGCCTGGGCCACAGCTTCCAGGTACTTTCCACCTTTCACGGTCACATGGAAGCGGCTGGCCTCGCTCATGGCGGAGAGAACCGCCAGGGGCATGGACAGTTTCAAAGCGCAGGAGAAGTCCACCATCAGCACGGACAGGGCGCGGGTGACATTGCGGGTGAGCAGATAGACCAGCACACTCCCCGCCAGCGTGTAGGGTACCAGTCGATCAGCCAGATGCGCTGCGTGATTTTCCGCTGTGGACTTGAGCTGCTCCGACTCCTCAATCATGGCCACGATCTTGTCATAGCGGCCCTTGCCGGACTGCTGGGTGACCGTAAGGACGCACTCGCCCTCCTCCACCACCGTTCCGGCATAGACGCTGCTCCCAGGCCGCTTGGGGACGGGGATGGACTCGCCGGTGAGGGACGCCTGGTTGAGCATGACCTCGCCCTCCGCAATGGTGCCGTCCAGGGGAATCATGCCGCCCATGCGGATGACCACCTGATCTCCGGCCTGTACCTGGTGGAGCGGGACCAGTTCCTCTCCGCTTTCGGTTTTCATCCAGACCCGGTCGATATTCAGGGACATGCTCCTGGCCAAGTTTTCCACGGACTTTTTGTGGGTCCACTCCTCCAGAAGCTCGCCCAGCCGCAGCAGGAACATCACGGAACTGGCCGTGTCGAAGTCCCGCCGTACCATGGACAGGCAGACGGAGATTCCATCCAACAACTCCACATGGAGCTGTCTCCGCAGCAGACACCGAAGCGCCCGGAACAGATAAGGAGCCGACCGAATAACTGTGTAGACCGCACGAAGCGGAGCCGGGAAGAACAGGGATCGGACGGCCTTAAACGCCACCATACCCACCAGTTTTTCCTCATAGGCACGGTTGAGCGCCCGGCTGCTGTGGACCGGGACCAGCTCCGCCAGCGCATGATCCTGATAGGAGAAGCCAGCGAGAATCCTCAGTAAATCCTTCCGATCCCCCTGATACTCGATCACTGCGCAACGAGTTCTTTCATGGACAGACGCACACTCCACCTGCGGCAGAGTCAGCAGCCACGCCTCCAGCATATCGGCCTGCTCCAGCGTCATGCGCTGCTGCACAGCCTGAACACGGATTCGCCCGCGGCATTCGTGTTTGATTTGAAATTTCATGATTGCCTCCACAGAACAAGAGGGACCGCCCCCGGCGGCCCCTCTCTCATTTCTTGCGCGTTACGCTTCAGAGCACTCCACGCTGGTGGCCTCCTCCGCTTTCGCACGCTGCTCGTTGATCTCCTTAGCGGAAGCCAGGATGTCAGCAGCATTCTCCTGAACGGAAGTGACCGTTTCCATCACGGACTCCTGCACACGCAGTGCGGCCGCGGTCATGTGGGTATAGGCCTTCTTCGCATCCTTGCTGGACAGCAGCTTGAAGCCGGCAGAGCCGAACAGCACCCCGCCCACAAACAGGGCGGCTCCTTTATGGAAATTCATCATTATGGTGTTCACCTCACATTCAGCGGTGCCGGTACCCGGTAATGAAAGTCATGACCATGCAGATAACAGCGCCCCAGGCCCAGAAACGGTGGTGCTTCATTGGATAGTCCCTCCCTCGCCAGACATGGCACCTTATTTCGGTCGCTTATAATAACATAAGAATTTGAGGTTTTTCTATCTGTTCTGGTCAGGAACCGTTGTAAATGGATTTTTATTTGCGTTCCGGCGGAATTGGGCGGGCGGCATATGGTAACGCCGCTTAAAGGCGATTCCAAATTGGCTGACGCTGGAATAGCCCACCACCGTGGAGATCTGGAGTACGGACTGGGTCGTAGTCGTGAGGAGCTCCGCGGCCCGGGCCATGCGCTGCTCCAGAAGATACTGGTGGACTGGGACCCCATAAACCTGGCGGAAACAGGACTTCAACGCTGTGCCGGAAATTCGGAACTGCTGAGACAGGCTCCGAACTGTCAACCGCTCGTCCAGGTGTCCCACCATGTATTTCTGGATCTCGCGTATGGTCTCGATCTGGCTTTGGGTATGGTAATCGCACTGCGGTGTCAGGGCCAGCCCCTCCCGCTGCGCGTGGAGCAGGAACAGGACTTCCAGCGCCTTGATAACATAGTAGTCCCCGATATGTCCCAGCTGCATATAGTCCAAGGCAGAAAACAGAGCTTCGCTCCAGAGTGCCGCTCTCAACATACAGGGATCATTCCAGGCGCGGGAGATGGACTCTCCCAGGTCGGAGTGCATGGCACGCAGGGTCGACCATGCGGTTTTCGCTTCCATCCGAACAAGGGTGCCGTAGAATGGCTCTGAAGCAAACCGTCCCCGGTACGCTTCTGTGCGGACCGGGAGAAACAGCACCTGATCGGTGCTGAGGCTAAGACGCCGGTGGCCGGCCCATTCCAAAAAAAGCCCGCCTTTGCGGCAGAATAGGATCTCCAGCGCCTCAGACTCCTGAATAAACAGGAACTCTTCCGAGGGGGGTACCCCTTCCAGCCGGAAGATAGCCGCCTGCTCCGCGGGCAACTGGGTAACGGTCCAGCCGTCCCAGGATAAAAGTGCGTCCAGCATGGCGCTTACTTTCGGAAGGAGAACAGGCCCTTCTTCTCATAAGGGGCTGACTGGATGGAAAGGACCTGATAGCCTGTGGCGGAGATCGCACCGCGCAGGGCGTCCTCGTCCAATCTATTCTCACACAGAATCTGCGTCTGCCCTTTGCTGTGAGACGAGGTGACCTTTTTAACGGGAAATGCCTTGCGGATCGCGTCGTTGACATGGGCTTCACACATAGAGCAGGCCATTCCTTCCACCACGATGGTATATTGGAGCATAACAGTTTCCTCCTCATTTTGTTAGTTTTAGCTAACCTCTCAGCAAAATGAAACGCCAAAGAAACAGTTTTCAGGTACCTTCGCGTATCTGAACTCCTGATTTTGGCGCCCAGAAGTTAGTTCTTGCTAACCCAATAATAGCATAAATCTCAAGATTCTGCAAGTCTTTTGGTGGGCGAAGCAATCATAAGTGTGCGTTTTACAGCCAATCTATCCTGGCAAAAAGCGCAACTGTTCAAGAGATGAAAAAGGTGGTATGCTCTACTTGTATTTAGGTCAGATTTTGTAGGTCAGATTTTTACCCGCGAGGGGCCAATGCGCCCCGAGCGGAGACTTGTCAGAACCTAAATACCGGACCGACCACGCACAAAAACCGCAGTTGCCCCATTCAGGGGTGGCTGCGGCTTTTTTTGTGCATCAAACACAGAAAGGAGACAGACCATGAATGAGCACAAGCAAACTGATGAAGGTCACCTACTACGACCCCAAAAGCCAAATCCGCCTCCTCTGCTACGCCGACACCGTAGTATGGGACACCAAACCCACGCCGACCCTTACCGCTTTGCGGTTTGGCGGCTACCCGGAGCGTGTGCAGGGACTCGCAGACGCAATTTATGGCGGGGCTACCATCGAAATCGAGGACGGTAAAGACACCTACTCCTTGAAAACCCTCACCAGGCAGTACCGCCGGGAACTTAGCCATGACGGAGTGTACGCAGAGGCTACCCTGATCGCAGAGGATGACGGCCAATCCGCCAAACAGAATGCTGGCGACAAGGATGAGCCGGACAAGGACAAGAACGACGAGGACGACGATCAAATCCAGCAGGATCTCCCGCCGCGCAATACCTACATTTTCTGCACACCGGGGGAACGCCGGGAGTTGTTCGACGCGGTGGACCAAAAGACCGCCGTTCCCATGATCCCGGAGTACCAGGATTATGTCCTCACGGAACTGCAAAAGAGGAATATCCTGCGGCCACTTCAGGTCAAGTCCCTGTCCCGTAAGCTGGAGGCGTGGCTTCTGCGCTGTGAGGAGAAGGACAAAAACATCGTCGCGGTCATGGAGGATGGACTCAAAAGCGGAGCGATCTCCATTCCGGGTGCGACCGTCGGCCTAAACCCGCTGGACGAAATCAACTCTATCACGGAATACCTCAATACCTTCGGCGTTACCGTGGCGGAGCGGATCAAGAAGCTGTTCGTACCGCTCTTTGACCCTGCAACGGAATCTCTGTCCCCGGAAGTGCTGGCAATCAACCAGTACATTGAGGATCACGCCGGCTATCCCCTCTACGACGCCCAGCTTGCGGTGGCAGAGGCCATCAAGCGCCAGCTGGAGCGGAGCAAGGTGGGGCTCATTGTGGCAGAATGCGGCTCTGGAAAATCTAAGATTGGAGCGGTATCCATCGCCGCAACGGCTGCGGGACTTCTTTCCCACCAGATGTCCGTCAAGGTGAGCAAGACTTTTAACCTGATCCTGTGCCCCTCCCATGTAACCGAGAAATGGGTGCGTGAACTGGAGGAGACCGTACCGAATGCCTTCGCCGCCGTAGTCCATACCCCTGCGGAGCTGGATCACCTGTACCAGATGTTTGAGCGGGGGAACAAATTCTGTTTCGCCGTCCTCTCCAAGGAAAAGGCCCGGGATGGCTACATGAGGGCCCCGGCGGTCATTTACCGGCCGTGGAATCGCGAGGCGCTTCCCATTGAGCGCAATCCTCCGCTTCACGATGGGGCGGACATAGACGGCAACCCGCACAAGCCGGTGTTCTGCTGCCCGGAGTGCGGCGCCGTGGTCATGGCCGAATTTACACAGGACGGCGTATCCTATCGGGTCCCGGCCAAGTCCTACTATTTTCGGCGGGAGCACAGCGGCAATCACAAATGCGCCGCCTGCGGCGCCCCTCTGTGGTCAGCCCTGAATCCGGATGCCTGGCGTAGGCAGAAAAAGTGGGCCAAGATCGGGGATTACGGCTTTGTTTACCGCCCGCTGGTCTATGAGCACTTCAAAAAAGCCGGCGGAGAGGGTCAGCTCCAGAAGCTCTATGAGATTCAAGACCACCCGGACGCCTGCTTTCCGGCCAGAGGCGCTTACCGCGCTTATGCGCTGAGCTCCTACATCAAACGCAAGTACAAAGGCAAAATCTATGGCCTGATTGTGGATGAACTTCACGAATACTCCAATAAGTCGGGCCAGGGAGAAGCCATGGCCGAGCTCTACGGCACGGCAAAAAAGGTGGTAGGCATGACCGCCACCCTGATCAACGGGTACAGCTCGGGGATATTCCATCTCCTCTACCGGATCTGCCCCGCACAGATGCGCAAGGACAACAAACGGTATGAAAATCCCTCCAAATTTGATGCGGAGTACGGCGTGATCCAGAACACCTATGTGGAACAGGAGCCGGAATACAATTCCAACCGCCGTACCGTGCAGAGCAAGAAGAACTCCCGGCTTCTGCCGGGCGTCTCGCCGCTGGTCTATTCCCGCTTCCTGCTGGACAAGGCCGCGTTTCTTTCCCTGACCGACATGGGCAAGGACCTGCCGGAGTACGAGGAGATCCCTGTTGCGCTGAAGATGCCCGCAGCGGTGGAAGCAGAGTACAAGGAAATCGAAAAAGAACTCAAATTTGTCCTGAAAAATGACAAAAAGGCCGCAAAGAAAATTTTGTCCGCCTATCTCAATCTTCTGACCGCCTACCCGGATCAGCCCTATGAGCAAAAGCCCGTTTATCATCCTTTGGACGGCCACCCGATTGTAACACCGGAAGACACAGTGGCTCCCGGTACAATCCTCCCTAAGGATGAAGAGGTGCTGAATATCGTGGAGCGGAAGATTGCCGCAGGGGAAAAGGTGCTCATCTACACCAACTGGACGCGGCTGGACAGCCAGATGAGGCTTCAAACGCTGCTAACCGCCCGTGGGTGGAACACCATCATTATGCCGGCCAAGGTCAAACCGGCAAAGCGGGAGCAATGGGTAGCGGACCGGCTCAGCGCCGGGCTCCAGGTCCTGATTGCAAATCCGACCCTTGTGCAAACGGGCCTTGACCTGAACGCTTTTACCACGCTGATCTTTTATGACACCGGCTATAAGCTGTTCACACTGAGGCAGGCCAGCCGGCGGAGCTGGCGGATCAACCAGACTGCCCCGCGGGTAGAGGTCTATATGTTTTACTATCGGGACACCATGCAGCACAAGGCGATCAAGCTCATGGCCTCCAAGCTGGCTGTGGCGGGAATTATCGAGGGCTCGTTCTCAGAGGAGGGCCTTGCCGCCATGTCCGAGTGCGAGGATATGACCACCCTGATGGCCAAGGAGCTGATGCTTGGCATCAAGGACAGCGTGGAGGATGTTTCCGCCATGTTCAAGCGCATGGCAAATCTCAAACCTCAGGCCGCCGCATGGTCTATTTTCGCGGAGGCCCCCACCGCCCAGGATGAAACGGTACTGGTAAAGAAAGCAGTCAATGAGCCAATCGTGGAATTCACCTTTGGAAATCCAGTCCCGCTCCAGACGCCAAAGCCGGTTATCGCGGCAACACCTGTTTCGACACCTATGCCGAAGGCCGCAGTCAAGCCCCACGCAAAGCGCAAGTCGGCCAAGGCTGTGATCAGTGAGGACCAGATCCCGCTGTTCAAAATTGCATAAAGGAGAATGACCTATGAATGATAATCCTTTTGAAATCAAGGAGGAAGCGTGCGCTTCCTCCCCGGACCACCGCCGCTACCTGCTGATCCAGGCCGTAGACACGGAGACCGGGGAAATTGTTTGGGCCGTGGGCGACGACCAGATATGCGCCGTCACGCGTGCCGACTTTATCCGAACGCCTGAAATCCGGTACAACGATGTTCTCATCCAGGAGTTTCCCTACAAGGAGAACACACCGGAGAGCGTCGGCCGCTGGCGCCCTCTGATTGAGGAACTGGTAAAGCTCACGCTGGCAAAATACCGGACACTGGACGGCCTTGCCCGTGCATACCCTCAGTGGGTCCCAGAGGAAACGGTTTTGCCGTTCCCCCGGCAGGCTCTTGAGAGCGCCGAGCACATCATTTTCCACGACAATGGGATCTGCGAGATGATTCCGCGTGCGGGCAGTTCCAAGGCAAACATCGTCCCGCCCACCGCCGCTGATTGTGGGGAGGAGTGCTGAAATGCTCGTTCATGTCAAACGCGATGAACTCCTTGCCATCGCCGCCCAGACCGCAAAGGCGGCGCCGAAAACCGCAACCTCAGAGGCAGTCCTGGGCATTCATGTAGAGGCGGACAGCCGAAGGTCCATGCTCACGCTGACCGCTACCAACTACGAAATCGTGATCCGCGCCTCCATGGGCGCCTCTGTGGAACAGTCCGGAAGCGTTGTCATCAGCGCCGCCTTATTCCCCGCGGCCATAGCCAGCCTTCCCGAACAGGATGTGGACCTGGAGACGGAACATCCCGGCCAGCTGACCATTCGCTCCGGGCACGCACGATTTCGCCTGTCCGCGCTCTCCGGGGACAAGTACCCCATGCCGGAGCTCCCCTTTCCGGACGACACCCTGCCTGTCAGCGGGCTTCGTTCGCTGGCGCGCAATACACTGTTCGCCGTTGCGGAAGATGGGGTGCCCTCGCCGCCCATGAAATGCGTCCGGCTCCATGTCGGACCGGACGGACTGAAAGCGTCCGCCTCAAATGGCTTTTGCATCATGGAGGCAGATGGCGATAAGCAGTGCAAAGGGCAGATCGAGCTGCTGCTGCCTGCCCGATCTCTCAAAGTCCTGGCCTCCCTCTCAAATGACAGCGATGTTTACGAGATGGGGGTGACTGGGAAAAGCCTGGTGTTCTGGAGCGGCACCTTGCTCTTTTCCGCCCGGCTGGTGGAAGGGAAATTCCCGAATACCAGCGGTATTTTTGAGCAGTTCAAGTGCCAATACTCCGTCCATCTGGATGCCGCCGAGTTTATCCGCGCCCTTGAGGTCGCAGAGTCCGTCTCGGAAAGCAACCACCGGGTCGAGCTTACCTTTGGTGAGCATGAGATTACGGTAAGCGCCGAAAGCGCCTGCGGCAGATCTTCCGCCCCGGTCAAGGCCCTGGTGCTCAATGCACCCAAACAGCCATTTTACTACAACTCCAGGAAACTGCTAGAGTATTTGCGCCTGGAGAAGGAGAAGATCACGCTGGAATTTGACAAATTCGGCCTTCTCGTGGTCCGTTCCGGCTCCACCCGGTATGTGCAGTCTCCCATGAGGGCGCCTGTTCAGGCGGCTGAAACCGGCAAGGCGGCGTAAGAAACGGAGGCGATCCATGCCTATATGAAAATTCCCACGATCTGCCGCTACTGCGGCGGAAAAATCATCAAGTCCACGACCCGGGCGCTCTACCCCAAAGGCAGCGAGCCGATTTATCTGTGCGTCAACTGCAACGCCTATGTAGGCTGTTACCCCGACGGAAGCCCAATGGGGAAAGTAGCCAACACGGTCCTGCGGCTAAAGCGTCAGGAGACACATCGGATCTTCGACCGCTTTTGGCGGGAGCAGGGCTGGACGCGGAGCGCGGCCTACCGCTGGCTGGCGCAAAATCTTCACCTGAAGGAACACGAAACCCACATCGGCATGATGGAAATGGACGAATGCGAACAGGTGATCCGACTGTGCCGGAAATACGGCAAACACAAAAAGGAGGCGGCATAATGCCAACTTGTCAAAAGAAAGATCAGCTCTGCCGGTGCATCGACTGGCCCGATGAAGATTTCGATGTGGAAATCGACCACTTCATCCGAAACTTTGAATTTCTCCATGTAGAACTGGAGTACGCTTCCCTGGACGCAAGGGAGCCTGTCCGTGTGTGCAGAATCGGCCGGTGCCGCGTGTGCGGGGGCCGTATGTGCGACGGCACAACACTGCCACCCGAAAAAACAGTCAGAGAACTGATGCCGACAATCTGCCTTTTGGCCGGTCTGGCGTTCCAGCAGTTCGGGTATCCTCTTCCGGCCGGAACGAGCAGCTTTCGGGAAGTGTTTCCGACGCTGTTTCACGAGGAGGACCAAGCCTTTGCAAAGCAATGGCTCTCGGAGCCAGAAGGCTGGCATCTTATGGAGCTGTGCTGCGGCGACGGAAGCGGGGGTACGGAGAGATGAAGAAAAAGAAGATCACCTTTTCTGAGCCCAACTGCCGTTTCGGCTGCCCGCATTTCAAGAGCGTCGGGTCTGTGCTGAACGAAACCTGCTACTGCATGAAAAAGGGCAAAAAGGGCAGGCGTTTGGGGAAGAAAGACCTGAAACGCAGACCTCCCGAATGGTGCCCCCGCCGCCTGAAAACACCCGTCTGCCGTATCTACGGCTTCAAGGACGAGATGCACGAGGCCCTGGAGCTGGATAACCGGCTGAACTTTGAGCCGGACAAACACGATTGGTATTTTCCATCGTCCCACCACTACCAGCTCCAGAGCGAGTTTCCACTGGGCATGACTGCTGAGCAGTTTTACAACGCGCTCCAGGAGGAGCCGGTGGAGAGTGTGCTCAACGGCACGCCGCTGAAAAATGGCGAATTGATCGAAATTGACGACGGCCTGGCTTCTCATTTCTTCTACTGTTATAGCCAGAGTACCGTCCTTCCGGCAAAGGTGTTCGGCCTCGAACATGAGGGAGGCGCGCACCATGCCTGAGCACACCGCCGCTCCAAGTGAGCAGACAGCACCCATGCGGCTTGCTAAAATCCTGGATAGCTTTATCCCGGGGATGCACGACACTCCCTGCAGAATCGCTATCTTTACCGATGGCCGCAAAATCAAAGTATTTGAAAAGGTCTATTTCCGCAGGCCGGCGTTCGATCCCCCGCTTCCGCAGACCTGGGAACGAAACTACTGGCTGGAGCGGTATCAGACTCCGCAGGCGGTGGAAAACCATCTGCAAAAAAATGGACTGTTAAAGGAGAATAGCCATGAATGAGCATCGAAACTGCACTTGTCCCGCCTCAAAGAGCGGGAGTTTCCAGATCGCCACAGACCATTACAGCCGCAACTTCATTCCTACGGGCTGGAAGCTGGAGTACACCTCTCTTGAACAGCACGAGCCACAGCGGTTTCTGTATATGACCGGCTGGTGCCTGCGCTGTGGTGGGCAGGACCTGCAAAGCGGCATATCTATCCCGGATGAGCTTTCCGGTGACGCTCTCCTGGAGCGTATCTATCGGGAGATGGAACACTACCGTCCCTTTGAACACCGGCGCAGTGACGGTACATACAATCGTAGCCTGTTAGGACGCGCAGCGTGGTACATGGAACAGGACGATCTCACGCTGGGCGAAAAAAACGCCCAGTTCCTCAAGCTGTTCCACGAGGAGGATCAGCGCGCAGTAGAGGACTGGATCTGCCGCAACCGGGCTGAGGAGCCCTATACCGTTCCCCGGCGGGACCGGAAAAGCACGCTGCTGTATGCCGTGCTGGACCGGGCCAGGGCCAACGGCGATCTGAGGGAGATCGAGCCCATTTGGGACTACTATCTCCCCAACAAAAATGAGCCGCTGTCTCCGGATAAGGACTCCTATCTGACAAACTACGCCTTTTCCGCAGTATCTACCATAGACTTTGGCTGCGAGGGGATCTATGTGGAGCTGTTCCTTGAGGGACAGTTTGACGAGTCCGGAAATGACCGCTGCTCCATCGGCACATTCAAGACGCTTCGGGACGACGCCGAGGCCTGTCGGCTGATGGGTCAGCTGTGCGGGGTGTTGATGTACCATACAGCGAAATATGTCAACGAAAACCTGCACCGCTATACGCCAAAGCGGGAACTGGAAGCGGAGCTGCACAGAAAATCCGCCGTGACGGAAAGTACCAGTGAGGACAGCCGCCATGCCTGAGCCTTTGAGCAATCAATCCGGGGCGGAGCAGGAACTCCCCCAGTATATCGAATGCCTGCTGAGCGTCAGCGGGGACGCGGCGTTTCTCAACACCTTTGACAAGGCTTTTCGGAGCGGATGCGGCCCACAGTGGGCCGACCGCCCCCCAAACACCAAGCCCAGGTATTCGTTCCACGCGCTGTTTCCGGTGCCGGAGGAGATCCAGCGCCGCGGCTTTCTCAAGGCCGGACGCCTGTGGTGCGCGGGTTATTGGGAAGCCGGCGGAGACCTGTGTGAAATGCAGGTCAAACGGGTATTGGGAGAACGGCGCTACCGTTTCTTCGTATGGGACACGCTCCCCAAAAATATGTTTCGCGTTGTCTCCCGGCATTATCCAACCCTGAAGTTTTGCTTGACCGCGCTTATCAAGGACGACAATTCCGTACTATGGGACAACGAATTGACCCTGCGCGAGTACATGATCGCAAATGGGCAGTACATGGGAAGCTACCGCCGGAATGAAACCGATGCTTTCGCCCAAATAAGAGAAGGGATGGGTTTTCAGCCATGACCTTTTTAGAGTGCTGCCAAACTGTACGCGAACATGGGCTGCGTATGATCCGCCCGCGGGAGCATACTCCCGGATTGTATGACATACGCGAACCCTTTGAAGCGGGGGCCGGCTGGGTCTGGCTGGACGCGACCACTGCGAATGTCGTCTGCCAGATCTTCGACGCCCTCTCGCCGGACCGGCAAGAGACATTCAAGACCCTGCCGGCATCCGTGATCCTGAAATTCTGCTGGAGGGTCGCAAATGGCATATAGCCTTTATCTGATCCGCAACACCAGAGACACCGATCTATACTATGCCGAGCACGGCGAAATAGGCGGGGTCCCGGATGCCGTTGGCTATGACGAGCCGCTTCACGCCATGAAATTCCGCACTTATGAGGAGGCGCAGGCATACATCGACACCAGCTCCCGGAGTGGACAAGAGACTGCCATCGTCCGGCGGAGCTTACCGCCTCGCATTTTACCTGGCTCGGCTGTGGAATTACGGCTATGCTCCGCAGCGGCAAGCCGATCCCGGACCGCCTGCTGGCGCCGACGCCCGGCCGGCTTCGTCTCTGGAGATGCTAAAGGAGGAAAAACAAATGAGTCAAACACCGAGAAACAAGATGCTCACCCGGATGGAGGAAGTCCGGGCACAGGTGGCCGAGCGTGATGAGCTCATTGAGATCATCGCCATCGCCCTGCTCACCCGCAAGAATGTCTTTATCCTGGGCGATACCGGCCAGGCCAAGAGCGCCGTTATCAACCTGTTCCGCGCCGGCATCACCGGCACCAACCAGTTTGAGCGGCTGATGTCCAAGCAGACCGATGAAGAGGCGTTGTTCGGGCGTCTGGACCTCTCCAGCCTCATCCCCGGCGGCGTGCCGGAGGAGGTGTTGGAGAAAGACCAGCACTATCAGGAGCTGCGCCGGAAGCTGGAGACAGAACTTCAGACCGGTGGGCCGAACAGCGCAAGTCAACTCGCGGACCTGACCGCGGAGATGGAACAGTACCGTAAGGCGCTCGCTGAGCTGCACAGCGGCGAGCCCCGGATCATCACCAAAGGAAAGCTGCCGGACAGCCATATTGTCTTTTTAGACGAGATTTTTAAGGCGTCCGACGGTATCCTCAACGCCCTCCTGACCGCGCTCAACGAGCGCCGGTACACCAATGAGGGCAAAACCATCCACATCCCCACGATCTCTTTCTTTTCCGCCTCCAATGAAATTCCGAATTTCGCAAATCCGGAGGAGAAGATCCTCAAGCCGCTCTATGACCGGTTTGAGCTCAAGGTGGTCACTGAGTATGTGGAAGACAGGGACGCCCGCCTGACGATTCTGAAGCAGAAGCAGGCGGCGCAGGGCACGGCGCAAAATCCGTCGGCCGTCATTTCCCTGGCGGAGCTGCAGGCCATGCAGGACGAAGTGCTTCAGGTCCGCGTCCCGGACCAGGTAAATGAGCTGATGGACGATGTGCTGTGTGAGCTGCGCGGCAAGGGCATCCATATCTCTGACCGGAAATATTTTAACTACGCCCCTATCGCACAGGCAAAGGCCTGGCTCAGCGGCAGGGACACCGTGGAGCCGTCTGATCTGACCACGCTCTGCGCCTACCTGTGGACCGCTCCGGAGGAGCGGACTATCATCCAATCCACCTTGGAGCGGATGTGCAACGATCCCCTCAAGGACCGGCTGGACACCATTCTGGCGGAAGCCGTGGAGGGGTATCAGGAGTTTACCGATACGGCCGACGCCCCTGCGGCCCGCCGGATCGGAAAACTGCGGGATGAATTTATGTCCCTCTATATCACGCTCAGTCAAATGCTCTCCAATGCTCAGAGCGATGCGGAGCGGGAAAAGATCAACGCCTGTCTGGAAGAACTGGAGCGGTACAGCAAGGAGGCCCATGCGTCGGTCCAATACTCTTATGTTCCGCTTCGGGAGCTCTATGACCTGAAGGCCAGTTGACAGCATCCAATGATAAAGAAAGAGGTGCCAATTATGTTAAATTACAATCTGCCGCTGACTGAAGCTGAATCAGAATTTGCTGCCGAACATCACTCCGTTATCTATGGGTATCTGCGCAAGGCGGGGCTGCCGGAGGATGACTTTTACGATGTTGTGGTCTTTGGCTACCTGCGGGCAGTCCGCAAATATCTGGCCCGGCCAGAACTGCGCAAGTACAGCTTTTCCACCATTGCCTACCGGGCCATGAGCTGCGATGTCCACCACTCCAAGGAGTATTGGATGCGCAAGAAGCGCCGTGCCCTGGTAGAGTCCCTGGATGAAGAGCTTCATACCCGGGATCTGCTGGACCCCGTATCGGCGGCCTATGAAAATGTGCTGTCTTTTCAGGAACTCTCCGGCAAGCTGACGCAAAAGCAGCGGCAGATCGCCGCATTGCGCGCACAGGGCTACCACGACCTGGAGATTGCCCGTATGTTTCAGGTCAAACCCGGTGAAATCAAGCTGGAGATGGACCAGGCGCGCTCGAAGGTCGTGCCGTTCCCCACGGAAACCGCCGCACTTGCGGCTTAAATTCAGGAGGTATCCTATGTCGAACATGAGCTACTGCCGATTCCAAAACACCTATGGAGATGCGGCCGAGTGTCTGGACGCACTGGAGCAGCAAAAAGAACTCAGCGGCGACGAGTACAACGCCGCCCGGAATATGTTCCTGGAATTTCTGCGCTTCTGTGTAGATATGGAGATCATCGAGGATTTCGATAAGGAGCGCTTTGGCGAATACCTCGGCGAGCTTCGCACCGGGAGGGACTGACATGGCAAATTGCCTTGAGATCACTCTCTGGTATCCGGAAGACAAATTCAATGCGCTATCCACTGCACTGGAGCCTGCGGGCTCCAGTGTGGAGGAAGAGCTGGGCAGGGTCTTGACGGAACTCTACGAACGCCTGGTCCCATCCGAACAGCGCGTTGAGATTGCCGAAAAGCTGGCCCGGGAGGAACAGCATGAAGCGGAGGAGCGGGTGCGGCACGAGGCGGAGACCTACCGCGTGTCCGTCCTCAAGCTGACCGCCGGCCGGGCCTGCGAGTACCATAAGCTCACGCGGGCCTGGGACCTCCTTGCCCTGGCCGCCTTTATCCGGGAGACGGTGCGAAAGTCGCCGTCATCCCCAAGCGGCGATTTTCGTTCCAGGCTGGGAGAGACGGAACGCCTTTCTACTCAAGACTTTGCCGAGCTGTCGATGGCGCGCTTTCGCAATGATCCTCATGTGAACGGTGCCTTCCAGGTCGATTTTCCCTCCGGAAGGTTTTCCTTTGTCATGCCCGGCGAGGGCTGGCGGAGCTATGCGCTCAAAGACATCTCCGCCGCTATTTACAAAGCGGGGCGGAAAAGCGGCCTGTCCAAGCTGGAAAGGCTTCACCGATTCTTCGACGCTCTGACCGACAAGCTGTATTTCACCTCGGAGGTTGAGTGGAACGGAGGCTCCGGCGATGTGTAAAGATTCGGAAAAGGACTGTAACACCTGCCGCCACAATCCCGGCTGCCTGAAAAAGGGGCTGGCAGTCTTTCTCCTGTTCATCCAGACTGGCCGCGACCGGGAGCTCTCCCGTGACCCTGACGGCCATCTGAAGACGGCATTTCGGTGCCGGGACTGGGAGGAGAAAGCGCCATGAGCTACACTGGCGGCGGCCCGTATTACGCGCAGCAGTACCCGGAGTACAACGGCATTCTGTGGAATGGGCGCTGTGGAAATCCTGAGTGCATATATCACTGGCATCCTCCAGAGGATGCTCCGGCGGAGCCTTCCCACAAGGAGGGCAGCTCCGGATGATGAAACTGTTCCGAGTCCATCATGTCCATGCCAATGGGCTGGAAACCCTGGCGCTGACGGTCAGCGCCGGCGGTCTGAAAAGCGCGGTCAAGCGGGTGCGCGAGCACCCCTTGATCCGGCTGCCAAATGGGACTTACTACATCTTTGAAGCAGGCAATTACAGTGATGGCCTGCAAATCACATTCTCATGATCAAGAGGAGGACAACCTTATGTTAAACCGTATCACTATGACCGGCCGCCTGGTTGCAGACCCTGAGCTGCGCCGCACCCAAAGCGGCGTCTCCGTCACCTCTTTCCGGATTGCCAATGACCGGGATTATGGCAAGGGCGAGGAGAAAGAGACGGACTTTTTCGATGTCGTGGCCTGGAGATCCACCGCTGAGTTTATCTGCAAGTATTTCACCAAGGGGCGCATGATCTCGGTGGACGGCCGGCTTCAGACAAGAGGCTGGAAAGACCGGGAAGGCAACAACCGCGTCAGCATTGAGATTCTTGTGGACAACGCCTACTTTGCCGACAGCAAGAAGGATGATGCCGCCGGCGACTTCCCCGCCGACGACCAGTTTGCGGGCTACGGCGCCTATCAGGGCTCTGTGCCGGGCGGCGGCGATGACTTTGCGCCGGATTTCTAATTCCGGCAAAACAACACGCGGGGGAGGCTTCGTCCTCTCCCGCGCTGTATTTCTTCCCTGCAAAAGCAAATATACCAAGATACAGGAGACGATGATACATGAGCTTTCCGGAACAGGATCGCGCAGTACAGATATTGGAGAAAGAGTTCGGCCCCCGCTGGAAACAGATTGTCCAGGAACTGGGGACCAAAGAGCTTCGCCAGCGTGTGGGTAAGGAACTCACTTCTTTTATGGCTTTCCCGGAACGCGGCAGCGGCGGGAACAACAAGTGGCGTGGAAACTGCTCGCCGGAGGTCGTGCGGGCGATTCTCCGCTATGTGCTTGAGTGCAAGCATTACTACGGGAAGCAGACACAGGACTTTACGCTCCTTGATCCTATGTCCGGCTCTGGGACGAGCCAGGCGGCGGCGCAGAGCCTTGGTGTGCGCTCGCTTCTGTATGACCTCAATCCCGCCCCTGCCTGCGGTATTGGCGGATGGGATGCGCTGCGGGACGAAGTGGACGATTCGGCAGATTTGATTTTTCTCCACCCGCCCTACCATAATCTGATCCCTTACTCCGGAAATATGTGGGGCACGCCGCATAAGGATGACCTTTCCAGGTGTTCCAGCTATCCCGAGTTTGTGGAAAAGCTGAATTACATTGTCCAGAAGCTCTTTATGGCCCTGCGCAGGGACGGCCGGCTTGCCATCCTGGTTGGGGACATCCGCACCAAAGGGAGTTTCTACTCTATGCAGCATGACCTTATGCGCGTGGGACAGATGGAAGCGTTCATCGTAAAAGGGCAATACAACTGCGTCAGCGACACCCGCAGCTACAAAAAGCCATTCATCCCTGTGGTAACGGAGTATTTGCTCCTTTTCCATAAACAGGATGCACTCTTTTTCCCTTTCGCGGTGCGCCGGGAGACCACCGTGGATCTACGGAAGGAGGACATCCCTGGCTTGACTTGGCACCACCTGATTCGGTTGACCATGGAGGAGCTGAGCGGCCGCGCCAAGCTGTCCGACTTGGGAGACCGTCTGGCCGCTCACCCAAAAGCAAAGAAAAACCCGCATTTTCGGGATCGCATACGGGCCACCGCCTATGAGCACCCGGGACAATATATTTCCTGCGGAAACGGCTTCTATGCCCTGAATTATGCCGTGGCCTAAATCAAAAACAGGAGGCAGAGATCTCAATGAAGATCACAAAAGAAGAGAAGATGTATCTTGAACGCTGCGGATATGGCAGAAAAGACTTCGCCCAGATCCAAGAAGCCACCAGAAGAGACAAAACAACTTACGAGATGGACGGCGCCCCTATTACCAGAGATGAGGCCGTCACCCGTTTGGGCCGCCTGGACTACCTATCCGGTATCGCCAGGAGTGCATTTCACTTCACAGCCATGCGTATCACGGAGGACGGGAAAGTAATCCTGTTCGACTCGTCCAGGCTGTTTGGAAAGGAATAGTACAATGGACAATCCATACTTAAAAGCTCAATGCCAAAACATGGTCTCCGCCCTCGCCGCCTTTTCCACAGCCTGCGAACTGGCGGCCTATGAAGATGACGGGTCCCTTTCCAAAGAGGAACTTCGTCAACTGCGGAGAATCCACGCCGCTGCCGCCCGTTTTCAAGCGGAGCTTCAGCGAGAAATGGAGAAGCGCCATGTCCCAACCGCCAAGCGCCTCTCCGCTGGATGCAGGTCACAGAAGGACGGTGAATACGATGCTCTTATCTGAGCCTGGAAAAGTCATCCGCTGCGCAGATCACCTCCAGGTTTTACTGGCGCTGCCCGCGGAGACCATAGATTTGATTCTGGCCGCTCCAGGCAAGCAGGAGTTTTTTCAAAAAGGCCGGCCATCCGATTACCTGTTTCGGAGGACTGCGGTTGAGCTCTTACGGGTTTTGAAGCCGGGCGGGGTGCTGGTCTGGCATGTCCCCAATGAGCGCGGGGAGGCCACCTTTTCCACCGCGCAATTCCGTCAGGTAGTCTACTTTCAATCAATCCAGTTGAGACTGATCGACACCATCCTTGTGGAAAAGGAAAGGAACACGCCGCCCACCCCTGTCCGATATGGAGACGCTTTTGAGTCCATGTATATCCTCGCAAAGGGCAAGCCCAAGACCGTTCATATTTTGAAAGACAAGCCCAACAAGTGGGCAGGTACAAAGACCTGGGGATGCCTCACCAAGCGTGAAGTGAACGGCACGCTCACTCCAAAAGGCCGAAAGACGATTCAGAAATTCGGCGCCCGCACAAATGTCTGGCACTACGGCACTGTTTTACCGATGGAGAGCGAGCTGTTCGGCGGCAAAGCTGTGAGCCTATCAGAACGGCTGGCCGAAGATCACATCCGGACCTGGAGCAACGAGGGTGATCTGGTGCTCGCTCCATTTGACAAGGACGGCACCGTGGCAAAAATAGCGCCGCTGTTGGAGCGGCGCTGGCTGTCGCTCCAAAATGCGGCAGACTGCGATGGCCTGAGAGACAACGCGGGATAAGATTGATCCCGAAGAGGATTTCGATCATAACAGGACTTTGAAAATGACAAAGGAAGGAAAGTAATATGCGTACTTATTTTCGCTCTTTAAGCGATGTGCTGGGCTCTCCCCTGGCACAGACCGCGCAGACATTCTCCCCCCGGCACGCCGGCGGACATCGGGTGCTGAAATCAACCAAACTGGAGGACGCGGCATACCGGGACCTGCGCCGGGGTGATAACGAGCTGGATGCGCTGGAAAAAGCCTGCGGCGAAAAGCTGTCCACCTTTCCCGCTCTGAGCAGGGACATCTATCAGAGCTTTTATTCCCTGAATGTGCGGCGGCAGCCAGAAGATGCCATTTCCGAGCAGGCCCGCCGCTTCAATGCACCGATCCTAAATGAGGTGATGGACGGCGAGGACTATCCCGCCATCAAAGCCGCCTGTGAGGGGCGGCAGCTCCCCGCCTATGAGGCCGCTTCGGAATTTATCAGTCAGGTGGCTGGAAACCTGGATGAGCTGCTGGAAAAAGCCAGTGGAAAAAAAGGGGCGCTGAATACCCTGGAGCGCCTGGAACAAAAAAGGGACAGGAGCATGGAGGAGCTTCAAAAACTGATGAAGCAAATCGCACAGGCCGGCCCTGAGCAGCTTCCCGAACTGGAGAAGCAGGCCGTCAAGGCTGCCAATCAGGCCCAGAGCCAGGTCAACCAGACGGAAGCCGTGGGCCATATGGTCCGCGACCAGATGCTCCAAAATAAAGAGGCCGTCTCCGGCTGTTTTGCACAGGCGGTACGGGCGGCGGCACAGAAAGCCGAAAGCGTTTCGTCGGCGCTTCTGGCCTGGGGCTACGGCCCTGACAGCAATGATCCGGAGCGGAGAGCGGCGGACCTGGAGTTGGCCGCCCGCGTCGGCAAGAGTCCCACGCTCATGGAGGTGGCCCGCTATCTGGGGCGCCTGAAGGAGCTGATGGACGGCAAGCGCAAAAACGGCTATGCCTATGGCCGCGGCGAGAAGTACAGCCTGGAGCTGGGCGGCGACATCAACAGGGCCATTGCCTCGGAGTTCGCCATGCTTGCCGCGCCGGAGACGCTGCCGCTTTTCCTGCGCAAGCTCCAGCGAAAGGCACTCAAGCAGTACCAGCGCCGGGAGCCCATCTGCAAGGGAAGCGGCGACATCATCTGTATGCTGGACGAGTCCAGTTCTGCGTAGAGCCAAGCACCCTGGTGTAAGGCGGTGGCCCTGGCCCTGCTGGACATTGCCATGCGGGACCAGCGCCGGTTTGCCGTGATCCATTTTGCCGGGGTTGGAGATGTTCAGACTGATCTCTTCCTGCCGGGGCAGTACGACCGTGAGGATGTTCTGCGCTGTGCCGAGACCTTCCTAAACGGAAACACCGACTACGAGACGCCGCTGCGGGAGGCCCTGCGCCTCATGGAGCAGGAGGGCTTTGAAAATGCCGACATGGTGTTCGTCACGGACGGTGAATGTGTTTTGCCGGACAGTTTCCTGGAAAAGCTGAAGGCGGAACAGTCCGCCAGAGGCTTCCAGATCACCGGCATCCTGCTGGATCAGGAGGACGCCGGGTTTGAGTTCAGCCTCCGGGAGTTCTGCACCAATGTCTACCGCACCAGCCAGCTCTCCCGCGATCAAATCGCGGAGCAGCTGGTGGTGAGCCGGGTGGCATAGCGGCGAGAAAACATCTTATTACACAGAGAACACGGACGGAGAGTTGCGAACTATCCGTCCGTGTCACTCTGCCGCCAAAGGCGTCTCGCCGCGAATCTCCAGACTTGCCTCATTCACCATCTCGACTTGATTTATCTCTAAAATCTGATTATACTAACAACAAATACAGAACTTAAAATCGCTTTGGAAAAGGAGTGTGCCGCATGGATCACAAGCTCCGGTTATATCATGTTGGTCCTATTCAAGAATGTGATTTGGACCTGAACGACTTCACCGTTTTGACTGGCCCGCAGTCCAGCGGAAAAAGCACCGTTGCAAAAGCCGTCTATTTTTTCAGGACGGTCAAACAGGATATTTTGAATATTATCATGCAGGGAGGCCCGCAAGCAGTATCGGACCGGGATGACGCTTCCTGGTCCATGGTCTTGGAACAGCGCCTGAAGAACAAATTCCTGCAGCTTTTTGGGACCTCCTGGGTCATGCCGCTGGATATGAAGATGGAATACACCTATAAAAAGAATGTCTCTATCCGGGTATCCCTGACTGAAAATTATGATGATCCCCTGAAAAACTATATCGAAATTGAATTTAGCGGCTCTGTGAAAGAGTATTTCACAGAGCTGGGCTGGCGGAATTTTTCCAATATCTCTCCCGGCCAGAGGGACTATGCCGAGAAACAGCTCAGCCAGTTGTTTAATGATCCGTATGAAACCGTCTTTATTCCGGCCGGGCGCAATTTGATTACACTGCTGAGCGCGCAGCTCAACTATATTTTTACTTCGCTGGAGGAGTCCCAACTCCGTAATATCGACTATATCACCAAGCGATACACGGAATTGATCCTAAAGCTCAAGCCGACCTTCGGCTACGGGATGGATGGCGTTATCCGGGAAATTGAGGCTGACCCGATTCGGCTGAAAAAGTACAAGGAGATCAGGCCCGCGGTCAACCTCTTGAGAACAGCCGCGGAGCAGGTGTTGAACGGCAGCTACCGATATACGGAAAATGAGGAGCGTCTATATCTTTCAGACGGCAAATATGTGAAAATCAACCTGGCTTCCTCCGGCCAGCAGGAAGTTGTGTGGCTTTTTAACCTTCTGTTCTATTATCTGATTGAGCAGAGAAAGGTGTTCCTGATCGTGGAAGAGCCGGAGTCCCACCTTTATCCGGCCTCCCAGCAGACAATCTCCCATGTGCTCGCTTTGATGCTTACCAGCGGGAACACAGGCATCGTGACCACACACAGCCCCTATGTGCTCAGCACACTGAACTATCTGATGCTCGCCGGCCAGGTTCCTGTTCAGCGTCAAGAAGAGGTCAAGCCGCGTCTCAACAAGAGGTTTTGGCTTGATGCGGAAAGATCAAACGCCTATTATATTCATGACGGCAAGCTGGAAACGGCTGTGAACGAGGATGATGGGCTGAAGCTGATCAAGAATGAACTGATTGACGGCGCCTCCACTGAGATCAATGCGTTAAGCGATTTCCTTCTCGGATTTTTGTTTTCTGAGGAGGGATAGGTATGTGCTGCAACATCAATGATTTTACGCCGCATCGGGCGGGACAGCACTCCGTATTTACTTCGGCGGAAAATCGCTGTACCCATGTCGGCAAGAACAAAAATAGGCACATGATCCGGCAGTTCAAGGTGGATGGAGAGGTGGTCGCAGCGGAGGATATGTCTCCGCGCTGTGATTATCTCCTTTTGAACGATGATGCAAAGACTTCCTACTACATCGAATTGAAGGGCTCCGATCTGGTCAAGGCCATTGAGCAGATTGAGACTACCGTCGCCATGATTGCCCCCTCCATTCCGGAATATGCAGTCCTGCGCCGTATCGTTTTCAGAACGGGTACCCATGGAATACAAACCAGGCCCGTACTCTCCTGGAAAAGGAAGCATGGAAATACCGTCGTCATCAAAGAGCGGCTTTTAGAGGAAACGATCTGATTCATCTTGCGAAGGATCGGCGCACCGGGGAGTTCAAATTGCCGCCCGGTGCCGGTCCTGCTGTTTTCTCAAAAATAAAAAGCCCCTTGGAGGCGCATCGCATACTCAACGGCAAGTTGCAAGTTCCTTTTTTCTTACTATAATCAAGCAGAAAGAGGTGAAACCAAAATGGCAGACAGTCGCTATGTTCTTATGCACAAAAATACACCTGTGGCCGACCTCCAATTGGATACGGACACCGGTGTGATCCGGTCTGTCGGCCATGTTTATAACGCGCTCCATGTTCCGGTAGGTATCCCTGTGAAAAAGGGAGTCATTGACAGGAGCGCCCTCAATACATGGTGGACCGGCCGGGCCATTCCAGCCAGCCGTGACCGCATCCGGGATGCCCTGCGAGAGTTGGAGTTGGCCTCCACACAACTGCTCCTGGACAAATGCCTGGGGCTAAGCCTGTCCGACCAATATTGGATCTGCCCGACATCCAGCGGCGTGCGCTGGGAGGAGGTAAACTTCTTTCAAAACGCCTTTTCCGATGATGTGGGCAATATCCTGCTCGGCCGCGGCTCATCCAGCGGCCGGGTAAGCCTGATGTCCCCGGACAACACCTCGGACGGTTGGCTGAAGAAAAAGTGGGCCATTCTGGATGAGCGCCGGTGCCTGATGAAGGGCGGAAGCGGCGCCACCCAGCAGGAGCCCTACAATGAGGTGCTGGCCAGTTCCGTGATGGAGCGTCTGGGTATCCCCCATGTGACCTATACGCTGACGGTCCAGGAGGACTACCCGTACAGCGTATGTGAGGACTTTATCACCCCGGAAACCGAGTTGATCCCAGCGTGGTATATCATGCAGACGGTAAAGCGGCCCAATCATGTCTCGGTCTATCAGCATTATATGGACTGCTGTGAAGCCCTTGGTATTCCCGGCGTCCGGGAGGCCGTGGACCGGATGATCGTACTGGACTACCTGATCGTCAACGAGGACCGGCACCAAAATAACTTCGGCGTGGTACGCAACGCTGAGACGCTGGAGTATTTGGGCGCCGCCCCGATCTACGACAGCGGCACATCCCTGTGGTTTGACAAGCCCACCGGCATGGTGGGAAGCGGGCGGGTCACCTGCAAGCCGTTCAAGGACCGCCATGAGGAGCAGATCAAGCTGGTATCTTCCTTTGACTGGCTGGACCTGTCCAGGCTGGACAGTATCGAGGAGGAATGGATGGAGCTGACCAAGGGCTCCCTGTTCCTGGATGAAGCCCGCCGCATTGCTGTGGCCCGTGCCCTGCGTTGGCGCATTGAAACGCTCAAGGAGATCTCCCGCTGCGGCGTCTATGCCGTTCCGGGAACAGGCCATGATGTGACGGAGGATATTCGTTACAGCGGCCAAAGCGAACAATAATATCGGATCAAAGAACACAGGCCGGCAGCTTTGCGCTGTCGGCCTGTAAAACACAGTATGGGTTATTTACAAAAATCATTTAGCCTGGTCCCATACATGGGAGTGATGAGGCAGCGTCCGCATATTCTGGGAAACGGAGCCGCACCGCCTCAAAGAAGCAGGACTGAAACCCACAGCAGAATATCTCATCCGGCAGGAATGCCGCAGAGACCCGTTCATCCTCCGGTTGCTCCTGCCCATAGCCGTTCCACAGGTTAAATGCCAGCCTGGTGATTCTTTTGCTCGTACCAGTCTGCCAGCCGTCAGCCAGCGCCTCCGGGCAGATACACCACTCCCGCCAGTCAAATAAACGATGGAAGTGGCTCCTGGTATCTGGGCACAGCCCGCACAGATAGAGGAAAGAACGAAAATAGTTGTCTGGAGTACGCCCGGATGCTGCGGCCCGCTCCAATTTCTCACGGAAAAACGCTTCGTGCGCATCGTCATAAAAATGTACCGTCATGTATTCCTTCGATCTCCTTTCACCTGCCCTATGTAAGAGTAGATGGACACAAGCGCATCCAGGCCATCGTCTCTGCGCTTGAGCAGTGTCCGCGGCGCCAGATGCATTTCCCGCTGTAATTCTCCCCAAGTTTTCCCCTCAAAATAATATTTTCGGATCACTTCGGCCTGTTTTTCTTCTAATTGTGAGACATAGAACTCCAGCTTGGAGATCTGTTGTTCAACGGTATAAAGCTCCTGGGCGATCTCCATAATGGTTTCTTGGTTGAGTCGGTCTTTCTTGTCCCGGAACTGTGTGGCGATACGCATGGTCTTATCTGAGATAAATCCCGCCGGTCGAATGCCGTCGCTCACCGGCCGTGAAAGCGCCATGCTGTCGATCACCTCGCTGTCTGAAATCTTGGCGGGGTGTTCCTGCTCATAGCGAAGCAAGATGACTTTCTTCTTCAGCTCCGGATATTGCTTCAAGTCATCAATTACCTGTTCTCTTATTTTCGTTTGCTCCATGATGATCCCCCCGCCTTTCTTTCTGAAATAAAATTTTTCAGCACAAGGAGACATCATGCGAGGAATTCTTATCCAAGGCAAGAAAATTGGCACCGGAGAATAGGATAGCGGTAGACCAAGCTGTTGCCCTGCCATGGTGGAAAAGTGGAGGCGCAGACCTATTCATATTCCCCCATCTCATTCCATGCTTTGAAAGCAAATTTCGTCGCGATGTGGGTTCTTGTGCCGTTATCCACAGAATAGCGGTGCATCATGGTTTCCTTACGCTCCCAAAGTGGACTTAAAAGAGAATTTGCGGCGGAATATGTGTTATTTCGACATTATGGAGCGAAACAGTACCCGACTCCCTTGACTGTCTTGATATAATCGGTATCTTTAGGAGACAGGCCCATCTTCTTTCGTATAGAACAGATCAGGTCGTTAACGCTCTTACTGCCGTAGAGACTGCTCTCCCTCCAGACCCGTTCATAGATCAGTTCCCTGGAAAAGACGATAGAGGGATTGCTGGCCAGGAAATAGAGGAGCTTGAACTCCAGAGCTGTAAAGGAGAGCTGACTTCCGCGCATTGTGACCCTTTGGCGCAAGGGGTCCATCATCAGATCTTTATAAATGATACGGCCAGGCGGTGCGGCCTCCGTAGGGTATTCATCGGCCGACGGACGGCGAAGCAGGGCACAGACAGCGGCAGAGCACTCCTTGGGACTGTTTTCCGCAAGGCACATATCAAACCCTCGGTTCATAAAAGCCGCCCGAACATCAGATTTACCGATTGGGAACATAAGTAGAAGCGTATTCTTTGCGTGCCGAAGATCCAGCAGCAAACCAATCAGACGGGCAGCATCCTCGGTATCCGCGTCCAGAGCCACTACATCAAAGGTGCGGATCATCATTTGGCTGACCGCGTTTTGGATTGTCAAGGCGATGCAAGGATCAACCCCGTTTTTCCTCAATAAGGCTCGGATGCTCTCCGCCTGTGCTTGGCTTTCCTCAATTAGTAGAATACGCTTTCCTGAAATGACGCTGCTCGTAATTTCATCTCCTTTTTATGGAAAATGGATGTATTATACTCTCCTGAATTATGTTTAATTTCTGATAAATTTCTGTACTTGCGTCACGAGCAAAATGCCGGGAATAATGCCGGAGCACGGTTGAACAGCTTCAATTAAGGAACACCCCCTGCCAAAGCAGGGGGTGTTCCTTTCCAGCTTCTTTTAAGTGTGCTTATTCAGGAGCCGAAAGAATGAGGCGTTACGCCTGCCTCATACCTTTAGCCGCCTCTTTCAGCCGCTCAAAAGACTCCGCGCTGATGATGTGCTCAATCCTGCAGGCGTCGGCTTCCGCCACCTTGGGGTCAACCCCTGCGGCAATCAGCTTCTCTGTAAAAAAACAATGGCGCTCGTAGATGCTCTCCGCGACCTCCCGGCCCACATCCGTCAGGCATAGGGAGAAATCCTCATCCATGGTGAGAAAACCGCCGTCCTTTAGCAACGCCACCGCATGGCACACGCTGGGCTTGGAAACTCCCAGGTGTCGGGCCACATCCACGGAGCGCACCGTGCCCTTTTTCATATGAAGGATCAGGATGGCTTCCAGATAGTCCTCGCCTGAAGCGTGTAAGGATGCGGGATGCTGTCGCTTGCTGTTCTCCCTCATGCCAGTCTCCAGCCCTCGGCCTGTTCCCGGATCTCAATGAATCGCCGGTAAAGCCCGCCCTGGGCCATGAGCTCGTCGTGGGTACCCCGCTGAACGATGCGGCCGTCCTCCACCACCAGGATCTGGTCCGCGCTCTGGATGGTGGCCAGCCGATGGGCGATGGTAAGGATGGTTTTCCCCTTTGTCAAAGCGGACAGAGCCTGCTGAATCAGGTGCTCATTCTCCGGGTCTACGCTGGCGGTCGCTTCATCAAGGATGACGATAGGCGCGTTTTTGAGCATGGCGCGGGCGATGGAAATGCGCTGTTTCTCCCCGCCGGAGAGGGTGGAGCCGCCCTCTCCAATCACGGTATCATAGCCGTTCGGCAGGGCAGAGATGAAATCGTGGCAGCAGGCGGCCTTGGCAGCGGCCACCACCTGTTCATGGGTGGCGTCCGGGCAGCCGAACTTGATGTTGTTCTCCACCGTGTCATGGAACAGATACACCGTTTGGAACACCATGGAGATGTTTCTCAGCAAGCTCTCGCAGGTAAACTCCCGCACATCGTGTCCGCCCACGGAGACAGAGCCGGCATTCACATCATAAAACCGGGCAACCAAATTGCAGATGGTACTCTTTCCGGAGCCGGAGGGGCCAACGATGGCGGTAGTGGTCCCCTGGGGGGCGGTAAAGGATACATCGTGGAGCACCTCGCGGCCGCCGTAGCCGAAGGACACATGGCTCAGGGCCACATCGAAGCGCTCCGGCACGACCTCCTTTCCTCCCTTGTCAATGAAATCGGTTTGCTCCAGCTCCTCCAGACGGTCCAGCACCGAGTCCGTCACCGACAGGATGTGGGCCGCATCGTTGATGGCCTCCACACTGCCGAAGATGGTAAAGGAGAACAGGGCGATCATCAGGAAATACTGGAGGGGAAGGGCGCCGGCCAGGGCCTGCCAGCCGGCGGTGAGCACCAGCCCCACGGAAGCCGCCCGCAGAGCAAACAGGTGCAGACAGTTCCAGGGGACAAAGCCGAACTCATTTTTGATGCGGATGGCCTTGTTTGCCCGGCAGGCCTCCCGAAACCGCTGGACAGAAACGCCATCCTGGCCGAAGGACTTGACCACCGGCAGACCGTGAATGTACTCAATGGCCGCCCCGGACAGCGCCTCCTGAGCCCGGTGGCTCACCGGGGCGGTGCGGGCGCTCTGGCGGCCGATCCCCCGCAGAGCAAAGGCGGACACCAGCACACCGATCAGCGCCGCCAGCGCGGCAGGCGGGCAGAAAAACGCCACACACAGCAGGATCACGGCCACTTGGATATAGCCGTTCACCACCGCATCCACCATTTTCATGCTCTGGAGCTCCAGGGTGCTCAGTTCGGTGGTGAGGGCTGCCAAAATGTCTCCCAGGTCGTTTTTGGCGAAGTACCCCAGGGACACCCGCTTGAGCACATTCCCCAGCTCCATCCGCTGCTCTGCCGCCCGTTCCGTGCCGATACTCTCCTGAAGCCGGTTTTTCCAGTAGGTGAAGAAAAACCGCAGAAGAATCAGCACCACGATCCCGCCCAGGCACAGCCAGGGAAGGTGCGGAGACAGGCGCTCCTCTCCCCAGGCGTCCACAATCAGCTGTCCCAGCGCCCAAGCCGCCAGCACCACCGGCCCGGCGGTGCACCAGGTGGCGAAGAAGGAGCACACGAAGCCCAGCACCATTCGTTTCCGGTAGGCTCCGGCCCACCGCATGATCCGTCCTACACTGTGAAACATCTCACTGTCCCTCCTTTGCGCCCGATGTAACTGCCCAGCCTTGGGCTCCGATGTGGGCCTGCCACAGCTTCTGGTAAAGCAGGCAGCGGCGGAGCAGCTCCGCCTGGGTGCCCTGGTCCACGATATGCCCCTTTTCCAGCACCACGATCTGATCCGCGTTCTGGATGGTGCTCAGGCGGTGGGCGATGACCAGCAGGGTCTTCCCTTTGGAGAGGGCCATGATCGAGCTCTGGATTTTGTCCTCATTTTCCGGATCGGTAAACGCGGTGGCTTCGTCCAAAATCACAATGGGGGCGTCCTTCAAAATGGCGCGGGCGATGGCGATACGCTGGCGCTCCCCGCCGGAGAGCTGTCTGCCCGCCTCTCCCGCCGGGGTGTCCCAGCCCCGGTCCAGTCGGGCCAGAAACTCCTCACACTGGGCCGCCCTGGCCGCCGCCAGCACCTCCTCGTCCGAGGCGTCCGGCTTTCCCAGGCGGATGTTCTCCTTGAGAGAGCAGTCAAAGAGGAAGTTGTCCTGGGTGACGAAGCTGATGGCCTGGGAGAGCTGTTTCAGAGGCATTTCCCGGATGTCCCGCCCACCCAGGGTGATGGAGCCGGCCGTCACATCCCAGAAGCGGGCAGCCAGCCGGGCGATGGTGGACTTGCCGCCTCCTGAGGGCCCTACCAGGGCGGTGAAGCTCCCCTGGGGGATGTGCAGCTCCAGGTCATGGAGCACCTCCGCGCCCCCCGTCCCGCCATAGGAAAAGGCCACATTCCGAAACCGGATGCCGCTGCCGTCCAGATCCGCCTCCTGCTTCGCCTGAGAGAGCTGGGGCAGGTCCAGCAGCTCCCGGGTGTCCTTCACCGCAAACTGCATACTCTTCATGGAGTTGATGAATGCGGTAGCTCTCATGAGCGGGGAGACGATGCCCAGGGCCATCATCAGGCAGAGCGTCACCTGAGCTGGGTCCAGCACCCCGGTCTGGTAAAGATAGATGCCCACCGGGAGGGTCCCCAGCAGGGTGGTGGGCAGGATGGACAGGCACAGATTCATGGAGGCCCAGGTGCAGCGGAACCAGTTCAGGGTAAAGTCCCGGAAAGAGCTCACAGCCTGGGCGAACTTGGCGTAGGATCGCTCCCCCTGGCTGAAGGCCTTGACCACCTGGATGCCCTCCACATATTCCACGATGACGCTGTTGACATGGTTGTTGGCCGCCATATAGGCGGCATAGTTCTTGTTGTAGGACCGCATCCCCGCCGCCATGGGGACCAGGGCCACTGGGATGGTCACCAGCAAGGCCAGGCCCATCCGCCAGTCGATGGCGAACATGGCGATGACGACCGCCAGGGGCAGAAGCAGGTTAGAGCTCAGCTCTGGGATCATGTGGGCCAGGGGCGGCTCCACATCCTCGATGCGGTCCACGATGGTGCTCTTCATGGCCCCGATGGGCCGGGATTCCACCTCGCCCAGGGGCGCCCTCATGAGCTGATCTGCCACCTGGAGGCGAAGGCCCTCCAGAATGGTATAGGCGGATACATGGGCCAGCATGGTGGACAGGGCATAGCCCGCCACCTTGACGGCGTAGCCTGCCAGGCACACCCCACACCACAGCAGGATGCCCTCCAGGCCCGCCCGACGCTCCACAAACAGCCGCAGGATTTGATAGACTCCCAGATACGGCACAAAGCCTCCTGCCACGCTGACCACCGCCAGGGCCACCGAGGCGGCCATTTTGCCCCGGCAGGGTCCGGCATAGGAGAGCAGGATGCTCAGCCAGGTCCGTTCTTTCATCGGCAAGACTCCTCTCAAAAGAAATGACTGCGATTTGCTTTCGCTAACCGCAGCCATTGTAACTGATAAAAAAGCTCTTTTCCGCTCCGCTCCGCCGATCCTGTCCCGTTTGGACAGAAGAATTTATTGTCCCTCCCGGCGGTATTCCAGGGGCGTTTTACCCTTTACCGCCTTGAACGCGGCGGCAAATTTGCTGGCGCTGTCATACCCTACCCGGCCGGCGATCTCCGCCACGCCGGCATGGGGCTCCTGCCGGAGCAGGAGGGCCGCCCGGTCCATGCGCAGGCACCGCATATAGGTGTTGATGGGCTGGCCGTAGACCGATTTGAAGCACTCTTTCAAGGCCGTGGTCGGGATGGAAAAGCGCCGGGACAGCTCAGTGATGGTGTAGTGACGCTCCAGATCCCCGGTCAGCAGGCGGTGAATCGCTTTCATTTTCTCCACCTGCGTCTTGTAGAAGTAGGGCTTCTCCGACTCCGCGGGCAGTTCCAGGGCATCCAGATAGAGGAGCAGTTCCAGCGTCTTGATGCGGAAATAGGGGAGCTTGATCTGTTCCGGTACGGCATAGAGCTCCTGGAAGATATGATCCAGCGAAGGGGCCCCGTGGAGTACCTTGGGGTGGGGGCCGGAGCAGTATTTGTCTCGGAGGCGGTACAGGTCCACCGGAAAGTCCCGCACCCATTCGGCCAGGGCCTGGGCTGCCCGAGGCAGCTCCAGCCCCACCGTGATCCCGTGATAGTGGGAAAGTGGAAAGACAAAGTGCCCCCGGTGCTCCAGCCGCCGGTCCAGCTTCAGGTCCCCCGCTTCCACATAGGAATAAGCATCCGGTCCCGCCGGGTACTCCATCCGTCCCTGGCGGCAATAGTCGATGCACAGCAGATCTCCGGTAATGGTCAGGTCGGAGTCGTAATCCTCCATGTGGAAGTCGTTATACATCAAAGTGATCCCGGGGTACAGGTCGTACTGGGTCATGCTCCCATCCCCGGTGCCGCCCATCATCTGAAAGACCCGGCAATGATCATTTTCCACCACCACTTTTGGAAAGCCATTTCCCGCTATCATCTGCTCCAGCATAGTTCCCCTCCTTACAGATGCAGGACCCGGTCACAAGCCTGCTGCAAAAACTCCTGGTCATGTGTTACCACCAGCACGATGCGGCCCTGTCGGGCCAGATCCCGGATCACGCCGGACACCTCCACCATCCGGGCATAATCCAGGCCGCTGGTGGGCTCGTCAAAAATCAGCACCGGCTTTTCCGACAGCAGCGCGGTGGCCACCGCCAGCCGCTGTTTCTGTCCGCCAGAGAGCGCCATGGGGTGCCGCTCCCGAAAGGACAGCAGTTGAAGGCGATCCAGCACCTCGGCGATTTTTTCGTCCGGTGCATCCGGGGCGGATATTCGACACTCACCCCACACGCTGTCCGAAAAGAGCTGGTGGTTTACATCCTGCATCACGCAGAAGGCTGCCCGCTGCCGCTCCTTGCGTCCCAGGGGGCGGCCGTGAAGCCGGACAGTCCCTGCCTGCTCCCGCAGCAGCCCGCACAGACAGCGGGAGAGCGTGGTCTTACCCACGCCGTTGGGCCCGGTGACAGCCACTACCTCACCCGGCCGGACGGAAAAGGACAGCTCACGGAACACCGCCTCTCTTTTCTGAAAGGCGCAGGTCAGCCCCTCCACAGAGAGGCCTTCCCCGGACCCGGCCGGCTTCGCCGGTGGCAGGGTACAGGGGGCCGATGACAGCGTGCGCAGGCCCAGCCTCTCCCGTTCCTCATCAGTCAGCCGCTGAAACTCCTCACGGGTGAAGCGCCGGGACAGGCTCCCCTGCCTGATATACCATGCCTGGTCGATCAGGTCGGTAAGAAAGTAGAGTCGGTGTTCGGCAATGACCACCGTGCGCCCCTGCCGCTTCAGACCGGCGATCTCGTCGTGAAGGCGGGCGATGGCCTCCTGATCCAGATTGGCGGTTGGCTCGTCCAGCACAAAGATGTCCGGGCCCATGGCGTAGACCGAGCCAAAGGCCAGCAGCTGCTTTTGTCCACCAGAGAGCGAGAAGATGCTCTGCCCGCAGAGGCTCTCCAGCCCAAGGGCCTCCACGGTCTCCGCCACCCGGGCATGGATCTCTTCCGGCGGGCATCCTGCGTTCTCCAGCCCAAAGGCCAGCTCGCTGTCCGTGTCCAGATTGAAAAACTGGGACTTGGGATTCTGGAATACCGATCCCACCTTTCGGGCCAGCTGGTGCATGGGCGTCTTGGCGGGGTCCAGGCCGTCCACCTCCACCCGTCCCTCCAGGCGGCAGCCGGGGGTAAAGGCCGGGATCAGGCCGTTGATGAGCTTGGTCACCGTAGTCTTTCCACAGCCGGAGGCACCGCACAGCAGGACACATTCGCCCGGCCGGATGGCGGCGTTCAGGCCGGCCAGGGTCTCCCGGGAGCCGTCATAACCAAAGGAAACATACTCAAATGAGATCATTCCGAGGGTCCTCCTTATTGTACCACAAATGACAGCGCCAGCAACACAAGGCCCGCCGCCATCCCGGCCAGGTCCACCGGGGACAGCCGCAGGAAGACGGCGCTTGTCTTAGGCGCGGGGTCCTCAATTCCCCGGGTCACCGCCGCTGCGGAGAGCTCCTCCGCCGTCTCGGTGGCGGACACCATCAGAGGTATCACCGTGCCCTCCAGTCGGGCCAGCCCCCGGACATCCCGCAACTTCATGGCGTCCCGGATATAGCCCATCTCCTCCCGGATAGCGGGGAAGTATCGCAGAGTCACCGAGACGGCCACGATCAGCCGCTGGGGAACACGGAGCTGGCGCAGTCCCACGATGAAATACCGCAGAGGCGTACATTTCAGCATCAGCGATCCGGTCATCAGGCACGGAAACATCCGGCGGGCGTAGGTGGTAAAAACGGTAAAGCTGGTGGCGATAATCTTGGGAGAGGCGGGCAGGATGTACTGCTGAAAGAGCAGTAGGGCACAATAGCCCACCGCCCATTTGACCGCCATGGAATACTTCCCGTGGGCAGCCATCAGGAGCAGCAGCAGGCCGACCAGTGCCAGCTCCAGCCACAGGGTATGGGGGCGGAAGGCGATGATATTGGCGGCCACCAGAAGCCACAGGCCGGCCCGTGGGTCAAAGATGCGCCGCTCCATCTCAGACAAGGCCTGCCTTTTCAAAGTGCTTGCGGAACATGGCCCGGGCGATAAAGCCGCCAATGATCGCGCCCACAACAGGGGCCAGGAACAGCACCACCAGCATGGAGCTGGACGACAGTGCCGCCAGGGTGTTCACATAGTCTGCGGGCATCCCCTGTTCCGTGATCTGCCGCAGGAAGTCCTCCCGCATCAGCCAGATGGGCAGCGGAGAGCCCACCATGCCCAGGGAGAACAGGACGAAGGACACAAGGTTTCCCCGGATGCTGGTATAATGGGTACAGCCACGGACCAGTTCCCCCAGGCCGCAGGCAATGACAAAGGAGACCAGGATTACCGGGGTGAACTGGCCGGTGACGAAGTAGATCAGCCCGGTGATAAGGCCCATCAGCAGGACTGAACCCACCTTCTGCACCTTGGCGCACATCATCAGGTATGGGATGCCGGTGAACAGGGCGATAAAGCCCGGCATCAAAATCCATAGCAGCGGGTGTAGCCCGCCCAGGAGCATAAAGGCAAAGTTTATGGCAAAGTAGATGGCGGAGAAGATTCCCACGGTGATGACATCCCTGCCGCCCATTCCGCGGCGGCTGTTTGATCCAGACATAGCACACACTCCTTCTTGGTTAGATAATGCTAACCGTTTGAATAAAGAATTGGACGCCATGCGTCCCTCAACATTGCATTATTTTAGCGAAAAGAAATCGTTCTGTCCGCTCCATATAGACGATTATGCTCTGTTTGGACAGACTTTTGTGAAAGCGGCGGGCTATTGTGATCTTGACTCAGATAGAAAAACGCAGTTACCCATAGAGGATAACTGCGTTTTTTCGGAAAAGGCTTCTCAGGTTATGGAGGCAGCTCGAACTTATAGCCGCTGTGGGGTACCGTGCGGATGGGGTTGCCCGGCCCCATCTTCCGGCGGAGCTGGCTGATGATGTTGGCCACGGCCGCGCCGCAATGCTCCGGGAACTCGTGCCATACGGCCTCGTAGATCTGTTCCTGCGTGAAGACCCAGCCAGGGCGCCGGGCCAGGTAGGCCAGCGTAAAGAACTCCAGATGCGTGAGGTGCAGGGAGCGGCCCCGCCACTTTACCGTCTGCTTGCGCAGGTGCAGCTCCAGGCCGGGAAAGGTGAGGGTGTGCTTCGTGGCGGGCGGCTCCACGATTTCAATTCCAGGCGCTTCCGCCAGGAAGTCCTTGAGCTTGTCCAGGAGCTGTTCCTCTCCATCTGTAATGGATAAAATCAGCAGCTTCCCCATGCGGGGACCACCTCTTCTTCTGATTTTCCACCGTTCATTCCGGCTCCACCGCCCCTTTTAACAATTCAAAGGACCGCTGGCTGATGGTGTGCTCCATCCGGCAGGCCTCCCGTTCCGCGGTCTGGGGATCGACCCCGGCTGCGACAAGCTGGCGAGTAAAGAAGCAGTGTTTCTCATAGGTCTGCTCGGCTACCTCCCGGCCCACATCCGTCAGGAACAAGAAAGAATTTTCGTCCATGGTGAGAAAACCACCCGCTTTCAAAGTGGAGACCGCATGACACACGCTGGGTTTTGATACATCAAGGTGCCGAGCCACATCCACGGAGCGCACCATGCCTTTTTCCTTTTGGAGCACCAGCACGGCCTCCAGATAGTCCTCACCGGATGCTCGTAATTTTATCGAAACCACCACCCCTTAAACTACCCAGTCAAGACTTTCCTGCTGGATATGATATAACTTTTCGTACAGTCCCTTATGGGCAATTAGTTCGTCGTGCGTTCCTCGCTCTACAAGTTTCCCGTTTTCCAGTACAAAGATTTGGTCGGCATCCACTACGGTACGCAGACGGTGAGCAATCATAATGACGGTTTTCCCCTCGACCAATCGGGCGATAGCCCGCTGGATCAGCACCTCATTTTCAGGATCAAGGGATGCGGTCGCCTCGTCCAGCAAAATAATAGGGGCGTCTTTCAGAAGAGCGCGGGCAATCGAAATACGCTGGCGCTCTCCGCCAGAAAGGGTGCTTCCATTTTCACCGAGAACGGTTTGGTATCCATCCGAAAGCCGCATTACAAATTCGTCACAGTAGGCCGCTTTTGCAGCGGCCATAACCTGCTCCTCTGTTGCGGCCATGTTGCCGACGCGAATATTGTTATATACCGTATCGTTGAAAAGAGTAACATCCTGGAATACAAAAGATATGCTTTTCATCAAATGCTCAGGCTCGATGTTTTTTATATTTTCTCCACCGATAGTAATTGAGCCCTTCTGAACATCCCAAAAGCGGGCAATCAGCTTGGAGATGGTACTTTTTCCGCTGCCGGACGGGCCAACCAGTGCGGTGATACTCCCCGACGGGATTTTCAGCGAGACATCCTTGATAACATCTTCCTTAGCATACGCAAAGGTAACATTCTTTAATTCAATATCGTATGTGTGAACATCCTGCTCGTTTCCCTCCATCGCGGGAGTCGTTAGAAGCATACGCATCCGTTTTGTGACTGTCCCTAAATGGAAGAGGGAGGTGAGTTGAGAAAGAATGGCAAGGATAGGGCCATAGAGTTGAGTGGAGAACATCAAAAGAACAAGCAATGGGAGTAATTCGATTTGTCCGCCCGTAATAAGCACTGTACCCACGAAAATGGCGATGCCCAAACTGGCCTGCAAAATTAAGGCGGCGGATTGTACCAACACACCAGAAACGAGTTCCGCTTGAATTGCGACCTTTTTCATGGCTAAAAGTGCGCGATTCAAAGTAGAAAACCTTTCACCGCTCAACCCGCAGGACTTGATGATCTTGATACCCTCCAAATACTCCTGAATTTGACTTGACGCTTCCAGCTTAATACCTACCTGCCGGTCAAACATGCGTATCTGCAAGTTGCGCCCGGCCCAAATAATCAGGAATGTAATAGGCATGGTAGCAAACAATGCCAGAGCCATTCTCCAGTCGAAAAAGGCCAGACAAACACAGGTAAGAGTAACAGAGATCACATTGGCAATCAATGGTGGAATGGTGCTGCTCAGCATGGACTCCATGCTCGCACAGTCGGCCATCATATTGGTGGTTATATCAGACAGGTCCCTGGAATTAAAGAAACTCATAGGGAGCTTACGCAAATGTTCTGCGATTCGCAGTCGTGTATTGCTGGCCTCCTTATAGGACGCCAAATAGGTTTTTCGGTAATCATTTCTTGCTGCAAGGAAGACCAGAAGTGAAGCTATGATGCCGACAATCAGTAATCCCCACATATTCCCCCAGGAAATGTCTTTCCCATAAAAGGGATTTAGTAATTGCCAAAACAGCAAAGTTGTTACGCCGGCAGGAAGTAGAAGTGCAATATTGGTCAGGGTGCAGGCGACGATGGCTTTTTTCAAATCAGAGTAGCCTTTCTCGGACAACAGCAATTTTTCTTTCAGAAATTTCATTCGATTGCACCCCCTTTTCCTGCGCGGATCTTCCAGCTGATAGACTCCATGTAACTATTCCACATTTGTGTGTACTTCCCTTGCCGTTCCATCAAGGTATCGTGAGTCCCTTGCTCAATCAGCTGTCCGTGCTCCATCACAAGTATCTGATCTGCATTTCGGATCGTTGATAACCGATGGGCAATCATGATAACCGTTTTATTTTGTATTAGTTTTTCAAATGCTTTTTGAATCAGATACTCGTTTTCTGGGTCACTGAAAGCAGTTGCCTCATCTAACACAATAATGGGAGCGTCCTTGATAATCGCCCTGGCAATCGCGATGCGTTGCCGCTCACCACCGGAGAGCCGAATGCCAGACGCACCAATCATAGTATGGTAACCGTCTGGCAGTTTTTCTATAAAGTCGTGACATTGTGCTGCCTTTGCTGCCTCAATCACCTGCGCTTCTGAGGCGGTCGGATTACCCATCCGAATATTATCCAAAATGCTCTGCTTGAACAAGAAAGTATCTTGAAAGACGAAACTGACCTGCCGCATAAGCTCCGCCTGTGGTATTTTGCGGATGTCTACTCCGCCAATACGAATACATCCTTCTGTCACATCCCAGAAGCGAGAAATCAGATTGGCAATCGTGCTCTTTCCGCCACCAGAAGGACCAACAATGGCCGTTACTTCGCCCTGTCTGGCTATGAAAGATACATCGTTGAGGGCTTTAACCGAAGTGCCCGTATCGTAAGAGAATGAAACATGGTCGAACTCAATGCTATGCCCCTGCTCTCTGGCCCCCACATCTTGATTTTGCAGAACGGGGATGCTCAATACCTCTTCCATGCGTTCCACATTTCCGTCAATTTGTGTGAAAGACTCTGAAATATACATGATCTTATTAAGTACGCCCGAAATAGCGGGAGCCAAGACAAGATAAAAAATAAAGGTCAAGGAATAAGTACGATAGTCCTCGGCTCCCATGCCAATAAATATCCCTACCGGAATCAAGAGCAGGTAAATATTATGGATGATTGTCGTAAACCCCGGCATACAATTTTGCCAGCCCATAGCGTACTCCAGCACAAAAGAAGTATAATCAGTGATGGATTTGCTTAGACGGCGAAAAGAATCTGCGGTTTGATTAAATGCTTTGATTTCCGGCATACCACGGACATATTCTACCGAAGCATTGTTCATATCTTCCTGCGCGGTCTGATAGTGGTGCATTTTTTCTTTGGCACTCCCATTAAAACCAAGGAATTGCACCACAAAGGCCAAGATAATTCCAAAAAGAGAAACGATACCATACCGCCAGTCAATGGCCAGCAGAAGAATTACCAGGGCGAGTGGGGCCACCAGAGAAGCAACAAAATCCGGGAACTGATGCGCGATAAATTTTTCAATGCTCTCAATGTTCTCGTCCATAATCTTCCTCATCCGACCGCTGCCAATGGTCAGATGATACCCTAAAGGGATTTCCGTAATATGGTTCGCAAAGGCCAGCTTCAGCTCATAAAGCGTTCCGAAAGCCGCCAGATGGGAACACATCAACGCGCAGAAATAAAGGATTACATTTCCGGCAATCCCCCCGAGAGCCATCCAGCCATATCGGAGAACAACGCTCATATTTGCGTTCGCCATATCGGGAAAAACTCCGATTAGTTCCCGCATTATAAAATAGATAGAAAGATACGGTAGGAAAGAGCACACTGCGGCTGCTGCGGCAAGAATGCCTGAGATAAAAACAAGGCCCTTATGTTGTGATGCCAATTCCAGACACCGAGCCATACCGGTTTTTTTCTTGCGCGTTTCTTCCTGTGCCATAAAAGCACCTCCTTATGTGCCAGAATAACAAACGCCTCTTTGGCCACAGCTCTGATACCCAATTTTGTCCAAAAGAATATCTACGGAGTGGATAGGAAAGTCGTCCGTGATTGCGCCGTTTTCCAGGCGGATAGCCCGGTCACAACAAGAGAGCGCACATTCTGCGTCGTGGGTGATTACCAGAATGGTACGCCCCATTCCGGCCAGCTTGCGGATGATTTGGCTCACATTGCGCATATTGGCGCCATCCAGTCCGCTGGTAGGCTCATCAAGAATAATAATAGGCGCGTCGTGCATCAAGGCTACCCCCAAAGCCAGTCGTTGTTTCTGCCCACCGGATAGGGTGGCCGGGTGCTGCTCGGCATACTCCTCCAGTTCCAGGGCTTTGAGAATTGTCCGGGCTCGTGCGTTGCGCTTCTCATCCGTAGGTGCCCCAGTGGTCAATTCATCAACAAGGTCTTCTCCAAATAACTGACTGTCTAAATCCTGTGGAATGTACCATACTTTGCCCATCCGCTCTCTTGGCCGGGTCTTATGACCAAACAGGAATACCTCACCGGAGTTTTCCTTCAAAAGGCCGGCAAAGATGCGCCCAAATGTACTTTTCCCTGTGCCGTTCGGCCCGATGATACCGACGATTTCTCCTCTGTGGCAGACAAAATCCAAGTGTTCAGCCACCACCGTGCCATCAAAGGCTTTATGGAGCCCCTGCGTCTCCAGCACTACTTCGTCTGTGGCGGCCGATGGCATCTGCTGAAACGCCATTTGATAGAGGTCCGGCGTCCGCAAGCCAAGCGTATGCACTTCTGCCGATGGGAGGCTCTTCATTTCTTCCCTTGAGAACTCTCGCACAATCGCACCGTGCTGAATACAGAAAAATCGGTCCGCAACATCCATGAGATAGTACAAGCGGTGCTCTGCGATTACAATGGTTTTTCCCTGTGCCTTCAGATTGCGGATAATATCCCCGAAGCGGTAGGTGGATTCGATGTCCAGATTTGCGGAAGGCTCGTCCATGACATAGATCTCCGGCTCAATGGCCTGAGCGGAGGCGATGGCTACCTTTTGCCGCATTCCATAGGACAGTGTGTGCAGGCTGTGATCCAAAAGGTCCTCAATTTTATTGTACTGGGCTGCCTGGAGTACATGGGACTGGATTTCCTCATGGGTATATCCGTAATTTTCACAGCCGAAAGCGATTTCTCCGGCTACCTCATTGGCAAAAAATTGACTCCGGGGGTCTTGGAACACATTACCTACCAGCTTCCCGCGTTCCCAGGAGTGGATTTCCTCCAAAGGTTTATCCCCTACACGGATTTGCCCGCTCAGCTCCCCCTCATAGAAATAGGGGATCAACCCATTGATTACACGGGTCAAAGAGCTTTTTCCGCTTCCGGATGGGCCAGTCAGTACGATTACTTCCCCAGCGCGAATGTCCAGTGTAACATGACTGATCTGATCGCCCCGACCACTATAAGAAAATGTAAGATCCCGAATTGCGATTTCTTTTCCCATTGTGATACCCCTTTACAGCAGAACGCAGCATACGATTCCAGCTGCAGTGCTGACCAACATGAGGAACGCGTCCAGCGGTGAGATGCGGCTGACATAGTAACTTTGCTTTTTGTAAGGACTCTCAATGCCGCGGACAATAGCCGAGGCGGAGAGCTCATCCGCAATTTTTAGAGAGCGGAATACCATAGGCACGATTGCATATTCCAGCGTATTCAATGGGTGCCGCAGGACCGTAGGTACCGACCGAAGAAAGCCTCGGATTTTCATAGCCTCCCGAACTTCTCCGAACTCCAGGATGATCGTCGGAGCAAAGCGTAGCATGACGACCAGGACCAGCATAGCCTTGGCTGGGATAGGCAGTTTCCGCAGACTGGCCGTGAGCTTGCCGGAGGGAATACGGAAAAGCAGATATGCTGGCATAGCGGGAAGGAGCAGCTTGTAGATCATGCTCAGCAAAAGCGGAGATGGAAATGATATGCTGTATTTTGTCTCCAAATATAGGCCAACAACGGTTACCAAATAGACTGTATAACAGCCGATCCCCTGCTTATATAGCCCAAAATAACAGAGAATCAAGAGTAGCCAGAAAGTGAACACCGCATGGCCAATCAGGTCTGTGGTTAGAAAACTGACCAGGCAGGAGCAGACGGTCAAAAATAAGACCGTCCGCCCATCTACCTGCTCGATTCGCTTTTGTGTCGTACCTGTTCTGTTCATCCCACAATACCGGCTTTTTGGAAGTGCTTCCGCAATAGGCGCTGACCAAACAATGTCCCGAGGAAAGTAAGTACAGCGGTAATTGCCGCTCCCAGCAGCATCAGGGCCGGGGAAGTTACCATAGCCATCTGCATTTCTAAGGTTTCAGAGGTAAATCCACTCTCCAGAGCCATTGCCGTATAGCTGTCCCATGCCCACCAGAGGGGAACAGCACAGCCGACAAAGTTACCCACGCAGTTAATCGTCCAGCCGATACGAGTTCGGAGCGGGTTGCGGTAGGTGTCTTTACCAAGCATGGAGAGTTCTGCAATAAGTCCTACCGCCAGGAAATACGGGAAGAGGAACATGTAGCCCATGACGCCTTGGATCAGGCCGTAGATACCCGCCCAGGCAAAAAGAAGACCATGCTTATTGACGCGGTTAGCAGCCACCAGGAAAAAGACTGCGCAGATGAAACCGTCAATTCCGGCTGAGCCATACAGATATACGAGTGGGAAAGGGAGTGTAAGCGAACTCATTACCATCATGATGATAAAACAAATCACCATCATAGCGGCTATTGTCATGATATCGCGTATGCTAAACTTTTTCTTTGCGCTTGGAACTGATTTCTCCATATTGAACGACCCTCCTGTAAAAATATAAATCCGTTGGTTAGCTGCGTCTAACCAACGGATTTATTATACAAGAACCGATTTTTGTTCTCTACTCCATTTCATAAATGCAGGGTCGAAAATAGCCCGAAAACTAAATGGCTTTTTGCGCAGTCCGGTAATCCTTGGGAAGCACCCCGAACACATCCCGGAAAGCGCGGGCAAACTTGCTGGCGTTGCTGTATCCCAGTGAGAGTGCGATTTGATTGATGGACTCATTACTCTCTCGAAGTTGAACTGCGGCACTATTCATCCGGTAATGTTTCAAATAAGCATATGGGCTACGCCCATATATTTGCTTGAAAATGGTCTGGAATGTAACGGTACTGATTGCCTCACCTCGTAGGAATTGCTCCAGCGGAGTACTGCGGCTTAAATCCTTAAGCATAGCTTTACGAACTCGCTTCACAATTTCAATATGTTCTCGGGCATAATAAGTGGCGGCTACACGATCTTCCTTGCGCAGTTTTGTGGCGTGGTAGAGCAGTTCCAATACTTTGATGCGAAAGTATTGGGAAGTTTCATGCTCTTTGGCCGCATACAACTCCTCAAACACATGACACATGGAGGGAGGTGTTTTACAAATATACCATTGATGGGCTGTGTCTAAGTCCTCCTCCAAAACAGAAATATCAATCTGGAAGAGGGCGAGCTGAGATCTGGTCACTTCCGTCATTGAATTTTTATCGAGCACCAAGCTCAGTCCACTACAATAGTCAAATGGGAATGAGTACCGAGCCGGCATATTCAGCATACCGTTTACACAAAATTCATCCTGCTGCAGGTGAAACACTTTGTCACCCTCAAACTCAAATTCAACCCGGCCTTCTTGATAATGCCGAATTTCCAACACATTTCGCATTTCATTCGGCTCATCAAAAATATCTGAACAGTTGAAATCCATGAAAATCAGGTCGATACCCGGAAATATGGAGTAATCATATAAAATCCCAGTACCATTACACTGATAGGAAATGACGGAACAACCCGGCTTACGGCTTATCAATTTTGCGTTTTTATCATACCAGTCAGGATGGTAGCCATTTAGAGTCGGGTCCAAATTCTGATAAATACTTCTTTGCGTCATAACTCTGTTTCACCTCTATAAGCAGAAGGGTTAGCTTTCGCTAATCATCAATGTACGCTATTTCACAAGTTCCGTCAAGATACATTCAGATTAAAACTTGGGCCGCAAAATGACCGCAAACTTAATATACAACTCTGTTTATCATATAGAGCCCTAGCCGCAGGAAGGCCATACTCTGAGGCGGCCGTGCTGGGACATCGCCGACGCGCTCATTCGAGAAACGATCCGGTGCCATACGGAAAGCATGGGCAATCTCACGCCGCACGCACGCCAGCACATTTTCCCGCTTTTGTCCGAAGTGGATCGCCGTTAGCTCCCAGATCGAGTTTTGAAACGGGGTCCCGCATTGTAACTGAGTCAAAGCAAAGAGCAAGTATTGATAGGCCTTGCTGGAGGGGCGTATTCCCATTTCCCTCAAGTACGAAGCGGCCCGGTCAGCCGCAACCTCAGAACGCTGCTTCATGGTCATGCTCCCTTTCCTATTTCGCTCGGCAGTATCAACTCTACCGATTACAGCGGAATGATATAAATAAAATTATACAAGTATAAGCGGTAAATAACAAGTGACAGCGGCCTAATACCAAAATATAATCACGCTGCCAGCGAACATTGTTTTTGAATAATCGGGTATCATCAACATAAAGAGGTGATACCTGTTGGAGGAAAGCTATATCGCAAAGCGTATTACTCAACTCCGGATGGCTCGGAATATCTCAGAATATCAGATGTCGCTGGAGCTGGGCCACAGCAAAAGCTATATCCAGAGCATTACCTCCGGAAAGTCCAAGCCATCAACACAGGAGCTATTTAATATCGCGGATTATTTCAATATGAGCCTGTCTGAGTTCTTTGACGAGGAGAATGTTGAGTCTCCCACCGTGCAAAAAGCCATTGACGCCATCCGGAAGTTGAGCGAACAGGATGCGGCCCTGGCACTGGCCATGATCCAGCGCCTTTCCCTTCCTCTGCGGGAGGGTGGAGCGGAGCAGTAAGCCGTCTCTCAATAAAAGTGCCCGAGGGGTACGCTATGCGGCGTATCCCCTCGGGCTTTTTTCATTGGCCGCGCCTGCGGCCGGAGCGTTGATTGGCTCTTTACTTAATTTGGTGTGTTACATATTGGGTGGCGGCGTCCCGCGCTCTACGGTCTCGCCCGAAAAACAATGTCCACAATACTCCCAGATACCGGAGACATCCAGACAACGCTTGAATGTGGCGTAGGTGGATCTCCATGCCCCAGTTGTAGGGTCCTGGCGCATACCATAGGGGTCCCCCATTTGCGCGCAGGCGCTGCTCATGCAGATGGGCGGCAGGCAGTTCATCGCCGCATCCACCACGGCCTCCTCTACATAGTCTCCAGGCTTTGCGGCGGCATAGTCGAAATCGTCCGAGGTAAAAACTTCTTTCCCTTGGTAGGTCATATCAAGGTGCTCCTCTCCGGTTTGTTTTTTATGCGGCGTCCCGAACTTGTTCCGCCAGAAAAGCGGGGACGCGGTTTATCAGGTTTCCTCATAGGGCGGATGGCGGTAGATCTCCATGTTGCGTGCTTCGATGTTATACACAAAATTGACTTCACGCCATCGTCCCTGAAAGAAGGGGATGCCCTCCCAACGCCCGCTACTGTCCACGGCAATAATACCCCAGCAGCTGTATTCTGGTCCGCACTCCCACCAGGCGGGAGTGCCGTCCATCTCCTGAAGCTGCGCCAGGGAGAGCGGAAGGTTTACACGGCTTTCGTCCTCATCGGAATCATAGTCTGTCCAAAGGCAGCAATGGGCACAGGCTTTCATTCCCCATCCCAGGCAGAGCGGATAGGGATTGCGTGTTTCCGAACGGTAACACGGCGGGTGCTTATCTGGATGCTTGACTGCTTGGGGGGCTTCGATGCTCGGCCTATCCTTCTTTTCCTTGTTCATCTTGCTCCTCCATTCCAGGTATTTTAAGCGGCCTTTTGATGGACGCGGAGCCCTGCCGCTCTGATCCGAAGCTCGTCCGACAGGTAGCGGAGAGAGGTAAACTCCTCGTCCAGGTCGGTAAGCTCGCGCTTTAGAATATTCTCATAATTCCGCTTCTTCTCCTCCAGGCCCTGGATGCGCATGACCCAGCGATCCATGATCTTGGGGCTCTGGCTTCCGCTCTGGATCAGGTGGGTGACGCGCTCCTCATACTCGGCAATCTCCCTGCGGACAGACCGATAGAAGGCGGCAGTCATCTTCTTGCGCTGTTTGGCGTCGTCTACAACATAAATGCTGTTGACCTCCAGCGGATCACGGTCGGGACGCTTGAGCTGGTTATGCTCCTCCAGCATCTCCACAAAGTCCTCAAACACCTGCAATCTGGCGGCAAAGTCCCGGGGAACGAAAAAGAAATGCCCCCGGCCTATTTTGACGGCCTGCATAGAGTCCACATAGTTCTCCAGTAGGGTTTCAATCTGCCGCCGGCCGGCGCAGTTCTGGTAGAGTTCAAAAAGCCTCTGCGCCTCCATACAGTACGGAAGCGGGTCGATGAACGGATCGGAGACAAGATTATCATAGGAAAACAGCTTGCTGGTCTTATTGAAGGTGATGTTGGCCAGCTTGCGGTATTCATTGGTGTCCTCATGCACGGTCTCCTTGACCAGCTCACGGGAGATCACAGAGGCGTTTCCACCTTTGTTATCCCGGCAGTACACCTTGAAGATCTGTGGGCCGCTGTCGGTTTTCACTACCCGGCGCTCGTAAATATCGCCGGTGGCGGAACGAAAAGCGTCCCCCATGGCAGTCCGATTGCTCCTGCCCTTGGGAAATCCTACGGCGTCACACAGGCTTTCCAACTCGTCCCGGTCGATCAGGATGCTGGAAAGTGAATAGTACAGCACCTTTCCCAAAACATCTCCGCCGTCCTGAGAAACGGCGGCAAAGTCTTCAAAGCGGATGGTTTTCTCATTGTTCAACATTGTTTTTTACCTCCGAAATCAAATCTTTGGTTGCCTTTTGATGGCAGGCCGCACACTCAAAGTACCGGCTTGCCTGTTCGTATTCCGTGTCCACATAAATCGTCCGGTATGTGGAAAACTCTGCCGGAGCTCCACACCAGCAGCATAAACGGTTGGTTGGCAAAGCGTTCTCCTTTCGCTGGCGGGCCCTATGCCGCTGTGGGCATGGCCCACGGCTTGTTCTGATAGACCGTCACCGTCTGATACCCCATCTGCTGATAGGCCCAGAATCGGTGCAGGCCGTCGATCACCACGCCGTTGACGCTGACAAGGGGCGGAAAGTCCACTTTGCCTGCCCACAGGAGCTTCAGATAGTATTGCGCTTTCTTCATGTCCGCAGGTTTCCCGGCAGTCAGCTGGTCTATCGGAACTGTTAATTCCTCCCACTCGCAGGTGTGGATAAAGCCGCGGTCCTGCTCGGGATATTCCTGTTTCCACAGGCTTTCCAGGCGCATGGTGATAAAGTTTGAAGTCATATCCAAAATGTTCACACCCTTTGAGGCCGCTTCATTGCGGGCCTTGTAGAAGTCGTCCACGCCCTTGAAGGTCATGTTCCAGTTCATCAGGCGTACCCGGAGATTGGGTATGCTCTGTACCGTTTCCAGGATTTTTCCCAGGGCGTTTCGCACCCGCCAGTTGACCAGCTTATCCATGTCCAGGGCAACCACGACCTCTTCCAGATTCTCCATGGACTGGAGCGCATCCTTGAGGCCGACGATGGCCGTCACGCCAGCAAAGCAGAGAAAGAGCGCGTCGTGATCCAGGAAGCTGGCCACATCGCCTTTTAAGCCTCCCTCTGTGAGATAGGCGGTCCTGGCATGGATATTCCCGGTGACATGGATATAGGAGTAGCTGCGGGTCCCATGAGCCTTGCCGCGGCTGGAGAGCCACCGGTATTTTCGATCCGGCTTGGTCTCATCATCCAGCCGGATCTGGAGACCCTGGATATAGCCGTTCCTGTCGCGGCACGGCACCAGAAGCCCCGAATGGCCGAGGATGTTCCAGTATCCCCGGTCAACATAGAAGCCCGGGACGCCCTCCAGATTGTGAAAGTCGGAAAGGATGCCCGCCAGAAAACGCCGGGCGGAGCTGGACATGGGCAGAGTGCGGTACATGTTTTGCTCAATACGCTCCTCACTCAATCCCCGAGCCAAAAGATCGGCTTTGTGCTTGGGGGAGAGCTCCAGGTGCATGAGCATATCATAGTAGACATTGTGCCGGACGGCCAGGGAGCTGGGCTCCCGTTCCGCCGGTTTTTGTGACAGGGGCTGCTGGGGAAACCGGTAAAGAACGCTGTCCTCCGATAACGCCCGAAACGCCTGCCGGTTTGAAACCCCCTCCATCTTGGCATAGAGGGACACGCTGTTGCCCTTTTCTCCGCAGAGCACACAGCGGAAAATATTTCTGGTGGTGTTGAGAAAGAGATGGTGTTTCCCTGGCCCGTGGTCGCCGCAGAATGGGCAGGAGGCTTCCACCTCCTCCCATTCCAGCGTGCGGTCATTCAGGACAAGCCCACATCTTCTCGCCACATTCAGGATCGGAAATTCCTGATAAGAATGGCCGGAACGGTGCTTGCCCATAGGCGCTCACCGTTTTATGCGGCTTTCGGGACACCCGTATTGTCGGCCACCTGGACCTGCAGCGCGGTGCCCTTGATCACTTTGGCGATAAACACCTGCCCCGTGGGGCGCACATTGTCGATGACGGGAACGGACTCCACATCGTCGATAAAAGTCGGGTACTCGACGCCCAGCAGACGCTTGATCAGCTCCGCAACTTCCAGTCCAGCCCGAATTCGCTCGGAGTGAGACAGACAAATGTAGTCGCGGCCCTCATAGGTGAAGCGGAATACATCCTTGACTTCGCCGGTGCTCTTCACCACATCATAGAGGGTGATCGACACCCGGTTCATCCTGAGCTTAGAGAAGTTGATCTCCACCCGCTTTGAGATATAGAAGGCCAGGGCGGAAAGAAGCTCCTTCTTTTGCTGGATGGAGGCCTGCATCTGCTTGATGTCCTGCTCCTGCTTCCCCGCAGCCTCCGGAGAGGCCTGGACCAGCTTCGACAGCACCTCAATTTTGGCATTGAGCCCGGCAAACTCCGTGCGGGCCCTGTTCAGTTCCTCGATTTCCTCCTGGCTGAGCATACCGCATTCCCGGTCCAGCTCGGTGCTCTGGATCTCGCTGTGCAGGCGCTCAAGCTCTTGCTGGTGGAAATTTCGCCGTTCCTCCGCCTGTTCAAGCGCCTGTTTACGTTGGCCGCTGAGTTCCTCAAGCTCGGCTTCTCCGGCGGCAATATCGTCCTCCCGAAACTGCTCAAAAACGGTCCGCGCCTTGGCGTCCAACTCCTGGACTTCTTTGCACTGGGCGGTGAGCTGGCAGCCTTCGGCCTGGATGCGGCGCAGGGAGGCGGCAAATTCCCCCTTCACCTGCGGCAATGTCTGCTCCGTGATGGTCTGGCGGCACATGGGGCACTGCACCCCCGCCGTCAGGCCGTCGTGGATATGCTTGGTTCGCTTGAACTCCATACTGAGCCTGTGGATACGCTCCTGCGCCTGGGCCAGTGCGGCGGCATACTTGCTCTGGTAGGCGTCCGCCTTGCGGCGGGCCAGCTTCTCAGCTGCGGCGTGAATTTGAAGATCCAGGTTTGCCGTATCGGCAATCACTGGATTCTCCCGCTGTAATTCTTCATAACGGGCGTATAAGTCGGCCAGACGGTCGATCATACTGTTTCCGTCAAAACCTGTGGTGCGCTTACGCTCCAGTTCACCGATTCGCTCCTGAAGCTGTGTATGCCTTACCTGAGCTTCCATGAGCTCCTGTGCCTGCTCCTTCTGTTGAGAGGCGTGCAGGTCAATCTGCCCCTGGATATAGACCATATCCTTTTCTATGTCGGTCACTTGTTCGCGCAGCTGCTTGGAGTAAGCCTCCGCGGATAGAAACTCCTGCTTTTCCAGCAGTGCCCGCGTCTGGTCGCTGAGCTGAGCGAGAACTTCCGCCTTGGGCACCTCCGGCAGATACCGCTCCAAAAGGTTGCGGCCCTTACTGCCCAAAACATTGATAAAGTATTGCGGGTTGAACATCGACAGGAAAAGATCGCGCTCTCCAAACATGGTGGTGAGATCCCCCTGGCCGATGCGGACACCATCCAGCGTGATGTCCATTTTGTCATCCTTGCGATGGCGGGCGAGGGTCCGAAGTTTGCCGGACTCATCCTCAAACTCCAGCTCTACCAGCAAATCACGGGTATCCTGATGATAGAGGTAGTCAATCTTCGCGCCGGCATAGAAGCCTACGCCGGTGATGGCAAAGGCGATGGCGTCGGCAATGCTGCTTTTCCCCACGCCCATATGGCCGGAGATCACATTCATGCCGCCAAACTGAAAGGTCTTCTGGTCCGCATATCCCTTAAACCCGCTGATTGTAAGCCGGGTCACGCGGAATTGCTTGATCGGTTGGATCATTTGATTGCCTCCTTACTTATGCGGCCTGTTCTGAGCCCAGGTCGAGGATCTGGTATGCCTCCAAAATATAGAAGGTGACGCCGTTGCTGTGCTGCGTGGAAAAATTCGCGTTTGTCAGGATCAGTCCCGGCGCAAGCCGGCTGTCGGCGCCCCGGGTATATGCCTGAAAGACCTGTCCCGCGCTGTCCCTGACCTGGACGCTGGTGCGGCTGTTTCCGCTCATCGTCGGCTTGAGGACAGCGCCGGTCACCAGATAGCACCCGGCCGGGATGCCGGAAGCGGAGGTCTGGCCTTGGGAAGGCTGTCCCTGCATCTGAGGGGCTTGCTGGGGCGGGCGCCCGGGCTGTGCCTGCGGCGGCTGCGGCGGAGGGGTTGCGCCCTGCCTCTGAGGGGCAGGCTGTCCGCCCTGCTGGCGGGGACGGCCATTGGGATCGGCAGATTGGCTCCGGGTGTGATGGCCCTGTTTGTCCTGTTCGCCGGGGTGGTCCTTTTTCTGCTGGAGTGACTGCACCCACTGATCATGGACGGCGTCCAAGGTGGGGCGTTCGTCGTTGCAGATCACATACCCTTTTCCCCTCTGCTCAATGGAGACCCATTTTTGCGTCATGCCGTAGAGATACCGGCCGATGCCCCACTCAACCGCGGCCCGCTTCATACTGTCGCTGAGGCCGCCCTTGACCGATTCAATATCGCTGTCATCGGCCCCGTCCCATTTGGTGATCCACGCCTCCTGGGACGGAAAATAGATGGAAATGCCGCACAGCTGGGCGCTCTCGCCTTTCCACGGCACAAAATCATTGTGCCAGCCGTCGATGCCCACTGTGCTGTCCAGCCGGGTTTGGATGGCTCGGTTGGTCACATAGGGCACTGCCAGGCCGCTGGTCTTTGCTGAATTGGTCGCGGAGATCCGCCACTCAATGTCGGCGCTCTGAAAGGGGGCGGAAAGGGCCGCCCGAAGTTCTTCCGCTGATTTGTTCCACATGATATTCGCTCCTTTAGGCCCGTTGAATAAACTCGCCGAGCGTTTCCTTTTTGGGGATGAGAATGTCCGAATAGTAGTATTCGGGGTCTTTGTCCTTCAGATGCTCCATGAGTTCCCGATATTCCAGTCCTAACTTGTTGTTGGAGCTGCTGTAATAGTGCATGTTGTTCGGAATACTCAGGAGAAACGCTGGAAGGTTGTGTGCCTTGTGCGGCTTTTTATAGATTGGCAGCGTGTTGGCTCCCACGCAAAGGCTCCCGCTTTCGCGGCTCACATTGGAAAATGGATAGTAGTACATGGGTGTCTCCGGGGTCGGGATTTCATCCGCCACCACCCCAATCCGGCAATGGGATGCTTTCCCCTCTTGATTGAGCGAAAAGCCAAATACCAGACGAGGGATCGGGAAGTGGGGATAGGGCGTATCGTAGACCGAAACATCGGCGTACAGCCTGGGGTGCCAGAGAACGAAGCGTTTTACCGTCTCGCTTTGATAGAGCGAGATAGTATTCAGCGGCAGGAAACCGCTGTGATAGCCCTCGTCTGCTGTCCGCAGGCTGTCTTTGAAGCACCGAAGCAGATCTTCCTCGGTGATGCTTTTCCGGGAGAAGACACCTTGCGCGTCCTCTTCCACGGTGATTTTGCCCTCATTGGGCGAAATGCGGATCATAATGTCGTTGCTGGCCTCCATTTATGCCGCCTCCTTTTGCTTCAGCGCAGGCTGAGAAGGCAGGGCAATTACTTTGCCCGCCGGCTTCTTCAGCTCCTGTTCTAATTCCCTGATTCCGCTCTGGCAGGCGTCCAGGATGTCGCACAGAGCCTTCGGAATCTCATCAAAGGAGTAGAACTCCTCGAACAGAAAGAGCAGGAGTTTGGGGCTTTTCCGCGCCTCCGAGCCGTCTACCCAAAGGTAATCAAAGTTATAGTTGCTGAGGCGCATAGCACTGTGGACCGCGTCCTCCAGCTCCCGCGCATAGGGGTTTTCAATTCGGGTTATCCCTCTTCGGGATTCATATTCCCGGCACAAAGCATGAAACCTGTCCAGCAGCGGGTCGCGCAGAACATAGACCTCACGATCCGGTTCATACGCATGATGGGAGACCTGCTTTCCGCACTGCTCATAGCACTTGGTATTCTGAAATACGCTCTCACAGGCAAACCGTTCCACCATGCACTGATTATCCCAGGTGATCTCCGTGCAATCTCCAAGCATATCCATGAGCCTGTTCAATTTCCCGTGGCTCTCCAGCACTTTTGCCATGTTTAAGATCCTCATGGCTGCGTTCAAAGTATCTTCGTCCATGTCCGGCCTCCTATAAAAACGCTCTGGTTTTCACACAAGACGGCAAAATGTCGGAAATCCGCCTGTTGATGTGGCGCATCGTATTACAAAGATTTTCCCGCCAGTAATAATAGTCGAGGATTGTGAACGGGTCCTCTTCGTCGAACTGATCAAAGTCGATTTGCTCCAGCCGGATGGGCTCCTCACCCTCCAGTTGCGGAAGAACTGTGTCCAGCAGGTAGGGGTTTAGCTCCTCGTCGAAGTGCGGCTCATGTTCCTCCGTCTGTCTGAGCTGTTTATGGAGTTCGCCAAGGTCTAACACTTTCCTCATCGCGCTGCTTCCTCCACTGGCTGAAGCTCAGCCACACAGAGAGCATAAGCCTCCGGATTGGAGAGGATCTGCCGCTCCTGCTGCTCATTGATGTAGTTGGAGCCAAAGCCTAAATAGTACAGACCCGCAGCGGCGGTAATATCGTCGGAAAAGAAACGCTGGGCAACATCCATCTGCTTATGCAGTTCAGGATCAGAAGAACGAAACGCCATGACGGTCAAAGTCGTTTCTTCATCAGGATGGAACTGACCAACTTTTCTGCCCAGAGCTCGAATGGCCTGAGTGCGGCTCCTGATCTCCTCCTCTTGATTTTCCCTGGCATGGAAATAGCAGAGCAGAAACTGTTCGGCTTCTGCACCGCCCAAAGCGACGCCGAAGGGCAGGTGAAGCGGCTCTCCATAGGGGGCTGCCGCGGGAGAGAAACGGGAGCAGACACCTCCCAGAAGCGGCTTCATGCGTTCCGCCGCCTGCGACCAAACCGCCGCCCGCAGCGGGACGGCTGATGGGTTGCCTTGCACGATTTTCTGTGCATCAGGGGAAAGAGGCACAACAATGGTAAAATAGTTTTTTTCGTTCATATCACTTTCTCCTTTAAGTCAGCGAGCGGAAACCGCTCGGCGTCAGGATATTGAAGATCATCCGGTTGGAAATCGTCTCCCGTATCTCGGTGGAAATCAGGCGCCCATGGGGCCCCCTGTTTTCATCCGTGACGGTGTGCTTCTCTTTGATGATCCGGCCCTTGACGATATGCGGATAGTCGCACTCCATCAGTCCGTTGATCAGGCCGGAGCCGCCGATCAGCCCCACCTGTCCGATAGACAGGGGCAGGGGCGGACGCTTGATCTCGCTGTCCAGCCGGCTTTTGGCAAACAGCCGGTCAAAGCCGGTGGAGTTTGCCAGCTGGCGGGCCAGCTCGTCTTCATTGAACACAGCCCCCCGGAATGTCTCCACCTTTTTGGAGACTGCCGGGAGCTCATAGCAGGCCTTGGGCAGAAGGTCGGCGGTAGGTAAGGTCTCCGGGTGCTCCGCGGCGGAGCACAGCGCCTCCGCATCCTGTTCCGCCTCCGTCCGTCTGCGGCGCACGCCTGTGACGACCACCTGCTTAAACTGCTTGAACTCCCTGTCCAGGAAGCGGTGAATACGCACCTGTTCAAAGTTGTCACAGATGATGCCGCACAGATCTGCCGTCAGGCGGTAATAGGGGACAATGTAGATCAGAAGCCCGCCCATCATAAGAAGGGGGATGCTCTCAATCAGAAACCGCTTTTCGTCTCTGCTCCGTCCTCCATTCTCAGACAGGACAGACAGATAGGGCGGATTCAGGAAAACGGCATGAAAAGCTCCTGGGCTGATATTGGAGCCGAAGAAGCTGCCGAAGCCGACACGGTACAACTGCTGCTGTGCCTGTTCCGCCCGGTGGTCATCCAGTTCAATGCCGTAGCATTGGCTGTCCGTCCCCAGGGCGAGCCGGAGCAGGGCGTCCCCTGTTCCACAGCATGGGTCAATCAGGTTGGCCGTGTTCTCTGCGGGAAAGACAATGCTGTTGGCGATATACCCCACATGAGTGAGGTCCGTGGGGTAATGCCCCAGCCGGACATTGTTCATCAGGCGCCCGATGATTGAGGCGTCTGTGGTCTGATGGTCTGGAAGCGCGTCCGCAAACCGCTTCAGCACTTCGGTCAGTTTGGAGTAGTCCGCGGTCATCAGCGGAAAGGCTGCCAGTTGCTCCGCCAGCTTTTGCGCGGCAGGGGCCAGCGGATTCTCCAGCTCCATCAGGAAAGGCCGGGTCGCACGGATCTGTTCGACCAGATAAGTGCGCTGCCGCTCCAGCAGGCGGTACAGTTCAAATGCCTCCGCCTTTTTCTGGCCGGCCAAAAGCCCGGCAACCTGAGCCCGATAGGCTTGCAGGCCCTCCGAAATCAAAGTAATGGTACCGGCAAGCTCGCCAAGCTGTTCCAGGGCATAAAACCGCTGGGAAGGGGGCTGGCTTTGAGGCTGTGCCTCGTTTACCTGCTCCATGTTTGATCACCTCCGTGATTTAGCCAGAGGGGGACCGCGCTCCGCACAGTCCCCCTCTGCTTTCAGTGCCTACGCGGCACGGTTTGTAATAACAGGGTTTGCCGTTTTGCACGGCTCTTTCGGCCCATATCGGCCGACACAGCGTTTCAGGCGAAAAACGCCTGACTGGTCTATGTAGCCTTGGGCGCACAGCTCCCGGACCCGGGTTATCCCCATGGCGGTCACCTCCCGGCGCTGCCGGATGATGATGTTCTCCATAGGTCACGCAGCCTTGGGGAGGGTAGACGCGCTATCCTCCCGCGGAGTCAGCACAGTCTCCTCCTGCTTTGTGATACGCAGGGTGTATCCGCAGTCTTTCAGGAGACGGTACATGGCCTTGAGCCGCTTGAACTCGAAATCCTCTTCCAGGTCCAGATCCATTGGCTGGGTAACGGGCTGAGACTGAAAATCGCCGGCCCGCTCCGGCTTCGGCTGTTCCTGCTCCGTATCGGTGCTTTCCGGTGCCGGGGCCGCAACCTGGACATACGGGGCGTCTACCGGAATACGGTGGATCACGGACAACCACAAGCGGCGAAAAAAGCCCGCCACCAGGGTGCCGACGATCCCGCGCTTTTTCTCCGGAAGCGTGATAACATCATCGGCCTTGAGGGTACCGATGTTGTGCTTTGCCATGGTCAGCTTGGGGACCTCCACATACTCCGCCTCCAGATAGCAGGACACAGTTGCGGAGCCGGACAGGACGATCTCAGCGGCGCACACACGCTCAGCGGCCATGGTTTCTCCATTCATCGTGGCGCACTCAATATCCATCTCCGCCACATGGCGGACGGAAACTGTGCCGGCTTTCAAAATGCCCTTGCCGGAAATGCTCCGGGCGTGCAGCGTTCCGTCCACGATCAGCGTGCCGTCATTGACGATGTTCTGGCAGTACAGGGTCTCGTAATGCAGGGTTTTCCCTTTGGGAATATACAGGTTTTTCATTGTGATCGCTCCTTTTTTATTATGCGACTTCTTTCAGCCGGACCGGTAGGACCATGGCCAGGTCGTCTTTGCCATCCGTCAGGATCATGGGAGAGTGCGGGTGCCCCATTTTCATGGTGACCGTATGCACTTTCTTTGCCTTGAACTGCTCCAGCCCCTCCAGCAGGTATTTCGGATTGAGGCCCCGCGCCTCAACGGGAGGCAGGCCGACCTTGGAGAGATAGGTGCCTCCTGGTGTTTCAAGAGAGAGTGTGCCCCCGTCAAACCGGATCGGCTTTCGGGTTTTTGCGGTGATAAAGCCGTTGAGATACCTGACTTCATCCAAAAGCTGATCCACATCAACGGGATATTCCGTACTGAACGATGTGGGAATCGCCCTTTCGACATCGAAGCCGTCATAGCCGGGTATCCGGGTGAGCACACGCAGCGTTTCGCTTTCAACCGCCGCCCACTCCTCTCCAACGGAGATCGTGCAGTCCTGATCCTTGAACATCGTAAGCTCTGCCATGACCTCCGGCGGAATGTAAAAAGGTTTTTCCACATTGACGGCGGGATCGGTGCTCATTGCCAGGCGGTAGCCGTCCACAGCGATGATCTTGTCCTTCAGAAATTCAATACAGCACTGATTTGGTCTGGCGTCATTCGAGGAAACGGCGTATTTCACCCGCTTGAACCGCTCCAGCAGTCTTTTCGGATTGACAGGGTAATGGCGGTCCAAAGGCTTCTCCTTGAGCTCGGGGAAATCGGAAGTGCGCTCCGTACTGCGTTTCAGGCTCCGTTTCCCGTCGCTGATAGAAATTTGGCCCCTCGGATCAGGGTTTGTCTCTGTGGGTTCAATCGTGTAAGTGAGCTCCAGTTCTCCGGAAAAGTATTTGCAGGCGGAGAGGATTTTCCGGGTCCCCACAAACACAAAGGAGAAAGAGTCCCCGACTGCGGGAATTGTACTCATACACCACTGGTCTAAATTGGTGCAGGTCAGGACACAGTGCCCATCCTCAAAGCGGACCTGTGCTTCCTCCAAAATAGGAAGGCGGGAACGCTTGGCGGCAAAGCGCAGCACATTACCCAATGCTTCGTGGAAGTGTGCGGCGTCAACATAGGCATGGAAGGTACTCATGCGGCTTTCCTCCTCGTTGGCTGTTTTTGAAAAGATCGGATGTTCACCGATTTGGTAGAGAAGGTGGTCTGCTGTACGGTGTTGCAGCCGATGACCAGAATGTTGTAGATCATAGTGACCACGGCAGTGGCGGCCATCAGGTTTGCCACGATGGTCTGCGGGGCGGAGACCGACGCCTCCGCACAGGAGACCTCCGTGGGGAACAGATCTTCCGGGGTGCTTACCTCCGGGTAAAGCATCCCCACAGGCTTGTAGACGGTTTTACCGGCTCTGCGGATGCCGCAGACAATTTGGCCGGTGTATTCTCCATTCCCGGAGTCAATGTAGACCAGGTCCCGCGCTCTGAGGAATACCTCGTGACAAAGTTTACGAGACTTGTTGTTATCCACGGCTCCGATCAAAATGACCAGTTCCGAGTTGGTGACCCATCTGCCCGTGTTTGGCTCAGACCCATACACATAGTGGCGAAATACTTCGGGCCTAAGCAGTTCTTCCAGTTGTCCGGCATCCTCGATAAAACGGGGAATATACGAGGTTTCAAGGCCGAACACATCGGAATATCGCTCTGCGATTACCCTGGCCTTGTTTTCGCCAAGGTCAGCCTCTGTGAAATTCTGGCGCACCAGATTTTTAGGCTCCACTTTATCACCGTCGCAGATGATAAATTTCACCGGACGCTCCAACGCATATAAGAGCCGGTAAAGGTGCGGCGCAATGTGGGCTCCGGTCCCGCCGGCGCCCAGCATGACGATCTTTACAGGCCGTTTTTTTGAGAAGTTCATGCGGCCACCCCAAAAGCGCCCTCTGCATCCGTGCAGATCTGTGTCAGCCATTCCGGGGGAAAGTGCCCTACCGGGGGCATCTCCAGGACCTGCTCGGGGGCAATCTCCAGGAAGCGCCCGCCGTTGCTGATGCGCACCGTGATCTCCGGGAAGTAACGGTCCAGCCGGCCGACTACCATATAGACCCGGGTTGCCCTTTCGTCATGGTCATCCGTCTTGGAAAATACCGCGGGCATCCGGTTGTGGGAGTGCAGGTCAGCGTAGTGGATATAGCGGTCGCTGGTCATCAGCTCTTCATCGTCCAGAAGGGCGTCAACAGAAACTCCGCTCACGATCTGCTTCGGGACGCGGATAAAGTACCGCTGCTCCTGCTTATCCCAGTAGAAATGCACCAGGGCCTCCGCCGGTTGCCGCCCCTTTCCCTTGCGCATCATCGTGCGGAACAGGCCTATGGCCTGCTCCATCAGCGAATAGGGAATGCGGGGCAGGGACGGGTGGAAACCCGGCCGGATCTCATCCAGCACGGTGATGTTTTCAGCGGGGGTGACAAACTCCCCCGCGCCTGTAATACGGCGCTCATAGACCTTTCCATCCCGCCCGGGGATAAAGGTGATGGTTTTAGGCGAGGCCTGGGCCTCCGACAGATACAAAAAAGCGCCCTTATATGCACTGGCATCTCCCTTTTTCTGCATACTGATTGAGGGTTTGACCAGGCACTTGGGGTGCTTGTCGGTTGCCTTCTTCAAAGCGTTGATAAATTCCTTGGAGGTTTCGATCTCGCGCTTGATTTGGCCGATTTTGGTTTTCTTGGGGAGAACGATCTCCTTGACGATCTTGCCGTAAACGACTTTCCAGCTCAGGCTCTGCGCTTCGTCAAACTCCGGAAAGTCCGTCAGCTTGGAGAGGCGGAGTTCATCGAATGTCTGCTCGGTGTCTTCGATGGGCGCTTCCGATCCATTGTAGGAGAACACCGGAAGCTGGGCGAAGATGGGTTCGGCCACTTTTGGGGCGGTCTTTTCTTCTTGACGCTCCATAGCGGCAAGAAGGGGATTGTCCTCCGCTTCCTCCGGCTTATCAGAGGCATGGTCCTCCTCACTTTTCGGCGCGGGAGGTGATTTTGGCTGTGGATCTTGAGGGGCCGGAGATTTGGAAATCTCATGGGACTCATCCTCTTCCACGGTCTCGTGATTCTGGTCGGTTTCGTCTTTCTCTTCCGGGATTGAGTCATCTGCCTGCACAGCGCCGGCGCCTTCTGCCGGAGGCTGTTCTGTCGCTTCTCCGCCCGCGAGCAGATCAGCAAATGGGTTTTGGGTGTTGTTGCCGGTCAATTCAGTGAAGCCACTCAGGTCGAATGGGTTGTCACCGCTTGCGTCGGCTGTCCCTCCGGGGAAAGTAAACAGGTTTTCATTCATGGTCGTTTGCTCCTTTCTGTGTTTAGTGCACAAAAAAGCCGCAGCCGCCCCTTGAATGGGGTAACTGCGGTTTTTGTGCGTGGTCGGTCCGGTATTTAGGTTCTGGCAAGTCTCCGCTTGGGGCGCATTGGCCCCTCACGGGTAAAAATCTGACCTACAAAATCTGACCTAAATACAAGTAGAGCATACCACCTTTTTCATCTCTTGAACAGTTGCGCTTTTTGCCAGGATGTGCCACAAATAAACCAACGGAGCTATAATTGCCATCCCGTGGCGGCGGTTCGCAGGGTTAAAAACCTTTGGTAAATTCCCTCCTTTTGCAGCAACTCATGATGTGTTCCCCTCTGAACAATCCGTCCCTGGTCTATTACAATAATCTGGTCGGCGTTTCGGACGGTGCTCAGGCGGTGGGCAATCGAGATCAAGGTCTTATCCTTTGTCAACTCCTGGATGGCAGATAAAAGCGCCTGTTCATTCTCCGGGTCCACGCTGGAGGTCGCTTCGTCCAGAATGATGATGGGAGCATCTTTCAAAATGGCCCTGGCGATGGAAATACGCTGCTTTTCTCCGCCGGAGAGGGTGGAGCCGCCCTCTCCGATGATTGTGTCGTACCCATCAGGGAGAGATAGAATGAAGTCATGGCAGCAGGCCCGTTTTGCGGCCGCTATCACCTGCTCACGGGTGGCTTCCGGCCGGCCAAACCGGATGTTGTTTTCCACAGAGTCGTGAAAAAGGTACACATTCTGAAAGACCATGCTGATGTATTCCAGCACACTGTCCGCAGTATAATCCCTCACATTTTTCCCGCCAATCCGAACGGTCCCTTCCTGCACATCCCAAAAGCGGGCAATCAGATTGCAGAGTGTAGTCTTGCCGCTGCCGGAGGGCCCTACAATCGCGCAGGTGGTGTGCTCCGGGATTTCCAGTGAAATATCATGGATCACCTGGCGGCCCCCATAGCCAAATGAGATATGCTCCAGAGAAATATCATAGTGGGACACAACCAGTTTCTCCGAGCTGGTATCCATCTTTGGAATGTCGGTGACCTCCTCCAGCCGGTCCAGTTCCGTATTGATCTTTTTACTCAGAAAGGCGCTGTTGCCCATCGTCTCCAAATCGGAATAGACTGTGAAAGCGCAGAACAGGAAAGTCAGGCAATAAGGCCGGCTGATCTGCCCCGCCAGATACAGCAGAGCCGCCGCCGCAATCAGCACACAGCTCATGAGCTTAAAGGTCAGCCCATAGAAACGGAGGACGCCAGCTGTAGCCTTTTCCTGGCCGTAGTCCGCATCCCATTTTTTCTGGAACGCAGCGCGGACTTCCACCTGTCCCTCCTCGCCTTTGGAAAAAGAACGCAGCACCGAAATGCCCCGTATGTATTCCATCACCTTACCGACCAGATGCTCCTGGGCCTCCTGGTAAATGGGGGCATATTGGGCGGCGCGAAGCCGCACCCAACGCAGGACCAGCATCCCAAGTGCCAGCCCCACAAGGCTCAATCCCGCAATCACCGGGCTGAAAAAGAACATCATCACGGACATCAGTACAGCCATAGCCACACCGCTGGTCATCTGCTCAATCGCCAGCATGGAGTACCCCTCCAGATCAGCAATCGTGGTGGTGAGCATGGCCTGAATGGTGCCCAGATTTTGTTCTGAGAAATATCCCATGGGCGCCTGCTTCAGCCGTTCCCCAATCTCCAGACGGTAATCCCGGAAAATGTCATAGCCGGACCCGCTCATGGTACGGTCATACATCCACTGGAAAAAGAAGCGGCCCAGCACACTGCCCAGAATTACGCCAAAAGCCTGCCCGATGATGGCCGGGGAGAGTCCATCCAGATGGAGCAGAATCCAGAATACACCGAACATCATAAAACCGTTGAAGAAGGATTTCAGAATGTTGCAGACGATGCCTGCCACAATTTTTCTCCGGCTGTTTCCCGCAATCTTAAAGACACGGCAAATCATTTCAAACATCTTCTGCGCCTCCTTCCGTAGAGCCTGTGTAGTCCTGCCACATCTTTCGGTAAAGGGGGCAGCTCTGCAGAAGCTCCTCCTGGATGCCCCGGCCCACAATCTCACCGTTGGCAACAACCAATATCTGGTCGGCATTGCGGATTGTATTCAGCCGGTGGGCCACGACAATCAGAGACTTTCCCACCACCAGCTTGCTGATAGCCTGCTGGATCAGCGCCTCGTTCTCAGGGTCTGCATAAGCGGTCGCCTCGTCCAAAATAATGACGGACGCCTGCTTGAGCATGGCCCGCGCAATGGTGATGCGCTGCCGCTCTCCGCCGGAGAGGCGGGCCCCGGCATCGCCGGCCATGGTATCATAACCCTGCTCTAACTGCATGATAAAGTCGTGGCAGTTGGCGGCCTTGGCCGCAGCCTCTACTTCCTCGTCGCTGGCATCTGGATTTCCCATGCGGATGTTTTCCCGAATGGATTTGTCAAAGAGAAAATTGTCCTGGGCTACATAGCTGATTTCACCCATGAGCTGTCCAAATGGGATGCTGCGAATATCCTGCCCGCCAAAGTGGACCGTACCGGAGGTTACATCCCAAAAACCGGCCATCAGCTTGGCAATCGTAGACTTCCCGGAGCCGGATGGACCAACTATGGCGGTCATGGTACCGGGCTGTGTCTGGAATGAGATACCGTGGAGAATTTCGGCTTCGTTATAAGCAAAATGGACATCCTCAAATTGATAACACCGCTCCCCAAGCTCTGCGGGCTCTGTGGGGCGGACAAGTTCCGGTGTTTTCAAAAAGGCGGTGACCTGTTCCAGATTGCCCTTAATCATGCTGACCTGCTCCATGGCTTCGGATACCTTCATCAGAGGCGCAATGAACCCCAGAGGCACCACCAAGGCCACCAGAAAGACATGGAGGGAAAGACTTCCCTCCATGTAGAGCCACGCTCCCACTGGAAGGGTCCCCAGAAGCGTAGAAGGGAGGACCGCCCGGGCCGCCGCGTTCCAAAGCCAGCACTGGCTCCACCATGCCATGGTGGAATCGTGGAAATAGCGGACAGAATCAGCATACTTTCCATAGGAAGCTGCGGACCGGTTGAACGCCTTAATGACCTGAATGCCGTTGACATACTCCACCAGAGCACTGTTCATCTCGTTGGCAGAGCGCATATAGTTCTCCATGCGGGGCCCATATCCCCGCATCATGGCGGCAAAAAAGAGGGTGCCCAGCGGAATTGTCACCAGTGCGGCCAGCCCCATCCGCCAGTCCAGCAGAAAAATCAGAAGAATACTGCATAGGGGCGCGGCGATGTTAGAGGGCAGTTCCGGCATGAAATGGGCCATGGAGTCCTCCAGCTTCGCCACATTGTCCACAATCAGATTTTTGAAAGCTCCTGTGGGCGTTTCCAGCATGACGCCCATGGGGATCTTCGCCATCCGACCTGTAATGGCCTCCCGGATATTTTTCAGTATGGTAAAGGAAATTTTGTGGGACATCAGGGAGGACCGCCAGGTAAGCAGCATTTTTATGATCTGGCAAACTGCGGCGCCTCCGCAGAGAAACAATACCAGCTTGGGCGTTGCAGTCCCCCGGTACAAGGCGTCCGCGAGGACAGCCACCATTAAAAACGGGCCTATGCCAAACAGTTCTCCCAAGACAGCCAGGAAGATGGAGAGGAGCATTTTACCGTTGTTTTCTCCCACGAAAGCAAAGAGCTGCCGAATCGTTCCCGGTTCTTTCGACTTCATAACCAGCCTCCTTTCAGGCCACAAAAAATGCAAGGAGGGTATTGCAATTTCAAGGGTCCTGTGCTAAAATTTGAATTACGATGTAATATTACAGTGTAATTTTAGTATAGGACGGAGGGACAGCGAATGTCAAGAGACTTTCAGCAGACACACGAAAATCTTTTGTTCTGCGCCCAAAAACACTTTCTGGAATACGGTTTTGAGCGGGCCAGCATCCGGGAGATCTGCAAGGACGCCCATGTGACCAATGGAGCTTTTTATAACCACTTTGACGATAAGGAAGCCCTGTTCGGCGCGCTGGTGGAGTCTGTTGTCCAGGAGGTCAAGGCCATCTATGAGGCGTCAGTAAATGAGCACATGGAACTGGCAAAGACGGATGACTTGAAATCCCTCTGGAAACTGTCGGAGGAAACGCTGTCGGTCATTATCGAATACATCTATGAGCATTTTGATGTATTCCGGCTGCTTCTCATGCGGGCGGAGGGCACGCGGTATTCCTCCTTTTTGGATGATGTTGTCTGTCTGGAAACCCGGGTCACGCTGAAGTTCTTTGCGGAATTGAAATCTCGGGGCTTCCAGGTCCGCGAATTGGCGGAAGAGGAGTGGCATATTCTGCTCCATGCGTATTTTGCATCTCTGGCTGAAGTGGTCATGCACAACTTCCCCAAGGAGGCCGCGCTGAAATATGTTCATACGCTTGTCTCTTTTTTCAACTCCGGATGGCAGACAGTTTTGGGGATCTGATCCCCAAAATTTTTGCGCAATAGTTAGCATCTACTAACCAAATGATGTGGAGGTGAAACCGCAGCGTCCCCTTTGCACGGGGTTTTGCAACACTTAATTCTTTTCAGAAAGGACATATTAAAAATGGAAAACACAAAGAAGCTCACAGGTAAAGACCTAATCAATGTCGGCATTTACACAGCCATGACCCTCGTTATTTTCTTTGTTGTCGGCCTGCTTACTGCGCTGCCGGTGGTTTACCCGTTCCTGTTCATAATTTGGCCTATCGTCTGCGGCATTCCTATGATGCTCTACTATACCAAGATTCAGAAGTTTGGTATGCTGACCATCACAGGTATCATCGGCGGCATCTTTTTCTATCTGATCGGCTATGGCTGGATCGGCCTGCTCGGCTGGGTACTCGGTGGCATTCTAAGCGATGTCGTGCTCAAAATCGGCGGCTATCAGAAATTCAAGGCCACTGTTCTGAGCTATGCCTGCTTTTGCCTTGGCATCATGGGCTGCCCCGCCAATCTCTGGTTTGCCGGCGAAGCGTATTGGGAAAACATCCACACCTCCATGGGCGATCAGTACGCAAACACTTTACAATCCCTGATGCCCTCCTGGATGCTGTATGTGGGCTTTGCGCTGCTGTTTGTGGGCGGTATTTTGGGTGCGCTGCTGGGTCATAAAATGCTGAAAAAACACTTTGAGAGAGCTGGAATTGTGTAATGGAGCAGTTTCAAGCGGTTGTTGAAAACAGAACAGGCTTTTGCTTGGACCCACGAACCAAGCTGCTGCTGATGGCCGTTGTCGCTACCGCGGAATTTCTATACAGCCACACCGCCTTTATGATCGCGGTGGCGATGATTCCCTTCGTCCTGTTGTTGACTAACCGGCAGTATAAGACGGCAACGGTGTTCTTCTGCCTGTTCGCGGCGGGGCTGTTTGTACAGGCCATCCAGAACTCCGTCCAGTTTCCCATGATCGTCAATATGCTGGTAGTCCTGTTGGTGGGACTGGTCCTGCGGCTCTTTCCGGCCTTTGTGATGGGGGCCTACATCATCAAATCCACCACGGCCAGCGAGTGCATTACCGCGCTGGGCCGGATGCACATTGGGCGGCAGATCACCATTCCGCTCTCCGTCCTGTTTCGCTTTATCCCTACCATGCAGGAGGAGTCGGCCGCCATCAAGGACGCCATGCGGATGCGGGAGGTCCAGTTCGGGACAAAGAAATTCTGGCAAAACCCCGCCGCCCTGATTGAATACCGTTTTATTCCCCTGATGATCTCGGTGGTCAAAATCGGGGATGATCTCTCCGCGGCGGCCCTGACCCGCGGCTTGGATAACCCGGTCCGGCGCACCAATATCACAAAGGTCGGTTTTACTGGCTGGGATCTGCTGGCGGTGCTGATTGCCGGAGCCGCACTGCTCTCCACATACTTTTTCAGTCCGTGGTAAGGAGGTGATACCGTGATCGAATTGAAAGATGTTTCCTTTACTTATGAGAGCGGAGAAACCCAAAATAACCTGAACCATATCAATCTGACAATCCAGGATGGCGAAACCATCCTGCTCTGCGGAGAGTCCGGCTGCGGCAAGACGACGCTGACCCGGCTGGTCAACGGTCTGATCCCGCATTATTACGGCGGGAAGCTGACCGGGCAAGTCCTTTTAGACGGGAAAGAGTTAAAAGACTATCCTCTTTATCAAATCGGGCAACGGGTGGGGTCTGTATTCCAAAACCCAAGGACTCAATTCTACAATGTAGATACGACCAGCGAGATCGTTTTTGGTTGTGAAAACATGGCCCTGCCAGTCCCGGAGATGCGGGAGCGCCTGGAAGAGACTGCCCACAGCCTCAAGCTGGAAAAGCTGCTGAATCGGAGCTTGTTTGCTCTGTCCGGCGGAGAAAAACAGAAAATCGCCTGTGCCTCTGCCGACGCAATCCACCCGGACATCTTTGTACTGGACGAGCCATCCTCCAACCTGGATATTGCCACTATCGAAGATTTGATTGGTGTGATTCGGCACTGGCAGTCCGAGAAAAAGACTGTGATTGTCGCGGAACACCGGCTTTATTATCTCGTTCCCTACGCAGATCGAATTCTTTATATGAAGCACGGAAGTATTGTACGGGAATTTACCGGGACGGAGTTTCAAAAATTATCGCCCGATGAATTGCAGGGGATGGGGCTGCGGGCACTGGACCCATTCCACCTGCCCCCAGAGGCCGCCCCCAAACCGGCCGCTCCGAAATTACATATCAAGGGGTTCCAGTTCTCCTATGAAAAGCACGGCCCCCTCAATGTGGATATTCCAGACCTGACCCTGCCTCAAGGCGAGATCATTGGCATCATCGGAAACAACGGCGCGGGAAAATCTACCTTTGCCCGGTGTCTGTGCGGTCTGGATAAAAAAGCAAAAGGTGTGCTTGAAATGGATGGGACCCCCTATGACGCGAAGCAACGCAGGCATATCTCCTATATGGTAATGCAGGATGTAAACCACCAGCTATTTACGGAAGATGTGCTGGACGAATTGCTGCTCAGTATGGGCGGTGAGGACGAGAAAGCTGACACGGCCCGCGCCAAGGAGATACTGAACAGCCTGGACCTGTTGGACAAAGTAAAGCTGCACCCCATGTCCCTGTCCGGCGGTGAAAAACAGAGGGTGGCGATTGGCAGTGCAATAGCCTCGGACAAAAAGATCCTGATATTTGACGAGCCTACCAGTGGATTGGATTACCGGCATATGCTGGAGGTGTCGGACAACTTAAACCGCTTGAAAGAGATGGGAAAGAGCCTGTTTCTGATCACGCATGACCCGGAACTCATTTATAAATGCTGCACCTACCTGTTGTTCATTCAGGGGAGCAAGGTGCTGTGGCATCGGCCAATGGATGGGGAAGCTGTGAAGCTCTTGCGGGCTTTCTTCTCCCACGAGCAAGAAACAGGTGCGGTCAATGCCTCCTGATAAAAAACTGCACGCTTCCGGCGAGGATTATTTGGAGGCCGTGCTGGTGCTCCAAAAGGAAAAAGGAATGGTACGCTCCGTGGGTGTGGCCCGGTATATGGAGGTGTCCAAGCCCAGCGTGTGCCATGCGGTGGCAACACTAAAGGACGGTGGCTTCCTCACCATGGACGAGGACTTTTCCCTGCGCTTGACCGATATAGGCCGAGAGGTGGCTGAGCAGACCTATGAGAAGCACTGTTTTTTCACCCGCCGGCTTATCGCGGCTGGTGTCGATCCCCAGACTGCGGAACGGGAGGCTTGCCGGATGGAGCACACCATCAGCCAGCGGTCCTTTGAATTGTTAAAAGGGGCGGTGGAGCCGGAATGACCGGTAAGCAGTCAGAAGAAAGGGAGGACCCCGCGTGGGGAAATTGCTGATTTTATCCGTCACCAATGGCGAGGAACAAATTCTGGATAGGATCAAGGACTTCCTGGCGGAAGAGCCTGGAATCGAGGTCGTGGAGCCGCCCGCCGCAAAGCACACCCTCACCATTCCCGGCCTGGAGCTGCACCTGCGCAAGCAGACGGTAAAGTGGCAGGGCCAGCCTCTCCACCTTACGCACCTGGAGTTCTTCACGCTGGCTTATCTGGCCCGGCACCCCGGCTGGATTTTTACACAGGAGCAGATTTACGAGGCCGTATGGCACGAGTTCCCGGAGGACTGCGGCGCGGCCGTGGTCAACATCATCAGCCAGCTCCGCCGGAAGATGGGACCGGGAAACCCGATCCGTACCGTCCCCCACAGCGGCTACAAGTTCGAGCTGCCTTCTGCGGATTAGGTGCGCGGGAAAGAGTAAGTTCAACAATCTATGCAGATTGATTGCCATTTACCTGAAAGAAAATGAGCAGAGGGTACGGGCTTGTAAGTATCATTTATTTCTGTTATCATGTCAGTGTGAACAAATAGGGATCGCCGTAATTCCGGCGGTCCCTATTCCTATGTCCACGGGCTATCGTTTCGTTAGAATAATTGCCCAAAACTTGGAAATAATGATTGCAAGGCGGTGAGGTCATGGCAGAAAAACATCAGGTTGATAAAAGCATCGACGAACTGGTTGATATTCGTGATGTAAAGCTGGATAGCAGCTTGGGACAAGCGGAACGCATCCAGTCATTTCTTCAGCAAATCAAAAATCCCTACTGCTTCAGAGTGGGAGATGTTGTTGTCAATGTGGCCTATACAGAGGGTGGTCCAACCCTAAACGACTGCTTTGCTGATATGCTGTCGCTCCTGTGAGGATTTACCTGAAAATGCGGCTGGACTTTTTTGACCCGCTGTGGTAAACTGAGCATGGACAAAATCAGTGAAACTCCAGTCGTCATGATGGCCTGGCCGTCAATATCTCGACAGGAGCGGTAGCTATGCTAAATGCAGATATGATTTATGAAGCCGCCGACTACCTTAGACTTTCTAAGGAAGATGGCGACTTTTCTTTATCCAATGATAAGCTGGAGAGCGACAGTATTTCCAGCCAACGGGCTATAATCGAACGATTTGTCGCTCAAAATCCGAATATCAAGCTGGTAGCGGAGTTTTGTGATGACGGTTATACCGGAACAAATTTTGATCGTCCGGACTTCCAGAGAATGATGGAAGCTGTTAAGGCCGGTAAAATCAACTGTGTTATCGTGAAAGACCTTTCTCGGTTTGGTCGTGACTACATTGACGCAGGAAAATACATTGAGAAGATTTTTCCTCAGCTCGGTGTACGCTTTATCGCAGTCAACGACAACTACGACAGCTTAAATCATTCCACCGGGGACAGCCATGTTCTGCCCGTAAAAAATTTCCTGAATGACTCATACAGCAGAGACATCTCCATCAAGGTGCGGAGTAGTTTTGAAAGCCGTCGCCAAGACGGCGAGTTCATTGCCAATTATACAGCTTACGGTTATCTGCGCGACCCGGAAAATAAAAATAAGCTGGTTATAGACGAGGTGGCCGGTGAATATGTGCGCGAGATCTTTCAGTGGAAGATTGAGGGCATGAGCCCTGTCACCATTGCTGAGAAGCTGAACGGCCGCGGGGTCCTGCCACCGTCAGAGTATAAACGCTCCATTGGGATCAAATACAAAACCGCCTTTCAGACCAGTAGCCGGAGCAAATGGAGTCCGAAAGCGGTGATCCGTATTCTGACCAACGAGCTCTACACGGGTGTTCTGATCCAAGGCCGCCGCACAACTCCAAACTATAAAGTAAAAAAAGTTATCATCAAGGACAAGAGTGAGTGGAGCCGTATCGAGAACGCTCATGAGGCGATTATCCCAGCCCGGGAGTTCCAATTAGTGCAGCGGCTGATGCAGGAGGATGGCCGTCGGGCACCAGGCTCCGATACGGTATATCCTCTGTCCGGGCGTGTCTTCTGCGGGACTTGCGGCGCACTGGCAAAGCGGAAATCCGTCTCTTATAACGGGAAAAAATATGCCTACTACGCCTGTCCCACAGCGAAAAAAACGGGAGGATGTGAGGGGCGGAACATTTCGGAGCGAGAGCTGGAAACGGCTGTCCTTACTACACTTCAATCTGAGATCAAACTGATTTTGGATGTAGACCGGGCTCTGGGGCAGGTTGGAGCATTGGCCTGGGAGCGTCGGGAGATTATGCGTCTGGAAGCGGCTATTTCTGCACAGGAAGCTGAAATTGCCAAATATAGAACGCTGAAAACCAGCGTTTACGAGGATCTTCGAGACGGGCTGATCACCCAAGATGAGTTTCTACACATGAAGCAGGACTTTTCTGAAAGGATTTCTTTCATCGAAGATGATATTTCGGGTTTGAAAACAGAGCTGGATGCCGTCCGAGCTGGTCTTGTCAACCAGACGGGGTGGCTGGCTCAATTCCGTCAATATCGAAATCTTGCCAAGCTCACTCGCACGGTGGTCGTCAATCTGATTGACAAAATCCACATTTATCCCGATAAAAAGATTACCGTCACCTTGCTTTGCAAGGACCAACTGACCGATGTGATTGCGTTCCTGCGGGAACAGGTGCAGACACAGCACGCCGCTGAAAAGGAGGCGGGTTGAGCATGGCCAGGAAGAAAAGAGTCCACGCATCCCCCATGCGCCCGGAGATCCAAGGGGCTTTATGGGTCGCCGGGCTTTATGGCCGCCTATCCGTGCTGGACAACGGCAAAGTGGATGGGGAGCCGATTGAAAGCCAGATCGCCATCATAGAGCAGTATGTCGCCGGTCATCCGGAATTGAAGATCGTAGAGCGGTATATCGACAACGGTTATACTGGGACAAATTTTGATCGTCCGAACTGGGAGCGAATGATGGCGGATGTTAAGTCCGGGCGGATTAACTGCATTATCGTCAAGGACCTTTCCCGCTTGGGCCGCAACTATATTGAGACGGGCCGTTTTTTGGAACGGATTTGTCCAAAGCTGGGTATCCGCTTCATCTCGGTGAACGATAACTATGATACGGCGGAGATCAAATCACAGGACGAATTTGCCGCGTCTCTGAAAAATATCGTAAATGACTACTATGCAAAAGATATTTCCCTGAAATCTGGCAGCGCCTTAAAAGCCAAACGGCAAAGAGGAGAATATATCGGTAGCTATGCCCCTCACGGCTATCTGAAAGACCCCTCAAACAAAAACCACCTGATTATCAACCCTGAAACCGCGCCGGTCATCCAGCAGATTTATCAATGGCGCGCCGAAGGGCTCGGATACGGGACAATCACACGAATGCTCAATGAGCGTGGTATTCCATCGCCGGGCCGCTATCGGTTTGAACACGGGATTGTTACCAATAACAACAAAAAAGGCAGCTCTCTTCTGTGGAATCGCCATGCACTCACCGATATTCTCCGCAACATTGTCTATATCGGACACTTGGCTCAAGGAAAATGTACGGCAAGTCTGGCCCGCGGCATACCCGTCCATCGCACACCGGAGTCTGAATGGGATATTGCCTACCATACGCATGATCCGATTATTACCGAGGAGCTTTTCAATCAGGTACAAGAAATCAACCGTTCGCGGGCAGATGCCTATAATGCCAATTATGGAGCCTGCAGCCACCTCCCCAAGGGTGATAACCCCTATCGGGAAAGACTGGTCTGTGCGGACTGCGGGACACAAATGAAGCTATATCGCAATCTAAGCAAAAACCATAAAAAGGCCTACTTCACTTATATCTGCCCCACCTACGAGGAACATCAGGAACTGCGATGCACCAAAAAGACGATACGCAGTAACGCTTTAGATGCCATGGTGTTAAAGACACTGAAAATACAGATGGAGCTCTTTTGCGATGCGCAACAAGTGCTGGAGCGGCTATCAAAGAAACAACCGAAGTTCCCTGCCCATACCGAAGAAAATGAATTGCAGCAGCTCGAACAGCAAGTTAAGCGGAAACAAGGGTATGCGACATCGCTTTATGCCGATTATCGGACGGGGCTTCTGACGCGGGAGGAATACACATTTGCCCGTGGCAAATACCAGGAAGAAGTAGCTGCCTTACAGGGGCGGATCAGCCAGCTCCAAGAGCGGCTTACCCTTACAAGCCAAGTGTCGGATTGTGCTAAAAGCTGGATGGCTCTGATTGAACAATACAAAAGTGCTGAAATCGTGTCCAGAGAATTGGTCACAGCATTTATCAGTGAGATCCGGCTGTCCGCTGACGGCTCCATCAAAGTCTCGTTCTTGTTCCAGGATGAATTATCTCGCATCCGGGCGCACTGCAAGGCTGTGGAAAGCGAGGTGGCATAGCATGACGGATACGCCTGCCGCTTACCTGCGGACTTCCCTGGAGGACTTTAACCGTGCTCATGGCCTTGCCGACCAAAGCCAGTCTATTAGCAACCAGCGGAAGGTAATTTTAGAATATGTTCAGCATAATCCAGAGTTTTCTGAAGTTCAAATCAGAGAGTTCATCGACGATGGGCTGACAGGTACCAACACGGACCGGCCGCAGTTTCAGGCGATGATCGAAGCTGCACGGCGCGGTGAGGTCAAGTGTATCATCGTCAAAGACCTTTCTCGATTTGGCAGAAACTATCTGGATGTGGGCGACTATCTGGAGCACATCTTCCCCTTTTTGGGGGTCAGGGTCATCGCGGTCAACGATGGCTATGACAGCAAACAGTATGAGGGCAAAACCGGCGGGATGGATATTGCCTTTCGCAATTTCATGTACGAAAATTACAGCCGAGATCTTTCCATCAAGGTCCGTTCCGCAATGCACTCCCGCATGAAAAAGGGGCGGTTTGTCAATCATGTTCCCTACGGTTATCAAAAAGCCCCGGGTGACAAGCATTTAATGGTGCCTGATCCAAACACAGCCCCCATTGTCCGCGAGATTTTCCAATCAATCATCAGGGGCAAAAGCACCTCTCAAATCGCAAAGGAATTGAACACCCGCGGTGTGCTTACGCCACTGGCCTATAAACAGCACCGTTTGAAGCCAGCGTGCCAAAATCGGGAGTTGATGTGGTCGCATATCACTGTGCTGAACATCTTAAAAAACGATAAATATACCGGGGTGATGACCAATCACACACGAGAGAGCCGGTATATGCGCGACAAAAACCAGCGCCGGGTCCCCCGCGAAGAATGGATCATCACCGAAAATACGCACGAAGCCCTTGTAACGAAAGAAGAATTTGACGCCGCCCACGCCATGATAAGGGAGGTAAAAAGACCCGAGCGAAAATCTCCCCCCGCCTGTGATACAGTGTTCTATTGCGGGCATTGTGGCAGGAAATTGAGGAAGTCTCATGGCCTTGATACCTATTTCGCGTGTGACACCCAGTTATACCAGGAAAACGCCACCTGCTCAAATATCCGATGGAGCAAAACAGATTTAGAGGCCGTCATGCTGCCGGTCTATAAGGCCCAGTTGTATTTGCTCGGAGAGCGGGCAAAAGAGCTGGCGCTTCAAGGCGACGGCCACCCAAATGAAAACTGGCCAGAGATGGTAGGAAAAATTGATCGTGAGATTGCCGCTTGCCAAGCGCAAAAAGTCCAATACTACGAAGCATACCGCAACGGCGACTTAGATCGGGGGGCTTTTGTAGAACAAAAGGCCGCCCTGGCCATAAGAATTGAACACCTCCAAGGCGAGCGCACGGAAATTGAACTGAAGCGCCAGGCACAACGGACACAGATTGAGGCGCGAGAGTCTGCCAAGCGGGAGCTGTCCCAATACCTTTATGCCACACATCTGGATGGGGCGCTCCTGACGGAGAGTATGTACCAAGCGATTGACCGCGTAAAAGTTTTTAGCAATGAGCGTATTGAAATCCGATGGAAGTTTGAAGACCTGTTTGCGGGACAAGGTTACCGAGAAAGGAAAGCTGTATGAGGGTCGCATTATATATACGAATTGCAAACGACAACACCGGGGATGCGATTTCGTATCAAGAGCAGGAATTGAGGCGCTGGTCAAACGAGCACGGGCATGAGGTTGTAGAGGTTTTCAAGGATAATGCCCCAGGAGTTCTTGCGGAATGTTTTGAACTTCAAAGGCTGCTCGCCCAGCTGGATGCTCACACCTTTGATGGCGTTGTCGTTCGTGGATTGAATAGGCTGGCGAGGAGCTATTACGATTTCCCACAGCTTGCTGATAAGTTTCAGAAAGCCGGAGTTAAAATCATCGTCCCCTATGATACCGACGATGCCTTTGCGGAGTGTGAGACGGGTTTCCATATTTTGAATGCGCTAAAGGCAACCTGGGAACGCGCATGAAGGTAGCGCAAAAATCAAGCAGGAAGCAGCGGTGCAGCGCACCAAAAATTTTATGTTTTACTTGACACATTAGGACGACCTGGGGCGGGTGGTCATCCCCAAGGAGATCCGCCGCACCATGCGCATCCGAGAGGGCGACCCGCTGGAAATTTACACGGATAAAGACGGCGAGGTCATCTTCAAAAAATATTCCCTGATGGGCGGACTGGCCGATTTTGCGGGCCAGGTGTGCGAGACCCTGAACAAGACCACCGGGCTGGTGGCGGTCATCACCGACCGTGACACCTGCATTGCCGTGGCGGGCGCGCCCCGGCGGGATCTGGTGGACAAGCGCCTGAGCGAGCGGCTGGAAAGTGTGCTGGAAGGGCGGAAGATCTATCAGGTCCAGCCCGGCGACCCACCCATGGCGGTGAGCGAGGAGAGCGGAAAATTTTTCGTCTCCTGCGCTGCGCCCATTCTGGCGGAGGGAGACGTGCTTGGCTGCGTTCTCTTCGCTGCCGGAGAGGGAGAAACCGCCTCGGGGGACACAGAGTACAAGCTGCTGCAGACCATGTCGGGGTTCCTGGGACGTCACATGGAGAGCTGAAACAGAGAGAGCGCCGGCCTCCGGGATACCCAGGGGACCGGCGCTCTTTCAGTTCGCGGCCTGGAACGCAAGGATGAGCACAACGTTGACCGCGAAGAGGATTGCCAGAGACAGAACAGATTCTCTCTCATCCATCTTCGATCCCTCCGCCCTGACAGTGTACGCAGGAAAAGGCCCGGGTATGACCTGTATATTTTGGGGCCCTGCGGCCCATACTTTGGAAGAACAGAAGGAGGGAGTGCGCTGTGATCAAAGGGATCAGCCGGCGGGTCATTGTGGTCAAGTCTCCGGACCGCCGTTTTTTCGAAGAGGCCATTTTTATTGTTCGTGAGGGTGCCATCGGCTCGGGAGGAGTGACCGCAGAGCAGGTAGTGGAGGAGGCACGGCGAGTGGCCGATGGATTTGTCAAAAAGGGGCATATCCAGTGGTATCAGAAGATCCCGGCACCCGGCTATGTGGCGGCGGGCGCACTGCTGGCCACCGTGCTGTGGAGCCTGGCCCTGCTGCTGTAAAGCCAAGCGGACCAAACGGCTCCGGGAGCGGTCTCAGACCGCTCCCGGAGCCGTTTGACTGTTTGGAACATTACTGGGGACGGGCTACGATGACCCGGATGCGGCCTCCATCGGCCACAGCTTTGTCATAGTACCCGGTGAGGGTATAGCCGGAGCGGACCCGCTCCAGGCTGGAGATGCGGTAAGTGTTGTTCTCCAGCTCATAGACCGACACGGAATCCCATACAGGGAACGTGGTGTTGTTTTGAGCCGTGGCGTTGGAGGCGTCTGCGGAAAGCAGCTTCAGACTGGTGAGCTTGACAAACTTGCTGGGTGCCTGCAGGGGCCCCTGGATGCAGATCGGGCCCACCGCCTGGTTCAGAATGCCGTTTTGCAGGACATAGTTGTAGCTGACTCCCGCCACGTCATACTGGTAGATGCCGTTGAGAACGGTGGATCCGCCGTAGGAGACGTCGGTCTCCTGGACGGAAGTGAGGATGCCGTAAGAGTAGAGGTCGCCGGTGGCGTCGTCCAGAATGAGCGCATCGATCTCTCCGGCGGCGTTTTTATGGGCGAACTTCACGTCTTCACTGTCCAGACTCATGCCTGCCAGACGGCTGGCGTAGAGCTTGACAACGGCACCGTCGCTGTTGACGTCCAGGATCTCGGCACCGGATGCCAAGATGGTGTTGCCGATCTTGGTGCCGGTGGAGTTGACCTTCCCGGAAAGGGAGGACTGGTTCAGACGGACCACCTTCGCGCTGCCGGAGGAGAGAGTGATCTGGACCAGGCTGCCCGCCTTCAGGGAGGAGGATGCCTCCACAGGGTAGGAGTAGGAATTGCCGTCGGTGGCGGTGAGCGTGACGGTCTTGGCGGTGTAGGAGTTGCCGTTGGCGTCGGTATAGGGGGCGTTGGAGACGGAGGTCACAACGCCGTAGAGGGTGCCGGACACGCTGCCGGAAGCGGCCACTGCGGCCACGCCGCCGTCCCGGCCCAGCAGCAGGGTGACGGTGTCGCCGGTCTTGTATGTGCCCAGGTTGGACAGGGAATAGGCTGCGTCAGCGGTCTCAAGAGCATAGGTTTTGCCCGCCACTGTCACGGCGGTGGGGTTCGAGGCACTGGGAGAGACGGCCTGATAGAGACCGGTGACCTTGTTGCTGTACGCCCACAGGGTGCGCATGGACTTGGACCAATAGATGACGTCGTTTGGCTGGAGGGCGGACAGCGAGGAGAGATTTCCGCCCCGGTAGACGGTGGCTCCGGCGAGATCAAAGTTTACCTTGTCCCTCCAGCTGCCGGTCATCACCACCGGACCGTCCATGGCCGCGTTGATGAGGGCCACCCGGTCGATCTCCCCGGCGGGGGTCAGGGAATGACCCAGCGTGGTGAGGTAGATCTGTCCGCTCTTGTTTTTGGCAGTGAGCAGGTTATAGAGCAGGTACATGGCATCCTGACGGGACATGGCAGAATTCTGGCCGATGGTGATGCCCTCGTCCAGGTCCAGGTTGCGGTAGAGCGTCATCTGCCCGGAGGGCCAGGCACCGGAAAAGTCCGCGTCGCTGTACCCCAGCAGGCGCACGGCCATACTCACGCCCATGGCCAGGGTGATGGGCTCGTTGGGGTGGAAGGTTCCGTCCAGATAGCCGTTGACATATCCGGCGGAGACGGCGGCTTCCACATAGGGAGCCGCCCAGTGGGTGTAGGGTACGTCGGGGTAGGGGGAGACCGTGGTGGAGGCCCCCACATTTTCTCCCATGGGAGAGGCGGCGATGATCAGCTTGGTAAACTCCGAGCGGGTCACGTTCCGGGTGAGCATCAGATCGCCGTTTTCATTGCCCGTCATGATGTCCAAAGCCGAGAGCACCTGGGCCATATCGTCGGTGCCCGCCTGAACGCCGTGGGCGGCGGGGAGGAGGCTGACGGTCAGAACGGCTGCCGTCAGGCCGGAAAAAAGTCGTTTTGTATTCATATGCTTCCTATCTCCTTTAATCGTAGCGCAGGGCATCGATGGGGTTGAGACGGGCGGCCTTGTTGGCGGGCAGGTAGCCGAAGAGAATGCCCACGCCCACGGACACGCCGAAAGAGACCGCGATGCCGGTCAGAGTCGGAATGGCCACGAAGCCGTCGTTGCCGGTTTTCAGAACGAAGGCAATGACATTGGTGAGGATGTTGGCCATGATGATGCCGAGCACGATACCGATGACGCCGCCGACGGCGGAGGTGGTGCCCGCCTCAATGATGAACTGGCTTCGAATATCCTTGCGCTTGGCGCCCAGGGATTTTCGGACGCCGATCTCCCGGGTCCGTTCGGTGACCGAGACCAGCATGATGTTCATAATGCCGATGCCGCCCACCAGGAGGGAGATGGCGGCGATGAGAATGAGGATGGCCATGAGAGTGTTGAGCATGGAGTTCATGGCGTCCAGCATCTCGGCGCTGGACATGACGAAATAGGTGTCCTTGTCTTGGAAAACCTTGAAAAGCTTGTTTTCGATGATGCCCTTGGCCGAGGCTGAGGTGTCCTTGGAGGTGCTGTTGAAAAGGTAGAAGTTCACGGAGCCGCTGCCGTTCAGGGTCATGGCGTTTTCATAAGGGATGAAGATCACGTCGTCTCCGCTGCCTGCGGTGGAATCTGCCTTTTCAGAGAGGACACCCACCACAGTGAAGGGGCTTCCCTGGATGGTGAGGGTCTTGCCGAGGGCGTTTCCCTGAAAGGCCTCCTGAGCCAGATAGTTGCCGATCACGCACACGTTCTGGCGGCGGGAGACATCGATGTAGGTGAGAAAACGGCCGGTCTCCAGCTTTTCTCCGGACATGGCCTGGTTGCGGGAGGCGTCATAGTAGAACTCGCTGACGCCGTAAGTGCTGGTGCGGGTGTATTCGTCGCTGCCGTGGCGGACGGTGCCCACGGTGCGCACATAGGGGGAGACGCCGGAGAGGTAGCCGGGGTATTTGTCTACCAGGGCGTACATATCTGCGGGATCCACCGAGCGGGAGGACATGGTGCCGCCGCCCCGGCCGGTGACCTGAACCTGGATGAGGTTGGCGCCCAGCTGATCGAACTGCTTGTTCATGTAGTTCTTCATGCCGTTGCCCAGACTGGTGATGATGATGACGGCGGCCACGCCGATGATGATGCCCAGCATGGTCAGCAGGGCCCGCATCTTGCTGGTGCGCAGGGATTTGATGGCGAGGCGGAAAGACTGGCCGAAGTTCATGTGGGTTCCCCCTCTCCCAGAATCTCCTGATACTCCTCGGCGGAGACCACGGCCCGCGGATCGTGGGCGTTTCCGTCATAGATGATCTTGCCGTCCTGAAGGCGGATGATGCGCTTGGCCTTGACGGCAATGGAGTTGTCATGGGTGATGAGGACCACCGTGTCTCCCTCTGCGTTGAGCTGCTGCAAAAAGGTCAGCACCTCCCGGCCGGTGCGGGAGTCCAGTGCGCCGGTGGGCTCGTCGGCCAGGATGACGGAGGGATTTCCCGCCAGAGCCCGGGCGATGGACACTCTCTGCTGCTGTCCGCCGGAGAGCTGGGAGGGGAGATTTTTGCGCTTTTCCGCCAGCCCGACCCGCCCCAGAGCCCGAAGGGCCCGCTCATGCCGCTGCGCGGCGTCCACACCGGCGTAGAGAAGGGGCAGCTCCACATTTTCCTGGACAGTGAGCTTGGGGATCAGGTTGTACTGCTGGAAGATGAAGCCCAGCATCTTGTTGCGGATCTCCGCCTGCTGGTCGTCCTCCATGGTGGAGACGTCGATGCCCCCCAGGTGGTAGGTGCCCGAGGTGGGGACGTCCAGGCAGCCGATGATGTTCATGGCAGTGGACTTTCCGGAGCCGGAGGAGCCAACGATGGCCACGAACTCGCCGGGGTCGATGGCAAGGCTGACCCCGTCCAGGGCGTGGACGGATTCCTCGCCCATCCGGTAGATCTTATAGACGTCTCTGAGCTCGATGAGGTGTTCCAAGGACTCAGCCTCCCATCATCATGTTCATGGCGCTGGAGGCGCTGTTTTGAATGTAGACGGTTTCGCCCTCGGTCAGGCCGGAGAGGATCTCGATATAATCGGAGTTGTTGCGGCCCACGGTGACTTCCCGCTCTACCAGCTTGGTGGGATCGACGATGTTGCCTTTTTCGTCCAGAGCGCCGTCGCCGGCTACCAGAACGGTGTTGTTGCGGCTCACAGCATCCACGGGGACACAGAGAACGCTGCCGGCCTCCTCCACGATGATATTGGCGGAGACGTTCATGCCGGGGTAGAGCCCGGTCTGGGCCAGCGTGCTGCCGTCCCCGTCCACCGTGACGGAGACGGGGTAAGTGGTGGAGCCGTTGACCGTGGTGCCGTTGATGTTGACTTTCTCCACCAGACCGGTGAAGGACTGCCCTTCCAGCGCGTCGGCTGTGAAGCGAACTTTCTGGCCCACTTTGAGCTTGACCACGTCCAGCTCATCCACATTGATGTCGAAGGTGAGGCGGGACATGTCGTAAATGACCGCCATGTAAGTGGAGGCACCGGCGGTGGTGGCGGTGGTGGGGTCCACGTTGTCCCCGGCCTTGTATTTTTTCTCGATCACGGTGCCGTCGATGGGGGAGGTGATGGTGTAGTCGTCCAGGCTGTCCTGGGCGCGCTGGAGGTTGTCCTGGGCATTGCGCAGGGAGAGCTTGGCATTGGACAGAGAGATGGCCGCGGCGTCGATCTGGTCCTGCATATCCTTTTCCTTGAACTGGCCCACGATCTGGCCGTCGGTGACCCGGTCCCCCTCCTTGATGTTCAGGGTCTCCAGTTCCCCGGTGTACTTGGCCACCAGCTGTTTGCTGGCGTTGTACGCAAAGGCTGCCGAGGAAGAGGAAGCGGCGGTGCCCACGCTGGCGGTTCCGGTGGAGGTATTGGACAGTGCGCCGGGGTTTGTGACCACCACAGTGACATTGCGCACCAATGTGCCGCCCGGCCCCACGGAGTCGGTGGCCGAGATCTCGGAGATGCTCCCGTACAGGATCTCCGCGGTGCCGCCCACCGTGACCGAGGCGGGCTGCCCCACGTAAAAGCCGGCGGCGTCGGCGGAGTGGAAGGGGACGGTGAGCTTCATGTTGTCCCGGTCCAGGATATCGGCGATGACGGTTCCCGCAGTCAGGTTGTCACCGGGGTCCACATAGACCTTGTTGATGACGCCGGAGGCGTTGGCTTTGACCTGACGGTCCCGGGTGTTGTCGTTTCGGGTGCGGACCAGGCTGTCGTAATTGAGCTGCGCGGACTGTACGGACAGCTCGGCCTGTTCCACCCCGGTGCGGGCCTGTTTGATGGAGTTTTCCACGTCGGAGGCGTCAATGGTGAAGAGCACATCGTCCTTCCGGATGGTCTGTCCCTCTTCAAAGGGAGCGGTGAGGATCTCGCCCTTGACCAGGGTGGTGGCCTTATAGGAGTCGTTGGGCTTGATGGTGCCGGGGCCGGTGACGGCAACGGTCATCTCCCGCTGCTCGGCTGCGGCGGGCAGATAGTTGCCGGCCAGGATCTGCTTTCCGCCGGCCATGCACTGGGAAAAGATCAGAGCCACCACGGCGGCAATGACCGCCAGGATCACGAACTGTTTGATCCACTTGTTTTTCTTCTTTGGCACCTGGAGCTTGGGCTGCCCCTTGACAGGGGCGGCAGTTTCCTGCGCGATGGTTTGTTCGGCCATAAAATTAGTTCTCCTTCCGATCCGGATAATCACATGATGACAGTTTTACAGTATAGCTGAGGAAAGCGAAAGAACCATAAACGAAAGATTAAAAATCACTTAAGTTCCGGGTGCAGGGAAAAAACCTTGGAAAATACCTCCCGACAGTCCTCCATCCGCTGCAGAGCGATCCCGCGATGGCAGTCCACCAGCAGCATGATGCTGTCGCCGGGGCGTACACCGTAAAGTTCCCGGGCCTCCTTCGGAATGACGATCTGTCCCTTGGGCCCCACTTTGACGGTGGTCATATACTTCCCTTCCAGGAACTTGGATGCGCTGTCCATAGCCAACCTCCTTTCTGAATCGTAAAACTTTTCCTACTTGTGGAACTAAATAGTAAGCCTGACAAAGAAAAAAGTCAAATGAACTTTTTGTAAAGAAAAGGTATAAACATCCTCTAGGACGGCAAAACTATGGCTCGGAGGTGTCAAACAATGAAAAGACCAATGAAAGAGCGCGTGAGTGACTTCATGGCGGGGAAGGGCTTCTACATAGTCCTTCTCCTGTGCGTGGCAGCACTTGGAGTTTCGGGCTATTATCTGTTCTCCGGCATGGAGGATCCCGGTCAGACGGTGTCCGGACCGGCGAAGGTGACGGTGACCGCCGCCCCGTCCGCCATGGCAGTCCCGCCCTCAACGGCTACCCCGCGGCCTGCCGCCACGGCGCGGCCCACAGCGACGGCGGCGCCCAAGACGACCCCTGCGGCCACTGCAGCTCCTGCCCCTGTCACCGCCACCGCCTCGGTGTTTACCTGGCCGGTGAAGGGAGAGGTCCTGCGGGCATATTCCGTGGAGACTCTGGCCTATGACAAGACAATGGGGGACTGGCGGGTCCATGACGGCATCGACATTGCCGCTGCGGCCGGGACCCAGGTCATGGCGCCCGCCGGAGGCACGGTGGCCGACCTTTACACCGACGATCTCATGGGCACCACGGTGGTCATCAGCCACGCCGACGGGGTGATGAGTACCTGCGCCAACCTGGCGGCAGTGCCCTCTGTGGAGATCGGAGACGCGGTGCGCACCGGAGACGTCATCGGTTCGGTGGGGCAGACAGCCATCGGCGAGAGCGCCGAGGCGTCCCACCTTCACCTGTCCATGACAAAGGACGGCGTTTCTGTAGATCCTCTGGACTATCTGCCCCAATGAAAATTGCTTTCATTTAGATAAAAATCTAAATGAAAGCATACATGAAAGACGCGAGAATGTCAAGAAACAAAAAGGACGCCTGTGGGATTTTCCCCACAGGCGTCCTTTTTTGCTTTACTCAAATCCATCCAGGCCCTGAATAGGGACAATGCCCAACATTTCATCGTTGGCCCGACGAAGAGCCTTCTCATCGGAATTGATGATGCATTGGTAAATTTTATAATGAGAATCATCCTCACCGACAGGAGGGAGCCCGGCGTTGTGCCGGCGGCGAAGACGGCTGCTGATCAGCTCGGTGATATGGCTGCGAATGAGTTGCTGCACCATAAATTAAATGTCTCTATACAGTTTGTTGTGGCTCATTTTCACGACTTTATAGTGAAAATTGAAGTCGGCATCCACAAGCTGTTCCAGGATATCATGGTTATCGATGTTGCCATAGTAGACGTCGACCAGCTTGGTATAGTGCTCCAGCGCGCCTTTGAGTTCTTCTTTTTCGGCATCGCTGGCGGAATAGACGGCCAGGCGCATACATTCATATTCCAGCAGGTTGCGCAGTTGCTTGACATCGTGATACTTGTCCTCACCCCCATAAAAGACAGAGGGTGCACTGAGCGCGGGCCGGAGCGAAAAAGAACACACAAAGGAGCCCTTTCCCACTCGGGTCTCAATAATGCCCAGCGTGTTCAGTTTTTGCAGCGCCATACGTACACTCAGACGGCAAACGTTTCAGCGAACTCAGCCTCTGAGGGCAACTTGTCTCCTGCCTTCCAAATTCCGTCGGCAATGTCCTGCCTAATGGAAGAGCAGATCTGGTCGACAATGGAAACGCGTGTAATTTCCCTTTTGCGTCCGCCGGGACGGCTGAGCTTTTCTTGTTCCGTGATGATGCCACCTAAAAAAGTAATGATTGTACATATGTATTCGATTTTTTTATTTGATGTCATTCTATTTTCTAAATCTTGTTATACACCCCAACAGGAAAGGCAGAAAAAATAAAGAAAAGCGACTAATCCAAATTCAAGAAAAAAGATAGACCTCCAAGCCCCCTGTTCTGTCGAAAAAAAGAAAAGGGCCGAAGCGCCTTGGCGCTTCGGCCCTTTTGCACGGTAAAATATGTGCTGAAGTTTATTGAGCGTCCCCCGGCGGCTGCGGCGGATCCACCGGCTCGCTCACCATGTGAATATTCCGGGCGGGAGGCTCGTCTCCGGCGGGAGGCTGGAGTTCAGCTGTCTTGGGGGGCAACCCGTAGTTGTCTACCGCTTCCGGATCTTGCCCCTCCAGAATGGCCATCATCTCCTGGCCGGTGATGGTCTCCTTCTGGAGCAGGTAGCCGGCCACCTTGTCCAGCATCTCCCGGTCACCCAAGAGGATCTGCTTGGCCTCGGTGTGGCACCGCTCCAGGATCTCCTTGACCTCCCGGTCCACCACGGCGGCTGTATCCTGAGCACAGTTGAGGCCCATGGAGCCATCCAGGAACTGGTTTTGAACGGTGGCCAGACCCATGACGCCGAAGGAGTCGCTCATGCCGAACATGGTCACCATTTTTCGGGCCAGGTCGGTGGCCCGCTCAATGTCGTTGGAAGCGCCGCTGGTCATGGTGTCGAACACCACTTCCTCGGCGCTGCGGCCGCCCAGCAGGGTGCGGATCTCGGTGAGCAGATCCTCCCGGGTCATGAGGAATTTCTCCTCCTCAGGCAGCTGCATGGTGTAGCCCAGGGCTCCCATGGTGTGGGGGACGATGGTGATCTTGCTCACCGGCTGGGCGTTCTTCTGACGGGCAGCCACCAGGGCGTGGCCCACCTCGTGGTAGGCAGTCATCCGCTTTTCCTGTTCTGTGAGGACAGTGCCCTTCTTCTCGCTGCCCGCGATGACCAGCTCAAAGGAGGCCAGCAGGTCCTCCTGATTCACGGCCTTGCGGCCCTTCCGCACTGCCCGGAGGGCGGCCTCGTTGACCAGGTTGGCCAGATCGGCACCCACGCAGCCGGCGGTGGCCTGAGCGATTTTTTCCAGATTGACGTCCTCGCTGAGGCGGATGTTCCGGGTGTGGACCTGCAGGGTGGCCAGACGTCCGGCCAGATTGGGCCGGTCCACGGTGATCCGCCGGTCAAACCGGCCGGGCCGCAGCAGGGCCTTGTCCAGAACCTCGGGGCGGTTGGTGGCGGCCAGAACGATGACGCCCTTGGTGGGGTCAAAGCCGTCCAGTTCCGCCAGCAGCTGATTGAGGGTCTGCTCCCGCTCGTCATTGCCGCCCATCCGGTTGTCACGGCTCTTGCCGATGGTGTCGATCTCGTCGATGAAGATGATGCAGGGGGCCATTTTGGCGGCCTCCTTAAAGAGGTCGCGGACCCGGGAAGCGCCTACGCCCACAAACATCTCCACAAAGTCGGAGCCGGAGATGGAGAAGAATGGGACGCTGGCCTCGCCGGCCACAGCCTTGGCCAGCAGGGTTTTGCCGGTGCCGGGGGAACCCACCAGCAGCGCGCCCTTGGGGAGCTTGGCGCCGATCTCAGTGTACTTTTGCGGATTGTGCAGGAAATCGATGATCTCCTCCAGGGACTCCTTGGCCTCGTCCTGCCCGGCCACATCCTTAAAGGTGACGCCGGTGGTCTTTTCCACATACACCTTGGCGTTGGCCTTGCCCACGCCGCCCAGACCGCCCATGCCGCCCATTTTGTTGGACATGGACCGGAACAGCAGGTACATGAGGCCAACCATCAGCACAGTGGGGAGGAGGTAGGCGGCCAGGAAGGAGACGATGGGGGAGAGGGGCTCCTCATACTTGGGACCGTAGTTGGTGACACCGTGCTCTTCCAGCAGGGTGATCAGCCCGTCGTCCAGCACGGTGTTGGGAACCGCGCAGTAGTAGGTCAGCTGTGCGTCCTGCTTTTTGCCGCCCCCCAGGAAGTCCTTGGCCTGGTCGATGGGGGGCAGGGTGGCGGGGACGGAGGCGGCTGGAGGATCCAGCCAGCCGCCCACCGGGTCCTTGTCCGGAGCGGCCACGTTGCCTTTCGAATCTGTCTTGGGGTAGATGACATACTTGTCTGAGGACATCACTACCTGGGAGACCTTGTCATCGGCCACCATCTGGCGGAACTCGCCGTAGCTGATCTCCTGGGTGTTGGCCTGCTTGGCCATGGAAGTCGCGTAGTTGAAGAACACGGTGATGACCAGTGCCCAAAGGACGATGGAGAGCAGCGCCATGGTATTTTTCGGATTTTTTTTGGGGCCGCCGGAATGATCGGAATTATTTTGATTGGGCATACAAAAGCCCCCTTTATTCAGAATTCAGATTGCATCATACCATACCGGGGGCAAAATTACAAGGAAACGGCCCGTAAACTTTCTATGAATTGCCGCTGTTTCTGAGACTCTGCCGGAGAAAAGAGGAGAATTTCGCGGAGAAGAAAGGGGGAACTTTCTCTTTCCCTTTTTCCGCCGATATGCTATACTGAATTCTAACTGGAGACGACCGGAAGGCGGGATGAAAATGGCGGAGAAGCGGCAGGACTGGAAAGAGCGGCAGGAGGCATCCGACGGCATCATCGAAGGGCGCAACGCGGTGACGGAGGCCCTTCGGGCCGGGACGCCCATCGACAAGGTGTACCTTGCCCGGGGGGAGACCGACGCCGCTCTTGGGCACATTGCCGCCAAGGCCCGGGAGCGGGGCATCGCGGTGGTGGACTGCGACCGGCGGAAACTGGACAACATGAGTGTCACCCACTCCCACCAGGGGGTCATTGCCGTGGCCGCCGTGCGGGAGTACGCCGAGGTGGAGGATATCCTGAAGGCGGCCGCCGACCGGGGAGAGCCGCCCCTCATCGTGGTGTGTGATGAACTTTCCGACCCTCACAATCTGGGGGCGGTGATCCGCACTGCGGAGTGTGCCGGGGCCCACGGGGTCATCATTCCCAAGCGGCGCTCCGCCGGGCTCACTGCCGTGGTGGCCAAGACTTCGGCGGGAGCGGTGTCTTACGTGCCGGTGGCCCGGGTGGCCAACCTCACTGCCTGCCTGAAGGAGCTCAAGGAGGCTGGGGTCTGGGTCTTTGGCACGGCGGCCGACGCCGACCGGGCCATCTATGATGCCGACCTGAAGGGCCCGGCGGCCATTGTCATCGGCTCCGAGGGGAACGGGATGAGCCGCCTTGTGGCGAAAAACTGCGACTTTCTGGTCTCTATCCCCATGAAGGGACAGCTCAACTCCCTCAACGCCTCCGCAGCCGCGGCCATCCTCCTCTATGAGGCGGTACGCCAGCGCATGGGCTGAACCGGGCTGCGGTTCTATTCTTTCCGAACACAGGTGATCTCATGTCAAAACGCAGGGACGACGACGAACTGAATCAGGACGGCGGCTATTCCCTGGAGGAGATTTTGGCCGAATTCGGCTCCGGGCGGCGCCCGACAGAGGGCGGGGAACCGCTTTCCACACCCCGGGAGCAGCCGGACTGGCGGGAGGACACCATTCCGTTTCCCATCCGGCCCCGGCAGCCGGATACCCCGCCCCCCGGAAAGACGCCCGGAGTGGTGACGGCTTTCCCCGGGCCTGTGTGCTCCGGTGCGGACCGAAAGGCCCCGCCTCGAAGCTCCGGTGAGGAGCGGGCGGCTGCCCCGGAGGATGAGACGCCGGAGCCGGACGACGGGGCGGAGGACGAGACCAAAGTCCTGGAGTTTCCGGCCGCCCAGCCGGAGAATCCGGTGGCGGCCGGGCTTGACAGGCTGCGGCGCAAGGCAGATGAGTTTGCGGGGCACATGTATGAGGAAGAGGGCATTGAGGACGATGAGCGGCTCCGCCGGGCGGAGGAACTCATCCCCGGTGTGGATGAGGAGGAAGCGCCGCCCGTCCCGGGGCGGAAGCCTCGCCGGACACTGCCCCCCGCCCCGGACATCCCGCCCGCCGATCTGGCCCGGCGGTATGCCAAAGGGCTCAAATCCATGCGCTTTCGGATCACGCTGCTCTTTTTCCTGCTCTTCCCGCTCCTCTATCTCACCCTTGCGGAGAGTTTTCCGCTGCCCATCCCCACACCTCTGGCCGTAAGCGGAGTGCTGCGGTGCTATACGCTGGCGGCCTTTCAGGCGGCGGCCATGCTCCTGGGGGCGGATGCCCTGCTCAAGGGACTGATCCGGCCCTTCCAGTTTCGGATGGGGATGGACACGCTGGCGGCCCTGGCCAACGTGGCGGTCCTGGCGGACGCCCTCACGCTGCCTGCACTGAGTGGGGGAGAACCCCAGCGGCAGCCCTACTGTCTGGTTGCGGTCCTGACCCTCTGGTGCGTGGCGCTGGGGAACTTTTACAAGCGCCGGGGTCAGCGGATGGCCTGCCGCACGGCGGCCTCCGCCTCAGAGCCCTATCTGGTCACCCGGGACGAGGCAAAATGGAACGGGCGGGACACTTATGTGAAGTGGTCCGGCCCGGTCACCGGCTTTGGCAGCCAGGTCCAGGGGGAGGACGGAGCCGAGCGGGTCTACCGGACGGCCGCCCCGCTGCTGCTGCTGGCCTGCGTTCTCTTTTCCCTCATCTCCTCTTTGGGGCGAAACCGCCCGGCGGACATTCTGTGGTGCCTGGCCGCCACTCTTTCGGCCTCGGCGTCCCTTTCGGCCACTCTGTGCTTCGCCCTTCCTTGGCGGAAGCTCTCCGCCCGGCTGGCCAAGTCCGGCGCGGCGCTGGCGGGCTGGGAGGGCGTGGTGAACACCACCGGCACCTCCAACATTCTGCTCACCGACGCCGATCTGTTTCCGCCCGGGGCGGTTTCCCTCAACGGCGTCAAGGTCTACGGGGATTTCTCCGTGGAGAAGGTGGTGGCCAACACGGCCACGGTCCTTCGGGACGGGGGAAGCGGACTGGAGAAGGTGTTCCAGGACCTGCTCCGCGCCCAGGGGGGGACCTATCGCCGGGGCGAGGACTTCACCGCCTATGAGGGGGGCGGCTTTTCCGAGACCATTCGGGGCCAGCAGGTGCTGGTAGGCTCGGCGGCGTTCATGACGCTGATGGAAGTGGCCCTTCCGCCCGGACTCAATGTGAAAAACGCTGCCTTCTGCGCCATCGACGGGGATCTGGCGGGCATCTTCGCTCTCAATTATCATCTGCCGGGGGCGGTGCCCCAGGCGCTGGACGCTCTGATCCGCAACCATATCGCCCCCGTTCTCGCCACCCGGGATTTCAATCTGATCCCCTCCATGCTCCGGCAGCGCTTCAAACTGCCGGTAGAGCGGATGGAATTCCCGCCGGTGGAACGCCGCCGGGAGCTGTCCGAGACGGATCAGGAGCATTCCGACACCCTGGCAGCCGTGCTCTGCCGGGAGGGGGTCGGCCCTTACTCCGAGGCGGTGGTGGGGGGACGGCGGCTTCGCTCGGCGGTACGGCTGTCGGCGGTGCTGACCTGTTTTGGCTCCCTGGCGGGTGCGCTTCTGGCCTTTTATCTTACCTTCGTGGCGGCCTACGCCTCACTGACTCCGGCGAACCTCACCATTTTTCTGGTCATGTGGCTGGTCCCCACCCTCCTGATCTCCGGCTGGGTGAATCAATACTGAAAAGGCAAACTGCTCGTACAAAAAAGGCTGTCGTCCCGTGAACCGCCCCAAATTGTGCGGACAGCACAAAAAGGCCTCAATGTAGGGAAATATGAAGTTTTAAGCGGAGTGGCGCAGCGTGAGCGGCGCCACTCCAGTTTTTAGCTGGATGCGCTCGTGGTTGTAAAAATTGATATAGCGGTCAATCATCTCATTGGCCTCACAGAATGAGGCCGGTTTATGGCGGTAGATACACTCTGTCTTGAGGATGGAAAAGAAATTTTCCGCCATAGCGTTGTCGTAACAGTTTCCGCGTCTTGACATGGAAGGCGTAATGCCATAAGATTTTGTCAGGTCGAAGTATGCTTGCGAGGTGTACTGGAACCCCTGGTCGCTGTGGAGCTGCAACTCCGCAGCGGCCCTCTTTTTCTCCTTGCGCATGGCCAGGCGAATGGTGTCCAGCACCAGGTTGACTGTCTGCTTTGTGCCGGTCTTGTAGGCAACAATGCTGTTGTCGTAAAGGTCCCGGATCATGGACAGGTACAATACGCCCTGCTTGGTGTGGATGTAGGAGATGTCCGTCACCCATTTGCTGTTGGGCCTGTTCGCATAAAACTCCCTATTCAGCAGATTCTTGTACTTGTGGACTTGCTGCCCCATCTGCTGCCATTTTCTGCGTCTCCGGATCTCCGCAAGCAAACCATATTTCTCCATGATACGCAGGATGGTCTTGGGATTACGGTGGATGCCTCGCTTCTTCAGCACCAGCCACATTCTGCGGTAGCCATACGTACGAAAGCTGCGCTCTCGCTGTTCCGCGATGATTTCTGCAAGGGCCGCGTCTTTCTCCGGCCTGCCCAAACGATGGACGAAATCATAGTATCCGCTGCGGGATACCTGAAAGAAGCGACACATAACGGTTACCGGATATTCGTTTCTGTGCCGGTAGATTACTGCGTATTTTGCCCTTGGCCTCACTTCCTTCCTGTGGAGCGCAGAAAATCCCGCAACAGCTCGTTTTCCATCTTTAGCCGTTTGTTCTCATACTTGTACTCCGCCAGTGTTTTTGCGGGTTTACGCCCCCGCGCTTTTGGAAGGGCAGGCTCCTTTAGCCAGCACTGAATAGCCCACCGGCTGATCCCATACTCCCGACATAAAGCACGCTGGCTTTCTCCTCCGCGGATTCGTGACACCACTTCTTCTCGTATCCCTACCGGATACTTTTTCATCCCTTTTTTTCCGGACATAGCAAGACCCCCTAATGTAGCTTTATTTTCCTACATTAGGGGGCCTTTTGTCTATTGTCCGGTTTTACTGGAGCTGTTCACCGTAGACGACGGCCTTTTTTTTAAATGTCCTCCCCGCTTGTCCAGTTGATGAAGCGCTCCACCAATCGAAGCTGCCTGGCATCCAGCGGGCGGAGCTGTTCGGCCACACTGCGCCAGGCCTGTCCCTCGGAGCGGGCGGTGCCGACGAGAAATTCATCCGGCGTGGTGTCCAAAGCAGCGGCCAGCCGCATCAGAACTTCCACCGATGGGATCGATACCGCCCGCTCAATGTTGGAAAGGTACTGGTCGCTGATCTCTGCCTGCTCGGCGACCTTCGCCTGGGTCAGCCCCAGTTTCTTTCTGCGCCGGGCTACCCGGCCGCCAATGGCATGATAATCCATTTCCAAAATGGGGGTGCCCCCTCTCTGTGAGATATTTTTAACATGAAATTATCATAGCCACATTTTGTAAAAAATAAGAATCAATTTTAAGTTTGTTTTTAAACTTGACATTATATTCTCTTTTGATTATAGTTGAATTATAAACTACACGACACAGAGAGGGGACGAAGGCAGATGGTAGAAAAAGGACAGGGACCGGGACTTTTAGAGACACTGGCGGATCTGGCAGGTTGCCTTTACCTCTCGGATCTGCATACCTTCCATTTTCACAGGCGGCTGCACTGGGCACTGGTGCAGTGCCCTGCCGGGAATTGGCCGGGAGGGGAGTGGCGGGAGGCGGCGCGCTACTTGTTGAATCAGGAGCCTGATGAGAAGAGCGCTGAGGGGCTGCGGCAGCTGCTGCTGGAATATACGGGCTGAACTTTTTCGGGAAGGGCAGCGGTATGGCAGCCCCTTTCCACAGCCTGCCGCTTGACAGAGCCTTTTTTTCGTGATATAGTTTGCCCGTACATTGGCAAAGACGGAGATCGACCCGTTGGCGGCGGTCAGAGAGGGGCGCGTTTGGTGTAAGCGCCCTCCGTGACGCGGCGGCGACACCACTCCCGAGCCGCCTGTGAAAGAAGCAGGCCGGGCAAGCCCGTTACAGCTGTTCAACGAGCGGCGGCGCTCCTTCGGGAGGGCCGCAAGCAGGGTGGAACCGTGGAATACGACTTCGTATCCCACCCCTGAAACCATTCAGGGGTGGGATTTTTTATCCGATCCCAGGATTACAGGAGGAATTATCATGGCAGAAGAAAACAAAGAGTATACCTTTGAAAACCCGGAATACCGGAAAACCTATTGGCACACCTGCTCTCATGTCCTGGCCCAGGCGGTGAAGCGCCTCTACCCCGAGGTGAAGCTGGCCATCGGCCCCGCCATCGAAGAGGGCTTCTATTATGACATGGACTCTCCCTTCCCCTTCACCCCCGAGATCCTGGAGAAGATCGAGGGCGAGATGCGGAAGATCTGCAAGGAGAAGCTGAAGCTGGAGCGGTTTGAGCTGCCCCGGGCGGAGGCCCTTCAGTTCATGGAGGAGAAGGGCGAGCCCTACAAGGTGGAGCTCATCAACGACCTGCCCGCTGACGCTGTGATCTCCTTCTACAGGCAGGGCGAGTTCACCGACCTGTGCGCGGGTCCCCACGTGGACTCCACCGGGCGCATCAAGGGCAACGGCATCAAGCTCACCGCCTGCAACGCCGCCTACTGGAGGGGCGACTCCAGCCGCCAGACCCTCCAGCGCATCTACGGCATCGCCTTCCCCAAGAAGGAGGAGCTGGACGCCTACCTGGCCCGGATCGAGGAGGCCAAGAAGCGAGATCACCGGAAGCTGGGCAAGGAGCTGGGCCTGTTCACCCTGATGGACGAGGGCCCCGGGTTCCCCTTCTTCCTGCCCAAGGGCATGGTGCTTCGCAACACCCTCATCGACTACTGGCGTCAGGTCCACAAGCGCTACGGCTATGTGGAGATCTCCACCCCCATGATCCTCAACCGGAAGCTCTGGGAGCGCTCCGGCCACTGGGACCACTACAAGCAGAACATGTACACCACCGTCATCGATGAAGAGGACTTTGCCATCAAGCCCATGAACTGCCCGGGCGGGATGCTGGTCTATAAGTCCGAGCCCCACTCTTACCGGGATCTGCCCCTGCGGGTGGGCGAGCTGGGCCTGGTCCACCGCCACGAGCTCTCCGGCGCGCTCCACGGCCTGTTCCGGGTGCGCTGCTTCACCCAGGACGACGCCCATATCTTCATGACCTGGGACCAGATGAAGGGGGAGATCAAGAATGTGGTCAAGCTCTTCGACGAGGTCTACTCCGTGTTTGGCCTTTCTTATGAGATCGAGCTGTCCACCATGCCTGAGGACCACATGGGCGATGAGAAGGACTGGAACTTTGCCCAGGAGACCCTGAAGGAAGCCATCACCGAGATGGGCAAGACCTATGTGGTCAACGAGGGCGACGGCGCCTTCTACGGCCCCAAGCTGGACTTCCATTTGGCCGACTCTTTGGGCCGGACCTGGCAGTGCGGCACCATCCAGCTGGATATGCAGCTGCCTGAGCGCTTTGAGCTGGAGTATGTGGGTGAGGACGGCGCCAAGCACCGTCCCGTCATGATCCACCGGGTGGTGCTGGGATCCATCGAGCGGTTCATCGGCGTCATCACTGAGCACTTTGCCGGCGCCTTCCCCGCCTGGCTCTCTCCCGTACAGGCGAAGGTGCTCACCGTCACCGGGCGGGCCGACGATTACGCCAAAGAAATTGCCGCCGCGCTGGACGCCCGGGGCTTCCGGCCCGAGGTGGACGACCGGAACGAAAAGATCGGCAAGAAGATCCGGGAGGCTCAACTCCAGAAGATCCCCTACATGCTGGTGGTGGGTGACCGGGACATTGAGAACAAGACCGTCTCCGTGCGCCATCGCTCCGGGGAGGATCTGGGCGCAATGAGCCTGGATGCCTTTGCCGCCCTTTTGAAGGAGGAAGTGGACAGCCGGGAGATCAAATGACGGCGCCCGGTCCTGAAGCGCGGGGGTCAAAAACGGAAAACCTGTGACCGGCAGGAGGGGCGGCAGAGGCCGCCGCTCCCTGCCGGCAGAAAGCAAAAAAGCGGCCCTCGTCTCTGAACAGAGGCGAGGGCCGCTCCAGCGTGTCGAAACACTTCGACACGCTTCTCAAAAATGCGGGCATTTTTAAGAGAGGATGCAGACTTTCTCGCGCACGTGCTGGCGCTCGCACATGCCAAAGTCTGAGAAGGGAAAATTCCGAGACACATGTCCTCTGGATTTTCAGAGCTTCACCTGCTTTCGCCGCCTGGGGCGGCAAAAGTCTGCCGGGGGCTGCTGCGCGTGCAGGAAACCATCCCGCTCCTGCACCACTTTTGACTTTTTCGACAGTCCAAAGCGGGCTCAGTGAGCTTCCGGATGCGGTTCGGGGAGGACCACCACTTTGATCTCCAGCACCCGGCGGTGATCCACTTTGGTCACCGTCACGTCCAGCCCGTCGGCCTGGAAGCGGTCCCCCTCCTCGGGTACACGCCCGATCTGCTCCATGACCCAGCCGGAGACCGTGTTGGCCTCGCACTCGCCCTTAAGGGTGAAGAGATCGCACAGGTCGGTGAGCGCGGCGTTGCAGGAGATGAGATAGCTGCCGTCCGGCTGCTTTTTAAATTCTTCAATGACCTCGTCATGTTCGTCCCAGATCTCGCCCACCAGTTCCTCCACAATGTCCTCCAGGGTGCAGAGCCCCTCCGTGCCCCCGTATTCGTCCACCACCACCACCATGTGGGCCTTGTTTTTCTGCAAAATGCGCATCAGGTCGGAGATCTTGGTGTTCCCCGTGGTGTACAGAATGGGGGCGGTGAGGGCGGAGATGTCGGTCTGGCCGTGGTAGCGGGCGGCGTGGAAGTCCTTCTCGTGGATGACCCCGATGATATCGTCGATGTCCTCATGATAGACCGGCAGGCGGGAGAAGCCGCTCTCGGCAAAGGCCTTGGCGATCTCCTCCATGGAGGCGTCGTCCTCCACGGCCACGATGTCCACCCGGGGCGTGAGGATCTCCTGCACCTCCATGTCGCCGAACTCGATGGCGGAGCGGATCAGCTCGCTCTCATGGCGGTTGAGCCCGCCCTCGCTCTCAGCCTGATCCACCATGGTCACCAGTTCCTCTTCAGTGATGCCCTCGTCCACAGGGGTGTAAAAGACCTTGGACAGCAGTTTCTTCCACTGGGCAAACAGCCAAGCCAGAGGGGTGAAGAGGACCATCAGCACCCGCATGATGGGGGCGGCGAACATGGCGAAGGACTCCGAACGGTCCTTGGCCAGGCTCTTGGGGGAGACCTCGCCGAAGATCAGGATGACCACCGTGAGCACCACAGTGGACACCGTGGGTCCGTAAGCACCCAGCAGCTTGATGAAGAGGGAAGCGGAGACGGTGGTGGCCGTGATGTTGACCACGTTGTTGCCGATGAGGATGGTGGTGAGGAGCTTGTCATAGCCCTCCTCCAGATCCAGGGCCAGACGGGCCCGGCTGTCGCCGCCGTCGGCCTTGGCCTTCAGCCGGACCCGGTTGAGGGATGTGAAGGCGGTCTCGGTGGCGGAGAAGAAGGCGCTGAACGCGACTAAAACGACGATCGCACAGATCATTGCGATACTGGAACTGTCCATAAAGGGCAAATCACACTCCATTTCATAGTTGAGACGTTTTTGGGGAGAAGCGCGCAAAAGGACAGCCCTACTCTCTCCAGTAAGACTGTCCAACGTTCGACTTTTTGATGTACTTGGGACTGGGCGGAGGTTCGTCCACGCGGGTTCACCGATCCTTTTCGCATAGAAACTACACATACTATATCATGCCCTCGGTAAAAAAGCAAGGGAAAAGATACTTTTACACTGCAATTTGGTAAATTATCTACTTGCGGTGATGAAAAGACAGGGTTATAATAGGCCTATTCAATCAACCGCAAGGAGGCTGTTCAAGATGCAGGAATTTCCCGTGACCCGGGCCGCGGCCCTCAAGACCAAACCGGACCCCAAGACGCTGGTGTTCGGCCAGACGTTTACCGACCACATGTTCCTTATGAATTATGAGACCGGCAAGGGCTGGCACGACGGACGCATCGTCCCCTACGGTCCCCTTTCGCTGGAGCCCTGTGCCATGGTCTTTCACTATGCCCAGGAGGTCTTTGAAGGGATGAAGGCCTACCGGACTCCGGACGGCGGCGTGCAGCTGTTCCGCCCCATGGAGAACGCCAGGCGTCTGGCCTCCTCCTGTGAGCGGATGTGCATCCCCACCATTGATCCACAGACCGTGGTGGACGCCATCACTCAGCTGGTGAAGGTGGAGGCTGATTGGGTGCCCAACGTGCCCGGCACCTCGCTCTATATCCGTCCCTTCATCATCGCCACTGATCCCACCCTGGGAGTCCACGCCTCTCACACCTATATTTTTGCCGTTATCTGCTGCCCGGTGGGCGCCTATTACGCCGAGGGCATCAACCCTGTGAAGATCTACGTGGAGGACGAGGATGTCCGGGCCGTCAAGGGCGGCACGGGCTACACCAAGTGCGGCGGCAACTACGCCGCCTCCATCCGGGCCGGCGAGCGGGCTGAGGAGAACGGCTATGCCCAGGTGCTCTGGCTGGACGGTGTGCACCGAAAGTATATTGAGGAAGTGGGCTCCATGAACGTCATGTTCCAGGTGGACGGGACGGTGGTCACTCCGAAGCTCACCGGGTCTGTGCTTCCCGGCATCACCCGGAAGTCCTGTCTGGAGCTGCTCAAGGCTTGGGGAATTCCGTGTGAGGAGCGGCTGATCACCGCCCAGGAACTTTTTGACGCCGCGGCCGCGGGCAAGCTGGACGAGGCCTGGGGCACCGGCACCGCCGCTGTGGTCTCTCCCATCGGTGAGATGGGCTGGGAGGACCGCCACGCTGTGGTCAACGGCGGGCAGATCGGCAGCCTGACCCAGAAGCTCTACGATACCCTAACCGGCATCCAGTGGGGGACCCTCCCAGATCCCTGCGGCTGGACCGTGAAGGTTTGCTGAACAATAAAAAGGCCCGCCGAACTGCTGGTTCGGCGGGCCTTTTTTCAGTTGAATTTGTAGATGTGCTGGGCCACGTGGTAGAGCTGTACCGACAGCTTCCGCCCCTGATAGCCGGGGAAAACGCCCACGGCGGACATGGCCCGATATTTCAGCTTATGGTAAAGCCCCTGATCCACCGTCCGCAGATATTCCCACAGTTCGGTCTTGTGACCCAGCGCCTCCGGGGTGCCGGCGATGTTGAGAAAAATGGAGGAGATGGTCATCATCATGGACAGGTAGCTGAGCATATACCGGCCCAGCTTGGGATGTTCCAACTTTACCCGCCGGAGGTCATGAGCCACGATCATCAGCTTGGTCACCCGGATCTGCTGGTCTACCCGGCCCACCATCACCTTTTCATTGACGCTCTGGTCGGCCCGGCCGATGAAGTAGCGGTAGAGATCCAGATCCATGTAGTAGATGGATTCTACGAAGGGGAGCGGCTGGTAGACAAAAATATTGTCCACATAGAAAGTGTGCTTGGGAAGCTCCAGCCCGCAGTCCCGCAGCAGCTGGGTGCGGTAGATCACAGAGTGCATCAGCAGGTACTGAGAGGGGCGGAAGCGGCCGATCTCTTCCCAGGTGAATACCCGGTTTTCCGGGAAGACGTTGCGGTAGTGCATCACCCGCTGGGTCTGGTCCTCCACATGCTCGTAAACATAGTTGGCGATGAGCAGATCCAGGGGCTTGGGCCACTTGGCGCACTCCCGGAGCTTCTCCAGAACGGCCTGAAGGGCATCGGTGTCCAGCCAGTCATCTGAGTCTACGACTTTGTAGTACAGCCCCCGGGCATTGCGGATGCCCTGGTTGACCCCTTCTCCGTGTCCGCCGTTCTCCTGATGGATGACGCGGATGATGTCGGGGTACTGCGCGGCGTATCGGTCACAGATGGCGGGGGTGTCGTCCTTGGTGGAGCCGTCGTCCACCAGAATGATCTCCACGTCCTCGCCGCCGGTGAGCAGGGTCTGGACGCAGTGGTCCATGTAGGCCGCGGAATTATAGCAGGGGACGGCAAAGGTGAGGATCTTCTCCATACGATCAGCCTCCCAGAAGTTCGTCCGCCAGAGCCAGGGCACGGCCCACAATGGCGTCCATGTTGTAATATTTGTACTCGGCCAGCCGGCCCAGCAGCCGCAGCTGGGGATATCTCCCCGCCAGGGCGGCGTATCGGGCATAGAGAGCGTTGTTTTCCGGGGCGATGATGGCGTAGTAGGGGACCTCGCCCTCCGCGCCGGCGTAGGCGCGGGAATACTCCTTCATGACGGTGGTCACCCCGGGGAGAACCTGGCCGGTGAGGCGTTTGAATTCCGTGATACGGGTAAAATCCTCGTCCATGGTATAGTTCACCGTGGCGTGGCTCTGATAAAAGTCCTCCGCGTGGGTCTCAAAACGGAAGTCCAGCGTCCGGTAGGGCAGACGGCCGAACCGGCAGCCGAAGAACTCGTCCAGCGCACCGGTAAAGATCACCGTCCCGGCGAAAGGCTCCCCGTCCAGCAGAAGCGCGTCCCCCAGAGTGAGCAGTCGGGCGGCGTCCGTGCCCAGCTCCACCGTGATGTTGGGGTGGTCCAGCAGACGCTCAAAAATGGGGGTGTAGCCGTTCAGGGGCATCCCCTGCCAGGGGTCCTGGAAGTAACCGCAGTCCCGGGAGAGGAAAACGGGCACCCGGGCGGTGGTGTTCGGGTCGATCTCCTCCGGCCGCTGTCCCCATTGCTTCATGGTGTAGCGGACAAAGACATGGTCGTAGACATAGTCTGCCAAAGCCGCGATCTCCGGATCGGGGTTGGACCGCAGCTCCAGGATCGTGACCTTTTTTTCCGCCCCGTAAGCCGCAATGAGTTTTCCTGCCAGTTCTCCCGCCTTCTCGGGACCGAAGGCGGTCTCCAGGGAGACGAGATTGAAGGGCACGGGCAGCTCCATCCGCCCGCCGGGAGCAGGGACGCTGGCCACTACCTCGTGGCGATAATCCCTCCAGTCGGTGTACTGAGAGAGGTAGTCATAGACCCGCCGGTCAGAGGTATGGAAGATATGGGGGCCGTACTGGTGGATGAGGATGCCGCTGGCGTCGAGGCGGTCGTAAGCGTTTCCGCCCACATGGTCCCGCTTTTCCAGCACCAGCACCCGTCGGTTCCCCCGGCGGGCCAGTTCTCCGGCGGTCACCGCCCCGGCGAAGCCGGCGCCGATGACCAGACAGTCATAGTGTGCCATATCGTACTCCTTGTGTTTCGTTTTCAGGACTATTTTAACACAGGGCATGGGGTGAGAAAAGAAAGAATGTCTTAAGTTTCGGAAAAATCAAGGAAAAGTCTCAGCAAAATTTGTCTTTGTAGTTGGCGATGGCCTGCCGGATGACCTCAATCGCGTCCTCCCGGCCCTTTACGTCTCCGGCCATAGTCTGCTTGCCCTCCAGGGTTTTATAGACCGTGAAGAAATGGGCCATCTCGTCAAAAATGTGATCGGGCAGTTCGGAGATATCCTGATAGGCGTTATAGGTAGGGTCGGCAAAGGGGATGGCGATGATCTTCTCATCGTTTTTCCCGTCGTCCAGCATGGAGATGTAGCCCACGGGGTAGCAGCGTACCAGAGTCAGGGGATCCAGCACCTCGGAGCAGAGGACCAGCACGTCCAGAGGATCTCCGTCGTCGCCGTAGGAGCGGGGGATGAATCCGTAGTTGGCGGGGTAGTGGGTGGAAGTATAGAGAATACGGTCCAGAATAATGAGACCGGTGGCCTTGTCCAGCTCATATTTTTTCTTGCTGCCCTGCGGGATCTCCACCACGGCGATAAAGTCCTCCGGAGAGATGCGCTTGGGATCGATGTCATGCCAGATATTGGTCATGTAAAAGGCTCCTTTCCATTCGGATCGTGCGTGTAAAGATACAAATATTATAGACGGTTCCAGTCGTGAATACAAGGCGGGGCGCCGCTTTTTATCAAAAAGGAAGGGCGCGGGGACCGGCCCCGCGCCCTCTTTTTTCCCTTTTGGGAAACTTACTTCATGCCGTTCTCATAGGCCTCGATCATCTTTTTACTTAATTGACCAGTACGACCTTTTATTTTTTCAAGTTCTTTTTGCACGATTTCGCCAGTTAAGAGGTGAATTTTCAAACTTATTTGCCTGTCACTGTTTGGAGTAACATCAATCCGTTTAATGAAATTGTCCACAAAGTCACGGTTTATCATTCCGTCCTCTAAATCTTCCAGCTTGAAGGACAGGGCACGTTTTAACCGCTCCACCTGGGCCTCCATCTGTTCCGCAATTTCCTCCCAGTTTGCCATGCTGTCCAAGGCTTTTTCAAGTTCGGCTTTCTGTGCCCTGGTCTTGTCCATCATGCGCTTGAACTCGTCAAGCGTCAGATCACCAGATACTTTCATATCCAAAAGCTGGTCTTGCTTTTCATCAATGGAAGAAAGTTCTTTTGCTATCCGCTCCCGTTCTGTTTTATAATGGGCCGTATCATCCATGACTTGCCGATACTGTTCCAGATAAGTGGCTAAGATTTCATCAGCGCCTTTAGAAAACTCCCGGAAAGCGTCTAGGATAATTGGATTTAACTCACTTTCATAAATTGCTATGGAGCGACAAGAGGCCGTACCGTGATTGATTTTGTGACTGCATAGCCATTTACTGACGTTTGTACCCTTGTAGTGAACATCCTTACAGTAATAGGGCGCTCCGTCCTCAGTACAGTACAGTTTTCCGGTATAAATGTTCTTGTGTGTGGAGCAGTTGCGCCGCCCTTTTACGTCAATGCTCCGCCGCTTAAATACTTCATTGGCCGCTTGCCATAGCTCCTCACTGACCAGAGCCGGGACAGTAGTGCCGTCCTCGTCCTTATACATGAGCCATTCATCCTCTGGGAGAAATTTCTGACGCTTGTTGAAAATGTCGATAACTTTGACTTTACCGCCCACAAAGTACCCTTTATATTTTGGATTGGTGATGATATTTGACATGGTGGTGTGGGAAAGGCGGTTGCCGTTGTTATTTCGATAGCCCTCTTGAAAAATAATTTCTTCAATCTCTTTCATGGAATACTGATTAGTAGCGTAAAGCTCAAAAATCCGGCGTACCATTGGGGCGGTTTTTTCGTCAATTTCTAATTTGCAGTTTACTTTTTTATATCCCCACATCCGGCACCCCAGGACGTGGCCCTTTTGGATGCTTTTCTGGTGTCCGCGCTTGACACGTTTACTAATTTTCCGGCTTTCGTTCTCAGCGTCAACTAGCTTTTGCTGTATCTGTATGTCGCAATCGGTGTCATAAGTGTTCAGATCGTCATAAAGGAAAATAACAGGAATACCCTTGTCCTTTAGGTATTGGATATTTTGTAAGCCCTCCATTGTGTTACGACCAAAGCGGGAGATTTCACCCGTTACCAGCAAATCATATTCACCCGCAGCACCCGCCGCCAATAGATTTAGAAAGTCTTTCCGCTTTTTGGTAGTCAGCCCGCTCTTACCATCGTCAATAAACGCTTTTACAAATGTCCAGTTTTTGTGTCTCTCGATATAGTCCCGGAAATCGTCAGTCATATTATGGAGGGATGCGGCTTGTGTTTCCTTTTCCGTACTAACACGGGAGTATGTGGAGCAACGGAGGGGAAGGTCTGCAATATCGCTATGTTCTAGTAAATCTCGCAACTCGTAGATTGTCATTTTAACAGCCTCCTTACTGGAAGTTATATCATGTTCTATATCTATATTATAATATAAAATCTTGAAAATGTAAAGGGCAACGGGCCGGAAAAAGTAAATTTTCCAGCCCGTTTTTACTCACCCGTATATGCTTTTAACTAAATTTTGTTCCGTATTTTTGAATCATACTAATTTCCATTTTTTTATATATCTCTTTTGTAATCAGCTCATTTTCTAACGCATATCGGTTGAGCTGAAGCAAGTAAGCTAACATGACCTCTTGCTCCATACGTCTGCGCCCCTCTAACGAGGTAGGAGCCAATTTGTGCGCACCTCTCCTTCCTAAAGATTGTCATTACTTTTCCCAAAGAATGGAGATTTATGCTTATAGGCCCTCCATATAGTAGGCTTGGAACACAGTCCCGTCCCCAGTGATGAAGCGGCCTCTTGCGTCCTTGGGTATCTGTTCGGCGGCGCTGGTGTTGTCCAGGATGATACCGGACAATACGCTTTCGGCCCTGCCGCATACCCGGAAATCCATGTTGTTCTTGATTTGGCCGGGGAGAATGTTAGCGTCTGGCCGCTGGGTGGCAAGTATCAAGTGAATACCAAAGGCCCGCCCCAGGCGTGCAAGGGTGGCAAGCCTGTTTTCGATCTGATTGAGCTTGTCTCTGTCCTCCTTGCTCCGGCCTGTCCTGTCCAGCAGTTCCGCCACCTCGTCACAGGCGAATACCAGCCGGGGAAGCCCCTCCCCAGTGGCCTTGTTAAATGCGTCCAGGTTGTCACACCCGGCATCATCAAACCACTTCTTGCGGGCTTCCAGCACCGCCACAAGCTGGCCCAGGACATAGAGTAAGGTATCTTCTTGGAAACACATGTGGCATTTCTGCCGCCAGACTTTGGGGAAGTCCACGCCGCCCTTGAAATCGGCTATGTAGACCTCCGCCCCCTTGCGGAGTGCCTGCATAAGCAGGAGCTTTAACAGGACGCTCTTGCCGCTCCCTGTGGAGCCGCCCAGCAGGATATGGGGGATATTCGTAAGGTTGACCGTCACAGGCCCGGTGAGGCTTTCCCCCAGGACTAACACAAAGTTGTCCGGGGACAGGTATTTGTCTTTCCAGGGGAGCAGGGCCGGAAAATCGCTTTCAGCGGGGGCGGAATAGACACGGATGATTTTCCGTCCCTCTGCCCATGTCATTTTAGCTATGGTGATATTCAGGGCCGTTTCAATTCTGGCCCGCTTGTCCTCCCATTCTCCCAGGGGTATGCCGCAGGGGTCGAACTCCCAGACCGTCAGCCGGGGATTGTCCGTGTCCTGCCGCTTGGCTATGAGGGGAGGGGCCTCCCCCGCATGGTTGACAAGCCCCACTTTCTGCAAGCCCTCCCTTGCCGCTTTGCCGCCCCAGGGTGTCCCCAGAAGCACCAGGACGGCCAGGAGGCCGCCCACGGCGTAGAGGGGGAGCAGGAGGTTGATAACGGCCTCCAGGACGGGGGAAAACATGCCGTAGGTGTCTAGGCCGAACAGATACGCCCGGAACAGCCAGACCAGCACAGCGCCGATCAGATAGGCCGCCAGCAGCACCCGCTTGTGGGGAGTGTCCCTAACCGATTCCAGCCCTCTTTTCATGCGTTGGAACAAGTGGCGGTTTTCCGTCCGCCTGTTGATGGTATCTTTTTCATTTCTGGTCATAGGGAAATCCCCCTTTCTTGTGAATGACCGTGGAGCCGTCCGGGAGGTACTCTATCACGGTATGAATACGGCGGAGGAACGCCCGCCAGGTTTCCGGCCTGTCCCACTGTTCCGATCTATATTGCTTCTCCACGGGAAGATTGGAAGTAATATAGACCATCGTATAACAAGCTGTTTTGTCGTTGTACCGGGCCGGAAGCGCCAAAGGGTAAATATCCAGGTAGTTGAGCATATCTTCAATCGGTATCTGACTGCTGAACTCCTCGAAAACAAGCACTTCCTGCCCGTGGTAGCCGTCAAAGGAAACGCCTCTTGCGGCCCGATAGTTTGTCACCCGGTAAATGCTCCGGGGGTCGTGGGTTTCGTAAATGCTCCTCGTCTTGCCCGCACCGCTGGCCCCGTAGAGATAGGACACCTGCAAGGGCCTGTTCTCCACGGCGTACTTTTCCGCCGTCAGGGTTTGCCGGAGCAGGTCAATGTCACGGACACGAAAGGCCATAGCCGGGTTATCGTCTATGATTTCCGTGGTGGTCATGCCGTCCCGGATATTCTGGACGAGACGGAACATCTCCGGGTGTTTCTCCGCCCGTTCCGGGGGTATCTCGCCCCATTCCTCGAAAGTCCCAGGCACCGAAGTTTCCGCCTTGTCCGTGTCCGCCCATTGGCCATCTTTCCGAATGTACGCCCGGTTGTCCTGTACTGTTCCGTATGCCTTTTCGATATGGGCCGTTGGAAAGCGGTTTTTGACGGTGGAGAAGCGCACAGGCGATGGCGCATAGAAAAACAAGTGCGTGTGATATGTCCCCGTTGACGCTATTTCATCACCCATGCAGTAATAGGCGGGAGAAAACCGCTGTAAGATTTCCTTGATTGTGCTATGATCTAACCCGGCCTCCAATGGATTGTTGATTACCAGCGCCCACTTGCGGGATTGGCTGTTGTTGCCCATGTATGGCCTCCTTAATTTGCTACATGCTACAAGTTTCCCATAAGGGGTAATACTAACCCCTTATGGGAGGGGCGGCGCTGGCGCTGCCGCCGGGGGCCATTTCCTTGAGGGAACTGTCCTAATCCCGGCTGGCCTCACCAGCGCCGCCCAAACATCAGGCTTTTGGATTTACCAAATGGATACCCGTAGCCTTGGCCCCCACCTGGGGCTGGCCCTGGCTCCAATAGATAAACACCTCTAGGCCGTCGAAACGAACTTCGGCATAGCCGTCCGGGGCATCCATGAGCTTATCCCCGTCAATGCGCACATTGATTTTGTCCAGGCCCTTTTCCGGCAAGGCCACCGTATAGCGGTAGCCGAGGACGGTATCTGTCCGCCTGTTGTTCTGGTACTCGTAAGCCGGGGACACCTCCACCAGCCACAGCTTGTTCCCCAGGCTCCGGGGGTCGATAGTCAAATCGGTAATTTTCATGGTAAAACATTCCTTTCCTATTCAGGGGGGCGGCGGCTGGCCCGGCCTCCGCCCTGGCTGATAAGTTCACAAGTCCTTGTGTTGTACCTATCATAATCTGAAACAGAAATGTTTTCACGACTTACTAAGTCAGAGGTGTTTCCTGGTGATTTCAACGGCTTGCCGCAAATCTGACGTTTCAATCAGCCGTTTTTCCCGGCATTTTCTGACTTAGTAAGTCAGAAAATTTTTCGTTGCTTTATTTCCGCTGTTGGGAGCCTAGTAGCTCACCTTGCTTGTGAAAGCCCATGTCCTCCAAAAACTTATTGCACTCAGAGATTGTCAGGCTTTGGCTGTTCTCTATGAAATACGCATAGATACGGTGTAGGGTGTTTCTGGGGAGCAAAGTATATCCGGCTAGTGCGATCAGGTGATAACCTGTCAGCGTGTCCAGAGAAAAGCCCACGCACAAAGAGACGATTGTTGAAAGTTTGGGCTGTTCGGCTTCGTTTTGGAGCCTATAATACATCGTTGAATCCAGGTCAGTACAATCAGAAAATGTCCTTGGATTGATATGTTTCGCTGTAAATAAGCGGTGGATTTCTTCTTTACAAGTTCCTTTGGGTTGGCAGGCCAGAGCGAAACGGCTTTCAAAGCCGTCCACACTGATTATACCCACAGTTACCTCGTATTGAAAGAAATGGAAGGGGCCGCCGCCGGAGGTGGTGGCGCTGGGGAAAAAGGTGTATGCCATAAATAGACAGGCTGTAGAAACAAGGCATACAAATCACCTCCTTTTGCGGAAAGCGTATCGGTGGGTAGGAACTGCCCCCGGCGGTGCCACCTTGGAAAGCCATACCAAAAATAAGCATAAAAAGAGTACGGCTTTTCTCAAAAAGCTGTACTCCTTCATACCTATGGCAACAAGTGTTGCTGTCTTAAATTTTTCATGAAAAGGGCATAATTTCCCCTTTCCCCATTCTTTCCGTCAGTATTGCCTCAGCCTCGCAGGTATCACCCGCACCAGCAATAGGGGACTTGGTTCGCCTCACTCCGCGGATTATACGGAAACGCTAACGCCGCCCATCGTCCACCAGGACAAGCGTTTTACATTTGGCAAAAATCATGCCGTTACCGGCCCCTTGGGCATATTTATAAAACAGGTGAAGTTACCCCGCAGGCACATTGGCAGGGGAGGCATCCCCGCATGCCGTTGGCTCCACTTCCGCAACAAAGCGGTTTCCCGCTACTGCGGACAAATCAAACTTCACGCACAGCCCATACACAATTCCCGGATGCACTTATGCGCCCATATCCATAACGCCGGGGGTCGGGCTGACGTATCAAAAGCTGTTCCCGCTTCTGGCTGTTCCCGTCCGTAATCCTCGTGCGGGGGCCATTTGCGCAACTTTTAACATATTTAGTATATCTTCTTTCCCTGCATACGTCAAGAACAAAAATCGCCCCTCCGCATTAGCGGAGGGGCGAGGCATACGGCACATTATTCAACTTCATATCCATCAAAGACATTCCATGACGAATCGCCACGAATGTATTGGGTACGCGAATAAACAGCCCCCGGCAAAACATATCCGACTGCATTTTCAGGATTAAAAGCGTCCTCCATTGGATGGTATTCGCCGCAATGATACGTCATAGTCGGAATTGAAATATAATAGGCATCATATACGGCATCAGGTGTATCCATATTAAAGTATACGAGAATTATATTTTGACCATCCTGAGAAACACGCACACGTGTCCCAGCACTTCCTTGAACTGCTCCAGTCGTCCCGGATACTTTAATAAAATCGACGGTGAACGTGATTTTTTCCTCTGATAAATCATAGCCAAATAGAGCCTCGTCTCCGTAGAAAATGATAAAATCATCATTTTCAAACGCAAGGTTGAAACCAACCCCTACGGGGGCGTCCATATCCAGATTATCAAATGCAAGCTCGGATAAATCTCTCTCTTGGCTGTCCTCTGGCTGAAAGGAATTGTTCACTATTAAAACAACTCCAACGATAATAATGAGGGCGACACAACATATGCTTATAATGGCCTTGATTGGAAACTTTTTTCTCATATCATTCTTCCTTTGTTTTTCAAACAACCCGAATGATATAAGTAAATGGGTCAAGGCCCGTACCGCTCACGACAACTTTCCACTCTCCCGCAACGTTAAACAAAACACTTCCACTGACTACATTCTTATTAGATGCCTTAAATGTATACGCAGCGTTAGCTGTGTTAGGTTTATAGACCTTCATTGTCAAGGAGGACACAGCAGACACCGAACGTCCATAAAGGGTCTGGCGCACTCCAGAAGTCCCCTTAACCAAGGCGTTCTGAAGGTCGGCATACAAATAATTGGAGGTCGCGCCATTCGCCCCTCTTAGATAACGGGGAACCATGACATAAATCTTGTTATCCGTGGAGGACTTACTGCTGGGGAATCTCGTAGACAGCCGGATATTTTTTGCGCAATTATTGTAACAGGTATAGTAAACTGTCTGACGTGTCGTTCCAGTAGCGTTATTTATAATAACCGCATGGCCCAGGGGATCCGCGCCATTAACATGTAAGGCTGCACCAATCAAATCATTCTTTGTGAGGCCCGAGCTTCCCACCATATTATCCGAATTGTAGGGAACAGAATGAGTATCACACACAATCCCGGACTCAGTAGAAGAAGCTTTTACACCATCTACATACACCTTGAATTGAGAGCATTTAATCCAACTATTCCATCCTTTATCGCTTGGACTGCCGGGGTCGTTGTAGTTTGGATGATTATATTTACTATCGGTAGACCACCACTGATAGGAGCCAGAAGTATCCATTACCAACCTGTCGTTAATATCGTCTGGCGAGTTACTTCCTCCAAACCCAGCCCAAATACACTGTGACACAAAAAGTTGACAACTCGATGAAGACCAATAGAAATTTTTGTTTCTGTAGGATGGGGACTTATTACCATCATCCCCAGACGAAGAATAGGTCAACGCATAATTAACAGCATTTTTTGGAATATATTTCCGGTCTGTGCTAGAGTTTGCAGCAGGTACTAATTGTCCAACGTTATCATCAGATGTGGCTGGCTCTGAAAGTGCAAGCTGCTCATTTTCTTCAAAAGCAGCGTCTATCCCCTCGATTGCTTCTGACAATTTAAAGTCGCTGTCACGATACGTCTGATAAAACAAATCATCAGATTCGACAGACATAACCAACCACTCGCCGTCATATTTAACCAACGAGATATAATAGTGGGTTACCATCATAGAAGGCTCGTCACAGTCGCTGTACTGGAAATCAATCGTTTCATACACATTAACTGTGGCGAAGTCGCCGTCAATATTACCGTCAACTACATCATAAGAGGGAGTAAAGTATTTATATGTAGTGTTCTCTAGCTCGTTAAGATGCCCATAGTAGGCAACACTGTCCCGATGCAACTCCAAGTTTTCCTCAAAAGCCTGGAGTGTCCCGGTGTTAATGCTGGTATCTTCATATGGTACAACAGCTTGGGCCGATCTAAACGAAGGATATTCCGCGATACTCTGGGAAAGGACTGCCTTTTCATTTTCGGGAATTACTTCTATAGTGTGCGCTACCAAGTCTTGAGCATCGTAAAAATACTGAGAGTATGCCGCATCTTCCAGATAAGATGTGGCAACCTCTATGGCCGCGTTCATGTCCGGCGACATCTGAGAAATGGATGTCGAAGAAGCGAAAGCGGTAGTCGAGAACAAAAGGCAAACTACCAGGGTAAGACCAATTACTCTTTTCTTCACTAGAAATCTCTCCTTTCTTTCAGCACCATTAACAGCAAAACTCGTCCCGTCCTTCTAAAAAATGGCGCATGAGCAACCTAGAGAATAGGAAAAAGCTCATGCGCCATCAATCAGAATTTGAATCCGCTCCCTCCAATATTGATACCACGGGTAGAGACTATTTTCTTTAGTCGTCGACAATAAATTATGCATAATAATTGACTCCTTAAAGATGACTATTTTTATATATTTAATATAACACAATAAATTGGAAATTGCAATTCTTTTTTGGAAAAGATAGCTTTTCGTCTAAAGCAAATAATCGAACTATCCCAAAGTGGTCATAGCCCCGGCTGCGCCCCCTGTCAATGGTCAAGATAAACGGCCCATGTGCCGCCATTGACAGGGGGGCGTAGCCGGGGCTTATCGGTAGTTAAGGGGGGCTAAAAGCCCCCGTTTTATTCACTTTTTATTGTGGTTGAGGCTTTTCTAAATGAACAGCTAGAAAATAAAAAAGCGCCCGCCCCTACGGGGGCGGGCGGTGTATTTACGACATGGAATTAGCGTGCAGTTGGCGGGGGGTATTCTTTCGTCCAGACGAAAGCAAGGGCCAAGGTAAGCCCCACAGGAATTTGAGATTACCTTGACCCTTTGAAAAGTTATAAAACTAAGCTATATTGATATGTAATCGGGATTATATGCTTGTCTACATTCCGATTTGCCCTGTTTATCACTACTGTTCGTACTGGACATATATGTTTGACCATCTGGCCGCCGACGGAACCGGCCTCACGAGAAGTCAGGTCGCCGTTGTAGCCCTGCTTGAGGTTGACGCCCACCTGCTGGGCAGCTTCCATCTTGAACTTGTCCAGAGCCTCGCGGGCGCTGGCGACCACGGGACGGTTGGAACCGGTGCTGTTACTCATACGTTGCATCTCCTCGTCTTTTTTTCTTTTTGTTGATTGAAGATTCGTTCGGATCGAGAATCCGAGCATATCTTTGCCCCGTGGAGATTTTCTATGCGCCGGTCAGCTTTGTCAATTCGTGGAGGAATTTCTTTTTTTCAGAAAAACCGAAAAAAAACGGCTGGGACATCCGGGCAAAGCCGTGCGTTCCAGCCGTTTGGGAGAGCGTTCTTTTTCAGAGATTTCCGGTGTCCACCAAAATGTTGTCTGTGCCGTGCTCCTCAAATTCGCTGATATAGGCGTCGATCCGGGAGGCGAGCTCCTGGTAGTTGTTCTCGTCGATGGGCACGTCGTCCATGTCCCGGCGGGCCAGATCTTCCGCCAGAATATCGAAAAAGACATTGTTTTCATATTCCATGATGGCGTCGTGGATCCCGCCGTCGGCAAAGGCCTGAGAGGGCACCGCCTCTCCCTGCCAGAATTCTGTCAGGGAGTTCATTCCCTCGTCCCTGGCCTTTTGGAACAGAAGGCTCTCCACTTCGTCATAGTCGGCGAAACGGTCGTCGCCCCGGGTGGAATTGAGGATCCAGTTGCCGATATAGGCCATATCCAAAAGACGTCGGAATTGTTTCGTCGTCAGCTCTAACTTCATGGTAAGACCCCCTCGCTGTTTTAAAATGAGAGACATGACTGCCCCTGCGTTTCTATATTATAATGCCGGGCGTGGAAATGTCAAACGGATGGAGGGAGGAATTTTCCCGAAAAGGCCGGAAAATTCCCCTTGCGTTTCCCCGGAAAACAGCATATCATATAAAAGATTGATTTTTCATTGTTTTCGAAAGGGGAGAGGGGCATGGACCAGAGACCCATCGGGGTATTCGATTCCGGAATGGGGGGACTCACCGCGCTGCGGGTGCTGCGGCGGATCCTGCCGGGGGAGGATCTCATCTATTTCGGTGACACCGGAAGGGTGCCCTACGGCAGCCGGGGACGGGACACGATCCTGCGCTATGCCAGGCAGGATGTGGCCTTTCTGCGCTCCTTTGATCTGAAGGCGGTGGTGGTGGCCTGCGGCACGGTCTCGGCCAACGCGCTTGCGGAGCTCACTGTGGAAAACGACCTGCCCTTCTTCGGCGTGGTCACCCCCGCGGCCCGGGCGGCGGTGGAACGCACCCGCAACGGGGCCATCGGCCTCATCGGCACAGCGGCCTCCATCCGCTCGGGGGCCTACGAGCGGGAGATCGGCGCGCTGGACCCCGGGGCACGGGTCTTTGCTGCCCCCTGCCCCCTGTTTGTCCCTCTGGTGGAGAATGGGCGCTTCCGGGCGGAGGACCCGGTGGTGAATCTGGTGGCGGAGGATTATCTGGCGCCTCTGCGCGAGGCCGGAGTGGACACCCTGGTGTTGGGCTGCACCCATTATCCACTGCTGGCGGAGGCGATCGGGAAGGTCATGGGGCCGGAGGTGGCTCTGGTGGATTCGGGGGCGACCTGCGCCGACCAGGCGGCCCGGAGTCTGGCCGAGCAGGGGCTTCTGGCCCAGCGGGAGCAGGGGTCCTGCCGCTTTTTTGTCAGCGACTCCACAGAAGATTTTGCCCGTCTGGCCTCCATCTTCCTGGGCGGAGGAGTGGATGGCCCGGTGGAGCGGGTTGAGATCCAAAAATACGGGAAATAGGCCGAATTTCCTGGGGATCACTCTTTACACGAAACAAAATCACATGGTATAATAGCCCCGTCGCATTGCGCGTTGGCGGGCCGTGTGATCTCACATCTTATTTTTCGCTGCGCGAGGTCGAAATTTATGGCTGAAAACAACGTTATCATTTCCATTCGGGGCCAGCAGGCCTTTCAGGACGCCGACGAGGAATCGGTGGAGCTGGTCACCGAGGGCCTGCTCTGCCGGGACCACGACGCCTATACCCTGAGTTACCAGGAGAGCGAGATCACCGGCCTGGGAGGGACCCTTACCACCTTCCAGATCGAGAAGGACTGTGTGACTCTGATGCGGGTGGGGGAGGTCAACTCCCAGATGGTCTTTCAGGAGGGCCGCCGGCACCTGTCCATGTACGAGACCCCATACGGCAATCTGGCCGTGGGGATCAGCACCCGCCGGATGCGGGCCGCCATCGATGACCGGGGCGGCGATATTGAGATCGACTATAACATCGAGATCGACCACAAGGTGGCCGGGATGAATCTCTTTCAAATCAGCGTGCGGGAGAAGAAGCGTTCGCTGATTTCCCAGTGACAGCACGGGGAAAGGAATTCGCAAAAGAGGAACCGGGGCGGCGGGACTCGCCTGTCCCCGGAGAAAAAGGAGAAATTACCTATGTCCAATCTGATCCAGGCCGCCCGGGAGCAGGTGTCGGCCCTCACCCAGAGCGCCTATGAAAAAGCCGCTGCCGCGGGGCGGCTCCCGGCGGGGGCGGAGATCCGCTCCAAGGTGGATATCCCCAAGGACGTCAGCCACGGGGACTATGCCTCTTCCTTCGCCATGGCGGCTGCCCGGGCTCTGGGCAAGCCCCCCCGGGAGATCGCCCAGGCGCTGCTGGAGCACCTGGAGTTGGACGGCACCTATTTTGACAAGGCGGAGATCGCCGGGCCGGGCTTTCTGAATTTTACTCTGGGCAAAAAGTGGTTCGGGGAGGTTCTGGCCTCGGTGGAGTCCGAGGGCAGCCTGTACGGCCAGAGCGACGTGGGCCGGGGCGAAAAAGTGATGGTGGAATTTGTCTCCGCCAATCCCACCGGCCCCATGCACATGGGCAACGCCCGGGGCGGCGTGCTGGGAGATACGCTGTCGGCCGTGCTGGAACGGCTGGGCTACGACGTGTGGCGGGAGTTCTACGTCAACGACGCGGGCAACCAGATCCACAAGTTCGCCACCTCCATCGACGCCCGATACATGCAGATCCTCCTGGGGGAGGAGAACGTCCCCTTCCCCGAAGAGGGCTACCACGGTGAGGACATCAAGGAACTGGCCCGGGCCATTTACGCGGCCCACGGGGACAGCTGGAAGGAGCTGCCTGAATCCGAGCGCCTGGAGCGCATGGCGGAGTACGGCCTGGGCGTGAACATCCCCAAGATGAAGAGCGACCTGCTGAAATACGGCATCGAGTATGACCGGTGGTTCCTGGAGTCCTCTCTCCATGAGTCTGGTGCTGTGGCTGCCACAGTGGCCGAGCTGACCAGCCGGGGCTGGACCTATGAAAAGGACGGTGCCCTGTGGCTCAACACCACCCAGCTTCTCAAGGAGAAGTTCCTGCGGGAGGGCAAGACCCAGGAGCAGGTGGACAAGCTGGAGCTGAAGGACGACGTGCTCCGCCGGGCCAACGGCTTCTATACCTACTTTGCCGCCGATATTGCTTACCACAGCAACAAGCTCAAGGACCGGGGCTACCACACCGCCATCAACATCTGGGGCGCCGACCACCACGGCCATGTAGCCCGCCTCCAGGCCGCCCTGGACGGCCTGGGGCTGGACGGCTCTCACCGGCTGGTCATCGTGCTCATGCAGCTGGTGAACCTACTTCAGGACGGCAAGCCAGTACGGATGAGCAAGCGTTCCGGCAAGGCCATTGCCCTTCACGATCTGCTGGATGAGATCAGCGTGGATGCCGCCCGGTTCTTCTTCAACAACTCCAAGCCCACCAGTCCCCTGGACTTTGATCTGGACCTGGCGGTGCGCCAGGACAGCGACAACCCCGTCTACTACGTCCAGTACGCCCACGCACGCATCTGCTCCCTGTGCGCCAAGATGGCGGAGGAGGGAATGATGGTTCCGGCTGCCGGAGACGTGGACGCCTCCCTGCTGTCCGGCAGCGAGGAGCAGGCCCTCATCAAGGCGCTGGCCCGGTTCCCTGAGGAGATCCGCATCGCGGGGCGGGACTATGACCCGGCTCAGATCAACCGCTATCTCATCTCCCTGGCGGGAGATTTCCACCGCTTTTACAACGCCGACCGCATCAAGGGGGAAGTCCCGGCGGTGGCGGAGGCCCGGCTCAAGCTGGCTGACACCACCCGCTCCGTCCTGGCCAACGGCCTGGCACTGATCGGCGTCACCGCGCCGGAGCGGATGTGAGAGGGCCCATCTGTACAGATTCGCGGCCCGTTCCGAAGGAGGAACGGGCCGCTTGTTTTTTGCACGGACTTTCCGGGAGGATAAAAAAACAGAGGTTGCTCAAGCGCGAAACATATATAAAATGACCAGAGAAAAAATCAAGGCGGGTGCGGAAAAAAGAAGGGAAACTCTGTCTGGAAACAGTCCCTTATAAATGAACTAAAAAGATTTTCTTAACGATCTCTTAATTCTCCGTTTTGACACTTGCAAATTGATTCCCAGGTGACTAAGATATGGATTGCAAAAAGAACGATGAAGATGGGAGGGATCCCCATGAGTATGATTCTCTTGATGAAGAGTTTTAACGCAGCTATCGGGTGGGCCGTTGCCATCCTGTACTGCTATCAGATGGGCTATCTGCTGCTGGGGCTGGTGCGCAGAAGGTGGAAAGACCGCCGTCCGCCCGTGACCCTACATCGCTATGCCGCTCTGATCTCCGCCCGGAACGAGGAAGGGGTCATCGGGGAGCTCATTGCAAGCCTGAAACAGCAGAATTATCCGGCGGAACTGCTGGATATTTATGTGGTGGCGGACAACTGTACCGACGATACCGCGGGCGCCGCCGGACGGGCGGGCGCCACAGTCTATCGCCGCTTCAACCACAACGAAGTGGGCAAGGGCTACGCGCTGGACTACCTGCTCAAACGGCTGGCCTCGGAGGGCTTGGCCGACCGGTATGACGGCTATTTTGTCTTTGACGCCGATAATCTGGTGGATGGGAATTTCGTCTCCGAGATGAACCGCACCTTTGACCGGGGCGGACTGGATGCCATCACCTGTTACCGCAACTCCAAGAATTTTGGTCAGAACTGGATCACCGCCGGCTATTCCATCTGGTTTTTGCGGGAGGCCCGCTTCCTCAACGCACCCCGGATGGCGCTGGGCACCAACTGCCACATCTCCGGTACGGGGTTTCTTGTCTCTGCGCGCATCATCAAAGAAAAGGGCGGCTGGCCTTACCACCTGCTTACGGAGGATATCCAGTTCTCCGCCGCGTGCGCCGCGGACGGCCACCGCATCGGCTACTGCGGCGGGGCCGTGGTCTATGACGAGCAGCCCACGACCTTCCGCCAGTCGTGGGATCAGCGGATGCGCTGGTCCAAGGGCTTTTATCAGGTGGACAGGAGTTATGCGCTTCCCCTTCTCCGCGGAATTCTCCGGGGCGGCCGCCGGGGCCTGGGCTGTTATGATATTTTCATGACTATCGCTCCGGGAATGCTGCTGGCGGTGCTGGGCGGTGCGCTCAACGGCCTGATCCTGTTGGCCTGCGTGTCTGCGCCGACCTTTGTGGTGGGACGTGTGCTGTCTCTGACGGGGCACTTCCTGATGGAGTGGCTGATTAACTTCTATCTCGGGATGTTCCTGTATGGAGTCCTCACAGTGGTCAGTGAATGGAAAGCTATCCGTGCCTCGTCCTGGCAGAAGCTGGCGTATCTGGTCACGTTCCCGCTGTTCATGCTGACTTATGTCCCCATCTCTGTTGCGGCTCTGTTCCAGAAGGTGGAGTGGAAGCCGATCCGCCACAGTTCCATGGCACAGATTGATATGGCTTGAGAAGAATTACATAGCTGAATTTGGAGAGCGGCGAAGAGAAATCTTCGCCGCTTTTTTGCGTTTTCAGGGGAGTGAGCACAAAACGGAAAAAGGGGCAATGAAAGATTTTAAAAATTACTGTAATGTAACCCCAAATACCTATACTGAAGGAACAAAAGAACCTTATGGGATCTAGATGGGATGAGGGGTGAAACAGTATGAGAGAAAAGAAGACCTGTAAACGCGGGCTGGCTTTGTTGCTTACTGTTATGCTGATGACTGCCTTGCTGCCTCTGGCGGCAATGGCAAATAGCGAAGGACTGACAGATCAGGATCAGCTTGCAACCAAGGATGCCGAAAAGTTTACGAGGGATGAAGAAACAGGCTTTTTCTCAAAGGATGAGTCGGGAGAATGGCTTGGAATTGCGGCTTCCGGCCACACTTTTTTGGCTGTCAAGCAAGGGCCTTGGAGTTTGATCTGGACGCCGGAGGAGCTTTCATCAGAGGAGCAGGCTGCTCTATGGAGCGCGATTACCACCTCCAGTGTGCAGCTTTCGCCTGGCAAAAAGGCATATTTTGTTTCCGGAGAGGGAACATTTTCTGTCGATGAGAATAATGCCGGAACCTATTATGCGGCAGAAGTGGATGGGGAAGTCTATCTGCTGAGCAATGCCGGAAAAATCAGCCATTTTTACTGTGGAGGATTTTCTTTTGACGATCCAACAGTGACCCCGGCCCCTGAGACGACGGTGACCCCGGCCCCCGAGACGACAGTGACCCCGGCCCCTGAGACGACGGTGACCCAGACGACGGTGACCCCGGCCCCCGAGACGACGGTGACCCCGGATCCTGAGACGACAGCGACTCCGGATCCGGCACCCACGGTGACCCCTTCCTCCAAGGATTCCGATCCAGATCCGTCTGTCAGGCCCACTCCCCAGCCTTCGACGGCGCCGACCGTGCCGCCCGAGGTGATCCTAACCGAGGAGCCGGTTCCGGAAGGCCCTTTGCCGGAAGGGATCATTGAGGAGGAGAAGGTGCCCCTGGCTTCCGAGCCGGCCACTCTCCCGGAAGAGGAGATCGAGATCATTGACGAGGCGATTCCTCTGGGAAATCTCCCTCAGACCGGCTCCGTGGCAGAAGCCGCGAACCCAACTGTGACGGTGGGCATTTTGGCAGTGGCCTTCTCACTGGCGGCAGCGGGCGTCTATCTGTCCTTCGGGGATAAAAAGGAGAAAGAAGACGGCTGAGCCGGGAATGACCTTTGACAGGGCGTTTGCCGGAGCATTCAGGCCCCATAGATTTTCGGCGGTACCGGAAGTCTGTGGGGCCTCATTTCGCCCGGCACACGCGGGACGGATCGCGGTTGCTTTTCAGGTTGCCTTCGTGCTATACTGTGTCTGGTCACTTGGGGAGGAATGGAATGTGACGGTGGTGGATCGGGAAAGCTGGCCGCGGAAGGAACGTTATGAATTTTTCGCCGGTCTGGCCTGGCCCTTCTGGTCGGTGACTTTTCCAGTTGATGTGACGGGGCTTCATCGGTGGTGCCGTCGGCGGGGCGTGTCCTTTTACTATGCTATGGTCCATGCGGTCACACAGGCAATGGATGGGGTGGAGGCATTCCACTACAAGGACCGGGAAGGGAGCATTATCCGCCATGATACCTTGGTGCCCAGCTTTACCGATCTTCGACCGGGGAGTGAAGATTTTTATATCGTGACGATGGAGGCGGGAGCGGACATGGAGGCGTTTTGCCGCAAAGCCCGGGCGGCCAGCCGCACACAGAAGGAGTTCCTGCCCCAGGGACTCTGGCCGGAGGATCAACTGATCTATTTGACCTCTCTGCCCTGGCTTCCCATTACCGCACTTTCCAATGAGCGGGATTTGACGCCTTGGGATTCCATCCCGCGGGCAAGCTGGGGGAAATATATGCCGGACGGGGACGGGCGGGAGATGCTCTCCCTGTCTCTGGAGTTAAATCACCGCCTGCTGGACGGGATTCACATCGGGCAATTTTATGAAAAACTAAACGGCATTTTGGAGGCCTTATGACCTATGGAGAACTGACGGACCGTCTGGCCCAAAAAAGCGGCACGGGAAAACAGCAGCAGAGCTATGCTGTTCTGGTGCCTGTGGTGGAAGAGCACGGGGAGCTCTCGCTTCTCTTTGAAGTGCGCGCGGCCTCGCTGCGGACACAGCCCGGGGAGGTCTGTTTTCCAGGCGGCGCCATCGAGCTGGGGGAAGATCCTGCTGGGGCGGCCCTTCGGGAGACGGAGGAGGAGCTGGGGCTGGGGGCATCCTTTGTGGAGCTTGGCCCGGCTCTCGGGCGGGAGCGCCACGTGTCTGGATTCTGGACGGAGCCTGTTCTGGCCCGCCTGAACTCCGGTTGGCGGGAGGCGATTCACCCTTCTCCCGCAGAGGTGCAGGAGGTCTTTACCGTTCCCCTGGACTTTTTCCGCCGCACACCGCCTGAAGTCTACCGCTGCGCGGTGGTCACCGTGCCGCCGGAGGACTTTCCCTCTGCCGCACTGGGCTTCCCCGAGGGATATTCCTGGCGGGAGGGGGCGTTTGAGGTTCCGGTCTGGTTTTGGGAAAACCGGCCGATCTGGGGACTCACCGCCCGTATCGTGCGTCGTCTGGCGGGGTGTCTGTGAGGGGCGGCGAAGAGCGCCTGGGGCGTTTCCGCTACCGCTGGACGGAAACATGCTTTCCGCTGGGCAGGGACAGTCTGGCTTTAGGGGAGTTCTGCACGCTTCGTCGGGGAGACTCTGTTCTGGACCTGGGCTGCGGGGCAGGGCTTTTACTGCTGCTCTGTGCCCGGCGGGAGGAGGGGTTGACCCTCACGGGGGTGGAACTTGATCCGGAAGCCGGGGAGACGGCCCGGGGGAATCTGGCTGAAAATGCCCTGGAGGGGCGCATCCTCACCGGGGACCTGCGGGAGGTACCGCTGCCCAGGGGTGTGGATCTGGTGATTTCCAATCCACCCTGGTATCCGGCTGGCTCCGGGGGCCTGGGAGGCCCGGGCCGGATGGAGGAAGGCTGCACACTGCCGCAGCTATGCCGGACCGCGGCGGGCGCGCTCCGGGGGAAGGGCCGCTTCGCGCTGGTCCACCGGGCGGAGCGGCTCGCCGGAGTGCTGGCCGCTCTGCAGGATGCCGGATTGGAGCCCAAACGGCTCCAATTTTGCCGCCATGCCCCGGACAAGCTGCCTTACGCAGTGTTGGCCGAGGGCGTGAAGGGCGGCAGGCCCGGTCTGACGGTCCTGCCCGATCTGATTTGAAAAGGAGGCCCTTTGGATGGCCGGAACGCTGTATCTGGTCCCCACCCCCATCGGAAATTTGGGAGACATCTCCCGCCGGATGGCGGAGACGCTGGGGGAAGTGGATTTTATTGCCGCCGAGGACACCCGTGTGACCCTGCGGCTGCTCAACCATATGGGACTGAAGAAAAGTCTCATGAGTTACTACCGGCACAACACGGCGGAAGCCGGCCGGCAGGTGCTGGATCGCCTGCTGGCCGGGGAGAACGGGGCTCTGGTCACCGACGCCGGGACACCGGCGGTCAGCGATCCCGGAGAGGACCTGGTGGCGCTGTGCGCGGAAAACGGAGTGGAGGTGGTGGCCGTCCCGGGCCCCTGCGCGCTCATCACCGCTCTGGCTGTTTCGGGGCTTCCCACGGCCCGCTTTACATTTGAGGGATTCCTGCCCATGAACCGGAAAAAACGCCGCGCCCTGCTGGACACGCTGGCGGCCGAGGAGCGGACCATGATCTTTTATGAGGCGCCGCACAAGCTGTCCGCTACGCTGGAAGATCTGGCGGCGGCCTTCGGTGGGGATCGGCGTGTCTCTCTCTGCCGGGAATTGACCAAGCTCCATGAGGAGGTCGACCGGACCACACTGGCCGGGGCGGTGGAGCGCTATCGGACGCAAGCGCCCCGGGGCGAGTTTGTGCTGGTGGTGGAGGGTGTCCGCCATATAGAGACAGAAGGAGCGACTATCGGGCAGGGCCTGGAGCGGGTGGGGGACCTTCAGAGTGGGGGGCTTTCCCGGAAAGACGCAGTTAAACAGGCGGCTAAAGAGTTGGGCCTGACCCGGAACGAGCTGTATGCGGCGGCTATCAAGGAGAGATAGAGGTTTTGTATTAAAACGTCGAAAGATGGGGAAAAATGTAGAAAGGTGCGGACATTGCTTTTGAAGCAATGTCCGCACCTTTTTCGGAAAGGCTGAGCCGAAACGCAGGAACGGCCTGCTGTGGCGGAATGACCATGGCACAAAGAGAGGGCCGCCGCAAAACGGCGTTCGGCCCCTTGGATCCTGAGCAAAAGATTACAGCGCACCCAACTCCCGCAGGCAGTTCCTGCAAATGGTCTTACCCTTGTAGTTGATCACATCGCTGGCGTCATCGCAAAAGACGCAGGCAGGCTGATACTTCCGAAGAACGATGGACGAGCCGTCCACATAGATCTCCAGAGAGTCCTTTTCCTCAATGTCCAAAGTGCGGCGCAGCTCGATTGGGAGCACGATACGCCCCAACTCATCTACTTTTCTAACGATTCCGGTTGATTTCACAGTTCTATCTCCTTTGATATTTGTTTCTGAAAATCTTAACGTAATTATAACATAGGATGTTAATTTGTCAATCAAAATTTGGAAAATTTAGAAGAAAATATTAGATATAATTTCAAATAACTGGAAAGCGGTCGAGAAAAGGCATTGGTATAGCTTGGCCCACCGGTGCATAGGTTGGAGGGACAGGAGGGAAAAGCAATGGCAATGTCTTGGATTTGGACTGGAATGGTCGTTGTGTCCGTGGTATACGGACTTTGGTCTGGAAATGGATCGGCAGTGGCGGCTGCCGCAGTAGAGGGAGCCGCCGCTGCCATCCAGCTCTGCCTTACCATGGCGGGGGTGATGTGCCTGTGGATGGGGGTCATGGAGGTGATGAAGCGCTCCGGTTTGGCAGCGGGGCTTTCCCGGCTGCTGCGCCCCATTCTGTGCCGGCTCTATCCCGACTTCAAAAATGATCGGGAGACCATGGATGCCGTTTCAGCCAATGTCTCGGCCAATCTGCTGGGACTGGGCAACGCGGCAACGCCGCTGGGCATTCAGGCGGCCCGCCGGATGGCCAGGCGGACGCCGGGAAAAGCTTCGAACAGTCTGTGTATGCTGGTGGTCTGCAATACCGCCTCCATCCAGCTCATCCCCACCACGGTGGCCGGAGTGCGGCTGGCGGCGGGGTGCGCCGCGCCGTTTGATATTTTGCCCGCGGTATGGCTGGCCTCCGGGATCTCGGTATTGGTGGGGATCCTGGCGGCCAAACTTATGGGCAGGGTGTGGAGGGAATAGGGATGGATCTTCTTTTCGATATGGTGGTGCCCCTCCTCATCGCTTTTGTGGCCCTCTGGGGAATGGCCCACCGAGTGGACGTGTACGACGGACTGGTCCAGGGGGCGGGAGAGGGATTGGGCGTTCTGGTGAAGATCATTCCGGCCATGGTGGGGCTGATGACAGCGGTGTATATGCTCCGTGCCTCCGGTGTGCTGGAGCTGGCGGGCCGGCTGCTGGAGCCGCTGCTCACCCGACTGGGAGTGCCGCCTGAGACGGTTGGACTGCTGCTGGTGCGGCCGGTGAGCGGCAACGCCGCACTGGGAGTAGGGGCAGAGCTCATCTCCACCTATGGGGCTGATTCCACAGTGGGGCGTACCGCCGCCGTTATGCTGGGTTCCACTGAGACCACCTTCTACACCATTGCCGTCTATTTTGGCGCCGCCGGGGTCTCCAAGACGCGTTACGCCGTCCCGGCAGCTCTGTGTGCCGATATTGCCGCCTTCCTGGCGGCCTCCTGGGCCGTGCGGGTTTGCTTCGGCTAGAAAATGAGGTTGACAAAAGATGCGGAATGGAGTAAAATGCAAAAAACCTACAAGAAAGATGGGAATTGAAATGAACACTGCTTCCATTCTGACCGACCTGATCGGAAACACCCCGCTTCTGTGCCTGGGACGCTTTGCGCCGGACGGGAATGTGCTGGCCAAGCTGGAGTGCATGAATCCCCTCTCCTCCGCCAAGGACCGGGCGGCCCTCTATATGATCGACGGGGCGGAGCGCACCGGAAAGCTGACCCCGGGCGGGGTCATTGTGGAACCCACCAGCGGCAACACCGGTGTGGGCCTGGCTTACATCGGGGTGCTGCGGGGCTACCGGGTCATCCTTACGATGCCGGAGTCCATGAGTCTGGAGCGGCGGAACCTGCTCTCCGCCCTGGGTGCCGAGCTGGTGCTCACCCCGGCCGCCGAGGGGATGGCAGGGGCGGTCAGCGAGGCCAAGCGTCTGGCCGCTGATCTGCCTGGGGCGTGGATCCCGGATCAGTTCGGCAATCCGGACAACCCCAGGGCCCACTACGAGACCACCGGCCCCGAGATCTGGCGGGATACCGACGGCGGAGTGGATGTGCTGGTGGCCGGGGTAGGTACCGGCGGCACGCTCTGCGGTGCGGGACGCTACCTCAAGGAGCGCAAGAGCGGCGTGAAGGTGATGGCGGTGGAGCCTGCCGAGTCTCCTATCCTCTCCGGAGGGAAGGCCGGCCCCCACAAGATCCAGGGGATCGGCGCCAACTTTGTGCCGGAGAACTTTGACCGCGGTGTGGTGGACGAAGTCCTCACCGTGCCCGGTGAGGCTGCCCTGGCGGCCGGGCGGGAGCTGGTCCGGACCGAGGGGCTGCTGTGCGGCATCTCCTCCGGGGCGGCCGCCTATGCCGCCCGGGCGCTGGCGCAGCGCCCGGAGTTCCGGGGCAAGACCATCGTGGCGGTGCTGCCCGACACGGGAGAGCGCTATTTGTCCACCGAGCTGTTTCAAAAGTGAGCCGTTTTTCCATTTGACTGAAAAGCGACCGCCCCAACGGATCATTGATATGCTCCCTTTCAAGTAGACAGTGGAAAAAATAAAACTGTCGAAACGGAGGGAGCAATTATCATGAGCTTAAAAGGCAAAATACCACCGGAGCTAAAGATTCAGGCCGTAGAGGATTATCAGGCAACTCGCAAGGGTTCTACTGAGATAATCAAGGAATTAGGGATTCGCAGAAGCACCTTTCAATCCTGGGTGCGGAAATATCAGATGGAGGGTCGCAGCGGGCTGTATCCGAAAAAGAAGTTTACCAGTTACTCATCATCACTCAAACTGGCGGCCGTGGAGGACTATTTAAACGGAGGAGGGTCGCTGGACGCCGTGTGCCGCAAATACGGGATTTCCTCCCATGCGGTTTTACAGCAATGGATTACGTTGTATAATCAAGGCCATAGGGATTTCAAGACACGCAGAGCACGGGAGGAAACAGATATGGCCGAGAAAGAAAAATTATCGCAGGAGGAAAAGCTGCAGGCAGTACTATACTGCTTAGAACATCAACTGGACTACCGGCAGACCAGCGAGCAGTACAAGATCACCTATCAGCAGATCTATAGCTGGGTCAAAAAATATCAAGAGAAGGGAGAAGCCGGGTTGCTTGACCGCCGGGGCAAACGCCGCCCTCTTTCCGAATACAGCGAGGAGGAAAAAGCTGCGGCAAAGCTGCGGCAGCTGGAGGCGGAAAACAGAAGGCTTCAAATGGAGAACGATTTCTTAAAAAAATTGAACGAACTCGAGGGGAGGCGGTAAGCATGCTCATACGTCGCAGGAAGGTCTATGAGGCGATCCATACGCTTCATAGGGAACAAGGCTATGAAATTGCATCGATATGCGCGTTATACGGGATTCCCAGCTGTTTTAACTACAAGTGGCTTCACTGGGAAGAAAGTGCCTCAGAAAAAGAAAATACCATCTAGCAGGATGAGATCATACGTTTGTACAGAGAAGTAAAAGGCATCTACGGTTATCGCAGTATGACGCTGAATGTGAACAGCCGGCTCAAAAGGAACTACAACCACAAACGGATTTACCGCCTGATGAAAAGCGTGCACATGCAGGCCGTGATACGCCGAAAGAAGAAGCATTATGTCATGTTGGGACCGCGTATTACCGCTGAAAACGTATTGAACAGAGCATTTACGGCAAATAGGCCCAATGAAAAATGGCTGACAGATGTCACAGAATTCAAACTTCTCAACGGGAAGAAAGCATACCTGAGTGCGATCCTTGATCTCCATGACAAAAGCATCGTTGCGTATGCACTGGGCCAATCCAACAACAATCAGCTTGTTTTTGACACCTTTGACAGAGCGGTGAGAGCCAACCCCAACGCCCATCCTCTGTTTCACAGTGACAGAGGCTACCAATACACCAACCGGCAGTTCAAAGCAAAGCTGGACGGTATCCGTGCAACGCAGAGTATGTCCCGGCCCGGCCGCTGCATCGACAACGGCCCTATGGAGGGCTTCTGGGGGATTCTCAAATCTGAAATGTACTACCTCCAGCAATTTCATACCTTTGAGGAATTGAAGAAAGCCATCGACGAATACATGGACTTTTACAATACAAGGCGGCTTCAAGCTAAGTTAAAGGGCCTGGCTCCCCTTGCTTACAGGAACCAGACCCTCGTGGCGTAATCTTTCTTTTTTTACCTGTCTACTTGACAGGGGGCGGTTCACATCTCCGCTGGGGCGGTCGCTTTTGAAATTTCTCTTTGCCGGGACTGCGTCAGGCGGAGGGCCCACACTTTTCCTGATAGCGGGTCACCAGGTCGCCCAAAGTCATACCGTCCACCACCTGATTCACCGCCTGGCGGATCTTGGTCCACACTTCCACAGTGACGCACTGATCGATCCGATCGCAGGTACAGCCCTCCTCGGCACAGACAACGGGCGCCAGGCTGCCCTCCAGAACCCGCAGGATCTCTCCCACGGTGTATTCCTCCGGAGCGCGGGTCAGCAGATAGCCGCCTCCGGCGCCCCGGACGCTGCGCACCAGCCCGGCCCGGCTGAGCTGAGTGACGATTTGTTCCAGATATTTATCGGAAATGTCCTGCCGTTCCGCCACATCCCGCAGAGGGACGGGCTGGCCGGAGCTGGTGAGGGCGATGTCCAGCATCAGCCGCAGGGCATAACGCCCTTTTGTGGAAATCTTCATGGAGTGTCCTCCTAAATCCTGCTTTTTTTGTATGATATATATCATATCATATTTCTCTGAAATTACAAGCAAAAAAACACTTGACTTTCGTACAAAAAAGCGCTAAAGTAAACCACGGAAAGCAGGTGACAGATCGTGAATTTTGGGCTTTGGCACGGCTATTGCGATTCCTACCGCTATTATGATAGCGGTTTTTTGCCATGCCCATAACCGGATCTGTCGTTGCGTGAGAAGAGGACGCGGCAGCCCGATTTGGGCCGCCGCGTTTTTTGATGTGAAAACCGTTAAAGAAGGAGAGAAATCATCATGGTCGTCATTATGAAGCAGGGCTTTACCCAGGCGGAACTGGACCACGCCATTCAGGAGATGAGGAACGGCGGGGTCAAAGTCATGATCTCCCGGGGCAGCGAGACCACCATCCTGGGCGCCGAGGGCAACGCGCAGAACATTGATGTGGAAAAGATGGAGGCCCTTCCCGGTGTGGAGCGGGTCATGCGGGTCAGCGAGCCCTATAAGAAGGCCAATCGAAAGTACCACCCGGATGACACCGTGGTGGAGATCGTGCCCGGCACGGCGGTGGGCGGAAACAAACTGCTGGTGGTGGCCGGGCCCTGCTCGGTGGAGAGCGAGACCCAGATCACCGGCATTGCCCGGGCGGTGCAAGGCGCCGGGGCGGCAGCTCTCCGAGGGGGCGCCTTCAAACCCCGCACCTCGCCCTACTCCTTTCAGGGGATGGGCTACCAGGGGCTGGATCTGCTGGAGAAGGCCCGGGCGGCCACCGGACTGCCCATTGTCACCGAGCTTATGTCCACCGACGACATCGACTACTTCGCCGAGCATGTGGATGTGATTCAGGTGGGGGCCCGGAACATGCAGAACTTTGATCTGCTCAAGCGCCTGGGAAAACTCAACAAGCCCATTCTCCTCAAGCGGGGCCTTTCGGCCACCATCGAGGAGTGGCTCATGTCCGCAGAGTACATTCTGGCGGGAGGCAATCCCAACGTTATTCTCTGTGAGCGCGGCATCCGCACCTTTGAGACCTTCACCCGCAATACGCTGGATCTGTCCGCCGTCATGGCGGTGAAGCGGCAGTCCCACCTGCCGGTGATGGTGGATCCCTCTCATGCGGGGGGCCAGGCCTGGATGGTGGAACGCATGAGCCTGGCGGCCATCGCCGCGGGGGCGGACGGCCTGATCATCGAGGTGCACAACGACCCTATCCATGCCCTGTGCGACGGGCAGCAGTCCATCACGCCGCCCCAGTTCAGCGCGCTGATGGAGAAGGCCCGCAGAGTGGCCGAGTGCGTGGGACGCACGATGTAGCACGAAAGGATCGGAAGCGGGGAGGAAGCGGCAGTGGAGAAAAAATTTGTGGTGGTGGGGCTTGGCCTGATCGGCGGGTCCATGGCACTGGCCCTGAAGGGGTTTGAGGGATTTCGGATCGTGGGTGTGGATGTGTCCCAGCCCACCCTCCGCTTTGCCCGGGAGCACGGCGTGGCCGACGAGGTCACCGAAAACGCCGCGGAGGCGGTGGAGGGGGCGGATGTGGTGATGCTGGCCCTCCATCCTCAGGGGATCCTGGACTTTCTGGAGCGGCATCGGGACCAGTTCAAGCCCGGGTGCCTGGTTACCGACGTGTGCGGCGTGAAATCCGCCGTGATGGCCGCGGCGGAGTGCCTGCCCGAGGGAGTGGACTTCATCGGCTGTCATCCCATGGCGGGAACAGAATTTTCCGGAGTGGAGCACGCCTTTGCCGGGATGTTCCGGGACTCCCATTTCATCCTGACGCCTCGGGAGACCAGTACTCCAGAGCATCTGTCGCTCATGGAGCGGCTGGCCGAGCGGATCGGCTGCCAGGATGTCGTGCGCACCACACCCGAGGTCCACGACGCCATTCTGGCCTACACCAGTCAGATGATGCACATCATCGCCGTGTCGGTGTGCGACGATCCCAGCCTGTTTGCCTGTAAGGGCTATGAGGGCAGCTCCTTCCGGGGCTGTACCCGTGTGGCGGCGCTGGACGTGGGGCTGTGGACGCAGCTTTTTTCTCTGAACGCTCCGGCGCTGGTGGGGTGCCTGGACACCCTCATCGGCAATCTGAGCGCCTACCGGGAGGCAGTGGCCTCCGGAGACCGGGCGGCTCTGGCTGCAAAGTTGGCCTGGTCGGCGGATCGGAAACGGCAGATGGACCTGCCCGGGCCGGACCTGCTGGGGTAAGGGGGCGGGCCGGAGGCGGAACGAGGCGGCCTCGCACGGGAAGATCCCCGGCGCGCGGCGGCCTCGCGGTGTTCAATCTCCCTGGATCATGCGGACCATATCCCGGGTGACATCGGTGGTATAGGGGTTGAGGCAGGAGTTGATGATCTTCAGGCTTTCCTCCACATCCAGCGCGTAGCAGGCTTCGGTTCCCCGGTAAGTGGCGGTGCCGTCTCCCGGCAGGGTGGCTGTGGTGAGGTCGGCAAAGTCGAAGCCCAGGGCGGGGTCGGCAAACCAGAGCAGATTGCCCAAAGAGAGGTCGGTCTTGACATACCGGGAGAAGATTTCAATGTAGCTGCCCAACTTCTGAGGATTGGAGAGGACCTTCCTGGCGATGGCCTTGACCATGTTCTGCTGGGTGCGGGTACGGCCGATGTCGGCGTCAGGGTAGGCGTCGTAGATGTTGTGGGGGTAGCGCCCGGGCCCGTCGGAATTCTTTCGGCAGCGCACCACCTCCAGAGCCTGCTGGCCCGTCAGGTGCTGAAGGCCGGGCTCAAAGTGGATATGAAGGTCCTGGTCAGGGGCATCATAGCTCATGTGGACGGGTACGTCGAAGTCCACGCCGCCCACCTCGTCCACGACCTCCACGAAGATCTCGGTGTCCACCAGCACATAGTGGTCGATGGGGATGCCCAGGACCTCGCTGACGGCGTCCTTCAGATCCAAAATGCCGCCGTCGGGAGGATTGGCGATGTTGCCGTTGGGATAGGCGGCGTTGATCTTGTGATATTTCCACCCATCCCGGTCCACCAGTGTATCCCGGGGGACAGAGACCAGACCGATCTTCTGGTTGACAGTGTCGTAAGTGCACACCATGATGGTGTCCGTACTCCCGCTGACCTGATCCTCGGCGGCCAGCAGGAAAGTCCAGGTGCCGTCTTTTCGGGTGAGGCCCTGGCTCTCATTCTCCTCGGTGCCGGGGGCGTCGGTAACGGCGGAGGAGGATTGGGGTGGAAGGTCGGCGGTGGAGGGCCGGCGGGAGGCCAGTTTCCAGCCGGCCCAGAGGATCACGACGCCGGCGGAGAGGACCACCAGGGTCCGATAAAGCACCTTGGCCAGCCGCCGGGGGCCGGAGGAGCGTTTCTTCTTTCGTGGACTGGATGACACGGGTCAGGTTCCCCTTTCCGTCTTTGGTAACAGACATGGTTCAGTATAGCCAGTTTTGACGGGGGAAGCAAGGCAGAATGAAAAAAATAAGAAAATTGTAAAACGGATGGCTAGGGTGTCTTTTTACACAGCAGAGCCGCAGTGAGGGAGTTGACCGCCCCCAGCAGGTCTACGAGAAGCTGATTTTGGCAGGCAAGCTGTTCCAGCGCCTGCGTCATGGCTGCCGAGGCACCCTCGGATGAGTGGGGGCATATGCCCGGTTCCGGCTGCGGGATGGAAAAGACATAGCGGCGCATGGGCTCCTCTTCTTCCAGCTCCAGCTCGCGCTGGGCGGCCAGAACCTTGGAGTGAGCTCTGGCGGCGGTTCGATATGTACGGCTGTCGCGCCTGGTCATTTCAAAAACCTCCTTTCTTGGCTGCTCCATTTTATGCCCGGTGTGGAAAAAGGTCCCTCCCTCTTGACAATACCCTACTCATTGAGTAGACTGAATGACAGTTTAGAAAGGAAGTTGTGCTATGAAAAAGAAGCGACTTTTGGCCCTCGCACTCAGTTTGTCCCTGTTGGCCGCCTGCGGCTCCAAGCAGGCCGACCCGACCCCTGCCCCCACAGCCAGAGGTTTAAAAGAGACAGGCCGAGCCGACGCCGGCAGCCACCCCCGCCCCTGTGGGAGAAGATGTGAGTGTGGCCGTGCTCAAAGGCCCCACCGGGCTGGGCGCCGCCAAGCTGATGGCGGAGAACGAGGCGGGCGAGGCCGTCAATCACTATACCTTCAGCGTTCTGGCGGAGCCCACCGAGGCAGTGGCCGGCCTGTCCCGCGCAGAGGAGCCTTTTGACATCGCCGCCGTACCTACCAACCTGGCCTCCACTCTGTACCACAAGACGGATGGGGGCGTTCAGCTCCTGGCCCTCAACACGCTGGGAGTCCTCTACCTGCTGGAGAAGGGAGATGCGGTGCACTCCATGGCGGATCTGGCGGGCAAGACCGTCTACGCCACAGGCCAGGGAGCCAATCCCGAGTATGTCCTCAACTACCTCCTGCGTCAGAACGGCCTGGAGCCGGGAAAGGACGTGACGGTGGAGTGGAAGGCCAGCGATGAGCTCACCACTCTCATGGCCTCCGGGGAGATCGACCTGTGCATGCTCCCCGTGCCTGCCGCCACCAGTGTGCTGATGCAGAACGCCGACGTGCGCAAAGCGGTGAGCCTGACCGACGAGTGGGAGAAATCCGGCGCCGAAGGTGTGCTCACCATGGGCTGCGTGGTGGCCCGGACGGCCTTTGTTCAGGAACACCCTGAGGCGGTCAAGGCCTTCCTGGAGGAGTACGGCGCCTCCATCGCCTATATGTCTGATAAGGCCAATCTGGACGACGCCTCCGCCCTGGCCGAGACCTACGGCATCGTTCCCAAGGCCGCTGTGGCCAAGAAGGCCCTGCCCGACGCCAACCTTTGCTTTATCACCGGAGACGACATGATCGCCGGGATCCAGGGCTACTACGAGGTCCTCTTTGCCGCGGATCCGGCCTCCATCGGCGGCTCCATCCCTGACGGGGCGTTCTATTTCGGCGCAGACGCGTAAAACATGAGGGAGAAGCTGCAGAATGTGGGGCTGCCCCTGCTTTTCTGGTTCCTGGTGTGGGAGCTGACGGCCCGCTGGGTGGGGAAGGAGCTGATCCTCCCCGCACCGGAGGCAGTGGCCCGCTCCCTGGCCACCTTGGCGGGGACGGGGGATTTCTGGCGCGCCGCCGCCGCCACACTGCTGCGTATTCTGGCGGGTTTTGGCGTGGGGGCGGTCCTGGGCACGGCGCTGGGGGCGGCCACCGCCGCCTCCCGGTGGTGCGACCGGCTGTTTTCCCCCGCCCTTCGGGCGGTGCGGACGGTTCCGGTGGTCTCCTTTATTCTTCTGCTCTACTTTTCCCTTCCTACGGCCCGGGTTCCGGTGGCGGTGGCCGCCCTCATGGCGCTGCCGGTGGTCTGGCGTTCTGCCCGGCAGGGCATTGCCGCCGCCGATCCCCTTTTGCTGGAGCTGGCGGGAGCCTATCGTTTCGGCCGGGCCAAGACCCTTCGCCTGGTCTATCTTCCCGCCGCGGCTCCTGCGTTGACCGCCGGATGGGAGACGGCCCTGGGGCTGGCCTGGAAGTCGGGCGTGGCGGCGGAGGTGCTCTGCCAGCCCCGCTGGGCGGCCGGGACCGGCCTCCAGAGCGCCAAGGCCTATCTGGATACCGCCGGCGTAGTAGCGTGGACCGTGGTGATCGTTCTCATGAGCCTGGCGGTCGAGGGAGTCCTGAAATGGGCCCTCCACCGGTGGAGGAGGGGATACGAAAGGTGATCCGAGCGAGAGATATAACAGTTCGTTATGGAGAAAAGCTGGTTTTAGACCACTTTAACCTCTCGGTACCCGAGACTGGGCTCACGTTTCTCTCCGGAGCGTCGGGGCGCGGCAAGACCACCCTTCTGCGCGTGCTGGCGGGGCTTTCCACCCCCGAGAGCGGAGAGGTCTCCCTGCCGGGTCGGGCGGTGCTCCTGTTTCAGGAGGATCGCCTTTTTCCCTGGCGGACTGTCTGGCAGCAGATAGAGGATGTGCTCCCCAAGGCGGAGGCTGGCCGGGCGGCGGAGTTTCTGGCCCTGACTGAGCTCACAGAGGCGGCAGAGCTGCGTCCGGCTCAGCTTTCCGGCGGCATGGCCCGACGGTTGGCTCTGGCCCGGGCCCTGGCGCTGAGCGGGGCGGTCTACCTCCTGGACGAACCCTTCGCCGGGGTGGACCTGGCCCGGGCGGAGCGCATTTTAGCGCGGATGCGATCTCTAAGCCGGCCAATGCTGCTCACAGGCCATGTGCCGGAACTGGCCCGACTCTGTGATCGGGTGGTGGAAATGTTGTAGGTCCCTTGCAAAAAAAGTCCCCAAAACGGAGTCCACTCCGTTTTGGGGACTTTTTGATTTGCGGGCACAAAGCCGCTATTTTTTGGACTGGGCGGCCGGAGTGATGGGCTCGTCGTGCTCGAAGGTGTCGAAGTAATCCTCGTCCTGAAGCACCGGGCGGCGGTGACGGATGATGGCCGTGATGGTAGGATAGAGGACGATGGCGATGAGACCGCCGGAATAGCCGTTGTTGTAGAGGTTGATACCCTCCACGGGAGTACCGGCGTGGAGCACCACGGAGGAGTGAAGAAATCCGGCCAGTACGCCGAAGGGCCAGCCGAAACAGCCCGCGATGGGGGCCAGAGTGGTGCAGAAGAGGCCGGCCAACTGAACGGAGCTGTCGTTGATGTTCCACTGCATGGTGAGTCCGCCGATCACGACTCCCAGCATGATGGGGGTGATATTGCGGCAGTGTTTTCCGTAGGCGGAAAAGCCGATGATGGTAAAAATGCCGCCCAGGGTTGGGCCGTTCAGATCGCCGCCGATGACCAGGATGTAAAGTACGCCGATCAGGCCGTTCACACCCATATTGATGAGTACCGGAGCGGCGCCGTAAGTACGAAGAAAGTCGCTGGGGGCCCGGCCGCTGTCTTTCAGCAGGTGCCGGTAACCGGCCCATGCGGCCCAGGGGGGGCGGCCGCAGAAGAAGAAGCCGGCCAGAATAAATGTGCCGCACAGCAGCGCCATAAAGATCCCCAGCGTAAAGTTGTAGCCTTTTGCCCAGTAATAGGCGGTGGTGGGCGCGTGGCCCATGGAGCTCATCACGGGGACCAGCATCATGGCCACCAGGCCGCAGGCAAAACCCATGTTGTAGAGGTTCATGCCGTTTTGGATGCGGTAGGTATAGGCGGACAGGGAAGGCAGCAGGAAACCGATGCAGACGCCCAGCATGATCCCCACAAAAAAGCCCGACACACCGCCGGAGAAGCATACAAAGCTGACCACTGGGGCCAGCGAGGTGGCCAGCAAAGAGACGTTGGAGTATTTGACGAAGGGTTCCCGCCGGAAACGGGCATAGAGGAAGGAACCCAGAATGATCGGCCAGATGTTGAAGATGTTTTTGCCGAACAGGGAGAATCCGCCCATCAGGCCCAGCGTGACAATGGTGTATCCGTTGAGCGGATCTTTTACCAGCCAGATGATCAGCAGCGTGGCGAGGATGACCAGAGCGGAGTTGATGAAGGCGGCGCCGATCCCTGCCAGCTCAATGTAGTCGGTGATGAGGGAGTCCTCCATGAAAATGATCTTCTGCATGCCCTCCCAGATATGGGCGGGCGAATCCAGCACGAAGGCCAAAAACACCAACGAGATACAGTAACAGATGGCGGCGGGGTATATCCTTTTATAGCGCATCCTTGGCTCCCCCTTCGGGTCAGTTTGCGGCAAAAAAGTCCTCAGTCTGCCGGGCATTTTTCATTACTTCAGTTTTTAACTCTTCCAGTGTATCAAATTTTCTTTCGCTGCGCAAGTGTTTAAAAAATTCCATACGAATATTTTGCCCATAAAGATCTCCGTCAAAATGGAGGATAAAACCTTCCACGGTCACCGCGCCTCCGTCGTCCAAAGTGGGGCGGACCCCGATATTGGTCACGGCAGGGTGGACCTCTCCGTTTTCCAGAACTACGCGGGTGACGTATACGCCGTGGGCGGGCACCAGCATCCCGGGGGCGAAGTGGAGATTCACGGTTGGGAAGCCCAGGGTGGTCCCCAGACGCTTGCCGTGGGAGACCGTGTCGGTGAGGGTATAGGGGTGGCCCAGGAAGCGGACCGCCTGCTCCATTTCCCCCTGGGCGACCAGCGTACGGATATAGGTGGAGGAGACGGTGATCCCATCCCGTTCCACCTTGGGCACGATGTCGCAGCCGATGCCCAGCTCCCGGCACAGCTCCCGCAGGCGCTGCGGGTTTCCCTCACCCTTGTATCCGAAGTGGAAGTCGTGACCGGCCACCAGGTGGACGGCGTGGTGTTCCTTCACCAGCAGCTCGGTGACAAACTCCCGCCAGGGGGTCTTCATCATCCGCTCGTCATAGTGGCCGATGATGACGTCCCGGATGCCGTAGTACCGGCGCATCAGGTCCGCCCGGTCGGCGGGGGTGGAGAGAAGAGGGACCGGCGTGTTCAAAATCAGCGCGGAGGGATGGGTGTCGAAGGTAAAGGCGGAAGGGACGGCGTCCAGTTCCCGGGCGCGCTGGGCACAAAGGGAGAGGAGCGCGCCGTGGCCCGTGTGGACGCCGTCAAAAAATCCCAGGGCGATGACCCTGGCGTGTTCATTTGTATTCAAAAGCTACACCTCGAAAAAGTTCTTGATGGAGGAGAGGGAGCCCGCTGCAACTGATCCCAAAAGAAGAAAGTCTCCCTCCGGGCCGTAAACCCGGTAAGTCCCGTCAGAGACATTTTTTATGGTCAGCCCGGCCCCGTGACGGAGCCGTGTCTCTCCCGCGGCATTCACCGTAAGGGCGGGCCTGTCCCGAAACAGCTGGTCCAGAGGCCGGAGCAGGGAGAGCGGGTCCGAGGCGTTCACCACTTCGGCCAGGGGCAGAGCGTCCTGTTCCAAGGAAAAGCCGCAGGCCTCGGTGCGGATCAGAGAGGACATCACACCCCCGCAGCCCAGGGCCTGTCCAATGTCGTGGCAGAGGGTGCGGATGTAGGTGCCCTTGGAGCACCGGACACGAAGCTGAAAGTCCCCGTCCGGGGACAGCTCCTCCAGCAGCTCCAGATCGTAGATCGTTACGGCCCGGGGCGGGCGCTCCACTTCCACGCCTCTGCGGGCCAATTCATAGAGCTTTTTTCCGCCGATCTTGATGGCAGAATACATGGGGGGCACTTGCAGGATCTCGCCGTGGAAGGGGAGAAGGGCGGCGTGGACCCGCTCCCAGTCTGTGATGGCCGGCCGGCGTTCCAGCACCTCCCCGGAGCTGTCCTGGGTGCTGGTGGTCAGGCCCAGCCGCAGACCGGCCAGGTATTCCTTCTCTCCGGTCTCGGCAAACTGGATGGCCCGGGTGGCCCGGCCCAGAAAGACCGGCAGAACGCCGGTGGCCATGGGATCCAGCGTTCCGGCGTGTCCCACCCGTTTTTCATGGAACACGCCCCGCAGTTTGGCGCACACGTCCATGCTGGTCCAGTCCCGGGGCTTGTCGATGATGAGAATGCCGCTGGGCATGTCAGTCCCTCCCGTCTCCATTTTTCCCCTGCACCCGGCGAATGGCACCGAGAATGGCCTGCTTGGCATCGGCAATGGAACCCATCACGGTGCATCCGGAAGCAGCCGCATGCCCCCCGCCGCCCAAAAGGGCGCAGACATGGGAGGCGTTCAGATCGGCCCCCGTTCGTACGGAGAGTTTGCATTCCCCGGGCTTCATCTCCCGGATGGTGACGGCCGTGTGGACGCCCTCCAGTTGTCCCACAAAGGCGGCGATATCTTCCACGTCCTCCTCCCGGGCATTGAGCTCGGCCAGGTCAGCCAGGGAGAGGGCAGCCAGGGCGATCTGCCCGTGATCCAAGAGCTCCAGCGTCTCCATGATCCGCGCCTCCAGGCGCAGACGGGTATAGCTCTTGGTGCGGAAATGGCGCTTATTAACCCATGCGGTGTCGATTCCGGTCTCCATCAGGGCCGCCGCCACCCGGTGGGTGTTGGGGGTGGTGTTGGAGTACATGAAACAGCCGGTGTCGGTGGATACCGCCACGTAGAGGGGGAGGGCGATCTCCCGGGTGACGGGGAACCACTGGCCGACGATGTCGTAGATGATCTCGCCGCAGGCGGCCCGGTCTGCCGCCACGCAGTTATTTTGTGCGAAACCCTCGTTGGAGGGATGGTGATCGATGGCCAGCGCCACCTTTCCCGCATAGGGAAGGGCATTTTCGGGAAACAGTCCCTCGCTGGCGATGTCCACTGAGAGGACCGTCTCGGGCACAAATCCCGCCGGGGCCAGGACCCCCTCCAGGTAGGGGGTGAACAGGGAGGTGGCGTCGGCGTTGGGAAGGATCCAGGCGGTCTTGCCCAGCGCCCTGAGAGCCAGGCAAAGCCCGGCGGCGCAGCCCAGGGTGTCACCGTCGGGGCGTTTGTGGGTGAGGATGAGATAGCCGTCCCGATCAGAGAGCCAGCGGGCGGCGGCTTGGATGGTCATTGCCATAAGCGATTGCCTCCTGAACGAATGCTTATTTGTCCAGCCCTTCCAGAATTTCCAAAATATGAGCGCCCTTGTCGATGGAGTCGTCCCGCAGGAAGACCAGCTCCGGGGTGCAGCGCAGGGAGAGCTCGGCACCCAGTTCCCGGCGTAGGTATCCCGCGGCGGACTTAAGCCCCTTGATCACTTGATCGGCGTCGCTCTTGTCCAGAATGCTGACATGGACCTTGGCGTATTTGAGGTCGGGAGTGGTTTCCACACCGGTAATGGAGATGAGGCCGTGGACCCGGGGATCCTTGACTGAACGGATCAGCTCGGACAGGGTCCGCTGGATCTCCTCGTTGATGCGTCCGATACGGTTGTTGGGCATAATGGGGCCTCCTTTTATGATGTGAGGCGGCAGCGCCGCCGGAACTTGAAAAGCACAAAAAAGGGGCGGGCGCTATGCCCGCCCCTATGGCTTTTACTGTTGGATCTGCTGCATTTCAAAGCACTCCAAGGTGTCGCCCACCTTGATGTCGCTGTACTTCTCCACTCCGATGCCGCACTCATAGCCCTGGGCGACTTCCTTCACGTCATCCTTGAACCGGCGCAGGGAACCGATGGCGCCTTCGTGGACCACGATGCCGTCCCGCACCAGGCGGATCTGGGCGCTGCGGGTAACGCGCCCGGAGGTGACGTAGCAGCCGGCGATGATGCCGGCACCGGTGATCTTGTAGACCTCCCGGACCTCCACGGTGCCCAGCTCCACTTCCTTGAACTTGGGAGAGAGCATACCCTTCATGGCCGTCTCGATCTCGTCGATACAGTCGTAGATGACCCGGTACATCCGCATATCCACATGATCCCGGGCGGCGGTGGCCTTGGCGTTGCCGTCGGGCCGGACGTTGAAGCCCACGATGATGGCGTTGGAGGTGGCGGCCAGCATGACGTCGCTTTCATTGATGGCGCCCACCGCACAGTGGATGACCCGCACCCGGACCTCTTCGTTGGAGATCTTCTCCAGAGAGGACTTCACAGCCTCGGCGGAGCCCTGGACATCGGCTTTGACGATGACGTTCAGATTTTTCATTTCGCCCTGCTGGATCTGGCTGAACAGATCCTCCAGCGTGACCTTACCCACCGCGCCGGAGGCGGCCATCTTCTGGTCGTGCTTGCGCTGCTCGGCCAGCTCCCGGGCCATGCGCTCGTCGGCCACGGCATGGAAGTCGTCGCCCGCCTCGGGGACCTCGGCCATACCGATGATCTCTACGGGCACGGAGGGACCGGCGTGCTCCAGCTTTTGGCCGGAGGCGTCGGTCATGGCGCGGACGCGGCCCACGGCGGTGCCCGCGATGATGACGTCGCCCTGGTTCAGGGTGCCGTTCTGCACCAGCAGAGTGGCCACAGGGCCGCGGCCCTTGTCCAGGCGGGCCTCGATGACTGCGCCGTGAGCGGAGCGGTTGGGGTTGGCCTTGAGCTCCTTCATCTCGGCGGTAAGGGTGACCATATCCAGCAGATTGTCCACGCCCTCGCCGGTCTTGGCGGAGATGGGGCAGATGATGGTCTCGCCGCCCCACTCCTCGGCTACCAGTTCGTACTCGGTGAGCTGCTGCTTGATGCGCTCGGGGTTGGCCTCCGGCTTATCCATCTTGTTGATGGCTACGATGATGGGCACCCCGGCGGCTTTGGCGTGGTTGATGGACTCCACCGTCTGGGGCATGATACCGTCGTCGGCGGCCACCACCAGAATGGCGATGTCAGTGATCATAGCGCCGCGGGCACGCATGGCGGTAAAGGCCTCATGACCCGGCGTATCCAGGAAGGTGATGAGCTTGCCCTCCACATTGACCTGATAGGCGCCGATGTGCTGGGTGATGCCGCCAGCCTCCCGGGAGGCTACGTGGGCGTTGCGGATATAGTCCAGAAGAGAGGTCTTGCCGTGGTCAACGTGGCCCATGACCACCACCACGGGGGCGCGGGTCTCCAGATCTTCATCCTTGTCCTCGGCGGTGTCGATGAGCTTTTCCTCGATGGTGACGATGATCTCCTTCTCCACCTTGCAGCCCATCTCTTCCGCGATGATGGCCGCGGTGTCGAAGTCGATGACGTCGCTCATGGAGGCCATGATGCCGTTCTTCATCAGCGTTTTGACCACCTCGGCTCCGGTCTTCTTCATGCGGGAAGCCAGTTCGCCCACGGCGATCTCGTCGGGGATCTTCACGGTGACGGGAGCCTTTTTGGCGATCTCCAGCTGGAGCCGGCGCATCTTCTCCTGCTCCTCCTGACGCCGCTTGTTGCCGCCGAAGGTATTGCCCCGGCGCTGGTTGCTGCCGCGGTTCTTGAACTTTTCGCGGCCGGCGTCCATCTGCTTGGTCTTGGAGGAGGCGATCTTCTCCAGACGCTCATCGTACTTTTCCAGATTGACGTTGCCGCCCTTGCGGGTATCCACCAGCTTCTTTTCGGGGACCCGGCTGGTGGGCGTGCGCTGGGCCGGCACCTGGGCGCGGGGCTGGCCCTGCGCCTGCGCGGGAGCCGGCTGCTGGGGCCGGGAGGCCTGGTTCCGGGGCGCGGACTGGGCGGATGCGCCGCCCTGGGGGGCCCTGGGTCCGGGAGCGGGTTTGACCGCCTCGGGCCGGGGGGCCGGCGCGGCAGGCTTGGGCTCGTGATACACGTCGGCAAAGACGCTCTCGATGCTCTCCACCTGGTTGTGCTGGGTCAGGTACTCGAAGATGAGAGAGAGCTCCCGATCCTCCAGCGCCTGCATATGGTTCTTGGGGGCCGTGGCATACTCCGTGAGGATGTCAACGATCTCCTTGGAATTCCGGCCAAAATCCTTGGCTACTTCATGGACACGATATTTAGTATTCAGCAAATAAGCCACCTCCATACAGGGGACTTGCGCCAATGAGAAAAGAGGAGAGGGATTCTCCCCCTTTCTGATTGGAACAAGCCCGATTGCCTATGCTCACAGTTTTTGCGGTCATGATCCGGGTGCCTTGGGCGGCGGCGCCCAGGGTTTGCGGGCGGAGCTTCGCTCCGCTTTTTCTCTGGCCCGGGTCTCCTTTTGGCGGCGAAAGGCCTTTTCTGCCTTTCGATCCAGCCGCTGGGCAGCTTCCCCGCAGAGCTCCGGGTCCAGTTCGGCCAGTTTTTTTGCCGCCGCGGCGGCAAAACTGGTGTCGGTAATGGCCAGGATCGCGCAGGAACTCCGTCCCAGGGCAAAGCCCAGCTCCGATTTGGTACAGGGGATGCTCAAACAGGGACAGTTTCCGATCTCTTCCAGACTTTTGCCCCGCCGTTGGGTATTTTCGGCGGTGTCCCCGGCCATCAGGATAAGCCTGGCCTTGTGAGTGCGGGCAGCGATGGAGACGGGCTCCTCGCCCACCTCAATCTTACCCGCCTTCCGGGCCAGGCCGACAAGGCCCAGCAGAGCGCTGTTATCCATCTCGGTCACCTGCCTCCATCTGGGCCTCCAGCGCCGTCCATACCTCGTCGGGCAGGGGGGCGGAGAAAGCCCGCTCCAGGGCCCGGGATTTCCGGGCCCGCTTCAGACACTCGGGATCGGGGCATACATAGGCCCCGCGGCCCGGTTTCTTCCCTTTAAAATCCAGTGAGACCTCTCCCTCCGGAGAGCGGACGACCCGGATGAGTTCGGGCTTGGGCCTGTGTTCCCGGCAGCCCACGCACTGGCGCAGGGGAATCTTTTTCGGCATGGGGAGATCTCCTTTCTTTCACAGCACGCCCCGAAGCTGTCATGCGCCACCAAACGCGGCGGTCCGGCGGAGATTATTCCTCGGCCGGCTCGTCGTCCAGAATGAGGTCCTCATCCGGATCTTCGGGGGCGCTGGCGGGCTTGATGTCAATTTTATAACCGGTGAGTTTGGCGGCCAGACGGGCGTTCTGGCCCTCCTTTCCGATGGCCAGGGAGAGCTGGTCGTCAGGGACTACCACCCGGCAGTTCTTGCCTTCGTCCAGTGTGGTGACGCTGATGACGTCGGCGGGGGCCAGGGCAGCGGCCACATACTGGGCCGGATCCTCGGACCATTTAATGATGTCCACCTTTTCACCCTTGAGCTCGTCGACGATATTGTTCACGCGCTGGCCCTTTGGGCCTACGCAGGCGCCGATAGGATCCACGTTGGGATCGGAGGACCACACTGCCAGCTTGGTGCGGCTGCCCGCCTCACGGGCAATGGATTTGACCTCCACGGTGCCGTCGTAGATCTCGGGCACTTCCAGTTCGAAAAGCCGCTTCACCAGACCCGGATGGGTCCGGGAAATGAGCACCTGGGGACCGCGGGTGGAGCGGCGGACCTCCACCACATACACCTTCAGCCGCATGCCCTCCACGTAGCTCTCACCGCGGACCTGCTCACTGGGGGCGAGGTAGGCCTCGGTGAATTCGCTGCCCGAGGAGATGCGCAGGGAAGCGCCTCCGCTGCGGGGGTCGATGCGGGTGATGAGACCGGTGAGGATCTCATGCTCCTTAGAGGTGAACTCGTCAAAGACCATGCCGCGCTCGGCTTCCCGCATCCCCTGGATGATGACCTGACGGGCGGTCTGGGCGGCGATGCGGCCGAAATCCCGGGTCTTGACCTCGATGCGGATCACGTCGCCCAGCATGGCCTGAGGCAGCTTCTGGCGGGCGTCCTCCAGACTGATCTCGACAGCGGGGTTGTCGACGGTCTCGACCACATCCTTTTTAATATACATGCGGACGGTGCCCTTGTCCGGATCCGCGTCCACCACGATGTTGTCGCCGGCCTCCTCGTGGTCCTTCTTATAGGCGGAGACCAGGGCCAGGGTGATCTTCTCCATCATATAGCCCTTGGGGATGCCTTTTTCCTTTTCAATGAGTTCAATGGCGGTGAAGAACTCGGCGGCGTCCAGCTCGTTGGTCTTGGGGGCCTTCTGGTTTTTCTTCGGCATGATACTGATTCTCCTTTTCCCAGTCAAACGCGCACGTACAGCCTGACCTGCGCCACGTCTTTTTTCAAAAAGGTCTTTTCCCCGGTGGAAACGTTGAGGGTGACATCCCCGTCAGCATAGGCGGACAGGGTACCCACCCAGTCCTTTCGACCGCCGTCGGGACGGTAGAGGCGCACCTCCACCTCGCTGCCCAGAAAGGCGGCGAAATGCTCCGGCTTTTTCAGCGCCCGGTCGGCACCGGCAGAGGAGACCTCAAAGGTGTAGCTGCCCTCGACAGGATCGACCTCGTCAAGCTTGTCGCTCATCACCCGGCTGATCGCCTCGCAGTCGTTGATGGAGACGCCGCCCTCTCGATCAATATAGAGCCGCAGGTACCACACCCCCGCCTCCTTGACATATTCCACGTCCCAGAGCGTGCAGCCGTTTTCCTCCACCACGGGCTGGGCCAGGGCCTGAACCACTTCGGTCACCTTTGCCATACGGTGTTTAAACCCCTCTTTCAATTAAAAAGAGTGAGGAATAAACCCCACTCTCACCATACTTACAATACTATCGTAAGGAGTATATCATGAAAACGCCTGCAATGCAAGGCTTTTTCGCAAAAAGAACCGCTGAAACGGGAGATCAGGTCCCCTTTTTTGCCTTCTGGGGGGAAAACAGGACAGGAACCGCCTGAGTGTGCCCATCGTGAGGGGTGGGCGGGGGAAATGACCTGAGCCCAAAAGCGGACGCAAAGGGTGTGAAGCCCCCTTATAAGAGTGTTAATTTTTATACATGAAGTAAGGATATGTAACATGTCACAAAAATGCAGATCATTTATTATATAATCTCACGTATTGACATAATTAATTACAGCATGTAAAATTAATATCGTAATGTAAAAGAAAAGACGACATAAAAGAAATTTAAAAGGAGCTGTGATTACATGGAACGTGATTTTCAGACGGCAGAAAATTTTCGGATCAAGGTTGTGGAACCCATCAAAAAGACCACCCGTGCCGAGCGCGAGGAGTACCTGAAGCAGGCGCAGTACAACGCTTTCCGGCTGAAGGCCGAGAATGTGTATGTGGACTGTCTCACCGACTCGGGTACCACCGCCATGAGCACTGAACAGTGGTCTGCCATGATGCTGGGCGATGAGAGCTACGCTGGCTGTAAGAGCTTCTACAAGCTGGAGGCCTCTGCCCAGGAAGTCTTTGGCATGCCCTATGTGCAGCCTACCCACCAGGGCCGCGGCGCTGACTTCATTATGGCGCAGTACTACGCCAAACCCGGCAAATATGCCGTGGGCAACATGCACTTTGATACCTTCCACGGCAACGCCGAGATCTTGGGCGCCTATCCTGTGGACTGTGTCATCGACGCAGGACTGGACGCCTCCAGCCCCGCCGAGGATTTCAAGGGCAACATCGATCTCAGAAAAGTTCAGAAGATCATTGATGAGCACGGGGAGGATTCCATTTCCGTCATCATCATCACCGTGACCTGCAACAACAACGGCGGCCAGCCGGTTTCCATGGCCAACATCCGTGCCGTCAGCGAGTTTGCCGCGGCCCACAAGATCCCCATGGTGATCGACAGCGCCCGCCTGGCGGAGAACGCCTGGTTTATCAAACACCGTGAGCCCGGCTATGCCGATAAGGATATCCGGGAGATCACCCGGGAGATGTTCTCCTACTGCGAGACGGCCACCATGAGCTCCAAGAAGGACGGCCTGGTCAATATCGGCGGTCTGATCGTGACCCGCAACCACGACTTCTATCTCTATTCCAATGTTCAGTCCATCGTCCACGAGGGCTTTATTACTTACGGCGGTCAGTCCGGCCGCGACATGGAAGCCTTGGCCGTCGGCCTGCGGGAAGCGACCACCGACGCCTATCTGGACACCCGCATTGCCCAGGTCAAGTATCTCGGAGACCGCCTGAGAGAGAAGGGGATCCCCATTGTGGAGCCCTCCGGCGGCCATGGGATCTACGTGGACGGACGCCGCTTCTTCCCCCAGATCCCCCAGTATGAATTCCCCGCTCAGCGGCTGGTGGTGGCCCTCTATGAAGAGGCCGGCATCCGCGCGGTGGAAATGGGGGCCTGCGCGTTCGGCAGCAAGGACGCCGACGGCAATCCCATCTGGCCCGAGCTGGAACTGATGCGCATCTCGGTCTCCCGCCGCGTCTACACCAACAATCACCTGGACTGCATCGCCAATGCGCTGGAGTATATCTACGCTCATCGGGATGAATACAGGGGTATGAAAATGGTCTACGAAGGCCCCATCACGGCGCTGCGTCACTTTACCGCAGGGTTCGAGCTGCTGTAATCCGCACCGGCCCGTGCTGGTGTCCGGTGCGGGCCGGGATTTCAAACGCACAAGATGAAGAGGAGACCTAACAGCCGGAACAAAGAGTAGATTTGCTCGGGTTGGATCCACATTCCGCGTGTGCTCCGGTCTGTGGATCGAACGGCTCGGCACAAAAAACGCCGTCGAAAAGCTGGCACTTTTCGACGGCGGAGCGGGCAGACTTCCGCACCTTGCGGAGCGGCAGAGTCAAAAACCACAATTGAATATTATATGCCCGTTCTTTTCGCTTGTCAAGCGGGAAATGTGTGGGGCGGCAGCGCTGTGGGTTGTAATATTAAATGCGAAAGGAAACGAATTCCCCCGAACGGGAATTACGAACCTTCCGCATTTATTTTTTTATACCACAAACCACGATAAACCGCAATAGAAACGGGGTGAAGACATGGCGGGAAATTATAGGTATCTGGATTTTGAGGATCGAAAGAAGATCGAGGCGTGGCACGCCCGCGGGGATCGCCCGCTTGAAATCGCCGCGCGGCTTGGCGTGCATACCGCGACGATCTACCACGAATTGCAACGAGGCTATACCGGAGAAGTGGACGCGGCGCAACGCGAGATTTACAGCGCGGAGCGGGCGCAAGCGGTGGTTCGGGAAAACTTCAAGCGCAGAGGGCGAAAAAGTGTAAACCAATAACGACGAAAGGGTTGTTTATCATGATCTATACGCTTGAAAAGCGGCACGAATTCGGCGGCGGGACAATGACAACACATTGGGAAGTTCGCAGTTATACGCATGTAACGAAGATCGGCGTGTATGCAGGCGGGAAAACCTTGAAAAGCGGAACAAAGCCGGAATGCGAAAAGTTTTGCAGGATCAAAGGAATTAAACCGGAAGTGCGATAAAACACGGGAGGTTTTAACGGTGACTAATTTTGAAAAGCTGACGCAATCCCCCGCGGGGCTTGGGGCATTCCTTCGGGGATTGCCGATTTTAGAAGGGCCGTGGGACGACGAATTTCACAAGCGGTATTGCCGGAAATGCCCTTCTACGGATTGCACATATTGTCCGCATGAGAAGTTCCGGAATAATCCGGAATGGTGGTTAAGTCTGAAAGCGCGAAAGGCGCGAAAGGAGCTATTCAAACTATGAAAAACAATGCGTGCGTTCGGCTGACGCAGAAGACGGCGAAAGCCCTTATTCAGAGGGAATTAAACCTTTCGGCTTCAAGGCTGAAAACAGAGCGTGCAAAAGGCGGCGTGTATATCTACAAAATGACGCTTGGACGCTTTGAAATCACCGTTGAAAACGATTGGTTCGAGCGCAACGGCCTTTATGTGCTGGAAATATCGTCCGGAACGGGCGAGGCAATGCGGCTTTACTATGATCCGGACACGCTGGAAGAGAATTGCGAAGCCGAGGACAAAAACCGCGCCGAAATCAGGAAGGAACATTGCGAAGGGTGCGCGCTTATGCAGGCCGCACGGGAGGGCGCGCAATGAAGCGGCGCAGGCCGCGCCGCCGTTCGCCTCTTCCCTTCTTGCTTCTGGCCGTGGTGGTTGTCGGGTGCGCCTTCGCCGCGGCGGTTGCGGCGGTGGTTCCGATGGAGGCCGAGCGGGACAAGCTGGACGCGCCCGCGGCGGCAACGCCGACACCTACGCCCGCCCCATACATACCGGACGAAGCGGAAGTTGAAATGCTGGCGCGCCTGATATGGGGCGAAGCCCGCGGCATTCCTTCGGATATGCACAAAGCGGCGGTTGTGTGGTGCGTCCTGAACCGCGTTGACGCGGAAGGCTGGCCGGACACCGTGGCCGAAGTAGTAACACAGCCGCACCAATTCGCCGGATATTCGCCGGACTATCCGGCAACAGAGGAATTCAAGGCGATTGCCGCCGATGTGCTGATACGGTGGGAGCGGGAAAAACGGGAAGGCGGCGAGGTTGGCCGCGTCCTTCCCGCTGAATATGTCTTCTTCACGGGTGATGGAGAAGTAAACCATTTCCGGACGGAATACGAAGGCGGCATGTTTTGGGATTGGAGCTTGAAAAATCCATACAGCAGTTAAGCGAAAGGAGCTATTCAAACTATGTCGAAGTAGAAGCAGGACAAGCAGGGCGGCGGCTGGCAGTTCCCCCGCCCGATCGAAATTATCAAGTGCAAAGAGGGCAACAAAGAATACATGAAGGAACGCCCCGCACGCAAGCCTTACGGAAGGATCGTCAAGGTGTGCGAATTCAGCCTTGAAGCCGTCGCAGAGTTTGGCGACGACGACGCGCGGGCGGTGTGGAGGCTGGCAAAGCGGGCGGCGCGCGACTTCTTGCGGGTATCGTGGATCAATACGGCCATTGTAACCGCCGCGAAAACCGATCACCCTTATATGGCCGTGATTGTTTACGGCAAATATTAAGGGGGCGGCGGGAATGTCAAACAAAGCGGAGCTTTTGAAGAAAATAAAAGCTCTTGCCGATCGGGGCGTTGACGGAGAGCGCGAGAGCGCACAAACCCTTCTTACCCGCCTGATGGAGCAATACGGGATCAGCGAAACCGAGATTGAAGAGGAACGCCGCGAAACAGCATGGTTCCCTTACAGTCAAGAAACCGAACGGCGGTTGTTGAACCAGATCATTTATATGGTGACAGGTGCGGGCGGCTTCGGGTGCGTTGGCGAATATAGCGGGCGCAAGCGAAAAAAGATGGGGACGGAATGCACCGCCGCGGAACGGTTGGAAATCGAAGCGAATTACGCCTTTTTCAAAGAGGCAATGAAGAAAGAGCTTGAAATATTTTATTCAGCATTCGCAAACAAAAACAATCTTTTCCCGCCCGCCGACAAAGTGAAGCCGCGAAGCATTGAAGAGCTTTCGCCGGAAGAAAAAGCCTACTATGCGAAAGTGGGATTGATGGCCGAAGGTATGGAGCGGCACACATTACGGAAGGCCATTGCCGCGGGCGAAACCGAGTAAAGGAGGATCACACATGCAAAGAGCTATTCAAAACACACAGGCGGCCACGCGCCGCCGTTCCCGCCCTCTTCGGGTAGCGGGAAGCACATTGACGGCGAATGTTGCCTTTGCCGTCCTAAAATACGCCGCCCTTACCGTGGCGGGCGTTCTTCTCTTCCGTTGGGGGCAGGGGTACGCCCTTGCCGAACGCGGATACGAGGCGATCGGCGGTGAAGCGTTGCTTTTAGGGTTGCCGCTGTTCTGGTATCTGACGGAAACCACGATCCGCGATACCGTGCGGGACTTCCAGAAGGGAGGCCGCCGCAAATGAAGATAAAGAGCATTGCCGCGATATGCAAGAAAAACAAACAGGTTGTTTTGTTCAACCGATACAGCGATAGCGGCACAATATCGCAGTACATAGGCGACGGAAACGCGGTTTACCCTATTTCCGGCCTTCCGGAGCTGGACGAAGAAAGCATTTTAACGATCTTCGATGTGCCGGAGAAACAGCGCGAAGACTGGCTTGTGCAGTATCGTGACATTCCGGAGGGGATCAGCTTCGAGGACACCGACGCAACCGAAAAGATCATTGAACAAGGCAACCTTTCGATTGTGTATAGCGGAAAGACCTTGAAACCATTGCAGACGCGCCGCGGGCTGGTTTTCATCGAAAGCCGCTATTTGTCGCCCGTTTCAGATGTGCTTGATGTATTGGAGCTTTACGAGCGGGTAACGCCTTTCGGTGCGCCGTATATCGTAGCAAAAGCGGGCTTCCTGCTTCAAGCGGTAATTATGCCGTGTGATGTTATAAGCGCGCAATTCGTCCAACGCCTGCAAGAGCTGACACGGCAATGCGCCGTTTCTCTTGACCTTCGGGAACAGGAGCGGGAGCGGCAGGCCGCCGCAGAGAGCGCGGGGCAATTCAAGGTTGATCCGGAAACGGGGGCAATCATTGAATCGGAAAGCGAGGCGGGCGACGATGATTAGGATGCAGAGGCATTCCCGCTTTGTGCTGATGTCGCTTGATGAAATCCGCGCCACGCGGGACATTGTATTGCAGACGGAGGAAACGAAAAGCAATTTTTCCGGATCGGGCAAAACGGTTTATATTTGCGAAGTTGTGCGCCCTTGCGATTATCAAAAGGAAACGGACACCGCCGCGGACAAGCTGGCCGCAGAGATCGAGCGGGTAAACGCTGACAACCGCGCCTTGCGCCGGAAGATCGAACGCCTTGAACGGGAATTGCAGAAAGCGAGGGCGGGCGCATGAACAAGGCTTTGTTATCCTCTAAAAATATGTGCTGGTGTACGCCGCAAGACTTCTTCGACAAGCTGAACGAAGAATTTTCCTTCACGCTGGACGCGGCGGCCACAGACAAAACGGCAAAATGCCCGCTATATTTCACGCCGGAAACGGACGGGCTTAAATCCTCTTGGAAGGTTGCGGGGGGGGGGTACAGTATTTTGCAATCCCCCGTATGGGCGCGAAATCGGCAAGTGGGTTCAAAAGGCATACGAAGAGGCGCAGGCCGGAACGCCGATTGTTCTTCTCATTCCAGCGCGTACCGATACAAGCTATTTCCACGATTTTATATACCACAAAGCGGAAATTCGCTTTATTCGTGGGCGGCTTCGGTTTACGGACGACGACGGCAACGCCGCCGATCCCGCGCCCTTCCCCTCTATGCTGGTGATTTATAACGGAAAGGCGGTGAAATCGTGAAATACAAGGTTTGCGATCGGTGCGGAAGTCACCTTGACTATGGCGAAACATGCGAATGCGTGAAAGAGGCCGAATAGGAAGAGAGGGTGCGCAATGCTGAAAATCAGAAGGATCAAAACAGACAAGTTCAAAACCGCGGCGTTTTGGATCGAAAAGCGGGATAACGAATACATAGCGTGCCGAACGCTTGTAAATGCCCTTTTGGGTATTGCTTCCCCTTCTATTATGAGCAGAGGGCAAGAGGCGTTGAAAAAGGCGTATGAAACGCACCGAATTTGAAAGGAGCTATTCAAACCATGAAAGATAATTACGAACGCTTGCGCAAAGAATATTTGAATATTTGCGACGAAGATTGCGGCGGCGATCCGTCAACGGGAATTCAGCCTTGCCCGTTCTTTGAGTATGAAGAAGGTTGCTTGCTGAAATCGGAAAAATTTAGAGCCGCCCCCGGCGAGCTGAACAATCTTGCCGCCGCGGTACATGAAAATGCCGTTGCGCATGGCTGGTGGGAGCAGGAACGGGAATTGCCCGAAATCCTTATGCTTTGCGTTTCGGAGCTTGCGGAGGCTTTGGAAGAGTACCGCGCCGGAAGGCCGAACATTTATTACAATGTCGAAGGCGAAGAAATACTTTATGCGAACGGGGAGGCGTGCGAAAAGTACGAGCGGCGCAAGCCGGAAGGCGTGGCGGTGGAATTAGCAGATTGCATGATCCGAATTCTGGACTATTGCGGGCACGCCGGAATTGATATTGAAGAGGCAATACGGATCAAGCACGAATACAACAAAACCCGCCCATATCGCCACGGCGGGAAGAAATGTTGACCGCAGGAGCGGGGCGGCTGGTATCGCCCTTTGTAAATGATCCGTTCGCGTTGGTTGCGCTGGCCTTCAAGAACCTTTACCCCGAACGGGAATACGCGGCCTATTTTGCGCCGGAGGTAGAAGACGGAAGCGGCGGCGCGGCTTGCGGGGTGACAACCTTTCCGGAAGACGGATCGCCGCCCGTTGTGGAGGTATCCGGAGAAATCCCCATTGCGGCAGGCGTTGAAATATTCGCGCACGAATTGGCGCATGTCGCCACGCCGGAAGATCGGGAGCATGGCGAAGCGTGGAAGACCGCCTTTGACCGGATTCTTGAGGAATACAACCGGATCGCGCAAGACCTTTTCGGGGAAGGCGGCGAAGAACCATGCTGAACGAGCGGGAGCAGGCCGCACACGATCCCACGATTGCAGAAACGGCGCAGGGGCTTTCCCTTGCGTTTGAAAAATTGAAAGCCGATATATCACAATCACGCGCCGCCCGCTTTGTGTTGGCGGTGCTGGAAAAATTGAAAGGAGCTATTCAAATGGAAAAGACTTTGAAAACCGGAAAGATCGGACAGTTTGGCGCAGAAAGCCGCATTACATACGGCGGCGTGAAGTGGGTTGTGCTGGACGCACGCCCGAATATGTCGCTTTGCCTTGCGGAAGATGTGTTGAAGGACGAAAACGGCGAAGTTCGGTACATGGCTTTCGACACGGACAACAAGAACGATTTTGCCGCCTCTTCCGTCCGCGCTTTCTTGAACGGTGATTTTCTGGAAGAGCTGGCCGGAGCGGGTGCGGACAAAGAAGCGTTTGTGCCGATCGTCCTTGACCTGACTTCCGACGACGGTTTAGACGATTACGGCACGGACAGCGCAAAGATCGGGCTTATCACGGATCAGATGTACCGCGCATTCCGCAAAATCATTCCGAAAGCGTCGGAAGACTATTGGACTTGTACCCCGTTTTCAACCGAGCGGAACGGCTATAAAAGTTTTGTGCGCTATGTCGACGCTTCGGGGGCGTTGTACCTCAGCTACGCGTGCCTCGGCGGCTGGGGCGTGCGTCCGCTTTGCGCTCTGAAATCTGATATTTTGGTATCCTATGACGAAGGCGAAGTGAACGAGCGCAAGCCGTCGTTCGGTGAAATGATCGGGAAAGCCCTTGCGGAAGGGCTTAACAAGGCCATTTTTGGGGAAGGCGAAGAGCCGAAGGGCATTCTTGCCGAAGCGGAGGCGCAGGCCGCCCGCAAAAAGGAGCAGGAAGACGAAGACCAGAAGCGCGCGGACGCGGTGGACATGATGAAGCACATTGCCGCCGCCTTCGATATTCCGGCCACAATCGGAGAAGGCAAACAGGAAGAGCAGGAAAAAGAAGCAAAACAGCTTTTCGGCTGGTATTCGGAGCTGAAAAAGGCCGGATTTACCGACGCGCAGGCGTTCGAGCTTATCAAGGGATAACAGAAAAGGCCGCCCCGCACGATGGGGCGGCCTATCCCCTATACATTATATATGGGAAAGGACGGGTTCAAAATGACGGCATTTGAATTTATGGTTGCCGCCTTTTATGCGCTTGTCGGCGTGGTTTGCCTTTCCGTGGCGGTTGTGATCGCGTATGCCGTTGTGGTAGGCATTTACAGAGGATTGAAAGGCGGTGGACACCGTGGCAGAAAATAAAGCCTTAAACGAAGAAGCCCTTGTTGAAATGGCGCACACGATGGGTTTTGACCTTGCGCACGCGTGCGCGGCGGCGGCTGACGCATTCGCCCGCGGCGTGGCCGATGGCTTCACCGCCTATGCGCAAGAGCTGGCCGCCGAAAACAGCGGCGTTGAGCTGGTACACGATGAAGAAGACGAAGAACCGGAGTTGAAAACGGATATTCAGGATTGCCGCCGTTGCTGGTGCGATACATGCGGCAGGCTGGAAGAATGCGAAAAGCACCGCGACGGCACACAGCCGGACGGCTTGCGCCCGCTTCCGTGTATCGGGTGCGTGAATGGCCTTCGGTTCAAGCCGAAGGAAGAAGAGCCTTGCGAAGAGTACACAGAGGCCGCGGGCTTTAATAACGGATAGAAAAGAAGAAGGCGGCTTGCGTTGCCTGCAAGCCGCCTTTCCCCCTTCGCGTCGCCGCGAAAAGAGCTATTCAAACTAACGACAGTATAACACCGCGGCGGCAGAATGTCAAGAAACGCCGGAACACGGCGTATTACGGGCTTGTAATGGGTATTAACACATGGACGGAAAAAGCAGAATTCCGGAAGTGCTGGTTTGTATTCAATTCCCCGTCGCCTGCTTTATCAGGATCACGGAGGCGGCAAGCTGTCAAGGGTGCGACAGAACCGCGAAAGCGGCTTGCCCTTGATGGGTTGTTGCCGGAGTGATAGAAGCAGGAAAGGCGGCGGGGATAAACGCAAACCTTCCGGCCTTGCGTGTTCAATTCCTTTGAGCCTGCTTCCCCCTTTAGGGGGACGGGAGGGGGTGAAACCTTTACCACGAGCAGGGAGGAAACAACATGCCGTACAACAGCGCAAAATATGAATTCCTCTTTGACCTTTCCGGAGAGAACACCGAAAGGGCGTTTGATCGGTTCCGGCACAGGAATGTTTTTCGTTATCGTACCCGCACGATCAAGGCGGGAAATGTGCTTGAAGTTGAGATATTCCCGATATGGAACACGCAAAACGAGGTTCGAGAGGCAAAGAAACACACAACACGGGAAGCACAAAAGAACCTGAATGACAAAAACGCAAAAAAGAAGTTCATTCGGAAGATCAATGCGAATTTCACGGAAGAAGACCTTTGCGTAACGCTGACATATTCAAACGGCTTTGTTCCGGACGAAGAGCAGGCGCGCCGCGATATTCGGAATTACCTTCGCAGGGTGCGGGAGTATCGCCGGAAGAATGGCCTTCCCGAATTGAAATACGCCTATGTGATCGAGTTCGGCGGGAAAGATGGGCGGCGCAAGCGTGTTCACCACCATGTCATTATGTCCGGCATGGATCGGGACAAAGCCGAAGCCCTTTGGAATGGCCGTGGGTATGCAAACGCCCGCCGCCTGCAACCGGACGATTACGGATTAGAAGCCCTTGCGCGCTATATGACGAAGGAGCCAAACGGCGGCAAACGGTGGGCGGCAAGCAAAAACCTTGTTGATCCGAAAATCACGGAGGCCGACACCAAAATAAGCCGCCGCAAGGTGGAGCAGATGGCCGAAGACTTCGAGGCGAAACCCGCCGCAATCTTCGCCGCGCTTTTCCCTGAATACAGCTTTAACGAATGCGCCGTGCGGTATTCGGATTTTGTGGCAGGCGCGTACATATACGCAAAATTACACCGGAAGGCCGCGCCGCCGCAGAAGCAGAAAAAGAAACGGAGGGTACGCAATGAACACAACGGAAATGATGGTAATTTGCCGCGAAGTTGACCGCGCAACGGGCAAAATAGCGGTTTATCGGATTGAAACCGAAGTAACCGAAAGTCTGATTTTCAAATTGAGGCTTCGCGCACGCCTGAACCCCGAATTGCAATACTTTGTCACGACAAAAGCGCATTATGAAGGCTTCGGGGATACGATCACGGCGGTTTTGAAGCGAAGAACCGTAACGCCCGCGGCCATTGCACGCGTTGGCGGGATCGTCCAGCTTTGAGGGGGTGCGTGCGGTGGTAGAAAATCCAGAGATTGGCGGGCAATATTGGTTTGTTACGGACATTTGGGAACGCTTCTGCCCTGTCCCCGTGACAATCGTTGCCGTGAACGAAGAATACGGCGCATTCCTTGTCCGTTGGGATATTGGCGAAAGCGAATACTTCGAGCAATACGAAGGCGTGTGGCCGAACGAGCTATACGAAACACAGGCAGGCGCGGAGGCAGAATGTCGAAGAAGAAACGCCTTGCCGTGTGGATATGTGGAAAAGGCGGTGAATTATCTTGAAGAATAACGCCCCTTCCCTTCCGGTTCCAACGGAGAGCGTGGAACAACAATGCCTTTTCAGGTGGGCGGCATTTCAAAGCGGGCGTTTCCCTGAATTGGCGTTGCTTTACCATGTGCCGAACGGCGGAAGCCGGAAGAAAGCAGAGGCCGGACGCTTCCGCGCCGAAGGCGTGAAGGCGGGTGTGCCGGATTTGTGCTTGCCCGTCGCCCGCGGCGGTTTTCACGGCCTTTACATAGAGCTAAAGCGGCAGAAAGGCAGTAAAACAAGCGACGATCAAAAAGCGTGGTTGTCAAACCTTGAAAAGCAAGGCTATTTTGTGGCCTTGTGCAAAGGGTGGGAGGCCGCCGCAAAGGTAATTACAGAGTATTTGACAATGGGAGACGAAGAAGGTTGAAAAAGAAGCGGTTTTTGAAGCTGGTTATGTCTTACGGTATCCAGCGGGACAAAGCGGCGCGCATGGCCGCCCGCGTTGGCAAATTCGGATCGTATGAAGCCCTGTTTTTGTCTTTGCGCCCGCCGCTGGCATTCTGGCAGATGGGCGCGGCGGTGCGCAAGGCTGGCCGGACGATCCGGCAGGCCGCCCGCGCTTTTGGCGATATGTTCGCCGCAATGGGGACAGCCCTTGCCGCCTGCTTCTCCCCTGCTTTGCGCGGGTATGTTGACGACGCGAAGGAGCGGGAACAGAAACAAGCGGATTTTTCGGCGGCGGGAAATGTGTTCTTGCCGTCAACGCATGAAATCATAGCGGGCGCACAGCCAGAAGAGGAAAACACCGCGGCGCGCTGGTGGGTAAAGACACCGAACCCGAATTACAGCAAGCCGCAGGCAGAAGAAAGGCAGGGTTAAACATGGCGAAAATGTCTATGCGGGTGATTTTGAAGAGCGGCGCAGAATTTACGGTGAAATGCGATAAATTCACGCTGGAAAGAAACGGGCTTGAACAGGTGACGGGGTACAATATCAGCGGGATCACCGAAAACAAGCCCGTGTATCTGGATTTTGACGAAGTGGCCGCAATCGTTCGCGTGTTGTCGGACGAAGCGGACGCGCCGCCCGAAGATGGCGGCAACGAAGAGTAAACGGAAAGCGAGGGTTCAGACATGGGCAAGAAAAAAACGGGCTTGATTACCGACGAAGTGCGGGAGCTGATAAACGAGGTTGCGCGGGAAACCGCTTCTATGGCCTATATTGACGGCATGGGCGGCGAAGTAAATTATTTCCGCGCAATGGAAAGTTTGCTTTTTAATTATAAAAAGCTGGCCGCGCTGGTGGCTGATTATGAAGCATATACACATGTGGAGCTTCAAGGCCGAAGCGCGAGTATTTCAAGCTATTCCCCTTCGAGCGGGTACACATACCGCACGGAGGAAGATATACTTGACGAAATGAAGCGGGATAAAATCATATCTTACCACAGGACGCGGGCACGCTTTGAAGAGATTGACCGCGTTGTAAAGCTGTTTGCAGAGCGAAAAGAATTCCATGTGATCCGCATGTATTACTTCGGAGAGGACGCGCAGGGCAACGAGCGTCCGGCAGGCGCAGAGCCGTACACATGGGAAGCCATAGCCGCAGAGCTGGAAGGAATGGGGCTGATCCGCGACGCGAAGAGCGCGCGCAGATGGCGAAACAAAATCGTTAATGATATGGCCGTGTGCATGTTCGGCAAGCCCGCGGCGGTTAGCGTGGGTACATACCGGAAGGAGCAGGACAAATGAGATATTCAGGAAGCTACACAATAACGCCCGACATGCCGCAAGGATACATTGAGGATACCGCAAAAAGAGCCGAACAAGATATTGTAAAAGCCTTGTTGTCGCAGTTGGAGTTCGGGCAATGGTACGCCGTAAAGATGGAACACCATACAGAGCATGAAGGCGGCGTATATAGGGGCGTTGTTTCCTTGCATATTGACAAAGCGAGAACAGAACGCATAGTGCTTCCCACGATGGAAGAAGCATACTTGCCGCCCGCGCCTACTGTCTGGCAGAGGGTGAAGAATTGTGCCGCATACTTGCGGGCAGGAATGAAGAGATAAAAACAGGCCGAAAAATGCCCGTTTCGCGCCCGTTTCGCGCCCTTGTGTGTACCGTCCATATATGCTATAATTATTACGCTGATTAAATGCAAATAAACAGCGCACTTCACAAGCCTTCGCGGGTTCGCCCGTGAGGGCTTTTTTATTGCCCGAAAGGAGGCGGCAGGCGTGAAGGCATGGGCTGAACAGTTCTACAATTCGGACGCGTGGCGCGCGTGTCGTGAAGGCTTCTTGCAATCGAAGGGTTATCTTTGCGAACGATGTTCCACGCCCGACAATCCGGTTGTTGCGAAGATCGCACACCACAAAATCTATTTGACGAAGGAGAATATAAACAATCCGTACATTACGCTTTCATGGGATAACTTGGAGGCACTTTGTCAAGATTGCCACAACAAGGAACACCACAGAGGCGAACGGAAGAAGCGTTATTCTTTCGACGCAAACGGCAATCTTGTATATCCCCCCCATTCGCCGCCGAATTAGGGAGGGCGAAACACCGAGGGCGGGAGGTTAAAAAAACTCCGCAGGCGCGCGCATAACGGGTGTACCCGTGGGGGGTGTGGTTGACGGTGTAGAAAGGGGGCGTTTTTTGTGGCGACAAAGAAGGAGCTTACGAAAGAACAGAAGATCAAAAAAGAGATTGCCCGATTAAAGCGGGTTTTCAAAGACCTTGACAAAAACAAGTTGCAAACCGTGGAAAGCCTGATAAAAAACGCCGCGTTCATGGCCGTTTCGCTGGAAGAGCTACAAGAAATCATCAACGCCGAAGGCTATGTTGTGGAGTACCAGAACGGCGAAAACCAGAAAGGCACGAAGCAAAGCGACGCGGTGAAAACCCATATAGCAATGACAAAAAACCATGCCGCAATCATTAAGCAGTTGACCGATCTTGTGCCGCCTGAAAAGAAAAAAGAAAGTAAATTGCAGGCGTTGAGGGACGAATAATGCCCTTTGCGAATTACATTTACGAATATTTTTCAGGTATTCAGAGCGGGAAATATACGGTTGGCAAATGGGTTCGGCTGATTTATGAAATCATCATAGCGGGGCTTGAACGGGGCGAATATTTCTTCAATGCGAAGAAGGCCAACAAAGCGATCAAGTTTATAGAAAACTTCTGTCACCATTGCGAAGGCCGCGAAGACCTTTTGAAGCTGGAAGTGTGGCAGAAGGCTTGTGTTTCCGTTATCTTCGGGATCGTGGACGCGGACGGCTTGCGCGTCTTCCGTGAAGTGTTTATTGTCATAGGCCGGAAGAACGGCAAGACGCTTTTTGCGTCGGCCATTATCGCATATATGGCGTATCTTGATGGAGAATACGGCGCGAAAATATATTGCCTTGCGCCGAAGCTGGATCAAGCGGCCATTGTTTACGATAACTTTTACCAGATGTTGAAGAAAGAACCGGAGCTTGCGGAGCTGGCGAAAAAGCGGCGTTCCGATATTTACATAGAGGACACGAACACGGTTGTTAAGCCGCTGGCGTTCAATGCGAAGAAAAGCGACGGCTTCAACCCGCATTTGGTCGTCAATGATGAGGTTGCAAGCTGGCGCGGCGACGGCGGTTTGAAGCAATACGAGGTTATGAAATCCGCGCTTGGCGCACGGCGGCAACCGCTGATCCTGTCCATTTCCACGGCGGGATATGAGAACGACGGAATTTACGATGAATTGATGAAGCGAAGCACGGCTTTCTTGAAAGGCAATAGCAAGGAACGCCGCCTTTTGCCGTTCCTCTACATGATTGACGATGTGGAAAAATGGAACGATATTGAAGAGTTGAAGAAGGCAAACCCGAACATGGGCGTTTCCGTGTTCCCTGACTTCTTCCGCGAGGAAATAGCGGTTGCGGAAATGTCCGCAAGTAAAAAGGCCGAATTCCTGACGAAGTATTGCAATATCAAGCAGAATTCTTCTATTGCGTGGCTTGACGCGCACATAGTAGAAGGCGCAACGGCAGAAATCACGCTTGAAGACTTCCGGCATTCTTACGCCGTGGGCGGCATTGACCTTTCGCAGACAACAGACCTTACCGCGGCAACCGTCATTGTGGAGCGCGGCGGCAAGCTATACGCGTTCACACAATTCTTTATGCCTGCAAACCGCGTCGAGCGGGCAACGGCGATCGACGGCGTACCCTATGACATATTTGTGCAAAAGGGCGTTGTTACCCTTTCCGGCGAAAACTATGTAGATTACAAAGATGTTTATAACTGGTTCGTCATGCTGAAAGAAAAATATGAAATCTATGTGCTGAAAGTCGGGTATGACCGTTACAGCGCGCAATACCTGATTGACGACATGGCGGCATACGGCTTCCACATGGACGATGTTTTTCAGGGTGAAAACCTTGCGGGCGTGATCCGCGAGTTTGAAGGGATTTTGCTTGATGGTAATTTCAAAATACCGGATAACAGCTTGTTAAAGTCGCATTTCCTGAATGTGGCCTTAAAGCACAACATGGAAACGCGCAAGTTCCGGCCTGTCAAGATTGAACAGCGGGCGCGGATCGACGGCTTTGTATCAGTCATTGACGCAATGACCGTCCGGCAAAAATACTATAACGAAATCGGCGTAATGCTGAAAAATGCGGGGTGATTTGAAAAATGGGAGTGTTTGAAACTATCTTCCGAAGGCCGCGGAACAACCTTGTTCCAACGGGCTACTTCAAAATGCTAAACGGGTACACGCCCGTTTTCACAAACGCGCCCGAAAGTGTGTACGAAATGGAGATCACGCGGGCGGCTATTCATTCATTCGCTACTTTTTGTAGCAAATTGAAGCCGGAAATTACGGGGAGCGCGAAAAAGCACCTTGAACGAACATTGCAGTTCAGGCCGAACCCGTTTCAAGACACGACAAAGTTTCTTTACAGGCTGGCGACAATCCTTGCCGTGAATAACACGGCTTTTATTGTGCCTCTTGAAGACGAATTCGGCGGCATAGCGGGTTATTATCCCCTATTGCCGCAAAATTGCGAGGTTTTAGAGGTCGGCGGCGCGCCCTTCTTGCGGTACACCTTTTCCAACGGACAGCGGGCGGCGATCGAGTTTGACCGCGTGGGGATTTTGACGCAATTTCAATATTCAGACGATTTTTTTGGAGAGGACAACCGCGCCTTGCGGCCAACAATGCAGTTGATCCACGCGAACAATCAGGGCATTATAAACGGCGTTAAAAATTCGGCTTCGATCCGGTTCCTTGCCCGTATCGCTAACATGCTTTCGCCGGAGGACATAAAGAAGGAGCGGGAACGCTTCACCGAAGACAACCTTTCCGCGGACAATCAAAGCGGAATGATTATCTACGATCAGAAATTCGCAGATGTAAAACAGGTTGATAGCAAGCCCTTCACCGTCAACGCGGTTCAAATGGGGCAGATTAACGAAAATGTGTTTAACTACTTCGGCACTTCGGCGGGGATCATTCAAAACAAATACACCGAAGACGAATGGAACGCGTATTACGAAGGGAAAATAGAGCCTTTCGCCCTGCAATTATCCCTTGTCATGTCAAACATGACCTTTACGCCGCGGGAAATCGCCCACGGAAACGCAATCGTGTTCACCGCGAACAGGCTTCAATACGCAAGCAATCAAACGAAGCTGAACATTTCAACACAGCTTTTCGATCGCGGGTTGCTGAACCGAAACGGCGTTATGGACATTTGGAACATGGCGCATGTGGAGGGCGGCGAAAAATACTATATCCGCAAGGAATACACCGAAGTTTCACAGCTTGGAAAGGAGGCGAACACAAATGCCGGTAATGAAGGATCGGGAATATCGGTCGATGGTGCTTCCGTTGACGGCGGCGGCGAAGAAGGCGACGAAGAGGTTTGACAGCGAATTCTATGTAGAAGGTTATGCAACCACCTTCAACAAGCCGTATCTTCTCTATGAGTTCGACGGGGTGCAATACTTTGAAGTCATAGACCGGAACGCGCTTGTTGGCGCGGACATGTCCGATGTTATCATGCAATACAACCACGAAGGCAAGGTGCTTGCCCGACAATCGAATAAAACGCTTGGAATAGAGGCCGACGAAAGCGGCCTCTTTACTTTTGCCGATTTATCGAAAAGCCGTGCCGCACAAGACCTTTACGAAGAGATCAACAACGGCTTAATTACAAAAATGTCGTGGGCGTTCAAGGTTTTAGAAGATGCATACGACAGGGACACGCACACAAGAACCATTTTGAAGATCAAGAAGGTTTACGATGTTTCGGCGGTATCTTACCCCGCAAACAGCGATACCGAAATATCCGCGCGTTCTTTCTTCGACGGAGTGATCGAAGCAGAGAGGCGGGAGGCGTTAGCGCGGAAAGCACAGCTATTAAAACTAAAAATCATGTTGGAGGTATGACACTATGAACAGATTACAGGAAATTGAAGCCCGCCTTGCCGCGATTGCGAACGAGATCGAGCAGAGAGGTGCGGAGCTGACCGCGGAGCAGTTGACCGCGTTTGAAACCGAAGTGAACAACCTGAAAACCGAGCGGGCGGGACTGATGGCCGCCGCCGAACAGCGCAACAACCTTCTGAATTCCATTGCGGAGGGCAGAAGCGGCGGCGCGGTTGTCCGCACCTTCCCTTCCCCCTCTTCCCCCGCAGGCGGTGAACAGAGGAACGAAGCCGATCCGCTGGACAGCATGGAATATCGCCGCGCATTTATGGCATACGCCCTTCGCGGCACGCCTATTCCCGCAGAGTTCCGCACGGACGCTGTTTCCAAAACCGCGGACAATGGCGCGGTGATCCCGACAACCATTCTTAACCGGATCGTCGAGAAAATGGAGGCCGTGGGAATGATCCTTCCCCTTGTGACGCGCACCGCGTACAAGGGCGGCGTTTCTATCCCTACTTCCAGCGCGAAGCCCGTTGCCTCTTGGGTAGCGGAAGGCGCAGGGAGCGACAAGCAGAAGAAGACCACGGGAAGCATTACTTTTGCTTACCATAAGTTGCGTTGCGCCGTGGCCGTATCCCTTGAAGTGGACACAATGGCACTTTCGGCCTTTGAAAATACCCTTGTCAACAATGTTGTCGAGGCTATGACGAAGGCAACCGAACAGGCCATTGTATCCGGCACGGGTAGCGGACAGCCGAAGGGCATTCTTACCGAAACCCCGAACGAGGGACAGAAGATCGAGAGCGACACGCCCACATACGAAGACCTTGTGAACGCCGAAGCCGCATTGCCGCAGGCATACGAAAACGGCGCGGTGTGGTGCATGGCAAAGAAAACCTTTATGCAGTATTACGGCCTTGTCGATGAAACCGGACAGCCCGTAGGCCGTGTGAATTACGGCATTGCAGGCAAGCCGGAACGCGCCTTGCTTGGCCGCCCCGTCATTTGTTGCGACTATGTGCCTTCCGTGGCAACCGCGGCGAAGGGCGGCGCGTATGCGTTCCTGTTCAACTTCAAGGACTATGTGCTGAACACCAATTACACCATGACCGTGAAGAAGTACGAGGACAACGACACGGACGACATGGTAACGAAGGCGATCATGCTTGTTGACGGCAAGGTGATTGACAAGAATTCCCTTGTTGTCGTCGCAAAGGCCGCAGGCGCGTAATTCGGGAGGGATAAACCATGCTTGACAAGGTGAAAAACGCCTTACGCGTAAAAACGGCGGCTTTCGACGATGAAATACAAGACCTGATCGACGCTTGCAAAGCGGATTTGCGCCTTGTCGGTGTGAATGTTCCGGAGGATACGCCCGCCGAAGGCAAAGAGGCCGCGGCGGGCGATCCCCTTATCACGCGGGCGATTGTCCTTTACGCAAAGGCAAACTTCGGATATTCCGAAGACAGCGAGAAATACCGCGCGGCCTATGATTACTTGAAATGTTCTTTGAGTTTGGCGGGTGATTATCATGCGTTGGGGTGATGAAATTACCTTGATCGCGCAGAAGCCGCCCGACGAAGCGGTAAACGCAAACGGGTTCCAGAATGAGCCGGAAGAAGCGCGGAAATCCATTTTTTGCAATGTGAAATCCGCGGGTTATTCCGAGTTCTACAAGGCCGCGCAAGCGGGCTTTCAAGTGGAATTGAAGGTTGATGTTTACACGGAAGAATACGAGGGGCAACAGGCCGCGGAGCTGAACGGGAAGCGGTACAGGGTTTTGAAAACCTATGTCAACAAAAGCGGAGAAATTACCGAATTGACGCTTTCCGATCTTCCGGTCGAAGAAAGCGAAGAACCGGACAGCGGCGCGGAAGGAGGCGACGGCAATGGCGCGGTTTGAGGTATCCGGAATTGAAGCGGCGCAGGAAGCGTTTTTGCGCCGGAGCGAGCGGGCGGCGAAGGCCGTTCCGAAGATGTTAAAAGCTGGCGGCGCGGTGCTTGTGAAGGCCGAACAGGAGGAAATACGGCGCACATTTACAAGTAACCGTGTTACTGGCGATCTTGCAAATTCTATCAAATGCACCGCCGTAAAGAAGCGGGGTTCGGGGCAATGCGTGGAAGTGTACCCGCACGGGAAAAACCGCAGCGGGGAGCGGAACGCAACCGTTGGCTTTGTCCACCAATACGGGCGAACCAACATGCCCGCGCGCCCGTGGTTCACGCGTTCGCACCAGAAGGCAACGCCGGAAGTTCAAGCGGCTATGCGGCAGGCATGGGAGGACGAACAGGAATGATAGATACAGTTGACCGCCTGTTAAAATCCACGCTTGACGCGCTTTGCCCGAATGTGGCGCGCCTCTTCTTCCGCGGGAAGGCTGGTACATATATCACATATCAGCTTGTTTCTTCGGAAGATATGGCCGCCGCAGACGACGAAACGCACGGCACGGAATACACATACAGGGTTGATATTTACTCGAAACGCGATTATATCGCCCTTTTGCGCCGTGTGAAGCAGGCGTTGAAGGCGGCGGGCTTTTACGGGCTTGTAATTGATCCGGAAGTGTACGAGAGGGACACGGGGTTTTACCATGTCCCGATTGAAGCGAAATATTACGAACAAACGGAGGTATAAAAACTATGGCAACTATTGGTTTACGCGATCTTTACCGCGCGCCGATCACCGTGGGCGAAGATGGCGAAGAAACATACGGAACGCCCGTGCGCATGGCGAAGGCCATTAGCGCGGAAATGTCCGTAGAGGTAGCAGAAGCGATCCTTTACGCGGACGACGGCGCGGACGAAGTGGTAAAAGAATTCGTTTCCGGAGAGCTGACGCTGAATGTAAACGATCTTATGCCCGCCGATCTTGCGGCCATTTTGGGGCAGACGCAGGACGACGATCAGGTTGTATATGCAGGAGAAAACGACGATCCCCCGTATATGGCAATCGGCTTCCGCGCGAAGAAGGCGAACGGCATGTATAAGTATATTTGGCTTTACAAGGTGAAGTTTGCTATTCCTTCGGAGAGTTACCAGACGAAGGGCGATAGTATCGAATTCACCACGCCGGAGATCACAGGGCAGTTTATCAAGCGGCCTGACGGCCTTTGGAAAGCGGAGCATGTGGCACTTCCCACAGAAACCGCGGCGCAAGGCTGGTTTACGAAGGTTCGTGAACAGAACAACACTTCGGGCGGCTAATTCTGGCCGCCTGTCACAAAACAAAATATGAAAAGGAGGCACGGGGAAGCCCTTTGACGGGGCTTCCCCTATTTTGTTATGAGTGCGATTAAAGACGGGCGTTTGCCGATCGTCCTTGATAAAGAACGGCATTTGCTGTTTTCCCTGAATGTCATTGACGAAATGCAAGACAAATTCGGGGGCTTTGACAAGCTGGCCGAAATGCTGAAAGGCAAAGACGGCATTAAAAATCTTCGCTGGCTTCTTACCCTGCTTCTGAATGAGGGCGCAGACGACGGCGAAGAGCAGTTGACCGAAAAACAGGTAGGAAAAATGATCCACACAGGCAACTTCAACGAGGTTAAAACCGCGATTTTCAAGGCGTTTGCAATGGGAAACAGCGGCACAACGGAGCCGCCGCAGGACGATGAAGACGACGAACCGGAATATGCGGAAGAAGAGAGAAAAAACGCACAGGCGGGCAAGGAGTAATAGACCTTGCCCGCCTGCTTTATATCGGCGTTACGCTTCTACACTGGCCGGAACGCGAAGTGTGGCGCATGACACCGTATAAAATCCTTGCTTTGTTCCGAATTCACAGAGAATTCAATCCGGATCGCTTCAAACCGGAGGAAAAAGAAGCGGACATTGACGATGTGTTAGGGGGGTTATAAGTGGCCGGAAAAGAAGACCAGATCAAAACCGAAATTGCCGTTGACGGCGAACAGGAATACAAGAAGGCTTGTAAAGAAATCGACGCTTCTTTGAAGGCCATTGCGTCCGAAATGAAGGTTGTTTCGGCAACTTTCGAGGGGAACGCCGACAGCATAGAGGCAATGACCGCGAAGCAAGATGTTTTGAACAAGCGGCTTGAAGAGCAGAAAAAGAAGGTTGCCGAAGCGGAAGCCGCCTTGAAAAAGTATCAGGACGCGGGGCAAGGGACTTCCGAAGCGGCTAAAAAGATGGAAACAAACCTGAATTACGCCCGCGCCGCAATGATTAAAACGGAAAACGAGATCAGAAACCTTGACGCAGGATTAGAAGAGGCGCGCAACGCTTCAAACGATTTTTCGGACGGCTTGGAGGATATTTCACAGGAAGCCGAAAGCACAGGCGGCGCGCTGGACGGATTGGGCGGCAAAGTTTCTTCCGTAGCTGGCGCGCTTGGAACAGGTTTGAAAACGATCGGCGTAGGCGTGGCCGCCATTGGAACGGCTATGGTTGCGGGGATCGGGTACGCCGTGGGCTTCGCTGATGAAGTCAAAGGCGCAATGAACGATTTTGAAGCGTCAACAGGCATTGCGGAGGCCGCCGCGAACGGCTTTGAAGACGCAATGTTGCGTATCTACAACAACAACTTCGGGGAGAACATGGACGATATAGCCGCGTCAATGGCAACCGTGGCGCAGACTTCCGGCGAAGTTGATCCGACGAAAATTGAAGAGCTGACACAAAACGCTTTGATGTTGCGCGATACATTCGGCTTTGATATTCAAGAGCAAATGCGCGCCGTCAATATGCTTATGGATCAGTTTGGGCTATCTGGTGAAGAGGCGTTCAACCTGATTGCGCAGGGAGCGCAAAACGGCCTTGATAAAAACGGGGATTTGCTGGACAGTATCAACGAATATTCCGTGCATTTCAAGTCGTTAGGGCTGGACGCGGAAGACATGTTCAACAGCTTTGCAAACGGCGCGGACGCTGGCACCTTTTCCGTTGACAAGCTGGGCGACGCGGTAAAGGAATTCGGGATCAGGGTTAAAGACGGATCAGACGGCACAATGCAGGCATTCAAGGATATAGGCTTGAACGCCGATGAAACCGCGGCGGCCTTTGCCGCAGGCGGGGAGCAGGCCGCGAAAGCCTTTGACGATGTGACAACCGCCCTTTTCGCAATGGACGATCCTTTAGCGCAGAATACCGCGGGCGTGGCCTTGTTCGGTACGATGTGGGAAGATTTGGGCGTTGAAGGTATGCAGGCGTTGACGAACCTTAACGGGGAGATCAGCACCACAACCGACGCGCTTTCCAAAATCAACGCCGTTAAATATGACGACTTCGGTTCCGCTATGTCGGGGCTTGGCCGCGTGCTGAAAACGAATTTTGTTCTTCCGATTGGCGAAGAAGCGTTGCCCGCCCTTTCTGATTTTGTCAACGAGCTTTCGGCGGGCGCAGCTTCCGCGAACGGCGATATTTCCAAAATGTCCGACACCTTCGGGACAGCCCTTGCGGGGCTGATTGAAGACTTTTCGACAATCCTTCCGCAAGTAACGGACTTTGCAACCGAAATTGTGTTAGGGCTGGTCGATGGGCTTGTAGCAAGCCTACCACAGATCACAACGGCGGCGGTGGACATGATAACCGCGCTTGTGCAAGGGCTGGTTGCCGCGCTTCCAGCGATTGCGCAGGCCGCAACACAAATTCTTCTTGCCCTGATTGACGGGTTGATCGCCGCCCTTCCCCTGCTTGTCGAAGGCGCGTTGCAAATTGTCCTTGCGCTGGCAAACGGGATCGGACAGGCGTTGCCGCAGTTGTTACCGAAAATCGTTGAAGTGGTCGTTGCTATGGTGCAAACGCTGGTTGAAAATATCCCTATGCTGATCGACGCGGCGTTGCAGTTGATAACAGGGCTTGCGCAAGGGCTGATTGCCGCGATCCCCGTTCTAATTGCGGCCATTCCACAGATTATTACAAGCCTTGTCGAAAATCTGCTTGCCTCTATCCCGCAGATCATTCAAGCGGGAATTGACCTATTAACCGCGCTGATCGACGCATTGCCGCAGATTATCGAAACCATTGTTACAGCTATTCCGCAGATTATCGACGGAATTGTAACGGCGGTGATCGGGAGCATTCCGCAGATCGTGCAAGCCGGAATTGATTTGCTGGTTGCGCTTATTCAGGCGTTGCCGCAGATCATTCAAACCATTGTACCCGCGATCCCGCAGATTGTGGGCGCGTTGGTGAACGCCATTGTTTCCAATATCCCGCAGATCATTCAAGCGGGCGTTCAACTATTCGTTTCCCTGATCCAAAACCTTCCGACAATTATTGCCGAAATCGTGAAGGCGGTTCCGCAGATTGTAACGGGTATCGTGCAGGCGTTCGGAAGCCTTGCATATCAGATCGTAGAGATCGGCAGCAATATTGTTTCCGGCATTTGGCAGGGTATCCAGAACGCCGCGGGCTGGTTGTGGGATCAGGTAACGGGCTTCTTTGGCGGCATTGTGGACGGTATCAAGAATTTTCTTGGCATTCATTCCCCTTCAACGGTTTTCGCTGACATTGGCGGCAACATGGCCGCGGGCGTTGGCGAGGGCTTCGGCGGCGGTATGGATACCGTTTCCGCGGACATGCAGGGCGCAATGGGAAGCGCGGGCACACTTACAGCACAAGAAGCCGTGCGAGCCGTAAACGATGGTATTATAGCGAATATCGTCGCGCTTGACGGCGCGGTATCGGCCATTGTCGAGCGGGTAACAGCAGGGCTTACAGCGCAGGCGGCGCGCCTTAATCAGATCGGCGTTGACATGACGAAGTATATTGCTTCCGGCATGACAACGGGAACGCCGAATATTACAAACATTATCCCGCAGATCGTCCAGTCGATTATTACCGCCTTCACCGCGCAACAACCGAAGTTCACCGCGGCGGGCGTTGATATTGACAAGGCCATAGCGTCCGGCATGGTGCAGGGCACGCCGCAGATTACGGCAAAAATCCCGCAGATCATACAGTCGATTTTAACGACGATCAACGGGTTTGTATCGCAATTCACGGCGGCGGGTGAAGAAATGGTGCGCGGTATCTGGCAGGGCTTTCAAAATATGTCGGGGTGGCTGGAAAGCAAAGTGCGTTCTATGATGCGCGAAATTGTCGCCGCCGTAGAAGCGGAAATGCAGATTGCTTCCCCGTCGAAGGTATTTGCAGGGATCGGCGCATACATGGCCGAAGGTTTAGGCGAAGGCTTCGCCCGTGAAATGCAGAATGTTGAAAAGACAATCCGCAGGGCGACGGCTTCAACCGTTCCGGAGCCGCAAAGACCGTCCGGAAGGATCAGCAGGAACGACAACGCCGCCCGCGGCGTGCAAGTGGTTCAAAATATCTATGCGAACGAAACGAGCTATGCACAACAACAGCGCGAGGCGGCAAAGCAATTCCGCTTGATTGCACGGGAGGTTATGGGCTGATGGCAAAGAAAATCGAAAAGCTGATTTATACGAATGAGCGTGGGGAAAGTATCACCTTTTCCCACGCTTCTATTTTTCACACAAACGAGGTTAGCGGCCTTTCTGATGTGCGCAACGAGATTTACAGCATTAACAGCATGGGACAGGACGGCGACACCTATTTAGGCAACCGCATTCAATCCCGCGAAATTGAGATTGTCGGAAGTATCAGGGAGCGGGACAAGGACAGAATGCGGGATTACCGAAGGCAAATGAACCGTGTGTTAAACCCGCAGTATTCCGCGACACTGACATACGAATGCGGCGACTTCCGGCGCGTGATTGACTGCAAGATCGACAACGCGCCCGCCTTCACGCGGAAGGCTATTTTTCAGGACTTCACAATACAGCTTCTTTGCCTTAATCCGTTTTGGAGAAAAGAGGCAAAGACGCGGGATGATATAGCGACATGGATCGGCGGCCTTGAATTCCCCGTTGAAATCCCTCTTGCGGAAGGTTGGGAAATCGGGTATAGACAGCCTTCTTTGATCGTGAATGTCTATAACGAAGGTGATGTGCAAGCGGGTATTCGCGCAGAGTTCCGCGCGCTTGGCGTTGTCAAAAATCCTTCCCTTTTGAATGTGGACACACAGGAGTTTATAAAGCTGAATATCACGCTTCAAGCTGGCGACATTTTGAGCGTGTCCACGGGATACGGGGAAAAAGAAGTAACATTACAACGCGACGGCGTGACTTCTGACGCGTTCCGTTATCTTGATGTGGACAGCACATATTTTCAACTTTCGGTCGGTGATAACCTTTACAGGTATTCCGCGGAAGAAAACCTTGAAAATTTGGAAGTATCCATTTATCACGACGATCTTTATTTGGGGGTGTGACGAATGGAGCTATATATTTATGACCGCGACATGATATTGCACGGCGTAATTGATGAAATCAATTCGTTAATCTGGACGCGGCGGTATTGGTCGGCGGGCGAATTCAAGTTGCTTGTGCCTTTCACAAGCAAGCATGTTTCCCTTCTGGTAAAAAACAACCTGATAATGAAGCGCGGGGACACCGAGGCGGCAGAAATCAGGTATGTTCACATTAGCAAGAATTCACAGGGGCTTGAAGAAATCGAAGTGCAAGGAAAGTTTATCACGCAATGGATCGGAAAGCGCATTGTACGCGATCAGATCACCGCAACGAGCGGGACGCAGGATATTTTATACCGGATTGTCCGCGAAACGGTCGTTTCCCCGAAAGTGGCCGCCCGCGCGATCCCGAATGTCTTAATTGATCCCACGGACGAAGACACCGGAAGCGGGAAAATAGACTATACTTCCGAAGCCTTCACAAACGCCCTTCTTGCCGTGGAAACCGCGGCGAAGGCGGCAAAATTGGGCTTCCGGTTGCGAACCGATGTGAAGACCGGAAAGCACTATTTCAGTGTGTATAAAGGCCGCGATTTGACCGCAGACCAAACCGAAAACCCGCCGTGCATTTTTTCACAGGAATTCGATAATATCACGGAACAGGAATACACAAACAGCATTGAAAACCTGAAATCAACGGCTTATGTGGGCGGCGAAGAAGCCGAACCGCGCGTTGTGGCCGAAGTTGGCGGCGGCGCGGCTGGCCTTGACCGTGAAGAAGTCTTTGTGAACGCAACGGACATTACGAAGAAGTACACCAACGAGAACGACGAAGAGATCACGCGCACCGATGAAGAATATTTAGCCTGTCTTGAAGAGCGCGGCGCGTCGGAGCTGGAACAATACGCCGAAACATTGAGCTTTTCCAGCACGATCAACACGCGCGCGAATTTGAAGTACAGGGAAGATTACGACTTGGGCGATCGCGTGACATGCGTTAATAAACGGTGGGGTATAAAAATCAATGTTCGGATAACGGAGGTTGCGGAAACCTATCAACAGAACATGGAGGAAATAGACATTACTTTCGGGGAGAGCTTGCCCGCCCTGATTACACAGATCAGGCAGATTACAAAGTAAAGGGGTGCAAATATGGAAAAATCAAGTTTCTTCAACAGTGTTTCCGGCGATCGCGTGTACCGCGCGGAAGAATGGGCTGAATATTTTGCTTCATTCATTGGAAACGGCGTGTTCCCTGTCCCTTCCACAAGCCTTCAAGTGGTAGCGGGTTCAGGAATGGCCGTCGCCGTGAAAACGGGTAAAGCGTGGATCAACGGCTATTTTTATTACAACACAAGCGATTTGCCCGTAACGCTGGCAACCGCGGACGGCGTGTTGAACCGTATTGACCGAATTGTTGTACGGTGGGACTTGACCGAACGCAAAATTTCCGTTGCGGTGAAGTCTTCCGCGCCTGCAACTTCCCCCGTCGCCCCTGCTTTGCAGAGGGACGCGGACGCATACGAATTGTGTCTTGCCGATGTGCTTGTAGGCGCAGGCGTTACGGCCATTTCACAGGCAAACATAACAGATCGCCGCCTTGATGGTTCCTTGTGCGGCGTGGTTGCGGGCGTGGTGGATCAGATAGACACCGACGCATTCAACGCGCAACTTGAAGCGTGGTTTGCTGACTATAAGGAAATGAGCGTTGACGAATTCAACGATCTTGTTTCCTATATGGAAAGTTTGGAGCTTTTGGGCGATCAGCAGTACGCCGCCCTTGAAGCCTACATGAACGACTTTAAGACCGACGCAGAAAACGACTTCAACGCATGGTTCGCAACCTTGCAAAATGTCCTTGACGAAGACGCCGCGGGGCATTTGCTGAACCTGATCCAGAACAACACCGCGCGAATTGAAATGCTGGAAGCCGTGCTTTTCAATGACATTACAACAAACCCGTTCTTGATCCTCTTTGACGATTTGGACGGCGTGACCGCAACGGGCGTTTGGAACGCGGCGTTGCAACGGATAGAATGTTGACGCGGTGCGCCTGCAAGGGCGCGGAATTGTCGTGCATTATCGGGAATATCTTCACAGAGCTTCGCCCGCCGTGCGACATGTGCGGCGGCGAGGCGGTGACAATCCACGGGATCACGCCCACAGGCCACGAAGCAACCATAACTTTGACGGCGGCGGGCTTTGATTTTGAGGGGTGCGCGGAAGATACCGCGCTTTTGCAGAGGATCAGGAAGGCAAGGTGCATTTATGCAGGGACAAGAGAGGGAACGCAAAGAGCCGTCCGAATTCAATGTGATTATGAAGGCGAAAGACCTTGTAAAGCATACCTTCACGATCACGAACAGCACGGAGCGTTACCCGAAAAAATACCGTTTTACGCTGGTGAACCGCATACAGGAAAAAGCGGTTGATATTTACGAAATGACGCTTGAAGCGAACGAATTAGATTTGCGGCAAGCGGACGAACACAGACAACGGCAGAGGCTACAAGCAAAGGCGTTGACCTATTGCAAGGAGCTTCTATTTTTTATAGAGCTTTCGCAGGAAATGGGCTTTATTTCTATGAAGAGTTGCGAATATTGGTCGAAACTTGCCCTTGAAGTAAAGTACATGATCGCCGCGTGGAAGAAGCGGGACAAAGCGAGAGTATAAAAACCGTTTGGGGAACGCCTTGTAGGTTTTCTTTTCGCCTTCTGCCCGCCCCGCCGCCGAATTCCGGCAACTCGTACAATGTGCGCAATGTCAACACTTCGGGGGCGTTGAACAACAACAACGCGTGCCTCGGCAGCAGGGGCGTGCGTCCGCTTCGGTGGATCACTCGATCGAGTAGGCCACAGGCCGAAAGCAATGTACCACCATCAAAGGAGGGCGTTTCCCGTCCCCTGCTATCCACAGCGGGGACAAATACAGGATTGCCGATACCGGAGCATTGCCCGCAGGCATGGCCGAGGTTATACACGGCAAGGAGATTTTTTGACATGACCGACTTTGAAAAAGTCTATAATTTTGAAAACCTATACCGCGCGTACCGGAAGGCGCGCCGCGGCAAAAGGTGGAAAGGAGCGGCGGCGAAGTTTGAAGTTAATTTGCTGGAAGCCCTGAACCTGTTAAGCGTGCAGTTACAGAGCCATACATACCGGCTTTCGCCCTACAACACATTCAAGGTTTACGAACCGAAAGAACGGGTTGTAATGTCGAACAGCTACAAAGACAAGGTTGTGCAACATGCGCTTTGTGATAATGTACTTGAACCGAGGGTGCGAAGCACCTTCATAAAAGACAATTACGCTTCACAGGTTGGAAAAGGAACGCACTTCGGCCTTGAACGGCTGGAAGGGTTTATGCGGAGGTTTTACCGTGTACGAGGTGTTGACGGTTGGGTATTGAAATGCGACATATCAAAGTATTTCTATAATATCAAGCACGACGCGTTAAAATCCTTAATCCGCAAGTATATTTCCGATCCGGATTGTCTTTGGTTGCTGGATATGATAATAGACAGCACCGAAGGCAATGTAGGAATTCCGATCGGCAACCAGTCTTCACAAATATTCGCCCTTCTCTATCTTTCTTCGCTGGATCACATGGTAAAAGAGAAGTTAGGCATAAAATTTTATGGCCGATACATGGACGATTTTTATTTGATCCACGAAGATAAAGAATATTTGCGCTATTGCTGGAAGGAGATTGAAAGACATGTAAACGAATTAGGGCTTTCGCTGAATGCGAAAACAAATATTTACCCGTTGAAAAACGGAATTGATTTTTTGGGCTTCCATTCGTATTTGACCGAAAGCGGCGCGGTGATCCGCAAGGTGCGCCGGAAGTCAAAGAACAACGCCCGCCGCCGTTTAACCAAAATGCGCGGGTTGCTGGAAACTGGAAAAATCACGCCGGAAAAGGTGGAACAATCTTATAAAAGCTGGCGCGGCCACGCGTCGAAGGGGAATTGCTATCACCTGATCCGGAACATGGATCAGCATTACAACAAATTATTCGGGCAGTACGCCGTCGCGGGAAACCGTGGCGGCGTTGCTGTTTCCGAAGAAAAGGAGGAAGGCAAAGAATGTCGAAAAAGTTAAGCACGCTTGGCGTGGGAACAACCTTTGAAGTGCCCGTAAAGTCGGCTTATCGGTCGTTCTTGGGTGATTATGTCGTTTTCAAAATGGCAGACAAAAACCATTCGGGCTATCCGTCCGGAGCTATTACCCTGATTACCGACAAGATCATAGCGTTGCTTTGTTCCGACGCAAAAGAGCCAAACAACAGCGACAGCAACCGGAGAAGCTACGGCAACAACAGGCACATTCATTCCAATATCCTTCAATGGCTGAACAGTAACGCCGCGGCGGGAAAATGGTACAGCGCGAAGCACGGGCAGGACGCGCCGCCGTCAAGCGCGAATGTATGGGACAATGTAAACCCCTATGACACATGGGCGGGGTTCCTTGCTATGCTTGACGACGATTTTGTAGCGGCACTTATGACAACCACGCTTACCGTTGCAAAAAATACCGTTACGGACGGCGGGAGCTATGAAACCTTCACCGCAAAAATGTTCCTTGCAAGCACAACGGAAGTCGGGCTTGCAAACGAAAACGGGATTGCAGAGGGTTCAAAGCTGGCCTTGTTCAGCGACAACACAAGCCGCCTTGCCTATTGTACGCAAGTGGCCATTGACAAAAGTAATTACGGGAGCGATCCGACGACTTCGCAGGCGTGGTATTGGTGGCTTCGCACGCCGCATTCCGGCTACTCGTCCTATGTGCGCAGTGTCGCCCCTTCGGGGGCGTTGGACCACAACGACGCGTGCCTCGGCAGCAGGGGCGTGCGTCCGCTTTGTAATTTGAAATCTGATATTTTGGTATCTGATAACAAAAACAGCCGCGGAAACTATGAATTCCAGTGGAACACCGCACCGAGCGCGCCGGACGGAATTTCCGTGCCGGAAAGCTGTTACAGCACGCAAAACATAACCGTAACATGGGGAGCTTCCACCGATCCGGACGGCGACGCGATCACCTATGTTCTGGAACGGTCGGTAAATAACGGGAGCTACACGAAAGTAACGGAAACCGCCGCCCGCACCTTTACGGAAGTCGTTTCTACAAGTTGGAACACGATCAAATACCGCGTGAAGGCGCGGGACACCTACGGGAACGAAAGTGCGTATGTGACTTCTTCCGCGGTTCCCGTAATTCACAATCAACCGCCCGTCATTTCCGGACAAAACGCCGATCTTGGAACGAAAAGCGGCGACTTCTCTTACAAGTACACCGTGACCGATCCGGATGGTGACACGGTGACAGTGGTTGAAAAGGTGGACGAAACCATCTTGCGGAGCTACACGCCCACGCTTGGAGAAGAAAACACGATGAATGTTACGGGGCACGACTTCACCGCCCTTTCCAACGGCGCGCACACAATCACCATTACCGCAACGGACACCGTGGGAAATAAAGCGGTGCGCACGCTGACCTTCACAAAACAGATCAGCGGATTTGTTATCACGCTGGCCGCACCGCTGGAAGCGCAGGCACAGCCCACGCGCGCAAATGTGAAAGTAACGCGGGAAATTCCAGCGGGCGCAACTTTCAAAGTTGAGGCAACAAACGATCCGTTTGATCCTTCCCCCGCGTGGGAGGATTGCACAAATGCCGTAATTCAGGGCGTGGCGCATGTCTTCGAGAACACAATAAACACCGCCGTTAAATTCGGCATGAATATTCGGGTAACGGTGGAGCGCGGTGACGCTATTTCCGCGTGTTGGGTATCTTCGATCGGGGGTAATTTTGAATGAGCGTAACATACAGGCCGGACAAGCCAAACGAAACAGAGGAATTGAAGAAGGAAGTTGAAACTGTGAAGGCGGCGGGCGAAAGCACCGCCGCCCTTCTTTCCCTTTCTTTCAAAGCGCAGATTGTCGCAGACCGCGCCGCGGGAACGAACGCGATTGCCGATGAAATGATCCTTGCGTCAACGGATATTGTGGATTATCCGGAGTATCAGGACAACCACGAATACAAGACAAAAGGCGAGATTATCAGGTACGACGGCCTTTATTATGAAATCGTCGCGCCGCACACTTCCAACGCCGCCGCGTATCCCGTGCAAACCACCTTTGCATATTACCGCCTTGTCGAGCTGGAACACGCGGGGACGCTTGACGATCCGATCCCGTATCCGGAAACCGCGGGGATCGTCGTAAATGTGGTTGAGGGGCTTTATTACAGCTACAAAGGCGCGGTATATCTGGCGAAGGCCGATATGCCGAATTGCGTTTACCCGCCCGACACGGCGGGTTTGTGGCAATGGGAAAAAGTGTAAAGGTGGTGGAAGCATGGAACAGTTCTTGACCGTTCTTTCCGTGGTTAGTACGGTTTGCGCAATCGTGTTCGGGTATGCGGCTTTTGCCCGCAACCGGAAAAGCGACACGGAAAGCGAGGCGAAAAACGACGCAACCGTACTTACGGAAATAGGGTATATCAAAGCGAATACGGACGAAATCAAGGCAGAGCAGAAGGAACAGCGGAAAACGAACACCGAGTTTGTAACGCGCCTAACCGCCGTTGAAGCGTCCGCAAAGCAGGCGCACAAGCGAATTGACACGCTGGAACGCGCACACGAAGAATAATAGCGAAGGAGCGAAAAACAATGGCAGTTATGAAAGCAAGTGAATTTGTTGCGAAACTGAAAGATGTTGCGCAGAATTACAAAACCCTTTATGTCATGGGGTGCTTTGGTGCGCCTCTGACGGGCGGCAATGTATCGCGGTATTGCAATAACCACGCATACAACAAGCAGGCCGCCCGAACGAAGATGATTAAGGCCGCCGCAAACCAGAACCCGCCCGTTTTCGGGTTCGATTGCGTGTGTCTGATTAAAGGCATTTTGTGGGGCTGGAACGGCGACGCGTCCAAAACCTACGGCGGCGCGTCCTATGCCGTGAACGGCGTTCCCGACATTGGCGCGGATACCATGATTACAAAATGCAAGGGCGTTTCAACCAACTTTTCCAATGTGGAGGTTGGCGAAGCCCTTTGGTGTAGCGGGCATATCGGCGTTTATATCGGCGGCGGGCTGGCCGTGGAGTGTTCCCCCGCCTTTGACAACGATGTGCAGATCACAGCCGTTAAAAATATGGGGACAAAGAGCGGGTACAACGCCCGCACATGGACGAAGCACGGCAAACTTCCCTATATCGAATACGACAACGCCGCCCCCGTTCAGCCGGACAAGCCGGACACCGGAGCGGGCGCAGGCGGCACAATCAAGGCCGGAAGCGTCGTGCGCGTGAAGCAGGGCGCGAAGACCTACACGGGCGGCGGGCTGGCCTCTTTCGTGTATGAACGCGATCATGTCGTTTCGGAGCTGAACGGCGATCGCGCCGTTATCACCTACGGCGGCGTAACCGTGGCCGCCGTGCGCGTTTCCGATCTTGTTCTTGCAGATGGAAGCGGCGCAGGCGGCACAATCAAGGCCGGAAGCGCCGTGCGCGTAAAGCAGGGCGCGAAGACCTACACAGGCGGCGGGCTGGCCTCTTTCGTGTATAGCCGCGATCATGTCGTTTCGGAGCTGAACGGCGATCGTGCCGTTATCACCTACGGCGGCGTAACCGTGGCCGCCGTGCGCGTTTCCGATCTCACGCTTGTAAAGGAGTAACAAATATAAACACCGACAAAAAAGAAAGCGAGGCTTTGAAAAATGGATAACATGGTAATTGTTCTTGTGGTTGTGGCCGTCGTCGCGGTCGTTTTTGTGGGGCTGATCGTGCTGATCCCCTATCTGATAAAGAAGGGAATCAATGTTTCCGGCGTATTGACCGGAACGACAACCGTTCTTGACACCGCGGATCATGTGGTCGATACCCTGCAAGAGTTCTTCCCCGAAGTTCCCGTAATCACTGTTATTGACAAGGTGATTGGGTGGGCGCAGAAGGCGACAGAAGCCGCCGAACAGCTCTATAAAACAAGCAAAATTGAAGAGGGACAGCGGAAGGAAGAGGCAACAAAACTTGTCTATCAGTTCATCGAAGCGGCGGGAATTGAAATCGACGACGATTTGAAGAAGATTGTTGACGGTGCGATCGAAGCCGCTGTTTTTGCTCTTCCGAAGACGCATACCGACACCGCGGAAGCCCTGAATACTTAATTGCCATTGCGCCGCGCGCGGGTTTACTCCTTTACCGCCCGCGGTTTGATGGAGGCGGCGGCCACATGCCGCCTGCCTGATACACGAAGCCCCCGCTTCCGCTGAACCGCGGCGGCGGGGGCTTATTTCATTACGGGAGGTTTTACGCATGAGCGAACAGAGAAAAAACACAGGCACACGCAAGCGCGCGACGAAGAAGGATACAGAGAACAAAACCACGCGCACACAGAAAAAGGTTGCCGAAGAGCAGGCCGCGCCCGTCCAACAGAACAAGGAAGTCACGCCGGATCGTGTGGAGGAAGAAGTGGAGAAAACCGCAAATGTGCCGGAACAGATGGCAGGAAAACCGGAGCATGACGGCGCAAAACCGGAACGGACACCGCCCGCGGCGGCTTCCTTCGAGGTTGCCCGCGTACTGAAAGTAACAAAACCCCTTATGCGCGGCGACGATGTGAAGGCGTTGCAAACCGCCTTGATCGAACGGAATTACCATTGCGGCGCGAACGGAGCCGATGGGACATACGGAAGGTTGACCGCTTACGCCGTGCGGTGTTTTCAAGCGTCAAAAGGCTTGATTGTCAACGGGCGCGCGGATAGATACACGATCGCCGCACTTGGCGGCACATGGAAAGAGTAATAGAACATAGAGAAGCCCCCACGCTGGCCGCTTAATGGCTGGCGTGGGGGCTTTTTGCCGTTTTACGGGGTTTACTCATTCCGGAAGCGCAATGTTATTTCCGCACCGTAGTTCTGGCCTTCGCCGCCGCCGTAAACTTCTATGTTTACGATCCCGTCAAGGCGGGAAAAATTGTCGCTTACATAGTCGGCTTGTTCGGCAGGAATATTCCCGATTTGATCGCCGTTGACATAAACACCGAAAGCGGGTTTGCCTTCCCATTCTTCCCGTTGCAAGGTCAATTCCATTGTGCCCTTGTCGAAAGGTTCGTCTTTGAAGTGAATTTTTCGCAAGATGGCTTGACGGCTTTTGCGCCCGTTCTTGAAGGTAACGCCCGAAACCTTCACGGAAAGAAATTCAAAAGCGGGCTTTGTTTCGCTTGCGGTCGAAGAAACGAACGGCGGCGCGGTGGGAGCTGGCCGGACGGTCGGTGCGACACCGTACGGCGCGCATTTTTTACACGGGGAAAGGCCGCGTTTCTTTGCGACAGAAAGCGGGATATATTGCGGTTTTCTCATTCCGGAACAATGCGCGTTCGTGTGATACTTTGTGCCGCCCTCTTCAAAATAGACCTTTGTTTCCTTTGCCGCGTCCACAGCCGCGCACCTTTCTTCTTTCTTGCCACGCCAAAACATTGACAAGGCAGAGGATAAAAACGATTGTTTCATAGTTTGAATAGCTCCTTTCGTGTGCTTAAATTATGGCAACAAGGGAAGAATACTTTTTGTATTCTGACCTTTAACACAATTATGCAAGAATTTTGTGTTAAAGTCAAGAAAAGTGCTGATGTTTAGCACAACGAGAGGGGCGCGGGTGATCGTGGGTGAAGATATACGACTATAAAGGACGGAAAAATATATGTGGCGACAGAGTGCGGGAAGCGCGGCAAAAGAATAGGTTTACGCAAGAGGCGTTAGCCGCGAAACTGCAAATAGAAGGCGTGACAATGGAGCGGGACAGCCTTTCCAGAATTGAGATCGGAACGCGGTTTGTTACCGATTACGAATTAAAAGTGCTTGCTAAAGTGTTGGGCGTGTCCCCTCTTTGGCTTCTTGACGATGAAAACGAATGAAGCGGCGGGAATTTCCCGCCGCTTTTGCTATTTTTCGCAATTATTTTTTGAAAAGCTATTGACTTTATACGGCAAATGCCGTATAATAAAATCACAGGCAAGGGGAAGCCGAGTAAAACGAAAGGAGAAGACAACACCACCGGAAAGGGGGTGCGAAGATTGACCGAAGAGCAAATAAAAGAACTGCTTGAACTTCTTAAAAAGGCTTTGGAGAGTGAAACGGTGGAGCGTATCACAATCAGCATAAAGCCAAACAAGAAGAACAAACAGTCCTAACAGATACGGCGGCGGGTATCCCCGCCCGTTGCCTTTATTATAACCGATAAAACGCGAAAATGTCAAGGGAGGTTCGGTGCGTGGATATTAGCGTTAAAATAGCATATAGAAACGAGAAATTGCAGGCCGCGCGGCTGGCGGCTGGTATGTCACAATCACAGCTTGCGGCGGCGGCGGGAATTTCAGTGCGTATCCTGCAAGACTACGAAAGAGGCGCGCGGGATATTAACGGGGCAAAGTTGGCGACACTATTAAAAATTTGCAACGCCCTTGAATGTAGCTTGCGGGATATTCTCACCGATCCGGCCACGCTGGAAGGGCTGGACGAATACGACAAAAGAAGGAGTTAATTTCAGGCGCAGGGGGCGGGAAACCGCCCCTTGTTTTTGTTTATAGGGGGCGTGTAGCATGGGGCATTGTTTTAGCCATTTGACAAAGGCAGACCGTTACAAGATCGAAGCGTTATTGAATAACGGCCATTCGGCAAAGGAGATCGCCGCGGAAATTCATGTGCATATCAGCACTATTTACCGCGAAGTAAAACGCGCCCGCATGGTTCACCGTAATTCGGATTGGACGGAGGAAGAAAGGTATAATCCGGACGAAGCACACAGGCGATACCGTGAAAACCTTTCGGCAAAAGGCGCGCCGCTGAAAATTGGCCGTGATTACGCCCTTGCGGAATATCTGGAAAGAAAAGTGCTTGAAGAAGGCCGATCCCCCGCCGCCGCACTTGCCGACATTGCTTTAGAGGGGCTGGAATTCAAAACCACAATTTGCACAAGCACCTTTTACGGCTACATAACAAAGGGTGTGTTTCTTATGCTGACAAACAAGGATTTGCCGGAAAAGGCAAAACGAAAGCGGAAATATCGCAAAGTGAAGCAGGCCAAACGCGCCCCACGCGGGAAGAGCATAGAAAAACGCCCCGCCGAAGTGGAGGGGCGCGAAGTCTTCGGACATTGGGAAATGGATACCGTTTACAGCGGGAAGCAGACTTCAAAGAAAGCCTTTCTTGTGCTGACGGAGCGGAAGACGCGACAAGAAATTATAGAGCGTATGCCGGATCGGACGGAGGAAAGCACCATAAAGGCACTTGACCGTATAGAACGGCGGTTCGGCGCGCTATTCCGCAAAGTGTTCAAAACGATCACCGTTGATAATGGCGGGGAATTCTCCAATGTGGAAAGGTTGGAACAATCCGTGATCCGCAAGGGAAAGCGGACACGCTTTTACTATTGTCACCCGTACAGCAGTTTTGAACGGGGATCAAACGAAAATCAAAATAGAATGATACGGCGGCGATACCCTAAAGGAACAGACTTCGGGAAGGTATCAACCGCCGCAATAAAGAACCTTGAACAATGGATCAATAACTATCCGCGTGAAATATTGGGCTGGAAAACTTCTGCAATGTGCTTCCGAGAATGCCTTGACGCGCTATAAAAATAAATTTTCAATTTTTTTCGCATTTACTATTGACATTTGCGGTGGGGCGGCAGCGCAATACCTGTTAATACCAAATCCTATCTTGTTCGTACGCACAGGTCTTCGCGATCCTTGTCACAATGACAGGAGGGGTTTATGATGGAAATACCTGAGAACACCCTGGAATCTCCGAAGCGTGAACAATTTGGCAGCCGTATTGCATTTGTCCTGGCGTCCATGGGCGGCGCCATTGGCCTTGGAAACATATGGAAATTTCCTTATATGGTGGGCCGCTACGGCGGCGCTGCCTTCATCGTGGTCTACATTATCGCACTGCTTGTCATCGGCGCACCTGTGCTGATGACTGAATTCGCCATTGGGCGCAAGACCGGCACCAGCTATACCAGTGCGCTCAAGAAACTGCTCCCGGGCACCAAGTGGTATCTGTTGGGCATTATCGGTGTCATTGCGCTGACTCTGACGCTTGGGTTCTACGGCGGCATTGCCGGCTGGACGGTTGCATACCTGTTCAAGTCGATCACAGGTGTGTTTGTCGGAATGGACGCCGCCCAGGTGGGGGCCGAGTTCGGCTCGTTTATTACCAACTCCGGCCAGGTCATCCTATGGCTGGCTGTGATGCTGGGAATCACGACCTTTGTCGTCCTCCGGGGCGTCAAGGGCGGAATCGAAAAAGTCTGCAACATTCTGCTGCCGGTTCTGTTTGTCATGATCGTATTCCTGGCGATTCGCTCCATTCTGCTCCCCGGCGCAGGTGCCGGACTGGAGTTCTATCTCATGCCAAAGCTGGAGAACCTCAACGGTGAGACAGTGGTGGCCGGTGTGGGACAGGCACTTTTCACATTGGGAGTAGGCGCCGGAAACCTGGTCATCTACGGAAGTTATTTGGACAAGAAAAAGTCTCTGGGCAGCAGTACCATCATGGTCGGCCTGGGAGATACTCTGGCGGCGATCCTCTTTGGCTTTATCGTTTTCCCTGCTTGTGCCTCCTTTAATATCGAAGCCGGTATGGGGCCTCCGCTGGTATTTATCACGCTGCCCACCATCTTCGCACAGATGAAGTTCGGAATGCTTTTCTCCACAGTTTTCTTCCTGCTGCTCTTTTTTGCCTGCCTCACCTCTACCATCTGCATTATGGAAGCCATTGTCGGCTTTTTTACCGATGAATTGAAGGTGGAAAGAAAGAAGGCCACTCTCATCGTAGCTGCCATCGTCTTTGCGGTGGGCGTACTGATGATGCTCTCTTTTGGCGCACTGTCTGATGTGATGATCTTCGGACGCAGCATCTTCGACTTTACCAATGACGTGCTGGTTTCCGCAATCCTGCTCCCGCTGGGGGCCCTGTTCATGATCATTCTGGTGGGCTGGGTAATCAAGCCCAAGACGATCGTGGATGAGATCAACCTCGGGGACGGCATCAAGTTCGACCGTCTCTATGTGGTCCTGGTCAAGTACATCGTACCTGTGGTCATAGCGGCTGTATTCGTGCAGTTGGTGGTCAACTTGCTGTCAGCCTAAACCTGATTTGCTGCCACAATCTCTTTATTATTTCGATATCTATCTCTCTCATGGAAACAGGCAGACTGTCCGTTTGGGGTACGGATGGCCTGCCTGTTTCAAGCTCTTTGCACTGGACTTTTTTTGCTTTTTATATTATCATATAAGAAAAGTTGTATATTTATCAAGGCCTTGCAAGCCTTGAAGGAACGCGAAACACTGCTGCAGGGAGGGCGTGTGCCTATGTCTGGAAATATGGACCATTTTTTGCCGTTGACCCAATTTGTCGCCGAGCTGATGAGCCCCGACACCGAGGTGATCCTTTATGACGCACGGGCCCGCTGCGTTTTCCATGTGATCAATCCCATGGACGATGAAATGGTGGTCGGCAGCGAGATGCGCTCTCTGGAGCGGAGCTTTCTGGATGATAGGATCTATGAAAGGGAAAACTTTATCGTCAACTACCGGGCGCTCTCCAAACATAAAAACAAGCTGAAGTCGGCCACCATGTTCCTGCGGGACGTTGCCGGGGAGCTGGCCGCCATGCTGACAGTGAACGTCAATGTGGACCGGTTGGTGGAACTCAGAGACCTGCTGAATATCATGGTGTCCGGGCAGAGACCCTACGACACGCAGCAGAGAACTTCTTTTTACAACAGCTTCGACGTTTCCATCGAGGGGATGGTGAGCAGTGCCATCCAGGAGGAGCTTCGGCGCTACCATATTGACCCGCTCCGCCTGTCGCAGCAGGAAAAACTGGAAATCGTGCGCAATCTGGATCAAAAGGGGATCTTCCTGGTCAAGGGGGCGATCTCTGAGCTGGCCGGAATTCTCCAAACAACGGAGACCACGATCTACCGCTACCTCAACAAGCTGTCCAATATGGAATAAAGGACCTGTATGGCCCACCGAAGATCAGAAAGGAACCCGGCCGGGGAATTCCCGGCCGGGTTCCTTTTTGATTTTTGTTCTCAATTCAGGCGTCCAGCTCGGCCATGGCCTTGGCGGCCTCGATGGCTTTTTCCTGGGCGGCGGGAGGAGCCTCCTCGTAACGGATAAAGTGGAAGGTGAAGGAGCCGCGGCTCTGGGTCATGGAGCGCAGGTCGATGGCATAGCGGCCCATTTCGGCCATGGGCACCTCGGCCTCTACGATCTGGCCGCCCTCGCCGTCGGGGGTCATGCCCAGCACGCGGCCGCGGCGCTTGTTCAGATCGCCGATGACGTCGCCCATGTAGCTGTCGGGGATGGAGACCTTCAGCTCGCCGATGGGCTCCAGCAGCACGGGACTGGCCTGGGGCATACCGGCCTTGTAGGCCAGCTGTACGGCGGTCTTGAACGCCATTTCGGAGGAGTCCACCGGGTGATAGGAGCCGTCAAACAGGGTGGCCTTCAGATTCACCACGGGATAGCCTGCCAGCACGCCGTGCACCACGGCTTCCCGCATACCCTTTTCCACGGCGGGGAAGTAGTTCTTGGGCACGGCGCCGCCCACCACCTCCACGCAGAACTCCAGATCTTCCTGTTCGCCGGGCTCAAAGCGCATCCAGACGTCGCCGAACTGGCCGTGGCCGCCGGTCTGCTTCTTGTGGCGGCCCTGGACCTCCACCTTTTTGCGGATCTTCTCCCGGTAGGCCACCCGGGGATCGGAGAGCTCGGCGTCTACCGCGAAGCGGCTCTTGAGCCGGGAGACCAATACGTCCATCTGCATGTCGCCGGTGCCGGAGATCACCATCTGGCGGGTCTCGGCATTGTTGATCCAGTGGAAGGTCAGATCCTCCTCGCCCAGACGGGTCAGTCCGGAGGCGATCTTGTCCTCCTGTCCCTTGGCCCTGGGGGCGACCGCCACGGAGTAGCAGGGCTCGGGGAAGGGGATGGGCTCGATGCGGACCACCTTGCGGGGGTCGCACAGGGTATCGCCGGTCCGGAGCTTCTCCATTTTGCCCACGGCGCCGATGTCGCCGCACTGCAGCTCCTTGACCTCCTCGGCCTTCTTGCCCCGGATCTGGTACAGACGGCCCAGCTTTTCGGTCTCCCCGGTGCGGGCGTTCACCATGGGCATATCCGGTTTGATGGAGCCGGAGAGCACCTTGATGTAGGAGTACTTCCCATACTGATCAGAGACGGTTTTCCACACAAAGGCGGCGGGCAGAGCGCCGGGAGCGGCCACAAACTCGTCCACCTCTCCGCTGGCGTTTTCCCCCATGAGAGGGCGGCCCTCCAGAGGATTGGGCAGCAGTTCGATGATGGTGTCCAGAAGCATGCGGGTGCCGAGACCGGTGTAGGCCGAGCCGCACACCACAGGGAAGAGGGAGAGGTCCTTCACGCCCTGGCGCAGGCCCTGGATCATTTCGGCATAGGAGAAGTCCTCGCCGGCAAAATATTTGTCCATCATGGCCTCGCTGGTCTCGGCCACGGATTCCTTCAAAGCGTCGTAGAGCTCATCCAAAACGGGGAGTTTGTCCTCCGGCACATCGATCTCCATCCGCTGGCCCTTGTCGCCGAACTCAAAGGCGCGCTTTTGGAGCACGTCGATGATGCCGATGACCTTCTTGTCGGCGTCCCAGATGGGGGCGACGATGGGGGCGACGTTCTTTCCCAGATGCTCCCGCATGCTGGCAAAGGCGGCGTTGTAGTCGGCGTTGTCCTCGTCGGTTTTGGAGACATAGAGAATGCGGGGCAGTTTCCGGTCTGCGCAGTACTTCCATGCCTTTTCAGCGCCCACGCTCATGCCGGATTTGGCAGAGCAGACGATGACGGCGGCATCGGCAGCCTGAAGGGCTTCCATCACCTCGCCGGAAAAATCGAAATAGCCCGGGGTGTCCAGCACGTTGATCTTGCAGCCGTCATACTCCACCGGAAGGATGGAGGTGGAGATGGAGATCTGCCGCTTGCTCTCTTCGGGGTCGTAATCACTGACGGTGTTGCCGTCGGATACTTTGCCCAGACGGTCGATCCCGCCGGTGAGATAAAGCATACTTTCCGCCAGGGAGGTCTTTCCGTTGCCACCGTGCCCCAGCAGGCAGACGTTGCGGATGTTTTGCGCGGAATAGCTCATTTGATTCCTCTCCTTACGTTATGGGATGGGGAACAGTGGGAAGGCTGGAAACCATTCCACCGCTCTTGTTCATTATAACTCAAAAATATTTATATGACAACAAAAATTTGAGAAAAATGCACAGATTGTAAAAGAGAGAAAATCAGCGAATTTTCCGGACAAAACAGAGAGCTCCGGCGACCCCAGAACGGGGTCGCCGGAGCTCTTTTTAGGGAGATTCCGGGGTAACGGTCCCCGCTGCAAGATCGACCAGATAATGCGCAGAGGTTTCCCCGCTCTGACAGGTGACCGGATATTGGCCGGAAGCATCCGCTTCCCCGCAGGAGAGCGTCCACCGGCTTCCGTCCGGGAGGACCAGGGGGAGGGAGAAAGTCTCCTGCCCTGCGTCGGTGGCCGCCGATTCGTCTGTCTGCCAGCCCGGAAAAGCCTGGTCGGCACAGAGGGACAGTGCCTGGACCTGGGGAGGAAGAGAGAGCGTCAGGCCGGTGGACGGCTGGCCCTCTGCCTTTGCGGCGTCTGAGTCCGGGGCAGCGTCCCGGGCTTCCGGTGCGGCGGCGCCAAAGCCAGTGATGCCGTTTTCGGGATTAGCATTGGCAGGAGCGGCGGCATTCTCTTGGACACTGGCCAGACCGGCACTCTGGGGGGCGGAGCCGGAATGGGAGAGGCGCAGCCCGCCCGCGCCGATCAAAATGACGGCCAATACGGCGGCGGAGGCCGCCCATCGCTTCCATTGCAGAGGCTTTTTCCGGTACTCGGACGGGATCAGGGGAACGACATTGTCCCTCCGAACAGCCTCCATGATGCGGCTGTTCAGATCGGCGGGGGGCTGGACCAGGGGCAGTTCATCCCACAGCGTCTTCAGGCCGCCCAACTCCGCCGCCAGCCTTCGACACTGAGGACATCCGGCCAGATGAGCCTCCAGCCGGGCACTTTCCTCGGGAGAGAGGGCCCCGTCCAGCCGGGCGCTGATCAGCAGTTCGTATTCTTCACAGTTGGGCATGGGCACCCTCCTTTCTTCATTGGTTCAGTCTTTGGACGGCGGCGGGCCGGAAAAGTTCCCGGACTTTTTCAGAAAATCACGGAGGGCCAGTCGAGCCCGGGCAATACGGGATTTTACCGTGCCTTCCTCCAACGCGAGACTTTGAGCAATTTCAGAATAGCTCTGCCCCTCCAGCTCCCGCAGCAGAAGCACTTGCCGGTGGTCGGGAGAGAGTGCGGCCAGCCCGGCCTCCAGGGCCTCTTTTGCCTCCCGGCGCTCCAGCTCCCGTTCCGGGGACCAGCGCTCGTCGGGCCACTCCGCCTGACGGGCCTCGTCCCCGTTTTCCTCCACGGTCATGGACAGGGTCTCCCTCCGGCCCTGGCGGCGGAGGAAGTCGATGCAGGCGTTAGAGGTCAGGCGATAGAGCCAGGTGGAAAACGCGCTCTGACCGCCAAAGCGGGCCAGACCGCGCCAGGCGTTGAGAAACGCCTCCTGGGTGAGGTCGGCGGCGTCCTCCGGGTTCCCGGTCATGCGGTAAGCCAGATTGTACACTTTGGTCTGGTTGGCCTCCACCAGCCGGGCAAAGGCGTCCGGATCGCCGCTCCGGGCGGCGGCGACCAGTTCCTGCTCCGTCATATCCTCACCTGCCTCTCCTGATTGAAATAGGGGCACGATCCTGAAAAAGACGTGCGGTTATGACGGCTCGCCGTCTTTCAGATCGCGCTTGATCCTTTCTGTGATCTTGTAGATCTGTTCCAGAGTCTCCACCTTGCAGATCTGCTCTTTATAGTAGCCGGCATATGGGACTCCCTTTAAATACCAGGCATAGTGCTTCCGTGCCTCCAGGCAGGCGATGTGCTCTCCCTTGTGCCGGGCGGCCAGCTCGATCTGCTCCACCACGGTGTCGCATCGGGCGGCGAGAGGGGGCCTGGGTGGAATGGGCAGGCCGTCCAGCGCGGCGGCGCACTGCTGGAAAAGCCAGGGGTTGCCGAAAGCGCCCCGGCCGATCATGGCCATGGGGCAGCCGGTGTGTTTCAGAATTTTCACTGCGTCCTCAGGGGAAAACACATCTCCGTTGGCGATGACGGGGATGGACACAGCCTCCCGCACCTGGGCGATGGCGTCCCAGTCGGCCCGGCCGGAGTACATCTGCACCTTGGTGCGGCCGTGGACGGTGAGGGCGGCGGCCCCGGCATCCTCCAGCCGTTTGGCCAGTTCCACCGCGTTGAGGTGTCCCCGGTCCCAGCCCAGGCGCAGTTTGGCAGTCACCGGCACGGTCCCCGCGCCCCGGACCACAGCGGCGGTCACCCGGGCGGCCTGCTCCGGATCCCGGGCCAGACCGGAGCCGTCCCCGTTGTTGCAGACCTTGGGGACCGGGCAGCCCATATTGATGTCCAGCACGTCGGCCCCCGCCAGCTCGGCCGCCCGGGCGGCGGCCCGCTCCATGCAGGCGGGGTCGCTGCCGAAGAGCTGGACGGCGGCGGGGTGCTCTTCCTCTCCCAGCCGAAGCAGGGGGAGGGTTTTCTTATCCTGATAGCAGAGGGCCTTGGCCGACACCATCTCCGTGACGGTGTATCCCGCACCCAGCCGGCGGCAGACGGCGCGGAAAGCCAGGTCGGTCACGCCGGCCATGGGGGCCAGGGCCAGGCGGGAATGGATCTCAACATTGCCGATCTTCAAGAGAATTTCTCCTGTTCGTGTCATTGATGAAGCTATTTTAGCACGGATCCCCCGGTTTGACAATCCAAAGCGGCAGCAGTTGGGAAAATCCATTTGGACAAAACGCAGCAGCTCCCAAATTTCGGCAAAGCTTTCCTTCAGACTGTATTATACTGCCACTGGATGGATAAAATTGGAAATTTCTACATAGGAGGAGACAGCAATGGCGGCAAAGTGGAAGACCAGGGCGGCCCGAATGGGGGAGGAACTGGGGCAGACGGGCAGGGTGGTGCTCCGGGCACCCGCGCTGGCCCGTGGAGCGGAATGTGCCATTCGCTTTCTGCTGGGCGCGGTGCTGGCCGGGGGAGAGATCTTCGGCGGCTATGCGCCGTTCGGCATTGGACTGACCGCCTGCTCCGGCTCCGGCCTGGAGGGGCTATGCGCTCTGCTGGGGGCCTGCTTCGGCTACTTGACCTTCCGGGGGTTTGTGGAAGGACTGCGCTACGCCGCTGCCTGCATGCTGGCATTTTCAGTGTCCTTTGCATTCTGCGATGTCAGGTTCTGCCAAAAGAGCTGGTTTATGCCCGCCATTGCTGCCGCCATGGATGCGATCACCGGTTTTGTCTATCTCAGCGATGTGGCCTGGAGGCCGGCTCAGGTGGTGTTTTTCGGGACCGAGGTCCTGCTGGCGGGGGCGTCCGCCTATTTTTACCGCCTGGCCTTCTCCCCCTGGAAGCAAAAACGGGAGGATGCCGCTCTCTCCACCCGGCAGACAGTGAGCCTCTTTTTTCTCCTGGGCACCCTGCTGGTATCCATGGCGGGCGTGACGTTTTTAGAGGACCTGTCCCTGGGACGGCTGGCGGCGGCTCTGCTGGTGATGGCGGTGGCCCATGAGGGCGGGCTGGGCATGGGGGCGGCCACGGGGGTGGCCGCCGGGCTGGGCATGGATCTGGCCGCAGGCGGGAGCCCTTTCTATGCCCGCCGGGCTGGGCATGGATCTGGCCGCAGGCGGGAGCCCTTTCTATGCCATGGCCTATGGATTCTCCGGTCTGCTCACCGGGGCCGGATGGAGACAGGGCCGTCTGTTCGGCGCGCTGACCTATGTGATCTCCAACGCCGTGGCGGTGCTGTGGAGCTGGGACGGCGTGCCCAGAGTCTCCAGCCTCTATGAGGTATTTATCGCGTCTGTTCTCTTCCTCCTGCTGCCGGACAAGCTGCTCCGGCAGCTGTCTGCGCTCCTGTCCTGGGAGGCGGGGCGGGAGACGGCCCGCCGGGCGGCCGACTATGTACGGGAGCGGCTGTCCGCCACTGCCGGGGCGTTTCGCCAGGTCTACGACAGCCTTCGGGCCTCCTTTCCGCCCCGGCAGCCCAACGACGAGGATGTTTCCACGGTGTTTGACCGGACAGCGGAGCGGGTGTGCCGCAAGTGCGCCCTGCGGAACACCTGCTGGGAACACGACTATGTCAGCACCTACCACACTCTGAACGACGCCCTCCCTGCCCTTTTGGAGCGGGGAAAAGGGGAGAGCGGCGACTTTGCCCCTTGGTTTGCCAGCCGCTGCCTTCATTTTCAGGAATTTTTGCGCACGGCCAACGAAGAGGTCTCCGCGCTGCTCTACCGCCGGCAGTTTCGCAGCCGGCTGAAGGAGAGCCGCGGCGCGGTGTGCCGGCAGTACGAGGCGCTGGCCGACGTGCTTTCCAACGCTGCCGCCGAGCTCTCCGCCGAGCTGACGCCAGATCCGCTGCGGGAGAAGAAGCTCCGCCAGCACCTCACTGCCCTGGGACTGGAGGGGGAGGTGGCCGCCTATTATGACGAGGCGGGCCACCTCCGGGCGGAGATCCGGGGGGATGGCCTGGAGAAGCTCCGCAGTCCGGAGGAGCAGAAAAAAATCTCTGATCTGCTGGGCCTTCCTCTCCGGCTGGACGAAGAGGAGCGGGGGCAGGTCCTTTATCTCCAGGCCGAGCCGCTGATGGCGGTGGCGGGCCTGGCGGCCCGGCGCAAGGAGGGGCAGCGGGAGAGCGGAGATACCGGGACATGGTTCAAACGAGCCGACGGCAGCCTTTTCGTCTTGCTCTGCGACGGGATGGGGAGCGGCGCCCCCGCACAGCGGGAGAGCGCTCTGGCCGTGCGGCTGCTGGAGGAGTTCCTCCGCGCCGGGCTGGAGTCCTCCGCGGCATTGCGCACGGTGAACTCCGCTCTGGCGCTGAAAAACGAGGAATCGGGCGCCTTTACCACTGTGGACCTGCTGCGGCTGGATCTGTTCACCGGCGAGGGAGAGGTCTGCAAATACGGAGCTGCGCCCACCTATGTGCGAAAGGGCGGCGCTGTCAGCCGGCTCACCGGTTCTGCTCTTCCCGCAGGGTTGGCGGACGGAGATGGTGTGGGCCCGGATGTCACCGGGATCTCCCTGGGGCCGGGGGACTGTGTGGTGCTCCTCAGCGACGGTGTGGCGGGCAGTGAGGAGGATCAGTGGATCCGGGACATGCTGATCACCTTTGACGGGGCCAGTCCGAAAGACCTGGCCCGGGACATCATGGCGGAGAGTGAGAAGCGCGTAGGTGCGGCAGACGACCGGACGGCGGTGGTCATCCGGCTGGGAAAGCGGTGATCTGCCCACCGCAGATCAGAGAAAAAGTGCCCTCCGGTGCGGGATGATCCGGGCCGGAGGCCTTTTTGTGCAGGTGCTGCAAAAAAGTGAGCGATTTTGCAGCGAGAATAAAAATTTCCAAATTTTTAAAAAGGGGTTGACGATCCCTGGGAAAGGCAGTGGTATATCAATACTAAGTCCTGATAATAGATATCAAAGAAATAAGAGGCAGGGGGGCGCATGAAGCGGGTATTTGGCAAGGTTGAGGCGGTCTTTGACCTTTTTTATCTGGCCGCCGGACTGGCGATCGGCCTTTGGCTGTTGAGGAGCGCGGGGGAGAGCATGGCGCGGCTGTTGGCCGGGATCATGGCGCTGGTGCTGGCCGGAGGGGATGCCTTTCACCTGATCCCGCGGGTGCGGGTGATCCTCTCGGGCCGAGAAGAGGCGCTGCGCGGGGCACTGGGCCGGGGCAAGCAGATCACCTCCATCACTATGACGGTGTTTTACCTGCTCCTGTGGCAGATCGGGCTGCTGCTCTTTGCCCAAAAACCGGCCCCTGTCTGGACGGGGCTGGCGTTTCTTCTGGCGGCGGTGCGGATTTTTCTTTGCCTGATGCCGCAGAATCGCTGGCAGGATCGATACCCGCCCATTTCCTGGGGAATTTGGCGCAATATCCCCTTTTTCTGCTGGGGGCGGAGACGGCGGCTGCCTTCTTCCTGGCCCAGGCTGGGCTGGGCGGAATGAGTTCCGTGTGGCTGGCCATTGTACTGAGCTTTGGCTGCTATCTCCCAGTGGTGCTCTGGTCGAACCGAAGCCCCGGGGTGGGGATGCTGATGCTGCCCAAGACCTGCGCCTATCTCTGGATACTGGTCATGTGTCTCTCGATCCCGCAATAGACAGCGTACATGCAGGATGTTTTGCCCCAGACTGATCATTGGGGGGAGCTCGTTTCTGATCGTTGGGATTTTTCATCCCATTGAGATCCAGTGCGAGTATCATTTTACCGATCGGGTTTGGCCCGTGTTTCTGGCGGGCGGCCTTCTTTTTGTGTCCCGTTCCTGATCGTATCGACGGCGCTGGCGGTCGCGCCTTTACCATGCTGTGTAGCATCGGAGAACCGAAGGATCAGACCGAACGGGTGCGGAAGGGCTTGTTTCTGCCGATCCCAGGCGGGGGCTTGAACGCCGGTCACAGGAGGAAGGAAACTTCCCCTCCACCCAGAACGGCCGGGATTTTTGGACCCCGCTGCCCGAGACGTTCCACCAGACCACCGTGGTCATGTCCGACCGGGGGGCCCGGCCTCCTTCCGCAACATGTATTTCTTTGGGGAGCACATGTTCTCCTTTTATAACGCCAAAAACGAGCGCGTCTGGTGCAAGTTCCACCACCCCCGCCCATGTGGCGCCGGTTACCGTCAACATCAAGTACCGCCACGCGGTCCACTGCTGCCCGGCCGATCCTGGCTGGGTACGGCCGCCGCATGACTGAGGTCCTGGGGCTTGATCTGAAAAAGGTAAGGGGACTGGCCGAATTGGACCATAGGGCTTGATTCAGACCGCGCTTCCCACTACAATGTAAGCAGTTTTTACACACGGGAGTGTCTGAGATGAAACAGCTTCGCAATACGAGACAGCGGCAGTTGGTTTTGGCTGCGGTGCGGGCACGGCGCGACCACCCCAGCGCGGACCAGATCTATCTTGACGTTCGGGCCGTGGACGGGCGGATCAGCCGGGGGACGGTGTACCGGAATCTCAGTATTCTTGAGGAAAGCGGGGAGATCCTCCATGTCAAGGTCCCCACTGCCGACCGCTACGACAACCGTCTGGACCTGCATTATCACCTGCTTTGCATGGGATGCGGCGCAGTGAAAGATGTAGAGCTTCCCTATCACCGGGAGCTGGACCGTGAGCTGGCCGAAAAGACAGGCTATTTCATCGCGCGTCACCGTACGGTCTTTGAAGGTTTCTGCCCAGAGTGCAGGCGAAGAAAATAAAACTTTGACCGTCATACCGCATATCAAAAGGAGATCCCCGGGAATAAAACGGGGACCTCCTTTTTTATCGCGCAAGTTGGAAAAGGGGCAAAAAGGACACCGCCCGACATTCTTTCAAATGTTGGGCGGTGTCCTTAAGGAGAAAACGGTCAGGCTTCGTATTTACGGTGAAACCGCTTCTCAAACTCCTCAATGAGGGGAGCCCGGAAGTCGGGGTGGGTGATGCCAATGAGGTTCTTGGCGCGGGTGCGGAGAGTCTCGCCCTTCAGATGGGCGATGCCGTACTCGGTGATGACATAATCCACATCGTTCCGGCAGGTGGTGACGGCAGCGCCGTGATCCAGGAAGGGAACGATCTTGGAGACGGTGCCGTGTGCGGCAGTGGAGGGGCAGGCCATGATGGACACGCCGCCCTTGGAGGCGGAAGCGCCGCGGACGAAATCAACCTGACCGCCGGTGCCGGAGATCTGCTTCAGGCCTACGGCCTCGGAGCACACCTGGCCCATCAGATCCACCTGTACGCAGGAGTTGATGGAAATCAGATTCTCGTTCTGGGCAATGACGTAGGGGTTGTTGACGTAATCAACAGGCTCCATGTCCACGTCGGGGTTGTTGTTGACGAAGTCATACAGCCGCTTGGTGCCCATCAGGAAGGTGACGACAAACTTGCCGGGCTTCAGAGTCTTCTTGGCGTTGGTGATGACGCCGGCCTCGACCAGCTCCACCACGCCGTCGGAGAACATCTCGGAGTGGATGCCCAGATCCTTCTTGTCCTTCAGGAACAGCAGGACGGCGTCGGGGATGGCTCCGATGCCCAGCTGCAGAGTGGCTCCGTCGGGAATCAGAGAAGCGCAGTGCTCCCCGATAGACTTCTCAACGTCGCCGATCTTGGGCTTGCCCAGCTCGATCAGGGGCTCGTCATGCTCGACAAAGGCATCGATCTCAGAGACGGGGATGACGGTGGCGCCATAAGTGTAGGGCATGCAGGCGTTGACCTGGGCGATGACGGTCTTGGCGGTTTTGACGGCCTCCACCGTGTAGTCGCAGGACACGCCCAGAGAGACGTTGCCGTTCCCATCGGGAGGAGTCACGTTGATGAGCGCCACGTCCACAGGCAGGGTGGTGTGGAACAGGCGAGGGATCTCAAAGAAGAAGCAGGGCGTGAAATCGCCCTGGCCGCTCTCCACGGCCTTCCGGGTGGAAGCGCCGACGAAGAGGGAGTTGTGACGGAAATGCTCACCCATATCGGGGGCGCAGTAGCCACCCTTGCCCATGGCCACCATGTGGACGATCTCCACGTCCTTGTAGGCCGCGGCGTTCTCCACCATCTTGTCCACCAGGTAAATGGGTTCGCCGCAGGCGTGGTCGATGACGACGCGGTTGCCGGACTTGATCAGGTTGACGGCTTCCTCGGCGGGCATGGTATGCTCTTTGTAATAAGTTTTCCAATCCATAGTATTGGGGCCCCTTTCCGATTGTTTTACGTTTGCTGTCGCAACGGATCTGTAAGGATCACAGGCATGGTCAGGAATGATTGCGGCCCATCAGAGCCCGGGCTTCTGCCAGCAGATCCTCGCTCACCTGCTGAACCAGAATGACGTCCTTGATCTCGGGGATGGCTCTTTTCAATTCCTCTGCTACGACCTCTTCCGTGGTGAGGTAGGCGGAGGGGCAGCCTGAGCAATGCCCCAGGAATTGAAAACGATAGGTGCCTGCTTCGAAACTCAGAGACTTCAATTCACCTCCGTGCTCTCGCAGATGGGGGCGCACCTTTTCGTCCAATACCTTTTCGATCTCTTCCAATGTAGCCATGTTTGGATCCTCCGTTTCGTTCGTCGATGGGGTTGTGACAGCATCCGGGCCGCCCTCCGCAAATGTATTTTATTTGCAGAAGGCGGCCCGACGCTGGATCTAATTCAGTTCGACCCGCTCACGCGGGATACGTCCCAGCTGCGGAGGAATTCTCCGGCCGCTTTGCTGCTACGAGCAAGCAGGAAAGATTACTCCTTGATGTGGGCGATGGCCTTGGCCAGCTCCTTCTTGTGAGCCAGGTTGCCCTGACGGGCGATCATGATGCGCTGAGCCTGGGGAGAGCCGGCACCGTGCATGGACTCGGTCCGGTAGCCGACGGCGGCGGTGCCGAGGGACAGGTTCTCGATCAGGCGCAGGATGCGCAGACGGTTTTCGGTGGAGACGCTGGCGACACCGCGGAGATACTTGTCGATGACGGGGCCCAGCTTGGGATCGCGGAAGTCAGCCTCGGAGGGAGCGGTGACCATCAGGCCGCCAGCAATGTCTTCGGCCAGACGGACGATCTCGTAGGGGAAGCGGGTGACGTTCTGCTTGCAGACGTTGGCCAGCAGCAGATCGATGATGTAGTTGCCGGACTCGGTGGGAGTGCCCATGGCGGAGCAGGCGATGCCGCAGCAGAACAGGGTCTCGTTGAGGTGAGTCATCTCAATGAGCTTATCCTTCACGTGGCTGGCCTTGGCGGCGCCGTTGTAATCGGCGGCGACGGCGGCAGCGCCGATGAGGACGTCGCCCACGCCGACCTTGCAGCCGCCGTAGCTCTGGCGGTGATAGCCGGCGAAACGCTCGACCAGCATGCCGGCGAACTCGGTCTCGCCGTTGAGGAAGATCCGGTCATTGGGAACGAACACGTTGTCGAACACGGTCAGGGCCTCAACACCGCCGAAGGTGGAGTTGCCCACGTCCATCTCGCTGCCCTCGCGCTTGCGGGTGTCGCAGGACTGACGACCGACAATCATGAACAGACCCTTGGTGTCGAGAGGAACAGCAAAGGAGATAGCGTAATCCTTGTCGTCGGGGCCCATGGAGATGGTGGGCATGACGATGACTTCGTGGCTGTTCAGGATGCCGGTCTGATGGGCCTTGGCACCGCGGACGACCACGCCGTCGGGACGGCGCTCAACAACATGCAGGAACAGATCGGGATCCGCCTGAGCGTGAGGAGCCAGAGAACGGTCGCCCTTGGTATCGGTCATGGCGCCGTCGACGGTCAGGTCATTCTCCTGGCAGTAGGTCATGAAGTTCTTGAAGTTCTCATGATACTTGGTGCCGTACTTCTTGTCGATCTCATAGGTGGTGGAGAACTCGGCGTTGAAGGCGTCCATGCCCACGCAGCGCTGGAAGCAGGCGGCAGTCTTCTGGCCGCACAGACGCTGCATCTTGACCTTGTTCATCAGATCCTCAGTGGACTGATGGATGTGGGTGAAACGGTTGACCCGCTTGCCGGTGTAAGGGGAGACGGCAGTCATCAGATCCTGATACTCGGGCATCTGGGCCAGATCGTAGGTCATCTTCACGGAGTTCAGAGAGGGGCGGAGGATCGGATCGTCGACGGGGTTCTCCACCTTCTTACCAAACATATAGACTTCCATTTTGATCTTGCGGATGCTTTCGACGTACTGCTCACCAGTCATCAGTGCCATGATTCATTCATCCTTTCTTTCATCACGTTTTGCGGATACGTTTCGTGTTTTTGCTCTTAAGAAATAAACGGACTATGGATTCCGGCAGAGCCGGGATTCAACCTTGGGAGAAAAGTTGAACGCAGAGAGGGGAGGGAAAATTACTCCTTGATCCCAGCGGAAGCAGCCTTGGCAGCCGCCTTGTTCTTGCTGTAGAAGTGCAGCAGGAAGTGGAGCAGAAGGCCGACGGCCAGACCCCAGGCAGCGCCCTTGATAGCGAGAACAGAACCCATAACGCCGCAGATGCCGCGCTCGTTCTCGTCTTCGCACATCTCCATGCCCAGGCGGGTGCAGATAAAGCCCTGGACCATCAGAGTCATGGACAGAGCGATGGGGAGCACCGGCTGCAGCAGGGAGGAGATGGGCATCAGGGATACGGCCACGAAGGTGGACCAACGGAAGGAGCCGGCGCCGGAGTAGAAAGACTCCATCGCCTCGGGACCCTCCTCATACCGCTGAGAAACTGCAGCGGTAACGGCGGCCCACAGAGGACCACACATCTGAGTGTAGGGGCAGGTGAGGGACATGACCACGTTACGGATGCCGCTGATCAGGTTGGAACGGTTGGCATCGAATTCCAGAACCTCGTCGGGACGGGCCACGTCGGCGTGGTGCAGCAGGGCCTCGGAAGTGACGAAGTCACCGAAAGCGATGATGTAGACCACCACGGCGGTGGGGATAGCGGCAATAAAGGTGGCGGCAGTGGGGAAGCCAATGCCGAAGGGAGTCAGCTGGCTGATGATGTTGCCGAACTCAGGAACCTTGAACAGAGGCCACCAGGTGATGTCGGGGATGGCGATCTCGCCCACCAGAGGGCCGACAATAACGGCGATGATGATGGCGGGAAGCATACCAAACTTGCCGATGGCGTTGATAAATTTATTGTTCTTGCGGATGTAGGCGAACTGGGGGCTGAACAGGCAGAAATAAGCAACCAGCAGGCCGACAGTAATACCGATGGGATAGATGCCGAAACGACCGCCGGACTTAAACTCGCCGATGACGGAAGCAATACCGCCGCCCATCAGAACACCGGCCTTCACGGAGTTAGGAACGATATCGATGACCTTGGCCCCCAGGCCGGTGATGCCGAACACCAGGAAGATGATACCGACTTCCATCTGCAGGGCGATCAGGGCGTGGGTGCGGTCAGGGCCGATGGCGTAGCCGTTGGTCAGGAACGCGGTGATGATGGGGATGGCGGGGGTGATCCAGCCGGGGACCACGGGGTCGCCCAGAAGGACGTGGAGGTTATACAGGAAACCGTTGATGATGACCATGGACAGGGCCACGCCGTACTCTACGCCGAGCACCTCGGTGAGGACGGGGATGGCACCCAAGCAGGTTGCGCACATCAGCAGGCCCTGGAGCATCTCAGGGACAGACCATGCATAGTGAACAAAGGGAAGACGGATCTTGAAGATACCCACCTTCCAGCACGGCTGGACCTCGCCCCACTTACGGTAGCGGCTGTAGCATACTTTTTCATTTGCCATTTGGATGTAAACCACCTTTCTCCTTATGTTCTGGAATTTCTTGAACTCCCTCCGCGGCGCCTGACTATCGAGCTGACGTCTCCCACCGTCCCGCGGACTTAACACGCCCATTTATAAAGCAAGGGGCGTGCCAAGTTGCGCCGCAAATTTTTGGGCGAGGCCGAAAGCCATTGCACCACAATGGATTGATGGGAAAATAAAAATCAAAGTTTTCAAAAAATTTAAAAAGGACGAATTCCTATTGTTGCGGAAGCGCAACAATAGGAATTCGTTTAAACCCAACTGGGCCACTATTTTCTTATTTGACGTGCGTTGCAGAAATGACACGTGTTGCAAAAATGAAACAATCACATTTCAGGTATTTCTTCGGGGAAAAGTTCGGCGGAGTATTTTTTCCGCTTTCGGACAAAAGTGGAGGCGTCCATCATCAGACTGGCTGCGGCCTGGCGGACGTTTCCGTACTTTGCATAGGCACGGTTGATGGCTTGGAATTCAAGGGTTTCCACCGCTTTTTTCAGATCCATGGGGCCGTCGCCCTCCGAGTCCAGCAGGACGCCCGGAGTCCAGCTTCCGCGGAAGGGGAGGTCGGCGGTGCGGATGAGGTCGTTGGGACTCATAATGACCATCCGCTCCACCAGGTTGCGCAGTTCCCGGACATTACCCGGCCAGTCATAGTCCAACAGGGCCTGGAGAGCGGGGGGCGTAAACTGTTTGTGAAGGCCGTATTTCTTGTTCAGCTCGGCCAAAAAGGCCTTGGTGAAGGGGAGAATATCGTCCCGACGCTCCCGAAGAGGCGGGATGGTGATGGGAACCACGTTGAGGCGGTAATAGAGATCTTCCCGAAAGGTCTTTTTGCGGACCATATCCGCCAGATCGCGGTTGGTGGCGGCCAGAATGCGCACATTGATGGGGATGGGGTCTGTGCCGCCTACCCGGACGACCTGCTGCTCCTGAAGAACCCGCAGGAGTTTGACCTGCATGTCCAGAGGGAGTTCGCCGATCTCGTCGAGAAAGACCGTGCCCTTGTCGGCCATCTCAAAAAGGCCCAGTTTGCCCTCCCGGTTGGCCCCGGTAAAGGCGCCTTTCTCATAGCCGAAGAGTTCCGACTCGATGAGGTTGGGAGGGATGGCCCCGCAGTTGATGGTAAGGAATCGCTCTCCCTTTCGGGGGCTGCTCTTATAAATGTACTTGGCGATCTTCTCCTTGCCGACGCCGGTTTCACCCAGCAGCAGTACGGTGGCGTCCATAGCGGCCACCCGGTCGACCATGGACAGCACTTCCAGCATCCTGGGGTCGGAGGCGATGAGGTCGGCTGAATCCAGCACCTGGCGCCGGGCAAACTGGATCTCGGAATAATATTTTTGAGTCAGAGCTTCGGTGGCCTTGAATTTTTCCTGCAGTTCATAGAAATCAGTCATATCCCGCACATTGGTCACCACCATGACGATGCGGTCGCCCTCTCCGAATACGGGCGTGCTGGTGATGAGTGCCTTGCGGCCTGAGCGGAAGGTCTGCTCCAGAGAGGCCGGCTTCCGGGTGGACAGGGCGATGATGGTCCCGGAGCGGTCGATGACACCGGCCTTCTGGATGTCCCACATGTTTTTGCCGATGACCTCTTCCTCCCGCAGGCCGGTGATGTCCAGATAGGCCCGGTTGACGCGAATGGTGACGGCGTTGCCATCGGTGATGTAGATCCCGTCATAGGAGCTTTCAATAATCGCGTCCAGACGGTCATAGGCCTCTTGAAGGTTGTCGAACATCCCGGTGCCGTCATTGCGGCGGTAATAGCTGGGTTGACGGGTTGCCATAAGGAACACCTCCTGGGCGTAAAATAAAAGAAGAGCATGTAAAAATGCGCGTCAGGCCAGACTGGCGATGAACTGTTGTGCCGTGCGGGGGGAACGGCCGGGGTGACGGGCATCCCATCGGACGGCCCGGGCGAAAAGCTCCTCCTGAGGCATCTGTATATCCGCCTGGGCAGCCAGACGCTCCACCAGAGAGAGATACTCCGCCTTGGCCAGTCCCAGGTAAGGGATGCGCAGACCGAACCGGTCGGCCAGGGCGGTCTTTTCCTGAATGGTCTCGCCCCGATCCACCTCGTCTCCCTCCCGGTCCGAGAAGGTCTGCCGAACCAGGTTCCGGCGGTTGGAGGTGGCGTAGATGGCAACATTGGCGGGGCGGGGCTCCAGGCCGCCCTCCAGGATGGTCTTGAGGACGCCGTAGGTACGGTCGTCCTGGTCGAAGGCCAGGTCGTCGATAAACAGGATGAATTTCTGCCGCCGGCCACCCAGGGAACGGATCAGCTGAGGCATCTGTGCCACGCTGTTCTTTTCGATCTCGATCAGACGGAGATCCCCACTGTCCGGCAGAGAGAGGAGCGATTTGACCGTGGCGGATTTTCCGGTGCCGCTGTCGCCGAAGAGCAGGACATTGTTGACCAGCCGCCCCGCCAGCAGAGCCCGCGTGTTGGCCTCCACCTGGGCGCGCTGGAGCCGGTAACCCATCAGCGTCTCGCTCCCGGGAGCGTCAGGCCGTGGTACAGGCAGAAGTTGGCCGTCCTCCCATAAAAAAGCCCGGTAGCGGGCGAAGGGCCCGGCGCCATGTGACCGGTACCAGTTTGACAGGGTATCAAAGTCAAAGGCGGGCCCGGAAGTCCAAAGGGGCAGCTCCTCCGCGGCGGCACGGCCCTCCGGGGGGAGAAGGGCGGCCAGGGTTTGGCGCAGGGACGCACTGTCCAGAGCCGACAGCGCGGAGAAAGTCTCCAGATCCCGTCGGGCCGACAGCTCTCCCCCGGGCAAAGAACAGCCGGACTCCACAGCCCGGGGCCACGGGGCGTCGCAGTAACGAAGCTGCTCCAGCAGCCAGGAACCCGGCCCCTCGGCGCCTGCCTTTTCCAGTTGAAAACAAAATTCTGCCCAGGCATCCAAAGCCGGCTCTCCCGCTCCGCCGCTCAGGTGATCCAGAAGGGAGACGGCCGAGCGGAGGACCGGCTGCTCCAAAAGGGGCCGATAGGCGGTCAAACTGCGAAGCCTGTAATATAAGGAAGTCAATTCCATTTTGATGCCCTCCGATCTCTTATCCTTTATCATAAAAGGTTCCAGGGCCACTGTCAACGAAAACCGACTCTTGCGTCTCGAAGAAAAACAGGGTAGAATAAATAAAAATTGCGCGTTTTGTCAGGAGACCGGTCTTTGGAGGCTGCCTCCCGACTGACGCATCGGCGCAGGGACAAAGAGAGGGAAGACCCATGACAAACGAGACCAAGCCGCTTTCCGTCGCTGTGGAAGAACAGATCATCCGGATCATCAAAGAGAATGAGCTTCGGCCGGGGGACCGCCTGGACACCGAGATGGAGCTCTCCCGCCGCCTGGGCGTGGGGCGGGGCACAGTACGGGAGGCCATTAAGGGACTGGTGTCCCGGAACATCCTCGTGGTGCGGCAGGGGTCGGGGACCTTTATCTCCCCGCGGCCCGGTGTGTCGGACGATCCGCTGGGGCTTACCTTTGCCAAACAAGATCGACAGCTCGCACTGGATCTGCTGGATGTGCGGCTGATGCTGGAGCCGGAGATGGCCGCCATGGCCGCTGACCGCGCCACGGACTACGAGCTGAAGCGCCTGGAAGCCCAGTGCGCCAAGGTGGAACGTTTTATAAGGGGAGAGCGGGTCTATCAGCAGGAGGATGTGGAGCTCCACCGCTGCATTGCGCTGGCCAGCCACAATCAGGTGGTGGGCACTCTCGTGCCGGTGATTCACTCCTCGGCCAGCCTGAACATCGATCTGACCCGCAACGAGCTCAAGGAGAACACCATTCGCTCACATCGGGAACTGGTGAACGCCATTCGCGGTCGAGATCCTCAGCGGGCTCGATATGCCATGATCCTGCATCTGGCGGAAAACCGCCGCTATCTCCAGGGAACACAGCAGGAATAAAAGACAAAAAAGGGCTTTTTACCGCAATTCATCCGATGACTTTGTTAATAAATTATCAACTAAAAATTGAGACATGTCAAAACGCACAAAATATATTCTCAAAAAACAGCACTTATTCACAAAGTGAGATTTTGTTATGAAAAATTCGTTGACAAACCGGTTTCATGGAGGTAGGATGAATACGCAATCGAGAATGTCCGAGAGGGGGAAGCCGGATATGCCGAGCCTGGGCGGGCGAAAAAAGTCAGTCACCATCGATCAGGTAGCGGCACAGGCCGGGGTCTCCAAGACGACGGTCTCGCGGTTCCTCAACGGGCGGTATGATGCGCTCTCCAATGAGACACGGGAGCGGGTGGAGGAAGTCATCGAACAACTTCACTACCGCCCGAACCGGATGGCCCAGAGCCTGAAGGCCCGTAACAGCCGGCTGATCGGATGCCTGGTGAGTGATATCTCCAGTCCCTTCTCCGCTTTGATTGTCAAAGGGATCAACAGCGTATGTCTGACTGCTGGATATCAGCTTTTGCTGGTGGACAGCGGTGACGACCCTGAGCGGGAGCGCATGGGGATCCGGGATCTGCTGGAAAATCAGGTGGATGGGCTGATCGTCAACACCACCGGACAGAACGACGAATACCTCATTTCTCTGCACGAGCGGGGAGTCCCCCTGGTCCTGGCGGACCGGTGCCTGTCGGCACCCGGGCTGCTGGATACGGTGGCCACAGAGAGCTATCACATTACTTATCAGTGTGTCACTTACTTAAAAAGCCTGGGATATGACCAGGTGGCCTTTTTTACCCAGGGAAACGGACATGTGGCGCCCCGTCTGCTCCGCTATCAGGGCTATTACGATGCGCTGCGCGATCACTTCGGGCACGACGGCGGAGAGCGGCTCTACCAGTTCCGACTGGAGGACAAGAACGACTGCGTCCGTTGTCTGGACACCTTTCGCAGCAAATATTCCGGGCAGCGTCTGGCGGCCTTTGCCGTCAACGGCGTGACCATGCTCAACCTGCTTCAGGGAATTCAGGCCGCAGGGATCCAGATCGGCGCGGCCTTTGGCGTGTGTGGCTTCGATGATTGGGGCTGGGCGGATCTGATCCCGCCCGGGATCACGACCATTACCCAGGACTCCTGGATGGTGGGACGGCGTTCCGCAGAGCTCCTTCTGGAGCGGATTGCCGGAAAGGGACCGGAGTATCAAGTCTATGAAGAATTGCCCAACCGTTTGGAAATTCGCGGTTCGACCGTAAAAGGGTGAGGAAGCTCTCCCTTTTTTCGGCAGACTTTGCAAACCGGTTTCAAAGGACGGCACAGACCCCTGTTTTCAAGGTTGCTCCCCGGCGAAGATGCCGGTTGCAATAAAGATTTTTCGAGGAGGAAAAAGAACATGACCAGTAAGAAATCTGCCCTTGCACTGCTCCTGGCCGGTACCCTCATGATGGGCGCCACTGCCTGCGGCGGCAATAAGCCCGCCGAGTCTGCAGCCCCTGCCGAGTCCGCCGCCGCCGAGAGCCAGGCGCCCGCTGACAACGGCGGCGCGAAGGTCGGCCAGACCGTCCTGAAGTGCTCCTTCAACCAGACCATGGAGAATCCTGAGGCCAAGACTGTGGTGGAGCTGAGCGACAAGCTTTACGACGCCACCGAGGGCCGTTATTCCATCGAAGTCTATCCCAGCGAGCAGCTCGGCTCTCAGCAGGAGTCCCTGGAGCTGGTGCAGTCCGGCGCCATCGAGATGGCGATCGTGGCCAACTCCATCATCGAGGGCGTGAACCCCGACTTTGCCATCATCGGCACTCCCTACATCTATGACAGTATCGACCACCAGAAGAAGCTGTTCCAGTCCGGCGCGCTTGACGAGCTGTTCTCCACCACCGAAGCCAACGGCTTCAACGTGCTGGCCGCTTACAGCCTTGGCCCCCGCTGCCTGTACACCAAGGAACTTATCACCACTCCCGAGCAGCTGGCCGGCAAGAAGATCCGCGTCATGCAGTCTGACACCATGATCCAGATGATGAACCTCATGGGCGGCGTGGGCACCGCCATGGCACAGGGCGATGTATACTCTGCCATCCAGGCCGGCACTCTCGACGGCGCTGAGAACAACATCATCACCTACACCGACCTGCTCCAGTACGAGGTTGCTCCTTACTACACCCTGACCAACCACCTGATGATCCCCGATGAGCTGATCATCAATGCCGACGTGCTCAAGGGCATGTCTGAAGAGGATCAGGCCTCTCTGAAGAAGCTCGCCACCGAGTCTGTGGACACCATGTTCTCTCTGGCCGAGACTCTGCGTGAGGAGTACTTCACCAAGTGCAAGGATGAATTCGGCGTCACCATCACCGAGATCGACATTGCTCCCTTCCAGGAGAAGGTCTCTCCCCTCATCAAGGAGATCGCTGCCCGCAGCGAGATGACCCAGAAGGTCTACGACGAGATCCAGGCGCTGCGGTAATTACCGCCCAATTTTAGTGCCACAGTATAGCCACAATACTCTTACGTAACAGCAAGAGGCCCGCAGGCTCCTGCGGGCCTCTTCTGATAAAACTGCGGAAAAACCGGCAAGTAAGAGAAAAGGAGGACCCTGTATGCAAGCGTTAACCGCCGTCAAACGGGTGGTGGATAAGGTCATGGAGTGGATGTGCATCATCATCCTGGCCGTGATGACCGTCCTGGTGACCTACCAGGTGGTCACCCGCTACTTCTTCAACAAGCCCAGCGCCATTTCCGAGGCTCTGGCCCAGTACCTCTTTGTCTGGATGATCATGTATGGCTCTGCCTACGTGTTTGGCCTCAGAGAGCATCTGGACATCACCGTCCTGAAGGATAAACTTCATGGCGTGCCCCTGTTGCTGGTGGAGCTGCTCACCAACGTCGTACTCATTCTGTTTTCCCTGGTGGTTTTGATGTATGGGGGAAAGATGGTCACAGCCCAGCAGATGGGCACCGTGGACGCCGCCCTTCAGATCCCCATGGGCGTCATCTACTCTGCCATTCCCATTTCCGGCGTGTTCATTCTGTTCTACGCTATCTACAACATTTTTCTGGCCTTTGACAACTACAAAAAGGGCCAGTCCGGTATCAGCAAGGATGCCGGAAGCACCATGTAAGAGGAGGTAAGAAATTATGGAACAAGCAGCACTCGCCGCCCTCGTCATGGTTGTGAGTATCGTCATCATGCTGGCCCTGGGCTTTCCCATCGGCCTGTCCATCGGCGCCGGCGCCGCCGCCGCCGTCATGGTGGTACTGCCCTTTGAGCAGGCCATGATGACTGCCGCCAAACGCACCTTTACCGGTGCCAACTCGTTCTCCCTGCTGGCCATCCCCTTCTTCGTGCTGGCGGGCAACATCATGAACAACGGCGGTATCGCCAAACGATTGATCGGCTGTGCCAAAATACTGGCGCATAAGCTTCCCGGCGCCTTGGCCCAGACCAATATCGTGGCCAACATGCTTTTCGGCGCCATCTCCGGCTCCGGCGTGGCCGCAGCTTCCGCCATGGGCGGCATCCTGGGTCCCATGGAGGAGGAGGAGGGCTACGCCCGTGAATTCTCCGCCGCTGTCAATATCGCCTCCGGCCCGACCGGCATGATGATCCCCCCCAGCAACATTATGATCGTCTACTCCACCGTGGCCGGTTCTGTCTCCATCGCTGCCCTCTTTATGGCCGGCTACATCCCCGGCATCCTCTGGGGCATCGGCTGTATGATCCTCACCGGTTTTATGGCCAAGAAGCGCGGCTATGTCTCCACCGAAAAGTTCCCCCTCAAGCTGGCGCTTAAGACTCTGTGGGAGGGCATTCCCAGCCTGCTGCTCATTGTCATCGTCATCGGCGGCATTCTGGGCGGCGTCTTTACCGCCACGGAGGGCTCCGCCATCGCTGTGGTCTATTCGCTGCTGCTGAGCGTTATTTACCGCAGCATCAAGATGAAGGACCTGCCCAAGATCCTGCTGGCCAGCGTTAAGACTACCGCTGTGGTGGAATTCCTGGTGTGTGTGTCCTCCATCATGAGCTGGGTCATGTCCTTTGCCAAGATCCCCCAGATGATCTCCAACGCCATGCTGGGGATCAGCAACAATCCCATCGTGATCCTGATCATCATGAATATTATCCTGCTGCTGGTGGGCACCTTCATGGATCCCACTCCGGCGGTCCTGATCTTCACCCCCATCTTCCTGCCCATTGTGCAGTCCTTCGGGATGAACGCCGTCCACTTCGGACTGATGATGGTCATGAACCTCTGCGTGGGCACGCTGACCCCGCCGGTGGGCGCCATCCTCTTCGCGGGCTGCAAGATCGCCAATGTGAAGATCGAGCAGGTCATCAAAACGCTGCTGCCATTCTTTGGCGTGGTGCTGGTCGCGCTGCTGCTCATCACCTATATCCCGTTCTTCTCTCTCCTCATCCCAAAGGCGCTGGGCCTGATCAGCCTGCCCGCCGGGTTCAACATGTTCTTTGTGGGCGGCTGAGTCCGTCCCTTCCCTCCTCTTTTTTAGACCCACCTGCCTGACGAAAGGAATTCGCTGCTATGGAACTCAATCCCAAAATCATGATCTGTGACTGTGACCACAAGGATGTGGACACAGAAAAGGCCATTTTTGACGCTGCAGGCCTCGACTTCAAGTGGCTCCACTGCCAGACCCAGGATGAGGTCATCGAGCAGTGCCAGGGAGCGGTGTGCTTCCTCAACCAGTACGCCAGGATGGACAAGAAGATCTTTGAGGCCATTCCCACGCTCAAGCTTGTGGTGCGTTACGGTGTGGGCGTGGACAATGTGAATCTGGACGACGCTACCGAGTACGGCGTGCAGATCTGCAATGTGCCCGACTATGGCACCAACGAGGTCGCCGATCAGGCGCTGGCCCTGATGCTCTCCCTCACCCGCAAGACCCACATGATCGGCAACATGACCCGCGCCGGGGTTTGGAACTATATTGAGGCCGTTCCCGTCCATCGCCTGTCCACCCGAACGGTGGGCATCCTTGGCGCCGGGCGCATCGGAACCGCCTTCGCCCAGCGGGTGAAGGCTCTGGGCTGCAAGATCATCGCCTATGATGCTGCCTACGGTAAACCCGGCTTCCACGCGCCCGACTTTATCGAGTTCAAGGCCACCGAGGACGAGGTCCTCGCCGAGGCCGACATTCTCTCTCTCCACTGCGGCCTGAACCCCGAGACCAAGGGGATGATGGACGCCGCGGCCTTCTCCAAGATGAAGGACGGAGCCTATTTCATCAACGTGGCCCGGGGCGGACTGGTGGATGAGGATGCCTTGGAGGCGGCCCTCTCCTCCGGAAAGCTGGCCGGGGCAGGAATCGACGTGGTGTGCGCCGAGCCGCTCTCCAAGGACAGCCCGCTCTTCCGGCATGAGAACGTGGTGGTGACCCCCCACATGGGCTGGTATTCTGAGGAGTCCGCTGTGGAGCTCAACCGCAAGTGTGCCGAGGAGACCGTCCGCTTTCTGAAGGGAGAGCCGGTCCGCTACCCGGTCAACACACCCAAAAAATAAGCCGGGAAAGCACCGCACGACGGGGAGCCGGCGTGCGGTGTTTTTCCAAAACCCACCTTTGGAGGCGAAACGATATGCAGGCAATCATTTATGAAGGTGCCAACCAGCTGGCGGTCAAGGACATCCCCGTGCCCCAGGTCAAGGAGGGCTACGCCCTGGTGAAGGTGTCCCACGCGGGCATCTGCGGCACCGATCTTCACATTTACGCGGGACTCCATCCCCGGGCCAAGGCCCCTCTGGTCATGGGTCATGAGTTTTCCGGTACCCTGGAATCCGACGACGTCCCCGGCATTGCCAAAGGCACCCGGGTCACCGTCTATCCTTTGCTTTCCTGCGGCCACTGCACCCCCTGCCGGGAGGGGAACAGCCATGTGTGCAACACTCTGGGCCTGCTGGGCATCGACTGCGACGGCGGATTTGCCCAATACGTCCAGGTGCCCAAGGAGAGCATCATTCCTCTGGCCGACAATGTCTCCAACAAGCTGGGGGCCTTTGTGGAGCCCGCCGCCGTGGCGGTCCACGCCCTGCGGGAGCGGGGCTACACCCCCGGCGACAACGCCGTGGTCTTTGGCTGCGGCACGATCGGGATGGTCGTTGCCCTCACCCTGCGGGTGTTTGGCTGCCAGGACCTGGTGATGATGGAGACCGATCCCGCCCGCGCCGCGCTGGCCCGGGAGATGGGCTTCGAGGTCCAGGACCCCACCAAGCTGGGGGATATGGGCGACTACTGCAAGAGCCGTACCGGCGGCGACGGCTACGACTGGGTCTTTGACTGCGCCGGGGTGCAGCCTGTGGCTGATGTGCTGCTGGACGCTGTGAAGGTCAAGGGCCACATCCTGGTGGTGGCCTCCTACTCCAAACCTGTGGCGATGCCCTACTTCAAGGGAATGGCCAAGGAGACCGATATCCAGTTCACCCGGGTCTACCGGCTGAAGGACTTCGCCCTGGCCGCCCAGATCGTGGGCGCCGATCCCAACTATGAGAAGATCATCACGCACGTCCTCCCCGCCGCCGAGGCCCAGAAGGGCTTCGATCTCCTGACCACCAAGGGGACCGGCGCGGTGAAGGTCATGTTCACCTTTGACTGAGGAGGAGACGGCAATGACGAATTTATTTGATCTGACAGGCAAGCGGGCGCTGGTCACCGGCGGCGGCCGGGGCCTGGGGCTGGGCATGGCCGAGGGCCTGGCGGAGGCTGGGGCCAAGGTGGTCATCCTGGGATCCAGCGACGCCGTTTTGAAGGCGGCCGAGGCCCTGCGGGCCAAGGGCCTGGACGTTACCGGGCTGCGGGGAGACCTCTCCGACCGGGCCGGAATTCCCGCTGTATTTGACGCGGCGGTAGAGCTGCTGGGCGGCGGCATCGACATTCTTCTCAACAACGCCGGGGTGCAGCGCCGGAACCACTGTGAGGACTTCACGCTGGAGGACTGGGACACGGTTTTGAACGTCAATCTGACCGCCGTGTTTGTACTCTGCCAGCTGGCCGGGCGAAAGATGATCGCCCAGGGCGGCGGCAAGATCATCAATCTGGCCTCCATGCTCTCCTTCTTCGGGGGCTTTACAGTCCCGGCCTACGCCGCCAGCAAGGGCGGCGTGGCCCAGCTCACCAAGGCCCTCTCCAACGAGTGGGCGGGCAGGAACATCCAGGTCAACGCCATTGCCCCCGGCTACATGGCAACTGAGATGAACACTGCCCTCATTGCGGACGAGGGGCGCAACAAGGAGATCCTGGGCCGCATCCCTGCCGGACGATGGGGCACGCCTGAAGATATGAAGGGCCTGGCCATTTTCCTGGCAAGCTCTGCCTCCAACTACCTCAACGGCGCCGTTATCCCCGTGGACGGCGGCTACCTCTCCAGATAACCTACTTTCTTTTGAAAAAGAAAGTAGGCAAAGAAAACTTTAATAGTCTTTGTCTCGCTGCTGAAAGAGAGCGCAAGCGAAAAAACTTTGATTGTTATTGCCCCTCTTCTGAAGGGGAGTGCAGGCAAAGAAACCTTTAAAATTTTTTGCGGCTCCGTATTTCCCGGGCGGCCTGCTCCAGGGATGGGGTGCAAAAGGAGTATGATTTATGGACGTAAAAGAGCTGGGCTTTGAACTGGCCCACATCGGCGTCAATCAGTCCGACGCGGCCGAGGCCAAACAGACTGTGGAGACCCTGTGCACGCTTTTCGGCTTTGACAGCCGGGAGACCGACGGCAGCTTCTTTGTCAACGATCAGTTTGAGATCATGAAGATGCCCTTCCTGGGGCGTCTGGGCCATGTGGCCATCCGCACCAACGACACCGAGAAGGCTATGGAATACCTCAAGGGCAAGGGAATTGCTTTTGACGATTCCACTGCGGGCCGCGGCCCGGACGGCAAGGTCCGGGTCATCTACTTTGCCGAGGATATCGCTGGTTTCCGGTTCCATCTGGCACAGAAGGCTTAAAGGAGGATCACATCCATGGATATTCGTTATTCCACCGGTCCCGAGGACATGAAGCACTATACCACCGAGGAGCTGCGGAAGGAATTCCTCATTGAGGATCTCTATCAGCCCGACCAGGTCACCGCCACCTACTCCCATGTGGACCGTATGGTGGTGCTGGGGATCATGCCCGTGAGCAAGACCGTGTCCATTGACCAGGGCATCGACATCTGGCACAATTTCGGAACCCGCTACTTCCTGGAGCGCCGGGAGGCCGGTGTGTTCAATCTGGGAGGCCCGGGCGTCATCGTGGCCGACGGGGTGCAGTACGACCTGGACTTCGAGGACTGCCTGTATATCACCAAAGAGACCAAGGAAGTCACCTTCCGGAGCAAGGACGGGGCCAATCCCGCCCGGTTCTATCTGGTCTCCGCCCCCGCCCACAAGGTCTGCAAGACTACCTTTATCTCCATGAAGGACGCCAACAAGCGCCCCTGCGGCGCGGAGGAAACCTGCAACAAGCGGGTCATCAACCAGTTTATCCACCCCGACGTGCTGGAGACCTGCCAGCTCTCCATGGGCCTGACCCAGCTGGCCCCCGGCAGTGTGTGGAACTCCATGCCCTGCCACACCCATGAGCGCCGGATGGAGATCTATACCTACTTCAACATCCCCGAGGACAACGCCGTGTTCCACATCATGGGCCAGCCTCAGCAGACCCGGCATCTGGTGATGCGCAATTTCGACGCGGTGATCTCGCCCTCCTGGTCCATCCACTGCGGCTGCGGCACCAGCAACTACACCTTTATCTGGGCCATGGGCGGCGAGAATCAGGCATTTGACGACATGGACAATATCGCCGTGCCCGACCTGCGGTGATAGGGTCTTTTTTCAGCGTCAGAATGTCTGTGTTCTCCGGCGGTTTTCCGGGGAACGATTTTGGAAAGGAATGATACCATGATTACCGACAAAAGCTTCCGTCTGGACGGCAAGGTGGCCCTCATCACCGGCGCCTCCTACGGCATCGGCTTTGCCATCGCTTCGGCCTACGCCTCCATGGGCGCGACCATCGTATTCAACGACATCAACGAAGAACTGATGAACAAGGGTCTGGCCGCTTACAAAGAGGCGGGGATCACCGCCCACGGCTATGTCTGCGACGTCACCGACGAAGCGGCTGTGGCTGCGTTCATTGCCAAGGTGGAGCAGGAGGTCGGCACCGTCGACATCCTGGTCAACAACGCCGGCATCATCAAGCGCATCCCCATGCTGGACATGTCCGCCGATGAATTCCGCAAGGTCATCGACGTGGATCTGAACGCCCCCTTCATCGTCTCCAAGGCGGTGATCCCCGGGATGCTCAAAAAGGGCCACGGCAAGATCATCAACATCTGCTCCATGATGAGCGAGCTGGGCCGGGAGACCGTCTCCGCCTACGCCGCCGCCAAGGGCGGCCTGAAGATGCTGACCCGGAACATCTGCTCCGAGTACGGCGAGGCCAACATCCAGTGCAACGGCATCGGCCCCGGTTACATTGCCACTCCCCAGACCGCGCCCCTTCGGGAGCGTCAGCCGGACGGCAGCCGCCACCCCTTTGACCAGTTCATCATTGCCAAGACCCCGGCCGCCCGCTGGGGCACCACCGACGACCTGATGGGCCCCGCCGTGTTCCTGGCCTCTGAGGCGTCCGACTTTGTCAACGGCCACATCCTCTATGTGGACGGCGGCATTCTGGCTTATATCGGCAAACAGCCCTAAGGGGGTCATACCAATGGAAGCAAAGCGTATTCTCACCGCCGGAGAGCCCATGGGACTCTTCATCGCCCAGGAGGAGGCCAAACTGGAGAAGGTCAAGCACTTCTCCACCTCTGTGGCGGGGGCGGAATTCAACGTGGCCGTGGGCCTGACCCGGCTGGGACACACTGCCGGGTACCTTACCAAGGTGGGAGATGATCCCTTCGGCCGTCAGATCATCAACTGCATGAACGAAAACGGCATCGACACCTCTCTGACCCAGATCGACCCGGACCACCGCACCGGTTTCATGCTCAAGAGCAAGACCAGCCAGGGAGATCCGGACATCTACTACTACCGGAAGGGCTCCGCCTCCTCCACGATTTCCCCGGAGGATGTGAGGGATGTGGACCTCACCCAGTGGGACGCCATCCATCTCTCCGGCATTCTGCCCGCCACTTCGGAAACTGCGCTGGCCACGACCTATCACCTGATGGCTGCGGCCAAAAAAGCGGGAATTCCCATCTTCTTTGATCCCAACCTGCGGCCCCAGCTCTGGCCCAGCAAGGAGAAGATGGTGGAGGAGATCAACAAGATGGCGGCCCAGGCCGACTACGTCCTCCCGGGGGAAAACGAAGGCCTGACGCTCTGCGGCAGAAAGGATCCGCTGGGCATCGGGAGCTTCTACCTGGGGCTGGGAGCCAAGACGGTCATTGTCAAGACCGGCGCCAACGGGGCGGAGACCTTTACCAAAGACGGCTCCTTCCACACCCCCGCTTATCCGCCCAAGGAGATCGTGGACACCGTGGGCGCGGGCGACGGCTTTGCCGCCGGGGTCATCAGCGCGGTACTGGAGGGCCTGCCTCTGGAGGAGGCCGTCCGCCGGGGCAGCGCCATCGGCACCATTCAGATCATGCATGTCAGTGACAACGAGGGCCTCCCCACTCGGGAGCAGCTTGCGAAGTTTATGGCGGAAAACAAGCAGAAGAACTGCTGAGAGGAGTGATTCCCATGGAGATGGAACAGGTTCTTTATCAGGTGGGCATCGTGCCTGTCATTAAAATGGACTGCGTGGAGCACGCTGTCCCGCTGGCCAGAGCGCTGGCCAACGGCGGCCTGCCCGCGGCGGAGATCACCTTCCGATCTGCCGCCGCCGCCGGGTCTATCCGGGCCATCGCCGACGCGGTGCCCGAGCTGTTTGTCTGCGCCGGGACGGTGCTGACCCCCGAGACCGCCCAGGAGGCGGTGGCGGCCGGGTCCAAGGCGATCATCAGCCCGGGACTCAATCTCGAGACGGTGCGCTGGTGTGTGCAGCAAGACGTGTCCGTCATTCCCGGTACCGCCACTCCCTCCGAGGTGGAGGCCTGTATGCGGGAAGGCCTGAAGCTGGTGAAGCTCTTCCCCGCCGAGGTGGTGGGTGGCGTGGGGATGCTCAAAGCCCTGTCCGGCCCCTACGCCGGGATGAAGTTTATGCCGACCGGCGGCGTCAAGCCGGGCAACGCCAAGGACTACCTGACACAAAAGAACGTGGTGGCCTGCGGCGGCACCTGGATCGTTCCCACCGACTTTCTGGAGGCCGGGAGGTTCGATGAGATCGAGAAGCTGGCCCGGGAAGCGGCCCAGCTCCGGGACTCCGTGCGGGCATAAAAAGCGGCGTGACCACCGGAAGTGAACTGCACCCCATTTGTTAGACAGTATGATATACTGGATAACAAGTGGGGTGCTTGATTATGCCAAAAGGAATACCAAACAAACGATACACACCAGAATTTAAGAAACTAGTGATTGAAACGATGATGGCGGAAAAGCTGAGCTACCGCGAAACAACAAGACGGTTTGAAGTAAGCAGCGATACTCGAATCAAGGACTGGGAGCGAATATACCTAACGGAAGGACCGGAAGGCTTTGCAGTAGAGCGACGTGGCCGTGGAAGTAAGGGTCGTCCTAAGAAATTGCCGACAGCGGTGGAAACGGACTTACTGGCCGAGGTGCAGCGGCTGCGTGCGGAGAATGAATACCTAAAAAACTTGCAAGCCTTGGTTTTGGAGAGAGAGCGACGCCAAGGGAAAAAGCCCAGGTAGTCCAAAAACTAAGGCCAAAATATACTTTGTCCCTCCTTCTTGAAATCGCTCAACTGCCTCGTGCGACCTTTTACTACCACCTGAAACGCATGCAAAAGGCAGACAAATATGCGCAAGAAAAAACAGAAATTGCCGCTATCTATCACGAAAACAAAGGAAGATACGGTTACCGGCGTATCACAATGGTGCTTCGCAGCAGAGGGTTTCTCCTGAACCACAAGACTGTCCAGCGGCTTATGAGAGAACTGGGCTTAGTTTGCCGTGTCAGAATCAAGAAATATCGTTCTTATAAGGGAGAAGTGGGCAAAATTGCCCCTAATCTGCTGAACCGGGATTTCCATGCAGAGAAGCCAAATCTGAAATGGGTCACCGATGTGACGGAGTTCAGTCTGTTTGGCCAGAAACTGTACCTTTCTCCCATTCTGGATTTACACAATGGGTATCTGGTTACCTATACAATTTCTGAACGTCCTGTTCTGAACATGGTAACCTCCATGCTCAATAAGGCTTTTGAAAGCATACCGGACGGGACAGATCTGATTCTCCACTCAGACCAGGGCTGGCAATACCAGCATAAGCAGTACCAGCAGATGTTAAAGTGCAAGGGTATCCAGCAGAGTATGAGCCGCAAAGGGAATTGTCTGGATAATGCTGTGATGGAAAATTTCTTTGGCCTGCTCAAAAGCGAGTTGCTGTATCTCCAAGAATTTGAATCTGTAGAACACTTCAAGCAGGAACTTCTGGACTATCTGGACTACTACAACAACCGCCGCATCAAGGCAAAGCTAAAGGGCTTGCCGCCTGCAATTCACAGACAACAAGCCCTTTCAGCTGCTTGAACTATTTTTGATAGAAAATATTGTCTAACTTTTGGGGGTCACTTCAAAGGTGGTCACGCCGCTTTTGCATCTTTATTTAAGCCCTTTGATGGTGAGCATGGAGCTGGCCCGGAAGATGTGCAGCAGGGGCTGGAGGTCCTTGTCCTTCAGCTTGACCCGGTTTTCCAGCATGATGCAAACATCCATCCAGAAGAGGTAGAGGGCCGCCTCGAAGGAATCCCCCAGGAAGGCCGGGGTGAATTCCGCCTGAATGAGGCAGATGGGCAGCTTCCGCTTTTTAAAGCCGGTGAAGGAGCCGTCCACCAGCCGGTTTCCAGACACCACCCGCAGGGGAGGAGGAAAGCCCGGCAGGGAGCAGACCAGAAGCTCTTTCCCCGCGTCGGGGAGCTCCGGTTCCGGCAGGGCCGCATCCCAGGTGAGCTGGGAGTCCCGGATGCCCACCTTGCCTTCCAGATTCCGGGTCAGCTCCCGGGGAAAAAAAACCCGCCGCTCCTTGAGGGCACCGTCCCGCCGAAACCAGTCCCACACCTTTTTCATATCGAAGTGGAAGGTGAACTCGGTGTCCTCAAAGGTGTGTTCCATGGGAAAGACGGCGGCGGGGTTCTGGGGAGGATAGGGCTGGGGATCCCGGGCGGCGGCGCGGAGGACCCGCCGCCACTCGTTGCGCCACTCGTTGGCAAAGGAACAGCCCTTGAGCCACGGGGCGTCAAAAAAAGCGACCTGGGCGGCGTAAAGTTCCTCGTAATTCATAAAAACGCTCCTTTTTGCCGCCCGCCCACAGGCAGATCCCGGGCGGCGGAGAAAGTGGAATGGGCCCGGCAGGCGCCGGCAGCCTTTTCTCTATCATACCACAGCCGCCGCTCTTTTTCCACACCGGCTTGCCAGAAGGCTGGTTTTTCCGCTATAATGGGCGGAGCAGCGGAAAAGGGGCGGGCAGATGAACAAGCGTGACGCACTCAAAAAATATTTTGGCCACGAAAACTTTCGGCCGGGCCAGGAAAAGCTCATCGACGGCATTCTCTCGGGCCGGGATGTGCTGGGGGTCATGCCCACGGGGGGAGGCAAGTCGGTGTGCTATCAGCTTCCGGCGCTCCTTCTGCCGGGGGTGACGATCGTGGTCTCCCCCCTCATTTCCCTCATGAAGGATCAGGTGGCCGCCCTCACCGAGGCGGGGATCAGGGCCGCCTTTGTCAACAGCTCTCTCAGCGGCGGGCAGGTGCGCACGGTGTACCGCCGGGCCTGGGCGGGGGAGTTCCAGCTTCTCTATGTGGCCCCCGAACGGTTGGCGGGAGAGGGGATTGTCAAACTGGCCCAGGGGCTGGAGGTGTCTCTGGTGGCGGTGGACGAGGCCCACTGCGTCTCCCAGTGGGGACAGGATTTCCGGCCCAGCTATCTGAAGATCCCGGAATTTCTGGACAAGCTTCCCCGGCGGCCTGCGGTGGCCGCCTTCACCGCCACCGCCACCAGTCAGGTGCGGGAGGACATCGTGCGCCTGCTGGGACTGGAGAGACCGCTGACCCTGGTCACCGGCTATGACCGGCCCAATCTCTATTTTGAGGTCTGCCGTCCCCGGAGCAAATCGGGGGCGCTGCGGGACCTGCTTCTGCCCCGGATGGGGAAGAGCGGCATCATTTACTGTGCCACCCGGGCGGGGGTGGAGAAGGTGTGCGAGGAGCTCCGGGACTGGGGTCTCCCCGCCACCCGGTATCATGCGGGGCTGGACGAAGAGGAGCGGCGGCGGAATCAGGACGACTTCCGATTTGACCGTGCCCCCATCATGGTGGCCACCAACGCCTTCGGCATGGGTATCGACAAGTCCAATGTGAGCTATGTCATCCACTACAATATGCCAAAGAGCCTGGAGGCCTATTATCAGGAGGCGGGCCGGGCCGGGCGGGACGGTGAGCGGGCCGAGTGTTTCCTGCTCTACTCCGGGCGGGACGTGGAAACCGCCAAATTCCTCATTGAAAACGGCAGCGGGAACGACGAGCTGACCGAGGAGGAGCGGGCGGAGGCCCTGCGGCGGGACCACCGGCGGCTGGAGGCCATGGTGGGCTACTGCCACACCGGCGGATGCCTGCGGGGCTACCTGCTGGACTACTTTGGCCAGGAGCACTCCGACCACTGCGGAGACTGCGGAAACTGTCTGGGGGACCATGAGCTTGCCGATGTCACCACTCAGGCCCAGATGGTGCTCTCCTGTGTCCGGCGGGTGGAGGATCGGCTGGGCTACAACGTGGGCGCGGCTCTCATTGCACAGACCCTGAGCGGCAGCGCCAACAAGCGGGTGCTGGAGCTGGGGCTGGATGAGCTGTCCACTTATGGGCTGATGCGGGGACAGACGACGGGGCAGGTGAGGGAGTACATCGACTTTCTAAAGGAAAAGGGCTATCTGGAAAAGGAACCGGAGCACGGCGCGCTCCGGCTCACCAAGACGTCGGGAGAGATCCTGTTCCGGGGTCGGAAACTGGAGATGCCCATCCGCAAATCCCCGGCGGACGAGGCGGCCCGGACGGTGGAGAGCGGATTGTTCCAGGCGCTGAAGGACCTGCGGTACCGGCTCTCCCAAAAGGAGGGCGTGCCTCCCTTCGTGATTTTCTCCAATGCCACCCTCACCGACATGGCCGCCCGGCGGCCCCGGAGCGTGGCGGAGTTTTTGCGGGTCTCCGGAGTGGGCGAGGTCAAGGCGCGGAAGTATGCGTCGGCGTTCTTGCTGGCCATCGGAGACTACGAGGCTGAGCGGGAATAAATGAAAACAAAAACGGGGCCTCTGATGTGTCTGAAGGAGACGCATCAGAGGCCCTGATTTTGGGCGGGGGTGGTTCAGGGCTTACACTGCCCGCAGGGAGCATACCCGGCCTGAATGAGATCCTCCCGGCTGCCGGTGTAGTCCTGCCGGTTGGCGGGGCTCATACCGGAGACTCCGGAGCAGGTGGGAAGGTGGAATTTCTTACTGCTGGTGTTGAGAACGTAGGTGCTCTCTGCCGGAGTGACCTCCTCCTCCGGAGCGTTCCCCCCCATCGGTGCGGAGCTCTCCGCCGGGGCGGCGGAGGCGGGTGCCTCTCCGGAGAGCCAGCTTTCTCCGGTGGCATAGTCGATCTCCACCCCGGGCTGGGCGTTGTACGCATAGATGTTGAAGCATATGCCCTCCCCCTGATCCTCCACCGACCAGGCCTCCATCTGGACCCCTCGGGCCACCAGATCGGCGCCCTCATAGACGGGGGTGACCCGGTAGAGCACATGGTTGCCCGTTTCCCTGACATAGCTGGCTACCTGATTTTCGAAGGGGAGCATCCCGTCTACATTCAGGTAGCGGGTGCCGGTGATGAGATTGAGTTCGTTGGCGTTTTCGGCTGTGAGCTGGTAGCCGATGAGGTGGCAGCGGTTGTAGAGATACTTTCCGTCCACGCAGTCGTACTTCACCGTGTGCCAGCCCGAGGGTTTCACCTGGCCGATGGAGCCCCGCTCTTCGGTGGGCATGGTCTCGGGCCCCACGTTGGCGTAGGCCGCGCCGCAGCGGCCATAGTAGTCCTGCTGGCTGTACCGCTCAAAGGAGGCGGGGGTCTTGTCGTCGTCGGGAAAGAGAGGGATGTTGTCGCTGAGCGTTACGTAGGGCTCGCCGGAAAAGGCGGGAACGTCCTCCAAAGAAAAGGAGGCGGCCTGAGACTGCTGACAGCCGGTGAGAAACAGGCACAGGGAGAGCAAAACGGGTGCAAGTGTGGCGGTGTTCATAGGGCAGGATTCCTCTTTCGTTGGAGTTTAGACCACAAAACGATAGCCCAGGCCCCGGACGGTCTGGATATACCGGGGGTGGGCGGGATCTTCCTCGATCTTCTGGCGGAGACGGTTGACATAGACCATAATGGCGTTTTCATCGATGATGGCCTCCCCCCAGATCAGGTCATAGAGCATGTCCTTGGAGAAGATCCGGTTGACGTTGTCCAAAAAGAGCTTCATCATGGCGTTTTCCTTGGAGGAGAGGGGGATCTCCGCACCGTCCTTGTAAAAGCGCAGGGTGCTGGTGTTGTACTGGAAGGGCCCGGCGGCGAGGACCGTGTCCGCGCCGGGGGGGTGGTTCCGGCTGCGGCGGATGAGGGCCTTCACCTTGGCACCCAGCGTGATGGGGTTGAAGGGCTTGGTGATATAGTCGTCAGCGCCGATGTCCAGGCCATAGAGGGTGTCGTAGTCCTCTTTCCGGCCGCTGACGATGATGATGGGGGTCTTGAGGCCCCGGCGGCGAACCGCCTGGACCACCTCGAAGCCGTCCATGCCGTGGAGATTCACGTCCAGCAGGATGAGGTCGTAGACCTCATGATCCAGCAATTCCAGCGCCTCTTCCCCGCTGACGGCGGTGTGGGCGTCGATGCCGTTGCTTTTGATGACCTTGTAGAGCATGGTAAGGACGGCCCGGTCGTCATCCACGATGAGCACTGTGTCCGCCATGAAGATTCCCCCTTTACAGGCTGAAAAGAGTCGTGTATGGTTAGTATAGACAAAAATCTTGGATTTGACAAGGGGGGCGGAACATGGGGAGAGGGCATACGGGCCGGCGGCGGTTTTTCCTGACGCTGGGATTGACGCTGGCTTTGGTGGTGACGGGGATGGTGATGATCGGACGGGTTTTTCAAAAGTATGAATCCATTATCCTCACGGGCCAGGACGACCAGATGTTTGGCCTGGCCCGCTCCGTGGACCGCAGTGTGGCCAGCTACCTGAGCCGGTACCGCTCCAACCTTATCTATGTGACCCGGCAGCGCGGCTTTCAAAGTGCGGTGGAGACTTGGCAGGAGAGCGGGGAACCCGGACAGCTTCTGGAGCGGATGCGGGAGAATATCCTGTTTCAGGACAGCTTGATCACCGGCATGCTGGCGCTCCGGGAGGGGGAGGTCCTGCTCTCCACAGAGGGGGAGGGCAGTTACCGCATCCCGGCGGGAGCCGGAAAGACGGAGGGGGGGATCGGGGTCCGCCCCTGTATCGACGGGGATGGCGGAGTCCGGCTGGCCTTTGTCCGGGAGATGGAGGACGGCCTGAGCTTTGCCGCCCTTTTGGATCTGTCCGCCTTTTATCAGCGGGTGGCGGGAGACCTGACCTTTGGGACGGAAGACCGTATCCTCCTGCTGGACGCCGGGGGTCAGACACTGCTCCACAATCCCAAGGGAACGGTCCGGGTGGATGCGGTGGAGGGGCTGAGCGAGAGCGCCTGCGACTTTGGGGGACTGACCTATCTTCTGGAACAGCAGCGCCTCGGCGTGCAGGGAGCGGCCTTCTATGAGGGATACGACTGCCGGCAGGGCAGCAGCTATGCCGCCCGGATCGCCGCCATTCCGGCCACCGTGGATACCAACGGCTTTTTTGCCATAGGGGTGTCGGTGAACTACGACGGGGTGGTCGGGCCGCTCCACCTGGCGGCCATTCGGCTTCTGGCCTATGGCGGCATGGTGGTGGCGGGGGTGCTGCTACTGGTGGGTCTCACTCTGCGGATCCGGCGGCGGAACGAGGAGGACCTGCGGGAGCTGGAGGTGCTGCGGAAGAAAAACGAGGCCATGGAGGAGCTCAACCGCCAGACTCAGGAACTGGCTCACCACCAGCGGCTGGAGACCATCGGAACCCTTACCTCCAGCATCGCCCATGAGTTCAACAACCTGCTGACCCCTATCATGGGGTACAGCCTGCTCACCCTGGAAAAGCTGCCCCAGGAGGAGGCGGAGCTTTACGACAATGTGCTGGAGATCTACAACGCCTCCCGCAAGGCCAAGGAGATCATCTCCCGCCTGTCCGACCTGTCCCGGAAGAACACGGCGCTCACCTTTCAGTACACGCCCCCCGACGAGCTGGTCCGCCGGGTGCTGGAGGTGGCCGCCCCCGCTCAGCCCCACGGAGTGGAGGTTCGGACCGAGTTTAACTGTTCCTGTCTCTGGGTCTATGGCAATGAGCTCCAGCTCTCCCAGATGCTCCTCAATCTGGTGCTCAACGCCTTTCAGGCCATGGAACGCTCCGGCGGGACCCTGCGGGTATCCACCTGGGCGGATGAGAGCAGTGTTTTCCTCCGGGTGTCCGACACCGGCCCTGGGATTTCGGAGCAGACGTTGCCCCATATTTTTGAACCTTTCTACACCACCAAGGAGGCGGGCAAGGGGACCGGCCTTGGTCTTGCCATTGTCCGTCAGGTGGTGGAGGAGCATGGGGGGACGGTGAGTGTGGAGACCGCCGTGGGACGGGGGGCCGCCTTCCTCGTTTCCCTGCCCCTGTCCAAGGAGGGAGGAGGGGGCGAAGAGGAATGAACCTCTTTTCCAGGCCCGGCCATTCAGGAGAAAAGCCGTTATCCGGACGCCGGGAAGCTTTGCTTCCCGGCGTCCTTTTTGCAGGGCGGGCGGCGGCAGGAAGGGCCATACAGCACAGGAAAGATTTTTGGCGGTACCTTAATGAATATTTAGGTTCTATCTATCTGATATTAAGGTGATTCCGTTACACTGTGTTTGTCAGAAAATTCACAAAGGGGGGGACGACGTGGTTGTGACCATTGGCCATAAGTACGGCTGCGGCGGCCGGGAGATCGCCTGGCAGTTGGCCCGGCGTCTGAACGTCCCCTGCCGTGACGCCGACCCTTTTGCGGGCGGGGAGTGCCCCGAGCCGCTCAAGAATCTGGCGGCGCGGGGGAGCTGTGTGGTGACGGGCTTTTGCGCCGACCACCTGCTGGCCGGTACGGAGGGGCTGATCCGGGTGTTCCTCCACGGAGCGCCGGACCGCCGTGCGGAACGGATCGCCCGGCAGAGCGGGCTCACGATGGAAGAGGCCCGGCGGGAGGCGCTGAGCCGGGACCGGGAATGGGCCAGGCGGTACGGGGTGTACACCGGCGGAAAGTGGGCTGAGGCCTCCCGTTACGACCTCACCGTGGACAGCACTGCTCTGGGCGTGGCCGGTACGGTGGAGCTGCTCAGCCAGTTTATCGCGCTCAAAGTCATGCGCCGCCGCGGCGGGGAGGGCTGAATCGATGCTGGAGACTTTTGGGGGGCGGATCCTGGCGGTGCTCATACCCATCTGCGAACTGATGGGAATTTTCGTGGTGGCGGTTTCCGCCCTGGCGGCCTTCGGCCGCTATGTGCGGGGGCTGGTGACCCACCGGGGCGGAGACGTCAAGTTCGAGCTGGCCAATGGACTGGCCGTCAGCCTGGAGTTCAAAATGGCGGCGGAGATCCTGAAAACCGTCCAGATCCGGAATCTGGACGAGCTCACAGTCCTGGGAGCCGTCATCATCCTGCGTGCGCTGTTATCATTTCTGATCCATTTTGAAATGAAGCAGATAGACCATCCCCAATCAACCAAAATAAATGGAGGTATCACTCAATGAACATGAAGAAGCTCTCTCTTGCGGCGCTGTCCATGACACTGTCCGCCACCCTGCTGGCCGGCTGCGGCGGCGCTCCCGCCACCAGCACCCCCGCCCACACCACCGGAGGCGGGCTCAGAGCTCTCGAAGACACAGCGCCCCCCCTCCTGACCGCCGGCGGCGCGCCTCCAACAACCAGCCCCCCCGCCCCCACCCCCGCGGAGTCGGCTCCCGTGGAGACCGCTGTCGCCGCCGAGGCGGTCAAGACCGGCCTGTCTATGGTCACCAGCGTGGCCAAGAGCAAGGACGCCTCTGCCGACGGCAACGGCCAGGCCCAGGCAAATGTGGCCCTGGTGGCCGTCACCGTGGGAGATGACGGCGTCATCGACGCCTGTGTCATCGATGCCATCCAGTCCAAGATCGACTTCGACGCCCAGGGCAAGCTGGTCACCGACCCCGCCACCAAATTTTCCAGCAAGAACGAGCTGGGAGAGGCCTACGGGATGAAGAAGGGTTCCTCTATCGGCAAGGAGTGGAACGAGCAGGCCGCCGCCTTCGCCCAGTACGCTGTGGGCAAGACTGTGGAGGAACTCAAGGGGATCGCCGTCAATGAAGACGGCCAGGCCACCGACGCCGATCTGGCCGCTTCGGTCACCCTGGAGGTCGCCGACTTTGTCAGCGGCATCGAGGCCGCGGTGAACAATGCCTCCCACATGGGCGCTCAGAAGGGCGACAAGCTGGCTCTGACCACCAGCACCAACATGGACAAGAGCAAGGACGCCTCCGCCGATGCCGACGGTCTGGCCCAGGCTTACGCCACCGTGGCTGCCGTCACCCTGAACGGCGACACCGTCACCAGCTGTTACATCGACTCCGTGCAGGCCAACGTGAACTTTAATGCCGCCGGCGCCATCACCACCGACCTCACCGCCGCGCAGCCTACCAAGAACGAGCTGGGCGACGCATACGGCATGAAGAAGAAATCCGAGATCGGCAAAGAATGGAACGAGCAGGCTGCCGCTTTCTGCGCGTATGTCACCGGTAAGACCGTGGACGAGGTCGCCGGCATTGCCGTCACCGAGGACGGGGACGCCGCCGACGCGGATCTGGCCGCTTCCGTGACCATCGGCATCGGCGAGTTCCAGACCCTCATCGAAAAGGCCGCTCAGTGATGCCGCACACAGGAGGAGGGCCAAGGCCCTCCTCCTGTTTTATCTGATCTGGAAATAAAGGGGAGAATCCCATGAAAAAACAGCTGCTGGCGCTGGCCCTGGCGGCGCTGACGGCGCTGGCGGGCTGTTCCGCCCCCGCGGCGGCGGAGTCTCCCGGGCTCCAGCGCTACGAGGCCAGCTTTCTTACCCTGTTCGACACGGTAACCACCATTGTGGGCTACGCCGACAGTGAGGAGACCTTCCGGGCCGAGGCCCAGGCGCTCCACGACGACCTGCTGGAGTACCACCAGCTCTTCGACATCTACAATGACTACCCCGGAGTGACCAACCTCAAGGTGGTCAATGACCGCGCCGGAGCGGAGCCTGTGAAGGTGGACGGGAGGATCATGGACCTGCTGCTTTTCTGCCGGACTCTCTGGAAGGGGACGGACGGGCGGGTGGATGTGACTCTGGGGAGCGTCCTGTCCCTGTGGCACGACGCCCGCACCGCGGGGATCGACGACCCCGAACACGCTGCGCTTCCCAACGCCGACGCTCTGCGGGCAGCGGCGGAGCATACCGGCTTTGACGCGGTGGTACTGGACGAGGCGGCCTCCACCGTGGCGTTTACTGATCCGGCCCTTCGGCTGGACGTGGGGGCGGTGGCCAAGGGGTACGCCGTGGAACGGGTGTGTGAGAACGCCCCCGACGGACTGCTGGTGAGCGTGGGGGGCAACGTCCGTGCCACCGGTCCCAAGCCTGTGGGGGACTCCCCGTGGGTGGTGGGCGTCCGGGACCCGGACGGCGGCGGGGAGGACTACCTCCACACCCTGACGGTGGAGACCGGCTCGGTGGTCACCAGCGGGGACTATCAGCGCTACTACACGGTAAACGGCGTCCGCTACCACCATATCATCGACCCGGATACCCTTTTTCCCGCCGGGTACTGGCGGTCTGTCACCATCCTCTGCACGGACTCCGGCCTGGCCGACGGGCTTTCCACCGCGCTCTACACGCTGGATCAGGCGGCGGGGCAGGCCCTGCTGGACCGATACGGGGCGGAGGCCATGTGGCTGGACGCCCAGGGGCAGGAGTTTTTCAGCCCCGGTTTTTCCCGGTCCATCCGAACTTGAAATTTTGAGGTGAGAACATGCCACGCTTATTTTTTGGCGGGATCCATCCGGCAGACCGCAAGGAGCTCTCCGGCGGCTCGGCGCCTGCTCCCGCACCCATTCCGAGCCAGGTGGTCATTCCCATGCGCCAACACGTCGGCGCAGCCTGCACCCCGCTGGTGAAGGTGGGGGACACCGTGAAGATGGGCCAGACCATCGGGGACGGAGAGGGCCTCTGCGTCCCGGTCCACGCCTCGGTCTCCGGCACTGTCGTTGCCGTGGAACCCCGCCGCCACGCGTCCGGGGGGGAGTGCATGGCGGTGGTGATCGAAAACGACTTTCAGGACACCCCCGCCCGGGAGCTGACGCCGCACCTGGATCCGGCGGAGCTGAGCCCGGAAGAATTGATCACCGTGATCCGCCGGGCGGGGATCGTGGGCATGGGCGGCGCGACCTTCCCCACCGATGTGAAGGCCAACTCCGGGATCGGGGCGGTGGACACCCTTCTGGGCAACGCCTGCGAGTGTGAACCCTATATCACTGCCGACGACGCGCTGCTGTGCACCTACCCCGAACAGGTGCTGGGCGGGATGGCCGTTCTGATGGATGTCCTGAAGCCCGGCCGGACGGTTCTGGCGGTGGAGGACAACAAGACCGAGGCCATCTCCGTGCTGCGGAGCAAGCTGGCCCAATATCCCGGCATTGAGCTGAAGGTGCTGCCCACCCGCTATCCCCAGGGGGCGGAGAAGCAGCTTATCCAGGCGGTCACCGGCCGCCAGGTGCCTCCCGGCAAGCTGCCCAGGGATGTGGGCTGCGCAGTGTTCAACGCCGCCACCTACGCCTCGGTGTACAAGGCGGTCTGCGAGGGGGAGCCGGTGACCCGGCGGATCGTCACCGTCACCGGCGAGGGGGTCCGCAAGCCGCAGAACTGGATCGTTCGGATCGGCGCGTCCTTTGAATCGGCGGTGGCCGCCTCCGGAGGGCTGACCGACGACGTGTGGAAGGTGCTCTCCGGCGGACCGATGATGGGCGTGGCCCAGATCGACCTGACCGCTCCGGTGGGGAAGGGGACAAACGCAGTGCTCTGCCTGTCCCGGGCTCAGAACGGCGAGAGTGCCCACCCCCACTGCATCCGCTGCGGCAAGTGCCTGACCGCCTGCCCCATGTCCCTCCAGCCGCTCTACCTCTTCCGATTCGGGAAGCTGGGTGACCGGGCAGAGCTGGAGCGCCTGCACCTGTCGGACTGCATCGAGTGCGGCTGCTGCGCATATGTCTGCCCGGGCAAGCTGCCTCTCGTAGAGCAGTTCCGGGCGGGAAAACAGGCTCTGAAGGAGGCGAAAAAGCCGTGAAACTGACTGTGACGTCCTCTCCCCACATCCGGGGAAAGGAGAGCACCGGCTCCATCATGGGCCATGTGCTGCTGGCGCTGCTCCCCGCTCTGGCGGCGGGGACGCTGGTGTATGGGCTGCGCACCCTCCTGGTGACCGCTGTGACTACGGCGGCCTGCCTCCTCTCCGAGTGGCTCTTCCGGGTGCTCACCCACCAGCACAACACCCTGCCCGACGGTTCCGCCGCCGTTACGGGCGTGCTGCTGGCGCTCACTCTTCCGGCCACCGTGCCCTATTGGGCGGCTGCGGTGGGCGGCGTGTTTGCCGTGGCGGCAGTGAAGGGCCTGTGCGGTGGGATCGGACAGAACATTTTCAACCCCGCCCTGGCGGGCCGCGCTTTTCTGATGCTCCTCTGGCCGGCCGCCATCACCCGTTATGCCGCCCTGGGGCAGGCGCTGCCCCTCTTCGGCTCCGCGGCCGATGCGGTGACTGCCGCCACCCCTCTGCACCACATGCAGATGCCCGCCCTGCCCGAGGTCTCCCTCGCCGATCTCTTCCTGGGCCGGGTGGGCGGCTCCATTGGGGAAGCCTCCGCTCTGGCCCTTCTGATCGGCGGGGCCTGGCTGGTTTTCCGCCGGGTCATCTCCCCCCGGATCCCCCTGACTTATCTGGGGACGGTGGCGGTGTTGACGCTGGTGTTTTCCAAGGGAGACTCCCCCGTGCTGTGGATGCTTTACAGCCTTCTGAGCGGCGGCGTGATCCTGGGCGCGGTCTTTATGGCTACCGATTACACCACCTCACCCGTCACGCCCAGGGGACAGCTTTTCTATGGGGCGGGCTGCGGAGCGCTCACCGTGGTGTTCCGCTACTTCGGACTTTTCCCCGAGGGTGTCACCTATGCGATCCTGCTGATGAACGCCGCCGTCTGGGCCATCGATCGCTTTACCGCCCCCAGGCGCTTTGGAACAGGGAAAGGAGGCGCGGCATGAGAGAATATGGAAAACCCCTGGCCGCGCTGGCTGTAGCCGCTGTCCTCCTGGCGGGAGCCAGGTTTGGCCTGGCGGGTATCGCCCGGTCCAATGCCGAGGCGGAGCAGACGGCCATGATGGCCGCCCTTCTTCCCGGCAGCTCCAGCTTTACCCCCGAGGAGTATGGCGGGGAGGACGAGAATATCGCCGCTGTCTATGCCGGAGAGACCGGCTATGTGGTGGAGACCGTCACCGATGGCTATGTGGGGGAGATCCGCCTCCTGGTGGGGGTGGACGCCTCCGGCGCGGTGACCGGCGCGGTGGTGCGCCAGATGGAGGAGACCTTCGGTCTGGGAGGCCGCGCCGCCTCGGATACCGGCTTCCTGGCCCAGTTTTTGGGAACCGCCGGGGATGCCGCAGTGGGTGAGAATGTGGATGCACTCACCGGGGCCACCGTCACCTCCAAAGCCATCACCAAGGGGATCAATTCCGCCGCAGCCTTTGTCACCGGTGCGGATGTATCCTCCGGCGCGACGGAATGGGGGGATTGGGAATGAAGGGAAAAAATCTTTTGGGGAATACGCTTCTGGCTGCCGTGGTGGGCGGGGCCTGCCTGATCGCCGTGCTGCTGCGCACCTTCGCTCCGGCGGTGATCCTGCCCGGGCTGGATTTGCCCATGCTGGCGCTGCTGTCCCTCATAGCCTTGACGGCAGAGTGTTATCTGGCCCCGAAGAGTGACCGCCCCTGGGTGCTCGCTGTTCTGCTGGGCGGAGCCACCTTTGCTCTCCTGCCCTGGTGTGCCGGGCTGGCAGATGGAGAGACGGTCTGGAAGCTGTTTTTGGCCGGGGCCGCTGTTTACGGCGGCGGGGCGTTCCTCTACGGCTCCATGTCCCGGCGCCTGTCCGCCACCCCCGCCGGGAGGTTGGCCCCTGCCGTGAGTGCATTTGTGCTCTTCTTAGGCTGTCAGGCTCTGGCAGGGTTATTTTAAATCGCAGGCAGTGCGGGGTACCGGGAAAACTTTTCCCAGTGCCCCGCATGTTTGCAAGATAGGCAAAAGAAAAATAAAGCACAAAAAATACAGATTTTCTGTTGACAAAGGGCATAACCTCTGGTATGATACTATCTGTTCGGTACGGGTTAGACCGATTAAAAGTTCATATGGGGGTATAGCTCAGCTGGGAGAGCGCTTGAATGGCATTCAAGAGGTCTGCGGTTCGATCCCGCATATCTCCACCAAAAAGAGATCTGATTTCATTGGAAATCAGATCTCTTTTTGTGTTTCACCAGAGCCGTCCGGACAAAGCGGCTGTAAAAAGATTGCCGTAGAACAAATGTTTTTGTCGAAAAAACGAGGGCTTTTATCGGAAAAGCCGAGAGATTTCAAGGGAAAAATTCTGCTTCACTATTGCAATTTAAGAGCAAAGCCTTTATACTAAAAACACGAGTGGAGCGAAATGGAGTAAAAGACCATAAAAAAACATGGAAGTGGGGGAAGAGAGATGACCGGCACCTACGAGCATTCCATCGACGCCAAGGGCCGGCTGTTTATTCCCGCTAAGCTCCGGGAGGAGCTCGGCGTCTCCTTTTACCTGGCCATGGGGGTGGACGCGTGCCTTGCCATCTACCCGCAGGGCACATGGGACCGCTTCACGGAGAAATTTGCCTCCCTTCCCATGAGCCAGTCCAAAGCCATGCGGCCTCTGTTTGCCAATGCCAGCAAGTGTGAGCTGGACAGCCAGGGACGCATTGTGGTGCCCCAGAAGCTGCGCAGGTATGCGGATCTTGACAGGGATGTTGTCATCATCGGCGTCAACGACCGGGCCGAGATCTGGAGCGCCCAGCGCTGGCAGGCGCAGGAAGAGGAAGAGATGACGCCGGAGAAGATGTCGGCGTGTATGGAGGCACTGGGCTTCTGATGAGTGAGCAGTTTTCCCACCGTCCGGTCCTGCTGGACGAGTGTATCGAGGGACTGAATATTCGGCCCGACGGGGTGTACGTGGACGGGACGCTGGGTCGGGCCGGCCATTCCGCTGAGATCGTACAGCGGCTCACCACGGGACATCTCTACTGCATCGACCGGGATCAGGCCGCGCTGGACGCGGCGGAAGAGAAGCTGGCTCCCTGGCGGGAGAAGGTAACTCTCATCCACGGCAACTTTAACGATTTGGACGAACTCCTGGCCGGGGCGGGGACTCCCCCTGCCGACGGGATGCTTTTTGACTTCGGGGTTTCCTCCCCGCAGCTGGACGACCCCAGCCGGGGATTTTCCTACATGCATGACGCTCCGCTGGATATGCGGATGGATCAGACCCAACCCCTGACGGCCCGGACGGTGGTAAATGAGTGGCCCCAGGAGGAGCTGCGGCGCATCCTCTACCAATATGGGGAGGAGCGGTATGCCTCCGCCATCGCGGGAGCCATCGTCCGGGCTCGGGGACAAGCCCCCATTGAGACGACTCTCCAGCTGGTGGAGGTCATCCGGTCGGCCATGCCCGCCCAAGCCTTGCGGGAGAAACAGCACCCGGCCAAGCGGACCTTCCAGGCGGTGCGCATTGCCGTCAACGACGAACTGACCGCAGCCGAGCGGGTCATCGGTCAGGCGGTGCCGCGGCTGGCCCCCGAAGGGCGGCTGTGCATCATCACCTTCCACTCCCTGGAGGATCGGATCGTGAAAACGGGATATGCGGCCCTGGCCAAGGGCTGTACCTGCCCGCCGGACTTCCCGGTGTGCGTGTGCGGCAAGAAACCGGCCATTCGGCTGGTGAACCGCAAACCCATCCTTCCCGGTGAGACCGAATTGGAGGAGAATCCGAGATCGCGCAGCGCGAAGCTGCGAATCGCGGAAAAAGTACGTGTTTAAAACAACACGGAGAACGGAGTGAATGACCATGGCCAGTGCTGTCAGGCGGAAAACCTATGATCCCTATCGCAATTTTGGCTATGCCTATGACGGCTCTGCCGCCCGGAAACTGGAACGGGAGGAAGTCCTGCAGCCCCGTCCCCAGGTTCGTCCCCGCCGTCAGGCGGCGGTCCGGCCCAAGGTCCAGGTGCGGGAGGCGGGACACGTCTCTCTCTTTGCCGTCAGCGGCTTTGCTGCGGTGGCCGTTCTGGCGGTGCTGATCCTGATGAGCTATGTACAGCTGGCCGGCCTCTCCGGTGAGGTGGTGGGGCTGAGCAACGAGATGACCCGCCTGAAGGGGGAAGAGGCCACCCTGCGAGCCCGCTATGAACTGGCCTATGATCTGGGTGCCATCGAAAACTCCGTTACGGCGGATGGTTCCATGGGCCGGCCTCAGGACGGACAGATGGTGTATGTAGATCTCACTGAGCCGGACAGCGTGGTGGTCTACGACCACGGTCAGGAGACCACCGGCCATTTCCTGGACGGCGTGCGGCAGATCGTGGAAAACGTTCTGGCATATTTTTGAGGGGGAAGCTCATAGTATTGCGTGAAGACCCTGCTATAAAGAGAAATCCAAGGGCGTAAGAAAAAGAATTTTTTCTTACGCCCTTCACTGATGAAAGGGGAATGGCATATGAAAGGCAGAAAGCAGGACCCGGTCTCCAGAACGCCTGACCACCGGGCAAACCGGATCGTTTTGACCCGGACACTGATTCTGCTGGCTGTGTTTGGCGTGGCGGCGTTCCTTCCGCTGTTTGGGCGGCTCTATGCCATCCAGATCCGGGATCACGACATGTATGAGCAAAAGGCCATCGACCAGCAGACCATGGACAACTCTGTGGCTGCCAACCGGGGCAAGATCACGGACGCCAACGGAAAGGTCCTGGCTGTGAGCGCCACGGTGTACGATATCATCGTCTCTCCCAAGGATTTTGCCTCTGTGCAGAAAAACTGGGACAAAAAATACGCCTCCGCGCCGGAAAAGGCAACCTACGCCCGGCCGGAGGCTGGGGACGTGGCGGCGGGACTGTCTGAGATCCTGGGCGTCGACACGGAGAAGCTCCTCAAAAGCCTGAGCAAGGACAGCTACTATGAGGTGGCCGCCAAACGGGTGGAGAAGGAGACGGCGGACCAGGTGCGTCAGTTCGTGCTGGACCATCACCTGTCCAACAGCGTCTATCTCAGCCCCACCACCAAGCGGTATTACCCCTGCGGCTCCTTGGCGTCCCAGGTCATCGGGTGGGTGAACCCCAATCTGGAGAACACCGGCGCCTACGGGATGGAGGCCCTATACGAAGAGGAACTGGCGGGCCAGACCGGACGGGTCGTCACCGCCAAGAAGGGCGACGGCACCGAGATGAAGTATTCCTTCCAGGACTACTACGACGCCACCGATGGCAATAATCTGGGCCTGACGCTGGATTCCACCATCCAGTACTACTGTGAGCGGATCCTGGAAAAGGGCATCGAGATGTTCGACGTGCGCAACGGCGGTTTTGCCATCGCCATGAATCCCAAGACCGGAGAGATCTTGGCCTGGGCCAACTCTCCCACCTATGATCTCAACTCCCCCTGGACCGTCACTGATCCGGTACTCAATCAATACCTGGAGACGGTGAAAAACGACCCCAGTGCCGGCGAGGAGGCATATGCCGCCGCCCTGAGCCAGATGCAGAACCAGCAGTGGCGCAACAAGGCCATCAATGACACCTATGAGCCGGGCTCCACCTTTAAGTCGGTGGTGCTGGCCGCCGCCCTGGAAGAGGGCGCGGTGAATGAGAACAGCCATTTTTACTGCCCCGGCTACGCTGTTGTGGCGGACCGGCGGATCAGCTGTTCCAAAAAGGCGCCCGGCCACGGCGACCAAAATCTGGCCCAGGCGGTGGCCAACTCCTGCAACCCGGCCTTTATCGCCATCGGACAGAAGCTGGGGGCGGAGAAGTTCTACAACTATCTGGAGGATTTCGGCTTTCTGGGCCCCACGGGCATTGATATGCAGGGGGAGTCCCAGCTCAGCCCCGTCCCCAACCTGATCTGGCCCCGGGATAAATTCACCAGCGCCAACGGCATCACCAATCTGGCGACCGCCTCCTTCGGGCAGGGCCTTCAAGTCACGCCCATCCAGCTCATCACGGCGGCTTCCGCTGTGATCAACGGCGGACACCTGATGCAGCCCTATGTCATGAAGTCCATCACCGACCCGGAGGGGAACGTGGTCCGGCAGAATCAGCCCACGGAAGTCCGTCAGGTCGTCAGCGCCGAGACCTCCCAGCGCTGCCGGACCATTCTGGAGGGCGTGGTGAACGGCGGCACCGGAAAGCGGGCCTATGTGCCCGGCTACCGCATCGGCGGCAAGACCGGTTCCTCTGAGACCCTGGACAGCCGGAGAGGCATCGACCACACCATCGTCTCCTTCCTGGGCTTTGCCCCCGCGGACGACCCTCAGGTGGTCATCCTTCTCATGTATGACAATCCCAAACCGGTGAGTGCCGGAAGCAACTTCACCGCCAAGGGCTACTACATCAGCGGCGGCAATATGGCCGCTCTGATGGCCGGCGAGCTGTTGTCCAATATTCTGGACTACATGGGGGTGGAGAAGAACTATACCGAGACTGAGAAGAGCATGGTGGACGTCACCGTGCCCAACCTGGTGGGCCAGACCGCCCAGGTGGGCCGGGAGTCGGCCACCGGCGCGGGCTTTACGGTCCGCATGGTGGGAGAGGGAGATACCGTCACTGCCCAGATCCCGGTGGGAGGGGCCTCCATTCCCAGCGGCAGTGAGGTGGTCCTCTACCTGGGCGCGGAGAAGCCCACGGATCTGGTGACTGTCCCCGATGTGCGGGGCAAGACCGCTGCGCAGGCCAGGGAGATCCTGAGTCAGCACGGCCTGTATCTCAAAGTGGGAGGCTCCAGCAGCTACATGTCCGCCAACGCGGTGGCGGCCAGCCAGTCCATCAATGTGGGGACCTCGGTGGAACGGGGGACCGTGGTGGAGTGCCTGTTTGCCGACAACACCATGGTGGATTGACGGGGAACCAAACGCAAAGTGTGGATGGAAAGGGTGGTCGCGATGCAGCTGAAGACACTGCTGGAGGGGGTCGGCTATGCCGGGCCCGCGCCGGAGGATGTGGAAATCAAAGGACTCAGCTATGACACCCGCACGCTCCGCCCCGGCGAGCTCTTTGTGGCCCTGCGGGGCTATAAGACAGACGGTCACCGCTACATCGCCGAGGCCCTGGAAAAAGGGGCGGCCGCCATCGTCTGTGAGGAGGCGGGAGCGGGGCGGCTCACCGTTCCGGACAGCCGGGAAGCTCTGGCGATCCTCTCGGCCAACTGGTTCGGGCATCCGGCCCGGGAACTGACCGTGGTCGGCGTCACCGGCACCAACGGCAAGACCACTACCACCAGCCTTTTAAAAGCCATGATCGAAGAGGCACTGGGGACGAAGGCAGGGCTTATCGGCACCAACGAAAACCGGGTGGGCGACGAGGTCTGCCCCGCCGAGCGCACCACCCCGGAAAGCTGGGAGGTCCAGCGCTGGCTCCGCCGGATGGCGGACAGCGGCTGCACCCATGTGGTGATGGAGGTCTCCTCCCACGCGCTGTGCCTCCACCGGGTGGACGGCATCCCCTTCGCCGTGGGGGCGTTTACGAACCTCACCCAGGACCATCTGGACTTTCACAAGACCATGGAGGCGTACAAGAAGGCCAAAGGCCGCCTCTTCCGGCAGTGCGGCACGGCGGTTTTGAATCTGGATGACGAGGCGGGACGCTCCTACGCCGCTGAAGCGCCCTGTCCGGTGTTCACCTACTCTGAGCGGCGGGACGAGGCCGACCTCACCGCCAAGAACCTGCGCCTCTTCTCGGATCGGGTAGAGTTCGAGGCGGTGACCCGGGAGGAGATTTCCCGGGTGAAGCTGGGCATTCCGGGCGGCTTTACCGTCTACAACGCCCTGTGCGCCCTGGGCTGTGCCCACGCTCTTGGGATCCCCCTGGGCAGGGCGTCCGCCGCGCTGGCGAAGGCCCCCGGGGTCAAGGGGCGGATGGAGGTGGTTCCCACCCCCGGGCCGGGGACTGTCCTCATTGACTACGCGCACACCCCAGACGCACTGGAAAACGCCCTCACCGCCCTGCGGGACTTTGCCCAGGGAAGGCTTATCTGCCTCTTCGGCTGCGGCGGCGACCGGGACCGGGGCAAACGGCCCATTATGGGAGCGCTGGCGGCCAGTCTGGCAGATTTTGTGGTGGTCACCTCCGACAATCCCCGCACGGAGGACCCCACAGCCATCATTGATGACATCTTGAAAGGGATGGAGGGATTTGACACGCCCCGGCTGGTGGAGCCGGACCGGCGAAAGGCCATCCGGGCTGCCGTGGCCCTGCTCGGGGAGGGGGACACCCTGGTGCTGGCCGGAAAAGGTCATGAGACATATCAGGAAGTGAACGGGGAAAAGCACCATCTGGACGAGCGGGAAGAGGTCGCGGCTTGTTTCTCCTGACAGTTGTGATCGCGCGGCTGACGTGATATAATACCCGCTTGCAGGTCAAGGTACTGCGGCATGGGACAGAGGCGGCCGCGCTTTCCGTCCACAAAAGAGCTGGAGGTTCAAAAGATGACATCGAGAATGGAAACTTTCGCGGCGGTCCTCATCGTGGCAGGGGTGAGCTTTGTGCTCACGGCCCTGTTCGGGAAGCTGCTCATTCCCATGCTCCGGCGGCTGAAGGCCGGGCAGTCCATCAAGGAAGACGGCCCCACCTGGCATATGGCCAAACAGGGGACCCCCACCATGGGCGGGCTCATGTTTATCCTGGCCATCGCCGTCACTGTGGGCGTCCTGGGCTGGAGCCATGTGGCCAACGGAGACCGGGGGGCGGTCTATGTGTTTTTCTTCGCCCTGGTCTTTGGCGTGATCGGCTTTCTCGACGACTACATGAAGGTGGTCCACCACCAGAATACCGGCCTCACCGCGGGCTGGAAGTTCCTTCTTCAGCTGGCCGCCGCCATTTTAATGACGGTGCTGCTCCGCTATGAGGGCTACCTCTCGCCCAATCTTTATCTTCCCTTTGCTCAGGTGAGCATCCCCCTGCCCTGGCCGGTGTATATGGTTTTTGCCGCCTTCGTCATGGTGGGCACGGTCAACGCCGTCAATATCACCGACGGCGTGGACGGTCTTTCCTCCTCCGTGACGGTGCCGGTGGCCCTCTTCTTCGTGGCGGTCACCGCCCGGTGGAACGAGGGGGAGCTGACGGTCTTTTCCGCCGCCCTGCTGGGCGGACTGCTGGGCTTTCTCCTCTATAACCGGTACCCTGCCAAGGTGTTCATGGGGGACACCGGCTCTCTCTTTCTGGGCGGCGCGGTCTGCGGGCTGGCCTTTGCCGCCGATATGCCGCTTATCCTGATCCTGGTGGGTGTGGTCTATATTGCGGAGACCTTATCTGACATTATACAGGTGACCTACTTCAAGGCCACCCACGGCAAGCGCATCTTTAAAATGGCCCCTCTCCACCACCACTTTGAGATGTGCGGGTGGAACGAGAAAAAGGTCGTGGCGGTGTTCACCGCGGTTTCCGCGGTGTTCTGCGTTCTGGCCTGGTTCGGTGTGGCGGGCCGGTATCTCATTTAAGCCCGCAAGCTGCGGAGATGCCCGGAACAGGAGGGGAAATTCATGCCAAAACTGAAACGCGACCTCACCATGGAAGAGCAGCTGGCCCGGGGGCCCATGGATCTGCCCTTCCTCATGCTGGTGGTGCTTCTCACCGGGATCGGCGTCATTATGGTGTTCTCCGCCTCCTACGCCACCGCCCTCAACGAAGGTCACGCCGCCACCTATTATTTCATTCGACAGGGGATCTTCGCGGCGGCCGGGCTGGGGCTGTTGTATGTCACCTCCAAGATCAACTACCAGTCCTTCCGATGGATGTCGGTGTTTGTGCTGGGCTTTGCCCTGGTTCTGCTGGTGCTGGTGCTGGTGCCGGGCATCCACACCAACCGGTCGGACGGCGTCAAGCGGTGGATCCGCTCGATCGGCCCGATACCTGCCTTCCAACCCTCTGAGTTTGCCAAGCTGGGTGTCATCCTCTACTTCTCCGCCCGGATGTCCAAGCGGGGAAGTGAGAAGAAAAAGAAATTCAACACCCGAACGTTGTCCGGGACCCTGCTGCAAAAGGCGGATGGGTGGGGGTTCACCGAGCTGGTGCCATACGGCGTGATCCTGCTGGTCATCATGCTGCTCATGAAGCTCGAGCCCCACATGTCGGGCACCATCCTCATCCTGATCCCGGCCGCCGCCATTCTCTTTGCCGGCGGTGTGCGGCTGGGATGGTTTGCCCTGGGCGGGGCTGCGGTGGGGGGCTTGCTGGCTCTGACTATGACGGGTTATCAGTCCACCCGTATTCTGGTGTGGAAAGACCCCTGGGCCTATCCCAAGGACGGCGGATATCAGATCATTCAATCCCTCTATGCCATCGGGTCCGGAGGGCTGTTCGGAGTTGGCTTCGGACAGAGCCGGCAGAAGCAGCTTTTCATCCCGGAGCCGGAGAATGACTTCATCTTCTCCATCGTTTGCGAGGAGTTGGGACTCATTGGGGCGGGGCTCATCCTGCTCCTCTTCGTCATGCTCATCGTCCGGGGCTACTGGATCGCCCTCCACGCCCGGGACCGGTTCGGCTCCCTGCTGGCAGTGGGCGTCACTACGCTGATGGCGGCACAGGTGTTCCTGAACATCTCGGTGGTCACCAATTTTCTGCCCACCACCGGCATTTCTCTGCCTTTCTTCAGTTATGGAGGTACGGCGCTCATGATCCAACTCATTGAGATGGGCATTGTGCTGGCGGTCTCCCGGCAGATTCCCGCTCCCAAGCAGGGCTGACCTACTTTCTTTTGAAAAAGAAAGTAGGCAAAGAAAACTTTCATAGAGGGCCGCGCTTCTTTTTGAAACAGAATGCGGGTAAGAAAACTTCCGTAAAAGACCGTACTTCTTTTTGAAACAGAAAGCGGGCAGAAAAACTTCCGTAGAAGGCCACGCTTCTTTTTTTAGGGGGATTTTGAATGAACGTTTTATTCACCTGCGGCGGTACGGCTGGACATATCAATCCCGCCGTGGCTCTGGCCCGGATGTTTCAAGAGCGGGAGCCGGGCTGCCGTATCCTCTTCGTGGGGGCAGACGGGGGCATGGAGACCCGGCTGGTCCCCAAGGAGGGCTTTGAGCTCAAAACGGTGACCATCACCAACTTCCGCCGGTCCGTGACTCCCGCCGCCATCGGTCACAACGTTAAGACGGTGTTCAACATGGGCCGCGCCGACAAGCAGGCCAAGGCTATTCTGGATGATTTTCGGCCAGATCTGGTGGTGGGCACCGGGGGCTATGCCAGCTTCCCGGTGGTGAAGGCCGCCGCCAAGCGGGGCATCCCCACCGCTGTCCATGAGTCCAACGCCGTCCCCGGCCTCACCACCAAGGCGCTCTCCAAGGTGGCGTCGGTGGTGATGGTGGGGTTTGAGGAGAGCCGCGACCACTATGAACACCCGGAGAAGGTGGTGGTCACCGGCACCCCGGTACGGGGGGATTTCTTCCGGTACACCCGCATGGAGGCGCGGGAGAAGCTGGGCTTTACCGACGACCGGCCCCTCCTTCTGTCTTACTGGGGGAGCCTGGGGGCTGAGGTGATGAACGGCTACATGGGTGAGTTCATCCGCCTGGAGTGTGCCGACGCCCAGCCCTTCCGCCATATCCACGGCGCGGGGCGGGATTTCGCCTCTGTGACCCGGGCCCTGGCCGACACCGACGTGTGCAAGGCCTGCCACCCCGGGGTGGAGGTGCGGGAGTATATCTATGACATGCCGCTGGTGATGGCGGCGGCCGATCTGGTCCTCTGCCGCTCGGGGGCCTCCACCATCTCCGAGTTGGCGGCCATCGCCAAACCGGCCATCCTGGTGCCCTCCCCCAACGTCACCGCCGACCACCAGACCAAGAACGCCAAGGTGCTGGCCGACGCCGGAGGCGCGTTGCTTCTCCCTGAGAAGGAATGTTCGGGACGGCGGCTCTATGAGGAGGCCTCCGCCCTTCTGCGGGATGGGATCCGCCGGGAGCACATGGCCAGGGCCCTCTCCGCACTGGCCATTCCGGACGCCAACGAGAAGATCTACGCCACCCTTCAGACCCTGCTCTGATCCCCTGTGTGCCCCGTCCGGTACCCAATGGGCCCCTTCCGCATAGGATGGCCCAAAGGAAATCCGCAGGGAGGGCGAACAATGAGCGTTTTCAGAATCGAGGGGGGGCATCCCCTGACCGGGACCGTCCGGACGCAGGGGGCCAAAAACAGCGTTTTGCCGATTTTGGCGGCCACCCTTCTCTCGCCGGGTGAGAGTGTGATCCACAACTGTCCAAGGCTGACCGATGTGGAATACACACTGGAGATCCTCCGCCGGCTGGGGTGCCGTGCGGAGCGGGAAGGGGAGACGGTGACCGTTTCAGCCGCCGCGCCCACCGAGTGGGAGATCCCGGACGACTTGATGCGGGAGATGCGCTCCTCGGTGATCTTCCTGGGGGCGATTCTGGGGCGCATGGGCCGGGCCGAACTGTCCTATCCGGGCGGCTGCGAGCTGGGTCCCCGGCCCATCGATCTTCACCTGTCCGCCCTGCGGGCCCTTGGGGCGGAGATCGATGAGCGGGGCGGGCGGCTTTCCTGCCGGGGCGCGCTCACCGGAGCGGACATCACCCTTGCTCTGCCCAGCGTGGGGGCCACTGAGAACATCATGCTGGCCGCCGTGCGGGCGGAGGGGATCACCTCCATCACCAATGCCGCCCGGGAGCCCGAGATCGTGGATCTCCAGAATTTTTTGAACGCCTTGGGCGCTGAGGTGCAGGGCGCAGGCAGTTCGGTCATTACCATCCGGGGCGGGCGGCCGCTCCACGGCGGGGAGCACACCGTCATCGGCGACCGCATCGCGGCGGCCACCTGGCTTTCTGCGGTGGCGGCCGCCGGGGGAGAGGCCAGGATCACCGGTGTGGACTGGCGGCATCTGTCTACCGTCACGGCCGTTCTCTCCGAGGCGGGCTGCAAGATCGAGAGTGCTCCGAATATCATTGCCATCCGGGCTCCGGAACGCCTGCGGGCGGTGCGCCCCATCCGCACGGCGCCCTACCCCGGTTTCCCAACCGACGCCCAGGCCATTATGATGGCGGCGTTGTGTACGGCGGAGGGCGCCACCGTGTTTGCCGAGAATATCTTCGACAGCCGATACCGCCATGTGGATGAGCTGGTTCGAATGGGGGCCGACATCCGGGTGGAGGGAAAAGTGGCCGTGGTCTACGGCGTTCCGAGACTGTTCGGAGCGCAGGTGACCGCCGCCGATCTCCGGGGCGGTGCGGCACTGGCAGTGGCCGCACTGGGGGCGGAGGGAGAGACGATCCTCTCCGGGCTGCGGCACGTCCGTAGGGGTTACGCCGACCTGCCCGCCGACCTGAGAGCCCTGGGAGCCAGCGTGACAGAGGAAGAATTCAGGGATTCTTAACGATTTCTTTCTTTTTGCATGGTACAATACAGAAAAAGGCGGCCTGTGAGCCCCCGTGCGGACATGAAGCCGTGGAAGAGAGGAACACCCGGATATGGCGGCGAGAAAAAAACGAAATCGACACCGGCGGAGGAGAGGACGCTTCGGCTTCCTCTATCCGCTGTTGTCATTTTTGATCATCTTCGCCGCCATTCTGGCAGGCAGTGTGGCTTTTTTCCGGGTCAATCAGGTGACTGTGGTGGGCAACAGCCGCTACACCGCCGAAGAGGTGGCGGAGGCTTCCGGAGTCCAAATCGGGGACAACCTATGCCTCATCAACAAGCCCAAGACCGCCCAGAGCATCCTGAGGCGGCTGCCCTATGTGGAAAAGGTGTCGCCGGTCCGCCGGCTGCCCGACACCCTGGAGCTGCGGATCACCGAGACCTCAGCGGTGGCTGCTGTCCAGGCGGAGGAGAGCTGGTGGCTGCTGGATGCCGACGGCAAGCTGCTGGAGCAGGGGGACGCCTCGCTCCGGGGCAGCCTGCCCCAGGTGCTGGGCCTCACACCCATCGCCCCGTCGCTGGGCAGTCGGGTGGCTGTGGATCAGGAGACGGAGGAGGCCCCTCTCAAGGTGGAGAGCCTGCGCGCTCTGCTGTCCGCTCTGGCGGAACGGGGGATGTCGGGGAACCTCACGGAATTTATCGATCTGACGGCCTCCAACGTCATTTACTTCGGATACGGCGAGGGACTGACGGTGGCGGTGCCGATGACAGGCGATTTTGACAAGCGGGTCTTTTCCCTTCAGCGGGTCATGGAAACCTTTGCACAGCGGGGGGAGGCCGTGACGGGGACGCTGGATCTGACCTACGGCGACGAACAGGCCCGTCTGCTCACCAGCCGGTGGACTCCCGCCGAACAGACCGGAAACGAACAGGAAGGAGGCGGCACAGATGGTGCATCTCAGCCCGAAGCAGGAACAGACACAGGAGACGCCGGAGCAGCGGAGTCCCCGGCGGCCTAAGAGCGCGGGGAGCATGTCGGTGGCGCTGGTGTTTGCCATTGTCGGATTTCTGCTGGCCTCACAGTTGAGGAGCGTGTGGGTCAACACCCAGGCTGCGGCTTCCGACACCAGCCGTCTGGAGACGCTGCAGGAGCTCTACAATCAGGAATTGGACAAGTCTGATGCTCTGCAAAAGCAACTCAAACAGACGCAGGAGGAGCTGTCTCTTTACCGCCAGCAGACGGCAGACGGCAGCACCCGGGGGGAGGCCCTGAAGGCAGAGCTGGATAAGCTGGAGATCACCGCCGGACTGGTAGAGGTCACCGGCCCGGGCGTGAGCGTGGTCATGTCCGACTCTACCGCGGTCAACGCTACGGGAGAGGAGGCCGACTACATCATCCACGACTCCGACCTACTGTCGGTGATCAACGAGCTGCGTTCGGCGGGAGCGGAGGCCATCTCCCTCAACGGGGAGCGGCTTCTGGCCACCAGCGAGATCCGCTGTACCGGTGCGGTGGTGACGGTGAACGGACGGCGGTACGCCGCCCCCTATGTCATCTTTGCCATCGGAGATCCCGCTACGCTTTACAATGCCCTCACCATGCGAAACGGCGTAGTGGACATTCTGGGGCAGTGGAAGATCAGCGTCCAGGTCAACACCAGTACCCAGCTTACCATCCCCAAGTACCAGGGGGCGGTGGAGTACCGGTACGCCAAACCGGCGGAGAGCCTTCTGCCGCAGGAAGAGGGGGTGGGCTGAGTGCTGGAGCTGATCGGACTGACGGCCGGGCTGCTGCTGGGGTTCCTCATCCCCCTGCACTTTCCGGCGGGCATGACCCTCTATGTGGGGGTGGGGCTGCTGGCCGCCCTGGACTCGGCTCTGGGTGGGATGCGTTCCCGGCTCAAGGGGGAATTCCATCTGCCCATCTTTTTGTCAGGCACCATCGGAAACGCCGCCATCGCGGTGTTCCTCACCGCGCTGGGTGAGCGCATGGGAATTCCCATGTATTTGGCTGCTGTGGTGGTGTTTGGCACCCGAATGTTCCAAAACTTTGGGGAAATCCGCAGAGAGCTATTGACCTCGAAGCCAAAGAAGGATAAAATAAAGCAAGATGTAGAACCCAGCGGGGAATTCGACACAAAATGAGGTCGTTTTTCCCCCTTACATAACGATAAGATGGTTTTAGGAGGAGCAGTTATGCCGTTTGGATTGGATACAGGTCCGGAGTCTGTCGTCAATATCAAAGTGATCGGAGTGGGCGGCGGCGGCAATAATGTGGTGAACCGAATGGTGAAGTCGGGCGTGAAGAGCGTAGATTTCATCTCTGTCAATACAGACAAGCAGGCGCTGGCCATTTCCAGCGCCAATCAGAAGATCCAAATCGGCGAAAAGCTCACCGGCGGCCAAGGCGCGGGGTCGAACCCGGAAGTGGGCCGCAAGTCCGCTGAGGAGAGCCGGTCTCAGATCGCCAAGGCGCTGGAGGACACCGACATGGTGTTCATCACCGCCGGTATGGGCGGCGGCACCGGCACCGGCGCGGCCCCCATCGTGGCCGACATCGCCAAGGAAGCCGGTCTCCTCACGGTGGGCGTGGTCACCAAGCCCTTCAACTTTGAGGGCCGTCGCCGGATGCAGCAGGCCGAGGCTGGCATCGAGGAACTCAAGACCAAGGTGGACTCCCTGGTCATCATCCCCAATGAGCGGCTGAAGTTCGCCACCGATCAGAAAATCACCTTCGCCAACGCCTTCGAGATCGCCGACGACGTGCTGCGTCAGGCGGTGCAGTCCATCTCCGACCTCATCAAGAACACCGGCTTCATCAACCTGGACTTTGCCGACGTTACCGCTGTGATGCAGTCTGCCGGAATGGCTCACATGGGCGTGGGCCGGGGCGCAGGCAAGACCAAGGCCGAGGAGGCCGCCAAAATGGCCATCTCCAGTCCCCTGCTGGAGACCTCCATCAACGGTGCCCGGGGCGTGCTGGTCAATATTACCGGTTCCATGGACATCGGGCTGGAAGAGGTGGAGACCGCCGCCGAGCTGGTGCGGCAGGCCGCCCATCCCGAGGCACTCATTATCTTCGGCGCGGCCTTTGACGAGTCCCTGGAGGACGAAATTCAGGTCACCGTCATTGCCACCGGCTATGATGAGGCGACCCAGAAGGCCAACGCCGCCGACAAGGCCTTTACCAAAGCTGGCGAAAAGGTGGGGGGAGACAAGAAGGGCGAGGGCGAGAAAAAGCCCGCGGACGACGACGACACCTGGCAGTCCATCTTCAACATCTTCAACCGCGAGCAGTAAACGAACAGAGCGCCGCCCCTGCCAAGGCAGGGGCGGCGCTTTTTGATGAAGATGAGGGGACGTCAGGGGATCCGCCTGCCCAGGCGGGCCAGCAGAAGCTGGGCCCCCAGACCGGTAAAGGCCCCGGCGATCACGCCGGTGATGAGGAGCACGGGCAGATAGAGGACGAGCTGGGGCGTGCGGGCAATGAGAATGGCTGCGCCCATCTGCCCCAGGTTGTGGAAGATGGCCCCAATGGCGCCGCATACCCAGAGCTGTTTTTCCGTAAGGATCTTCCGAAACAGCAGCATGGACAGGTAGCAGAGCAGTCCCCCTGCCAGGGAGTAGAGGAAGGTGGAGCCCCCGGCAAAGAGGCTGCCCAGAAAAATGCGGCATAGCAGGATCATCAAGGTGTCCCCCGGGCCCAGGGCAAACATGGCGTACACCGTCACGATGTTGGCAAGACCCAGCTTCATGCCCGGCACGGGGACCACAGGCGGGATCTGGGCCTCGGCCACAAATATGGTGAGGGCAATGGCGGTGAGGAGGGCGCAGAGGGTCAGTCGCTTCGTCTGTTTCATCCGCTCACCCCACCGCTCCGTCGATCTCCGGCTCGGCAGAGCCGTCCTCGATCTGGATGACCAGAGCATTGGGCAGGCACACCACCGGGACGACGCCGGTCTCGATCCAGCCTTGGTGGACACACACCTGGTCGGGGCAGTCGGCCTCCTTCACCCGAATCTTTCCCCGGGCCACCTCCACCACGTCGGTGATGCCGCTTTTTCCCGTGTAGGTGCGGGTGTAGGACTCGGTGACGGCGGCGAGGTCGATGCGCTCCACCAGCTCACCGTCCAGATAGATGGCGGCTATGGAGCCGGTAGGCACCCGGGAGAGCAGAAGCCAGGCGGCCAGGGCGGAGCCAGCCACGATCACGCCCAGCAGGATGAGCCAGAAACGATTGGACAGCGTTTTTTTCAAAGTCATTCCTCCACGATCCGTAAGGTATAGCCGGAATCCTCCCGCAGCGTGAAGCGGTCGGCCAGTCCGGCGGTGATTTGAACGGTGTGATCCTCCCCGATGAGGACCGCTTCGAAATCGTCGCTCTGCCGCCAGCAGTCCAGTGCCTTCTCCGGCCCCAGAACGAAGAGGCCGGTGGATAGGCCGTCGCACGCCGTTCCGCTCTTCCCCACGATGGTGGCGGAGAGAAGGCCGCTCCGGGCCGGCGCACCGGTGTCCGGGTCGATGATGTGCCAGTAGCGGACGCCGTTTTCCTCAAAGTAGCGCTGATAGCCTCCCGAGGTGACTGCGGCCTCGTCAGTGAGCTCCAGCCAGCCCACATAGTCCTCACTCTCACCCTCAGGGTCCTGGACGGCCACCCGCCAGGGGGAGCCGTCGGGCTTTGCCCCCACTGTCTGGACGTTCCCCCCCAGATTCAAGATGGCGGAGGTCACCCCCGCCTCCTTCAAAAGCGAGGCGCACTGCTCTCCGGCGTAGCCCTTGGCCAGTGCGCCGAAGTCCAGCTCCATCCCCGCCGGAAGTGTGACGGTATCCCCGTCCATATGGACGGCATGGTCATCCACCCGGGTGAGCAGGTCTGCCAGCTCTTCCGCGTCCGGGATCCGGTAATCGCCTGTGGTGAATCCCCAGGCCTTGACCACGGGATAGAGCGTCACGTCCAGCGCGCCGCCGGTGCGGTCGCCCAGCGCGGCGGCGGCGTTCAGCAGGGCGGCGGTGTCCGTCCCCACGGTTACAGGCGCGCCTGCGCTGTGGTCGATGGCCCATACCTCACTGTCCTCCCGCGTCACGGAGAGCGTTTTTTCCAGGCGATTGATCTCCGCCTCGGCGGCGGACAGCCCTTCCCGGGCGTGGGAGCCGTAGGCGGTGAGGGTCATGACGGTGTCCATGGCGAAAATTGTGGTGCTCTCTTCCGTGCTGGAGCAGCCGGAGAGCAGGAGGAGCACAGCCAGAGAGAGGGCAAGCGGTCGTTTCAAAGAGATGCCACCTTTTCAGTCATAATCACTCAATATTGTACCCCAGAGAAGGGGAAAAGGCAATCCCTTCAACAAAGTTGCGGGCATGGGCATTTTTGACGCCTTTTTTCCCTTGTACCGCCTGAAACGGGGTGGTAGAATACAACTAATTCCATACTGGGTGGTATGATAATTGGACGGACCATTTGGTCCCGGAGGTGTTTTTGATGCGGATTGGGATCGTGACAGGGGCCTCCTCCGGTCTGGGAAGGGCCTACGCGCGCCAGATCGACAAGACGATGAAGTTGGACGAGCTGTGGCTGGTGGCCCGGCGGGAGGATCGGCTGAACCGCCTGGCGGAAGAGTTGAACGTCCGGTGCCGGATCTTCCCGCTGGATCTGACCCGGCGGGAGAGCACGGAGGAGCTCCGAGGAGCGCTGGAAGAGGAACAGGCCCGGGTGGAGATTTTGATCTGCGCCGCGGGCTTCGGCAAATTCGGCCGGGCGGAGGACCTGACGGCGGCGGAGACCGACGACATGATCTCCCTCAACTGCCGGGCGGCGGTGGAGCTGACGCGGGTGTGCCTGCCCTATCTGGACCGGGGGAGCCGGGTGCTGGAGGTCTGCTCCTGCGCCGGATTTCAGCCGCTGCCGGGGATGAATCTCTACGCGGCCACCAAGGCCTTCCTGCTTCGCTATACCCGCGCGCTCCGCTGGGAGCTGGCGGGCCGGGGCATCCTGGTGTCGGCGGTGTGTCCCTACTGGATTAAGACGGAATTCATGGAGGTGGCCCGGAACACCTCCCACCCGGAGGCGGTGCGCCACACCCCCTTTGCGGTCAGGCCGGAGTCGGTGGCAGCCTGGTCCATGAGCATGAACCGGCTGGGCCTGGCTGTCATCACCGGCGGTCCCATCCCCCTGGCCATGCGCCTGGGGAGCAAGCTTCTGCCCAGCTGTGTGCCCATGGCGGTCTGGGAGGGCATGCGCAGAATGTAATCCCCGGCTCCCCGGCGGGAGCCTACATATTAAAAGGATCAGCCCGCGATAGAAAGAAAGGAAGAGATGCCCATGCAGACCGATATTCAGATCGCCCAGAGCGCAAAGCTGCGCCCCATTCCGGAGATTGCCGCCAAGCTTTCCCTGACGTCGGAACAGCTCATCCCTTACGGCTACGATAAGGCCAAGGTGGAGCCGGCCGCCTATCGGGCCATGCCCCGGAAGGGACGGCTGATCCTGGTCACCGCCATCAACCCCACTCCCGCGGGGGAGGGCAAGACCACCACCTCCGTTGGCCTGGCCGACGCCCTCCAGCGGCTGGGCAAGCAGACCTGCCTGGCGCTGCGGGAGCCCTCCCTCGGCCCTGTGTTCGGCGTTAAGGGCGGCGCGGCAGGCGGCGGTTACGCCCAGGTGGTGCCCATGGAGGACATCAACCTCCATTTCACCGGCGACTTCCACGCCATCGGCGCGGCCAACAACCTGCTGGCGGCGATGCTGGACAACCACATCCAGCAGGGCAACGCCCTGGACATCGACGTGAAGAACATCACCTGGAAGCGCTGCGTGGACATGAACGACCGGCAGCTGCGCAATGTGATCGACGGTCTGGGCGGTCGAATGCAGGGCATGCCCAGGGAGGACGGCTTCGACATCACGGTGGCCAGCGAGGTCATGGCGGTGTTCTGCCTCTCCACTGGGCTCATGGACCTCAAGGAGCGCCTGGGTCGGATGGTGGTGGCCTACACCCGCGCCGGAAAGCCGGTCACCGCCCATGACTTGAAGGCGGAGGGAGCCATGGCCGCCCTTCTGAAGGACGCGCTGAAGCCCAATCTGGTGCAGACGCTGGAGGGGACTCCGGCTTTCATCCACGGCGGGCCCTTCGCCAACATCGCCCACGGCTGTAATTCGATCTCCGCCACAGACGCGGCCCTGCGGTTGGCCGACTATGTGGTCACCGAGGCTGGCTTCGGCGCCGACTTGGGCGCGGAGAAGTTCTTGGACATCAAATGCCGGGTGGCGGGCCTGCGCCCGGATGCCGTGGTCATCGTGGCCACCGTCCGCGCCCTCAAGCATCACGGCGGCTGCCCCAAGGCCGAGCTGGCCCGGGAAGATCTGGCGGCGCTGGAGAAGGGCCTTCCCAACCTGCTCAAGCATGTGGAGAACATCACCCGGGTCTATGGGCTCCCCGCCGTGGTGGCCATCAACCAGTTTGACTGCGACACCGATGCCGAGATCGCCATGATCCGGAAGGCCTGCGAGACCTACGGCGTGCGGGTGGCCCTCTCCCAGGTCTGGGGCAAGGGCGGCGAAGGCGGCGAGGAACTGGGCCGGGAGGTCCTGCGGGTCATCGAGGAGGGAGAGAACCACTTCCAGTTTGCCTATTCCGATGAGATGTCCCTTAAGGAGAAGATCGGGGCGGTGGCCCGGAAGGTCTACGGGGCGGATGGGGTGAACTTTGCCCCCGCCGCGGCCAAGGAACTGGAGAAGCTCACCGAGCTGGGCTTCGGGGCACTTCCAGTGTGCATGGCCAAGACCCAGTATTCCCTCTCAGACGATCAGAACCTCCTGGGTGCTCCCACGGGGTTCCGCATCACCGTGCGCAAGGCAAAGGTGTCGGCGGGCGCGGGGTTTGTGGTGGCCCTCACCGGGGATATCATGACCATGCCGGGGCTGCCGAAGGTTCCAGCCGCGGAGAATATCGACGTGGATGAAAACGGAAAGATTACAGGACTGTTTTAACGGATCAAAAAAATGCGGACCGGCATTTGCCGGTCCGCATTTTTTTGATCCGTTGCCTACAGCGTAGCGGCCCGCTCCTTGACCGCCTCCTTGAAGTCGGAGACATAGTGGGTATACTCTGTGTTCAGATAGGGGGAGGAAATGAGAAAATCCGCTGTGGAACGGTTGTTGGCCATGGGGATATCGTATACCTGGGCGATGCGCAGCAGCGCCTTCACGTCCGGGTCGTGGGGCTGGGCAGTAAGGGGATCGGAGAAGAAGATCACCATGTCGATCTTGCCCTGGACGATCTGGGCACCCACTTCCTGGTCGCCGCCCAGAGGGCCGGAGTTGTAGCCGAACACCGGAAGACCGGTGCGCTGGGCGATCATTCGGGCTGTGGTGCCGGTGCCGCAGAGAAAGTGGCGGCTGAGGATCTCTTTATTGGCCTCGCACCACTCCATGATCTCCCCCTTCATATTGTCGTGGGCAATCAGAGCGATGCGCTTCTGAGAGTTGAGGGTGCGCTTGATCGAATTGGACATGGTAATCTCTCCTGTCTGTCTCAATTTGAGAAGAGCAGTTCGTAGACTGCTCCCTGCACGTAGTCGAGTTCTTCAAAGGTGGTCTCGGGCCCCACGGAGAAGCGGACCATCCCCCGGGGGAAGGTGCCCAGGTGCCGGTGGGCCGCCGGGGCGCAGTGGAGGCCGCTGCGGGTCTGGATACCGTAGTCCCGCTCCAGCAGGAAGGCCATCTCTCCGTTGTCCCGGCCCTGGAAATCCACTGACACCACCCCTACCCGTTCCCCGGGCCCGGGGCCGGGGACGGTGAGACCGTCCTCCGTCAGCTCACTGAGCCGGGCCCAGAGGTGTCCGCCCAGCCGCCGCTGGCGATCCATGAGGGCGGCGGCGCGGGGCTCGAAATAGGCCAGGGCGGTGTGCAGCCCGTAAATGCCAGGCAGATTCAGGGTGCCCGCCTCCAGCCGGTCCGGGAGGAAAGGGGGCATTTCCAGAGATTCTGACAGACTGCCGGTCCCCCCGGCAATCAGGGGATCCAGTGCCTGTGCCAGAGCGTCGGTGAGGAGCACAGCGCCGATCCCCTGAGGACCCAGCAGGCCCTTGTGGCCGGGGAGAGAGAGCCCATCGATGCCCATGGCGGCCATGTCGATGGGCACATGTCCGGCGCTCTGGGCGGCGTCCACCAGGAAAAAGACCCCTGCGGCCCGGCAGAGGGTCCCCACGGAGGCCAGGGGCATCAGCCCGCCGGTGAGGTTGGAGGCGTGGGTGAGCACCACGGCCCGGGCTCCGGGGAGGAGGGCGGGCAGCGCGTCAATCAGGAGCCGGCCGGCCTGGTCGCAGGGCAGCTCCTCCGCTGTCACGCCCAAGGTCTCCAGCTGGCGGAGGGGGCGCAGGACGGCATTGTGCTCCATGGGGGAGGTGAGGACCCGGTCTCCGGGGCGGAGGAGCCCCTTCAACAGGAGATTCAACCCGGCAGTGGCGCCGGAGGTGAACACCACGTTTTGAGGCGCGGGACCGCCCATCAGGCGGCAGAGCTGTTCCCGGGTCTCCCAGACCACACCGGCCGCCTCCTGAGCGGGGGCATAGCTTCCCCGCCCCACGTTCCGGCCCACAGTGTCAATATAGTCCGCCATGGCCTTTCCCACGCCGGGGGCCTTTGGGAAGGAAGTGGCGGCATGATCCAGATAATAAGTTCGTTTCATAATTCCGTCTCCAAAGGTTGGCGGAGGGTGTAGCCGTCGGTTCTCACCTGAGCGAGGACCCGGGAGATCACCGAGGGTGTGGCGGGCAGCGCGAGCCGGGCCACGGTGCGTTTGCTGTCCAGACTCCTCAACAGGGTAGAGGCATTGGAGCCGGTGACATTGACTGTCCAGCAGGACCAGCCGGCCGCATCCAATGTCTTGGTGAGGCTGGCGGGTGCGGAGACGATGCGGGTGCGGATGCGGGCAATGTGGGTAAGCAGTTCGTTGCCCCGGGCCAACTGCTCCTGCACCTCTTTCTCTGTGCCCTCCACTTTCAGCCCGATGGAGAAGCCGGATGCCACCGCCTGCCGGATCAGCCCGCTTTGGGCGGAGAGACGGTCAGGGGAGAAGAGCAGCAGGGCGTGTCCCGAGGTGCCGGAGAGAGCGGCGAGCAGGCTCTCTTCCGCCTGAGAGGCATCCACTGACAGATAGACCCATACGCCGGACTTGTTGTCCTTTTCCCCGGGGGCGGAGCTGGCAGAGGGAACGGCGGGCGTGGAAACCGGCGCGGAGGTGGGACCGACCACCGGTTCCATGCTTTTGAGAATGTTGTTATAGCGATAGGTCATGCTCAAAGTGGCCGAACTGAGGAACACGCTGTCGCTGAGGGACTGGGAGCCGTTGGTGATGCGGATCAGGGTGCCCCGGTCCACTGTGGGCAGAAAGGAGTACTGCAGGCCGAAGAAATTGCACACGGCGGCGGCTGGGACGTAGACCGCCCCGTTGCGCGTGACGGCCCGGAAGTTCATGGGATTGTCCTGCCCGTCCACGCACTGGCCCATGTTCACGGTAAAAACAAGCCGGCCGGACAAGGAATAGAGGGAGAGGATGGGGCCCCGGTCGGGGGCCAGGCCGTAGTAGACACCCAGATCCACTCCGGTGGCCGATTTGTCAAAGAGGCTGTATGGCACGTAGATGACGCCGTTCACCGCAACGGGGAGCAGCCCGCCGGGGAGGTCACACATTTTGTCGTTGGCGGCCAGAAGATAGATGGTGGGTGTGGAGGCCGCCGCCCGGGGGAGCACGGCGGCAAACAGGATCGCCGCGGCGCACAGCAGCGCAGTCAGACGCTTTTTCAAGAGAGGGACCTCCTTTCCGACGGAAGGGACGGATAAAATCAGGACTCTGCCGGGGCGAACAGGGCCTCGAAGGTCTCGGCGTCCATGTTCTCGTGCTCCAGCAGGTACTGGGCCACCTGCTCCAGGTAGGCCCGGTCCCGGGTGAGAATGGTCTCGCAGGTGGCGTAGGCCGCGTCCAGAAGGCGCTTGACCTCCTCGTCGATGACGGCGGCCACCTCCTCGGAGTAGCTCTTGGCCTGAGCCATGTCGCGGCCGATAAAGACCTCGTCGTGTCCCGAGTCAAAGACCACGTTGCCCAGCCGGTCGCTCATGCCGTAGCGCATGACCATCTTCCGGGCGATGGAGCTGGCCTGCTGGAGGTCGCTCCCCGCGCCGGTGGAGATGTCGCCCAGCACCAGCTGCTCGGCGCACCGCCCGCCCAGGCACACGGCGATGCGGTCGGTGAGTTCCCGCCGGGACTGGAAGCTCTTGTCCTCCCGGGGCAGGTGGATGGTCATGCCGCCCGCCATGCCACGGGGAACGATGGTGATCTGATGCACGGGGTCCTGGGTGTCCAGGGCGTGGATGACCAGAGCGTGGCCGGCCTCGTGGTAGGCGGTGAGCTCCCGTTCCCGCTGGATGACCACCCGGCTTTTCTTTTCCGGTCCGGCCAGCACCTTGATGACCGACTCCTGCAGATCGGACATGGTGATGAAGGGCCGATGGAGACGGGCGGCCCGGAGGGCGGCCTCATTCATAAGATTTTCCAGATCCGCGCCGGTAAAGCTGGCGGTGGCCTTGGCCAGAGTGCCCAGGTTTACGTCCTCAGCCAGCGGCTTGTTGCGGGCGTGGATCTTCAGGATCTCCTCCCGGCCCTTCACATCGGGCGCGCCCACATAGACCTGCCGGTCAAACCGGCCGGGACGCAGCAGGGCGGGATCCAGAATGTCCACCCGGTTGGTGGCGGCCAGGACAACAACGCCCTCGTTGGAGCCGAAGCCGTCCATCTCCACCAGCAGCTGGTTGAGGGTCTGCTCCCGCTCGTCGTGGCCGCCGCCCAGGCCTGCGCCTCTTTGACGGCCCACGGCGTCGATCTCATCGATAAAGACGATGGCGGGGGAGTCCTTTTTCGCCTGATCAAAGAGGTCGCGCACCCGGCTGGCGCCCACGCCCACATAGAGCTCGACGAAATCAGAGCCGGAGATGGAGAGAAAATTGACGCCTGCCTCACCGGCCACGGCCTTAGCCAGCAGGGTCTTGCCGGTGCCGGGAGGGCCCACCAGGAGGATGCCCTTTGGGATGCGGGCCCCCAGATCCAGGTAGCGCTTGGGCTCCCGGAGAAAGTCCACCACCTCCTGGAGCTCGGCCTTCTCCTCGTCCGCACCCGCCACGTCGGCGAAGGTGATCTTCTTTCCTTCGGCCTCCACGGTCTTGGTGCGGGCGTGGCTGAACCGGCCCGGCTTCTCGCCGCCCACGCCGCCCCCGGCCTGACGCACCATCATGTTGTACCACAGCAGCCCGAACAGGCCCAGGATGACCAGCCAGGGCAGGAAGGAGACCCACCAGGGCAATACAGTGTCCTGTTGATAGTCGTAGTCGGCCAGGATGCCCGCCCGCTGCTGGGCCACCAACAGGTCGTTGAACTCATCGTGGAACATCTCGGCGCTGTACAGCCGCGCCGAGACCGTGGTGGAGCCGTTCCACGGTTCCTTGAGGGTCATGGTGAGGGTGTTGTCCTTGACCTTGACCGTCTCCACCTGCTGCTGCTCAAGGAGCGTGCGGATCTCGGCGGAGGAGGGCGTGGGGGGCGCGTCCATGCCCTTGAGGGCAAAGACAGTCACCATGAGGATGATGAGGATGAGGCTGAGGAAGCCCACGTCCCTGGGGCTGATTTTTTTGTTCAAGAGGGAGCCACGTCCTTTCCGGAAGCAATTCAGGGATCAGTCGGAGATCAGATTTTCCCCGTACACCCGGGGCTTCAGCACACCGATGTAGGGGAGATTGCGGTAAAGCTCGTCGTAGTCCAGACCGTAGCCTACCACAAATTCGTCGGGAACCTCGAAGCCCACGTAGTCTGCAGTGATGGGCTTGGTGCGGCGGGAGGGCTTATCCAGCAGAGTGGCCAGCTTGATGGAGGCCGGGTGCCGGGCCTGGAGAAGTTGGAAGAGGTAGTGCAGGGTGTTGCCGCTGTCCAGGATGTCCTCCACCACGATGACGTCCTTGCCCTCGATGGAGTCGGACAGGTCCTTGATGATGTTGACCTGGCCGGAGGAGACGGTGCCCGCGCCGTAGGAGGAGACCGCCATGAAGTCCACCCGGCAGAAGGCGTCGATGTGCCGGGTGAGGTCGGCCATGAAGATGTAGGAGCCCCGGAGCACGCTGACCAGAACGGGCTCCTTTCCGGCGTAGTCGGCGCTGATCTGCGCGCCCAGCTCGGCCACCCGCTTTTGCAGAGTCTCCTCAGAGATGAGGACCCGTTCAATGTCGTCTTTCAGCATAACTCGTCATCCTTTTCTGTCTTTGTTTGGAAAAATGTGATTGCCCAGGAATCTTCACCCGGCCGGGCCAGCCTGCGTTCCTCCGGCCCGAAGCCGGCCAGAGCGGCGGGGCCGTCCCCGTCGGCCAGCACCGGGAGCTGTTCCCGGAAGCGCCGGGGGACCTTGGCGTCGATGAGCCACTTTTTCACGGTTTTGGTCCCGTCCCGGCCGGGGAGGGAGAGGGCGTCCCCCGGCTGCCGGGGGCGGAGAAGAGCGTCTGGCCCCAAAGCGTCGGAGCGGAAGTACCATATCCCGGCTTTGGGCTCTTGGGGACAGACCGCCCGTTCACACCGACAGGTGTACCGGCTGTTTTCCGGGGCGGTCTGGGTGGTGAGCAGGAGGTCCCGGTAGATCCGCTGGGCCAGCCGCCCGTGGGGCAGGCAGAGGACGGCGGAGGGATCGTCTCCCCGGCAGAGCTCCACGATGCCGTTGAGATGGGCTGCCGAGCAGTCCATCGCGCCGTCCCCCATCCGCTCCAGGAGCCGCCGGACGGCCCGGGGGGCCAAGGCCGCGGGGAGGTCGGCGATGTAGTGGGCTTCGATGACCAGATCATCCTCCGCCCAGCGGGCGTACCGATCCATCATAGCCGCCTGGGCGTTCAAATAGTCATTGTCGGCCCGCAAAGAGCGCAGAGAGGCCGCACACGTTTCGGGAAATCGGGGGTTGAGGGAGCGGAGGACCGGCATGACCTGGGCACGGACACGGTTGCGGGCGTAAGCTTCGTCGGAATTGGAGGAGTCCTCCCGGTGGGGGAGGTGCTCGGCCTCCAGATAGGCCAGAATTTCCGCCCGGGGGGTGGTGAGCAGGGGCCGGACCACTTTGCCCCGGCGGGGCGGGATGCCGGGGAGGCCCTGGAGCCCGGAGCCCCGGGCCAGACGGAGCAGAAGGGTCTCGGCGTTGTCGTCGGCATTGTGGGCGGTGGCGATGACCGCCGCGCCCGTTTCCGCCGCGGTTTCCTCCAAAAAGGCGTACCGCAGTTCCCGGGCGGTCTCTTCAATGCCCTGCCCCCGGCGGGCGGCCTCGGCGGCGACGTCGGCCTGCCCCAGATGGAAGGGGATCCCTGCCTGGGCGCACCAGCCCCGGACAAAGGCGGCGTCCCCCTCGGATTCCGCCCCCCGCAGCCGGTGGTCGAAGTGGGCGGCGTGGAGGGTGATGCCCTCCCGGCGGGAGAGCCAGTGGAGCAGGCACATGGAATCCGCCCCGCCGGAGACGGCGCAGAGCACCGTTCCGCCGGGGGGCAGCATGGCGTATTCTGTTGTGAGCTTGACGGCTTCTTCCAGCATGGGAGCTCCTTACAAAAAGAAAGCGGCGGGGGGCGGAATAAAATCCGCCCCGCCCGTCAGTATTCGGTGTGTCTGCGGTCGATGGAGGCGAAGGTGGTGTACTCGGGCAGCCACTGCAGCTCCACCGTGCCGGTCTCTCCGTGGCGGTTCTTGGCGATGATGCACTCGGCCAGGTTGTGGTCCTCGGTATCCTCGTCGTAATAGCCCTCCCGGTAGAGGAACATGACGATGTCGGCGTCCTGCTCGATGGCGCCCGATTCCCGCAGATCGGAGAGCATGGGCCGCTTGTTGGCCCGGGACTCGTTGGCCCGGGAGAGCTGGCTGAGGCACAAGACGGGGACATTGAGCTCTTTGGCCATGATCTTCAGGCTCCGGGAGATGTCGGAGACCACCTGCTGGCGGTTGTCGCTCATACGGGTGGGGCCGCCGGCGGAGGTCATGAGCTGGAGATAGTCTATGACCACCAGACCCAGGTTATCCACCCGGCGGCACTTGGCGTTCATATCGGCCACCGACAGCATGGGGTTGTCGTCGATGAGGATCTGGGTCTGGTTGAGGGCGGCCGAGGCGGCGGCGATTTTGGTCCAGTCGTCCTCGGACAGCTGGCCGGTGACCAGCTTTTTGTTGTCCACGAAGGACTCCCCCGAGATCAGGCGCATGGCCAGCTGCTCCCGGCTCATTTCCAGGGAGAAGAACACCACCGCCTTGCCGGAGAACTTTCCGGCGTGGAGGAGGATGTTCAGGGCCATGGAGGTCTTGCCCATGCCGGGGCGGGCGGCCAGGAGGATGAGGTCGGATTTGTTGAGGCCTGAGATGGCGGCGTCCACGTCGGGCAGGCCGGTGGAGAGCCCGGGCACCGCGTCCCCGCTGGCGGCCAGCTCGTTGAGCCGGTCGTACACCCCCAGCAGCACCGAGGAGATGTGCTCCAGCCCCTGGGCGGCGCGGCCCTGCCGGATGGCGTAGATGCGCTGCTCGGCGGCCTCCAGAGCCTCCTGGGCGGTGGCGGTGCCCTCCTGGATCAGAGCGGTGATGGCCCCGGCGGTCTCGGCCACACGGCGGAGCAGGGATTTGTCTTTGACGATGCTCACATACTCACTGACGTTGGCGGAGGTGGGAGTGATGACCATGAGCTGTCGGATGTAGTCGTAGGAGGTGTTCTCGTCGTAGACGCCGTTCTGCTTCATCTTGTCCAGCACGGTCACCGGATCGATGATTTCGGAATAGTTGAACATGGAGCAGATCGTCTCGTAGATCTCCCGGTTCTGCCGCAGATAGAAGTCCTCCGGCTTCAGCGCCTCGATGACCTGGGGCACACAGCCCTCGTCAATGAGAATGGAGCCCAGCACCGCCTGTTCCGCCTCCACCGAGTGGGGCATCTGGCGGGAGAGCAGCTCGTCCATGGGAACACCTCCGTGAAATGGGGAGCCGGGGGGTCAGGCCCCGCCGCATCCCGTAAGATTGCTCAGTTGCTCTCGGTGACCACCACGTTGACGGTGCCGGAGACCTCGTAGCCCAGCTTGCACTTGAGCTGATAGGTGCCGAAGGCCTTGATGGGCTCGTCCATGACGATCTTGGTCTTGGCGATGTCGATGCCGCACTGGGCCTTCAAAGTCTCGGAGACTTCCTTGGAGGTGACGGAGCCGAAGAGGCGGCCGCCGTTGCCGGCCTTGGCGGGGATCTTGACCATGCAGCTCTTGAGCTGCTCGGCGATCTCCAGGGCGGCGGCCCGCTCGGCGGCCTCCTGGGCGCGCTTGGCCTTCTCCTGCTGCTTCATGGTGTTGAGGTTTTCGTTGGTGGCGGCCACCGCCAGTTTCCGGGGGAGGAGGAAGTTGCGGGCGTAGCCGTCGCTGGCCTCAATGAGCTGGCCTTTCTTGCCCTGGCCTTTGACGTCCTGCTGAAGAATCACTTTCATGGTATTGTACTCCTTTGCTGATAGTATCTCGGTATGATCGGGGGAGACTGGGCGCAACGCCCGCTCACTCGTCTTCGCAGTATTTGTCGATGGAGGCCAGCAGAGCGTCCTGTACCTCCGCCACCGACTTCTTGGGGATCTGGGCCCCGGCCACGGCGGCGTTGCCGCCGCCCCCCAGGGGCTCCAGGATGACCTGCACATTGGTATCGCCCAGGCTGCGGGCCGACAGGATGACCCGGTCGGCGTCGGGGAAGAGAACGAAGGAGGCGGCGACCCCCGAGACACTGAGCAGCTCGTCGGCGGCCTGGGCGGCGGTGACCCGGTCCACCGGGTGGTCCAGCGCCGCGATGGCCATGTCGCCCCGGTACATTTTGGCCTCCTTGAGGATGCCGTAACGGGAGATGGTGTGGGTGAGGTCGCTTTTGAAGAAACGCCGGACCTCGGTGGTGTCGGCCCCCGCCCGGCGGAGGAAGGCCGCCGCGTCGAAGGTGCGGCTGCCGGTGCGGATGGTGAAGTTCTTGCTGTCCAGCACAATGCCGGCCATCAGGGCCTCAGCCTCTCCGCGGATGAGGTCGGACGGCTCCATGATGTACTGGAGCAGCTCGGTCACCAGCTCGGAGGCGGAGGATGCGTAGGGCTCGTGGAAGTTGAGGGCGGCCCCTTCAATGTAGCTGGCCGCCCGGCGGTGGTGGTCGATGACCGCCACCTTGTTCACCGACTCCAGCAGATCCCGGGCGAGGACCTGCTCGGGGCGGTTGGTGTCCACCACCACCAGCAGGGAGCTGGCGTCGGCCTGAATGAGGGCGTCGGCGGGGGAGAGAAAGGCGTTTTCGTATTCCGGGAGCAGGGTCAGCTCCTGGACCAGCTTGTCTGCCGGATTGGGATCCGGGTCCCGGACGATGTGGGCGGGGACGCCCCGCTTGCGGGCGATGGCCAGGATCCCCACGGCGGGGCCCATGCAGTCCAGATCAGGAAATTTGTGGCCCATGACAAAGACCTGGGAGGCGTCCCCGATGAGCTCGGCCAGAGCGTTGGCCATGACGCGGCTTTTCACCTTGGTGTGCTTTTCTGTCTCCTTGGCCCGGCCGCCGTAAAAGTCGAAATTGAAGCGGTTCTTCACCACCGCCTGGTCGCCGCCCCGGGAGAGGGCCATCTCCACCGCCAGAGAGGCGTACTGGAAAAGCCCGGCGTAAGTGTCGGCGTCCCGCCCCACGCCGATGGAGAGGGTGGCGGGCAGTCCGTTGGGATTGACCACCTCGTGGATCTGGTCCAGCACGTCGAACTTTTTCTCCAAAAAGGCGGGCAGGTAGCGCTCGTCAAAGAGGAAGAGGTAGTGGTCCCGGTCGTAGCGGCACAGCAGCCCCTCGGTGGGGGCGGCCCACTCGTCCAGCCGCCGGTTGATATCGGAAAGCATGGCGGTCTTGACGTTGTCGCTGACGCCCTTAAAGACCTCCTCGTAGTTGTCCAGGTTGAGAATGGCCACCACGGGACGGGTGGCATAGAATTCATCTCTCAGGTCGGAGAAGGCAGTGACGTCCACCCAATAGGTGGTGGCCAGATAGCGCCGCTCGTCCTTGTCATCGGTGCGGACCAGGTGGCCGAACACCAAAAAGCGCAGGTCGGACACCCGCACCTCGGTGGGGCACTGGGTTTTGCCCTCCATGAGCCACCGGGGGTCGAAGTCGGGCACCGCGTCGGTGATCTTCCGGTCGAAGAGGTGGTCCCGCTCCCCGCTGATCTGGAGAAAACGGTCGTTGGACCAGATGACCTCCTCGGTGTCGGGACGGAAAATGACCATTGGGAGGGGGGCGTTGACCATGGTGTCCTTGGCGGCCACATCCATATTGCAGGTGATATTCTCAATATAGCCCAGGATCTCCCGGCGGCGCAGGCTGCTGCTGCGGCGGAAATAAAGAAACAGGAGGAACACCACCACGCCCTCCACCGCCGCCAGACCAAAGCTGCCCGAGATGGCGGTGGCCGCGGCGAAGGCGGCCAGGAAGATGAAATACAGCCGGAAGCTGGGTTCCAGCAGATGGGACAGACCCTTTTTGTGCATGGCGGACACCTCCCCGGGGGTCAAAACAGAATTGGATAGAGAGATTATTATATCAGACCCATAGGAAAAAAACAAGAGCGGAAGGGGCCTCAAAGGGGGCGGCAGGGGACGTTTTTTATACGGTTTTCCGGAAAAACAGGCACTTGCTCCCGGGAAAGGACGATCAAAGGAAAACGCCCGGGGCATCCTGTTGTCAGGGTGCCCCGGGCGGCTGCTTTTCATTTACGGAGCCTTTGGGAGATCAGTAAAGACCTCCTTGGCGCTGGCAGCCAGACCGGCCAGACCTTGGATCTCGGAGGGGATGATGAGCTTGGTGGCCTTGCCGTCGGCGGCGGCAGTGAAGGCCTCCAGGGCCTTGAGCTTGACGACCTGATCGGAGGGGGCAGCCTCGTTGAGGAGCTTCAGGGCCTGGGCGGTGGCCTCCTGGACCTGGAGGATGGCCCGGGCCTCGGCCTCGGCGGCCATGATGCGGGCTTCCTTCTCACCCTCGGCCTTCTTGATGGCGGCCTCCTTGGCGGCTTCGGCCCTCAGAATGGCGGACTGTTTCTCGCCCTCGGCCACCAGGATCTGGCTGGCCTTTTGGCCCTCGGCCTGAAGAATGGATTCCCGGCGCTCCCGCTCGGCCTTCATCTGGCGCTCCATGGCGTCCTGGATCTCACGGGGCGGGATGATGTTCTTGAGCTCCACGCGGTTGACCTTGATGCCCCAGGGGTCGGTGGCCTCGTCCAGCAGAGCGCGCATCTTGGAGTTGATGATGTCCCGGCTGGTGAGGGTCTGATCCAGCTCCAGCTCGCCGATGATGTTTCGGAGGGTGGTGGCGGTCAGGTTTTCAATGGCGGACATGGGCTGCTCCACGCCGTAGGCGTACAGCTTGGGGTCAGTGATGGCGAAGTAGAGCACCGTGTCGATCTGCATGGTGACGTTATCCTTGGTGATGACAGGCTGGGGGGCAAAATCCACCACCTGCTCCTTGAGAGAGACGGCCTTGGCCACCCGCTCCACAAAGGGGATCTTGAAGTGGACGCCCACGCCCCACACGCTGTGGAAGGCGCCCAGGCGCTCGATGACGTAGGCGCGGGACTGTTGGACCACCCGGATGTTGACGGCCAGCAGCACCAGGACCAGAATGACCAGAACGATTGGAATGATGTTTTTCAGCATGGTTTTACTCCTTTCCTGTGGGGACGGAAGCCACAAAGAGCTTGACCCCCTCAATCCGAAGGGCCTTGACAGTCTCACCGGCGGGGATGATCTCCCCCGAGTCGGAGCGGGCGGTCCAGATGACGCCGCCCACGGACACCGCACCGCAGCCCTTGAGGTTGTCGATCTCCTCGGTGACTACGGCCTCGCGGCCGATGACCCGGTCGGCGTTGGTGGCCACCTGCCTGGGGGTGAGATACTTGCGGGCCAGGGGACGCACCACGGCCAGCGCGGCGGCGGAGATCGCCAGAAAGATGGCGATCTGGACCCAGATATTGTCCGTAAAAATGGTGGACAGCAGAGCCGCCAGGGAACCGGCGGCGAACCAAATGGAGACCAGACCCACGGTGGCCGCCTCCACCAGGCCGAACACAACGAGCAGAGCCAGCCAGACGGCGCTGGGAAGCCAGGGCATAGCGATCAGCTCCTTTCTTAAATTTCAGTCTACCATATTCTTGGGAGAATGAAAAGTAAAATAATCATGAACTGTTTGCCAAACGTTGTTTTGTTCGGTATAATGTAAAAAATGGGAAAGCATTTTAAAACCGAAGGACTGCCGGGACGAACCCGGCGGAGGTGCTCCGAGGGCGCGGACACGCCGGAGCCGAAGGAGGAACATCCGTGGAACAGTATACTTTTTCAGTCCCCACCGTGTTTGGCCTGGAGGGGCTGTGCGCCGACGAGCTGCGCCGGCTGGAGCTGGGGAACGTCCGGGCGGAAAACGGCCGGGTGCTCTTCGAGTCCGGGCCGGAGGGACTGGCCCGGGCCAATTTGAACCTGCGCACCGGCGAGCGGGTGCTTCTCCGGGTGGGCCGCTTCCCGGCGGAGACCTTTGACGAGCTTTTCGAGGGGGCCCGGGCGCTGCCCTGGGAGCAGTTCATCCCCCGGGACGGGGCCTTCCCTGTGAAGGGCTTCTGCCTGGATTCCAGGCTCTTCGCAATGTCCGCCTGCCAGTCCATCCTCAAAAAGGCGGTGGCGAGGCGGCTGGGGGAGCACTACGGCCTGGAGACCCTCCCCGAGACGGGAGAGGTCTATCAGCTCCAGTTCTCCGTGATGAAGGATGTGGCCGAGCTCTATTTGGACACGACCGGCCCGGGCCTCCACAAGCGGGGCTACCGGGCGGTGGGAGTGGCGGCCCCGCTGCGGGAGACCCTGGCTGCGGCCATGGTGATGCTCTCCCGCTACCGGGGGCGGGATCCCTTCTGCGATCCCTTCTGCGGCTCGGGCACCATTGCCATCGAGGCCGCCCTCATCGCCAGAAACCAGGCCCCCGGTCTGGACCGAAGCTTTTCCGCCCAGAAGTGGGGATTCCTGCCCCGGGAGATCTGGCTGGACGAGGCCGACCGGGCCATGTCCGCCGAATATCAGGGGGAGTATGACATCTGGGGGGGGGATGTGGACCCACAGGCGGTGTCCATCGCCCGGCACAACGCCCAGCTGGCGGGGGTGGAGGACCTGGTCCGTTTTGAGGTCGCCGACGCTCTGACCTTCCACCGGGATGTCCCTGCCGGACGGGTGGTGACCAACCCGCCCTATGGCGAGCGCATCATGGATAAGGGGGAGGCCGAGGAGCTCTATGCGGGCTTCGGGAAGGCCTGGCGGGGAATGCCACAGGGCTGGAGCCTTTATCTCCTGTCCTCCCACACCGAGTTTGAGCGCACCTTCGGAGTTCAGGCCGACAAAAAGCGAAAGCTCTATAACGGAATGCTCAAATGCGATCTGTTTCAATATTTGGGGAAGCGGGGGGAGAGAAAATGAGGAGACGGCTGGCGGCGCTGGTACTGTGCACCGGGCTGATGCTGTCCTGCCTGCCCGATGCGGGCGCCCTTCAGATCCACGGATACAGTGAGGGCCTGGCTCAGGCGGAGGAGGACGGCAAGTGGGGATTTGCCGGCGGGGACGGCGGTGTGGCCATCCCTCTGCAATATGATTCCGTGGTCTCCTTTGCCCTGGGGATGGCGGCGGTGAATCAGGGGGGCAAGCTGGGGGTGATCCGCCCCGACGGGCAGTACCTCATTCAGCTGGAGTACGACACCCTGATGCCTGTGGACTGCGGGCTGTACTTCGCCCAGAAGGGGGGAGCCTGGGGCGTGGTGAGCGTCCTGCCCTACACCGACTCCACCGGGAAAAAGACCAATGAGGTCTACCCTCTGGTCTACGCCGGGGTGGAGCTGGGCCTAAGCGGCGGCGTGGATGTGCTCCAGCTTACGGCCCGGGACGGGAAACGGACCACCATGCCCATTTTCCAACTTCCCTCCTATCTGGCCGAACTGGGGGTGGAGGGGAGCCAATTCCCTCTGACCCGCGGAAAGCTGCCCTCCTTCCGGGATGTGCAGGGGAAGGACTGGTTTTCCCTCTGGGTGGACCTGGCCTACAATACCGGGATCATGTCCGGGCCGGGGGGCGGAACGTTTGAGCCGGGCCGGGCGGTCACCGTGGCTGAGGCTATTCAGATCGCCGCCAACATGGACAGCCGCTTTCTGGGAGACGACTTCCACACCACGGTCCATACGGGCAAGTTCTGGTACAGCGCAGCGGTGAATTACTGCGAGGCCAGCGGGATCGTCCGCGCCGGGCAGTTCGACAGCTATACCAGGCCCATCACCCGCAGGGAACTGGCTCAGGTCTTTGCCGCCACGGGCCTTGCCAAGAGTCTGCCTCAGCGCAACAACTCCATTCTGGTTCGAGCCGCCGTAAAAGATATCTCCGCCTCTGATCCCGCCGCCGGGGCCATTCTGGGGCTTTACACCAAGGGGATCCTCACAGGGGTGGACGGTGCGTTCACCTTCCGGCCGGACGCCGCCGTCACCCGAGCGGAAGCCGCCGCACTGGCCGCCCGTCTGGCCCGGCCGGAACAACGGGTGGACCTCTTTTGAGCGTGCGGCACGTCTTTCTCATCAACCCCGTGGCGGGCAAGCGCGGCAGCGAGCGCCGGCTCCTGGAGCGGATCTCAGCCGCCTTCCCGGCGGGGGAGTGTGAGGTGTTCTTCACTGCCGGGAGAGGGGACGCCCGCCGTCTGGCGGAAGAGGCGGCGGCCTCCGGAGAGCCGGTGCGGCTCTATGCCTGCGGAGGGGACGGGACTCTCAACGAAGTGGTGAACGCCGCGGCGGGGCGGCCGTGGGCGGCGGTGACCAATGTGCCGGTGGGCACGGGAAATGACTTTCTGCGCATCTTTGGCGAGGAGGGGCGGCGGCGTTTTGCCGATATCGCTGCGCTCCGGGTTGGACCTCAGTCCTCTATGGACCTGATGGACTGCAACGGGCTGCTGGGACTGGATGTGGTCTGTGCCGGTGTGGATGCCCGGGTGGCCGCCGAAGTCCACCGCTATAAGCGCCTGCCTCTGGTCAACGGTGTGGGGGCCTATCTTCTCTCCCTCGTCGTCAATGTTTTCCGTGGCATCACCCGGCCTATGACGGTGGAGATGGGCCCCATCCGGTACAGCGGACCCACCGCCATTCTATGCATCTGCAACGGCCGGCACTACGGCGGAGGCTTCTGTCCGGTGCCCGAGGCCCAGCCCGACGACGGGGTGCTGGACATGCTGCTGGTGGAGGACGTGGATCGGCGCACCTTTGCCCGGTATGTGGGCCGGTATGCGGCCGGACGCTACCGGGAGTGTCCGGAGCTCATTCGAGCCTGGCACGGGGATCGGGTCGTCTTTTCCGGAGAGGAGGAACTGGTGGCTGTGGTGGACGGGGAAGTGCTCCGGGGCCGGAGCTTTACCATCAGGCTCTCCGAGCAAAAAGTGAACTTCTTCTATCCTCTGGGGACATATTGGCGTGAAAGTTCACAGACTGCTAATAATTTGACGGGGGCATTTTCTGAAAAGTAAAGATAAAATTAGAAAATAGAAGTGTGAAAGACTTTGATTAAGATATCTTCGTATAAATTCAAAAAACGGGAGAAATAAAAGAAAAATTAAAAAAACAAGACTTGCCAAATCGAACGGGCGAGGCTATTATAATAAGCGTGTTAGCACTCAGATGAAATGAGTGCTAACACGCTGAATGTGTTAATGGAAAAATAACATAAGGAGGAACCCAAAATGAAACTCATGCCTTTGGGAGATCGCGTGATCATCAAGATGATGGAAGCCGAGGAGAAGACCAAGAGCGGCCTGATCCTGACTGGCAGCGCCAAGGAGAAGCCGGAAGTGGCCGAGATCATCGAAGTGGGCCCCGGCGGACTGGTGGACGGCAAGGAAGTGAAGATGACTGTTAAGAAGGGCCAGAAGGTCATCACCAGCAAGTATTCCGGCACCGAGGTCAAGGTGGACGGCGAGGAGTACACCATCGTGCGTCAGAGCGACATCCTGGCCGTGGTCGAGTAACTTTCTTTCTTTTGAAAAAGAAAGAAAAAACTTTGATAGAGTTTTTCTCCCCTGCTAAAATAACATCATTGATATGGAGGTAATCCGTTTATGTCCAAACTCATTTCTTACGGCGAGGATGCCCGCCGTGCCCTGCAGCGGGGCGTGGACCAGCTGGCCAATACTGTCAAGATCACTATGGGGCCCAAGGGCCGCAACGTGGTGCTGGATAAGAAGTACGGCTCTCCCCTCATCACCAACGACGGCGTGACCATCGCCAAGGAGATCGAGCTGGCCGATCCCATGGAGAACATGGGCGCTCAGCTGGTGAAGGAAGTCGCCACCAAGACCAACGACGTGGCCGGCGACGGCACCACCACCGCCACTCTGCTCACCCAGGCCATTGTCCGCGAGGGCCTGAAGAACCTGGCCGCCGGGGCCAACCCCATGGTCATGAAGAAGGGCATCAAGGCTGCCGCTGACGCCGCCATCGCCGAGATCAAGAAGAACTCCAAGAAGGTCAAGGGCACCGAGGACATCGCCCGCGTGGGCGCCATCTCCTCCGGCGACGAGACCATCGGCAAGCTCATCGCCGAGGCCATGGAGAAGGTGGGCGCCGACGGCGTCATCACCGTGGAGGAGTCCAAGACCGCCGAGACCTATTCCGAGGTGGTCGAGGGCATGCAGTTCGACCGCGGCTACGTCACTCCCTATATGGTCACCGACACCGAGAAGATGGAGGCCGTCCTGGACGATCCCATCATCCTCATCACCGATAAGAAGATCTCCTCTGTCCAGGATTTGCTGCCCCTTCTGGAGCAGGTGGTGCAGTCCGGCAAGAAGCTGCTGGTCATCGCCGAGGACGTGGAGGGCGAGGCCCTGAACACCCTTATTGTCAACAAGCTCCGCGGCACCCTGAATGTGGTGTGCGTCAAGGCTCCCGGTTACGGCGACCGCCGCAAGGAGATGCTGCAGGATATCGCTACCCTCACCGGCGGCACTGTCGTCAGCGAGGAGGTCGGCCTGGAGCTGAAGGCGGCCACCATGGATCTGCTGGGCCATGCCAAGCAGGTGAAGGTCACCAAGGAGAACACCATCATCGTCGGCGGCGCCGGCAAGCCCGACGACATCAAGGCCCGTGTGGCCCAGATCAAGGCCCAGGTGGCCGAGACCACTTCCGACTATGACCGGGAGAAGCTGCAGGAGCGGCTGGCCAAGATGGCCGGCGGCGTGGCCGTCCTCCGTGTGGGCGCCGCCACTGAGACCGAGATGAAGGAGAAGAAGCTCCGCATTGAGGATGCCCTGAACGCCACCCGCGCCGCCGTTGAGGAAGGCATCGTGGCCGGCGGCGGCACCGCCTATGTCAACGCCATTCCCGCCGTGGAGAAGCTGCTCAAGACCGTCGAGGGCGATGAGAAGACCGGCGTGCAGATCATTGCCGCTGCTTTGACCGAGCCCGCCCGTCAGATCGCCGCCAACGCCGGCGTGGACGGCTCCGTGGTGCTGGAGAAGGTCAAGGAGTCCGGCAAGGCCGGCTATGGCTACGACGCCTATACCGAGACTTACTGCGACATGATGAAGACCGGTATTGTGGATCCCACCAAGGTGACCCGCTCCGCGCTGGAGAACGCCGCTTCCATTGCCGCTGTGCTGCTGACCACCGAGGCTCTGGTGGCCGACAAGCCCGAGCCGCCCGCGCCCGCGCCCGCCGCTCCCGACATGGGCGGCATGTATTAAGAGATACCCGCAAACCGCTGAACTTGTTGGGATTGGAAAAAGCTGACCGGCGGGGTTGCCATAAACTTACGACAATCGTCAACAAAAAGCGCCTGATGCGTAAAAAAGGCCGACACTCACTTTGTTGTGAACCGCCCCAAATTGTGCGGACAGCACAAAAAGGCCTCAATGTAGGGAAATATGAAGTTTTAAGCGGAGTGGCGCAGCGTGAGCGGCGCCACTCCAGTTTTTAGCTGGATGCGCTCGTGGTTGTAAAAATTGATATAGCGGTCAATCATCTCATTGGCCTCACAGAATGAGGCCGGTT
>LT827125.1:0-313456 GCA_900169975.1 Pseudoflavonifractor sp. Marseille-P3106
TTCCCGCGGCCATGGCGAAGCTCACCTGCACCAACGTGGCCATGGAGGTCGCCACCGAGGCTGTCCAGATGCTGGGCGGAAACGGCTTCATGAAGGAATACCATGTGGAGCGCATGATGCGCGACGCGAAGATCACCCAGATCTACGAGGGCACAAACGAGATCCAAAAGCTGGTCATCAGCGGCCCGATTTTCCGTTAAAACAGAAGAAAAGTTCTAGAAATTTAATATTTGATATGCTATAATGTGAGGCGGTGCTTCTGAAATCAGGGGCCCCGCCTCATATTTTATTTGTTGTTCTGAAGAACATTAAAGGGTTGAGAAGAGAATGCAACTGTATGGCTGTATCAATTATCTGCTGACTGTGGCCCAGCATGAAGTTTTTCAAATCTTTTCCGAGGGGCTGTCTCCTTTTAACATAACCCCGGGCCAGTACGGAGTCCTCCGGTGCCTTTGGGAGGGCTGCGCCTGCACCCCAAAAGAAATTTCCCAGGTCCTCCGGTTGGAAAACTCTACGATTTCCGGCGTTTTGGACCGCATGGAGAAAAAGGGGCTGATCCAGCGCGAGCTGGACTCCAATGACCGGAGAAGCATTCGGGTGGTGCTTACCCCCGAAGGCGCCTCCATCAAAGACGGGGTGCTGGAGGTCATTGACGACCTCAACCGGAAGGTGCTGGACGGGCTGAGCCCGGAACAGCGCGCCATGTTTATCGACAGCCTGAGGCACATAGGAAATGTCGAGCTGGAAGCGGAATGATTCCCTGCTGTTTTCTCCTGCAGTGTGATGAAACTCCTGCAGAGATTGTCCGGAGAGGGAGAACTGTATTTTCTCTCTGTATGGTACCTTGGAGCGGATTTCAGGTGCCCGACACTAGGAGAGCAGATATGCTTGTCGTGTGGAGTATGCCAATTTTACGCGGAAGGTATTGTGGGGGAACCTGCCGGGGATCCCAACGGGAAAAACAGCGAGTTGCGGCATAAAAGAGCGAAAAGAGCTTGACAAATAAGAAATGCTGTGGTAACATACAAAACGCGCCGTAAATGGTGCATATGGGGGTATAGCTCAGCTGGGAGCCGTAACCGCGCAAGCGCGTACCCCCAAATGAGCGACAGCACAAGACCTAAATCAACAACTTAACATTGTTTCCTTGTTAGTTCGACACGAACAATTTTTCTTCTCAAAAGAAATTTTGAGGAGGCATACACGGGGGTATAGCTCAGCTGGGAGAGCGCTTGAATGGCATTCAAGAGGTCAGCGGTTCGATCCCGCTTATCTCCACCACAAGGGAATAGAAGAAACTCGTTTTAATGAAAGTTAAAACGAGTTTCTTCATTTTCCCCCCTTTTTGCAGATTGATATATCCGCTGATTGCCGTGCTTGCGCTATTCCCTAGTAAGGCTATAATGTGTCTCGAATCGAGATGCATTATAGCCTTATTGCTTTTTATCTGGTTATCCCATTGCGATTAATGCTTGCTTTTGGTATTATTAAAATAGAAAAAGTACATTTGGGCAATTTTGCTACATTTACAATCCAAACACACTGTAATGGATTACTGTTATTTGAGGTGGAATATGAAAATTTCAAAGATGCAAGTTCATAATGTACGTTCAATACTTGATTGCACCATTAATATGGCTGATTATTCTGTCCTCATCGGTCAAAACAATGTAGGGAAAAGTAATATTTTGGCTGCATTGCGTTTATTTTATGACAAAATAAAGTTTAATGACGCAGAGGATTTTCCTAAAATACAGACTACCGATAATGAGTCATGGGTTGAAATAACATTTTCTCTGACGGAGAGTGAGCAAGTGCTTCTCAAAGAAGAATATAAAACAGAGGATGGTTTTCTTAAACTGCGAAGAATCTTTAAAACGGATAATAAAGATTATCCAATCAAAGCATCAAATAGTAATATTTTTGCCTATGAGCATGGTGTCCTGTCCAACAAGAATTTTTATGGGGCAAAAAATGTATCGCTTGGGAAAATCGGTGATTTGATTTATATTCCCGCCGTGAATAAAATAGAGGATATTACCAAAACATCTGGAACATCTCCCTTGAAAAGCATTATTGAGTTTGTAGTTAAGAATATAGCAAAATCGAGTCCGGCTTTCACAAAATTGCAACAACAGTATTCAGACTTTTCGAGGGTAATTAAAGACGAAGTTACATCAAATGGCCTATCACTAAGTTCACTTACCAATGATATTAATAACGAGATCCAATCATGGGGAATCTCGTGTAATATTGATATTGCTTCTACCGATATTGATACAATTATCAAAAATCAGATACAATTTTCAATGATTGACAAGGTTATTGATAGTAAAGTGGAACTTTCGAATTATGGGCAGGGATTTCAACGCAACCTAATCTACACGCTTATAAAACTCTCCACTAAGTATATCGACCATACGCCCAATATCAGTGAAGAATTTGCTCCCAACTTGACGGTTATCGCTTTTGAGGAGCCGGAAGCATTTTTGCACATATCACAACAGGAAACAATGAATTATAATCTTGAGCAGCTTTCCTGTGCTGATAATATGCAAGTAGTTGTTACATCCCACTCTACGACATTTGCCTCCCGAAACATAAAAGATTTTGATAAAATCATTAGACTTGATAAAAGCAAGGGTAAAACGACTGTATATCAATTAAGTCACACTGATGTCGAAGAACTTACTCACGAAAACTTGTCTCTTCTTAGTGAAATTAAACGGCATGGAGAAACTGGTACTATCTCTGCAAAAGCATATAGGCCATATAAAGACAAAGATCCAGATGCACCAGAATTATTGGAACAAGAAAACTTTCGATATTTATCGTGGATCGATTCAGAAAGAGCCGGAATGTTTTTTGCAAATGTTGTCATTATTTGTGAAGGTGCCACAGAAAAGGTTGTTTTTGATTATCTGCTGTCAACAGAATGGGGTGATCTAAAAGAAAAAGGCATATATATTTTAGACGCAATGGGTAAGTTCAATATTAATAGATACATGAACCTATTTGGAAAACTTGGAATTGCTCACTCTGTTTTGTTTGACAGGGATGCTTCTGAAGTACAGCGTATCATTAATCAGTTTATAGTAGAGTCAAGAAACAGTTTTACAAGACAAACTTATTGCTTTAATGTGGATTTTGAACATTTCCTTGGAATTGAAGCACCAACTGAAAAAGCAATAAAGCCACTAAATGCAATTAGAAAATTAATAACAGGACAAGTGGCAGTAGAAAAAATTCGAGAATTAAGAAAGGTCATTGAGTCTCTATTGCGTGAGGGAATTGTGCGAGAGATTCACGGAGAGATTGAATAGCCCCAATTATATTCCTTTTGTCCTCTCCTCGCAGATTGCCATTCAGCACTCTCCTATCCCCTATGGGCGTTCCGAAAGGAACGCCCTTTTTTTATACCCAAACGACAGGAGGCAGAACATGAACTTCGATTATTACTATGGTGACGAGAGCAATCAATTTGCTTTCTACCGAATCCCCCGGCAGCTCATTACCGGGGAGGCGTTCAAAAAGTTGTCCACAGACACAAAACTCTTGTACGGCCTCCTGCTGGACCGCATGGGCCTGTCCGCCAAAAACGGCTGGTATGACGATATGGGGCGGGTGTTCATCTACTACACCCTGGATGAAATACAAGAGGACCTGAACTGCGGCCACGAGAAGGCTGTCCGGCTCCTGGCGGAGCTGGACACCGGCAAGAAAGGCTTCGGCCTCATTGAGCGTGTCAAGCAAGGACAGGGCCGCCCCGCCAAAATCTATGTCAAACGCTTCACCACCCGCGCCATACCGCCCCAACCCGCTGTGCCGCAAGACATTCCCAGCCTTCCGATTTTCGGAAGTCAAGACTTCGGAAAATCAGAAGTCAAGAGTTCCGAAAAACAGAAGTCAAGACTTCCGGTTATCGGAAGTGCAGACTTCCGAAAATCGGACGCAAGTTATATTGAATCTAATCAGACTGATCTCAGTCAGCTTAATCCATCTATCCATCCATCGGTTTCCATCCCGCCGGAGAGGGCTGGATTGATGGATAGATGGAATTGCGAGAGAGAGGTGAGAGAGTGCATTGAATACGACCACCTCTGCACCCAGTTCAACCGGGAGGATGTGGACGAGATGGTGGAGCTCATCACGGATGTGCTCTGCACCACCCGGCCGACCGTCCGCATCGGGGGCGAGGACATTCCCGCGGAGCAGGCCAGGGACCGTTTTCAGCGGCTGAACTGCGGCCACATGGAGTATGTCTTTGACTGCCTCCGGCACAATACCACTCAAGTCCGCAATATCCGGGCCTATCTGCTGACGGCCCTTTATAACGCCCCTGTCACCATCAACAATTACTACCAGGCGGCGGTACAGCACGATTTTTCCTACCCCCAGCGGGAATGAACAGGATGAGTGTTCCCTATGAGCTGTTATGAAACAAAAGACTACTCCAACCGCCGGGAATACCTGGACTGGCTGGCGGAGAGGTACAGCGTGGACAGAGCCGATGTGGTGCTGCTGGCCTCAATCCTGGGAATCGACCAGGACTTTGACGGCCTCCCGGCCGCACTGGCCGATCTGTCCGCCGCCAAGCGCAGCCAGAGGGCGGTTTTCCAACGGATCGTCCCAAACGAGCAAAACTTCCCTCAAAATGAGGGGAGTTTTCAATAAAACGCCACGACATAAAGGAGGAAAACGACTATGGCAGACCCCAAGAAAAACCCTTTGATCGGAGCGTTCCGCGCCCCGGTCCCCGGCGCGCTGCCGACCACATCCGCGCCTCCAGAGGTGGGAAAGCCGCCTGCCGCTGGAGCCGCCAAGCCTATCGACGAGAAGAAAGGGCCGGAGGCGCCCAAGGCTCCCGCGGACACCTCCGCCAAGCCCGCCGATGGGAAGAAAGAGCCGAAGGCTCCCAAGACCCCCACGGGCACTACGCCCAAGCCCACTGATGGAAAGAAGGAGCCGGAGGCCCCCAAGACCCCCGCAGACACCTCCGCCAAGCCCGCTGATGGGAAGAAGGAGCCGGAGGCCCCCAAGGCCCCTGCGGACCCCTCCGCCAAGCCCGCCGACGAGAAGGAGGGGCAGGAGTCCCCCAAAACCCCCGCGGAGAAAAAGGAATCCGCCGGTCAACCTGATACCGCAAAATCCCAGAGTGATGGTATCAACATCGTATCACAAATTCCTGTGGAGGAGATCATGGCAAACAGTCTCTTTGTGGTAGATGAGAAGGACCTCATTTTTAAGAAGCTGCTGGAGGACATTCGCAAAGATGGGCTGAAAGTGCCCATCAACGTCAACCGGACTGCGGACGGAAAGTATGAAGTCATTGACGGCAACCGGCGTCTTGCCGCAGCGAAAAAACTGGGTATCAAGACGATCAATGCCACAGTGATGAATCTCCCGGACAACCTCAAGGAAAAGGGACAGCTCAACAGCAATCTAAAAAACGCTTCCGATATGGAGGGTCCCGGTGAGGGCAGCGCTGAAGCTCCGCATCCGTCTTGGCTTTCCAAACCTGCCAGCAAGGAGAAAGCCTCTGTATCCGCATCCGGCAAGCCCAAGGACGATAAAGAGCAGGAGCCGCAAGCTCCCAACCTGCGTTTCGTTGCCCTCTCCAAAATCAAGCCTTTGCCCGGCACCTATGTCAAGGATGAGCCCCGCAAGAATTACAGCGGCCTGATTGCGGACATTAAGAAAAACGGCCTGCAAAAGCCTGTCATTCTCCGCAAGAGCGAGAAGGAGGATGAATTTCAACTGGTAGACGGCTTCCACCGCTGCAAGGCGCTGGAGCAGGCGGGGATGCTGGAGGTCCGGGCGGATGTGTATGAAATGTCCCTTGCCCAAGCCGCCGAATACCGCAAGGGGCACCGGGATAAGCCGCTCATGCCGGTCCCCGGCAAGCTGGTCCCCTATCCTGCGGAGGAGCCCGCCAAGGCGGACAAGGCCCCGGAGGCCCCTGCTGTGGAGGGGCCGGAGGATGAGGAACTGCCCGAAAACCTGAAAATCTCCCTGACCAAGGAGGGCCAGCCGGAGACGGTCACGACCATGAAGGTTGCGAATATCCGGCCCTTTGAGGGGCACCCCTTCGCAGTCCGCGACAACAAGGATATGTGGGATCTGGTGGACAGCATCAAGAAATTCGGCGTGCTGGAGCCGGTCATGGTCATCCCCCATAAGGACGGCGGCTACGAGATGGTCTCCGGCCACCGCCGTATGCGCGCCTGCCAGCTGGCCGGAATTGAGAATATTCCTGTTATCGTCCGCAATCTGGACCGGGACGAGGCCATCATTTCCATGGTGGACTCCAACCTCAAGCGGGAGGAGATCAGTCCCATGGAGAAGGCCCGCGCCTATCAGATGAAAACCGACGCCATGAAACGAAAGATGGGCCGCCGGACCAAGGAGGAGATCGCGCAGGACGAGGCCCTGGGGATCAAGCGCATGAACGCCGACGAGGAGCTGGCCCAGCAGATGGGCGAGAGCCCCGCCACCATCCAACGGTACAAGACTTTGAATAAACTGGTCCCGGAACTCCAGAACATGGTGGACGAGGGGAAGATCCCGGTCAATACCGGCGCGGATATTGCCCAAATGAAGCCCAAGGAGCAGAAGGTATTGGCGGACGCCATCCAGAAGGAGGATAAAGTCCCCTCCGGCACCAAGGCCAAAGAGTTGAAGAAGGAGAGCCAGGCCGGCAGCCTGACCACGGAGAAGATCGAGCAGGCCGTGGCCCCCACCAAGCGGGAGGAGACACCTCCGCTGAAGGTCACAATGCTGGAGGAGGACCTGCGGCCCTTCTTCCCCGACAAGCGCACCACCATCCCAGACGTGAAGCAGGGCATCCTGGAGGGCTTGAAACTGCGTCAGACGGTCATGGAGCGCCAAAAGGCCAAGGCCGCGGCGGGAAAAAACGTAAAAAAGGCTGAGACGCCGGTGAGGTGAACAGGATGAGCGGAAAACGAATGTGCCAGAGTTATGAGATCATCGACAGCCCGCCGGGTGGGAGATACCGAGGTAGTGCTGGGGTACAACCCCACGGAGGTCTCCCCTTACGTCACCTGGAAGTATTATGCCTATATAATGATAATATTTAATTCTATAATCCAATATTTAAAAAGCGAGATGAAGGTGATATACTTTTCCTAGTAATATATGATGGTGGTGAACCCATGAAGAATTCATTGTATAGGAAAGTCATTTTTGGACTTTTGGTAATTTGCCTTTTTCTGTTAGTTGCAATCAGCCTAAGATTAAATATACTACAAGAAATTGCAAATTACAGTATCATCAATCTCCTATGCGCTATTTTAGGAAACTCTTATGTTTGGGGAGTTATTGGTAGCATTATAGCAGTTGTAATTATTTATTTTGCTCAAGTAAAGTATAGCAAGCGGATGCTGAAAAAAGATTTTCGGTGCAATGAAGTTATTCAAGACATCTATTCTGCCATAGAAGCATATGTGGATATTTCTGATAAGGTTCCTGAACACACAAAGCCGTCAGAAAATGAAGAATATTGGGTCAAAAGGAAGCGTGATTCAACTCAGTTTTACGAATTTTATAAGCAGAATGAACCTGCTATTAAACTAATAACGATTGGTTTTACTTATGAAAATAACAATATACTTATAGAATCAGTCCAGTCGTGTTTTCTTATTAATTTAAACTTTAATTTGCTTAGCATAATTAACAACGTAAAGAATCGGCTGTTTTCCCTACGTTCAAGATATGAAGAAGTTTTGGAAATGTGTAAAAACTACGAATCGGATAAAACTGATGAAACACTGTTTACCTTAGGTGATAACTTGTTTAGTCTCTTTGTCGATTTAAAGTTTATGACTCTATATTGGAATCAGTTATTTGACTATTTGGAATATGACCCGACATACATTAGACTATTTGTTAAAATATATAATTCCAAATATTCCATTAAAGAAAGTTTGAGACAGCCGATTGAAATTCAAAATTTAAGAGTTAAAGAGGTTAACAAGGCAGTCAAGCGAGAAATGTTATTATACAAAATACATCATTTTTGGGACAAATAGTTTTGAAGTTGTTTCACTTTACAAAAAGCAGGAAACCTTTCCGGGTTTCCTGCTTTTCTTTTATCCATTTTCAAAAAAATGATGTCTTTGAGCAAAATCAAGATCAACTTTATGACTGCTCCCCGCAGGCGGTGACGCAAGTGAGCTGGAGACGGTGGCACGGGTGCTTGCCGGCCTTTCCTCGGAGAATTGTGACCTTCTGACCGCTGTCCAGAAGTCATCCTATCGTCTGACCACCCCGAAACAGTTCCGGGAGTTCCCAGCCAACACCAAGTATTTTGTCCCTGAGCCCAACATCCGCAAGGTGGAGGATGTTGGCTGGCACTATCTGGCGCAGCATTTGGATGTTCTCTGCCCCCGGAGCCACTAGATGCCATTGATTCCGTCCCATTCGGCAACCACGCCATGCGGGAGGAACAGGGCTGCTTTATCAGCAAAGGCTATCTCACTCTCTCCGGCGACGAGTGGGAGCACGAGCGCCCCAGGGAGAAACAGATAGAGAAAAAGCCCTCCATCAAAGAACGGCCGGAAGGAATGTGCAAATCAGAGCAAGGCGCAGTCCTATCGCGAAAAGCCTACGCCGGAACGATAAGGAGGTGTCGCTATGCCCCATTATGACTATGATAATTTCCAAGGCTACAACTATGGCCGTTACTTCGGAGACGAGCAGGCCGCCCGGAAGAATATGAAGCAGAGGGTGGAGGAACTGAGGGAGGAGCTTCCGCCCGGACACCCGGACTGGACGCCCCGGCGGCACAGTCAAGACCCCGGCATGGAGCGGTAACGTACCATGTCCGGGGCTTTTTTCATATTCAAAAGTCCCCCTCAATTTGATGGGACTTTCCGGGGAGGTGTGAAAAATCGACTTTCAAGAGCGCATGGAGCGTGTGCGGGCGCTGACGGATCAACTGGAGGCCGGTATCACTGACCTGTTCCAGAGCGACCAGTACGCGGCCTATCTGCAATCCCTCTCTAAACTGCACCATTACAGTTACGGCAATATTTTTCTCATTAAGCTCCAGTGTCCGCACGCCTCCATGGTGTCGGGGTATGGGGACTGGAAACGGAAATTCGGCCGTCATGTCAAGGCGGGCGAGACCGGCATCACCATCCTGGCCCCCTGCCCTTACTGGACGCGGGATGAGGTGGAGGAGACCGGCCCGGACGGACAGACCACCAGAGAGCAAAAGTGGGTGAAAAAAACTGGTTTCACCACGACTACTGTGTTTGATGTCAGCCAGACCGAGGGGCGGGAACTCCCCAGCCTGGGTGTGGAGGCCCTGACGGGCACCGTGGAGGGCTATGAAAAACTGCTGTCCGCCTTAAAATCCATCTCCCCCGTCCCCGTCAGCGAGGGCCCCCTGCCGCCGGGCGTCCATGGGGCGTACCACCACGCAGAACAGAGGATCACCCTCAGCCCCGGCATGAGCGAGGCCCAGACCATCAAAACGCTGGTCCATGAGATCGCCCACGCCAAGCTGCACGCGCTCCCGGCAGAGGGTGGCATCATCCTGGGGACCCATGAGAAGGACCGGCGCACCCGCGAGGTAGAGGCGGAGAGCGTGGCCTACACCGTCTGCCAGTACCTGGGCCTGGACACCAGCGACTACTCCTTCGGCTACATTACCGGGTGGAGCAGCGGCAGAGAGCAAAAGGAGCTGCGCGCCTCTTTGGAGTGTATTCGCAACACCGCCGCGGAACTGATCGACGGCGTTGAGAGCCGCTGCCTGGACCGTCCACCCCCGGAGCCTGTGCCGCAAAGCCAAAAGAGATGTACCAAGGGCAGGAAGAAGCAGGCCCGGACCTCAAAAGTCCCCTCAATTTGAGGGGAGATTTCCAAAACCATTCGAGGAGTGAAGCAGCATGGAACATAACAGCCGGATGAAGGAGATCACCGGCAATCTGAAACAGGATGTAAAGGACCTGCTGGGCGAGAGCGCCAGCTTGTTCACCGGCTTTTTCAAACGAGGAGTTTGCACGGTCCGGGCGGTGGCGGATAAGTGGAAAGCCTTTGCCCACGATATTTCCGCCGCTGTGGACGACCTGATGAAGCCGCCCTTCGCGGAAGGCGGCCCGGAGGCCCCAATGGTCAACCTGGACCCGGAGGGCGAGCCTATTGTGACCGTCACGGAGAGCATGGATGAGCGTTTCCCCACCGGCAAACAGATGTCTCTCTCCCAAGCGGAGGAGTATGTACGCCAGGTGGATCAGGAGTACCGGGAGGCTGAACGGACGCCGCAGGCAGTCAGGGTAAAAATCGACTATATGAAAGACGGCCGGACAGACCGCTACTGGCTCCCTCTGGAGATCGGGGCGGGCGGCTCCCTGCTGGAACAGATGCAGGCCCATATCAGTGCATACCAGGACGGGCAGGCACGGGTAAACCAGTTATTTCAGGATGTGCCGCAGGAATACCGCACAGTCTTGCAGGAGGAATTGACGCCTTTTATCCATCAAAGTGTGGATGAACTCTCCCGCGGCCTTCTGCCCTGTTTCCAGCGCCATTGTCAGGCGGCGGACCTGGGAAAGCAGATGGAGGAGCAGGCGGCCCTTCTGCCGGAGGGGGAGCAGGAGGCATTTCGCTCCGCTGTTCAGCAGATCATGAAACGCCTGCATGAGTCCATCAATATGGGAAAAACGCAGGAACAGCCCGCAGTCCAGCGGGAGGCCCCTTCTGTGGAGAGCCCATCGTCTCCGCAGAAGGACATGACGCAACCACCCCAGGAGAGGGAGGCGGAACCCGCCCCGCGCAGCCCGTCCGTAAAGGTCCGTCTGCAACAGCTTAGAAAAGGCAGGAGGCCGGAAACCTCTGTCCAGCAAACCCAAATGGCTCCTCCTGAGCCCGGCAGACCTGCCAAAAGCGAGTATGACGCCAGACGGATGCAGTGGGAGGCTCAGGAGCGCGCCATCCCAAAGCCAAAGGCCAGGCGGCCCAAACCGCGAAAAGGCCCGGAGCGTTGAGGGCAGAGCGATGGAACAGCAGGCACTTTACCGCTATTACTCCACCCAGCGGCCCGTGGACATAGGGACCTATCCCAAAGACCCGGATAACCCCCTGACGGGCTTTCTTAATTACGACGAGCGTACCAGCGTGGAGCACGGCGCGTTCCGGGCCTGGGGGGAGGTCATTTACCGCTCCCCCCTTACCCCGGATCAAATGTATCAGTATGAGCTGCGGCCATCCAGGGATAACCCTGATGTGCGCCGGACCATGGCGGAGCAGGCTCAGGTAGTAGGCACCTGGGAGGTTCGGAATCATATCCCGGAGAGCAGACGCCTGACCCAGTATGTCCATCCCGGCAAGTTTGTGGCCGGTAAGCGCGTTACCCCGGAGGCGCTGGCCAGACAATACCGGCTGGCCCAGGATCATCCCTTTGTTTACACCCGCGGCCTGCGACCTAAAAAGTCCCCTCAAATTGAGGGAAGATAATAGGAGGAAGTTATGTATCACATCAACGCAAGCAAGGAACGGCTCAAAGCCGTGGAAATTCTGACAGTGCCCGGCCTGTTCACGATCCATCGGGTGGACCGTGCCACACTCCCCCCGTGGATGCACCTCTATGAAATGCAGAGCGACCCCAGCGACTGGAGCCAGCCCTGCCTGCTGGGGCGGCATATCACAGTGGAGCACTTCGGCACCGTGCTCACCTCCAGCCCTCTCCCCCTGCCGCCCAGCGGCTATCTGGACCTGGCCCCCGGCGACTTTGATGACCGCCATGGCGAGGAATACCTGACCGCGGAGGAGTTTGAGGGCAAGTACCTGGACCCAGACTACCAGCCGCCCCCGGCCGTGCGCCCGGAACAGCGGCGGAACAGCCGGGCAAGGACGGTGCAGGCGGTAAGATGAAAGAGGCAAATATTAAATTATTTCCTGTTTTGGACAGATTGTGCGGCCAGACCACCCCCTCCACCCCCGCCAGTTTCCGACCGGACCTCTGGATGCTCCAGGCGGCTGTGTCGGAATACGAGATGGAGGAGCGGATCTTCTACTGGCTCCCCCGTTCCGGCGGAGGGCTGTGTGTCCGGGAACGGGATGTGTTCCTTCGCGGCTCCCACGGCCACCGGGTATGGACCGGCCAGCACCCGGAGGCCGGAGAGGAGGCATACTGTGTCGTCCTCAAAGGCAGGGACCGGGACAGCCCCACAGGGGATATACGCTCCTTCGATTTTTCCGCGCACCTCCGCCGATTAAAAAACACGGCGATGGAGGCCAAAGCCGTGGAACTGGTCTTTTATTCCGGGCGGCGGTTTTCCATGGAGCCGGAACGGTACAGGGTGGCCATGGAAGATTTGTTTTGGGAGTACGGGACGCTCCGGCACATTCGGTATCTGCCCGAAAATGAGGAAGCTCTGGTCCGCACGATCATGATGGAGCATCGATATCAAAAGGGCTGGACACCGAAAAAGGACCGGGCGCCGCCCAGCGGCCCGGTCAGATAGGGAGGTGAATGTGCAGTATGGCGAAAAAATCGTTTTATGAGATCGGCCCCAGTGAAGGTTATCTTCGGGAGGGCTCCTACCTGGAGGTCAGACGGCAGATCAACTACCGGGGCGACAGGGCCGACTTCAAGCCGTTTCTGAATGTTCCGATCAAGGATCTGGAAAAGCAGTTGAAGGAAAGCCAGGCGGAGGAAAAGAAAGTCTTTGAGGAGATGAAGAAGGCCGTTACCGCCTGGGATGAGCATGGGGCGCAGACCCTTCTCCTTCAAAAAGCGATAGAGTACCTGAGAACGCCGGAGGTGACGCACACGGGAAATGAGTGGAAGCGTCACAAGGACGGCTCCTGGGAGATCAGCAACCTGGTCTATAAAATGACGTTCCACATCAATAAAGATGTGGATGAATGGAAACTGACCTGGGAATTGTCGTATATGGCCCCCGGCCTGTCTCAGGGGTACTGGAGTTATACCCGGTCCCCCAGAGAGCGCATTGAGTACGAGGGCAGCAAGAAGTACAAGACCATGGAAGGAGCTCAGAGATACATCCAGAGCAAGTTCGACCAGTACGCGCCGTGCTTTGAATCCCTGTCCCCTCCCATCCCGGCGGAGGCAAAAGAACTGTTCTGCGTCAACGGCCAGCTTTTGCAGGGCTATTCCCTCGCACGTCCGGTTCCGAAAAGAGAGCGGGTGACGCTAGAGGACCTGCTGGACTGCCTGGAGGACGGCGATATGGCCGGCTCATCGGAGGTGCAGCCCGTTTCCGATGAGCCAACTTCTCCGGCGAAGGAAAAAACCCCGGCGGGGCCACCCCTCCCGGTCCAAGTCCAGGCACAGCCAGCAGCCCCCAAGCCGCCTCCGGCCAAAGCCGCCTGCCCAGCCGCTAGGAAAAAGCCGCTTCATAAAAAGCGGCTGGCTATGGCGCGATAGGGGGCGGACATGGCATATACGCATATCACCCCTGGATGGGAGATCGAAGTGTCCGCCCATTACTATCCTGATAAAAAGGCGGACCGTGTTGCGGAATTGATCCGACTGCCGCGGGAGGAATTAGCCGGTCTGGAGAAGGATAGCGTGCAGCAGGAGGAAGCCATTTTTGCCAAGTTTTCCAGCATAGAGGCCGAATGGCGGAAGCAGGCGGCGGAAACCATAGCCATCCGCAAGGCCAGGGAGTATCTGCGGGCCTTGCCGGTAGAGCACACGTCCAACCAGTGGAAGGTCAATCAATTTGGCTGGAACGTATTGAGCAACATGGTCTATAAAATGTCATATCGCGTGTCCGAGAATAAAACGCCGGATGGAACTCTTATCAACTGTGCTTTGTCCTGGGATATTCATTATAACACGCTCCAACATCCGACCCCCGACTACACCGGCGACGGCTGGAAGATCGCAGGTCAGAGCGATAAGCGGTTTGCCACAAAAGAGGAGATGGAGCGTTACCTGCAAGGCAGGATCAAAGCCTACTCCCACCTGTTCACAGAGGTGTCCCCGCCTATCCCCAAGGGAGAGGAAAGACGCTTCTCCGTCAACGGCATCCTGCTCCCCGGCTATACCGTGGAGGCTTCCCTGGAAGAACGGGTGGAGGAAATGCTTTCCTTTCTGGAGGACGACCCGGCCCTGCTGGAGGAACCGCTGTCCTCCGGCCATCAAGACCTACCACAAGAGGAGGAACCGACTATGGCACAGAAGTTACATACCACACCCCTGAATCAGCACAGAAACCGGGAGAGTGTGCAAAAGCCTGAGACCGCCCGGAAAGGGCCCAAGAAACCGCCCCGCCGGAAAACGGCCCCGGTACGGTGACAGCGGCGCTTGCGCCGCTGTCCGCGCCAGCATGGCATTTTGACAGCAAAATGCCGCTGGTCAGGGGCCCCGCCCCTGATACCCCCACGCCGCCGAAAGTCCCCTCAATTTGAGGGGACTTTTTTCGGTACACAGGCCCCCATCCCCCGCACAACACTAACGCATATCCATTTGATATGCGCTATTTTGATACCTGAACTGGAGGTGAACAGATGATTGATGAGAAATGGAGCGAGACCCTGCTCCTGGAGCGGACCCTGCAACGCCTGTTTGGTGAAACGTCCTATCATGTGGAGAGAAGCCCCTGCCGGGGGAAATTCCGGGGCCATAACGATTATTCCATCGTGTTCGGGAGCGGCCGAAAACTGTTTATCGGCCAAGACCAGCGGAATTACCTGAGCGGCCTGCGGAAACAAGTTGGCCTGATCCAACATTTCCGGGACCACCAGGCCGAGAATACAGAAAAAATCAAAGCCGCGTTTGCCGCCCACGACACCCCCTTCTATGACGCTGCGGTGGAGATCGTTCCATACAACGGCTCGACCGATTTGGTGGTTTATGGCGTTGTGATCCTCACGCACCAGAGCGGCGCCCAACTTCTTTACCGGGAGACTGCGATGCACTTCTATCTGGTGGACGGAGAAAAGCACGGATATTCCTTTGACGAGTGCATGGCCCATCTGCTGAAGGACGCCTGTGGAGAGAGGGCCTACTGCAAGGAGGTCCCCTTGAAAAGTCCCCCGCCGGAGCCGGCAAAGAGGCCGCAGCACCGGAAAGGAGGCCCAGTTCGATGAAGCCCTATAAGACCATCACCCTGCGGCTGGATGCCGCCCACTACGCCCGGCTGACGGAGACCGCCCGGACCGCCGGGCTCAAGATCGAGCCCATGCTCCGCCAACTTATTATGGGCGTCAATCTCCGGCCCCGGCCTCCCGATACCTACGCCGCCCTGCTCCGGGAACTGAACGCCATCGGCAATAATGTGAATCAACTGGCTTATCAGGCCAACGCCAGAGGCGCGGCCACCCAGGATGAGATACGGGAGGCGGCGCGGCTGGTCCGTCAGGCGGTCCGGATGGTCCGGGACACGCTGTAATGGCCTACACCAAGATTTTAGTCATTCACAACCGCCTGGACAAATGCGTGGGCTATACTCAGGACCCGGAAAAGACCTCCCTGGAGGCCGCCATCGACTATGCCCTGGACCGGGAGAAAACGGAACAGACCTGTTTCGAGACCGCCATCAACTGCGACCGGGAGAGGGTCTATACCGACATGATGGACACCAAGCGGCGCTGGGGCAATGAGGGGCGGAAACGGAAGGGCTACCATATCATCCAGTCCTTCGCTCCCGGTGAGGTGACGCCGGACCAGGCCCATGCCGTGGGTGTGGAATTTGCCCAGCGCCTTTTAGGAGACCGCTATGAGGCCATCGTTTCCACTCATCTGAACAAGGCTCATCTCCATTCGCATATCGTGTTCAATTCTGTCTCCTTTGTGGATGGGGCCATGTATCGGGACCAGCTGAAGGACTACTACGGCGGGGACGGCACAGGTATCCGGGGGACCTCGGATGCCATCTGCCGGGCGCACGGCCTGTCCATCATCGAGCCCGCCGCCCCGCTGAAAGGGGCCCCGGTGAGCCGGGCCGAGTGGGAGGCGGACCGGCGCGGCAGACCCACCGTGCGGGGCCTGGTCCATCAGGACATAGACGAGGCCATCCGGCAAGCCTATACCTATCAGTCCTTCCTCGACCGGCTGAAACGGATGGGGTATCAGGTAAAAAGCGGCCCCAAGGTCAAGCATACCGCCGTTCTGCCCCCAGGCGGAAAAGGCTATCTCCGTCTGGACAGCCTGGGCGAGGGGTACACGGAGGCGGACATACAGGCCCGGCTTGCCGCCGTCCGCTCCGGTGAGGCCCCGGCACAGCCGGAAAGCCCCCCGGTGGTGCGTTTCCACCTGTTGGAGCTGGGCCGCCGGTATCGGGTGCGGGGCAGGATGCCAAGCCGCCCCCGAAAGCTCACCGGCTTTCAAGCCCTCTATTTCAAATATCTCTATCTGCTGGGAAGCAGGCACAAGCGCCGTCCGGGAAACCGGACGGCGTTTTCCATGCGGGAGGAGCTGCGGAAGCTGGACCGATATCAGGAGCAATTCCGGTATCTCCGTAAAAACCGCATTGAGACGGCGGCCCAGCTATCCATGCAGTATGACGCGATACAGGCGGAGATGGACGCCCTCACAGAACGGCGCGGGGAGCTGTACCGGCAGAGACGGAGGGACGATGGGAACGAGGAAGTCCAGGAGGAGATCGGTCAGATCACCGCGCACCTGCGGACGCTGCGGCGGGAAAGGAAACTGTGCGTCCGCATCGAAGGCGATATCCAAACGGTCCGGGCAGCGGTGGACAAACCAAGTCCAGACCAGGAAAGGGGGTATTTTTGTGAAAAAGCTGATCCGGGCAGACCTGAGCGCCATCCTGTCCCTGCTCCCGGCCTATCAGCCCGTTGAAGCAAGTGACCTGGAGCTGGACCTGATAAAGCTCCAAAGGGGCGGACAGGCCGATTATCTATTCCTTGCCAGGCGGGAAAAGTGCTGGCTCTTTGACCCGCCCCGCGTCTATGAGCCGGGCAGCTATGAGAACCTATGCTGGCTGGCCTATCAGGACCGGGAGGAGTGGCCGGTGATTGCCTTGTTTCTCCACGTGGAAAAGTTTGCGGATGGGCGGCCATGGGGGACCATGACATTGCTGGACTATTTGGAAACAGCCCGTGATGTGGAGCAATATTCCCAACTGCCTGTCCTCCAGCGTGAGCGGCACTGGAAGCTGCTGGTCAGGAGGTATCTGCAAAAGGTCCAGTATTGTTCTATTTTGGAAATCATCCAATATCTGAAAACCGGGAGGTGAAGAAGATGGACAACAGCGGCGAAGTGGCTGACCTGATGGTAAAAGAGAGTATCCAAATCACAGAGGCCACGATCAAACTGCTGGCGGCAGGTGGAAAGAATATGATGGCGTTCCTGCTGGCGCTGGCACAGGACAACAAAAGGCTCTACGGCAAGACCAACATGAAGAAGCTGCTCCAGGCGGGCCGGGGGCTGAAAAACTTTTATATCAAAGAGAGTGACCTGGATGATTTTCGGGCCTATGCCCAGAAAAAGATCCTGTTTGCTGTTATTAAGGACACCCGTTCCAACAACGGTATCGTAGACCTTGTGACCAATGAGGACTATGTTCCCCTGGTCAACCGCTATCTGGAACAGCGCGGCTATCCAGCTCCTGGAGTAGAACAGGAGGCGGAGGCGCCAAAAAAAGCCGCCCCCCGCGCTCGGTCAGAACGCTCCTCACCACAGCGCGGGAGTGGCTCGACAGCCAGGCAGACGAGGAGTACGGAGACTACTGAGGCCCCTGAAAGCCGCCCCAGCGTGAAAGAAAAATTGGATATCTGCCGGGATAAAGCAGAACAGAAACGGAGCCGCCCCGCGCCGCAGCGTACCCGGCCCGTCAAGACCCAGGCCCGATAATTTATCATTAGGAGGACGATTTTTATGGCAAACCTGGAAGAGATCATTGCAACCAAAGTGGAAAGCGACTCCCAGTGGAAAAACCAGCAGCAGGCAGACCGACAGAACACCACAGAGATGCAGGACTGCGGCATTGAGCTGATCGTAAACGACCCGGCCCAGTACCTTCACTACCTGATCTTGCAGGGGGATAACCCGGCATACAGCGCCGGAAATGTGGCCATCGTCCTGGCGGGGATGGATGGGGCCACCGTGTTCGGCACCCGTGACCGCTGGCAGACATTGGGCCGGAGCGTCATGGAAGGTGAGGTCGGGGTGAAGATCTTTGCCCGCGACGCCCGTACCAAGTCATACGCTCTGGCTGACGCCTACGATGTGAGCCAGACCCAGGGCAAAGACCTGAAGCAGCGGACCCTGCGTGAGGACAGCACAGAGATGTCCAGCGCCCTCAAGACCCTGCTAAACTACTCCAAGGCAGAGCCGGTCGTGGACCATGACCTGGACACCCCCGCTTTTTTCGACGAGGAGAAACGGGAGCTTGCCATCAACCCCGACTACTCCGACCCGGAGGCGTTTGCCGCCATCGCCGCGGAAGTGGCCCTGACCCGCTTTCACGACAAGGGCTACAACCCGGATTACAGCTGGGCCCGGTATGAGCTGGACGCACAAAGCGTCTCCTACATCCTCTGCCGCCGGTACGGCATCGAGCCGAAGCAGCCCAATCTGGAGCGGCTGGCAGAGCGGTTTGAGGGGATGTCCTCGGATGAGTGCAAGAGTGTGCTGGACAAAGTACAGGATATGAGCAGACAGATTGGGCGCTCCATAGATTTGAATATCGAGGCGGAAAAGCGCAAGAGCCGCACCGCCGAGCGCCGCCCTGTAAGATAACTGCCGCTGGGGGCGTCTCCCCTTGACAGAGGCTAATCCGTCCGCCATCCCCTGTCAAGGCCGGACGATTGTTTGCACAATCGCCCGCGAGCCGCCCAGTCTGCGGACTGGGCGGGCCTTGACCGGGGCCGTCTGACAGATTGGTTGGTTTCCAAGGGGAGGGACACCCCAAAAGCCGCCTGACGGCGGCTTTTGCCAGACTGGGGAGACGGGCGGAGCGCCGGGAGCTCTCCGCAAGACCGGGAGAATGGAACACCGCCCTGACCGCCGCCCATTCGGGCGTCGGAGTAAAACGTCCCTCAAGTTGAGGGGCATTTCGTCCCCCTGGTTTCCCGTTGCCTGTTTTCACGCTCCATGATATAATATTTTCAAGAAATTTTTCTGAAAGGCAGGTGGCTGCATGAGCGGCAATACCCTGTTAGACCGTATCGACACATACGCCCAAGCCATTCGGGAGCGCCGCCCCCTCACCCCGGACGAGGTGAAGGAGCTGGACGCCTATTTCCGTATCGGTATGACCTATACCTCCAACGCTCTGGAGGGCAATTCCCTCACCTTATCTGAGACCAAAGTGCTGCTGGAGGATGGCATCACCGTGGGCGGCAAGCCCATCCGGGACTGCTATGAGGCCACCGGCCACGCCAGAGCCTACGACTATATGCTGGAGACAGCCAGGGGCGGCCCCCTGCGATTCCGGGAGGAAGATATCCTCCGCCTGCACGCCCTGTTTTACGGCGGCGTTGACCCGGAACACGCCGGACGCTACCGGGAGGGCCAGGTGTTCATCACCGGCACGGAGTATGTCCCGCCCACAGCGGAAGAGGTGCCCGGCCAGATGGTCGCGCTGGTGGAGGAACTGAACCAGAAGAAGGACACGCTCCATCCGGTGGTCCTGGCTGCCTACGCCCACCGGCGGCTGGTGGATATCCACCCCTTCCAGGATGGGAACGGCCGCACTGCCCGGCTGTTGATGAATCTTATCCTGGTGAACAAGGGCTACTGCGTGGTCTCCATCCCGCCTATCCTGCGCCACGACTATATCACGGCGCTCCAGCAGGCCCAGCGGGCCCATAGCCCCAGTGACGCTGCCTTTGTCAAGCTCATCTGTGAGTGTGAACTAGAGGCCCAGAAGGATTACTGCCGGATGTTCCGCATCAAACTCCCGGAGCGTGGCAACAACGCCCCGGAACGATGATCGGTAAGTCCCCTCAAATTGAGGGGACTTTTTCTTTTGCCCGAAAACTCCCCTCAATTTGAGGAAAGTTTTCGGGCCATTTTTCTGGAAGGAGTTGACCCGTATGAAGAAACGTGCCGCCCCCCTATTCCTGGCGGTGCTGACTGCCTGCGCCATGACCTGTCCGGCCTGGGCCGCCGAGGCAGCGCCCGCCGCCCTTTATCCCGTGGAGGTACAGGAGTATAGGACGGAGGACCTGGAAGAACCGCGCATCAGCAAGACCTACGCGCTGTCTCCCGCAGATGACCCGGCCCTCATTCCGACCCAGGATTTTGAACGGTCCGGCCGCGTTTATACGCTGCTGGATTTGGTCAGAGAGGAACAGACAGAGACGGACAGCAAGTATCATACCGAGACCGTGACGCTGGACAGCAAGAGCAAGGACATGGAGAAGATCATGCCCCTGCTGGCTGTTACCTGCGAGGCCGCCACGGAGGACGGCTATACCGGCGTTCTCACACTGGATACCGCCAGCATCCAGGTGGAGGCGTCCGGCTATGCCACGTCTACCCGGAATGTCTCCGCCACCCGCACCTACCCCAACCTGGCCGAGGCGGATGTGTCCCTGGTGCCCAAGACCATTGAGGACAGTGGACGCACCCTCACCCTCGCGGATGTTCAGTGGCAGGAGGCCGGAGAGTTTTATCACGCGGCGGCCACCTACACCGGTACCGCCTCCAGCCAATATGCCACCGGCTACACCGTCACGGCGGACTATACCGGGGAAGTGACCAGAACCACCAATGAGACGGTGCTTTATACCGCGGTCTTTGGTCCGGCAGAGGAAACGGCGGATGAGGCAGCCCTTTCACAGGCGGACCAGGCTGGCGGCTTTGACTGGCGCTGGCTCCTGATCCTGCCCGCCGGGGCGGGCGCCGTTGGTCTGGTGTTCCTGGGCCGTTTCCTGTTCCAAAAATACAAATCCAAAAAAGAATGGGAGGAGTTTAACAAATGAAGCTGAAAATGCTTTGTGTGGCTGCCCTCATGCTGGCCGCTGTCTGCGTTACTCCGGTCAGCGCATTGGAATATACCATGGAGGCCCCGGACGATCACCTGTTCGGCAGACCCACCAGCGATGACACCATCTACGAATGGGAAGATCCCAATGTGGACCGGAGTAAAAATACCGCCCTGATCCCGCCTGGATTTGGTACACCTACCAGCTATCTCCCCGGTTCCGGCACAGCCCTGACCCCCAACCTGGTCCCCGGAGCTTTGGAGGGCGGCGGCCTGGTATCTCAGACAGGGAGCGTCACCTATCCGACCGTGGACAGCGGCGGCAGCTGGAGCGGTCCGGCGTTTACCGCCGTCACCAGCGACCTCTACTACTCCGGGGGACACCTGGGGACCTTAAAGATCCCGGCCATCGGCCTGTCCGTCAAGGTGTACCAGGGGACCGGCAGCAGCACCCTTGCAAAAGGCGCGGGCCATTTCCCGAGCACCAGCATTTGGGACGGCAACTGCTGTATCGCCGGGCACAACCGGGGCGTCCGGGATGACTTCGGAGACCTGCATACCCTGGAGTACGGAGATACCATCACCTGGACCACCAAACTGGGAACGCGCACTTATGAGGTGATATCAGTGGAAAAGGTGCTGGAGACCGACACCAGCGGCACCGCCTCCACCAGCGACAACCGGATCACACTCTACACCTGTGTCCGAAACCAGAGAGCATACCGCTGGATGGTCCAGGCTGTGGAGGTCTGAGGCGTCGAATCTTCCCTCAATTTGAGGGGACTTTTGACGCTTTTCTTTTTATCTATTTGATTTGACCTATCTACTTTTACAGAAGGAGGCAACATGAAAAGACTACTATCTATGTTTTTGGCCTGCATCCTGATCCTTGGAATCCTGCCCGCGGCGGCCTTTGCGGCCAGCTCTGAGGAGGAAGCCCTGGGCGAAGTGAACATCTACAACGGCGAGTATGAGCTGGGCTACCTCGCCATCAACGGCGCGGTCAAAAAGCAGAAATACACCTACTTTTTGTATGAATCCAATGATGGGAGCACCAAGGAATCTCCTGCGTACTGCGTAAACCCGAACCAGTACGGCGTGCCCCAGACCGTTGGCCCCGGCGAGAGCATCAAGTACCTGGCCGAGGAAAAGGCCAGCGACCCCAAAGTGGTGGGCATCATCTCCAACGGCTACCCTCACCGCAGCCTGGGTGAGCTGGGGTTGGAGAACAAATATCAGGCATATTATGCCACGAAAATGGCCCTTTGGTGCTATCTTCTGCCCAACTGGAATATCGCTAACCTGAAGGTGGCACCCGGCCTGAGCGGCGATGAGCTGGACAGAGGCAACCGCATCCTGGCCGCCGCCAAGGACATCTACAAGCGGGGCACGACCTACAACTATATGCTCACTCCTCGGATGACCGTCACGGCGGACAAGTCCACGGCCTACCCCGTGACCATCGGCGGCCAGGAATACAAGCAGCAGGTGTTCACCGTCTGGAGCGAGACCTGGGTATATAACTACGATGTGTCCGTGGCGTTCTCTGACCCGGACAGTGTGCCGGAGGGCACGAAGATCGTGGATGCCAATAACAGAGAGATCACCGCCGTCACCACAAAACCTACCTCAGACGGCTATGCCGGGACCTTCAAAGTCCTCTATCCCGCCGACAGCGTGGAGGGCCAGTCCGGCAATGTCCAGCTCTCCCTTTCCGCCCCGGTGGCCCAGTACGCCGCCATGTACGCCGTGTGCCAGGAAAAGGAGCAGTACGGCAACCTGCAAAATTATATCTGTGACCTGGACAACAAGATACAGCTGGATGTAGCCGCCGTCAGCAGCTATTCGTCCGGCGGGACCACAAACCCGGATGAAACCGCCCTGAAAATCGTGAAGCTGGAGGAAGGGACCGAGCTCCCCCTGGAGGGGGCGGTATTCTCCGTGCATGACCCGGAGGGAAAGAAAGTCGGCTCCTACTCCACCGGCCCGGACGGGACCGTGACCATCCCCCTGACCCTGGAGGGCCACTATACCGTGACGGAGGAGATCCCACCCCGGTATCACCTGCTGCCGGAGGAGACCACCCAGCACGCCGATGTGGAGTATAACAAGACCGCCACCCTGACCTTCTGGAACGCACCCTACGGCTCCCTGCGGGTGGAGAAGCGGAGCGACACCGGCGACGCCCTCTCCGGCGTCACCATCCAAATCAAGCACATCGAGACCGGCGAGACCCGCACCGGCCAGACCCGCAATGGTATCATCGTCTTTGACGAGCTGGCCCCCGGCGGCTGGGAAGTCCGGGAGCTGGCGGGTATTGACGGCTGGGTGGCGGATACAGACACGGTGCAGACCGTGGCCGTAGTGTCCGGTGAGGAATCCACCGCCACCTTTATCAACAAGGAACTGCCCGGCCTGCGGATCATCAAATATGAGCGCGGCAGCATGGAGCTCATGCCCGGCGTCTCCTTTGAGATATTCCGGGACGCCGAGAGCCTGGGCATCTTCCGAACGGATCAGTTCGGTGAGATCCTACTGACAGACTGTGAACCCGGTACTTACCGCGTGGAGGAACGGGACACCGGCGAGGACGGCCATGTGCTGGACACCACACCCCAGGAAGTGGAGCTGAAGGCAGGGGACGGTATCAAAGAGCTGGTTTTCTTCAATGACCGCTTACCGGGCATCCATCTGATAAAGGTGGACAGCGCCGACCTCTCCCAGCCCATCGCCAATGCCCGCTTCCTGATCGAGGCGGTGGACGGCTCCTGGGGGCCGGAGGAGTACACCACGTCCGAGGACGGGATCATCGACCTGTCCAAGCTCCCCGTGGGTGCTTATGTGGTGACGGAACTGGAGTGCCCCGGCTATGTGGTGGACGACGCCCAGCGCATCATCCACCTGGACGGGAATGAGCAGGCGCAGTTCGTGTTCACCAATTCCAAGCTGCCCAGTCTCCATCTGTATAAGGAGAGTTCGGACGGCACGCCCCTGGGCGGCGTCACCTATCGGCTGGCCAGGATCGAGGACGGCTCCCGGTATCTGGACCGCACCACCGGGCCGGACGGCGCTATCTGCTGGGAGGGCCTGGAGCCTGGGGTGTACTCCTTGCAGGAGGTGTCCACCGTATCGGACCATATCCTGGACCCCACGGAGTACCATGTGGAGCTGTTCCCTGGCAAGGACGCCACCATCTGCCTGCAAAATGACAAGCGCCCCAACCTGACCATTCACAAGAGTGACGCCGACACCGGCGCACCGGTCCCTGGCACGGTGTTCCTGGTCAAGGGGGCGGACGGCCATAGCGTGGCCGAAGTGACCACCGGACCGGACGGCTCTGCCACAGTGGAGAACCTGCTGCCCGGCGTCTACGAGGTCTCGGAAAAATCGGTGCCGTCCCCCTATCTCCCGGACGCCGACCCTCAGCTGGTCACGCTCTACCCGAACCGGGACCGAGACGTGTATTTTGAAAACCACAAGCGGCCCACCGTTACCATTCAAAAGGAAAACTCCGTCACCCATGACCCCATCCAGTACGCCGAGTTCCATATCACCTGGTCCAGCAACAAGACGGAGACCGGGGAACAGCGGGACCTGGGCACCTTCCAGACGGATGAGGCGGGCCAGATCGTCCTGGAGGGCATCGAGGACGGCTGGCTGACCATCAAAGAGACTAAGGCGGCCCCCGGCTACCAGCTCCCGGAGGACCCGATTACGGAGGTCTATGTCAAGGGCGGCGAAAATAAGACCGTCACCATCTCCAACATCCCCCTGTCGGCCCTGGTGGTCTACAAGCAGGACAGCGTGACCGGGGCTGGAATTTCCGGCTGCCGCTTCCAGCTGAAATACCTGGGCGGCGAGGTCAGCGGCAGCGGCGGTACCGTGGTAGGCACTTATACGACTTCGGCCAACGGCTCCTTTACCGTCACGGGGCTCAGAAAGGGCTACTACATCTGCGAGGAGCTGGAGAGCGACAGCGGCCACGTCATTGACGCTGCCCCCCAGTCCTTCTACATTTCCGGGAAAGACCAGGATATCGTGACCCTCTATTTCTCCAACGCGCCCAAGGGGGCCGTTTTGGTCAAGAAAGTATCCAGCGCCGATAACAGCCCCTTGAGTGATGTGGAGTTCCTGGTGACAAAATCGGACGGCTCCGTAGTGGGCGATGCCAACGGCAAGTTTGTGACGGACTCCGCCGGGACCTTCCTGGTAGAAGGGGTGGAGCCTGGGACCACACTGGTCATTAAGGAAACCCGTGCCAAGCTAGGCTATCTGCTGGACGACACCCCCCAGACCGTCCAGGTCAAGGAGGGCCAGACCGTCACTGTTGAGGTTCGCAACAAACCCCTGGGAAACCTCATCATCCACAAGCTGTCCAGCAAGGACAAGACCCCGCTGGAGGGAGTGCAGTTCAAGATCACCTATGCGGACGGCTCCTACCTGCCGGATGAGGGCGGCAAGCTGTCCTCCAATGGACTGTACTGGACCAATACGGAGGGCCAGATCGTCCTCTCCGGCATCACCGGCACAGTAGTCGTGACCGAAGTAAAGAGCATCCCCGGATACACCATCGACCCAGATACCCAGAGCCAGACCGTGGTGGTCAACCCGGACGATACCCAGCAGCTCTACTTCTATAACGCGCCGACTGGCGGTGTGGAGCTCATCAAAGTCAATGACGCAGACAGGACAGAGCGCATCCCCAACACCACCTTTGAGATCCGGCGGGTATCGGATGACGCCCTGGTGGACACCGTGACCACTGGACGGAATGGAACGGTGTACCTCCCTCTTGAGAGTGGCGATTACTACGCCGTGGAAACTAAGGCCGCGGATGGATTCAAGCTGGACGATACGCCCATCTATTTTACCGTCAAGGACGGCGAGACCACCCGCAAGACCGTGGCCAACAAGGCATTCTCCGGCATCCTCATCCATAAGGTGGACCCGGACGGCCGCGGCATCCCTGGCGTGACCTTCCTGCTCTATGACAGCGGTAAAACCCCCATTGGCCAGTACACCAGCGACAACAGAGGATATGTCTATATCGACGACCTCACGGAGAGCGGCCGCTACTACCTGCGGGAGTTGGAAAACGAGGGGTATGTGCCGGACACAGAGCTAAAAACGGTCTACGTCAAGAGTGGCCGGACTACCGAGATCACCTGGGAGAACATCCCCATTACTGGACAAATCCAAATCGTCAAGAAGTCCGCCGACTACAACCCCACCACCGGTCTGCCTGCCGGGACGCTGCTGGAGGGGGGCGTGTTTGAGATCTATGATAAGGCGGGCAATTTGGTGGACACTATCCGCTCCGACAGCCGAGGGCTGGCCGTGTCCAAACCCTTGCCTCTCTCCCGCTATACTATCCGGGAGGTCAAGGCCCCAGACCACTATGGCGTCAATGAGACGGAACTCACCGCCTATCTGGAGCATGAGGGCCAGATCGTCCGCTTTGAAGTGATCAACAAGAGCCTGACCACCGGAGTATCCATTACCAAAACCGGACCCAAGGAAATCATGGCAGGCCAGCCAGTGCGCTACACCTTCTCCGGCATTGCCAATACCTCCAATGTCCGGCTGGACAGTTTCTATTGGAGGGACACCCTGCCCGCCGCTGTAACTCTGGACCATGTTATCACCGGAAGCTACAATTTTCCCGGCGTGTATAAGGTCGTCTACAAGGTAAACAACACCGGTAGCTACCGCACACTGGCGGATAACCTGAGCACCAGCCAGACCTATACTCTGGCCGCATCCCCCGCGGCCCTGGGCCTTGCCGCCAATGAGCGTGTGACCGAGATCATGTTCGTGTTTGGGCAGGCGCCGGCCGGTTTCGCCCAGGTGGAGGCCCCCGTGATCTACTGCACCGCCGTCAATGGCTTGGCCGCCGGAGGTTCCTTTGTCAATGTGGCCGATGTGGGCGGCGTCTATAACGGCCAGTGGGTACAGGCCGTGACCCGCTGGGTAACGACTGTGTACGGCAAGACGGAGCCCCTGCCCCGCACAGGCTATTGAGCATCCATTTTCAGAGAGCCGAAACGTCCCTCAATTTGAGGGACGTTTCGACTCTTCCGTTTTGAAGGAGGAACTATGCCAGACTATCAGGCTGTCTCCAGCGGCCATGAGATCAGCAAGAAGATTGCTGACCTCCTGGAGGACATTGACCACATCCAATACAACGGGAACAACCGGGCCCGCCGTGTGCGAAACGTGAACGACTATATCCAGGGCCGAAACGATATGCCCCTGGAGCCCCTGCTGGACTGGGCGGCCAAGGCGGACAGCGGAGCCTATGCGGGAAGAGTGGCGGCGGTCCGACAAATGCTCCAGGCGTTTCAGCGGCAGAAGTCGCTGCTGGGCCGTCCCTACCAGATGCCGCACAGCTTAAAGAGCACCTATAAATGCTGCCTGCCGGAACGGTCAGACCGGGCCAAGGTCATTGACCAGGAGACCTTCGACCGGGCGGCACAGAGCGGCTTCCCCTACGGCTTTTTTCGACACTCATTTTTTGACGGGGTGGACCTTTACTGTATACCGGACGGGGAGGACTGCTCTTGCAGTACCTTTCAAAATTGCTCCTTTGTTGCCAGCCGGGTCCACGGCGCGATGTTCCTGCACAGCTGCCTATACGGCTGTGAGTTTCACTCCTGTGATATCCAGGACACGACTTTTTTGGGGACGACGTTTGCCAATACCCATTTCAAGGACTGCACCCTTCGGAAGGACAGTTTTTTGGCGGCGCACTTGAAGTCCTGCCTGACCGTAGACTGCATTATGGAAGAGATCGACTTCTCCCATGCAGCTCTGGACGGCTGTACCTATGGACGTATCCAGGCCGGGGACATTCGGAACCTGGCTTCGGCAAAGATCACCCAGGGCGGAGCCACAGCGGAAGAGTGCGCGGAAAACCGGGCGGCTGTCTTTCGCGCCTTTGGCGTGCGGGACCAGGAGCGGCCCCCGGCTGCACGAAAGCGGCCCTCTGCACCGGAGCGGTAAGGGGGCGGCGCTATGCACAAAAACAATACGGTCAGTCCGCTCCTGTGGGGATCCCTTACTCTGCCTGTGCTCTGGCTGGCGGCTCTGTTGGCCTCCGGCTATGAGGACGGTATGACGGTATTCGACCTGATGGGCCGTTTCGATGAGCTGCTGGAGCATCCCTTCTCCATCCGCTGGACGCCCCACACTCCAAAATTCATACTGGGGGCCCTGCTGGTGTACGGCTTCGCCGTAGTGCTCTACTGCTCCACCCGAGAGAACAGGAGACCCGGCGAGGAACATGGTTCCGCCAAGTGGGGCAGTCCCAAGCAGCTCAATGCCAAGTATCGGGACAAGAACCCCTTCCAGAACACCATCCTCACGCAGAATGTCCGCATGGGCCTCAACGGAAAGGTCCACCGCCGCAATCTCCTGCAAATCGTCATTGGCGGCTCCGGCGCAGGCAAGACCCGCTTCTTCTGCAAGCCAAACCTCATGCAGGCAAATTGCAGTTTTCTGGTCACTGACCCGAAGGGGGAGACGATGCGGGCCGTGGCCCCGCTGCTCATCGAAAAGGGCTATGTTATCAAGGTATTCGACCTGATCGACACGGACCATTCCGACGCCTTCAACCCGTTTCCCTATCTGAAGGACGATAAGGACGCCATGAAGCTGGTGAACAATCTCATCAAAAACACCACCCCTAAAAACGCCTCCAACAACGATCCGTTTTGGGAGAAATCGGAAATCGCTCTGGATACGGCCCTGATCCTGTACCTGCTCCATGAGGCGCCCCCGGAGGAGCAAAATCTGGAGATGGTCATGTATATGATCGAGAACGGCGGAGCCAGGGAGGACGACGATGATTTTCAATCCCCTCTGGATATGCTCTTTGAGGCCCTGGAGGAAGAGGAGCCGGACCATGTGGCTGTGCGGGAATACAAGATATTCAAGCAGGCCGCCGGTAAAACGGCCAAGTCCATCCTGGTCTCCGCCGCTGTCCGCCTCTCCGCCTTCATCCTGCCTCAGATCACCCGCATCACTTCACGGGACGATATGGAGCTGGGCCTCATGGGGGAGCGCAAACAGGCTGTGTTCGCCATCATCCCGGACAACGACGGCACCTTCAACTATCTGGTGGGTATGCTCTACACCTGCGCCTTTCAGACCCTCTACTACCAAGCTGATAAAATTCACCGCGGTGAACTGCCCGTACCAGTCCGTTTAATAATGGACGAGTTTTGTAATGTGGCATTACCAGATGATTTTGGGAAGATCCAGGCCACCATGCGCTCCCGCAACATCATGTCCACCATAGTGCTCCAGAACATTTCCGCACTCAAGGCCCTGTTCAAGGATGAATGGGAGGGCCTGTTGGGCAATGCGGACACGACCCTCTATTTGGGCGGAAATGAGCAGTCCACCCACAAGTACATCTCCGAACTGCTGGGCAAGGAGACCTTGGATACCCGCAACCGCAGCGTGTCACGGGGCTCTCACGGCTCCAGCTCTGTCAGCTATCAGCAGACCGGCCGGGAGCTGATGACCCCTGACGAGGTACGGACCATGGATAACGACTACGCGATCCTGTTCATCCGAGGGGAAAAGCCTGTGATGGACAAAAAGTATGACATCCTCAAGCACCCCTATATCAAACTGACGGAGGACGGCGGGGCTCCCCCCTATGTCCACCATCCCGGCCTGACCTATGCCCGGCCCGACCTGTCCATATCCTTTGAGAGTCTGGACGATATTGAAATTTTGGAATGAGAGGTTGATTTTTATGTTGAACAAGAAGAATACCAAGCCGGAGACCCTTTGCCGGCAGCGGAAAGTGCGCCGGTCCTATTTCTCTGCTGTATTGGCCCTGACCCTGTGCGCGGCGCTGACCTGCCCGGCGCTGGCCGCCGACACGGACCCCCTTTCCATCGTCAACAACCTCAGCGACTTCATTTTCTCCTGCATCAAGGCCATTGGCGTGATCGTTCTGGGCTGGGGCATCGTCCAGTTGGGAATGTCCATCCAGTCCCACGACGCATCCCAGCGCACCCAGGGCATCCTCTGTGTGTTTGGCGGGCTGCTGATCGCCTTCTCCAAGGAGATCCTGACCGCCATCGGCGTGGTGTAAAGTACAGCGCGGTACAAAAAGTCGCCTCAATTTGAGGGAACTTTTGAGATTGACCAGAGGTGATAATTGATGTATAATTCAGTAAGAATAATTACCGAAGGAGGGACGGCTATGATGATCCGATCCGCCACCACTCTGCGGAATGACTATGACAAGATGGTGAAGCTCTCTCAGGAGCGGCAGGAGCCGATTTTCCTGACACGCAACGGTGAGGGCGAGATGGTGTTTCTCCCCATCGAATTGTGGGAAAAGCGGGAAGCGGAGCTGGACCTGCTGGCGGAATCCCTGCGGAGAGAGCAGAACCTGACGGCCGGGGCCAAGACGTACTCCATGCAGGAGATGGAGGCCCTTACGGAGGATGTGTTAGGTGAAGGTTGAATGGCTGTATGAGGCCCGGAACGAGTACCGGGACATCCTCCAGTTCTATCGGGCACAGGTGGGGGTGAAGTATGCCAGGGCCTTCGCGGACAAGGTGCTGCACGCGGCCGGGCAACTGTCCCGCTTTCCCGAGTCCGGCGTCCTGCGGAGCGAGACGCTGATGGGCAGGTATGGGTTCCGCGCCCTGTTTCTCGACCACTATGTACTCATTTACAAGGTACAGGGAGACACGGTGCATATCTACCACTTCAAGGACGCACGGAAAAACTACATCTATCAGATCTTCGGCTTGGAAGAATAACTGAAAACAGCTGTGACAAGAGCACATCCCGTCAGAATGGCGGGGTGTGCTCTTGCTTTTTCAAGGGGTGATACGATTGAGTGATAACTGGGTGGTGCAGGCTCTGCAATCCGCCTTCAATGTCTGGAACGACAAGCTGACAGAGATATGGTCTCTGGTCACGACCACGCCCCAGGAGTTCCGGGGCGGCGATATATGGAACGCCGTTGTGGGCATCAATGAGGGCTTGAAAGCCATTGGATATGGCCTTCTGGTCCTCTTTTTCGCCATGGGCATCTTCCAGTCCGCGGCCAGTTTTCGGGAGATACAGAGGCCGGAATATGCCCTGCGCCATTTTATCCGGTTCATTGCGGCCAAGGTGGCCGTCAGCTCCGCCATGGAGATCATGACCGTCCTGTTCTCCATCTGCGGCGGGGTGGTCCAGTCGGTGATGAGCGGCGTGGGCGGTATGGCGTCCGCTGGTGTGACGGTCCCCCCGGAGATGGTGGATGCCATTGAGAGCGTAGGTTTTCTGCACAGCATCCCCCTGTGGATCGTGGCCATGCTGGGCAACTTGTTTATTACGATCATGTCCTTCATTTTGATTATGACCGTCTACGGCCGCTTTTTCCGTATCTACATTTTTACCGCATTGGCCCCCATCCCTCTGGCATCCTTTGCCGGAGAGGGGACCAGCTTTGCGGGCAAGCAGTTCATCAAGTCCTACATCGGCGTGTGTACGGAGGGTGCGGTGATCGTCCTGGCCTGCCTCATTTTCTCCGCGTTCATGTCCAGCGGTTCCCCGGTGCCGGATACCTCTTTGAGCCCTGTGGTCATGGCCTGGCAGTACATCGGGGAGACGATCTTCAATATGCTGGTCCTGGTCGGTCTGGTCAAGGGGGCCGAACGCATCGTGAAGGAGCTGTTTGGCCTTTAAAAAAATCGTCCCTCAATTTGAGGGACGATTTGAGAGGCCATGCTTCCGGCAGTTATTCATCAAATTTGAGAACGGCATTGCCATCCTCCACAACGAAATGGAACTGGCCGTTTTGATAACCCATCTCCCTGGCCGCGTGGGCCTGGGCGGAGATCTGTTCCATCAGGCGGCGCTCCTCCAGGTGCTCCGCCAGCTTGGGCCCCACCCAGCGGAGAATGGTGATGACTGCCAGCGCGGCGAAGATCCCCCGGTACAGCAGCGGGTGGTCAACGGTCCAGTCTGGAAAGACCAGGTTGGTACAGAGCGCGTAGACCAGCAGGGGCATGAGTTTCAGCTTTGCCAGGATACAGAGTGCGAGACGGAGCAGGAACAGGGCCAGAAAGACGAGGAACAGCTGCTGGATGATCGTCATGTTCATAAACATTACAGAAACCTCCTTTATTTGTTCTGAAGTACGGCTTTTTCTGTAATTATTATCTCATATTTCTAAAAATGTGTCAAAAAATCGCTTTTTTGAGGTGAAAATCTATGGAGATCAAAATTCCGAAGGAAGTGCATCAGCACAGGGAGACCATCTTTTTCGGCCTGTCCACCCGGCAGTTCCTTTGCTCCGTCCTGGCCGTGGGCGCGGCTGTGGGCGTCTATTTTGCGCTGAAGGGCATCGTAGGCCAGGAGACCGCCAGCTGGCTGTGCATCCTGGCCGCCGCCCCCATCGCTGTGACCGGCTTTTTCCGCTACAACGGCCTGACCTTTGAGCGGTTTGCCTGGGCCTTTTTGAAGTCTCAGGTCCTGTGCGCCGGGCCCCGCGTGTACCGGGCGGAAAACCTTTACCTCCAGACCATGCCGGGCAAGAAGGAGGTGTGGGACAAGTGAGAAAGACTTTGCGTACCGCTAGCCGCGGAGAGCGGGTCCCCTTCAAGATCCCCCGCAGCGTCCAGCAGTCCATCCCCATCCAGCGGGTCTATCAGGACGGGATATGGCAGGTCAACGGCAAGTTCAGCCAGACCTGGCGCTTTGCCGATATCAACTACTCCCTGGCCTCCTATGAGGACCAGCGGGATATGTTCACATCCTACTGCGGCGTGCTCAACAGCCTGCCCACCGACGCCGTGACCAAGATCACCATTCACAACCGCCGGCTCAACAGCTCCGACTTCCAGCACAGCGTCCTCATGGCCGAGCAGGGGAACGATATGGACCGATACCGCCGGGAGTACAACCAGGTGCTCACGGAAAAGGCGGCGGCCAGCAACAACCTCATTCAGGACAAGTACATCACGGTCTCCACCGCGCGAAAGAATGTGGAGGAGGCCCGCGCGTTCTTCCATCGGGTGGACGCCGATCTGAGCAAGAACCTGGGCCGTCTGGACAGTGGGGCGAGGATGCTGGATACCTACGAGCGCCTGCGCATCCTCCACGACTTCTTCCGGCCCGGCGAGGAACAGTTCTACAAGTTTGACCTGAATAGCTCCATGCGCCTGGGGCACAGCTTCAAGGACTATATCGTGCCCGACGGGATGAAGTTCCTCTCCGACCACTTTGAACTGGGCGGCAAGGTGGGCCGGGTGCTGTTCATGCGGGAGTATTCCAGTTACATCAAGGACGATATGATCACCAGTCTGGCCGACTTCCCCCGGACGCTGGTGCTGTCCATCGACCTTCTGCCCGTTCCCACTGATGAGGCGGTGCGGGACGTACAGGCCCAGATCATGGGCATTGAGAGCGACATTACCCGATGGCAGCAGCGGCAGAACGCCCGGAACAATTTTACCGCCGTGGTCCCCTATGAGTTGGAGCAGCAGCGGGCGGAGACCAAGGAGTTCCTGGACGACCTGAGCACGCGGGACCAGCGCATGGTCTATACCAATGTGACCCTGCTTCACATGGCCGACACCCTGGAACAGCTTGATTCAGACACGGAGACGCTGCTTTCCAAGTCCCTGTGTGACTTCTCCATCCTCCGCTATCAGCAGGAGGACGGCCTGAACACGGCCCTGCCCTACGGCCTACGCTCCATCGACGTGACCCGCACCCTGACCACGGAGGCCGCCGCCGCGCTCATGCCCTTCCGGGTGCAGGAGATCCAGGACATGGGCGGTATCTACTGCGGCGTCAACGCCGTCAGCAAAAATCTCCTGATCTGCAACCGGAAGAACCTCTTGAACCCCCATGGCTTCATCCTGGGCGTGTCCGGCTCCGGCAAGTCCTTCACCATGAAGGAGTTCATAACCTTTATTGCTCTGTCCACCGATGACGATATCATCATCATCGACGCCGAGCGAGAGTATGGCGATCTGATCCGCGCCCTGGGCGGGACGGTTTTGGAGATATCTCCGAACAGCCCCCACCACATCAATCCCCTGGAGATCGCCAGGGGCTACGGTATGGGGGAGAATCCGGTGGCCATGAAGTCCGAGCTGCTTATGAGCATCTGTGAGCAGCAGATGGGCGAAGGCCAGCTGGGCGCTTTCCACAAGTCCATCATCGACCGCTGTACCGCCAGCGTGTACCACGACCTCATCAAGAGCGGCGGTAAGGCCCGTCAGCCGACCCTCTCCGATTGGAGAAATGAGATCAAGCTCCAACCGGAACGGGAGGCCCAGGAATTGGCCCTGGCGTCGGAGTTGTTCGTAGAAGGCTCCCTCAATATGTTTGCCCATGAGACCAACGTGGACATAGACAACCGGATCATCGCGTTCGACCTCTATGAGATGGGAGATCAGCTGAAGCCTACCGCCCTCAACGTCACCATGGAGACCATCCAGAACCGGGTGGCAGTCAACCGCCTGGCCGGAAAGTACACCTGGGTATTCGTGGATGAGGTGTATCTGTTCTTCAAATACTACTATTCCGCCCAATTCCTCTACAAGGCGTGGAAACGCTTTCGCAAGTATGGCGCGGCCCTGACCGCCGCCACGCAGAATGTGGAGGAGTGCTTGCGCTCGGAGACGGCCCGGCTCATGTTCGCCAACAGTGAGTTTCTGGTGTTGCTGAACCAGGCGGCCACCGACCGGGCGGAGCTGGCCAAGCTGCTGAACATCTCGGAAACCCAAATGGGCTATGTCACCAATGCGGAGGCCGGTCACGGACTGCTGCGGATCGGAGGGTCCATCGTGCCCTTTGTCAATGAATTTCCCAGGACCGGGGAGCTGTACCGACTCTGGAACACCACGCCCACGGATAAATAAGCTGGATGGAAAAAGCCCCTCGATTTGAGGGGCTTTTTCGCACATATCTGGAAACTTGCCTCAAATTGAGGGCAGTTTTTTTGAGGAGGAAATCATGCCGGGTATCAAGGAAAAGCCAAAGATCGGACAGCCGAAGGAGAAGCGGCAGAGGCCAGGCCCGCCCAGACAGGCGGGACGGCTGATGAGAGAAAAGTTTGCTCAGGGACTGGAGCAGCGCAAGGAGCTGGAGGCCGAGGACAGCGCCTATGCCGTTGACCAGGTGGAGCAGGCGGGTCAGCGCGGCGCGGATGAATTTGTCCGCTCGTTCCAGCAGGACCGGCGGGGGTGCCGCAATGGCAAGCCAAATGTCAGGAAGGATGAGAAGGACACCTTCAGCGGAAGCCCCGAGAACAGCGGGACAGAGGGAGAAACACCCCCCAGCGGACGGACTGCAAATACGCCCAAAGAGCGGCGGAGCGCGGATGGCTGTGTGGGAAACGCAGAGGACTCCGGCGTGCATGGACAGGCCGGGCGGGAAGCTGTGCCTGTCCGGGAGCGGCCCCGCCTGGCAATCAAGGAGCGTGAGAAAGAAGCTCTGACCCGCGAAATACCCCAAGGTCAAGGGCCCGCCCCTGTGTCTGCTTCTCCACGCAGACCATCCGCTGGTGAGGGCCGGAGGCCCCGGCCTGAGAAGAACACAGGAAAAAGAGATACCCAGCTAGCCCGGAAGCTCAAAACAGGCTCGGCCAGCGTAAAAAAACGTGTGGCTGCTCCGCTGGGCGGCAAAGAGCCGCTGTTACCCAAGGTCCGAAGCGCCGCAGTCAAGCCGACCGCCAAGCAGCCGGTCCAGGCCGCGAAGCAGCAGGCCCAGCGCCGGATGGTCCAGCAGACAGCTACACAGGTGAAACGGGCCGCAAAAGGCGCGGCTGACTTTGCCCGGCGGCTCACTGTGGCCGTGGTCCGAGCCGCTGCGGCTGTCGTTGGGAGCCTGGTCGGGCTCGTGGGCGGCGGCGTCCTGCTCATCGTCCTGCTTGTGGTGGCGCTGATCGCCGCCATCCTCAACTCGCCCTTCGGCATCTTTTTCGCGGAGGAGCCCAGTGACCCGGAGACGGTATCCGTTTCCCAGGCCGTTGCTGCGGTCAACATCGACTACAACGCCCAGCTGGAACGATTACAGGCGGGCGGTTATGATGATATCGTCATACACGGCCAGGGGCCGGACTGGGGCGAGGTGCTGGCCGTGTTCGCGGTGCATACCGCCGGGAAGGATGACGGTGTGGACGTTGTGACCCTGGACCAGGACCGGGTGGACCGATTGAAGGGGGTGTTTTGGGATATGACGGACCTCTCCTCCGAGGTGGAGACCATAGACCATCCGGGCGAGGACGGCGGCGAGGGGTGGACAGAGTACATCCTGCATATCATCATTACTCCCAAGACTGCCGATGATATGCGGACCATCTATGCCTTCACTCAGGAGCAGAACAGCGCCCTGGATGAGCTGCTGTCCGACCGGGCGGCTCTGGCGGCGCTGGCCGGGAGCCTGAATATCACCGATGCGGAAGCACGGGAACTCCTTCAGGCATTGCCCGCGGACCTGGAACAGGCCCGGAAAGACACGGTGGAGACAGCTCTTTCCCTGGTTGGAAAGGTGAGTTATTTTTGGGGCGGAAAGTCCCTGGTGATCGGCTGGGACTCCCGCTGGGGACAGCTTACCAAGGTGTGGGCGGCCGGAAGCTCCACCACCGGCACCTACCGGCCCTACGGGCTGGATTGCTCTGGCTTTATGGACTGGATCTTCTACAACATCACCGATGGCAAGTATATCCTGGGCCGGGGCGGCGGGGCCACCGCCCAGCACTCCTACTGTACGCCTGTTTCCCAGACGGAGGCCCAGCCTGGTGATTTGGCCTTCTACCCGGACGACTCCCATGTAGGGATCGTGGTGGGCCGGAGAGAGGACGGGAAGCTGCTGGTCTGCCATTGTTCCAGCGGACAGAACAACGTAGTAGTGACGGAGTTTACCCCCAGCGGATTTACCACCCTGGGCAGGCCCGACTTGTTTTGGTCGTGAAATTAAGAAAGTCCCCTCAAATTGAGGGGACTTTCTCAGACTGTGGTAGTGTCAACAGGTCCAACCTCTGACACTACCTAGGTCGTGTCAAGATTTTTTCGCACTTTAGTTTGCAAGCTCTGGCATGAATGAAGTCAGCCGGCAATGGAGGCATCCTCAATGGCGGCCTCCAGGTGCTTCATATTCATGTACTTTTTGTTGCCCCACTGGGAGCCAGCTACATGGCGTAGCCGGGCACAGACCAGCATAAGGGCAGAGTTGCCGTCCGGGAAGCTGCCCACTACACGAGTACGGCGGCGGATCTCCCGGTTCAGCCTCTCAATGACATTGTTGGTGCGGATACGGGTCCAATGCTCACTGGGAAAATCACAATAGGTCAGAGTCTCCTCGATGCTGTCCTCCACCTTCTTAGCAGCCTCTTTCAGCTTCATGGAACACAGCTCCTCCACTACGGCCCTGGCCTTTTCACGAGCGGCTTTTTTGCTCTCCTGGGCGTGGATCGCCTTGAGCATTTTGGCTACCAGTTTCACCTTGGAGCGAGGTGTGACAGAGAACACATTACGGTAAAAGTGGACGGTGCAGCGTTGGTATTTGGCTTCAGGGAACACTTCGCCCACGGCCTCCAGCATACCAAGGCACTTATCTCCAACGATGAGTTTCACGCCGTCCAGGCCACGGCCACGCAGCCACTGGAAGAAGTTGATCCAACTGGCCTTGTCCTCTTTCATGCCCTCGGCGGCACCTAAAACCTCACGATATCCGTCCTCATTGACCGCGATTGCCACCAGGATGGCCACATTTTCAAACTCTCCACCCCAGTTGCGGCGCAGATAGATCCCATCCACATAGACATACGGATACCGCCCGCCTTGCAGAGGACGGTTACGCCAATCCTCGATGTGGACATACGCTTTCTTGTTCAGCTCACTGATGGTGGAGGGAGAGACCTTACTGCCCCAGAGAGTCTCGGTAATATCCTCTACACGCCGGACGGATACGCCAGCCAGGTACATCTCAATGAGAGCCTCTTCCACGCTACTCTCCCGGCGGCGATACCGCTCAATGATGGCAGTCTCAAAGGAGATCCCCTTGAGCTTGGGCATCTTGAGTGTGACATCCCCAGAAGTGGTGGTAAGGTTGCGGTTGTAGTGGCCGCTGCGGTAGCCCTGGCGTTGCTCATTGCGCTCGTACCGGGCCGCCTGGGTCAGCTTCTCCGCTTCGGCCTCCAGCAGCTCGTTGAGGGTTTCCTCTACGCTTCCGCGCACAAGTTCCTTGAGCTGCCCCTTGATAACTTCTTCGTTTAGCTGTACAATCTTTTCGGACATGGTTTGCTGTCTCCTTTCGAATGGTGGTGTCGCAACTTCATTCTACCAGACATCTGCAAACCATGTCTCTTTGTCTTTTTGCGAAACTTATTCTACCTGACCACTACCTATTGTACCTTATCTGCTCTTGAGTGATAAAAATGGTGAAGATATTTTGGGGGTTCCATTATCTATCTACAAATTGTACGGGGGCGACATGACGAATGGTCAGTTGCCCCCGCATTTCCTATTTGTTCTGTATGTTCTTGTGAACTACTAAGAAACTCCACTTTTTATATTGCGGCTGTAAAGAGACAATGTATAGATTAGCATGGCTAACGAAACAAAAAATAAAATAATAATATTGCTAGGAAACATGTGGTAGAAATCTGGAGTGTTAAATGCACCGCGAAAAACAACATATTTAGGGAACATAAAATGTAACATTGTTGCCTCTAATGCACAGTAAGATAAAATCAAAATTAGAACAATTACTTTGCGCTTTAGAACAAAAAGCAAAAATATTGTTGCGATAACGTAAAAATTTACAGATATAATGCAATGAATAAGTGGAAAAAGTGGATTGATTAAGGGGAAATGTCCGATGTTTGGAAATAGTGAAAGATACTCTTCTATGCTTTCATTTGCATGTGTAAACATCATTAGTACCGATGGAATATAAGGGAGTAGTATGAAGAAAATAACTCGGAGGTAACGAAAAAAAATGATTCTTAAAGTTCCCAACGGAAATGTTTGGATGTACTGACGTGATTCTGTCCTAAATGTTTCCTCAAAAATATTTGCAGTAATACTAACAATGAATAAACAAGAAATGAACTGAAGATAAATATAGCAGCTATTTAATGCACGAGGTTCGCCATTGCTCCATCCAACAGTTGTTGATGCAAAGCTCCTGTTGATGGATATAAATAGCAAATATAGGACAAAAAATATATAAGTTTTCCAGCACACCAAAATATCTGTGCGTAATGGCCATTTTCTATCCATTTCTTGTATCGCCACCCTGAAAATACAACCAGATGTCTTCTACGGAAGCTTCTGACGCAACTACTGATATAATTTGGGAATCATGTTGAGGTGCTTCCTCAGAAACAATTTTACATGTAACTAGTTCTCCGGTAATAGAAGTTGATAAGACATGATATTTTTGGATAATACTACTTAGCTTTTGAAGATCACAAGTTGCTTCAAATAGTTTCCCCTTTAAGGTACTTCTAAAAGCAGCATAATCACCAGTATATTTAATGCATCCTTGTGATAGCATAATAACATTTGTCGCTAAAAAGTCAATATCATCTAATATGTGTGTAGATATAAGAACGGTTTTTCCATTAAAGCAAGTTCTGAGTGTTTTATAGAATTGTATTCGCTCTTTGGGATCAATCCCAGCTGTAGGTTCATCCAATACAACAAAATCTGGATTTCCAATCAATGCACTTGCAATCCCAACTCTCCGCCTCATTCCTTCGGAACAATCCTTTAATTTTTTTTGTGCATATTCTGTAATGTTTGTTAGATCCATAATTTTTGATATATGCTCTTCCTGCTCTGATTTATTAAGACCGCTTTTTGCTGATGCAACGAAGCGCAAAATTTCCTTGACAGGAAGAGTAGGATATACATCAAAAGACTGCGGCAGATAAGAAATCTTTTTTTTATATTCCGGGCATGTTACAGAAAGGTTATCAAGTAATATCTCTCCCTGTTGTAGTGGTAATATTGAAGTCAGATTTTTTATTAAGGTCGTTTTACCACTGCCATTTTCACCAATAAGCAAATTGAAGCCATTTTTAATCACTAGATTTATATTATGGAGTACAGGAATATTCCTACGATATGAATAGGAAAGACCCTTGATTTCGAGCATTTCAATTCCCCCTCGTCAAGTTGTGAGACCATAGTTTAATAACATGTAATCGCCATAGATAACAGGGAAGCCTAAAACTCCATATAAATCATAGATAAGAAATGCTTTCTGCGGCTGACTGATAGGTCCAGTTTCAATTTCATAAGTTTGGGGATTCATATATTCATTAAGTCCAATACCTTCTAAATAAACGGCATCATAATCTGTTACAAAGTTATATTTTGACCTATAGATAATGGTACCATTATAGTCATACTCAGATAAGAATCCAGTGAATATACAAATTGAAGAAGCACTTCCCTTTAAATAATAATAGTTCTTTTCTTGTGTAACATCTAGATTAGATATGACTGTATTCATACTTGAAACACATATATCAAAGTATTTTTCTGTTGAATCACTGTCTATTATCGGAATAAAAGCAAAATTGGGGGGTAAAGCAGCAGATAGCCATGAAGTGTAAATGTTGACACAGCCTATATCACTCAAATAATATACTCGTCCGTGGTATTTGATCTCATAGGTTGTTTGATTTGTAGGTCCCTCAACAGTTATAAAATCACCATGCCGACTATACATGACTGGAGTACCATTGATGGATATTTCATCAATGGTAAAGCATTCATCTAATCGTAGTGTCAATGGATCGTGTTTTTGTGAGGTCGTAGGTTCGACTGTAAAGCTTCCCGTAAATCTGCTAACTTCAGAAAGTACCAAATCCCCTTTATACTCGGTTATTTCGTATGGTTGAACTTCAGGTGACGTAATATATATTTTTTCCGTATATTGATACTCTATAGGAGAGAGATTTGCAAATATGAATCCAGTAACTAAGACTGCACCAACAGATAAAATACCACAGGCTACCTTTCTTGTTGTTACCCCTTTTGATGACATGAAGTACACAAGTACAAAAAGAAGTAAGGAAACTGAGATGGAAAATAGTGATTCGACAAGAAAACCCAAATCCAATCTTAGTCCTGGATAGTCCATCTCGGATGCACCTACATAACTATCTCCTACAGAGAGCAGTTGTGCAACTGTACGTGAAAGAGAAGGGTTTGCTCCAAAAAAGATATCTATAATTGTAGCATTAAGGAAACTTGTTATTACAGCAAATGGAGCAGCTAAAATATAAGAATAGCTGGTTTTGATTATGAGGCCTACAAAAAAGCCTAGTGTATCTGCAACGAGCAAAAGCGCTATCCACCGGACTAATGTATAGCACAGGGTATTCAATGTAAAAAATATATCTGTTCCTTGATAGATGGCAAAAATCAATATATATGTAACTGGAATTAAGCAAATTAGAAAGCTTGCAAGTATCACCGTACCAAGCTTACATAAAACTACAATATGCGTAGGAATAAAGCAAATTTGTTCCAGAGTATACTTTTGGTGGGAAAAATACATTGCAAGGCAAAATGCCATAACAAAAATACCAACTTCTAAATATTCAAGCATCCCAATTACGACAGAATAGTTAATTGGGTTTATATATGGAGACCATGCCGTATATGCGATAAATAATGCGAAAAAAAACAAAGTAAAAAGGAAAAATAATATAAAGATCAAGGATGAACAAACTAACTTAAAATTTAGCTCACTTAGTTTTTTATACATAGCTCATTCCTCCGACTAGAGCGGGGTACTGATTATATCAGTACCCCGCTCTACGTTATTCCCTACATGACAGGGCATTTTAGAGTTAGATCAAGAAACCGTAGTAGTACCGTTTACTCCCACTTTGTCCTGAGTAGAAACAACAGTATAGTAACTGTTGCCACCAGAGTCAGGTCTGAAAGTTTGAGTAGGTCTCTGTGTGCTATTATTACCTGTGAAGTTATCACTCAGAAGAGTGGTATCCACACCGAGAGGAATGACCTTACGCAGATCAGAACGGATGGTTCGAGATTCGCTGTTGCTGATGTGAACCCCCCATCTATTGGAGCCACCAGTGAGGTACCACATCTGATCAGCACTCTTACCATTCCATTCACGCTTATGAGCGACAGAAACGGAAGAAATCGACCAGTTGTAGGAGCCGGTATTCTTAGTGGCAGCAGAGGCAACGGGGAGAATAACTGCCATGGTCACGCACAAAGTCAAGGCCAAACCGATTAAACGCTTAAACATAAAATTACCTCCCTGTAAGATATATTTGTACGTAACAGGAGTCTAAACCTCTGTCGTTGCTATCTATGCAGCAACGACTTTATGTGGTCATTGGAATCACCCTCTTGAAATTAATGTTGAGCCGAAGGAATAAAGAAAATATAAAAGATACACTACATTTTAATATGTCAAAAAAACCTTATTCCTGACATGGTTTTAATAAAAAATTTGTAAAAAATTTTGGGGTTTGATTTTATTACGCAATTTGGTAAATACAAATAGAACTAATAGTGCTTTGAATGGAGAGAATTTGGGCAATATAATTTTACCAAATAGGAGGGTGGTAATATGGCCCAGAGGAAACTAGAAGAAATTATTGGAAACAACATTGCCAAATATCGAGATGCAGCGGGCCTAACACAGGCAATGTTAGCTGAGAAGATTGGGATTAGCACTGCATTTATTTCCAGAGTAGAGCGCGGACAAAAGAAAATGAAAGTCGAAACACTTTATGCTACCTCTAAGGTCCTTAATGTGAGTGTTGATGCCTTATTGAGTATAGATAATTCTACGGCACAAATGGCAAATATCAAACAGCTATTGACAGGCAAATCAAATGAATACCTAGAGGGAATAGAAAAAATAATCCGAGTGTGCATTAATGAATTTGAAGCAAAGCAAAAATTTCCATCGGAGTCGTAATGTGATATACTAAAAACGATGGGAAGTGATTGCCGCTATGATGCCAGATGAAAAAGAGTTGGTCGAGCGTCTATACCGCTTGTACTTCAAAAAATTATTTATATATGCCAGTGCTGTGCTCAGAGATCAGGAGCAGGCAAAGGACATTGTTCAGGATACCTTCCATGAGGCAATGCGTCGTATAGATGTGGTTGCAAAGCATGAGAATCCTGGTGGATGGCTAATGAATGTTGTAAAGAATAAGATCAAAGAGTGTGAGCGGAACAGGCGCCGTGATCTCTATTGTCTACTTTCCTTGGAGGCCGATTTTCCGGATGAAAGCAATCTCCCAGAGGAGTTTGTTTCAGCGCAACCGGAGCCGCAAGGCGAATCCGTGATGGAGATTGTTGAACGGGTACTTACTCCAGAAGAACTCCAGTTTCTCAAGATGCTGGTATTTGAGCGAGCTAGTCACCAGCAGGTAGCACAGGAGTTTGGTATTTCTGTATATGCCAGCCAAAAACGTCTAGAGCGAATCAGGGATAAACTGTATGCGGTATTCCCCGAGCGGAAAAGGCGGAAGAAAAAATAGTTAAGAAGTTTGTCAGGATGAGCTTAAAACGGTCATATATATATGAAGGAGGTTCACGACATGGCTAAGAACAGTGAAAAATACGCCTATCTGAACCGGCTTAGTACCGAGCAGCTGGAAGAGCTGCTACGCATGGACGCGGAGGAAGCAAGGCCAGGGAATGAGGACGTGGTTTTTCATATCCTGGAGGTGATTGAGCAGAGAGAGAATGAGCACCCTACAGGCCGCGTCCCTGATGTGGACAAGGCGTGGGCGGAGTTTCAGGAGTATTATGACATTCCAGAGGGGACCGATGCGTCTCTGTACCCCTACGAAACTGAGTCTAATGGTAATGCCGATTATACGACCGAGCTATCTTCACCTCACAAACCTCGTTTACGCCGGTGTCTCAAACAGGCACTTATTGCCGTGGTCGCCGTAGCGGCAGTGTTTGGCGGAATGGTCGTAGCACAAGCATCTGGATTTGATGTGTTCGGTACACTTGGCCGCTGGACTGATGATGTATTTCATTTTGTGCCGGTAACAGATGCGAGTGGTGAGTCTGCGGGTATTCATGCTGGCGAAATTGTACCCGAATATGACGCGTTGCAGGAAGCGCTTGTTTCTGCTGGGATTGATAAAAATTTGGCTCCTACATGGTGCCCAGACGGGTTTACAGCGTTGGAACCAGAGACCGTCAATTCATCAGTGGGCAATGCTGTTTATTTTGTTTTGAGCGGCAGGGATGGCGAATTTATTAGCCTGGATTTTATTAGATATCATTCGAGAGAAAATTTAAAAGATACACTGTTTGAAAAAGATGTCAAGGGAGTAGAACAGTATTCTAATGGAGAACAAACCTTCTATATTTTGTCAAACATCGACACTATTACGGCTACTTGGTCAGATGGGCTCATAATGACACAGTTCTCTGGGGATACAACTGAAGATGTTCTAAAGAAATTGATTGATTCTGTTGGAGGGAGATAAATTGAAACGGATATTTTCATCTTTTGTACTGCTTAGCATGATTATTTCTTGCATTGGCGTTGCTTCTGCGACTGATATGCAGCAACCCCGGGCAAGCCTCACTCTTTCCAGATATTCTGCGGTGATTTCTGCTGGAGATGGAGGTGGCGAGGTTATCATTGGCTATGATGTAAAAGCAAGTAAGCCAGCCGATTCTGTTGGTGTAGAGTCTATTGATTTTTACACGAAAGATGGCAATCATGTGAAATCTGTTACTGGTAGTACTCGAAATGGCTTGGTCCGCAATGATAGTATTTTTTGTGCTGGGGACTATAAATGCAGTCTTCCTTCTGGTGAATCTTACTATGCTGAAGTGACCGTTTTCGCAGAGATTGGCTCCGACTATGACAGCCGCACAGTTACCACGTCGACCGTGTGGATTCGTTAAATCTATATCTGTAGTCTTAGGGCACCGGGATGGCAACACCGTCTTGGTGCCCTTATTTTAGTGCCTGAAAAAGTCCCCTCAATTTGAGGGGACTTTTTCAAAATAGGAACAGAGGTAGATTGTAATAGAAGTGAGGGGATTTAGAAGTTTGAGAACTCCAGAGTTTCGACACCACTCGTCCACGGGCGACTGTTTCATGTCGGTGATTGCACATGAGCACCCCCACACAGGTGCGTCTTTATCCGGTATAATAGGGGTACTTTCAAATGGGGGTGCTTTTGTGCGAGAGAAACTGGTCGTAAGACGATATTTTTATTCAAAAATGGCAGGGCCACTGATTTTGGAGTATTATCTGCTGGTAAGTCCGCTTGCGAAAGATTTGGAGATTTACGGTGTCAAGATCGTTGAACAGCGGAGTGGAGCAGCGGCCAGTGCTCCCGGTCTTACAGTGAGCAGCCAGCGGGTCTTTCACCTCATTGACTTGCTTTCCAAAGGAATCGTTACGCCAATAAGTCTGGCAGATATTGTGGAGGATTGGTTATAAGCTATGGAACCTATCTGTTCAGATACCCTCGCTTTCACCTAGAAAGGATGGTATCAAATGCCTATCTTCTACTTCGTACCAGATCAAGAGGCCGACGCACTCAAAATGCCCTTGACTGCGGAGCGTTTGTTACGCAGCCTTGGAGCCACCGGGAAGCTGGCTGGTTTTCGTTGCACCGTTTACATGATAGAGCGTATCAAGGAAGATCCAGAACAACTCCAGCTAATTACGAAACGCCTTTACAAGGAGACTGGGAAAAGGTTCGGTTCCTCGGCGGCGTCGGTTGAGCGCAATCTTAGAACTCTGATTCATTTTTGTTGGAATAGGACAGATCACAGCTTTTTAGAGCATATCGCAGGAACCATTTTAAAAGATCCGCCTACAAACAGCGAATTTCTTGACATACTTGCCAGCTATCTGCGTGAAATGGGCAGCTGAAAAGAGGGGAGGCCAATGCCTCCCCTCTTTCTGTGTCGATGCAAGTTGACCTAATGAGGTCTATGTTGATTGCGGTCGGCCATTATCGACAGGAATGGACTGTATTTTGACAGGATTCGCTCCACTTTTTATTCAAAAACAAGCACAATGAGCAAAGGAAGTAGCTTGTTGGAAAACGATGATCTTGCTGAAATGCCCCTCAAAATGAGGGGAGATTTGACGCCAACCACCAACCAGCACAAGCCCACTGATTTCTCGGCGGGCTTGTGCAGGCTGGCGGCAGCCCGATAATTGAATAGGTCCATTGGATACGTCCGATATGCGTCCGAGAGGAAAGCCGTGCGGGAGTTGAGCAGGCCATGACCCCACTTTGAGAAGGGAGGTATAGGGAGAGCAGCCATCCGCGCACAAACAGGCCGTGGCGGGCCTGGAGGCGATGACCCGCATATCGGGGAGATACGATTGTCCAGTCTTAGCCCGAGCGTTGAAACGGTCCTAAAAGGCCGTGAGCCGTCGCAGGCAAAGAGGGCAACCTGCGAGACCCGCAGGGGGTGAAATTCCCGTGTGAGGCGTGCCAGCGCCGTCCAATGTGTTCCTGAAATCTGTCCACATCACTATCACGATACCAAGAACCGCACCTGCATGAGGGGGCGGTTTTTGTCATGTTATGGAGGACACTATGAGTAGTATGGTTATGGAGCGTATCAACCGATGTGATAAGGAAGAAACAGAAGTGGAATTTACGGTCCAGGGACGGAAGGTGATAGGTATATTCCCAACCGGAGATAACTTTGATATTTACCAGCAGATCAAGCATATGTTAATCAATAGTTATATGAAAGGAAAATGTTCTGAAATTCAGGAATTTTGACATTTTTGGCGGATTATCATATAATATGTATACAAGGAAACTTGCTGTGCACTTTGGAAATTTCATAGCGGATATATCAATCTGCCACCCCATACCGCACAATTTTTCCTGGGAGGACAGATTGATATGAATAGAACGAGTGTAATCCCGTACAGTGTACTGCGTGAATTACCTAACAGTGTAAGTGACCTCACCCTAGAAAGTGGAATTGAAAACCTACTGATTGGAAAACGGGTATGGTGTCTGTATCGTGTCTCTACGAACCAGCAAGTAGACCATGACGAAAAGAACGAAGCTGATATTCCTATGCAGCGGAAAGCCTGTCACCGTTTTGCAGAAAAGATGGGCTGGACGATCATCCACGAGGAACAGGAAGAAGGCGTCTCCGGGCATAAAGTGAGAGCAGAAAACCGTGATAAACTCCAGATCATCAAGGAAGCCGCCAAGCGAAAGGAATTTGACATTCTCCTTGTGTTCATGTTTGACCGTATTGGCCGTATTGCGGACGAGACCCCTTTTGTGGTGGAGTGGTTTGTAAAAAATGGAATCCGAGTGTGGAGTACCAAAGAGGGGGAGCAACGGTTTGATAGTCATACAGACAAGCTCACCAACTACATCCGATTTTGGCAGGCGGACGGAGAGAGTGAAAAGACCTCTATCCGTACATCTACCAGAATGGGACAGATCGTAGAGGACGGTTTTTACACTGGGGGTAGTTGCCCCTATGGATACAAACTGGTCCGCCAGGGCCGTGTCAATAAGCGGGGTCATGAATTATACGATTTGGTTATCAATGAGGATGAGGCCCCTCTTGTCCGCATGATTTTTGAAAAGTATGTGGAGGAAGGGCGCGGGGCGCAGAGTATCGCAAACCTGTTGAATAGCCTGAATGTGAAAAATCGTTCCGGTCAAAACTGGCACCCATCCAGTATTCGCGGCATGATTAAGAACATCACCTACATCGGCATTTTGCGGAGCGGTGAAAGCCGCTCCCAAGTGCTCCCCCATTTACAGATCATCGACGAGCAGACGTTTGGGGCGGCGCAGGAAATTACAAAACAGCGGAGTAAAAAACATGAGGACACCCGCCATGTACCCATGAACATAAAGGGCCAATCGCTTTTGGCTGGGAATGTGTTTTGTGGGCATTGTGGAGCGCGTCTATCCCTTACGACAAATGGAAAGGGGCGGCCCCGTAGCGATGGCACGGATGCCGTGCGTGTACGCTACGTCTGTCAGACCAAGACACGAAAGCATGAGCCATGCGGCGGACAGACCGGCTATACCCTCCACATCCTGGACGGCATAATAGAAGATATTGTGCATGAGATTTTCCGGCGCGTAAAGTGCTTATCAAAATCAGAAGTCTTAGGTGCCAGTTATGCCGCGAAAATGAGTGAACAGAAAGCAGTGCTCAAAAAAGCTCAGCGAGAGTATCAAAAGGCTGAGCATGATTTGCAAGGGCTCAGGAATGAAGTTGTAAAGGCTGTCAATGGAGAAAGCGCGTTCCCTTTGGACTTGCTGAGCAGCCTTGTTAAGGAGACAGAGCAGAAATGTGTCCAGCTTCAAGAAACTTATCAAACAGCTCAGGCGGAGGTGGAAAAAAGCGATGTCCTTATGGATGAGCTCCGCACTACATATAATCAATTTATCAGTTGGTCTAATATCTATGATACGGCCAACATCCAAACAAAGAAAATGATCGTATGCCAACTGATAGAGCGGGTGGACGTGTTCAGAGGATACGAGTTGAAAATCAAATTTTCTATCAGCGTCGAACAATTTCTTTTGGGCCTTGACATTTCTGCATGATTTCTATACAATAACGTCGATTCTAACAGTACATAGCCAATTTAGCTTATTTGACACCGTTAATTACGGGCAAAGTATTGTGGAGAGGTAAGCGAGTGCGCTGTCCGGGAGAGCGCTTGAATGGCATTCAAGAGGTCTGCGGTTCGATCCCGCATATCTCCACCACAACAGCACGGGAAAGTGCAGGAAAAGACTTAGAACCACTGTGGTTCTAAGTCTTTTTTGATTTTTAAAATAACTTGTTCTGCTTGTTCCTGTTTGAAGAAAGTTGGTCATTGAGATATAAAATACGCGGTACGGGCAAAGGCCTGTACCGCGTATTTTTAAGTTTTCTCACAGGCGGGGCCGGCCCCGCCGTAGGTACGATTTATTAAGATACATCAGGCTGAATGCCAAGGGGGTGGTGTGAGAAAGGTGTTCTGTACCCCTGTACCGTACGGGTTAAAGTGAACCCAGATGGAAGAGCATACCTCTTTGCTGGTACGGAAAAAGTGATGGGTCTTTCCTGCCGGGATATAAAAAGAATCTCCTTCCCGCAAATCTGTGGCTTCGTCTTCCACTGTCATAACCATACTGCCCGTCAGGATAAAACCGAATTCGTCAAGTACGTGGTGGGTACTGGCGTGCGGGGCAGTGTCAAAAACATCCATCTGGATGGCCTGAAGCTGCCGGTCTGTGTCAGTAAGTGCGTAGTAGATTACAGCATTATGGTCGTTAAAGATTTCTGTACGATCCTCCTTAACAGTGCAGGAAATGTGAGTAAACTGAAACTGCACACAGAAAAAGAGGTCATTATGAAAAAGGCGAAAATTGTTACTGCAACGCTTGTTATGGCACTTACCTGCGCTGCCTGCTCCGGCGGAACTTCAAATGCCCCAGCTGCCAACAGTCAAGCTCCTGAGGATTTTAAACCTATCACTCTGCGCTATGCGAATCAGCATTCTATCGACCACACTGCCACTCTGGCAGCACAGGCGGCCGCTGAGGAAATTCATGAGAAAACCGATGGCCGTATTACCATTGAAGTTTATCCGGCTAACCAGTTGGGCGATTGGACCCAGGTGTATGAAGAGGTAATGATGGGAACCATTGATATCGCCAACACAACGGTTCCGGAAACCTACGACGCCCGCGCCAATGCATCCATGCTCCCTTACTTGGCCAACAGCTACGCCGAGCTGGACAAGGCTATGGGCCCGGACAGCTACCTGGCTGGAAAGATGGTGGATATCCAGGCCGCCCAGGGCATCAAATTTCTCGGTTATTCCTGTGAGGGCTTTGCCGGAATCGGAACCAGCAAACCTGTGCCGAATCCCAACGAGGTGGGCGTGGACAAGGGCATTCTGGTTCGGGTTCCGTCCAATGACAACTTTAAGTATCCCACCGAGTATCTGGGCTACCGCACTTCTACAATACCCTACTCCGACACCTTCGCTGCAATCCAGACCGGCGTGGTGGATGGATGGCAGGCAGGCCCTCCCAACCTGAACTACCTGAACTTCCGGGATGTAATCACCTACTATTACCACTACTGTATGGATCAGGAAGCGACTCAAATCTATATGAACATGGATGTGTTTAACTCTTTACTGCCCCAGGATCAGAAGGTCCTCCAGGATGCCTTCCGGAAGATGTGGACCGACAGCATCAACTCCATTGAAGAGGAAGATGCTAAATACATTCAAATGCTCAAGGACTATGGCATTGAGGTCATTGAATTTACGGATGAGGAACTGGCTGCCTTTGCTGACGGAGTCCGCGCCGATGTGTGGCCCAAGCTGGCAGCGACCTATACTCAGGAGTTCCTGGACGAACTGTTGGACAGTGTTCAGTAAAATGCAATAACGCACTCCAGAGATACCGGCAGCAAAGAAAGGGAGAAAATGAGTCGGCCGAGAGAAAGGATACCGTCTTGCTGGCGCAGAGAGCGAGAAGGTCAACCCGGTGCCGGCATAATTTTTACCAAACTGCTGCCGGTATTTTTGGAGGTTCCCACAGCAAAATGATGCCGTGGCTAACGGTGCCTTGTCGGCTGCGGCACAATTTATAAATAGAGAAGGGGCGTGCACGCATGAAACGTTTCCTGTCTGTCCTTGATATCGTTTTCATCAAACTGCAAGAATATATCGTAATAATGACTGGGATCGCTATTTGCCTTCTGATTGCGGCTTCGGCAGTGATGCGGTATATCTTTAAGCTGGATTTTTATGGTTCTGAAGAATATATCATGTACACAGCATTTTGGCTCTATTTTATAGGCATTGCTCTGGCTGCCCGTGAGGACAGCCACATCAATGCCGACATGATCGGTTCTTTTGCCAAAAGTGAACGGGTCAAGCGGGTGTTTGCCGTAATCCGGCAGGCGATCGGTCTGATCATTTCTGTCATCACCACCATGTGGTCGTTTGAGTATATTATGCGCAGTGTTCGTTTGGGGCCCACAACGGCGGTACTCAAAGCCCCGCTGGTGTTGATGCAGGTTCCGATCCTAATATCCTTTGCACTGATGGATGTATACATCGTATACCATCTTATAAAGACAATCGGGGCCCTCAGAGAATATACGGGAGGTGCGCAGGTATGACAGTTGTCTTGGCTTTGGTTGTTTTGCTGCTCACTATGGTGATTGGCCTACCGATACCGCTGTCCTTCATGGCCTCCGCCGTCTCTATGGTGTTTAGTGCTGGACTCCCATTTGAGTCACTGATCCCGTATGGGTTCAGCAAGATGAATTCTGTGCTGCTGCTGACGATTCCGCTGTTTATTTTGGCGGGCTCCATCATGGACAAGGGCGGCATAGGGAAGAAGCTCATTGGTTGTGTGGAAAAGGTGCTGGGCCGGTTTAAGGGCGGCCTGGGAGTTGTCACCGTAGTTTCCTGCGCTGTTTTTGGCGCGATTTCCGGAAGTTCCTCTGCCACGTTGTCTTGTATCGGGGCAATCATGGCCCCGCGCCTGGAGGAGAATGGGTACGACAAGGGCTTTATTGGGGCGCTTATCTCCAGTTCCGGTGTTCTGGGGATCCTGATCCCTCCCAGCATGCTGATGATTCTGTATGCCTGGATGAGCGGAGAATCCGTGCTTGCCTGCTTTTTGGCAACTCTGATTCCCGGCATTATCTTGGTCATCCTCTTCAGTGTGGTGAATCTGGTTTACGCGCGTAAGAACCCCAATATTAAGGTTTATCAGGCTGCCACTGCGCTTCCTCAGGTGGGAGGCAAGAAAGAACGCGGGCCATTGGCGGCCATTTTGATGCCGGTTATTATCCTTGGTTCCATTTATGGCGGCTTGCTTACACCGACGGAGTCGGCGGCTGTGGCAGTTATTTATGCCATTCCGGTTGGTTTCCTGGTCTACCGGGAGATGAATCTTAAGACCTTTAAAGACTCTTTGATTTCCGCAGGGAAAAGCACGGGCGTTATCATGATTATGCTTTTTGCGGTTATGATTCTCAGCCGTCTTTACGTAATGAACAACGTGCCGAAGATGATTTTGACGATATTGACCTCTATCTCAGAAAACAGGACCGTGATTCTGCTGCTGATCAACCTGTTCATGGTCATTATCGGAATGCTGATGGATGACTGCAGCGGCATCTTGCTGTGCACCCCCATTTTGCTCCCTGTTATGAAGGAACTGGGGGTCAGCCCGATCCAGTTTGCTGCCATCATGGGTGTTAATCTGGGCATGGGAAACATTACTCCGCCCACCGCGCCGCTCCTCTATCTGGCGGGACGGATTTCGGGGGCGGAAGTGAAGGACATGCTCAAACTCGCGTTGACGCTGATTGCTTTTGCGTGGATTCCCACGTTAATTATCACTACTTATATTCCCCTGGTCTCTCTGATCCTTCCCCAGCTGTTTGGTTATATTAAATAAGCGAGGTGTTTGTGGCATGACTCGACAGAGTCCCAGCATTTTTAATGATATTGTAGGCCCTACCATGGTGGGTCCCTCCAGTTCCCACACATGTGGACCGTCCCGCATGGGTTACCTTTGCCGCCAGCTGCTGCCGGGCAGACTGAAAAAAGCCACCATAGAATTTGCTCGGGACGGCGCCTACACCAAGATGTACAAGGGTCAGCGTTCCGATATGGGATATATCAATGGGCTTTTAGGCCGTCGGCCTGAAGATCCCCGTCTGCGGAAGGCTTTCTCAGAGGCGGAAAATGAGGGCGTGGAAGTTCAATTTGTAATTAGGGATTTCCCGCCTGTTGTTCCCAATATTGCACATGTCATCATGGAAAATGAGCAGGGGCAGACGGTGGAGGTCCATACCGATTCCACCGGCGGCGGAACCGTAAAGCTGTTGTCCATTGACGGGTTAGACATAAGCATTGTTGGCGACTGCTATGAACTGGTCGTATACACTCAGGGCTCTGAGATACAAAATCAGGCGTTGTTGGGAAAGATGATCGAACTTTTCCCCGACAACGAAGGAAGCTCATGCTGTGTGCGGGACGGCAGGGGCCTGCTTAATCTCAAGCGGCATACTCCCTACACTGCAGAGATTTTTGGAAAAATCAAAGAGATGCCAGGGGTCCTGGAAGTGCGAACGATTTCTCCGATCTTGGTCGTTCCCTCCAATCGTAACGCGTCCTTGCCCTTTCACAGTGCCGCAGAAATGCTGGAAATGACGGCCAAAACCGGAAAACCGCTCTGGGAACTGGCCATTGATTACGAGATGGCCCGCAGCGGTTGGACTCGGGAGAAGATTTTGGACTACATGAAGTATGTGGTAGAGACTATGGAGTCCGGCACTCTGGAAGCGCTGGCGGGCAACATTGATATGATGGGTATCATTGGCCCCACAGCAGGAAAGATCAAAAGATACATGGATACGGATCCCAAATCTATTGATATGGGGGTCATTAATACGGCGTCAACATGGGCCATGGCCACAATGGAGTACAGCAGTGCCATGGGAGTGGTTCTCTGCGCGCCTACCGGCGGTTCCGCCGGCGTATTTCCGGGCGCCATTCTGGGTACCATGACCCATATGGGATGCTCTATGGACGAGAAGATCAAAGCCATGTTGGTAACGGCCATCATCGGCATTGTCATGTCCAAGGACTACAATTATTCAGCTGAGCTCTATGGCTGCCAGGTAGAGCCGGGCGCGGCTTCGGCCATGGCTGCCGGCGGGCTGGCGTGGGTTATGGGAGGAACGCCGGAGCAGTCCTGTCAGGCTGCTTCCTGTGCGCTGCAGAATATTCTAGGCACCATTTGCGATCCTGTGGCAGGCCTGGTGCAGATCCCGTGCATTAACCGTAATGCCATGTCTGCCGCCAATTCGGTAGTGAGTGCCAACATGGTTATGGGGGGCTTTGATCCGTTGATCCCGCTGGATCAGGCAGCAGAGACATTGTTCCGGGTAGGGAAGCAGCTCCCCAGTGAGCTGAGATGTACCTGTGCGGGTGGACTGTGTATTACTCCATGCGGGCAAAGGCTGGCAGAGGAACAGGAAATTCGAGATAACGCCAGATAATAGAGTCCATCTTAAAGTGAAAGAACAAAAGTAAGCTGGATTTGTTGCAAAATGGGAAAATCGGGGCTGCAATTCATATTGAATTGCAGCCCCGGCTTTTTGAATAGAACGGAGGAGAAAAAGAACTGGGGCAAGAGAGCCCGGACACTTTTACTCGCTGCCATCCTTTTGGTGCGGACTGTCTGATCAATGGTATGAAACAGGACTTCCGGTACAAAGGGCTTGGCAAGATGGCGTTCATGCCGACGGATGCGGATTTGTCCACATCCTCTTCGAAAGCATTGGCGGTGATGGAAATGATTGGAATCGTTTTGGTATCTCCCCGGTCCAGCGCCCGGATGTATCTCGCGGCCTCCAGACCATTCACTTCCGGCATTCGGATGTCCATGAGGATACAGTCATAATACCCCTCTGGATACTTTGCCAACAGAGCGGTGCCGCCCTCCGGGGTGAACTTGGCCGCATTGGACAGGATGTTGCTGAGGATTTGCTGGAAACGAACGGGATCTGCGTGGGGATTGTCAGGACCCGTTTCATCTGTCTGGACAATGAAGTGGGTCTGCTTTCCGCTGATCAAAGGCATCAGTGTGGTGCGGACCGCCGCCAAAATTTTCTTGGTGCTGAAGTCCGGATTGACCAGCGTCATGCTGCCAGCCTCGATTTTGCTCATGTCAAGAGTATCATTGATCAGGCTGAACAGGAAATGAGCGGAGGGATCCATTTGATTGTGGTATTCCGTGATTTCCGCCGGGGCTGTTTCTTCCCTGAGCAGGCCCAGGATGCCGAAGGTTCCATTCATTGGGGCGCGTATGCCATGGCTCATGCGAGATAAAAGCTCAGATTTTGCTTTACCTGCCTCCCGTAGTTCGGCAATGAGCATCCATTCTTTTTTCTCCGGCGCCGTACCACAATCAATATGACCGGAGCGGAAACCAGCACGACGATGCTCAGTCCTGCTGCCAGCAGCCCTACGGGATCTGAGTAGAGAAATCTCCAAAAATTAAGGGAAGGCGCCGAAAATGTGGTGTAGGGCTGCGACAAACGCAAAATATCCTCGTCGCAATGCTGAAAGCGGCTTTATTGATGACGGCGGCCAGGTGGTGGTTTAAGGTTTCCCGAACACCCACACAGAACGATTCCTGATGCACCGGCATGGTCACATCCACCAGACGTCTGAATTGCCGTTATAGGAACGGTGTTGAGCAATGGGGGTGCAGAGAAAGAGGAAGTCGGCCCTGCCGGACACAACAGCCTGAACGTCTTCCTCCACGCCGTTGCGGGGCAGCGGTACCTCATCCGTGAGTGCGGCCGACAGATAGCCGGAAGAACTATTTGAGCCGGTTATGACAGCTGCGGTTTTTGCCGGATTGAGGTCGCCTTTTCGGGACAGTCGCGAGACGGTGGTGGAGTAGCAGGGTTCGGTCAAAACAAAGCCCCTGCTTGCCGGGGCAATGAAGTGCCATCTCATGCCAAGGCCAATATCCGCCGTTCGCATCAGGACGTTGTATTCCTCGTCTGTTTGGGGGAGCGGCATCTGGATATTCAGCCCGGTGTGATCTATGATCTCCTGCGTGAAACCGCCCAGGAGGCCTGTTGACACCCCGCCTTCAAAGAAGGAAAGCGGTTTGCCGTCCGGATGGATCCGAGCGGGAAATGCGGTGCCGATTTTGTTGCAGGAGGCAACAAAATCAGCTTCCTCATGGGTAAGAAAGCCGCTGCCGCCCAGCGTGTGTGAGTAATATTTGTTCTTCATAGGAAAACCATTTTTCCAGGGCAAGGCGTTGGAGGGACTTATGCTGCTGGGGGGGATTTTCAGCGCTGCCCTCCACGGCGATCTTCAGACCGTTAGAGGGGAAATGATTTCCGGGGATACACGGGACACTTTCCCGGGAGCTCACCATAATGACATCGACGGAGACACCCACAGGTTCATCGGAAAAATCATAGAGCTGTTCTCTTTCCGGTGTTTTAACGACGTCCAGAGCCATGTCGATCTCGCCGGTGTGCATTTATTTAGGCTGTCGCTGAAGCTGTTCTCAAAGCCTGCGTATTCGTACCGCCACGGGGCAAATATTTTCATGTGCTGCAGCATCTCATACGCATAGCCGCTGTAATTGCCGTTTTCATCCCGCATTTGGTAGCAGTTTATTTCGTCAAAGGCCCCTCTCACGGCGCGGATTTCCTGTGTCCCGTCGGCGGCGGGGACAGCTAAGATTCCGGTCAGCAGCAACGGCTTTAAAAATAAGGATACCGTTTTTTATATGGAAGATCCTAATAGTAGACCTCTTACTGTGCTGTGTCCCGGTAAAAACAATGATAAGCTCACGCCGGTTTGTGGGGTTCCTCATCCTATCACATCTTCTGGGAAAAAGAAGCGGTATCCAAAATGAGTTTCGCAACAGCGGGAATGCCGCGTGGACAGGCCTGCAGAGTCTGTGGACGGGCAGATGTTTAAGGAGAAGGGCCCATTTTCAAACCGGCTGTGTCAAACCGTTCAAAAATGGACCCTTTTTCAAAACGCCCCTGGCGTTATTTATCCAGTTCTTTTACCTGGGCCGGTTTAGCCGCTTCGCTGAGGAGGCGCGCATCTTCATCGGAAAGTGTGATATCGAGACAGCGGCAGGTGTTTTCCATGGTCTCAATATGCCGGAACCCCGTGAGGAGGTTGAGATTTGGGAATTGCTTCAGGGTCCACGCCTGAACCAGGTTCGAGTAGGAGCAGGCATACTTTTCCGTCAGCGGCTGCATGACCTGAAACAGCTTGTGGATCTCACCCCGGATCGGCTCATGGATCCAGGGCAGTTTCCCCCGGACGTCGCCCTTGGGGAAAGACCGGTCCACGTAATCGGGGGCGGTCAGGAACCCCTCTTCCAGCGCACCGTATACCTGGAACACGGCGTTGTGCTTTTGGGCGGTGGGGAAGTATTCGCAGCCGTGATACGGCGCCAGAAGGCTGTATTGTTCCTGAACGAGGGCCACAGTTCCGTATTTTTCATACTCGTCCAGGTCGCCGGGTTTGGAATTGGACAGTCCGACGGCGCGGATCTTCCCCTCTTTGACCATGGCCTGCAAAGCCCCCATGGTCTCTTCCACAGGCCAGCTTTTGCAGACGTAGTGGACCACCAGAACATCGAGATAATCGGTCTGCATCCTCCGGAGAGAATCTTCCACATCCTTGCGGACAGCCTTTGCGCTGGTGTCGTTTTCTACCGTATAGCCGTCGCGCTCATAGTGGAAGTTTCCACCCTCGTTCCGCCAGTTGAGGGAACATTTTGTTTGCAGGAGAAATTTGCTGCGCCGCCCGTTTTTCAGCGCTTTTCCGAGCAGCTCTTCACTGACGCCGGTCCCATATACCGGCGCGGTGTCAATGTAATTGATGCCGAGATCACCGGCTGCATCCAGCAGGCTCTCCACTTCGCCCACACCGACTGACAAGTCCGACCATACGCTGCCTCCGCCAATTCCCCACGTTCCGAATGAAATGACTGACGCATTCAGATCGGTTTTTCCAAGTTTTTGATATTTCATCACACTGCCTCCAAATGTAAAAGTAATTGAAGAATTTTATAATTATACTCTTCTTTAGATTATACCATAAAATCATGCGCAGGTAAAAAAAGTTGGTAGATTTCTGTAAGAAATTGACCTCCCGGAAGAACCGGCCGACAGCCGCTGGCCGTCTAATCTTGGCGGCTGTAAAAACGTCTCAAAAAGTGGAATTAAATAGATAGAACCTATTGACAAAGTATGAAATTGATGGTATTATCCTTTCAACCTACTAAGTTGATTTGATTTAAGAAGGGAGAACGTATCATGATGATCCCGTCTGTCAGCTGCACCTTGTCTGTGGAAACGCGCATGTATCACATGTGCAAGTGTTGTTGCGCGCACAAACAGGATAAGTTCTCCATGATGACGAATCAGGCAAGACCATAGGCTTTTGTGCCTGTAATCGTAATCTCATGCGATTTACCGGGGAGCTTATCCAGGCTTCCCGGATTTCTTTTTGGGGAGGAAACCCCATGTATGATTTTGAACGACTCATCAGAGACAGATGTCGTTTCGGGCGAATGTGCTGGGCGTGCATCCCCAGATGACCTAACACGCATTAGCTTGAAAAACGAAAGGGAAATGATGATTATTCATAACTATAAATTCGAAACGCTTCAGCTCCATGTCGGTCAGGAGCGGCCTGATCCTGCCACCGATTCCCGTGCGGTTCCCATCTATCAGACAACCTCCTATGTGTTCCGGGATTCCGGCCACGCGGCTGCCCGCTTTGGCCTGGCGGATGCAGGCAATATCTACGGCAGACTGACCAACTCCACGCAGGATGTGTTGGAAAAACGCATCGCAGCACTGGAAGGCGGCGTGGCGGCATTGGCACTGGCCTCCGGCGCAGCGGCCATCACCTACGCCATTGAGGCTGTGGCGCAGGCAGGCGACCACATCGTTGCACAGAAAACTATCTACGGCGGCAGCCATAATCTGCTGGAGCACACGATGCCCCGCTGCGGCATCACCACTACCTTTGTCAATGCCCACGATCTCGCCGAAGTGGAAAACGCCATTCAGAAGAACACGAAGGCCATCTACCTGGAGACGCTGGGCAATCCGAACTCAGATATTCCCGATATCGACGCCGTCGCAGCCATCGCGCATAAGCACGGTCTGCCGCTGATCATCGACAATACCTTCGGCACACCGTACCTGATTCGCCCCATCGAGCACGGCGCGGACATTGTGGTGCACTCCGCCACGAAGTTCATCGGCGGACATGGAACCACTCTGGGCGGTATCATTGTGGATTCCGGCAGGTTTGACTGGAAAGTCGGTGGGAAATACGCGCCCATCGCCGACCCGAATCCCAGCTATCACGGTGTCAGCTTTGCGGATGCGGCTGGATCAGCGGCGTTTGTGACCTACATCCGCGCTGTTCTGCTTCGTGACACTGGCGCGGCGATTTCGCCGTTCAATGCATTCCTGCTTTTGCAGGGGGTGGAAACATTGTCTCTCCGTCTGGAGCGCCACGCCGAGAACACAAAGAAAGTGGTCGAGTATCTCACACGCCATCCCAAGGTTGCGCGCGTTAACCATCCGTCCCTGCCGAACCATCCCGATCACGCGCTTTATAAGAAATATTTTCCCAATGGCGGGGCATCCATTTTCACTTTTGACATCAAGGGCGGTCGGGAGGAAGCGCATAGGTTTATCGACAATCTTGAGATTTTTTCGCTGCTTGCCAATGTGGCGGATGTGAAATCTCTGGTCATTCACCCGGCAACCACGACGCACTCCCAGTTGACCGAAGAGGAGCTGCTGGATCAGAGAATTCATCCCAGCACCGTCCGCCTGTCTATCGGCACGGAGCACATTGACGATATCATCGCCGATCTGGAACATGGTTTTGCCGCTTTGAAATAAGGAGGATTTGTGATGCGCCGAATCTGTATTCCACGCAGACCCGGTTTTCGATGTTGATAACTTTCTGGTTTGCATAAAAGTCAAAACAAGAAATGAGAGGAGATTAAGATTATGCCTAATATTTATACTTCCGCAGATCAACTGATCGGCAAAACCCCTCTGTTGGAACTGACTCACATGGAAGAACGGTTGGATTTCAAGGCGAAGATTTTGGCAAAACTGGAATATTTCAATCCTGCGGGCTCAGTAAAAGATCGCATTGCCAAGGCGATGATTGATGACGCGGAAGCTTCGGGGCAACTGAAACCCGGCTCCGTTATCATCGAACCCACTTCCGGCAATACCGGTATTGGGCTTGCCTCGGTGGCCGCCGCAAGAGGATACCGTATCATTATCGTCATGCCGGAAACCATGTCTGTGGAGCGCCGCCAGTTGATGAAGGCGTATGGGGCGGAGTTGGTACTGACCGAGGGTTCAAAGGGCATGAAGGGGGCCATCGCAAAAGCGGAAGAATTGGCGGCGGGAACGCCGAACAGTTTTATTCCCGGGCAGTTTGTGAATCCGGCCAATCCAAAGGCACATTTTGAAACCACTGGACCGGAAATCTGGGCAGATACCGGCGGCAGAGTTGATTTCTTTGTTGCCGGTGTGGGTACCGGCGGTACGATTACCGGTGTGGGCGAGTTCTTGAAATCTAAAAATGGATCCATTAAGGTCGTGGCCGTTGAGCCGGAAAGTTCAGCTGTCCTTTCTACCGGCATTGCAGGCGCCCATAAGATTCAGGGCATTGGGGCAGGCTTTGTGCCAGATGTACTGAATACGAGAGTCTACGATGAAATTGTCACGGTTTCCAATGACGATGCGTTTGCAACAGGCGGACAGATCGGCAGATTGGAGGGAATTTTAGTTGGCATTTCTTCTGGCGCCGCTGTAAAGGCGGCCATTGAGCTTGCAAAGCGTCCGGAAAATGAGGGAAAAACCATTGTGGTTTTGCTTCCGGATACTGGTGACCGCTATTTGTCCACGCCTCTGTTTGCTGAATAAATGCAAAAAAGCCTCCGATAGAAATACCGGGGGCTTTTGCTGCGGTTTGGAGTGTCACATCATGGTGTCACCCAACTTCTATTACGAGGAAAACGGGCAGAGACGTTCATCTGAACCGGACTGCGCGGATTAGACGAGGGCGGCCCGCACAACACTGCGCCGCAAAGACCGACATCTTTTGAAAAGAGAGAAAGTATCATGACAGAACATCAAAAAATTCTCGTCGCCATGAGCGGCGGCGTGGATAGCTCCGTATCCGCCTGCCTGCTGCAGGAAGCGGGCTATGACTGCGAAGGCGTGACCATGCGGCTGTACCGCAATGAGGACATCGGGTTAAGCCGTTTCCATACCTGCTGTTCCCAAGCGGACATAGATGATGCCGCGGATGTGGCCTTTTCACTGGACATTCCCTTCCATGTGGCCGACTTCACCGCAGAGTTTCGTATGGATGTCATCGAACCGTTCATCTGCACCTATGAATCGGGCGGCACACCCAATCCCTGCATTGAATGCAACCGACACATGAAGTTTCACCACCTGCTGGACTTTGCCACGAAGCATGGCTGTGACGCCATTGCCACAGGCCACTATGCCCGTATTGACTATGACCCGAAACAAAATCGATGGCTGCTGAAAAAGGCGGTGGACAAAAGCAAGGACCAAAGCTATGTCCTCTATATGCTGACACAATTGCAACTGGCTCGTATCCGCCTTCCTCTTGGCGGATTACAAAAAATCCGGGTCCGGGAATTGGCAGAGGCTCGCGGGCTGACCAATGCCCGTAAGCATGACAGTCAGGACATCTGTTTTGTACCGGACGGAGATTATGTTCATTTCATGGAGCAGTACACAGGTCGAACCCATCCGGCAGGAGATTTTCTCGATCTCAAAGGGATGGTCGTTGGCCGCCATCAAGGTGCAGTACGTTATACGCTGGGGCAGCGAAAGGGACTGGGTCTTGCCATGAACGAACCGGTCTATGTCTGTGATAAGTGTATGGCGAATAATACCGTTACCGTGGGACCCGAGCAGAATCTGTACAGACAGAGTTTGCTGGCCGGAGAAGTCAACTGGATCCCTTTTGATGCGCCGGCGGGACCGCTGCGTGTCACAGCATGTATCCGCTATCATCAGAAAGAACAGCCCGCCACCGTGTCCATGACGCAGAACGGGAAGCTGAGGGTCGTATTCGATGCGCCACAGCGAGCCGTCACACCAGGACAGGCAGTGGTGCTGTACCAAGGAGATTTGGTGTTGGGCGGCGGCACGATTGAGAAGACTTTCTAAAGATGATCTATCTGGACTATGCGGCAAATGCGCCGGTGGAAGCACCGGTGCTGGATGCGTTTCTCACGGCGGAACAGACCTTTGTGGGCAATCCCAATTCCAACCACCCAGCCGGTCAAGCAGCACTGGCGGCAATGGAACGGGCAACAGAGTCCATTGCCGCCCTGCTGGGGGCGGAACCGAATGAGATCATTTACACTTCCGGGGCCACAGAAGCCAACAATCTTGCCATAAAAGGCATTGCCTACGCCAAGCGGCACACGGGGCATCATATTATTTCCACACCATTGGAGCACGCTTCTGTCGGTGGCAGCCTTACTTACCTGCAGGAACAGGGATGGGAAATCGACTTTCTGGACATTACCCGGGACGGAACGGCGGATCTGCAGCAACTGCGGGAACTGCTGCGGCAGGACACGGTGCTGGCGGCCATCTGCGCAGTAGACAGTGAACTGGGTACGATCCAGCCATTAGACAAGATCAAGGCCATTTTGAAGGATTATCCAAACTGTCATCTGCACATTGATGCCACCCAGGCCTTTGGCCGTATTCCGGTTTCTTTTGCAGGAGTGGATACATTGAGCCTGGCGCCCCACAAGTTTGGCGGACTCAATGGCAGCGGCCTGCTGCTGAAACGGAAAAACCTTGTGCTGGAGCCACAGCTGCATGGCGGCGGGAGTACCACCATCTACCGCAGCGGAACCCCTGCCGCCGCGCTGGCCGTTTCCATTGAAACAGCTCTGCGACTGGCTCTGCAGCACCGGGCAGAACGATTCGAGCAGGCCGTGCTGTACAACCAAATGCTGCGGGAGTCGCTGATCCGTTATACCGGTGTCCGCATCAACAGCCCGGAAAATTCTGTGCCTCAAATTCTGAACCTGAGTGTACAGAATGTGCGAGGAACCGTCTTTCAAAGGATGTTGGCCGAACGAGGGGTCTGCGTATCTGTTAAATCAGCCTGCTCGGCCCAGGGGACACCTTCCGGGGCCGTTTTTGCGGTCAGCAGAGACCGGAAAAACGCTCTGTCATCGTGGCGCGTCAGCATCAGCCACCGAACCACAGAGGACCAACTGTCGGCCTTCCTGCAAATTTTTGACGATTGTTACCGGAAGCTGACTGGGAAAGAAGGCGCCACATGAGCCGCGAGCTGACGCAACTGAAGCTGATCGAGCGCAGTATTCTCAAAAAGTACCGCAAAGAACTGTGGCGGCCATTTACATACGCCGTCAAGCGATACGAACTGATCCAGCCGGGAGATAAAATCGCGCTGGGCCATCATTTCAATGATGTGGTGGAAATGACCGTGATAGGGATGTTTTGCGGTTCTCAGTTGCAGGTCGTGCCGCCCAAGCTTCACAGCACGAACTTTGAGGGAATGGAATTGATCCGTCCGCTTTACTGCGCCCACGAGGAGGATATTCTGGCGTGGAAGCGATACGATGAGCTGGAGTTTATCCAGTGCGCCTGCCGATTCACAGAAAACTGCGCCATGCGCGATAAAGGCGGCGGAGGTTCCAAGCGGCAGGAGGTCAAGACGCTCCTGAAGCGGTTGATGCGAGACAGTCCCAATATAGAGAAGAGTATCTTCAACAGCATCCATGCTGTCAGGCTGGGTACTATGGTGGCGCACAAACACAATGGGGTATTTTACACCTTCCTGGATGGCCACAATATAAACAAGATAAACAATTCCTGAGAATTGTCACTCGAAAAACAAGGAATAATCAGATCAAATGCCAAATCAGTTTTCAAGGACGGAGCTTTTGTTAGGGAAAGAAGTCGTGCGGAGCCTGCAGCATTCACGAGTTGCTGTTTTTGGAATCGGGGGAGTTGGTGGATCTGCAGTTGAGGCATTGGCGCGAAGTGGTATCGGTGCATTGGATTTAGTTGATGATGATCGGGTTTGTCTCGCAAACTTAAACCGACAGATTTTTGCGATTCGAAGTTCGGTTGGAAAATACAAAGTGGATGCGGCGGCAGCAAGAATTGCCGAGATCAGCCCAGACTGTTCGATTACAGCCATAAAAGCATTTTATCTTCCGTCTGTTGAAGGGCAATTTGATTTTTCTAAATATGACTATATAATAGATGCAGTTGATACAGTAGCCTCAAAAATCGAGTTGGTGATGCAGGCCAGGCCGCCCATGTGCCTATTATCAGCTCCATGGGTGCCGGAAGCAAATTGAATCCTGCTGCGTTTGAGGTGGCTGATATATACGAGACAAGCGTTTGTCCGCTTGCGCGGGTTATGCGGCTGAGAACTGAAAAAGCGCGGAATTCAGCAGATGAAGATTGTATATTCAAAGGAGAAACCGCGCAGGCCCATTGATGACATGGCAATTAGCTGCAAAAGCCGCTGCACTTGTCCGCCCGGTGCTGTCCATAAATGTACAGATCGCCGTGACATTCCGGGATCTACGGCTTTTGTTTCCCCGGTTGTTGGCTTAATGATTGCGGGTGAAGTTGTCAATGACCTTATTTTAGAGGCAGTAATTTAAATCTTAACCAGGGAAAAAGGAGGTTGGACCGACGTGATTTCAACACGCGGAAGATATGCCTTGCGTGTCTTAATTGACCTTGCAGAGCATCAAGATGCGGATTATATCCCGATGAAGCAGGTTGCAGAGCGGCAGGAAATTTCGCTTAAATATCTGGAGCAGATATTACCGCTTTTAACAAGGGGGAAATTAATTGAAGGCCTCCACGGCAAAGGCGGAGGGTATCGTTTGATTAACCCGGCTGATCGGTGCCGGGTAGGAGATGTCCTGCGGTTGACTGAGGGCGATTTAGCACCGGTTGCCTGCCTTGGATGTGATGCAAAGACATGCAGTAGGAGCAAACAGTGTAAAACTCTCCCAATGTGGGAAATGTATTATAAAATCACAAATGACTACTTTGACCACATTACAATAGCAGATTTGATGAAAGGACCCATTTCGGAATGACTTTCCCCAGAAAACCGCAAACAGGCAAATTTCGTTTAGGAAGGACAGGATACGCGTCTCCAAATGAAAAAGCGACACAATGAGAGGATGCTGAACGATGCAATACCCACCTTGTGACCGGCCATACAGCAGGGTCTCCTTTGAACAGGCAAAAGCTATCATGGATTCCGGTGATTCATATGCATTTGTAGATGTGCGAACGGAACTAGAATATACCGTGGAGCATGGCGCTGGCGCGATTTCCCTGCCGTTGGATGAAATCAATGCAGAATCTGCACAACGGAGTATTCCGGATAAAAATGCTGCCATTTTGCTCTATTGTCGGACAGGAAGAAGAAGCAAGCTGGCTGCGGACAAGCTCGCTTCATTAGGGTATGTGCGAATTTATGATATTGGCAGCCTTTCAGGATGGCCATATGGAAGAGACTACGGTTGTTAAGACGGGTGATCCATCGCATCTATCGAGGTAAGTCTGAATTTTGAGCTGAGTTTGCAATGGCAGCTTAAAACAATGGCAACGGTGGAGTTTTCTTTCTTTTACGGTGCCGATACGAGAAAAGTGTCCCTGCAAAGGAAGCAGGTATGCAAATCAGACAACGTGGCAAACGAAAAGAATAAGGGGCCAGGCTGTTGAAACGCTGCATCCCATTGCTGTGTTTTTAAAAATGTGAATTCTTTTGCAGTTTGGTTTGATCCAGCGTCTCCGCCATAAATTTTTCGATATTCCCAGTCGCTTTTTATGGAATATGGGGACAGGAACTGTCCCAGGAAGAGGCCATATCTGTATCTGAACTACAGCCGTCAGTACGTATAGGAGGGCTCACCGTCGGCTTAACGGTGAGCCCTCCTGTTATTTTTTGAGAGGCAGAACCATTACACGGGATTTTGTGCCATCGGAAATGTGCGTATCGCCGGTCTGACAGCAGCCGCCCACAGCAGATGCTCCTTCCATCATCCAACGCCGGGCATAGTCCCCAAAGCGAAGAGCTGCCCGAGAGCCGTACCAGGTCTTGGTGGCGGGATCATACACTTCGCCGCTGTTGGGATAAACGCCGATGGGCAAATTACATGCCTGCCTGAGTTGGCCAATCAATCTGGAAATAAACTGAGGCGGCGTGCAGTTGACGCCGATCATCTTCAGGTGGGGATGTCCCTTAGACAAGGCGGCGGCACAGTCTGCTATCCGGTCACCCTCGTGGATATGGGCGCCGTCTTTGCAGGAAAAGCTGACCCAGTACTCTGCATTCAAGGACTCGGCAATCTGAGTTTCAATCAACACCTCGGACAGGGATGGCTGAGTCTCAATCATCAGCAGGTCACAGCCGGCGTTCCACAGCAGCTCCATGCGGCGCTGATGAAATTGCCGTACACCTCATCGGACACACCGTAGTTGCCGCGATACTCGGAACCGTCTGCCAGATAGGCCCCGTAAGGACCAACAGCGCCTAGGCAGAGAGGATAGACACGCCCGGAAGCTTTGCCCTCGGCCTGCCACCACTCGTCTTGCGCTTCTTTAAAAAATTCAATGGAGCGGATGATCAGATTTTCGGCCTCTTTCACAGTATAGCCGGCTTTTGTCAATCCCGGGATGGTATCGCAGCACGATAGATGCCACCAATTATATGTGTGTGTGTTCCGATGCGTTGCGAAAAACGAAAGCCAACATTTCACAAATGTATTCAGTCAAACAGTTACGAAATTTTGCCTTGGTCTGCGGCTAACACCCACCCTCCTTTTCCGTCTGGCTCAGCCAAAATATCTGATGGAAGTGTGACCATGGGGCGTGATGCAGATGGAATATCCGCTTTGCTATAGGCAACATCGATGCTGTATTTCTTGTTGATTTTTCTGAGTCTGCTATTGTGAATCTGTTCAGCTTGCCCGTTGAGAATGATGTGCCCCTCCCTTTGGAGTTGTTGTTTGATTGCTTGAGCTTCTTGTTCGGAATAGTGTCCGTGCTTCATTAGGCCTTGTTTGAAACATAAAAGTTGCACAACAAACCAAGTTATGCGAAGCTAAGGGCATGAAACGATATGAACTAACAAAAGAACAATGGGGACGAATCAAGCTGCTGCCACCGGAAGAAACGGGGAAGCGGGGCCGCCCCCGGAAGGATAACCGGACCATGCTAAACGGGATGCTTTGGATCGTCCGGAGCGGTGCGCAGTGGCGTGAGCTGCCGGAGACCTATGGCCCTTGGCAGTCTATATACGCCTTATTTGCCAAATGGCGGGATGACGGCACCTTGGAAGCGGTATTTTACGCGCTGTCCGACGATGCGGACATGGAGACTCTGAGTGTAGACTCCACTTGCGTAAGGGTACACGAAAGTGCAAATGGCGGGGAAAAAAACGGCGGATAAGGCGGTTGGCCGTACCAGAGGTGGGTGGAACACAAAGCTCCACGCTGTCGTAGATGGTCTGGGAAACCCGGTGGAGTTCCTGCTCTCCGCTGGAAATGACCACGATTCGGTTCACGCTGTTGAACTGCTGAAAAAGGTCAGAATCGGCGGGAGTACCGTGCTGGCGGACCGGGCCTATGGCGCCCGGACGATTCGGGAATATATCTCAGCGCACGGGGCCAGCTATGTGATCCCGCCGCAAAGCAACGTCTCCGATCCCTGGCCGGTTGACTGGCATCTGTATAAAGAGCGCCATCTGGTGGAGTGTTTTTTCCAGAAAATCAAGTGGTTTCGCAGAATTGCCACCAGATATGACAAGTTGGATGCTTCCTTTCTCGCCTTCGTTTATCTTGCCGCCATCGCTATTTTGTTGCTTTAGCACATCCTCTATCTTTTTTCAAACAAGGCCTAGAATCTCGCAGGTTTTTGTTAGGAAATAACGAAATAGGTTACAAAACATGAAGAAAGGCTACCGAATAGGGGCGAACCCCCAAACGGTAGCCTTTTTTCATTTTTCCGCTTTGAGCGGACAAGCCAATACGAACACGCCGCCAACCATGCAGATAGTCGCTTCCTGGCTCGTATGGCTCTCTTTTGGTGGACCTAATCGGGATCGAACCGACGACCTTACGGATGCGAACCGTACGCTCTCCCAGCTGAGCTATAGGCCCATATTTAGTCATTTTAGATAATTTGAGATGTTTTGCTTTGTTTGATGTGCTAACTTGCTTGGGCTACGATAAGGACAGCTGGCTCTCCCAACTGAGCTACGCCCCCAGATGAAACTTTGTGTGCTCAAAAAATGGATCACCTTTAAGCACCATGATATTATAGCAAGGTTTTGGGCGGGTGTAAAGAGGTTTTTTAAAATCTGTTTAGAAAGCATATTTCACAGTTGATAATTTTTGCGAAATGTTGTATGATAACATCATATCAGCCTGTCAATGGCCCGCGTAAAACGCCGGCCTGAGGCAAGGCCGCGCTAGTCGGGGAGTTAGCGGTGCCCTGTATCTGCAATCCGCTACAGCAGGGATGAATCCCGGCCCCCGGAATCGTATTGTGCCGTCTGACCCCGGTAAGCAGTGATGATGGATCGGTCCTGCGCAACGGGCACCCGTGAACCGTGTCAGGCGGGGAACCGAGCAGCACTAAGCGGGCCCGCCCGTGTGCCGCGGGGATTCCGCTCCTGAGCCGGCTGCCGGGGTAACGGGCATAATGCGATCTTCAAAGGCCGGTGCGCGGTCTTGCCATGGGCCGGAAACGGGGAAGAAGGGCCTTCGGTTGAGGTTCTTCTTCCCCGTTCCTTTTTTGAGGTGAAACAGTATGTATCAGGCCCTTTATCGTAAATGGAGACCCCGCGTATTTGACGATGTGGTGGGGCAGAGCCACATCACCGATACCTTGAAGCGCCAGGTCCAGGAGGGACGGCTTTCCCATGCCTATCTCTTTACCGGCACCCGGGGGACCGGCAAGACTACCTGTGCCAAGATTTTGGCCCGGGCGGCCAACTGTGAGCATCCGGCGGACGGAAATCCCTGCAATGCCTGCCCGGCCTGCCTGGGGATCGAAAACGGCTCCATCCTGGATGTGCTGGAGCTGGACGCCGCTTCCAACAACGGTGTGGATCAGGTGCGCGCCCTTCGGGATGAGGCGGTCTACTCTCCGGCGGCGGTTCGGAAGCGGGTCTATATCGTGGACGAGGTGCATATGCTTTCCACCGCGGCGTTCAACGCGCTGCTGAAAATTTTGGAGGAGCCGCCGGAACATTTGATGTTTATTCTGGCCACTACCGAACTGCACAAAGTTCCGGCTACCATCAAATCCCGGTGCCAGCAGTTTTCCTTTAAACGCATTTCTCCCACGGATATTGCGGGGCGGCTGAAATATGTGGCGGGGGAGGAGGGGATCCCTCTCACCTCGGACGGCGCCATGCTGCTGGCCAGACTGGCCGACGGCGGACTGCGGGATGCCCTCAGCCTGCTGGATCAGTGCGCCACCGGAAGCCCGGGCGGAGATCTGGGAGAGCGGGCGATCCTGGATGCGTTGGGACTTGCGGGCAATGTGGAGACTGCTGGGCTCATGGGGGCGGTGGCCGACCACGATGCGGGGGACGCGCTGGAGCGGCTGGACCGCCTTTACGGAGCGGGAAAGGATGTGGGCAGCCTGCTCGGCGAGCTGTCTGCGCTGGCCCGGGATCTGCTGATCCGCAAGACCGCTCCCAGAGGAGGGGCGGCCCTGCTCACCGGAGGCTATGACGAGGCGACCCTGCGGGGGCTGGCGGAGCGGCTGACCGCGCCGCGGCTGGCGCAGGTGCTTTCCAGACTTCAGGCCGCCTCTGCCGATCTGGGCCGCAGTACCAACCGGCGGGTGGACGCCGAACTCTGCCTCATCCGCCTGTGTGACGAGACGCTGGACGACTCCGCCGCCGGACTGAACGCGCGGCTGGCCCGGCTGGAAGAACTGGCGGCGGGCGGGGGAATGACCGCCGCTCCCTCTGGGGGGGCTCTGCGGCCCGCTCCGGCCCGGACATCGGAGCCGGAACCTGCGCCGCAGGCGGCCGAAGAACTGCCGCCCTGGGAGATGGAGCCGCCGCCCCGGAAGGTGGAGGAACCGCGCAAGGATAAAAATCAGGCGGCACCGGCGGCCGTACCGGCCGGCGGGGGATCGCCGGGGGATTTTTGGCCCGGCCTGACGGCGGGCCTCAAAGGCCGTATTCCCATGGGGGAATATAGTTTTCTCTCCAATCCGGCTATGGTAAAGGGCACTGTGGACGGCCCCGTTTTGACTTTGTGGGTGCAGAGTGATTTTGTGAAAAATATGATTTCCAAGCCGGGCATTCTGGCGGCGGTGGAGAAGGCCGCAAGTTTGCTGCCCGGCGCGCCTTATCGGGCCGTGGTGACGGTGGGAGAGCCTCCCGCCGGTGCATCGGCGCCTGCGGGCACCGACAGGCTGGAAGAGCTGCTGGCCATAGGACAGCAGTTTGATAATATCATTATTAAAGAATAACAGAAGGAGCGAGTGGAATGGCAAAGGGATTCAACAGCCGCGGCTTTGGCGGCATGGGCGGCGGCGGAATGAATATGAACATGATGAAGCAGGTTCAGAAGATGCAGCAGGACATGGCCCGGATGCAGGAGGAGCTGGCAAACAAGACCTACACTGCCGCTGCCGGCGGCGGCATGGTCAGTGCGGAGGTCAACGGCCAGCATGAGGTGGTTTCCATTGCCATTGATCCCGAGGCTGTGGATCCGGAGGACGTGGAGATGCTCCAGGATATGGTGGTGGCCGCTGTCAACGAGGCCATGCGCGCTGCGGAGAACGACGCGGCAAGTTCCATGAAGAACATCACCGGCGGCTTGGGTCTGGGCATGTAAGAGCAGTGAAGAAGCTCACTCACGATCAGGCTGCGGAGACCTTCCTGCTCTCGGCTGTTTTAGCGCTGGGGGGCGGGTTTCTGGATGCGTATACCTACCTGACCCGAGGCGGAGTATTTGCCAATGCCGAGACCGGAAACATGGTTCTGCTGGGCATCCAGCTGCTGCGGGGGAACTGGGGAAGGGCACTGACTTATCTGGTGCCGATTCTGGCCTTTGCGCTGGGAGTGTGGGTGGCCGAGGCGGTCTGCGCACGGTTCTCGAAGCATCCCGGTGTCCACTGGAGACAGCTCACGCTCGGAGGAGAAGTCCTGGTGGTGGCAGCGGTTGCCTTTTTGCCGGAGACACTCAACATGCTGGCCAATGTGCTGGTGGCCTTTGTCTGTGCCGTGCAGGTGGAGAGCTTTCGGAGGGTACGGGGCAATGCCTTTGCCTCTACCATGTGTACCGGTAATCTGAGAAGCGGTACGGAGCAGCTTTTTTACTACCGCCGGACGGGGGATCAGGCTGTGCGGAACAACGCCCTCTGCTATTACGGCATCATTGCTGTCTTTATTGCCGGGGCGGCCCTGGGGGCGATAACCTGTGACGCGCTGGGGCGGAAAGCGGCTTTGGTGTGCGCCGCCATTTTACTGGCGGGATGCTTTATCTTATCCCTGCGGGGAGAGCGAAAATTGGAGGAAGACACATGAGCGGGATCGAACAGATCATGCCTGGGTTCTGGCGAATCCCGGTACCCCTTCCCGGCAATCCCCTGAAAGAGCTGAACAGTTATTTGATCCGTGGTCAGGATGAAAATTTGCTGATCGATACCGGGTTCCGGATAGAGCCGTGCCGGGCGGCCATTACCGAGGCGCTGACCGAGTTGGGAGTTCGGCGGGAGGAGACAGACATCCTTCTGACCCACCTCCATTCCGACCACTCGGGGCTGGCTCCCGAGCTGGTGGGGCCGGAGCGCAGGATTTATGTGGGACGGGTGGATCTGCCCTATCTGGCCAACAGTGCGGTCTGGAAAAAAGATTTTGGGCCGCGATTTTTAAAGATGGGTTTTTCGGAAGCCGAGGTGGGACGCCGGCAGACGGAAAATCCGGCCCAGTCCATGGCCCCGGAGGACTGCGACCGGTATTTCCCGCTGGATGAGGAAGATACCATCACCTGTGGGCCTTACACGCTGCGGGCTATTTTTACCCCCGGCCATACTCCGGGACACCTCTGCTTTGCGATGGATGAGGAGCGTATCCTGCTGACGGGGGATCATGTCCTCTTTGACATCACACCCAATATCGCTACCTGGCGGGAACTGCCGGATGCCTTAGGCAGCTATCTGGACAGTTTGGAGAAGATGGAGGCCTTTGCTGCCTACCGGGCGCTTCCGGGACACCGGGGCGGGGGGGGACTTGGCCCGGCGGACGGCGGAACTGAAGGAACACCACGCCGAGCGGCTGACCGAGGCGCTGGACGCGGTCCGCACCGCACCGGGACGTACGGCCTATGAGCTGGCCGGCCGCATCCGCTGGAAGATCCGCGCCCGGAACTGGGAAGAATTCCCCCTGGCACAGAAGTGGTTTGCAGTGGGGGAATGTCAGGCCCATCTGGATCGGCTGATGGTTCTGGGGAAGGTGGATCGGCTCTGGGACGGCGCGGTCTGGCGCTATCAGACGGCAGAAGGGGGCTGCGCCCCTGAAACGGAAATGATCAGATCATAAGGAGAGAAAGCTATGGGCCATTCCAATGTTTATTTTACGGATTTCCATGTGCCTGTGGGCACCAGCCAGCTGGACAAGCTCCGCAGGCTCATTGACCGCGCGGGGCTGGGGACGCTGGACTTTGAACGCAAGCTGGTGTGCATCAAGATGCACTTTGGCGAGCCCGGAAATCTGACCTTTCTCCGCCCCAACTACGCCAGGGTGGTGGCCGACTATGTCCGGGAAAGGGGCGGTGTCCCGTTCCTGTGCGACTGCAACACCCTTTACGCGGGACGGCGCAAAAATGCCCTGGAGCATCTGGACGCCGCCTATGAAAACGGCTTTTCTCCCCTCTCCACCGGATGCCAGATCCTCATCGGAGACGGCCTCCGGGGCAATGACGACGTGGAGGTCCCGGTTCAGGGCGGCGAGTATGTGGAGAAGGCCAAGATCGGCCGGGCCATTATGGACGCCGACATTTTCATCTCCCTGACGCACTTCAAGGGTCATGAACAGACCGGGTTCGGAGGGGCCATCAAAAACATCGGCATGGGCAGCGGTTCCCGCCGGGGAAAGATGGAGCAGCACGCCGCCGGCAAGCCGGTGGCGAGCACCAAACGCTGCGTGGGCTGCCGTGCCTGCGCCCGCCACTGCGGGCAGGACGCCATTTCCTACCGGGAGGACGGGAAGGCGGTCATTGACCAGGACAAGTGCGTGGGCTGCGGCCGCTGCATCGGTGTCTGCAACCTTGACGCCATCCGCAACCCCACTTCCAGCACGGTCCAGGCCCTCAACTGCAAGATGGCGGAGTACACCAAGGCGGTGGTGGATGGGCGCCCCTGTTTCCACATCAGCCTGGTGCGGGATATCTCTCCCAACTGCGACTGCCATGGGGAGAACGATGTGCCCATTCTCCCGGATGTGGGAATGTTCGCTTCCTTCGATCCGCTGGCTCTGGATCAGGCCTGCGCCGATGCCTGCCTGGCCCAGACTCCGCTGCCCGGGGGACAACTGGCCCGCCGGATGGCAGAAGAGGGATTTGTGGATCAGCACGACCACTTTGTCAACACTACCGACGGCACCGAGTGGGAGAGCTGTCTGGCCCACGCCGAGAAGATCGGCCTGGGCAGCCGCCAGTATGAACTCAAGCCTATCTAATTTGTAAGGTCTCCCCATTTGCGGAGAAAGGAAGGAATGAAACCATGGAGCTTAACGAGATTTTGAGTCGGTGCGACCATACCCTGCTCAAGCCGGAATGTACCTGGGAGCAGATCAGGGAGGTCTGTGACGACGGACTGAAGTTCAACTGTGCCAGCGTGTGTATTCCCGCCGGTTATGTCAAGCAGGCCGGGGACTACTTGGGTGACAGTCTGAAGATCTGCACGGTGATCGGGTTTCCCAACGGCTACTCCACGACCGCCGTCAAAGTCTTTGAGACCGAAGATGCCATTCGCAACGGCGCCGATGAGATCGACATGGTCATCAATATCGGCTGGGTGAAGGACCGGCGCTGGGACGATCTGCTGGCGGAGATCCGGGCGGTCAAGAACAGCTGCAAGGGCCGCATCCTCAAGGTCATTGTGGAGGCATGCCTCCTCACGGAGGAGGAGAAGATTCAGATGTGCGAGCTGGTCACCGAGTCCGGGGCCGATTTTATCAAGACCTCCACGGGCTTTTCCACCGGCGGGGCCACCCGGGAGGATGTGAAGCTGTTCCGGGCGCACATCGGGCCGGGCGTGAAGGTGAAGGCCGCCGGCGGCATCCGCACACTGCAGGATGCCGAGGACTTTATTGCTCTGGGGGCCGACCGCTTGGGCACCTCCGCAGTGGTGAAGCTGGCGAAGAACCAGATCCCTCAGGGATATTGAGAGAAGAGGCCCGCCGCGGGAAAACCTGCGGCGGGCTCTTAAAATATTTCCAAAGTGTAAAATCAATTCATACTTTTGTAAAACTTTTGCGCCGGAAGCGTAAAATCTTATTGCGCTTTTTTGTGTGACACGGTATAATAAAACCGAACGTCCGGGAGGAAGCAGGCACAGCCGTGGTTCCCGGACATTGATTATGAAAGGAAGGTATGTACTGAAATGAAGAAGACCAGTAAATTCCTTGCACTGCTCCTGTCCTGCTCCATGACCCTGGCCCTGGCGGCCTGCGGCGGCGGAGCCAAGGAGACTCCGGCTCCCTCTGAGGCCCCCGCGGAGAGCGCCGCAGCCGAGAGCGCCGCTTCCGGTGAGGCTACCATCGCCATGATCACCGACAAGGGCGACATCAACGACAAGTCCTTCAACCAGGGCACCTGGGAGGGCATCCAGGCCTATTGCGAGGCCAACGGCAAGGAGTGCAAGTACTACAAGCCCGTGGAGGCCACTACCGACGCCTACACCGCCATGATCGAGCAGGCCATCAACGACGGCCACAAGATCATTGTCACCCCCGGCTTCCTGTTTGAGGAGCCCATCTACAACGTGCAGGACAAGTACCCCGACGTGTCCTTCATCCTCATCGACGGCAATCCTCACAACGCCGATTACAGCGACTACAAGACCGCTGACAACACCGTCGGCATCCTCTTCTCCGAGGAGCAGGTGGGCTACCTGGCCGGTTACGCCGCCGTCAAGGACGGCTACACCAAGCTGGGCTTCCTGGGCGGCCAGGCTGTCCCCGCCGTGGTCCGCTATGGCTACGGCTTCGTGCAGGGCGCTGACGCCGCTGCCGCCGAGATGGGTACCAAGGTCGACATGATGTACTACTACACCGGCGGGTTCGATGCCACGCCCGAAGCCCAGGCTCTGGCCGCCGGCTGGTACCAGGCCGGCACTGAGGTCATCTTCGGCTGCGGCGGCTCCGTGGGCAACTCCGCCATGGCCGCCGCTGAGCAGAACAACGGCAAGGTCATCGGCGTGGACGTGGACCAGTCCCCCGAGTCCGCCACCGTCATCTCCTCCGCCATGAAGGGCCTGGCCGAAGCCGTCTCCCAGATGCTGGACGCCTACTATGCCGGCAGTTTCCCCGGTGGTCAGAACCTGACTCTGGGTGCCAAGGAAGAGGCTGTTAAGCTTCCCATGGACACCTCCAAGTGGACCACCTTCACGCAGGCTGACTACGATGCCCTCTATGCCCAACTGGCCGACGGCACCATCACCCTGAAGAAGGACACCGACGCCGAGGCCCCCATGGATCTTGGCTGCGCCAACGTCACCGTCCAGTTCATCGAGCAGTAACTTTCTCCATACCACCAAAGGACCGCCGGATTAGGTGGGTGTCCGTAAAACAGTTAAACCTCCCTATGGTTTCGATCATAGGGAGGTTTTCATCATTTGTGCAATGAGCGAAGGCTCCCTCTGATGAGGGAGCTGTCAGCGAAGCTGACTGAGGGAGAGAACCTGGCCCGCAAGCAAAACAATGTGCAGTGGTGTGTCGCAAGTCTCTCCCTCCGTCAAAAATCAAAGATTTTTGCCACCTCCCTCGTCAGAGAGAGGCTTTGGTACGGTACAAGACCCCACATCGCATGATACAACGAAAGGTGTATGGAAGTGCACCCTTGATTATTTTGCGAAACTGGAATTTGTCAACTAAAGAACTTGGAAAGAACATCCCAATATTCATTCGGGATTTCATAGCAATTTACAGAGTAAAGTTTTGGAGAACCATCCTCATTTCGTGTGTCTGCAGAAATAGATGTAGTAATTACCCATTTACCATCAACCTTTCCCATATATCCCTTGAAAATTGTAGTAACGGGGCAATTCTCATATGCAAAATATAATTCCCTCATATGCTGATTGTCATTTAGCTCATATATTCCATACGTCTGATATGTAAACGATGTGGCTTTTTGTGCATCAATATTAGAAACCGCAGTTAGGAATTCAGTGTCTGTAATATATGTTCCATTCCAAGAAATAGTTGTTAGTTCTCCGTTTGCCGGAACAGTATAATCATCTGCAACCATAAGATATTGGTCAAGAAAAGAACGAGCTACAATAAAAGTGTGGGTTGGGTCTTCGTTAACAGAATCTATTACCCAATCTTCTTCACCTTTGGCAATTGTCCTGCCCTCTGAATATTCGCCGCTGATACTTGAGTATTCCCTTCCATTCCACAAAACATAGTTAGAACTAACTTTTGCAGAATGGTCAAATATAAACACGCTACCTTCCCACAACTTGATAACAACTTGGGCAGCAACCCCAAAAATCAAGATGGAAAGTAATATTATTCTTAAGTGTTTCTTCATAATCGTGTATTTCCTCATCAAATTTATTGAACTGTATGTATCCTACCATAGCTGCCTTACAAATACAACAATCGGCACAGCGAAAAAGGCCGTTGTGCCGATTAACTGTTTTATGACCACCGCCCATTTTCCGGCGGTCCTTTTTTTGACCCTCATCCGGAATGGAAGGGCGTTCCCAGACGATTGAAAATGTGATACAATGACCAGAGAAAATCCCCTGTATTTGATTTTGGGGAAGCCGGAGAGTATCCTGGAAAAGAGAGGTCGGAAGGAGGCGTCCGCTATGCTGAAGCTGCTGCTGGGCCGGGCCGGGACCGGAAAAACGGCCCGGATCCTCCGGGCCATCGCCGGGCAATCAGGGGGGCGGCCCCAGCTGCTCATTGTTCCGGAGCAGCACTCCCACGATATGGAGCGCAGGCTGTGCGCAGAGGGAGGCAACTCCGTGAGTCTGTACGCGGAGGTGCTCTCCTTCACCCGGCTTGCCAGCCGGGTCTTTTCCGTGACGGGCGGACTGGCCGCCCCTGCCCTGGACCCGGGCGGGCGGCTGCTGCTGATGGACGTGGCCCTCAAGTCGGTGGCCGACCAGTTGAAGGTATACGCCCGCCCCTCCCGGAAGCCCCAGTTCCTCACCCGGCTGGCCGCCACGGTGGACGAGTGCAAGTCCAGCGCTATTTCCCCGGAAAAGCTGTGGGAGGTGGCCCGGGAGACCGGGGGAGAGACCGGGGACAAGTTTTCCGACCTGGCCCTTATCTGCGGGGCCTATGAGGCGCTGACCCTCCGGCAGGGGGCCGATCCCCGGGACAGGCTCACCCGGCTGACGGCGGCGCTGGCGGAGTGCCGCTGGGCGGAGGGGCTGGACATCTACCTGGACGGCTTCACCGACTTCACCCCCCAGGAGCGGGGCGTGCTGGAGGAGCTGGTGAAGCAGGCGGGCTCCGTGACGGTGGCCCTCACCTGCGACGGGCTGGACGGGGGGGATGAGGACGTATTCGCCCCCGCCCGGCGCACGGCCCGGCAGCTCCTGGCGCTGGCCCGCCGGTGCGGGACGGCGGCCGAGGCACGGGTCCTGACCCGTCAGGCGGGCTGCGGAAGGGAGGCGCTGGAGCGGGTGGAGGCCCACCTCTTCGATCCGGTGCTCCCCGCCTTTCCCGGCCGGCCGGAGGGGCTGGAGCTCTACCGGGCCTCCGGACCCTACGCCGAGGTGGAGCGGACGGCGGCCGAGCTGGTCCGGCTGGCGCGGGAGGAGGGATACCGCTGGCGGGAGCTGGCGGTCACTGCCCGGAGCATGGAGACCTACGGCCCGCTCATCGATTTGATCTTCCCGCGGTATGGGGTCCCGGTGTTTCTGGCCCGGATGGACGATGTGCTGCAAAAGCCGGTGCTGGCCCTGGTCACCGCCGCTTTGGACACCGTGGCGGGAGACTACCGCTATGAGGACGTGTTCCGCTATCTCAAGACCGGCCTGGCCGGACTCACCCCGGATGAGACCGACCGGCTGGAGAACTATGTCCTCAAGTGGGACATTCGGGGGAGCCGCTGGAGCCAGGGGAAAGCCTGGAATTTCCATCCGGAGGGCTACGGCGTGCCCTGGACCGATCGGGACCGGACGCGGACAGAGGAGTTGGACGCCTTGCGCCGCAGGGTGTCCGGGCCGCTGGAGCAGCTGCGGGGGGCAAAGGAGCACACCGGCGCCGGGCTGGCGCTGGCGCTGTACCGTTTTCTGGAGGAGATCGGTCTGGCCCAGCGGCTGGCCGCACGGGGGGAGGAACTGAGGCAGAGCGGCGAGGCCGCCCTGGCCGCCGAATATGAGCAGCTCTGGGATATCCTCTGCGGGGCGCTGGAGCAGTGCAGCGACCTTCTGGGGGAGACTCCCATGGAGTGGGATGAGTTTGCCCGGCTCTTCAGGCTGGTGCTCTCCCAGTACCAGGTGGGCTCCATCCCGGTGTCTCTGGACCGGGTGACGGCGGGGGAGATGCCCCGGCTGGCCCACAAGCACTGCAAGGTCCTCTTCCTGCTGGGGGCCGACGACGGCGCCCTTCCGGCCGCCGCCTCCTCCCCGGGCCTGCTGGCCGACGCCGACCGCTCCCTGCTGGCCTTCTTCGGCCTGGAGAGCGCCCCCCGGCTCACGGACAAGCTGTGGCGGGAGATGACCATCGTCTACGACACTTGCGCCCTGCCCTCGGAACGGCTCACGGTGAGCTGGCCCGCCGCCGGGAGCGGCGGGGAGGAGCGCCGCCCCTCTTTCCTGGTCAAGAAGCTGCGGACCCTGTTCCCGGACCTGGAGGTGGTGGACGAGCGGGCGCTGGCCGAGGACTTCCGGCTGGCGGCCTCCCGTCCCGCGCTGGAGCTGGCGGGGCGCTGTCCCGGGGTGGGGCGGGCGCTGAAGGGCCTGCCGGGATACGCCCCTCTGGTGGAGCGGATGGAGCGGGCCGCCGCGCTGGAGCGGGGGAGCCTCACCCGCCCGGCGGTGGAGGCGCTGTACGGGCGAAGAGTGCCCATGTCGGCCTCCCGGATGGACAAGTACAAATCCTGCCATTTTTCCTATTTCATGCAGTACGGCCTGAAGGCCCGGCCCAGAAAGCCCGCAGGCTTCCAGGCGCCGGAGTACGGCACCTTCGTCCACTATGTGCTGGAGCACGCCCTCAGGGAGCGCCAAGGGAAGGAAATTCCCACCCGGGCGCAGGTTTCGGCGGTGGTGGCGCGGTATGTGGAGGAGGAGCTGGGCGGGCTGGAGGGGGAGACCCCCCGGTTCCGCTACCTCTTCCGGCGGCTGGAAAAGTCGGTGTATGCCGTGGTGGAGAATGTCTGCCAGGAGCTGGCCCGGTCGGACTTCCAGCCCATCGCCTTTGAGCTGGGCTTCGGGCGGGGTCAGGACCTGCCCCCGGTGGAGCTCACCGCCGACGGGGTGACCGTGTCGGTCTCCGGCTTCGTGGACCGGGTGGACGGCTGGGAAAAGGACGGCAGGCTCTACCTCCGGGTGGTGGATTACAAGACCGGGCGCAAATCCTTCGACCTCACCGACGTGTGGAACGGCCTGGGCCTGCAGATGCTGCTCTACCTCTTTACCCTGCGGGAAGAGGGGCAGGCGGTGTTTGGAAAGGAGATCGTCCCTTCGGGGGTGCTCTATCTGCCCGCCCGGGACGCGGTGATCGCCGGGAGCCGGACCATGACCGAGGCCGAGCGCCGGAAGGAAGTGGATGCCCAGCTGCGCCGCAAGGGGCTGGTGCTGGAGGACGGGGACGTGTTGGAGGCCATGGAGCACACCGATGGGGAGCCCCCCCGGTTTCTGCCCGTGCGGGTGAGCCGGAGTTCCGGGGCGATCACCGGGGACGCCCTGGTGAGCGCCGAGCGGCTGGGGCGGCTGGAGCAGCACACCCGGCGCATCCTGGCCGACATCGCCGCCGAGCTGGCCGCCGGGAACATTGCCGCCGACCCCTTCTGGCGCGGGCCGCAGCAGAACGCCTGCCAGTGGTGCGACTACGCCGCCGCCTGCCAGTTCCGGGACGGCGTGGGGGGCGATCGGAGACGGTGGCTTCCCAGCGTGAAGGCGGAGGAGTTCTGGGCCGGGCTGGAGGCCGGGGACCGGCGGGAATGAGAGAAGTCTGGGCAGGGACGAGCGGGAGATCGCCCGGGAAAGCACCCCCTGCGTTCCCGGTCGAAAAGAACGGACGCTCCGCGTCCCATACACGGAACAGGCGGGCACCCGGCAGACAAACCACATCCAGACACCAACCGCCCGAAGAGAACCGCGATCCGGTTCAGAAAAGGAGGGGAGATCCCCGATGGCCTTTCAACTGACTCCCGAACAGCGCGCCGCCGTGGAGGACCGCGGGGGCGGACTGCTGGTGTCCGCCGCCGCCGGGTCCGGTAAGACCCGGGTGCTGGTGGAGCGCCTGCTGGCCCGGGTGGAGGCCGGTGCGGACATCGACCGCTTCCTGGTCATCACCTACACCAAGGCCGCCGCCGCCGAGCTGCGGGGCCGGGTGGTCGCCGAGCTCTCCGACCGGCTGGCCGAGCGTCCGGGGGACGCCTTTCTCCGGCGGCAGTCCACCCTGGTCTACAAAGCGCAGATCTCCACCATCCACGCCTTCTGCGGCCAGCTTCTCCGGGAGGAGGGGCACCGGCTGGATCTGGATCCCGATTTCCGGCTCTGTGATGAAAACGAGGGCCTCATGCTCATGGAGGACGCCCTCAACGCCGTTCTGGATCGCCGCTATGAGACCATCGTGCCGGAGAGCGATTTTGCCCAGCTGGTGGATACCATGTCCGCCGGACGGGACGACAGCCGCCTCATGCAGATCGTGCTGGACATCCGGGGGCGGATCCAAAGCCACCCGGACCCCGAAGCGTGGCTGGATGAGCAGGAGCGGGCCTTTGCCATGGCGGGGGTGACCGACGCCGGGGACACCCCATGGGGAAGGCTGCTGCTGGCCGACGTCCGCCGTCAGGCCGATTACTGGGCGGGACGGATGGAGGAAGCCCTGGATCTGGCCCAAGAGGAGGAAAAGCTGTCCAAAGCCTACGGCCCCAGTCTGGAGGTCACTCTGGACGGCCTGCGGGAGCTGGCCGCCGCGGCGGAGCGGGGCTGGGACGAGGCGGCCGCCTGCGCCGGAGTGGAGTTTCCGCGTCTGGGCAGCTCCCGGGGCTGCGGGGATCCGGCGGCCCTGGAGCGGATCAAGACCCTCCGGGAGCAGTGCAAGAAGCGGATGGGGAAGCTGGGGGAGCTGTTTTTGGACGACAGCGCCGGGCTTTTGGAGGACATGCGGGCGGTCTGTCCCGCCATCCGGGGGCTCTTCGCCCTGGTGCGGGACTTTGAGGACGCCTACGCCGCCGAAAAAAGCCGCCGGGGGCTGCTGGATTTCTCCGACCTGGAGCACATGGCCGCCCGCCTGCTGAGCGGCGGAGACGGCGCCCCCACCGAACTGGCCCGGCGGTGGGGGGAGCGGTACGACGAGGTGATGGTGGACGAGTATCAGGACACCAACGCCGTCCAGAACGCCATCTTCACCGCTCTCACCGGCGGCGGGAAGAACCTCTTCATGGTAGGGGACGTCAAGCAGTCCATCTACCGTTTCCGCCTGGCCGACCCTACCATTTTTCTCGCCAAATACCGCGCCTACAAGCCGTGGAACGAGGCGGAAGAGGGGGAGCCCCGGCGGGTGGCGCTCTCCCGGAACTTCCGTTCCCGCCTCCAGGTGCTGGAGGGAGCCAACTACATTTTCCGCAGCGTGATGAGCGAGACCTTCGGCGAGATGGACTACACCGACGCCGAGGCCCTGATCCCGGGCGGGACCTTCCCGGAGGGGGAGCCGGGGAACTACGCGGTGGAGCTGGACGCGCTGGACTGCTCCGGGGGCGGGGACGAGGATGGGCCCCGCCCCCCGCGGGACCTGCTGGAGGCCCGGTTTGTGGCCGGACGGGTGCGGCAGCTTCTGGACGAGGGGTTCCCGGTCTCCGACGGGGAGGGGGGGCTGCGTCCGGTGAGGGGCGGCGACATCGTCATCCTTCTGCGCTCTCCGGGCACGGCGCTCCACCACTATGCCGCCGCGCTGGGGGAACAGGACATCCCCTGGGAGGCGGAGGGCGGCGGGGACTTCTTCGCCGCCACCGAGATCGAGGTGGCGCTGGCCCTGCTCCAGATCATCGACAACCCCCGGCAGGACGTACCCCTCATTGCCGCGCTGCGGTCGGCGGTGTACGCCTTTTCCGCCGATCGGCTGGCCCGGATCCGGGCCGCCGCGCCGGAGGAGGATTTCTACACCGCCCTCACCCGGGACGGGGGAGAGGACGCCGCCGCCTTTCTGCGGGAGCTGGAGGAGTTCCGCCGCCGGGCGGGGGATGAGAGCTGCTCCGATCTGCTCTGGCGGGTCTACGACCGGGCCAATCTGCTGGGGGTCTACGGAGCCATGGACGAGGGAGAGACCCGCCGGGGCAACCTGCTGATGCTGGCTCAGCTGGCCCGGGAGTTCGAGGCGGCGGGCCACCGGGGGCTGTTCGGCTTCCTGGCCTATCTCCAGCGGCTGCGGGAGAACGGAGGCAAGCTCACCCTCCCCGCCGCGGGGGGGAACGGGGGCGTGCGGATCATGAGCATCCACCGCTCCAAGGGCCTGGAGTTCCCGGTGGTGATTCTGGCCGGGCTGGCCCGGCAGCTGAACCGGCAGGATACCACCCGGCCCATCCTCTTCCATCCCCGGCTGGGGGTGGGGCCAAAACGGCTGGATCTGGAGCGGATGGTGGAATATCCCACGCTGGCCCGGCTGGCGGTGGCGCGGCAGATGGACTACGAGATGGCGGCGGAGGAGCTGCGGCTTTTGTATGTGGCCATGACCCGGGCCAAGGAGAAGCTGATCCTGAGCTGTGCCCTCACCGGCGGGCGGGGGGACGTGGACAAGCTGCTGCCCAGCGCCGGGACGCCTACGGAGCCGCAGGCCTTGCTCAACTGCGCCAGCCCCGCGCAGTGGGTGCTGCTGCCCGTGCTGGCCCGGCCGGAGGCGGGGGCGCTGCGGGGGGAGGGACTTTTGCCCCCCGCCGCTGCCGGAACGCGCTTCGGCCCGGCCTGGGATCTGCGGTGGGTGGACGGCGCTTCCCTGGCGGAAACGCCTGCCGGACGGATGGCCCGTAGGGAGGAGACGGCGCCAGAGGAAGGGGGGGCGGATCTGTCCGCCCGGTTTGCCTGGGTCTACCCTCATGCCGGAGATGTGGAGCTTCCCTCCAAGCTCACCGCCACCCAGCTCAAGGGGCGGGCGCTGGACGATGAGGCGGCGGAGGAGGCTCCCAGCCCCCCGCGCCCGCTTCGGTTCGAACGGCCCCGGTTTGCCGCCCGGCGGCTGGGCCTCACCCCCGCCCAGAAGGGAACCGCCCTCCATCTGGTGATGCAGTATATCGATTTCGGCCGCTGCGGCAGCACGGAGGCGGTGGCGGGAGAGATCGCCCGGCTGGTGGAGCGGCAGTTCCTCACCCCGGAGCAGGGAGAGGCGGTGGGCCCGGCTTTGATCTACGCCTTTTTTGCTTCGGATCTGGGGCGGGAGGCGCTGGCCGCGCCCACGCTGCGCCGGGAGTTCAAGTTCTCCATCCTGGTTCCCGCCCGGCAGTATTTTTCCCGGGCGGGGGAGGGGGAGCAGGTGCTCCTCCAGGGCGTGGTGGACTGCTGCTTTGAGACGGGCGAGGGCCTGACGGTGGTGGATTTCAAGACCGACCGGGTCAGGGGCGGGGCGCTGGCCGCCCGGGCGGAGGAGTACCGCCCTCAGCTGGAGGCCTATGCCAGGGCGCTGGCGGAGATCACCGGGAAGCCGGTGGCCCGGCGGGTGCTGTGGTTTTTCTCCGAAAGGCGGGCTGTGGAAGTTTAGCGGAAAAATATGGGTTGAAATACCTCGGCTGTCTATGTATAGTATACATAGACAGCCGAGGTATTTTCGGAGGGCGAAAAACGGCCCGACGGAACGCAAAATCTCTGTGATCCACACGATCCGGTCACATAGAAGGAGGGCAATTATGAAAAAGAAGACCATTGACCACACTGAGCTGCTGGTACTGACGCTCCTGGCCGGAGAGGACATGTACGGCTACCAGATCATCACCGAGCTGGCGAGAAGGAGCGACCACACCTTCGACATGAAGGAGGGGACCCTCTATCCGGTGCTCCACGGCCTGTGGAAGGACGGACAGGTGGAGGCCTACGAGGCAGAGGCTCCCACGGGGCGGAAGCGGAAGTATTACCACCTCACAAAAAAAGGCCGGGAGGCGCTGAAGGCGGAGACGGAGGAGTGGAAGAGCTACGTCCACGGAGTGAACGCCGTCCTCTCCGCCTGTCCGGCACTGGGGTAAGGCTATGGAACGGGAAGAATTTTGCCGCCGGGTGATCTGGCAGATGAAGCGTGCCACTTTGCGGGAGCAGGATTGGGTCAAGGCGGAGCTGATGGGCCATCTGGAGGATCACGCAGACGCGCTGGAGCAGGCGGGCTACGACCCGGAAGAGGCCCGCTCCCGGGCGGTGGCGGCCATGGGGGAGCCGGAGGAGATCGGGCGGGCGCTCAATGCCCAGCTGTCTGTTTTTTGGCTGCTGCTATCCAGAATCAGCACCGTTTGCATCATGCTCCTCTGCCTGGGGCTGGTGGGATCTCTGAGTGCGGGGTATCGGGTTTTTCAAAATGTGCAGGCGAGGTTTGACCCGGGGAGCGGCTTTCACGGGCCCGGGGAGGGCTATGTCCGGCAGGAGGTGGATGTGCGGGGCGCGGCCGGGTCGGATATCCTGCGGGTCTATTGGGTCGATCTGGCTGAGGGAAAAGCGCTTGCAGAGGTCCATTTCTGCATTTACGACGAAAATCCGTTTGGGCGTGCAGCGAATGGAACAGAAAATTCCATTCGGGCCCAGGCCCCGGATGGGACCTGGAACCGCTATGGCGGCGGGGGGCAGGGCAGCGATGGCGCGTGGTACTGGCGGCTGTCCGACATTCCGGTGGAGCCCGGACAAACCAGCCTCGCCCTGCGCTATGACCGCTTTGGAGAGCACCTGACCCTGAAAATCCCTTTGAATTGGGAGGTGACGGAGTGAATCGGGAAAAACGATATCCGCCCCGCCGCCGGACGGCCTTGCGGCGGACGGCGGCGGCCATTGCGCTGCTTCTGCTGCTCGGGTTACTGAACGGCGGGTCCATTCTGCCTGCGGGGGTTCTTCGATCCCAGGCCGACAGGCAGGGCTGCGGCGCTGTCCGCGTGGTGAAAACGCTGGGGCAGCTGCCCGTTGGGCGGCGCTGCAGAAGGGTTTCCTCAGCGCCAATGAAAATGCGGTGATGATGAGCACGGCCGATCTTTCCGTGCCCTGGGGGTGGATGGGGGGAAGCGGCGCTGTGCTGGACTGCTCTGGAGAGGGGAGCCGGCTCCACACCGCCCTCTGGACGATTTCCCATGAGAAAAGGCGCTTTGCCTATTTCTTCGGCCGGGTGGACGACCCGGAAATTCAGGAGGTGAGCTTTGTTTACGGCTACCGGGATGCCGACGACGATTTGATCCTCCATCCCCTGGACACTTCCTCTCTCACGTCCCGCCGGACTGATTGGGTGAGGTGGGGCGGCCGCGATTATTTTGTCATTCCATACGACTGCGATGACCGGTATATCAAGGAGAATCCGGGCTGGTTCTACCCCTGTGTGGATGGAGTGCCGGTGTCTGCTGCGACCACGGTGGACAGTTGGACCAGCACCAGTCTGGGGGATTAAAGAGCAGGGAAAAACCGAAAAACCACTTGCATTTTTGAAAAAACTGTGCTATCATATCAACTGCGTTTATAAGGCGTGGAGGTTTGCTGCGCCGCCTTACCCGGAACGAGAAAGAGGTGAAACAAACATGAAGGAAGGAATTCATCCCAACTACAAGCAGACGACCATCACCTGTGCCTGCGGCAACGTGATCGAGACTGGCTCCACCAAGGAGAACATCCGTGTCGAAGTCTGCTCCAAGTGTCACCCCTTCTTCACCGGCAAGCAGAAGATGGTGGACTCCGGTGGCCGTGTCAGCCGCTTCAACAAGAAGTTCGGCCTGGACAAGCAGTAATTTTGGGATCATTTTGGGCTCGTGCCGGTTACGGTACGGGCCCTTTTGCATATCATAGACTGGGAGGCGAATGTAATATGTTTCAAACAAGAGACCCGAAGGACTTAAGCGTCAACTTTTTTTCGCTGTTGAGCGACCGCTGGGGGCTGGTCACCGCCGCCGACGGGAAGGGCTGCAACCCCATGACCGTGAGCTGGGGCGGGGTGGGGGTGCTCTGGAACAAGCCGGTGGCCACCGTCTATCTCCGGCCCCAGCGCTACACCTACGGCCTGATGGAGCAAAATGAGTTTTATTCCCTCTCCTTTCTCCCTGCCGACCGCCATGATGTAGTGGCCCTGTGCGGGAGCAAAAGCGGGAGGGACACAGACAAGACGGCCGCCTGCGGTTTGACGGTGTGCCGGGACCAGAGCGCCCCCTATTTTGCGGAGGCCGAGCTGGTGCTGATCTGCCGGAAGCTCTACGCGCAGGATCTGAAGCCGGAGTGCTTTGTTGAGAAGGCCCTGGATGGGAAAAACTATCCCAATCACGACTACCACCGGATGTACATCGGGGAGATCGTGAGCGTACTGCAGAAATAAAGGTCCAGATCCGGGCGGGGCGTCCGGAGGAGGACGGAACGTTCTTTGGCCCTGTTCCGGGAGGAAAAGGGCGGATGGAGGCACTATGTTTGAAAAAACTTTAGATGAGAGCAAGATCAACCGGGCCGTGCTGGCGGGGCTCAACGCCCCCTGCCTGAGCCGGGAGGAGAACGCCGACGAGGGCTCACTGGAGGAGCTGGAGGCGCTGCTGGAGACGGCGGGGGGACAGTGCGTGGGCACTGTCCTGCAAAACAAGACTACCCCCGATCCCCGGACCTTTTTGGGCGAGGGCAAGGTGGGGGAGGTCAAACAGCTTGTGGAGGCCGCGGGGGCCGACCTGGTGATCTTCGACAACGACCTCTCTCCCTCCCAGCAGAGGGCCCTCACCGAGGACTTGGGGGTCCAGGTGCTGGATCGCTCGGCCCTCATCCTGGACATCTTCGCCCAGCGGGCCCGCACCAGCGAGGGGCGGCTCCAGGTGGAGCTGGCCCAGTACAAATATCTGCTGCCCCGCCTCACCGGCATGTGGGGCCATCTGGTGCGGCAGAACGCGTCCGGCGGCAAGTCCCCCATCGGCACCCGCGGCCCCGGCGAGACCCAGCTGGAGACCGACCGGCGGCTCATCCGCGGCAAGATCACCAAGCTGGAGGGGGAGCTGCGGGAGGTCCGCCGGGTGCGGGCCACCCAGCGCCAGCGCCGGGAGAAAAACGAGGTGCCGGTGGTGGCCATCGTGGGCTACACCAACGCGGGCAAGTCCACCCTCCTGAACGCCCTCACCGGCTCGGACATCCCGGCCAACAACCGCCTTTTCGACACCCTGGACACCACTACCCGGACACTGGAGCTCTCCGACACCTGCACGGTGCTCGTCTCCGACACCGTGGGCTTTATCTCCAAGCTGCCCCACCACCTGGTGGAGGCATTCAAGGCCACACTGGAGGAGTTGGAGTACGCAGACCTGCTGCTCCACGTCATCGACGCCTCCAACCCGGGGTGGCGGGAGCAGGCCGAGGTGGTGGAGCGGCTCATCACCGAACTGGACGCCTGGGAGACCCCCAGGGTGGATGTGTTCAACAAGGCCGACCTGCTGGACGGGGACATTCTGCCTCACGGGGAGGACATCGTCACCATCTCCGCCCGGACCGGACAGGGACTGGAGGAGCTGAAGGAAAAGCTGCGCAGCCGCCTGGATCTGGGGAACCACCGGGTGACGCTGGCCCTGCCCTATGACCAGGGCGGGTTGATGGACATGCTTTACCGGGAGGCCAGGGTGGAGCAGGTAGAGTACGGCGAGACCATCGACGTGGTGGCGGTGTGTACGCCCAAGGTGCTGGGCCGGGTGCGGGCGTATATCACCGACGGCTGGACGCCCCCCAGAGAATTTTGGGAGGACTGAATGGAACGGCTGGAAACGGCCCGGCTGATCCTCCGCCCCTTTACGGCGGCGGACGCCGGGGATCTGTATGAATATGCCGCCGATCCCCGGGTGGGACCGGCGGCGGGGTGGCCCGCCCACAAGAGCCTGGAGGAGAGCCGGGAGATCATCCGCACGGTGTTTTCCGAACCCTGGGTCTACGCGCTGGAGGACCGGGGGACGGGAAAAGTTCTCGGTTCAGCGGGCTTTGTGAACCGCCACCCGGATGGGATCGATCCCGCCTGCCCCGACGACGAGATCGGCTATGCCCTGAACCCCGCTTTCTGGGGCCGGGGCCTGATGCCGGAGGCGGTGGAGGAGCTGCTCCGCTTCGGCTTTGAGGAGCGGGGGCTCTCCCGGATCTGGTGCGGGCACTACGAGGGAAACGAGAAGTCTAAGCGCGTGATCTGCAAGTGCGGTTTTTCCTACCGCTTTACAGAGCGGTCCTGGGTGGCGGCCATGGGGGAGTACCGGGTGGAACGCCACTATCTTCTCCGGCGGGAGGACTGGCGTACACAAATGAAATGAGAGAACGGGAGGTCCGGGATGACGGAATATCAGATCCCCACCGGGGCGGCGGAGACCGAGTTTACCGAAAAGCGCTCCCGGTTTATCGGCCATGTCTGGCCGGTGGAGACCGAAGCGGAGGCCCGCGCCTGCATTGAGGAGACGAAAAAACGCTATCATGACGCCCGGCACAACTGCTGGTGCTACCTTATCCGGGAGGGCGGCGTGATCCGCTATTCCGATGACGGGGAGCCTCAGGGGACGGCGGGTCAGCCCATGCTGGGGGTGTTCCAGAAGGAGGGGGTGGAGAACGTCTGCTGTGTGGTCACCCGCTACTTCGGCGGCGTGCTGCTGGGGGCCGGCGGGCTCACCCGGGCCTACGGCCGCTCTGCCAAGGACGCCCTGGACGCCGCCGGGATCTCGGTGGTGCGCCCCTGGACGATGGCGGAGGTGGACTGCCCGTATCCCCTCTTCGAGCGGGTGCGGCTGGAGATCCCCGCACTGGGGGGCGTGGAGGGGGAGCACGACTTTGGCTTTCTGGTCACGGTTCGGGCTTTGCTGCCCGAGGGTGCGGCCGAGCCCTTTGCCCGGCGGATGCAGGAGCTCTCCGCCGGGGGTGTTGCCCCCCGCATCGTGGGAGAACAGTGGAAAGCGGTGCCCCGACAGGACAGATAAAAAGAATTTAAAAACTTTTAACCGGAAAAAGAGGGTTTTTGACCTCCGCGTCGTATAACAATTATATCGAAACCGAGGAGGCGAGCGCATGACCATCCGGGAACAGCTGGAGGAACGGGAACGCAAGGACCTGTCACCCCTGGCCTGCCTGTCCGCTGAGTCCCGGGGGCGGATACGGCCTGTGGAGCCCTGCCCTATGCGGACCTGCTTTCAGCGGGACACCGACCGGATCGTCCACTCCAAAGCGTTTCGACGGCTCAAGCACAAGACCCAGGTTTTCCTCCAGCCGGAGGGGGACCATTACCGCACCCGTATGACCCACACGCTGGAGGTGGCCCGGGTGGCCCGGACCATTGCCCGGGGCCTGGGACTCAACGAGGATCTCACAGAGGCCGCCGCCCTGGGGCACGATTTGGGGCACACACCCTTCGGTCACGCGGGGGAGAGGCTTTTGAACGAGATCATGCCCGGTGGCTTCCGTCACAACGAACAGTCCCTCCGGGTGGTGGACCGGCTGGAGAACGATGGCGCGGGGCTCAACCTGACCTATGAAGTCCGCCGGGGCATCCTCTGCCACTCCGGGCCGGAGGCCGCCGAGACCCTGGAGGGCCAGGCGGTCCGCATCGCCGACAAGATCGCCTATTTGAGCGCCGACATCGACGACGCGCTCCGGGGCGGCATCATCTATCCGCTGGACATCCCGGCCCATGTGGCGCAGGAGCTGGGGAACACGCACTCCGAACGCATCAACACCCTGGTGATGGACATCATCCGTACCAGCCGCGGCCAGGGGAAGATCCGGCAGTCTGAGGCGAAGGGGCGGGCCATGAGCGATCTGCGGGCGTTTATGTTCGAGTCGGTCTACCGAAACCCTGTGGCCAAGGGGGAAGAGGGAAAGGCGCAGGAGATGATCCGACGGCTGTTCGAGTACTACCTGTCGGATCTGGATCAGCTGCCTCCGGAGTTTCAGGAGATCCGGGTGGCGGAGGGGAAAGAGCGTGCCGTCTGTGACTACATCGCGGGAATGACCGACGCATTCGCGGTGGAGCGCTATCTGGATCTGTTCATCCCCAAGTCCTGGTCGGTCAAATAGGCGTACATAGAATTTTTGGGCCCCCATGGGGCCATACTTCCTCCTGTCAATGGTATAACCTTGTCATAGTTTGGCAATCATAGCGGAAAGGAGGAGGGAATGTGCCCATTCCAGAGCGATTTATCGACGAGCTGGTAGCGCGCAGCGAGTTGTCCGGCGTAGTGGGCGAATATGTCCACCTGACGCCCAAGGGGGGCAGCCTGTGGGGCTGCTGTCCCTTCCACAACGAAAAGACCCCCTCCTTCCACGTGGTGCCGGAGAAGCAGATCTACCACTGCTTTGGCTGCGGCAAAGGGGGAGGCGTCATCTCCTTTGTCATGGAGATGGAGCATGTATCCTTTACCGATGCCGTACGGCTGCTGGCCAAGCGGGCGGGGATGGAGGTCCCTGATGCCGCCGGAGATGAGGCCGGGCGGAAGAAGTTCCGCCGGGTGCTGGAGGCCAACCGGGAGGCCGCCCGATTCTATCATGACTATTTGAAGCGCCCCGGGGGCCAAGCTGTCCGGGACTATATCGCCCACCGGCGGATCGGGACGAAGTTTGCCACCCGGTTCGGTCTGGGGGCCGCTCCCGACGAGTGGGACGTTCTCACCCGGGCGCTGACGGAGAAGGGCTTTTCCAAGATGGAGCTTATCGACGCCGGGCTGGCGGTGGCGGGAAAGAACGGGGGCATCTACGACAAGTTCCGATCCCGGCTGATGCTCCCCGTCATCGATGTGCGGGGGGATGTGGTGGGGTTTACCAGCCGTCTGCTTCCGGGATTGGAGGGGGCTAAGTACCTCAACAGTCCGGACACGGTGACTTTCAAAAAGAGCCGTCTTATCTACGCGCTCAACTTCGCCAAGAACACCAAGCGGCCCAACCTGGTTTTGGTGGAGGGCAACATCGATGTCATCACCCTCCACCAGGCGGGATTTGACAACGTGGTGGCCACCATGGGCACCGCCCTCACCGAAGAGCACGCCCGCATCCTCTCCCGGTACACGAAGGAGCTGGTGCTCTGCTACGACAACGATGCGGCCGGGAAGAAGTCCACCGACCGGGTGCTGGGCATCCTGAAAAACACGAACCTGGCGGTTCGGGTGCTCCAGCTCCCCAACGCCTATGACGCCGACGGGAAACCCCTCAAGCAGGACCCGGACGACTTTGTGAAGAAATTCGGCCCCGCTGCCTTTGAGAAGTGCCTCAACGGAAGCGCGGGCCAGAACGACTACCGGCTGGACACCCTGCTTCAGGGGGCCGACCTCTCCGGCAACGAGGGGCGGATGGCGTTCCTGCGGTCGGCGGTGGAGACCGTGGGGGCGCTGGCCAGCCCCATCGAGCGGGAAATTTACGGCAACAAGGCGGCGGCCGCTGCCGGGATCTCCGGCGCCGCCTTCGCCCAGGAGGTGGAGCGGTGGCGGAAGGGACAGGTGAGGCAGGCCCGCAGGAAAGAACAACGCCGGGATCTCACCCCTGCCACGTTTCTCCAGCCCCGGAGCCGGGAACTCAGATACGAGAACCTCCGTTCCGCCCGGGCGGAGGAGGGGATCCTTCGGTTGGTCCTGCTGGACCCTGCCCTCTTTGCCGCGGCCCGGATCGAGCCGGAGGGATTTTCCTCCCCCGTGCTGGGAAAGGCCTTTGGCCTGCTGCGCCAGCGGCATGAGAAGGGGCTGAGCGTCCAGCTGGCTGCGCTGGCGGGAGATCTGACCGGCGAGGAGATGAGCCATCTGACTCAGGTGGTGACCCAGCCGGAATCCCTGGCCAACGGACGGAAAGCCATGAACGACTACATACAGACCATCGAGACCGAAGCGATTGAGCGCAGAGCCCCCCAGAGTGGAGAAGCACTGCTGGCCCTTCGGGCCAAACAAAGAGAAAAAACAATGGAGGATGGACAATGAGCGAGAAGAAGACCGCCGGCAAGGCCGCCGACAAGCGCGTTAAGGGGAAGGATCAGGAATCTCTCACCCTCTCCGTCGAGCAGATGGAGGCCGGAAAGGCGGAGCTGATGCGCCTTCTGGAGGGTGTCCCCGGTGCGGAAAAGGTGGCCGACCTGCTGGACAAGGGCAAAAAGAAGGGAAAGCTGTCCGCCTCCGAGATGATGGAAGTCCTGGATGAGCTCAACCTGGAGAGCGATCAGATGGACAAGATCTACGACGTCATGGAGAACCTGGGAATTGACGCCGCTGGGGACGAGGAGGATCTGCCCGACCTGGACGATCTGGAGAGCCTGGCCGACGTGGATCTGGTGCCGCCTGCCGAGGAGATCGTGGAGATCGAGGAGACTGCCGAGGAGGAGACTGTGGATCCCAGCAGTCTGGCCGATGCCTTCGGCATCGATGATCCGGTGCGGATGTACCTCAAGGAGATCGGCAAGGTGGACCTGCTCAGCGGGGACGAGGAGGTCGTGCTGGCGCAGGATATGGGCCTGGGCGCGGAAGCAGCCGCCGCACTGAAGGAGGCGGGAGACGACCTGCCCCCCGAGACCCGGAACGAGCTGGAGAGAGCGGTGAAGAAGGGCGAGCGGGCCAAGCAGCGCCTGGCCGAGGCCAACCTTCGTCTGGTGGTCTCCATCGCCAAGCGGTATGTTGGCCGGGGGATGCTTTTCCTCGACCTGATCCAGGAGGGCAACCTGGGTCTCATCAAGGCCGTGGAGAAGTTCGACTATACCAAGGGCTACAAATTCTCCACCTATGCCACCTGGTGGATCCGGCAGGCCATCACCCGCGCCATTGCCGACCAGGCCCGCACCATCCGCATCCCCGTGCATATGGTGGAGACCATCAACAAGGTCATCCGGGTCTCCCGCCAGCTCCTGCAGGAGCTGGGCCACGATCCTACCCCCGAGGAGATCGCCGAGGAGATGGGGATGCCGGTGGACAAGGTGCGGGAGATCCTGAAGATCGCCCAGGAGCCCGTGAGCCTTGAGACCCCCATCGGAGAAGAGGAGGACAGCCACCTGGGCGACTTCATCCCAGACGAGGATGCCTCCGAACCGGCCGAGGCCGCCAGCTACACCCTTTTGAAGGAACAGCTCATCGATGTGCTGGACACCCTCACCCCACGGGAGGAGAAGGTGCTCAAGCTGCGCTTCGGCCTGGAGGATGGCCGAACCCGCACGCTGGAAGAGGTGGGCAAGGAGTTCAACGTCACCCGGGAGCGGATCCGCCAGATCGAGGCCAAGGCGCTGCGGAAGCTCCGTCACCCCAGCCGGAGCAAGAAACTCAAGGACTTTTTGAACTGAGAACACAAGGAGGGCCCCGGAGAGCAGACGCTCTCCGGGGCCCTCCTTGTGATTGAGCTTGACAAAGCCTTCCTACAAGTGTAAGATTTTGATACTACATATGTAGGAGCTGATTTTTTTTGAAAATGACGGAGAGCGAGTGGGCCGTGCTGGAGGTCCTGTGGACCGGGGAGGCGTTTGCCCTGGGCGAGGTGGCCCGACAGCTGGAACCTGTGACGGGCTGGAGCCGGAACACGGTGTTTACCTATTTGAGCCGGATGGAGAAGAAGGGGCTTGTCTCCATCGACCGGACCCGGGAGAAACCCTACTCCGCGGCGGTGGATCGGGAGGACTGCGCGCGGGAGGAGCGGGGCGAACTGCTCAGCCGGGTGTATGGGGGGGCTGCCGGTGATCTGGTGGCAGCCTTTTTGAAGGAGACCGTCATCTCCCGGGAAGAGCGGGAGCGCCTGCGGGGGCTGCTGGACGACATGGAGGTCTGACATGAGGAGCCTCTGGGGATTTCTGGTGCAGACCTTGACCGTGTCGCTGGTGGCGGCACTTTTGCTGGTGGTGAAGGAGCTGCTGGCGGATAAGCTCTCCCCTCGCTGGCAGTATGGGATCTGGGGCGTGCTCGCGCTGCGGATCCTGATGCCGGTGTCCATGTCCCGGCATGTGCTTCTTCCGGTCCCGCTCTGGGTGGAGACATGGAAGGGAGCGGTGGAACGTACGATGGACTCCGCCTATGCCGAAGTGTACCGGGCAACCTCCGTCCAAGGGCCGGTGCCCCTCCTGGAAGGCGGCCCCCGGAGCATCACCGACTGGCTGTTTGTGATATATGCCGCGGGCGTGGCGGCAGTGCTGCTGTGGTATGCGGTATCTTATCTCCGGCTGAACGGATCCTGCGCCGTGGGCGTCCGGCTTCGGAGGAGACGCGGAAACGCATCCAGTCTGTCTGTACCGCATGTTCTTTGCGCGCCTGCCGCACTGTGGCGGTGCCGGGCCTGCCCTCCGCCTTTGTGTGCGGGGTGTTTCACCCCGTACTGGCGTTGCCCGCGGACACCGAGACCGACGACAAAGTGCTGCTCCATGAGCTGCTGCATTTTCAGCATCGGGATGCCCTGCAAAGTGTATTCTGGTGTGTCCTGCGGGCGCTTCATTGGTGCAACCCCTTTTTGCAGGCGGTGTTTGACCGCATCGGCAACGACATGGAGTCCCTTTGTGACCAGCGGGTGCTGGAGCGGCTGGAGGGCGAGGAGCGCCGGGAATACGGCGGCATTTTGCTGGAGATGGCCAATGACCGCTACCCCAGGGTGCCCGGAACCACCTCGGTTTCCAACGGCGGGAAGAATATTGCCCGCCGGATCACGGCAATCGTGCGGTTTAAGAAGTATCCGAAGGGAATGGGGCTGGTGTCGCTGTGCATCGCCTTCGTTTTGGCGGTCCCAGTGCTGGCGGGGACCGCGGAAAGCTATGAGGGAGGTCTCTATCGCCCCCGCGATACGGGATTGAAATTCACGCAGGCAATGGCTCTGGCCCGTATCCGGCGGTGCACCACCGTGGCCGGAGCGCTGGACACCTATGCCAAGGGACTGATGTATGAAAACGGCATTTATATTGCCACGGCGTCGCCGCTGGGCAGGCATGAGGAGATCGAAGCGGAGATTCGAAAGAATGTGGAAACGGAAAACTGGGTGGCCTACCATCTGGACGCGGGGGATGAACTGGAATATTTATCCCGGGACAACGGATACCAGGTCTGCAATCTGGATTTGCAGGACGACGGCAGCTATAAAGCGCTGATCGTGTTCTATGCGACCGCGTTTTTGAATCCGGACGGTGAGGGCCGGTGGTGTGATAAAGACGGAAATGCCTATGCCGGCTGTGTCGCCGTTCCCGTCATCATTCGCCGGGAGAACGGCTGGGTGGTGGAGGAGCGTGGGTTACGGCAGCGTTTCCCCGGCATAGACGCCTCCGCGCTGCTGTATGCGGAAGAGCCCTCCGCTATCTTGAGAAAATATCGTGCAAATGGGGAAAGGGGGAGCGTGGAGGTGTGCGTCAGTACATGCTATACCGTTGATAATACCGTGGAGGGCGGCGACTGGGGCCTGTTCGGATCGTCCCCTTTTGATGAGACGCCAAAGCCAAACGCCGCGTTTGACCACTGTACAGAACACAGATACACAACATATGTCTTTGGCGGAAGTTTGCAGCAGCGGAAAAAACTGACGTATGCCGCCATGGAGTCCAGTCCTCTGGATTCACTGGGTGATGAGCCGGTGTTTACGGGAAAAGCCAACGTGGGAGACAGCGGCTGGAGCAGAAGCGGCGGGAGCTCCGGCTGCGGCAGAGTGGTAACACCGGACTGGGATGGGACGCTCACCGACGGCAGCGGCGGCACGGCGGAAATGAGGGATGGTCTGGCCCGGCTTCCGGCGGGCTATGCCGTGCGGCTCTATTGGAACGGTAAAGCGGTGGAAGATTTTATTCTTGAGGAGATTGGCTGAGATGGGGCGGGAGGAACTGGCGGACGCCGTGAAGCGGATCGCCTGGGGCTATGTGCTGCTCCATGTCAACGTCAATCTCGGCAGCCTGAACATCCTGCCAAACTGGCTGGGCTATCTCCTGATCCTGGGGGTGCTCCCCATGCTTGGAGAAAGAGAGCCCTCCGCTCTGCTTCTGCGCCCGCTGGGGATCTTGCTGGCGCTCTGGGAGGGGGTGCTCTGGGCCCTGACCTTGTTTGGCATCCCTTTTGACAGCATCACATTGAGCATCATTGCCGCAGCGGTGGGACTGTACTTCCACTTTCAGCTGCTGACCAACCTGGCGGAGATTGCCGGACGGTACGGCTGTCCGGAACAGCGAAAAATTTTGTGCCTTCACACGGTGCGGACCCTCCTGGTTACAGGACTCTCTCTGCCGGTGCCCTGGGCGCGTTATGCGGGACTGACCCTGGGTGTGGCCGTGGTCGATCTGGCAGCGGCGCTTTGGATCTGTTCTCTGCTGTTTTCCCTGCGGAGCTCTCTGGAGGGAGCCGGGAGGCTCGCCGGAACGGAATGAGGGAAAAAGAGTCTGAGAAATGTATCCCAGGCTCTTTCTCTGTACAAAAAATGCATTAAAAATGAAGAAAGACAAGTTAACTGATACGATATTGACGTTTTGGCGCACTGTGTACAAAACAGATACAATACTATTTGAGACCCCCGAAAATTCTTGAATTTAGAAGTAAAAGGGACAAATCCGGCGGGGAGAAAAGAATTTCATGACAAGAGAACAGGCGGTGGCGGTGGGAAAAGAACTGCTGCCCCATACGCTGACGTTTTGGGGGATCCTGGTTTTTGTGGCGGCCTACACCGTGCTTTTCGGCGGGGGAGAGGCCCTGGCCGCCGTTTCTCCGGTGATCGGGCTGTGCATGCCCGCCGCAAATGGACCTGGGCATGGAGCGGCGTTCCACCGCCGGAACGCGGCTTCTTCTCTTTGCCGGGATGAGGGTTTTGGCACCGCTTTCCCTCCGGAATCCCTGGCCGGGGATCGTGGTGAATGCCGCCGTGGCGGGCGGGATCCTTCTGCTCACCGGGGAGCTGTTGGAGCGGCGCACAGAAGCTGTTTCTCCGCTGGAGCGGGCGGCGGACGGGAACGGACAGGATGGCCCCTCCGCCGAAATGTAAAAAAGAAGTCAAAATTTAATGGCACACCTTGTCGGAATCTCTGAAAATGGAGAAAACGGGGTTTTTCCGTTGCAATCCGGAGGGAAGTCCGATATAGTAAAAAGGAATTAAAACGAAACTTTTGAAGGGGAGGCGAGGGCATGACCGGCAGTCAGTTCTGGCGCGGCAGCGTGGCTGTCACCGGAGTTCCTGCCTGCTGTGCAGGGGTGGAGTCTGCCCATCTGAGCCGAATCTTCAAACGAGTGAAAAGGACATGACGCACTTGCGTCATGTCCTTTTTCTGTTATTTGGAACGGGAGGAACAGCATGAAAAAAGTCGCCATCATCATGGGCAGCGACAGCGATTGGCCGGTGGTCAAAGCTGCGGCCCAGCAGCTCAGGGCCTGGGAGATCCCCTTCGAGGCCCACATTCTAAGCGCCCATCGCACCCCGGAAGCCGCGGGAGAATTTGCCCGCACTGCCCGGGGGAATGGTTTCGGCGTCATCATCGCCGCCGCGGGAATGGCCGCCCACCTGGCGGGCGTGCTGGCCGGGAACACCACACTGCCCGTCATCGGGATCCCCATGAAGGGGGGCGCGGCCGACGGGCTGGACGCCCTGCTGGCCACGGTGCAGATGCCCTTCGGGGTGCCGGTGGCCACGGTGGCCATCAACGGAGCCAAAAACGCCGCCGTCCTGGCCGCCCAGATCCTCGCCGTGAATGAGGAAGGATTGGCCGCACGCCTCACGGAGGCCAAGGCCGAGATGAAGGCCCAGATCGAGCAAAAAGACGCCAAGCTCCAGGAAGAGCTGGCCGCCCTTTCCAACAATTAAAAAAGGAGATAGAGGAACATGGAGAAGAGAGAGCTGCTTTACGAGGGAAAGGCCAAGAAGGTCTACGCCACCGACGACGCCAACCTGATCATCGTGGACTACAAGGACGACGCCACCGCCGGAAACGGCGCGAAAAGGGGCACGATCCGGGGGAAGGGTGTCGTGAACAATAAGGTCACCAACTCTCTCATGCAGATGCTGGAGAAGGAAGGAGTCCCCACTCACTTCGTTCAGCAGCTTTCTGAACGGGAGACTGTGGTGAAGAAGGTTTGCATCGTGCCTCTGGAGGTCATCGTGCGCAACGTGGCCGCCGGCAGCTTCACCGCCCGGCTGGGCGTGAAGGAGGGCACCCGTTTTGCCCAGCCCACCCTGGAATACAGCTATAAGGACGACGCCCTGGGCGATCCCCTCATCAATCACTCCCACGCCCTGGCGCTGGGGGCCGCCACCGCTGAAGAGCTGGCCACCATCGACCGCTACGCCCTCAAGATCAACGAGGTGCTGAAAAACTACCTCAAGGGTTATAACATCGACCTCATCGACTTCAAGCTGGAGTTTGGCCGCCTGCCTGACGGCACCATCGTTCTGGCCGACGAGATCAGCCCCGACACCTGTCGGTTCTGGGACGCCGCCACCGGCGCCCACCTGGACAAGGATCTGTTCCGCCGGGATCTGGGCGGCGAAGTGGAGGCCTATCAGGAAGTGATGAAGCGCCTTCTGGGGGAATAAGATGGAGCCGATCTGGGACAAGCTCCACGAGGAGTGCGGCGTTCTCGGCATCTATGACGCCGGGGACATCGAGGACATCATCTCCGACACCTATTACGGCCTCTATGCCCTCCAGCACCGGGGGCAGGAGAGCTGCGGCGTGGCGGTCAACGACGACGGCGTCATCCAGCTCCACAAGGACGTGGGGTTGGTCAGCGAGGTCTTTGCCCGGGATGTGCTGGAGCGTCTGCCCCGGGGGAAAATGACGGTCGGCCACTGCCGCTACGCCACCACCGGAACCCGTAACGCCGCCAACGCCCAGCCTCTGGTGGTGCGGCATGTAAAGGGCTCCATGGCGCTGGCCCACAACGGAAACCTCACCAACGCAGCCCGGCTTCGCCGGGACTACGAGCTCCAGGGTGCCATCTTCCACTCCACCAGCGACACCGAGGTCATCGCCTACACCATCACCCGCCAGCGGCTCCGGACCCCCTCCATTCAGGAGGCGGTGGTGGCCGCCATGTCCGAACTTCAGGGGGCCTATTCCCTGGTCATCATGTCTCCCCGCAAGCTCATTGCAGCCCGGGACCCCATGGGGTTCCGGCCCCTGTGTATGGGCCGTCTGGGGGAGAGCGTGGTGTTCGCCAGCGAGAGCTGCGCCCTGGACGCCATCGGTGCCCATTTTGTCCGGGATATCGACCCGGGGGAGGTGGTCGTGGTCTCCGACGGCGGGAGCGTGGAGTCCATCCGCACCCACTGTCAGGGGGCGAAGCGCTCCTTCTGCGTGTTTGAGTACATCTACTTTGCCCGGCCCGACTCGGTGATCGACGGCTCCGCCGTCCACACTGCCCGCCAGCGCGCGGGGGCCCTGCTGGCCCTCAGCCACCCGGCACAGGCCGACGTGGTGGTTGGCGTTCCCGACTCCGGACTGGACGCCGCCCTGGGCTACGCTCAGCAGAGCGGCATCCCCTACGGCATCGGCTTTTTGAAGAATAAGTACATCGGCCGCACCTTTATTGCGCCCAACCAGAAGCAGCGGGAAAACGACGTGCGGATCAAGCTGAACCCCATCGCCGCCACCGTCCGGGGCAAGCGGGTGGTGCTGGTGGACGACTCCATCGTCCGGGGAACCACCAGCCTGAAGATCGTCCGGCTGCTGCGGGAAGCGGGGGCCGCCGAGGTTCACATGCGCCTGTCTGCGCCTCCCTTCCGCTATCCCTGTTACTTCGGCACGGATATCGACTCCAGCGAAAACCTCATCGCCTTCAAACACTCGGTGGAGGAGATCGCGGAGATGATCGGCGTGGATTCTCTGGGCTACCTGCCGGTGGAGGACCTGCCCAGGCTCCCGGAGGGGGGCTGCACCGGACTGTGCGATGCCTGCTTTACCGGCGTCTATCCCGTGGAGCCGCCCCAGCCCGGGGCCAAGAGCCGATTCGAGACCAAGTTTTCCGAAAATACCGGAGATTGAGGAGAAGAGTATGGAGAAGAGTTTTTCTGAGAGCTACAAGGCCGCCGGAGTGGACATCACTGCGGGCTATCAGGCTGTTGAGCTGATGAAGGAGCATGTCAGGCGTACCATGATCCCCGGCGTACTGGGGGGACTGGGCGGCTTCGGCGGCCTCTTCGAGCTGGACGTCCACGACATGCCCCACCCTGTGCTGGTTTCGGGCACCGACGGCGTGGGCACCAAGCTGAAGCTGGCCTTTCTCCTGGACAAGCACGACACTGTGGGCATCGACTGTGTGGCCATGTGCGTCAACGATGTGCTGGCCTGCGGGGCCAGGCCGCTGGTATTTCTGGACTACATCGCCTGCGGAAAGATCATCCCCGAGCGCATTGCCGCCATCGTCTCCGGCGTGGCTGAGGGCTGCGTCCAGGCGGGCTGCGCCCTGGTGGGGGGCGAGACCGCCGAGATGCCCGGCTTCTACCCGGAGAGCGAGTACGATCTGGCGGGATTTACCGTGGGTGCGGTGGACAAGGCAAAGATCCTCGATACCGGCAGGATGCAGGCTGGGGACCTCATTCTGGCCCTGCCCTCCACCGGCGTCCACTCCAACGGTTTCTCCCTGGTCCGCAGGGTATTTGATCTGGAGGGGAAGGACCTGCACCGGAATGTCCCCGAGCTGGGCGGCGAACTGGGCCCCGCGCTTTTGACGCCCACCCGGATCTACGTCAAGCCGGTTTTGAAGCTCATGGAGTCGGTGGAGGTCCGCGGCGTCAGCCACATCACCGGCGGGGGCTTCTACGAGAACATCCCCCGCTGCCTCCCCGACGGCCTGCGGGCCCGGATCGACCGCTCCGCCGTGCGGGTGCCGCCCCTCTTTGATCTGATCGCCCGGGAGGGGAACATCCCCGAGCGGGACATGTTCAACACCTTCAACATGGGAGTGGGCATGGCCCTGGTGGTGCCTGCCGCCGCCACCGACCGGGCGCTGGCCCTTCTCCGTGCCGAGGGGGAGGATGCCTACCCCATGGGCGAGATCGTCGCCGGCGAGAAGGGCGTGGAGCTATGCTGAACATCGCCGTTCTGGTCTCGGGCGGCGGCACCAATCTCCAGGCCCTGCTGGACGCCGAGGCCCGGGGAGAGCTCCCCGGCGGGCGCATTGCCCTGGTGGCGGCCAGTAAGCCGGGGGTGTACGCCCTGGAGCGGGCGAAACAGGCGGGGGTCCCCTCGGCCGTGGTGTGCCGGAGGGATTACCCCGACGACGGCGCATTCTGCGATGCCATGCTGACGGTTTTGAAGGCCCGCGACATCGGCCTTGTGGTTCTGGCGGGCTTTTTGTCCATTCTGGACGAACATTTCGTCCGGGCTTTTGAAAACCGCGTCATCAATGTCCATCCCAGCCTGATCCCGGCCTTCTGCGGCAGGGGCTGCTATGGGCTGAGGGTCCATGAGCGGGTGCTGGAGCGGGGGGTCAAGGTGACCGGGGCCACCGTCCACTTTGTCAACGAAGGGGCGGACGAGGGGCCCATCATCCTGCAAAAGGCCGTGGAGGTTTTGCCGGGGGATACCCCGGAGAGTCTGCAAAAACGGGTCATGGAGGAGGCGGAGTGGAAGCTCCTTCCCCGGGCCGTGGCCCTCTTCTGCGCCGGGCGCCTCTCGGTGGAGGGCCGGCGTGTTATCATGAGGGAGGAGCTCGAATGAAGACCATGGAACGGCTGGTTGGCGTGGTCGCCGCCGGATTTTTGCTTTTGTTTGGTGCGGCCCTGACGTTTGGGGCTCTGTATGGGCCCCTTGGGCAGCTCTCTCTGGTCGCGGGCGGGGCCGTGATGATCGCCAGCCTGGTGATCCTGCTGCGGGAAGCTGCCCTTTACATGATCGATCTGATCCCCCCGGATCCCCCGGAGGAGGCCGCGGGGAGCGATTCCGTACAGAAAGAAGAGGATGGGAGACATGGAACAACTGACTGAGCTGTTATCCGGCAACCCCTACCCCGGCCGGGGCATTGCCCTGGGGCGGTCCGCCGACGGAAAACGGGCGGTGATGGTCTACTTTATCATGGGCCGCAGCGAGAACAGCCGCAACCGCATTTTCGAGGAGACGGCGGACGGCATCCGCACCAGAGCCTTCGATGAGAGCAGGATGACCGATCCCTCTCTCATCATCTACCACCCCGTCCGGGTGGTGGAGGGGACCACCATCGTCACCAACGGAGACCAGACCGACACGGTGGCCGACGCCTTCCGGGCCGGACAGTCCTTTGTCCGCGCCCTGCGCACCCGGGCGTTTGAGCCGGACGGGCCCAACTGGACCCCCCGGATCTCCGGCGTAGTGCGGCCGGACGGCGGCTACACGCTGTCCATTCTGAAGAGTGCTGATGGCGACAGCGCCTGCTGCCAGCGCTTTTTCTTTGAATATGATACTCCCATTGCCGGGAGCGGCCACTTCATCAGCACCTATGAGACAGACGGGGACCCGCTGCCCTCCTTCCGGGGTGAGCCCCGCCGGGTGTCCTTCGGGGATGAGAGCGCGGAGGAGCTGGCCCAAAAGGTCTGGAACGCCCTCGACGAGGGCAACAAGGTCTCTCTTTTCGTCCGCACGGTGGAGCTGACCACCGGAAAGACCGACACCGCCATTGTCAACAAGCACGCTTGAGGAGGAGAAAATGACTGAACTGGAACTGAAATACGGCTGCAACCCCAACCAGAAGCCTGCCCGCATCTTTATGCAGGAGGGGGAACTGCCCGTCACCGTTCTCAACGGCAAGCCGGGGTACATCAACTTCCTGGACGCCTTCAACTCCTGGCAGCTGGTGAAGGAACTCAAGGAGGCCGCCGGCCTGCCTGCCGCCGCTTCTTTTAAACACGTCTCTCCCGCCGGAGCCGCCCTGGGCCTGCCCCTGGACGACGCTCTCAAGCAGATGTATTTTGTGGGGGAGATCCCCCTCACCCCGCTGGCCTGTGCCTATGCCCGGGCCCGGGGAGCCGACCGGATGAGCTCCTTCGGCGACTGGGCCGCCCTGTCCGATGTGTGTGACGAACCCACCGCCCGGCTTCTCCAGCACGAGGTGTCCGACGGCGTGATCGCCCCCGGCTACACCGACGCGGCCCTGGCCATTCTCAAGACCAAGAAAAAGGGCAATTACAACATCGTGCGGATCGACCCCTCCTACGTGCCCGCGCCCATCGAGCGCAAGGACGTGTTCGGCGTCACCTTCGAGCAGGGACGGAACGATTTCAAGATCGACGAGAGCCTGCTGGCCAATGTGGTGACCGAAAACAAGACCCTCACCGGGGAGCAGAAGCGGGATCTGCTGCTGTGTCTCATCACCCTCAAATACACCCAGTCCAACTCGGTGTGCTACGCCCAGGGGGGCCAGACCATCGGCGTGGGCGCGGGGCAGCAGAGCCGGATCCACTGCACCCGCCTGGCCGGGAACAAGGCCGACCTCTGGCAGCTGCGGCACCATCCCAAGGTACTGGCTCTGCCCTTCCGGGCTGATCTGGGCCGGGCTGACCGAGACAACACAGTGGATCTCTACCTCTCCGACGAGGAGAGCGGCGACGTGCTGGACGAGGGCAAGTGGCAGAGCCGGTTCACCGTCCGCCCCGAGCCCCTGACCAGGGCCGAGAAACGGGCGTATCTGGACGCTGTCACCGGGGTGTGTCTGGGCTCGGACGCCTTCTTCCCCTTCGGGGACAATGTGGAGCGGGCCTGCCGCAGCGGCGTCACCGCCATTGTGCAGCCCGGCGGCTCCATCCGGGACGATCAGGTCATCGAGACCTGCAACGCCCACGGCGTGGCGATGGCCTTCTGCGGGATGCGGCTGTTCCATCATTGAGCCTGTTGGATCCCTGATCCTGTAGAAAATGTTTGCTTTTTCGATTTTGCCCCCACTGATTGTGAGTTTACCCAAAGAGGTGTTGATACCATGAAAGTTCTGGTTGTCGGCGGCGGCGGACGGGAACACGCCATCCTCCGCAAGCTGAAAGAAAATCCGGAGGTGACGGAGCTTTTTGCCGCCCCGGGCAACGGCGGCATCGGCTATGACGCCGTCCGGGTCCCCATCCCCGCCACCGATGTGGAGGGCATCGCCCGCTGGGCCAGCCTGGAGGGGATGGACTATGTGGTGGTGGCCCCCGACGACCCCCTGGCCATGGGATTGGTGGACCGGCTGACGGACAAGGGGATCCCCGCCTTCGGCCCCACCGCCGCCGCCGCCCGGATCGAGGCCAGCAAGGCATTTTCCAAGGATCTGATGAAAAAGTATCATATCCCCACGGCGGAGTACGAGACCTTCACCGAAGTCTCGGCGGCCAGGGAGTATCTGACCCGGAACCAGCGCTGGCCCATCGTGGTCAAGGCCGACGGTCTGGCTCTGGGGAAGGGCGTGCTCATCTGCCGGAGCCGGGAAGAGGCGCTGGAAGCGGTGGAGGAGATGATGGTGGGCGGCAGATTCGGCGCCTCCGGAAACACCGTGGTCATCGAGGAGTTTTTGACCGGACCCGAGGTCTCCGTCCTCTCCTTCACCGATGGCAGGACGCTGGTGCCCATGGTGTCTTCCATGGACCACAAGCGGGCGCTGGACGGGGATCGGGGCCTCAACACCGGCGGCATGGGCGCCATCGCCCCCAACCCCTATTACACCCCCGGGATCGCCCGGGTGTGCATGGAGACCATCTTCCTGCCCACCATGGAGGCCATGAACGCCGAGGGCAGGACCTTCCGGGGCTGTCTCTACTTCGGCCTGATGCTCACCCCAGACGGGCCCAAGGTCATCGAGTACAACTGCCGTTTCGGTGACCCCGAGACCCAGGTGGTCCTTCCCCTGCTGGAGACCGACCTCTTCACCGTCATGCGGGCGGTGACCGAGGGCAGTCTCCGCACGGTGGACGTGACCTTCTCCCACCGGAGCGCCGCCTGTGTGGTGCTGGCCTCCGGCGGCTACCCCGAACACTACGAAAAGGGCAAGGTCATCACCGGTCTGGTGAACGGCCAGCTCCCCGAGTCGGACGCCGTGGTCTACCACGCGGGCACCGCTCTCCGGGAGGGAGAGCTGGTGACGGCGGGCGGCCGGGTCCTGGGGGTCACCGCCTTGGGGGACACGCTGGAGCAGGCAGTGGAGAACGCCTACCGGGCCGCCGACGGGATCTCCTTCGAGGGCATGCACCGGCGGGGCGATATCGGGGCCAGGGCGCTGGCCGCAGGGAAATGAGGAGAGAGCATGGTTTATCGTGTATACGCGGAGAAAAAAACGCCTTATGCCGTGGAGGCCCGGGCCCTGCTGGAAGAACTGAAAAGTCTCCTGGGGATGAAAAAGCTCACCGGGGTGCGGATCATCAACCGTTACGATGTGGAGGGGTTGGATGAAGAACTCTTCCGCCGGTGCGTCCCCGTGGTGTTCAGCGAGCCCGCCGTGGATCAGGTCTACGACTGCCTGCCTCAGGGGGACTTTGCCGCCTTTGCGGTGGAGTATCTCCCCGGCCAGTTCGACCAGCGGGCGGCCTCGGCCGGCGAGTGCGTCCAGCTCATCAGTGCCGGGGAGCGTCCGGCGGTGCGCTCGGCCCGGGTGTATCTCCTGTCCGGGGCGCTGACCGTCGGCGAGGTGGAGCGGATCAAGCATTACGTCATCAACCCGGTGGAGGCCCGGGAGGCGGCCCTGGACAAGCCCGAGACCCTGGCGGTCCGGTATGAGGCCCCGGACACGGTGGCGGTGCTGGAGGGTTTCACGGCCCTGGACGCCGGGGGGCTGCGCCGCCTGGGCGGGGACATGGGTCTGGCCATGGACGAGGCCGACCTGGCCTTCTGTCAGAACTATTTCCGCGCTGAGGGCCGGGACCCCACCGTCACCGAGGTGCGGGTGCTGGACACCTACTGGTCCGATCACTGCCGCCACACCACCTTCGGCACGACCCTCGACGAGGTGACCATTGAGGAACCTGCGGTGCAGGAGGCCTACGACCTCTATCTGAGGCTCCGGGCCCGGACCGGCCGGGACAAAAAGCCCATCTGCCTCATGGATCTGGCCACCATTGGGGCCAAGTACCTCAAGCAGACGGGCAAACTGAAGGATCTGGATGAGAGCGACGAGATCAACGCCTGCTCGGTCCGCATTCAGGTGGACAACGGCGGGAAAGAGGAGGACTGGCTCCTTCTCTTCAAGAACGAGACCCACAACCACCCCACCGAGATCGAGCCCTTCGGCGGGGCGGCCACCTGCATCGGCGGGGCCATCCGGGACCCGCTGGCCAACCGGGGCTACGTCTTTTCCGCCATGCGGGTCACCGGCGCGGGAGATCCCCTGGCTCCGGTGGAGGAGACGCTGGCGGGCAAGCTGCCCCAGCGCAAGCTGGTGACCACCGCCGCCCACGGCTACTCCAGCTACGGCAACCAGATCGGCCTGGCCACCGGGCAGGTCACCGAGCTCTACCACCCGGGCTATGTGGCCAAGCGGATGGAGATCGGCGCGGTCATGGGGGCGGTGCCCGAGGCCAACGTCCGCCGGGAGGAGCCGGCGGCGGGGGATGTGGTGATCCTGCTGGGCGGCCGCACCGGCCGGGACGGCTGCGGCGGGGCCACCGGCTCCTCCAAGGCCCACAAGGTGGAGAGCCTGGAGCGCTGCGGGGCGGAGGTCCAGAAGGGCAACGCTCCCGAGGAGCGCAAGCTCCAGCGGCTCTTCCGGGACCCCAGAGCCACCGCCCTCATTAAGCGCTGCAACGACTTCGGCGCGGGCGGCGTGTCCGTGGCCGTGGGCGAGCTGGCCGACGGCCTGGTCATCGACCTGGACGCCGTGCCCAGAAAGTACGAGGGCCTGGACGGCACCGAACTGGCCATCTCCGAGAGTCAGGAGCGCATGGCGGTGGTGGTGGAGGCCGGGGCGGCGGACGCCTTCATCGCCCTGGCCCACGGCGAGAATCTGGAGGCCACGGTGGTGGCCGTGGTGATCGACGAGCCCCGGATGGTGATGCGCTGGAAGGGAAAGACCATCTGCGACATCGCCCGGAGCTTTCTGGCCTCCAACGGCGCGGAAAAGCACGCCAAGGCGGCGGTTGGTCCGGCCCGCCCCGTGGCGGAACAGACCTCCGACGCCCCCCTGGCCCGGCGGCTGGAGGAACTGGTCACCGACCTGAACGTCTGCTCTCAGCAGGGGCTGGCCCAGCGGTTCGACGCCACCATCGGCGCGGCCACGGTGCTTATGCCCTTCGGCGGGGCCCATCAGACCACCCCTGCCCAGGTCATGGCCCACAAGCTGCCAGTGCCCGGAGAGACCACGACCTGCGCGGGCATGGCCTTCGGCTTTGACCCCTATGTCAGTGAGGCCGATGAGTTCCGCGGCGCCTGGCTGGCGGTGTGCGAGAGCGTGGCCAAGCTGACGGCAGCGGGCTTCCGGCGGGAGAAGATGTACCTCACCTTCCAGGAGTATTTCAAGCGGCTTGGCACGGATCCCGCCCGCTGGGGCAGCCCCCTGGCCGCCCTGCTGGGTGCTTTGAAGGCCCAGGTGGAGCTGGGGGTGGCCGCCATCGGCGGCAAGGACAGCATGTCCGGCACCTTCGAGCACATTGACGTGCCCCCCACCCTGGTCTCCTTCGCCGTGGCCTCCGGCCGGACCGGGGACCTCATTTCACCGGAATTCAAGGGCGCCGGACACCGTGTCGTTCTGCTGGCGCCCCAATACGACGGATCCCTCCCCGTGGCCGAGAGCTTTAACGCCATCAGTACCCGGGTGGAGGAGCTGATCGCCGGCAAACAGGTCCTCTCGGCCTGGGCCGTGGTCCACGGCGGCGTGGCCGAGGGCCTCTTCAAGATGTGTCTGGGCAACCGGGTGGGCTTTGCCGCTGAGGCGGGGGAAACGGCCGACGATTTGTTTGCCGTCCGCCGGGGGGCGTTCCTGCTGGAGCTGAGGGAGGACGCGCCTGAAATCGGCACGCTGCTGGGACGCACCGTGGCGGACTACACCTTCACCGCCTGCGGGGAGACCGCCGGCCTGGCAGAGCTGGAGCGCGCCTATGAGGGCAGGCTGGCGCCGGTGTTCCCCATTGCGGCGGCGGGGGAGGGGGAGGCCCCCACGCTGTCCGGGGCCCACAAGACCCATCCGGCCCCCCAGCTGCACATTGCCCGGCCCCGGGTGCTCATCCCCGTCTTCCCCGGCACCAACTGCGAGTACGACAGCGCCAAGGCCATGGAGCGGGCCGGGGCGGTGCCCCGGGTGCTGGTGGTGAACAATCTGACCCCCGCGCATGTGGCCCAGAGCGTGGCTGCGCTGGCGCAGGCGGTGAAGGAGAGCCAGATGATCTTCCTGCCGGGCGGCTTCTCCGGCGGCGACGAGCCCGAGGGGAGCGCCAAGTTCATTGCCGCCCTCTTCCGTGCCCCCGTTCTGGCCGAGGCGGTCACCGGGCTGCTGGAGCGCCGGGACGGGCTGATGCTGGGTGTGTGCAACGGCTTCCAGGCCCTTGTCAAGCTGGGGTTGGTGCCCTTCGGGACCATCCGGGACATGACAGACGACAGTCCCACCCTTACCTTCAACACCATCGGCCGCCACCAGAGCATGCTGGTGCGCACCCGGGTGTCCAGCGTCCTCTCGCCCTGGATGGCCGGGGCGGCGGTGGGGGATGTGTACACCGTGCCCGTCAGCCACGGCGAGGGCCGGTTCGTGGCGCCTCAGGCGATGCTGGAAGCCCTGGCCGCCAACGGCCAGATCGCCGCCCAGTACGTGGATTCCGCAGGGGCGGCCACCATGGACGGCCGGTATAACCCCAACGGCAGCTACTGGGCCGTGGAGGCCATCACCAGCCCGGACGGCCGGGTGCTGGGCAAGATGGGTCACAGCGAACGGACAGGAGAGGATCTCTATCAAAACGTCCCCGGCCGCTTGGACCGGCAGCTCTTTGCTTCCGGCGTAAAGTATTTCCAATAAAAAGATTTTTGCAAAACGGACACGGGAGTCGTACAAACGGACAGAGGGGGGCATCATTTTGACGCCCCCCTCTGTCCGTTTCGGGTGCTGGGTGCGTTACACCGGATTTTTGCCGCGCTCATGCCGTATGCGTTCCTCCAGAGCCTGATAATCGTCCTGCAGGCGGGGAGAGCACCAGATTCCACGGGCAGTCTTCAGCCATACTTCGGCCTGGTCAAGTTCTCCTCTTTCGATGGCCGCAGACACGTCCAGCACTGCAATGTTGCCGCCGTATGGAGCCCGATCCCGAAAAGGGCGAAAGGTTTCCAAACTCTCCTGATAAAGCGCCAGGGCTTTCTCAACCTGCCGATCATAGAAATAACAGGCACAGAGGTTGAGACGGCGCACCATTTTGAGGACCCCGTAAAAACGCGGGTCAGTGAGGCTCTCCAGCAGCTCAATGGCCGTTTGATATTCGTGCAGATCGCAATAACCGGCAGACAGATTGACGGTAAAGACGGTGCTCAGATAGCGCCCCCTTGCGGTTCGGCGCAAGTTTTCGACCGCCGCAAGGTATTCCCGGGGATGTCCGGATTCCAAAAGTGCCGCCGCAGAGGACATCTTTTTCTCGTACGCACGAATATACAGGAAATTGAAGAAGATCGCGCCCACGATCACCACTGCGCCAAAAATCCAGTAGAAATGCAGGAAGATGTCCTTCGGAACTTGAAAGGCCCGCTGTACAAGAAGGGAAAGAACACCGATCCCGATGCCTAGGGCAAATATCTTCAGCACTCGTTTCATTCGGGCTCCTCCGCGCGAACGTTATTTTTTAAATATCATATCATGCATTTTTGTTTTCATCAATAGAAGCAAAAGAAGAGTTCTCGGCGGATGCTTGACACAAAAGACCCGACGTGCTAATATACTGTGACAAGGAAACCAAGCGCAGAGAACGGAAAGAGTAGCGGCTTCGGCAATACCGGATAGAGAGGGACCGTCACCGGCTGAAAGCGGTCCTGCGGAAAGCCTGTCGTGAAGTGCATCCGGGAGCGCGGGGGTAATGCCCCACGGGTCGGCCCCGTTATCGGCCTTTGAGTGAAATACGAGAGTGGAACCGCGTTACGACGCCTCTCATGCCAAACGGCATGAGAGGCGTTTTTATCATCTGGAGGGAAATCATGACACGATTGGGCGAGACCCTGCGGGCCTATCAGGCCCGCGACCCGGCGGCACGGAGCCGCCTGGAGATCTTTTTGCTGTATCCCGGCGTTCACGCCATCATCTTTCACCGGGTGAGCCACTGGCTCTGGACCCATCATCTGTGCTTTCTGGCCCGGCTGAATTCCCAGATCAGCCGGCATCTCACCGGCATCGAGATCCATCCCGGAGCCCGGATCGGCCGACGGTTCGTGGTGGATCACGGCATGGGGATCGTCATTGGAGAGACCGCCGAGGTGGGCGACGATGTGCTCCTCTATCACGGCGTCACCCTGGGCGGCACCGGCAAGGACACCGGAAAGCGCCACCCAACCATCGGCAACAATGTGATGATCGCCTGCGGCGCCAAGGTGCTGGGGCCCTTTACCGTGGGGGACAATTCCCGCATTGCCGCCAACGCGGTGGTCCTCTCGGAGATCCCCTCGGACGCCACCGCCGTGGGCGTGCCCGCCCGGGTGGTCCGGGTGGCGGGAGAAAAAACCGACTATGCCGACCGGGTGGATCAGATCCACATCACAGATCCGATTCAGAAGGAATTGCAGATCTTGCAGTCCAGACTGGAATTTTTGGAAGAACAAATGGAGAAGGAGAAGGAACATGAAGCTGTATAATTCCCTGTCCCATGAGAAGGAAGAGTTCAAAACCTATGAGCCGGGCAAGGTGTCCATGTATACCTGCGGTCCTACGGTCTACCACTTTGCCCATATCGGCAACCTCCGGTCCTACATCATGGAGGATGTGCTGGAAAAGGCCCTGCGCTGGGAGGGCTATGAGGTCAAGCGGGTAATGAACATCACCGACGTGGGCCACCTCAGCTCAGACGCCGACACCGGCGAGGATAAGATGCTCAAGGGAGCCCGCCGGGAGCACAAGACTGTGCTGGAGATCGCCCAGTTCTATACCGATGCCTTTTTTGACGACTGTAAAAAGCTCAATATCAAATACCCCGACGTGGTGCAGCCCGCCACTGGGATGATCGACTCCTATATCAAGGTCATTACCAAGCTCATGGACACCGGGTACGCCTACTTTGCCGGGGGCAACGTCTACTTCGACACATCCAAGCTGAAGAAGTACTATGTGTTTAACGACCACGATGTGGAGGCCCTGGAGGTAGGCGTCCGGGACAGTGTGGAGGAGGACCCGAACAAGCGCAACAAAAACGATTTTGTCCTCTGGTTCACCAAGTCCAAATTTGAGGATCAGGCCCTGAAGTGGGACTCTCCCTGGGGCGTGGGGTATCCCGGCTGGCACATCGAGTGCTCCTGCATCTCCATGAAGTTCCTGGGGGAGCACCTGGACCTCCACTGCGGCGGCATCGACAACGCCTTTCCCCACCACACCAACGAGATCGCCCAGTCCGAGTCCTATCTGGGCCACCCCTGGTGCTCCCACTGGTTCCATGTCCACCATCTCAACACCGCCAGCGGCAAGATGAGCAAATCCAAGGGGGAGTTTCTGACGGTCTCTCTGTTGGAGGAGAAGGGATACGACCCCCTGGTCTACCGCCTGTTCTGCCTCCAGTCTCACTACCGCAAGGCGCTGACCTTCTCCTGGGAGAACCTGGACAACGCCGCCGCCGCCTACGACAAGCTGGTGCGCCGGATCGCCGCCCTGTCCAGGGAGGGGACTGCCGACGCCGCTGCCCAGGGACCCTGGCGCACCCAGTTCCGGGAAGTCCTGGACAACGACCTCAATACCTCTCTGGCCGTCACCGCACTCTACGATGTGCTCAAGGCCGATCTCTCCGACGCCGACAAGCGTGCCCTCATCGGCGACTTTGACCGGGTGCTGGGGCTGGAGCTGCTGGAGCACGCCGCGGCTCTGTCCGAGGGGGAGAAGGCCGCGCCCGCCGGAGAGGACGCTGGTGAGATCGAGAACCTCATCGCCCAGCGCGCCCAGGCCAAAAAGGACAAAAACTGGGCCGAGGCCGACCGCATCCGGGATGCGCTCAAAGCCCGGGGCATCGAGCTTATCGACACCAAGGAGGGCACCACCTGGAAAAAGGCGTGAGGGCCCGCCTCAAGAAGAAAATCAAAGGAAGCACGGACTGCCGGCAGTCCGTGCTTCCTTTTGCCGTACACGGGTGGAGATCCTGTGGAGAGAGGAAGAACGGGGACCCGTAAAGTTTGTGTAAAAATACGGTTTGCAGGGGGGAACATTCGTGCTACAATAAAAGAACTCTTGTGTTGTGCAGGAAAAAAAGGGGACAGAGGTGCGTCCATGGAGACAGCGTTGCAAGTAAAAAATCCCATGTTCAGCCGTCAGGCTCTGACTCGCCTGATGGTTCCCCTGATCATTGAGCAGCTGCTGATGATGACGGTGGGGATGGCCGACACCATGATGGTGACCACAGCCGGGGAGGCGGTGGTGTCCGGCGTTTCCCTGGTGGACAACATCAATATCTTGATCATCAACATTTTCTCCGCCCTCTCCACCGGAGGTGCCGTGGTGGTCTCCCAGTACATTGGGCGGCAGGACATGGAAAAGGCCCGTTCCGCTGCCAAACAGCTGCTCTACGTGGCTTTGATCGTGGGGGTGAGCCTGATGGGTGCGGCTTTGCTGTTTCGGCAGCACATCCTCCGCCTGGTATTCGGCAGCATTTCCCAGGACATTATGGAGCCCGCACTGGTCTATTTTCTGCTGACGGCCGCGGCCTATCCCTTCATTGCCGTTTACAATGCGGGTGCGGCACTTTTCCGGGCCATGGGCAACAGCAAGGTCTCCATGTTCAACTCCCTTATTGTCAATATTGTAAACATTACTGTGAATGCCATTTTGATCTATGGTTTTCAAATGGGGGCCGCGGGCGCGGGGATCGGTACGATGGTCTCCCGCATTGTGGCGGCGCTCATCATCGGCGTTATGATCACCCGGCCCACCCATCTGGTGTTCATTGAAAAGCTCTTCCGACCGGAGCTGCAATGGCCCATGGTGAAGTCCATCCTGGGCATCGGGGTCCCCAACGGGGTGGAAAACGGAATGTTCCAGATCGGCAAGCTGCTGGTGCTGAATCTGATCACCTCTTTCGATCTGGGGGTGGATCTGGCTGTGAAGGGCTCGGCTGTGGCGGCCAACGCCATTGCCAACAGCATTGCAGGTGTGGTCAACGTCCCCGGGCAGGGAACCGGCCTGACGATGATCACGGTGGTGGGCCAGTGCATGGGGGCGGGAGACGACAGGCAGGCAGTGGGTTACACGAAAAAGCTGCTGGCAGTGACCTATGCGGCCATGGGCGCTTTGAGCGTGGCACTGTTTTTCGTCTCACCGGTACTGGTGCCGCTTTTTCACCTGACCCCGGCCACCGCGGCTCTGGCGGTGACGGTGCTGCGCTGGTTCGCGGTGTTCAGCGCTACCATCTGGCCGCTGTCGTTTGCACTGCCCAACGCCCTGCGAGCCTCGGGAGACGCCAGGTTTACCATGATCACCTCCATGATTTCCATGTGGGTCTGCCGGGTGGGCATGAGCTATCTGCTGGGTGCCTCCTGGGGGCTGAACCTGGGCCTTCTGGGCGTGTGGCTTGCCATGTTTGCCGACTGGGTCGTCCGGGCATCGTCGTTCCTGATCCGATTTCTCCAGGGCGGATGGAAGAACCACTCCGTCATATAAAAAAAGTGCCGTCCGGTTTTCCGGACGGCACTTTTTTTGGACTCAGGTTCGGTCTTCCACCGGGTCTTTCTCCCGAAACAGCAGGGAGATGCACCAGATGGCCGCCAGACCGACCAGCGTGTAGATGACTCGGCTGATGGCGCTGTTGGCGCCTCCAAACAGGAAGGCCACCACGTCAAAGCCGAAAATACCGATGCTGCCCCAGTTCAATCCGCCGATGATGGCGAGGACCAGAGCGATCTTGTCCATGATCATGTCCCAAGAACCTCCTCAAAATGGATTCCCGGACTTATCATCACCACAAAACAAGATGATTATACCTTCGAAGCTGATTTTTTGCACAGATACATTCTCCGGTCCGCCAGTCCAAAGGCATCTCTGACCGTGTGGACGCCCTGTTCCCCCAGAAAAGCGCGGCCTGCGGATACGGACAGTTCGATCCCCAGTTCGATGCTCCTGCGGTGGAGAAGCATATTGACCAGAGAGAGTCGGGCGGTCGTCTCAGCCGGACTCAGGCCGTGCAGGATCAGGGCAAATTCGTCGCCGCCGATGCGAAACAGCTCATGGTCATCATCCTCATTAAAAATTTTTTGCAGAGTGCAGGCGATGTTCTGGAGGGCGATATCTCCGGCGTGATGGCCATTTTCATCATTGACGGACTTAAAGCGGTCAGCATCCAGAACCACACAGCAGATATCGGCGCCGGAGTGTCGGTCTGTGAGGAGATCCAGGCGCTCTTCATAAGCGGCCCGGTTGGAAAGTCCGGTCAGCGGATCCGTATGAGCGAGCCGGTGCTCCTGCTGGAGCCTCTGTTCCAGAGCCTGGATGCGGATCTTTTGGCGCCTGCAGCGAAAAACAAGCATCAGACACAAAGCCAAGAGAGCGGTGGAAAAGACAAAAAAAGTAGAAAATTTCATGCCCGCATCTCCTCTACATAAAACATTCTTTTTAAATTTTAAGGGAATTCCCCTTAAAAGTCAATAAGAGTATATCCCTTACCGCATACTAAAACACAGGTGATAAGGATGTACGAAAGAATGCGGACCCTCCGGGAGGATCGGGATCTCACCCAGCGGCAGCTGGCACAGCTGCTGCGCATCCATCAGACCACATATTCCGATTACGAGCTGGGGCGCCTCAATGTGCCCACCGTTGTTTGGGAAAGACTGGCGGATTTTTACGGCGTCAGTGTGGACTATCTGCTGGGACGCACCGACAGGGAAAAGCCGTATCCCCCGAGGCGGTAAAAAAGGTCCGCTGCGTTGATCCGCAGCGGGCCTTTTTATCAGGCGGGTGTATTGGGATCAGACCAGACTTTTCGGCCCAAAGCCATGGGGAAGAAGTTCGGAGAGTTTGAGGGAAACAAAGGTCCGGTCTCCCCGGCCCACCAGCAGTTCCAGGCCGGGGGCAAACTCATAGAGCATCTGGCGGCAGGCACCGCAGGGCCAGCAGGGTTCAGAAGAGTTGCCGACCACCGCCAGTTTGACGAAATCATCCCGATGGCCCTCGCTCACCGCCTTGACCAGGGCGGTGCGTTCGGCGCAAATGGTGGAGCCGTAGGCGGCGTTTTCCACGTTGCAGCCGGTAAAGACACTGCCGTCCGCGCACAGAAGGGCGGCACCCACGGGAAACTTGGAGTAGGGCACATAGGAGCGCTCCAGCATGGAGTAGGCCAGATCAGCCAGTTCGCGGTCGGTCATGAAAAGATCTCCTTTCCGATTGAGGGGCCGGAGCTCACTTCGGCCCATTGGGGTTGCGGTCATATGCCCGGTTGGGTCGCACGTCGAGGTCGATGATGTCCCAGGTGTCATAGAACTGCAGATAGTCCTTCCGTCGCCAGCGGAGGGTCGTGCCGTCCGGATGGAGCCGGTCGATGATGACGGCGGAGATCTGCTTTTTCACCTGTTCATAAGAGTTGATGCCCACGGAGGCAAAAATGCGGAAGCCCTTGCTTTGAAGGTACTTAAACTGGGGGCCGGGCTCTCTTTGGTCGTGGTCTCCGTCGGGCCGGGCGCCGTGAGGGTAAAACAGGATCTGAGTGGGGCCCACGAGGCTCCCGACCTCATCGAACCAGCGCTGTGTGTCCCGCTGGAGCCGCTCGTCGGAGATGGTGGACAGCCGCACATGACCCCAGGTGTGGGAGCCGAAATACCAGCCGGTCTCCTTCAGCTTTTGGACAATGGGTTTTACCGCCGCGATCTCCTTTTGACGGTTGGCTTCAAACTCTGCCTCGGGGTGGTCGGTGTCGGTCTGGGTGCGGTAGCCCAGAATGCCTTGGTAGCCAGTGAGGGAAAGACAGCCCTTGACCCCATTGAGAGAGAAGTCGGGGTGTTCCTCCACAAATTTATCCAAAATGGTGATGGCATCCAGATCCTGGGAGATGACCTCCTTCCCCTGGGGATCCTTTCCGTAGCTCCAGATCTCCCCGTCGTCCCCGAGGATGAGCTTCCAGGTAAAGCCGTTGTCCAGCATGTAGGGATAGTAGTTGGTGTCGTCATAAGAAATGACCAGAGGCTTTTTCCCCTCCGGCAGCATCAGTGTGTTCCGGCGCATCCGGGTCTCACCGTTCTCGGTGGTGTACTCCGACCACACATCATTCATGTTGACCAGAATATAGTTGTTGTCATAGCAGTGCTGGAGGATCTTATTGTACTCATCCACCGTGACCATGTAATCGTCGATGCCGTTGGCCTCACTGTCCCCGTCAAAGGCCAGTTCCGGGTAGGCCACCAGAGGATGGAAGAAGAGGTGTTCCACCACCTGGTCGGTGCCCCAGGGCACCAGAGGGACGGCCGGGGCTGTGGGCTCGGGCTCAGGGGTCTGGGATGGAGCGGAGCTCTCCGGGGCCGTGCTCTCTGCCGCGGGGGCCTTTCCACCACCGCAGGCGGAGAGAGGAAGAGCGCATAAAAGGGCGAGGGCCAGCGCCGACGCCCGTTTTTTCAGATGTGTCATGACGGAATTCCTTTCTCTTTTGTTTTCTGAAATCCATTATACAGCCTCATGGACGGAAAACAACAACAAAACTCTTACATTTTGATAACGGGCTGCGTCCAGGTTTTTATGGTTGCAAAAGAACATGTTTTCTGCTAAAATAGATAAGAAACATTTTACCCTCGCAGAGTATGTCACAGGAGATGTGTAAATGGACAAGAACGCAAAGCAGCTGAAGGCGGCCAAAGAACGTCAGGAGGAAGCCGCCCTCAACCGTGTCCTCTGCTGGATCGCCGGCGGAGCGGTGCTGGAGTTCCTGCTGCTGCTCCTCAACCGGTATTACAGCCATTATACAGTAGCTCAGATTGAATTGAGAGTCGCGCTGGGAAGTGCTGTGAAGATCCTGGCGGTTGCCGCGCTTGCCTGCGCGGCGGCGGGTGCCTTTTGGTGGAACAACACCAGAAAGAATCAGAAGAGGGGGACCCTGCCGGGGATCCTGACCCTGTTTCTGGCCGGGGTCTCCATCAGCTGCTTTGCCACCTGGCTGTTTGATACGGCGGGTCTGCGTCTGATGTATCTGGGCGTGCCCTGTGTCATTGTGCTGGTGATGATCTATTATCTCTATCAGCATGAGTTTTTTCTGGTGGCCTGCGTGTCCGCGCTGGCGCTGCTGGGAACCTGGGTGAGCAGCAGGGGATTGGGCGGCGCCTATGCCGCGCTGACCTATGTGGTGGTGATCGTGTCCGCGCTGGTGGTCCTGGCGGGAGCACTTCTCTGCCGGAAGGCCCAGGCCGGGGACGGGACCGTGGAGTTTCGCGGGAAAAAGATTCGTGTCTTTGCCAAGGATGCCAACTACGCGCTGCTCTACCTGAGCGCCGCCATTGCGCTGGTTGTTCTGGCCGCGGCGGCTCTGGGTGTGATGACGGTGATTCTCCGGGCTGTGATGGTGGCTTGGCTGCTGATCATGGCAGTCTACTACACGATGAAACTGATGTGAGCGGACAGCCCATTCGTGGGGTTCACACAAGAGCACAAAGAGGAAGCCCTCCGACCATCGGGTCGGAGGGCTTCCTTGGTTGCAATTTATGCTTTACAGGATCCCCATCATGGCCAGCGCCATGAGGATGCCGGTGACCAGCACCACGGCCGAGATAACAGTGGGGACGTAGTTGAACTTGGCCTTGACCTCGCCGGGGGCGGACTGGTGTGCGGGGACCAGCTGGATCTTCCGCAGGGCGGTGGAAACCGGCGGGTACAGCAGCATGATCAGCGCCGAGTTGAGGATGCCCTTGACCAGATTGAAGGGGATGATAAGAGGGACCAGCATATCCACCACGGCCTCCCGGGGCATGCCCCAGAAAATGGGGGTCATGATGTAATTCCACAACACCATCAGAACCGTGAGGCAAACGATGCCGGTGATCAGACCAACCACGGCGGCAGAGGTCTTATGCTTGCGGCGGTAAAGGTAAACGGCCGGGCAGACAAAACCGGCGGTGGCAATGATGTTCATCAAAAGGCCGATCCAGCCGGTATCACTGACCGTGAGAAATTCCAGGAAGGAGACGGCCACGGACATCAGCAGGGCGGCCAGAGGCCCGTAGAGGAAGCCGCCGATGGCGATCACAGTGTCCTTCAGATCCAGGCTGAGGAAGCCGCCGATGGGGGGGATGACCTTGCAGACCGCCATGACTGCGTAGGCCAGGGCCGTGAGCATGGCCATGGTGACGAGGCTCTTGGTGTTGTATAAAGACCGGGTGTGCTGCGTGGGGGTGATGGCGTCGGAAGGCATAAAAAAACACTCCTTTTCTGTTGGTAACACCCAAAAGACGAATGCCTTCCAGGTGTAAAACAAAAAGGAGCGTGCGCATGCTTCACACATCTTCTTCCATCCAGACTTCGCATCCAAAAGGATACGTCACTGTCGGTCCCGGAATCACACCGGGTCAGTGGCCAGCTTGGCCAGTCGCGGACTTTACCGCCGATCGGGATTTTCACCCTGCCCTGAAGACATTTTCATTCAGTTGTTCCGAAACTTATTATAGCGAAGAATAAGGAAAAAAGCAAGGGAAAATTTTGGGATGCACAAGCGTTTCACACTTTATTGACTTACTTATCGACATTGGGTACAATAGCGAATAGAAAAAAGGAGGTGTGCCTGTGGAGAGGGAGACCACCTGTTGTTTTACGGGACACCGGCCCAACAAGCTTCCCTGGGGGACAGAGGAAAGCGATTCCCGCTGTGTCGATCTCAAGCTCCGGATCGCGGGGGAGGTGGCGCGAGCCTACGACAGGGGCTATCGCCATTATATCTGCGGGATGGCCCGGGGGGCTGACTTTTATTTTTGTGAAGCGGTGCTCACGCTTCGGGATGAGCGCCCCGGCATTACGCTGGAAGCGGCCATTCCCTGTGAGGAGCAGGCCGCCCGCTGGACGGAGCGGGATCGAGAGCGTTACTTCGGCCTGGTGGGACAGTGTGATTTTGAGACAGTGGTGCAGCGCCACTATGACCGGGGCTGCATGCTCCGGCGCAACCGGTATATGGTGGACCGGTCGTCTCTGCTCATTGCCGCCTTTGACGGGACGCTGGGAGGAACCATGTATACCATCACCTATGCCATGCGGCAGGGGGCGGTGGTCGTGACGCTGGACGTGTAAGGATAAGGGGGTGGAGACCGGCCGCCCTCTTGTTTAAACCGCATTTTCTGCAAAGGCAGAAAATGCTCTTGACAAAGAACTTCTGCAAATGTAGAATTAAAATCAGAAGGGGGGAGATGGAATGGGAGAAGAGAAGGCTCTCTGCCGTCTGCCGGAATCCGAGCTGGATCTGATGCTGACGGTTTGGGGGCGGGGCGGCGAGGCCAGCGCCCCGGAGATCGGGGAGGCGCTGGGCCGTCCGCTGACGGCCAGCGCGCTCCACAGCTACCTCAAACGTCTGGAGGAAAAGGGGTTTCTGTCCTGCCGCAAGGAGGGCAAAGTGAATGTGTATACCGCCCTGGTCACCGAAGAGGACTACCGGGGCCGGGAGGGGGGCGCGGTGCTGAACAAGCTCTACGGCGGTTCCCTCAAGACCTTTGCCGCCGCCCTCTGGGACGGTGGAAAGCTGAGCCGGGACGAGGTGAGTGAGCTCCAGAATTATCTGGAGGCGCTGACCAGGGAGGGACCGTGATGGAAAAAGTATTTCTGCGGGTGCTGGCGGTGTCCTTGGTGGTCTCGGTTCCGCTGCTGCCGCTGCTGCTGCTGCGCAGACGGCTGGAGGGGCGTTACGCCCCGGAGACCAGGTGGGGACTGTGGATCGGCATTGCCATTCTGCTGCTGAGCGCACCTTTTTTGGAGACGGTTAGGCCTCTGATTGTGGTGGAGCCTCCGGCCTATACTGTAACCCTGCCTGCCTCGTCCCCCCAGCCTGTTCGGGATTTGGCTTCGATGGAACTGCGGCCATCGGCTCAGCTCGGAGCGCCCAGGCAGATGTCCATGGCGGAGACGGCGGCAATTCCGAAGGGCGAAACGGAGCTGCGCACATCCTTCTCTCTGACCGAGCTGGCCGCAGGCGTGTGGCTGGCGGTGGCGGTATGGCTGGCGGCGGTTCGAGTGTTCCGCTATGGGGCCGCCCGGCGCCGGCTGCTGCGGGACAGCGTGCCGGCAGCGGGAATGGAGTCACTGGAGAAGGAACTGGAGTTGGACTTTAAGGTCTCTTTCCGCCGCCGGGCGGGGTTGGAGACCCCGATGACCCTGGGGGTGTTTCGGCCGGTGATCCTTCTGCCGGAAGGAGATGCGGCGCCGCTGGCCCTGCGCCATGAGCTCCTCCATGTGAAGCGCGGGGATATTTCAGGTCAGGTGATCCTCTTTGCGGCCTGCGCGTTTCACTGGTTCAACCCGCTGGTATGGTACATGGCCCGGGGGGCGAGAGAGGACATGGAGGCCGCCTGCGACGCCCAGGTGGCCAAGGGACTGGACACCGCGGGGAAGCGGGATTACGGGGCGCTGCTCATTGCCGCCGCCGCAGGGGAAACATTCACTCCGTTTTCGACTTGTTTCGGAGGGGGCGCAGACCAGATGCGCCGCCGGCTGACCCAACTCTTCCACCCGGGGAAATCGGCCAAGGTGCTGGCATGTCTGCTGACGCTGTCGATTCTGCTGGGCACCGCCCTGGTGGCCTGTCAGCCCAAACAGTCGGACGACATGCCGTCCCTGCCCTTGGAGACCGGCTCCGGATTGACGGCGGGGGATCTGGCCGGACTTTCTATGGGGGCGGTCATGCCCGAACTGGACTATCTCTCCGACACGCTGCTGGTGTTCCACGACTACTGGGGCATGGGTGTTTACCACGTGGAGAACGGTGTGCTGGAGCTGGTGGACACCGCCGCGTTGGGGATGAACCTGATGCAGGGAGACCAGTATACACAGGTTTCGTTGACCGGGGATGAAAAAACAGTCTATCTCCAAAATCTGCCTGCCTGGGGGGACCACTCCGGCTATTCCTATGATGTGTCCACCGGGGATGTGAAGCCGGTGGAGCAGATACCGGAGGTGGCGGATCAGATGATCCATGTGTCTGAGGAAGAGGCCAGGAGCTATCCCGTACTGTGGGACGGATGGAAGAGCAATGTGTTGGCGCTGCCGGAGGGAGGGTATGCCTATCTCTGCCTCCCTCCGGAGCTGGGGGACACCATGAACTGGCTCCAGCTTATCCGCATTGACGCCGCCGGTTTCAGACGGACCCGCTTTCTGGCGGGAACGCCCGCCGGCGGGCGGGAGTACACCGATGCCGACTGGGGTTTTACCCTCCGGCTGCCGGAAAACTGGGAGAACAAATATCTGGCGGTCAGGGGCGCTGGCTCCTGGGCCTTCTACCAGACCGACAGTTACAGCGATATGGGGGACGGCTGGATCTTTACCCTGGCGGTTGAAGAACACGACGCGCTCTACAATGCCTACAATGGCGACCCGGAGGGAAACTGGCCGGTGCAGATGACCATTCTGGGCGAGCGGGACGGGCTGGTATACTATGTTGAATTCGTCTCCGATGTGCGGTGGAACGAGGAGACGCGGGAGAGCTATCAGGCGATGGAGGAGAGCGCCCGGCAGCTGAGCGCGGATGATTTCCGCTTCTCCGGAACGGACGGTGTGACCGCCCGGGAGGGCTGGTGGATGGAGGTGGGGACCTCGGATGGGGAAACGTTCGAGCTCTCCTGGACGGACGGCTCCGGCAGGGGCCCCCTGACGCTGGCCACCCCCCAGGCCCTGGTGCAGCTGCGGGGCGAAAACGGCGCGGGCACTTTCGCAGATCTTTGGCAGCAGCTGCCCGGCTCCCGCTGCCGCATCTATCTGCGGGATGGGCAGGTCATCGCGGCACTGGAGCTTGTGCGGCCGGGGACTTTCCCGGAGCAGGCGGTCTGGCCCGCCGGCGGAGCCAACCGGGAGGTGCAGACTCCTTTCCTGGATGTTGACGGAATTTATCACGGGGGGATCGACATTCCGGCCCCGGCGGGAACGCCGGTGCTGGCAGCCCTGAGCGGACGAGTCACCGAGACGGCGGGGGATTCCGTCACCGTCTGGCACGAGGACGGCTGGTGGGCCTTTCGGTATGCGGGTCTCGCCGGGATCACCGTGAGGCCCGGCGACACGGTGGCCAGGGGCCGGACGTTGGGTACGACGGCCGTCTGGGAGGAGGGGGAGGTCCTGCACCTGGAAGCCCTCTGGGGCGGGGAGCCTGTTGATCCCCTGAATACGGCTCTGCGGCCCTATCTGGATGAGAGCGGCGCAGCGGTGGAACTGATCGTGCCCCAGGAGTGAAGCTTAAAAAGCGGCCCGGAACCAAGTGGTTCCGGGCCGCTTTTTAATCGTCTTTAATCAGATTCCACGGTCAGAGTTTCACCGTCCGCAGTGGCGGTGATGTGGGTGACAGGTTCCAGATAGCTGTCAATGATCTGGGTGGCGATGGGGTCCTCCAGATCCTTCTGGATCTGGCGGCGCAGGTTCCGGGCCCCGTAGGTCTGAGAGAAGGACTTCTTCACCAGGTAGTCCAGAAGCCCTTCGTTGTAGGTAAACACAATCCCCTTATCTCTGAGATTGTCGGTAAGCTCCTGAAGCATGATCCTGGCAATGTGCTTGAAGTTGTCCTCGGTGAGCTTGTTGAAGTAGACGATCTCGTCCACGCGGTTGATGAACTCGGGGCGGAGGAAGCCCTCCAGCGCCTTCATGGCCTTGGCCTTGCCCTGCTCGTCTCCGGTGCGGCCGAAGCCCACGGCTCCTGTGGAGCCGGTGGTGGAGCCTGCGTTGGAGGTCATGACGATGACCGTGTTCTCGAAGTTCACGTTCCGGCCCTGGGCGTCGGTGATGTGGCCGTCGTCCAGAATTTGCAGAAGGATGTTCAGCACGTCGGGGTGGGCCTTCTCGATCTCGTCAAAGAGAATGACGCAGTAGGGCTTCCGGCGTACCTTCTCGGTGAGCTGTCCGGCCTCGTCATAGCCTACATAGCCCGGGGGGGAGCCGATGATCCGGGAGACCGAGAACTTCTCCATGAATTCCGACATGTCCAGACGAATCAGGGACTCGGGGGAGTTGAACATGTCCTGGGCCAGACGTTTGACAAGCTCTGTCTTGCCCACGCCGGTGGAGCCAACAAAGATGAAGGACACGGGCTTGCGCTTGGAGGCGATGCCCACTCTTCCCCGGCGGACGGCGGCGGCCACTTCCCTCACCGCCTGATCCTGGCCCACGATGTGCTCCTTGAGCCGGTCCTCCAGATGGGCCAGACGCTCGTATTCCTGCTCCTGGATCTGGCTGGCCGGGATCTTGGTCCAAAGCTCGATGACCCGGGCCAGATGCTCCATGGTGAGGGGCGGGGCGGACTGGGCTTCCAGCTTTTGCAGCTCGTCCTGGAGCTGAAGCTCCCGGCTCTTGATCTGGGCCAGACGCTCGTAGCCCTGATCCTCCTGCCCGGCGGAGAGGAGGCGGGTGCGCTCGGTCCCCAGCCGCTCCAGTTCGGCGTTCAAATTGCTCTGCTCCCGCTCGTTGTCCTTCAGACCAGGGGCCTGGGCGGGATCAATGGACAGGGCGGCGTGCTGCCCGGCCAGGGAGGAGAGCTTCCGGCGGATCTCGGCCTGCCGGGCCTCGTTGGCCTTGAGATCGGTCTGCCGTTTGTAGTCCCGGTTGTTGTTTTCATTGACCAGGCTCTCCCGCTGGGCCGCCAGGTCCTCCAGCTGCTTCTTCACCTGGCTTTCCCGGGCCAGGGACTTGTTGTGGAGGTTGACGTCGGAGCAGGCCTCGTCGATGAGGTCGATGGCCTTGTCGGGGAGGTAGCGGTCGCTGATATACCGCTCCGACATGGTGACCGCCGCCCGGCACATGGCGGGGGAGATGGAGACGAAGTGGTACTTCTCATAGTAGGGCGCGATGCCGGTGAGGATCTTCACGCTGTCCTCAATGGACGGCTCATCCACCATCACCGGTTGGAAGCGGCGCTCCAAGGCGGAGTCCTTCTCAATGTGCTTGCGGTATTCGGTGAGCGTGGTGGCGCCGATGACCTGGATCTCGCCCCGGGAAAGAGCGGGCTTGAGGATGTTGGCGGCATTCATGCTGCCCTCGGCGTCGCCGGCGCCCACAATGTTGTGGACCTCGTCGATCATGAGGATGATATTGCCCAGCTTCTTGACCTCGTCAATGAGGCCCTTCATCCGGCTTTCAAACTGGCCGCGGAACTGGGTCCCGGCCACCAGGGCGGTGAGATCCAGCAGATAGACCTCCTTGTCCTGGAGCTTATAGGGCACCTCTCCGCTCTGGATGCGCAGGGCCAGCCCCTCGGCAATGGCGGTCTTGCCCACGCCGGGCTCACCAATGAGGCAGGGATTGTTTTTCTGCCGGCGGTTCAGGATCTGAATGGTCCGGGCGATCTCCTCATCCCGGCCCACGATCTTGTCCAGCTTGCCTTCGGCAGCCTTTTGGGTCAGGGAGATGCAGTAGCTCTCCAAAAATTTCCGCTTGCCCTCTTTGGCCTTGCCGCCCTTCTCTTCCCGGGTGCCGCGGCCGGAGGATTCGCCGCCCCGCTCGGAGGCCGGATCCTGACCGGGGGCGGCGGAGCCGCCGAAGAGCTTGTTGAGGAAGGGGAAGGTGGCGGTTTTGCCCTCGTCTTCCTCCCCGTCATCATCGTTGTTCTGCTCCTGTCCGGAGAGGCCTTCGATGCCCTCGGCACCGCCGAAGGCGGACATCATCTCATTGGTGAGGTTGGCCACGTCGTCGTCGGAGAGGCCCATCTTCTGGATCATATCGTCCACAGGCTTGATGCCCAGTTCTCTGGCACAGTTGAGGCAGAGACCCTCGGTCTTGGTCTCGCTGTTCTCAATGCGCTGGATGAACACCACCGCCACGTTTTTATGACATCTGGAACAAAGGGTAGGCTGCATTTTGGTCAACTCCTTTTCGGCCCGGGCCGTCTGCCCGGCCGTCATCGGGGCATGCGGTACCCCTCTGAGGCATTTATTCTAATTCGAAATTATGAACTGCGTATGAAAAATATAAAATTATTTTTTGGAATCTGAGGGATTCTCAGACTTTATCGCTGTGCGGAAGACCGCGGCATAGCGGAAGAGAGCGGCGAAGGACAGGAGCAGGGCAAAGGTGATCAGACCCACCGCCCAGGGGTAGGGAATGGGGAAAAGGACCATCGCCGCCAGCACCACAAAAAAGACGCCGGTAGAGGCCTTGCCCAGCCAGTTGGAAGGGATGACGTCCCGGGTGCGCCGGAGCAGGAACAGCCCGCCCAGGCCCATCAACAGTTCTTTGCAGAAGAAAGCGGCCACTGCCCAGAGGGGCAGCATGCCGTCGACGGCGACGCACAGGATGACGGTAAAAGTCATCAGCTTGTCCGCCAGCGGATCAAGGACCCGCCCCAGCCGGGTCACCATGTGGAACCGACGGGCAATGTAGCCGTCGGCGATGTCGGTGACGAAGGCCACGGCATAGAGGAAGCCGGCCCACTGGTGGGCGGAGGGGAGGGGCAGGAAAAAGACCCGGGCAAATACCGGCACCAGAAGGAGACGGATCAGAGAGAGAAAATTGGGAAGATTCACAGGATCACCATTCTTTCGTCAGGCGCCTACACCAGCATCAGCAGTTCCATGGGGCTGTGCTCGGTGAGGAAGCGGAGCAGCTGGGTCTGGGATACCGTTTCGGAGGGAAGAAGACCGGTGAGATCGCACAGGACCCAGGCGGCCAGGTAGACCACCAAAAGGCCCTTGAGCAAGCCCAGCAATCCGCCGGCCATACGGTTGAGACCGCTGAGACCGGGGAGGCGGGCCACCAGATCCAGCGCATGGCTGAGCAGCGTCCAGACCAGCAGAACCACCAGAAAGCCGATCACAAACAACAGTCCGTGGGCGATCTGCTCCGCCACGGCCGAAGCCGCGGAAGCGGCCGCTTCCGCAGCGGTATGGGTGATCCCGGCCTCCAGTGTGTCCTCCAGCTTTTCGGCGGCCCATTCGTAGAGCCCCCCCTTGTCCCGGAGGGCGGCCAGCACCTCGTTGATTCCGGTCTTGGAACCGGCGTCGCCCCCGGCGGCCAGCGCACGTTTCTCCAGGTCGGACTGGATGGACTGGGCCAGGCGTGGCTCCAGCGCGTCCGCCAGCTTGGGGGCCAGGGCGTCGGCGGCCAGGTTGGCGCCCACCAGGGCCACCAGGACAGCCGCCAGGGAGCACAGCGTCAGGATAAAGCCCTGGCGGGCACCCAGAACAAGAAAAATCACCAGAACGGCCACAATCAGAAGGTCAATGAGGATGGGGATGGACATGGTTTCCTCCTTATCAGTCGGGAAGGTAGAGCCGGGCCGTCTCACTGTCGATCAGGAGCACAGAGCCGTCCGGTTTTTGAAGGACCCTCCGGGCTCCCTGTGGCTCGGAAAGGGTATGGTACACCTCCAGATCCTGGGTGTAGATCGTGAGGGAGTCGGCGGTGAGCACGGAAAAATAGTGGCCGGCAGCGGAGAGAGAGAAAAGCTGACGGTCCAGGGTCAGGGCCCTGTGCTCCTGGCCGGCAGCGTCCACCAAAACGAACTCGGCTGTGGATCCGGCCCGGTATTTGCCCAGCAGCAGGGCGGAGAAATCGTCTCCGTCCAGAGAATAGCCCTTGAGGTAGCGGCCGCCATAGCTGTATTCCCCGGCCAGAGAGCCGTCGGAATTCACCAGATAGAGGGCGGATTCGCCCAGCACCCGGAGAGGCTCGGTGTTCCAGTTCAGCTTCAGCGCCGTGACGCTCCCCAGGGGACACACGGCGTCCGGCTCGCTGCTGTCGCCGGAACGGTCGGTGGAGTAGAAGGCGATCTGGCTGTCATAGACACCTCCGGTCAGACCGGTGGTGGCCAGGGCCAGCGTGCGGCCGTTTGGGGAGAGGACTGCGTCGGTGACAAAGCGGGAGGACAGGTTGACACCCAGCACCGGCTGATAGTCGGTGTCGTAAACGGTCACCGAACCCTTGAGGCCGCTGGCCTGGGTGACCACGGTGAGAAGGCCCTGGGCGTTCAGACTGGCGGAGAGGATGGTCTTGTCCCCGGTCAGTGAGAAGGCCAGGCTCCGGCCGGCACAGACAAAGAGGCTGGTCCCCCCGGCGTCATAGACCAGCCCCGCGTTCCCGCCGGCCTGGACCACCGGGTGCTCCATGGGGCAGGTCTGCTCAAAGTAGACGGTCCCGCTGGGAGAATAGAGCCGAACTCCGGTGTTGGAGCAAACGAGAAGATCCTCTCCCAGACGGGCGAAGGCGCTGTTCACGCCGCCGTCATAAGAGAAGGATTCCGCCTGTCCGCTTTCATTTTTCGCCAAGGCGCGGTAGGCAAAATACCGCTTGACGGCGTCAAAATTCAGCTTTTGCCAGTTGGCGACCAGAAAGACCGCTCCCAGGACCAGCGCCGCAGTGACCAGAAAGGCAAGCACCCGCAGTACCGGATTTCGTTTCTTCTCCTCGCTCATCCTATGTCAGCGCCCCCTGATTCAGACCGGGCTCATCATACCACAGACGGGTCATGTATAATCCGCCCGGCGGTGCGGTGGGGCCCGCATCGGTGCGGCAGCGGCCCTCCAGAATGTCGGTGACAGCCTCCGGAGGGAACTTGCCCTCGGCGGCGTAGACCACGGTGCCCACCATGGCCCGGACCATATTGTAGAGGAAGCCGTTGGCGCACACCCGGCAGTCGATGATCCGGTCCGTGCGTTCGATCTCAAAGTGATAGACGGTGCGCACCGTGGAGCGCACGTCGGTGCCCACGCTCTTCACCGCAGCGAAGTCGTGGGTGCCCACAAAGCGATCTGCGGCGGCCTGCATGACGGTCTCGTCCAGATGCTTGGGATAGAACCACACCCGATCCACATAGAAGGCGTTGCGGATGTGGGAGTTATAGATGCGGTAGGTGTATTCCTTTTTGACGCAGGCGCTGATGGCGTTGAAGCCCTCGGAGACCTCCACGGCCCCGGTGACCACGATGTCGCCGGGCAGACGGGTGTTCACCGCCAGCGGCAGCCGGTCGCAGGGAATGCGGGAGTCGGTGCGGAAGTTGGCCAGGTAGACCCGGGCGTGGACGCCCGCGTCCGTGCGGCCCGCGCCGGTACACTTTACCGGGTGGCCCACCACCTTTTCCAGGGACTTCTCCAGCACCTCCTCCACGGTGACGGCATTTTTTTGGATCTGCCAGCCGTGGTAGGCGCTGCCCACATACATCAATTTTAGCGCGATATTTCTCATAAATAATAAACCTTATTTTAAGTTTTCCTAAATATACAGGCAGACGGTCAGAATACGCCCAGCAGATTGAGGGCTGCCACGCCTCCGCACAAGGTGAAGCCGATCACCAAAGCGGTGTAGTCCGCCCCGGCGTACTTCAGCTGGCGCATCCGGGTCCGGCCCTCGCCGCCGTGGTAGCAGCGGCACTCCATCGCCACTGCCAGCTCGTCGGCCCGACGGAAGGCGGAGATGAAGAGGGGCACGAGCAGGGGCACCAGAGCCCTGGCCCGCTGGATGAGGTTGCCGGAGTCGAAGCTGGCTCCCCGGGCTTTCTGGGCGGACATGATCTTGTCGGTTTCCTCGATAAGGGTGGGGATGAACCGGAGAGCGATGGACATCATCATGGCCAGCTCGTGGACGGGGACCTTGATCTTCTTGAGCGGCCCCATCAGATTCTCCAGTGCGTCGGTGAGAAGAATGGGGGAGGTGGTGTAGGTCAGCAGGAAGGTGCAGGAGATGAGGAGCATGATGCGCAGCACCATAAAGATGGCCGAGCGCACGCCCTCCCAATAGATGCGGAAGATCCAGAAGGAGAGGAGCGGCTCCCCCGCGCCGGCGGTGTAGAGCAGATTTAGGATGGCGGTGAAGATCACGATGAAAAAGACCGGCTTCATACCCCGAAAGACCGCCTTGAATCCTACTTTGGAGATGAGGATGGCGGCCACCAGCGCGGCGGCCAGCAGAGCGTAGCCCAGGGCGTTTTTCGCCAGGAAGAGGGCCACGATATACAGCACGGTCAGCAGCAGCTTGGCCCGGGGGTCCAGCCGGTGGAGAATGGTGGTACCGGGAAAATACTGACCCAGGGTGATGTCCTTGAGCGCCATTTACACCGCCCCCTTTTCATCAGAAGAAGTCTGCTCTATTCCATTTTCAGTCCATGGGGCTGAAAATTCCATATCCGCAGACTCCTTCTTCCGCTCCCCGCAAAGTCGCGGGCTGGCTTTGCGGGGGCCCCGGCCCAGGGCCGCCAGGAGGGCCTCCTTCGCTTGAGGGATGGTGTAGACAGTGGGGTCCACATCGGCTCCCATCGCCCGCAGACGCTGGAACACTCGGGTGACCTGAGGGACTCCAAGGCCCATAGCCTCCAACTCCTCCCCGTGGGCAAAGACCTCCCGGGGCGTGCCCTGGAAGGGGATGCGGCCGTCGTTGATCACCACCAGCCGGTCCACCGTCCGGGCCATCTCCTCCATGGAGTGGGAGACGATGAGGATGGTGGCGTTTTTGGCCTTGTGATAGTCCCGGATGTTGCCCAGGATCTGCTCCACACCCACCGGGTCCAGGCCGGCGGTGGGCTCGTCCAGAATGAGGGCGGCGGGCTCCATGGCGATGACGCCCGCGATGGCTACCCGGCGCTTCTGGCCGCCGGAGAGCTCGAAGGGGGACTGGTCCAGCATGGCGTCGGACAGCCCTACAAAGGCGGCGGCCTCCCGTACCCGGTGGTCGATCTCCGTTTCATCCAGTCCCATGTTTTTGGGGCCGAACGCGATGTCCTTGTAGACGGTCTCCTCAAAGAGCTGGTATTCCGGGTACTGGAACACCAGCCCCACCCGGAACCGGGCCGCGCGGGTAGCCTCCTTGCTGGCCCAGATGTCCTGGCCCTCCACCAGCACCCGGCCGGAGGTGGGCTTTAAAAGGCCGTTGAGGTGCTGGATGAGGGTGGACTTGCCGGAGCCGGTATGGCCGATGATCCCCAGGTATTCCCCCCGGTAGGCGGTAAAGTCCACATCGATCAGCGCCCCGTGTTCAAAGGGGGTCCCGGCGGAGTAGATATGAGAGAGTTTTTCCGTTTGAATCATGGATTCCAAATGGTATCAGTCCTAACATGAAGTGGTACACGCCCCGGCTGGGGTCGCGTCCGAAGTGGGATCGGCGCGGGGGAGGAACCGCCTTACGACAGGAGCCGGAAGAGCGCCTGGGCGCACTCTTCGTCGGAGAGGGCGTCCAGAGGGACGTCCAGCCCCTCCTGCCTGAGCTCCCACAGAAGGGAGACGGTCTCGGGGACGGTGAGGCCCACCGCCCGAAGCGCCTCCACCTGCTGAAAGACCTCCCGGGGCGCACCGTCGGCGATGACTTTTCCGTGGGCCATCACCACCAGCCGCCCGGCCTGGGCGGCCTCGTCCATATGGTGGGTGATGAGGACGACGGTGACGCCGCCGGCCTCGTTGAGCTGCTTGATGGTCCCCAGCACCTCGCGGCGGCCGATGGGGTCGAGCATGGCGGTGGGCTCGTCCAGCACCACACACCGGGGCCGCATGGCCAGGATGCCGGCGATGGCTACCCGCTGCTTCTGGCCGCCGGAGAGGAGGTGGGGGGCGTGTTCCCGGTAGTCGTACATGCCCACGGCCTTCAAGGCCTCGTCCACCCGCGCCCGGATCTCGGCGGGGGGCACGCCCAGGTTTTCCGGGCCGAAGGCGCAGTCTTCCTCCACCACGTTGGCCACGATCTGGTTGTCCGGGTTTTGAAAGACCATCCCCACCGTGCGGCGGATGTCCAGGAGCTTGGACTCGTCGGCGGTGTCCATTCCGCTGACGTACACTTTGCCGCCGGAGGGGAGCAGGATGGCGTTCAGGTGCTTGGCCAGGGTAGATTTGCCTGAACCGTTGTGACCCAGGACCGCCACGAAGGAGCCCGCTTGGATCTCCAGATCCACCCCGTCCAAAACCACCTTGGGGGTGCCCTCGGCGGGGTAGGAGAAGTGGAGATTTTCCGTTTTGATGATGGCGTTAGTCATGTTCATTGCCTCTCTTGCGCAGAATAGCCGCCGCGGATCCGGCGGCGAAGAGCAGATGGGGAAGAAGGACGGAGCACCATAGCCCGGGAACAGTGATGTCCCAGGCGTATTGGTAGTCCCCTAGGAGAAGGGCGGCGCCCGCAGCCATGAGAAACAGGAGGGATCCGATCACTTCCATTGTGTGCGTCCCCTTTCTGTCAAAGGGTCAGTCGGCCATCCACCGCCCGGTGGCGCCGCAGGGAAGGGACAGGCCGTTGGAGGATACCGCCAGCCCCAGCTCCTGGCTCTCGGTATGGCCGCCGCAGCGCCTGGTGACCAGGGTCTCCAAAATATAGGTCAGCACCGACGGGGCCAGGCCTGTGGTGTAGGAGTTGATAAGAAAGAAAAGAGGCTCGTCGGAGAGGAGCCGGGAGACCATCTCCACGAAGGGCCAGAGGTTTTCCTCCAGCTTCCAGATCTCCCCGGAGGGGCCCCGGCCGTAGGAGGGGGGGTCCATGATGATGCCGTCGTACTTTTTTCCCCGGCGGATCTCCCGCTCGGCAAACTTGCCGCAGTCGTCCACGATCCAGCGGATGGGCTTGTCCTCCACGCCGGAGGATCTGGCGTTTTCCTTGGCCCAGGCCACCATCCCCCTGGCGGCGTCCACGTGGCAGACGCTGGCCCCGGCGGCGGCGCAGGCCACGGTGGCTCCGCCGGTATAGGCAAAGAGATTGAGCACGTTTACCGGCCGTCCGGCGGAGCGGATGGCCTCCCGGCAGAAGTCCCAGTTGGCTGCCTGCTCGGGGAAGAGACCGGTGTGTTTGAAGTTCATGGGCTTGATATTGAAGGTAAGGTCTCCGTAGCCGACACACCAGCGCTGGGGGACGTCCTTCTTGGCCCAATGTCCGCCGCCGGAGGCCGAGCGGGCATACCGCGCGTCCGGCCGCTTCCAGCGGGGATCGGTCCGGGGCGTCTGCCAGATGGCTTGGGGATCGGGGCGGACCAGAATATAGTCTCCCCACCGCTCCAGCTTTTCCCCGCCGCCGCAGTCGATGAGCTCATAGTCTTTCCAGCGCTTGGAAATCCACATAGTGCACCTCTTCCAATGGAATCTGTCGAAATACGCCGCACTTCCCACATTTCAAGAGGGAAAAAGGGCGCAAAAACACAGCGAATATAATTCAAACTATTATATCACCGGCCCCCAACACAGTCAACGGAAAGAAGGGCAGATTGCAAAACGGGAAAACAGATGGTATACTAACAATAACCGAAACAGAGAGAAGTGGGTCCCGATGAGGAAGTTCAGCGATCCCGGCGAGAAATTTGAGTGGCTGACCACGGCCCCCATACCCGGCCTGGTGGGGCGGCTGGCAGTCCCCACCATCATCAGCATGCTCATCACCTCGATCTACAACATGGCCGATACCTATTTTGTCGGCGGGCTGGGCACCAGCGCCCAGGGGGCCGTGGGGGTGGTCTTTTCCCTGATGGCCATCATTCAGGCCATTGGCTTCACCTTTGGAAACGGCGCGGGCAACTATGTCTCCCGCCTGCTGGGGCAGCGGCGCGTGGAGGAGGCGGAAGAGGTGGCCGCCACCGGCTTTTTTGCCGGAGTATTTGCCGGACTGACTCTGACGGTACTGGGCCTTGTATTTCTGGATCCTCTGGTGGGAGCGCTGGGGGCCACAGACACCATCCTGCCCTACGCCAGGGACTACGCCCGGTTCATCCTTCTGGGGGCCCCATACATGGTGGGGGCGCTGGTGCTCAATAACCTTTTTCGCTTTCAGGGCAGTGCCGCCTACGCCATGCTGGGGATCACCACGGGCGGAATTCTGAATATGATTCTGGACCCCATTTTCATTTTTGAACTGGGCCTGGGGACGGGCGGAGCCGCCCTGGCGACCATCCTGAGCCAGCTGGTGAGTTTTCTCATCCTGCTGATGAATTCCGGGCGGGGAGGGAATCTCCCCATCCGGTGGAAACGGTTCACCCTGCACGGTGGTTCCATGGGAACGATCATCCGGGGGGGGCCTGCCGTCCTTCTACCGCCAGGGGCTGGCCTCGGCGGCCTCCATTTTGCTCAACTGGACCGCCAAGCCCTTTGGAGACGCCGCCATTGCCGCCATGACCATCGTCAACCGTTTTTCCATGTTCTCCGGCTCTGCGCTCATCGGCTTCGGCCAGGGGTTCCAGCCGGTGTGTGGATTCAACTACGGCGCGGGACGCTACGACCGGGTGCGAAAAGCCTTTTGGTTCTGCGTCAAGGTGGGCGCGGCGGTCCTGGCGGGGATCGCCGCTCTGGGGATCCTTTTCGCACCCCGGATCGTGCTCCTCTTTCAGAAGAACGACCCCCAGGTGGTGGCGCTGGGGACCCTGGCCCTGCGGTGCCAGTTGGCCACCCTGCCCGCCATGGCCTATGTCATCATGAACAACATGATGCTCCAGACAGTGGGAGAGAATGGGCGGGCGTCGGTGCTGGCCATGGCGAGGCAGGGGCTGTTCTTCATTCCGGCCATCTTGATTTTGCCCCTGGCATTGAAATTCCCCGGTGTGGCGCTGGCCCAGCCGGCGGCTGACGTCTGCTCCTTCCTGCTGGCGATCCCTCTTTCCACGGGCTTTTTGGAAAAGATGCGGGGGAAGGAAGAGGCACAAAAAGCTTGAAAAAACGTACATGACGTGGTATCCTTGAAAAAGTGGCGGAAAAACCGTCTACAATAGAGTTTAAAGGAGGAACAGTCAGTGGACATCTGCGGCCGAAGTACCAAACTGGACAGCGATGTTCCCTTATGGGCTGAAATGAGCCCTCTGTGCCTCCTGAACGAAGAGGCGTGGAGGTAGTTCTGCCGCGCCCATGAAAGGAATGTCGCCGTGCCGGGGAAGCGCTGCTTTTCCGGCACGGTTTTTGTCCGTTCGTACTTCCTCGCTGTTACGACCAAAGACAGGAGGAAAGAACATGGAAGAACTGGAGCGCAAGGATCTGCTTTCCGGCTGGATGAAGCTGCTGGAGAGCAGGAACTACCGGGCCCTGAAGGCCCAACTGGCCGACGCCAACGAGGTGGATGTGGCCGAATTCATGGAGGATCTGAACGCGGAAAAGACCGTGCTGGTCTTTCGGATGCTGCCCAAAGGGGTGGCCTCCGACGTCTTTGCCAACCTGGAGCCGGAGGATCAGCAGCTCATCATCTCCTCCGCCACCGATACCGAGCTGGCCGAGATCGTGGAGGATCTGAACGTGGACGACGCGGTGGACATGCTGGAAGAGCTGCCTGCCAACGTGGTCAAACGGGTGCTCAAGACCGCCAGGCCGGACACCCGCAAGCTGATCAATCAATTTTTGAACTACCCCGAAAATTCGGTGGGCAGCATTATGACCGCCGAATTCATCGACCTGCGAAAAACCATGAAGGTCAGCGAGGCCATCGCCCGTATCCGGGCCACCGGAGAGGAGAGCGAGTCTATCTACACCTGCTATGTCATCGACGCCAGGCGTGTGCTGGAGGGGGTCGTCACCCTCCGGGAGCTGCTGCTGGCCGAGGACGACACAGTGGTGGAGGAGCTGATGGAAACCGATCTCATCGCTGCCCGCACCACCGAGGATCAGGAGGAAGCCGTCCAGCGGATGATGAAGTACGACTTCATCTCTCTGCCGGTGGTGGATCAGGAGGACCGCCTGGTGGGGATCGTCACCGTGGACGACGTGATGGACGTCATGGAGGAAGAGGCCACCGAGGACTTTGAGAAGATGGCCGCCATGGCCCCCTCGGAAAAGCCTTACCTCAAGACCAGTGTGTTTACTCTGGCGAAGAACCGTATCGTGTGGCTGCTGGTTCTGATGGTCTCCAGTATGATCACCGGCGGGATTTTGGGAAAATATGAGGCGGCCTTTGCCGCTGTACCTCTGCTGGTGACCTTTATCCCCATGCTCACCGATACCGGCGGAAACGCCGGCAGCCAGAGCTCCACCATGATCATCCGCGGCATGGCGGTGGGAGAGATCGAGCTGGGGGACTTTTTGAAGGTGCTGTGGAAGGAACTGCGGGTGAGCCTGCTGGTGGGCCTGATCCTGAGCGCAGTGAACTTTGTCCGGCTCGAGATCCAGTACCCGGGCAACACCATGGTTTCCCTCACTGTGGCGGGGGCTATGCTGGTGACGGTGGTGCTGGCCAAATCCATCGGCTCCATGCTGCCCATCCTGGCCAAGCGCTGCCATGTGGACCCCACCATTATGGCCGCGCCCCTCATTACCACCATCGTGGATGCCGTGTCTCTTATCGTGTATTTCAATCTGGCGCAGCGGCTGCTTGGTCTTTGACAGAATCTGAACAGGGATCAGAGATTGCGCCGTGGAGAAAGATATGGTATAATTTTTAACGAAGTTTGAAAAAGGGAGCGAAGGACATGGGCAAACGGCAGGCGTTGGCGGAATATCATCGAGGTTCCATCCTGGCGGCGGCGGAGCGGCTGTTTTCGGAGAAGGGGACAGAGCGCACCACCATGGACGATATTGCCCGGGAGGCCGAGTACAGCAAAGCCACTCTCTATGTCTACTTTCAGAGCAAAGAGGAAATTGTGGGGGCGATTCTGCTCAACGGTCTGGCCATGCTGAAAAAGCGGGTGCATCAGGCGATTCAGGACGGTGGGGACTGGTACGGTGCCTACGATGCCGTCTGCAGATCCATTGCCGGCTTCTATGAGGAGAATCCTACTGCTTACGAGGCGGTGATGGGCGGCGGCCACACCGGCGCGGAGGGGAGCAAGTGCGACCAGGATATCCGTCGGATGGCCAACGAATTCTGCACCGAACTGGCCAACTTTCTGGAGCAGGGCATGACGGCGGGGACCATTTGTACCACCATGAGTCCCATGGAGACCGTAATGCTTTTCTGGGCCAGCGTCTCTGGAATGATCCACATGGCTGACCGCAATGCGGACACCCTTTCGGACCAGGTGGGGCGGAGCCGGGAGGAGTTTCTGGAGGACGGCTTCCATATGATCCTTCGGGCCATTACCCAGTGCGAATAAACAAAAAGAGACAGAGAAAGCACACTTTGCGGCCCCGGTTTCATAAGGATGGCTTCAGAAGCGGTAACCACGGTTGTTTTGTGGTTGCCGCTTTTCGTTTCGGGAGGGCTAACGGCCAGATTGCCGCCTCATGACATGCTGCGTTGGAAATAAGGGATAGCGGAATATCCCTTGCCGTTTTACAATGGTTTCATAGGGAAGAAGTCGGTCACTCATGGGACAGCATCTCCATTTCCTCTTTCAGCCGCTTCAAGGCAAGCTGGATATGCCGTCCGATTGTGCTGCGTGCCCAGCCGCTTTGTGCTCCGATTTCTTTCTGCGTCCAGTGTTGGAAGCAATACAAAAAGATTTCCTCCTGCGTCTGTTCCGGCAGCCCGGCAAGAGCCGCCGCAAGGGAGCAGCTATCTAAAAGTATCGTCTGTCCCCGGACAGAGAACGGATCCGTTTCGCCATAGTCCGGCACTTGAAAATATTCGCCTGTGGTGCTTAGTGGGACAAACTTTTCTTCGGTCAGGTATTCAAGGGAGATTTCCCGTTTCCGCCTCGCCGCCAGCATACGGGCAGCGTCAAAGGACGCATGGCGAATAACAATCCGGCAATCAGTATCATGGGTATAGCGGATATGTTCTTGATAGGCTTCCTGTTCCGTCATGGAAAATCCCCCTTTCTTCGATTATGGGAAAGGGCGGCAGCACTTTTTGCTGTCGCCCCTTGATTACCCATCAGCAAGGACAGTCGGGGCTGTCAACGGTGGGCGAAGCCCATTTACTTGCCGTTGACTGGCTCGGCTGGGTTTGCTGTCTGCTCGACAAACTGGAAGTTGTTAATTTGGAACCAGTCCTATCAGGCCAACTGCGATTGCATCAAGAAAAAGTATAAATGCTATCACACAAACAATTAGAATAGTCGCAACGCCTTTAATAATAAGTTGTTGATTTTTTCTTAAACCACTCTTACTGACAATTCTCAGGGCAAAAATTAAAACAAAGATGAGAATAAGAGAAATAATATTATAAAGGATTACTGCGTCCATCTATGTATCCTCCTCCTCAATTCGGATTTGTCGATTTGTTTATAATCATCATATTGTATCATACAGACTTTAAGAAATCTATTCATTTGACTCTTAATTTTAGGAATCGTGAGGGCTGCTGTCTGCTAAATTCATATGGGTTACTTTACCGCACATGAGCATTATATCGGGGTTTGAAACAGATGAAGTTCGATTGCCTGGAAGGGGATGGACGATGCCTTATTTATTGATGTGTACTGTGGTCATTCTTCTCTGCGTACTGATTAGTGGGTTGACACATCGGCTGGGAGTGCCGGTGCTGCTCGCATTTATTGCGTTGGGGATGCTCTTTGGGGAAAACGGCGTTTTTCGGATCCCGTTTGATAATTATACCTTAGTTGAGCAGATTTGCACGGTTGCACTGGTTTTTATTATGTTTTATGGCGGATTTGGAACAAATTGGGATCAGGCGAAGCCGGTGGCGGTCCAGGCTGCTGTTCTGGCTTCGGGCGGTGTTGTTTTGACGGCGGGACTGACGGGCGCGGTGTGTATCTTGTTTTTAAAGATGCCGGCGCTGGATGCGCTGCTTCTCGGCGCGATACTCAGTTCCACCGATGCGGCATCCGTGTTTTCAGTGCTTCGGTCCAAAAAACTGGGACTGCGGGAAAACACAGCGTCTTTGCTGGAGGTGGAGAGCGGCAGCAACGACCCCTTTGCCTATATGCTGACCATCATCCTGCTCTCTGTAATGAGCGGGCAGGCAAGCGGCGGTGAGTTGGCCTGGATGGCGGTGAAGCAACTGCTGCTGGGTATCCTGGGCGGTGTTGGGATTGCACTGCTGGTCCGGGCGTTTTTAAGGCGTTATCGATTCCCTGTGTCAGGCTTTGATATGGCTTTTTTCATTGGAATCGCACTTCTTTCCTATGCGCTTCCGGCAGACCTCGGCGGAAATGGGTATCTGAGCGCTTATATTGTAGGCATTGTGCTGGGCAACAGCCGTATCCGAAAGAAGAAGTCGCTGGTGCATTTTTTTGACGGTTTTACCAGCCTGATGCAGATGCTGATATTCTTCCTCCTGGGACTCTTGGCGACCCCTGCCCGGATCCCTGCGATCTTTCTTCCTGCTGTTGTGATTGCGCTGCTGCTTACCTTTGTGGTGCGCCCGCTGGTGGTGGCTGTCTGCCTGACACCGCTGAAATGCAGCTTTCGGCAGCAGATGCTGGTTTCCTTTGCCGGACTGCGCGGCGCGGCATCGATCGTATTTGCCATAATGGCAACCGTTCACCAAGCGCAAACTTCTGGAGATCTCTTTCATATGATCTTTTGCGTTGTCCTTTTATCCATTGCCTTTCAGGGCTCGCTTTTGGCGCCGGTTGCTCGCAGGCTTGGAATGTGCGACCAGAATATTGATGATGCAAAAAGCTTCAGCGACTATACCGATGAGGTGAAGCTTTACTTCATCAACCTGGAAATTTACGAGGGCCATCCCTGGCAGGGGAAGGCTCTGTGCGAGGTGAGCCTGCCTCCGGATATGCTGGTGGTGATGTTGCTGCGGGATGGAAAAAATGTTTTGCAGGGGGGCAGTACGGTGTTTTCTGCACATGATTCAGTCATTTTAAGTGCGCCGGCTTATCAAGATGAGGTCGGGCTCGCCCTTCATGAACAGCACATCGATGCGAACAGCCCGTGGGTTGGAAAGTCCATTGCCGCGTTTTCTCCAAGCAAGGAAGAGCTGATCGTTATGATTTTGCGCGGGGAAGAGATGGTTATCCCAAAGGGAGATACGCAGATTGAAGCGGATGACATATTGGTGATCAGCGAACAGAAGTAGTCAGCCCGTCCTTCCCTTTCCAGAGTGCCGGATACACAGTTGACAAAGGAGGAGGCAATCTAAAAGAGCCCTGCCGAGACGGCGGCGGGAGGGCTCCCTGCACGGTCCCCAAAAGAATAAAAAAAGAGGACGCCCGCAGGCGTCCTCTTTTTTTATTTGCAGAAGGGGAGAGCTTACTTCAGCTCGACCTTGCCGCCGGCCTCTTCCAGAGTCTTCTTCAGAGCCTCGGCGTCGTCCTTGGAGACGGCCTCCTTGATGGTCTTGGGAGCGCCCTCGACGACGGCCTTGGCCTCGCCCAGGCCCAGGCCGGTAATCTCGCGGACAGCCTTGATGACCTTGATCTTGGCGGCGGCGTCAAAGCCGGCCAGGACCACGTCAAACTCGGTCTTCTCCTCCACGGGAGCGGCAGCGCCGCCAGCGGCAGGAGCAGCCATAGCGGCGGCAGAAACGCCGAATTCCTCTTCCAGAGCCTTCACGAGCTCGTTGAGCTCCAGAACGGTCAGGGCCTTCACTTCTTCGATCATAGCAGTGATCTTCTCGCTAGCCATAATAATATACCTCCTAAATTTGGTTTGAACCTTTGGTGTTTGTGTTATTCAGCAGCGGCTTCGACAGGGGCGGCCTCCTCGGCGGGGGCACCGTCCTTCTCGGCGATGGCCTTGACCACGATGGCCAGGCTGGTGAGCGGGGCAAGCATCATGCCGAGCAGCTGAGACAGCAGAACTTCCTTGGAAGGCAGCTCGGCCAGAGCGGCGATATCCTCCAGGGGGAGGACCTTGCCGTCCATGAAGCCGGCCTTGATGGCGAACCGGTCGCCGTTGAGACTCTTGGAGAACTTGTGGATGACGCGCATAGGAGCAATGGGATCCTCCTTGCTGACCGCCAGAGAAGTGGTGCCGTGCAGCACGCTGTCCAGCTCGCCCAGACCGGCGCCGTCCAGCGCACGGCGGACCAGAGTGTTCTTCACAACGGAATACTCCACTCCGGCTTTGCGCAGTTCGTTACGGAGCTCCGTGTCCTCAGACACTGTGATGCCCTCGTAATTCACCAGAACGCCGCTGGCGGAGTTCTTCAGGGTGTCGACCAGCCCGGCCACGATGGCCTGCTTCTCACTCAGAACCTTTGCGTTAGGCATATTGGGAATTCACCTCCAGAGATTTTTATGGCCCGACGGCAAAACCGCGTGGGCCGCTTTGCCCTTCCGGGCAAACAAAAATGCCGCTTTCGTGTTCAAGTCACGAAAACAGCATAGGAAAGCGTACCTATTGGCTGCATTCTGGGCAGGGGACAAAAGTCGTTAGAGCCGGATGGCTCCCTGCTGTCTTTGAACACAAAAATTATTATATCGTTCCCGCCGGGCTTTGTCAAGCAAAACCCGACGGGAAACGATATCATTGGGAAAAGAATCGAAAGGCCTGAGCCTTCGATTACACGAACTTGGCGGCGTTGAGCTTCACGCCGGGGCCCATGGTGGAGGCGGCGACGCAGCTCTTGACGTAGGTGCCCTTGGCGGCGGAAGGCTTGGCCTTGATGATGGCGCCCATGAGGGCATTCAGGTTTTCAGCCAGCTTCTCGGGGCCGAAGGAGACCTTGCCGATGGGGCAGTGGATGATGTTGGTCTTGTCCAGACGGTACTCCACCTTACCGGCCTTGACCTCGGTGACGGCCTTGGCCACATCGGGGGTGACGGTTCCGGCCTTGGGGGAGGGCATCAGGCCCTTGGGGCCCAAGACTTTACCCAGACGGCCGACCACGCCCATCATGTCGGGGCTGGCCACGACAACGTCGAAGTCAAACCAGTTTTCCTTCTGGATCTTTTCCACCAGGTCCATCTCGCCCACGTAGTCGGCGCCGGCAGCCTTGGCGGCCTCGGCCTTGTCGCCCTTGGCAAAGACCAGCACCCGCAGGGTGCGGCCGGTGCCGTGGGGGAGGACGATGGCGCCGCGGACCTGCTGGTCGGCGTGGCGGGAGTCGACGCCCAGCTTCACATGGAGCTCGACGGTCTCGTCAAACTTGGCGGGAGCGGCCTTGACCACCAGATCCATGGCTTCGTTGACGTCGTAAGCGGCTGCCTTGTCGATGAGCTTGGCGCCGTTCTGATATTTCTTTCCTCTAAACATATCTGATTCCTCCTTGCCTTACTCGCCCACGACCACGCCCATGGAACGGGCGGTGCCGGCGATCATGCTCATGGCGGCCTCGATGCTGGAAGCGTTGAGGTCAGGCATCTTGGTCTCAGCGATCTTGCGGACATCTTCCTTGCTGATGGTGGCCACCTTGGTCTTGTTGGGCACACCGGAAGCGCTCTCGAGACCGCAGGCCTTCTTGATGAGGACGGCGGCGGGAGGAGTCTTGGTAATGAAGGTGAAGGAGCGGTCGGAGTAGACGGTGATGACCACGGGGATCAGCAGGCCGCCCTCGTTCTTGGTCCGCTCGTTGAACTCCTTGGTAAAAGCGGCAATGTTGACGCCGTGCTGGCCGAGGGCCGGGCCTACGGGGGGAGCCGGAGTCGCCTTGCCGGCGGGGATCTGCAGTTTCACGTAACCGGTAATTTTCTGTGCCATTTGAAACAGCACCTCCTACATAAATGTGGTATGGACGGGACCGCAAGCCGGGTCCCTCCCACGTTGCGGGGATCGGCCGTCCGGAGACGGCCCAGTGTCAGTCGCTGATGGGTTCCACCTGATCCAGATCCAGTTCCACCGGGGTCTCCCGGCCGAACATGGAAACCACGACCCGGACCTTCCCGTGGTCCACGTCGATCTCATCCACCGTACCGATGAAGGATTCCAGCGCGCCGTCGGTGATCTTCACGCTGTCGCCCACGGCATAGCTGACCACGACCTCGTGCTTCTCCACGCCCAGCGCGGCGATCTCCGCGTCGCTGAGGGGGATGGCCTTGTTGCCGGAGCCCACGAAGCCGGTGGAGCCGCGGATATTGCGCACCAGATGCCAGGTGTCGTCGGTGAGCACCATCTTTACCAGCACATAGCCGGGAAAGACCTTGCGCTCCACCGTCTTGGGACCGTTGTCCGTGATCTCGGTAACGGTCTCGAGGGGAATGTTCACTTCTTGAATGAGGTCACGCATGCCCCGGTTTTCTACGGCCTTCTCAATACTGGCCGCCACAGTGTTCTCGTAGCCGGAGTAAGTGTGGACCACATACCATTTTGCGTCTTCCATGCCGCGCCCCTTAGAACTGCCGGAAGAAGCTGATGAGAGCGCCGAAGAGCTGAGTGGCGACCACATCGAACAGCCAGATGCACACACCCACCACCACGCAGAAGGCGAGGACGATGAGGGTGTTGTTCAAGGTCTGCTTCCAGGTGGGCCACTGAACCTTTTTCAGTTCGGACTTCGTCTCTTTCCACCACTGGCCAATCCGTGAGAAAAGGCCGGGCTTAGACTTCTTCGCGGGCTTCTTTTCGGCTTTTTCCTTTTTTGCGGGAGCCGCGGGCGTTTCGGCGGCGGAGCTTACCTCCGCCTTTTCCACGTTCTCGTTTTCAGCCATTCAGTGATACCCTTCTTTCTTGTGAGCCGTTATAGTAGGAGGGGCTCATTACTTGGTCTCGGTGTGGACCGTGTGCTTTCTGCAGAAGGGGCAGTACTTGTTCATCTCCAGACGGTCGGGATCGTTCTTCTTGTTCTTCTTGGTGTTGTAGTTGCGCTGCTTGCACTCGTTGCACCGCAGGGTGATCTTCACCCGGTTGCCAGCCTTTGCCATAACGTCGGCACCTCCTTATTTCTTGGCCGTTCCCGGCAAATAAAAAAGCCGGGTCCGGTCGTGTTGCCGGATCCAGCCAAAAAGGGCCTGAAAACCCTATGACTTGGCGGTGTGGATCCGGCATGACCTGCCTCCCTATGACCTTGGATGAGGAGAAGGGTTTCATGTCTCGTCACACCGTAAAAACGGACATGAAAAAAAAGCCCTTTTCATAGGTGATAGCATTTTATCATGGAAAGAGGGGCAAGTCAAGAGATATTTTACAAATAAAAAGCGGGTTGGAATATTGTGGGCCGTTCCGCGCTTAGACCTTTTTTGAACCCCGCTCCTTTTATAATGGTTGGGTGCGGAAGGGGGGACGGGCGTGACGGTCGTCTATGTGGATAAAGTGTTTTTGCTCAACGGCATTGTGGACTATCTCCTGCTTCTCTCCGCGGCCCGGCTGGCGGGGGAGCCGCTGCACCGGCTGCGGATGGCACTGGCTGCGGCACTGGGCGGCATATATGCCGCAGCGGTCTTTTTTCCGGAGCTTGGGTTTCTGACCTCGCCCCTTTGCAAGCTGGCCGCCGCCGCCGCGATGACGCTGGTCGCCTTTGGTGGTTCCCGGCGGCTGCTGCGGGTGAGCCTGGTGTTTTTGGGGGTGAGCGCCGCCTTTGGCGGCGGGGTGCTGGCCCTTCAGCTCTTTTTCGGCGCGTCCGCGGTGTTGGATCTGAAAACAGTCCTGCTGTCGGCGGCTGGGTGTTACGCCTTCCTGTCACTGCTGTTCCGAGGGGCGGCCAGACACACGGGACGGGAGCTGGCACCGGCCGAACTGACACTGGGTGAGCACCGATGCCGCCTTACGGCCCTGATCGACACCGGGAATACTCTTTCCGATCCCGCCACGGGGCGCCCTGTGATGGTGGCGGAGGGGGAAAAGACGGCGTCTCTCTTTCCGGCGGGCCAGGCGCCGGATCCGGCGGAGCTGTCTGACCCGGTGGGGGCCATGGAACGGCGGCGGGAGGACGGAAGGCGCTGGCGGCTCATCCCTTATCAGGCTGTGGGCGTGCCCTGCGGCCTGCTGCTGGCGGTGCGGGTGGACCGGGCCAGGGTGGCAGGAGAGGATTACGGCCCCATTCTGGTGGCGCTGGCTCCCGGACGGCTGTCGGACGGAGGGGGATACAATGCGCTGATCGGGGCCTGAAGCCGCGGTGAGAACGGACTGTTCCGGAAGGGAACAGTGAAAATGAGGAGGAGAAAACATGGGGGAGACGCTGCGGCGGGCGTGGTGGGCGTTTCGGGGCCTTTTGGCCCGATGGGGGCTGGCCCTGCCGGGAAAGATCATGTACATCGGAGGGAGCGACACGCTGCCGCCCCCCCTCAAGCGGGAGGAGGAGGCGGAACTCATCACCCGGCTGGATGGGGGAGACGAGTCCGCCAAAAGCACCCTCATCGAGCGGAATCTCCGGCTGGTGGTCTACATCGCCAAGCGCTTTGAAAACACCGGGGTGGGGATCGAAGATCTCATCTCCATCGGGACCATCGGACTCATCAAGGCCGTGAGCACCTATAAGCCGGAAAAGAACATCAAGCTGGCCACCTATGCCTCCCGGTGCATTGAAAATGAGATTTTGATGCACCTGCGAAAGACTGCCAACCAGCGGGGAGAGGTTTCCTTTGACGAGCCGCTGAATACCGACTGGGACGGGAACGAGCTGCTCCTTTCCGACATCCTGGGCACCGAGGGAGATACTGTGATGCAGCCGCTGGAGGATGACGTGGACCGGCAGCTCCTCTCCCAGGCCATGGACCGGCTGGAGGAGCGGGAGAAGTCCATCATCACCCTCCGGTTTGGGCTGGACGGAAAGCGGGAGCGGACGCAAAAAGAGGTGGCCGACATGATGGGAATTTCTCAGTCCTATATCTCAAGATTGGAAAAAAGGATCATCCAGAGGCTCAAGCGGGAGATCCTAAAAATGATGTGACCGGCGGCGGGCCGGCAGAGCGATACGCCTCTGCCGGCCCGCTATCTTTCGCCGAAAGGAAACAAATAAAAGATTTCCTTACACAAAGAGGGAAAAGTGTGCTATAATAAAATAAACGAGGTGATTTTATGTATGAAGTTGGGGATTTGGTGGTCTACGGGCGGACAGGGGTCTGCCGGGTGGAGCGGATCGACCGCCAGGGCAAGCAGGATTTTTATGCGCTCAAGCCTCTCTATCAGAACTGCGACATCTATACTCCGGTGAATGGAAAGGTGTTTATTCGCCCTGTGATCTCCAAGGAGGAGGCGCACCGGCTCATTGATCTCATTCCCACGGTGGAGGTGGAAGTCTGTGAGAGCAAGGCCCTTCGGGAACTGGCGGAGCACTATCAAAGCGCCATCGACAGCCACGACTGTCAGGATCTGATCGAGATGACCATGTCGCTGTATGCTAAGAAAAAGGCGGTGGAAGGCCGGAAACGAAAATTCGGCGCGGTGGACGAGCGCTTCATGAAAGAGGGCGAGGAGTTGCTGTTCGGCGAACTGGCAGCCGCACTGGAGATCCCGGTGGAGGAAGTGCAGCAGTATATCGCGGAGCGGCTGCACCAATAAAAGAGCAAAGGATCCAAACAGAGCGCCGGGGGAAAGCCCAGGCGCTCTGTTTTATATCGTATGATACGGGGAACATCAGGCCAGGAGGTCCTGTGTGACCACGATGTCCTCCCGGGGTACGGCGGTCCATGTAAAGCGCCCTGCCAGTTCGGCGGCACTCACCGGGGCGGCGGTCTCCTGCTGGCCGGACAACTTTGCCAGCAGGCCCAGGAGGGCTTCCGGCGTATACCGGCGGCGGAGAACGCCCATATCCAGGTCGGCGTCCCGCTTGGCCAGCCGGCGCCCGTCGGGCGCCAGCAGAAGGGGTACGTGGTAGAATTCCGGAGGCGTCAGTCCCAGTGCCTCATAGAGCCAGAGCTGCCGGGGGGTGGAGGAGAGCAGATCCCGTCCCCGGACGACTTGGGTGATCCCCATGGCCCCGTCGTCCACCACGACAGCCAGCTGATAGGCCCAGGCTCCATCCCAGCGCCGGATGGGGAAATCACCGCAGTCCCGGGCCAAGTCCTGGGTATAGGCGCCCTGACAGCCATCGAAAAAAGAGATGCTCCGGCTGGGGACCCGTACCCGCCAGCCAGGCGGGCGGCGGGCAGCGTGTTCGGCTACCTCCTGATCGGTCAGTGCGGCGCAGGGACAAGCGGAGGAGATCTCGTGGCCGTGGGGGGCCTCGTTCAGCCTCTGGAGCCGGGTGCAGAAGCAGGGATAGACCAGCCCTTTGGCCCGGAGCGTCTCAAAGGCGGCGGCGTACCGGGCCCCCCGGTTGCTCTGCCAGTAGGAGGGCACACCGCCCCCCTCGTCCCAAGTAAGACCCAGCCACTCCAGATCCTCCATGAGCTGCCAGGCATGGGCAGGCTGACAGCGCACCGGGTCCAGATCCTCCACCCGGAGCACCAGAGTGCCCCCGACGGCTCGGACGGAAAGCCAGGCCAGAAGGGCGGAGAAAAGATTGCCCAGGTGCATCCGCCCGCTGGGACTGGGGGCAAAACGGCCCCTTGTAAAATCCATATCGCACTGACTGCCCCTTTCGACAAAATTCGGCATCCTTTTCAAAAAGAATTCCATATACTGGGAATGATGCGGGGTGAGAGAATTGGAAAATGGCGTTCCGGAAGAGAAGTGGCCTATGGACCTGGGAGAACTGCTCAACCTGTCAAAAGAATACCTCTTTTCCTGGGAACCGGGAAATGTCTGGATGACCGGCCCCAAAGGAACTGTGCAGTCCGGGGAGCTCGGTCCGTTCCAGGAGGCGCTGGAGCGCATTCTCTCCACTGGGGGCAGGGATCCGGTGCCCATGGAGCTGAAGTGTCCGCTCTGTGGGGGCAGTCATTTCCGCGGCTCGGCCCGCTGTCTGAGTCCCAGGCGCTGGGTGGGAGTTTTACGGGACGTGACGGCGGAGTGCGACGAGCGGGAACGGCTGATCCGGCAGGCGCATCAGGACTGGCTGACGGGGATCTGGAACCGGAGGGGGCTGGCGCTTCAGGTGGAGGAATTTTTGCGGCAGCAGGAAAGGCCCTGTGCGCTTTTGATGATCGATCTGGACAACTTCAAGGGAGTAAACGACCGCTGCGGCCACCCGGCCGGAGACCGGCTCCTCGTGCGGACGGCAGAGCTTCTGGAAGAGCTCTTCCCGCGTCCGGCCCAGGCAGGGCGGGCGGGGGGCGATGAGTTTCTGCTGTTCCTTCCGTGTGCGGACAGGGCGGCGGCCTGCGGGGCGGGAGAGCGTTTCTGCAAAGCATTTCGGGAGCAGGCTGCGGAACTCTCATGCAGTGTGGGTATTGCCCTCTCGCCCGGTGACGGGACCGATTTTGAGACGCTGTTTTGCGCTGCCGATCAGGCGATGTATCGGGCCAAGGCCCAGGGGAAAGATACCTGGAGCCGGTGAGGCGGCCCATTTTGAGCAGTGCACACAAAAAACGGATCTTCCGCCGAGGGCGGGAGATCCGTTTTTCTGCGCCTCAGTCGAAGAGCATGGTGGAGAAGTAATCCTCCGGGGTCTCGGCCCGGCGGATGAGCTTGGTGGAGCCGTCCTCCCGGAGCAGTACCTCTGCGGAGCGGAGTTTTCCATTATAATTGTACCCCATGGAGAAGCCGTGGGCCCCGGTGTCGTGGAGCACCAGCAGATCTCCCCGTTCGATCTCGGGGAGCATCCGGTCCACGGCAAATTTGTCGTTGTTTTCGCACAGGGAGCCCACCACGTCGTACTTGTGGTCGCAGGGGGCGTTTTCCTTGCCCATGACGGTGATGTGGTGGTAGGCCCCGTACATGGCCGGACGCATCAGATTGGCCGCGCAGGCGTCCACGCCCACATATTCCTTGTAGGTGTGCTTGAAGTGGAGTACCCTGGTCACAAGGCAGCCGTTGGGACCCAGCATATACCGCCCCAGCTCGGTGTAGATGGCCACATCTCCCATTCCCGCGGGGACCAGGATCTCCTCAAACTGCCTGCGCACTCCCTCGCCGATGGCGGCGATGTCGTTGGCGGGCTGGTCGGGGCGGTAGGGGATCCCTACGCCGCCGGAGAGGTTGATAAAGCACACGTCGCAGCCGGTCTCACGCTCCAGATCCGCCGCCAGGCGGAAGAGAATGCCGGCCAGGGCCGGGTAGTAGTCATTGGAAATGGTGTTTGAGGCCAGAAAGGCGTGGATGCCGAAACGCTTGGCTCCCAGCGCCTTCAGCTTGCGAAAGCCCTCAAAGAGCTGCTCCCGGGTGAAGCCGTATTTGGAGTCCCCCGGGGTGTCCATCACCTGGAAGCCCTCCTCGCTCTCACCCAGCTGGAACACGCCGCCGGGGTTGAAGCGGCAGGAGATGGTCTCGGGGATACGGCCCAGAGTCTCCTGCAGGAAGTCGATGTGGGTGAAGTCGTCCAGGTTGATGATGGCCCCCAGCTGGTCGGCCAGCACGTATTCCTCCGCCGGAGTCTCGTTGGAGGAGAACATGATCTCCTCGCCGGAGAAGCCGCATTTATCAGAGAGCATCAGCTCAGTGAGGGAGGAGCAGTCTGCTCCGCAGCCCTCCTGACGCAGAATCTTCAAAATGGCGGGAGTGGGGGTGGCCTTGACGGCAAAATATTCCCGGAAGCCGGGGTTCCAGGAAAAGGCGTCCCGGAGCTGCCGGGCGGTCCGGCGGATGCCCGCTTCGTCATAGAGATGGAAGGGGGTAGGATAGGTCTGGGTCATCTCCTGAAGCTGGGGGAGGGTCACAAAGGTTTTTTTCATGGGAACACCTGATTTCTCTTTGGATGATCAAGAAAGGATTTGTCAAATTATAGCCTATTTCAAGGGAGATTGTCAACCTTTTGCACCCGCTCCAGCAGCAGGCGGGGGATGAGCCGCAGAAACAGCACGGAGGAAAGGCAGGCGGCGATTCCATCGCAGAGCGGCTCGGCCCAGAAGGCCGCCGCCGCGGTGAAAAGGGCCGGAAGGACCAGTGTGGCGGCCAGGAAGAGGCTTTTCCGGAACATGGAGCAGAAAAGAGCCAGACGGACTTGGCCCAGTGCGGTGGACTGATCCACAATGACATACTGTACGGCCAGGGGAATGACGGCGGCAGTGTAGATCTTGATATAGGAGACGCTCCGGTCTGTAAGGGAGGCATTTTGGGTGAACAGCCGGACGAAGGCGGGGGAGAAAAGGTGAGTGACGGCCAGCATCACCGCCGCAAAGACCACACACACAGTGAGAATGGACTGCAGGGCCTTTTTGACCCGGAGGGCGTTCCCGGCACCGTAATTGAAGCTCACCACGCTCTGACAGCCCAGGGTGATGCCGCCCATGGGCATGGTAATGAGGAGCATATAGCTCTGCACGATGGCGGTGCAGGTGAGGAGGGTGTCTCCCTCGCCGGGGCCGCCGAAGCGCTGGAGGACCGTATTGAGGATGATGAGCAGAACGCTGTCTGAGGCAATGGTGAGGAAGGGGGCGGAGCCGAAGGCGAGCACCTTCCGGCAGATCTCCCAGTCCAACCGCCCCCAGCGCAGCGGCACCGGCATGGACCGCCGCCGCAGGCAGGCCAGGGCAAAGAAGCAGGAGGCCGCCTGGGAGAGCAGGGTGGCCCAGGCCGCTCCAGCCACCCCCAGATCCAGAGTGAAGATGAATAGAGGGTCCAATCCGATGTTGAGCAGCGCGCCCAGCACCACTGTCCCCATGCCCAGCCCCGACCGGCCCTGGCAGATGAGGAAGCTGTTGAGCCCGGTGGCCATGAGGGCGAAAGCGGTGCCCGCGATATAGATGGTGAGGTAGGTCAGGGCGTAGGGGAAGGTATCCGTGCTGGCGCCGAACCACCAGAGAAGCTGGCGCCGCAGGAGAAAGAAGAGGACACTGAGGCCCAGCGCCAGGATCAGAAGCAGGCGCAGGCAGTTGGAGAGGATGCCGGAGGCCCCCTCCGGATCACCCTCGCCCATCTTCATGGACATGAGCGGAGCGCCCCCTTGGCAGACCAGAAAGGCAAAGGAAGACAGGAGGGTGACGATGGGGCCGCACACGCCCACGCCCGCCAGCGCCAGGTCCCCGATCCCCGCGATATGGCCGATGAACATCCGGTCCACGATGCTGTACAGAACGTTGATAAACTGGGCCAGCATGGTGGGGATGGCAAGCCGCAGGATGAGCGCGGGCACCGGGTCCCGGCCCAGGTCGTTTCTTCGCCGCATGGGGTATCCTCTCCCTTGAAGTCAATGATGCGCACACAGTGCCATATTATACCCGATTTTGGGGAAACGGTAAAGAGGGGAAATCCCGCGGCGTTTTTCTCCGCAAAAGGCAGGTTTCATGCGGAATTGAATTAGCACTCTTTTGAGCTGAGTGCTAACGTTTACAATTTGGACATAAGTTGCGCTATATTTGTTCACAGCCCTTGATTATACTAAGAATCAGAAAACAGGAAAAGAGGCGGCAGCCCCAAAAGCCGTTCGCCCCAGAAAGAGGATGTGCCCATGAAAGACCGAAATAATTAGCAATATAAAAACATGAGTGCTAACAATTCCAACCAGAAACAAGTTTGCAAAGGAGAGATTCTCTATGTTTGGTATGCTTCCTTTTGAGCGCAGCGACAACAATCTGTTTGACAGCTTCGACAACTTTGCCCGGGACTTTTTCCGGAAGAGCAACACCGATCTGCCCGCCTTCCGCACCGACATCCGGGACGACGGCGACCACTTCACCCTGGAGGCCGACCTGCCCGGCTTCAACAAGGAGGACATCTCCCTGGATCTGAAGGACAGCATCCTCACCATCAGCGCCATCCATCAGGAGAGCGACGAGCAGAAGGACGACAAGGGCAACTACATCCGCCGGGAGCGCCGGTACGGCTCCTTCCAGCGCAGCTTCGACGTCACCGGCATCGACCAGTCCGGCATTTCCGCCGCCTATCAGAACGGCGTGCTGACCCTGAGCCTGCCCAAGGAGAGGCCCGTGGAGCCGGAGAGCTACAAGATCGCCATCCAGTAAGGGAACGGCGGGAGCCGGTCAGCCCAGGCTGACCGGCTCCTCCTGCTTTCCAGCCCAGTGGGGGCAGGTCTCGTTGGGCTCCCGGTTTTTTACGCCGGGAACGCCGCAGTGTCTGTACCAGAGGGGGAGGAATTTTCCCTCCCGCAGCATCACATAATGCTGGTGGTAGTGGAGGCAGGTTCCGCAGAGTTCCTGTTCCACCACATATTTTTTGGACGTATGCATTGAATCACCCTGCGCCAGGATAACACGATCACCCGCGAAGTGTTGATTCTACCATCGATTGATTGTAAAATACCGGATAGATATCATTCGATTTGCGCTTTTTTGCAAATCAAAACAATAAACGCATTGAGAGGATGTGAACATCCATGAACACCCAAAACTTCACTCAGAAAACGCTGGAGGCCGTCCAGGCCGCCCAGAGCCTCGCCACCCGGCATGGCAACCAGCAGATCGAGCAGAGCCATCTCCTGCTGGCACTCCTCACCGCGGAAAACGGGCTGGTGCCCCAGCTGCTGGCCAACATGGGCCTCACCGTGCCCAGCTTCACCGCCGCCGTGCAGGCCGAGGTGGAAAAGCTCCCCAAGGTCTCCGGCCCGGGCCGGGAGATGGGGAAGATCTACGTCTCCCAGGGGGTGGACAGGGCCCTGAACGCCGCCGAGGAGACCGCCCGGCAGATGAAGGACGAGTACGTCTCGGTGGAGCACCTGCTCCTGGCCCTGGTCCAGACCGCCGACCGGGATCTGGCGGAGCTTTACAAAACCTATCAGATCACCCGGGAGGGCATTTTGCAGGCCCTCGCCGCCGTCCGGGGCAACCAGCGGGTGACCTCCGACAATCCGGAGGAGACCTACGACGCCTTGAAAAAGTACGGCACCGATCTGGTGGCCCAGGCCCGGCAGAACAAGCTCGACCCGGTGATCGGGCGGGACGAGGAGATCCGCAACGTGGTGCGCATCCTCTCCCGGAAGAGCAAGAACAACCCCGTGCTCATCGGTGAGCCGGGCGTGGGCAAGACCGCCATCGCCGAGGGGCTGGCCCAGCGCATCGTCAAGGGGGACGTTCCCGGCTCTTTAAAGGACAAGACCATCTTCAACCTGGATATGGGCGCCCTCATCGCCGGCGCCAAGTACCGGGGCGAGTTTGAAGAGCGGCTGAAGGCCGTACTCAACGAGGTCAAGAAGTCCGAGGGTCGGATCATCCTCTTTATCGATGAGCTCCACACCATCGTAGGCGCGGGCAAGACCGAGGGGAGCATGGACGCGGGCAACCTGCTCAAGCCCATGCTGGCCCGGGGCGAGCTCCACTGCATCGGCGCCACCACCCTCAACGAGTACCGCCAGTATATCGAAAAAGACGCCGCGCTGGAGCGCCGCTTTCAGCCCGTGCTGGTGCGGGAGCCCTCTGTGGAGGACACTGTGGCCATCCTCCGGGGCCTCAAGGAGCGCTATCAGGTGTTCCACGGGGTGAAGATCACCGACGGGGCCATCATCGCCGCGGCCACCCTCTCCAACCGCTATATCACCGACCGCTTCCTCCCCGACAAGGCCATCGACCTGGTGGATGAGGCCTGCGCCACCGTGCGCACCGAGATCGACTCCATGCCCACCGAGCTGGACGTGCTCCAGGGCAAGATGACCCAGCTGGAGATCGAGGAGGCCGCCTTGGTCAAGGAGACCGACAAGCTCTCTCAGGAGCATCTGGCCGACATCCGCAAGGAGCTGAGCGACCTCCGGGAGGACTTCAACGCCAAAAAGGCCCAGTGGGAGAACGAGAAAAACGCCATCGGCAAGGTCCAGAAGCTCCGTCAGGCACTGGAGGCCGCCAGCGGCGAGCTGGAGAAGGCCCAGCGGGAGTACGACCTCAACAAGGCCGCTGAGCTCCAATACGGGAAGATTCCCGAGCTCCAGAAGCAGTTGGAGATCGAAGAGGGGATCGCCCAGCAGGGCCGGGAGGGCAGTCTCCTCCGGGACAAGGTCACCGAGGAAGAGGTGGCTAAGATCGTGGAGCGCTGGACCGGCATTCCCGTGGCCCGGCTCATGGAGGGGGAGCGGGAGAAGCTCCTCCACCTGGAGGATATCCTCCACCAGCGGGTGGTGGGTCAGGACGAGGCCGTGCGGCTGGTGAGCGAGTCCATCCTGAGAAGCCGCGCCGGCATCGCCGATCCGGGCCGTCCCATCGGCTCCTTCCTCTTCCTCGGTCCCACCGGCGTGGGCAAGACCGAGCTCGCCAAGACCCTGGCCGCTACCCTCTTCGACTCGGAGAAGAATCTCGTGCGCATCGACATGTCGGAGTACATGGAGAAATACTCCGTCTCCCGGCTCATCGGTGCGCCTCCCGGATACGTGGGCTATGAGGAGGGCGGCCAGCTCACCGAGGCGGTCCGCCGCCAGCCCTACTCGGTCATCCTCTTCGACGAGGTGGAGAAGGCTCATCCCGATGTGTTCAACGTCCTCCTCCAGGTGCTGGACGACGGGCGCATCACCGACGGCCAGGGCCGGACGGTGGACTTCAAGAACACCGTCATCATCCTCACCTCCAACCTGGGCAGCCAGTATCTGCTGGAAGGGATCGGCCCCGACGGCGACATCACCCCGGAGGCCCGGGAACAGGTGGAGACCCTGTTGAAGCGCTCCTTCCGCCCGGAATTCCTGAACCGGCTGGACGAGATCGTGTTCTACAAGCCCCTGACCCGGGACAACGTGGGCCACATCGTGGATCTAATGGTGGACGGCCTCAATGCCCGCCTGGCGGCCAAGGAGCTGACATGCGTCCTCACCCCGGCGGCCAAGGAGTTTGTCATCGACAACGCCTATGATCCCCTGTATGGCGCCCGGCCTCTGCGCCGGTACCTCCAGCACACAGTGGAGACCCTCATCAGCAAGGCCATCATCGCGGGAAATGTATCCTCCGGCCAGACCCTGACTCTGGATGTGCAGGGTGGAGAGCTGACCCTCTCCGGCAAAGAGGTGCTTCGCGGCGACGTGGTGAACTGAGTTTAGAAACAAAAGCTGAGGCACGGCCCCGGCGGAATTCTCCGCCGGGGCCGTGCTTTTTTGGACGGGCGAGAGGTGAAAAAAGGGAGTTCCAAATTCCTAGTAAATATGTTAGAATTCAAATGGTAAAAAGACGGTTTCCTTTGCTCCAGGGAAAACCGGGAAGGGAGAACCATAATAGATGAATGATTTTTGGAAAGTGGCCGTGGGCCTCGCCATCCCCTTGCTGGGGACGACGCTGGGCTCTGCCATGGTATTTTTCCTCCGGGGCGAGATGCGCCCGGGGCTTCAAAAGGCCATGCTGGGGTTTGCCTCCGGCGTGATGATCGCGGCCTCGGTCTGGTCCCTGCTGATCCCGGCCATCGAGATGGCGGAGGCGGCGGGCGGCGTGGCCTGGGTGCCGGCGGTGACGGGCTTCCTCCTGGGGATCGGGTTCCTGCTGCTGCTGGACACCCTGATTCCCCACCTGCACATGGATTCCGCCCAGCCCGAGGGCAGGCCCTGCGGGCTGGGGAAGTCCCTGATGCTGGTGCTGGCGGTGACCCTCCACAACATCCCTGAGGGGATGGCGGTGGGCGTGGTGCTGGCGGGGATGCTCTCCGGCGGCTCGGTCATCACCACGGCGGGGGCCTTCGCCTTAGCCGTGGGCATCGCCATTCAGAACTTCCCCGAGGGGGCCATTATCTCCATGCCGCTGGTGAGTTCGGGCCTGAGCAAGGGCAGGGCGTTCCGCTACGGCTTCCTCTCCGGTGTGGTGGAGCCTGTGGGCGCGGCGATCACGATCCTGCTCACTTCACTGGTGACCCCCGTGCTGCCGTACATCCTGTCCTTTGCCGCCGGAGCCATGATCTATGTGGTGGTGGAGGAGCTGATTCCCGAGGCTCAGGCAGGGGAGCACTCCAACATCGGCACCGTGGGTGCGGCGCTGGGCTTCGCCCTCATGATGGTGCTGGACGTGGCACTGGGCTGATGCCCACAGGGTAAAACACCGCACGATTCTTGGCGTGAGCCCTGAATCGTGCGGTGTTGTTTTAAAAGGCGGAGACCGGAGTGCCGCCCGAGAGCTCCATAGCGATGAGCTTGCTCCGCTGAAGCCCCTCCCGCACCACGGAGTCGTAGACCTCTTTCATATGCCAGTAATCCGATGTGGCGCTGAGGATGGCCACCAGGTGCCGGTCCGGGGTGAGGATGGGGAAAGACAGACAGGTGGTGTCGTCCAGATACTCCCGTTCATCCTGGGCATAGCCCCGGCGGCAGACCTCGGCCACGTCCAGAGCCAGGGCCTTGCGGTCGGTGATGGTATAAAGCGTATAGCGCTCCATGCGGCACTGCTCCATCCGCCTGCGGGATTCCTCGGGGGGCAGGTAGGCCAGCAGCACCTTGCCGGTACTGGTGGCGTGGACGGCCAGCTCGCCTCCCTGAGGGGCCACATTGGAGACATGGAAGGTGGGCTCTGAGGAGGCTACCGTCACCACATGTCCCGCCTCCGTGCAGATAGACAGCCGCACCGCCACCCGGTATCGGAGGGCCATCTCGGTGATGTGCCGGTTGCCCCGCTGAACAATGGGCAGGCGGGAGGGATACATGGAACTCATCTCATAAAGCTTGCTGGAGATGGACAGTTTTCCGTCCGCTCCGCGGAGGACATAGTTTCCCGCTACCAGGGTGTTGATCAGCGCGTAGAGGGTCGTGCGCTGAATGCCTGTGATCTCGCCGATCTCGATGACGCTGAGAGGGCGGGTGGCCCGGGCCAGGATCTCCAGGATCGCCAGTGCCCGCTCTACCGACTGAATGGTGAGTGGCCCGTTCTTTTCCTCTTTCAATCTCAACCCCCCTCTCGAAGCAGTGAATTCCCTCCCTATTATAGCCATTGAACAGGAAGGAAGCAAGCAAAATGTTGAAATCGTGGAAAGAATGTTGACATGGTAAACGCTTTTTGAGAAAGGAGAAAAGAAAATGCCCTTCCGGTTTCCGGAAGGGCATTCCTTTTACAATTTTGAAACGGAAGATCGGGGGCGTTATGCGAAGAAGGCGTGGGCGCCGATGGTGGCCACATAGGGCCGGTTCCGGGAGGCCCAGCTGTTGGGCGAGGTATAGGGGTTGATGAAGTAGAGGGCGTTTCCGGCGGTGTTGGCGCCGTCCAGGCAAAGTTTGGCGGCCGCAACGCTCTCGGCGTTGGGCTCCCGGCGGATCGCCCCGTTGGAGACAGGCGTAAACTGGCCGGGCTGGAAAATGACCTCATAGACCGTGTTGGGGAAGCGGCCGCTGTTGACGCGGTTCAAAACCACATTGCCCACGGCGATCTTGCCCGCCAGAGGCTGGTTGCCGCTTTCGGCGTTGATGATGTGGGAGAGCCAGTAGACCACATCCTGCTGGTAGGCTGCATCCCCGGAGGTGATGGGGCCGCTGCCGGAGGTGATGACCACATCTCTGCCGGCGGGGTCCCAGGACACGTTGGCGCCCAAGGCGGCGGACAGTGTGCGGGTGGGGACCAGGATCAGATTTCCGGACAGCTTGACACCCTGGGGCAGATAGAGATACCGGCCGTTGGCCACCAGGTAGTCCCGCCCGGGTTGGATGGTCATGGTCAGGCCGGGGGCGGTGACCACCGCCTGGCCGTCCTGCCAAACGGCCGACGCGTCGGGGTAGAGGGCCCGAACCACGGGCCAGTAGGAGACGTAGGTCACCTGGTCGTAGACCTGAACAGGGGTCTCCACATCGATGACGGTATCGTTGACAATGAGATCGATACGGTCGCTCTCGATGGCAGCGGCAGGCGTGCCCAGCCCGAAGACCAGGCTCAGCGCCATAGCCAGCGTGAGAAGATGTTTCTTCATAAAGCAAATCCTCCTGAGACAATTTGAGTGTTTCCGTTTCTTCACTAAATTGTAACCACATTGTAACCGATGCAACGGCGAAAATCAAGAAAAATTTTTGTCGAGGGAGATAAACGCCTGTTTTTGACCTTTTCTGCCTTTAAAAATTCATCGAAAAGGTTACAAAGAAAAAACGGGGAATGCCTTGGGCCCCAAACGTCCCGGGGACTGCTAAAAAATGGAGCTCCATCAGTTTGCCCGATTTTGAAAAAAATAAAAAAAGTTGCCCCACAGTGGACTGCGGAGCAACTTTTCAGATAAAATTCGGGGGCGGTTACAGGTAAAACCAGTGGGCGCCGATGGTGGTCACGTAGGTGCGTGTCTCCATGGTCCAGTGATTGTTGGTGAGAGCCGGAGCCAGGAAATAAAGGCTTCCGCCGGCGGTGCTGACGCCGGCCAGACAGAGGCGGGCGGCCAGAACACTCTCGGCGGTGGGGGTATCGTAGATCGTCCCGTTGCGCACGGGCTCAAACTGCCCGCCCCAGCGGCTGTCGAAAATGACGTCGTAAATGCTGTTGGGGAAGAGGGGACTGTTGACCCGGTTGAGGACCACGTTGCCTACGGCAATCTTCCCCTCCAGAGGCTCTCCCCGGCTTTCGGCGGAAATGATGCGTGACAGCCAGTAGAGCGCGTCACCGCCGCTGGTGGAGAGAGAGATCCCGCCGGTGGCGGCGTTCCAGCTTACCTCTGCCCCCAGAAGAGCAGCCAGGGGCCGAATAGGGACCAGAGTGCTCCAGTTCTCCATGCGGATAGGGGTGGAGAGGGGGATCTGGACGCCGTTGTAAGTCAAAATGCGTTCTCCCGGGCAGGCAGTCAGAGTAAATCCGCCGCCTTTCACCACGGCCCGCCCGCCGTTCCAGCTGACCTGGGCGCCGGGGAGCAGGGAGCCCACCGCCGTACGCAGGGGGACGTAGGTGGTGCAGTCATAGACAGCCGTGCTGCCCAGATCCACAGCCGCGCCGTTCAGGGAGATGGATGCGCCTCGCGTGGTTCCTGTGAGGAGAAGTGCTCCCAGAGCCAGGGCGGCGAGTTGTCGTTTCATGTTACATCGCTCCTTGCCTTTGTTACAGATTGTAACCAAATTGTAACCGATGGAAAGAGCTGTTTCAAGGAACAATGTTTTCCAGTGATGTACCGCCGCCGGAAGGCGGCGGGGGGAGCGGCTACATGATATGCTCCTGGCAGCAGTCGTCCAGGACCCGGAAGCCCATCCGTTCCAAACTTGCCACGGGGAACAGTGCGATCCCCGCGGGGTCAAAGCGGGAACACAGGCGTTCTTCCGGCTCCAGACGCAGACAGTTGTCGGGATGCGCGGTTCGTTCTCTCTCTGTTACAAAACCGGTGGTCATGAGATCACCCCCGTAAAAAGTGTGTGCGGGGGGAGAAAAAACATCCGTGGAAGATGGAGGAAAAGAAAAAGAGCCGCTGTTGAAAACAGCGGCTCTTTTCTAGGTTGTGTTATTACACAGCGCGGGTGACCTTACCCGAACGGAGGCATCTGGTGCAGACATACACGTGCTTGGGCGTACCGTCCACGATCGCCTTGACGCGCTTCACATTGGGCTTCCAAGGGCGGTTGGAGCGGCGGTGAGAGTGGGAAACCTGATTGCCGAACACAACGCCCTTATCACAAAAATCACATTTGGCCATTCGCTTTTACCTCCTCGCTCGTCAGGATACGCTTGAAAAAGCATCGGCTATTATAATAGCAGAGAAGCAAAAAAAAAGCAAGTATTTTTTAAAAATGTCTGAAAAGGAGGAAGAGGGCGGCCAACAGAGACAGCGCCTTGTGCAAAGTCACGTTCCGAGAGGGATCGAAAACGTGGGGAATCCCTCCAGCGCAGGGGCGATGCTCTCCATGGGATAAAAGACGGCCGCCCCCTGCTCCGTCAAGTAAAATCGGTCGGGGGAGAACAGCCGGGACGCCAGCTGGGGCCATCCCTCATAAAAGACAGATTCTCCCGCGGACACCCGGCCGCCGATCTGCCGGCGGACTTCTTCCAGCACCGGTCCGCGCCACCAGCGCTGGGGCGGAAGCAGTTCCCGGAGCGTAACGGGAACCCCCGAGGGCACGCGCCAGACATCACCCATACGGACGCGGCGGGGGCGGCGTTCCCCTGTGTCCTCTGAAGCCTCCAGCCAGAGACTGAACAGGCCGTCCTGAAACAGGGTGACCGTAAAATCCAGGGCGGCTTCCCAAGGGGGCGTGTCAGGCCCGGCAGCCGCCTTGGCCCGCTCCAGCAGGGGGCCTTCCCAGCGTTTGCGCCAGCGCTCGGCCAGAGCGTCGTAGTACCGGTCGATCCGCCGCAGGCCGGGACTGTCCCCGGCCAGTCGGGGCCAGCGCTGCGTGACAGTGAGCAGAACAGTCTCACCGTCCCGAAAGACTTTTCGATAGGTCCCCGGCTGGGCCAGTTGGGGCTCTACGTTTGCCTTTTTCAAAAAGACTCCCCCTTTCGCACTAAAACAGACTATGCGGAGAAAAAATTTTGGTTCGGGGGTTTACTTTCACACTTCACTTTGGTAAAATAGTAAAACCATCAATAATAGGAGGATTATGTCCATGACAAAAAGCGGGAAGCAGGGGGATACTGGTCTGCTCTATGAGGCGATTCTTTCCCTGAAAGACCTGGACGAGTGCAAGAAATTTTTCCAGGACCTGTGCACTGTGGCGGAACTGCGCGCCATGGAGCAGCGCTTTGAAGTTGCCCTTCTCCTCAGCGACGGCATGATCTACAATGATATTTTAGAGCGGACCGGGGCGTCCAGCGCCACCATCAGCCGGGTCAACCGTTCCCTCCACTATGGGGCGGACGGCTATCAGGAGGTGCTTCCCCGCATCAAGGAGAAAATGAGAGCAGATGGCAAGCTATGAATTTCTGGCGGGGAGCTACGACGATCTGACCGGCGACGTGGGCTACCCCCGTTGGGCAGACTATATCGAGCGCCATTTTGCCCGGCTGAGGAGGCCTGTCCGTTCGGTGCTGGATCTGGCCTGCGGGACCGGGAGCCTGACCCGGGAGCTGGCTGTCCGGGGCTATGAGATGACGGGGGTGGACAAGTCCCCCGAAATGCTGGCGCAGGCCGAGGAAAAATGCCGGGACCTGGAGCACAGGCCCCGGCTGTTCTGCCAGGGAATGGAGCACCTGTGCCTGCCGGAGCCGGTGGATGCCTGCGTCTGCTGTCTGGACAGCGTCAACTATGTGCTGCAGCCGAAAAAGCTGGCCCGCGCCTTCCGGCTCGTATGGGAGAATCTGGCCCCCGGGGGACTGTTTCTCTTCGATGCCGACACGCCGGAGAAACTGGCGGCCATGGACGGACAGATCTTTCTGGACGAGACCGAGGACGACTACTGCGTCTGGCGGGGGGAGTACAGCGCCCGCCGGCGGGTGTGTTCCTTCTGGATGGATATTTTCCGCCGGGACGGGGCAGTCTGGCGGCGGGGAGAGGAACTCCACGAGGAGTACGCCTACTCCATGACCGAGCTGGAGGAGTATCTCCGGGCGGCCGGATTTGCCCGCATCAAACAATACGGAGAATTGAAGTTCCGCGCCCCGGTGGAAGGGGAGCAGCGGACCTTTTTCGCCGCGCGAAAGGGAGAGACAGTCCAATGACAGATGAAATCGTCCGAGTCCTGACAAAGGAAGCTCCGGTGAAGGCCATGGCCATCACCGGCCGGGACCTTACGGAGCGGGCCCGGCAGATCCACAAGACCCTGCCGGTGGCCACCGCGGCCCTGGGGCGCGCACTGATGGCCTGTTCCATGATGGGGGATCAGCTCAAGGGGGAGGGCAGTTCGGTGACGCTGCGCTTTCGGGGTGACGGCCCCCTGGGCTCCATCACCGCTGTATCCGACGTGGGGGGAGAAGTGCGAGGCTATGTCCAGGAGCCGGCAGTGATCCTGCCGGCCCGGGCCGACGGCAAGCTGGACGTGGGGGGCGCCGTGGGCAAGACGGGGACGCTCACCGTCATCAAGGATCTGGACATGAAGGAGCCCTATGTGGGCACAGTACCGCTGGTGTCCGGAGAGATCGCGGAGGATGTGACCGATTATTTCGCGGTCAGTGAACAGATCCCAACTGCCTGCGCCCTGGGGGTGCTGGTGGATGCGGACCAGTCTGTGCTTCGGGCGGGGGGCTATCTCATTCAGCTTTTGCCGGACGCGGGAGAAGACGTGATCGAGCGGGTGGAGGCGGGCGTGAAAAAACTGGGGCCTGTCACCGCTGCCCTCCTGGAGGATGGAGTTGACGCAGAGGAACTGCTGCGCCGGACACTGTCCGGCTTTGAATTGGAAGTGGTGGAGCGTCACCCGGTGTCTTACCGCTGCCCGTGCAGCCGGGAGCGGGTGTCCACCGCGCTGGTGAGCATGGGGCGGGACGAGTTGACAGCGCTCATCCGGGAGCAGGGCAGGGCAGAACTGACCTGCCAGTTTTGCGACCGGGTCTATGCGTTCGACCGGAGAGAGCTGGAGGATCTGCTGCACCGCGCCACACACTGAATCGGAAAAAATTTTGGCGAATCTTGATTTTGTGGTTGACAGACAGGCCTGGGTTTAGTATAATAACATACGCCGCTTGGGTAAAAGGCGGCGGCAAGGGAGCATAGCTCAGCTGGTAGAGCGCACGCCTTACACGCGTGATGTCACAGGTTCGAGCCCTGTTGTTCCCACCAGACCTGTTTTATAGGCGACCAAGCTGGCGCGGTAGTTCAGTTGGTTAGAACGCCGGCCTGTCACGCCGGAGGTCGTGGGTTCAAGTCCCATCCGCGTCGCCAAAATTTGCCTCTGTAGCTCAGTCGGTAGAGCAGGGGACTGAAAATCCCCGTGTCACTGGTTCGATTCCGGTCGGAGGCACCACACCTGTTCTCCCGGGACAAAACATCCCGGGAGAACACCCCGTCGGGGTACTGTTTCACTGGAGCCCTGCATAAGATGCAGGTGTAGCTCATCTGGTAGAGCGCCACCTTGCCAAGGTGGAGGTAGCGAGTTCGAGCCTCGTCACCTGCTCCATAGATCCTTTGTCCGGCGACGTAGCCAAGTGGTAAGGCAGAGGTCTGCAAAATCTCCACCCCCAGTTCGAGTCTGGGCGTCGCCTCCAAAAAAGAAGCACCTGCTTTGCAGGTGTTTCTTTTTTGGATACCTGGGAATTTTAAAATGCTCGGCGGAAATGAATTCCGCCTGCGCCGAGGTTTTGGCCGCAGGCCAAAACGCTCGTACGGCGCAAAAGCGCCGCCCCACCGTGTGGGGTCCCGATCTTGTCCGGCATCTAAAGTGTTCGGACAAGACAAAAAAAGAGAGTCATCTTTTGATGACTCTCTTTTTTTGCGCCGTGGGAATCATTCGGTGCCCAGATATTTCTCAAGACACACCAGCCGGACACCGGGAATGACGTTGAAGGTGCAGGGCAGGACGGCGGCCTTCCGATGGCCCAGACGCCGATAGAGGCTCCGGGCGGGGGTGTTGCGCTCGTTGGTGTCCATGCGGAGAAAAGGGCATCTGCTTTCCCGGGCGAACCGCTCGTAAAAATCCACAAAGCGGGCGCCTTATCCCGCTCCTGCGGTCCTGGGATCCACCACCAGCGTGTGGAGGACCATCACCTGTTCAGCCGGGGCCTCGTACTGCCAGGGACACTGGGCGTATACATCCACTTGCGCCCGGTTGATCCGGGCTGCGGCCGCCACGGAACCTGATTCCTCCATGACATAGAGCTCATCCTGCTCCAGAGCCTCCCTGGCGGTGCGGGCGGTGGGGTAGACCCCGGGCTGCCAGCCGGTGAAGGCGCGTCCGGTTATCTCATTTTCCAGGATGCGGCCGTAGATCTCCGCCACCTGTGGGATGTCCTCTTCTCTTGCTTTTCGGATCATATCCTCGCCCTCTTTCAAACAAACAGTTTAAGTGACAAGTACAGCGATTGAACCAATAGAATACACCAAACAGACGAAACAAGCAAGAAAAAGGCACATCCTCTTCTGTTTTCCCCGCAGGGCGCATACCCCTTAGTGAGTCCTGAAAAGCCGGCAGCCGGACGCAGGCCGGGGTGTAAAAGGAAAAGCAATCAGGGGAGGCGTTGTCCGTGCTGGAGCGGTGGGCGGATCGGTTGTGGAATCCGTGGATGCTGGGGCTATTTCTGCTGGTGGGGCTGTGGTGCTCCGCAGAGAGCGGTTTCTTTCAAATTTTCGGGATCAAGACCTGGCTCCGCGGGTCTCTGGGCACTCTCTTTCGAAAAAAGAAAAAAGCCGCCTCCGGCGGCTTGACCCAATTTCAGGCCCTTTCCACCGCACTGGCCTCCACCATCGGCACGGGTTCCATTGCGGGCGTGGCGACGGCCATCTTTTTCGGCGGGCCGGGGGCGGTCTTTTGGATGTGGATCTCCGCCCTGCTGGGGCTGATGACCAGCTTTGCGGAAAAGACGCTGGCGGTCAAATACCGGCGAAAAGCCCCGGGGGGCGGCTGGGAGGGCGGTCCCATGGACTACATGGAGCGGGCGCTGGGCTGGAGAGGCGCCGCGAAGTGGTTTTCCTTCTGGTGTGTTCCGGCGGCGCTGGCGGGGGGCGGTATGGTCCAGTCCAATTCCATCGCTTCCGCCCTCCATGCTGCGCTGGGCTGGGAGCCGCTGGCGGTGGGGGTGGTGACGGCCCTGTGCACAGGCTGTCTCTTATCCACCTCTGACGCTGCCGCCGAAGGCTTAAGGCTAGCTCTCGGTGGACCGTGTGGCGTTCAGAAAACATGACGCTAGACTGATATCAGCTCATCTCCGTCACTCCTTCCGCGCGTCGATGTCCTGAGTACCCAGGTCTCCTCGCTGGGGAGGGGGGGCGGTCATCCTGGGGGGGATCGGCCGGGTGGGACGGGTGAGTGAGAAGCTGGTCCCCGCCATGGCGGTCCTGTTTCTCAGTACCGGGATGGCGGTGATCTGGGCCCATGCGGAGTCGGTACTGCCGGCTCTCCGGGAGATCGTGACCTGCGCACTGACGCCCCGGGCGGCGCTGGGCGGTGCGTCGGGCTATACGGTGTCCGCCGCTCTGCGCTACGGAGTGGCCCGGGGCGTGTTCACCAATGAGGCCGGGGTGGGCTCCTCCGCCATGGCCCATGCCGCCGCGGACGCTGACTTTCCCGCCCAGGAGGGGTTCTGGGGCATATTTGAGGTGTTTTTTGCGACGATGGTGGTCTGCACAGTCACCGCGCTGACCATCCTCACCTCCGGGGTGTACGATCCCGCCGCGGCGCTGTCCGCTCTGGAGCAGGGGACAGTGACGGGGGAGATGACCGGCGCACCTCTCTCGGCCGCCGCCTTTTCCACTGTGTTTGGTCAGGCGGGAGGACTCATTGTGGCGGTGTGCCTGCTGCTGTTTGCCTTTACCTCTCTGCTGGGGTGGAGCTATTACGGAGAGCGGGGGCTGGCCCATCTCACCGGGGACAACCGCCTGCGCAGGCCCTTCCGGCTGGTGTTCCTGTTGGCGGTGGCAGCGGGCAGCGTGGGAGAGGTGGGCGCGGTTTGGGCTCTCTCCGATCTATGTGACGGCCTGATGGCCCTGCCCAACCTGCTGGCAGTGGCCATCCTCGCGCCCCAAGCCCGACGGGAGATGACCCCTTCCGGCTTGAAAAGGCGGAAGGCTCGATAGGGAAGTGCTTTTCCGTTATAAAGCTGAATCCTCCGGAGTGAAGCCGGGGAGAGGAAAAAAGGAGAGAAGCTCCTCGGGCCGATGGACGAGGACAGCGGCCCCGTGGGTGCGGAGAAAGGCTGCGTCCCGGAATCCCCAAGTCACGGAGAGGCAGGGGAGCCCCGCGTTGCGGGCAGTTTGGAGATCCACGTCGGAGTCCCCGATGTAGACTGCCCCGGCGGGACTTGTGCCCAGTGCCCGGAGCGCTTGAACCACCATGGCCGGATCAGGTTTTTTGGACGCCTGGTCCGACGCCCCGACGGCGGCCTGAATGAGGCCGGGGAAGCAGCCGGCACACAGCTCCTTCACGGCGGAGTCAAACTTGTTGGAGACCACGGCCAGAGTGACGCCCCGCTGACGCAGTGCCCGGAGCAGAGGAAGAATGCCGGGGTACGGGGCGGTCTTGTCAGCCATGTGGGCAGCGTAATGCTCTTTAAAGACGCTCAGACAGCGGGAAATTTCCGCTTCCTGCACCCTGTGGGGCGCTGCCCGGCGGATGAGCAGTTCCACCCCATTGCCCACAAAGCTCCGGATCTCGTCCTGGCTTCGGGTGGGCCAGCCCATTTGAAGCAGAGCAAAATTGGCGGCATCCGCCAGATCCTCCAGCGTGTTGAGGAGCGTGCCGTCCAGATCGAAAACCGCGGTGTGATAACCTTGCATGAAAGAACCTCCCGGCGGGATGTGTCCCGCCGGGAGATATTATATCATGGAAGCAGGCATTTTACGAGGAGAAAGGCGATGACGCCGCAGCCGGGGAAGGTGAGCAGCCAGGCCAGACCCAGAGAGCCGGCCACTTTGCCGTCCGGTGAGGACCCGGCGCCCAGGATGGCGGCGGTCTTGGCGTGGGTTGTGGAGACGGGAAGGCCCCAGAGCGTACACACGGCCAGCGCGGCGGCACAGCCCAGATCGGCGGCAAACCCGGTGCGGGGGGTGAGCAGGACCATTTTTCGTCCCACGGTGTCAATGATCCTTCGACCGCCCAAAAGGGTCCCCAAGGCCATGAGAGAGGCGCATCCCCAAGCGGCCCAGGCGGGAGTGGAGAAGCCGGAGCCGTCCAGTGCCAGGGCGAGGGCCAGGACGCCCAGAAACTTCTGCCCGTCCTGTGCCCCGTGGAGAAAGGATGTGAGGGCGGCTCCCGCCACCTGCCCCCGCCGGTAGGACCGCTCACCTCCGGATGGAAGGAGTCGGGTGAAAAGCCGCCCCAGTGTGGCGCCCAGCGCGAGGGAGAGGATCAGGCCCCAGCCTACCCAGAGGAGCGGGGCGAGCCGCAGATGCTCTGCGCCCAGCGCCAGGGCGGCACCGGTGAGTCCTGCCGTGAGGGCGTGGCTTTCACTGGTGGGGATACCGAAACGCCAGGCGGCAACCGCCCAGATCACGGTGGCCGCCAGAGCAGCTGTGAGGGCGGTGAGGGCAAAGGGGCCGAAGTCGGCGATGGAAAAGAGCGTACGGGCTACGGCGTCGCTGACGGCGGCGGTACCCGCCACGCCCAGCAGATTGCAGCCCGCCGCCAGGAGTACCGCCGTATGGAAGGAGAGAGTCCCGGCCGCCACGGGCGTGGCAATGGCGTTGGGCGCGTCGGTCCAGCCATTTACCAGGATGACGGCGCCGAGAAGAAGGAGAACGGGCAGCAGCGGCATAAAAACACCCCCTGCCAACAGTGTACGGCAGGGGGTGGGAAGGTATGTGTTGCAGTGTGAGACAAAGGGGTGCAGCAGAAGTGGATTTTAAAACAGCCCAATGCTCTCCAGGATCCGATTCACTTCTCCGGCGCGCTGGCTCCAGGCGGCGGCTCTGCCGTAGGCCCGGCGGCGATCCCGCGCCCAACTGCCGGTCTCGTCCAAAGCCCGGGTGCACAGAAGGGAGAACTCCGCCGGACTCTGGGCGGAGTAGATCACGTCGGGAAAAACCTCCACCTGATCGGGAGCGAGCATGGCGACAATGGGTTTTCCGGTGGACAGGTACTCAAAGATCCGGGCGGGGAGCACATCATCATCCTGGTGACTGCGGCGCAGCAGCGAGAGACACACGTCGAAGTTGCACAGATAGTCGGGCAGCTCCACCGGAGGGACAAAGTCCAGAAAGCGGACGTTGGGTTCGGCCAGCAGCGCGGGAAGGAGCGGATTTTTCTCCATCCGGCCCACCAAAACCACCGTGCAGTCCGGATGGGAGCGGGCCGCCTTCAGCAGGGGAGCGAGCTCCAAGTCGGCCCAGATGGTGCCTGCCCAGCCCAGGATGGGGCCGGTGAGGTCCGCGAGCGCCTTGGAGCGGGGCAAAGCGTCCCTGGCGAACATGGGGTAGTTGCAGCCGTTGGGAAGCAGAGTCACATTGCGGTTGCATGGGACCAGGTGATCGGCCAGATCAGGGGAGGCGGCAAAGACCACGTCGGCGGCGGCAGTCAGCTCGCTCTCCCACTGTTCGGGGACCTCGGGCCAGTATCGGTCGCAGTCATAGACCAGCCCCCGGTAGGCCAGAGCGTCCAGATAAGCCGCTGCCCCGGGACTGGAACACCAGAGAAGGGGATCGTGAAAGTGATGTCGTTCCAGCCGGGACTGGAGAAAACGGATATTCCGGGATTGAACCCAGCGGGCCAGAAAACCCGTGGGGGGGCCTGCGGGGGGCGCGGGAGGAAGCGTGTAGGCAATGAGCCCGGGGCGGAGCTTTCGGCCCGGGGCTTTCCAGCTCTTGTCGCCGTCGGCCGCAGGAGGCGCGAAATAGAGGACTTCGGCGTCCTTCATCCGGCTCATCAGCTGCTGCGTACGGGTGGGGACATCGGCCCAAAATTGGCCGGAGAGGCAGACCACTTGCCTCATATCGCGCCGCCTCCCTCCAAGCCCAGGAGCCGCCCGGCGGTGTCCCGGTTGCGCTGTTCCACGTTTCGAAGCCGTTCCACGCCGCCGGAGAGGAAGGCCTCGTCTCCGTTCCGGCCCACTGCGGCGTCCAGATGGGTCTTCAGCCCCTCCAGAGTCAGATGGTCCAGATCGGTGTACAGATCCTGTCCGATATAGGACAGGAAGGAGCTGATCTTGGGATCGTAGACCACGCCCACCAGGGGAACTCCCTGACCGGCCGAGAACACCAATGCGTGGAGCCGCATGGACACCACCACCTGCATCCGGGCAAACAGGCCGATGGTGTGGGACGAAGAGCCAGTCTCCTCTAAAATGTAGTGAGGGGCCTTCATGCCCCGGGCGGCCAGCTGGGCAGCCCCCACGTCCAGCCGCCGCTCGATGGGCAGAAAGACAGGGGTGAGCCCGTATTTTTCGTAGACGTAGTCGGCGGCCTGGCCGAAGAGCGCGGCCTTTTCCGCAAAGCCGGGCCAGGGGCGAAGGGTGAAGCCGATATAGCGTCCGGCCGGGTCCAGCCCGGCGCTTTCCAGAATGCCGTCCACCGTGGCGCTCTCCGCGGCGGGGAGAATGACGGTGGGGTCGGCGGAGAGGATGATCTCCGGGGCGGTGACTCCCATCTGCTCCAGTTCATTTCTGGAGTGGGTGTCCCGCAGCGTGATGGCATCCACCCGCTTCTGAAGCACTCCTGCCGCCAAACGGCGGTTGCTGGGGTAGTGGATTGGGCCGATGCCGCAGCCGTACATCATGACCCGGTTGCCCAAGAGCTTGGCCGCGGAGATGGTGAAGAGGTAAAACCACAGGCTCCGGCGGCTGGTGGCGTCCTGCATGAGAGAGCCGCCGCCGTTGATGTAGAGCCGGGTTTTTCCCATCCGCCAGAGAAAACGGGGTATATGAAAGGTATAGATGGAGTTGACCCGGTAGGTCAGACGGGTGGAGTCCGGGTTTCGGGAGAGGACCCAGACGGGGAGGTCGGGGTCCAGCTGCCGCAGTTCCCGGACGATGGCCTCCAGGATGGCGTCATCTCCGGCATTGCCCCGGCCATAGGCTCCGCACACCAGCGCACCGTCCCGCCGCCCCGCCTTCCGCGCCTTGCGGCGGAGAATGGCGCGATAGATCTCCAACTGACGGTCCAGGGTGCTTTCCAGCGAGAACTGGCTGCGGCCCTTTTCGTAGAGCCGGCGTCCCATGTGCTCCCGAAGCGCCTTGTCCCGGGCCAGTGTGATGAGATGGCGGGAGAGGGCTTCGGCGTCTCCAGGCTGGAAAAGGAAGCCGTTGACTCCGTGGTCGATCAGGTAGGGGACTCCGCCCACCCGGCTGGCCACCGTGGGCAGCCCCGCCCGCGCACCCTCGGTGAGGGCATAGGGGAAAGTCTCGGAGAGAGAGGTGAGGGTGTTCACGTCCAGGGCGTTGTAAAAGCTGTCGGTATCGGTGACCCATCCGGCAAAACATACTGCGCCGGACACCCCCAGGTGATCGGAGAGCTCTTTCAGCATAGGCATCTGCTCGCCGTCTCCGGCAATGAGGAGGCGGAGCTGGGGGCAGGCCGCATGGGCCAGGGCAAACCCTCGGACCAGAGTGGCGATGTCCTTCACGGGGTTGAGCCGGGCGGCGATGCCCACCACCACAGAGCTCTCATCGGCATTGAGTCCCACCGACTTCCAGTATTCCGCCCGGCTCAGCGCAGGGACCCGGGGGGTAAAGTCCAGGCCGTTGTAGATGGTGAAGAGCCTGTCCGGGTCAAAGCCCCGGGAGATGAGCAGGTCGGTCATGGCGTCGGAGACTCCGATACGGTAATCCAGCCGCCGCAGGGACAGGGTGTTCACCACCCCGTAGGTGATGCGGGAGAGAGGCCGTCCCAGGTAGTCCAGACGGTAGTCCGAGTGGACGGTGGACACCACGGGCAGGCCGGTGGCGCGGCGGAGCAGAGCGCCCATCATGTTGCCGCGGGCGCCGTGGCAGTGGATGAGGTCGTAGCCTCCCTCCAGGATCATGCGCTTGAGCTGGGAGTAGACCCGGAAGATATTCCGGCCGGGCAGCACCACGGTCGGAATGCCCAGATCCCGGGCCTCCTGGGAAAAGGGACCCTCCATAAAACACACCATGGTGACTTCGATGGTGCGGCTGAGATTTTGCAGCAGCATGTGGACGTGGGTCTTGGCCCCGCCGGAATCACCGCCGCTGATCAGATGAATGACTTTCATGGCTCCTCCGAAAAAAGACTTGAGAAGTGTGTGGAGAGTATGATACAATAACATCGTTCCGTGCGCTGCCCCGGCGGGGCAAGCGCGACCGCACCTGTCACGGAATACGCAGGGTCTGTACGGTACCTCTGCTATTTTACCACAGGCGGGAAAATATACAACCAAAATCGACGGGGACTTTCCCCGCTCAGAGGAGAACAGGCATGGATAAAAATGGGAAGCTTTTTGGAAAAATCAACATCATTGATCTGTTGGTCCTTGTGATCGCGGTGGCGGTGGTGGCGGCAGTGGGACTGAAAATGACCGGCCACCTGGGAGCCAAGCGCGCGGAGACCGGGACCAATATCGCCTACACGGTCCGGGTGGAGGGTGTGGACAAGGAAGTCTATGACAACATCCAAAAATACATCGATCAGGCCGCCGCACAGCAGAAGCCCGGCGACCAGCTCATGTCCAACGGGGAGCTGCTCAGCGCCTACGTCACCGGAGTTACGGCCCAGCCTCATAAGGCCAATGCCGAGTTGACCACCACAGAAGGGGCTTTCATCATCCCGATGATGGAGGACACGGTGGATCTGACCTTTACCATTGAGGGTTCTGTGTCCAACAATTTGAAGAGCGAGATGGGAAGCCAGGAGGTCCGGGTGGGCAAGACGCACATTGTCAAGACCACGCACTTTGAACTCAACAACGGCGTTGTTCTTTCCTGCGAGTGGGAGAACGGCACCGCCGCCGACAACGCGGCGTAAGAGATAGACTGGAAAGCGGGGCGGGGAGCATCCCCGCCCCGCTTTTGATGATGGGAAAGGAAAATCAATATGAAGAAGGACCGGCTGATCCGTCAAAGGGGGGGGCTGCCATGCTGAGCGCGCTGGCCCAGGCCGAGGGGCCGAGCCTTTTGTGGATCCAGGAGACGGTGCGGTGCGCCCTGCTGGATCCGCTCATGATGTTATATACCCAGCTCGGCAACGCCGGGCTGTTGTGGATCGCCCTGTGTGTGCTGATGCTCTTTTTTCCCAAAACCCGGAAAGCCGGGTTGGCGGGGGCGGCGGCACTGCTGTGCAGCCTGTTGTGCACCAATGTGGTTCTGAAGCATTTGGTGAGCCGGACCCGCCCCTGGCTGGTGGTGGAGGGGCTTATTCCGCTGGTGGCAGAGGGAGATCCCAACTCCTTTCCTTCGGGCCACACCAGCGCCGCCTTCGCCGCGGCGATGGCCTGGCGGCAGATGCTGCCGGAGAAGTGGATGGGCCGGACGGCCCTGGGAATGGCGGCCCTTATGGGAGTGTCCCGACTGTACGTTGGCGTCCACTTTCCCAGCGATGTGCTCTGCGGCATGCTGGTGGGGCTTTTCTGCGGCTGGGCGGGCTGCCGCCTGTACCGGCTGTGGGAAGAACGGAGACCGTGGGAGCGGTAGGCTTGCGCCACCTGTTGCGCCACCCGATAACCAATTTTGGCCTATTTCTGCCGGTGATTTCTCGGTTTGTTTCGGCGAAAAAGAGAACGAAAAGCCTCGCAGCCCTTTGTGCATCAAGGGCTGCGGGGCTTTTTTGCTTGTTCTATGCTGGCAAAAAGATGCACCCATTCCGGCCCTGCGGCGCGGGGGCTTGTGGAAAAAGAAAATTGACAAAGCAGAAGAGATATTGGACGGACGGCGTTTGACCGTTTTTATTTTGTATGCTCAGATGCGGCCGCTTCGTTTCCAGCGAAAGCATTGGGGCCAGGATTGGACAGGGGAAAATACATCTTCGCCGCCTTGGCCGTACCGAAGTCCTGATTGAAACCGCTGTCCTGTACCTCATGAAAAGCATCCCGGAGCATCTGGTTGTGCGCCTCCTCACGGTTGAGCAGGAATTCGATGATCTTCCGTGTCCTTTTCTCCTCGATCTGGCGGCAGAGATAGGCCATAGACCACCATGTCCTTTGTTTCATAACTCGAACATATAGCGATTCCTCTCAAAATTCACATTTTTTGTTCCGCAATGGCCGTTTATGGTATAATAAGTGCAGGGGAAACGGCGAAAGTCAAAGAAGATCCTTGTACTTGGAGGACAGCCATATATCGATACTGTTGACGCCTCCAACATCTCTTGCTACACTTTTTCTAAACAACTCATTCTTTTTATGGAGGTACGGCTATGGACTACTATAAGCGGGCGCTGGAACTGCGGGAGGAAACAATCTCTCACCGCCGCTGGCTGCACAGCCATGCGGAGGTGGGGCTGCAAATGCCCAAGGCACAGCAGTATGTGATGGAGCAGCTAAAAAACTGCGGCCTGTCCCCCCGTCCTTGCGGCCATGGTGTGACCGCCGAATTGGGGATGGAAGAGGGAAGGACGCTCCTGCTCCGGGCGGACATGGATGCGCTGCCCATGCCGGAGGAGAGCGGCGAGAGTTTCGCCTGTCCCACCGGTACCGAAGCCCATGCCTGCGGCCACGACTTCCACGCGGCCATGCTGCTGACAGCGGCAAAGATGCTCAAAGAGGATGAGGCCGCGCTGAGAGGCCGGGTCCGGCTGATGTTTCAGCCTGCGGAGGAGACTTTTGAAGGCGCCAGGGATATGGTATCCAACGGAATCTTGGATGGTGTGGATGCGGCTCTTGCCTGCCATGTGGCCCCAGGCAGAATGCCGGTTGGCCTGTTCATGTATAACAGCGGCGGGACAATGATGTTCTCCGTGGATGGTTTTCGCATCACGGTTCGCGGCAAGGGCGCCCATGGCGCCTATCCACAGGATTCAGTCGATCCCATCAATATTGGTGTTCACATCTATCTGGCGCTGGAGTCCCTGATCGCACGGGAGGCGGACCCCGGCAAAGCCTGTGTCCTGACGATCGGAAACTTCTCTGCCGGGTCAGCGCCCAACATTATTCCCGATACTGCAATTCTCCAGGGAACGCTGCGCACCAATGACCGTGATAGCCGGGAGAAGCTGGTTCGCCGGATCAGAGAGGTATCCCAAAAGACCGCGGAGGTCTATGGCGGTGCGGCGGAAATCATGACGCTCTCCGAGGTGCCCCCTCTCATCTGTGACCCCGGAATGACGGAACAGGCTGTTCGCTATGTGAAAGAACTGCCGATTTCCGGACTGACCCCGGTTCCCGATATGTCCGCCAGCGCTTCCGAGGACTTCGCTGTTATAGCGGAAAGAGTTCCCAGCACATTCCTGTATCTCTCTGCCGGATACCTGGATGAACGGGGTGACGCACCTGCGCACAATCCAAGAGTTCGTTTCAATGAGGAGGTGTGTCCAATCGGTTCCGCTTGCCTGGCGCACTGCGCCTCCCGCTGGCTGGAGGAAAATCAGTATGAAAGCGCTGTTTTACCACAACATTAACGCAGACAGCTTTTCTGCGGAGAATATGCTAATAGGAGGTGGAGGGAACATGTCTCAAACTACGAAGTGGGCGCTGGCCATGTCGCTGCAACGTGTCATGGCGCAAAAACCTTTATCCAAAATTACCATTGCTGACATCACCCAAGACTGTGGCATTAACCGCATGACTTTCTATTATCACTTCCAAGACATCTTTGATCTCATTGACTGGATTTGTCAGGAGGAAGGTGCCAAAGCCATTCAAGGCCGGAAGGGTTATGAAACCTGGCAGGATGGCTTTATTGCCTTATGCCATGCAATGATAAAGAATAGGGCCTTCGTGGAAGGCGTTTATCATTCGGTCCAACGGGAACAAATCGAAAATTACCTTTTCCGCGTGGTCTACGATCTGCTGCTCGATGTGGTGTGTGAATTATCCGAGGGTTACTCTATTTCTCATGAGAACCAGCGATACATTACGAATTTCTATAAATTTGGATTTGTAGGCGTTGTGTTGGAATGGGTCAAGAATGGAATGAATGAGGCTCCGGAAGCAATGGTGGAACGCGTTAGTCAAATGATGCACGGCCAGTTGCTTTTGGCCATCCAGAACATGGACAGCAACCCGATCTTATCAAACAAGCCCCATTGATAAAATATTTTACAAAGCACTCCGGATGATGGAACTTCCATCATCCGGAGTGCTTTGTTTATTGTGGGAATTTGTAAAATTTCATAGAATGAAGTCAAAGAAACCGCAAAGGAGGCTGTTGAACATGTATTATTCCAGCGGAAACTATGAGGCTTTCGTTCGGCCTCTCAAGCCGGAGGGCGTGGAGCGGAAATCCGCCTACATTGTTGGAACCGGCCTGGCCGCCCTGACCGCCGCCTGTTATCTGGTGAGAGACGGGCAGATGCCGGGGAAGCGCATTCATATTTTTGAAAAGGACCCCATTCCAGGCGGAGCTTGTGATGGATGGGATTACTCCGGCCTGGGCTATGTAATGCGGGGCGGCCGTGAGATGGACAACCATTTTGAAGTGATGTGGGATCTATTCCACTCCATTCCCTCTATCGAAACCCCTGCCCTCAGCGTCTTGGATGAATACTACTATTTGAACAAGCGTGACCCAAACTACTCTCTCATGCGGGCAACTCAAAACCGGGGCGAGGATGGCCACACCGACGGCAAGTTTGGCCTCTCTGATGCAGGAGCCCTGGAAATCATGAAGCTCTTTTTTACGCCTGATGAGGAACTCTATGACAAGCCCATCACCGACTATTTTAGCGGCGAGGTGCTGAATTCTAACTTCTGGCTTTATTGGCGCACGATGTTTGCCTTTGAAAACTGGCACAGCGCCCTGGAAATGAAACTCTATATCCGCCGCTACATCCACCATATCGGCGGTCTGCCCGACTTCAAGGCCCTGCGTTTCACCCGCTATAACCAGTATGAGTCCATGATCCTGCCCATGATCAAATATTTGGAGGCTGCCGGTGTACAGTTCCACTACAATACAAAAGTTCTTGATATAAAGTTTGATATCCAGCCCGATCGGAAACTGGCACGGCGCATTACTTTGCTGTTTGACAGCGGAGAAGAGCAAGTGGATCTCACAGAACAGGATTTGGTCTTTATCACACCGGGCGGCTGCGTAGAGAACTCCGCATTGGGCTCACAGAACACCCCGGCGGCCTACAGCCCGGAATTGAAGGAGGGCGGCGGCTGGGATATGTGGAAGCGGATCGCTGCCCAGGATCCTGCCTTCGGTCACCCTGAAAAATTCTGCGGCGACCCGGAAAAGAGCAACTGGATGAGTGCCACCGTTACTACCCTGGATGAAAAGATCCCGCCCTACATCCAAAAAATCTGCCAACGGAACCCCTTCAGCGGGCGAGTAGTCACCGGGGGTATCGTTACGGCAAAGGATTCCAACTGGCTTCTGAGCTGGACCTTCAACCGTCAGCCTCAGTTCCGCAGTCAGCCCAAAGGGCAGCTGGTAGGCTGGATCTACGGCCTGTTCAGCGATCGGCCGGGGAACTATGTGAAGAAACCCATGCGGGAGTGCACCGGCAAGGAGATCTGCATGGAGTGGCTTTACCACATGGGCGTCCCTGAGGAGGAAATTGAATCCCTGGCTGAGCACAGCGCCAATACCGTTCCCTGCATGATGCCTTACATTACGGCCTTTTTTATGCCCCGTGCAGCGGGAGACCGACCGAATGTCGTGCCGGAGGGCGCCATTAATTTCGCCTTTATCGGCCAGTTTGCGGAAACGCCCCGGGATACCATCTTTACCACTGAGTATTCCATGCGCACCGGCATGGAGGCAGTCTATACCCTGCTGAAAATTGACCGGGGCGTACCGGAAGTCTGGGGCAGCGTATATGATATTCGGGATCTGCTCAACGCCACGGTAAAGCTGAGAGACGGCAAGAAAATCACGGACATGCATCTGGGCTTGAAGGAGAGAATGGCCCTGAAGGAAGTCCTTAAGAAAATCTCCGGTACGGATGTGGAAAAGCTGCTGAAAGAATACCATGTCATCTGATCCGTAGCATATATCGTTCAATCTGGTTGTATGTAACAGCAGTCCTTGCCTGTCATATAACGAGATGCGTGAAATGCGTCGTTGCGAAACATAAAGATGACATCAATCGAAACATGCAATTTGAAACTTCGAAAGGAGAAAAAGATGGACTTTTCTATGCAGATGAAAAAAACAGCTCTGCGCACTGCGCTGGGCTACATAGAGAAAAACCCGGAAGAAAATGTGCTCAAGCTTATGGACTGGGTGGATAAACTGGCTGGAGACGGCCCCAGCAGCTTTCCTGCTCAGCGGGCGGCGTTTCGGAATATTCTGAATGATCCGGAATGCAGCATGTACCAGCTCATCATAAGCGTGTTCCGGGATATCGACAACGATGTTCTGAAAGCCGTCTTTGAGAACTTCTTCCTCAATGCGAGTCTCATCGGCTGGCCGAAACAGGAGCAGTATCGGAAGGAACTGGGGTGTAATATTCCCTGGGCAATTCTCATGGATCCCACTTCCGCCTGCAATCTCCACTGCACCGGCTGCTGGGCCGCCGAATACGGCAACAAGCTGAATCTCACCTATGAGGAACTCAGTGATATCATCCGGCAGGGGAAAGAATTTGGAACCTATATGTATATCTTCTCCGGCGGCGAACCGCTGGTGCGCAAGAAGGATATTCTGCGGTTGTGTACCGAGCACAGCGACTGTCAGTTCCTTGCCTTCACAAACGCCACCCTGATCGACGAGGATTTTGCAAAGGAAATGCTGCGGGTAAAAAACTTTATTCCCGCCATCAGTGTGGAAGGCTTTGAGGAGGCCACCGACTTCCGCCGCGGCAAAGGCACCTATCAGGCCATTATGGAGGCAATGACCATTCTCAAGAAGCACAAGTTGCCCTTTGGCGCGTCCTGCTGCTACACATCCAAAAATGTGGATTCCATCAGTTCGGAGGCATTTATTGACCACTTGGTAGACTGCGGCGCCAAGTTCGCTTGGTTCTTCCACTACATGCCGGTCGGGAATGAGGCAGTTACCGACCTGCTGCCAGACCCGGAGCAGCGCAAGCTCATGTACCGTAAAGTGCGGGAGTACCGCTCCACCAAACCGATCTTCACCATCGACTTTCAGAATGATGGAGAGTATGTGCGTGGCTGCATTGCCGGAGGCCGCAACTACCTGCACATCAACGCCAACGGCGATGTGGAACCCTGCGCCTTCATTCACTACTCCGACTCAAACATCCGGGAAAAGTCTCTGCTGGAGGCATTCCAGTCCCCTCTGTTCATGGCCTACCACAATCATCAGCCCTTCAACTGTAACCATCTGCGGCCCTGTCCTATGCTGGAAAACCCGGAGATGTTGAAGATGATGGTACGTCAGTCCGGCGCCCATTCCACAGACCTCCAGTCCCCGGAGAGCGCTGACCATTTGTGTGATAAGTGCCGGGATTATGCCGCTTGCTGGGCCCCGGAAGCAGAACGGCTGTGGCAGAACAAAAAAAGTAAGTAGCGATCCAAAAGGTTGCCCCTGACAGAGCAAGCCGTCGGAATTTCTGTTTGAGGCAGAGATCCGGCGGCTTTTCCATGAGCGATGGGCTTTATGACAACGGCCATCCGCACTCTGTTTGCTCTCAACTGAAAGGTTTTTGAAGCGCACCAGATAACAACGATTTATATTTTGAGGTGCCCCCATGGGAAAAAGACTGTCCCAAAAGAAAAAAATTGCTTTTTCTGCAGCTCTCAGTCTATTGACATTGCTGGTCTTGTTTTGGTTGGTTTTCCGAAATCACTACAAGGAGATTTTGCATAATATCTACGCGGCCAGCACAGGAGGATTGGTATGGATCCTTATCATGGGGCTTGCCTATCCGTTATTGGAAAGTATGATTTGCCGTGTATTAGTAAAAAGGAAAATCAAGAGTTTTTCTTTTCGGCAGGCTCTAGAAGTCACATTGTTAGGCGTATTCGGAAATGTAGCGACCTTATCCGTGGGCTCCCTCCCCATGCAAAGCGCATATCTGCATCGCCGGGGCATGGCTCTGGGAGAAGCGGCTGGGATCATGAGTATGGAATATGTTCTTCATAAATCCTCCGTTTTGCTTTGCGGCGGGATTTTGCTTCTCCTGGGGGGACAAGATATTTTTCAGAGACACCAAAATCTACTTCCATATATTTTATTTGGCTATCTCGTGTGCATTGCTATTATTGTATTGCTGATTTTGGTATGCACATGGAAACGCTTCTACCAGTTGACCTGCAAAGGGATTCTGCAATTAGGAAAAGTCCCGGAGTGGACTGTGCGTGCCGATCGTTTAAAACTGCAAGCAGACGCACTGTATGTCGGAGCCAGAGATTTACTGCACGCTCCAAAAGCAATTTGGGCCAGCGTGGGTATCAATGCCCTGAAGCTGCTGTCTCTTTATTCCGTTCCTTACCTATGTGCAGAAGCGATTGGACTGAATGACCTATCGTTCATTCAAGTACAGGTATTGTCTGCATTGACCCATGTTATTTCAAATGCTCTGCCCAATATAGCGGGAATGGGCTCGGTAGAAGCAGCCTTCCTACTGCTTTTTTCCCAGTATATGAACCCGGCAGATGCATCTTCTGTACTGATTCTTTATCGCCTTTCCACCTACTTTGTACCATTTCTGATCAGTGCATTTGTGACAGAAAAAATTGGGCTGCGCTTGTGTGCAGCGGATGGTTCCGGAGTGTTCCAAAGCACATCAGATCAGGAGGAAAAGCATGGAATATCCTAATTTAACAGAGCGGGAATCCAGAGAACTACAAGAATATCTCTCTACGCATCAGGATGACTTGCTTACACATATCGTTCAATTTAATGAATTGATGCGGCAATATCAAATCGTTGCCGATGCGGCACCTGATTTGACGGATTCTCGTCCGGTTTGTCCGGTATGTATCAAAACGCTTGTATGGCTGCCGAAATGCTTTCCGAACAATACCCTCAGCGCAAGATCCGATGTGTGGACACTCTTTGTGCAGCTCCCGGAGAAGGCTTCCTGGTTTTGGAAGCAGCCAAAAGGCAACGTGATGGGGTCTCTCTGGATGACTTGGCTGATTGGGTAGAACAGCATCGCCTTCAGGTTTGCCATTGGTTTACAGTGGATGGCCTATCCTATCTGCATGGAGGAGGCCGCGTATCCACCGCCGCGGCAGTTACCTGCACTGCATTGCAGATCAAGCCATTGCTGCGAGTGGATAACACTGGAAAACTGGAGTTTACAGGAAAATCACGAGGCAATAAACACGCACTGCTGGAACTGCTTGACAAAATGGAACAGCAGTGGACTCCCCGAATTTCTGATTCCGTAGCTATAGCCTACAGTGGGGATTATGATCGGATCAAGCCGCTTTGGGATGCAGTGACCTCACGGTTTCCCAAAGCCCAATGCTATACAGCTTCCGTTGGTCCTGTGATTGGTGCCCACACCGGGCCGGGACTGCTGGCGCTGGTATATTGGGGGAGGCAGCGGTAAGTCGAGATTTGGAGGAAAAAGATGAGCGAATACATACTCAGCTGCGAATCAACAGTAGATTTAACGAAAGCGCATCTTGAAAAAAGAAAAATTTTCTATATCGGCTACCCCTATGAGCTGAACGGCCAATTTTATCAAGACGATTTAGGAGAGACAATTCCTCTGAAGGATTTTTACCATGCAATGGAGCAAGGCGCTGATATCAAAACTGCCCAGATCAATGCCTATGAGTTTACCCGGTACTTTGAAGGGTTCCTTGCGGATGGCAAAGATGTGCTGCACCTTTGCTTGTCGTCAGGCATTACAGGGGTGCTAAATGCCGCGCGGATGGCAAAAGCTGAGTTGGAGGAAAAATATCCTGACCGGCATATCTATCTTGTGGATTCTTTAGCTGCCTCCGCAGGCAGCGGACTTCTGATGGAACGACTGGCCGATTTACGGGATGAAGGAATGAGCATTGAGCGGTTATGGCAGTGGGTACAAGGAAATAAACTTCGCGTCAACCACTGGTTTTTCTCCAGTGACCTAAAATATTATATCCGGGGCGGAAGAATCTCGAAAACTGCCGGAACGGCAGGGACCATGCTGGGGATCTGCCCTTTGCTGGACATAAACGCCGATGGACGGCTGATCCCTCGGGAAAAGATCAGAGGAACAAAACGGGCCATTTTGGCTTTGAACGATAAAATGCGTCTACTGGCAGACAAAGGTCAAAATTATGATCAAGCCTGCTTTGTTGCGCATGCTGGTTGCCCGGAACTCGCAATGCGGACGGCTGAACTGCTGAATCAGAATTTTCCTTGCATACCTGGCGGTGTTCGGGTTTATCAGATCGGCACAATTATTGGCGCACATACCGGTCCTGGCACAGTGGCGTTGTTCTTTTGGGGCAAGGACCGCAAGTACTGAATGGGGTAATTGTTATGGGGGAAAATAATGCTTTGGTGAAATTTGAAAAGCGGTGCCCCAACTGCCCGATCTATATGTTCAGTCATAGTATGGGAATGCTCGCAGCAAGAAATATCTCAAACGATATGATTTGAATTATCCAAGCGGATTCTTTGTGTTCCACCAACTGAAAATCCATCGGTTTACCTTGCAATCATAATAGCCCAAATATCAAAAAAGAGGAATGGCGAGCTGCACAGAAACCACTTTTTGAATCAACTGGCAAACAGTTCTCAATGAAAAGGGCAGAAGAGAAGTATATCAGGGGGATTAAACTTCTTTTCATAGCTTTATTCGCTTTCTTTCGTCATTTCTTGAAAAATGTAAAAACGCCGCACAAAAGTGCGGCGTTTTCGCTGTGCATCTTTTTTGTCTGCACATTTTGGTGACCCGGCGGGGGCTCGAACCCCGGACAACCGGCTTAAAAGGCAGGTGCTCTACCAACTGAGCTACCGGGTCATATAAAAAGACGGAGGTCTCGCATTTTATGGCTGGGATGGCTGGAATCGAACCAGCGATGCGGGAGTCAAAGTCCCGTGCCTTAACCGCTTGGCTACACCCCACTATGGAGGAAAGCGCAGGGCCGGAGCCGCCGCTCCGGCCCTGCCGCCTTGTTTCTGGGGTGGGCGATGGGACTCGAACCCACGACACTCGGAACCACAATCCGATGCTCTACCAACTGAACTACGCCCACCATATTCAAAAAGGAGACAAGCGAAACAGGGACAAGGGAGTCACAGGCCAAGAAAAAGTGCAATCTGAAGAAACACGCTTGCAGATCGGGGTGAGTGGTACGCCTGGAGGGACTCGAACCCCCGGCCCACTGCTTAGAAGGCAGTTGCTCTATCCACCTGAGCTACAGGCGCGTATCGAAACACCACCTTGGCAGGGACGCCCGCGGAAAAGGCTTTCGCCTTGGAGCGGGTGATGGGAATCGAACCCACGCGACCAGCTTGGAAGGCTGGGATTCTACCATTGAACTACACCCGCACAGGGCCGACACTCAATGTCAGCCTGGATATAATAGCATAGAAAGGCGACCTTTGTCAATCCTTTTTTTCCAAATCCCGCACAGCGGGATGAACTTTTGCCCCATTCCGCCGGCCGCCGGGCTGGAATGCCTATCGCAGGGGGGCGTCGCAGAAGGCGCAGCAATCCACTCCTCCGTTTTGCTTGACCAACGGCGGCAGATAGAGCTCAGTCTGGGTGATGCAGTTCGGGTTGGAGCACACCGGGCCATGCCCGATCTCTACTGCCTCAGGCTTCTGCCGGGGCTGGTTGGCCAGATCGGTGAGCAGCGCCATGCGGGCGAACATACCGTAGCGGGCCTGCTCGAAATAGACTGCCCGGGGATCGTCGTCCACATCAATGGAGATCTCATCCACCCGGGGCAGGGGGTGCATGACCAGCAGATCCTTTCTCGCCCGCTCCAGCTTCCGACGGGTGAGGACGTACACGCCCTTGTTGCGCTCGTATTCCAGAGGATCCACAAATCGTTCCCGCTGAATGCGGGTCATGTAGAGCACGTCCAGCTGGGGAATGACCGATTCCAGGCCGGTCACCTCGGTGAACCACATACCGTTTTCCCGCATGAAGGCCCGCATGTACTCAGGGACCGCCAGCTCCCGGGGAGCGATAAGGAAAAATTTGACACCCTTGAATTTTGCCATGGCCTTGATGAGAGAGTGGACGGTCCGGCCGTTTTTCAAGTCTCCGCATAAGCCGACGCTCAGGCCGTCTACCCCGCCTCTCAGCCGGGTGATGGTGGTGAGGTCGGCGGTGGTCTGGGTGGGGTGCATGTGCCCGCCGTCGCCGGCGTTGACAACGGGGACCCAGGAGTAGAGGGAGGCCGCTTTGGCGGCCCCTTCCCGGGGATTACGCATCACCACTACATCGGCATAGCCGGACACCATGGTGATGGTATCCTTGAGCGTCTCGCCTTTGGCCACCGAGGAGGACTTGGGGTCGGCAAAGCCGAATACAGTGCCGCCCACCCGGAGCATGGCGGCCTGGAAAGAGAAGTTGGTGCGGGTAGACGGCTCATAAAAGAGGCTGGACATGACCTTTCCCCGGCAGGCGTCCATAAAATCTCCGGGGCGGTCCATGATCTCCACTGCCCGGTGGTACAGCCTGTCCCACTCTGCCCGGCTTACGTCTCCAAAGTCGATCAGATGCCGCATGATCCATCGCCCCGCTCTTTCTGCATTTTAGTCATGATACCATATTTCCGCTGGTCGTACAAGAGGTGCGGGGCCCTGCGGCCTGACAAAATCTTCTCGGTATGCTTCCCAAAACGATGGTAAAGCTAAACAAAAACCGGAGGAGGATATGCCGCATGGGGACGCTTTTCTGGACCTTCCTTTTTTACAGCTTTTGCGGCTTTTTGCTGGAGGTTGGGTTTGCCAAAGTTACCCACAGTCCTAAACAGGACCGCAGGTGCCATGTGCTGCTGCCGGTCTGCCCGGTCTACGGGGTAGGGGCCCTGTCCATTCTGCTTCTGCCTGCCGCGGTCACAGCCTACCCGTTTCTCCTGTTTTTTGCGGGGGCGGCGGTGTGTACAGCGGCGGAGTGGGGCTTGTCCTGGTTTTATGAGAAGGCCGCCGGAGCGGCCTTCTGGGATTACCACACGCTTCCATGGAACCTGAACGGAAGGGTGTGCCTCTTTTTCAGTCTTTTCTGGGGGCTGCTTGCCCTTCCCCTGGTCTATGGGGTTCAGCCCTGGCTTCTCCGGTGGGTGTCCCGCATCCCACCGGCGGTCACGATCCCGGCAGCTCTTTTCTATCTGGGGGATGCGGCCACGTCTCTTTTCCTGCTCCGCCGGGGCGGGACCCGGGCGCTCCGATGGCGTCAGGGCTTTCGGGCGGGCCGCCCGTCGTCCTGAGCGCTATATCTGCCTGAGTTCGGTCAGAGTCTCCACAATGGTCTTTCTGGGTACGTAGGGCCCGGCAAAGGCGACGAGCTGTTCCAGCGTCACCGTTCGGGCGGCGCCCAGCAGGGGATGGCGCAGCACCGTGGGGAACCGACGCTGAAACACCGCCCGGGCGGGGGCGTAGTCCAGCAGTTCCCCCACCGTGATTTTATTGTTTTTCAGATCCATGGGTCTCACCTCCACTCCATCCTATGACGGAAGCCCGGGATTTTGACTTGCGAGTTTTTCTCCACCGAGATATAATGGGGAAAAAGGAGTGGTTCTTGTCGATGCAGTATTCATTTCATAATCAATTTCCTCGGCTTGCCCCGGGAGTCCGCCTGGCGGACAGTGCCGATCTGATAGGAGATCTGACCCTTGCGGAGAATGCCAGTGTGTGGTATGGGGCGGTCATTCGGGCGGATCACGCCCCCATTTTTGTGGGGGAAAATTCCAATGTTCAAGATAACGCCGTGATCCATGTGGAGGCGTCTCATCCCACCCATATCGGGAAAAACGTGACGGTGGGTCACGGGGCAATTGTCCACGGCTGCACGGTAGAGGACGGGTGCCTCATCGGCATGGGGGCCATTCTGCTCAACGGCTGTGTGATCGGCGCGGGATCGCTGGTCGCCGCGGGTGCGCTGGTGACGCAGGACAAGGTGATCCCGCCCGGGTCTTTGGTGGTGGGTTCGCCGGCCAAGGTGCTGCGGGCGCTGACAGAGGCGGAGCTGGCGGACAACCGTGGTTCCGCAAGCCACTATGCGGAGCTGGCGCGGGAGGAGCTTCCGCTGGCAGAGGAGGGGATTCGGTGAGACGAGGAAAGGGGGACTCCCCCGTTTCGGGTACCCGGAACAAGGCGCTCGCCGTGGTTTACTTCTGTCTGCGGTTTTCCGTGGTGGGCATTCTCATTGCGCAGGCATTCAACCGCGATTTTGAAAGCGTGTTCCTGTGTGTGCTCACGCTGGTGCTGTTTCTCATCCCCAATTTTCTGGAGCGCCGGCTCCGGATCGATGTGCCGGACACGCTGGAGATCATCATTCTGCTGTTTATCTATGCCGCGGAGATCCTGGGAGAGATCAGAGCTTATTATATCACCTTTCCATACTGGGATACCATGCTCCACACGCTCAACGGATTTCTCTGTGCCGCCATCGGCTTTTCTCTGGTGGACATCCTCAACCGCAACGCCAAGCTCACCCGCTTTTCCCTCACTCCGGCCTACATGGCCGTGGTGGCGTTCTGCTTTTCCATGACAGTAGGGGTGCTCTGGGAATTTTTTGAGTGTACCATTGACCACTTTTTCCTTCTGGATATGCAGAAGGACACCGTGGTCAATCTCATCAGCTCGGTGAAGCTGGACCCCAACGGCGGCAATGTGCCCACCGCCATCCGGGACATTGCCGACGTGATCATCGTCCACTCCGATGGGACCCAGGAAGCTCTTGGGCTGGGCGGATACCTGGATATTGGGCTTCTGGACACCATGAAGGATCTTTTTGTCAATTTTATCGGCGCCGTAGTCTTTTCCGTGATCGGTTATTTCTATGTCAAGCGTCGGGGCAGGGGCCGTTTTGCCAGACGGTTTATCCCACAGGTCATGCCGTCTGACACGGACGGGGATCCCACATAATTTCCGTACATATTCTGCCTCTCTGCGTCCATACTAAAACTGTTCCCGGACGGAACGTAAATTAAGGGAGGAATCATGTATGCAGCGCAATATCAATGGAAACCCCAGCATTAAGTGCTCTGTCAATTCCTGTGCCTACCATGCCAGCGGCACCGGCCTGTGCACGCTCAATGAAATCAAGGTTGGCTGCACCAGGCAGAACGTCTGCGATTGCGAGTCCACCGAGTGCGCCTCCTTCCAGCTGGGCGACCACGGATCCAACTGCGGCTGCCGCTGAGTGCAGTCCGGCCCCGTTTGGGGCCTACATAAGAAGGGAAGATTCATGTCCTATTGGCTGTATATTCTTCAATGTGGAGACAACACGCTGTACACCGGCACTACGGATGATGTGGAGCGCCGTCTGGCGGTCCATCAGAGCGGGAAAGGGGCCAAATATACCCGGGGTAGGGGGCCGCTGACCGTGGTGTACCGGGAGGCCTGTACCGATCGTTCCGCGGCGCTGAGGCGGGAAGCGGCCGTCAAACGCATGACCCGGGCAGAGAAGCTGTCCCTCATCGCGGGAGGCTGAAATGAGGCTTTTTTTCGGCCTGCCCTTTGACGCGGAAACCTGCGCCGCCGTCCGGCGGGTCCAGAGCCGGCTGGAGGAATGCGCCCAGCGGGGGAGATTCACAGATCCGGGCAATTTTCACCTTACGCTGGCGTTTCTGGGAGAGGTGGAGGAGGAGCGCCTGAAGACGCTGGGGACCATCCTGCGTGAAAATCCGATCCCGCCGATCGATCTGCTCTTTGACCGGCTGGGGCAGTTTGGAGGCGGGATCTGTTACTTGGCGCCCAGGACCTGCCCGACGCTTTTGAAGGGGCAGGCGGCGTTGGAGTCCGCACTTCGCAGGGCTGGATTCGAGCTGGAGGAGCGGCTTTATACGCCTCATTTGACTTTGGGGCGAAAAGTCGTTTTTTCGGCAGGCAAGGACTTGTCGGGGTCACTGGAGCCGCCTGTCCCGGCGCACTCCTCCGGCGCGGCGCTGTTTCACTCCCATCGGGTGGGAGGTTGCCTGCGCTACACCAGGCTGGAGCCGGACTTCCGCTCTGAACCGGACGCATGAGAAAAATGGCGGGTCCCTGGGGGGACCCGCCATTTTATTTGGGCGGAAAAGGCGGGATGATCATAATAATCCGCTGTGAAAAGCAAGGGCCTTCCAAGTCCGGGCGGCTCTGCGCGCCTTTGACGCTCAGGATCGTGCCTGCCCCAGGATCCCGTACTCCTGACCCATAAAAATGTGGTCGTAGGTCTCATCGCGCCCGGACGGAGCGGTGATCTGGAAGTTTGCTTCCTTTTGAAAAATGATGACAAAGTCACTGCCGCCAAAAAGGAAATATCCAAGCGCGTCGCCCTTTTTCACTGTGGCCCCCACCTTTACCGTGTCCTCGAAGTTCACAGAGGATACCTGAGACATGCCGATGGGGAGCAGTGCAACAAGCCCGTAATCTTCCGTCTGCATGATGACACAGTCCCGCGTCTCTATCATCTGCCAGCCGGGAGTCTCGGCGTTGAGAATATAACTGCCGCTTTCCTCATCCCATGTCACATAACCGCCTACGGCATCGTCCTGAGGAATATGGGTGACTTCGAGGATCGTTCCGCTGACCGGGAAGTGGTATCGATGGTAGTCGTGGACGTCGAGGAAGGTGTGTGTGAGAACTCCGCCCCCAAAGGCGTCCTTATATTTGCTGTTTGGTCCTATGAGTGCTGCGATGGAATCAAACTCGCGGGATTTGATCAGCGCTTTGTCATTGGCTTTTTGTACGATCATGGAATTTTCATCTATCTGCCATACCCCCTGCGGAGTGGAGTCGGCAGGCGAAACCACCACGCTGTTATCTCCCACGGCGGCTATGGGGCGCTGATCGGTCGAGGAGAGACGCCGTGAGAAAAACTCATTGAAGGTGGTCCAGTTATCCGGCGACTCATACCAGTCGGTTTGCAGGCCGAAGCGCTCATCGGCGTAGGCCAGCTGATAGTATTCCTCGTTCCATGATTCTGGGGTGCTCAGATACTCGCCCCACGCCCGAGTGAACTCTATGAGCCACGAACGGTAAGGTTCCGCATATTGTAAGGAGTTGTTGTAAAGACCCTGCCCCTCCAGTTCATCAAGAGGCTGGTCGTTGATAAAGTAGAAATAATTCAGCGATTGGTCGATCTTTTCATACAGGCCCTCTGCCTTCACATTTTTTGAGATGTTCCACGGCATTGCGGTGCAGGCCCAGTCGATATAATCGTAATATTCCTCCAGAGACTGCGCTGGATTTGTCAATGGATCTGGATTGATCTTCTTGGCTGCGTCTATGCTTTTTTGAAGCAGGTTTTTTACGTTCGGGTTTTCCTCCAGAATTTTAATAAGCCTTTGAGTCATTTCCGCTCTGGCGGGCGCTGCGGTTGGCATGGAAGAAACTGCTGCCGTGGGAGTCGGCGTTACCTGGGAGCTGCCGCAGGCAGACAGGCAGAGTATCAGTGAGAGAGATAAAATCAAAGCGGTCGGACGTCTATGGAAAGCTGACATTATGGTTCCTCCTCGGTGCGTCATAGTATCGGCTAGTTTTCCCGGTCCGGTGAAGGATATACGTAATAACAGATGGGTTTCAGTTGGAATGTGACGGGGAGGCTGGTTGCTCTGCGAAGATCAGGGTCAGCGCAAAAAAATCCCGAAACGCTGATTGATCAACGTTTCGGGAAATGGCGGAGAAGGAGGGATTTGAACCCTCGCGACGGTTTCCCGCCCTACTCCCTTAGCAGGGGAGCCCCTTCGGCCACTTGGGTACTTCTCCAAGCCGAATCTGTCTGTGCACCTGAGCGAAAAATCGTGGCGGAGAGAGTGGGATTCGAACCCACGGCTCTTGCGAGTCACCAGTTTTCAAGACTGGCTCCTTAAACCACTCGGACATCTCTCCATGCCTGTCCTCAATGAAAGATCGATCAGATGCGAAAGTTATAATAACATATTTTGAGACCGCTGTCAACTGCAAACCGGGGGAGAATTCCCCATATTTTTTGCCTTATGGTCTAAAAACCCTTGCAAATTATGTGCATATGGGGTAAAATATCTTCGCATGATTTTATGAAATCAAATTTTGGAGGATGAATACCAATGCCTACGATTACTGCCAGTGAATTCCGCAACGGCGTGACTTTTGAGATGGACGGTCAGGTCATGCAGGTGGTCGAGTTCCAGCACGTCAAGCCCGGCAAGGGCGCTGCCTTTGTGCGGACCAAGATGAAGAATGTCCTCAGCGGCGGCGTGACTGAGACCTCGTTCAACCCCACTGCCAAGTTTGAGAGCGCCTATATTGAGCGCAAGGACGCCCAATACAGCTACAACGACGGCGACCTGTATTATTTTATGGACCAGGAGACTTTCGACATGGTTCCCGTGTCCAAAAAGGATCTGCCCGACGGTTTTGCGTTCGTTAAGGAAGAGACCGTCTGCAAGCTGATGATTTACAAGGAGAAGGTCGTGGGCGTTGAAGCCCCTAACTTTGTGGAGTTGGAGATCACCGAGACCGATCCCGGCTTCCGGGGCGATACGGCCACCAACGTCACCAAGCCTGCCACCGTGGAGACCGGCGCCGAGATCAAGGTGCCTTTGTTCATCAACCCCGGCGACCGCATCAAGATTGACACTCGCACCGGAGAGTATCTGGAGCGCTGCAAGGGCTGAGAATCAGCCGGCCGGAATCCCGTTTGGGCGGCGGGGAGACCCGCCCTACCGCGAGGCCACGGCGAATGTGGCTGAAAGTCGGGCCCTGAAAGGCCCGCCGCTGAAAGGAGTTTACTATGACCATTTCTGAGAAGGTCGCGTATCTGAAAGGGCTGGCCGAGGGCCTGAACCTGGATACCGAGAAGTCCAAGGAGGGCAAACTCATCTCCGTGATGATCGGCATCCTGGAGGAGGTCGGCTTGTCCCTGGAGGATCTGGACGAGAACACCACCGCTCTGGGCGAGGAGTTGGACGCTGTGTCCGATGACCTGGCCGACGTGGAGGAGATCGTTTACGGAGACGACGAGGACGAGTGCGGCTGCGGCTGTGAGGATGAGGATTTTTTTGAGGTGGAGTGCCCCAACTGCGGGGAGGACCTGGAGATTGATGAGTCCGTGCTGGAGACCGGCAGCGTGGAGTGCCCCAACTGCGGGGAGAAGTTTGCCATTGATTTGAGCGATGAAGACGATGGCTGCGGTTGCGGCTGTGACCACGACCACGGAGAAGACAAGTAAATTGCGCGAACGATAAGAAACGGACGGCCAAAAGGCCGTCCGTTTCTTATCGTTTATGAGATCTGATGGAAAAAGTCCTGGGAAAAACGGGGAAATATCCCGTGAAGAAAGGTTACTATGGACAAGGAAAAACTCAGGGAACGACAATAAAAACGCGCAAAACCTGGAAGCGTTTCCGGCTTTGAACCGGCATTTTGCCTATGGAGAGAGGCGGAATGAAATTTGAGAAGGAAGAGTTTGCATGGTTACATTCTTTGTCTGTCTGGTTGTTCTGATCGTGTTTTTTTCACTTACAGCAAATTGGTGGAAAAGGTATTCCACATCGGTGACCGAGAGACTCCCGCCGTAACCCATCCGGATGAAGTGGACTACGTTCCCATGAAGACGTAGCGCATCTTTTTGGTGCAGCTGCTGAACATTGCGGGACTGGGGCCGATTTACGGGGCCTTGTCCGGCATGATGTCCGAGCGCAATGATGGCTCCATTTCCGGGGGGGACTTTACATGGGAGAGGTGATCGCCTTTATAATGCGCGTGTTCTCCGTTGTGCTGCTGGTAACGGCGGGCGTCAATTTCTCCGTTGCTCCGGCCAGCCTTTTGGCCAGACTGACTCCTGAGGTGCTGGGCACCATGTTCTGGCTGGTGGCGATCATGGTCTACTACATGGTTTCCACGTTCCTGCCCATCGATAAAATTACCGGTGAGCTCTACCCGGTGTTTGGCGTATCCCTGATCATTATGGGGCTGGGGATCGCCGGGACGACGATGATCTTTTACGGCTCCGATATGCCCGAGCTCACCGCTGCTGCCTTGATGGCGGTGCATCCCAATAACCTGCCCAAGTGGTCCATGATGCTTGTCACGGTGGTCTGTGGCGCCATTTCCGGCTTCCACGCTGCCCAGCGCTGTATTACCAGCGAGAAGGAAGGCCGGACCGTTTTCCGCGGCGCGATGGTGGCGGAGGGAATTATTGCCCTGATTTGGGCCGCTGCCGGCGACCTTTATGACAGCGGTGTCCGTGACATACTTTTTCCAGACTCCCGAGTGTCTGCGCCTGTCCGCGTCGGTGGCCTATCCGGTGAGGATCGCCGCCGTGTATAACGCCTGACGGAACAAAAACTGGAAAACCCTCTCACAAAAAGGAAGTTGTCCGGTTGTACGGTTTCCCTTTTTGTGTTATCCTAAAAAAATCAGAGCCAGCCCATTTCAAAGAGCGGGCGATTCAGCGGGGGGTATTGCCATGGAAGAATTAGAGAAGCTGCAAAAATGGCTGGACGAAAGCCGGAGCGCCGTATTTTTTGGCGGGGCCGGGGTGTCAACAGAGAGTGGGATCCCGGATTTCCGCAGCGTGGACGGACTGTACAATCAGTCGTACCGATATCCGCCCGAGACCATCATCAGCCGCAGTTTTTTTGCGCGCGATCCGGAGGAGTTCTACCGGTTTTACAGGGAGAAGATGCTCTGGCTGGATGCGGAGCCCAACGCGGCGCACCGCAAGCTGGCCGAACTGGAGCGGGCGGGCAGACTGGCGGCGGTGGTGACGCAAAATATTGACGGGCTGCATCAAAAGGCGGGCAGCAGGGTCGTGCTGGAGCTCCATGGGAGCGTTCATCGAAATTATTGTATGAAGTGTCATAAGAGTTTTGACGCCGCATATGTGAAGAATGCGCCCGGGATCCCCCGCTGTGATGTCTGCGGGGGAGTGGTGAAGCCGGATGTGGTTTTATATGAGGAGTCGCTGGATGACAAAACACTCCGCGAGGCGGTGCGCCGCATCGAGGCGGCGGATCTGCTCGTGGTGGGCGGGACCTCTCTGGCGGTCTATCCGGCCGCGGGATTGATCCAGTATTACAGAGGAAACCGCCTGGTTTTGATCAATCGGACGCCCACGCCTTACGACAGCCAGGCAGATCTGATTTTGACGGAAAACATTGGCGCGCTGATGGGGAAGCTGCGCGCCTAAAAAAGTGGCTCAAACCTGCAACGAATTTCTTCTGCTGACAGACTTTGGGGGTGAACGGAAAAGGATGCCGTTCACCCCTAAAGTCATGATATGGAGGAATGGAGCATGGACCATAAAAATTGCTGCCGGACTGGCAGGTTTGATGGCCCCGCCCGCAGGGGCCTGCGGCGCCAAGAAGGGCGGCGGGGCTGCTGTCTGTTTACGGGAAAGAGTTCTCCGCCCTGCCGGCGGAAACGGAAAAGAATGAGGTGATCCGTGCCCGGATTGTCAATGCCTGTGAGACCCCGGAGGACTATCTGGCGGACACCCGTTATTTTTACAATTACGTTGATTTGGACGGAGGCGGAACCGACAAGGTTCTGCGGTTGTAATGGGCCCATACACCAGCAGGGCCGACGGAGGCTCCGCGCTGATTGTGAAGCAGGAGGCTGGTGCGCTCACGGTGCTCCAAAAGCTTACCCTGGCCCATATGCCTGTTGTGGTCAGCGACACGGTAAGCAATGGATGGAAAGAGATCGTTGTCCCTTATTCCGGAGGGGGTGTGGAGCCTGCTTGTGTTGTGCTCAGAGCGGAAAATGGGATCTGTCCCAGCGTTGCGGATGGTGCCGCCATTGACTCGCTGGAAGGTGTCAGCGGAACGGCAGTTCTCTATATACAGGTGTGACGGCTCCGGATGCCCCGGTGCTGACTCTGGCTGGCTGAGCGTGGGGAGTGCTCTTCCGGACGGAAAGTGGAAGGGAGGCGGAGGTCGATCAGACCTCCGCCTCCCTTTCCTGTTCAGCGGTTTTCAACGCAAAAGAAGGTATAGCTGCCGCTGGCCAGCAGCCGCCCCTGAGAGTCGGTGATGTCGACTTCTGCCACACATGTGGTGCGGCCGCGGTGGCGGATGGTGCCTGTGGCCTGAATGGTGTCGCCCAGCTGTCCGCTGCGGAGGAAGTTGAAGCTGCTGGACAGGGTGACGTACCTGCGGCCGTCACTGCGGGCCGCAAGGCCGGCGGCGCAGTCTCCCATGGTGTAAAGAACCCCTCCATGGGCGATGCCGTAAGGATTCAGGCTCTCCTTGACAACAGTCAGTTCCATGACGGTCCGGCCGTGTTCCGCCTCCTTCAGGTGGATGTGGTTGTAATTCATAAATTCGTTTTTTTCACAAAGAGTGAGGATCCCATCGGGTGCAAGCATAATTCAAACTCCTTTTTCTCTTTTGAGTACAATAAAAGTTACGCCGTTGTTGCTGCGCTCCAGGTCCCGATCCCGCCGAAGTTCTCCGCACAGGCGAAAGGCGGCCAAGGTGGAGGCATCAAAAATGGAGAAACATTCTCCGGGAATAAATCCGGAAATGCTCCCCTGATTTTTAAGGCGGGTCAAATAATTTCTGGCCTCGATCCGGATGCGGCCGCCCGCGCCGGTGGAGCCGTAACCGTGGATGATTTTCACAACGGCGTCCCCGATCATTCGGCTGTGATTGATCTCAAAGGTCAAACGGCGGATTGCAGCATCCACAGTTGGATGACCAAGCTCCAGATTGACTTCCCGCAGGTTTCCCATGCTGTCACCCCACTTGGCGTAAGCAAAAATATTATATCCTGATTTCTCATGGGAAGCAATATTGACAAGTGACAAAAAATAGGGTATTCTACATAAAGTGTTTTTAAGGGCGCAGGCAGAGGCAGTTCCTGAAAGGGGCCGGATTGGAGGGCTCCGGGGGCGGTCGAGGACATTTTGAATGAGGCGCCCTTTTATGGAGCGGTATCGAAGTGGTCGCAACGAGCCTGATTCGAAATCAGGTTGTCCGCAAGGGCACGTGGGTTCGAATCCCACCCGCTCCGCCAACGGAGAAGTCCAGCAAACGATAAGTTTGCTGGACTTCTTCTGTTCTTGAAAAAATGTGCAGTCCGGTGGGATCGGATCAACGTTTCAACAGTGAGATCAGTTTCTGTCGGGCGGTCTGCAGTTCCTCGCAGCGTGGGAGCAGTCCTGCGGCAGACCCTCCGCGCAGCGGCTCCACAATTGTGACAATGTACCTGTAAAGTGGAGTCAGGCCAGTATTGGAAATGATCCCTTTGAGGGTGTGAGCAGCATCGAAGGCCTGCCGGACCTCATTTTGGAGGAGATGGCTTTCCAGTGCGTCAAAGGCGGGGTCCTTGGAGACTTCGGTGATACACTCCAGCATAAACTCTTCGTCATTCAGAAAGCGGGGGAGGGAACCCTTGATGTCACACCCCCATTGCTCAAGAAGCTGAAGTTTTGGATTCATTTTACATCCTGTCCTTTCTGTTTCCGGCACAGCTCCGCCAGAGTCTCATACAGCGGATCCGGCTCAATGGGTTTGACCAGATGGGCGTTCATGCCGGCATTCCGGGAAAGGCGAATGTCCTCCTCGTAAGCGTTGGCCGTCATGGCAATGATCGGAATCTTTTTGGCGTCTGCGCGTTTGCTTGCCCGAATGGCCGCGGCAGCGGAAAGGCCGTCCATTACCGGCATACGGATATCCATCAGCACGGCGTCATATTCCCACAACTTGCTGGAACGGAAGGCGTCCATCCCCAGTTTCCCGTTTGCCGCGGTGTCGACTGTGCAGTCGAGTTGTTCCAGCATCCGTTTGACCACGATGGTGTTGAGCGGGTGATCCTCACACACAAGGATCTTTCGGTTCCGCAGACTGGAATAAGATTTCCCGGCGGGTGGAGACTCGTCCCCGGCGTCGGAAGAGGTGTGCTGAATGGAAAAACACATGACGGCGGTAAAGACGGACCCCTTTCCCTTTTGGCTTTTTACAGTGAGGTCTCCGTTCATCAGCCGGGTCAGCTGCCTGGCAATGGCAAGGCCGAGCCCGCTTCCGCCATAGGCGGAGGTGATCTCTGCATTTTCCTGGGTGAAAGGTTTAAAGAGATGCGGCAGGAATTCTTCCGAGATCCCAACGCCGGTATCTGCAACCACAAACTCCAGACACACCTGATCCCGGTTTTCCCAACGCTTGTCTATGGTCAGACTCACCTCGCCGCCCTCCGGCGTGAATTTGACCGCGTTGCCCAGCAAATTGATGAGGACCTGTTCCACACGGGTAACATCCCCCAGCATATGTTCAGGACATTTTACCTGCTGCCGGATTTTGAAACGAACGTTTTTTGCCGCTGCCTGTGTGCCGATAATGGTGTCGATGCTGCTGAGAACATGGGGACAGTCCATCACCTGGCATGACAGCGTGATTTTACTGCTTTCAATTTTTGACATGTCCAGGATGTCATTGATGATGGAGAGAAGATAATGAGAAGAATCCAAAATTTTCAGGACATAGTCCCGGGTATCGTCCAGGTTGGGCTCCGGCCGGGCCAGATTTTTCTGCCCCAGGATTGCAAGGCCGATAATGGCATTCAACGGGGTGCGGATCTCGTGGCTCATACGGGAGAGAAATTGACTCTTGATTTGGCTGGCCTGGTTCGCGGCAGCCACAGCCTGCTCCAGCTGCCGCTGCTTTTGCTGCTCTTTTTTTACAACGTCGTCAATATCCTGCCGGGTGATCAGCATAATGTTGCAGCTGCTGCCGAGATACTGAAAGCGCATGAGAAAAAATCGGCGCTGTCCAGTGCGGGACAAACCCAGAAACTGCACCTCGTAGATGCGGTGTTTTTGAATCATTTTTTTCAGATAAGGGAGCTGAAGCAGCTTGACCATGCGGGCGCGATCCTGCTCAGCCACGCAAGATGTGCAAAACCGCTCTATATTGTCGGAATACCTGCATTCGCCTCCGGCCTGGCTTAAGGCTTCGTTTCCAGCATTCCTCTTATAGAAGCCGGTTCGGAAATCTACGATCCCAACCTCTTCATAGTCTTTTGTCAGAACCGTGTTCATAATGTTGAGCCGGATCAGGTCGTCCGTCAGATCCCGGTTATAGAAAAACGCCAAAATATCTCCCGACTCCGGGTGCTTGACCAGATTGACATCCACCCGGATCCAGCAATACCGGTTTTCTTTGATGCGGGCCAGGTATTCTTCGGATACAGCGGTGTTTCCCTCGTCGTAGGAGCGAATCAGGCCATCCGGACTGAGCCGTTCATTCTGAGCGTCGGACATCTCGTTGTCGACAAGGAAGGCCAGGGTGCGCTTTCGGTAATCAAAGAGATCTCGATCGATCTGCACGGGGACAGGCCGTCCCACAATGCGCATGCTCTCTACCTTGCGTGTATTGAGATTGACGCAGCAGGTGGCGACCACCGAGTCCACGACCTGATCCCGGTAAGTGAGTTCTTCCTGATAGCGCTTTTCCGCCAGCTTGCTCTGGGTGACATCCATGCTGACGCCGTAGCCGGTAACAGGCCTGCCCTCCTGATCGAAGGCGACAGAATAGGTTACCCGTTCGCACCGACGGCTGTGCGTCTGTGGGTTGGTCACCCAAAAATCACCGCTGACCTTGCTCGCCCCACATTCCATGGAATGGAGCATGCCCTTCAGCTCATCAAACTGCTTGGGAGAGATCCCCAATTTGTCAGCCACGGAGTCCGGGAAGTTTTCAAAAACGAGCATTTCCCCGTCAGCTCTCGGGCTGTTCTGGGGCAAAATCACCCGATGGTTTTGAATGTCATATTCCCAGACGGTGATACCGGCACCCTCAATGGCGATGCGGTATCGCTCCTCGTTTTCGCGCAGCTTTTGCTCCGCCTCTTTTTGACCGGTGATGTCCACAAAGGTGCAGTAAAAATGTTCTGCGCCCTCTTGGCTTCGGCAGAGAAGTGCGTGAATGGAGATCCATTTTACTGTGCCGCCTTTGCACACCAGACGATTGATATTTTCAACATAGTTGCTGTTTGCGAGCTGAGCTTGGGTGGTCGACATCATGTTCGCCAGGTCGTCCTTATAAATGACACCCGACATTTTATCATGAAACAGTTGTGTAAATTCCTGGCGTGTATAGCCCAGAAAGCTGTAAAACCTCTCGTTGGCGAATGTGACGTCCCAGTCCGGATTGAACTTGCAGATGAACACACCGCCTGGAATGATGTCATAGAGATTACGGATTTCCTGATTCTGAGCCTTGACCAGAAGCTCTGCGTTCTTCCGGGCGGAAATATTATTGATGATCCCAACCAGCGCAGTGCGCCCGCTTTTCGTCAGTATGGCTTTCCCGCGGGACTCCACCCAGATAGTGCTGCCGTCCCGGCGGATCATGCGATACTCCACTAGGTAGCGTTTATTTCGCGCCAGCTGCGCAGCCGTGGAGCGGGCGATGGCGTCGCGGTCTTCCGGGTGGATCAGATTCGCGGCACAGTTGTTTAAAGCAGCCCGGAAAGCTTCCTCGGAGGGATAGCCGAGAAAGCCCAGTAGCTGGCGGTTCACAATGAAGATTTCCGACGACGGATCATCATATCTGCCCAGAATGCCGCCTTCGATCATGTCGTTGAGGAATTCCTGATGGAGCTCCCGCTCATACTGCTCCGTCAGGGAAAAAGGCAAGTATTCGCCGTCCTGTTGTATGGAGTCCGGGATGGACATATGAAGGGCATAGATTTTGAGCTTGCCGTCCTCTGGACGGATGAAAGCGCTGCATCGGCAGAGCAAGGTGATGCCGCAGCCGGTTATACGACACTTCACATGCGCTGCGCCGGTCCCGTCTGCCTGCGTTTGATCGACACAACTGAGGTATTCAACCTGATATGCGAAGGGAGCGGATTCCATTTTCCGTTGAAAATACTGTCCTGCTTCCGCGATCCCGCGGACGTCCTCGTCTGCGCCTGTCCCATACCACCAAATGTCCCGGCTTAAGAAGGAGAGCGCTTTTTCTGCATCCCGCTGTTCCAGGTCTGCGGACAGAAAAGCCTTCAAAAGCGTCAGCGCGGATCCCTCAGTCTGTAAGCTCATATCTTATCGTCCTTTCGGAGGAACGCATGCGGCCCTACATTCGGGGCCGCATGCGTTTTTTCCGGCCGCTGTGGAGTTGAATTGCGTGCTGTGTCAGCCTTGGGTCGTGGCCTTGTGGAAATGTTTTTCCCGGTACATTGCAGCATCCGCGATCCGCAGCAGCTCCTGAACCGTGGCGTAGGTGGTGTCAAATCGGTCTGTGTACGCATAGCCGAAATCGGCTTGGACCAACGAGGTGCCCTCGCCGCAGTACGGAATGCTGCCCAGCGCTTTCCGCATCCGTTCAACTGCGTCGATGACCTGGGCCTCGCTGCATTCGGTGAGGATCACCACGAACTCGTCGCCTCCGTAGCGGATCACAGAATCGCTCTGACGCACCGTCTCCCGCAGTTTCTTTGCCGTTGCGACCAGGAGACTGTCCCCGGTCTCGTGCCCGTACCGGTCGTTGATCTGCTTAAATCTGCTCAAATCAAGCAGCACGAGGCCCAGTCGCTTGGCCACGCATTTCTGCGCATGGTGGGAAAACATCAATTCAGAGAGGTAACGCCGGTTGTAGGCACCTGTGAGCGCATCCGTATAAATCTTTTTCTGGGTCTCCTCGATCATCTGCTCGATCGTTTTCCCGTTGGGCGGTGTGATCATCAGATGATCGGAAATGTGGCTGACCAATTCGAGGGCAAATTTGTGGCATTCTCCCAGATTGTCCGCTACCGCGACCGGGTTGGACACGACATAGAAAATGTTGTTTTTGATGTATTCGTATTTGGTCATACGGCAGTCGTTTCTCAGGGCACAGATGCTGGAGCAGTTTTCGCACCGGGTGCCTTTACCCCATACGTTGAAGCAGGTATAGGGCTTGTAGGCGAGCCCGCCTTCGTTGGGCAGGCTGACAACGGATGTATTGACCGGGTCCACCAGCCGTGCCACGTCGAAGATCTGGGTCAGAAAGGCGAGCAGTTCCCGAATATTGGAAAGGGTGAAAGGCCTGCTCAGGTCAAATCTGCGCAGGGTGGGGGAGTGAGAGAGGGCATCCAGATAGTTTGTTTCCATCAGCTTCAGTGCGGTGATGTTTTCCATGTGGGCCATCAGAATATATTTGGTGCCCACCTGCTGGATATACTGAAGCGTGAGACGGATCCAAAGCTGTTTTCCGTGAGCGGTGACGCACCGGTACTCGCATTCCTCCCGCTCTTGCGTTTCCGCGCAGGAGCAGCATGCGGCCAGCACACTCTCGTGATGTTCGGGAGCGATAAAATCGAGAGGAGAAGTATCGGCGGCGAAACCGAGCAGATCCTTGAATGCCAGGTTTACCCGCAGCAGTTCGAGTTCGTCTCCGTTGAACTCGCAGATCGCTTTGGGGGACGGGTCGTCTGAAAACAGAAGGAGCATTTCCGGCTCCAGGCTCCAGAGCCGGTCCGGATTCAGGCCGGCATACCGACCGGCTTCGACGGCTGTCTGGGCCGCGGAGTTCGTTTCACGCACCAAATTGACATAATCGTCTACGGGCATAGGCCTGGCAAAATAGAATCCCTGCACATAATCGCATCCGGCACTCCGCAGAAAGTCCACCTGCTCCTGGGTCTCCACGCCCTCTGCAATCACCGGGAGATTCAGCCATTTGGCCATGCGGACGATGGAGGCGATAATATTCTCTCCGCGTCCGGATACACGGGTCTTTTCAAAAAAACGTATATCGATCTTGAGCGCATCAACATCTACGTTTTTCAGGACACTGAGAGACGAATATCCGCTTCCAAAGTCGTCCATTAAAACAGTGAAGCCGGCTTTATGCAGCTGGTTTACCACCTGCTCCATCGTCTGCGGGTTGCCCATATAGGCGCTCTCGGTCATTTCCAGCTGGAGGAGGTGGGGAGGGACCGCGTATTTTTGGATAAGATCGGTGATGATGTCCAGCAGATTCGGGTCATACAGATTGACTCTGGACACGTTTACAGAGATGGGAGAGGGCGACATGCCGTGCTGGAGCCATTGATGAAGCAGAAAACAGACCGACTCCCACACAAAGTAATCCAGTTTGGAAATAAATCCGTTCCTCTCGAAAATAGGAATGAATTCGTCGGGAGAGATCATGCCCTTTTGGGGGTGGTGCCACCGTACCAGCGCTTCCCCGCCCGCGGGCCGGTTTGTGAAAAGCGCATATTTTGGCTGCAGATAGATGCAAAACTGCTTTTGTTCCAACGCGTCTGACATTTCGTTGACGATCTCCTGCTCCTCCTCCAGCCGCTGTCGGAGTTGAGGCTGATAGATCGCGGTGGTGCTGAGATATTGCCCCTTGCAGGTTTTTGCCGCCAGCTCCGCCCGATCCAGCATCTCGTTGACCCCCAGGGAGAGGTCATCCAAAAAATAGACGCCAAAGACCGGAACGATATTAAAGCTGCGGTTGTAGGATTTGATGCGCTCTTTTGCGTGCTCCAGGTGGAGCAGGACAGCGTCCTTTGTGGAGTAAGCAAAGCAGGCGGCGAAAACATCTGCTTCCATCCGCCCGTAAGTATAAGTGTCGCTGGAATATGCGGCTCTGAAACTGTCCGCCAAAAAACACAGCAGTTTGTCGCCTTCCTCGCTGCCGAAGAAGGAGTTGATCAGTTGAAACTGGTCAATGTTCAGGCGCAGAAAAGCAAAGAGGGTCCCGGGATTTGCATCCAGCATTTTGCGGGTCATCTGGAAAAACTTTGTCTTATTGTAGATCCCGGTCAGCGTGTCGTATTCAGCCAGAAATTTCAACTGATTGAATGCGGAGAACTGGCTGCGCTCAATGGCATTTTTCAGCCGGAACCGAATAATGTCGCCGTTGTACGGCTTTGTGATAAAGTCCCACGCGCCCAGCTTCAGCGCTTCCACCGCGGACTGGTCGCCCATGTTGTCTGCTGCGACGATGAGGGGAAGGTTCTTATAGGCGTCCATTTTCTGGATGGCTTTCAGAAAGCCGAAGCCGTCCAGTACCGGCATGATCAGATCCAGAATAACTGCGGAAATGGAGTTTCCATACTTGCGCAAGAGATCCAGCGCCTCCTGCCCATTTTCCGCCTCAACCAGAGCATATTCTGCGGAGAGCAGCTTTACCAGCACCTTGCGGTTGACGGTTGTATCTTCCGCAATCAGAATCGTTGTTTTAACCGGCATGGGTACGTCCCTCCCATAAGTGATCGGCTCTCGATCATTCCCGCTTTGGATTTCCTGTTTGATTCGAGCCCTGCCTGTATGCCGCCGCGGGTGAGAAAAATCGCTTTCACCTGAAGGGCTCACCAGAATTTAGTACAAATGTAACACAATCCGCCATAAATTACAACAATTTTTGGCAAAAACGTACACTTCATCCAGACACATAGTGAGGGAAACAGTTTTTCCAAAAAATTCTTTCCGGAATCGGAAAACTTACAAAGAAAACACCCCCTGACGCAGTTCGTGCAGTGCTGCGCCAGGGGGGATTTCTCCCGGCGGCCCTGTGAGAGGACCGCCGGGAAACACCATTAGAAAAATTCAGCCAGCCCGTCGGCCTCCGCCCGGGCCTGCGCCAGCAGAGCCTCCGCGTCGTTTCGGACATCGTCCAGCCCCTCGGCGCAGAGCAGCAGCGGCTCTTGGATCCCGAACATGCCGCACAGCCCGCGGATCTGCCGCCAGCCGCACTCATCCTCGGAGCCGTCGTAAGAGCCGCCCCGGGTGGTGATATAGAGGAGCCGGTCCGCCCGGCACAGTCCCACGCACCTTCCGTCCTCAGCGTAGCGGAAGGTGACGTTTACCGCCGAGATGTGCTCCAGATAGAGCTTGACCACGGCGGGGAAAGAAAGCTCCCAGAAGGGGGCGGCCAGCACGATGCGGTCGGCGGCGGCAAACTGCCGGGCCAGAGCAAAGTCGGGGCCGTCCAGAGCGCCGGAGCGCTCCTGCTCGCCCCGACGCGCCACCTCGGCCCCGGAGAAGGGGCGCAGCTCCAGCGCCGCCAGATCCACCTGTTCCACCGACCAGTCGGGATTTTGTGCCTGCCACCGCGCTAAAAAGTGCCGGGCCAGGGCCAGTGTCCGGGACTGTTCGCCCCGGACGCAGCCATCCAAAAATAACAGCTGATTCATAAAACGCCTCACACCAAATGAAATTCACGCAGCCCCGTCAATACCTCTTCCGCCAGAACGGCCTGTCCGGCGGCGTTCAGGTGATGGGGCGGGTGGTCGTTGTACCACTGGGTCTGCCCCTGAAACCGGGGCGTGGTGTCCCGGAAGGGGACGCCATGCCGGCGGCACAGGGCCGCCAGGGCGCCGTTCCACTCCGGCAGGCGGGCCTGGGAGCCCGGGAAGCCGTAGCCGTATTCAAACCACAGAATGGAGAGTACCAGCAGAGGCCGCCCTCCGTTTTCCAGAAGGATGGCCTCCATGTGGGCCAGATAGTCCGCCAGCGAGGACTCGGGCAGCTTGATGTCATTGGTGCCGAAAGCCAGGATGGCCCCATCCGAACCCTCCGTGAGGCGGCGAAATTCCCGGCGGGCAAAGGCAGTCCCGCCGCCGGGCCAGCCCTCGTTTCGAACTGAGGCGTCTCTGCCCTCCTGTTGGAGCAGGGCCTCCAGCCGGGCGGGCCAGGCCTGGGAGAGCGGGCCGGGATCACCCGCGTCCCCCAGCCAGTAGCGGGTGTTGGAGTCCCCGAATGCGGTAAAAGTCATTCGTCGCACTCCTTGCAGTAGCCGTAGAAGGGGGATTTCCCCGTCCGCACGGCCCATTGGCGCTCTCCGTAGGCGTAGTGCCACCACTCGCAGGGATAGTTCGCCAGCCCCACGGAGGTCATCAGGTTGTACAAAATCCGCCGGGCATCCCGGCAATCCTCCTGACCGGGCGGGCAGGAGCGTTCCAGCCAGTCGGTGTGGGCCATGGCGGTCAGATCGTCGAAGCCGGTGCCCATATCCAGTGCAGTTCCGTTTTTGGACAGGGTCAGATCCACCGCCCCGCCGGTGGTGTGGGGGGCGGGCCGGTTCCGGCGCTTCACGGGCTTGGCCACGAAGGTGTCCAGCACCATTTCGATCTCCGCCGGGCTGGCCTGGAGGCGCTCCCGGATCACGACTTCCCGGAACTGATCGTAGAGGGCCTGCTGGAGCCGCATGGTGCGCAGACCGTCAAATATGAGAAGAGACCAGCCCTCGGGGAGTTTTTCGGCCGCCTGGGCCAGACGGAGGGCCAGCCCCCGGCGCACCAGACATTGCCCCAGCGCCCCGGGCAGGCCCTGACAGAGGTAGGCCGCGCCGTAGGTGATGCGGAGGGAGAGGGTGGTGGGGTCGACCAGGGGATCCCCGTTCTCCGCTGGGGGCGGGACCCGGTCCCAGTTCTCCGCCGGAGCGGGAGGGATGGGGCGTCAGATGGTTAAAAGAGACAGGTTCTCCGCCGGAGCGGGAGGGATGGGGGCCAGAAAATCACGGGGGAAGCCCATCAAACCACCTCGAACCAGCTGGAGAGCACACCGGTCTGAACAAAACCGACACTCTCGTAGAGTTTGACGGCGGAGGGATTGGCGGTAGAGACCACCAGATCGCAGGACGGGACCTTGGGGAGGCCGTCCAGCACGGTGAGGAGCAGGGCGCGGCCCAGCCCCTGCCGCCACAGGTCGGGATCAATGGCCAGGGTGGCCAGATGGGGGGTTTTCTCCGTGAGATCCAGCTCGTAGACGCCGACCGTTTGATCGCCCCGCAGAGCCAGTCCGCAGCGGTGGTTTTGGACCTTCAGGTCGGCTGCCCCAAAGGTCCGGGCATTGGGGACATCCCGGAAGGCGCGGTTGACCAGCTCCAGATAGGTCTTTTCCTCCTGCGGCTTTTTGACCGGCCGGAGGGTGAGCCGGTCCTCGGTGCGGGGCCGGTCGGGGCCCAGGGGGCAGGACATGGTCACCATGTCATGGACGTGGGTGAGCCGCCACACCCCCACGGGGCCGGGGCGAAGGGGTTCTCCCTCGGGGAGAGAGGTAGCCAGAACCTGCTTTGCCCCGGCCTTTTTGAGCTTTTCCATGCCCTTGCCCAGCGCCTCGCCCAGCCGTTCCTCGGGACAGTCCCGGAGAATGAGATAGCCGATGCCCCGGGCAGGCACCTCTTTTTGGATAACTTCCAGTACCATGGCGGGGCCTCCTTACAAAATGATGAGCTCCTTGGGAGATTGGGTGATGTCGGTGCAGCCGCCCTCGTCCATGCGGACCACGTCCTCGATGCGCACGCCGAACTGACCGGGGAGGTAGATGCCCGGCTCAGCGGAGACCATGGCGCCCACGGGCATGGGCGTGGTGTCCCGGGTGTTGGCGTTTGGGCTTTCGTGGATCTCGATGCCCACGCTGTGGCCGTAGCCGTGGCCGAAATAGGGGCCGTAGCCCGCGTCCTGAATGACCTGGGCAGCGGCGGCGTGGATGGCGGTGCCGGGGACGCCCGCCCTGGAGGCGGCGATGCCGGCCCGCTGGGCGGCCAGCACGGTCTCATAGACCTTGCGCTTGTCGTCGTTGATCTCGCCCAGAGCCACGGTGCGGGTCATGTCGGAGCAGTAGCCCTGATAGACGCAGCCGAAGTCCATGGTGATGAACTCCCCCTTCTGCACCTGCCGGGGGCCGGGGATGGCGTGGGGGCGGCTGCCATTGGGGCCGGAAGCCACGATGGGGTCGAAGCTCATCCGCTGTGCGCCGAAGCGGAGCATGTCGTAGGTGAGCCTGGCGGCGATCTCGGACTCAGTGACGCCGGGCTTGATGAAGTTCAGGATCTCGGTGAAGGCCCGGTCGGTGATGCGCTGGGCCTCCACCATCCGGGAGAATTCTTCCTCGTCCTTGGCCGCCCGCAGACCTACTACGAGGCCGTTGGCGGGGACAAGTTCCGCGTGAAGGGCAGCTTTCAAGCTGTTATACTGGGACAGGGACATGTAGCCGTCCTCGATGCCCAGCTTTTTGACGCCCTGGGCGTCCAGGAACTCGTTGATGAGAGCGATATAATTCCGGGCGTGATCCACCATCACCACCTCGGCGTCGGCAACGCTCTCCCGGGCCGCTTCAATGTAGCGGGAGTCGGTGATATAGCGGGCGGCGTCGGGAGCGACCACGGCAAAGCCCTCGCCGTGGAGCCCCACGGCGTAGAATTCGCCGGGCTCGGAGTTGACGAGCATGGCGTCGATGTGATATTCCGCCAGCTTGGCGGCGATTTGCTTGAGATGGTTCATGGTGATGACTTCCTTTCTTTGTTTACGGCTGGTCGGTTCGGCCCGGCAGATAGTCGGCGGAGACGCCGAAGTGGTCACAGAGGAGACAGAGGCGGGGGAGAGAGGTGGTTTTTGTCCCTTTCTCCATCTCACTGATTTGGTTGGCGCTTACACCCAGCAGGGCTGCCAGCGATTGTTGCGTCTCTCTGCGTTCCTTTCGCAAGGCGCGGATTCGACTGGAAAACTTTTCTTGATCAAACATAAGAGCCTCTTTAACGATTCATCTTTTAGATGATATATTCGTCTAAAAGATGAAGGGCGGAGATTGAGCACAATGGATCAACTGGAAGAACTGTTTTTGGCACTTTTTCCGCAACGCATTCCAGATACTCCAAATGATCAGGAGTACACACGGTTAGAACAAATCCTGTTGGAACGAGTGCGCGCCGACAGCGGGGAGCCGATGGTGGAGAAGCTAACCGATTTTTGGGCAGAAAAGGGAGAGGCCGACTGTCGGCGGTTCTTTCAGGAAGGACTCCGTTTGGGTCTGGAGCTGGTACGGCTCCTATAACGCCCCGCGGTACAACGCCTTCATGGTCAGCGCGTCCTGCTCCTGGGTCCCGGCGCTCTCACAGATGAAGGTGGGCGACCAGCCCCGGCGGGCCACGGCGGCCATGAGGGGGGCGGGATCGGGGCCGAAGCCTCCGTTGTCGGCAAAGGTGCGGTGGCACTTTTCTCCCCCGTTGGGGGTGAACTCGATTTGAGAGAAGTGGCTGTGGAACTGCCCGGCCCGCTCCGGGCCCAGGGCAGCCTCCATCTCATCCAATATGGCCTCGCAGGCTGCCGGGCCGGTGAGCGCGCCCAGAGTGCGGGCGTAGAGATGGCCGAAGTCCACGCAGGGGATGAGCCGCCCGTCCGTTTGGCACAGCTCCAAAACCTCGGTGAGGTCGCCCAGCTGATTGATCTTGCCCATGGTCTCCGGGCAGAGGGCGATGTGGGAATAGCCCTCGCCCTCCCAGATCCGCAGCACCTCGGCCATGGAGACTTTGGCGATGTCCAGCGCCTCCCGGCGGCTGCGCTTCATCAGCGCCCCGGTATGGATCACCACCCGGCGGGCCCCCATCCAGTCGGCGGCCCGGCAGGACGCGAGAATGTAACCCGTGGTCTTTTTCAGGCTGTCCGGGTCGGGGTTGGCCAGATTGATGAAGTATGGGGCGTGAAGGGAGAGGGAGATCCCAGCCTCCAAAGCCGCCTCGCCCAGCTTCCGGGCGGTGGATTCCCCCACGTTGACCCCCTTGCCGCACTGGTATTCATAGCAGTCCAGGCCCAGCGCCGCCAGCCAGCGGGGGGCATCTGTCGAGGACTTGTAGGGAAAGGCGTCGGCGTTGCCCGCCGGACCAAATTTCGCGTTTAAGATAAGATCCCTTCTTTCTGCGGGGGAAACCTCAGCGGCGGCGCTTTCCGGCCAGCCGGAACGGGGTCTCCGCCGCGTACCGCACCGCCCGAAGAGGATTCTTCCCAATGGCGATGGGTTTTACCAAAACTGCCCGGATCCCCGCCCGGTTGGCCCCCCAGATATCGGTAAAGATCTGGTCTCCCACCATGATGGCCGCCTCGGGAGGGATGCCGGTCTCCTCCAGCGCACGGCGAAAGCCGGAGATCCCCGGCTTTCCGGCGTGGCGGACGCAGGGGATGTCCAGCGCGGCACAGAAGTCGGGGCAGCGGCGGCTCTTACGGCTGTTGGAAACCACAAAGAGCCGGATGTCCGCCGCATCCAAAGCCTCCTTCCACCTCCGCAGGGCGGGGGAGGGAAGGCGTTCCTCGTAGGATACCAGAGTGTTGTCCAGATCGGCCAGCACCAGCCGGATCCCGGCAGAACGGAGCGCCTCCGGGGTCAAATCAAAAATACTGCCCGCCACGTGGGCCGGGACCAGGGGAAAGGCCAAAGGATCACCTCTTTTATCACCGTGGGGCGTTCTGTTTCACAGAGCCCATACATATAAAAAATTATAGCACTTTCTATGCCGTTTGGACAAGGGGGAAATCAAATGACGCAAACGATGATTCTGGCCGCCGCGCCGGGCCAGGCCGCCGCCGCGGGCGGGTGGGGTCTGACCCTGGCCCATCTGGCCTATCGGGTGGGGGGTGGCCCTCACCTCTTCCGGGCCAACGCGCCGGTGGCCCCCCGGGGCGGCCTGTTGGTCATGGAGGCCGATCGCTTCGACGGCGCGGGGGAGAGCGAACCCTTCTGCAACGAGGTGCTCCGGGAGTGCGCGGCCCGGAAGTTCACCGGGGTGGTCTGCCGGTTCCGGGGGCGGGCGATCCCGCTGCTGGGGGAGGGCTGTCCTGTTATGTCACCGAGACCTATGGCGCGGCAGCACCGGGGGCGAAGGTCCTCATTCCGACAGCCCTCTCGGGAGGCTCGCTTCAAAATCGTCTGGAGGAGGCTCAGGGGCGGTTTGGCCCCGGGCGGGTGGCCCTCTGGGTCGAGCGGTCGGCGGAGGACTTCTTGCTGCCCTCGCCGGGGGGCGCGGGGGCGCCTTTGACGGCGGAGGAGCTGTCCCGCCGGCGGGCGGAGCACAGCCCCAGCGTTTTTTTCTCCGATGAGCTGTGCGCCCACTACTTTACCTACATGGCGGGGGAGAAAGGCCACTTCGTCCTGTTTGACGATGCCGGGAGCATCCGAAAAAAGCTCCACATCGCGGGCCGCCTGGGCATCCAGACCGCCTTTCTGCCCTATGAGAGCACGGCGGATCTCCTGCCCGAGCTGCTGGAGCGAAAGGCACCGCAGGGAGAAAATCAAAATTAGCCTATCATGATGAGAAAAAAGCCCCGTGTCCAGATGGACACGGGGCTTTTGACGCTTTTAGAAGAACTTTTTCTTGTTTTTCCGGGCGGCCTCAGACTTCTTGCGGCGCTTGACGCTCGGGCTCTCGTAGTGCTCGCGCTTGCGCACTTCGGCCAGGACTCCGGACTTGGCGCAGCTGCGCTTAAAACGCTTCAGCGCATTGTCCAGGGACTCGCCCTCTTTTACGTGGATTTCCGACATTGACTTCCCCTCCCTCCGAAGCGGCGGCAGGTTGTCCGCCGCGAAAGGGCCACATAGAGCTATGGCTTTAACAGTAGTATTATATGAAAAAAAGGCCCATCTGTCAAGTTGGAATTTTGATTTTGCATCGCAAATCGGAAAATGGCGCCTGTTTGTTCTTCCCCCAGGGGAGAAAAACAGCGGTTTACGCCTGGGGTTTGACGATAAAGTTGACCAGTTTGCCGGGGACGTGGATGATCTTGACCACGTCCATTCCGTTGAGGAATTTGGCCACCTTGGGCTCAGCTTTGGCCGCGGCGACGATGGCATCCTGGTCGCTGCCCACGGGGACTTCCACGGTGCCCCGGAGTTTGCCGCCCACCTGGACGGCGATGGTGAGGACGCTGGATACGGTCTTGCTCTCGTCGTAGACGGGCCAGTTCTGCTGGCAGGCCATGCCGCCGCGGGCGGCGGCGAAGCCCAGGCTCTCCCACAGCTCTTCCACCATATGGGGGGCGAAGGGGGAGAGCATCAGCAGCAGCGCGCCGAAGTCGCCCCTGGAGCAGCCGTTGGCATAGAAGTCGTTGACCAGGGCCATGAGAGCGGCAATGGCGGTGTTGAACTTCATGGCCTCGATATCATCGGAGACTTTTTTGATGGCCTTGTGGACGGCCGAGATATTGGCGGGGGAGTAGTCCGGGCTGTCGGTGAGCTGCTCGGAGAGGTTCCACACCCGGTCCAGGAAGCGCTTGCAGCCCTTGACGGCGTTGTCGCTCCACGCGGCGGCCTTCTCGAAGTCTCCGATGAACATGATATACATGCGCATGGTGTCCGCGCCGTAGAGGGCCACCACGTCGTTGGGGTTGACCACGTTGCCCCGGGACTTGGACATCTTTTCGCCGCCCTCCCCTAGGATCATGCCGTGGCTGGTGCGCTTGGCGTAGGGCTCCTTGGTGGGTACCACGCCCAGGTCGTAGAGGAACTTGTGCCAGAAGCGGCTGTACAGCAGGTGGAGCGTGGTGTGCTCCATGCCGCCGTTGTACCAGTCCACCGGGGACCAGTAGTCCAGGGCCTCCTTGGAGCAGAGGGCCTCGCTGTTGCCGGGATCCATATACCGCAGGAAATACCAGGAAGAGCCGGCCCACTGGGGCATGGTGTCGGTCTCCCGGCGGGCCTTGCCGCCGCAGTGGGGGCAGGTGGTGTTCACCCAGTCGGTCATCTTGCTGAGGGGGGACTCGCCGTCGTCGGTGGGTTCATAGCTCTCCACCTCAGGCAGCAGCAGGGGGAGCTGATCCTCGGGGAGGGGCACCCAGCCGCAGTGCTCGCACCAGACCATTGGGATGGGCTCGCCCCAGTAGCGCTGGCGGGAGAACACCCAGTCCCGGAGCTTGTAGTTGACCTTCTCGTGGCCGATGCCTTGCTCGCCCAGCCATTTGGTCATGGCGGGGATGGCCTCCTTGACGGTGAGGCCGTCCAGGAAGCCGGAGTTGACCATGATGCCGGTGTCGTCCTTGAGGGTGAAGGCCTCCTCCTGGACGTTGCCGCCCTTGACGACCTCTACGATGGGCAGGCCGAACTTCTTGGCGAAGGACCAGTCCCGGCTGTCGTGGGCGGGGACGGCCATGATGGCGCCGGTGCCGTAGGAGGCCAGGACGTAGTCGGAGATAAAGATGGGGATCTCCTTGCCGGTGACGGGGTTGACGGCCCGGACGCCCTGAAGCTCCACGCCGGTCTTTTCCTTGTCGGCGGTGAGCTCGGTGCGCTCAAAATCGCTCTTCCGGGCGGCTTCGGCCACATAGGCATCCACCTCGGCCCGGTTGGAGAGCTTGTCCGCCCACTTCTTCACACATGCGTGCTCGGGGGAGATGACCATATAAGTGGCGCCGAACAGGGTGTCGGGCCGGGTGGTAAAGACGGTGAGGGTGTCTCCCTCGGTAGTCCGGAAGTCCACCTCCGCGCCGGTGGAGCGGCCGATCCAGTTCTTCTGCTGGACCTTGACCCGGTCGATGAAATCCACCTCGTCCAAATCGTCGATGAGCCGCTGGGCGTACTCGGTGATCTTGAGCATCCACTGACTCTTCTCCTTGCGGATGACGGGGGAGCCGCAGCGCTCACACACGCCCTCGACCACTTCCTCGTTGGCCAGCACGCACTTGCAGGAGGTGCACCAGTTCACGGGCATTGTGGTTTTGTAGGCCAGGCCCTTTTTATAGAGCTGGAGGAAGATCCACTGGGTCCACTTGTAGTAGGCCGGGTCAGTGGTGTTGACCTCCCGGTCATAATCAAAGGAGTAGCCCAGCATCTGGAGCTGGGAGCGGAAGTTCCGGATGTTGTCGTGGGTCACCTGGGCGGGGTGAATGTGGTTTTTGATGGCGTAGTTCTCGGTGGGAAGGCCAAAGGCGTCATAGCCGATGGGGAAGAGGACGTTGCAGCCATCCATGCGTTTTTTCCGGGCCACTACGTCCATGGCGGTATAGGGGCGGGCGTGGCCCACATGCAGCCCCTGTCCGGAGGGGTAGGGAAACTCCACCAGGCCGTAGAACTTGGGCTTGGGGCTGCCGGTGACGGCGGCGAAGGTCTTTTCCTCCAGCCATTTCTTCTGCCACTTGGGCTCGATACTGGCAAAATCGTACTTCAAATCCAATCACGCTTTCCTATCGTTCTGCCGGGCCGGACCGCAGCCCGCCGGTTTTGATACAAATTCCAAAACATTATATCCGAAAAAAGGATTCTTTGCAAGGCCCGGGGCTGTTTTTCCGGGAGGAGAGCGGAGTAGAGCACACAATTTCCACAAAACAGGAGCCCCCTTTTTGTGGAAATGAGAAATTTGACTGAAAAACAGCAGATGTAACTTGACAAAAATTATCCACATTGGTAAGATAAGGCCAGAACAGGAAGGGAGAGTGAACGGCTTGCTCATCACCAGGGAGACGGACTACGCGCTGCGGATCCTGCGCGCTCTGTCCGACGGCGAGCTTTTGACCGCCAAGGCACTCACGCAGAAGGAGGCGGTCCCCCATCAGTTCGCTTATAAGATCCTGAAGAAGCTGGAGGGTGCCGGACTCATCCGAATCACCAGGGGGACGGGGGGAGGCTGCCGGCTGACCGCCGATCTTCGGCAGGTCTCTCTGTACGACCTGATGGGAGCGGTGGGGGAGGATACCCGGCTGATCTCCTGCATGATGCCTGATTACCAGTGTACCCGCCCGCAGGAGAATCCCCGGTGTGCTGTGCACTACCGGCTTTGCGACATTCAGAAGACCGTGGACCGGGAACTGCAGTCCCACACCGTTCACTGGCTGTTATTCGGCCCGAAGCAGGACTGATTTTTTACAATGAAACTGGACAAAAAATATCAAGTATAAAGTGAGAAGGAGGCACCGGTATGTTGTTCCAAACTACACAGGCCCACGAGGAGCTGCGGAAGAAGGTCCGGGAGTTTGCGGAGGCGGAGGTGAAGCCCCTGGCCTTCACCCTGGATCAGAACAATGAATTCCCGGACGAGGCGGTCAAAAAGATGGGGGAGCTGGGCCTGATGGGCCTGCCTTATCCCAAGGAGTACGGCGGAGCCGGACTGGATGTGCTCAGTTACGCCATTGCCGTGGAGGAGCTCTCCCGGGTGGACGGCGGCACCGGCGTCATCCTCTCCGCCCACACCAGCCTGGGCACCTGGCCCATCGCCGCCTATGGTACCGAGGCCCAGAAGAAGAAATATCTGGTGCCCCTCTGCAAGGGGGAGAAGATCGGCGCCTTCGGCCTTACCGAGCCTAACGCCGGAAGCGACGCCGGCGGTACCGAGACCACCGCCGTCCTCAAGGGCGACCACTATATCCTCAACGGGGGCAAGATCTTCATCACCAACGCCCCCAAAGCCGACACCTATGTGGTCTTTGCGGTCACCACCCCCGATATCGGCACCCGGGGCATCTCCGCCTTTATCGTGGAGAAGGGCTGGAAGGGCTTCGAATTCGGCGACCACTACGACAAGATGGGTATCCGCTCCTCCTCCACCGCCGAGCTGATCTTCAACGACGTGAAGGTGCCCGCGGAAAACCTGCTGGGCAAGGAGGGCGACGGCTTCAAGATCGCCATGGCCACGCTGGACGGCGGCCGCATCGGCATTGCCTCCCAGGCGCTGGGCATCGCCCAGGGGGCTTATGAGGCCGCCGTGGATTACGCCAAGGAGCGGGTGCAGTTCGGCAAGCCCATCGGCTTCCAGCAGGCCATCAGCTTCAAACTGGCCGACATGGCCACCAAGCTCCGCTGCGCCCGCATGCTGGTCTACTCCGCCGCCGAGATGAAGGAACACCACGTCCCTTATGGCATGGAATCCGCCATGGCCAAGATGTACTCCTCCGATATCGCCCTGGAGGTCACCAACGACGCCCTCCAGATCTTCGGCGGCACCGGCTTCCTCAAGGGGATGGACGTGGAGCGGATGTACCGGGACGCCAAGATCACCACCATTTACGAGGGCACCAACGAGATCCAGCGGGTGGTCATCGCCTCTCACATCATGGGCAAGCCGCCCAAGCGGGAGGGAGGCTCCTCCAGCCAGCCCAAGAAGCCCGCCCCCATCACCGGTGTGCGGAAAAAGCACATCTTCAAGGAAGGGGATGCCGCCGGGAAGGTGGCGGAGCTGGTGGAGCACCTGAAGAAGGACGGCTATGACTTCACCGTGGGGATCCCCATGGACACTCCCATCCTTCAGGCCGAGCGGGTGGTCTCCGCGGGCAAGGGCATCGGCGACAAGAAGAACATGAAGCTCGTCGAGGATCTGGCCAAGGCCGCAGGCGCTGCCGTAGGATCCTCCCGCCCGGTGGCCGAGACGCTGAAGTATGTGCCGCTCAACCGCTATGTGGGCATGTCCGGCCAGAAGTTCACCGGCAATCTGTACATCGCCTGCGGCATCTCGGGCGCTATCCAGCACCTCAAGGGCATCAAGGACGCCTCTACCATCGTGGCCATCAACAAGAACGGAAACGCCCCCATCTTCAAAAACTGTGACTACGGCATCGTGGGCGACGTCAACGAGATCCTGCCCCTGCTCACCGCCGCCCTGGACACCGGGGCCAAGCAGCCCGCACCGCCCATGGTGAAAATGAAGCGGCCTGTCGCCCCCAAGCCTGAGCCTTTGGGCAAGCACTACGTCTGCGGCGGCTGCGGCTATGAGTACATCCCCGAGCTGGGCGACGAGGACGCCGAGATCGCCCCGGGCACCCTGTTTGAAAAGCTCCCCGAGGACTGGGTCTGTCCCGAGTGCGCCGAGTCCAAAGACATGTTTATCGAGGCCTGAGCGCCCCACGAAAAAGGAGGAATCACGATGTATTGTGTACGAAATGTGACCGAAGACCTTTACTGGGTGGGCGCCAACGACCATCGGCTCCACCTCTTTGAAAACATCCACCCCATCCCCCGGGGGGTGAGCTATAACGCCTATCTGCTGCTGGACGAGAAGAGCGTTCTCTTTGACACGGTGGACTGGTCGGCCTGCCGCCAGCTTCTGGAAAACATCGAGCACCTGCTGGCGGGCAAGCCCCTGGATTTTCTGGTCATCAACCACATGGAGCCTGACCACGGCGCCTCCATTGAGGAAATTCTGATCCGCTACCCTGACGTGAAGGTCATCTCCACCGAAAAGTCCTTTATGCTCATGCGCCAGTTCGGCTTCCATGTGGACGGCCACGAGTGCATCGAGGTGAAGGAGGGGGATACCCAGACCTTCGGCAGGCACACCGTCACTTTTGTGGCGGCCCCCATGGTCCACTGGCCCGAAGCCATGGTCACTTTCGATGTGACCAACGGCGTGCTCTTCTCCGCCGACGCCTTCGGCTCCTTCGGCGCCCTGGACGGCAAGCTCTTCGCCGACGAGGTGAACTTCGACCGGGACTGGATCGACGATGCCCGGCGCTACCTGACCAACATCGTGGGCAAGTACGGCCCCCACGTCCAGCTCCTGCTGAAAAAGGCGGCGGGCATCCTGGATCAGATCAGGTTCATCTGTCCCCTCCACGGGCCGGTATGGCGCAAGGACCTGATGTACTTCATCGACAAGTACGACAAGTGGAGCCGCTATGAGCCTGAGGAGAAGGGCGTGATGATCGCCTACGCCTCCATGTACGGCAACACCGAGGCAGCCGCCCAGGCCCTGGCCGCCAAGCTCTGTGAGCGGGGCATGACCAACGTGTGGGTCTACGACGTCTCCAACACCCACGTCTCCCAGCTCATCTCCGAGTCCTTCCGCCTGAGCCACATCGTGCTGGCCAGCGTCACCTACAATCTGGGCATTTACCCCGTGATGCATGACTATCTCATGCACATGAAGGGCCTGAACCTCCAGAACCGCACCTTCGCTCTGGTGGAGAACGGCTCCTGGGCCTGCAAGTCCGGGGACCTGATGCAGAAGTTCATCCATGAGGAAATGAAGAACATGACGGTCCTCAACGAGCGGTTGAGCCTGGCCTCCGCCCTCAACGACGGCAAGGCCGCCGAGCTGGACGCCCTGGCCGACGCCATCCTGGAATCCATGAAATGAACCCAGGTTGTCCCTGGTCGTGTGCATTTGCAAAAGAGCAGCGGAAGGAGCAAATGCTCCCGCCGCTGCTCTTTTTCCCGCTGTGCGGGGGTGTGCGTCAGTCCTTGCAGGCCTCTTCTGCGTAAGTATTGTCGACCAGCTGGGCAAAATCCACACGATGGTCCAGCTCGCCCGCCGTCTCCATGACGGTCTCCAGGCGCTCCAGGGCCTCCTGCTTCATCACCGGCGTCTCGTTCCAGGCGTCGATGTCCTGATAGCGCTGAGCCACCAACGTCAGCACATCCAGCTTGGTGTCGGGGAACTGGTCGGCGACTGCCTCGGCGATCTCCTTGGCGGTGTGCTCCTGCACCCATTTCTGCCCCTTGGCCACGGCGTTGGTGAAGCTCTGGATGACCTTGGGATTGTTCTCGATGTAGCTCTGAGAGGCGAAAAACGCGGTGTAGGGGATTTCTCCGCTCTCCTGCCCGATGGAGGTGAGGACATAGCCCTTGCCCTCCAGTTCCACCTCGGTGGCAGTGGGTTCAAACAGTGCCACGTAGTCTCCGTTCCCTCCGGTGAAGGCCCCCGCCATCATGTTGAACTGGACCGAGGTGTCTACCACGGCGTCCTGGCTGGGGACGACGCCGTTCTGACGCATGACATATTCCAGCGTCATCTCCGGCACGCCGCCCTTGCGGCCGCCGATCACGGTGCTGCCCTTCAGGTTTTCCCAGAGGAAGGGCCCATTCGTCCGTCCCACCAGGAAGGAGCCGTCCCGCTTGGTCAGCTGGGCAAAGACCACCGGATGATCCTCCCGGCCTTCGTTGAGCACATAGATGCAGGCCTCCGGTCCGGCCAGCCCCACATCGGCCTGCCCTGCTAGGACGGCGGTCATCACCTTGTCGGCCCCGCCGCCGTTGGTGAGCTCCACGTCCAGCCCCTCCTCTTCGAAGAAGCCCAGCTTGAGCGCGGCGTACATCGGCGCGTAAAAGACCGAGTGGGTGACCTCGTTGAGCCTCACTTTTGTACTGGTTTCCCGTCTGCCGCAGGCGGTAAACAGGCTTATCGTCAGAACCAGACTCAGAACCAATGCGATGCGTTTTTTCATACCGTCACTCCCATATACTTTTTCATGGCTTTTTCAAGCCATAGGATACACTGGTACATCAGCGCCGCCGCCGCGGCCAGGATCAGCACGGTGGTCATGACAAGGTCCATCTTGAACACCTGCGAGCCGTATACAATGAGGTAGCCCAGACCGGCCCTGGACACCAGAAACTCTCCCATGATGACCCCCACCCACGACAGCCCCACATTCACCTTGAGGGCGTTGATCATTGTGGTGAAGTTTGCGGGCAGCACCAGCTTGCAGAGGATCTGCCGGCGGCTGGCGCCCAGCGTGCGCATCAGGCGGATCTTTTCCGGGTCTGTGGCGAGGAAACCGTTGTGCATATCCAGGATCGTAACGATCAGCGAGATCGCCAGTGTCATGGCAATAATGGAGGCCGGCCCGGCGCCGATCCAGACGATGAAGACCGGTCCCAGCGCCGTCTTGGGCAGGGAGTTCAGCACTACGAGATAGGGATCCAGCACCCGGGAGAGAAATTCGCTCCACCAGAGCAGGATGGCGATGACGGTGCCGACAAACGTGCCCAGCAAAAAGCCGGTCACAGTCTCCATTACAGACGTTCCGACGTGCAAAAACAGATCTCCCGAGCGCCAAAGGTTCAAAAAGGTGGACAGCATCCGGGAAGGGCTGCTCACAATAAAGGCGTCGATGACGCCCAGCCGGGCGGCCAGCTCCCAGCTGGCAAACAGCAAAAACAAGATCCCCAGGCGCAGTCCGATGACCGCGCCCTTCACCCGTTTTTGATGCCGTAAGTAAGCCTGCCGCTGCAGCGAGGGGGTTAAATCAGGCATGGGCGTCCAACTCCTTCCAGATCTCATTGAAGTGTGTTCGGAAGGCGGGATGGTCCCGGCGCTGGAGGGGAGGGACATCTTTTAAGTCGTCCAGCGTATGGATGTTCTTGACCCGGGACGGGCGGTGGGTCAGCACGACCACCCGGTCCGACAGGCTGATGCTTTCGGAGATGTCGTGGGTCACCAGCAGAGCGGTCTTGTGTTCCTGGCGGATGATTGTGTAGATATCGGCGGAGACGGACAGGCGGGTCTGGTAGTCCAGCGCGGAGAAGGGCTCATCCAGCAGCAGGATCTTGGGGTCGGTGGCCAGGGTGCGAATGAGGGCGCACCGCTGCCGCATGCCCCCGGAGAGCTGGGCGGGCGTTTTCTGAATGAATTCCGCCAGTCCGTACCGCTCCAGCAGTTCATGTGCATGGGCCTGCCGCTCCCCGGTGTTCTGGTGCTGTATTTCCAGCCCCAGGGTCACGTTTGCCCAGATCGTGCGCCAGGGAAACAGCTGATCTTTCTGCGGCATATAGCCGATCTTGGCCGACGGAGCGGTGACGGCCTCGTGGTCAATGGATATGGTTCCGGCGGACGGTGGCTCCAGTCCGGCGATCGTCGAGAGCAGGGTCGATTTTCCGCAGCCCGACGGCCCGACCAGACTGACAAACTCGCCTTCTTCGATGCCAAAACTGATATCGCTGATGGCGTCCACCTCGCCGTCCGGCGCTTGGTATGTCAGTTTGACGTGTTGCAGGTCTACAATCATGTCACCGGCGGCTCCTTCCAACAAATGAGCTGGGGCCAAAAGGCCCTCTGAATCATCATATGGAGCCGGGAGAAGAATGTGACGACACCCATGCGCCGCAGGTGGCGGAAAACAGCAGGCCGGCAGACACCGAAGTGTCTGCCGGCCTGCTGAGAAGTATTTCCAGGCGCTGGGGCCCAGAGGGTCAGTCGGTGCAGTCATACCCTGCGCAGGGTGTGATCCGCAGGAGGTATCGCCCGTTTTCCGACAGGAGGATCCCCTCTTTTTTCAGCTTGTTCCACTCTGTGGAGAGGCCGCTGCGGTCGATGAAGAGATAGTCGGCCAACTCCTGCTGATTGAAGGGAATGGAAAAGGGCCGGCCGCCGGAGAATCGCATCTGTTCCGAGAGGTAGGACAGCAGCTTTCGGCGGGTGGTGCGCCCGGAGAGGTGAATGAGCTTCTGGTTGATGCTCACGTATTTTTCGGCAAGGAGATGAATCAAATTTTCATTGAGCTGTTGGTGCTGCTTGCAGGTGGCGGCACAGGAGTGGAGGATGAGATCGATGTCGATGAGCAGCACGGTGCTCTCCACCTGTGCCACCACGCTGACCGGCAGAGACCGGTTGATGGTGCAGGCGAAAGCCTCGCAGAAGAGCTGCCCGGGATTCATGGAGCCGATGATGCTGCGCCCGCCCAGAATGTCGTCGTATACTGTGTTGACCCGCCCTGCGAGCACGATCCCCAGGTGACGGGCGGTCTCCCCCTTGGCAAAGATCACACTCCCTTTGGGGCAGACGCGCTTTTTGGCTTTGAGGCACTCCAGCAGGGGGAGAAGCTCCTCCGCCGGGACCCCTTTGAAAAGCGGATTGTTTTGATAGAGGGAGAGATAGTGTTCCATAAACATTCACACTCTTTGTCGAAATTTCAACAGACCATTCTTCGCTATGGTATTACAATATACAAAGGACGTCAAGGCCTGGCTCGAATCGGAGGGGAAAAAGATGAAAAATTTTTAAAATGTCGTGATCGGGGTTGGAAAGGGGGGAAAGACTTTGGCGGGCGCACTGGCCCAGACGGGACAGTCCGTGGCTTTGATCGAGCGGGACGGAGGAATGTACGGCGGAACCTGCATCAACGCGGCCCGCATCCCCACCAAGGCCCTGGAGTACAGCGCCCGGCTTTCCAATGCCGCGGGGGGCAGTTTTGAAGAAAAGGCGGCCGTTATCGTGCGGCGGTGGAGGGAAAGGACCACCTGACGGCCATGCCCGCCAGAAAAACTATGACAAGGCGGCCTTCTCAGGAGTTGCGGTCCTTACCGGAACGGCTGCGTTTCTGGGGGAGCACCGGATCCGGGTGACTTACGGGGACGGCTCTTCCGAGGAACTCACTGCCGACCGCTTTTTCCTCAATACCGGCTCCAGGCCCTTCCTGCCCCCCATTGCGGGCTTGAAAGAGAGCGCGTTCGCCTACACCAGCGAGGCCCTGATGGCCCGGCGGGTGCTGCCCCGCCGTCTGGCCATTATCGGCGGCGGTTACATCGGGCTGGAGTTTTCCTCCCACTTTGCCAACTTCGGTTCACAGGTCACGGTGATCCAGGACTGGGAGCAGTTCATTCCCCGAGAGGATGCCGAGGTGGCCCGGTCCGTACTGGAGAGCCTGACGGCCCGGGGCGTACAGATGCGGATGGGCGCCGCCATCCAGTCTGTGCGGGATGAGGGTGACTGTGCAGTGCTGACGCTCCGGACGACCGCCGGTGCCGAGGAGCTGGAGGCCGATGCCATTTTGGTGGCCGCCGGACGGCGGCCCAACGGGAAGGAGCTCAACCTTCCGGCGGCGGGGGTGGAGCTGACGGATCGGGGAGCGGTCAAGGTGGATGAGCACCTGCGGACCAGCGCCCCGCACATCTGGGCCATGGGAGATGTGGCGGGCGGGCTGCAGTTTACGTGTATTTCTCCGGACGACTTCCGCATCATCAAGCCTCAGCTTCTGGGAGACGGCCGGCGCACTACCCAGAATCGGGGCGAGGCGCCCTATACCGTGTTCCTGGATCCTCCGCTCTCCCGGGTGGGCCTGTCCGAACAGGAGGCTTTGGAGCGGAGGTATGAGGTCAAGGTGGCTCGCCTTCCGGCGGGGGCCATCCCCAAAGCCCACGTGCTCCGTCGGCCCACCGGTCTTTTGAAGGCCGTTGTGGATGCCAGGACCGGGCTGATCCTGGGGGCGCACTTCTTCTGCGCGGAATCCCAGGGGATGATCAACCTCATCAAGCTCTGCATGGATGCCAAGCTGCCCTATGCCACCCTGCGGGACGGTATTTTCAACCATCCCACCATGAGTGAGGCGCTCAATGATCTGTTCGGCGCCCTCAAATAAAAACGAAATTCTTTCCGCCGGTATGGAGAGCGGGCAGCGGGGAAAAGCTCTTGACGGGTGGGTCATTACGCAGTTGTAAACGACGAAAAAGGAGAAATTGATATGATCGAAACCATTACGCAGGAAAACTTCAAAGAGAAAGTATTGGAGGCCGACGGTCCCGTCCTGGTGGAGCTTTGGGCGCCCTGGTGCGTGTACTGCCGCCGCCTGTCCCCCGCGCTGGACCGCCTGGCCGTCAAGCTGGAGGGAAAGATCGCGGTCGGGAAGATCAACGTGGATGAGCAGCCCGAGTTGGAACGGGAGCTGGATGCCTCGACCATCCCCGCGCTGTATCTGTATCAGCAGGGCGCGCACGGAGAGAAGCTGGTGGCTCCGTCATCTCAGGCGCAGGTGGAGGAGTGGATCGCAGATCAGGTGGCCGACGCGGGGATTTGACCCGCAAAAAACAAATCGGTGCCGCACCCACCGGGGAGCGGGCCGCACGAGGTGAAAAAGATGGAAAAACGGTATGATGTGGTCGTTGTGGGCGGAGGCCCGGCGGGATATTCGGCGGCGCTCTACTGCGTCCGTGCCGGGCTCTCCGTGCTGGTGCTGGAGATGCTCAGCGCAGGAGGACAGATGGCCACCACCTCCCAGGTGGACAACTACCCGGGTTTTGACAGCGGTGTGGATGGCTTTGAGCTGGCTGAGAAGATGCAGGCCGGGGCGGAGCGCTTCGGTGCGGTGAGTGAATTTGCCGAGGTCACCGGGATGGAGCTGGGTGGTCAGCCCAAGGTGATCCATACCACCGATGGGACCGTGGAGGCCCGGGCCGTGGTGCTGGCCATGGGGGCATCGCCCCGGAAAATGGGGCTGCCCGGCGAGGCGGAGCTGGTGGGCCGGGGCGTGGCCTACTGTGCCGCCTGCGATGGAATGTACTACAAGGGCAAGGTGGTGGCGGTGGCCGGAGGGGGGAACTCCGCTGCGGCTGATGCCCTCACGCTGTCCAAACTCTGTAAAAAGGTATATCTGATCCATCGCCGGGACTCCCTGCGGGCTGACCCGGTCTATCTGGAGCCGCTGAAACAGGCGGGAAATCTGGAATTTGTCTGGAACACGCAGATCGACGCACTGCTGCATGGGGAGAAACTGACCGGACTGGCTCTGACCGATCGAGTGACGGGGGAACACTCTACGATGTCCTGTGACGGGCTGTTCGTGGCCATTGGGCGTGATCCCAACACTGCCCTGGTTCAGGATCAGGTGGAGCTGGACGATCAGGGCTACCTGATTGCAGACGAGACCACCAGAACCAGCGTACCCGGGGTCTTTGCCGCGGGAGATGTGCGCACCAAACCTCTGCGCCAGATCGTGACGGCTGCGGCGGATGGAGCCGTGGCGTCGAAATTTGTGACGGAATATCTGCGGGAGCACTGAACTTTGGCGCTCAAAGCAAATCAAACGGCCCCCTGATGCAGGAAAGCAAACCTGCATCAGGGGGCTTGTTTTGTGGATCTGAGCGATGTATGACTGACGCCGGAAGGGAGCATGGCAGAAGAAGTGAGAAAGGCACGGCAGAAGGCGAAGGGATTCTCTGAGCACAGATCTGCAGGGAGGACGGAAGGGCTTGCGGATCTGGGGCTATACGGGAAGCGGAATAAGTGGAGGCTCCCTGGAATTCGCAGGCGGAGAACTCTTTGGGGGTTAAGGCGTTTTTGACGAAAGCCCCCCCGGCTTGGGGATCGTCAGCAAAGTTCTCTTTCTAGGGCCGTACGCAGTTTTTCAAGGGCTTTCTTTTCAATGCGCGATACATAGGAGCGGCTGATGCCGCACTGCTGGGCGATCTCCCGCTGGGTGAGAGGAGCCGCTCCGGTAAGGCCGTACCGCAGAGCAATGACTTGCTTTTCCCGGGGATCCAGGCACTGCTCCACGCAGAGACGTACCCGAACTCCGGCATCCCGGGCCGACAGCTCTTCCAGCATATTGTCATCCACCCGGATCACGTCCATGAGGGACAGAGAGTTTCCCTCTCCATCAGAATCGAGAGAGTCCGAAAGGGAGACCTCTCCCTGAAGTTTTCGCTGGCTTCGAAAGTACATCAGAATTTCATTTTCAATGCAGCGGGATGCATAGGTGGCAAGACGCACGTTTCGATCCGGTTTAAATGTGGAGATTCCTTTGATGAGTCCAATGGTGCCAATGGAGATAAGATCGTCCTGATCGCCTGACTGTGTGTAGTATTTTTTGACGATATGAGCCACAAGCCTGAGGTTGTGTTCGATCAGAGCATCCCGGGCTGCCATATCTCCCGAGGCATAGCGTTCCAGGTATTCCTGCTCCTTTTCCGGCTTTAGGGCTTTGGGAAAGGAACCGGTGCCGCCGGAAAGGCGAAGCGGAAAGAAAAGAGTCTGAAACATCAGAACAAGCCAGGCGGAGAGCATGGGCGGGGCCTCCTTTCATCAGTGTTCTGTCCCATCTTATTCTCCGAGGCGTTGTCCTGATACGAAAATACAGAAAAAGGGACCGGATCTGAACAGTCCGGTCCCTTTTGTGTTACCGCACGGCGTTTTTGATTCCGTTGCCCACATCCCGTGCGGCGTTTCCTACGCCATTGACTACGTCGCCCACACCGTCGACAGCTCCGCGAGCCACATCTCCGGCATCATGCATGGCGTTCCCCGCAGCATTTTTTCCATCCGTGACGGCAGGGCTGGCCTGCGGCGTCACCACCGGTGCGGAAGGAGCGGGGGTCACCGCCGGGGCATTTGACCCAGAACAGCCCGCCAGAGTCAGGACCAGTGCCATTGACAGGGTGAGCAAGCCAATATTCCGATTCATTTCTTCTCCTCCTGAATAACAGAATCTTTGGAATCTCTATCCGGATATAGTATGCACCAGAAGCAAAAATTCACCCGAGGAAAAAAACGAAAAAAACACTTGATTTTTCAAAAAGGGTATGCTATTTTAATAACAGTAACAATTCTTAATTTTGAAAAGGAGATCGCTATGGCCGGCAAGCGCTATTCCCGTCAGAGGGAACTTATTTTTGATGCCGTCTGCGGTACCGACCAGCACCCAACTGCGGAGATGGTCTACCACTGGCTCAAGCCGAAGAATCCAAACCTTAGTTTGGGGACAGTGTATCGAAATCTGAATCTCCTGGCGGAGGAAGGGGTCTTGGTGCGCATGCCCTTTCCGGTAGAGCGGTACGACGCCAATGTCGTACCACACACCCATTTCCGCTGCAAGAGCTGCGGGGGCGTGTTCGACCTGGAACTGGCTTATGATCCGGGGCTTGACCAGGCCGCCGCGGCGGAAGAGCCGGGATTTCAAATTGAGAACCACGACCTCATCTTTTCCGGCCTGTGCCCTGAGTGCGCGGGCGGGAGAGGAAAAATGAATTGATTTTCTCATTTTTACATGATAAGATGAAGGTGCTTACAAAAGACCAAAACAATCTGTTTTTATTTAGAAAGGAGAAATAACATTATGGAACTCAAGGGGAGCAAGACCGAAGCCAATCTGTGGAAAGCATTTGCCGGCGAGAGCATGGCCCGCAATAAGTATACGTATTTTGCCAGCAAGGCGAAGAAGGACGGCTACGAGCAGATCGCGGCTATTTTCGAAGAGACTGCCGGCAATGAGAAGGAGCATGCCAAGCTGTGGTTCAAGGAACTTGGCGGCATCGGTGATACTGCGGCGAACCTGAAGTCTGCCGCAGCCGGCGAGAACGAAGAGTGGACCCAGATGTATCGCGAGATGGCGGAGACCGCCAAGGAAGAGGGCTTTACCAAGCTGGCCTTCCTCTTCGAGGGTGTGGGCAAGATCGAGAAGGAGCATGAAGAGCGCTACCTGACCCTCCTGAAGAATCTGGACGAGGGTGTGGTGTTCCAGCGCGGCGATGAGTATATGTGGAAGTGCCGCAACTGCGGCCACATCCATTTTGGAAAGACTGCCCCCAGCGTGTGCCCCATCTGTGCGCATCCCCAGGCGTACTTTGAGCTGCTGTCCAAGAACTACTAAGGGGAACCGAAATGGCCAGCCCGGACGAGTTGGTCCGACTGATCGGGCATCTTTACGAAATGGAACGTTTTTTACAGGCGGATGAGAAGCGGCCCAAGCAGCATGGGAAAATTTCTCTCTTTGACAGCGAGATACGTGCGCTTTTGGCAATCTTCACTCAGGAGGGACAGTCCCAGGCAGAGCTGTGCCGCCGCCTGATGCGGAGTAAGGGCGTGACTTCCGGTGTGGTAGATCGGCTGGAAGAAAAGGGACTGGTGCGCCGGGATAAGAAGGACACCAGATGCCTTCTCTATCTGACGGAACGGGGCCGGTATATCTGTCGGGAAAAAAGAGAGCTGGATTTTCGCCGTGCGAATGAAGCGGTGGAGGAGATCCCAGTGGAACTGGAGGATCTGAGGAGCGCCAATGAGGTGCTGGAGCAACTGATTCTCTACTTCCGAAAGAAATGCGGACAGGAATCTGCGCAGTGAAAAAGCCCGCCGCCTGCTGATTTGCAGGCGGCGGGCTTTTTCACTGCGGCAGGCAGCGGACGGCTGGACTTGTTCCCATCCGCGGATTGTGGTACAATGACGCAAAAAGCTGTTCGCGCAGCAGAGTTTGTGAAGAGAGCAGGAACGTTAATGACTGATTATTTCCATCTGGATGCCACGCAGGAGACCATTGGCGGCATCAGTAATTTGGGCCTGGCCCACCTGGGGGACGCGGTATTTGAACTGATGGTGCGTTCCTGGCTGTGCCTGCATGGAAAGGCCACCGCGAAGGGGCTGCACCGGGCGGCCGTGCGCTATGTGGCGGCGCCGGCCCAGGCGGCGGCAGTGGAGAAGATCCGCCCTCTTCTGACCTCTGAGGAGACAGACGTGTTCCGCCGGGGCCGCAACGCCAGCCCGCACTCCATCCCCCAGAATGCCAGCCGGGAGGAGTACCAGGCGGCCACCGCGCTGGAGGCCCTTTTCGGCTGGCTGTACCTGAACGGACGCTGTGACCGGCTCAACGAGCTGTTTGGCCGGATGATGGAGGAATAACATGGCGCTGGACGCAATTTGTCTGTCTGCCGCGGTGGCCGAGCTCCGCGCCGCCGTGGGGGGCGGGAAGATCGACAAGATCTATCAGCCCGGCGGGCAGGACGTGGTCCTGGCCGTCCGCGGCCCGGCGGGAAACGTGCGGGTGCTTCTCTCGGCCAATCCCAGCCATCCCAGGCTCCACCTGACCACACTGGACCGAGAGAATCCGGACAAGCCGCCCATGTTCTGCATGCTCTTGCGCAAACACCTGACCGGGGCCCGCATCCTGGAGATCGAGCAGCCCTACATGGAGCGGATCGTCACCCTCCGTCTGGAGGCGCTGGATGAGCTGGGGGACCGGGTGAGCCGTTCTCTGGTGCTGGAGGCCATGGGCCGCCGGGCCAATCTGATCCTGCTGGATGGAGAAGGTCGGATCATGGAGTGCATCCGTCGGGTGGACGGAGATCTGACCACCGGCCGGCAGGTGCTGCCCGGGCTCTTTTACCGCATGCCGGAGCCCCGGTTCGGGGTGCCGCCTCTACTGGAGCGGGAGCTGCGCTTCCGGGGAGAGACCGGTGATCTGGCTTCCGCCGTGGAGAAGCTCTGGGACGAGGTGGGGAAGAAGGGCGGAAAGCCGGTGATGCTCCTGAGGGAGGGAAAGCCGGCGGATTTCTCCTTCCTGCCTATTTTGCAGTACGGCCTGGAGACCGAACTGCGGGAGTACGCCTCCTTTGGCGCGCTGCTGGATGACTTCTATGAGACCCGGGAGCGGCAGGAGCGGACCCGGCAGCGGGGAGAGGATCTGGTCCGGGCGGTGAAAAACGCCCGGGACCGCACGGCGCGCAAGCTGGAAAACCAGCGCCGGGAGCTGGAGGCCACCAAAGATCGGGAGCGGCTGCGCCAACTGGGCGATATCCTCACTACCAATCTCCATACCCTGGAGAAGGGGCGCTCCACCGTCCGGCTTCAGGACTACTATGACCCGGAGTGCCGGGAGGTGGAGATCATGGTGGATCCGCTGCTCACTCCTCAGCAGAACGCCGCCCGATATTATAAGGAGTACAACAAGGCCAAGAACGCGGAGAGTGCTCTCACCCGGCAGATCGAGCGGGGGGAGAGCGATCTGGCCTATTTGGAGAGTGTGCTGGAAAACCTTACCCTGGCCGAGGGAGAGCGGGACCTCCAGGAGATCCGGCAGGAACTCACCGATACGGGTTATCTGCGCAGGGCCACAAAGGCGGCCAAGCGAGAAAAGCGGGTGACGGGAAAGCCCATGGAGTTCCGCACCGACAGCGGGCTTCGTGTGAGCGTGGGCAAGAACAACAGCCAGAACGACCAGCTCACGATGAAGCTGGCCTCCAAGTGGGACTGGTGGTTCCACACCCAGAAGATCCACGGCTCTCACGTTATCCTCTGGACCGGCGGGGCCGAGCCGGACGAGTTGAGTGTGGCCCAGGCGGCCAGCCTGGCAGCGTGGTTTTCCCAGGGCCGGGAGGCAGGCAAGGTGCCGGTGGATTTTACGCCGGTCAAATATGTGAAAAAAACCGCGGGGGCGAAGCCGGGGATGGTGGTCTACACCACGTATCAGACCAGGATGGCTCCGCCGGATGAAACGCTGGCCAAGCGTCTGCGGACCAAGTAAGGGGAGAGAAATATGGAGAGCTTTCATATTCTGGTGGTCGAGGACGACCCGGACATCAACAATCTGCTGTGCCGCATCGTCACCGACGCCGGATACGACTGCCGCCAGGCATTCTCCGGAAGCGAGGCGGCCCTGCTGGCGGAGAGCTACGCCTACGATCTCATCCTGCTGGATCTGATGCTTCCCGGTCTGTCCGGGGAGGAGCTGATCCAGCGGCTGCGCCGCGGCAAGACGATGCCGATTTTGGTCCTCTCCGCCAAGGCCGGACTGGAGGACCGGGTGAATGTGCTGCGGCTTGGGGCGGACGACTTCATACCCAAGCCCTTCGACAACGCCGAGGTGCTGGCCCGCATCGAGGCCCAGCTCCGCCGCTATAAGAAATTTTCCGGGCAGTCAGCAGGGGGAAGCCTTTGCTGCGGAGATCTGATGCTGGACCGGGAGAGCGTGACAGTCACGGCGGGGAAACAAGAGGTCGTTCTGACCGGCCGGGAGTTTGAGATCCTGGCGCTCTTGATGGAGCATCCCAAAAAGGTATTTACCCGGGAACAGATCTATGAGCGTGTCTGGGGCGAGGAGTATATAGGGGACGACAATACGGTGAACGTCCACGTGAGCAATCTCCGTGCTAAGCTGGCCAAGGCCAGCGACCGGGAGTACATCAAGACAGTGTGGGGCATCGGCTTTAAAATGGCCGAGCCGTGGGCGTGACGTGAATAGAGGCGGCGGGCCACAGGGCCCGCCGCCTCTATTCGGGGATGCTCAGCCGGCGTCCTGCCGGGACTCTTCGCCGCACTCGATCTCCAGGAGATCTTCCGGCTCGGGGGGCTGCCAGTGAAATTCGCAGGTCTTGTCCTCGCAGCGCCCATCCACCATGATGGAACCGCACAACGGACACCGCTCGTTCTCAGGCTCTCGGGTGAACATACGATCCCTCCTCCCAGGTTTGAAATCGGGGTGCTTCCCCACCCTTATGATACCACAAAACCGAAAAAAGAGCAGGAAAAGGGACATTAAGATTTTCTTCACCTTCTCTTCAGGTTCTCTTGTTGACTCTCTGCTATACTCAGGGCATACTCACAAAGAAGAGAGGTCATGTGAAATGGCGGAAAATATCCTGGTGACCAGGGGGCTGACCAAACGTTACGGCGCAGCCCTGGCGGTGGACCACGCGGATATCACACTTCCCAAGGGAGAGATCTACGGCTTGGTGGGCCGCAACGGAGCGGGCAAGACCACGATTATCCGGATGGTGGCGTCTCAGACGGTGCCCACCTCCGGTGAGGTGGAGCTTTTTGGAGCCACCGGCGAGCGGGATCTGGAGAAGGCGCGCTCCCGCACTGGGGCTATGGTGGAGATCCCCAGCTTTTATCCCTATCTCACCGCCCGGGAGAATCTGGAATACTACCGCCGCCAGCGGGGGATCGCCGGTGCCCGGGTGGTGGAGGATGCGTTGGAGCAGGTGGGACTGACCGATACGGGAAAGAAAAAGTTCAAGACTTTTTCCCTGGGCATGAAACAGCGGCTGGGGTTGGCCCTGGCGCTGATGAACCGCCCGGAGCTGCTGCTGCTGGACGAACCCATCAACGGACTGGACCCGGAGGGGATCGTGGAATTCCGCAACCTGCTTTTGGAGCTCAACCGGCAGTATCAGACTACCATCCTCATCTCCAGCCACATCCTCTCGGAGCTGCAAAATCTGGCCACCTGCTACGGCTTTATCGACAAGGGACGCATGTTGGAACAGCTCACTGCCGTTCAGCTGGCGGAGAAGTGCCGGGACTGCCTGGAGCTTCGGGTGGACGACGCGCCACGCGCCGCCGCCATGCTGGAGCGGGAGCTGGGACTTCGGGACTTCGAGATTTTGCCCGGAGGAGCCATCCGGCTCTATGAGGGCCTCTCCGAGCCGCAGAAGGTCACCCGGCTCCTGGTGGAGCAGGGGATCGCCCTGTCTGGAATGGAGCATCGGGGAGCCAATCTGGAAGATTACTTCCTGAGCTTGATCGGGGGTGTTCACCATGCTTAAATACATGAATGCCGAGTTCTACAAGGTTACTCACCGTGTCTATCCGGCCGGTTTTCTGGGCGTCATTGTGGGCGGCATCGCCTTGATCATGGTGCTGCTCCGCCAAAACGCCGGGCCGGGGGCCAGCTTCGATTTTATGGCGGGGGCCCTCTGCATGGTTCTTTCCGTGGGGCTGTATCTGGTTGTGATCACCTGTGATATGGTGTTTTCCGATCAGTATAAGTACAATACCCTGAAAAATGAGGTGGCTTACGGTCTGCCCCGAGCTCGGATCTATCTGGGCAAACTAATCGCTGCGGCCATCGTCTCGGTTGTGCTCTGTGCCGTGATCCTGGCCTTCTATCTGCTTCTGGCCCGGCTGCTCTTCCCCCTGGGTGCGGCGACCGGGGAGACCATGACCGCCCTGGGGCAGGCTCTGCTGGTGGCATTTCCCCTGTGGCTGGGCGGCATGGGCCTGTTTCATATGCTCCTGTTCCTGATGAAGGGGTCCACCGCCGCCTCCATCGTGTATGTGCTGGTGGTAGGCGTACTGGGCGGCGGGACCCTGGAGCTGTTCAGCACGTTTCTCCCCCGCCTGCGCCCGGTGATCGAGGCGATCCAGGTCTGCCTGCTCACCACTCCCTTTGACCGTTTGCTGAGCGGCGGCCCCTCCAATGGGCTGATCGCTTACGCCTGGATCGTGGGGATGGCCTGGCTCCTGGGCTCCACAGCGCTGGGGCTGATCGTGTTTCGAAAGAGAGAGATTTCCTGATGCTCAACTATATCGGCGCTGAGTGCTATAAGCTCTGCCGCAAAAAGAGCCTTTTTATCGGCATGGCTGTGCTGCTGGTGCTGGAGAGTCTGGTTTTTCTGCCCATGCTCAGCGGGGAAGAGGTTGGGCGAGGCTTGGCCTATCTGTTTCTGCTGATGATGCTCCCCATAGGTCTGCTGGTGGCTCCTGTTTTTGCATCTCTCACCGTCGATGACCAGTACCGGAACGGGACGCTGAAAAATGAGATCATCTTTGGGATTCCCCGCTCCAGGGTCTACCTGGGCAAGTTGGCGGCGGCCATTTTGGTGGGGACGGCCGCGGCTGCTGTAACGGTCGGATGGTATCTGCTGCTGTGTCAGCTCTGCTGCACGCCGGAGGGCACTTTGGAACTGCCGCTGACACAGGTGCTGTTCCATGTGGCTTGTACGCTGCCCTTATGGATCGGGGCACTTTCGTTTTCATTTCTTTTGCTGATGCTGCTGCGCAGCGCCTCGGGCGCGATGGCGCTGACCTATCTGATCTGTGTGTTCGGCACGCCGGTGGCCCTGGTGGGCTGCGGGGAGGATTCCTCCCTGGCCCTGCGGCTGTTTGACACGCTCTTTTATGCGGCGCCCTTCCGTGCGCTTTACGCCGATCAGAGCGGCCTGCGCTTTTGGAATCTGTCCGGCGGATTGACCTGGCTTTCCTGCTGGGGCCTGGGACTGGGCTGGGTCGTTGTGACCAGTGCCATTGGTCTGGCTGTATTTCGGCGGAGGGAGATTCGATAATCAAAGGAGGCGGCTCCATGCTGCTGACGGCTATCCTGACCCTCCTGTGCATCCTGCTCCTGATCCGGGTCTATGCCCTGGAGCGGAATCTGAGGCTGGGAGCGGAACAACTGAAACAGCGGCGGCAGGAGGGGGGCGGCGCCCCCCTCCGTTTGGCTGCTCCCAATCGGGCCGCCGAGAAACTGATGGCCGAGGTCAACGACCTTTTAAAATCCGGAGAGGAGGCGCGGGCTGATTTTCGCCGCCGGGAAAAGATCCTGCGTCAGCAGATCGCCAACGTCTCTCACGATCTGCGCACCCCGCTGACCTCCATTTTGGGATATCTCCAGCTGCTGGAGTCCGAGACCCTTTCTGAGGAACAACGCCGGGAGTATCTGGAGATCGTGGAGAGTCGGGCAAAGGTACTTCAGGGGCTCATCACCAGCTTCTACGACCTGTCCCGGCTGGAGGCGGGGGAGTACCCCATCCAGAGGGAACGGGTGGATCTGCGAGAGGTGATCAGCGAGCTGCTGGCCGCTTTTTACGATGAACTGGAGGCATGTTTCCAAGTGACGGTGGAACTGCCGGACGACCTTTCGGCGGTGTGGGGGGACCGGGGAGCGCTCTCCCGGGTGTACACCAACTTGATTCGAAACGCGCTGGAACACGGCTCGGGGACTCTCACGATTTCCGCGCGGCAGGTACCGGGAGGCGTGGAGACCCGCTTTTCCAACGGGGGAGCCGATCTGAAGCGGGGAGAGCTGGATCACGTGTTTGACCGTTTCTTCACCTCCGATCAGACCCGCTCCGGACGAAACACCGGTCTGGGGCTGGCCATCGTGAAGGCGCTGGCCGGACAGATGGGGGGCACAGTCTCGGCCAGCCTGGACGGGGAGACCTTTACCGTGCTCCTGCGTTGGAAAATATGAGAAAATAAAGGCGGCAGAGTTCTCACGCAAGGGGAGAAATCTGCCGCTTTATCTTGACATTGCGTGCAGAAGCTGATAGAGTTTTTATATTGCATTTCGGCGAAAAACGAGGAAGAAAGAGGTCGTTTGCGCATGGCAAAAATCGTACGGAAACAGGTGCTCAATCCCACAGTGACCCTTCTGGAAGTGGATGCGCCTCTGATTGCTAAAAAGGCCAGGGCCGGACAATTTATTATTTTCCGGCTGGATGAATACGGGGAGCGGGTGCCGCTCACCATTGCCGATTATGACCGGGAGAAGGGGACTGTCACCATCATTTTTCAGAAGGTGGGTCTGTCTACACAGCTTCTGTCCGATTTGAATGAGGGGGACTCCATCCTGGATTTTGTGGGGCCGCTGGGGGTGCCCACGGAGATCCCCGAGGGGGCCAAACGGGTGTGCGTGATCGGAGGCGGCGTTGGCTGCGCCATCGCCTATCCCCAGGCCAAGGCCCTCCACGCCGCCGGGATCACGGTGGATGTCATCGCAGGCTTCCGCTCCCGGGACATTGTCATTCTGGAGGATGAGTTCCGGGCGGTGAGCGACAACTTTTACCTGATGACCGACGACGGTACATACGGAGAGAAGGGGCTGGTCACGCAGAAGCTCCAGGAACAGATCGATGGCGGTGTGGCCTACGATGCCGTCATTGCCATCGGCCCCATCCCCATGATGAAGTTTGTCTGCAAGACCACCCGGCCTTACGGTGTAAAGACCATTGTCAGCCTCAACCCTCTCATGATCGACGGCACCGGTATGTGCGGCTGCTGCCGGGTCACCGTGGGCGGGAAGGTGCGGTTTGCCTGCGTGGACGGACCTGATTTTGACGGACACCAGGTGGATTTTGACGAGTTGATGAACCGTAACGCCGTCTACCGAGAGAGAGAGGCGGAGGAAAAGGAACACCACGCCTGCCGTCTGGATCAGCTGGGCAAGTCCATGATCCATTGAGGAGGAGACAACGATGCCGAATATGAGCTTGACCAAGGTTCCCGCCGAAGAGCAGGAGCCGCTGGTGCGCAATCAGAACTTTCTGGAAGTCACCATGAGCTATACGCCCGACCAGGCGGTCGAGGAGGCCAGGCGGTGCCTGAGCTGCAAGAACAAGCCCTGTGTGGCGGGCTGCCCGGTGAATGTGCGCATCCCCGAGTTTATCGCCAAGGTCGCCGTGGGCGACTTCAAGGCCGCCTATGAGATCATCTCCGATACCAACGCTCTGCCCTGCGTCTCCGGCCGGGTCTGTCCCCAGGAGAACCAGTGCGAGGAGCGCTGTGTCCGGGGGATCAAGGGAGAGGCCGTGGCCATCGGCCGGTTGGAGCGTTTTGTGGCCGACTGGTATCTGAAACACGGCAATGCCCTTCCGGAAAAACCCCAGCCAAACGGCGTCAAGGTGGCGGTGGTGGGTTCCGGACCCGCCGGGCTCACCTGTGCCAGCGATCTGGCCAAGCGCGGCTATGCGGTCACGGTCTTCGAGGCATTCCATACCGCAGGCGGCGTGCTGGTCTACGGGATCCCGGAGTTCCGGCTGCCCAAGGCCATCGTCCAGAGCGAGGTGGACAAACTGAAGGCTCTGGGAGTGGACCTCCGCCTGGATGTGGTGGTGGGGCGTACCATCACCATTGATGAGCTGATCGAGAATGGCTATGAGGCCGTCTTTATAGGCTCGGGTGCGGGCCTTCCCATGTTCATGGGCATTGAGGGTGAGAACCTGGCAGGGGTCTACTCTGCCAACGAGTATCTCACCCGAGTGAACCTGATGAAGGCTTACCGGAATGACCACGATACCCCGCTCCGGCACAGCCGGGCGGTGGCGGTAGTGGGCGGCGGCAACGTGGCCATGGACGCCGCCCGCTGTGCCAAGCGCATGGGGGCGGAAAAGGTCTACCTCCTCTACCGCCGGGACGAGGAGGAGATGCCCGCCCGCCGGGAGGAGGTCAACCACGCCAAGGAAGAAGAGATCGACTTCCGCCTGCTGACCAACCCGGTGCGGATCCTGGGCAATGAAAAGGGGCAGGCCTGCCAGATCGAGTGCATGCGGATGCGGCTCCAGGCCCCCGATGAGAGCGGCCGCCGTTCGCCCAAGGCGGTCCCCGGCTCCAACTTTTTCCTCAATGTCGATACGGTCATCATGGCCCTGGGCACCAGCCCCAACCCACTGATCCGCTCCACCACACCAGGCCTGGAAACCAACCGGAAGGGCTGCCTTGTGGTGGATGAGGACACCATGCGCACCACCCGGGAGGGCGTCTACGCCGGCGGCGACGCCGTCACCGGCGCGGCCACCGTCATCCTTGCCATGGGCGCGGGGAAAAAGGCGGCGCAGGCCATGGACGAGTACCTGCGGGGCAAGCGGGCCTGACAGAAAAAAGATCATGGAAGCCTGGGCAGCGCCCATAAAACCCATAAAACAGGAAATCCTCCGTATGGCTGCGTTCATACGGGGGATTTTTGTATTCATGCACCGGCGTGGGACGCACCCGGCAGGAAGGAGGGCGCGTCCTTGCGCCCCAGGCGGGCTTTCAGCAGCCAGACAAACGGGAAGCTGTTTATTTCTTGGCTGCTCTTTTTATACCAAAGAAAATGGATGTAGAAATAATAATACCGAATGAGTTTAGAATAATATCGTTTATATCAAATGCTCTGCCGAAAATGGGTTGAAGCACTTCGATCACTACAACTACAAAAAGTCCGGCAGTGACGGTTTTCTTCCATGTGGGGGTTGCCTGTGATAACGGATCAAGAAAACCAAATGGAAAAAACATCAAAAAGTTTCCGATTGTTTCTCCGCTGATATTGTTGAAGAAATCGGGCACAAGGTCAATCTCGCCACCAAACCAATCTATCTCGATACCGGAATTCATAGAGTAGAACAGGTTATAATAAAATGTATTCATCAGGTCTAATCCGATTACCAAGCAGATAAGCCCTGTGATATAGCAGGCAAAAATACATGAGAATAGCTTTCTGCTCTTATGCGTTTCTTTGTCTTTCCTAAATCTAACAAAACCATATATTGTACTTGTCACCAATGCAATGGGCAGTGCTTGTAGAAAGTAACCTATATATGTATCAAAGAAGAAGTATTGGAAAGTCATATGATCAGGAAAATACATAATATCCTCCTTTGTCAAACCCCGACTGTGCGTACCATTTTATTGAGAAAGTATACCAAAAAACGCGGAAAAAGCAACCATTTACACAGAGGAACGCCCGAGCGGTTTGAACCTCTCTCGGGCGTTCTTCTCTGTATTCGGATCATGGCTTTCCCGGATTCGCTCTCTGCCTGGTTTGACGAACAGTCGGCTTATTATGCCTGCGCGGTATTTTTATGGCACTCGCCCTCGTCAGAGGGATCTTCCGCGGACTCTACGGCCAGGAGAGCCAGGCTGTCCCCCACAGTGGTGAAAAAGGCGGCCAGGAGAGCAAGCTGATCGGCTGTGACTTGATGGGAGATTTGAATGGAGATCAAAGAGGCCAGCAGCAGCAGTCCTTCATTGCCGGAACGCCCGCATTTTTCCATTTTCATCCCCCCATCAGCTTATTTTACGCGGGGATGGGCTAAAAGGTTCGCCGGGCGCCCAGCTCGGAGACCAGTGCCCGCATTTCCGACCGACTGCCCACCTGGTGGGAGCGGGAGACATACCCTGCCTTTTCCTCCGGCGACAGGCGGCCAAAGGCATCCAAGGCCGCCGGGTCCTGGGCCAGAGCCATGGCAAAGCCCTCGGGCAATTCGGTAAAGGGATCAAAATGGGACATGAAAAATCCCTCCTTTCAGCCTTAGTATGGGCGAAAAAGGAGGGAAATATCGTCTGGATCACGGCTCCAGCGGATCCACCCGCTCCCGGCGCACTTTCCGATAGAGCAGAGCGGCAAGGGCGCAGGAAAAAATTTCTGCGGCGGGGAAGGAGAGCCAGACGAGAGAAGGATCGACCAGAGCCAGGATCAGGCACACCGGCAGAACGATGACGATCTGCCTGGTGAGCCCCAGGAGCAGGGCCAGATTGGGGGCGCCCAGAGACTGAAATGCGCCGGAGAGAATAAAGGAGGCCCCGGCGCACAGAAACGTGGCACTGATGACCCGCAGGGCAAAGATGCCGGTGGGGATCATCTCGGCCGGAGTGCTGAAGATGGCCAGGAGCTGAGAGGGGAAGAGCTGAAAGAGGAGCGTTCCTGCCGCCATGATTCCCAGGGAAACTTTGAGGGCGAAGTGGACGCCGTCCACGATGCGGGTCCGGTGCCTGGCACCATAATTGTAGCCGAGCACCGGCGTCATGCCGTTGTTGAGCCCGGCTACCGGCATAAAGACAAAGGACTGGAGCTTGAAGTAGGCCCCCAGCACAAAGACAGGGGCGTCCCCGGCCACAGCGGTCACCCGGGGCAGGCTGAGGATCTTATTGAGCCCCAGGGTCATGAAGGTGCCCAGAGACTGCATGGCCATGGCGGGAAAACCAATCCGGTAGATATCCCGGATGGCTCCGGTGTCGGGCCGGAAGCTGCGAAAAGAGATCTGAACCACCGGACAGCGGTGAACCAGAAGAAACCCGACACACATCCCCACCAGCTGTCCAAACACCGTGGCGATGGCGGCCCCGGTCACGCCAAGGGCCGGAGCGGGGCCGAGGCCGAAGATGAGAATAGGATCCAGGATCAGGTTGATGACAGCGCCGATCCCCTGAATCACCATCGGCCCCACCGGTCTTCCGCTGGCCTGGAGGACCCGCTCTCCGGCAAACTGCATGCACATCCCCATGGAACCGCACAGTACCACCGTGAGATACTGCCCGCCATAGGCCACCACCTGGGCATCCGAGCTGAAAAAGCCCACAAAGCGGGGCCCGAGAAGGACCCCCGCCGCCAGGAAGACCAGTCCGGTGAGAAAGTAGACAAAAAAGCCATTGGCGGCCACTGCGGCGGCCGCATCCTTCTTCCCCTCACCCAACCGCCGGGAGAGCATGGCGTTGACACCCACACCTGTGCCCACGCAGACGGAGATCATCAGCGTTTGCACGGGAAAAGCCAGGGAGAGGGCCAGGAATCCCTTGGGATCGCATAGGGAGACATAGTAGCTGTCCACCATGTTGTAAAGCGCTTGGATGAGCATGGAGAGCATCATGGGCCAGGACATGGTCAGAATAAGGCTCCGGATGGGCATTGTGCCAAATCGGTTCTCTCTCTCGTCCATCCACAGCACCTCGCTACGGGGAGAATAGGTGTAGAGTGCTTCTCCCTTTCAAGATATCCCCTTTCATAGGGGAAAAAAGAAATTTCAAAAAACGAAAAGTGTTTTCCTTTTCATCTGCTGCGCTGCAAGGGAATTACCGGGCAGAAACGGGTTCGCCCGAAGGTCCTTCCTCTGGATCCAGGGTGCGGGCACGCTGTTCCTTGGCCAGAGCCCGGGCGTTGGCAAGCATGAGCTTAATGCGGTTTTCCTGATTGATCCGGGTGGCGCCGGGGTCATAGTCGATGGCCACCACGTTGGACCAGGGGTAGTCGTCCTTGATCTTGCGGATCATCCCTTTGCCCACGATGTGGTTGGGCAGGCATCCGAAGGGCTGGGTGCAGACGATGTTGGGCACGCCGGTGTTGATGAGCTCCAGCATCTCGGCGGTGAGGAGCCAGCCCTCCCCCATCTTGTTGCCGTCGCCCAGGTAGCCGCTGATATAGCTGTGAAGATCGTGGAAGTCCCCCGGGGCCCGGAAGCGGCCGGAATTTTTCAACGCGTCGATCATGGCGTGCTGGTACTTCATCACATACTTCTGAAGCCAGCGGCAGAAGACCTCCTTGACCCACTTGCCGCCGTAGATGCCCACGTCCACTTCCCGGTTGTTGATTTTGAAGAGAATGAAATCAATGAGCCCGGGGACCACCGGCTCCGCCCCCTCGGCAAGGAGGAAGTCACACAGGTTGTTGTTGCCCAGGGGGGCGTATTTGACGTAGATTTCGCCTACCACGCCCACCAGCACCTTCTGCTCCCCAGTTACGGGGACGGCCTTGAAAGCTTCGATGATGCGGTCAAAGTTGGCCCGCATGCTCTTGAAGGTCATGCCCTTGCCCGCGTCCATGTCCTTCAGGAGGAAATCCATGCAGGCGCTGACTGCGGCGTCGGCGGCCCCCGGTGTGACCTCGTAGGGGCGGACCTGGTGGGCCGCATTCATGATGAGGTCGCCGTAAATAATGGCAAAGACGGCCTTGCGCAGCAGGTTCAGGCTCAGCTTGAAACCGGGGTTGGACTCCAGACCGGACAGGTTCACGGAGATGACGGGCACGAAGGAGAGCCCCGCCTTCTCCAGCGCCTTGCGCAGCAGATGGATGTAATTGGAGGCCCGGCAGCCGCCGCCGGTCTGCGTGATGACCAGCGCCACTTTGTGGGGATCGTATTTCCCGGACTGGATGGCGTTGATGAGCTGGCCGATGACCAGAATGGCGGGGTAGCAGGCGTCGTTGTGGACATATTTCTGCCCGGCGTCGATGACGGGGCGGCCGGTGTTGTCGAGCATCTCCACCTGATAGCCCTCGCCCCGGAAAATGCTCACCAGCATGGCGAAGTGGTCGGGGAGCATCTGCGGGATCAGGAGGGTATATTCTTTTTTCATCTCCTTGGTGAAGAGGAGACGTCCGGTTTTGTCATATTTCAGTTCTGCCATAAGTTCCAGGTCCTTTCTGCGGGACGGCAATCAGTAGAGCGCGAAAGAGGTGGATGCACCTGCGCTGCCCCAAAGCACGCTTCGTGTATGATATACAGCCGCGATCAAGGCGTTCCTCGGCCGCTTTCTTTCTCGGAAGAAAGTGACCGGGCGTCCATGGCGGCCATGAGGGAGCGGATGCGGATCTTGACGGCGCCCAGGTTGTTGATGTCGTCGATCTTGAGCTGGGTGTAGAGCTTGCCGCCCTGCTCCAGGATGGAGCGGATCTCGTCGGCGGTGATGGCGTCGGTGCCGCAGCCGAAGGAGACCAGCTGCACCAGCTGCATGTCCGGCTGGGTGCAGACATACCGGGCGGCGTTGTACATCCGGGACTGGAAGGTCCACTGGTTGAGCACCTTCCGGGGCTCGTAGCCCTCCAGATGGGAGACGGCGTCCTCGGTGATGAGGACAAAGCCCTGGCCGGTGATGAGGTCGTTGATGCCGTGGTTGATTTCCGGGTCGATGTGGTAGGGCCGTCCGGCCTGGACCAGGATGGGGAGCTTGTGCTCCCGGGCATAGGCCACATACTGCTGACCAGTGGTCCAGAGATCCCGCTTGTAGGCGTCATAGGCGTCATAGGCCGCCCGGGCCGCCGCCACTGTTTCCCGCCTGGGCACGGAAAACTCGGATTCCATGAGAATGGAGATCCGCTTTTCAAAATCACGGTGCCGCCACAGCCCAACATAGGGATCCAGGAAGCGAGTCTGCTTCAGGGCCGGGACATTGGCGGCCAGAAGCTCGGGATAGTAGGCCACCACCGGGCAGTTGTAGTGGTTGTCCCCGATGCCCTCGTCGTAGTTATAGGACATGCAGGGATACCAGATGGCCTCCACGCCCATTTCCACCAGCGCCTCCACATGGCCGTGGAGCAGCTTGGCGGGATAGCACACCGTGTCGGAGGGGATGGTGTGCTGACCCTTGAGATAGAGCTTCCGGGAGGATTCAGGGGAGAGGACCACCTCGAAGTTGAGGCGGGTGAAGAATTCGTACCAGAAGGGGAGGTTTTCGTACATGTTGAGCCCGAAGGGGATGCCGATCCGGCCCCGGACGCCGGTGCCTGTGCCCTTGCCCTCCATGGCGCGGAGCTTCCGGTACTTGTAGAGGCCCAGGTCGGGGAGCTCGGCCTTTTCCCGTCCGAGCGGCCGGGAGCAGCGGTTGCCGGAGATGAACCGCCGCCCGCCGTCAAACTGGTTGACGGTGAGAGAGCAGTGATTGGTACAAAGGCCGCAGGTGGCAGGCTTGGCTGTATGGGAGAAGGAGCGCAGAGCCTCTTCGCTCAGCAGCTCGCTCTGCGCCAAACGGAGATCACGGGCGGCCAGCGCGGCCCCAAAGGCCCCCATAAGCCCGGCGATGGTGGGGCGGATCACGTCCCGGCCCAGCTCCTGCTCAAAGGCCCGGAGAACGGCGTCGTTGAGGAAGGTGCCCCCCTGGACCACGATGTGCTTTCCCAGGTCGTCGGCGTTGGCCGCTCGTATGACCTTGTAGACGGCGTTTTTCACAATGGAAATGGAGAGACCGGCGGAGATGTCGGCCACACTGGCCCCGTCCTTCTGGGCCTGCTTCACCGAGGAGTTCATAAACACGGTGCAGCGGGAGCCCAGATTCACCGGGTGCGGGGAGAAGAGGCCCAGCTTGGAAAACTCCGCGATGTCGTACCCCAGCGCCTTGGCGAAGGTCTCGATGAAGGAACCGCAGCCGGAGGAGCAGGCCTCGTTGAGCATGATGGAGTCCACCGCGCCATTGCGGATCTTGAAGCACTTCATATCCTGTCCGCCGATGTCGATGATAAAATCCACGTCGGGGTTGAAGTGCTTGGCGGCGTTATAGTGGGCCATGGTCTCTACCAGGCCCAGGTCGCACTGGAAGGCGTTTTTGATGAGCTCCTCGCCATAGCCGGTGACGGCGGCTCCCTTGACGACCACCCGGTCTCCGCAGCGGCGGTAGATCTCCCGGAGCTGTTCCAGCACGATGGCCACAGGGTTGCCCTGGTTGGAGTGGTAGTAGCTGTACAGGATCCCGCCCTGAGGGTCGATGAGGACCATCTTGGTGGTGGTGGAGCCGGCGTCGATGCCCAGCCAGGCATCCCCGGTATAGGCGGCCAGATCGGCCTCGGGGGGATGGTTGGCGTTGTGCCGGGCCAGGAAAGCGCCGTACTCAGCCTCGCCGGCAAAGAGCGGGGGCATGGTGTCCAGCGCCTCGGAAGCGTCCACGCTCTCCTCCAGCAGCCGGAGGCATTCCTCAAAGGGGCGGGGGGCATACTCCTCAGCGCACAGGGCGGCGCCCATGGCGGCAAAGCAGTCGCCGTCGGCGGGGAACACGGCGTGCTCTTCGTCCAGCTTCAGCGTGTCCACAAACCGCTCCCGCAGGCCCTGCAGGAAGTGGAGGGGGCCGCCCAGGAACACGATTTTGCCCTTGAGCTCCCGGCCCTGAGTGAGCCCGGCCACCGTCTGATCCACCACGGCCTGGAAGATGGAGGCGGCCAGATCTTCCTTCCGCCCGCCCTGGTTCAAAATGGGCTGGATGTCGCTCTTGGCGAACACGCCGCAGCGGGAGGCGATGGGATAGATCTTCTCATGCTTCAGAGACAGCGCGTCCAGTTCATCGATGGTGACGTTCAGAAGGGAGGCCATCTGGTCGATAAAGGCCCCGGTGCCGCCGGCGCAGGAGCCGTTCATCCGCTCCTCCAGAGCCCCGCCGAAAAAGATGATCTTGGCGTCCTCGCCGCCCAGCTCAATGACGGCGTCGGTGCCCGGAATGTAGGTGTTTACGGCGGCGGCGGTGGCGTAGACTTCCTGAACAAAGTCAATGCCGCTGGCTTTGGCCACACCCAGACCGGCGGAACCGGTGATGACCATATGTACGTCCTTGCCCGCCAGCAGGCCGCTGATGGACCGCAGGGTCTCGGCGGCCCGCTCCCGGGTTTTGGAGTAGTGCCGCTCATAGGAGCGGAAAAGGAGCTGATTGTGTTCATCCAGCACTACCACCTTGACAGTGGTGGAGCCGATGTCAATGCCGACGCGCAGGTTCATAAATACACCTCGAAGGGGTCATGCCCATAATTTCTTAGCCTATAGTTTATCCCAATTCGACTGGATTTACAACTATAAAATCATACGAAAACAGAAGGAAAAAAGAACCGGTTTGCGGGGATAGAAACGGTGGAGACCGGCGGAGCACCGAAAGACTTATCTCGGTGTTCTGCCGGTCTCAATGGGGCTCAGCCGATCCCGTGAAAGACAAAGCCCAGGATCAGGATGATCACGGTGAGGGGGACATACAGGTATTTGGCGCAGGGGCCGAAGAACTGGGAGAGGGGCTTTTGCCGTCCCAGTTCCAGCTCCCGCCGGATGGTGGGCCAGCCCAGCACATAGTAGATGGCCACCGCCCCCAGCATGGCCCCGATGGGGACCACCACGATGGTGATGAAGTCCATCCAGCTCCCAACCAGGGGTTCTGCCTCCAAAAAGACTCCGGCGGTCAGAATGATGCCGCTGCAGAGGAGGACCGCAGCGGTGCGGGAGAGCCGGAACCGGGTCTGCCAGCTTTCGCAGACGGCCTCCACCATGTTGACCAGCGAGGTCAGGCCGGCAAAAATGACAGAGACGAAGAACAAAACGGCAAAGACCCGGCCCAGAGGCATCTGAGCGAAGATGCCGGGAAGTGTGATAAACAGGAGGGAGGGCCCTGCGGAGGGGTCGATCCCGAAGGAGAACACAGCGGGCATGATGGCCAGGGCGGAGAGCAGGGCCGCACAGGTATCGAAAAAGGCGGTGCGGAGCGCCGCACCGGGGATATCCGCGCTCCGGTCCAGGTATGCGCCGTAGACGATCATGCCGGAGCCGGTGATGGACAGGGAAAAGAAAGCCTGTCCCATGGCCATCACCCAGGTGAAGGGATCGAGCAGGGCGGACCAGTCGGGGGCGAACAGAAAGCGGTAGCCCTCGCCGGCGCCGGGGAGAAAGGCCACCCGTACCGCCACTACCAGGAAGAGCAAAAAGAACAGGGGCATCATGACCTTGCTGATCTTCTCAATGCTTCCCGCCGCGCCGGTGAGGAGCATCAGACACACCAGAGCCACCACCAGAACGTGCCAGGGGAGACTGCCGAAGCTGCCGGTGGCCTGGGCAAAGAAGTCCGGCTCGGTGAGCAGGGCCCCGGTGACGGCTCCGGCCGCGGAGCGGACTACCCAGCCCACAATGATGGCATAGCCGATGGCGATACCAAGTGAGCCCATCAAGGGGATCCAGCCCAGAGCTTTACCGACGGTTTCCCGGCCCCGGCTGCGGAAGCAGAAGGCGTATGCGCCCAAGGTCCCGGTGCGGGCCAGACGCCCGATGCCGAACTCGGCGGAGAGTCCCACCCACCCAAAGAGGAAAACGAACAGCAGATATGGGATAAGAAAGGCCCCGCCGCCATACTGCCCCAGGCGGTAGGGGAACAGCCAGATGTTTCCGAGGCCTACGGCGGAGCCGACGCAGGCCAAAACGAAGCCGAAGGAGGAGCTGAAGCTCCCGTTGCGGTGGGTGTCTGTGGCCATGGAGAATCCTCCTTTTCAAGTGTGAGGTCAAAAGAAAGGGATGGCCCTTGAAAACGAATGTTTCCAAGGGCGGAAAGACCGTGCGGTGTTTCCTATTATAAAGGACTTCTGTGGCTTTGGCAAGACATGTCCGCCCGAGTGGGCGCATAAACTTCACAGAGGGGGTGGAATGGGATGGAGTGGAGCTTTGACAGTCCCGGCGGCGCGGTGACGGTACGGCGGGAGGGAGATCAGGCCATCTGCCAGGCCATCCGGGCCTCCGACGGCAGTGGGTTTTACAAGGCGTGGCTGCACGGGGCAGGGAAGCGCTTCCTGCTGGGAACGCTCATCCCGGAGGGCGGGGCGCTTCGGCTGCGGAGAGCGCTTCCTGTCGCCCAGCTGGAGCGTCGGGGCGTCTGGCCGCCGGTGGGGGCGGAGATCCTCCCGGCGGAACCCGCCGGGGAAAACCGGCCTCCGGCCGGCTGGAACTGGGTGGATTGCCCCGGCCGGCTCATGCGGGATCCCGTGGCGGCTTCCGCAGGGCGGAGGCTGACCCGGGCCCTGCTCCGCCGGGGGGAGGAGGGCTTTGAACTGGCGTTTCCCCTTGACCCCGCCGCGCCCTTTCCACTGGAGCCCCTGTTCTGCCTGTGCCGCCTGGAGCGGATAGAGCGGGCTTGGTACCTTCTTTTTTCCTTTTCTGCCCGGGGATGTCCGGAACTTCCGCATAGCGGCGGCATCTTTGGAGAGACTAAGAGGGAATCTTGAAAAGGAGGGAAAACCTATGGCTAATCTCAGTGCGAAGGAACTTGACGCTCTCGGCGATCAGCTCAATTTTGAAAAAGTGCTCTGCTGCAAGTATCAGGCCGCGGTACAGGAGGCGGAGGACGCCCAGCTCAAGGCCAGCTTTCAGCAATACGCCGACCAGCACCGGCAGAATTTTACCTGCCTGCTGAACTATTTGCGGTAAAAGGAGGGACTTGCATGAACGACCAGGAGCGTATCACAGATCTGATCCTCAGCGAGAAAAAAATGAGCGGCAACTATGACGCCTTCGCCTCGGAATGCGTCAACGTTCAGCTTCGGGACGAATTTTTGAAGATCCTGGATCAGGGTCACCAGACCCAGACCGATCTGTTCCAGGCGGCCAAGAGCCGCGGCTGGTATCAGGTGGAGCCCGCCCCGGCCAGCAAGGTCAGCGAGGCCTACAACAAGTTCAACGCCCAGAAGCCCTGAGGCTGAGCAGGGAGCGATTTTTTCGCTCCCTGCTTATTTTTTCCTTGACAAACAGAGATTTTTTGTTATAATCATATTAAACATATAGGAATTATATAAAATCGAAAATCCGAAAGGAGTTCTCTGATATGACAAGGATCGTTTACGCTGACCATGCGGCCACTACGCCTCTTTCCACGGCGGCTCGGGAGGCTATGGAGCCCTTCTTTTCCCAGCGCTTTGGAAACCCTTCCAGCCTCTATGCCTTCGGCCAGGAGGCCAAGACCGATCTGGACGAGGCCCGGGCCCTCATCGCGGCCTGCCTCAACGCCCAGCCCGGAGAGATCTATTTTACTTCCGGCGGCACCGAGGGAGACAATTGGGCGCTGAAGGGAGTGGCCGAGCTGCGGGGGAAGAAGGGAAAGCACATCATCACCTCTGCCATCGAGCACCACGCCATTCTCCACACGGCGCAGTATCTGGAAAAGCAGGGCTTTGAGGTCACGTACCTGCCAGTGGATGCCCTGGGCCGGGTGGATCCGGAGCAGGTGCGCGCGGCCATCCGCCCCGACACGATTTTGATCTCCATTATGGCGGCCAACAACGAGATCGGCACCATAGAACCCATTGCGGCCATCGGGGCCATCGCCCGGGAGCACGGGGTGCTCTTCCATGTGGACGCGGTGCAGGCGGTGGGCCATATCCCGGTGGATGTGCAGGCCTGGAACTGCGATCTGATGTCCTTCTCGGCCCATAAGTTCTACGGTCCCGGCGGTGTGGGAGGATTCTATATGCGCAAGGGCGTCCGCCTTCCGCCGCTCATCCTGGGCGGCGGACAGGAGAGGGGCCTGCGCTCCGGCACTGAGAATGTGGCGGGCGCCGTGGGCATGGCGGCGGCGCTGCGGGAGTCCGTGGAAGAGATGAAGACGGAATCCCGCCGGCTGTCGGCCCTGCGGGACCGGATTTTGGACGAGCTTTCCAAGCTGCCCTATTCCAAGGTGACCGGAGATCGGGAGAACCGACTCCCCGGTACGGCCTCCCTTATCTTTGAGGGGGTGGAGGGCGAGGCCCTGCTCCTCCATCTGGACAGCCGCGGCATCCGGGGATCCTCCGGCTCGGCCTGCTCTTCGGCCTCGCTGGATCCCTCCCACGTGCTGCTGGCCATCGGCCTGCCCCACGAGGTGGCCCACGGCTCCCTGCGGCTCTCCCTGGGCCGGGAGACCACCGATGAGGACGTGGATTATATTTTGAAGGAAGTGCCCGAAGTGGTGAATTATCTGCGGGCCATGTCGCCGGTCTGGGATGAGGTGCAGCAGCGTCCCGTCTGGTACGAAAAGTGAGAAAAGGAGCGAGTGAATATGCTTTATTCGGAAAAGGTCATGGACCATTTTGAGCATCCCAGGAACGTGGGCGTTCTGGAAAACGCCGACGGGGTGGGCCAGGTGGGCAACCCCAAGTGCGGCGACATCATGAAGATGTACCTGAAGATCGACGACGGCGTCATCACCGACGTAAAGTTCAAGACCTTCGGCTGCGGCTCGGCCATCGCCACTTCTTCCATGGCTACCGAGCTGATCAAGGGCAAGCGGGTGGAAGAGGCGCTGAACCTCACCAACGCCGCTGTCGCCGAAGCGCTGGATGGCCTGCCCGGGTACAAGATGCACTGTTCCGTGCTGGCCGAGGAGGCCATCAAGGCGGCACTGGGCGACTACTACCGGAAGCAGGGACTGCCGGTACCGGAGAGCTGTAAACTGCCCTGTGAAGATGAGCACGGAAGCTGTGCCTGCGGCCACTGAGACAGTTTGCCCCAATGTTTGAAATCGATGCCCGGACGTAGTGCTGCTGAAGCGGCACTCGCCCGGGCATTCTGCGCCGGATGGGAAAAACAGTTGCCCCCGCTTTTGCCCGGTGCTATACTGGGAACAAGACAAAAGAGGAGGGAAGGTCATGGAGAGCCTTTACAGCGTTAAGCTGTCCACGCTGGTGGAGGAGTTCGGCCTGGATGTCCTGCGGAAGGGGAAAGGGTACGACAAGTGCCTCATCCGCACCGAGGACGTGAACCGGCCGGGACTTCAGCTCATCGGTTTTTTCGATTATTTCGACCCCATGCGTCTTCAGGTGCTGGGCAAAGTGGAGTCCACCTTTTTAGAGGGAATGTCTCCGGAGGAGCGCCGCAAGAGCTTTGAACAGCTCCTGGCGCAGGACATCCCCGCTCTGATCCTCACCCGGGGAATGGAGCCCTTTCCCGAGTGCCTGGAAATGGCGGAAAAATACGACCGCACCCTGTTGAGCAGCCAGGAGACCACCTCGGCCTTCATGGGTGCGCTGATCTCCGGCCTGCGGACCAACCTTTCTCCCCGTATCACCCGCCACGGCGTACTGGTGGAGATCTACGGCGAGGGTGTGCTCATTCTGGGCGAGTCCGGCGTGGGCAAGAGCGAGACCGCCATTGAGCTTATCAAGCGCGGCCACCGGCTCATTGCCGACGATGCCGTGGAGATCAAGCGGGTGGCCGCCCACCAGCTGGTGGGCAGCGCCCCGGAGCTCATCCGGCATTATATGGAACTCAGAGGCATCGGCGTGGTGGATGTGCGGCAGCTCTTCGGCGTTTCCGCCGTCAAGGACGAGGCCAACATCGACCTGGTGGTGAATCTGGAACAGTGGCGCGATGGGGCCATGTACGACCGCCTGGGGCTGGAGGAGCTTTTCACAACGATCCTGGACGTCCAGGTCCCCGCCGTCACCATCCCGGTAAAGCCGGGCCGGAATCTGGCTGTTATCGTGGAGGTGGCGGCTATGAACAACCGCCACAAGAAGATGGGCTACAACGCGGCCCAGGCCTTTACCGAACAGATCAACAGGCACTTCGACGAGGCCATGGCCGCCCAGAACCAGCAGGAGGAAGAAGAGTAGAATTTTTCTCCGGAAAAAGGGAAATAATCCTTGCATTATGAACCCTTTCATGATAAAATACCAGAGCATGTGACCAGAACACACACCCCAGGGATGGCGGTCTTGTGTCCCCCACAGGGGATAGACCAGGCCAGATGACCAGGGTGGCGGCACAACAAAAAAGGAGGAAAACAAACTATGGCAGTCGTATCTATGAAGCAGCTTCTCGAGGCGGGCGTTCACTTTGGCCACCAGACCCGTCGGTGGAACCCCAAAATGGCCGCTTATATCTACACCGAGCGCAACGGTATCTATATCATCGACCTGCAGAAGACCGTGAAGAAGCTGGAAGAGGCCTATAACTTCGTCCGCGATACTTCCGCTCAGGGCGGCACGCTCCTGTTCGTGGGCACCAAGAAGCAGGCTCAGGAGGCCATCAAGGAAGAGGCCGGGCGCTGCGGCATGTACTATGTCAACGCCCGCTGGCTGGGCGGCATGCTCACCAACTTCAAGACCATGCGCGGCCGCGTGGATCGTCTCAATCAGCTCAAGAAGATGCAGGAGGACGGCACCTTCGACATGCTTCCCAAGAAGGAAGTCATGAAGCACATGGGCGAGATCGCCAAGTTGGAGAAGTACCTGGGCGGCGTCACCGAGATGCGCAAGCTCCCCTCCGCCATGTTTGTGGTCGATCCCCGCAAGGAGCGCAACGCCATCAATGAGGCCCGCAAGCTGAACATCCCCATCGTGGCCATCGTGGACACCAACTGCGATCCCGATGAGATTGACTATGTCATCCCCGGCAACGACGACGCCATCCGCGCCATCAAGCTCATTTCCGGCGTGATGGCCAACGCCATCCAGGAGGGCCGTCAGGGCCAGGATGCTCCCACTGCTGAGGCCTAAGTCTCTTATCACAGAAGAGAAAATGCGGAGCGCCCGCCCGTGCGCGGGCAGGCGCTCCTTTTATTTAAATTATTTGGAGGTATATACCATGGCTGCAATTACCGCAAAAGACGTACAGGCTCTGCGCGAGAAGACCGGCGTTGGCATGATGGAGTGCAAGAAGGCTCTGGTTGCCACCGAGGGCGATATGGATAAGGCTGTCGAGTTCCTGCGTGAGAAGGGCCTGGCCGCTTCCATCAAGAAGGGCGGCCGCATCGCCGCCGAGGGCGCCGCTTACGCTGCCGTGATCGACGGCGTGGGTGTGGTGGTCGAAGTCAACGCCGAGACCGATTTCGTGGGCAAGAACGAGAAATTCGTGGACTTTGTCCACGGTGTGGCTGCCGTGGTGGCCAAGTCCGCCCCCGCTGACTTGGACGCCTTGATGGCCGCTCCCTACGGCAACGGCCGTACCGTCCAGGAGGAGCAGCAGGAGATGGTCCTGGTCATCGGTGAGAACATCAAGGTCCGCCGTTTTGCCCGTTATGCTGAGAATATCAGCGTGCCATACGTCCACGCCGGCGGCAAGATCGGCGTGCTGGTGAACCTGGAGAGCGACCTGCCCGCCGAGAAGGTGGAGGTCATCGGTAAGGATGTGGCCATGCAGATCGCCGCCCTGAACCCCCGCTTCTGGGATAAGTCCCAGGTGGATGACGCCACCTTGGAAGAGGAGAAGAAGATCATGATGGTCCAGATGGCCAATGATCCCAAGATGGCTGCCAAGCCGGAGAAGGTTCGCGAGGGCATTGTCACCGGCAAGCTGCGCAAGTTCTACGAGGAGAACTGCCTGCTCCAGCAGTCCTTTGTCAAGGACGGCTCCATGAGCGTGGAGGCCTATATTGCCTCCGCCGCCAAGGCCGCCGGCGGCAGCGTGAAGTTCCTCACTGCCGTTCGCTTTGAGAAGGGCGAGGGCATCGAGAAGAAGCAGGAGAACTTTGCCGAGGAGATCGCCAAGCTCCAGAAGTAAGCAGTTCTTGTTGGCGTCCCCTGAAAACGGTCACTTGGTCTGCAATGTTGACCCGTTCAGCGGTTTCAACAAGTCCATTTAGAAAGACTCTAAGACACATTTTCGTGCCTTAGAGTCTTTTTTATCTATTTTCAGGCTCAAAGACGCCGCCATGACGGCCTCACAAGGCGGGTTGCGCCATGCGGAAACGGATTCCTGCCCGCCCGATACTGTCTGCCGTGAAAGAAGAAGGCTTGTGTACCAACGGTTTCCAGGGAGGATGACGAGGAGATTGAATCCGGGGCCATAGAAAAATGGTTTTGGAAAACGGGAATGATGGGGGTAAAATCTAAAATAGGGAGGAAAAGGCCGCTGTGAAGCGGACTCTTTCTTGCAGCGGAATCCAGTCCCTCAAAATTCAATCCCGAATTGCTGAGACTGTATTCCACGGCCGGTTTTTGCCATGCCATCCTCGCTCCTCCCAATAAGAGTAATCCGGTTCGATATTCAGGGAGTGCATGTGCGCAAACCTGACGGCATAAAACCAGAATTTTGCCTTGAGGCTTGGCGCGGAGGGGGGATTGTTCCTGCGGATCTTGTTTGCCAGAGCATCTGTTTTTCGGTGAATCTTCTGACGTATTTTTTCCGGGATTTCCTTTGGCCCGGCGGCTCGAACAGCGAATCCAAGCCGGTAGATTTTTGGAAGACCCCAGAACATCAGGCTGTGATACATGTCCTGATTGGTGCTCCGCATACCCCCGCCCGCCGCCGTGGAGATGCAGACGCCCTGTTTATGAAACATGCGCTCGTCGGGCCGATGTACCATCCAGCGGGTTCCGTAGTGGTCGAGAAAGGACATCATCTGGCCGGTGGCGTGAAACACGTAGACGGGGCTTGCCAGAATGATCAAGTCCGCCCGATCCATTGTATCTGTAAGCTTTTGCAGTTTCCCATAGTGGGGGCAATGGGACAGTTCGGTCCGAAAACAGGTCCAACAGCCAATACAGGGTTCGTCAAAATCCCGGGGCAAGAAGAATTCTGTAATTTCTCCGCCCACCTTTTCAGCAAGCTCCCGCGCCACAAGGTATGTGCTGCCTTTGTGATTTTGACCGCTGATGATGACGATATTCATGTCTGTTGTCCCCCCCTGTTTTTGTGCCGCCCTTTTTTAAATGAAGTACTGGGACCTGCTCCAGGGCATCTTTCATGATTTTTGATTATATTCTTTTTCAGCAAAAATACAACCGGACGATGGATCCTGCAGGATGTGCCGACTCGAAACGACCTGAGTTCAGATCTGAAATGCAGGAATTGTTTGCCCCAAAAGTGCCGGACGCCTTGAATTTAAGCGGAGAGTGCTCCACAATATCTTTGTGATACGGTCAAAGGCCGGATCAACATTAAAATTTTAGGAGACTGCTGTTTGAAAAACAACACCTTGGAGATTGTCGGCTGACCGGGAGGTTTGTGCCAGACGATTTCAACCAAACCTCCCCAAATTGAACGCCAACAATTTTAGGAGGAGTACCATGAAAAAAGACGGCATTATTCGGTTAGAGACCGCAGAAGACTATCGTGAAGCAGAAAATTTGACCCGGGTGTCTGGAGCATTATGTCCTGCACAGCTTTCGGGGCAGGCCGGACTTTGTTCCGGAACTGGATTTTGTGCTGGAACGGGACGGCAAACTCATCGGCCATGTGATGTATGCCCGCTCTGAGATCCGGACGGATGGCGGCGGCACAGTCTCCAGTATGACGTTTGGACCCATCAGCATAGCCCCGTCGGAGCAGCACAAGGGCTACGGCACCGCCCTGCTCCGGCACTCTATGGAGGTGGCTGGACGTCTTGGAGCGGGGGCCCTTGCCATAACCGGAAATATCCATTTTTACGGGAAATCCGGCTTCGTGGTTGCCGGTACCAAGGGGATCCACTACTACCACTCACTTTACTCTGGGGATGCGGCGCCTCAATCCGCTTATTGCAGACATACATTTCACATCGTGCAGCAATGCCGTCAGGGAAGTGACAAAGGCCTTGTCCTGTTCTGCCGTTCGATTGGAAGAGTCCTGAACCGACCGCCGTTACGAATCTTTTGGCTGGGTGCCGCGCCGCCAGCAGGGGGGCGATGATGCCGCCCGGATCTCTTCATCCGACACCGGGCAGCCATCGGCATTCGCATGGTTTGCCCCTTCTGTCAAACAAATGCGTTTCCTTGAAGTCTATTTGGCCATAGAAAACTGATACGCCTCGTTGATCCAGTCCAGCAGCTGTGCATCCAGATCTTCCGCCCGCTCTATGATCACGTGGTGCGTCCATCGACCGGGATATGCCTCCACCGCCGCTGCGATGCGTGGTGATTCCTTTTGCACCGCCAGCCCGAAGGAGACCATCAGGTATTTGTCGGGCCAGTCTTTTTTGCGCCCGCAGGGCAGTGAAACCATGGTGAACACGTATCTGCTCCGAAAGGAAATTTGCGTTTTCGTTACCCTGACGGTCATCTCCGGGTAACGCGCTGCGAGGGTGTTCTTCAGCGCTTCGTAGACAGACAAAAATTGTGGCAGCGGGTCAAAGAACAGCAGTTCATCCGTAGTCATGGATACCTCCTCAAACTTTCCGGATCGGATGCCGAATCACCGTTTTCCACTTTTCCGGGGCGACCTTACAGGCGTCGGTCAGATAGATTTCATGGTGCAGACGGGTGCCGGAAAGGTCGTTTTCGCAGCCGTTTTCTGCGAGATAGGCGTCCATCCGGGCTACGGAGGCGGGCTCGTCGTCATACGGCCCGAGGTGCATCATCTGTACGCAGGGCCCCTCGTCGACGGTCAGAAATTCGGCGGCGGAGCAGTCCGGCGTTTTCTTCTTCGAGGCGGTTTCCAGCGCCCAGCCAAAGTCCTCCCGTGCCGCGAAGTACGGAAGGCGGATGACCGAGATCCATTGAAACGAATCCTTGTGCGCACTGTCCACGCCTCGCACGCCCTCCTGCCACCAGAAGCCCTCCAGCGGCGGCACTACGAAATCGAAATGACCTTCGATGCGCCGGTCGCCCATCTTGCTCATCTTAATGGCGTAGGCAACGGCGTAGACAACACCCACCGCCGCTTTGTACGCACCGCCCTCCTCATTGGGGTCGCCCTGTCCGCGCACGGCAATGTAATTGGCCTTCGGCACCGTCACGATTGGGGGGTACTTTTCGGCAAATAAAATTCCCCGTACTCTTTTTTAAAATCAAACGCCATCGTGATCCATCCTTTCCGCCGCTTTCAACTCTGACTTTTCCCACTTGCGCAGCACAGACAGCTGCTCAGGCGTATGGAACCAATGCTCGCCGTTTTCCATGACGGTCAGCGCCGCACTGTGGGCGGACGCGAACCGCTCCACGGTTTGGCGGCCGGTCATGTCGTCCCGCCCGGCATAGAGAATCGCCGTGGGGCAGCACCAGTTTTGTATGGGATGCTCCCGCTCCCAGGTTAGATAGCGCCACGAAAGAGTCTGACCAGAATGAGTGACGATTTCGCCCCGCTCTTTTAGTTCCTGATCGGTGATGCCTGCCCAGCCCATCATATCAGCAATCAGCCGCTCCATGTTGACAATGGGTGAGACGAAAAGCGCCTTGTGAATATGCTCTCCTGTAAAGGCAAGCATGGAGAAATGCGCGCTGATGCTGTTGGCGCGGAGGCTGATTTTCCTCCAACGGGACTTCATGTACCCCTCCACTGCCCGCAGCTCCGGCACCACCGTCCATGGGTTGAAGCGGCTTTTCCCGCCCTTGCGAGCACCGTGCTCCGGCAGATCGATTGCCAGCACCTGATACCCCGCGGGGCAGGCAATTTCGGCAAAAGCCCCACCCTCCTCCTTGCATCCGCATTGACCGTGGACAAATAAGTATATATTTTGGGACGGTTCTCCATAGAGCACGGCGGGGATATGGTCAATCAAAAATGTTTTCTCTGTCACCGATCTCATTCCTTCTCGTTCAACTGCCGCAGTACGGCGACGATATCCTTCAAGATCAGCGGCCGCATACTGTCCCCACCGGAAATCTGCGGCTCCTGCCCAATTTACCGTGCTCATATTTGTCCGGTGGCGTTTATACAGCGCAGTCCTTGGAACCGCCCTTCCGAAAGACCATTTTATACTTTTTTCGCGTCAAACAAATTCCAACGATTGCCGCTATCAGGACAATGGGGGCCAGCCTGACAAACAACCATTCAAACGCGTGAAAAACCGTGCCTGCAACGGCAAGTTCCGGGGCACTATAATCCCAACCCAAATAAGGACTATTTACTACGATCAAGACCACAGAAACTGCCGCTGTGACCACGCATAATGAGATCAGCAGCCGATGAAGGAGTTTCCTTCTGAGCGTCTTTCTCCGTGCGAGCTGCAAATTGATGATCTCCAGCTTTTCGGAGATCGCATTTATGGCATCAACCTCCGATTCAATCACAGTCTCTCCAAGTAACGTGCTCACGGGCGTCTCAAGCGCTTCCGATAGGGAGATCAATAGATCGGAATCCGGGACTGACAATCCGGAGTAACAAAGTTAAAGAAGTCAATCAATTTTGCCGACAAAGCGGTAAACAATCTCTATTTCCTGTGTCCTGTTTCCGTCTGCCTCTTTCACCGCTTCATGGACAAGGATTTTTTCAATCAGTGTGTTTAATAGTTCGGCTGTCAGTTCGGACGGACTGGAAAACTGCCTGATTAAATCAATCCATTTCCCTATGCTGTTCTCCTGCTCCCTGACGCTGGCAAGCTGGGCGGTCAATGCCGCAATGCTCTGTTCCTGTTCCTCCTGTTCACGCTGGTACTTCTCGGACAGCATGGAGAAATTGCGTTCCGTAATTTTCCCGGTTACCCTATCCTCGTACAGCTTGGACATGAGGTTGTCCAATTCATTGAGCCGCTTTTCCGCCCGTCGTTTTTCCTGCGCGGCCCGCTTGCTGGAGCTGGCCTGTTCCGTGATATTCGACTTGGCAAGACGCTGTATAATAGCCTGTTCATCACGGTGTACGGCTTTAATCCAGTATTGCAGACGGGAGAGGACGAAGTTATAAAGCACATCATAACGGATATAGTGCATGGAACACTGTCTAAGACCCTGCCCGTTCTTGCTACAATGGTAATAACTGTACGGGGCCTTTTTCCGCTGGTTTGTTGCGTAGGCCAGCGACCACCCACAATCCGCACATTTCACAAGCCCGGCAAAAATCTGCGTTGTTCCGTCTTTCTGCTTTCTGCGGCGGCTGGCGATCTGCTTTTGCACCCTGTCAAAATCCTCTTTTGAAATAATGGCCTCGTGGGTGTCCTCCACTCTCCACCATTCTTCTTTTGGTTTGCGGATTTTCTTCTTGCACTTGAAAGATACATTGGTTTGCTTGTTGTGTATGCTGTTCCCAATGTAATTTTCATCCTGCAATATCTTTTTGACTTGTGCTATCGTCCATGCGTACCGCTTACTCTCTGGCTGGCCCTCGTAGACATGGGCGAATGTGCCGTATCTCTGGAAGTTCAGCCATGAGGGGGTGGGTATCTGTTCGCTTGCCAGTATGTGGGTTATCTTGGCCGCTCCCGCTCCCTGTACCGCCAATGAAAAAATCTTTTCCACTATCCATCGGGTTTCTTCGTCTATCAGCAAATGTCCGGTTTGCTCCGGGTCCTTCCGATAACCTAATGGGGCATAGGCTCCATAATGCGCCCCGTTTTCAAAACGTGTCCGCAAGGCTTTTGTCACCTTGCGGGAAATATCACGGGCGTACCACTCGTTTATGACGTTGAGGAACGGGGTAAACTCGCTTGACTGCTGGTTATTGCTGTCTACTCCATTATCTATGGCGATATAGCGTACACCATGAGCCGGGAAAAACAGTTCCATATATTGCCCGGTCAAAAGGTAGTTGCGGCCCAGCCGGGAGAGGTCTTTCGTCACTACGCAATTTATGCGCCCCGCTTCTATATCGTCTATCATACGCTGAAAATCCGGGCGGTCAAAGTTCGTCCCACTGTACCCATCGTCTATATATTCGTCCACTACAAAAAGCCCGTTTTGTTCTGCGTAGCGGCGCAACATCATGCGTTGTGTACTGATGGAATTACTTTCCCCGGCGTTTTCATCATCACGGCTCAAACGGAGATAAAGAGCGGTGTTATATATGGGCTGTTTCACAAAAAATCCTCCTTTCAGAAACAGCCCCCGCACCTATGGAATACACTTTCTAATAAAGATAGTATACCATAAATGCGGGGTATTTTCAATATTTCGGACGATTTTACTATATTTATCGTACTTTTTCTTTGATTTTTCGTTGTATCAGTTCGGTTATCAATTCACTAATTTGCTTCCCATTATCTGTGAAATGTTCTGTCACTTTTATTCGAACATTGTTATATACAAAATATTCTATCCCATTTTCTTCTATCGTCTGCCCCTTTGCCCCCAATGGGGTGGGCTTGTCCATTTCGTCACCCCCTCTCGGTTTTCCTTTTTCAGCGGTGTGCCCTGCGGGGCACTCGTGGGATTTATTGGGGGGCCCTAACCGTCAGCTTCACGCTTTCTTCTGCGTCTGTGAAATATGTGAGGGCTTCCTCCAATGTCCGCACCGTCTTGATTTTCACATACTCGTTGCTGTAATCTTCCTCTATTTCCTTTGTCAGCGGCCCTTGATACAACTTCTTTGCGCGTTGTAAGCCGTGTGAGCAATAATATAAATGGTCGTTCAGGTCTATTCTTGTTTCATTCAAATCTTTGGTGATGTACTTTGTGATATATTTTGACACGCCCTCGGCGCTTCTTATTTTCGATATTGTGATGTAGCCAAATGCCTTCTCATAAGCTGGCCAGCGATATATTTGATTTCCCTTTTTTAGCTCAATGAGTATTTGTATCGGCAACTTTTCTTTTTCGCTGAACGCTTTCAAGCGTTCTTCTGGCAGGCCCATCATTAGCCCGTGCATATGCCAATGTATCTTATCGTGGTGAAGTTCTGGTATCAGCAAATATTTTATCGTTGTATGGTGTAGTCTGTTATAGTTCTTCAAAAATGCAGACAACTTTTTCTTATAGGTTTTCAAGTCTTTTCGGTCGTGATCTTCTGGATTGAGTGTCAGTGTTACAAACCATTCCCACGGATTACATAGCGCCAGCTCAAAAATAGCCGCTCTTGTCCGGCTCAGGCTTTCCGACAGCTTTCGTTCATTTCCTGCCGTGTTCTTTCGGCCCCGCTCTGGCTCCCCGTCTACCGCCTCATATCCTGTTCGCCGTATCTGCCTGTGAAGCGTTATCCGGTAATAGTCCTCCCGGTACTGCTTCAAGGTTGCTACGTCACACTCATATACTTCGTTCTTGCGTACATACAGTCCATTCAGTAGGCACCACTCCTTTGTAGCCAAATATGTTATTCAGTCAAGTATAGGCCCCTGCTTCGCAGGGGCCGCATAGGACGTATGGTTTCCGCTTCGCTCCACCACACGCCCTATGCGCTCCTTATTCTTCTGGGGCAGATTTTTGAATCGGCATATAATACGCTTGTACTTCTTCATCTCTCACAATAAAGCGGCCTTTGATTTCGGGCGGCAACTCCGTGGCCCGGTCATTGTCCAGCACAATCCGGGAGGCCGCTGGATCTGAAAAGTAACCGCACACCCGCCACAAAAGGTTATTCTTGATTTGACCGTCAAGCACGTCAGCAGATGGGCGAATAAAGCCCATAAGGATATGTACCCCTGCCGCTCGGGACAGGCGGGCCAGAGTACGGAGGTAGTGATCTATCTCGGTGTATAATTCTTTCTCCGCTTTGTCTTTCGGCTTTACATCCAACAGTTCCGCCGCCTCATCCACTACCAACAGCCAGGGGACAAACTGTTCCCGGCCTCGGGCATTGTATTCCTCAATGTTGCTGACATCCGCCTCTTTGAACGCAGCAAGGCGTCCCTTGACTTCGATTGTCAACGCTAACAGCAACTGGCGGTTTTCCTCCGGGTCACTAATAATAAACGGGCCGTAACCATCTTCTAAATCACGGTATTTCTCGGCTTCTTGTTCTACATCTGTGAAGTCCCCGCCGCCTTTGAAGTCAAGCACGCTCACATTCCAACGCTTCTTGATGGCCTGATGAATGATACAACGGAGGAGGCCCGTCTTGCCACTCCCTGTGGCACCGCCGATTAGGCCATGGGGCAGGTTGGAAGCGTCCCACACTACTTTTCCGTTGTAGCCCTCGCCAATGGCAAACCTCGCTCTATCTTCCATGAATTCATCCTGCCACTCGATGTAGGGAGGCAGGGTGGCTTCAATAAAATAAATATCCATAATTCTAATGTCCTTTCTGGACTGCTCCATTTTACAAATTTTCTTGTTATAGAATAGTTCCAAGTCTCCACGTATCTTTTCCCAACGGTCTGTCGGGATTGTTGACTTGAAGCGCATTTTCACAAGATATTTACTTACCTGTTCACGCCCTATGCAACGGGGGATTTTTTCATCACCTTCGCCCTGGAAATTTATCTGCTCAAAAAACCTCTTCAAGCGCCGCTGGGGGATAGATATGATAATGACTGCAAGAGAGGACAGGAGCGAGAAAGATACGCATATGATAATAAAATTCACACTATCCATGACTACGTCCTCCTTTTGGGGGAGGGGCATGGAACATAATCGTCCATGCCCCTGCTTTTTATTTGCTGTTGCCGGCTACTGCCGCTTTGCTGGCTCGACCGCTGACTTTAATTTCCCATTGGGTCTTGGGGCGGATTGTAACTTCCAAGTCATTGAATGACACTTGAATTGGATTTCCAGTATCGGCCGCAGATTGAACTTGAGCCGTAGCAACCGCTCGTCCATCGTCTGCAACCTTAATGTCAATCTTGTCATATCCATATAGAATGGTATAACAACTCTCAAGGTTGCTCGTCTTTTCTCCAGTCACAGGGTCATAAATAGGCGTTCGCCTGTACTCCACCACCGGATAAGTAACATCGCCAATCAGATCACGGAATACTTTCATCATTACATCTCCTTTTCTGAACGCTCACCATCTGTAACAGAACCGTACGCATTTCTGTTTGAAATGGCCTGTATATGGAATGCCCGTCGACATATGTTCAGTTTACTCCTTTCTCTTGAGTTAACCACACCAGACAATACCAGAAAAGCTACACATCAATGATTACTATGCTTTCTTGACAATATACACTTATGGGTAGTAAAATGAGAAGTAATCAGAAATACGGAGGAACAACAAATGAGACAGGTTAAAGCACGGGAGGAAAAAGCGACAGAGCATTTTAGGGCTGTAAGGGAAAGAGAGCGGCTTACACAGGAACAGTTTGCAGAAAAACTGGGTGTTTCCAAAAACACCATTAGCCGCATAGAGCGAGGAGAAACAGCATTATCTGCTGACATGGCGTTAAAAGTACATGACGCTTTTTTTATCAGCATAGATTATTTATTTGGGCTTACACCCTACGAAGATGGGGAACCTCTTTGTTCAGCCAGTTGCGAGGAATTGATAAACGCACAAAATGATATTGACCGGCTTACCCTTGAAAATCAGACGTTACGCCGAAAAATGGATACGATAAAAGCCGTGCTGGAAGAAAAAGAGAAACCATTAAAACTAAATGTAAACAAGGCGGTCTGTTCAGATTGAACAGACCGCCTTGTTTTAACTTTCCAGACCTTAATATAGCCCTGCAAAATGTTCGCTGTCCAGATACAAGTCCTGACCGTTCACATACCCGGCAGCAATCCAAGCATCATATTCTTCACGCGATAACTCACGTCCTGTATCATCGGCAAAGTAGCTGTACCCGTAATCGTATATATGTTTACCTTGAGCAATGAGATCCTGACAGGCTTGGTCAATTAGCGCCTGTTGTGTGGCCTCGTCCAGTTCTTCACCTTCATCGACTTTGCCCGCCCAGCCGTAATAAATATCGCTGGTGAAACTGTCCTGCTGGGGGGCCTCACTTTCTTCTTTCATCTCTTTACTTGGTTCATCATCGGCGGGGGCGGAAACGGTTATATCACCGCTCGCACGACCAATTTGGGGTTCCTCATTAGGCTGGTTTTCTTCAGCGGAAGTATTGGGAGCCTCCACAGGGGCAACAGTTCCTATGCTGTTAATATCTTCTGTATCATTAACGCTCCTACCGCCACAAGCGGCAAGGGAAAAAGCTATGGAAAACGCAATGCACAGGCTCCAAATTTTCTTCATAATATCATTTCCTTGTTTTGTTTCTTTACAAAATTTCCCTCACAGAGTTTATGCGTATGCCCGGTACAGGAATGTCACAATCTGTGCGCGAGTGCAGGTGGTGCCCGGAGAGAAGGTTGTTGCGCTGGTGCCTGCGGTAATTTCCTCCTTCACGGCCCATGCCACAGCTTGGGCATAGTCCGCTGTGCTGGGAACGTCAGTAAACGCGGAGGGTGAGGTAGAAGGGCTACCTGCCAACTTCCACATATAGGTCATAGTGGAGGCTCTGTTGCAGGGAACGTCCCCGCCAAAGGCGGTCCCGCTGATTAGTCCTTGTTCGTAAGCCCACAGCGCCGCCTTATAATAATAGTCGCTTTCCTTTATATCCGTGAAAGGACTTGTTTTTTCAGTCGGTTCGGGGGAACCCTTAGCGCGCCAGAGGAACGTAAGTATTTGGGCCGTAGTGCAGGTATTGTTCGGGCTAAATGTCGTAGCCGAGGTGCCGCTGGTCACACTGTTTTCGACAGCCCACAAAACCGGGGCGGCATAATAGTCCGTTTCCAACACATCATTGAACCCGCCTACTTTTGAAACTACGGTAGCCGCAGATGATAATTTAGCGGTCACGCCTGTAAGCTGAGCGGAGACAGTCTGCATTGAAAAACCATAGGGGTCTGTCCCATTTTCAATTCCCATACCGTCAGAACGACCGCAAAACCAGATGGAACCGTCCGTCTTTACGATTGCAGTATCTAAACTGCTACAAGTGACGGACGCTACACCATCCATAATTTTTGTTGGCTTAAATTGATATGGCTTTCCATCCGAGGAATAATTTGTTCCGGTGTATCCGTTTCCCAGTTGACCGCAACTATTTTCCCCCCACATCCACAAGGAACCGTCTGCCTTGATTGCGGCAGAATGGGTGCGGCCATTACAAACTGAAACCGCGTCGTCAAGTATTTTTTGAGGTGTTGTATATGTATCCCATCCAGCTGTGCCGTTCGCCATCTGGCCGTATGCGTTAAATCCCCATACCCAGAGGGAACCATCTGTTTTAACGGCAGTTGAAATAGAACTTCCGCAGCTGACAGCTGAAACGCCGTCCATAACCTTAACAGGAACAGTCTGATACTCTTTTATATTATTATTTCCGTCGCATAAATAGCATTTTGCTCCCCACATCCACAGGGAACCATCTGTTTTAATTGCGGCCATATGGCCAGTACCACAGCTAACAGCCGCAACATCCTCCAAGACGCAGACAGGAACGTCAGAGTCCTCCCGAGTACCATTTCCCAACTGTCCACTTAAATTATTGCCCCATGTCCACAAGGATCCATCTGCTTTAATCGCCGCAATAGAACCATTGTTATAGCTGACCGAAACCACGTTATCCATCACTTTTTTAGGAGTGAACTGCAAAAAATAATTGAAGTGTTCATCATAATAATGATAGGTAAAAACCCACAGAGAACCATCTGTTTTTATCACAGCGGTATTAGAACCATCACAACTGACCGAACTTACATTCTCCATCACTTTAACAAAGGAAGCAGACTGCTCAAATTTCCCATTTCCCAAGTCCTTATACGCTTCGTTTCCACGCATCCAAAGTGTGTTGTTGTTATCCACCACAGCCAGCGTTCCTCCGCCCAAACTTACGGTAGTTGCCTGGCCCGCTTTGCCCATATCAAAGGCCGAAGCCGGGACAACCAAGCTCACGCAAAGCACCAGAGCCAGCGCAAAGGATAAAGCACGGTTTTTCATAAAGTTTCCCTCCTAAACAAATATGTTGCCCTCATTTTAACACGGAAAAAATAGAATAGCAAGAAAAACATATCTGCCATTGGCGAACATACAAACCACCACGCACTGGGTATAATTTTTGTGGTGGTGATGGAATGGGGCCTCTTGATTTCAATAACGAAGCGTTCTTTGAAACAATTAGGAAGAACATAAAGAAATATCGGATGGAACAGGGCATGACGGCCTCCCAGCTTGCGGAAAAAGCCGGGTTGGGCCATGATTACCTCCGCCAAATTGAGAGTGAGAAAGATCGTCACCGTGTTTCACTGGTATCGCTATATAAAATTTCTTTGGCCCTTGGCGTAAAAATGGACGATTTGATAGCGCAACCGAAAAATATATAGATAGCTGGTGGGTTGGAAAAGCCGCCAGCTATTTTTGTTGTTAACAAGGTGGAGTGTTCATAGGCCATAGCTAGGAGGCCGCCGACGGGGCAACACAGGAGCATGATGAAAACCTTGAGGAGCGGCGGGTATATGGTTTTGTACGGGCAATCGAAAATCCATAGGATTTTCTGCGCCCTCTGATGCCCTGCGGGGCATAGGATTTTGAGCGGTGGCGGCGCTGGTTTGCATGAAAAAGCAGGGGGCCGGGTGGCCTCCTGCTTCTTCTCTTTGTGGTTGTTCCTCCGGGCGAGTGTTAGAAAGTGTAGGTGTGGGGCTGTCCCTGTTTCCGTATCTTTAACTATGGGAAAGCCCTTGCTCCCATTTAGAGACTGTTTGCCGCACCACATTCAGCTTAATGGCAAGCTCTTATTGTGAAAGTCCCTTTGATTTTCTGATTGCCTTTATGTTTTCACTTAACATGAGGGATAACTCCTTTCGCTTAGGTGTTACCGCCATTGTAAGGAGAATGGCCCGTTGCTGCAAGCAACGCAGATTAACACGGCTCATTTCAGCAATTTCTTCCGCAAATCGTCCAGATACAGCGTCTGCTGCCGTTTTAGATATCCGGGGACAAAGGGGCGCATCCACCAGTGCTTGCCTGTGACGGTCTCAGTACAGGTCAGTCGAGCGCCGCCCTCAGCCGCCTCGAAGATGCCCTCCCAGGCGCCGGACATGTTGCCGTTCTCCATAGTAAAAGCCCAGCGGCAAAGGGGTTCCCAGGCCGTGACGGTAAAATTCGTGGCGTAGCCGCTCTTGGTGTGCTCCACAAAATGGGTTTCGTCCAGAACTTCCACTCGGGCTAAATCACTGCGCCAGGCGGTATGGGCAAGGTCGGTCACCGTCTGCCACACCAGCTCTACCGGGCAGGGAAAATGGACTGTCACCTTGGAAGTCACCATGCGATCACCCCTTCTTCGGTTTCTTGCTGAGCTTCAGGCTGACGCCCCGGCGGTCTGCCGCCTGCTGGAGGAGTTCTATGGCGGCGAGGGCACGCTCCTTAATCGGCTGCTCGTCCAGCTCCGACCGGCTGCCCAGAGCGGCCATTACAGAGCGCAAATCCTCCAAGGGCAGGAGATGGACCGCCGTGTTGAAAAGGATCTTGCGGCGGCCATCGTTGTAATGAGTCAGCAGCTCATCCAGAATCGCCCATTTTTCTTCCAACTGGGCAAGGTAGGCTTCCAGTCCCAGATCTCGGGCCTGGGCAATATCCTGCTGCCGGTTCCGGTGTGGGACAAAGGAATCTCCGTCGTCAAAGCCTTCGTAACGGGGACAGGGGTACTCTGGACACTCCCAGCAAAACTGGACGCTGCCGTGCTTCAGGGAACATTTGGCTATGGCGCAGCTTTGGTTACCTGCTCCGCCGCCGCAGCCGGGACAATACCCGCCTAGGTGCATGGAGCACAGGGCGCAGTTGAGGCCGCATAGGGAGAAGCGGGTTTCTGTACGGGTAAAGCCATTCATATCGTTTCCTCCCTTAGAACCACAGCGCATGCTTTTCCCGAAATACCGGGGTTTTCCCTTGGGCGTAGGGGTCGTAGCGGTTTTCGTTGCAACCGAATTCCTGCAAAAAGCAGATCTGTCCCACCTCATTCCAGCGGATGAGGGAGAGACCGTCAAAGCTCTGGATCACACCATCCGTCATGGCGCACCGGAAGGACCACTCCACCACGGTCTGATTCTCTTTGTGGAAGTATTGCCGAATGTCCCAGCGCTGCACGGTTCCACGGGTGTTCCATTCATCAAACCACAGCTTGATCTTCTCGCTGCCGTGATACTCCGGCCCCCAGCTTTCAATGTAGACGGCATCAGGCGCAAAGAGGTCCCCAATACCCGTGTCCTGCCCGTCAAGCCACATGGAAAACCAGCGGCGGACTTGCGCTTCCCGGTGGTTGTATCCTGCCTTGTTCATCCGTTGTCCTCCTTGTGGTACTGCATCTCTCGTATCGGCATTCCGCCAATCTCGTCATCTACATAGGTTCCATTGGGACGGAACCCCATGCGCTCATAGAAGGTCCTGGCTCGCTGATTTCCCTCCAGCACCCACAAAAAGAGATCCCGGTAGCCCATGGCCTCCAACTGTTCCACCACAGCGGAAAACAGCAGTTTCCCGTAGCCTTTTCCCCAGTATTCCGGCAGAAGATAGAGCGAAACGATCTCTCCCCAGTCCGACAATTCTGGGAAGCGGCTGGCACAGCAGTTGGCGGTGCCAACGATTTTTTCTCCATCCAGCAAGAGCAGAGACTCTCGGCCTGCCTGCTCCAGATAGGGAACCCATTTTCCCGCCGGAATGCCGTCCAGATAGGCCTGGGGCAACAGCCCGCGATACGCCCCGCGCCAGCTCTCCTCATACACCCGGCTAACGGCAAAGAGATCGTCACCGTTACGAAGTTTTCTGATTTCCATGGTGGATTCTCCTCATTCTGCCTGTTTGATCGGCTGCCGGATGACGGTTTTCAGCTTTTCTGGCTTGCAACGCCTGGCATCGCTCAGGTAAATCTCGTGGTGGAACCGGCCTTCCCCAAAGTCTTCCTCGTAGCCCTGGGCCCTGGCGTATTCCTCCATGGCGGACACGGTGGCGGGCTCATTGTCGTAGGGGCCGATGTGCATACACTGGACGCACAGTCCCTCCTCCCAGGGGAAGAACTCCACCGCCGAGAAGTCCCGCTGCTTTTTTTCTGTGGCCTCCCGGACGGCCCAGCGGAAAACATCTTCCGTCACAAACTCCGGCAGGCGGATGAGGGAGATCCACCGGAAATCCGCCTTGCGGGTGTAGTCCACGCCATGGCCCCCCTCCTGCCACCACAGGCCCTCCAGGGGCGGCACCGCATAGTCGAAATAGCCTTCCAGCTTGTGCTTGCCCAATTTGCTCATTTTAATGGTGAAGGCCACCGCATAGAGCAGTTCCAGGGCCCGCTTGTAGGTGCCGCCCTCTGCATTAGGATCGCCCTGGCCCCGCACGGCCAGGAAATTCATGGCGGGCACGGTGACGATGCCCGGCGTCTTGGGGGGCAGATAGAATTCCTTGTACTCCTTCTTGTAGTCAAAAGCCATGATCATTTCCTCCGTTTTTTCGGCTGGGCCTGAAGGGCCAGACAGGTGAGGCGGGTGAGGGCGGCCATGGTGTTCCGGTCCTCCACATTCTCCACCCAAATGTAGTCCCTGGCCCCCTCATAGGGCGGGGTCTTGGGCAGATCGGGAAAGGCCCCTTCGCCCTGCGGGGTGACCTTTACGAAAAGCTGGTCGCCGCAGATGACGGCGAAGAACACCCCGTCGCAGTAAAGGCCGTATTCGCCGAACATTTTCCGGCTGCGGATGGCTCCGGCCTCCCGCAGCTGCTCGGCCACATAGTCCACAAAGTCCTGATGAGAGGCCATGTCAATCCCTCCTGTAACGACGGGCCAGTGTTCCGGTCAACTCCCTCAACTGCCCCCGCAGCTCATGCGGCTCCAGCAATTCCACCTTGTCTCCGAAGGTCAGAACCCAGCTGAGCACGCTGTCCGCATCTGGAAAGCCGCCGGTAAAGCGCAGTTTGCCATCCGGTTCCACGGTGAAGCGGTCTGCCCCGTATTCCTCCACCAGCCGCCAGCGGCAGGCCGGATCAAAGAGAATAGTGACCTGGTATTTTACCGGAAAGACCTGCTCCGGCTCCAGGTTGGGCAGGGGTGCAGAACGAGGAGTAAAGGGGCCATCAGTGGTGAGCTCTGTCATACGGTTCAATTTGAACAGGCGGAAATCCTTCCGCATTTGACACCAGCCCCACACATACCAGGTGGACCAGTGAAACACCAGGTAGTAGGGCTCGACCGTGCGCACCGATTCCTCCTTGGGAGAGAAATAGGTAAAGCAAATGGTGCGGTGCTGCTCGATGGCTTCCTGGATGAGCTCAATCTTCGGCGGCAGATTGGTCTTGTACCAGGAGGAGAGGTCAATGAGCATGTGGGCGCCGCCGGGCACCAGCCCGCCTGTCCCGGCGGACAACTTCTCCATCAGCTGCACATAGCGCCGATTGCCGCTGACACTGTCCAAGCTTCGCAGCCCTGCCAGAATGGCCTGCATCTCCGGATCGGTGAGCACCGTGCGGTCTACCCGGTAGCCCTCCATGATAGAGAGGCCGCCGCCAGCACCCTGGGCGGTGGAGATGGGGATACCCGCTCGGCACAGGGACTCGATGTCACGCTGGATGGTCCGGCGGGACACCTCGAACCGCTCCGCCAGTTCCGGGGCAGTGACCTTTTCCCGCTGGAGCAGAATGGAGAGGATGCCGATGAGCCGCTCCATTTTCATGGGATGCACCGCCTTTCCTGTTTTTTTCTGTATTATACCATAGGAACACGACAACTGTCTGTCATGTTTCTTTTTGCCTTGCTCTTTTTGCAACTCTTGGGTACAATAGGGGCAACGGAGGGGATCGTCATGGGACAGATTGTGTTATATCTCGTCATGAGCGTGGACGGATATATTGCGGACGAGCAGGGCGGCGTGGGTTGGCTGGCGGGCGACGGCAGTGAGCCGGATGCCCCCCGGCAGTTACCCGGCATTTTTGGATACGGTGGACGCCATCGTCATGGGCTGGACCACTTATCACTAGTTGGTCACGGAGCTCTCCCCGGACAGTTGGCCCTATGAGGGCCGCCTTTGCTATGTGGTGACCCACCGGCAGGAAAAAGACCAGGAGGACATTTCCTTCTGAAATGGGGAACTGACTGTCCTGGTGAACAAGCTGAAAAGGTCGCATGCGGGCAATGTCTGAATCTGCGGCGGCGCGTCCGTGGCCGGGCAGCTTTTGAAAGAGGGGCGCATCGATCAGCTGTGGCTGTCGATCATCCCCTCATTGCTGGGCAAAGGCGTGCGGCTGTTTCAGGAGATTCCTAAGGAACTGCAGCTGAAACTGGTGGGGACGGAACATTGGAACGGGATCGTGGATCTGGTGTACGAAAAGCGGTGATAAGTGATGAGTGACCAATTTATCAATCTGACGGAAGAAAATCTGGCCTGGGAGCATCTGTGCTGCATCATCCGCAGCAAGAAGCCCCACCCCGGTGTGGAGGCCAAGCGGGCCTGGCTCCGGGAGCGGCTGAAAGAGGGGCATGTGTTCCGCAAGCTGGACGCCAAGGGCGTGGTGTTCATTGAGTACGCCCCCTTGGAGACTGCCTGGGTGCCGGTGGAGGGGGATAACTTCCTCTATATCTACTGTCTTTGGGTCACCGGGGACTTCAAGGGCAAGGGCTACGGCAGGCAGTTGATGGAGTACTGCCTGGCTGATGCCAGAGCTAAGGGAAAATCCGGCGTGTGTATGCTGGGTGCGGAAAAGCAAAAGGCCTGGCTATCGGACCAGGCTTTCGCGGAAAAGTATGGGTTTGAAACGGTGGACACCACTCCGGACGGCTACCGGCTGCTGGCCCTCTCCTTTGACGGGACAAAGCCCCGGTTTGCGGAGAACGCCAAGCGGCAGGCGATCGAAACCCAGGAACTGACCGTCTATTACAGTTCCCAGTGTCCCTACATCCACCAGAGCGTGGAATTGGTGCATAAGACCTGCCGGGAACTGGAGGTGCCCTACACCCTCGTTCCGGTGGGTACCCTGGAAGAGGCCAAATCTCTGCCCTGCGTGTTCAACAACTGGGCGGTATTTTATCGGGGAAAGTTTGTGACGGTGAATCTGCTGGATGCCGCCGCGCTGAAGCGGCTTCTGAAACAGTAAAGTGTGCCCATGAAAATCAAAAAAGTTGAAAGGGATAAAAAGAGATACCTTGATTTACTTCTGCTGGCGGACGAGCAGGAGGACATGATCGACCGCTATCTGGAGCGGGGAACCATGTATTTGCTGGAGGACGATGGTGTCAAGGCCGAATGCGTGGTGACCGATGAGGGGGGCGGCGTCCTGGAGCTGAAAAACATCGCCGTGGAGCCTGCCTTTCAGGGCAAGGGTTGCGGAAAAGCCATGGTGGACTTTCTCATCCGAACCTACACAGGACAGTATACGGTGCTGCAGGTGGGCACCGGAGACAGCCCATCCACCTTTTCACTCTGGCTCACCCGCTGGGGGAACACGCCGTCCTGACCGGCATCCTTGAGCCTCTGGAGCTCCCGGTCTGCCGCCGTCACAGTCTCTTTGGAGACGTAAGACGGATTCGGGAAGTTGTTGAAGGCCCGCTCCGGAGGCTTCCGCTGCTCTCCGTCCGGCCCCAGGCGTCGATGTAGGGCATCTGCTGGAACTGACCTGGCAGCTTGTTTATGGTCTGCCGGTCCCTGATCTGCCCGGCGGCGCTCTCGGAATATTTGCCGGAGCCGAGAAGCTGTTCCTCCACGTTGGCGATGTCACCGAAGCAGGCCCTCACCAGCGCGCGATCACTCTGAGAGGCCGGATTCAGCGCGGCCTTCGTCCGCACGATCCCTTTGGGGGAGAGGTAGTCCACGCCGGACTCCAGCACGGTGGCGATGGCGTCCTTCACCATCCGCACCGGCACGAACCCGGCGTTGCCCACGATGTTCCGCACATGGGTGCGGGGGTTGCCCAGCATGGAGAGATACCGCCACGCGTTCCACTTGTCCGTCCAGGTGGCCGGGACCTGATCGGCCACGTTCTGGAGGATCTTCTCCATGGCGGCGTCTCTTCCGGATTGGTCCCCCGCGTCCAAAAACTCCTGATAGAGGGCCTTGTCCACTGTGATCTCCGGGGCTTTGTCTCCCAGCCTCTTTTGAAGTTCCGCCTGGTAGTTCTCCACGCTTCGCCGCACGGCGTAAAGCTGCCCATCCGGGGAGAGCTTTTTCAGCATCCTCTGCGCCTGCATGGCCTGGGCGGACGCCGTGGACAGGGCGGAGTAGTCGGTCAGGATATCAATGACGGCTCCGCTGTCCCCGGCGTTCATGGCGTTGTTCAAAAGCACCTGCCCCAGCGCGATGTCGTTTTTCGACACAACGCCCCTGGAGGCGGCCTGGCGGAAAAGCACCCTGGCCCCGTCAAATCCATTTTCCGCAACGGTTTTCCGCGCCCGTTCCCCGGCGGCCTGATCCGTAATGGTGTCGAAGGAGAACTCTCCCCTTGCAATGGCGTCCCGAATGACGGCAACGGCGCTGTCCGGCGCAGCCTGAGATTCCATCACCGTGGCGGCGGATTTTGGGATGCTCCGCCCGCCGTAGTCCTGCGTGGGAACATCCACCTGGCGGAAAGCCTTTTCCCCGTCCGGGTGGAAGGAGCCGCTCTGATTCTGCAAATGGCTGTACGGGTCGAACCCCAGCGGGGCCGCCCCCGTGCTGTCCTCGGGGGATACGGCGTCTGTTTTCGGGGAAAACTCCCCCTTGACGCCTTCCCCGGTTTGTGGTATCATGGTGTTAGAAGAAGAGGTGCTTTTCCAGGCGGGCGGCGGGTTTTCACCGTTGTCACCGCGGGCGGAGGGGCTCTCTTCTTTTTGTATCTCGGTGATATCGTGGAACACCCGTCCCCGGGCTGTCACTTTCGTTTTGACCACACCGGAGTATGTTCCCGTATCTGTTTGGAACTTTACATAGAAATTATCCCATCCACCAATGGCTTCTGGATGGTGTCCATCGTCCTCGACATTAAGAAGAAACACCGCGGGTTCAAGAGTTGTATCCAAGTTTGCCCCAGCGGCCATTTTAGCCGTTTTTATCTCTCCATCCATCCGCTTCGCCGGGAAAGTGAACTCCTCAATTCCGCCTTTATCGATATACACCTTATGGTCAGAGCCAACCTTTAGGACTTTTCCTTTGAAAAGTTTGCTCATGTACTTTCTAATCGCCGCCGGAATTTTATTCTCTGCGACTTGAACTCCATCCGGCCCAAGCAAGGCATCCTTTGGCATAGACACATACGGAACTTGATAACCCGCATTCGGCATATCACTGACCATCTCACGAATGGTCTGACGTGCGCCAGGATTAATTTTTTCCGCCTCCCCCGTGGAGGCGGTTTTTCGCGCCTGCGGAGCGGCGGAGTCCGTGTTGACCTGGTTGCCTTCCCGGTCAAATAGGGGAAGCGGTATGGCGGCGGGACGGAATACAGGAAGCACGATGGCCCGGTTGGCCTCGCGCCGGGCCTGCGCAGCCTGATCTGAGAATACTCCGTCTGCCTGCATGGCCTGATAGGCGCGGTCGATGGCGCGGCTCTCCCGCCGCCCCTGCGCCCTATTGGCGTAGCCGATGAGCTGTGCCCCGCCGCCCATGATGCCGCCCAGCAGAGCGCCGCCCATGGCGGCCTGTCCCACGTTGGAGAGATAGAACTGCTTGGCCGCCGCGTTCCGGGCGCTCCGCTCGTCCATGCCGCCCTCCATGAGGGAGCGGACGTAGGTTTCATATTGGGACTTGTCCCCCATGATGGCCTGATCCGCCAGATTGTCGGCGATCTCGGTGACCGCCTCCTGCGCGCCCTCGCTGCCCATGGTTCCGAGCAGATTCCGCACGACCTGCCGCACCCCGGTTTTCCCGGTCCCCTTGGCCAGATCGAAGAGCTGATCCACCGGGAGCTTTTCGGTCAGCACCTCGGCGGCCCCGGCCACAGCGGCGTTGGCAAGCGCCTGCCCCGGCGTTCCGCCCAGCTCCAGAGCGTCCAGAGTGGTGTCGCCGGCCACGGAGGCCCCCATCAGGCCGAGAGAGCCGACCTTTCCGACCAGACCGCCAACCCCCATCTGCATCACCATGTCGCCCAGGTTCAATCCGAAGGCGGCGGAGCGCTGGGAATCCTTCCGGCCCGCGTCCGCGCGGGTCTGCCGGACCCTTCGGTCTGCCGCGCTCCGGTCCAGCGCGTCGGCCTGCGCGAGCAGAGCCTTGGCCGCCCCGTTGCGTCCCGCCGTGTCCCCGGTGGCGGAGGTAATGCACATCAGACCCCCTGCGCTGCTCCAGCCCCTCCCAGCGGCGTTGGAATGGAGATTGACATACAGCCGTCCCGATCCTTGTAGCGTCGGTCGGAGGCGATGCGGAGGATGACGTAGGGCTTGCCGGCGGTCTTATTCATTTTCAGTTCCATATCGTTGGTCAGGTTTCCGATTGCAGTAATTTTCAGCATAGGTCTGTTCTCCTTTATCATTGTAATGGTATGTTGGGTTGGAAAAGGCGGCCCGCCCATACGGCTCCCCAGCTTGGTGGTCAGGGTGATGGTGTCCCCAGACTCCAGCTCGTGAATCCGTCCAAAGTGATTATTCACCCCGCGATTGTGGCCAGCAACATTCCCATTCCAGATGGAGGTGGCCTCGAAGCGGCCCGAGCCCTTTTTCAGCGCAGCGCTGTCTGTGCCCTGATAAATTTTGACGCTCAGGCCGATGGTGGGAATCTTCAGCGTGCCCAGGTGGCCGCCGCTTTAGTAGAAGTCACTGGTGACATCGGTGAAAGCTGTGGTGCTTTCAATCCGGGAACCGCCACTGTCAACTTCAGGACAGGTCGCTTTGGCGCCGGGAACGGAGTTGACCAGACCGCCAGACAGCCCGCCGGGAAGCAGGTTTTGGGTCAGAGCCTCACCACTGCTGGGAAGGTAGCTGGTAGGACTGCCGAAGGCAGGCGGGATGAGGGCGGTATGTTTGCTTCGATCCACATTGGGGCCCTTTTCCTCGTAGATGGTGTCCTCCGAGGTAGGCCGTCCGAAGGTATAGTCATCCGGAGGAGCAACGGTGTATTCCGGTGCGCTGGCCGGAGCCACGCATAGAGCGCACAGCATGGCGCACAACAGAAACAGGCGGATGTTCTTCATTCGCATCATGATCTTCTCTCTTTGAACTTCTTCACAGCGAACACGCCGCCCACTGCCATGGCCCAAACAACGGCCCCAATGACCAGAGGCTGGGTTGCCATGGGTTCAGCGGTGACGCTGCAGCCGTCCTCGGTGGGTGTCTCTGTGGAAGTCTGCTCCTCCGGGATGGGCATACTGCCGAAGATGGCAGTGTAGGTCACGGTTTCGCAGTCTGTCTGGGCCAGCACCTTTTGCAGATCGTCCGTATCGCTTTTGGCGGTGATGGTTTCAATATGGGGGCGGGTGACCACACCCACAGAGTCCTCACGGGTCATATCCAGCAGAAAATACAGCCTGCCGTCCCGTTCAAAATCCTCGGTGGAAATCTGGGCGGGGTCGTCCGACAGGGCAAGCTGGTACACCTTCCGGATGCGGGAACTCTCTCCCTCCGGATATTCCTCTACCTTGATGGGATAAAAGGCGCTGGGGTTCTCTCCGGCCGCAAGGGCCGGGACGGCTCAGGTCATGGCAATGGCTGCGGCGCACAGGGTGGTAAGGATTTATTTCATGGTTGGGATTTCTCCTTTTTCAGATAATCTTTGTTTGATCCAGATATGGGTCCTGTTTCTTTGGCATCACTCCCTCTCTCGCCTGGGCTGCCGGTGGCAGAGGGCCTCGTTCCAGTCCTTGCCGTGGGGAGACAGGCGATCCGCCACGATATACCCCAATTCCTGATACTTTGCTGTGATCTTCTCTGCGGCCTCCCGCCCCCGCTTGTCCGCGTCCAGACACAGGATGCTCCTCTTTAAGTGCGGGTTTTCCTTGAGGTAGGTTTCCAGAGCGCCGTCATGGAGGCAGCACAGGGCCACGGCATTGCTGCGCAGGGAACGGTTGAGGGTGCAGCAAAAACAGGGTTCCCATCGAAACCCAGCGCAGCGGGTTCGATGGGAAAAGGAGAAGCAAGGAGGTGGGCGCAGTTTTGCCGCAGGCGGAAACGGAGACAAACGGACTTTGCGACCATGTGGTCCCACGCTTGCCGGCGAACACCGCCTTGCCCGTTTGGTCCCGGCCAACGAACACACAGTTGTGGTGTTCTCCGTCCTCATACAGTAGGCCGAAGTCCAGAAAGCCACGGATGACCTGGGAGGCGATGCCTCTTTTTCTCATGTGGGCAAACACTCTGCGGCTGTCCTGGTGTGGGGGCGGCAGGGCAAAGGGGACGGGTTCTTTGGGCTGCTCCACCGAGGCTGGATTTGGTCTGACGGACAGTGTGGGGGAATCTCTGGCCCTGCCGTGGTAGGACAGCAGGTACCCCGCCGCTTCGGGAAAGGTCTTACCGCAAAACCGTCGGAGGAAGCTGATGGCATCCCCACCCACATTTTATGAGTAGCGGAACCATGTGCGCTGGTTTTTGATGCGGAGGCTGTCTATCTCTTTGGTGGTGTGGTAGCTACCGATCCGCTTTACCTGATAGCACAGATGGGTCGGTAGGTTCGGCAGATTCGTGTTTTTTGCCATATTCATTTCATCCTCTGTCAATCGATTTTTTGTGCTGCAGGCCATCTCTCAACCCTCCTTTCTTCTTTTTTAACTTTTCCCACACCTCGCCAACACGGCCCTTTTTCTTGGGTGGGGCAGGGATGCCACCCTCCACAAAAGAAGGCCACACGGGGCGAACACGGGGCAGCGGCGGGGGGAGCGCTCATCCACTCCGGTGAAAACGAAAAAAGGGGCTGGGGACTCCCTGTTTTGGGAATCCCCAGCCCCCCGTGGGTTGCTGCGGTTTGTCTTATTCAGCTGGCTGCTCCTCGGCTGTGCGGGTGTTTTCCGCTTTGGTCAGAGCCTGCTTGATAAAGCCCAGTACGAAGTCCCGCTGAGTTAGCTCCTTGCCAGTGCGGTTGCTCTCGTGGGTGAGGTGATTTTTGATAAAAATGTGAAAATTTCTACCATCTGCACAAAGAAGTGCCCGAACATTTTCGCCCGGGCGTTCTCGATGTCAATCGTAAATCAGTTCAAACTTTACAATTTCATATGCCTGTGCGTTGCAAACATTCATTGTCCGTACCCATATCATTTGGCTATCGGCCTTTTGTCTCAATAACGGAAACTGTTATATGGGCGCCGTCCTATCTGCCAGGAGGTCCTTTTTACGCGCCGGATCAGCAACCGGCGTCCTGGCCGATCATGAGCTTGAGGATGACGTGGTCAGTCTCCTTCATGCCCTGGGCGGCCATGGTGCCGATGGTGGCAATGGTCTCTTCCACGTTTTCCATCACCAGGCCCTCGCCGGCCCCGAATGTATTGCCATCCATAGACATCTCGTGCCCCAGGATGGCTGCGTCCACCGAGGCGGCGATCTTGGCGGCGCAGCTGCCCTTGGCGCCGTCGCAGACGATGCCGGACACATTGGCCAGGGTGTTGGTGATGGTGCGGGCGATGGTGTCGTAGTCCCCGCCGTGGAGGTAGGTGATGCCGGCGCCCGCGCCGCAGCCGGCGCAGACCGCGCCGCAGAAGGCGGACAGGCGGCCGATGCCCCGTTTCTGGAGGAGGGCCACCAGGTTGCTCACCACCAGGGCCCGGTACATGACCTCGTCCTCCACGCCCAGGTGCTGGGCGTAGACGGCGATGGGTACGGAGCAGGTGATGCCCTGGTTGCCGCTGCCCGAGTTGATGATCACGGGCAGGACGCAGCCGCCCATGCGGGCGTCGCTGCCGGCGGCAGCCATGGCCCGGGCACGGAGACGGACATTCTCCCCGTAGTGGCGCATCAGGGTGGAACCCACCCGGCCGCCGTAGGCGTGGGTCATGCCCTCTCGGGCAATCTTCAGGTTATAGGCGACCTGCCGCTCCAGCATGGGACGCACGTCCTCCATGTCCACGGTGTCGGCAAAGGTCAGGATGTCGGACAGGTTCAGAAGCTTCAGGTCGGAGTCGGACTCGTCCTCCTCGGACCGGGCCGCCTCCTCCTTCCGGAAGAGGACCTCGCCGTCCTTCTCCAGGCGGATAAGGTTGGTGTGCTCGTCCCGGATCTCGGCCAGGGCGGTGTGCCCCGCCCCCTCCATCTCCACGATGATGTGGAGCTGGGCAGGGGTGTCCAAAATCTCGGTGGCGCAGATACCCCGGGTCAGGAGCTCCCGGGTCTTCTCCAGGGCCACATGGTCCACCTTGCTCAGGACCTCCAGGCCCAGAGAGGGGTCGCCGGCCACAGCGCCCAGGACGGCGCTGGTGTCGATGCCCTTCATGTTACCGGTGGTAGGGACGATGACCCCCTTGGCGTTTTTGATGATGTTACCGCTGCAACGGGCAACGATCTTCTCGGGCATGGCCCCCAGAGTCTCCCGGGCCTTGGCGGCGGCCAGGGCGATGGCGATAGGCTCGGTGCAACCCAGAGCGGGGACCAGCTCGTTCTTCAGGATGCGGACATAAGCCTCGTAGGTAGCGTTGTTCAGCATGGGGTCCTCCTTATTTTTTCTCCTGCTTGCCGCAGGAGGCGCAGTTTTTCAGTTCGCCGTCGGCCAGGCCTTCCTGGTCCTTGACGTAGGCGGAGTACAGGGTGTAGCCGCCGGACAGGTTGTGGACTTTGGCCCCGTTCTGGGCCAGGATGCGCTGGGCCACATAGCCCCGCAGGCCTACCTGACAGCTCACGTAGATCTCCTTGGACAGGTCCACCTCACCCAGGCGGTCCCGGAGCTGGTTGACGGGAATGTTCACGAAGCCGGGGATGGTCCCCAGCTCGTCCAGCTCCTCGGGGTTCCGCACATCCAGACAGACGGCGTTGGCGGGGATGTTGGCCACATCCTCGGCGTAGAAGGGCACCATGGTGCCCTCCAGCACGTTCTGGCCCACGAAGCCCACCATGTTCACGGGGTCCTTGGCGCTGGAGAAGGGGGGCGCGTAGGCCAGCTCCATCTCCTGGAGGTCATAGACGGTCATGCCGAAGCGAACGGCATTGGCTAAGTCGTCGATGCGCTTATCCGTGCCCTCGCCGCCCACGATCTGCGCGCCCAAAATCTTTCCGGTCTCGGGAGCGAAGAGGGTCTTGACCACCATCTGGGTGCCGTCGGGGTAGTACCCGGCATGGCTGGCGGAGACGGTGAAGATCTTGTGGTAGGGGATACCGTTTGCCTTCAGGCTCTCCTCCTTCTCGCCGGTGCAGGCTACCACCAGGTCGAAAAACTTCATGATGGAGGTGCCCTGGCTTCCCTTGTACCGGGCGTTCTTGCCGCAGATCACATCGGCCACGATGCGGGCCTGCTTGTTGGCGGGACCGGCCAGGGGAATGACCTGGGTACTGCCGGTGACGATGTTCTTCACGGTGGCGGCGTCGCCCAGGGCGTAGATGTCGGCCACGCTGGTGTGGAGCTGGTCGTCGATGAGAATCTCCCCTCGCTTGCCCAGCTCCACGCCGCTTCCCTGGAGGAAGCGAGTCTCGGGCATGACGCCGATGCTCAGGATGACCATGTCGGCAGGAATGGAGGTGCCGTCCTCCAGGAGCACGGCGTCACGGGTGAAGCTGGCGCACTTCTTGCCCACGTAGAGGCCCACGCCCACGCCCCGGATGTAGTTGTGGACGGGATGGGCCATATCCAGGTCGATGGGGGCCATGACGTGGGGGGAGGCCTCCACCACGGAGACCTTCAGCCCCCGGTGAGCCAGGTTCTCGGCCATCTCCAGGCCGATAAAGCCCGCGCCGATGACGGCGGCGGTCCTGGGCTGGTTCTGCTCGATATGGTCATAGATGGCGTAGGTGTCGGGGATGTTCCGAAGGGTGAAGACGTGGTTGTCCTCCATCCCGGGCATGTTGGGCCGGATGGGGGAAGCGCCGGGGGACAAAACCAGCTTATCGTAGCGCTCGGTGTAGGTCTCGCCGGTAGCGTGATTCTTCACAGAGACGGTCTTGGCGGCGGAGTCCACGCTCAGGACCTCATTGTTCACCCGCACGTCCACGTTGAAGCGGGCGCGGAAGGCCTCGGGGGTCTGGAGCTGGAGCTTCTCCCGCTCGGTGATGGTCCCGCCGATGTAGTAGGGCAGGCCGCAGTTGGCGAAGGAGATATACTGCCCCTTCTCAAAGAGAATGATCTCGGCCTTCTCATCATTACGGCGAAGGCGGGCGGCGGCGCCGGCGCCGCCCGCCACGCCGCCTACGATCAGAACTTTCATGGTAATGTTTCTCCTTTGCGATTTTTAAAGGTAGGGGGGGGTGGCGGGGGTGAGGACCTCGCAGCCGTCCTCGGTGATGAGGACCATGTCCTCGATGTTGAAGCCGTTGACCCCGCGGATGTAGCAGGGGACCTCCATGGCAAGGACCATGCCGGCCTCCAGGGGCCGGGTGGTGGTGGGGTTGATGAAGGGGGCCTCAGCGGTGGCGGGGCCCATGCTGATGGAGTGGCCCTGGTGGCCCCGGCGGTAGGCGGGGAAGGCCTCCTTCACGTAGTCATAGGCGATGTGGAACAGCTCGTTCATGGGCAGGCCGGGCTTGGCGGCGGCGATCATCCGGCGCTGGCCCTCGTAGAGGCGGTCCTTCAGCTTCAGGATGGTGGGGTCGGCCCCCTCCATGACCCAGGAACGGGAGGTATCGGTGGTGTAGAAGTCGAACTCGGCGTTCACACCGGCATCGAACTTCACCACGTCCCCCTTTCGGATGATGTTCTCCTCGGGGATGGTGAGGCGGGGGCCCCCCCCCCCCGTGGGAAACAAAGACCAGGCGCGGGGGGGGGGGCACGCCGCGGGGGGGGACGGGGTTGGGGAGGGGCTCCCCCACGCCCGCCTCCTCCCGCCCACCCCCGCGCGCTTTGCCTCTGCGGAGGCCGAGTTCTTTCCACCACCCTTCGTTTTCGGGAGGTGGGGGTCGGCCCCCTCCATGCCCCAGGAGGGGGGGGTGGGGGTGGTGAAGATGTCGAACCCGGCGTCCACCCGGGCCTCGACCTTCACCACGTCCCCTTTTGGGATGTTGTTCTCCGGGGGGGGGGGGGGGGGGGCCCCCGCCTCGCCGGTGGAAAACATGGACCAGGCGCTGGGGGCGGCTACGCCGGTGGCGATGACGGTCTTGCGGAAGGTCTCCACCAGCTCCCGCTCGCTCACGCCCACCCTGGCGATCTTGCTCACGGCGGTGAACCCCTCGTCGGCGGCCCGGCAGAGGGTGCGGAACATCTGGATCTCCTCGGGGGTCTTTACGCTGCGGGCGAAGACGAAGAGATCGGAGATGTTCTCGTACCTGGCCTCGGGGAAGGCCTGGCACAGGCTGTTATAATAGCCGGCTGTGAGATAGTCCAGCTCCACGCCCAGCTTCTTGTTTGCCAGGTCCATGTCCTTGACCATCTTCTTCAGCACGTCCATGGAGTTCTCCATCTCGGCGGCGGGGAGCGCCTGGCCGGTGGTGATCTCATCCCAGACCTTCACGCCGGTCCAGGTGTCGTACTTGCGGACGAGAAAGCGGCCCTGGCTCTTCTTCTCGAAGGTGGGGACCTCGAAGTCCATGGTGGTCAGCTGGGTGGGCACATCCTCCCGGGCGGAGACCACGGCTACGGAGAAACCGGGCTGACGGGAGACGGTGTGCTGATGGCCGGCAAAGCCGGTGACGTAATGGAAGTTCTCGGGTGAAGAGACAATCGCACCGTCCAGGCCGTGCTGGCGGAGCAGTTCTTTGATTTTTTCCTCTTTGGGCAGCATGGGAAATTCCTCCTTTTGATGTACATGAACCTACTTTGCCCGAGCCGCTGACGCTGCTCGGGCAAAGGGAGGGTGTCCTTTTAGGCAGGATAGAACATGGGGGAGCCGGGGCCCAAGGGCAGGCCGAGGACATAGAAAACGGTGAACAGTGCGATCCAGCCAATGAGGAAGCAGATGGAGTAGGGCAGCATGGTGGAGATGACGGTGCCGATGCCGGCGTCCTTCTTATACTTCTGGAAGAAGGCCACGGTGAGCACGAAGAAGGGCATGGTGGGGGCGATGATGTTGGTGCAGGAGTCTCCGATGCGGTAGGCCACCTGGGTCAGCTCGGGAGACATGCCAAGGCGCATGAACATGGGCACGAACACGGGAGCCATGATGGCCCACTTGGCGGAGTCCACAGCAATAAAGAGGTTGATGATAGCGGTGAGGAGGATGAGGGCGACGACGAGGGGCAGGCCCACGAAGCCGATGTCGCTGAGGAAGTTGGCGCCGGCCACGGACAGGATGGTACCCAGGTTGGAGAAGGTGAAGAAGTTGGTGAACTGGGCGGCGAAGAAGATGAGGACCATGAAGCCGGAGATGCCCTGGATGCCCTTGGTCATCAGCTCGACTACGTCCTTGTCGCTCTTGATGGTGCCGGCGCCCACGCCGTAAGCGATACCGGGGATGAGGAAGAGGAGCATCATGATGAAGATGATGCCGCTCATGAAGGGGCTGTGCAGGAAGCCGCCGTCGGCGCCTCGGAGCAGGCCGTTGGTGGGCACTACGGTGATGGCGATGAGAGCGATGTAGATGAGGGCGGCGATGCCGGCGAACTTCATGCCACGCTTCTCAGCGGGGGAGAGCTCGGTGCTGGTGTCCTCGTCGATGGCGCCCTCGTACTTGCCAAGGCGGGGCTCCACGATCTTATTGGTCACAAACGTGCCGATGGCGGTGATGACGAAGGTGGAGGCGAACATGAAGAACCAGTTACACAGGGGGGAAACGGTGTAGTTGGGATCCAGCATATTGGCGGCCTGGGTGGACATGCCGGCGAACATGGGGTCGTTGGTGCCGATGAGCAGGTTGGCGCTCCAGCCGCCGGACACGCCGGCGAAGGCCGCGGCCAGACCGGCGATGGGGTGACGGCCCACGGCCATGAACAGAATGGCGCCCAGGGGGACCAGGACCACGTAGCCGGTGGAGGAGGCGATGTTGGACATGATGCCCAGGAATACCACCATGGCGGTGATGAGGGTCTTGGGCGCGGAGCCGGCGGCCTTCCGCAGCAGGGAGGCCAGCAGGCCGGAGCCGTCAGCCACGGAGACGCCCAGGATGATGGTGAAGACGGTGCCCAGAGCGAAGAAACCTGTGAAGTTGCTCACCAGCTTGGTGATGAGGGTGCGGATGGAATCCACGGAGAGCAGATTCACGGCGGCCACCGTGACCTCTTCCACATTGCCAGTGGTGGTGTTGATGGCCTCATAGGTCACCGAGACACCGGCGTTGGCGCAGATGGCGGAAATGACCATCACGGCCAGGGTCAGGATCAGGAAGATGGTGGCGGGGTTGGGCATGGCGTTGCCGATACGCTCCACGCGGTCCAGCGCGCGGATGACCAGGCCCTTTTTCTCTAAGGTGTTGTTCTTAGACATCAGGGAAATACCTCCTCAAAATTAATTATCCAACCCCCGTCAGGACGAAGGGGGAACAGATACACACGGATTGCGGGCATTTAGCGGCCCATGCGCTTATCCACGGCGGCCTTGAGCTGGGCCATGGCCCGCTCCACCACACCGCGGGGGCAGGCGATGTTCATCCGCATATAGCCCTCGCCGTCCACGGGACCGAAGCCGCGGCCGTCGTTCAGGGCCAGGTGGGCTTCCTCCGCCATAAAGGCGGGCAGAGCGTCGCCGGGCAGGTCCAGGCCTTTGCAGTTGAGCCACAGCAGATAGGTGCACTCGGGACGGTGGAGCTTGATCTCGGGGATGTGGGCCTTCAGGAACTCCTCCACGTAGAGAACGTTGCCCTCCAGATGGGTCAGGAGCTGGTCCACCCACTCCTCGCCGTGGCGGAACGCGGCCTCCACGGCCACCAGGCTGAAGCAGTTGTTGCGGTGCACGTCCAGGCTCTTCCAGAACTTCTGGTACTTGTTCTGAAGCTCCTCATTGGGGAAAATCAGGGTAGCGGCCTGGAGGCCGGCCAGGTTGAAGGTCTTGGTGGCCGAGGTGCAGGTGATAGTGTGGGCGGCGATCTCCCCGCTCACGGAGGCCAGGGGGGTGTGCTTGTGTCCGAAGAGCATCAGGTCGCTGTGGATCTCGTCGCTCACCATGAGGGTGCCGTACTTCACGCACAGCTCACCCATGCGGCGGAGCTCCTCGGGAGTCCAGACCCGGCCCACGGGGTTGTGGGGATTGCACAGGATAAAGATGGGGGGCTTGCGCTTCAGGGCGGCCTCAAAGGCATCAAAGTCCACGCTGTACCGGCCGTCCTCGTCCTGGAGCAGGCTCACGGTGAGGGGCTTGCGGTCCCAGTTCTCCACCGATTCAAAAAACTCGCCGTACACGGGGGTGAGGAACAGGATCTCGTCCCCGGGGGCAGAAAACTCCCGGACGCAGGTACACAGGGCGGGGACGACCCCCAGGGCAAAGACGCAGTGCTCCTGGTCGGGGCGCCAGCCGTTGCGCTTTTCCTGCCAGTCGCAGACGGCCCGGAAATAGGAGTCGGGACGACTGGTGTAGCCGAAGATGCCCTGCTTGTTCCGGGCGTCTATGGCCTCCAGGATGGCGGGGGCGGTCTTCAGGTCCATGTCCGCGATCCACATGGGGAGCAGATCCCGGCGGCCGTACTTGGCCTCCATCTCGTCATATTTGACGGCGAAGTTGTCCCAGCGGTCAATGGGCTGGTTAAAATCATACTGCAATGGTTTTCTCTCCTTGCTTCCATTTGGGCGGCATCGGAAAAATCCCGCCGCCGTTTTCACCCAAATAAAAAGCAAGTTCTGTGCCAAGTTTTTAATTTCTCGTTTTTTGTGTGTTTTACCCGAAAATAAGCGGATTTATTTGGCGATTTCCACAAAAGGAAAAAGGGAAATGGGCCAGTTTCTGGGAGATGCTCCCAGAAACTGCACCCATTTCACACCGCTTTTCACCATTTTTCGCCCGTTTACGACCAGTTATATCTCCCATTTCGGCCCGCCGGCGGCGCCTGGCCCGCCTTCCAGCCGCTGGGACACCGCCCTGCCCAGGAGAGTGGGGCGGCTCCCGCCCCGGCCCCGGCGGATCTCCACTAGACCCAGCTCCTCCAGACGGGTCAGGGCGGTGCGGGCGGTCTGCTCGGTCATGGAGACCCCCTGGGCCCTGGCCTGGGCGGCCAGGCTCTTCCGCCCTGTGGAGGCCCCGCCGCAGAGGGCGGCCAGCACAAAGGCGTAGGCCGCCAGATCGCTCCCCGCCCGGCGGCGGAGCCGGGCCAGAACCTCCTCCTCCCGATCGGGTTCGGCCTGCTCGGACGCAGACGCGAAGGGGGCGGCCCCAGCGGTGGCCAGGATGGTGGGGGGCAGGTCCTCCGGCGCGATGACCGGTTTGTCCAAATAGGCCAGGTACTCCACGCAGTTGCGAAGCTCCCGCGCATTGCCGTCCCAAGAATGGGCTATGAGGAGCTGGAGGGCGGCGGGGGAGAGGGCGAACTTGGCCCCCAGCCCTTCCTTCATCTCGTCCAGGAGAAGCCTCACGTCCTGTCCGCGGTTCCGCAGGGGCGGGAGCTGGAGAGGGAGGACACTCAGGCGGTAAAACAGGTCCTTGCGGAAGGCCCCCCGCCGCACGATGGCGGGCAGGTCCTCGTTGGTGGCGGCGATGACCCGCACATCCACGTGGATCACGTCCACACCGCCCAGGCGGATGATCTCCTTTTCCTGGAGGACCCGGAGGAGCTTGACTTGGAGCATGGGGCTCATGGCCTCGATCTCGTCCAGGAAAAGGGTGCCCCGGCGGGCCGCCTCGAAGAAGCCGATGTGCCCACCCTTCCGGGCTCCGGTGAAGGAGCCCTCCTCGTAACCGAAGAGCTGGCCCTCCAGCAGGGAGTCCGGGATGGCGGCGCAGTTGATGGCCACGAAGGGCTCGGCTGCGCGGGGGCTGGCGGCGTGGATGGCCTGGGCGAAGAGTTCCTTGCCTGTGCCGCTCTCCCCGCTGATGAGGATGGCGGCATTGCCGGCCGCCATCTTCCGGGCCAGGGCCTTGGCGTTGAGCATGGGAGCGCTCTGGCCCACAATAGAATCAAAGGTGTATTTGGTCACATGGCCCTTGCCCAGGATCTGCCGGCGCATCTTCTGCTGGCGGTTCTCCTCGTCCCGGAACCTTTGGAGGATGCAATAGGCCCCCATGAGGCGGCCGTTGCGGAACATGGGCTGGATGCTCACGTTCACCGGACTGCCGCCGATCTCCACCAGGCGGGCCTGGACCGCCTTCCGGTCGGCAAAGCACTCCTCGAAGGGGAGGGCTGACAGGGACTCCTGGGCCCGGCTGTCCAGAAGCTGGTGGGCGGACACATCCAGGATCTCCTCCGCCTTGGGGTTGCAGGCGAAGATGGTCCCGTCGGCGTCCACCCCCAGCAGCCCGGCGTCCAGGGCCTGCTGGAAGAGGTCAAAGAGGCTCTCCATCTGGGTGGAGCGCTGGAGCATCCGTTCAATGCTGTGGCTCCGCTCGGCCAGATTCGCCAGATAGGCCTGGAAATGGGGCTGGCCGATGACGTGCTCCCGCTTTAAGTAAAAAGCCAGCTCGGTAAGGGTGTTTCCGCTGAGGAGTCTTGGCCCCAGGTCGATGATGGTCTCCACCCCGTCGGGGACGTAGCGGCTCTCCCCGGTGGTGATCGCCAGCGGTAGGGCTGGTGGCTCGGGCGCGCCCGGCCAATAGGGGACGAACTGGATGTTGGTCACCCCCAGCTGGTTGAGCATGGCGATGGTCTCGGTGGCCATGGGCTGGTTGATGTTCACCAGCAGGGCTTTGGTATTCCGGGACACCTCCATCAGGCGGCGGAGCCCCTCCCGGGTGATACGGACCTCGCTGATGACCACCTTTCCTCCGCCGGGCAGGAGCTGGGCGAGGTCCCGGTCCGCGAAGGCGCAGGTGGATACCAGATACACGTCGGCCGGGGCCACCTGCCGGGCGTTCCCTCCCTGGACGCTGTAAGTCTCAATGTCGATCTCCTCCCCCAAGAATTCCCGGACCTGGCGGGCGTAGAGTGCCACCGAGTCGGAATCCCAGGTGAGGATGGCCAGCCGTTTCGCCATATGGGCTCCCCCTTTTCTCCTGTTTCTCCATTTTATTCTCGCCATTATGGCATGTTCCCCCCATTTTTGTCAAGGGAAAAAGCCGCCAATCCCAATCAGAACAGGGACTTCAGGGGATTTCATCCTACTGGCACAGAATTTGCTATTGTAATACATATAGAAAAAAAGGCCGCCCAGCGGCCGGAAGGAGCAACAGAATGTTGGAAATGAAAGCCCTTTACGCGGAGGCTCTCGCCCGCAGGGCGGATCTGACCGCCTGCCGCCGAACCCTCCATCAGATTCCCGAGCTGGGTATGGACCTGCCCGAGACCACCGCCTATGTCTGCCGGGAGCTGGAGGCCTTCGGCCTAGTCCCCCGGCGCGTGGCCGGGGGCGTCACCGCCACCGTGGGCAAGCCCGGCGGGCCCGTTTTCCTACTGCGGGGAGATATGGATGCCCTGGGGATGAAAGAGCAGAGCGGCCTACCCTTCTCTGCCGCCGGGGACACCGCCCACACCTGCGGTCACGACATCCACACCGCCATGCTTCTGGGGGCCGCCCGGCTCCTCAAGGCCCACGAAGACCAGCTTCCCGGCCAGGTAAAGCTCATGTTCCAGCCAGGGGAAGAGATCCTCCAGGGGGCCGCCGCCATGGTGGCGGCTGGGATTTTGGAGAACCCCAAGGTAGACGCCGCCATGGCTCTCCACGTCTTCCCCGGCCCCATGCATGTGGGCACCATCGCTTGGCGGCAGGGGCCCGCCCTGGCCTCCTCAGACAGCTTCCGCATCACGGTTACTGGAAAAGCGGGCCACGGTGCCATCCCTCAGAACGCTGTGGACCCTGTAAACATCGCCGCCCACATTCTCCTGGCCCTCCAGGAGATCAACGCCCGGGAAGTGGATCCCCAGGACCCCCTGGTCCTCACCGTCTGCACCCTCCACGCCGGAAAGCTCCACAACTCCATTCCCGAGTCCGCTGAGCTCACCGGCAGTATCCGGGCCTTCTCCAACCACAACCGTGCCTTTGCCAAGGAGCGTCTGGTCCAGATCTGCCAGGGCATCGCCACCGCCTTCCGGGGCTCCTGCGAAGTGGAATTCCTGGCAGGGGTGGCCTCCCTCCACAACCAGCCTGAGCTGGCCGCCGAGCTTTCCGGCTACGCCGGACAACTGGCCAACCTGGAGGAGCTCCCCCGCCAGATGGGGAGCGAGGACTTCGCTGAGGTCACCCAGAAGGTCCCCTCCGTTTTCATGGGCATCGGCGCCGGCGGGCCCGAGGAAATCTACCACCGGGCCGGCTCCCATCACCCCGCCATCGTCTTCAACGAGGCTGTCCTCCCCCTGGGGGCCGCCGTGCTGGGCGGATGCGCCGCCAACTGGCTTTTGACCCACGCCAAATAACCGTAAAAAGGACCGCTGAGGCGGTCCTTTTTTTGTCGCATTTTCTGCCTCATACACCGCTTTTACAGCATTGAACAAGTGGTCTGTTTTTTAAGACGGCGTGCAATGAGTCAGGAGGAAACGAGCGCTCAGGCACGTCAACACATCCTAGATGCGGCGATACGGGAGTTTTCCGCAAAGGGCTACGAGAGTGGTGCGTCCCTCAATACCGCCTGTGCGGAAAACGGAATCTCCAAGGGCATCGTCTGCCACCACTTCAAGGACAAAAACGAGCTCTATCTGCTCTGTGTGGAGGAGTGCGTCGACACCCTGACAGACTATTGAGCGCCGCGGCGGAAGCCTTCACGGGGCCGGGAGAGGAGGGGATACAAGCCTATTTTCAAGCACGGTTCCGCTTTTTCGCGAACATCCCCTGTACTTCGGCATCTTTGCCGACACCGCTTTCCGGCCCCCACCGCCCTTGGGGGCCGAGATTGGAAAACGCCGCCGGGTCTTCGATCAACTGAATCTGTCGGTCCTGACCGCGTTTTTGGAGGGCAGGCCCCTGCGAAGTGGCCTTTCAGCGGCGGCCATCGCGGAGGAATTCCGCGTGTACATGTTTTTTTAATCTGTGCTTTCAGGCGGCCCTCCACCAGGAATTTCATTCGTTTTTGTTTCTTAATTTCTTTCATATACAGCATCCCACAAACGGGAGGCGGCGAAATTCTGCCGCCTCCCGTTTTCCGTTTTTGCTTCCCAGCGGAAATCCCGTCGGATTGTTGTTGATTTGTGGATTACACGACAAGTTCAAATATCCGTCTGATCGGCACAAAACCGCATCAAAATGGTCGCCAGCTGGGCACGGGTAGATACATCAGCCGGAGAGAGGGTGGTTGCAGAGGTTCCGCCGACAATTCCGTTGGCGGAGGCCCAGGCCACAGCGTCCGTATAGTACCTACCGGTCCGCAGCCGCATCGCTGAACACCGCCACACTGGAGACGGCCAGGGTATTTTCCATGCGATATAAGATGGTGGCAATCATGCCCCGGGTGGCCGTGATATCCGGTCCAAAAGCGGCGTTACTGATCCTGTTCATCAGACCCGCGCCGTGAACATAGTCGACAGCGGCCTTGTACCATGTGTTCTCCGCCACATCCACGAAGGGATTCTCAGCAGTTTCCTCCACCGCCCTGAACACTGCTTTAATGGTGTGTGCGGCACGGACATTCTCAAAGGTGTACCGGGATACAGCGCCTACGCTCTTGCCGTCCACCAAAACGTCCTTCAGTTCGTACCCACTGCCGGCTTTCACTGTGAAGGTCTGGCCACCGCCCCTCTCCACGCGGATGGATCCGTTGGCAGAAATGGTGGGCCTCAGCCCTGATGGTATACTGACTGGAGCTGCTGGAGGAGGAGCCGCCGGAGGCAGCTGCTCTGACGATGGTAACAGCATAGCTCTTTGTCGTGCTGCCATCCTCGGCGGTGGCGGTGACAGTGAAGGTGTTCTCACCGACAGACAGAGCCTTTACACCCACATTCCCGGTTACCACGGCTTTGCTGCCGTCAGCTGTGGCGGCGATGGTAACGGAAGTCACGCTGTTGGCCACGGAAGCGGTGTATACCAGAGTATCAGCGCTGAAGGCGGGAGTGATCGTAGCGCCGGTCACGGTCAGAGCGGACAGAGCGGCATCCGTGGAGGGGGGTCTGCTGGGCGGTCTTGTTGATGGTGAAGGTGTCCAGCACGGACATGTCATTCACATTGTAGGTGGTGATGGTGAAGGTGTTTTCAGAGACCGTCGCCTTGGAGATGCTGGGCTTCTTACCCTGGTCCCTCACCGCTGCCCAGTTGTAATTGTAGCCGGCGTGCAGGTCGTAATACTTGGAGCCGGAGGCGGAGTTTGCGGTGACATACAGGATGCCGCTGGGGGCGGTCACTGCGGTAGGCGCTTTCTCCTCCCCGCTGGCGTAGGTGTAATTTTCATTGGCGGACACAGCTCCGCCGTCCATCATGTAGGTGCGGGTATACACGTGGTCGTGCCCCTGAAGCACCACGTCGATGTCCAGCTCTTTAAATACCTGGGGCAGCCCATTTCGGCGCTGGATGATGTCGCCGTCCTCCATATGAGACGCGGTGGAATATATGGAGTGATGGAAGGTGACGATCTTCCACAGCGGCTCCGCGCCGTTGTTGGCAGCCTGATACGCCTGGATGGCGGAACTCATGAACTCCTTATGCTCGGCGGTGCTCATATTGTTGGAGTTCAGGGACAGGAACAGCACGCCGTTATAGGAATACCAGTAGTCCCCGCCGGCGGGGGTGTCCCCCTGGGACGATGACTCATTGGGCAGGTTAAAGTGCTCCTGATAGTTAATCCCGTTGCTGTCGTGGTTGCCGATATTGGTGGCCAGTGTCAAGGAGCGCAGGGCCTCTGGCTTCAGGAAACTGGCATACTGGGTCTCGTTGTCGAACCTATCCACCTGATCGCCGGCGCAGGTCGTATTTCTTTTAAAAAGATTGTTTCAAACTGTTTGAATTCGCAGGCCATGCGCTGCATCTCTTCCTGGGACAGCCCGGGATCGCAGAAAACGACCGTAAGCCCGTTTCCGGCATACGGTTCTTTGCTGAATACATCCGCATGATAAATAAATATTCATTTCTCCTTTTGCTGCGCGCTTGCGCAAACTGACATGTTCTGTTTCCGGGATTTTCCTCGGGGACCATGAAGATGTTCTTCCGATTTTTTCCGCTCTTCTCCGGCTTTGATGCGGTCACAGGCCACAGAGACTTTTTTTGACGTTTCGTGATGTGAGCGGCAAACCGCGCAGTTGCCATGCCGTTCGCAGTTTATCCGCCTGCACGGGCAGTGTTCCGAATTCATTGTTATTGATTTCCTGACCGCTGTCAGCGGCCCCTCCGGCAGGGTGACGGAAAGCCGCTGGCAGGGATAATCAAACAAGGTCAGCTGTTCTACGGGCGCAAAGCCAAGCGCGTCATAAAACGCGCGGGCAGCGGCCCCCAGCGGGTCTCCGGCACGATAAGTCACGACCGAGAGCGTTGTCCCAACAGGGAACTGTGCCGCGGCCGTCTCCACCAGCTTCTGTGCCAGTCCGCGCCGGCGGTAGTTCGGTGATACGGCAAGGAAATCCAGCTCCCGGCGCGCTTGAGAATAGAGAATGGCGGCGGGGATCCCGCCGTTGTGGCGGAACGCCCATGCTTCGCCGCGCTGCATGCGCTCTGCAAGCTGCGGTTCATATTCCGCCTCGTTCAGACCGGGAAAATACTGCCGCAGCGAACGGATCAGCTCCATCCAGCCTGGGATGTCCTCTGCCGCCGCCGGGTACGGAATGCCAAGGGCCTGCTCGTCCATGGGCATTCCCATCAGCAGGCTGATGCCGCGTTTGATCTGGGTGTGGTTTTGCAGATACTGCTCGCTGTCTTCATGCAGGATCGCGCTGCCCACGCCGTGGGTCAGATAGAATGCCGCCGCCTCCGGCGCAATGGGGGTGGGAACACCGTAATAGGCGCTCTGGATTTCCACGATCTGCCGCAGATAAGGCTCGATGAGGGTAAGGGTATGCTCCCGGATGGCCCAGCGCACGGTGCGGTGCATTTTACCGGCATATTTTTCCCGAAAAGCGGCGGTCTCCCGCTCCATGCAGATGAAGAATTCCTCCATCACCCGGCAGGGATTACGCCGCCCGCGATCGACAATGCGCGCGGACGCCTCCTGATAACCGGCAAAAAAACGGTCCAGAACCCGGTCAAAGATCTCCTCCTTGCCCTGAAAGTAATAATAAAACAGCCCGATTTGAACCGCCCCAAATTGTGCGGACAGCACAAAAAGGCCTCAATGTAGGGAAATATGAAGTTTTAAGCGGAGTGGCGCAGCGTGAGCGGCGCCACTCCAGTTTTTAGCTGGATGCGCTCGTGGTTGTAAAAATTGATATAGCGGTCAATCATCTCATTGGCCTCACAGAATGAGGCCGGTTTATGGCGGTAGATACACTCTGTCTTGAGGATGGAAAAGAAATTTTCCGCCATAGCGTTGTCGTAACAGTTTCCGCGTCTTGACATGGAAGGCGTAATGCCATAAGATTTTGTCAGGTCGAAGTATGCTTGCGAGGTGTACTGGAACCCCTGGTCGCTGTGGAGCTGCAACTCCGCAGCGGCCCTCTTTTTCTCCTTGCGCATGGCCAGGCGAATGGTGTCCAGCACCAGGTTGACTGTCTGCTTTGTGCCGGTCTTGTAGGCAACAATGCTGTTGTCGTAAAGGTCCCGGATCATGGACAGGTACAATACGCCCTGCTTGGTGTGGATGTAGGAGATGTCCGTCACCCATTTGCTGTTGGGCCTGTTCGCATAAAACTCCCTATTCAGCAGATTCTTGTACTTGTGGACTTGCTGCCCCATCTGCTGCCATTTTCTGCGTCTCCGGATCTCCGCAAGCAAACCATATTTCTCCATGATACGCAGGATGGTCTTGGGATTACGGTGGATGCCTCGCTTCTTCAGCACCAGCCACATTCTGCGGTAGCCATACGTACGAAAGCTGCGCTCTCGTTGTTCCGCGATGATTTCTGCAAGGGCCGCGTCTTTCTCCGGCCTGCCCAAACGATGGACGAAATCATAGTATCCGCTGCGGGATACCTGAAAGAAGCGACACATAACGGTTACCGGATATTCGTTTCTGTGCCGGTAGATTACTGCGTATTTTGCCCTTGGCCTCACTTCCTTCCTGTGGAGCGCAGAAAATCCCGCAACAGCTCGTTTTCCATCTTTAGCCGTTTGTTCTCATACTTGTACTCCGCCAGTGTTTTTGCGGGTTTACGCCCCCGCGCTTTTGGAAGGGCAGGCTCCTTTAGCCAGCACTGAATAGCCCACCGGCTGATCCCATACTCCCGACATAAAGCACGCTGGCTTTCTCCTCCGCGGATTCGTGACACCACTTCTTCTCGTATCCCTACCGGATACTTTTTCATCCCTTTTTTTCCGGACATAGCAAGACCCCCTAATGTAGCTTTATTTTCCTACATTAGGGGGCCTTTTGTCTATTGTCCGGTTTTACTGGAGCTGTTCAATTTCTCCGCCGGCCTTTTTCATAATGGACCGTACTGAGGTCCCGTCGAAGCCATGCTCCAAAAAGCAGCTTTGCGCGGCGGAAAGGATCTCTTCCTTTTTCCCGCTCCCGCCGCCTGCTCTTCTTCCCATACACCCGCTCCTTTCTGATTGAACAATGATCAATTATATAGAATATTCCACATGCCAGAAAAAGCGAGCGTTTTTCTGCGCGCGGGCCAGCTTTCAGAGCTGACAGGCACGGCGGCAGTTTGAAGTGGGTATCATAAAGAAAAAGGGAGCCACATATCAAATATGGGTGATGCAATTTGAAAAGCAATGCTTGGAAGCCCTATGTGATTTTTACGGCGCTGACAGAGGCGGTTGGACTGCTGGCCGGATTCCTGACGCAAGACGGTCTTGAAAACTACGGCAGCATCCTAAAATCCGCTCTAACCCCACCGGCCTTTGTTTTTCCATTGGTGTGGACGATTTTATTTGCACTCATGGGCATTGGAGCGGCCCGAGTTTGGCGGGCTCCGCCCTCGCGGGCGCGTACCGGCGGGATTCGTCTCTTTGTGCTCCAGTTGGCCGTAAATTTTTTCTGGAGCCTGATCTTTTTTCGCTGGCAGGCATTTGGCGGTTCCTTTTTGTGGCTGGTGCTTTTATGGGTGCTCATTTGGGGGATGATACTGTCCTTTGCAAAGGCGGATCTGAAAGCCGCGCTTTCGCAGATCCCCTATCTGCTGTGGGTCACCTTTGCCGGGTACCTGAACTATGCAGTTTGGATACTGAATCCTTAAATCGGCGGAAGCGGCGGCTTTGTGCTCTGGGGCAGAGAGGAAATAATTCTGTGTCCGGCGTCCTTTTGCCAGATGGTTGATTTATTCCGCCGTGGGCGGTATCATGTATGTCGATCAAAAGAAAGGGGAGACCCTTCCACGGCAATCCCGGAGATCGGGCAGGGGAGAGGACAGACAGAGAAGGAGAAAATGATGCAGGAGTTGAAACTAAAACGCGTTTACCGTCATTTTAAAGGCGACTACTATCTGGTCGAGGATGTGGCCCGCCACTCTGAAACCGGAGAGGAACTGGTCGTGTACCGCAAGCTCTATGGAGATGGAAGCCTTTGGGTTCGGCCGTTGAGGATGTTCCTGGGAGAGGTGGATCACGCCAAATACCCGGATTGCCGGCAGACCTATCGTTTTGAATTACAGGAAATTGAAAGTGTTGCCGGTACGGTTCACTCCATATAAAGAGAGAAGGCGCGTGTTTTGCGGTATTTTCAATACCGCAAAACACGCGCCTTAAAAATTTTGGTTGTCTGAAGGCCGGGATCACTTTGCCCCATGTTGTTTTATCAGCAAAAACATCTTCGCCACAAAGAACAGAAATAGAGGCGTGACTGCGTACGGTTCTCTCGCTGCGGCAAAAAAGCAGACGGCAAAGATGTTCAACACAAGGGATGACTTTACGAGGATGCCGCCCCACATCTCATTTTCAAAGGAAGTAAAAATCAATTTGGCGATACCAAGTCCGATCATGGAGGTAAATACAACCCAATAGACTGCCAGATCGGCTGGTGTAGTATCTGTAAATGCCGGCAAATTCACGGAGTAGACATATCCGTCAACGGGGTTGCCGTATAGCGGGAGCAGAATAAATACGATTGCCAGTGTGTCCAGGATCCCCCAAAGCAAACTGTAAAGCTTCCTCACATTTGCTCTATTTTCCGTTTGCGCGAGGGTGAGCAGTTCTTCTCCCGACAACAGTTGGTCGATGGAGACGGAAAAAATTTGGAGATGCTCTTGAGCGAGGCGATATTTGGGTATCCCTTGCCGCTTTCCCATTTTGAAATGGCGGTCCTCGATACGTATAACTGCTCTGCAAGCTGTTCCTGCGTTAAATTTTTCTGCGTTCTTAACTGCTGCAGCTTTTCATTGAATTCTAAAAAAATCTCTCCCCGTGCGGATCCGACCGGCGCATGGAATAGCAATCCTCTTCCCGTGCATCCGTATGATACCACATCCAGGGACAAAAAGAAAGTTGACAGGTTTGCCCTGCCGAGTGTTTATCCCGTTGGCACAGAAAGGAAGCCTCCATCAAGCAGACGATGATTCATTCTCATAAAATCAGCCGCACACCTTTCCAATGGGGGGTGCAGATGGCTGTTCTGACAAAACGGCCGAAAGCGATCATATTTGCTTTTGCTGTTATATTGGTCATTTCGGCGATCACGTGCGTTTTTCACCGAATGAAAAACAACGCTTTCCGGGCGGCAATGGAGGCATTTGGTGTGCAGAGCGAAGAGAACAAGGCGCTGGTCTGCCTTTTTGCAGATGCGATTGAGGAACAGAGCGATTTCTTCTATCAGACGCACTATACCAAGTTGCCTGCTGCTGCTTACTGCACAACCTATGTGAAGGGAGTAACGGACAATGGCGCAGATATTTGTTTTTTTCCCGTATATTCGGCTGCATGACACGACTGGTGAGGATGAGATCGTTTTTCAAGCGCGCCCCAATGGGACAACAAAAAGTATATGAACATGAAGCGCCTGGAGGCTGCCGTTGAGGACACCTTCATTGCTGGATGATTTTCTTCAAAAACCATAAATATCATCCACAGTGTGAGCCGAATACTGTCGAAAGAGCCGTCATTGGCTGACAAATTCTTCGCCGCGCTCTTCCAAAACCTCAATGCTGGATACATTCAGATATAGATCCTGAAAATATTCATTATTTACCAATTCTGGCGTACCTGTAACTTTGATCCAGGCATTGTCCTCCGGGTAGTCGCCATCATACTTTAAAAGGAATCCACCCCAGCCGTCGTTTCCGCAGCAGCCGGGCCCCCGCCGGTAGACCGCGGGAGTATCCTGTACGCCGTCCTGATTGAAGAAGAGCATATACATGCCTTCCACAACAATCGTTTTATCCTTGTACAGATCAAAATTGTAAAAGATATCATTGATCTGCGTCAAAAACATTTTTTCGCTGATGATTAAAGTGTTGCCGTCAGCAGATGTCTCTGGCGGAGAGGAGGCAGAAGGGGGATCGGAGGGAGGGGAAGTCGGAAACTGTGCTTGTGGATTCAGTTCCGTTTTTTGTGATTGCGCGGCGGAATCAGGGCTTTGAGACCTGCCGTCCATCTCTTTTTTAGCCCCACAGCCGCTGATAAGTATGCCGAGCAGAATAATGGCAAGAAATAGAGTCCCCGGCTTTTTCATCCCCGCGTCCTCCTTCCTCTTACCCATCCGGCTGTCGAAAAAATCAGAAAGCAGATAATATTCAAAATGGCCACGCTCGCTCCGGTAGGCGTTGCATAGAGATAAGAAATCGTAAGCCCGGCGAGAAAGCAGAGCAGCGACAGCGCCGCCGAACAGACCACCACGGAGCGAAAGCGTTTGAGCAGCTGCATGGAAGTCAGCGCCGGGAAAATAATAAGGCTGGAGATCAGCAGCGCGCCCATGGTACGCATTCCAAGCACAATGGTGAAGGCGGTCAGCAACGCAATCAGCATATTGTAAAGGTCTGCTTTGGTCCCGGTGGCTTTGGCAAAAGTCTCATCAAAGGTCACCGCAAAAATCCGGTGATAGAACAGCACAAATAATACAAGCACAAATATGGAGAGAACAACCGTCAGCACCAGTTCATTTTGGTTGACACCAAGAATGGATCCAAACAGATAATTGCAGACGTCGGTATTCATGCCGGTGCTGAGGGAAATGACCATCACGCCGACGGCCAGAGACCCCGTCGAAATGATGGCAATCGCGGCGTCGCCCTTGATTTTGCTGCTGTCTTTTATGCGCAGCAGCAAAAAGGCCGCCAGCACAACAATGGGCAATGACACCGCAAGGGGAGCCGCGTGAAACGCGGTGGCCACAGCCAGCGCGCCAAACCCCACATGAGACAAACCGTCGCCGATCATGGAATAGCGCTTGAGCACCATGCTCACGCCGAGCAAAGAGGCGCAAAGCGCCACAAGAGCGCCGACGATCAACGCCCGTACCATAAAGGGAAAGGACATCATTTCCGGGAAAAAGCTAAGCACCTGCTTCGCCTCCTTGCGCAAACCGCTGTGCCAGAGGCGTACGCCGGTATTCCGCAGCGGTTCCGAAAAACACTTGCTTGGTATTCAGATGCAATATTTTATGTGCATAGTGCAGCACGCTCTGCATGTCATGGGACACCATGACGACGGTCAGTTTCATTTCGGTATTGATTTTGGAGATCAGCGCATACAGCTCTTTTGTTGCCAGCGGGTCCAGCCCTGCGGCAGGTTCATCTAACACCAGAAGCTTTTTTGCTGCACAGAGCGCCCGGGCCAGCAGCACCCGCTGCTGCTGGCCGCCGGACAGTTCCCGATAGCATTGCTTGTTTAACTGCGCAATTCCAAGCTGCTCCATCTTTTCCTGCGCCAAAGCTTTTTCCTTTTTTCCATAGAAAGGTCTCCAGCCCAGACGGCTCAAGCAGCCGGAAAGAACAACCTCAAACACGTCTGCCGGAAAATCCTTTTGCACATCGTTTTGCTGGGGCAAATATCCGATCTCATCCGCTTTCAGGCCATCGCCCATCCGGAGTATCCCTCCGGATGGGCGTTTCAGTTGTAAAAGGCCTTTCATCAGCGTGCTTTTTCCTGCGCCGTTTTCTCCTACGATGCAAAGATAATCTCCGCTTTCCACGGAAAAGCTGATCTCTTTTGCCACAAGGCGGCCATCATAAGAAAAGCTGACGTTTTCACAACTTAAGAGAGACATATCAATTCAGCGCCTCTCTGAGTGCCTCTACATTTTTCTGCATGATGGAGAGATAGGTAGCTCCATTTGCAAGCTCATCTGCGGAAACGTTGTGGCAGGAATGCAGCGTCAGTTTTTTGGCCCCGGTGGCATCGCACACGGAATCGGCGATCTTGCCGTTGGAAAATTCGATGGCGAACACCACCGGGAGCTCTTCTTCCTTGACCTTGTTCACAAGGAAGGCAACCGTCGCGGCGCTGGCTTCCGTTTCCGTGGAGCAGCCGGAGAACGCGGCATAATAGGTCAGCCCATAGGCGTCGGCAAAATAACGGAAGGGGAAACGGTCGCCGAACAGCACCGTCTTTCTGGCACCTGACGAAACCACGTTACGGAAGCTCTCGTCCAGCGCTTTCAGCTCTTTCACATAGGCTGCGCTGTTCTTTTCATAAGAAGCGGCGTTCGCCGGGTCTTTCTCTTTCAGCAGCGCCGCAATTTTCTCTGCGATTAAAATGGCATTCGCCGGAGAAGTCCAGACATGCTCGTCAGGCTCTTCCTCGTGCTCATGGGCATGCTCGTGGCCGATCATTTCTTCCGCAATTTCTTTTCCCGTCAGTTTGCTTCCAAAGTAGGTCGGCCAGTTGTCCATCTCTTTCAGCAGGGTGTCAAAACCGTCGTTGCCGGAGTAAATGTGGAAATGCTCCAGATCGTCTGTGGGCGCAATTTCGTGGTCGCTGAACTGAATGTATTTGGGCGCGGCAGTGTCTGCGTCCGTTGCCTCAAACTGATAGCGGACGCCCTTTTTGCCTGATTCATAGGTCAAAATCTCATAGCCCTTGTAGGCATAATCGGAAGAAGCTTCTTTTCCATTGGTATAAAAGCGGATACGGTTTCCTTCAATTTTGATGCGCTCCACATCGGTTTTAAATCCGGTTTTGTAATATTCTTTATATTCCTGCTCTGTTTTGTCCTGTTCTTCCTCTGCCTTGTGATGGAATACCTCATCCAGTGTGCCGTCCAGGAGGTAGGGGTATACCGACTGCCAGTCGCCAGCCCAATCGCTGAGTGCCCGATCTTTTACTTCAGAATCTTCAAATTCACCGTCGTCATGATGATCTTCCTCATGCTCATGTTCATGTTCCATGCCGTCTACAATTTCCTCATTCACGGTAGGAACGCAGTCCAGCAGTTTGAGGGTTTCCGGACGCTTGTCCCCCATGGAAGAAAGAATGTCGTCGACCCATACGTCATTTTCGCCGCCGGTGTAAATAAACAGATCGGCACTTTGAATTTTCTTGATATCCTGCGGCGTCGGCTCAAAAGAGTGGCTTTCCGCGCCCGGTTTGAGCAGCATGGTGATTTCCGCATGGTCGCCGGCGATCTGTCTTGCAAAGTCGTACTGCGGGAAAATCGTGGCAACAATATTCAGCTTTTTGCCGGAGGACGCCTCTGTGCTTTGAGAAGTGCCGCAGGCGGTCAAAAGCCCGGTCAGCATAAGCGCTGCCATCAGCAGCGAAATCATTCGTTTCATTGAAATAGGCCTCCAAATATTTGTATTTTTGCGCACAAAAACAAGGGGCTGTGGAATACAGTCCCTGCGGAGATGTTCTCAGTCCCTCTTGGAGGTTTTAATTATTCAGTTTCACCTTAAGCTGTACAGGAGAGCATTTGCAAAAGTGTACGGCATGCGAAAGAGCGACCGTGATGGCATGAATCAGCAGCGCCAAGGAAGCGCCGAATGTTACAACAGCCAAAGAAAGCTGCCGGCGGGAGTTTTCAACACTCTGAATATGCGCACAAATCGGGCAGTCGTGCCCTGTGCAGTCGTGATTTGCTTCTTTGATTTCATAAGCAAAGGACAACACGAGAAAGGCGGCAATGCAAACACAGAGAACTGCCGCAAAGATTCTTGTGTTTTTATTACGGCGTTTCTCGTTCATGTTTGTACTCCTTTCTGTCCTTTATGGTTCGCAGGTATCGCAGATTCCGTAAAATACAGTCTGTTCCAAGTCGATTTTTCCGCTTTTGCGCTGTTTCATCCGCACATTCAACTGCCGGAGCTCTTCGCTTTGAAAGTGCAGCAGCCTACCGCACTTCTCACAGCGAAAATGAAAGAGTTCCTCTTTCTCTGCCCCGCTGTTGTATTGATAACAGGAAGCGGCATTTCCGTCCAGCACATATTTGCGCGCTCTCCCTTCTGCCACCAGTGTGTCCATGCAGCGGTAAAGAGTAGGCATGCTCACCGCGGTCCCTGCCGCTTTTAACCGTTCTGAGATTTGTGGGATCGTGAGATGTGCTCCGCCGCTTTTATGCAGGCATTCCAGTACAGCTGCTTTCTGCTTTGTTTGATAGGGCGCTCTTGACATAAAGACGCCTCCTGTAAATTTGTAATCCGTTCTCAATTTAACATATAGCGTGATACTTGTCAATCCGCCAATAGGCCATATCGCTTAAAAGTATTTTATAAACCTGCGTACATTTCTTGAAAACATAGTTAGAGTGTGTTAACCTATACTTGGATTTTAGAGTTTCAAGAAAGCTGGGACAACGACTATGAAAATCCAAAAAGCGTCTGAAGATTATCTGGAAGCGATGTTAATGATGCAGGAAAAGCATGGATATATTCGCTCGATCGATGTGGCCGAACAACTGGGCGTTAAGAAGCCAAGTGTCAGCTATGCAACAAAACGCCTGCGTGAAAATGGCTATATTACGATGGATGAGAAAGGGCTTATTTCATTGACTGATTCCGGTATGGAAATTGCCAGACGAATTTATAAGCGACATAAGCTGCTCACAGAATTTTTCGTCCATCTCGGCGTTGATGAGAAAACTGCGCGAGAGGATGCTTGCAAAATTGAGCATGATATCAGTGAAAAAACCTTCAACGCCATCTGTCATCATGCAGGCAGAGCCTAGTGGGATGCCGTTTTTTGAAATTAAGGTTGATTCGAGGCCGTGTGCAGAAGAATCTATCGGGTTGACAAACATGGGGTGGCATGGTAATATTTTCTTGTAAAGTACCTCGCCTGTAACGGCGAGGTACTTTTAAAACAGTAAGTTAGTTATAGCTAACTTACTGTTTTGAACCCAATAGTTAGATTAATCTAACTATTGGACCAAGAACTGAGTCATCGAAAGGGGCAGCGCTATGAGGAAATATATTACCAAACGCATCATAGGTTTTGCGGCCGTACTGATAGGGGTAAGTATTCGCTATTATGACTATGATATAAACCCACTACAGATGTATATGTTTCTGTCCACGGGAGAAGAAACTATGCAAACAAACACTGTAATGTCAATGACCTATGAAAATCGATACCGAAACTTACTCTGTAAGGACGTTTCCTTCTCTCAGCAAGACGAATATCGTTTTATAGAAACAAATGAATTGATTACCGAGCCTGTATTTTATTTGTTTTTGTGGTTATCCCTTTTAGTAAGCCATCCGAGAGCGAGCGACAGCCAAAATCAGCCGCTGCGTCAATAGGACACCGAAGGTTCGACGGCTAAAACGGAAAGCAAACTCGTCCAGATAAGACTGAAGATTGTCCTTGGGCAGGCCGTGGTAGGTACCCAGAATGAAGGCCTTACAGCACTTTCTTTTCCCAGATGCTCAACTTCATAATGTTTGACCTCCATTCTTAAATGAAGGAGCCGCCAAAGCAGCTCCCATGTGTGTAGCGGGACAGATGCCCCGCACAGTTCACCAATTCATTTGCCGTTTTGCCTGCAATCTGCTCCTGCTCGGAATTCAGGCACCCATAGGCAAAAATTTGCACGGTTCCGTGCAACAAATTTGAAAAGTTTAACTAAATCAAGAGAAAGAAAACGTGTGCATTTTTAAAGATTAGAAAAATGATAAGGCTATAATGATTTTTATTGTGGCGGATATATGGAACTGTTATAATAAGGGTATAAAGAAAACGACAAATTCCAATTTGTCGATGACATTTAGAATATTAGGCCTTTTTTCAAACAAGGCCTAATCAACAATCAGGACACAGACAATTTGTTGGTTGTTGTAGATCCAATTATGGGTGACGAAGGAAAACTATACAATGGTATGACTGATAATAACGTGGCGATTATGAGAAAACTTAGTTCATACGCCGATATTCTGATTCCTAACTTCACTGAAGCGTGTTTCTTGACAAATCGTTTTTACAGCAGAGATACTTTAAGTCAGGATGAAGCAGATAAATTGATTGAGAGAGTGCGTCAGCTTGGTGGTAAATCGGTTGTCATTACAAGCACTTCTGTGAATGGTGAAAACTGCGTTATTGGATATGACCATACAAAGGATGAGAACTTCAAAATTGGATTTGAACTGATAGACGTTCGTTTCCCCGGAACAGGAGATATCTTTTCCGCAGTTCTTGTCAGCGACGTGCTGAACGGTGAGTCGTTGTATGATGCCACCAAACACGCAATGGAAACGGTAAGAATCATTATTATAGATAACCTCGATAAGAAAGAAAAATTTTTCGGTGTTGATATCGAGCGTTACATAAGCGAGGGGAAATTATGAAGATTAAAATAACTTTGGTAGAACAAAAAGGTACTTGTCCTTGCCACAGAGGACACAAGGTTGGAGATACTTTTGATTTTGACACAGAAAGAGGAAAGCTGTGTCCAATGGCTGCTCACGTTCTTTTTCCTATGATTGATATCTTACGCTATGGTGGCGAGTTAAAGAGCAATGTTTTCTGTTGCCCGGATGTAGATACAATAAATGTGTTCAAAATTGAGAAGGTAGATTAATAGATAATTGACAAATAAGAATTTTACGCATTGTCAAATACTTTTTACATGAATAAATGAGCTGTGTCATAACATTTTGATAGAAAGTAAAAATGGGAGACTTTCCTATAAAATTTTTGCAAATAATGAGGACTTGCAGTTATATCCGAAAAAGAATAAAGGTAAAACCTGTAAAGATACGAAACCTGTTTTTGCTGTTGAAAAATATAAAGAATATACAAATACACAAATACGAAAATTGACTTCTGATGAAATACAGGAATATATGTCAGAACGATAAATCCAGTTTGTCAATTTCATATCTATATACATAAAGCAGTTAGTCTTAGGATTGACTGCTTTTTTAACAAAAGACACCAATTTAGATGTCTTTTAAAAAAATTTTTAATGTCATATCAAGGCTCATTCAATCGTGGTAAATTCGTGGTAAAATAAGTGTTTTTCTATACTTCAAAATGCTTGAAAGTGTAGTGTTTTTGCGGATAATCAAAAATTAGATATAAAATTTATAGAAAATTAAAAAGGGTAAGTCCTTTAAGGACTTACCCTTGGTCGGAGTGTAATTATAGGACTTGGAAAAATCCAGTCATATCAATGGTTTTAGCGCAGCAAGCAAGAGGTTCTTATCTCAAATTGTACGATCTAAAACTGTAACACGTGTAATCACATCACGCAAGCGGTCTGAACCAACCATATACTCCAACGCATCATCAGCGGTGTCAAAGCAGCATTCCGTTTCAGGACGATTCCAAACATAGATTGTGATTTTATCATCTGTCCCATATCGGATAATGCCATAATGAATGCCGTTCCATTCGATTTCAACTTCTCCACCACATTTCATGCACCACTTGAAATCGCTGATCGATTTAAAACGGTTATCTTCCAATGAGTTTTGGGATTTTAAAATGTGATAGGACATGTCACACCTCCAATATGACTTGAAATCAGGAATATCTCCATCCCAATAGTTTTCTGCTTTACCCCAGTTTGGTCGGTTTCCTTCCCATGAAATTCTATGGTCGTGAGGAATAGAATGTTGTTTGGGACTGCCATGATCTGAATAGTGCCGCTCCTTGACTGCCCTTCCGTCTGTACCAATCATAGTTTCTCTTAAATTCCCGCTACGATCTGTTGTGCGGTTGATGCTGCCAGGTTCACCTATAAAACGTCCATCGTCCGGCTTAGAAGGTTTCCATTCTCCGCCATAGGCACTACCGCCGCCCTTGCCAATGAGGTGCGGCTCTATTGTATCACGATTATTACTGGATGTGCCGCCAATTTTAAAGGCATCCAAATCTTTACGATGGAAACTACGTTCATAGTTCATATACCGCCAGGAACTGCGTTCGTAATCCACATAGATAATGTTGCCCTGCATTTCGGGAAACGGTGTATTGTAGCAAATGATTTTTTCCGGCTCAATGCGCCGCAGCATCTCGTTGTATCCAGCCATGAACCACTCTTTTTGATCCTGGCGGTTGTCGTGTTCGGACGCCATGTAGGTGGAGACAGCCACCACACTGCCTTTTTCAATCCCGTCAAAGCAGAAATCGAACGTGGATTTATCGCCCCAGTTGACGGTGGGAATGACCCGGAGCCCTTTGGATGCCCAGTAAGCGCCGCACCAACGATTACGAAATACATTGTAAAGCTGCATGACAGGTGCCATTTCCAGGTACATACTGAAATCCGGCGACAGCACTGCACGGTACCGGGACAGTTTTTCAATGTCATTGTCTGGGTTCTTCCAGACCCGCTCAAAGCGATAGTGATATAGGAAGAAGTGTACCATGCGGTCGAGGTGATTCTGGTCCTCCAGGTGGGTTTTGTCAAAACCGATCAACAAAAGATCATCAAAGTCTCCGGGCCTTTCTTGGAACTTAGGAATGATGGGGATTTTTAACTTTCCTTTGCCGGGAAACTGGTTGCGAAGCAGCGTCTGACTCGTTCGGTAGTTGTAGTTTCCTTCGGTCATATGGAACCTCCTGTATGTAGTAAGGAACAAGTCCTTCTACATACAGGCTTCCAAACAACGAAAGTTGCACATTTCTGTGCAACGACATGAGAAAATTTACAAATTGGCAATAAAAATCGGAGTACCCCAAAGGATACTCCGATGGTCGGAGTGTCGGGATTTGAACCCGAGGCCTCTTGGTCCCGAACCAAGCGCGATACCAAACTTCGCCACACCCCGCTCTTCAAATGTGCAGATGTTATTGTACTGGTATTTTGCCGAAATGTCAAGTAAAAATATGCCTTTCAGTGAGGTAGGGATGTCGGCTTCTACTTTGTTGACTGTTCGATTCTTTGGGAGGATCAGAAAAGGAAAAGTGACGCTGCATGGAAAAAACGCCTGGGCAGAGGGTGCACTGCCCCATTATGTACGGACAGAACAAAAGAGAGCCCAGGTAGGAAATATTGAGTTTTAGTAGGAGAGGCGTCGCGCCAGCGGCGCCTCTCCAGTCTTTAACTGGATGCCGCTCATGGTTGTAAAAGTGGATATATCGGTCAATCATCTCGTTGGCTTCCGAGAAAGTAGCCGGTTTGCGGCGGTAAATGCACTCCGTTTTGAGGATGGAGAAGAAATTTTCCGCCATGGCGTTGTCATATGGGTTTCCTTTCCTTGACATGGAAGGCGTAATGCCGTATGCTTGAGTCAGGTTGAAGTATGCTCGCGAGGTGTACTGAAATCCTTGGTCGCTGTGGAGCTGCAACTCCGCAGCGACTGCCTTTTTCTGCTGCCTCATCGCCAGACGGATTGTGTCCAGAACCAGATTCATCGTCTGCTGTGTTCCGGTCTTATAAGCCACGATGCTGTTGTCATAGAGATCCCGGATCATGGACAGATACAGTATACCTTGCTTGGTGTGGATGTAAGAGATGTCCGTTACCCATTTTCTGTTTGGCCTATCTGCGTGAAATTCTCTGTTCAGCAGATTCTCATACCTGTGAACCTGCTGCCCCATCTGCTGCCATCTCTTGCGGCGGCGAATTTCTGACAGCAGGTCATATTTTTTCATAATCCGCAGCACAGTTTTAGGATTGCGGAACATATTCTGGCTTTTCAGCCATAGCCACATCCGCCGGTAGCCATAGGTACGGAAGCTGCGTTCCTGCTGCTGTGCTATTGTTTCTGCAAGGGCGGCATCCTTCTCCGGCCTGTCCAGGCGGTGGACAAAGGCGTAGTAGCCGCTTCTGGATACTGCAAAAAACGTGCACATGACGGATATTGGATATTCCTCTTTGTGACGATATATGATGTGGTATTTTACCCTTGCGCTCACTTCCTTCCTGTGAACTGCAGAAAATCCCGCAGCAATTTGTTCTCCATCTGCAAGCGCTGAATCTCATACGCCTGCTCTGCCACAATGTTTCTTGGTGCGGCATCTTTCCTCGGTCGTCCTTTGGGCCGCGGAAGGATTCCGGTCTCCAGCTTGCGTTCTTTTCTCCGCTCACGCTCAAGCAGCCTTTTTACCACCTGCTTATCATGAAAGCCGTAGTATTCTGCAACTTCTCGTTGGCTTTTCCCCTCTGCCAACATGGCCTTGATTGCTGGCAACAGTACTTGAACGTGTGTGTAGTTCCTTTTCTCCATGACAAGACCCCCTGATATAGTTTATTTTCCTACATCAGGGGGCCTTTTGTCACTGTCCGTTTTTACTGGATCGGTTCAGGGTTAGCCTCTGCCCAGGCGTTTTTTTAGCCAAGTAAAGAATCCGTCGGACTCCGAGGTTGCCGGCGGCAGGACGGTGGAGGTCTCGGCTTGCTCCTGCAAAGCCTCCTGTAAAAATACTGCTTGGGCATCCACAGGAGCTTCGCCCTCGGGCCGGGGAATAGGCGACAAGCTTCCATCCGATCCGATGAGCCGGGCCTTCGTATTGTCTCTGCACAGCACTTCAATGTCGTGAGCCAGCTCCCGACGAACGCCAGGATCTAGGATCGGGCAGGCGATCTCCACCCGGCGCTGGGTATTGCGGGTCATGAAGTCGGCTGAGCCGATGTACATCCGTGCGTCCTCACCCGTTCCAAAGACAAAAACCCGTGGGTGTTCCAGAAAGCGTCCCACGATGGAAAAAACCCGGATATGATCGGTGAGCCCGGGGACGCCGGGGCGCAGGCAGCAGATGCCCCGCACGTTCATCAGGACCCTGACCCCGGCCTGGCTGGCCTGGGCCAGCTTATCGATCAGAACCCGGTCGGTGATGGAGTTCATTTTGAGAAAGAGAAAGCCCTTGCTGCCCTTGGCAATTTCCCCGTCCATGAGGCTGAGCAGGGTGGGGCGCAGGCTGTGGGGGGCGGCGAGCAGCAGGCGGTATTCTCCTTCCAGATTGCCGGTGGACAGGTCCTGAAAGAAAGCAGCGGCGTCGGAGCCGATGGCGGGGCTGGCTGTCATGAGGCAGAAATCGGTGTAGAGCTTCGCGGTCTTTTCATTGTAGTTGCCGGTGCCGATCTGGGTGATGCACTGCACCCGGCCCCGGTCCCGGCGGGTGATGAGACAGATCTTGGAATGGACCTTGTAGCCCTCGATGCCGTAGATGAGGGTGCATCCGGCCTCCTCCAGACGCTCTGCCCACTGGATGTTGTTCTGCTCATCGAAGCGGGCCCGCAGCTCCATGAGCACAGTGACGTCTTTGCCGTTCTCCGCCGCCGCCGCCAGATACTCCACCAGCTTTGCCTTGGAGGCCAGCCGGTAGATGGTAATTTTGATGGAGAGGACGTCCGGGTCGGAGGCCGCCTCCCGCACCAGACGAAGAAAAGGCTCCATGGAGTGGTAGGGGTAAAAGAGAAGAGCGTCCCGCCGGAGGATCTGTGGGATCATGGGTTCCGTTTGGGAGAGACCCGCGGGCCATCCGGGGGTGAAGGGAGGGTAGGTGAGCGCGGCCCGACTCTCAGGCGGGAGCTTTGGCTCCAGGGCGTAGACATAGTCCAGAGAGAGGGGGGCCTTGGAGTGAAAGACGCGCTCTTCGTCCAGCCCCAGGCGCTGGCGGAGGCAGAGCAGGGTTCCCGGTGCCAGTTCCCCCTGATATTCCAGCCGCACCGGCGCCAGCCGGGCCCGTTTCTTCAATACCCGCTTCATGTGCTGGCGAAAATCGTCCTCTGCCTCACTGTCCTCGTCCTCTGGAGAAATATCGGCATTCCGGGTGACGGAGACCACCGCCCGGGCCCCCACGGAGTAGCTGTCGAAGAGCTCGTGGGCGAAGGTGAGCACCACCTGTTCGGTCAGTACGTAGCGCAGGCCCCGTTCTTCCAGCTGCAGAAAAGGGGGCAGAGACCGGGGAATGGGCACCAGGCCCAAATACTCTTTTCCGTCCCGTTTGAGGGACAGAGCCACATTGAGCTGTTTGGTGGGCAGGTGGGGAAATGGGTGGTGGGCGTCCACTACCAGGGGGGAGAGAATGGGGGAGACACTGTCCCGGAAAAAGCGCTCCACCTGACGGCGCTCCCGGCCATCCAGCTCACTCCACTCCAGATTGCAGACGTTGCAGGCCCGCAGCCGCTTCTCCAGGGCAAGAAACAGTTTGTCCCGGCGGCGGTAGAGAGGCGGTACGGCCTGAAAGACGGCGGCGAGCTGCTGGGCGGGGGTGAGCCCGCTCTTGTTGTCCACATGGGGCTCTTTGATGAGGGCCATGTCCCCGATGCTCCCCACCCGGATCATGAAGAACTCATCCAGATTGCTGGTGAAGATGGCGGCAAACTTAAGCCGCTCGAAGAGGGGGACTGTCTCGTCCCAGGCTTCTTCCATCACCCGCTCATTGAATTTGAGCCAGGAGAGCTCCCGCTCCTGGGTGTAACGAGTGTCTACCTCATCCCGCCTGGACATCGCGGCCCCCCTTTCCCATGACGCAGCACAGCAGATAGCCCTCCCGGACACCCTGAGCGCTGACTGAGACGGTCTCCACTCCGTGGATCTTGATGACGGTGTTGAGGATGATCAGGCCGGGGAGGAAGGTGTGGACCCGGTCGGGGGCGGAGCGGAGGATCTGGCGCAGAGTGGATTTGTCGCCTTTTTTCAACAGGTGGTAGAGCTCCCGGATCTCCTCGGCGGAGAGAAGGCGTCCGGGGGCCCCGCCGTTGAGATCATCGCAGAGCTTGCCCACAGCCCGGATGGTTCCGCCCACACCCAGGAGATGAGGGAAGGAAGTACAGTCGTCACAGCCTGCCCGGCTCAGTTCCTGCCGGACTTGCTGTCGGATGCGCTTGGCCTCCTCCGGAGTGGGGAAAAGCCCGGAGACAAACTGAGTGTACAGAGAGAGGGAGCCCATGGGCAGGCTGCGCCCGGACCGGATGGCGCCGTTTTCATAAGCCACCAGCTCAGTGGAGCCGCCGCCGATGTCGGCCAGCAGCCCGGTGTGTTCCGGCTGCCGGGAGGCACTGAGAGCGCCCCGGAAGGAGAGCACGGCCTCCTCGGCACCGGAGATGACTTCCAGTGCCACGCCGGTCTCCGACCGTATGACGTCCACGGCTTCCTCGGTGTTTGAGATGTTTCGCAGAGAGGCGGTGGCGAAGGCGTGAAATTCAGAGATCCCCAGATTCTCCAGCAGGATCCGAAAGCTCAGAAGGACCCGGCAGGCGACCCGGATGCCCTCCGGGGAGAGCACTCCCTCTTTTACATAGCCGGCCAGACCGGCCATTTCTTTTTTGTTGAGCAGAAGCCGAAAACCGGCTTCATCATACTGAAAAATAGACAGACGCATGGTGTTGGAGCCCACGTCCGCAATTCCACAAGTGGCCATGATCGAAAGGCCCTCCCTCAAAGGATAGTGTTCCATTATTTTATGCCTCTTCTGCGAAAAAAACAACGGCAGTTACAAAGACTTTACAAAAAAGCCACCTGCAAGGAACCTTGCAATTCTTCGCTGGGTAAACTATAATGAACACAGTTGTCAAAACAGCCCCAACCGGGCGGAAAAGAGAAGAGGGGGCGGGGGCCATGCTCTCCATCCGCAAAACCATAGACGGAAAAATGACCGCAGTGAAGGAGATCCAGGAGGGATGCTGGATCAACCTCATCAGCCCGACAGAGGCGGAGCTGGCGCGGGTCTCCCAGGCGCTGGAGGTGGACCAGACCTTTCTGCGGGCGGCGCTGGACGAGGAGGAGACTTCCCGGGTGGACTCCGATGACGGACAGACCCTGATCATCATCGACCTCCCCTCTGCCGAGGGGAGCGATCCGGTGCTCTATTCCACGCTTCCCCTGGGCATCCTGGTGACGGAAAACCATATCGTCACCGTCTGCACCCGGGAGAGCTCCATTCTCCAGGATTTTGAAAATGGGCTTATCAAGGCGGCCCAGACCCAGAAAAAGACCCGGTTCATCTTCTATATCCTTCTCCAGGTGGCCAAACGGTATCTCTACTATCTGCGGCAGATCGACAAGCTGTACAATCACATGGAGCGCCAGCTCTATAAGTCGCAGAGGAACAAGGAACTGATCCAGCTCCTGGATCTGGAGAAGTCTCTGGTCTACTTCAACACGTCCCTGAAGGCCGATGAAGTGACGCTGGAGAAGATCCTCCGGGGCCGCATCCTGCCGCTTTACGAGGAGGATCAGGAGCTGCTGGAGGATGTGCTCATCGAAGTGCGGCAGGCCATCGAGATGACAGGAATCTACTCCTCCATCATCTCAGGTATGATGGACGCCTTTGCCAGCGTGATCTCCAACAACCTGAACGTCATTATGAAGGTGCTGACCTCCATCACTATTCTGCTCACGATCCCCAACATCGTGTTTGGATTTTACGGAATGAATGTGGCCGGTCTGCCGATGGACCGGTTCTGGTGGTTCCCTCTGGCGCTCACCGCCGTCATTGTGGCTGTGATCGCGGTGATCCTGAAGGGAAAGGATCTGTTCTAGGCAAAAAAGCTGCCCGCCGGTCGAATTCGATCGGCGGGCAGTTTTTTCTGTAGTTATGCCGGGAGAATATCCACATAGGACAACAGCCGGTAGAGGGTGTAGGCCGCCTCGTCCCGGGTGGTGGCGGCAGTGGGAGCAATCTCTCCGGCGTCAGCCCAGAGCAGGGTGATGGTGTTTCCGAGATAGCCCTTCTGGCTGTAAGACATCAGCCAGGCGGAGGCCTTGGACCAGTCGGCGTAGTGCATCAGGCCCACCACATTGTAGGAGCCGTCGGGAGCCTCCTGAGCGGTGTTGTAGAGATGCATATTCAGCCGCTGGGCCAGACGGCCCATGATGGTGATAAACTGTTGGTGGTCAATGGTGTCCTCGGGGCGGAAGGAGCCGTCCCCGGTGCCGGTGACCAGCCCCAGATTGGACAGGGCGGTGACGGCAGGGGAGTACCAGGCCTCGGGGGAGACATCAGTATAGGGACTTTTGTTTTCGGGCACCCGGCAGTTGAGGGCAGAGGCCAGCAGCTGGCACAACTCGGCCCGGGTGAGGGTGTCCGAGGGATGAAAGTCTCCGTCGTCCTTGCCGCTGATGAGTCCGTAGGTCTTGAGAACGCTCAGGGGGGTGAGGTAGTCGGAGTCCTCCTGGTCGGGAAAGACCGGGGCCTGGTAGGTCAGGCCGACGCGCTGGGCCACCGCAGAGGCCGAAGAACGGGTCCAGCCGCCGCTGCCGTTGGACAGCCAAAGGTCTTTGTTGTCTGGTACGGCGTTCAAAAGGGCCTGAAAGGCATCCCGGTAGTCGGTGCCGGCGGCGGTGGATAGGTCTATGTACCACTGCCAGTCCAGATCGAGACGCAGGGTGTTTTGGTTGTTTCCCTTGGGATCGGCCCCAGCCAGCAGATAGGCAATGTCGGCGGTGTAAGACGGATCTACCAGCAGATCGGGGATGACGCCCACTTGGTCGGTGGTGTTTCCGGCGGGGGAATAGAACCGGTGAGAGGTGATCTTTATGGCGTCTCCGTCGGCAAAAAAATCGGGCATGCTGTCCTCATCCAGCACGGATTGTGCCACGCCCTTTCCGAAAGTGCGGGTGCCCACCACGATGCCTGCTCCCCGGTCCCGGATGGCAGAGGCAAAAATTTCAGAGGCGCTGGCAGTATAGGAGTCCACCAGGACGATGACCGGGTAAAGAGTGAGGCTCTCCTCCTTGTGGTAGTAGGCGCCATATTCGCCCTCTCCATCCCGGAGGTAGGCCATTTCGCCGACTCCGGTGAACAGCCCGGCAGCCTCGGTAGCGGCCTCGGTGACACCGCCGGTGTTGGACCGCAGATCTACGATCCAGGCGGTGGCCTGATCCTTGTAGGCTGTGATGCCCTCCCGGAAGTGGCCCACCGTCTCGTTGCCGAAGGTGGTGCAGCGGATGTAGCCGATATGTCCGTCCAGCAGCTCGGTGGTGGTGGCGGGGATGACGATCATCTTGCGGGTGAGGACGGCGGTGGCCTCCTGACCGTCCCGGCGGTAGACGAGCTTTACCTGGGTGCCCTCTTTGCCCTGGATCCAGCCGGTGACAGTGTTGGAGTCCTGGCCCAGCACCGAGTGGCCGTCCACCTGGAGAATGAGGTCCCCGCCCCGCAGCCCCGCCTCTAAAGCGGGAGAGGCGTCCAGGACCCGGTCAAGGAGCAGGCCCTCCTCCGTGACGGTGAACACTACGCCGATACCCACCAGGGAGGCATCGGACATGCTGGCGTTAAAGCGCTGGTATTCCTCGGGAGTGAAATACTGGGTGTAGGGATCGCCGAGGGCTTCGATCATATCTGAAATGGAGGGCTGGTTCAAAACCGCCTCCGGAACGCTGTCCACATAAAACTGCTGAAGGAGAGAGCCGGCCTGCTCCGGGGTGAGCGCCCGGGCCGCGGGGACCAAAAGGAGCGTGAGAGAACAGGCGGCCGCGGTCAGCCGGGGGAGAAGTATTTTTTTCATGGCATTGCCTCCAATGGAAGATTGTCCTCATTGTAGTCCAAAACGCCTCCGGGCACAATGGCTGGAGGCGTTTTGTCATCCTTTTGTCATTTTTCTGAAAAAGTGGTTACAGAAGGAGCAGGGAGACCGGGCAGTGGTCGCTGCCGTCCATGTCGGTATGGATGGAGGCGTCCTCGATGCGTGGGCGGAGCCGGTCGGAGGTGAGGAAATAGTCGATGCGCCACCCGGCGTTGTTTTCTCGGGCGTGGAAACGATAGCTCCACCAGGAATAGGCTCCGGTGAGGTCCGGATGGAGCCAGCGGAAGGTGTCGGTAAAGCCGCTGGCGAGCAGTTGGGAGAACTTCTCCCGCTCCTGGTCGGAGAAGCCGGGATTGCCCCGGTTGGATTTCGGATTTTTCAGGTCGATCTCCTGGTGGGCCACATTGAGGTCGCCGCACACCACCACCGGCTTCTTTTGATCCAGCGTCAGCAGGTAGTCCCGAAAGGCGTCCTCCCACGCCATGCGGTAATCCAGCCGCTTCAGACCGTCCTGGGCGTTGGGGGTATACACCGTCACCAGATAGAAGTCCTCAAATTCCACCGTGATGGAGCGTCCCTCTCCCACGTGGTCCGGGTCATCGATGTCGTAGGAGACCGACAGGGGAGGGACGCGGGTAAAGACGGCGGTGCCGGAGTAGCCCTTCTTTTCCGCCGAGTTCCAGAACTCCTGATACCCGGGCAGATCCAGATCGGCCTGGCCGGGCTGCATCTTGGTCTCCTGCAGACAAAACACATCGGCGTCCAGCGCAGAAAAGTGCTCCAGAAACCCTTTTTTCAGGCAGGCCCGCAGGCCGTTGACGTTCCAGGATACCAGTTTCATGATGAGAGACCTCGTTTCATTTGAATGTAAAGGTGATGCTTCCCATGCCGTCGGTGCGGTAGATGTCACACCCCGCGGCCCCCAGCCGCTCCAGCATCTCCGGGGCTGGGTGGCCGTAGGGGTTGTATCCGGAGGAGATAACCGCCGCTTCCGGGCGTGTGGCCAGCAGCAGCTCCTCCGAGACGGCGTTCTTTGACCCGTGGTGGCCTGCCACCAGAAGCTCAATATCCGGCAGGTGTTTATACTTGACAAGCCGACGCTCCATGACGTCGTTCAGATCGCCCGTGATCAGCACGTCGAAGTCCCCGGCGGTACACAGGGCGGAGAGGCATTCCTCGTTGTCCCCGCCGTCACCCAGGGGGGCGTAGAGGGTCATGGCGGCGTCGCCAAAGGTGAGCGTGGAATCGTCAGAAAGAAATTCCACCTCACAGCCTGACTGCCCGGCCAAGGCGGTGATTTCCTGCCGGAGAGGGTCCTCCGGTTCCACATCGGGGACCAAAAGCAGGGATACCTCCACCCGGGCCAGCAGCTCGGGCACCCCACAGGCGTGGTCGGCGTGGAAGTGAGTCAGGACCAGCGCGTCCAGGCGGGACAGACCCAGGGACTGGAGGGCGTCGGCAGCCACATTGCCGGGGTCATCGGCGCCGCTGCCGCCGCAGTCCACCAGCACGGCCCGGCCCCGGGAGAAAAAGAGGGTGGAGCTGCCCTGCCCCACGTCCAGAGCGGTCACGGTGAGCCGGGCGTTGAGAGCGGGCCAGGCGCTCATCAGCAGGGCGGTGCAGAGGGTAACGATGGACGCCCCGATGGGGAGGGCGGGGCGGATGCGGCGGCGGAAGCGGAGCAGCAGCAGGAGCATGGCGTAGGACAGGACAAACCAGCCCGTCAGATAGACCGTGGTGAGGGAGAGCGCCGCGAAGGGCCGCCGGGAGATGGCTTGGGTCACCCACAGGACCCAGCGGGCGGGCCAGGCAAAGAATTGCCCCAGCAGGGAGGAGAAAGTGGGGAGGATCGGGCCTGCCAGCGCGGTGAACAGACCGCCGAGAAAAGTCTCAGACACCGCCCAGAGGGTGAGCAGATTGGTCAGCGGCCCTGCCAGAGAGACCGAGCGGAAATACCAGGCGGTCAGCGGGGTGGTAAAGAGGAGCGCTCCCAGCGTGGTGGCCAGGGAGCCGAACACAAACGCGCCCGCCGCCCGGAAGAGAGGCCAAAGCCCGCCCTTTTTTGGGGGGAGGAGTTTCATCCACCGGGCGTACAGCGGCCCGGTGACGAGATAGATGCCCGCCACTGCCGCGAAAGAGAGCTGAAGGCCCACATTGGCGGCGGCGTCCGGGCACTGGAGCAGAAGAAGCAGGAGCACGGCGGAGAGGGCGGTGGGCTTGTCCTCCTCCCGATTCAGCAGGGGAGCCAGCAGGAGAAAGCCCTCCAGAAAGGCTGCCCGCAGTACGGAAGGGGTGTTTCCCGCCGCCGCGGCAAAGAAAAAGACCAGGGCCATTCCCACGGCGGCGGAGAGGCGTTTTCGTCTGCCCAGGAGGGTGGTGAGCAGTCCGGCCAGAAAGCCCACATGGAGTCCCGACACCGCCACCACGTGGGCCAGACCCGCTCGCTGGAAGGCGGCGTACAGCCCGTCCGGGAGGCGGCTCTTGTCTCCGGTGACCAGAGCCGCGACAAAACCGGAGACATCCTCCGGGAAGCGGGCGGCAATGGCTGATTTCCAACTTCGGGACGCTTTCTGAGGAAGAAAACGCAGGGGGATGTGTTCCGGGCGGAGGGTCAGGGTGAAGGAATCGGCGGACCCGGTCAGATAGATGCCCCGGGACCGCGCATAGGCGGAGAAGCCGCCCTGCCTGAGCTCGTTGGCGGACCAGCGGACCACGGCCGAGAGCGTATCTCCGGGCCGCAGGTCGGCGGTGCTGACGTCCAAATAGAGGAGTGCTTCGGGGTCTGGAGCACTCGGGAGAGGGACCCGGACAAGCACGGAAACCCCGTAGGTGGCGGTCGTGGGATAGTCGGTTACCGTAAGAGTCACTGCGGAGGCTTCCTGCTCCGCCAGCGCATGGGCGGGGGCCCGGAACAGCAGATGGAAGCCCCCGGTCCAAAGCAGGCCGAAGGCCGCGCCCAGGAGGGCCAGAGCGGCCCGTCGGCGGGGGGTTCCGAGGAACCCCAGGAAGGCCAGGGAGAAAAGAGCGCAAAAAAGGCCCGCCGGAAAAAGCCAGATCTCCGGCAGGAGACAGACCGCGAGAAAAATGGCGGCGGAGCAGGGGACGGCAAACCAGCACAGCTTACGCACGGGGCCTGGAGGGGTTGTCCGTCCGACCCAGCAGATAGTCGGTGCTTGTCCCATAATAGTCTGCCAGCTGCATCAGTGCCCAGACCGGGATTTCCCGGTCTCCTTTTTCATATCGGCGGTATACGGAAGGCTGCATATGCAGCATCGCGGAGATTTCCTTCTGCGTTTTATCGTGGTCGATGCGCATATCGGCCAAACGTCTAAAGTACATCATTCATCACCAAACTAATCCTACTGGGGAATAGTATTGGTTTGAACGATGAGCTTCATTCGGAGCGAAAATGGAAGAAAAAGGCGTGATGTAGGCCGCCCCGAGGGGCGGCGTTTTGGCCTTGATCAGCCCCGGCAGCGACGGCCGCTTCCATTGCCGTTATTGCCGTTGGAGGCAAAGAGGGCCTCGTTGGCGCCGGTCAGCGCGGTCTCGCCGGCGTAGAAGCTGGGGTAGGAGACATAGACCGGGAACCGGGTGATGGGGAACTCCGGAAAGGGGGTGATTTCGTCGTCCTCGTCCCAACAGCATCCGCAGCAGGTATGGCGGCAGCAGCACTCCCGCCAGCCGCAATGATTCATGCACATAAGATGAATCCCTCCGAATGAGATATGGTGGCCTGACAGCCACGCTCTATCTTATGTGACGGGTGCGGTTCAGGTGCCGGACGGCTCCGCCCAGCTCCGGCTGCGCTCCACCGCCCGGTGCCAGTCCCGCAGGAGTGTCCGGCGGCGATCCGCACCCATTTCCGGAGAAAAGACGGCGTTCTGCCGCCAGAGGCTTTTCAATTCCGACTCATCCTTCCATATGCCGACGGCCAGCCCGGCCAGATAGGCCGCACCCAGGGCGGTGGTCTCCCGGATGGCAGGGCGCCGCACCGGGCGGCCCAGCAGGTCGGACTGGAATTGGAGAAGAAAGCCGTCCCGGCTGGCTCCGCCGTCGGCATTGAGGGCGGAGAGGGTCAGGCCGGTGTCCTTCTCCATGGCGGAGACGAGGTCCCAGACCTGATAGGCGATGGATTCCTCTGCCGCCCGGACGATATGCTCCCGCCGGGTGCCCCGGGTGACCCCGAGGAGACAGCCTCGGGCGTACATGTCCCAGTAAGGCGCGCCCAGACCGGTGAAGGCGGGCACCAGATATACCCCGCCGGTGTCCTTGACCCGGCGGGCCATTGGCTCGGCCTCGCTGCTGTCGGAGAGGATGCCCAGCCCGTCTCGCAGCCACTGGATCACCGCCCCGCCGGTGAAGGCGGAGCCCTCAAGGGCGTATTGGGTCCTGCCGCCCCGGCGCATGGCGACTGTGGTGAGCAGGCCGTTTTTGCTCACGCAGGGGGTCTCTCCGGTGTTCATCAGCAGAAAGCAGCCGGTGCCATAGGTGTTTTTTGCCTCACCCGGGGCAAAACAGGTCTGGCCGAAGAGGGCGGCCTGCTGGTCTCCCGCCATCCCCGCGATGGGGATGCGGGCCCCCGCCAGATCGGTCTCCCCGTAAATTTCGCTGCACTCCACCACACGGGGGAGCATGGCTGCCGGAATATCCAGGGCCCGGAGCAGCGTGTCGTCCCAGCACAGGCGGTGGATGTCGTAGAGCATGGTGCGGGAGGCGTTGGTGGCGTCGGTGACGTGGACCCGCCCGCCGGTGAGCTTCCACACAAGCCAGGAGTCCACTGTCCCGAACAGAAGCTCTCCCCGGCGGGCCTTTTCCCGACTGGGGTCGACCTTGTCCAGGATCCAGCTGAGCTTGGTGGCGGAGAAATAGGCGTCTGGGAGAAGCCCGGTGGTCTCCCGGATGTGCCCCTCCAGTCCCTCGGCGCAGAGCAGGTCCACCCGGTCGGCCGTCCGGCGGCACTGCCAGCAGATGGCGTTGTAGGCGGGCAGGCCGGTGGATCGGTCCCAGACCACCGTGGTCTCCCGCTGGTTGGCAAGGCCGATGGCCGCGATATCCCGGGGGTCCACGCCGGACTGGGCGATGACCTCCATCATCACCGCAGACTGGGAGCTCCAGATCTCCATGGGGTCGTGCTCTACCCAGCCCTCCCGGGGGTAGAACTGGGTCAACTCCTTCTGGGCAAGGCCCAGAATGTTCTGCTGTGCGTCAAAGAGGATGGCACGGGAGCTGGTGGTGCCCTGGTCGAGAGTCAGAATGTAATTTCCCATTTTTTGATTCAGCCTTTCGTGGAGACAGTCTTTCCACCCTTGACAAAAGGGGCCTGGATGGCGCCGCAGGGGCAGGCGCGGACGCATTTGCCGCATCGGATGCAGGCTGTGCCATTGGGCTTTTTCCATACCTGGATGTCCAGAGGGCAGGCATCCTGACAAACGCCGCACTGGACGCAGGCCCCGGGATCGACCTTCAGACGGACCAGAGACACCGGATTGCACAGGCCGTAAACGGCCCCCAGAGGGCACAGGTACCGGCAGAAAGGCCGGTAGACCACGAGAGAGAGGAGAATGAGGAGAATGAGCAGGAGGAGCTTCCACCGAAAGACCCAGCCGGCGGCATCCCGGAGGGCGGCGCTGGCCAGAGTGAGGGGGATGCCCGCCTCCAGTGTGCCCGCGGGGCAGAGATAGGTACAAAACCAGGGCTTGCCCAGTCCGTAGGCGTCTGTTACAAACATGGGCAGGAGAATGACAAAGCCCACCAAGATGACATAGCGAAGCAGCCGCAGGGCTTTTTCGCCCGGCAGCCGCCTGAGTTTTTTGGGAAAGGGGATCCTGTGCAGCAGATCCTGAAAAAAGCCGAATGGACACAGCCAGCCGCAGACGAACCGGCCGCAGAGGGCTCCTACCGCCAGCAGAAAGCCCACCACATAGAAGGAAAAGCCGTACTCATGACTGGTGAGGACGGCCTGAAGTGAGCCGATGGGGCATGCTCCCAGCGCGCCGGGACAGGAATAACAGTTCAGACCGGGAAGGCACAGACCCTTGATCCGGCCCTTAAAGATGGTTCCCCTGGCAAAGCCAACGGCATAGCCGTTGGACAATGCCGTGACACAGAGCTGGACAAAGGCCCGGGGATGGGTCTTCATCCACGCTTTCACCCTACCCAAGGCCGATGCACTCCAGGCAGACGTTGGCGGCCTTGGTGAGCACGGTGCCCGGTTCCCCCCGCAGCACGCCGAGGACGAGGAAGAGTACGCCGACCCCCAGCAGGCAGAGGCCGGGAAGAGCCCGGCGCATCATTTCTGCACTTCCTTCAGGCGGGCCTCGATGGTCTTTTGCCAGAAATCCTTGTCCCGGGCCAGCAGAAAGGTGGTGCCCACCTTGTTGCCCTCGCTGTCGATGAAGAAGGTGGTGGGAAAGCCCTGCATGTCGTCCAGAATGGCCTTGGCCAGACTGTCGGAGGGGAGAATGTGGATGTAGTTGGTGGCCCCGGTCTGTTCGATCAGGTCCTTGGCCCGCTGGATCTTCTCATCCTGGTGGTCGCCGTCTGTGTAACGAATATCGCCCACGATGCCGAGAATTTGAACCTTGGTTCCGGCGTATTCATCCGCCAGGGAGGCCAAGTCGGTCATTTCCGGCAGGCACTTGGGACAGAAGGTGCCCCAGACGTTCAGCAGGGTCAGGTCGTAGTCGGCGAAAATGGAGGAATCCACTTCTTCCCCATCAATGGTGGTGGCGGTGAAATCAGAGAGCAGTCCGTCGGAGGACTTCCCGCCGCAGCCGGAGAGCAGGGTCAAAACCAGGCCGAAGCTGAGAAGCAGTGCACCAATTCGTTTCATAGTAGGGACCTCCTAAATAATTACGGGTGTGAGAAAACTGTGCTAATCAGGAATGGTTGTCTTTATTATCTATTATTTCCCAATGAAAAGCAATCGAAATTTCAACACCATGACTCTTTTGTATGAAACAGTTGACTGCGGGAAAACTGAGGGAGCGTATGAAAAAGGGGGAGTCCGCATGGATCGGATGGAACTGGGGCGAGAGACGGCGCGGGGATTGCGGCCCACGGGGCACAAAACAGGCCGGGGCGCGGCGAGAGAGATCGTCCGATCCCTGGATGAGGTGGAGCGGGTCCGGGAGCGGATTTCCCGTCAGAACAGGGAGCGGCTGCCGAGGGCGGCGGAATGGCTGCTGGACAACGCTTATCTGGCCCGGAGAGAGGGGCTGGAGAGTGCGGCCGATCTGCGGCGGGGGCGGGGGCGGGGAGCGGCGGGGGGGGCTTTTTTTCTTTTTCGCGCTTTCCCCCCCCCTTCGCGGGGGGCACTCTCGGCGCGGGGCGGAGAGAAAGGGCTGGGGTTTTGGGGGGTGGGGGGGGCGGGGGGGGCGGCACCGGGGGGGTGGGTGG
>LT827125.1:313467-414825 GCA_900169975.1 Pseudoflavonifractor sp. Marseille-P3106
CGCGGATAAATTAGAGGGTACAGGCGAAGGAGGGCTCGTGAGACCATGCGTAAATTTGCGGCTGCGGGGAGGTGTATAAGACGGCCGATCTGCGGCGGGGACGGGGGCTGAGAGCGGCGGGGGGCCTTTTGTACATTCAATGCCTTGCCCGCGCCTTTGCCCGGGAGACTCCGGAAGCGGAGCCGGAAGAACTGGCCCGGTTTTTGGCGGGTGTGCAGGCCGTGCAGAGCCTGACCGAGGAAGAGCTGGCCTTGTTCATTCCTGCCCTGAAGGGCGCGCTGTGCCAAAGGCTGGCCGAACGATGTCCGGCACTGGAAGAGGAAACGGAGCCCGAGGGACTGGCGGAGGTGCTGGAGCGGATCTTTACCTGGCTGCGGCTGCTGTCCACCGCCAACCTGGGCCCGCTTCTGGAGGCCTCCAGCCCTGTGGAGGCGGCCCTTCAAAAAGATCCGGCGGGGCTGTATCCCAAGATGGACGACGCCACCAGGGCCCGCTACCGGAACCGGGTCTGTCAGCTGGCCCATCGGGAGGGGAGGGGCGAACGGGAGACGGCGGAAGCGGTGCTGGCGCTGGCCCAGGAGGAAAAGGGGGAGCGGGCGCACATCGGCTGGTTCCTGTTCCGCTGCCCGATGGGAAAGCCGGAGAGACGGCCTACGGGAGCCCTCTATGTTGCGGCAGTTCTGCTTCCGGCGCTGTTTCTGGCCCTGTTCCTGGGCTTCCTTCTGGAGAGCTGGGCGCTCTTTTTCCTCCTGCTTCTGCCTGCCACCGACCTGACCAAAAATCTGGTGGATTTCCTGATGGTACGGCTGGTGCGGCCCAGACCCGTCCTCCGGATGGAGCTCCGGGACGGCCTGCCCCGGGAGGGGCGGACCCTCTGCGTCATTGCCGGACTGCTCACCGGAGAGGACAGCGGCGATCAGTATGCCGCGCTGCTGGAGCGCTATCGCCTGGCCAACCGGGACAGCGGGGAAGAGCTGCGCTTCGGGCTGCTGGCCGACCTGCCGGACCGGGCGGCCCCCATGGCCTCGGCCCAGCGCAGACAGCTCCGCAGGGCCGAACAGGCCATCCGGGCCCTCAACGACAAATACGGGGGCGGGTTCTATCTCTTTTTCCGCACACCCGTGTTCCAAAAGACCGATGAGCGCTATGTGGGCTGGGAGCGGAAGCGGGGGGCCCTCATCGAGCTCAGCCGCCTGCTCCGGGGAAAGCCCGCCGGGCTGCGGGTGCGGGCGGGGGATGCGGAGGCGCTGAACGGCACCCGGTATGTCATCACCCTGGACTCCGATACGGCCCTCAACGTGGGTACGGCCCGGGAGCTGGTGGGAGCCATGCTCCACCCCCTGAACCGTCCGGTGGTAGACCCAAGGCTGCGGGTGGTCACAGAGGGCTACGGCCTGCTCCAGCCCCGGGTGGGGGTGGAGCTGAACGCCGCCAACCGCTCCCAGTTTTCCCGCATCTTTGCCGGACAGGGCGGCGTGGATCCCTACGGCGGGGCGTGCAGCGACGTCTATCACGACCTCTTTGACCGGGGCACCTACACCGGAAAGGGCATTTTCGACGTGGAGGCCTTCGGCCGCTGTCTGGACGGGCGCTTTCCCCAGGAGCGGATCCTCTCCCACGACCTGCTGGAAGGGGCCTACCTCCACGCGGGACTGCTGGGGGACGTGGAGCTGACCGACGGCTACCCCCATAAGGTCAACAGCTACTTTGCCCGCCTCCACCGCTGGGTGCGGGGAGACTGGCAGCTGCTGCCCTGGTTGGGCCGCTGGGTTTACAACGAGGCGGGGGAGAGGGTGGTCAATCCCATTGCCCCCATGGACAAGTGGAAGATCTTCGACAACCTCCGGCGGAGCCTGTCTCCGGCTTTTACCCTTCTGGCCCTGCTGCTGGGGATGTGCCTGTCCGCCCCTGCCTTTGGGACGGCGGCGGTCCTGGCCATCGTCTCGGCCTGGTCCAATCTGCTCCTCACCGGAGCCGACCTGGCCTTCCGGGGCGGGGTGGGCCTGCGTCGGCGATACCACTCTACCATCATTGCCGGCTTTGGAGGCATGATCCTCCAGACGCTGGTGCAGCTTTTGTTTCTCCCCTATCAGGCGTGGGTGTGTGCCTCCGCGGCGGCGGCGGCCCTGTGGCGGAGCTTTGTCAGCCACAGACGGATGCTGGAGTGGGTGACGGCGGCGGACGCCGAGGGGCGGAAGGACGGCGTCTGGGCCAACTTCCGTGCCCAGTGGCCCGCGGTGGCGGCGGGCGCGTTTGCCATGGCGTTCGCCCGTTTCCCGGCGGGGGCGGCGGCCGGGCTGGTGTGGGCCTTTTCCCCCGCCTTTGCCTGGGCCCTCTCCCGGCCGGTACGGGAGAAAACGGCCGCTCCGGAAGAGGATCGGCCCTTTCTGCTCCATCAGGCCGCTCTCATCTGGGGATATTTTCAGGACTGGCTGCGTCCCGAAGATCACTGGCTGCCCCCGGACAACGTCCAGGAAAAGCCCTGGCTGGGCCCCGCACGGCGAACCTCGCCCACGAACATCGGCATGGCTCTGCTGAGCTGCTGCGCAGCCGCCGATCTGGAGCTTACCAGCCGCCGCCGGGCGGCGGAGCTCATCGGGCATGTGCTGGACACCGTGGAGGCCCTCCCCAAATGGAAAGGGCACCTCTACAACTGGTACGACACCTCGGACTGCAGCCCCCTGTGGCCCCGCTATGTCTCCACGGTGGACAGCGGGAACCTGCGGGGATGCCTCATCGCCCTCCGGGAGGCCCTGTATGCCTGGGGGGAGGACGGCCTGGCCCGCCGGGCGGAGCGGCTGTCGAACGCCATGGACCTCAGCCCCCTCTACGACCGGGAGCGCAAGCTCTTCACCATCGGCTTCGACGCGGAGAAGGGGGCGTTCACCCAGGGCTGGTACGACCTAATGGCCAGCGAGGCCCGGCTGTCCAGCTATCTGGGGGTGGCGCTGGGGGAGGTGGACCCCCGCCACTGGCGGCGGCTGGGGCGGATGCTGGTGGAGGACAACGACTACTGCGGTATGGCCTCCTGGACGGGGACCATGTTTGAGTATTTCATGCCCAATCTGCTGCTGCCCTGTGAGCAGGGCAGCCTGATGTATGAGTCTCTGGCCTTTTGTATCTACGCCCAGAAGCGTCGGGGGGCCAAAACCGGCGCGCCCTGGGGGATCTCCGAGTCCGGCTTTTTTGCCTTTGACCCCGGTATGGCCTACCAGTACAAGGCCCACGGCGTGCAGGCGCTGGGGCTGAAGCGGGGGCTGGATCGGGAGCTTGTGGTGGCGCCTTACGCCTCCTTTTTGGCCCTCCTTCTGGCTCCGGGCAGTGCCGGACGCAACCTGCGCCGCCTCCGGGATATGGGGCTTGAGGGAACGTACGGCCTCTATGAGGCCGCCGACTTCACCCAGGGCCGCGTCCGGGAGGGGGAGAAGTGGACGGCGGTGCGCTCCTTCATGTCCCACCATCTGGGCATGAGCCTCATCGCTATCGACAACGCCTTGCAGGGAAATATCATGCAGGAGCGGTTCATGCGGGACTGCTCCATGGCCGCGTACCGGGAGCTTTTGCAGGAGAAGGTGCCGGTGGGCGCACCGGTGATGAAGCCAAGCCGCACCGTTCAGCCCGATCGGGCACGCCCCGTGCGGCAGAGTGAGTTCCACCGGGACGGGGAGCTGCGGGAGGAGGGGATGCCGGTCTGTCATCTCCTGTCCAACGGCCTGGTCTCCGCCCTGTGTACCGGGGACGGCTCTGTGCGGCTGACCGACGAGCGGGGGGAGAGCCCGATTCTGACGACTCTGCGGGAGCGTTTTTCCCCGGCAGGGGTGTCCTTTTTCTTCCGGGACGGGTCAGGGCGGCTCTGCCCGCTGACCGCAGCACCCCTCTGGCGGGAGGGGCGGTTTTCCTGGAGCTTTGACGGCTCCGACGCCGGCTGGAGCACGCAGGACGGTGCGTGTACGGCAAAGGTCTCTCTGTCTCTCCCGAAGGAGGAGCGGGGAGCCCTGTGGACAGTGAGTCTGGACGGGAGCGGCGGCGGAGAGCTGATCTGTTATCTGGAGCCGATGCTGGCCCGTTCCGCCGACTATCTGGCCCACCCGGCCTACTCCAAGCTGTCACTGGAGAGTGCCCCGCTGGAGCGCGGGGTTCAATTTGTCCGGCGGCCCCGGGAGGGAAGCCGCCGAGCGGCGCTGGCCGTGGTGTGGGACCGGGAGGAGGCGTCCTGGGACACCAGCCGGGAGCGGGCGCTGGGGCGGGGTGGACTCCGGCGGCTGGAGCAGGCGCTGGAATCCCCGGCGGGATCCACGGCAGGGGCGGTGCTGGATCCCTGCCTGCTGGCCCGGTTCCCGGTGGAGGAAGAACACTTCCGCCTGCGAGTGGCTCTGGGCTTTGAGGACGGTCCTCAGCGGGCTGAACAGACCGCCCGGGAGGTGCTGCGCAGCGCAGGGGAGGGAATCGGGCGGCTGCCTGGTCTGCTCCGGGCGCTGCAAATGACTACGGAAGAGGGAAAGAGGGCCATGGAACTGCTGTCGTCACTGGTCTTTGCCCGCCGCCCGGGCGGTGAGTTTCCTCAGTCCGATCTCTGGGTGCATGGCATTTCGGGGGATCTGCCCATTGTCCTGGCGTCCCCGGAGCCGGAGGGGGAGGCGCTCTCTCCCTTCCCGCTGAAGGCCCACGCATTGCTGGCCCGCTGCGGCTTTTCCTTCGATCTCGTCTATCCTCTGGCCGATGGGGGAGACTACCGCCGTCCGGTTCGGGGAGCGGTGCTGGAGCTGGTGAAAAACCTTGGGATGGAGCCTGAGCTGGGACGCCGGGGCGGGATCTGCCTTACCGACGTGGGCCCCCAGGGAGAGGGAGAAGGCGCTTTGGCGGCATGGGCGGCGGTCCATCTGAACGGAGCGGGACGCTGGCGCTCTCCCGAGGCGCTGCCGCCGGTCCGTCCGCAGCTTCCGCCCTGCCGCATCCAGCCGGGGCAGCCACGGGGGTGGTATCTGCCGGAGGGAGAATATGCCTTCCGGCTGGAGGGGACCCTGCCGCCTCTGGGCTGGAGCCACCTGCTGGTGAATCCGGCCTTCGGCTGGCTCACCGACGAGACGGGCTGCGGCCACCTCTGGCAGGGCAACGCCCGGGAGAGCCCCATCACCCCCTGGAACAACGATCCGCTGGCCATCGGCGGCCCGGAGTGGTTTTTCCTCACCTGGGGGGAGGAGACCCACAGCCTGTTTGCCGACGGCGACGGCCTCCCCGTGACGGTGACCTACGGCTTTGGCTGGGCCCGGTGGGAGAAGGAGTGGCCGGGCGGTGTCGTCCGGACCACAGCGCTGGTGCCCCGGGAAGAGCCCCGGCGGCTTCTGCTGGTGGAACTGCCCGATGGGGCCGGAGAGATCCGTCATATCAGCAATGGGAAAGCGGATCAGCCTTACAGCTTTGCGGGGAGCATCCTGTTCTCCAGCGGCACGGAGGGGACCCGTCGGGCCGCGCCGGGGGAGTGGGAAAGCCGGTTCCGGGACACGGCGGCGCGCTGGCGGCGGATCGTCTGCCCCCTGACGGTGGAGACGCCGGACGCCGCCCTGAACCACTACCTGAACGGCTGGTGCCTCTATCAGGTGGTGGCCTGCCGCCTGCTGGCCCGCACCTCCCGCTATCAGAACGGCGGGGCGTTCGGGTTCCGGGATCAGCTCCAGGACGCTCTGGCCCTGCTGCCGGTGGACCCATCCTGGTGCCGGGCCCAGATCCTGCGCTGCTGCGCCCACCAGTTTCAGGAGGGAGACGTACAGCACTGGTGGCATGAGGTGAGGGAGGAGAAGAACCGCGGCGTCCGCACCCGCATCTCCGACGACCTGCTGTGGCTCCCCCATGCCTTGGCTCGGTACTGCGAGAGCTGGAACGACTGGACCATCTTGACTGAAAAGGTAAATTACCTGTCAGGTGAGCCCCTGAAAGAAGGAGAAGCGGAGCGCTATTTTATCCCCTCGACCGCCTCGGAGGCGGAGAGCGTCTACGACCATGCTGTGCGGGCGCTGAACTGTGCCCTGGATCGGGAGGCGGGCAGCCACGGCCTGATGAAGATGGGCTCGGGCGACTGGAATGACGGCATGAACCGCGTGGGAGTTGGCGGACAGGGAGAAAGTGTATGGCTTACCTGGTTTACAGCCATTACGCTGCAATCTTTTGCCCCTGTCGCGGAGCGGATGAGCGATCCGGAGTCGGCCGAACGGTTCCGCAGCGCGGCCGGCCGGCTGAAGCAGGCGGCGGAAAACGCCTGGGACGGGGCGTGGTATCTCCGGGGCTGGTATGACGACGGTACCCCTTTGGGCAGCGGCGGCGCTCCGGAATGTCAGATCGACTCCATCGCCCAGAGCTGGGCGGCGCTGACCCCCGGCGTGGACCGGACACGAGCGGGGATCGCCCTGCGGTCGGCGCTGGACCGTCTTTTTGACCGGGAGCTGGGGGTGGTTCGACTCTTCACCCCTGCGTTTTCCAGTGGAGAGACCGACCCGGGCTATATCCGGGGCTATGTTCCCGGCGTCCGGGAAAACGGCGGGCAGTATACCCACGCCGCCGTCTGGCTGGCGCTGGCCTGCTATGAGCTGGGCTGGAATGAGGAGGGGTGGGAGCTGCTCCGGGCGCTCCTGCCGGAGACCCATCCGACGGAGGTCTACCGGGCCGAGCCCTATGTGCTGGCCGGGGATGTCTACACCAACCCCGATCACCCGGGCCGCGGCGGCTGGAGCTGGTATACCGGCGCTGCGGGCTGGTATTATCAAACCGCGATAAACGGCCTGTTTGGAATCACCGTAAAGGATCAATGCCTTTCAATTTCCCCAAAGCTGCCCACCGGTTGGCCCGGCTGTTCCGCCCGCTGGGCGGGGAAGGGCTGGACGCTGTTTCTCACAGTCCGCCGGGGTGGGGACCACGCCCTGCTGCTGGACGGGGAGCCTGTGTCTGCGGTCCGGCTGGAGGGATTGGAGGGGGAGCACCGGCTGGACGTTACGGTATCCGAATGATCCAAATGGAAAGGACCCCCAAATTTTTCCCGAAAAGGGTGCCCAAGCGAGGGAAAATGTTGTATAATAGCCTTCGTCTAATCATAGAAAGGAAGGTGGCTCCATGAGCGCTGTCACCCGGACGCAGCTGTTACCGGGCGTGTTTCTCACGTCGGTCCACACCAAAAAATTCAAATCCTCGGTCCTGTCCATGACTCTGCTGGCTCCGCTGGCAGAGGGAGACGCGGCCGCCAATGCCCTGATCCCCTACCTGCTGCGGCGGGGGAGCGAACGCCATCCCGACCTTCAAGCCCTCTCCGCCGCCCTGGACCAGCTCTATGGAGGCTCCATCGAGCCCATGGTCCGCAAAAAGGGCGAGGCACAGTGCGTAGGCTTTACCGGGAGTTTTTTGGATGACGCCTATACCCTGGACGGCAGCGGCGTGCTGGACGAGGCCGCCGGGCTGATGGGGGAGCTGCTGCTTCGGCCCTACACCCGGGACGGGGCTTTCAGCCCCGACTATACCCGTCAGGAGAAGGCCAACCTCATTGACCGCATCCGCGCGGAAGTCAATGAAAAGCGCAGCTACGCCGCCAACCGCGTGGTGGAGGCGATGTGCGCCTCGGAGCCCTACGGGGTGAACCGCCTGGGCCGGGAGGCCGACGTGGAGGCCCTCACGCCCCAGTCCCTCTGGGAGCGCTATCAGCAGCTTTTGGCCCACGCCCGGCTGGAACTCTACTACTGCGGCTCCGCCGAGCTGAACCGGGTGTGCTTCATCCTGCAGAAGGCACTGGCGGGGCTCCCCCGGGAGGGGGGCTACACGCTCCCGGCATGCACCGTGATCCCCGCCGCCCAGACGCCCCGGCGGGTAGAGGAGACCATGGATGTGGCCCAAGGCAAGCTGACCATGGGCTTCCGCACCGGCGGCATCACTGCCGCCTCACCCGAATATCCGGCGCTGATGCTCTGCAACGCGCTCTTCGGCGGCACCACGACCTCCAAGCTCTTTCTCAATGTGCGGGAGAAGCTCTCTCTCTGCTACTATGCCAGCTCCATGCTCCACAAGTACAAAGGGCTGATGGTGGTCTCCTCCGGTGTGGAATTTGCCAACGTGGGAAAGGCGGAAGCAGAGATCAGGGCCCAGCTGGAGGCCTGCCGCAAGGGGCAGTTTGAGACTTGGGAGGTGGAGGGCGCCAGGCGGTACACCGTCAGTTCCCTCCTCACTCTGCCGGACAGCCAGGGCCGGCAGGAGGACTATTGGCTGGGACAGGCGGTGGCCGGTCTCACCGAGGGCCCGGAGGAGGTCGCCCGGGCGCTGGAGCAGGTCACGGCGGAGCAGGCGGTGGCCGCGGCCAAGAGCCTGAACCTGGACACGGTCTATTTTCTCAAGGGAACGGAGGCGTGAGCATGGAAGAAAAACAGTATACGAGAGTGGGGGAGAAGCTCTTCCACACCGTGCTGGACAACGGCCTGCACGTCTATGTGGACCCCAAGCCGGGCTTTCAGAAGAGCTACGCCTTTTTTGCCACCAACTACGGCGGCATGGACATGCGCTTCCGGCTGGACGGGCGGTGGCTGGACACCCCCGCGGGCGTAGCCCACTTTCTGGAGCACAAGACCTTTGACACGGAGGACGGGAACGCCCTCCAGGATCTGGCGGCCAACGGGGCATCCCCCAACGCCTTCACGTCTACGGCACTGACGGGCTACTACTTTGAGAGCACGGAGAAGTTTGAGGAGAATCTCAAGATTCTGCTCTCCTTTGTCTCCATCCCTTATTACACCCAGGAGAGCGTGGACAAGGAGCAGGGCATCATCGGACAGGAGATCCGCATGGGGGACGACGAGCCGGACACCCAGGTCTTTTACGGAATGTTGGAGGGCCTTTACGCCCACAGCCCTATTCAGGTGAACATCGCCGGAACGGTGGAGTCCATCGCTCAGATCACCGCAGACACCCTGAACCTCTGTCACCGGGCCTTCTATGACCCGGGAAACATGGTGCTCTGTGTGGCGGGAGACGTGGATCCTGTCCGGGTGGCCGCCATCGCCGAGGAGGTCCTGCCCAAAGCGGGCCATCCGCCGGTGGAGCGGGACTACGGCGAGGCCGAGGGAACTCAGGCGGCCAAGCCCCGCTGGGAGAAGGAGATGGCGGTCTCCACCCCCATTTTCCAGCTGGGGTTCAAGGACACTCCCCCGAAAAAGGGAGAGGACTGGCTCCGCTGGGAGCTCATCGGCAACCTGGCCTGTGAGGCCCTGCTGGGCACCTCCACGCCTCTGTATGCCAAGCTCTATAACGAGGGACTGGTGAATGAGGGCTTTGCCTACGGCTGCGAAGCCTATCCCGGAGCGGCTTTCCTCTGCGCGGGCGGCGAGAGCCGGGACCCAGAGGCGGTCCGGGCCGCCGTGCTGGCCGAGGCTGAACGTATCCGGAACCAGGGAGTGGACGACGCTCTCTTCCAGCGGCTGAAAAAGGCGGCTTACGGTAATCTGGTGCGGGGGCTCAACTCCTTTGAGAACATCTGCGTCAACCAGGCCATGTCCCACTTTGCCGGGTTTGCGTATCTCTCTTTCCCCGAGGTCTTTGACCGCATCACCAAAGCGGACGTGGAAGAATGTCTCTGCCGGGCTGTGACGGAGAAACGGACCACGCTGGCAGTCATCCGTCCGAAGGGAGGCGCCCAATGAACACGGTCTCCTTTCCCGGGATCGGCTTTGCAGTCAATGTAAAGCCGATCGCCTTTCATATTTTCGGCTGGCCCATCCACTGGTACGGCATCATCATCGCCCTGGGGTTCCTGCTGGCTGTCTTTTATTGCAGCCGCAAGGCGGCGGACTACGGCATTATTCCCGACGATGTCATTGACCTGCTCATCTGGGCGGTGCCGCTGTGTATCATCGGAGCCCGGCTCTACTATGTGATTTTTTACCTCGATCTCTACCGAAGGGCCGACGGTTCACTGGATTTTCCGGCCATGATCCGCATCTGGGACGGCGGCCTGGCCATTTACGGCGGGATCCTGATGGCCATCCTGGTACTGCTGGTCTTCTGCAAGGTGAAGAAGATCTCCTTCCTGGCCTTTGCGGACCTTGGCTCCCTTGGAATGCTCATCGGCCAGCTGGTGGGCCGGTGGGGAAACTTCGTCAATGTGGAGGCTTACGGCGGCCCCACCGATCTGCCGTGGCGCATGGGGATCTACGACCTTGTCAATGGGACCTATCAGTATATGGAGGTCCACCCCACCTTCCTCTATGAGTCCCTTTGGAATCTGCTGGGCTTTCTGCTGCTGGCCTTCGTGGTGGCCCGCCGCCGGAAATTCGACGGGCAGATCTTTCTGAGCTATATGGCCTGGTACGGCCTGGGCCGGGCCTGGATCGAGGGCCTGCGGACCGACAGCCTGTACTTCTTCTCCACCGGCCTGCGGGTGTCTCAGGTGCTGGCCATCGTCTTTTTCCTTGCGGCGGCGGCAGTCCTGGCCGTCCAGCTGCGGCGGAAGCACAGTCCGGAGGACCTCTGGGTGAACCGGCAGAAGGTGGCGCGGACGGCGGCGCTCGAGGCGTCCGATCCCGCCGCCGGAACCGGGGAAGCTGACGGAGGCGTAAAGGCGGAAGAAAACAAGACGAAAGGGGAGGACAGCGATGATCCTGCTTGACGGCAAGGCTTTGGCGGCCAAGGTGAAGGAGGAGGTTCGCGCACAGGCGGCCCTTCTGCCCCGAAAGCCCGGCCTGGCGGTGATCCTGGTGGGAAACGATCCGGCCTCCCGGGTGTACGTCACCAGTAAACGCAAGGACTGCGAAGCCTGCGGCATTTACAGCGAGGAATACGCTCTGCTGGAGAGCACCACCCAGGAGGAGCTTCTGGAGCTGGTGGCGGAGCTGAACGGCAGGCCGGATCTCGACGGGATTCTGGTACAGCTCCCCCTGCCCCGCCATTTGGACGAGTCGGCAGTGCTGGAGGCCATCGCCCCGGAGAAGGACGTGGACGGGTTCCACCCGGTCAGTGCCGGAAACCTGCTCATCGGCCGCCCGGGCTTTCTGCCCTGTACCCCGGCGGGGGTGATGGCGATGCTGGACGAGTACGGGATCGACCCTGCCGGAAAGCGGGCGGTGGTGGTGGGTCGCTCCAACATCGTGGGCAAGCCCATGGCCCTGCTTTTGCTGCGCCGGGACGCCACAGTCACCCTCTGTCACTCCAAGACCCCGGAATTGGGGGAACTCTGCCGTCAGGCGGATATCCTGGTCAGCGCCGCGGGCCGTCGGGGCCTTATCACCGGCGATATGGTGAAGGAGGGGGCAGCGGTGGTGGACGTGGCCATGAATCGGGACGAGGCAGGGAAGCTCTGCGGCGATGTGGTATTTGCCGAAGCGGCGGCGCGGGCGGCCTGGATCACACCGGTTCCGGGGGGCGTGGGTCCCATGACCCGGGCCATGCTGATGAAAAACACCCTTTTGGCGGCACAAAACCGGCAAAAAGCCCACTGAGACTCTTTTAAAAAGAGACAAACCATGGTAGAATCAGGTATCATAAAGATACATAGGAGCGTGCGCATATGAAATGTCCTTATTGCGGCCATTTGGACAGTAAAGTCGTGGACTCCCGCCCGGCAGAGGACGGCACCAGCATTCGCCGCCGCCGGGAGTGTTTGGAGTGCCACAAGCGGTTCACTACCTTTGAGATCATGGAGTCCCTCCCGGTGATGGTCGTCAAGAAGGACGGCAGCCGGCAGAGCTTCGACCGCAGTAAGGTCCTGGGCGGGATGCTCCGGGCCTGTGAGAAGCGGCCGGTCTCCTTCAGTACGCTGGAGAAGATCGCCGAGGAGATCGAGCAGACCCTGCAAAACGAGATGGATCGGGAGGTCCCCTCCGCGAAGATCGGAGAGATGGTGATGGACCGGCTGAAGGGTGTGGACGAAGTGGCCTATGTCCGCTTTGCCTCGGTCTATCGCCAGTTCAAGGACATCAGCACCTTTATGTCGGAGCTCAACAAGCTGCTGAAGGAGAAGTAACTGTCGGCGGGGATTGGAAAGACCGAAGTCGAAGAAGCACGGGAACCGGCTGGTTCCCGTGCTTCTTTGCGCAGACAGGTCATAAAATGTTTTTGATATTCAGCTGTTCCGCCTCGGCCAGCAGTTCCAGCTCTGTGATGAGGCAGGCGTTGGCGGCGGAGTATTCCCCGGACTCCCGGCACTGGATGAATTCCGCCACCCGGCGGAAACCGGTGTGGATCTGATCGGTCTCCCCGTGTCGAAGCATGACATGGAGGTAGGCGTCCCGCTCCTGCCAGCGGTGATTGGCCAGCTGGGTGCTCTCCTCCGCGGCAGCCCACTCGCCCTGCTCTGCCTGGGCCTCGGCCTGTTCCAGAAGCCCGGTGATCTCTCCAATCAAATGGTTGACATAAAAGCTGTGACACAGCGTGCCGGTGAGGATGATCAGAAGAAGGCAGACGGCGATCCACACTCGTTTCATTTCTCTTCCTCCCTGGGGGCAAAGTAGATCCGGCCCAGCTCATCCACTGTCAGCAGATAGACTTCCTTGGGATCTTTGACTTTGTGGGCTTTGAGCTGTTTGTTGAGCCAGTTGCGGTCATAGCCCCGCAGTTTCAGGTTGTGCTCCAGCACCCGGCCGTCATTGATGAGGACTGCCGGGAGGCCGGGCTCCTCAGGTGCCACCTTCAGATCCTTGGCCGTGGGAGGCTTTTGGTCGGCAAAGGGGAGGACGGAGATCTGCCCGTTGGTTTCCAGAATGGCGTATTTGACCGTGGCAATGTCGGTGATCCCCTTCATTCTCAGCTCTTCCATCAGTTCGTCAACTGTAAAGCGGTTTTTGGCCATTTCCAGTTGGTGGAGCGTTCCGTTTTCCACGATAATGGAGGGCCTCCCGCAGATGAGAGCCCGGAATTTGATGCTCTTCATGGAGATGACAGAGATGATCATGGTGAGGGAGAGCAGGGTGAGGATGGGGATGATGCCTGCCAGAAGAGGAATGCCGAAGTCCTGCATGGGTACGGCGGCCAGGTCTGCGATGATGAGGGCGAGCACCAGCTCAGAGGGCTCCAGCTCTCCCACCTGACGCTTTCCCATGAGGCGGATTCCGGCAATGATGAGCAGATAGAGGATGATGGTACGGACGAAGGCAATGATCATATCGCGACCTCCCCAGCGTGTTCTTCCGTTCAGTATGGCCGGTTTCCGCGGAAGTATGAGCGTAAAACGTCAGGAAATTTTAAAACGCTGCGGGCGGGCGCATGGTAATATGGGAAAAAAGGAGGGCTGCCTGTGGCGGGGAAAAAGAAAAAGTGGGCCTGGATCGCGGCGGCGGCGCTTTTGATCGGAGTGGTTGGAAAGGGGCTGGATCACCGCCTGGTGGTCCGCCGGTATGAGGTAAAGAGCGAAAAGCTTACCCAGCGGGTTCGTCTGGTGTTTTTGTCCGATCTCCATTCCTGCGATTATGGGACCGGCCAGTCCGAACTGTTGGAGCTGGTGGAGGCCCAAGGCCCCGACTTGGTGCTGCTGGGGGGCGACTGGGTGGATGACGAATGGGACCGCCTCTCGCCGGAGCGGGCCTATACAGCGGCCCAGGCGCTGGCCGAGCGGTGGCCGACCTATTATGTGACAGGCAACCATGAGATCTGGTCCGGGCAGGCGCAGCAGATCAAAGTGGAGCTGGCGGCTCTGGGCGTCACTGTGCTGTCCGGGGAGAGCACAGTGGCCGAGGCGCAGGGCCAGCGGCTCCAGATCTGCGGGCTGGACGATCCGGACGCGGGGGAGAATGTCTGGCGGAGAGAACTGGAAACTCTGAGGCGGGGGAGGGAAGAGGCGGCGTTTACCATCCTGCTGACCCACCGGCCCGAGCGGGCGGAGGAGTACGGCGGTTTTGATCTGACGCTCTCCGGCCATGCCCACGGAGGGCAGTGGCGGATCCCGGCCCTGGTCAACGGCCTGCTGGCGCCGGATCAGGGGTTTTTCCCCGCTTATGCCGGAGGCGTTTACCCGGTGGATGGGGGAGGAACACTGCTCGTCGGCCGCGGCCTGGCCCGGGAGAGCACCCGGGTGCCCCGGTTTTACAATCCGCCGGAGGTGGTCGTGGCGGAGCTGGTCCCGGCGCTTTGACAAGAAGGGAAAATACGGCGCCGGGCCCCTTTGTCCAAAACCACAGTTTTTCGGTGGTGAGGGAAATCCAGCCAATTTTTATATTGTCAACCGCCTGATTTTGGAATAGAATCAAACAGATAACGACTGTGAGAAGAAAGGCGGGAGGCAGAGTATGAGAGCGACCCTCATTCTGGAAAACGGCGCAGTTTTCCGAGGCGAGAGCATCGGCGGCACGGCGGACCGGGTCTGTGAGATGGTGTTCAATACGTCCATGACCGGTTATCAGGAGATCCTGACCGATCCTTCCTATGCGGGGCAGGGCGTTGTGATGACCTATCCCCTCATCGGCAATTACGGCGTCAACAGCGCTGACAATGAGTCCGGCCGGCCCTGGGCCGAGGCGTTCGTAGTCCGTCATCTGGCGGAGCGGGGCAGCAATTTTCGTCGGGAGGGAGACCTGAACGACTATCTCAGACAATATCATATCACGGGCATCCAGAACGTTGATACCCGTGCGCTGACGCGTTTACTCCGCAGTCAGGGGACCATGAACGGCATGATCACCTGTGCGGAGGATTTTTCTATGCAGGCAGTTTTGGAGACCATCCACGCCTATCGGGTCTCCGGAACGGTGGAGCGGGTGAGCCGGAAGGAGGCGGAGTTCTGCCCCGCGGAGGGAGAGACGCTCTGCCGGGTGGCTCTCATGGACTACGGCGTGAAGGCCAACATGATCCGCTGCCTCCAGCGGCGGGGCTGTGCCGTCACGGTCTTTCCCGCCCATACGCCCGCCGCAACGGTGCTCGCCGGCGGCTTTGACGGAGTGATGCTCTCCAACGGTCCCGGCGACCCGGCGGACAACCAGGACATCATCCGGGAAGTCAAGAAGCTCTACGACGCCGAGCTGCCCCTCTTTGCGGTCTGTCTGGGTCATCAGCTGCTGGCGCTGGCCACCGGGGCCAGGACCCGGAAAATGCGCTTCGGCCACCGGGGAGGCAACCATCCGGTGAAGGACTTGGCCAGGGGGCGGGTGTTCATCACTTCCCAGAACCACGGCTACGCCGTGGTGGCCGACTCTGTGGATCCGGCGGTGGCCCGGGTCTCCCACAGCAATGTCAACGACGGCGGCGTAGAGGGCCTGGAGTATCTCCGGAACAACTGCTTCACTGTCCAGTTCCACCCGGAGGCCTCTCCGGGGCCCATGGACACGGAATATCTCTTTGACCGCTTTGTGGCATCCATGCAGAAAGGGGGCGCGCAGTAATGCCGAAGGATCCGAACATTCACAAGGTGCTGGTGCTGGGCTCCGGCCCCATCGTCATCGGCCAGGCCGCCGAGTTCGACTACGCCGGGACCCAGGCCTGCCGCGCCCTGAAGGAGGAGGGCGTGGAGGTGGTGCTGGTCAACTCCAACCCTGCCACCATCATGACCGACAAGGATATCGCCGACCATGTGTACATCGAGCCGCTGAACATCGCCTCGGTGACGCAGATCATCGCCAAGGAGCGTCCCGACGCCATCCTGCCCACCCTGGGCGGCCAGACCGGCCTCAATCTGGCTATGAACCTCCACGAGCAGGGGATTCTGGACGAGTACCGCGTCCGTCTGCTGGGGACCTCCCCCGAATCCATCCGCAAGGCGGAGGACCGGCAGGGTTTCAAGGACGCCATGGAGGCCATCGGCCAGCCCTGCGTGGTCTCCGACGTGGTGGAGGACGTGGAGTCCGCGGTGGCCTTTGCGGGGCGCATCGGCTACCCTGTCATTGTCCGCCCCGCCTACACGCTGGGCGGCTCCGGCGGCGGCATCGCCTACGATGAGCCCTCCCTCCGGGAGATCGCCGACCGGGGCATCCATCTCTCCCGGGTGGGCCAGGTGCTCATCGAGCGCTCCATTGCCGGCTGGAAGGAGATCGAGTTCGAGGTCATGCGGGACTCCGCGGGCAACGTGATCCAGATCTGTTCCATGGAGAACGTGGATCCCGTTGGCGTCCACACCGGCGACTCCATCGTGGTGGCTCCTACCCAGACCCTGGCCAACAAGGAGTTCCAGATGCTCCGCTCGGCCTCTCTGAACATTATCTCTGCCCTGGAGATCGAGGGCGGGTGCAACGTGCAGCTGGCCCTGGACCCCGATTCCTTTGAGTACGCGGTCATCGAGGTCAACCCCCGGGTGAGCCGTTCTTCCGCCCTGGCCTCCAAGGCCACCGGCTATCCCATCGCCAGGGTGGCGGCCAAGATCGCCCTGGGCTATACCCTGGATGAGATCCCCAACGCCGTCACCGGAAAGACCACCGCCTGCTTCGAGCCCACGATGGACTACTGCGTGCTGAAGATCCCACGCCTTCCCTTTGATAAATTCACCACTGCCAGCCGCACCCTGGGCACCCAGATGAAAGCCACCGGCGAGGTGATGGCCATCGGAAACTCCTTTGAGGTCGCCCTCATGAAGGCCATCCGCTCCCTGGAGCTGCCGGTGAAGTCCCTGAAAATGGACGGCCTGGACGAGCTCTACACCGAGGAGATCGAGGACCGGCTCCAGAACATTGACGATCAGCGGCTCTTCGTGGTGGCCGAGGCCCTGCGCCGGGGCTTCTCTCCGGAGAAGATCAACGCCATCACCAAGTACGATGTATGGTTCCTGGACCGGCTGCAAAAGATCGTGGATATGGAGGATCGGCTGGAAAAGGGCGTCCTGGACGCCGCCGCGCTCCGACGGGCCAAGGAGATGGGCTTCTCCGACCGGTGGATCGCCGACCTCTCCGGCACCACGCAGGAGGCTGTCAAAGCCCTGCGGGAGGAGAACGGCATCCGCCCCGCCTTCAAGATGGTGGACACCTGCGCGGCTGAGTTCGAAGCCGAGACCCCCTATTACTACTCCACCTATGACGCCGAGAACGAGGCCGGACGGCCCCGCGACTGGGGCAGCGCTCCTGTGGCGCCCAGCCTGCTGGGGGAACACGCTTACCATCTGCCCCCCGAACCCAGGGAGGGGAAACGCAAGGTGCTGGTGCTGGGTTCCGGTCCCATCCGCATCGGCCAGGGCATTGAGTTCGACTACTGCTCGGTCCACTCGGTGTGGGCGCTGCGGAAGCTGGGCTGCGAGACCATCATCATCAACAACAACCCGGAGACCGTCTCCACCGACTTCGATGTGGCCGACAAGCTCTACTTTGAGCCTCTTACCGCCGAGGACGTGGCTGCCGTGGTGGAGCAGGAACATCCCTGGGGCGCGGTGGTCCAGTTCGGCGGGCAGACCGCCATCAAGCTGGCCCAGGCCCTTACTGACATGGGGGTGTTCCTCCTGGGCACCTCCGCCGACGGCGTGGACGCCGCCGAGGACCGGGAGCGCTTTGATGAGATCCTGAACGAGTGCCGGATCCCCCGGGCCAGGGGCGAGACGGTGTTCACCACCGAAGAGGCGCTGAAGGCCGCCCACGACGTGGGCTATCCCGTGCTGGTCCGGCCCTCCTATGTGCTGGGCGGCCAGGGAATGGAGATCGCCTACAACGACCGGAACATCATCGAGTTCATGAAGGTCATCCACCAGACGGTGCAGGAGCACCCCATTCTGGTGGACAAGTATCTCATGGGCAGGGAGGTGGAGGTGGACGGCGTCTTTGACGGCGAGGACATCCTCATTCCCGGCATCATGGAGCATGTGGAGCGGGCCGGCATCCACTCCGGCGACTCCATCTCGGTCTACCCGCCGCTCCACATCGAGGAGAGGCACCGGCAGACCATCCTCCGCTACACCCGGGATCTGGCCCGTGCGCTTGGGGTCATCGGCCTTGTGAACATCCAGTTCATCCTCTACGACGACGAGGTGTACGTCATTGAGGTCAATCCACGCTCCTCCCGGACCATTCCCTATATCTCCAAGGTAACCGGCGTGCCCATCATCGATCTGGCCACCCGGGTGATGCTGGGGGAGAAGCTGAAGGACCTGGGCTACGGCACCGGGATCTACCCTGAGGCCAGGTATTATGCGGTCAAGATGCCGGTGTTCTCCTTCGAGAAGCTCACCGATGTGGACACCGGCCTGGGGCCGGAAATGAAGTCCACCGGTGAGGTGCTGGGCCTGGCGGAGACCTTTCCCCTGGCCCTTCGGAAAGCCTTCAAGGGTGCCGGACTGAAAGCCCCCAAGCGGGGTGGACGGGCCATCATCACCGTCAAGGACGAGGACAAGGACGAGATCGTGGGTATCGCCCGGGGCTTTGCCGACATGGGGGTGGAGCTCTACGCCACCGCCGGCACCTGCCGGGTGCTCCGCGGCGCCGGCATCGACTGTAAGCTGGTGGCCCGGGTGTCGGAGGCCCATCCCAATATCGCAGACATGATCGCCTCGGGTACGGTGGACCTGATCATCAATACCCCCACCCACGGACGCCGCCATGAGAGCGACGGCTTCAAGATCCGCCGTATGGCGGTGGAGCACTCCGTAGCCTGTGTCACGGCGGTCGACACCGCCCGGGCCATGCTCACCGTGCGTGCCCGGAGCCGCTCGGCCGAGCTTCGGCCGGTGGATATCGCCGGGATCTGAGCGCGGAAGCGGTTGACCGCGGCGGCAGGGACGTGGTAAAATAGCAATGTTCTTTAGGAATGTTTGATGCACAGAGAGGAAGAAACAATATGTCTCACCAAACCGTCCTCGTTTTGGATTTCGGCGGGCAGTACAATCAACTGATCGCCCGCAGGGTCCGGGAATGCGGCGTCTACTGCGAGGTCAAGCCCTATACCACTCCGCTAACCGAACTGAAGGCCATGGCTCCGATCGGGATCATCTTTACCGGCGGACCGGGGAGCGTCTATGAGCCAGACTCTCCCCAGGCGGATCCGGAGCTCTTCCGGATGGGGGTGCCCATCCTGGGCATCTGTTACGGCTGCCAGCTTTTAGCTCACAATCTGGGGGGGCGTGTCACCCCTGCCCAGGCCGACTCTGCCCGGGAGTACGGCAAGACCGAGACCTTTTTCGACACCGGCTGCAAGCTTTTCCGGGACCTGCCCGCAGAGGGCATTTCCTGGATGAGCCACGGGGACTATATGGAGAAGGTACCTGATGGGTTCTCTCTGGTGGCCCACTCCGACGCCTGCCCCAACGTGGCCATCTGTGACGAGAGCCGCGGTTTCTACGGTGTCCAGTTCCACCCCGAGGTCAACCACACCCAGAATGGCACCAGCATGATCCGCAACTTCCTCTATGAGGTATGTGGAGCCAGGGGTGACTGGACCATGGGAGATTATAAGGAGACCGCCATTCGTCAGATTCGGGAGAAGGTGGGCTCCGGCAAGGTGCTGCTGGCCCTCTCGGGCGGCGTGGATTCCTCGGTGGCCGCGGCACTGGTGGCCGAGGCGGTGGGCAGCCAGCTCACCTGCGTGTTTGTGGACCACGGCCTCATGCGCCTCAACGAGGGCGACGAGGTGGAAGAGGCCTTCCGCAAGTGGGACATCAACTTTGTCCGCTCCAATGCGGAGGAATTGTTCCTTTCTAAGCTGGCGGGGGTGACTGATCCCGAGCGGAAGCGGAAGATCATCGGGGAGGAGTTCATCCGGGTCTTTGAGGCGGAGGCCAAAAAGATCGGCCAGGTGGATTATCTGGTCCAGGGGACGATCTATCCCGACGTCATTGAGTCCGGCGCGGGGGATGCGGCGGTCATCAAGAGCCACCACAACGTGGGTGGCCTGCCCGACTATGTGGACTTCAAGGAGATCATCGAGCCGCTGCGGATGCTCTTTAAGGATGAGGTCCGCCAGCTGGGCCGGGAACTGGAGCTGCCGGAGTACCTGGTGATGCGCCAGCCTTTTCCGGGTCCGGGCCTGGCGATCCGCATCATTGGCGAGATCACGAAGGAGAAGCTGGACACGCTGCGTCTGGCGGACTTCATTTTCCGGGACGAGATCGACAAAGCCGGGCTGGAGGGCAGCATGAACCAGTACTTTGCGGTGCTGACCAACATGCGTTCGGTGGGCGTCCAGGGCGATGGCCGGACATATGATTACACCTTGGCGCTGCGCAGCGTCACCACCAGTGATTTTATGACGGCGGATTGGACCCGCATCCCATACGAGGTGCTGGACCGAGTCAGCGTCCGCATCGTCAACGAGGTGCCGCACATCAACCGCATTGTTTACGACATTACCAGCAAACCCCCCGCGACCATCGAGTGGGAATAAAGTACAAAAGCCCCGCAAGCCCTGATAAATCAAGGGTTTGCGGGGCTTTTTCTGTTTCCGTGGCATTACTTTGGCATTAACGCATCAAATCATCCATCTTTTTGACCGCTTCATCGCTGGTGGTGGGGTACAGGTGTCCATAGGTCCGCAGCGTCGTTTGTATGTCCTCATGGCCCAGGCGCTCTTTCACCAGCAGGATAGGCGTCCCCAGGTGGATGAGCAGGGCGGCGTGGGAATGGCGCAGATCGTGGAGCCTGATAGGGTCCATGCCGGCCTCCGCGCACCCCTTGAGCATCGCCCGCCGGAAGTAGTGCTTCGTGAACGGAAAGAGCCGGTCATCCGGCTGGGGGTCGTATAGGGCGTTCTCATAGGCCCGTATCTCATCGCACAGCTTTTCCGGCAGCGGTATCACACGGCGGCCCCGCTGCGTCTTTGGGTCCGTTATGACCTCTTCGCCCTCTACGCTCTGGAAGTTCCGGCGGACGGTGAGCGTCCGGGCCTCCAGGTCTATGTCCTCCGGGCAGAGGGCCAGCAGCTCCCCTATCCGCAGGCCGGTCCAGAACAGGACCGACAGGCCGGTCCGGGCGGGCAGCTTCTTGACGTGGGGGATAAACTCGTTGAACTGCTCCACCGTCCAGAATGACATCTCCTGGGCGTCTTTCTTGCCCACGCTACCGGCGAGCCTGGCCGGATTGATACCCAGGCCGTAGTATTTGCAGGCGTAGTTGAATATGGCTGAAAGCTGGTTGTTGATGGTCTTCGCATAGGTCGGAGCCACCTTGTCCGCGAGAAGCTGCGATTGCCACTTGCGGACGTGGGCCGGGGTGATCTCGTTGAGTGGGAGGTCCCCGAAGAACGGGAGGACCCGGTGCTCGATGAGATACCGCTTGTTCTGCATGGTGGTCCGCTTGAGACGCGGCTCCATGTCCCCCAGGTAGATTTCCGCGAAAGAGCGAAAGGTCATGTCACAGCTCCGAGCGCGGGTCCTCAAGAACTCTTCTTCAAACGCCTGGGCGTCCTTCTTGCGCTGGAAGCCCCGTTTCTTTTTGAGGCGTCGCTTGCCCTGCCAGTCGGTGTAGTAAAACGACGCGTACCATGTGTTCCTCAGTTCGTCTTTGTATGCTGGAATTTCAATCACCCTTTCGGAAGTCTCCCAAATTCATGCCAGGGCGGGCGCAGGACGGACCAGGAGCCGCGATAGGGGGCCTATGAATATACCAGGACCCCCGGAGCGGAGAAGCGCTTATAGGGCCTCCCATGGGCCAAACACGCGCAGGCCCCTTTTCAGGAGACCCGGTAGGCCCCCGGCACGTTCTTGAGCCGGACGCCCTCGGACTGCTGGTAGTCCAGGATGAGCTGGGCGATCTCCGCAGAGGCGGCGGGGTCCCCGGCTTGCAGCGCCTCCTGGTAGTCACTCTGGAGCTGGGCAAGGTGGGCCGCCCTCTCCCTCCGGCACACAGGGCAGAGGCCGGAGACCAGGTCCGCGCAGTTTTCGATGGAGCCGCAGCTCCGACAGCTCAGATAGCCGATAGGCAAGTTTTCCACAGTTCACAACCTCCAATACCGATGTACGCTCTATTCGCGCACGCGCACGCGCATAGAGGAATATTATAATTACTAAGTCTTATATACATACTGTCTTATTATGGGGTGCTGATTGATACCACATTTTTTGGGTTTGCGGTATCAATTGATACCCTATTTTCTGAAATGCGGTATCAATTGATACCTTATTTTCCGGGCCGCTTTCTCGGTGGTCCAGTTTTCAACAGCTTTTCCACAGAGTTTTCAACAGGCTATTTCCGACGCTCTTTCTGCGCGGCCCGCATCCGGGCGTTGGCGGCGTCCACGTCCCGGCGGGCGTCCTCTGCCTGGGGTCCCTCGACGATCTCATGGCGGAAGACCTCTTCCCGGAGTATGCGCCGGACCTCCCCGTCATCCATCTTCACGCCTGGGTAGTGGCGCTCCAGGGAGCGGCGAATGGTCCCAATCATCCAGTCATTCAAGAGGACTTGACCCACTATGAAGCGGTTGAGGACCCGGCGCTGGGCGTAGAGCTGGGACAGGGCCGCGTTGCCCTCTTCCTGGAAAGCCTCGACGCTCAGCGCGTAGAGGGGCGCGTAGTCCTCTGGCCGGTTCACATTCAGCTCGCAGAAGTTGAACTCGCAGACAAGCACCGTCTCCACCGGCTTCCCGAAGAGGACCTGGTATATTCTCCAGGTGATACCGTTGGTGAGCACCACCCAATCAATCCCCGCGCTGGCCGCATAGCCTGTGGCCTGGGAGACGTGGACATCCCGGAGGGCCACGCTCACCGCCTTGCACTCCAGCAACAGGCGGACCTTGCCGTTGAGCTGGACGGCCAGATCACAAAACTGCTGCTTGATGCACAGCTCGGAAGTGATGTTTTCGTACTTGTCATAGCCGAAGACCTCACAGAGAATGTCCGTGATTATCATTACCGTGTCGCTCTCATTCCGGCCCGCAAGCTGGGCGCGGCGTAGGATAGGCTGGAACTTCTGGACGCCGGCCGATAGACGCGCCTCGGTCTGCGGGCTTATCTTCTGCATGGTATCACCCCCTGAAATCGACGTAGATTACACGGCCCGTCCGCTTGAGGACGCGGCCTCGGTGGTTCCGCCCTTTTTGACTTCGCCCAGCAGGGGCGCGGTCATTTCCTGGAGGCGGCCTATCAAGAGTATCTGCTCCCGTTCCGGCAGCTTCTCGTAAAGCTCCAGCATCTCTCGCCCGTTCTCGGATATTCCGGGGGCGGGCGATTTTTTTGTTTCTGGCTCCGTGTCGCTGCCGGTCAGGAAGTAGCTGATTGAGCACCCCAAAAACTCGCAAATGCGTACCACGTATTTTGCAGGCGGGTCCGTCCCACGTTGTTTCCATCCAGTAGTGACGCTTGTAGCCACTCCGAGGTGTCGGCAAAGACCGTAGGCCGTCAGGCCGCGCCGGTCAAGCTCTTCAAACAGTCGCTCGCAAATCGTCATTCAGACACCTCCAATCTGGAATACAAAATACCCAAAAAATAAGGTAAAAATTTTCTCACATTCGCTTGCTAATATTATTGACTTAACACGCAGATGTGGTATAATATAATCAAGCCAAAGGAATAAGGTAAAAACCCAAAAACAAACGGCCCAGGGAACGGGCCAGAGGATAAAACAGGAAGCGGCAGTGAAAGCCGGGTCGGAAGCGGGCATAGCTCCGGGGATGACCGGCAGGCGGTAACGGCGGTACGAACGGCAACCTCTGGACCATCCCGAAGCCACAAGGCCGGGTGCAACCGGCGGAAAGGATAACTGACCTATGGAACGCAACAAGTACGATCTGCACCGCGAAGTCCTCACCCACAAGTACGCGGACATCCTCAAGAGCTTCGAGGAAACCCATGATGACCGGCGCATCGCCTGGAACTGCTACCAGCAGCTCATCGGCGCTTGCGAGGCCATGCGGGACAGCGGCATGGAAAATAGCTTCGCCTGCTGCGCGGTCAACAAGGCTATGCAGGAACAGGAAGCCGAGATTGACGGTATCGTCACCCGGTTTACCGGCAAGGTCTACAAGGGCGTCCGGTGGGTGGATGTCACTGAGACCGACATCTACTCCTTGAGCAGCACCGAGATTGACTATGAAACGGAAATGCGGCTGTGCGAGCTGGACGCCGAAATCGCGGCCCACTTTCTGAGCGGCGACGCAGACAAGCAGGCGGCCTGTGAGCGGGAGCTTGACTGCATTCTGGGCGGGATTGAGAACGGCAAGCAGTTCTTCCAGGCCCTCACCGCCCGGAACCGGGCGTACCGGGCGGCCCACAAGGAGTAGACGCCATGGAGCCGCAGGAAATCACCCAGGCCGAGGCCGCCGATCTGCTGGCCTCCGGCTTTGAGACCGGGCGGTATGAGCCGCTGGGCCTCTTCCTGGTGGGAGAGGCCGGCGGCACCTGGACCGGGATTGACAACAGCACTGGCCATGCCTGGACGGAAGAGTTTGGAACCAAGGCCGAGTGCCTGGAATGGCTGAAAGGAGAGAATGAAGTTGGCTAAGAGGCTAAGCGTCCTGTCTTTCCTCTGCTGCATCGGAGCGGCGAGCGATGATATTCCCGTGACCGTCAAGGAGGGACCTAAGACCATCGGAACCGCAAAGAGCCTGCGGTGGCTGGAGCTGCACGGGTCCCCCGGAGTTCTGGAAGCCCGCCTGGAGTATGCGGTCATCAGGAAGCAGGAAATCACCCTCCAAATCAGGCTCAAGGACTACAACACCAAGAGGCCGTAAACCGCCGGTGCAACGGCGGCCAAGTGCGAAAGGAGCTAACCAAATGGCAACCAACATCAAGGACAAAATCGCTAAGCTGCTGGCCCTGGCAGAAAGCCCGAATGAGAACGAGGCCAAGGCCGCGCTGCTCAAGGCCCGCGAACTCATGGCTGAGCACAAGCTCAGGCCGGAAGAGGTCGTTAAGGCCGACAAGGTGAAAGTCATCCGGGAGGTCCTGGACGTCACTTGCACCGCTATGACGAACCCCTGGGCCGTCTCCCTCTCCGCTATCATCGCGGAGCACTACTGCTGCCGGGCCTACCGGAACCGGGGCGCTGGCTGCAAGACGAACAGGATTGGCCTGGTGGGGCTGGAAGAGGACTTCGAGATTGCAAAGAGGATTTTCCTCTACGCCTACGACTGCGTGATGGCCTCCATCAAGGCCAACATCAAGCGGGACCCCAGCGACCCGTCCGGGACCTACCGTGAGAAGTGCAACGCCTACGGATGGGGCTTCACCCGTGGCGTGGCGGCTGCTTTCCGCGAGCAGGAAGAAGAGCACCAGGAATGGGGCCTTGTGATGGTGGTCCCCAAGGCCGTAGATGACAACATGGCCGACATGGGCAAGAAGACATCTTTCGGCAAGGAGAAGACCGGCGGCTGGCGCGACGCCTACCGCGCCCTGGGCTACCAGGACGGCAAGCAATTTGACCCGACAACTCGCCTGTCCGGTGCGCCGGAGCGGGCCGCGATTGGAGGTTGATACCGATGAAGTGCAAGAACTGTGGGTGCGAAGTCATCCGCATCCGGTCGGGAGGGCGCAGCGTCGTTTGCGACGCCGCCCCGATCACCTACTGGCACGTCCGGGACGGGGCCGCGATGTCGGAGATGCTGTCCCTGCTGACCCCCAACGGGGAAAGCATCTACGGGACGCCGGCTGGAAAGCTGGAGAACGCCGTGGGCGTGGCCTACCACCCCCACACTTGCGGACTGCTGCCCATCTTCCACCGTGGCCGAGATAGCTGGAGCCGCCCGGTCTACGATGACGGAACGGGCCGCCTCCTGGTGGACGTGGACCCGCGAGCTGGCCGGAAACCGGACATCTGCACCAAGCAGGGCAACGCCTTTGACGGTGAACCCTGCGACCCGGTAGATGGAGATTTTATCTTCATTCCGCGCCGGAACACCTGGTAACAGTATATACCAAAACCACCCAAAAAACAAGCCGTATAAATTAGACACAAGGAGGAACCAAGCATGAGAACGGCAAACCGAGTTAAGCCGAAGACCGACTTCGGCATTGAGGTCCGGCTCTTCACCGCACAGACCGGAATGACGGTGAAAGAGCTGGCCGAGCGGTCCGGCGTCAAGTACACGACGCTGATCGAGACCACCACGGGCCGCTGTGCGGGCCACCAGCTCATCCCCATTGTCCGGGAGTACATGGCGAACTACGAGCAAAAGGAGGCATGACCCATGGCGACGAAGCCCCTCAAGACCGCCCGCGATATGTTCTACTTCGTGGAGGACGTGATGCGGATTTTGGGCTACTCCAAGTCCAAGAGCTACAAGGTCATCAAGAGCCTCAACCGCGAGCTGGAGGACCAGGGCAAATGCACCTGTGACGGGCGCGTCATCAAGCGGTATTTCCATGAGCGCTACGGCCTGGATGAGCTGAACGCGCCCGTGAGACGGGGGGCGTAGCCGTGGAGAAGCGCAAGAGACGCCGGGCCTACGCCCGGAGCTACTACCGGCTATCCATCCTCTGCCTTGCGGCCATGGTGACGGCCCGCCTCATTCTGCTGATGATTGATGTCATTCAGCTTCAAATCCAGACCGCCGGGGCCTTTTCAATCCCTGCGAGCGCGGCAATCTTAGTATTCACCGGCTGGGAGCTGAGAACCTGGACCGGCCAAGGAAAGGAGAAAAAATCATGTGGACCTACAAGTGCGACCGCGCCGACGCTCCGACCGAGTACGACGGTAAGCCGATCTTCACCCAGGAGAACTTCGACTACTCCAAGGCAGAGATAGGCGACTATGTGGAGCAGGCCGTTGTGGATGACGCCATGGACTGTCTGCCTCCGGCCTCGATGAGCGCCCGGTGCGCTCAGATGGGTGAGCCGTACTCCCACCGGGAGGACCCGGAGACCGGGCGGCTCCGTCCCACCTACTACACGTTCAAGCGTGTGGCCGGAACGTGGCCTAACGGTATCTGGCAGTTCTGCGGCTGCTGCTTCCAGGGCGAGACCGTCCCCCGCGGCAGGGACCCGATCTACTGCTGAGAGGGGGCCGGAGCGATGAAGCAAAGCTGCGGGGGGGGGTACTATGTGCAGGCGTCAAACTCTCACACCCCTGTCTCCGGCGGAACGGAGCGTAGCCGAGCAGCATTACCGGCTTGTAGAGTGGTACGTCAGACATCGGGGCCTCCCGGTGGATGAATACCTCGACGTTGCCGTCTTCGGCTATCTGCTGGCCGTGAAACGGTGGTTCGCCCGCCCGGACCTTTACCGCTATGAGTTTACCACCATCGCCTGCGCTGCCATGCGGAGTGCAATCGGGCATGAGCAGCACAAGCAATCCAGGCGCATTAAGACGGTGAGCCTGGATGACCCCATCCCAGGTACGGACGGTATGACCTGGGCAGACATCATCACCGAGGACCATCTTGTGTACTCGGCATAGGAGGAATAAGCGTGAAAATAACCTACAACCTGCAAGTGCTCCCCCAGCGGAAGAACGCTCGCAAGGACAGTGAAGAGACAGCCGCGCTCAAGGTCTTCCTCGCGGACAGCGAGAAAAAGAACATGGTCTTTGAGTACGATACCCCGGAAGAGGCCAAGAAGCGCTATGACAGTATGCGGAACTACCGCAACACCAACAAGCTCCAGGACATCTACGATGTGTGGCGCTCGGACGCCCTGATCTGCATTGTGAAGACCAAGAAAGGAGCCGCGAGGAAATGAGCTACCATACCATCAACGAAGAGGCCGCCCGCCGCGCCAACGACATGAACAGCTTCCGGGACTACAAGGCCGGGAGCGCGACCGCCGAGTACCGCCGTATGGTGGACGCGGCTACCGAGCTGGCCGAGCGCCAGAAGCAGCGCGTGGACCCCATGTACCATGAGAAAATCGACCGGCTGCTGGAGACCTACTGCCGCAAGCTGGCCGAGAACATGAACGCCAGTTACTCCATCGAGGCCCGCTGCCCCTCCATCCTGATCTCCGGCGGCGGCAACTTCCCAGTCCGCAAGAAAGAGAAGCAGAACGCGGCCAGAGACCGCAACCTGGAAGAGTGGAACTACATCCAGGGTTTGCTTGATAAAATCCGCAGCGTCGGCACCGGCGGTATCAGCTCCGATGACCCGCAGGCCGTGGAGAAGCTGGAGGCGAAGCTCGCCGCCCTGGAGAAGCACCAGGAGATGATGAAAGCGGCCAACGCCGCCATCCGTATGAAAGACCCGGCCAAGGGAGACGCCAAGCTCGCGGAGCTGGGCTACACCCCGGAGGACATCGCCAAGCTCAGAGAGCCGGACTTCTGCGGGCGCATCGGTTATCCGGCCTACGCGCTCCAGAACAACAACGCCAATATCCGGCGCATCCGTGGCCGGATCGCAGAACTCAAGAAGCGGACCGAGAGCACCCCGGAGGGCTGGGAGTTTGACGGGGGCCGGGTCGTGGTGAACACCACGGAGAACCGCCTCCAGGTCATCTTCGATGGGAAACCCGACGCGGACGTCCGAACCGAACTCAAGGGAGAGGGCTTCCGGTGGGCGCCGTCGCAGGGCGCATGGCAGCGGCAGTTGACCGACAACGCCATGAGAGCCGCCCGCCGGTTGAAGTGCATCGCGCCCCAGGTCTGAACCATCTACCAAAATCATACCAGAAAGCGGGTGAATGAGAGTGGCTATCACAGCAACAAAAAAGCCCCCCGCGTATCTGCGGGAGGCAAGGATGAGGGCCGGATTTGTCAGCCGCGGAACGGCCTCGACTGTTGTTCCGTTTTCGCCGGAGACCATAGGCCGCCATGAGCGCGGCGACGTGGAGATGGAGCCGGAAGACGCCCTGGTCTATGCGGAGTGCTACCAAAGCCCGGACATCCTACCCAGGTATTGCGCCACCTGTCCGGTAGGACGGGCAATCGGGAGAACGGCCACCGACCGTCCCCTTGCCCATGCGACGCTCAGGGTCCGGCGGCTCATCGAGGACGGCCAAGACGTGGCCGACCGCCTGGAGGAAATCGCCTTTGACGGCGTGATAGATGCCTCTGAGCGGACCGACTTCATGGAGGCCCTGGACTTCCTGCGGAAGCTGGAAGAGAGTATCAACGACATCATCTTGATTGGCTTAGGAAAGGAAAAGGCCGCCCCCGGTGCAACGGGAAGCGGCCAAGCGCGAAAATAACTAACCTGGAGTTATTGTAGCACATTCCTACCGGCCCTGTCAAGCCGAAAGGAGATTACCCAATATGGAAAATGCCATCGTCCAACTCAACAAGTACCCCAAGGACAAGTACAACGTCCTGGTCCCCGTCACCACCATGCAGGTAGCGAGCAACCTCCAGCGGATCACCGTCTCCGAGGTCCAGCTCGACGTCCGGCAGGACAGCTCCAACCGGGGGCCGAGCAAGGACATCTACTACGAGAAGTCCAGCAGCGCCTTTGCCATCACCAAGGTAGGCGGCATGAAGCTGGCTGCGGCGGCCAACATCAGCATCGTGGACACCGCCACCGAGCGGACCGAGGGCTGCCAGCGGTGCATTGAAATGGCACGGGCCACCGGAAAGCCCAGGGTATGCGGCACCTGTGAGCACGTCCACGACGTAGCTGTCACCGTGACTATCCGGGTCCCGGAGCCGTCCGGCGGCTTCCGGCTGATGAAAGCCACCAAGGAGATTGACTGCACACTGGAGGCCGCCGGGATGAAAGACGGAGCCAACGGTCAACAGTTCAGGCGCTTCCTCCCCCACCGCACCGCCATGGCTGAGAGCAAAGCCTTTATGCGGGCTATCCGGGCCGCCCTGGGCCTGGCCGGGACCTACGCCTACGAGGAACTGAAAAAGCCCTTTGTCGTGGCCCGCGTGGTCCCCAACCTGGACGCCCCGGAAATCAAGCAGGCCGTGGCGAGCAACTACCTCCAGTCGATGGGTATGCTCTTTGAGATGCCCACCCAGGCGTCCAGGGCGAGCCTCCCGGCGGCGCAGGCCGCCGAGACCGTCACCCCCTACGAGGATGAGGGGCCTATGCCCTGGGATGAGGCACCGGAAGAGCCGGAGGATAGCTGGAGCAGATCGCCGGAGTACGGAGCTGCCCCGGATTGGGCGGACCCGGAGCCGCAGGGCGTGTTCTGTTCGGAGTGCCGCCGGGAGATTACCGGCGGTCAGAGCAGGAATGGCCGTAAGTGGAGCGCGGAGGACATTGCCGGGTATAGTCAGCGCACCTATGGGCGGGTCCTCTGCCCTGAGTGTCAGGAGAAGATGAAAGGAGCGCGGAGATGACGGTTATTGAGTTCGCGGAAAAGCGGCTGGAGGAAGAGAGCGGCTACAACCTTGACGATGCCCGCTATTGGGCGGCCTACCTGGACGGCGCGAGGGCGCAGAAGCGAGAGGATGAGGAGGCGAAAGGCCATGATTAAGATACTGCACACCGGCGACATTCACCTGGGGGACCTGGCAGGCCCCACCAGGGGCGGCGCAAATCTGCGCCGCCAAGACACCTTGCGGTGCATGGACGCCATCGTGAACAAGGCCCGGACGGAGGGGCCGACCGTGACCATCATCGCGGGCGATCTCTTCAATCGGTCCCGCGTGTGGGCCGACACCGCCCTGGATGACGTCAACGACGCCATTTCCCGCTTCATCGTCCCCCTGTGCGAGTACAGCGACGCGGTGGTGCTGCTGTTCGGCACGATGAACCATGATAACCCCCGCGCCTTTGAGGTTATCCGCAAGGCGACGCCCGACCTCAAGAACCTATACATTTACACCGAGCCGAGGGTGGAACGTCTGGTGACATCGGAGGGGCCGGTCCAGATTATGGCCGTCCCCGGCTTCGACAAGGCGCGGCTGCGCCTCTTCTGCCCCGGCGCCGACAAGGAGACGGAGAACCGGAACGCCACCGCCCTTGTCAACGACATCATCCTGGGGCTGGCTACGGAGCTGGACAGGAGCCTCCCCTCCATTCTCACGGCTCACTACACGGTAAGCGGGAGCGAGGCAGACAACGGCAGCACGTTCCTTGCTGGACAGGATGTGGTGGTCCTCCCGGCTACCATCGACGCGGCGGGCGTGGACCTGGCCTGCTTCGGCCACATCCACAAGCCCCAGCGTCTCAGCTCCACCACACCGGCCTACTACTGCGGGAGCGTGAACCAGCTCACTTTCAACGATGAGGGGACCGCTCACGGCTTCTGGCTGCACCAGCTTTCAGACGGGGACCGGAGCGTTGTCTCGGAGTTCCAGCGCACCCCGGAGCGAGTACACCGGACGGTGACGATGAAGCAGCAGGACGTGGCAGACTTCATCTCCAGCGGCACCCTCAATCCTGGGGACGTGGAGGGGCGCGTGGTCCGGGTCCGGTATTCCTGCACACTGGAGCAGGAAAAAGCCTTTAACCGGGCCGAGCTGCAAAAGCGCCTGATGGACGCTGGCGCGTTTTATGTGGCCGAGATTATCCCGGATGACGTGGAGGCCCTGGACGCCAAGGACCAGCTCACGGAGCACGACGGCCCCGCCGAGTGCCTGTCACGCTGGCTGGAGACCAACGACATCACAGGCGAGAAAGCGGCCCGCCTCATGGAGCTGGCCGCGCCGATCATCAAGCAGGCCGACGATGGACGCGAGGACAGCAAACACGCTGGAGCATTTATGCCCCGGACGATTGAGGTCAAGAACTACCGGAGCTACACGGAGGCGGCCTTTGACTTCTCCCCGGTACACATGGCAATGGTGAACGGCCAGAACGGTGTCGGCAAGTCCTCCCTCTTCATGGACGCCATCGCGGACTGCCTCTATGAGCAGACCCGGAAAGAGGACATCGGCGGCTGGGTCCGCGACGGGACGAAGAGCGGCAGCATCACCTTTACCTTTGCCCTGGGCGGGCAGGACTACCGGGTCATCCGCACCAGGACCAAGAGCGGGCGCGGTACCCTGGCCCTCCAGCGGTGGAACCCGGAGGGGGACGCCTGGGCAGATGAGAGCGACACCACCATGAAACTGACCCAGGCCCGCATTGAGCGGCTGCTCGGTATGGACTGCAACACCTTTTGCAGTATCGCCCTCATCCGGCAGGACGCCTACGGCCTCTTCCTGGACGCCGACAGCGACCGGCGCATGGAGGTCCTGTCCGCGCTCCTGGGCCTGGACATCTACGGCAGGATGGGGGACATCGCCAAGGCGTCCGCTACGGAGCAGCGCCGCGCCATCGCCGCCCTCAAGGAGCGCATCAACGTCCTGGGCGAGCAGATCAGCGAAAAGGATGAGTTGCTGGATGAGGACATGGTGCTGTCCGAAGAGATGGACGAAGCTGTCCATGACGTAGCATCCGGCGAGGCGGACATCCGGGCGCTGGAGAGTGCCGAGGCCCTGCTTGCCGAAGTGATACGGCAGGCCGAGGACAAGGACGCCCAGGCCAAGGAATATGACCGGGAGCGCGACAGAAAGGCCCTGGAGCTGGAGAAGCTGGAGGGCCAATACCAGGACGCCCGCCACCTTGCAAACGGCCTCAGAGACGCCCAGGACGCCGCTGAGAGGGTCAAGGCGGCACGGGCCAAACTCCAGGACCTCTCCCCCAAGGTGGACCGGGACAAGGAGCTGCTGAAAGAGCTGGCCCGCCTCCGGGAAGCAATCGGCAAGGCGGAGCTGGACGCGGAGGCGGCCCGGAGAAAGCTCCGGCAGTATCAGGACATCATCGGCAGAAAGCCAGACGTGGAGGCGGCCCAGGCCGCGCTTGACGCCCTGGCCCCGGCGAAAGCGGAGGCTCAGGAGCGGCTTGCCAAGTCCTTTGAGACCACCAAGGCGCTGCTGGCCGCACGGGAGGCCAAGGACAAGCACCTGGCAGACAGCCGGGTCCGCATCGGGGAGCTGCAATCCCGCCTTGCGGCGGCCCAGGCGGAGGCCGGGAAGCTGGCCGACAGCGGTTGCCCCGTGCCGGAGACCGCTACTTGCAAGTTCCTGGTGTCCGCTGTGGCGGCTCAGGCCGCCATCCCGGAGCTGTCCTACTCCCTGGAGACCATGAAAGCGGAGGACCGCGCCCGGTATGAAGAGCTGACGAAAGCCTATGAAGAGGCCCTGGCAGCGCATGAGGCCCTGGGCAATCCGTCGGGGGACCTAGCAGAGCTGGAGGCCAAGGAGCATACCTACCGGACCATGACCGCCATCGCGCCGCAGATCGCGGCGGCGGAAGCGAAGCTGGAGGAAATCACCGCCTCCATCCAGACCGCCGAGCAGACCGCCCAGGACGCCAAGGAGCGGACTGTGGAGATTGACGCGGAGCGGGCGGCCCTGGGGCTGGCGGTCATCGAGTACCAGGCCGCGCAGAAGAGCATCGAAGACGATGAACCCATCGCCGGACATCTGGCCGACTGCCAAGCGGCCGGCGCGACCGCCGACGCCCTGGAGCCGCAGCTTGAGCGCCTGCGCCTGGAGATTGCAGAGCTGACCCGGAAAGTCATCACCGCGCACCAGGAGGCCGAGGACATCCGGCAGCGAGCACCGAAAGCGCCTGGGGACGTTAAGGGCCTGCGGGCCGTCCTGGAGAGCCGCCGGAAGAGCCTCACCGAATTTGCCACCCAGCGCGGGGTCATCAAGGCCAAGCTGGAGGCGATCTCCGAGGCCGAAGCTCAGACGGCAAAGCTCCGGCGGGACATCGAGGACGCGGCGGCCACCCTGAATGACTACACGGTGCTCACTCAAGCCTTTGGCCTGGACGGTATTCAGTACATGATTATCCGGGGCGTAGTCCCGGAGATTATGAGGCAGAGCAACGACATCCTGGCCGCCATGACCGGCGGGCGCATGGCCGTTGACATCCGCACCGAGCGCGAGCAGAAGAGCACGAAAACGGTAGTCAACAGCCTGGAGGTCTGGATTAACACCATCACCGGCGGGAACCGGCCCTATCAGTCCCACAGCGGCGGCGAAAAGGTCAAGATTGCCCTGGCCGTCACCCTGGGCCTGGCCGACGTCAAGGCACGGCGGGCGGGCGTCCAGCTCGGTATGCTCTTCATCGACGAGCCGCCCTTCCTGGACGCGGACGGGACGGAGGCTTACGCGGACGCGCTGGTGAACATGGCGGCCAGAAACCCCAATATGCGGATTTTGGCTATCTCCCATGACCCGACCATGAAAGCGCGGTTCAGTCAAAATATCATCGTGACCGGCGGCGAAGACGGTAGCTCTGTAACGATGGAGTGAAACCCATGAGGCCGGGCGGCCTCAAATCCACGGAAAGGAGGGGTCCGCCTGAGGTACATCATGGAGCACCGAGCTTTCGCCAACCGCATGAGGCGGACCCCTCTATCCATGGCCGCGCAGCTCCTATGGTACAAGCTGATGGATTTAGCCAATAGCCTGCGTTGGCCGGAGCACTTCGCATTGGACAACAGTAGGCTATGCACGATGATAAACACCACGGCAAAACGAACTGCCATATCCGCCCGACAGGAGCTTATAGACGGCGGTTATCTGGACTTCACCCCTGGCATCAAGGGGCGGCCCAGCACCTACCATCTCCGCTCAGTGGAAGAGATGGAGGGCTGGCAGCCGCCCCCGGATGACCTGGAGGGAGACTTCCTGGCAGAGTTCAAAGAGGACCCGACAAGCTATTTCGGCTACACGGAGGCCCTGGGGGTGGAGCTTGCGGAGACAACCGCCCACCTGTGGGCAGAGTTCTTTCCAGGCAAGACCCCTGGACCATACGATGAGAAGCGGACGTTCTTCCAGATCATGGTCCAGTACCATGATGAGGAAACAGATGAGTGGTCTATATCGTTCCCGGAGGAAAACAAGGAGCTGCTGGGCTACGCCTTTGAACAGGGCCGGAAGCGCGGGAAGCTCTTTTGGGGGTACATTGAGAGCGTCATGCGAAATCTTAGGGACTGTGGCATTAAAACCGTAGAGGAAGCCTACGAGAACGAAGAAAAATTCTATGAACGGAGAGGATGGAACAAGTGAAAGAACGGACGATAACCCTTGCCTGCGGCGCCCTGTGCGCCCTGGTGTTCGTGAGTGCCCTGTTTACGCCGGGGCAGGCCAGAGGCGCGGCCTTTGATGAGCAAGAGGACACGGCGGCGCATCCGGTCCAGGTATTGGACCCGACGCCTACCCTCACCGCATCGCCGGTCCCCACTGTCTCGCCCTATTTCGGCTGGACCGAGGAAGAGGTTGAGATGCTGGCCTGCGCGATCTACCAGGAGGCGGGCGGTGACGCCTGCTGCGACCTGTGCCGCCATCGTGTGGGCGATGTCATCCTGAACCGGATGGAGGATGACCGCTTCCCGGACACCGTGGAGGAAGTGCTCACGGCCTACCGGCAGTACGGGCGCTTCTACTGGACCGGCGTAGTGTGGCCGGACCGGGCTGAAAACCCTGGAGAGGCCCACGCCGTTGCGCGGGCCTGGGAGACCGCACGGGACGTCCTGAGCGGCGAACACTCGGACCTTTACGGGCAGGGGTACATCTACCAGGCCGAATTTGAACAGGGAGCCGACGTCATCTGCTGCGAGGACTGCGGCATCTACTTTGGGAGGTAGACGGTGAGCGAGAAGAAAATCATCCTCGACCTATGCGGAGGTTCCGGTAGCTGGTCGAGGCCGTATGTAGCGGGGGGGGGGGTACGACGTTAGAAACATAACCCTACCGGACTATGATGTACTGACTTACGAACCGCCCCAAAAAGTCCACGGCGTTCTTGCGGCCCCTCCATGCACGGAGTTTTCGGTCTTGAACTGCAAGGCAGAGGCGCGGGCGCGGAACCCGGAAGAGGGCCTGAAAGTCGTGATGGCCTGTCTGAGAATTATTGAAAAGTGCCGTCCTGAATGGTGGGCCATGGAAAACCCCGTTGGACATCTGCGGGAATACATGGGGCCGTCTACAATGATTTTCCAGCCATGGGAGTACGGAGACCCCTGGACCAAGAGAACCGAGCTTTGGGGTACATTCACCCCGCCGAAAAAGCTATATGAGCGGTGGGAGGACGTACCTGACAAGCTGCCCCTATACACAAGGCCGGGAAGAGGGAAACCAAATTTTGCATACCTACACAAATCGGCTCAGTCCCTTATCCCTCAGCTTGCGTGGGCCAAACCGAAAAGCGATGCCGATTTCAGAGCCATCACCCCGCCTGGATTCGCTCAGGCGTTTTACGAGGCGAACCCATGAAAGGAGACGCCATGCAGAAAACATATCCACGCCGATGCAATATCTTCAACTGCGACCGGCGGCACGGTAACATCTGCTGCGCCGATTGCGGCTACCGGGATAAGAACTGCAAGAACCCCTGCTTGAACCACCCGACCCGGTGCGGACAGGTCAAGCCGCCACAGACAGCCCACGGCCAGAAGCCGGGGAAATAAAAATCAGGAGGAATTTACCATGCAAGAGCAAAAGAGGACTTTCAAGTACGGAGACGTGTTCCACGTGGCCGGTCTGGACTGGATTGTGCTGCGGACCACCCCGGCGCCGACGCCGGACTGTTCCGATCTCCACTTCTGCGAGGCCACCGAAGACGTCTTCCAGGCCCCCTTTGATGAGAACGACTGCAACGACTGGAACAAGGCGAGCCTGCGGAAGCAGCTCAACGGCGAGTTCCTGGATAAGCTCATCGCTGAATGCCCCGGCCTGAAAGACGCCATCGTCCCCACCTACCGCGACCTGACCGCCGATGACGGCCTCCGGGACTACGGAAACTGTCTGGACAAGGTAACGATGCTCACCGCCGAAGAGTACCGGCAGACCCGCGATCTGCACCCCGCGCCGGAGCATTGGCGCTGGCTCATCACGCCGGACGGGACCCCGAAGAGTTCCGGGACCTCTTTCGTGCGCTACGTGCACTCGGACGGGAGCCTCAACAGCGCCCGCGCGTACGACGGCCACAGGGGTGTGCGCCCGGCTTTAACTCTGAAATCTGACATCTTGGCATCTATCCTCGACGCCGAGGACAAGAAGAGAGCGGCGGAAATCCGGCCCGCCGACGGTCCTCAGCCTGGGGTGGATGAGACGCCGGAGCAAGCGGAAATGGCCCTCTATGAGCAGGCCGTGGAGCAGTTCGGGGAGAGCGCTCAAATCCTCATGGCGGTGGAAGAGATGAGCGAGCTGCAAAAGGCCCTACTCAAGTATCTGCGCTTCAAGGACCATGAGCAGGGCGATGAGGCGGAAATCCTGGCGGCGATCTCCGAAGAGAGGGCCGACGTGGAAATCATGCTGAACCAGCTCCACGTCATCTTCGGTGACAACACCGACATGGAGATTGCCAAGCTGGAGCACCTTTGTGAGCTGCTGGGTGAATGACGATGCTGCTGTTTACGTGGACCCTCTTCATCCTGATTACATTCACTGGCTTTTGCTACGCCTTTGGGGGCAAGACCATGAATGACCGGAGCAACGGCGCAAAGGTTACATCTGCGGGTATGCTGGCCCTGTCTATTCTAATCGCGTTTGGAGTGTAGCCTATGCACGATGAAGTGTTCACCATCCCCGCCCGCCGGTGCAAGCGGTGTGGAGGTCTGCTGACATCCTCCCAGGGCTTGCGGGATGGGTACGGTCCCTGTTGCCTGCGGAAGATAAAGCAGGAAGAGGCCGACCGGAAGATGATGGAGAACCAATGCAGCCTATTTGACATTGTGAAGCCGGGCGGCGGCGAGGCCGAAACTGAGAAAGGGCCGCTGAACGGGAAGTGCATCACGGGGAAAAGCCCGACCGGGCATTGTGGGGCCGCCGCCTACTGCTCGGAGCCATACGATTGCTGCGCCTCCTGTTCCTCTGACTGCAATATGCGGTGCGGCTGGCTCAGGGAAAGGAAATAACTGACCTATGAATATTCACAAGACCGACATTGAGTGGTGCAGCCACACATGGAACCCTGTAACGGGGTGTAAGCACGGGTGCGAATACTGCTACGCCCGGCGCATGGTGTCCAGGTTTGGCCCGCACCCCTGCGAGCGGCCCATCATTGAGCCGCTGGAGGTACTGCCCAAGGGGACCGGGTGCTACTACGTGGAGCAGCCTACCAAGCTCTGCGACGAAAACGGGGAGCCTGTGCGCTCCACCCCGTACCCCAAGGGCTTTGCCCCCACCTATCACGCCTACACCATGGACTATCCTGAGAAGCGGAAGACGCCTGCGCGGATATTCGTCTCCAGCATGGGAGACCTGTTTGGGGAGTGGGTGCCGGACATCTGGATTGAGGATGTCTTCGCTGCCTGCAAGCGAGCGCCGCAGCATACCTACCTGTTCCTCACCAAGAACCCGCAGAGGTATCTTGACATGGGCCATGCCGGGAAGCTCCCCATGGAGCGGAACTTCTGGTACGGGACCACGATCACCGGCCCTGAGACGGAATACTTTGGAGCTTCCTGCGTCAACACGTTCCTGAGCATCGAGCCGCTGCTGGAGCCGTTCAGCGCGGATGACTGCGCCGGTTTCCGGCGGCTCGGTGAGCCTCTTTGGGTCATCATCGGAGCCATGACCGGACCGGGGAGCAAGCGAAAGCAGCCGAAGCGGGAATGGGTAGCGGCCATCACGGAAGTTGCTCAGTCTGCCGGGGTCCCCGTCTTTATGAAAAACAGTCTGAAAGACCTGTGGGGCGGCCCTCTCATTCAGGAGTACCCCGAGGGTATGGTGCGGGTAGACGGAGAATAACTGGAGGGAGAACTATTGAAGAAGCGAAGCTGCCGGAGGACCGGCTTTGAACAGGAGCAGCACGACCGGGCAATCCGGGTGCGGAAGATGACCGACGCTCAGCTCTGTGCCTACCTGGATGAGCTGGAGGCCCGCAACCAGCCCATCGTCATCTCGCAGGATGAGCTTGAGAAAGTCATCAACGGCTTTATTGACAGCCTGGCTACCAGGAGCGACACCGGCCTGCGGGTCAGCGACGCCACCATCCGCAAAATCCGGGCCATGGCCGTTGAAAATGGCTACCTCCGGCCTACTGGCGGAGGCGAGGCATGAGCGAGCACCGAAAGAAAATCACCATCCGCGTATCGTCGCAGACAGCCTACCACCTGGAGGCCGAGGCTGAGCGCCTGGGCATATCCCCTGGGCGCGTGGTGGATGAGCTGATGAGGGCGGCCAAATTCTGTGGAGAAGTGTGTGGAATTTGTGGAAAACACCACAAAAAGCAAACAAATAAGCCTTAAAAGTTAGGAGAGTAGACAATGGGCATCTACGGTGCGGCGCTGAGGGAGCTTGAGCAATACCGGAGGGATGAGGCGGCGGGCCTGCTGCTGCGCCTGCCGGTCCCCCTGGGGGCTACGGTATGGCGGGTACGGGATAACCCGGTCTGTCACTATGGGGTCCGGGAGGCTGAGAAATTCCTCTTTGGCCGAGTAGTCACCCCGCGCCGCATCGTGGAGCCTACGCCCTTTACCCTGGCCCTGCTGGACGCCTGGGGAAAGACCGTATTCTCCACCGAGGCTGAGGGGAGGACGATGTTAGAGCATGACACCAAGCGAGAGGGCGAAAGCGGCCCTTAGATACCAGAACCGGAAGAACCGCGCCCAGGGAGCCTTTTTTGAGCAGATGATAAACGGGGCCTGCGACTTCTACCGGAGCCGCCAGATCGCTGACATTGAGAAGACGCCGGAGCCGATGCAGCCGACTAAGGACCTGGGCGGCGGGAAGTTCATCGCGCACTACACCAGCACGGCTCAGGCCGACTACAAGGGCTTTCTGTTCGGAGGCCGGGCGGTCAACTTCGAGGCCAAGTACACCGACGTTGAGAAGATGACCCAGGACCGCGTGACAGCGGACCAGACGGAGCGCCTGGAGCGGGCGCATCAATTCGGAGCCGTGGCCTTTGTCCTGTGCTCCTTTGGGTCCGTGGGATTTTACCGCATCCCATGGACAGTGTGGCGGGACATGAAAGGCCGGTTTGGGCATAAGTACATCACGCCCCAGGAGGCAGCGCCCTATGAGGTCCGCATCGGCGGCCCCGGTGTGCTGTTGTTCCTGGAGGGATTGGAGGACAGACCATGAGTAATTTCCAGAAAGACGTCCAGCTTCTTGCGGACCTCCAGGGCCTCATTGAGAAGCGGGAGAAGCAAGTCAACCCGCCGGAGGGCAGCACCGCCATCATGGGCGCGATCTCGCCGGTGCTGCGGGCCGCTATGCCGGCCGCACAGAAAGCGGCCCAGCGTGAGCTTGACATCCTGGTCCGGGTGAAAAACCGCCTGGGCGAGCTGATGGAGGGTCAGAGATGAGCGCCCGCCGGGAGCACCGTCTCCGCAACCTGGAGCGCCGGGTCGCGGAGCTGGAGACCATCGCCGCTACTCCGGTGTTCATCCACACCAAGGGAGACGGCGGAGAGGACTACGTTTTGGAAGCCGTGTGGAGCAAGGAGGAAGCCGACACCCACCCCGACAAGCGGCTGAGCCTGCTGGACCGGCTCAAAAATATCTTTACTGGAGGACATGAGAAATGAAACAGTACATCGGGACCAAGATTATTGAGGCCGAGCCTGCCTACCGCTGCATGGACGGTCAGGGGCGCGTCACCATCACCGATGACCCGTCCGAGGCGTTCCCCAACTTCCCCAGCGTGGAGGACGGCTACCGCGTCCGGTATGCGGACGGGTATGTGAGCTGGTCCCCCAAGGACACGTTTGAGCGGGCCTATCTTCCCCTGGAGACCAACAAGGAGCTGCGGACCGGCAAGCCCAGCATCAGTCAGGAGATGGTGGACAACTTCATCCTGGAGACCTGGACGCAGACCGCCGGGGAGAAGACTACCATCGTCCGGGCCATGCTGCGGAATGGCTTTGAGCTGGTGGAGGCGTCTTCCTGCGTAAGCCCTGAAAACTACGATGAGAAGCTGGGCCGCGAAATCTGCATGAAGAAAATCAAGGACCGCGTCTGGTATCTCCTGGGCTTTCTGCTCCAGACTGCGGTTAATGGCGTCAAGTGAGCTGTGGAGGTTTAGGTATGGATAAGAATATTGCCGATCTGCTGGAGCTGATTAAGGCTCACCCGGAGCTGCCCATCGTCCCGATGGTGGACAGCGAGATTGTCTGTGATGAGGGCTACGCCCGCTGGCTGGGGTCCTGGGGCGCGGCCAGCGTCACAAAGTACCTGGTGTCGGAAGAGCACATCTTTTTCTTTGACGATGAAGATGTTGAGGCCCTCCTCATCGAAGTAAAGGGGTACGATGAATTTCTCTCCATGACGGATAAGGAGGCCCAGGAAGCCTACAACGCCCTCCCCTGGGTGGAGTGCATCGCCGTAGACATCAATCTGCCATGAGCTGCTATGGGTGCGCCTGCGATCACTGTCTCTACAATGCGGAGCTTGAGGCGTGGTACATGACGCCGGGCGAGGTCCAGAACGCCGAGGACATCTGCTTCTGCTGCGATGAGTGCAAGCACTACGACGGCGACTTCTCCAAGCGCAGCCAGTGGCGCCCGGACTGCCCAAGGCACAAGCTCCCGGAAAAGTACCTTGAGATGCAGAGGATAGTCGAACAGCGGAGAGCGAGGGCCGCAGAGACGCGCCGGAGAAACTTCCAGATCATAAAGGGCGGGAAGCCCTGAGCAAATAAAAAAGCCGCCTCCCCCGGAGGGAAGACAGCCCGTGACAAAGCTATTTTACCACATGGGAGGCGACAAAATCAATGGGCAAATCACAGGAGAACATCAGGGACATCATCATGCAGGCCGTTGAAGCCGGACGCATCTCTGCCGAGCGCACCGCCAAAGATGCTTTCAAGGCTACTGAGCGCCGTCTCTACGGCCTGCCCACCCTGAAAATCAAGCTGGAGGATGACCTTGAGCGGCTGGAAGAGTTCAAGCTCTACGGGCCGCGAGAGCGGAGCAAGAGCATCACCCGGTTTGTCAAGAACGGGAACCGGCTCACCCCGGATGAGATATGGGAGGCCGTTCTCATGGACATGGAGGCCACCATCGCGGCGGACCGCTATGAGATTGAGACCCTGGAGCGTGCGCTCGCCACGGTCCGGGATGACCCCTATTACCGGGCGCTGTCCGGGAAGTACCTGGATGACGTGGACGATAGGGACATAGCTGAGGCCCTGGAGTGTGATACCTCCACCGTCTGGCGGCACCGAAAGAGGCTTGTGCAGCGCGTCGCAGTCTGGCTATACGGCGCGGAAGCCTTGAGATAAGGGCTTGCAATTTTGCCGTGCAATTTTACAATTTGACGGTGCAATTTATCTGTGTTATACTCATCCACAATGAAAGAGTGTGGGTAGAGAAAACCGTCATAAATACCAAGTTCACGGCATATTTTTTGGGAAAACCTGTGACAAAAGCCCTGAAATGTGGTATAATTACGGTAGGAAAAAGCAAAGGAGTAACTAACCTATGAAAAACATCTGCCTACTCGATCTAAACTACACCCTGGTAGGAAACCAGGCGGACACGCGAATGCTCCGGCCATTCTCCCGGCGCATGGAGGCCGAAGAGTACCGGGCCGATCTGATTGAGGCCATCCGGGATGACTATGTTATCATCGTGACGGCCAGACCGGACTACCAGATGAAGCAGACTATGGCGAACATCAAGCGGAAGACCGGCTGGCAGCCCCAGGAGTGGTACTTCAACGACATCAACGCGGAGCCTCCGGTCTTCAAGGAGAGCGCCCTCCGGCGCTTCATCCTGCCCCGGCACGGCGCACAGAACGGCCCGGAGGGGGCGCACTACTACGCGGTGGAGAGCAATCCGAAGACGCGGGCCATGTATGCGCGGTTCGGTATTGAGGCCGCCCCCTATGACCGCTTCATCAAATCGGCGGGCATGGCGAGGGTCCCGGCTTTCGACCAATGCAGCTTATTCGGATAACTGAATATCAGCCACCAGGCGGGACGCGAGAGCGCCCCGCTTTTTTATTGCCCAAATCTGAAAGGAGTGGAAGCGTGGAAACCAGAGTAATCAAGCTGGCCGACATCAAACCGGCCCCCTATAACCCCAGGGTGCAGCTCACGCCCAAGGACCAGGAGTATAAAGCCCTGGACGCGAGCATTGAGGAAAACGGCCTGGTCCTGCCTCTCATCGTGAACATCCGGGACAACTGCCTGATCGGAGGACACCAGCGGCTTTCCGTCCTGCTGGCCGCCGGGGAGACGGAGACAAACGCCGTCGTGGTGGATATGCCGGAGGCCCAGGCCAAGGCGCTGTGCATCGCCCTGAACAAGCTGGACGGCGAATGGGACTACGGCCAACTGGCCGACATCATCCGGCAGCTCATCGACGATGGAGAGAACCTACTCGCCACCGGCTTTACCCAGGCAGACATTGACGATCTCCTGGGGGAAATCGGCGGTGAGCTGGGCGAGGATGAGGAACCGCCCTCCCTGGGCAAGAAAGAGGACACCGCCGACGGCATTAAGTGTATCGTGGGCGACTTCTCTTTCCGTCTGGAGGAAGCGGAGTTTGAGGACCTTATGGCAGACGTCCGGGAAAAGGTGGGCTTTACTCAGGAGCTTGTCTGCGCGGAGCTGAAAGGGAGGCTTTTCGATGAAGTATGAAACCAGACTGGAGATGCTGAAGCTCTCCGACATCGTGGCCGCCCCGTATAACCCCCGTGAAGACATCGAGAGCGGAAGCGATGAGTACAAGGCCCTGCGCCGGAGTATTGAGCTTAACGGCATGGTGGAGCCGCCGGTCGTGAACCTCCACAATATGCGCTGCATTGGTGGTAATCAGCGCCTTGTGGTCCTCCGGGACCTGGGATGGAAAGAAGTGCTCTGCTCCGTCATCGACCAGCCGGACGAAAGCAAGGAGATGAAGCTCTGCCTTGCCCTGAACCGCATCGAGGGCCGCTGGGACACCGACCGCCTGGGCGAGCTGCTGCGGGATGATGAGGTCCTGGAGTTTGAGACCGGCTTTGACCGCGATGAGGTCCTGGTCTACCGGCAGCTCGGCGGGGACGGCGAGGGCGAGGACGCCGACGATGACCCGGATTGGGACCAGGACGAAGACCCGGACGCCGAGGACGCCGACGGCGAGGAAGAGGACGAACCCGCCGGCGGTGACGATGAGCCCGCCATGGGGACTACGGTTGTCCGAATTGGACACCTACACTTCAAGGTCGAGGTCCCGCGCTACAAGCGCCTGGTCGAGAGCATCCGGGACGCCGGTATCTTCGACCAGGGAGAAATTGCCCAGGAGATGAAACGGAGGTTGCTGCGCCATGATTAAACTTGTCCCCATCGACGCTGTGCGAGCGTCGGAGTATAACCCCCGGCGCAACGACGAAAAGCGCCTTGCCCTCACAGAGCTGTCCCTCCGTAAGCTGGGCTTTCTGCTCCCGATCTACGCCGATGAGAGCGGCGAAATCCTGAGCGGACACCAGCGGCACCTTGTAGCCTCCCGCATGGGCTTCCGGCAGATACCCGTGGAGTATGTGAGCGGAAAGACCCTGGGCGAGCGGCGGGCCGTGAACGTCCTGTTCAACCGGGCCACGAATGACCTCCAGAAGCAGGACACTTGCGCCATCATCCGACGCCGCCTCTATGAAATGGACATCGAGGCCATGACCGGGGAGCTGCCGGACATCGAGCCGGGGACCGAAGCATCATTCCCCTGCGTCTACGCCCTGCGTCGGATGGACGTCGTGAAGCTGGCAAAGCTCAATCACCGGAGCTTCGACACCCACATCAAGCAGCTTGCAAAATCCCTGGAGCGCCGAATCGGGAACGCCATGCCGGTAGTCATCGGGGAGGCCGGGAACGTCATCAACGGGATAGGCCGCCTGCAAGTAGCAGCGGAGGCCGGCAGAAAGGTCATCGCCTGCGTCAAGGTGAGGCCGGAGCAAGAGGCTTTCGCGTCCTCCATGCTCAACCTGTTATCCATGGACTTTGACATGGAGAGCACCTACGCCGACGATCTGCGCTTCAACAGCTTCATGCGGGAGCGGAACACCAGGGAGACCGACGCCGAGGGCAACGCCGCCCTGGGGGACGGCTTCTTTAAGGGCGTGTTCCCGAAAAACTGCGGGCGGGACTTCTGCAAGCTGGAGGGCGCGGCCCTGGAGACCTGGCGCCGACACTACGGGTCCAGCGTGGTAGACTTTGGAGCCGGGAAGCTCAACAACACCAGGACGCTCCGCAAGGCCGGTATTCAGGTATCAGCCTTTGAGCCGTACTTCGTGACCGTGGGCGAGAAAATCCACAAGGAAAAGAGCCTGGAGATTGCCGCCCGCTTCCTGGACGAAGTTGAGGCCGGGACGCCGTATAGCAGCGTCTTTATCTCCAGCGTGTTCAACAGCGTACCCTTTATGGCGGACCGGAAGCAGATTGCGGTCATCGCGGCAGCCCTGTGCGCCCCGGACGGGATGGTGGTCTGCTGGTGCCAGAGCAACAAGGCCCCGCAGTTCGTGAACACGAAGAAAAAGTTCATGGCCGCAGAAAAAATCCTGACCTTTGACCTGGACTATGAGCCTAACACCATCCTGGGGGACATCGGAGCACACCCCAAGGTCCAAAAGGGCCACACCGAGGAAGAGATGCGGGCGATCTTCGCCCCGTGCTTCCGTACCGTGAAGCGCCTGGAGATGATAACAAAATTCTGGTACATGGAGGCGGCAGACCCGATTGTGGACCCTGCGGCCCTGGCCGCTGCGCTGGACTTTGAATTTGAGCTTCCCTACCCGGACGGCTCACGCATGGGACTGTCTCAGCGAGCGCGGGAAGCGTTTGAGCACCGGCTCGGTATTCGCCTGCCCCCTCCGACGAAAGGAGAGGCAAAATGAGAGACAACGTACACCCTGGGGAGAAATGGGAGTTCAACGGAGAAGTGGCCGCCTGCTTCGCCAATATGCTTGAGCGCAGCATCCCGGACTACCGATCTATGCGGGCGCTTACCTACAAGCTGGGCGAGCGCTTCATCCAGCCGGAGACCCTGATTGTGGATGTCGGGTGCAGTACCGGCCTGGCCGTGGAGCCATTCGTGGTGAAGTACGGCCAGAGCAACAACTTTCTGCTGGTGGATAACGCACCGGCCATGGTGGAAGCCTGCGAGAAGCGCTTCCGGGCAGACGTCAACGTCACGGTCCGGCAAGGGAATATTTGGGAGTATTTGCCATTTGAGCAAAAGAGCAGCCTGGTCCTCTCCGTCCTGTCCATGCAGTTCATGCCGACGTCCTACCGGCCCCGGATGCTCAAGCAGATTTACGACGGCCTGACCGACGGCGGGGCGCTCATCTTTGTAGAGAAAATCCTCAGTGAAAACATGGATGACCTGATGGTGGACCTCTACTACGAGATGAAGCGGGAGAACGGCTATACCGATGAGCAAATCATGTCCAAGCGGCGCAGCCTGGAAAATGTGCTGTCTCCGCTCAAGGCCGAGTGGAGCGTGGACATGATGCGGACCGCCGGTTTTCGGCAAGTCGATATGTTTTGGCGCTGCCTGAATTTCTGTGGCTGGATAGCCGTTAAGTGACGGCTACCGGCCCCGAAAGGAGGGTAGATCGGAATGCCGAAGCACAGAGACACCGAGCCGTGGGAGCGTCTGGAGGGCGAGGGTGTCAAAGCGTATGAGGCGTTTTCGGTCTACCTGGAGCTGGGGGAAGAGCGCAGCATCCGGGCGGTTGCTAAGCAGTTAAACAAAAGTACCACGCTCATAGGCCGATGGAGCCGCACCTATCAGTGGGTGGAGCGGACCGCCGCATACGACGTTGACGTCCAGAGGAAAGCCCATGCCCAGGCCGTCAAGAAGCGCCGGAAAATGGCTGACCGTCATATCAGCATCGCCCTGAAATTGCAGGAAAAGGCGTTGCAGGCCCTCAAGGACATGGACCCCAGCGAGATAGACCCGAAGAACCTTGTGGCGTTCATCCGGGAGGCTACCAAGCTGGAGCGTGAGAACCGCATGGAGCTGGAGGCCGACACAGCACCGGGCAAGGCGAATGAGCAGGCCGACAGCAGCCTTGCCGCCGTCATCTCTGAGGCGTGGGAACGGAGGAAGCAGCAGAATGAACCTGACAAGTGACGCCATCCTCTACTACGCCGACAATCCGGTGGACTTCGTAGAGGACATTATACGGGCCAAGCCGGACAGCAATCAAAAGGCCATCCTGAACAGTGTAGCGCAGTACCCCATGACCTCTGTTCGCTCCGGCCACGGTATCGGCAAGAGCGCGGTGGAGAGCTGGCTTGCCATCTGGTTTCTGACTACCAGGCCATATCCCAAGATACCCTGCACCGCCCCCACCCAGCACCAGCTATGGGACATCCTGTGGGCCGAGATTGCGAAATGGCTCCGCAGTAACCCGGCCCTGTCTCAAGAGCTGATATGGACCAAGGAAAAGGTCTACATGAGAGGCCACCCGGAAGAGTGGTTCGCGGTAGGCCGGACGGCCAGTAAGCCCGACGCCCTCCAGGGCTTTCACGCCGAGCACGTGCTCTACATCATCGACGAAGCCTCCGGCGTCCGAGATGAGATATTCGAGCCGGTCCTCGGCGCACTATCTACGGAGGGCGCAAAGCTGGTAATGTGTGGTAACCCCACGAAGATTACCGGCTTTTTCTATGACAGCCACCACAAGTCCCGCGAGCTTTACAACGCCATGCACATTGACGGGCGGGACAGCAGCCGAGTAGATCAGCAGTTCATCGACACCATCATTGATATGTTTGGTGAGGACAGCGACGTCTTTCGAGTCCGTGTGGCTGGGGAGTTCCCCAAGGCCCTGCCTGACAGCTTCATACCGATGGAGTGGGCAGAGCGGGCAAGCGAGGCTGAGGCCCCGGAGATTGACCGGGCGGCCCGCGTGGACATCGGGATTGACGTCGCCCGCTACGGCGATGACAGCAGCGTCCTATCCCCTGTCCTGGACAAGAAGCTCCAGGAAAAGCCGGAGATATACCACCACAACGACACCATGGAGCTGAGCGGCAAGGCCGTCCAGCTCATCAAGCGCTATGCCCTGGAGCAGCCCTGGGCAGAGATACACGTCAAAATCGACTGTGACGGCCTGGGCGTCGGCGTCTTTGACCGCCTCATGGAGCTGCGGGAGCAGATCGTGGAGGAAGTTCAGGCCCAGCGAGACCGCCGGTATGCCGACGATGAGGACGCCCCACCCCCGTTCTCCCTGGACATCGTGGAGTGTCACTTCGGCGGCGAGGGCGGCACCATCAGCGACGATGACCCCATCGACTACCAGAACAGCACCGGCCTTATGTGGGGCGCGGTCCGGGAGGCCCTGCGGACGCAGAGCATCAAACTATATCCCGATGATAAGCAGATAAGCCAACTTTCCAACCGGAAATACGTGGTGAACAGCGCAGGCAAGATTGAGCTGGAGAGGAAAGAGGCCATGAAAAAGCGCGGCCTGTCCTCCCCGGATATGGGAGACGCGCTGGCCCTGGCCCTGCATGACCCGCTGGTAAGCGACTGGAGCATTGACTAAGGAGGACACCATGAAAGCGAAATGCAGTTACCTTGTATCGGCTGACGGCTGGCCGATGAAGTACATCCGGGCAAATACGGCGGCAGAGGCCCGGCGCCGCTGGCAGAAGATGACCGGCGGCCCCAAAAACCCCGCTGTCTCCCAGGTGCTCGGTAAAAAGCCGAAGCGCGAGGGAGGCGAATAACCGTGCCATTCTGGAACCGATTTAGAGGGGGTGGTGCGGGGAGGGCGAGCCAGACCTACCGGAGCGACAGCGTTATGCTGCCCAGGTGTGCCAACCCGCCGGAGCGCAACACCCAGGAATGGATAGACGCGTTTCACACCAACCCCCGCCTGTCCGTCGTGGAGCGCATCGCCTCCGATCTGTCTTTTGCAGAGGGCAAGCTCTACCGGGTGGATGAGAACGGAGACGAACAGGAGCTTACTCATCACCCGTTCCTGGACTTTTGGGCGAACCCAAACCCGCTGCATGAGATGAGCAACGCGGCCCTGTGGCGGCTCCTGGAGATTTACCTCAAGCTCAAGGGAGAGGGGTACTTCATCATGGAGAAATCGCCCCTGGGCGTCCCTGTGGAGCTGTGGCCGGTCCCTGTCCATTGGGTACAGATGACCCCGTACCTGGACCACCCGTACTACACCGTCCGGCTCACCAACGGTCTGCTGATGAACGTGTCCGTAGATGATATGTTCGTGATGAAAGACCTGAACCCGATAGACCCGTTCAAGCGCGGCCTGGGGCAAGCTGAGGCCCTGGCAGATGAGATTGAGACCGACGAATACGCGGCCAAGTTCCAAAAGCGCTTTTTCTTCAACGACGCCACGCCGAACCTCATCATCGGTATGCCCAAGTCCACCCCGGAGCAGCGACAGCGCTTCCGGTCTGAATGGCTTGAGCGCTTCCGGGGAGTGTTCCAGAGCCACGGCGTCGCTACTGTCAACGGCGAGGTCACGGTGAACAAGGTTGGAGACAGCATGAAAGACATGGACATGGTGAACGGGCGCACATTCCTGCGGAATGCCGTCCTTGAGCACTTCGGCGTCCCCCGTGAGATTATGGGTATCACGGAGAGCAGCAACCGGGCCACGTCGGAGGCGGCTCAGTTCATCTATGCCCAAAACGTCCTTATGCCCAACCTACGCCGCCGGGAAGAGGCCATCAACAACCAGATCATCCCGTATTTCGGAAACGACTTGGTGTGGCGCTTCGATGACATCATCCCCCGGAACCAGGAGTTTGACAAGGCCCTGGGCATCGACGGCTGGAATGCCGGACTACTCACCAAGGATGAGGCCCGCGAGAAGCTGGGTATGCCTCCGGCCCTGGTGGGCGGCGACGTCTACAAGACGCAGTTCTCCGACGTCTACATCCGGGAAGACGATGACCCTGTGGCGATCTCCACGGCGGCGGCTAACCTCCAGTATGCAGAGAGCGCACCACCGCTTGAGACGGGCGGAGAACAGGACATTGAGATAACAGATAACGGAATACCCCTGGACGCCGAAAACGGCTCAGAGGGGGCGGGAGACGGCACAGAGGGCATAGAAATCGTGTCCTCCAAGGGTACGTCCCCGGAAGAGCGGAAAAGCCTCCAGGTGCAGGCCGCACAACGCGCCCTGCTGCAAGCTGAGAGGGAGCAGACCCAGCGCTTTGAGATTGCCACCCTCAAATATCTGCGGGAGCAGGGCCGCCGGGTGAGTGACGCCATGGGCGGCACCACCAAGGATGAGCGGAGCGTTTGGGACATTCTCATGGGGGCCATCCCCGGCTATGACCCGAACAGCGAGGACGCAGCGGAGCAGAGCGCGGCGGCGTGGTCCTCTTTGAGCGAGGCAGACCGCACCCGCCTTGTGAGCGCCTTTACCCTGGGCCTCATCGACTGGCCCAAGGAGGAAACGGCCTTGCTGAATATCTTTGAGCCGCTGTGGAAAGAGAGCTACGACAAAGGCGCTGGGGTGTCTGCCAAGCTCTACAACCTCCAGGCGGTCCAGAGGCCGGAGCTTGTCAGCACGGCGAAGCTGCGGGGCGGCGTCCGGGTCAAAGGCATCACAGAGACCACCCAGCAGTCCATCGCCCGTATCGTCTCCGCTGGCCTGGAGCACGGAGACAGCCGGGCCACCATCGCCAAGCAGATTGAACAGGAGATGCAGACCACGGCATCCAGGGCGCGTACCATCGCTACCCAAGAGTGCAATACCTCACTCCTGACCGGCCACTACGACATGATGCGAAAGGCCGGGGCCGCCTGGAAGACCTGGCACGTTGCCAACATGAGCGCCGCCAGACCCTCCCACAAGCGCCTGAACGGTGAGCGGGTCCCTATTGACGCCAAATTCTCAAACGGCCTCATGCAGCCCTGTGACCCGGATTGCACGGACCCCGCCGAGGTCGTGAACTGCCACTGTTTCCTGACATTCGACAAATAAGGAGGACGCCTGATGGAATTTACCGAGATGCAGGCTCAGGAGGCCGCCCGATCTGCGGGTATCGACCTGGAGAAAGAGCGGTTCGACCTGAAAGCCCTGACAGCCGGGATGAATGCGGAGCTTGAACACGGCACCGCAAACCCGGACACGAATATTACCAACGATGACCCCGTTATGACGGCGAAGCTCGCAGCGGCACATCTGCGGGTCTCGCCGTTTTACTATGCCTCCGGGCGGGGCCTGAAAGCGTGGGAGGCTTCGCTCCGTAGAGGGGTGAAAGTGAAAAGCTCCAAGACGGAGCACAAAACGCTGTCTTTCCGTACCGAAGAGTACGACGAAGAGAGCGGCATCTTTAGTGGCTACGCCGCCGTCTATGGCAACATCGACAGTGGCGGGGACATAATTGAGCCTGGTGCCTTCACGAAGACAATCGCCGAGGGCTGGGAGAGGGTGAAGATACTCGCCCTGCACAACGACTGCTGGCTCCCCATTGGCAGACCTTTGGAGCTGAGGGAAGACAGCAACGGCCTTTTCATTAAGGCCAAAATCAGCGACACTTCGATGGGACGCGACATCAAAGTGCTGCTGAAAGATGGAGTTCTCACTGAGCTGTCCATCGGATATGACCCCATCGTCTTTGACTACGACGAAAACGGCATCCGGCATCTGCGGGAAGTCAAGCTGTGGGAGGTCTCCGTCGTTACCTGGGCCATGAACCCGGAGGCGACGATCACCGACTACAAGCAGGCCACCGACGCCGCCGGTTTCCTGGACGCCTTTTTGGAGGCGGCCACCGCCGAAGTCAAGGCCGGTCGGAAAATCAGCGGGACCCGGCTAAAGGCCCTCAAGGACGCGAGCGCGTCCATGAAAGCCGCTACCAAGGTCCTTGACGGCATCATCCGAGAGGCAAGCGACACCGAGAAATCCATCTCCCGTACCGCCAACACCAGAGCCGAGAAGTCCGCGCCGACTACCGGCATCACCTATGAAATTCTGCTATAAGGAGGAAATTACAAATGGCTATTCCCAAGAAAGGAACCGCACCCGCTGGCCGCAAGTCTATGAAGATGGAGGCCGATGAGCTGACCGAGAAAATCAAGGCTTGCGTCAAGGAGGCCCTGGATGAGCAGGCCGAGGCCAAGGCCGAGGGCGAAGAGGGGACCGAGGACGCTGTTGCCGAGGTTGCCCCCGCTGACATCTCCGGTCTGATTGAGGACGCTATGGCCGTTGTCGCTGAGAAGCGCAAGAGCCGCAAGGAGGCCGGCGAAGAGCTGGGCGACGTCACCGCCGAGGAAGTCATGGAGGCCGTCGGTGAGATTATCGACGCCACCGAGGGCGAGGCCAAGGAGGATGACGGCGTTGAGGAAGAGGTCAAGGAGGATGAGGAAGTGACTGATGAGGCCAAGGGGCGCAAGGCCGCCGCCCGCAAGCACCAGACCAAAAGCGCCCGCAAGAGCGCGGCCTCCCCCGTCCAGCGGAAGTACAGCTCCATTTACATGAGCCGTACCACCCCCACCAGCACCGCCAAGAAGTCCGTCCCGCCTGCTATCCAGCTCGCCCGCGCTATCAAGTGCCTGGACGTGTTCGGCAAGCATGACCCCGACGCCGCCTCTTTCTACGCGCAGCGGAAGTATGACGATGCGGACATGGCCCGCGAGTTCAAGGCCCTGTCTGCCACCAACCCTGCTGCCGGCGGCTACCTCATCCCCGAAATCTACCTGGACCAGATCATCGAGCTGCTGTACTCCAAGACCGTCATCTTTGAGCTGGGCGCTCAGAAAGTCCCCATGGCCAACGGCAACCTGAACATCCCCAAGATGACCGGCGGCGCCCGCGCTACCTGGGGCGGTGAGGCTCGCAAGATTGCGAAGACCCAGCCCACCTACGGCAACATCCGTCTGTCCGCAAAGCGCCTGGAGGCCATCGTGCCTCAGACCCGCGAGCTGCTGATGAGCACCAACTACTCCGCCGATCAGCTCTTCGCCAACGACCTGACCCGGCGCATGGAGCTGGGCCTTGACTTCGGCGCTATGTTCGGCAAGGGCGGCGAGTTCCAGCCCCTCGGCGTGTTCACCGACAAGGAGGTTGAGCACGTGGACGCCAAGACCCTGAGCAACGAGGACCTGGCCGACAGCAACGGCAAGATTACTGCCGACTTCCCCGTGTTCGTCCGCTCTAAGGTCCTGGCAAAGAACGTGGACGATAACAAGCTCGGCTGGGCGTTCAACTCCGTCCTGGAGGGCTACCTGATGAACCTCAAGACCACCACCGGCGCGTACATCTACCGCGATGAGATGAACACCGGCAAGCTGCTGGGCTTCCCCTATCGCGTGTCCAACCAGATCACCACCGACACCACCGGCCTCACTGAGCTGGCCTTTGGCAACTGGGCGGACCTCCTGGTGGGCGAGCAGATGGGCCTTGAGACCTACACCACCCTGGACGGCTCCTGGGTCGATGAAGAGGGCAACCAGCACAACGCCTTTGAAGAGAACCTGGCCGCCACCCGCGCCCTCATGTACGTGGACATCGCCGCCCGTCACAAGGAGAGCTTCCTGCACGTCAAGAACATCAAGGCGTTTTAATCAGAGGCCGGGGCATACCGCCCCGGCCCTATAATTTCAACAAGGAGGAATTTCAACTATGAAACGCGCACTTATTCAGAGTGTCAAAGTGACCCCGTACACCAGCGAGGACGCCATCAACCGCGAGGGCTTCCTCTCCGGCATCCTGGCCGTCAAGGTCGGCTCTCCCTCCGGCTCCCCTACGGGTATGGCCGTGAAGCTGACCATCACCGAGAGCGACCAGCAGAGCACCGGCTACGCGCCCGTCAAGGATAAGCTGGTCTGCGTGGGCAACGCGCCCCTGGACGATGCGGGCGTGATCTCCGTCACCACCGACGCCGCAGGCGGCGAGCTGGTAAACTTCGACCTGGACCTGGTGGGCCTCAAGCAGTACATCAAGGTCAAGGTGGAGATTTCCTGCTCCGGCGGCTCTTCTCCGTCCTGCACCGCGACTGCCGCCCTGGCCCTGGGCGACGCTTCCGAGGTCCCCGTTTAATTAGGCCCTGAGAGGCCCTACAAGGAGGTTTTTGCTATGGCAAGACATTATCCCTCTGAGGGTGTGAAACCCGCCGAGAACAAGCGGGAGGCAGGCCCCAAGGAGAAGAAATCGGAAACCCCTAAGAACGACAGCAAAAAGGAGAGCGCGGGCGAGTAGCCCGCGCCTCCCCTGAGAACGGAGGCGACACCGTGGAAAATGAACCGACTGTAAAGCTGGCCTCAAACGCCATGACAACGCTCGAAGACACGATGGAGCGCCTGGGCATCCCACCGGAGGCGGCAGACACCGCCGTAAAGAACAACATCATCCGGCTTATCAATTCGGCGTCTGCCTGGATTGAGACCATCACCGGGCGAAAGTTCGGCAAGGCCACCTACACCCACAGATATGTTGCCCCCGGTGCTCAGGAGCTTGTGCTCACTCAGTACCCTATCCGGGCGGTTGAGTACGTCCGGGACACCGAGAACGGCGTGGACATTGCCCCCGGCAGCTACGACTTCACCATGACCGGAGACGTGGGCGTACTGTACCGCGATGAGGGATGGGTATTCCGCGGCTATGTCGGCGGCCTTGCGAACGACTACATAGCCCCCCGGCGCTACCTGGAAGTAAAGTTCACCGCCGGGTACGTGCTGCCCAAGGACGCGACCGAAGATGAGCCATCCGATCTACCGGAGGACATCGTGGCGATTGTCTGGGGCATCGCGGAACAGGAGTTCTCCATCCTGCGGAACGGCGCTCAGGGCCTTGCGGCGTTCTCCATCTCCGACGTGTCGTGGACCTTTGACAAGGAACCCCGCGCCTCCTGGATGGAGACCCTGGCCCACTACATGAGGTGGTGAGCCTATGCAGGTCCGCGATAACGTCCTACCGCACCTGCGGCGGGTCAAGGCCGAGCTGGAGAAACTGAACCACACCCGGATAAAAATAGGCATCCAGGGCAACGCAGACAGTGAGCTGCTGATGATTGCCCGTGTCCATGAGTACGGGGCCACCATCACGCCCAAGGCCACCCGAAACCTCTGCATACCCATCCACAAGGACAGCTACGACAAAAGCCCCAGGGACTTCCAGGACCTCTTCTTTATCCGGTCCAGGGACGGCTACCTGTTCGGCGTCGTAGCCAAAAAGGGACGGAGGGACAAGGATAATCCGAATAACCTCAAGTTCCTGTTCTTGCTGCTGCCCTCCGTCACCATACCGGAGCGCAGCTTCATCCGGGCGGGCTTCGACCACAACAAGAACAAGCTGGCCGAAATCGTCCAGAATGAGGTTGCCCGCATCTGGCAAGGTCAGCAGACGGCGGACGGGGCCATATCGTGGATAGGCGGGCAGGCCGTGGGCCTTATCCAGCAGTTTATGAGCGACGCGAGCAACTTTGAGCCGAAAGGAAAAATCCAGAGGGAGCGCTATCCGTCCTATGCGGACAGCCCTCTCATGGTGACCGGACGGCTCCGAAATTCGATCACGTGGGAGGTTGAGGAATAATGGGCGTCCCGTTCAAAATGGCGCAGCCCATGATACCGGGCGGCCTGCTGCATACCATGTACGAGGTCCAGGCGGGAGGCCACTACGACCAGGACAAGGGCGGCCAGTGGGTAGCCGGTGAGCCTGTGCGCGTCCCCTTTGAGGGCGCGGTCCTCCCTGTGAGCGACAAGGACCTACGGCGTGAAATCACCGGCACCGTGTCCGATCTGAGCGAGAAAATCTATACCAACGGCCATGCGCTCCAGGTGGGAGCACAGGTCTATGACCCTGACAGCGGAAACACCTACACCGTGACCCAGGAGTTGGGCCACAACAGCATCCACCCGATGAAGCGGTATCTGGTAGAGGCCAGAACCGGCGCGGCGCCGAAAGGGGGCGGTGGGGCGTGAGTTTCGTCACGAAGCGGAATGCCCTCATATCCGCGCTTCATAAGACCGTGGGCGTCCCGGTCCTGCTGGCCTCCCAGGTCCAGCCGGAGGCAGAACCCCCGTTCATCGTCTACTCAGTGACCGCAGACTACATCCCGGACGGCGGCCTGGGCAACTACTCGCTGGGTGAGGGTGCGACGCAAGACGATCTGGTGGAGGTCCGGGAAGAGCAGCCCACCGCCACCCTGTCATTTACTGCTTGCAGCGTGAACCGCTGCTACGACGATAAAGGCTCCCAGGTGCAAGTCCTGGGTGCAGATGAGGCCCTGGAGCTGGCAACGCTGGCCCAGGGCTTTTTCCTGCATACCGGGAGAGACGCCATAGCGGGGGCCGGTTTCGTCGTTGTTGATGTCACCAACGCCACCAGCCGGGACGCCCTGGAGCTTGACGAAATGGGCCGCCGGTTCGGTTTCGATGTCCGGCTCCGGTACACCCGGACCGACGCGGCGGCCATCAGCAAACTTGAGAAACCCACAATCAAAGGAAACGTAAAGGAGTGATTTTAATGCCGAAAGACGTTGTTGTGGTCGTGAATATCGACGCCAAGCCCAGCGGAACGGAGAACCTGGACATTCTGCTGCTGTCCACCGAGGGCGCTAAGGACGTGGCCGTCTACCGCGATCTGGACGTCATCAAGGAGGCGTTCACCGGGAAAAAGGTCGCTGCTATGGCCGAAGCCCTGTTTGAGCAGGGCAAGACCACCCTTGCGGAGACCCTTATCCGCAAAGTGAAAATCGCCGGTATCGCTGCCCCCTCCGGGAGCGGTGAGACCGAAAAGGCATCTGCTCTGGTGCAGGCCGTGGAGACCCTGCGGGAGACCGATGATGATTGGTATATCCTGCTGACCGACCAGGACGGCGATGAGGCCGTGAAAGCCCTCTGCGCCTGGGCCGAGGCCACCGAGCCTACCGAAGCAGAGCTGGGCGCGGGCGAGGAAGACCACCGCAAGCTCTACTTCGGGCGCACTCAGAACAAGAGCCTTGCCGTCACCAACCGCCGGTCCATCGTCATCTACGGGGACCAGGATGAGGAATACCCCGACGCCGCCTATGTGGGCAACGTGGGGCCGTTCTACCCTGAGAGCGTAACGTGGAAGTTCAAGCGGCCCCAGGGCCTCACCGTCCCGGACCTCACCAACGCTGAGCGCGACGCTCTGGAAGAGGCCAACGTGAACTTCCTGACCGTCGAGTACAAGCGGGAGTATGTGAAGAACGGCGTGTGCGCCGACGGCGAATTTATCGACGTCCAGATGGGCGCTGACTACATCGCCAAGAACATGAGGGAAAACCTCTACGACATCTTCCTGGAGAACCCCACCATTGGCTACACCGACGCAGGCTTTGCCCTGGTCGCTGCCGGCGTGTTCTCCGCTCTGAACCGCGCTACCGACCTGGGCATTATCGCCCTGGACCCGGAGAGCGAGCAGGGCGTCTTTACCGTTGTAGTCCCCAAGCGGTCCCAGGCCACCGACGAAGAGGCCCGCGCCCGGCAAATGCCGGACATCACCTGGGAGGCGCAGCTTGAGGGCGCGGTCCACACCGTCAAAGTCAAGGGCGTACTGCGGGCCACCCTGAGCGCGTGAGAAAGGAGCGTAATTCATCATGGCTAAAGGCATCGAAGTTGCGAGCTATGACCCTAAAAAGGTCAACGTCATTGTCGGGGGCCGCACCATCACCGGCTTTGCTGCTGATGGTGTCGTGTCCGTCACCAAGAACGAGGACAGCATCACCCCCGCCGTAGGCGCAAAGGGCGACGTGACCTACTCCGAGAACGCCAACGAGAGCGGCACCATCGCTATTACCCTCATGTCCACGTCTTCCAGCCTGTCCTATCTTCGGGAGCTGGAGGCGAAGCGTCGGGCCGTCAACGTGACGATCTCCGACGTGAACGACGCGGACGCGTTCACCCTCAGCGCGGACAACTGCCGGGTAATGAAAATGCCCGACCTCACCCGCAATAAGGAGCAGAGCACGATCACCGTCAACATCTATGCACCGTCGGTAGTCCCCCGCTAAGGGGGGCTACCCATGAAAGGCTATCCCAACTGGCCGAACAAACCAAAATCACTATCTGAAAGGGGCTACCGAAAATTTATGGCTAAGCAGAAGAAAGTCACCGTCAACGGCGAGGAATACACCCTCCAGTCCGTCTCTCCCACCTGGTACTTCGGCGTCAATGACGATTGCGGCATGACCGGCGGCGGACGCCGGGACACCACCAAGTACATTGACACCATGCTCAAGAACGTGGTCATTTCTCCCGCCGAGGTCAAGGCCGACGGCATCAGCTACTTCGATGAAAAGGATGACATCAAGACCCCGGAGAAGCTGATTAAGGCCATCGAAACCTTTCTGCGAGAGTGAGCTTAACGTAGACCGCGCAATCAGAAAGGCCAAGCGAAACCGGAATATGTGGGTCCTCATCTTCACCGGCGGCGGCCTGTGCTATGCCGACTTCAAGGGCATGGACCTGGCTGAGTACCAGGAGGCGGTGCAGGCCCGCATACTCTACAACGAAGACTGGAGCAAGCAGCGGGGCGAGTGACCCCGCTGCTTTACTTTTTGCAGAAAGGGGGTGGAGCCAATGGCAGACAACCGGGAGCTTACCTTTGGCATGGACTTTGGCCTGGATGACGCGATAAACCGCCTGGGCGAGACGATAGACCGCCTGGAGCAGATCGTGGACCGCGCCCAGGACGTTGAGGACGCCGCTCAGGATATGGGCGCTCGCGTCCGCGCCGGTACTGACGCGATCAGAGACGGAGCCAGAGATGCAGGCGACGCCCTGGATGACCTGGAGGATGACGCCGACGATGTAGGCACCAGCTTCCGGGATATTGGCAGAGAGGCGGACAGCTTCGGTGCTGCCGTAGGAAAATCTATGGGCGCTGCGGCCAAAGAGACCAATAGCGTTTCCAAGACCATCAAGGCCGGATTTGACGGGGCCATAGGCTACTCCCAAAAGAAGTTTTCCGACTTCACCGGCAAGGTGAAGACCGGAGTAAAGGGCATCGGGACCGCGTTCACGCACCCGATAAACACCATCCGGGGGAAGTTCTTGAGCGCGGTGGAGGCCGCTGCCGACAGGATTAACAATGTGGGCGATGAGGCCGACGATGCGCGAAAAGACCTGGACGATATGGGGGATGAGGGCGACAAGGCCGGAGGCGAAATCAAAGAGGCCATCAAGGGCGCCCTCGCCGCCTTTATCGGCTTTGAGGCAATCCAGGCCGGTATTGATATGCTCAAGGAGCTGGGCGCGGCGGCCATCGAAGCAGCCGGGTCCGCTGAGAATGTGGGCCGGAAGTTTGAGGCCAACTTCTCAGGCACCGACGCCGGGGAGTGGGCAGAGAACTACGCCGACGCCATCCACCGGAGCAGCGATGAGGTCAAGTCTTTCATGGTGTCCAATAAGGCCCTATACGGGGAAATGGGCATCACCGGGGACGCGGCCGCAGAGCTGTCCAAGGCCACCACGTCCCTTGCCTATGACTTCGGCAACGCCTTTGCCATGGATGACACCGAGGCCCTGGGCGTGGTCCAGGACTACATCAGCGGGAACAATGCGGCACTCGAAGAGTACGGCATCCACATTGATGAAGTGGCCCTGAAAAATACCGCGCTCTCAATGGGCCTGGGAGACCAGATAGACGAAATGGACGATGCTACTCTGGCCCAGGTCCGCATGAATGCCCTGCTGGGGCAGACCGAGAAAATCCAGCAATCGGCGGCCAACAGCACCGGCGGCCTGGTGAACAGCACCAAAGACCTCAAGGGCATCTGGAGCGAGTTCATGGCCGACGCTGGCAGCCGGTTTACGCCGGTCATCGAAAGCCTGTTCAGCACCATCCTGGATAGCTGGCCGACCATAGAGCCGATGCTCATGCAGTTCGTGGATATGCTGAGCAACGGGCTTGCCCAGGCTATGCCGGTCATCACGGAGCTGGGCATGACCCTGTTGCCCGTCCTAACGGACGTGCTGGGGACCGTGCTCGAGGCCGGCCTCCCACTCTTGCAAGTGTTCGGAGACCTGGCGCAGACCATCCTACCGCCTGTGGCGGACATCATAGGCATGATAGCCGAGACCGTCATGCCGCCCCTGGTGGACATCCTGAACACCCTAAATACCTCCATCATTCAGCCCCTTGTGCCGGTCATTCAAAAGCTGGCCGAGGCGCTGCTACCGCCCATTGCGCAACTGCTGGGCCTGATCTCCCCCATCCTGGAGGCCGTAAGCCCTGTGCTTGAGGTCATCGGAGATGTCCTGGGCGTCATCGCTGAGGTCCTGGGCAAAGTGGTAGGCTGGCTGGCCGACGGCGTGGGCAAGGTCGTAGGCTTCTTCTCTAACCTGTTCGGCGGAGCCAAGGACAGCGAAGAGGCGGTAAACGACCTGAGCGGGTCCATCAATGGCCTTGATGACGCCGCGAGCAAGGAGACTTCCCTTGTGGTCGATACGTCGCAGTACAAGGAGGAAGTCACCGGAGCAGCGGAGACCACCACCGAGGCCGTCACCGAAAGCTCCAACCAGGCCGCCGAGATAACCGACGTAAATTTCATGGCTATGGGCGCGTCCGCTACGGCGGCCTATGGGACCATGCAGACCGACGCGGAGACGGCCTGGAGCGCCATGCAGACCGCAGCCACCACAGGCACGGACGCCATCGTCGCACAGTTTTCCCGTATCACGGCGGCGGCCCGTGAAGCGAGCAACGCCTCCAATGTCCAGATAGGAGCGAGCATCCCGCACAACGCCGGAGGCACGGATAACTTTGAGGGCGGTCCCACGTGGATGAACGAAGAGGGCGGCGAGCTTGCCATCCTCCCCGGCGGCTCTGCCATCATTCCGGCGGACCAGACTGACCGCCTGATGAAATCCTACACCAACAACACGACCAACAACCGAAGCAGCCGGAGCGTCAGCTTTGCCCCCAGCGTCCAAATCACGATTGCGGGTAATGCCGACAGCTCCACCGTTGCCAACCTGAAAGAGCAGCTTCGCGCCCTGTTCGATGAGCTTTACCAAGAGGCCCAGGCCCAGGACTACACGGACCGCGCTATGCAGGCTGGCTTTGCATAAGGGGGTGCTACTATCTACACACTTGAGGGAAGAAAATGCGGAGTGGTCCGCTTCGAGCCTCTGACTACCGGCGTAGTGACCTCCGAGAGCGTGAGCCGGAGCAGCACGATCACCGATAACCCGGTTGAGGGCGGCTCCAATATCCAAGACCATGTTTTTACTCAGCCGTTGAGCTTCCAGATCAGCGGGACGGCCATCAATGGCGCGGACACCATCGCCGCCCTGCAAAAGATGTGGAAGAGCGGCGACATCATCACCTACACCGGGAGGAACCGCATCAGCAACCTTGTCATCCAGCAGCTCCAGAGCACCCACGACGCCAAGAACCGTGGGGGCTTCACGTTTACGGCCACCCTAAAGCAAGTCACCCTGGGTAGCTCCGTGGACAGTGGAACGGCCTCTACTATGGCCGGTATGGACGCTGCGGCCTCCGCGTCACAGCCCAAGGCAACCACCAAGGCGGCGCAGAAGTCTTCCTCCCAAACCTCCAGCACTAAGGCGGACGGCCTGAAAACCACCGTCTCCACCACGATTTCATCCAGCGCCTATATGTCCTATGTAAACAGCTTCAACAGCAAGCCGAAGAGTAGCGCGGGGCCAACGTCCCGCGCTACTCCCAGCAACACCGGGAGGAGGTAACGGACCATGCAGCTTATTGACCTTGGGCAAGAGGTTGAGTATATCGACATCGACGTGAGCAAGGTCCCCTACACCTTTTCCGTGAAACTCAGCGACAAGACCTATTCCTTTACCATCCGGTACAACGACACCGGCGGTTTCTTTACCCTGGACCTGTCTGTGACGGCCACCGGCGAAGTGCTTGCCTACGGAGACCCCATCCGCTACGGGCGGCCACTGTTCGGCCCCATTGAGGATGAGCGCTTTCCTTTGCCGGTCATCATTCCCTTGTGCCTCACGGGGGACGATGTGGACGCCGTGACGTGGGAGAACCTGGGGGAAGAGGTCAAGCTCTATCTCTTCGACAGGGAGGGAACGGAATGAGCTTCTGGATGAGAGAGGCCAGTCTCCAGATTGGGAGCAAGAAGTACAGTATGGACAATCTGTACTTTGAGTTTGAGGTCCCCTTTGAGGACAGCGACACCATCCAGACGGCCAAATTCAAAGCCTACAACCTGTCTGAGAGCACCCGAAAGGGTATCAAGCGCGGGGACGTTATCATCCTCAACGCAGGCTACGAGGGCGACGTGGGGGCTATCTTCGTCGGCCAAGTGAGCGCTTGCAGCCACAAGCACCAAAATACCGAGTGGATCACCGAAATCTCAGCAACCGCCGCTATGGACCAATGGCTCAACTCCAAGGTCTCCAAGACCTATGCCAAGGGCAGCACGGCGAAAGAGATTGTCTCCGATCTGCTCAATATCTTTGGGGTTGAAATCGGGGATTTTTCCCTCGCCACGAACAAGGTCTATGACCGGGGGCTGGTGTGCAACGGCAAGGTAAAGGACGAACTCAAGCGCATTGTGGTGAACGACTGCAAGAGCCGGTTCCTTATACGCAACGGGAGCGTCTTCATCAATGACCCGACTAAGGGCATCGCAAATGGCCTTGTCCTTACCCCTCAGAGCGGCTTGCTGCTGTCCGGGAATGAGGTTGAGGAAACCGTCATAGCCGTGGGCAGCGACAGCCAGAAAAGCAGCGCCACCAAGAGCGGAGAGGGCAACTATGTGACCCGTGAGTGCCTGCTCAATTACCACATCGGACCGGCTGAGCAAGTTGTCATCCAGTCTCATAGCCTCAACGGGCGCTTCATCGTTGCCAAGGGGAAGCACACCGGCACACCGAAAGGCAACTGGAAAACCACCATCGAAATGAAACCGGCGTAAAGGAGGGACCTTACCATGCCGAGACAAAACCGAAAGCAAGCCTATGAGGACGCCAAGAAACAGGCGGACGCGGCGGGCCTTTGCGTTGCGGACGTTGTAAAGGTCCTTGCCTTTGACGAGGCGGCCTTGACCGTCGATGTTCAGCCGATCACCCGTTATCCCGACGAAGACACATTCCAGACCAAGCCGCCGGTCCTGGCCGTCCCCGTGGCTACCATCTACGGGGGCGGCTTTGTCATCCGTCCTGTCTACAAGGCCGGGGACATCGGCGTGGTGGTCTACCTGGACCGGGACAGTGACGCCGTTATCGCTGGAGGTGCGGAGGCAGACCCCAACACCGAGCGCCTGCACAGCGGGGATGATGCTGTCTTTGTGGGCGGCATCCGCACCGGCGGCAACTCCATATCCGGCCTCCCCGCCGGGTCCCTGAGCCTGGGGACATCCGACGGCGGCGTGTACCTGTCCATCTCGCCAAGCGGCATCGACATCAAGGGGAATGTGACCATCACCGGGGACCTGACCGTTACTGGCGGCGTGGTCAACCTGAACTGAGGGAGGTATGCGCTATGCCTGGAGCTGCACGGCAAGGGGACGCCATACAAGGCACCACAGCGGGGGAGCACAACGGACACGCCACCCCGCACGGTCCCCTCCCTATCACGGGAACGATCTCCGGTGGGTGCTCCGGGGACGTTTTCATCAACGGGCGACCGGCGGCCTATGTCGGAAGCACCACAACCGAAAATGACGCCTGCTGCGGGAGCAGCCAAGGGAGCATCGCCCAGGGCAGCAGCAGCGTCTTCATCAACGGAAAACCCGCCGCCCGTATCGGGGACACCCTGGCCGCCCACAATGGCACCGGGGCCGTCTCTGATGGCAGCGGGGACGTTCTGATCGGAGGGTGAGATATGCAAGATAACTGGACCCTTAAAATTGACCCCGAAAGCAGAGACCTCATCCTCGATGACGCCGGAGCGCTGGAGACCATATCGGGCGATGAAACCACCGCCCAGGCCGTCCGGCTGACGCTGGAGGTCTACCGAGGGGAGTTCCCCTTTGACCCCACCCACGGCACGGAGTATGAGCGCATCATGGGCAAGAAGCGGAGCGAGCTGGAGGATGACGAAATCCCGGAGGTAATTCGGGACGCCGTCTTCCAGGAGCCACAGGTTGCCGAAGTGAGCGCCGTGGACTATGAGCTTGTGGGCCGGGGCCTGGAGGTCTCTGTGACTGGCCGCCTCCAGAGCGGCAATACCATCACTACGGAGGTGAGCACAGCATGAGCAATCAAGAATGGGGCGTGACCGAGCGCGGCTTCCACCGGCCTACTTACGTAGAGCTTCTGGACGCCATCGAGTACAAGGCGCGGGAGCTGTTCGGGAGCAAGGCCAACCTGACCGTCCGGTCCCCCCTGGGCATCTTCCTACGGATTTTCGCATGGATGCTGAACATCCTGTTCAGCCTCATGGAAGATGTCTACAATAGCCGTTTCGTTGATACGGCGGTAGGGACCAGCCTCTACAACCTGGGGAAAGCTATCGGCTTGTCCCTGCTTCCCGCGCAAAAGGCGTCCGGCTACGTCGAGTTCACCGGCGCCGCCGGTACTCCTATCCCCGTGGGCTTCCTGGTCCGCACCGTGGCCGGATTGCAGTATGCAGTCCTGGCCGCCGGCCGCATCGACGATACCGGGAAAGTCACGTTGCCGGTCCAGGCCGTTGAGACCGGAGCGGACTACAACGTGGCCGCCGAGACGGTCAAGGAAATCACAAACCCCATGGACGGCGTGAGCGCCTGCACGAACCCGGCAGCCATCGACGGCGGGCGGGGCCGGGAAACCGATGAAGAGTTCCGGGACCGCTATTATCAGTCCGTGGACTATGCGGGCGGCGTCAACGCGGACGCCATCGCCGGTGAAATCATGCAGAACGTGGACGCGGTTTACTCCGCGATCTGCTACGAGAACGACACCGACGAAACCGACGCCCTGGGCCTCCCCCCGCACAGCATTGAGGCCATCGTCTACGGCGGCCTGGACGCCGACATCGCGCAGGCCATCTTCCGGCGCAAGGCGGCGGGCATCCAGACCTCCGGCAGCTCTTCTATCGCCGTCATCGCCAAGAGCGGACAGAGCATCAATATCAAGTTTTCCAGGCCGACCACCGTTGCCGTGTATATTCAAATCAAGAACCTGGAGACCAACAGCGACTTTCCGGGCGATGGGCAGGACCGCATCAAGGAGGCCCTGGTGGAGTACATCGGCGGCGATGTGAGGGGCGGCCTGACTATCGGCTCGGACGTTCTCTATATGGCCTTGCCCGGTGTCATCCTGTCTGTCCCCGGTGTGGTGGACTTCGACCTGGGCATCAGCGAGACCGCCAGTGACTACGGGGAAGAGAACATCGTCATTGACACCAGGGAAAAGGCCGTGACCTCGACCGACAAAATCACCATTGCGGAGGTGAGCTGATGAGCTACGGCTACCTGTCTCAAATGCTGGAGTATCTGACCGGGGCTTATGCCCGGTCGGACATCCGCAACAGCCGACACAGCCTCCCCATGGAGACGAACATCGGGCGCTTATTCGGGACCCTTGCCTGGGGCCTTGAAATCATCCACGAGAACGCGGACCGGCTCAAGCTATGGGATGACATAGACAATGCCAGAGGGTCCGTCCTGGACCGCTACGGGGCCAATTTCGGCGTCGCTCGCGGTGGAGCGGACGATACCTTTTACCGCCTGCTCATCAAAATCAAGATGATTGCGCTGCTTTCCGGCGGTGACATCGACACCATCATCTCCGCTGCGGCCTCGCTCTTCAACGTGGACGTATCGGAGATAGAGGTCCGAGAGCTGTTTCCGGCGAAAATCTGGATTTATGTCGATGAAGCTGTCCTGGACTATGAGCGCCTGGAGGCCGCGCCCCTGATAGCGGAGCTGATGAAGCGCATCGCGGCGGCAGGCGTCGGGACCCGTGTTTTCCTGCGGACCTACCACACAGCACGGTCCCGGAGCTATTACGCGGTCCCGGCGCTGATCTACAACGAGATTGAGGCGAAACCCCGGACAACCCCATTCCGCACGGCAACCTCCCGCAGCTATGTGGGCCTGGCCGTGTGGGAGGACGTGTCGATAACTGCATCTATGAAAGCGAGGTAATACCATGCCAAACAGAGAAATCCTGGCCTCTCCTGACATCGCGGAGAGCGAAGAGGGCGCGGTGCTGCTCAACAGCGGCTACACCGCCCTGGGCAAAGTCATGGCCGGGAGCGGCGGCATCCAGTTCACAAAAGCGGAGCTGGACAGCGGCGATCTCCCGGAGGGAACGGCGGTTGAGGACCTGACCGCCCCGGTTGAATATGCCGGAGACGCCATGATTGCCAAGTGCGAGAACACCGGCACCGGCGAGGCTACGGTGGTGGTCCAGGCTACCAGCGTGGGCGTCGAGACCGGCTTCTACGTCAAAGGCGTCATGCTCTACATCAAGGACCCGGAGGGCGATGGAGACGTTGCCTATTCCTATCTTCCCCTCCAGAGCAAGCCGGAGTGGATGAGGCCCCAGGGCAGCCCGGTAAACAAGATGGTGACTTTCAACATCATCAACATTGTGGGCGCGGCGGCGAGCGTTTCGGCCATCATTGACCCGGACGCCCTGGCCCGCGTGGTGGACCTGGAAAAGTATGCGCTCCTGGGCCACAGCCATGAAATCAGCGACGTTTCCGGCCTCGCCAACACCCTGAGCGACCATGCGGCCGCAATCGACCTACTCAACGATCTGGTGTCCGGCGATATGCCCGGAGGCATCAACAAGACCGCCGACTTTGCCACCCTCGCCGGTATCGCCATGCGCGACGGAGTTTGGAGCCAGACCGGACGCTCCATCACAGCATGACGGGGCTACTTTGCAGCCCCGAAGAGGCGAGCTGTCTTATTCCGAACCTTATCGCAGAGCTGGAGACCCCTTGCCCCTGCGAGGGCCTGGAGGGGCTTGTGCTCTGCGGTTTGGGATATAAAGGCCAGAGGGTCACTATCCGCGTCCGGCCCGGCGTCCTCGAAGTGGACGGCGTACCGGCTGATGAGCTGGAGGCCCTGCGTGAAAGGAGGTGTCCTGTTTGCAGAACCGGCACGGTGAACTCACCATCATCTGCAAGGCAAAAGACCTGGTAAACCATACCTTGCAGCTCACGAACAACACTAAGCTGTTCCCTAAAAAGGTGCGCTTCACCCTCTGCCAGAGGATGCAGAACCTCTCAATCCAAATCCTGCATGACATCATAGCGGCCAACGAGATATACCCTCGGACCGTCGCTGAGATGAACACGCGCCTTGACCTCCAGAAAGAGGTCTTGACCAACTGCAAGGTCTTCCTGAACTTCCTGGATATAGCTCTGGAGCAGGGGTATATCGACATCAGGCGGTGTGAATATTGGACGGGCCTCACCACCGACGTAAAGAACCTTGCCGCGTCGTGGCGTAAAAAGGACGCCGAGCGCTTCCGGCAGCAAGTTCAGACCGGCGGCGCACGGCGATGATTTGAGAGGCCGCGGGTGCGTCCTGTACGTGCATCCCCCTGGGTGTGCCTTGTCCGCTCCCCGAATTCGTCGAACGCGAACAACGTGCGCTACGTGAACTCGGACGGGAGCCTCAACAACAACAACGCGTACAACGGCAACAGGGGTGTGCGCCCGGCTTCGGTGGAATACCGTGACCGAGTAACCCGAAAGGGAGAAAGCAGAAGCCCACCATCAAAGGAGGACGTATCCGGTCCCGGCCTGACAGGGCAGGGATAAACACATAGCGCCGACGCGCTGAGGCTCGCCCATTGGAGCTTCGGCGCTACCAGCGGCGCAAGGAGCCTATTATGGAACAGAATTTTGAAGTCGTTTATGACTTCGCTAATCTCTATGCGGCGTATCGGGCAACCAGGAAAGGCAAGCGATGGAAAGACTCCGTTGCCAAAGTGGAGCTGAACACTCTGGAGGCGATCACCGTCCTGCAAGCTGAGCTGCGGGACGGTCTCTACAAGCCTGGAAATTACCATGAGTTCTACGTCTTTGAGCCAAAGCGACGCCTCATCCAGACGAACAGCGTCAAGGACAAAATCGTGCAACACGCCTTTTGCGACAACATCCTTTACCCCGTCCTGAGCCGCCCCTTTATCCTGGATAACTACGGGAGCCAAGTCGGAAAGGGAACCCACTTCGGCCTCGACCGCCTCCGTGACTTCATGCGGGAGTATTACCGGAAGCACGGGAGCGCCGACGGCTGGGTCCTGAAAGCGGATGTCCGGCACTACTTCGCCAGCATCCGGCACGACATTCTCAAGCGAGATGTCAATAAGCTGCTCACAGACCCACGGAGCCGGGCCTTGTCCGACGCTATCATAGATAGCACCCCTGGTAATGTCGGCATCCCCATAGGCAATCAATCGTCCCAGGTGTACGCCCTATTGTATCTGAATGAACTCGACCACTACGTCAAAGAAGTCCTCCGAATGCGGTACTATGGCCGCTACATGGATGATTTTTATATCATCTGCGAGAGCAAGGAGGCGCTTCGTGAAGCGTGGAGGAAAGTCGAGCAGTTCTTGACCCCGAGAGGTCTTGAGCTAAACCAGAAGACACAGATCTTCCCCTTGCGGAACGGCCTGGACTTTTTGGGCTTCCACACATACCTGACCGACACCGGAAAGGTAATACGGAAAGTTAGGCGTTCCAGCAAAGACCGTATGAGGCGCAAGCTGCGGAAATACGCGGTGATGTATGAAAACGGCGCTATGACCCGGAAGCAGATTGAAGAGAGCTACCAGAGCTGGAGGTCTCATGCTTCCCACGGCCAATGCCGGGAACTCATCACCAAGTACGACGCGGTTTGCGCCTCCATCTTTGAAAGGAGTGTAAAGTCAAACCATGCCGCAGAAAATCAGCGCCCTACCCGTAAAGGCGAAAGTGCGGGACGCAAAGACTAAGTATTACGGCATCCCCATCGGCTGGGAAATCGGTGATAAAAACCACGCAGGCTATCCGGCCAACAGCACAACCCTTGTGGCCGAGAGCATCATCAAAATCTGCTGCTTCGACGCTATGGAGAGCGACGGCATCTTGGACCGGGAGAGATACGGCAACAACCGCTATTCCCTGGCTAACATCCGCCAGTGGCTCAATAAGAGCGGGACCGGCTGGTATCAGGCCCAGCACAGCTATGACCGGCCCCCGTCCAATTCCTACGTCTGGAACGGCCACAACGCGTACGACGCACAATCCGGCTTCCTGACCGGCTTCGGCGCGGAGATGCTGGCCGCGCTGCTCACCACCACCCTGACCGTCGCAAAGCCCGGCACGGACGGCGGCGGGTCCGAGACCGTCCAAGACAAGATTTTTCTGCTGTCCATGGCAGAGGTTGGCCTCGGTTCGGAGAACGGCGTCGCGGAGGGCACGAAGCTGGCTATGTTCAGCGACAACGCAAGCCGCCAGTGCAAGCCCACAGCTCAGGCCGTGAGCAACAGCGAGTACACCAATAGCAGCTTGAGCGCGTCGCAGTTCTGGTACTGGTGGCTCCGCTCCCCGTATTCGTCGTACGCGGGCAGCGTGCGCTGCGTGTACTCGGACGGGAGCCTCACCAGCTACTCCGCGTACAACGGCAGCGGGGGTGTGCGCCCGGCTTTGAATCTGTCCTCTGACATCTTGGTATCTGATACACCGGATGGAGAGGGGTACTACACGATTATCTGGAATAACGCCCCCACCACGCCCCCGTCCATCACCGTGCCGGAGGACGTGCGGAGCGGTAAAGGTCTCACCGTCTCCTGGGCGGCGTCGGTGGACCCGGACAGCGACGCCGTAAGCTACGAGCTTGAGCGGCAGTACAATAGCGGCGCATGGTCCAAAATCTACGACGGGGCTGCGACGCAGTTCAGCGACACGATCACCACGGCGATGAACACGGTAGCCTACCGGGTCCGCGCCAAGGACAGCAAGGCCGCGTATAGCGCATACACCACCAGCCCCACCCGGACCGTCACCCACAATGTAGACCCGACAGTGAGCGGCAGCGATCAGCAGCTCGGCGTGGTGACTACGCCGCCCTCGTTCCAGTACACGGTCAACGACGGGGACGCCGGAGACACGCTCACCATCGTAGAGAGCCTGGATGGTGTGACCCTTAATACCATCACCCCGGCAGAGCGGAACCACCAATACACCTTTGCGCTCACGGCGGCGCAGTTCGCCGCCCTCACTGGGCCGCACACCATGACTATCAAGGTCTCGGACAGCGCCGGGAACAGCGTCACCCGTACCATCACCTTTACCCGGTCCGTCTCCATCATCGACTTTGACTGGAAGGTGGATGACACCAGCGCCGCCGCTCAGAAAATCCTTGTCTCCATGCGGTACAACGCCCACGAGGACGGCGTGACAATCCAGGTCTGCAACAACTACAACGACGAAGAGCCGACCTGGGAGACTGCACAGCTCGGCCTCAAGCACATTTTCAGCAATTCCGCGAAGACTGCGGATAGCTTTGCGGTGGGTGTCCGCGTCCAGATCACCAAGGTCGGAGGGTATGAAAGCATCGCCTGCTACTCTCTGTCCGCAAGCTACATCTAAGGGGGAATGACTATGAGAAGTCTTGACGAAGCCCGCGCCTACCAGAAGCAGGAAAAGAGCGTGGACACCTATGAGCTGTGGGCAGCCATCCTTGCCACCCATGACGCTCTGGTGGAGATGGGCGGCCCTGGCCTCCCGGAGCTTCATGTGAACCGGGCGCGGGCGAACCTCATCCGCGCCGGACAGGTTGAGAGCGGAGACTACACCGACGCCGAGCTGAAAATCATCGCGGCGGCGGACGGCACCCGCATCTGGAGTGCCACCATGGGGACCATCTTCAAGGATGAGCCTATCGTGGGGCCGGACAGCGAGCTTTACATCTGCACCACGCAGCACCAGGCGCAGGCGGATTGGGCACCTGGAACCGTGGGCGGGCGGACGTTGTTCCGTCCGCTTCGTAGCGAGCCGGAGGAACCCGGAGGGTATCTGGACTTCATGTGGGGCGAGCACGTCCCCTACGGAGCGGTGCGCCGGGACCCCGTGGACCAGAAGCTCTATACCCCCATCAAGGAGGCGGGCGTCACGCTCTATGAGCCGCACTACCCCCACCTGGTCCCCTCTGAGTACAAGCTCTACGAAGAAGTAGAGCCGGAGCCGGAACCCGAACCGGGGCCGGAGCCGGGGAATGTCCCGGATTGGGATGAACTGGAGGCCAATCACACGTTCCAGGTAGGCGACCATTTCACCCACGACGGCACGGAGTATGAGGTCCTGCGTGTCTTCACCAAGCAGGATGGTTGGGCGCCCCCGGCGCTCCTGGACGACTACTACAAGGTCGTGACGGAGTAAAGGGGTGAGACCAATGGAAGTAAACATCGGCCTGGGCCAGATGGTGCTTGCTTTTGTCGCGGCTATGGGTATTCCGAGCGCGATCATGGGCCTTATCATCTGGCGTCTGGAGCGCCGTATCGACAAGCGGGAAAAGGAACAGGCGGCCCAGGAACAGGGCCAAAAGGACCTCTTCGTCCTGGTTGTCCAGGGGACCAATGCCGCTATTGCCCTGGGGGAAGCGACTGCAAGGGCCGTCCAGCGCATCCCCGACGCCCACTGTAACGGGGATATGCACGACGCCCTGGACTACGCCGCCGACATCAAACACAAGCAAAAGGACTTCCTCACCCGGCAAGGCGTTTCCTCCTTGATGGACTGAGGGGGACGCTATGGCTGGTAAGTATGAGGGGAAACGCGCCAAGACGCGCCGCCCATGGGAGTTCAAAAAGAAGCTCGCTGCGTGGGCCGTCCTTATTGCCACGGCCACCGCCGTAGCTTCCTACATCCTCGCCTACCTGGACAAGCAGACCGCGAGCGATGTTACCACCACCATCTTTACCGCCTGCATCGGCTATCTGGTGAGCTATGCGGCGGCATCCACCACCGAAAAAGTCAGTCGAAACCGCCACGGGCTGGACGCTGACGGAAACCCATTCCAAACCAACAACACAGAGGGCGGGTCCGACACCAGCGGACCTACACTCGGATAAAAACAAGGAGGATTTATCATGTACGACATCACCCCTATCATCGAAGCTGTGGCCGCTCTGATCGGCGTCATCGTTACCTGTGTGCTCATCCCGTTCATCAAGTCCAAGACCACGGCATCCCAGCAGGCGGAAATCAACGCCTGGGTCAAAATCGCCGTCTCCGCTGCTGAGCAGATTTTCAAGGGCAGCGGGCACGGAGAAGAGAAGAAGCAGTACGTTATTGCCTGGCTGAAAGAGCGCGGCGTCACTGTGAATGAGAATGAGCTTGACGCGCTCATCGAGGCCGCCGTCTATGAGCTGACCCAGGGCATCATCCCTCTGGAGGGCATCGCCATTGAGACCACTACCGAAGTCAGCGAGGACAAGGAGGAAACCAACCATGAGTAACAGCAGCCTTGCGACCTATACCCTCATCAGCCCCAACAAGAACAGTCCCCGCAATCATAAAATCGACACCATCAGCATCCATTGTTTCGTCGGCCAAGTGACCGCTAAGCGCGGGTGTGAGGTCTTCCAGCCCTCCAGCAAGCATGCGTCCTGCAACTACGTTGTGGGCTATGACGGCTCCATCGGCCTGTGCGTGGAGGAAAAGGACCGGAGCTGGTGTACCTCCAGCTCCTCCAACGACCACCGCGCCATTACCATTGAGACGGCCAGCGAGAACAAGGCCCCCTACAAGGTCACGGCGGCGGCCTATGCCGCGCTGCTGGACCTTGTGACGGATATTTGCCGCCGGAACGGGGCCAAGAAGCTGCTCTGGTTCGGGGACAAGGCGAAGACCCTTGCCTATGCCCCCAAGTCCGGGGAGATGGTGATGACCGTTCACCGCTGGTTTGCGAACAAGTCTTGCCCCGGCGATTACCTCTACAACCTCCACGGCGAGATTGCCGCCGAGGTCACGAAGCGGCTGGGTGGCAGCTCCAGCACCACCAGCCCCAGCACCGGCACCGGCGCATCCGGCAGCGCTCAGACAGCCGTAAACTACACGGTGAAAGTGACAGCGACGGACCTCAATATCCGTTCCGGCCCCGGCACCAACTACGGCAGCAAGGGCGCTATCAACCCCGGCGTCTACACCATCGTTGCGGAGGCCGGCGGCACCGGCGCTTCCAAGTGGGGCAAGCTCAAGAGCGGAGCCGGGTGGATTTCTTTGGACTTCGCCACCAAGAACGGCACCAGCAGCTCTACGGCGTCCAAGGCCGTGACGGTGGGCAGCACCGTCACCATCCAGGCCGGGGCCGTCTACGGCGGCCTCGCCACCTCCAGAGGGGCCAAGGTCCCGGACTACGTGAGCGGCAAGAACCGCCGGTACACCGTGAAGCAGATCGCCACCCACAAGGGGGTCCAGGAGGCGCTTCTCAAGGAAATCACGTCCTGGGTTGCGCTGTCCTACCTGACCGTGGTATAATCTGCGCGTGGAATTGTTTTGGCATTACGCCGCCTGAAAGCGGTGGAGACTATGGAGAAACGCCGCCATTTGGAACCGGCGAGTAGACCGGAATACCGCGAAAAATAGCCCAAAACATCCCCCGTCAATCGAGTGGGAGTGAGTTTTTGAAACTCCGAACCCGTTGCGGCACAACGATTTTGCGGTTTTATATCTCTCTTTTGATAACGATTTGATAACGCTCCCCATAGGCCGTATCATTCTGTATCCCCAGTGGATTGCGGGTAAAGAATGTTCTTTTGCGGCTTATAAGTGAGGACAACCATATTAGAAAGCCCTTACCGATGGCAACGTCGGTAAGGGCTTTTGCTGTCTATTCATCAGTATCGGGGCTATCTTTGAGTGCATCCACCAGGAAATCACTCAATTCCTGTGAGGGAACTTTTGCCCACCGCAGGGTGGTGTCGTACTTGGGGTAGTTGTACCGCCAGCGGTCATAGTCCTCCCTGGTGATCTCCCCGGCCTCCAGCTTCTTGGCCTGCTCCGCCCAGGCGGACAGCATATCAAGCATATTGGCATAGGTCTTGCCTTTGGATTTGTCCAGACGCAGACAAACCTCGCCGTCAATCTCCCCAATAGTCAGCCCCCGAATATCCTCCAAAGCAAAGAGGGTGTGCATCAGGCCGATGTCGGTATCTATGTCAGGGACGGTCAGGGCATCAGGGGAAATATCAAAGAAGTCAGCCAGGGTCTTTGTCAGGTCGGCCTTGGGGGTGCGGCTCCCGGTTTCATACTGTGCCATACGCACATCGGCGGAGCGTTCCGGGAAACCCACCACCATGCCAAGATACTTCTGTGTGATGCCCTTCATGTTGCGGAAGAAACGAATACGTTCACCAATCGCCATAACTGCCAACTCCAATCTATGTAATGGGGACACTTGAAGTATAACAGATATGTTTAGACCAGTCAAGAGAAAAATAAATAAATTTGTTTATATTTTCTCGTTGGAAGGTCTTGACATAACGGAATAGAGTTAGTATAATAGGACTACGTTAAGCAAATAGCGTTAAATCAAAAGAAAGGAGGAATCCATATGGAGAACAGATTCATCCGGGCGGAAGAAGTTGCGGACGAGCTGGGTGTATCGAAGCCCTACGCCTATAAACTCATCCGGCAGCTCAACGAAGAATTGAAGGACAAGGGCTTCATCACCATCGCAGGGCGGGTCAACCGCCAGTATTTCAACGAACGGCTCTACGGGGCCAGAAAGGAAGGGAACTAAATGCCAGTCTTTAAGGACGAAGCAAGAGGAACATGGTACGTCATGGTGCGGTATCAGGACTGGACGGGGGAGCGCAAACAGAAGTGCAAGCGTGGCTTTGCCACCAAACGGGAGGCCCAGGAGTGGGAGCGCAGTTTCCAGATGCAGACCTCCGGCGACCTGGATATGACCTTTGAAGCCTTTACCGAGCTTTACACCAAGGATATGAAACCCCGGCTCAAGGAGAACACCTGGCTGACCAAGGAGAACATCATCCAGAAGAAAATTCTGCCCTACTTTGGCAAGCGGAAGATTAGCGAGATCACCACCAAGGACGTGATCGCATGGCAGAACGAGTTGCTGGCCTACCGGGACGAGAAGCGCAAGCCCTACTCGGCTACCTACCTCAAAACCCTGCACAACCAGCTTAGCGCCATCTTCAATCACGCTGTCCGCTTCTATGAGCTGCGCTCCAATCCCGCCGCCAAGGCTGGGAACATGGGGTCAGAGGAACGGAAGGAAATGCTGTTCTGGACGAAAGCGGAGTACCAGAAGTTTGCAGATGCCATGATGGACAAGCCCGTTTCCTACTACGCCTTTGAAATGCTCTACTGGTGTGGTATTCGGGAGGGGGAACTGCTGGCCCTGACCCCGGCAGACTTTGACTTTGAGGCCGGGACGGTGAAAATCAGCAAGTCCTATCAGCGGCTCCACGGCAAGGACGTCATTACCACGCCAAAGACGAAGAAAAGCAACCGCACCATTAAAATGCCCAACTTCCTCTGTGACGAGATGAAGGATTACCTGGGGATGCTCTACGGTATCAAGAAGAAGGAGCGCATTTTCACCATCACGAAAAGCTATCTCCACCATGAGATGGACAGAGGGGCGAAGTCGGCAGGGGTCAAGCGTATCAGAATCCACGACCTCCGGCATTCGCACATCTCACTTCTGATTGACATGGGCTTCTCCGCTGTGGCGATTGCTGACCGTGTGGGGCATGAGAGTATCGAGATCACCTATCGCTATGCCCACCTGTTTCCGTCCAAGCAGACGGAAATGGCAGACAAATTGGACTTTGAAAGGATGGGAGCGTAATGTCAGCTAAGAATTTGGACACTCACAACCGCTGGAGGAACAAGACCGTGGCCTTCCGGGTATCCCCGGAGGAAAACAAGCAGATTGACGCCGCTGTGCGGCTCTCTGGCCTGACGAAGCAGGACTACATCACCCGGCGGCTCTTAGACCGGGCCGTGGTGGTGCAGGGCAATCCCAGGGTCTACAAGGCCCTGCGTGACCAACTCGCCGCCGTCCTGGGGGAACTGCGGCGCATTGAGGCCGGGGGCGACGTGGGGGATGAACTTCTCGCCACCATTGACCTTATCTCAGTGACGCTGGGCGGCATGAAGGAGGATTGATAGATTGATGGATTCCAGAGAAACGAAAAGGACTGTCCCGGTTCCGTCTGTTGGCGCAGACGGGGAACAGCCCAATTCTCAAACAACTACCCAAAGTATAGCAGAGGAAACGGCTGAAAACAACCCCCAAGAGAAAGATTTAGAGGAAATGCTCCGGGATATGCGGCGCATGAACGACCCAGCCTACCTCCACACAGTTTCCATGAACGACCTTTACCAGAACATCTACCAGAGCAGACCGCCCGTAATAGACGGTCTGCTCTACCCTGGGACGTACCTCTTTGCGGGAGCGCCCAAGGTGGGCAAGTCGTTCCTGATGGCCCAGCTTGCCTACCATGTCAGCATGGGCCTCCCCCTGTGGGGCTACCCTGTCCACAAGGGGACTGTCCTCTATCTGGCGTTGGAGGACGACCACCGCCGCTTGCAGGGGCGGCTATACCGAATGTTCGGCACAGAGGGCACCGACAATCTGCTCTTTGCGGTCTACGCCAAACAGCTTGGCGTTGGCCTGGAGGAACAGCTAAAGAAGTTCGTCCGGGAACACCCGAACACCAAGCTGATTATCATTGACACCCTCCAGAAAATCCGGGAGGCTGGTGGGGATAAGTACAGCTACGCCAACGATTACGAGGTGGTGGGTAAGCTGAAACGCCTTGCCGATGATTGCGGCGTCTGCCTCCTGCTGGTACACCACACTCGAAAGCAACAGGCAGATGACAAATTCGATATGATCTCCGGCACCAACGGTCTGCTGGGAGCGGCGGACGGGGCCTTTCTTCTTCAAAAGGAGAAGCGGACAGACGGCAGCGCCGTTCTGGACGTGGCCGGGCGTGACCAGCAAGACCAGCGATTCTATCTTACCAGGGACAAGGAACGGCTGATATGGACGCTGGAGCGTACGGAAACGGAGGCATGGACAGAGCCGCCCGACCCGGTGCTGGAGGCCATAGCCGCCCTTGTGACGGCGGAGAAGCCGACCTGGGGTGGTACGGCCACCGAGCTGGTAGCGGCGCTCCAGACCGACATGAAGCCCAACGCCCTGGCGATGCGGCTAAACGTCCGGGCCGGGAAGCTGCTGATAGACTACCACATCCGCTATGAGAACAGCAGGAGCCACGCCGGGAGAAGTATCAGCCTGACGCTGGAACCGTCCCAGGCGTGACGACCGTGACGGCTGTGACGGCTTTTTTGAGAGTGGCGGCGGTGTCTGAAACATCGTCACGGTCGTCACGGCTGTCACGGGGAGCAGCAAAGTTTAGGCGGGGTGCAGGGTGCCCTTTTCAAAGGGCGGCCCTGCTGGGGGAGGCAACCGCAGTTGCCGGGGGCAAAGCCCCCACACCCCCTCGGAGAGCCCACGACACTTTGCAGACCGAAGGGATGAAAGTGTCATAGTGGGTTATTACACTTCCTGCAGGAAGTGCCTCCCCCGAACCCCCGTCCTCTTTCAACAACCCAACATCTGAAACAGGAGGATTTTTGCCTATGGCGAGAGGCGACGGTATTGACCGTACCAACGCAAGAAATATGAGGCTGACCGAAACCAAGATCGGTAACACCCAGCAGCACAACGAGCGTGAGAAGGATTCCTATGTCAATCAGGACATTGTACTGGAGCGGACGCCGCTCAATGTCCATTTCAAAACCCCGTCTGCCGGGTATCGGGAGATGTTTGCTCAAATGGAGGCCGACGGCGTGATCTCCACCCGTGGCATCAAGGAGGATGCCTTTCGATACGGTGAGTTGGTCTTTGATGTAAACTCCGCTTACTTCTACAATCACGGCGGGTATGACTTCGCAAAACAATTTTACACCGAAGCCTATAAAGCCGCAATCAAAATCGTGGGCGGAGAGCAGTATATTTTGTCGGCGGTCATGCACGCTGACGAGCGCAACCGGGCCATGTCCGAGGCGCTGGGGGAGGACGTGTACCACTACCACCTCCATGTGGTTTATATCCCGGTAGTGGAGAAGGAGATACGCTGGACAAAGCGGTGCAAGGACAAGTCCCTGGTGGGCAAGGTCAAGGAAACGATCATGCAGGTGAGCATGAGCAAGAAGTGGGCGTCCAAGCCCATTCTGGACGAAACTACCGGGGAGCCGTTACGCACAGCTAAGGGCAAACCCGTTCTACGAAAGTCGTACAGTGTCCTGCAAGATGATTTCTTTGAGCATATGCGCTCCGCTGGCTATGACGATGTAGAGCGTGGGGAACGTGGTAGTTCCGAAGAACATTTGACTGTTACGCAGTTCAAGACGGAGCGTGAGCAGGAACGGCTTGCACAGCTTCAAGAGGTGTCGGCGCTGGCCCAGGTTGAGGCCGACAAAAAGAATAAGGAGGCAGCATCAGCTGAGAAGAAAGCGGCCCAGGCCAGGGCTAAGCTGGACGATGTAGCGCCCTTGCTCAAGGGCATGGAGAAACTGGCGGCGGACTTCTCCGACGACCCGGAGCGGACGCTGCCGGAGGCGGGGCCGCTGGAATCGGCCAAGTCCTACCGGGAGAAAAAGGCCAAGCCCCTTTGGGAGAAGATCGTCAAGGTGCTGCGCTCCGTCTACCGGGCCTACTTCGACCTCAAGAGCAAGTTTGAGCGGTTGCAGAGCGCCTATGATCGTGAGGTCAGTAAGAACGGCTCCCTGTCAGCCAGGATTTATGAGGTTTGTGCCGAGAGGGACGGCTTGAAAGGGCAAGTCAGGGACTATGAGCGGGTCAGACGGGCCATTGGCCCGGAACAGGCGGACAGGATACTGGAGGCAGCTTACCAGCAGGAACAGGTCGAAAAGGAGCAGAAATGGGGTGCAAGGTCAAAAATAAGGGTAGGCGCACGATAATCACAAAAAATGGAGGTAATTTCATGGAAAAGTACATCTTTGACGAGGGCAACGGTCTGTGGTATGAGTTGCAGAGGGACTAACAATATTCGGGCGTGTGCGGCGGAAATCGTGGACACAGAAATTATTTGCGCATGAGGCCCCAAATCGGAGGGTGTCCCGGTGAATGCCCTCCTGATTTATTTGGGACAGCGGGTAAAAACTTCTTGCATTTTAGAGTGTGCTATGCTATACTGCTGTCATCCTGATTTGAGGAGTCTATTCAACATGCGGCAAGGTATTCTTAAATAAAATTTGATAATGGGCACAAAAATAATTGCCCCTTGCAGGGGCTTGGTTTTTGTACCCAATTTAAGAATGCTTTTGCCTTTTTATCAAATATCGTGACGGATAACGGCTCATGTTAGCTGAATGCGTTTCTATGTATCCGAAGTCATGATCCCCAGCGGTAAAAGTATTTTACTGCTGGGGATTTTTATGCCCTTTGGGGCTGTAAAGGGAGGACAATCACATGAAAATAATCAATATTGGAATTCTTGCCCATGTAGACGCTGGAAAGACGACCTTGACGGAGAGCCTGCTATATGCCAGCGGAGCCATTTCAGAACCGGGGAGCGTCGAAAAAGGGACAACGAGGACGGACACCATGTTTTTGGAGCGGCAGCGTGGGATTACCATTCAAGCGGCAGTCACTTCCTTCCAGTGGCACAGATGTAAAGTTAACATTGTGGATACGCCCGGCCACATGGATTTTTTGGCGGAGGTGTACCGCTCTTTGGCTGTTTTAGATGGGGCCATCTTGGTGATCTCCGCTAAAGATGGCGTGCAGGCCCAGACCCGTATTCTGTTCCATGCCCTGCGGAAAATGAACATTCCCACCGTTATCTTTATCAACAAGATCGACCAGGCTGGCGTTGATTTGCAGAGCGTGGTTCAGTCTGTTCGGGATAAGCTCTCCGCCGATATTATCATCAAGCAGACGGTGTCGCTGTCCCCGGAAATAGTCCTGGAGGAAAATACCGACATAGAAGCATGGGATGCGGTCATCGAAAATAACGATGAATTATTGGAAAAGTATATCGCAGGAGAACCAATCAGCCGGGAAAAACTTGCGCGGGAGGAACAGCAGCGGGTTCAAGACGCCTCCCTGTTCCCAGTCTATCATGGCAGCGCCAAAAATGGCCTTGGCATTCAACCGTTGATGGATGCGGTGACAGGGCTGTTCCAACCGATTGGGGAACAGGGGGGCGCCGCCCTATGCGGCAGCGTTTTCAAGGTTGAGTACACCGATTGCGGCCAGCGGCGTGTCTATCTACGGTTATACAGCGGAACGCTGCGCCTGCGGGATACGGTGGCCCTGGCCGGGAGAGAAAAGCTGAAAATCACAGAGATGCGTATTCCATCCAAAGGGGAAATTGTTCGGACAGACACCGCTTATCAGGGTGAAATTGTTATCCTTCCCAGCGACAGCGTGAGGTTAAACGATGTATTAGGGGACCAAACCCGGCTCCCTCGTAAAAGGTGGCGCGAGGACCCCCTCCCCATGCTGCGGACGACGATTGCGCCGAAAACGGCAGCGCAAAGAGAACGGCTGCTGGACGCTCTTACGCAACTTGCGGATACTGACCCGCTTTTGCGTTGCGAAGTGGATTCCATCACCCATGAGATCATTCTTTCTTTTTTGGGCCGGGTGCAGTTGGAGGTTGTTTCCGCTTTGCTGTCGGAAAAATACAAGCTTGAAACAGTGGTAAAGGAACCCTCCGTCATTTATATGGAGCGGCCGCTCAAAGCAGCCAGCCACACCATCCATATCGAGGTGCCGCCCAACCCGTTTTGGGCATCCATAGGACTGTCTGTTACACCACTCTCGCTTGGCTCCGGTGTACAATACGAGAGCCGGGTTTCGCTGGGATACTTGAACCAGAGTTTTCAAAACGCTGTCAGGGATGGTATCCGTTACGGGCTGGAGCAGGGCTTGTTCGGCTGGAACGTAACGGACTGTAAGATTTGCTTTGAATACGGGCTTTATTACAGTCCGGTCAGCACGCCGGCGGACTTCCGCTCATTGGCCCCGATTGTATTGGAACAGGCATTGAAGGAATCGGGGACGCAGCTGCTGGAACCTTATCTCTCCTTCATCCTCTATGCGCCCCAGGAATACCTTTCCAGGGCTTATCATGATGCACCGAAATACTGTGCCACCATCGAAACGGCCCAGGTAAAAAAGGATGAAGTTGTCTTTACTGGCGAGATTCCCGCCCGCTGTATACAGGCATACCGTACTGATCTGGCCTTTTACACCAACGGGCGGAGCGTATGCCTTACAGAGCTGAAAGGATATCAGGCCGCTGTCGGTCAGCCGGTCATCCAGCCCCGCCGTCCAAACAGCCGTTTGGATAAGGTGCGCCATATGTTCAGTAAGATTCCTTGATACGCCACAGCAAGGATGGTTATTGCATTTCCCTGCCTTTCGTGGTAAAATGTAGTTGTAAACCACCAGAGAAAACAACAACCCTGCTACCCCCCGTTATCACCACCGATAACAATTTGATAACAGCCCATCGTATAGGGCTGGATAATATGGACACATCAAATAATCAAAAAAATGAGGTATCAAATTTATGAAGCAAAATCCGTTAAATATGATGCCCAACAACGAGTGGGAATGATTTCAGAAGCACGGAAAAGCCTGATATGACTGGGTTTTTGAGGGGTTAAGGCCCTCCGTGGCAACGATTTGGCAACATTTTTTCATTATTCATAAAAAGAGAGCTAACTGATTTTGATTAGTCAGTTAGCTCTCTTTTTCTTTTTATTATTATTCTGTGCAACAAACGGTCTCTCCCGTGGCCTACAAGTGAGAAGGTCAAAAGAGATTCCGGGGCGGCACCTTCACATAGGTCTGGGTCTTGTCAAACTCCGGATAGTGGTAGCGCCACTTGTCATAATCCTCTTTGGAGATCTCGCCAGCCTCCAACATGGCGGCAGCCTGTTGCCAGGAACAGAGCATCTCGTGCAGCCGGGTGGCATCCTTGTTCTTGTACACATCGACCTTCAAGCAGACTTCTCCATCCATCTCGCTAATCTTGAGCCCGTAGTTATCCTCCAGGGTAAACAGGGTATGCATGAGCCCCACATAGGAGTCTATGTCCGGGACGGAGAGGGCATGGGGCGAGACATCCAGTACCTGGGCCAGGGCAGCAGTCAGGTCGGCCTTAGGGGTTCTTGATCCTGTCTCGTACTGTGCCAGGCGCACATCGGCGGACTTCTCCGGAAAGCCCAGCGCCATACCGAGATATTTCTGCGTCATCCCCCGCAGAAGACGGAAAAAGTGAATCCGTTCGCCAATCGCCATATCATCAACTCCAATCGTTGGTTGTCCTTAGAAAAAGCGTAGCAGAAATGCTTAGGAAAGTCAAGAGAATCCTAAATAATTTTATTTAATTTATTTTGCGTACTCCAATTGACATAAGCTATTATGCTTAGTATAATAGCAATAGACTAAGCATATCAGCTTAAAACTAATAAATAAAAAGCAACTGCCGCAATTCCTGGTTGCATATCCGGGAAAAAAGTGGCGGACGAAAGTAAGGAGGCATTTATGGAACACAACATCCAGCCGAAACATCCATCAGCGAGGAAAGGAAGGTATTTTCAATGCAGGCACAGAACTTCATGCGCGTGGAGGAAGTGGCCCAGGAGCTGGGCATCTCCAAGTCCCACGCCTATAAGGTGATCCACAAGCTCAACGCCGAACTCCGGGACAAGGGCTATCTGACCATCTCCGGGCGGGTCAACCGGAACTTTTTCATGGAGAAGTTTTGCTACGGCAAGACGGGAAAGGAGGGCTAATCATGGCAGTCTACAAGGAAGAAAAAAGCAACACCTGGCGGGCAGTCTACCGCTACACCGACTGGAACGGCGAGCGCAAGCAGACCCAGAAGCGGGGCTTCAAGACCAAGCGGGAGGCGCAGGCCTGGGAGCGGGAACAGCTCAACAAGACCAGCGCCGACCTGGATATGACCTTTAAGAGCTTCGTGGATCTCTACACAGCGGATATGAAAACCCGGCTTAAGGAAAACACCTGGGCCACCAAGGATCATATCATCCGTACCAAGCTGCTGCCCTACTTCGGCAAGCTCAAAATGTGCAACATCACCGCCCAGCAGATCATCACCTGGCAGAACGAGATGCTAAACCACAAGGACGAGAACGGCAAGCCCTATTCGCCGGTATACCTGAAAACAGTCCATAACCAGCTCAGTGCTATCTTCAACCATGCGGTTCGGTACTACAACCTCCGGGAAAATCCCTGCAAGAAGGCAGGCAGCATGGGCAAAAAGAAAAACCGGGAGATGATGTTCTGGACCAAGGAGCAGTACCAGAAATTTGCCGAGGTGATGATGGACAAGCCGCTGTCCTTCTACGCCTTTGAGATGCTCTACTGGTGCGGTATCCGAGAAGGGGAGCTGCTGGCCCTGACCCCAGCGGACTTTGACTTTGAGAAGCGCACCGTGTCCATCAACAAGTCTTACCAGAGGCTAAACGGCCAGGATCTGATTACCACTCCCAAAACCGAAAAGAGTAATCGGGTTATTACCATGCCGCAGTTTCTGGCCGAGGAAATCCAGGATTACATCAAGATGCTTTACGGCATCGGGCCGGACGACCGGATGTTCACCGTCACCAAGAGCTATCTCCACCGGGAGATGGACCGAGGAGCCAAAGAAGCCGGGATACCGCGTATCAGAATCCACGATATTCGTCACAGCGCGGTGTCACTTCTGATCGACATGGGATTCTCCGCCACGGCCATTGCGGACCGGGTGGGCCACGAGAGCATCGACATTACTTACAACTACGCGCACCTGTTTCCGTCCAAGCAGGCGGAAATGGCAGAGAAACTGAACATGGAAAGGGGCAATTAAAAATGTCGGCAAAGAATTTGGACAAGCACAACCGTTGGAGGAACAAGACCGTGGCCTTTCGGGTCTCCCCGGAGGAGGACGCCCAGATCGAGACGGCGGTCAAGCTCACCGGACTGACCAAGCAGGATTATATCATCCAGCGGCTGCTGTGCCGGGATGTGGTGGTCCAGGGCAACCCCAGGGTCTACAAGGCGCTGCGGGACCAGCTAGCTGCTGTGCTGGACGAGCTGCGCCGGATCGAGGTTGGGCATGGCGTGAATGACGAACTGCTGGACACCATCCGGATAATCGCTACCATTATGAACGGGATGCAGGAGGACTTTGCCTATGACCGATGAGAAAAAGAAAATGACCGCCCATGGCTCATCTGTTGGCGCAGATGATGGGCAGTCAATCTCTCAAAATTCCAAGATCACTATACCAGACCCAGACGAAAAAAGCAATTCCCCCGAAAGAGATTTGGAGGAACTTTACCGGAAGATGCGCCGCATGAGCGACCCGGCATACCTGCATACTGTGACCCTGGACGAACTGATGGACAATGTGTTCGAGGGCAAGTCTGCGGTGATTGAGAACCTGCTCTACACAGGAGCGTACATCCTTGCCGGAGCGCCGAAAATCGGAAAGTCCTTCCTGGTGGCGCAGATCGCTCACCATGTCAGCACCGGGCAGGACTTGTGGGAATACAAAGTACACCAGGGGACCGTTCTCTATCTGGCGCTGGAGGATGATGAGAGCCGTTTGCAGCGCCGGATGTTCCGTATGTTTGGCGTGGAGGGGACAAGCTCCCTCCACTTTGCCACCAGTGCCAAAATGATTGGCAGCGGCCTGGATGAACAGCTGGAAAAGTTCGTCCGGGAACACAGCGATACTAAACTCATTATTGTGGATACCCTGCAAAAGGTCCGGGAGACGGCGAGTGACAGTTACAGCTATTCCAGCGACTATGAGGTGATCGGCAAGCTGAAACAATTTGCAGATCGGTATAGTGTCTGCGTCCTGATCGTCCACCACACCAGAAAGCAGCCTGCAGGAGACAGCTTTGAGATGATTTCCGGTACCACAGGCCTGCTGGGCTGTGCGGATGGAGCGCTCCTGATGCAGAAAGAAAAGCGGACGGATAGTAAAGCCACTCTGGAGGTGGTAGGCAGAGACCAGCCCGATCAGCTGCTGTATCTCGGCAAGGATCAGGAGAGCTTAATTTGGAGCCTTGACCATGCGGAGAATGAGCTTTGGAAACAGCCTCCGGACCCCGTGCTGGAAGCCGTGGCGAAGATTGTATCTGCTGAAAACCTGGAATGGGAAGGGAGTCCTACCGAGCTGGCCCAGGCGATTCAGGCGGATATGGCGGTGAATCGGCTTACGAAGCATCTGAATGTAAATGCCAGCCGCCTGCTGGAAGAACATCAGGTGAAATATGAAAACAAAACCAAACACGCCGGACGGCGCATCCAGCTGACTTACATGGTGGTGGAAGCACCTGCGTTTGAAGTAATCAAGTAAAGCGCGACGCTCGCAACGGTCGCAACGGTGTTTTGAGGGGTACTCCCAGCACCGTTGCGACCGTCGCCATCGTCGCGGAAAGGAAAAGCCGGGGTGGTATTTTGCCACCCCATCTTCAAGGAGGGTGCCCCATTTTAGGGCACTCTAAAAGCACCATATCATGTCGCATTTCACGACACCCTTGCCTCCGAAACAGGGCACCGGGTATAGAATAAAAAAGCGTTCGCAGAATGCGCAGCCACAGAATGAAATTCTGTGTTCAGAAGGGGCTTGGGGGCGCTGCCCTCAACAAGCAGACGGCAGGAAATGTGAGTGTGTATTAACACTCGCATTGCTTGCCGGATTTGTGTGTGGCTATCCACACGCATTGCTTGCCTCGTTTGCCTCGTTTGCCTCGTTTGCAAAAAGGCCAAAACAGCTGCTGTTCCGGGGAAAAGTCAACGGTACAAGCATCAAAAGTTTCCTGATATAAAAAGCATGATAAAACGACAGTTCCCACCGTGAACAGTTGAGATAAAGAATTTAGATTAAGTAAAAAATCCATATCCCGCCCGTAGGTTGCACAGACTGTACCCGGAAAGGGTTGTTCCCGGATTGTATGGTCCATAAGATCCCCCATTCCATGAGCGGCACCTCTCCGGTATGAACGCAGCCGGAGTGCCGGGCAGATAGAGGAAGAACTCATTTCCACCGTCTAGTCCATACGGGATGGAAGCCACATAGCGGATATCACCCTCCATCCACTCCTCATCCACAGGGTGGCCGGTGGTCATCTCTAAATCTGTGAGGGTGAGGGACCAGGTGTGGTCGTCCAGCGGGGTGAACATAGAGAAGGCCCCCCGGAACCGGCACAGATAGATGGTGTTGTCTCCCATATCGCTGTCCTGGTACTCACCGGAGAAGGTGCCGTCGGGGAATAGGGCCAGCTCGGTGCTCCAGGCCCCCGCTCCGCTGGCGAAGCTGAAACTTATCCCCTCTGCCGGAATGGGCAGGGCCTCCTCCTCCGGGGGGAAGTTTCCTCGGGCTTCCAGGCCCATCAGCCGGGGTACTCCGTAACCGAGATCCGAGCCGTGGGACGTGAACTTATATCGGCGGCGGATGTCCGGCTGGTTGGAGGTGTATTCCGTCTCCACTACCTGTCCCGTGCTCTCCACCTCCAAGGTGGCGAAGAACAGACCGGAGTATGTCAGACGCTCTTCCTGGTCGTCCCAGAGGAAGTAGGCATAGTTAACATTGTGGGAGAAGGTGCTGTTGACCAACAGGCCCAGATCGGCTGAGCCATCGCCGTTCAGATCCCGTAGGTCGGGAGCGCCAGGCACCTTGTTTGCGCCGGTGAGGCGATAGAGCCCCTCAAAGGAGTGTATCCCGTCCTCCCACACATTTCCTGCCGTAATGGTCTGGAGAAGACAGTCGCTATCCCATACCTTCACCTGCCGCACCAGAACGGTGTTTTCCAAATCGTCTATGGGTGCTTCATCGAACTCCAGGGTGATCGTTCGGCCATCAGCCAGTGGGAGTGGGTAGGTGGTGTTCTCCGTTCCCAGTCCCAACTCCTGATTGGATCCCACGTGCCATTCCACCACCTGAGTCATCCGTCTTTCCCCATGGTCAAAGGTCAGCCGGGCGGTGAGCCACAGATCCACCTCCATATCCGACCGGGCAGTCAGGAGATAGTCGGCCTCCCCTGTATAATCCCGGCTGTAGACACTCAGCAGATAGTTCCCGTTGGCTGGGGTGAGGGAGATGATCTGCCATGGAATGGTGCCAATTTGGCCGCCTTGGCTCAATTCCTCCAGCCAGGCACGGGTCTGTCCATACACCCCGCCAGGGAGCTCCTGCTCCGGTGCAGACCAGCCGTGGATATCCTCGTGGTAAACCCACCGGGGCGTCTCTGTCCCGATGGTAACGTCAGTGTTTCTGTCCAGCAGCTCCAGCCCAGAGGCCGACATGAGGCCCAGATGATCCCGCCAGAAGGAGTCGTAATCAGCTTGCGCTTTGGAACCCTGCATCCGAACATCCCCATAGACTGGCCAGAACCAGGAGAGCTGCTCTCCATCCAGTCCCACTACACCGGCCTCCCCGGACACCGAGCCCTGATCCATACGGTTGAAGGTGTATAGCAGGTAGGCGTTCCCGTTTTGCTGGAAGGCTGCTGCATGGGGCGCACCTCCCTGACCAGTTCGGATATAGGCCGGGCCGGTCAGCACTCCGGTGTCATCCTCCAGGACGCCGATGGCGAGATAGACGGCATTTGTGTTCCGGAAGGAGGCGGCACCCAGGGTATAGCCATTCTGACTGTAGGCGTAGAGCAATTCCGAGGCTGTCTCCCCCAAGGCGAAGTCCATCTGGGCGGAAACCTCTTGGTACAAAACTCCCAGCAAAGCCTGCTCCCGCAAACTGGCAGGGGTGGTGAAGCCGCCCTCCGGCTCGCCGCCGTCAAAGAACCACTGCCTCCACAGGGGAGGGTTCAGATTCAAGCACTCCGCCGCCGGAACCAGAGGCTGGAGCCCTGTCACCGCATATTGGTCATAGCGGGCAAAGGAGCCACCGGACCAAATGTACAGGCTGTCCGCACCGCTGATGGTGTCCTGCACAGTATCGTCCCGGTCGTCCACCCGGGCGGTGAGGTAGAAAACCGGTTGGCCGTTCTCTCCCATGCGAAAGCCCTCCAGAGCCTGGTTTTGAATGCAGATATTGGTATCGGGATACTCCTCCACCAGGCCGGGGTCATACTGGTCTGCCAGGGCTTGACACATACCCTCCTCCGTCTGCCCGGCCAGCGCCAAGGCCTGGTTCAGGGTGATCTGGGTCCCTTTCTCCTTGTCATAGACCAGGGAGGCGATGTGGCCGGTGTTCAGGTCGGTATGATACTCATCCCGGAGGAAAATCAGATTGAGGTAGCGGTCTGTCTCCGTGGGGTAGAGTAAACAGCGGTTTTCCATATTCATCAGGTCGGAGCCGGCCGTTCTACCCTCCAACACAGGCTGATAAAAAGCCTTGAGCTCCGCCAGCGCCTGGTTGATGGCAGTCACACCCTCGTTGCTCTGGGCTCCGTCGGGCATGGTCAGGACGGGAATTTCGATGTAATTGCCGTTGACATCGTAATACTGGGTGTCCATCACAAGGGAGGGAGACGGCTCCTGCCTCTGGCAGGACACCAAGTAAAAGCAGCAGAAGAGCGTGACCAGGGTGGAGAGAACGAACAGCCACCGGCCGGGGTGCTTGCGCCCACCGTCAAAGATGTTGCGCATCCGCTCCTTATTCTCCCGCACGGTGCCGGAGAATCGGGTGGTAAAAGGAGAGCGGGGCGGATAGGGGATGTTTGTATTCATGGGAACCTCCTTCGAAAAAATGGCGTAGAGCGCTAAACGGCGGCGTTACTTCATTACCTTTGGGTCAATCCGTCTGTCCCATCCAGACCAACTGGCCTCGTGCGTTAAAGGTATAGGCATGAGTCCCCTCGTCGAAGCGCTGCTCGATCAACTGCTCTTGCTCCTTGTCTACGGTCAGGTTTCCTTCCAGGGAGAAGGCATATCGGAACTGCTGGGCAGTCGGATCCCACAGGTACCAGGCGTGTGCGTCGTAATGGGTAGTATCGCAGGGAAGCCCCAGGTCATCCGAGCCGTCGAAGTTGACATCCCGTATGTCCGCATCATGTATCGTGGTCTCCGCCGAAAAGCCATGGGGATAGTAATGTTCAACCGGAATGGCGGTCTGGCTCCGGGTATCGGCATCAAAGACATACGGATCTGGCAGCGGAAAACTGGGGGTAATCGTCTGAATTAAGGTGTCACCGTCAAAAATCTCTACCCGGTCGTAATAGAGGTAAGAGTAGTCATTCTCTGTGACCTGGGAGACCGGCCCTGACAGCAGGATGGTCAGCTCCCGGCCGTCAGACAGGGTCAACCAGCTTGTGTAAGAAAAGCGGTTGTCCTGCTCCCACACAAAGGCCATTCCATTCCAGGACAAGATACCATAGCGCGTGTGCCATTTGTCCGGATACATGGCTGGAATCTGCAGGGTTTGAAGACCGTCCGGTCGGCTGTGAAGGGAAGCGCCAAAAACCAAATCACTATCCGGGGCGAGATTATCCGAGGCGTTTTCTCCGGTAACAAGCCGGGCTTTCTCATTCAGAGCACCGTCTTTCGCCTCCAGCACGAAATAACTGGCCACGCCATAGTTGGAGGTGCGGTCGGCAAGAATGAGGACAATGGACTGGCGTTCCGGGGAGGTAAGATGGGCAGGCAGTATGTCCGGATACCCGGTGAGGTTACACGTCCATGTCAAAATCTCTCCGGTGCCCAGGGTAGCTTCTACCACGGTGAGAGGCCCCTGCTCGCTGTCGTAGTCAAAGGATGTGACGATGACAGAATCATCCTGTTTTCCTTGCCCGTCCAGACTGAGCTTCTCGTAAAAGGCCGAGTAGGTTCCGAAGGGAATGGTCGTACTCAAAGGCGTTCCTTCTTCTTCGTTCTCATCAGGGGCGGTGAGTATAATATCACCGCTGTTGGCTTCGTCCAGCAGCAGGGACAGAGGGACGGTTTCCTCCTGCCCGGTAACGGCGGAGATAGTCACCGTCCTATCCTCCGGGTGGAAGGTCAGGTGTACCAGGCGCCAAGGCTCTCCTTCCAGACCAAACCGATTGGCTGCTGCCTGGTCCAGACGCTGAAAACGCACCGAACCATCAGGCCACCGGCGCCAGACACTCAGTCCGCCATTCACGGCATCGTATTGCAGCAGCTCCAGCTGCCCGTCTCCATCTAAATCTAGGTGAAAAATTTCGCCGGAAGCATCTGCTAGTTCCAGCATAGTCCCGTCGGAGAGTTGAGCCTGATAGGTATACCAGTGGATGCCCTCCTCAGTCACCGTATGGATGACAGTCCCGTGAAAGCCAAGCAGATTGGAGAAAGGGATGGTTTCCTCACCAGGCTCAGTCAGGGTGAAGACAGGGGCGCCATCCTCCGGTCGAGCCGAGGATGCGGGGTCATCTTGCTGCTCTTCCTCCGACGCCTGGCAGGATACCAGATAGAAGCAGCAAAAAAGCATGACAAGGATGGACAGGAAGAACAACCATCGGCCAGGACGCTTGTTCCCGCCATCAAAGATATTGCGCAGCCGCTCCCGATTCTCTTGGGCGGTTCCGGTGAAACAGGTGGTAAAGGGAGAGCGAAGAGTTACGCTGGAGGTGCGCTTCATGGAGGATTGTCCTTTCTTTGTTGAGATAGAGCTAAATAAAGGTAAAATAAGATCATGGCGAGAAATATCTTAAATCCGTTTCGAGGAACGGGTGGTCAGTGCCTCCAAGGTATCCAACACGGTGCGACCATAAACCACCCGTCCCGCCTGTCCACGGTTCTGAAGTACTGCATCATCGCAGGCCAGCTCCAAATCATACTCCACCCGACGTACCATCCACCACATAAGGGGGTTGAACCAGTGGACGGCGTTGGCCAGCAGGGCCAGGGCTTTCCGCCACACGTCCCGGCGTCGGTAGTGAGTCAATTCATGATCTAAAGTCAGCTCCAATGCCTCTCCTTGCGGTCCCTCTTGGGGAAGGAGAAGCAGGGGGCGGAGCAGACCACACAGCATGGGGGAAGTCAGACCGGGACAACGCATCAGTGCGGGGCGGCGATGTAGCCGCAGTCGGTTCCCTGCAGTGTTGAAGGCCAGTACTGTCTCCGGATCCGTTACAGGAACGGCCCAGCGCCTGAGCCAGCGGCAAAAACGCAGATGGGCTACCGAGTGACGTACCAGAAGGACGGCGATCCCTGTCAACCAAAGTCCCAACAATAGGGTAGGAATTGGAAAAAATGTTCCAACTGGCTCAGATTCTTGTACAGAGGATTGGGAAGGAACTCTGTCCGTCGGGTGAGAGGTACCGCCATCTGCCTGTCCGCCGTTGACTTGGAGGTCAGGCCGTCTCTCTCCGGTTTCCAAAGGTGGCCGGTCTGGCACAGTATGACCAGAGGGAATTTGCAGGTATATCAGAGCGGAAGGTGTTTGTACGGGGATTGGAAGAGAGAATACGGGGATGGGCAGAACCATCAGAAGGCACAAAATACCCCAGGCCCGGCAGCGCCAGCGGGCAGCGTACCGTTTCCGGCTCATTCGCCCGGCCAAAGTCAGCAACAGCACAGCCACCCCGCCCCCCAGGGACAGAGTACCTAAGCGGGTGAGAAAGTCAGTCATCCTTCTTTCCTCCCTCTAACTGCTCCAGAAGGGTGCGCAGTTCATCCAGTTCCTGCCGATCCAGACCATCCCTGGCCAGCGCGGCTACAAAGTTCCGAGGTGTGCCATACAGTCGCTTCAGCACTGTCCGGCTATCAAAGGATAGATATTCCTCCCGGGAGACCAGCGGCGTGTATAAGTTGCTTTTTCCATCCCGTTGGACGGTTACAAAGCCCTTCTCCACTAGCCGGGTTAGATAAGTGTTGATGGTATTACGGGACCACTGAAAGGAAAGCAGTGCGTGATCCAGGGCCGAACGGGGAATATCTCGGCCGAGAGACCAGAGGGCCTTCATTACTTCCAGTTCTGTGTCAGGCAGTCGTTTCATATCGTTCTCCTTTGATTTACTTCAAATGTAGTCATCTGATTTATACTACACCATAAGGTAATTGCAGTCAAGTTACAGTGCAGTAACAACCATCTTTTCAAGCATTCAGCTAAAATAATATTTCCTATGCGTCATCCGGTGGGAGAGTACAGTAGTACGGGTAGCGTTTGATGTACAATCAAGCACATATACTGGAGTACAGTAGCCACACAACTGGTTTCGTAGAAAGGGGTCCATAATGTCACTGTAGATATAATGGAATAGTTTTCCCTCTTTTGTACTTGCGTTTCTTGTGGATTAGTAATATAGTAATAAAGAAAATATTTGCTCTCTGTATGGCAACACCATGGCAACAAAAAATCAGATAGCCTCTACTATCTGAATAATGAAAAGAATGGTAATAATCTGAGCCAAATCCCATAAGCAAATTTGTTTAAAAAACTTCTGGCAGGAGCGAGTGGGAATGAAGCACAAACCTCAAGAAAGCCTTATTTTAAGCCATTTTCAGAGGTTGTGCCGGTGGGCTGATACTATTTTGATACTATAAAGCAGCCACTTATCATTACAGAGAGACATGAAAATGCCTTCTGGGAAACGGCAAGTTTTCCAGAGGGCTATTTTATTGCAAATTTTATATGTAAGAATTATTAGAATAGAAAATTTTTACTTCTTCAACAAAACTTTGCATGAGCAAAAAAGCTTCTTTAGCTTCTTTAAGTTTAGGCAAAAGTGAAGAAGGGGAACTTGCAAAGGAAATCTTGATTGAATTTATGAAAGATTTTCAGAAACGGAATCCATACTGGAAGAAAAATGTGCAGAGTTTCGGGGCGAATTAGGGCAGATACAGGGGCAAATAACCCTTGCTGGAGCTGAGATGGAGCAATTACAGGAAGATACCAAAGAAGCCAGAGAGGAAGCTCTAAAAGCGGAAAAACAGGCAGATAAGCAACAAAAACGGCTCAAGGAACTTGCCCCGGCTGTGAAGAACATAGAGCGGTTGGCAGCGGATTTCTCCGCCGACCCGGAGGAGATTTTGCCGGAGCCGGGAACACTGGAAACAGGCAGGGCCTACCGGGAGAAAAAGGCCAAGCCCCTGCTGGCTCAAATCGTCAAGGTGCTGCGCTCCCTGTATCTGGCCTATGTGGAGCTGCGGGGGAAATTTGAGCGCCTGCAAGGGGACTATGGCCGGGTGAGGGAGAGCAACGCTCGCCTGTCTGATCGCTTGCAGGAGGCCAAGCTGGAGAACAAGGCCCTGCGGCAAGTGTCCGCAGACTACGAGCGAGTCAAGCGGGTCTTTGGCCCGGAACAGGTGAAGGCGGCAGTACAGGCCGACAAACAGCGGGAACAGGTAGAGAAAGGCCGCAAGCGGCCCCGGCGCACCCTTGACCGGGGAGGGCGGTAAACGGGAACTTTTTTGACGGGCAGGGGCGGAAAATCCCGCCCCTGCCCTTGCCTTTTGGGGCGGCAGTCGGTATAATGGTTTGTATAAATTTCTGCGCCGTTTTGGTGCAACAGGGAACTTGTGTTGTGTGATTGAGTCCCTTTAGGTCGCATTGAAAAAATATAAACTTAGGTGCCTCTGTTAGATAATAAATGCTTTATTCATTATTGCACTCTATTCGTTTATAAATGGAACCATCCCATGCGGCATACACTGCTATATACTCATAATCTGGATATTCACTAATCATATATAGCTTCTTTGCATTGTCAGTTTTACATATTAAAACATCAGAAATCGTGTAATTCTCACCGCTTGCTACTGAAACATAACCATATTTATCTCCGTTTAAGATAATATAGTCTCCTTGCTCTGTAGCGGTATTTTTATGTCCGAGATTATGTGTGTAATGCAGATGGCCAATATATACAACTACGGCCACAATTAAAAAAGCTAACACATATCTCCATTGTCTCATATTAAATTTACTTTGTACTCTTTTCATCTTCTCTTACTCCTCATGAATTGTTCTCATAATACCATAATTCCGAGAACATGAAAAGAGATGATTTTGCAGACTGAAATTAGACTTATTTGGTATTATTAAATTGCCGCGATCTCAGTTTGACAAACACATAAATTCTTTAATAACAAGGGTGAGTGGGAGAATTGATAGCGGCGAGGGTAGCAACCCCAGCCGGGGCCGTCAATGGTCAAGATGAACGGCGCACAAGTGCGCCGCCATTGACCGCCTCGCCCGGTCTTGCTGAACGGTAATCAAGGCGGGCAAGCCCCAATGGTGCTTGCCCGCCCCCTTTGGATTTTGGGAGGGTGCGGTTGTCGAAATGCGTCCCACCGTGCGATTGATTTCCCGGCGGACACCGCCCGCCGCTCCTCCTCTCCCCAGGGAGCGTAAACGCTCCCTGGGGGTGGTCGAAATATGGCTCAAATTGAGCCATATTTCGACGGAAACTCCCATCAATTTGAGGGGAGTTTTGATAAAGGCCCGTTTGCGGCCCGAAACCCTTGCAATTTCAAGGTTTTTGTGATACTATTTTGATACTAAAAATGCGAACTGCCCCAAATAAGCAAGCGAAACATTAACATATTTGCGAAAGCTTTTCCTGCAAAACCACCTCAAATACACCCCCATATATTTGAATTTGCCGAGTGGGATTTTTTGTGATGCCTAATAGACGCTCGATTATTATTGATGGACAGAAAATTACTTTAGACGCAACGGAACTGCCAATGGGCCTTCAAATCATGAAAGATTTGACACCAATCGCAGTTTTGAAATGCTTAAAAAAACTGGAACTGCCCTGCAACTTAATCTCCGATTTAACACCGCTGGCAGAATTAAAACAACTATCTAATCTTGACCTTGCGATGAACCGAATTACAGATTTGACGCCGCTTTCAAATCTGACGCAACTAAAAAAACTACTTCTAAGTAAAAATCAAATCATAGACCTGACGCCGCTGTCCAACTTAACACAACTAAAGGTCTTGTGTTTAGGAGAAAATCAATGTGTTGACTTGTCACCATTAAAAGATTTGAAATTGCTGGCGTTTCTGGATTTGAGTTATAATCCAATTACGGACATATCACCTTTAGCGGCTCTCTCTCGAATCGTGAACTTACGACTATCAAACATCCAGATTACAGATATTTCTTTTCTTGCAAATATGAAACAATTGCGCAGCTTATACCTTAGCGGATGTCAAATTGTCACTCTATCACCCTTGGCTGGCCTAACACGGTTAGAGTGGCTGGACTTGAGTGATAACTGTATTTCAAATTTGGCACCCTTGGCAGGATTACTGCGATTAAGTACACTGTATCTGAACCACAACCAAATCACAGACCTATCGTCCTTGACAGGTTTGCCAAAATTGTTTGAACTGCATCTGGAACACAATGGAGTCACAGATTTGACGCCGTTGACCAGTTTGACTTGGCTACACAGGTTGTATCTAGAGGGCAATCCTGTCAGCGACCTAACGCCATTGATTAATATGCCAATGCTGAGGGAACTAATTATACTAGATTGCCCAATTCAAAAACGCAGCCTTGCGGCTTTCCGAAAGGCGCGGCCGGATTGCTATATTGAAATAAGACATAAACGCAAATAGCAGTGGGGCCATTATATTTCCCTTATATCGAGTTAATTTAACTGCGCCTTCTTGGTATAATGCGTACTTGCCAACTTCAATCAGTTGGAAAGGTAGCAAACCCGGGCGGGGCAGTCAATGGCGGCGCATTTCATGCGCCGCCATTGACTGCCCCGCCCGGTCTTGCTCGACGGTCATCAAGGCGGACAAGCCCCAGGGGTGCTTGCCCGACTCCTTTGATTTTGGGTGGGGTGCGGTGGTTATGGTTTGAGGACTTGATTGAAGAGCGTGTTCTTGACTTAGGATATTTTTATTCATGAAATAAGGAGTTTGGAATGAAAATAAAAAGTCTCAGAATTAAAAATTCTCGTGGATATTGTGGCGAAATATCAGTAAATTTTGGTGAATTCACTGCATTTGTTGGAAAAAAACGATATTGGAAAGTCTAGTATTATGGATGCCTTAGATATATTTTTTAATGACGGAAAAGGTGTTGTAAAACTGGACAGAGAGGACGTAAACGTTGGCGCACAAGCAAATCAGGAGAATGAAATAAATATCGCAGTTTGCTTTTCGGAACTCCCAGATAGGATTGTTATTGACGCAACAAATGAAACTACACTTTTAGGCGAACATCTCTTAAATGCGGATGGTCTACTTGAAATTATAAAAAAATACCCAAATGGCGGAAGCGCAAGGTATTTATCAGAGCCTTTCATCTAACAAATCCAGATTGTGCCGACTTACTCTTAAAAAAAAGATAATGAATTACGCCGGATAATAGATACAAAGCAAATCCCCTGTGCTGATAAAACGAGAAACGCTGTGATGCGATCCGCTATATGGCAATATTATAATGAAGGCTTAAAAATGTCAGTCATCGATATTGACGTTACAAAGGAAAATACCAAATCCATTTGGGAAAAATTGCAAAAATATTTACCGCTATACTCTTTGTTCCAATCAGATAGAAAGAATAGTGATGGCGATAGTGTGAAGTACAAGACCTTCTCAAGGAAGCTGTGAAAGAAATACTTCCAGATGAAGAATTGCAGCGGATATTAGATGGTGTAGCTACAACTGTTGAAGGGAAATTGAAAGAAGTTTCCACTCGTACATTGGAAAAACTTAAGGAAATAAGTCCTGATATTGCCAATGCTGGCGGACCCGGACGCCTACGGCGCGGAGCGTGTGGCCCTCTACAACGTGAGCTTCGACGACCTGACCCTGGCCGACTGGGAGGCCAAGAGCGTGGGCAAGGTGGAGGCCCCCTTCACCTTCACCGACTTCGAGTATCTGGACATGGTAACGGTCTGAGGGAAATGAAAAAGCCGCCCCAAAAGGGCGGCGATTGACAAAACGCGGCGCGGCAGGTAAAATGATGGCGGCGCTGTTGTAACATGGCGGTCAGCCACTTCCCTGAGAAGGGAGGTGATGCGATTGTGGGGCACCGAGGAAAGCAGTTTCTGAGGGTTTGCGTGTGTTTGGCTGTTTTGGCCTACATACTCTCCATAAAAGCGTGTTAACCGCCCGGCGGCCACCGAGCGGTTAACGGGTTTTACCTGTTAAGCGGTTTTTGGGGCTGACCGTCGTACAACAGCGCCCTTCTACCGTCATTATACCAAACGCCTCCGTTTTGTCAAGCATGACAGGACGGGGGCGCTTTTTTGCGCCCCGGAAAGGAAACCGGATATGAGTAAACTGTTGGATATTTTGCTGCGGCCAGAGCTGCCCAATGTGGCAAAGGAGCTGCCTGAGTGCAAAGTAAAGGTCAAGCGCCTGTCCCGGCTGGCGGGGGAGGACGTGGTGTTCACCCTCCGGGCCCTGCCCTACGGGCGGGTGCAGGAGATCAAGGAGCTCAAGGAGGACGCCGCGCTGTCCATCCTGCTCTCCGGGCTCGTGGACCCGGACCCCAAGGCGTCCGAGCTGAAGGAGCGGTATGGAGGAGCCACCCCGGCGGAGACGCTGAAGGCCCTGCTGCTGCCCGGTGAGATCGAGGATCTGTCCCGGGAGGTGGAGCGCCTGTCCGGCTACCGGGGGGAGACCATCCAGAAGCTAAAAAACGTCTGAGGGACGGCGGCGACCCGGATCTGGAGCTGATGTTCTATCTGTTCCGGGAGGGGAAGCCCTTCGACCCGGCGGCGGTGTACCGCCTGACCGCCGGGGAGAAGGACCTCCTCTGGGCGCTGGCGTCCTACGAGAGCGAGATAAGGCAAAAAAGGACATGAAAAAGCCCCGCCGTGCGGGCGGGGCGCTGGGTCACAAAATGGAGATGAGCATCGGAAGGCCTAGGAGAGTGAGAATAATCATCGTGACGATCAACACGATCTTAAAGCTTTTTTCGGATTCGTCGTCCATTAGGATCTCTCCTTTTTTATTTTATTATACAACGCTCCAAACGAAAGTCAAGTGAGGTGAGCAATATGCCGGAGGCGTCTATCGTCATTACGGCCCAGGACCGCTACTCCAGCGCGGTCAAGAGCATGGCGTCCGTGACCAAGAGCTTTTCCAAGGACGCCGAGCAGATGGAGAAAACCCTCAGGAATCTCCAGAAAAACAAATACGACCTGAAGGTCAAGACCGATGAGGCCCGTTCCGAGCTGAAGGCGCTGGAGAAGCAGTACGCCGCCACGGGGGATGAGGCGGACCGGCTCAAGGTGGAGCTGGCGCAGGCCAAATTCACCACGGCGCAGCAGAACCTTGCCCTGGTCACGAAGGGGGCGGCGGCGGCCCAGCGGCAGATGGAGAAAACGGGCGGAGCCTGGAGGAAGATGGAGACCACGGTGGGCGGCTCCTCCGGGATGAAGGGAATCGTCAGCGCCGTGGCGTCGATGGGGGCGGGGCAGATGCTGTCCCAGGCCGCGCAGCAGATCGGGAACACCCTCATTGGGAGCGCGTTCACATCGTCTGCCGGGACGGTGGTTTCCTCGATCTTGTCCGGCGCGGCTTCCGGCGCGGGCATCGGGGCCATGACCGGGACGACCTTCGGAACCGCCATTGGCGCGGCCATTGGCGGCGCGACGGGTCTGGCCACCGGCGCGTCCCAGGTGTTTTCCAAGAAGGACGACGCCTTCAAGAGCTATGTGCAGGCCGCCGTAGAGGGACAGATCTCCCAGCGGGAGAGCGACATTGCCTCAGGGTCCTCCATTGCCGCCGGGCGGGAGACTGACCTGGTTTCCTTCTCCACCATGTTCAAAAGCGAGGATACGGCAAAAAAGTATCTGGGCGACCTGGTGGAGATGGCCAACACCACGCCGTTCCTCTATGACGATCTGACCGCCATGTCCAAGACCCTGGCTACTTACGGCTACACGGCGGACAGCATCCTCCCGGTGCTGCGGACGGTGGGCGACACCGGCGCGGCCCTGGGAATGTCCACCGGCGACATGACCATGGTGTCCACCGCGCTGGGGCGCATGAAGTCCAGCGACAAGACCACCCTGGAATACCTCAATATCCTCAACGACCGGGGCGTGGGCGCGGTGGGGATGCTCTCCGACGCCTACGGGGTGGACCAGGGGACCATGTACGACATGTTTCTGTTCTCCCTGGCCGATCAGCCGAAGTACGGCGTGAAATACTGGGACCACCAGAACGGTGGGGCGATGCTCCGGGGGAAGTGGGAGTACGAGAAGTACAACTATCCCGGCATCTGCATCGACAGGGACGGGCGACTGACGGGCGACTCACCACCGGCGGCAAGAGTGACGCGGTGTGGGACTACGCCGCCTGCGCCAATGCTGGTTACATCGGCGGCAAGCGGGGCGCTGTCACCCCATATCCCCGCAACGGCCTGACCTACACCGGCCTGATGCCCACCGGGGACGTGGTGACCCTCCTGGCGACCAAAGACACGCCCATGACCGGCGACGAGGCCATGGAGGCGCTCCACAATGCCGGGTGTGTGGACATCCTGCGGTGGGACGGCTCTTATCACGAGGCGGGGTTTGCGCTGGACCTGGCGCGGCGAATGGAGAAGGTCCTGACCCGCTGCGGCATTGAGGTCACGCTGACCCGGAAGGATAGGTACACGCTCACCGGCGGTCATCGTGGAGCACGGCTTCCACACCAACCGGGAGGACACGGCGCTCCTGAAGGACAGCGCTTACCGGGAGAAGCTGACGGAAGCCGAGTGCAGGGGCATCTGCGACTACCTGGTCGTGGCGTACAAGACTGTGCCGGTGGAGGAGGTGCCCTGGTATCAGGAGGACCAGAAGTGGGCCGTGGCCCGGGGGATCACGACCGACGGGAGCAGACCCACGGAAGCGGCCACACGGGCGGAGGTTTGGGCCATGCTGAGACGAAGGGAGGGAAAGTGGTGATATGGATCTCAAGGCGTGGGTAGCGGCGTGCTGCGCGGCCCTTACCGCCATCTGGGGCTGGTTCGGATGGATCATCGTGGCGTGGATATTGTTCATGACAATCGACTACATCACGGGTTCCGGAGCGGCAATCAAGAGCGGCGAATGGTCGTCTCAGAAGGCAAGAAAGGGTATCTGGCACAAGGCCGGGTGCATCGCCGCCGTGGTGATGGCCGGTATCCTAGCCAATCTGCCCAGCGTGACCCTTCCTTTTCCTTACACTGTGTTCCTCTGCCCCCTGGTGGTGTTCTGATACATCCTCACCGAGGCGGGCAGCTCGTGGAGAATGTGGGAGCCATGGGCGCATCGGTGCCCGAGTGGCTCAAGAAGGCTATCGCGGCATTGCAGGATAAGGTGGATGAGACGGCTGGGAAAACGGAATAGGTCAAGCACTGCCCCCATCACCTGTAAAAGAGTGGTGGGGGCGTCGTTTTTTGTTAGCATTTTCGTTAGCATTTTTGATTCAAAAACGCTAATTTATGTTCTTAAAATTTGTAGTCGATAAAGTACAATAAGTTTCGCAAAAACAAAAAGACATGGTTTGCAGATCTCTGGTAGAATGAAGTTGCGACACACCATTCTGAAAGGAGACAGCAAACCATGTCCGAGAAGATTGTACAGCTAAACGAGGAAGTAATCAAGGGGCAGCTCAAGGAGCTGGTTCGAGGCAGCGTAGAGGAAACTCTCAACGAGCTGCTGGAAGCCGAGGCGGAGAAACTGACCCAGGCGGCCCGGTACGAGCGTAGTGAGCAGCGCCAGGGCTACCGCAGCGGGCACTACAACCGCAACCTCACCACCACTTCCGGGAACGTTACCCTCAAGGTACCCAAACTCAAGGGAATCTCCTTTGAGACTGCTATCATTGATCGGTATCGCCGTCGTGAAAGCAGTGTGGAAGAGGCGCTCATTGAGATGTACCTGGCAGGTGTATCCGTCCGGCGCGTGGAGGACATTACAGAAGCTCTGTGGGGCAGCAAGGTCTCTCCCTCCACCATCAGCGAGCTAAACAAGAAAGCGTATGTCCATATTGAAGATTGGCGCAATCGCCCTTTGCAAGGTGGACGGTACCCGTATGTCTACGTAGATGGCATCTACGTGCGCCGAAACTGGGGCGGAGAGTTTGAAAATGTAGCCATTCTGGTAGCCATTGCGGTGAACGAGGATGGCTACCGCGAGGTTCTTGGTGCAGCCGAGGGCATGAAAGAAGACAAGGGCAGCTGGATTAGTTTCTTTCAATGGCTGCGTGGCCGTGGGCTGGACGGAGTCAAACTGGTGGTTGGAGACAAGTGCCTTGGCATGCTGGAAGCCGTGGGAGAAGTGTTCCCCGAAGCAAAGTACCAGCGTTGCACCGTCCACTTTTACCGCAATGTGTTCTCTGTAACGCCTCGCTCCAAGGTGTGGCTGGTGGCAAGATGCTCAAGGCGATCCATGCGCAGGAGAGCAAAAGAGCCACCAGAGAAAAGGCTAAGGCTGTGGTGGAGGAACTCCATTCCATGAAACTGAAGGAAGCTGCCAAGAAGGTAGAGGATGGTATAGAAAAGACTCTTACCTACTGCAATTTTCCCAGCGAACACTGGACTCGCATCCGCACCAACAATGTCATTGAGAGGCTGAACCGGGAGATCCGCCGCCGCACCCGTGTGGTGAGCAGTTTCCCGGACGGTAACTCTGCTCTGATGCTGGTCTGTGCCCGGTTGCGCCATGTGGCCGGCACCCAGTGGGGCAACAAAAAGTACATGAATATGAAGCACCTGGAGGCTGCCGTTGAGGACGCCTCCATTGCTGGCTGACTTCATTCACTCCAGAGGCTGCAAACCAATTTGCGCAAAACTGTTGACACTGCCTGGAAGAAACAGCGGGAGGTTGAACAACAGAAACAGGCATAACACAAAGCGGGAACAACTCAATGGTGCTCCCGCCTTAATATCAATTATTTCACTTTGGGACAACTTGGGGCTGTTGACAAAGCCCACCTGCCGCGGAAAATATGATATAATGAGAAAAAGAGCGGAGAGGGGGATGGGAATGCAACTGAAACTGCACATGGTAACGATAGAAGATTTGGTCCCAGAGGGACA
>LT827126.1 GCA_900169975.1 Pseudoflavonifractor sp. Marseille-P3106
ACCCCCACTACCGTCCAGAGTGTGATCGCTGCCCTGAGCCGCCTGGAGAGCTATTCCCGCACCGTTACCACCACTCTGGCGGGGATCTCCGTCAGTGCCCGGGTCTGGGTGGACGGGGGCTGGACCCGGACCGATCTCACTCTGCCTGCCGGGCGGGGAGCTCACACCATCGTTGGAGACGGCAAGGTCTGGCGCTGGTATGACGGGGATCGGGAGGCCCGCGTCTGGAGCGCAGACGGAGGCTCTGCCGACGTGGAAGGGCAGCGTATTCCCACCTATGAGGACGTGCTTGACCTGGAGCCGGAGAGTATCACTGCCGCGGGATATGAGGAAAAAAACGGCATGGACTGCGTCTTTGTAAGTGTGGAGGTGGCAGAGCCGGCCCAGGTGGAGCGCTATTGGGTCTCCGCCGACAACGGGCTGCTGGTGGCCGCTGAGACCGAGAGCGGGGGCGAGGTGGTCTGGTCCATGACGGCCACTGTGCCGGAGATCCCTGTTTCGGCCTCCGCGTCCTTTGCCCTCCCGGACGGCACCGTGCTCCACACTGTGGGCGGGGGATAGGTCCGTCACAGCAGGAGCATCAGTCCCAGAGTGATGAGCAGTTCCAGATTGTCCTCCCGGTCATCCAGAAAGAGGAACAGGAGGATGAGAAGGATGAGCACATCTCCCGTGTCCAGATCGTCCAGTTTCAGGCTTTTCAGAAGCCCAGACAGCCCCTTTTTCTCCGCCTTTTCTTTCTCAGAAGCCTGCGGCGGCTGCGGGGGGGCGGGCTCTGTGTGGCTCAGATAAGGATTATACATCTTCACTGCCCTCCTCTCGCAGCAGTTGGAGGGCCACCCGCACCACCCGGGAGAGCCGGGCGATCCCGGCGGCCTTTTCCAGCTTTTCCCGCCGCTCTTCCCGCAGGAAGGGCTTGAGGGAGTTTAGAAGGGCAACCTTTTCATCGTCCTGGGCGCTGTATTCGGAGTAGACTCGCAGAGCGATTCGGATGAGTTTGGGGTCGATCTGGGGTGCATTCCCCCCGCCCAGGAGGGACAGAAGGGCGGACAGATCCGGGACGTCTCCGCCGCCCGGGGATCCGGGAGCCGGAGACGTTTCGTCCTCCACCGGGATGTAATCCACATCCTGCACCGCTCCGGGTGTTTCCGGGGCAGGATCGGCCTGAGGCTGCGGTCCTCCGCCGGTGAGGGCTTTTGCTATGGCAGTGATCTGCCCCATGGCCTCCGGGTTTCCCAGAATGGCCTGCAGCTGTTCTTGCAGATCCGCCATGACCTCTCCTCCTCTCCGGCGGGCAAACGGTTATTTTTGCGTTTTTTTCTTCAGACCTTCGATGGTCTCCGCACCCTCCGTGCTCTTCATGACCTGGTTGAGAATGCCGATGAGGGCGTCTGGCTTGCCCTGTGCGGCGGCCTGTGCGGCCGTCTGGAGCCCGTTTCCCGCCTGCTGGTTGAGCAGATTCATCAGCTTTTGGGTCTCAGGGGCCGAAAGCAGGGATTTGAGGGCGCTGGGATTGCCGAGAAGCTGTGCGGCCTGGGGATCTTTCGTCAGGGCGTCCAGGTTGGGGTTCTTTGGATTCATACTGCTTCCCTCCACTATTTATAGTCGTTTTCTCTTTAGTATATGTGCCGGGAAAAAGAAGGTGACAGGATGAAACTTTTGGTCTGCTCCGATTCCCACGGAAATTTGGAGGATCTGCGTCAGGCAGTGGAGCGGGAACAGCCCGACCAGGTGCTCCATCTGGGTGATGTAGTATGGGACGGCCAGAGGCTTCGGGAGTTTTATCCCGGTCTTGTGCTGGAGCAGGTGCGAGGCAACTGTGACGGCTGCGGAGACGGTTTTCCCGAGGAGAAGGAACTTCTGGTGGGCGGAAAGAGGATCTGGATGCTTCACGGCCACACCTACCGGGTGAAGCTGGGCGTCTCTCTGGTGGCCGAGGAGGCCCGGGTCCGGGGCGTGGACGCGGTAGTGTTTGGACACACGCACCAGCCGCTGTGCTATCTGGACGGGAATCTGTGGGTGATGAATCCCGGCACCATCAGCGGGTTTCCCAAGGCGACTTATGGGCTCATTGAGCTGAAAGACGGAAGCATCAACTGCCGGACGGCAGAAATCAAATGAGGGGGAATCCTATGTTACTGGCAATCGACGTGGGCAACACCAACATCTGTTTCGGCATCTATGAAGGAGCGGAGCTTTTGGGGACCTTTCGGCTGAAAACCGACCCGGACCGCACCTCTGACGAGATCGGGCTGTTTGCCTGTGAGTATTTCCGGCGCTTCGACCTGTCTCCGGAGGCGGTGGAGGACGTCATCATCGCCTCGGTGGTGCCCCATGTGATGTACACCCTCACCAATGCCGTCATGAAGTATTTCGGCAGGCGGCCGATGATTATCGACGACGGGGTGGATCCCGGACTCGCCATGGGCGTGTCGGGTGATGAGCGTCTGGGCCCCGACCGCTCGGTGGCCTGCGTGGCGGCCATCGAAAAGTATCACGCCCCCTGCATTGTGCTGGACTTCGGCACTGCCACCACTCTGGACGCGCTCAATGCGAAAGGGGAGTACATGGGCGGATGCATCACCGCCGGGCTGCGGGTCTCGGCGGATGCCCTGACCGGTCGGGCCTCCCTGCTGCCCCGGGTGGAACTGGCACGGCCGGAGAAGGTGCTCAACACCACGGCCGTGGGTCACATCCAGGCGGGGATCGTGCTGGGCTACATAGGCGCCACAGAGCATCTGGTCCGTCTGGCCAGGGAGGAACTGGGCGTTCCCGACTGCAAGGTGATCGCCACCGGAGGACTGGCCCGGCTGGTGGCCGACAATTCAGAGCTCATCCAGGTGGTGGACAGGGATCTGGTGCTGGACGGCCTGCGGATGGTATATCAGCGGGAAAAGGGCCCGCGATAAGGCGTGGAGCAAAAAAGGATCTCTGTTCTTCCAAGAACAGAGATCCTTTTTTAATTGTTTCAGGCAGATATTCAGCTGCGGGCCAGGCCGTCCACGCTGAGGACCACGCCGGTGATGTAGCTGGCCATGTCGCTGGCCAGAAACACGAAGGCGTTGGCGATATCCTCCGGCTCTCCGATGCGTCGCAGGGGGATCTTGGCCACCATGGGGGCAATGTGCTCCTTGGGTACGGCCCGCATCATATCGGTGTTGGTGATGCCGGGAGCCACGGCGTTGACCCGAATGCCGTCTGGGCCCAGTTCCCGGGCCAGAGAGAGGGTCATGCCGTTGACGGCAAATTTGCTGGTGGGATAGGCCACACCGGCGGGCTGCCCGGTAATGGAGACCATGCTGCTGGTATTGATGATGCAGCCGCCGTGCCGGGCTTTCATCCCGTCCGTCACGGCCCGGGTACAGTTGAATACGGCGTTCACATTGAGGTCCATGGTTTTCTGGAAAAGCTCCGGGGTGTAGGAGCTGAAAGGCTCAGAGGCCGAGACACCCGCGTTGTTGGCCAGAATGTCGATCCGGCCGTACTTGGCGGCCACGGCGTCGAAAGCGGCTTTTACCGAGGAGTAGTCGGTGAGCCTGGGACTGATACCCTCCACATTCCAGGCGGGATTTTCCGCCTTCAGCTTGTCCACGGCCTCCTGTGCGGTTTCAGGCCGGGAGCCGCACAGGATCACGGTGGCACCGTTCTGGAGATAGGCGCGGACGATGGCGTAGCCGATGCCCCGGGTCCCTCCGGTGACAATGGCGATCTTATCTTTCAGCAGCATAGGGATCGTTCCTCCTGTCATATGTGAATCACGTGTCTGGACACAGACAGTATAACACTCTTTGGGGAAAAAGCAATCAAAAACCAAATCGGCCACCTTGGAAAGTCCAATGGACTTTTTCCTCCAAATACGATATAATTCATAATGTCCAAACAAAACTATGCCGATGGGGGCGTTTTTGAAGATGAATCGACTTTCCGGGCGTGACCAGCTGTTGGTGGGCGTGACGCTCTTTTCCATGTTTTTCGGGGCGGGAAACCTGATTTTTCCGCCCTACCTGGGGGCTCAGGCGGGGGGAGCTGCCTGGATCGCACTGGTGGGAATGGCGATCAGCGCCGTGGGCCTGCCGGTGTTGGGGGTGGTGGCGGTGGCCCAGGCAGGCGGACTCCCGCCGCTGGCCGGGCGGGTCCACCCCAAATTTGCGGTGACATTTACCCTCCTGATCTATCTTTCCATCGGCCCCTGTCTGGCCATTCCCCGTACTGCCACCACTTCATTTGAGATGGCGGTCACTCCCTTCCTGGGAGAGACGTCCCTTTGGGTGCGGGCTGGGTATTCTCTTGTGTTTTTCGCTGCCGCGCTGGCGGTGGCGCTGAAGCCGGACAAGCTCACGGACAAGCTGGGCAAGATCACCGGCCCAGCCCTGCTGACCCTCATCCTCGTTCTGGTGGTGGGGTGCCTGGTGAAGGCCCCGGGAGGTTACGGCCCGGCGACGGCAGGCTTTGTGGAGCGTCCGGGGATCCAGGGCTTTCTGGACGGCTACCAGACCATGGACACCATCGCCGCACTGAATTTCGGCATCATCATCGCCCTGAACATCCGGGCGCGGGGGGTGACGGAGGACCGGCAGGTGGTGAGGGCGACCATCCGGGCGGGCTGGATCGCCGGCGGGGTGCTGCTGGTGGTTTATGCGGCGCTGACCCATGTGGGGGCGGTGTCCGGCGGGGCGTTCCCGGGCGCGGAGAACGGGGCGCAGGTACTCACCCGGCTGGTGTCCTGGATGTTTGGCCCGGCGGGCAATCTCCTCTTGGGCGCGGTGTTCGTCATCGCCTGTTTCAACACCTGCACCGGCCTCATCAGCTGCTGCAGCGAGTATTTTTCCACCCAGTTCCCCCGCCTGAACTATCGGGCCTGGGCGGTGGTCTTTGCCGCGGCCAGCTTCCTTATTTCCATCGCGGGGCTCAACGCCATCCTTTCGGTCTCCGTGCCCGTGCTGGGGGCCATCTACCCGGTGGCCATTGTGCTCATCGTCCTGGGCCTGACCCACCGCTGGGTGGGGAGTCTGCGGCTGACCTACCCCATGACCGTCCTCTTTACCGGCGTAGCCAGTGTGGCGGGGGCGCTGGGGGTGAAACTGCCCATTCCTCTGACCCAAATGGGCCTGGGGTGGGTTTTGCCTGCCCTGGCAGGCTTTGTTCTGGGCGTGGTCCTTTCCCTGATCCGGGGCGAATAGCCCTCCAAAGAGAATTCTAATTTATTTTGAGGTGATACGCATGGAATTTCAACATGAAAAAGAGCGGATCTTTGCCTTGGACGAGAGCGGAAAGCTGATTGCCGAGGTGACCTTTCCCACGATGGACGGTGTTGCCACCATCGACCACACCTTTGTAGACGATTCCCTGCGGGGCCAGGGGGTGGCCGGGCAGCTGCTGCGGGCCGCCACGGAGCAGCTCCGCGCGGATGGCGTGCAGATCAGGCCTACCTGTTCTTATGCCGTCCGGTGGTTTGGCGAACACCCCGAGAACGGGGATCTCCTTTTAGGACGGGACTGAGTTGCTCTTGAAGATCCGACGTCTCCGGTTTGACCGGGGCGTCGGATTTTTTAACAATTTTTTCATGGGGCATAGTGAATTGCCCGCCGGGGGATACTGAGAGCGGAATTGTCCGGAGAAAAAGGAGTGTATCAACACATGGAAGAGGAAGAAGAACTTCTGCAATATATTTACAAGTCCGCCGACATGGGCTGCGAGGGGATCAGGACGGTACTGGACTATGTGGAGGACGAGAAGCTGAAAAAGACGCTGCGGGAGCAGCTGGGAACCTATCAAAATTTGGAACAGGAGGCAGGGCGGCTTCTGGAAGAACGGGGGAAAGAGGCTGGCGGTGTGGGTCCGGTGGCCCGGGCATCCACCGAGGTGCTGTCGGCAGGAAAGCTGCTGATGGATCACTCCGCTTCTAAAATAGCGGAAATGACCATCCAGGGAAACAACATGGGTATCAGCAAGACCTTACAGCACATCCACGATTACCACGGCGGCGGTCCGGCCAAGGATCTGGCGCAGCGGCTGCTCTCCGCGGAGGAAGCGGGCGTGGAGCAGCTCAAGCCTTTTTTATGAGGGAAAAATGAATATGGAAACTTACAGCGATCAATACGCGCCGCTGGGAGACGACCCCAGAGCGGAGGCCTATTTCAACAGCCTTCCCGGTTTTATCCAGGCGCAGATCAACAGCCGGAAGCATCGGCCTGCCACTTATGAAGAGATGGTCCGGGCTGCGGAAGAGGCACGCAAGGCATTTTGAACAGGGAAGCAGCGGGGGGAACAACTGGGAGGACCGGTGTTCTGCCCCGCTGTTGTATTGTTCTTGCGCTCCCTGTTTGACTGTGCTATGATAAAGAAAACATCGGACAAATTAAAAAAATAGGGAGCGAACGATGTGTACACAAAAGAGACCTTGGAGGCCCTGAAGCGGGCGGAGCGGACATTTGTGTTTGAAAAATTCGATCTGGAGGATGCTCACACGTTGGGGGAGCGCCTTTGGAGAGACGGGCAGACAGAGTCCAAACCCATCGCCATTCGGATCGTTCTGGATGACCTTATCGTCTACCAGGCATTCCTGCCCGGGACCGGTGAGGACAATAACGGCTGGATGGGCCGCAAATGTGCCACCGTGAACCGGACCCACCATTGTTCCCTGACGGCGGGCGTGGAGCGGGAACTTTTCGGAGCCCGGGAGGTTTGGCAGAACGACGAGGAGCACTACGCCTTCAAGGGAGGAGCTTTCCCCATCGTGGTGAAGGGGGAATACCGGGGGATCATCACTATTTCCGGCCTGCCCCATCTTCAGGACCACCGGCGACTGACACAGACGCTGGCTGAGTTCCTGGGCAAGGAGCCGATCCTCATTCCGGTGGAGGAGTAAAGGTCATACTAATTCGATGAAACAGGGCACATCCCACTGTATTGGGATGTGCCCTGTTTTTGGTCAGACCACCTGAAACAGATAGAATTTTAAATAGCCGGTCTCGGGGACACCCCAGAGAATGGGGTGGTCGGGGGCCTGCTGCCGGGCCTCGATCTGCCGCAGCTGTACGCCGGCATCCCGGGCGGCGGCCACCACACCAACAAAGCGGTGATCCTCCATGAAGTGGGAACAGGAACAGGTGGCCAGGTAGCCGCCCCGGGGGAGCAGCTTCATGGCCCGGTAGTTGATCTCCTTGTAGCCACGGGCCGCCTGATCGGCAGTGCGGCGGGACTTGGTGAAGGCGGGCGGGTCCAGGATGATGAAGTCGTAGTCCCGGCATTTTTCCGCGGCCAGCCGGGGGAGCAGGTCGAAGACGTCGGCAGCCATGCAGGTCATCCGGCTGTCCAGCCCGTTGAGAACGGAATTTTGACGGGCCATTTCCACCGCGGCTTCCGACACATCTACGGCGGTGACGTGCTCTGCGCCGCCCAAGGCGGCGTTGAGAGCGAAGGAGCCGGTGTGGGTGAAGCAGTCCAGCACCCGCTTGCCCCGGGCCAACCGGGCCACCGCCTGACGGTTGTACTTTTGGTCCAGGAAAAAGCCGGTCTTTTGTCCGTTTTCAAAGTCCACCCGGTAGGTGACGCCGTTTTCCACGATCTGGGTAACGGTTTCGGCGGGAAGCGCTTCCCCGGAGAGGGGGAAGAAGCCCTTGCCCTGGGCCAGACCCTCCTTGTCCCGGAGCGTCTCATCGTTGCGCTCGTAGAGGCAGCGAATCTTTTGCCCGTCTTCCCGGAGGGCCTGCACCAGCAGGGGGAAGAGCCGGGCCTTGCGCTGTTCCATGCCGAAGGAGAGGGTCTGAACCACCAGCACATCCCCAAAGCGGTCCACCGTGAGTCCCGGCAGAGAATCCGCCTCGCCAAAGACTGCCCGGCAGCAGGTCAGCTCTTCGGGGCGCAGCACGCTCTTCCGGTAGGCCCAGGCGTAGCGGAACCGGCGCAGCCAGAAGGCGTCGTCAAAGACGTCGTTGGCGTTGCGGGAGAGGAGCCGCACCCGGATGAGGGAGCAAAGGCTCAAAAGCCCCGCGCCCAGCCAGTTTCCCTTTTCTCCCAGCACGTCCACGATGCAGCCGTTTTCCGCGCCGGCGGGGCAGGAGAGAACCTCGCCCTCGTAGACCCAGGGGTGGCCGCTTTCCAGGGCGCGCTGGCCCTTCTTGGTGATGGTGACAATGGGGTAGTTCCGCTGTTGCTTCATCTTTGTCTCACTCCGTGGTGTAGTTGTCGAAGTAGCCCTGGATGTGGACGATGGGGGTTCCTTTGTCGCCGGAACCGGAGGTCAGGTCGCACAGGGAACCGATGAGGTCGGTGAGGCGGCGTGGGGTGGTGCCCTCGGAGGCCATCTGGCCCTTCAGGTCCCCGTCCTTCTTGCGGATGGCCCCGGAAATGGCGTCCCGGAGGTCGGCTCCGGAGAGGTCGGCAAAGTCGTTGTCGGCCAGATACTTGAGCTTGAGTTCGTTGGGGGTGCCCTCCAGCCCGGCGGTGTAGGCGGGGGAGACCACCGGGTCTGCCAGCTCCCAGATCTTGCCCACCGGGTCCTTGAAGGCTCCGTCGCCGTAGACCATGACCTCCACATGCTTCCCGGTCTCCTCCAGGAACCGGGACTGGATCTTCTCCACCAGGGCCTTGGGGTTCCGGGGGAAGAGTTTTACCTTCTCCTCGGTGGCCTTGTTGGAGCCCAGCAGTCCGTAAGACTCATTGCAGCCGCTGCCGTTCACCGGCGCGGTGAGAATGTCGTCCAGACCCAGGACGCGCTCGGCCCCGGCGGCCTTCAGCAGCCGCTTGGAGCGGGCGCGGGAGTGGATGTCGCAGGTGAGCACATCCTTGGTGTAGGGGAGGACGGCCCGGGGGTCGTTGGCGAAAAGGATTTCCACCTCGGCCCCGCTCTCCCGGATCAGATTTTCGTAGTATTCCACATAGTCCACGCCGGTGAAAGGGTGCTTCTCATAGCCGAACAGGGCGCGGTAGCGCTCCAAGGTGAGTACGTCGGTGTATGGGTTCACGCCCTTGGCATCCAGATCGTCCAGGGAGATGAGGTGGTTGCCAACCTCGTCGGAGGGATAGGACAGGACCAGAACCACCTTCCCGCAGCCCTTGGCAATGCCCTTGAGGCACACGGCAAAGCGGTTGCGGCTCAAGATGGGAAAGAGCACGCCCACGGTGCCGCCGCCCAGCTTGGCGCGGACGTCGGCGGCAATGTCGTCCACGGTGGCATAGTTGCCCTGAGCCCGGGCTACGATGGCCTCGGTCATGGCGACGATATCCCGGTCGCGAAGCTCGTAGCCGCCCTCCCGGGCGGCATCCAGGACGGACTGGGTGACGATGGCGGCGAGGTCGTCTCCCTCGCGGATAATGGGGGCGCGGACACCCCGGGATACGGTTCCGATGGTCCGGTTCATGAAACGCACTTCCTTATGGTTGGTTTATCAGACGGAACTCGTCTGTACGCATATGCTTCATTATTATAAAGGAGAGAGGGGAAAATGTAAATAAAAAGGATGGGCCGCACGAATATTTGTGAAAAAACCGCGCCGCCGCAATCACGTTGCGGCGGCGCGGGGGATGGATCAGTGCAGGTCGATGATCTCGTGGCGCTTGGGGCCGGTGGAGACGATCTTGATGGGAACCTCCAGCTCCTTTTCGAGGAACTTCACATAGTCCTGGGCCTCCCGGGGCAGCTTGCCGAACTCGGTGACGCCCCGAACATCGCTCTTCCAGCCGGGGAGGGTGGTATATACCGGCTTGGCCCGGTCCAGCTGGGCGGAGACGGGGAAGTCCCGGAGGATCTGGCCGTCCACCTCATAGCCCACACAGACCTTGATCTCATCCAGGTAGCCCAGGCAGTCGATGGCGGTGAGGGCGATCTCGGTGGCGCCCTGAACCATCGCGCCGTAACGGCTGGCCACGGCGTCGTACCAGCCCACCCGGCGGGGACGGCCGGTGGTGGCGCCGAACTCGCCCTTGTCGCCGCCCCGGCGGCGCAGCTCGTCGGCCTCAGGGCCGAACAGCTCGGAGACAAAAGCGCCCGCGCCCACAGAGGAGGAGTAGGCCTTGGACACGCATACCACGTCCTGGAAGGCCGTGGGAGGCACGCCGCCGCCCACGCAGCCGAAGCCGGCCAGAGTGTGGGAGGAGGTGGTGAAGGGATAGATGCCCAGATCCGGGTCCTTCATAGAGCCCAGTTGACCCTCCAGCAGGACGGTCTTGCCTGCCTTGAGAGCCTGGTGGACAAAGGTGACGGTGTCGCCCACAAAGGGGGCGATGGACTCCCGATAGCCCATGAGCTGATCGAAGATGGCCTTGGGCTCCAGAGGATCCTTGTGGTAGAGGTGGACCCACAGCACATTTTTCAGCTCACACACATGCTCCAGCCGCTCCATGAGCCGGGCTTCGTCAAAGAGGTCGGCGATCTGGATGCCGATCTTGGCATACTTGTCCGAGTAGAAGGGGGCGATGCCCGATTTGGTGGAGCCGAACGCCTTGCCGGCCAGCCGCTCCTCCTCATAGGTGTCCTGCAGGACGTGATAGGGCATCAGCACCTGGGTCCGCCGGTCCACGATCACATGGGGGACGGGGACGCCGCCGTCCTCCAACTGCTTGAGCTCGGAGAGGAATTTGGGGATGTCCAGTGCCACACCGGTGCCGATGATGTTGGTGGTGTGGGGGTAGAACACGCCGGAGGGGAGCTGGTGCAGGGCAAATCTGCCGTAATCGCAGATGATGGTATGTCCCGCGTTGGCCCCGCCCTGAAAGCGGATGACTACGTCGGACTTCTCCGCCAGCAGATCGGTGATCTTACCCTTTCCCTCGTCGCCCCAGTTGGCGCCCACGATCGCTTTCACCATTTTCGTTACCTCCATGTCCGGGATTCGCAACCCGAGGCGGGTTTGCCTTTTCCGGGACGCTATAACGAATGATTTTATATATCATTATTATAGTTCAATCTGCGTTGGGACGCAAGAATTTTTTGCGCGGGGGACGGCTTCGACGGCTTCCCCGTTTAAAATGTGTTGACAGTTTTCCCGGCGGCACATATAATATGGGGCAATCTCTTTGCACTGCATTACATTCCCAAAGCGGGATGCGAGATCACCAGTACAAACTGAGCAGGCGATGCCCGGAAGGGCGTGGGGCCGGGCCGCCCAGCGAGCGGCAGCAGAGTGTGTTTGAGGCACCTGCGGGACAGTGGTATGTTCCGCAGGTGTCTTTTTTTACCCTTGCGGAGCGGTGAACCCTCACTGGAGTGCCATAGGAGAAATCAAGACACTGCCGCCATCTGCGGCAGGAAACGGAGGATTCTTTTATGACGGAAACCACCCAGCGAACCGGCCTCACCACGGCCGAAGCCAGACAGCGGCAGCAGCAGTACGGGAAAAATGAACTGACTCCACAGAAGAAGGAGAATTTTTTGAAAAAAATTCTTCATGTTCTCCGTGAGCCCATGTTCCTTTTGCTCCTTCTTGCCGCTGCCATTTATTTTGTCCTCGGGGAGCCGAGGGACGGGGCCATCATGCTCGTTTTCGTGGTGGGCATCATCACCATCGACGTGGTCCAGGAATGGAAGACCGACCAGACCCTCAATGCCCTCAAGGACCTGTCGGCCCCCCGTGTTACGGTTCTCCGGGATGGAACGGAGCAGGAGATCGCCAGCGCCGACTTGGTGCCGGGGGATCTCATGATGATCTGTGAGGGGATCAAAGTCCCGGCGGACGGCGTGGTGCTGCGCTGTGCCGATCTGTGCGTGGATGAGTCCTCCCTCACCGGCGAGGCCGAGGGAGTGTGGAAGGTGCCCGCGGATACTGTCCAAGAACAGAAGGATTACTGGCGCAGGGATTATTGCTACGCCGGGACCCTGGTGACCCAGGGGACGGCGCTGGTGGAGGTAGACCGGATCGGCGCGGCCACCGAGTACGGCAAGATCGGCCTTGGGGTGGCCTCGGCTCCTCGGGAGGACACCCCTCTGCAAAGGCAGACGGGGAAGCTGGTCCGGACCTGCGCGGTCATTGCCGGGGTGCTGTTTGTCCTGGTGGGGGCCTTTACCTGGAGGAACCTTCCCGACCATCGGTTTGCCGACCGGCTGATTGAGAGCGTGCTCTCCGGCGTGACATTGGCCATGGCCATGATCCCGGAGGAATTCCCGGTGATTTTGACCGTGTTCCTGTCCATGGGGGCCTGGCGTCTGGCCCGGAAGAACTCTCTGGTGCGCCGGCTGCCCAGCGTGGAGACGCTGGGGGCGGTCTCGGTGCTCTGTGTGGATAAGACGGGTACCATCACAATGAACCAGATGACGGTGCAGGAGCTCTGGACGGCGTCCGGCACAGAACGGGATCTGGTGGAGACCATGGGCCTGGGCTGCGAGACCGAGGCCTACGACCCCATGGAAAAAGCTATGCTCCGCTGCTGTGAAGAACACGGGATCACCCGGGAGAGCCTGTTTGAAAACAAGTTTGTGACAGAATACGCCTTCACCAATGAGCTGAAAATGATGGGCCACGTCTGGCGGAAGGGCGACGGACTGGTGATTGCCGCCAAGGGCAGTCCCGAGCGCATTTTGACCATCTGTGAGCTGACGGACGCGGAACGCGCCGCCGCCGAGACACAGGTCAACGCCCTGTCCTCCGGAGGCCTGCGGGTCATTGCCGTCGCCGCCGCCCGGCCTGAAAGTGAGGCGGCCATCCCGGCCGCCCTCACCGACTGCCGCCTGACGCTGCTGGGGCTGGTGGGCCTTGCCGATCCACCCCGGGAGAGCGTGAAGGACGACATCGCCGTCTGTAACCGGGCGGGGATCCGGGTGGTCATGATCACCGGCGACAACGGCGTCACCGCGTCCGCCATTGCAAAGAAAATCGGCATCCCCGGCAGCGGCCACATGATCACCGGCGAGGCATTGGAGGCGATGACCGACGAGGAGCTGCGAAAAGCGGTTCAGACCGTCTCCATCTTCTCCCGGGTGATCCCGGAGCACAAGATGCGCATTGTGAAGGCGTTCAAGGAGAACGGAGAGATCGTGGCCATGACCGGCGACGGCGTCAACGACGCGCCCGCCCTCAAATACGCGGACATCGGCATCGCCATGGGCAAGCGTGGCAGCGAGGTTTCCCGGGAGGCCGCCGATCTCATTCTGATGGATGACAACTTCACCACCATTGTGGAGACCGTCCGGGACGGGCGGCGGATCTACGACAACATCCGCAAGGCGGTGGGCTATGTGTTCACCATCCACATCCCCATCGCCCTGTCCTCTCTGCTGGCACCCTTCCTTGGCATTGCCCCCACCGCGCTCTTTCTTCTGCCCCTCCATGTGGTGCTGCTGGAGGTGCTCATCGACCCCACCTGCTCCATCGTCCTGGAGCGTCAGCCTGCCGAGCGGGACATTATGGCCCGCCGCCCCAGGAATCCGCAGGAGAAGCTGCTTACGGCGGGGCTGCTGGGCAAGAGCGTGCTCCAGGGTCTGACGGTGTTTGCGGCCTCCTTTGGAGCGTACTTTATCACCCTGGCGGGGAAGGCGGACAACGCTCCCACGGCCCGGGCCGTGGGGCTGGCCGTCATCATGCTGGCCAATCTGTTTCTGGTACAGGTCAACAGCTCAGACCGGGATCTCGCCGTGCGCTCCATCGCCCGGCTGGCGAAGGACGGGGTCATGTGGGCCGTCAACCTGGGGACGCTGGCGCTGCTGGGCCTGATCCTCTATACGCCCCTGTCGGTCTATCTGAAGCTGGCCCCCCTCACCGGCGGGCAGGCGCTCACTGCGCTGGCACTGGCAGCCGGGTCCGTACTCTGGTATGAGCTGGTCAAGATCATCCGGATGTGTGTCCGGCGGTCCTGAGTCGGCCCGAGGGAAGAAATTGGAACAAAATTGCCGTGGATTAGGGGTTCCTTTCCCGGCAAACCTTGTCATTCCCGAATGATTGTGCTACAATATATCGTCAAGCTGTGCGCTTTTCGGGAGAAAAGGAGCGTTTTGCTTCCCGTCATCCCGGGAAAAAAGCGAAAAACCGGCGGCTGAGTGCTGTGAAAAGACCGCCGGGCATAGAGATGTTGATAGATTGCAGCTAAATTTGGGAGGTCTGTCCCTTGAAAATCGTCGTATTGGCCGGCGGCCTGTCGCCGGAACGCAACGTGTCCCGCTCCTCCGGGACCAAGATCGCGGAGGCCCTTCGGAGCTTGGGCCATCAGGCGGCCCTGGTGGATCTGTTCTTCGGGCTGGAGGATTATCCCGGGCTGACCGGGGAGGAACTCTACGCCGCTCCGGTTCCGGAAAGCTGGCGGCAGGTGGACCGGACCGCCCCTGATCTCTCCGCGGTGCGGGCCAGCCGCCGCTGGGAAGGGAAGGGCGACTTCGGCCCCGGAGTGCTGGAGCTGTGCCAGGGCGCGGACATCGTGTTCCTGGCCCTCCACGGCCAGTGCGGGGAGGACGGCCGGATCCAGGCCGCCTTCGACCTGCTGGATATTCCCTATACCGGCTCGGGCTACCTGGGCAGCGCCATCGCCATGGATAAGGACATGACCAAGCGCCTGGTGGCCGAGCGGGTGGACACTCCCGCGTGGAGCTGCGCTGAGTACACCGAAAAGGACGTGGACCGGCTCACCAGCAAGACACCGGTGCCCTGTGTGGTCAAGCCGGTGGACTCCGGCTCCTCCATCGGTGTGTCCATTGCCCACGACAGGAAGGAACTCCACGAAGCCCTCACCGACGGCCTGCGCTTCGGCGGCCGGTGCGTGCTGGAGCGGTATGTCTCCGGCCGGGAGATCCAGGTGGGCGTACTGGACGGAAAGGCTCTGCCTGCCATCGAGATCATCCCCAAAACGGGTTTCTACGATTATGAGAACAAATATCAGCCCGGCGCGGCAGAGGAAGTCTGCCCCGCCCCCATCACCCCGGAGCAGGCCGCAGACGTGGCCCGCCGGGCCGAAGCGGTGTACGAGGCGCTGGGCCTGACGGTCTACTCCCGGGCCGACTTCATCCTGGACGGCGAGGGGACGTTCTGGTTCCTGGAGATCAACACGCTTCCGGGCATGACGCCCACCAGCCTCATGCCCCAGGAGGCGGCGGCGGTTGGGATCGATTACCCCACGCTCTGTCAGCGCATCATCGACTCTTCGCTGCGCCAGCGGCGAAAACCCTGAAGGAGGCCGTTCACCCATGGAAGCTCTGACCATTCGGGAAATTCTGGAGGCGGTCCACGGCCGCCTGCTGGGGGATTTTTCTGATCTGGAGGCCGCCGTTACCCGGGTGGAGACCGACAGCCGGACCATCAGCCCCGGCGCCCTCTTTCTGCCCCTCAACGGGGAGCGGTTCGACGGCCACGCCTATATCAACGCCGCCCTGGAGGCGGGGGCCGCGGGCTGCCTGACTCAGCGGGAGCGGGAGAGCTATCTGCCCGGCAAATTTTATATCAAAGTGGACTCCACCCACCGGGCCCTCCGGGACCTGGCGGTGTGGTACAAGGCGCGGTTCGACATCCCCGTGGTGGCCATCACCGGCAGCGTGGGAAAGACCACCACCAAAGACATGGTGGCCGCCGTTCTCAGCGAGAAGTTTCAGGTCCTCAAGACCGAGGGAAACAAGAATAACGACATCGGCCTGCCCCTGACCCTGCTGCGGCTGGAGAAAAAGCACCAGATTGCAGTGCTGGAGCTGGGGATGAACCATGCCGGAGAGCTGGACTATCTCTCCGGCATCGCCCAGCCCGACGTGGTGCTCATCACCAATATCGGAGACTCCCATATCGAAAACTTCGGCAGCCGGGAGAAGATCTTCGAGGCCAAGTGCGAGATCTTCCACCACGCCAAGCAGGGGGCCTGTGCCGTGCTCAACGGCGACGACCCCCTGCTGGCCACTCTCCGGGGCAAGACCCCGGGGGACGCGGTGTTCTGTGGATCGGGGGCGGGGCTGAACTACCGGGCCAGCGATCTGGAGAGCGACTGGCGGAGCCAGGTGAGCTGCCGGGTGGACACCCCCAGGGGATTCTGCCGAATGGATATCCCCGCCCTGGGGGAGCATATGATCTATCCCACCCTCATGGCCGCCGCCGTGGGAGAGCGCTTCGGCATGACCCTGGAGGAGATCGCCGCCGGAGTGCGGAATTTCGCCCCCACCAAGATGCGGATGAACATTTTGAACCGGGGGGAAAACATCACCATTCTGGACGACGCCTACAACGCCAACCCCCAGTCCATGCGGGCGGCCATCGAGGTGCTGGACGGCTATACCGGGGATTACAAGGTGGCGGTGCTGGGGGACATGTTCGAGCTGGGGCCTTTGGCCTCGGCGCTCCACGCCGGCGTGGGCGAATTCCTGGGCCGCAGCCATGTGGACTGCCTGGTGGCGGTGGGAGAGCTGGCCCGGGGCATCTATGACGCCGCGGCGGCCTCGGATGTGCCCGAGTGTCACTACTGCGCCACCAAGGAGGAGGCTCTCCCCGTCCTGGCGGGACTGCTGCGCCCCGGCACCACCGTGCTGGTCAAGGCGTCGAGAGGGATGGCTTTTGAGAGCATCACCGGCTATTTGAAGGAAATCACAAAAGAGCAGTGAAAAGGGGTTTCTCCGGGCAGGGACTTTTCACGTTTCGCGTCATCGAGAGGACACTATGATCGACATATCTGTCTCCGGCCTCAGCAAGGAGTTTGAGGTCGGTAAGAAAATACTGGATGGGCTCACCTTTCAGGTGGACCAGGGAGAGCGGGTGGGCTTGCTGGGCCGCAACGGCGCCGGAAAGACCACCCTCTTCCGGATCCTGACGGGGGAACTGGAGCCCGACGAGGGCGAGGCCCGCGTCGCCCCCGGCAAGGGGGTGGGGCTGATTTCCCAGATCCCCGTCTATCCGCCGGAGTATACGGTGGAGGACGTGCTGGGCACCGCCTTCGACCATCTGCGGGCGATGGAAGAAGAATTGACCCGGCTGGCCGAGGATATGGAGCACGCCGACGCAGCGGCCCTGAGGCGTTACGATGCCCTGAGCGCCGCCTTCGAGTCCGGGGGCGGGTACGACCGGGAGATCAATCTCAACAAGGTCTGCAACGGCCTGGAACTCTCTCCGGCCATGCGTCGGCAAATGTTCAGCGCGCTTTCCGGCGGGGAAAAGACCCGGGTCAACCTGGCCCGCCTCATCCTCCGGGACACCGAGATCCTGCTGCTGGACGAGCCCACCAACCACCTGGACCTCCATGCCACCGAATGGCTGGAGGACTATCTCTCCCACTACAAGGGAACGGTCCTGGCCATCTCCCACGACCGGTGGTTCCTGGACCGGGTGGTCACCCGGTGTGTGGAGATTCAGGACGGCAGGGCGGAATTTTATTCCGGCAATTACAGCTTTTATGTGGAGGAGAAGGAGCGCCGCTTCCAGGAGAAGCTGAAGCAGTACGAAAAGGAACAGGCCAAGGTGGAGCAGCTCCAGGCCGCCGCCGAAAAGCTGCGCCTGTGGGCCTTCCTGGGCAACGACAAGCTCTACAAGCGGGCCTTCTCCATGGAAAAACGCATCGGCCGGCTCCAGACCACCGACCGGCCGACCAAGGAGCGCAAGCTCTCCGTGGGCTTTGGGGAGCGGGAGTTCCGGGGGGATGAGGTGCTGGTGACCAAGGACCTGGGGATGGCCTTCGACGGGCGCACCCTCTTTTCGGGGGTCGATCTGGAGGTGACGGGGGGAGAGCGTATCGCCCTGCTGGGGGACAACGGCACGGGCAAGTCCACCTTCGTCAAGCTCCTGCTGGGGGAGCTGGAGCCCACCGAGGGGAAGCTCCGCTTCGGCCCCACGGTGCGGGTGGGCTATCTGCCCCAGATGGTGACCTTCGACCACCCGGAGCGCAATTTGGTGGACACTCTTCTCTGGGAGCTCAACTGCACGCCCCAGGAAGCCCGGGACAGGCTGGCCGCCTTCAACTTTCGGGGAGAGGACGTCTTGAAAGAGGTGTCCACCCTCTCCGGCGGGGAGCGCAGCCGCCTGAAGCTGTGCATGCTCATGTCCCAGCAGATCAACCTGTTGATTTTGGACGAGCCCACCAACCACCTGGATGTGGACAGCCGGGACTGGATCGAGGGGGCGGTGTCCCGGTACGAGGGGAATCTGCTCTTTGTCTCCCATGACCGGTATTTTATCAACCAGTTTGCCGGGCGGGTATGGATGCTGGAAAATCAGAAGATCAGCGATTTTCGGGGGACCTATCAGGAATATCTGGCCTGGAAGGACCGCCAGAAGGCCTTTGCCAAGGGCACGCCGCCTCCGGCGAGGGAGGAGCCCAAAAAGGAAAAGCCCCGGCGCAGCGGCGGGACCAAGGAGCTGGAGAAGCAGGTCAACGCCGCCGAGCGGGCGGTGGCCCGGGCCGAAGAGCGGCAGTACGAGCTGGCCCAGCGGGCCGAGGAGGTCGCCTCCAACTATCTGGAGCTGCAAAAGGTCTGCGAGGAGCAGAAGGCGCTGGAGGAGGAGATCGCCCACCTCTACACCCGATGGGAAGCATTGGCCGCCGAGCTGGAGGAGGCGAGGGGATGAAAATGTGGGACGGCCGGAGCGGCTATTCCGGCAGGCACCGCGGCCTGCGCGGCGCGCTGCTGCTTCTGCTGGCTGCGGCGATCCTCTTTTTTGCCGCTGTGGAGACCGGTATCGTTGTTCACGGCAGGACACGGATGAGCAAAACGCCGGAGATCCTGGTGATCTTCGGCTGCAAGGTGGAATCGTGGGGGCCGTCCGTGCTGCTGCGGGATCGGCTTGATACGGCATTGGAGTATCTGGACGGCCACCCGGGCGTCACTGTGGTGGTCACCGGAGGCAAGGGAGACGACGAGCGCCAGTCCGAGGCCCAGTGTATGTACGACTACCTCACCGCCCACGGAGTGGACGGGGAGACGATCTTGATGGAGGATGCCTCCCGCAACACCTGGCAGAACGTGAACTACACCCTGGACCTGTTGGCCGGCAAGGGGTATTCCACGGACGGCACCGTGGCGGCGGTGTCCAGTGGATTTCATTTACAGCGGATCGAGATGCTGTGGGAGCGCGCCGGAGGCGGGACTCTGGCGGGCACACTGGCGGCGCCTGTGTCCCACAAGCCCTCCGCCGTGCAGATGTTCTTCCGGGAGCCGCTGGCCCTGGTGAAATCTTTCGTTTTTGACCGATAAAAGGGGATATTATGCTGGATAAGCTGAAAACCATTGAACAGCGCTATCAGGAGGTGGAGGCCCGGCTGGCCGACCCCGCCACCTACGGCGACCCCGCCCTGGCGGCCAGGCTCAACAAGGAGCGGGCCGAGCTGGCCCCGCTGATGGAGGCCTACCGGGACTGCGAAAAAGCCCGGGCCGAGCTGGCCGAGGCGGAGAGCCTGCTCTCCGACCCGGAGCTGGGGGAGATAGCCCGGGAGGAGTATGCCGCCGCCAGGGAGGCGCTGCCCGCGCTGGAGGATAAGCTGAAGATCCTGCTGCTCCCCCGGGACCCCAACGACGGCAAAAACGTCATCGTGGAGATCCGGGCAGGGGTGGGGGGGGAGGAGGCCGCCCTCTTTGCCGCCTCGCTCTACCGGATGTACGCCATGTACGCGGAGGCCAGGCGCTGGAGCGTAGAGGTGGACAGCGTCAGCGAGACCGAGCTTGGCGGGATCAAGGAGATCTGCTTTACCATCCAGGGGGATGGGGCCTTCTCCCGGCTGAAATTTGAAAGCGGCGTCCACCGGGTCCAGCGGGTGCCCGAGACCGAGTCCGGCGGGCGGGTCCACACCTCCACCGCCACGGTGGCGGTGCTGCCCGAGATGGAAGAGGTGGATGTCAAGCTGGATCCCGCCGACATCGAGATGCAGGTGTTCCGCTCCTCCGGCGCGGGGGGGCAGCACATCAACAAGACCTCCTCCGCCGTCCGGCTCATCCACAAGCCCAGCGGCATGGTGGTGGAGTGCCAGCAGGAGCGCAGCCAGTTCCAGAATCGGGAGAAGGCCATGCGCATCCTGGCCTCCCGGCTCTACGAGCAGGAGCGGGAGCGGGTGGAGGGCGCCCACGCGGCCCAGCGCCGGAGCCAGGTGGGCTCCGGGATGCGCAACGAGCGGGTGCGGACCTACAACTTTCCCCAGGGGAGGCTCACCGACCACCGGGTGGGATTGACCCTCTACAAGCTGGACGCGGTGATGAACGGCGACCTGGATGAGATCCTGGACGCGCTCATCACGGCCGACCAGGCCGAGCGGCTGGAGCGGGAGACCCAGTGAGGGAAACCTTCCTTCCGGAACGGCGAATGAAACGAAACAATGAAAAGGGAGACAGAAGAACGATGGAACTGCGCATTGATTTTCCGGAACTGCCCGGAGAGATGGACCTGGCGGCGCTGCGGCGTGGCCTGGACGAGGTGCTGGAGGACGACGGCTGGCTGCTGGCCTCCGGGCAGGAAGGGGAGCGCGGCTTTGTGGAGCTGGAGCTGGAGGATGAGAAGATCAACCCCAAGTACGGCATCATGGCGGTGAAGGCCTATCTCCAGCGGGCCGGGTTTGACCCCAAGACCACCATCGAGCTGGCGGGGACGCCGGTGGGTATCTACGAATAAGAGAGATCAGGTGACAACCATGGAAACCAAGCGTCTGACCCCGGCCGACGCCTCCGACGCGGCCCGGGTGATCCGGTGCGGCGGGCTGCTGGGCATTCCCACAGAGACCGTTTACGGCCTGGGGGCCAACGGGCTGGACCCGGCGGCGGTGGGGCGGATTTTTACGGCCAAGGGCCGCCCCCAGGACAATCCCCTCATCCTGCACATCCCCTCCGCCGACTGGCTGGAGCGCTTCTGCGAGGATATCCCGCCCCAGGCCAAAACGCTGGCCGACCGCTTCTGGCCGGGGCCGCTGACCATGATCCTGAAGCGGAAGGCCATCGTCCCGGGCGCCGCCACCGCGGGGCTGGACACGGTGGGGATGCGCTGTCCCGACTGCGCCGTTACCCGGGAGATCATCGCCCTGGCCGACGTGCCGGTGGCCGCCCCCTCGGGCAACACCTCCGGCCGCCCCAGCCCCACCACGGCGGCGGCCATGCTGGAGGATATGGATGGAAAGATTCAGGCCATCGTGGACGCGGGCCCCTGCGCGGTGGGGGTGGAGTCCCCCATCGTCGACCTCACCGTGACCCCGCCCCGGCTTCTCCGCCCCGGCGGGGTGACATTGGAGGAGCTGGAGGACGCCCTGGGGGAGGTGGCGGTGGATGAGGCTGTCCGCCGCCTCATGGCCCCCGGAGAACACCCCAAAGCCCCCGGCATGAAGTACCGCCACTACGCCCCCAAGGCCCCTGTCACCGTGGTGAAGGGGGATCCGGACGAGACGGCGGGCTACATCGCAGCCCGGATGGGGGAGGCCAGCGGCGTCATCTGTTTTGACGAGTACCGGGGGTATTTCCGGGGCCATCCGGTGGAGACCATCGGCCCGGCGGCCGATCAGGCGGAGCAGGCCCGGCGCATTTTCGACGCCCTGCGGGCCTTTGACCATTTGCCGGTGACCGACATCTGGGCCCAGTCCCCCGACGACAGCGGCATCGGGTTGGCGGTGACCAACCGCCTGAACAAGGCGGCCGGATTCCACATTATCGAACTGGGGTGAGTCAAGTGCAGATCAGAACAGCCACACTGGAGGACCTGGACCGGGTGAGCGAGGTGGAGGCGCGCTGCTTTCCGCCGGCGGAGGCGGCCACCCGGGCGGAGTTCCGGGAGCGGCTGGCCTGTTATCCCGGCCACTTCTGGCTGCTGGAGGAAGAGGGGCGCCTGGTCAGCTTTGTCAACGGAATGGTCACCGATGAGCCCCACCTCACCGATGAGATGTACGCCCGGGCCACGCTCCACCGGGAAAGCGGAGCGTGGCAGATGATCTTTGGCGTCAACACCCTGCCGGAGTTCCGGCGGCGGGGCCTGGCCGGACTACTGCTGCGCCGGGCCATTTCGGACGCCCGGGCGCAGGGGCGCAAGGGGCTGGTTCTGACCTGCAAAGAGGCGCTGGTGTCTTATTACGGCGGCTTCGGTTTTGTGGACGAGGGACTGTCTCCCTCGGAGCACGGGGGCGCAGTCTGGCATGAGATGCGATTGACCTTTTGAGCTGAGGAAACGGGCAACCGGCTTCGAAGAGGGGCGGACCCTAAAAAATAGAGAATGGGAGTGGCATGCATGTCCGTACTGACGGCGGGTCTCAGCCGGGATGAGGCCCTGAAACTGTTGAAAACTTACAATTCCGACCCCTTCCATCTCCGCCACGGGCTGACGGTCAGCGCGGTGATGGAGTGGATGGCGGGGGACCTGGGCCGCGCCGATGAGGCGGAGTTCTGGGCTCTGGTCGGGCTGCTCCATGATGTGGACTTTGAGCAGTGGCCCGAGGAGCACTGCGTCAAGGCGGCGGAGCTGCTGGGGGACGCCGGATGCACCCCGGAGTTCATCCACGCCGTGGCCTGTCACGGCTGGGGCATGACGGGCACTGACGCCAGGCCCGAGGCGGAGATGGAGAAGGTGCTCTTCGCCTGCGACGAGCTCACCGGGCTCATCGGCGCCGCGGCGCTGATGCGGCCCTCCAAGTCCACCAGGGATATGGAGCTCAAGAGCTTGAAAAAGAAGTTCAAGGACCGGAAATTTGCCGCCGGCTGCTCCCGGGACACCATCGCCCAGGGGGCCGAACTGCTGGGCTGGGAACTGGACGCCCTGCTGGAAAAGACCCTGAAGGCCATGCAGGAGAGCGAAGACGCCATCGAGGCGGCGGTGGCCGCCAACACCTGATGGCCGCCCTGCTGGGGGCCCTGACCCTTCTTGCGCTGGCGGGGCTTGACTGGAAGGGGAAGATCAGTCTGACCCACCCCGTAGGACTGATCGTGACGGGCGTTCTCTATTTGACGGCGGTGGTCTACGCAGCGGCCCTGGTTCTGGCGGCGTTGGTGGAGACGGCAGGTGGAACGCCCCGCCTGAGTACGTGGGTGGGGGCGGGGGTTCTGGCCCTTGTCGGAAACCTGTTCGCGCTCTATGTCGTGGGGAAGGCCCACCTGTGCCCGCTGGGCCGAAAGAAAGGCGGAACGTCGGACAAAGCGGCCCGGCTTCTGGCCGACGGACTGGCTCTGGGCCTGCCGCTGCAAATATTGTTGATTGGGGGATATGCGGCGGCATCTCTAGCCCTTCAGCAGGTATTTGAGGGGCCGTTTTGGATGGTTCCTCTTTATCCTCTGGCGGTGGCGGCGCTCTGGCCCATGTGCCATTTGGTGTTCCACGTGGCACTGGTGGCCTGGATGCTGGACCCGGTCATCCTGCTGGCCGCCTGGGTCATCGGCCTGTTCTGGACCGCACAGTCTCTCTTTCTGCTCCACGGCGTCCTGCGGAGCGCGGCGGTTCAAAGGACGTCCCCGGGGAAAACGGTACTGTGGGGGATCCTCTGCTTTTTCCCCGTGGTGAATCTGATCCTGGCGGCTGCCATTCGAAAAGCGCTGAAAACAGCAGGTAAGGAGGCAGCGGTGTGAGAAAGAGCGTCTGGAAGCTGCTGCTGCTGTCCCTGGCGCCTCCGGCGGTGGGCTGGCTCTTCAACGCCTCCATTCTGGTCTGGAGCGAGATCCCCCTGCTGAGCGGCCTCGTTTGGTACGGCCTGCCGCTGGCCGAGCTGTTCTTCTGGTATCAGGCGGGGCGGAAGTGCCGGGCCAAGGCGCTGGGGTATCTGCCCTCCCTGGCGCTGACCCACTGGGTGGTGGCGGCCGAGGCGGCGGTCTACCTGTGGCAGTTCCTCTTTGTGAGCAGTGAGGCGCGGAGCGCGGCGCTGGCGGGCTTCAGCCAGATGTTCAACATCTTTGTGATCTATACCGCCCGGCTTGCCCCGCTGTTCGAGACCCGGCCCAACTACTTTGGCCAGGCCACCTTCCTGGGGATGGAGCTGATGGGGCTCGTCCTGCTGGCTGGGGCCTTTTCCGCGGGATACCTATGGCCGCCGAAGGAGCTGAACGAGTGAAGATTTTTGGCATTACCGGCCCCACGGGGGCGGGAAAGACCACGGCGCTGAACGCCCTGCGGGCTTTGGGAGCCGAGGTGCTGGACGCCGACGCCGTGTATCACGGACTGCTTTTGGAGAACGAAGGCATGAAAGAGGCCCTGGTGTCTGCCTTCGGGACGGATATTTTGGCCGAACAGGGCAAAATAGACCGGCGGAAGCTGGCCGGAGCGGTCTATCCGGACCGGCTGGGAGAGCTCAATGAGCTTACCCACCCCTACATCATGGCTGAGCTGGACCGGCGGATCGAGCTGGCCCGGCGGGAAGGGCGGCCCGCCGCCGCCATCGATGCCATTGCCCTTGTGGAAAGCGGTGCGGGGGAAAAGTGTGACGCGGTGGTGTCTGTGCTGGCCCCGGAGCCGCTGCGGGTCAAGCGTATTATGGCCCGGGACGGGATTGACGAGGCCTATGCCCTTCGCCGGGTCCGGGCCCAGCCCTCCAATGAATTTTTCCGCAGCCACAGCGACTATGTGCTGGAAAACACCGAAATGGACACCCCGGAGACCTTTGCCTCCCGGGCAAAGGCGCTCTTTGAGCAGCTCCTGTGACAGCCCGGGTCGGAGAATTTTCCTTCCGCAGTAGAAATGTTCATAATTGCATGCTATTTTGGAGACAGTGAAATTGACAAGGAGGTAATTGTCATGGAAGAAAAGGAAAAGACCCCTGCCCAGCTCCGCCAGGAGGCTCTGCTGGACGATCGAAAGAACGGCTACGACCGGCTCACCCCCGAGGACGAGGCGGCCATGCAGTCCTACTGTGAGGACTATAAGAAGTTCCTGGATGCCGCCAAGACCGAGCGGGAGGCGGTGGACGAGGTGGTGCGGCTGGCCCAGGCCAAGGGATTTGTGCCCTTCACCCGGGGCATGTCCGCCAACCCCGGCGACAAGTTCTACCGGGTGAACCGGGGCAAGGCCATCATGCTGGCCGTCATTGGAGACAAGCCCCTGGCCGACGGCGTGTCCATCGGCGCGGCCCACATCGACTCCCCACGCCTGGATCTGAAGCCCGAGCCTCTCTATGAGGACAGTGAGATGGCCTTCCTCAAGACCCACTACTACGGCGGAATTCGGAAGTATCAGTGGGTGACCATCCCTCTGGAGCTCCACGGCGTCATCGTGAAGAAGGACGGCTCCACCGTGAAGGTGGCCATCGGCACCTGCCCGGGAGATCCCCTGTTCACCGTAGACGACCTGCTTCCCCACCTGGGGGCCGAGCAGTCCAAGAAGCCCCTGGGAGAGGCCATCCCCGGCGAGAGCCTGAATATTCTGGTGGGCTCCCGTCCCTTCAAGGATGACGACGGCTCGGATCGGGTGAAGCTGGCCATTCTGGATATCCTCAATCAGAAGTACGGCCTGGTGGAGGCCGACTTTATCTCCGCCGAGCTGGAGGCCGTGCCCGCCTTCCGGGCCAGCGACATCGGCTTTGACCGCTCCCTCATCGGGGCCTACGGCCAGGACGACCGGGTGTGCGCCTATGCCTCCCTGGCGGCCCTGCTGGAGACCGAGCGCCCCGCCCACACTGCGGTGTGCATGCTGGCGGACAAGGAGGAGATCGGCTCTGAGGGTGTGTCCGGCATGAAGTCCGCGGCCTTCGACACCTTTATGAGCGATCTCTGCGACGCCCAGCGGGTGGCGCTGAAGGTCTGCTACGAGCACTCCTTCTGTCTCTCTTCCGACGTGACGGCAGCTTACGATCCCAACTTCGCTTCGGTCTACGACAAGTACAACGCCGCCCGGGTGAACTACGGCATGGGCTTCTGCAAATACACCGGTGCGCGGGGCAAGTCGGGCGCGTCCGACGCTTCCGCCGAGGTGGTTGGCTTTGTCCGCCGCACCCTGGACGACGCCGGAGTGATCTGGCAGATGTCCGAGCTGGGCGCGGTGGACGCCGGCGGCGGCGGTACCGTGGCGGTCTATATGGCCGAGCGGGACATCGACACACTGGACGCGGGCGTGCCTGTGCTGAGCATGCACTCTCCCTTTGAGACCACCGGAAAGCTGGACTGCTACATGACCTACAAGGGCATGAAGGCGGTCTATCAGGCCCACTGAGCCTGCCTGGAAATCCCGCCTCCCGTTTTGGGGGGCGGGATTTCAGCCTGTCGAAAAAGCCTCGCAGAGTTTCGCGCCCGCAGGCGCGAAAGCGGTGGGATCCGTTTTCTGCCGCGGCGTGTACGTGGCAGAAAACACATTTCGGCCTGTAAGTGTGCGCATGGTCCGCCAAAGGCGACCATGCGTGCGCGCGACGGGCTGCATCCTGCTCGGAAAAGTGGCGAAGCCACTTTTTCGACAGCCTCAAATCCCGTCTCCCGTTTGAGGGGGCGGGATTTTCTTTCGTTGCCAGGCGTCGAAAAATGTGATATGATACCATATCATAATCTGGAATCAGGGAGGAACCTCCATGAGTGAGACAGAGTTGCAGTTCCGCACGGCGGCGTTCGGCGGATTCCAAAAGCAGGATGTGCTGGCCTATCTGGAGACCAGCGCCAGGGACCACGCTGAGAAGCTCTCCGCCCTTCAGCGGGAGCTGGAGGAGGCCCGGCAGGCCCGGGCCGGCGCCGAGGCGCAGGCGGCGGAGCGGGAGGAGAAGCTGACCGCTCTGGAGGAGGAGAACCGCCGGCTGGCGGCCGATCTGGCCGCCCGGTCTGAGACCCTTGCCCGGGAGAGCGCTCAGCGCGCTGAGCTGGCGGGGCAGGTGGAGGCGCTCAATGGGGAGATCCGGAAGCTCACCCCTGCCGCCGCGGCTTACGCCGGGCTGAAGGACCGCACCGCCGGGATCGAGCTGGAGGCCCACAGCCGGGCCCAGGCCATCGAGGCGGAGGCCAAGGCCAAGGTCAAGCAGACCAAGGCGGAGCTGGAGAGCTGGTTCGATCAGCTCCAAAAGGCCTATGACGGCCTGCGTGCCGATTTGAACGCGTCGGTGGAACAGGTGTCCGGAGAGCTGGAGCAGGCGGCTCGGACGCTGAAGGGCCGTCCGGCCGAGCTGGCGGCCCGGGATGCGGAACTGAAGGCCCTGCGGGAGAGCCTGGGAAAGCTGACCGGACCCAAGGCCCCCCAGCCCCTTCCTTTGGAGCGCAGATGAGCGGCGAGGTGAAGCGCCTGGAGAGCGGCGGCCTCCGCCAGGCGATGGGAACCCTGCGGGCCGGAGACCGGGTGCTCCTCTCCGGGGTGATCTACACGGCCCGGGACGCCGCCCACAAGCGATTTTTTGAGCTGCTGGACCGGGGCGAGTCCCTGCCGATCCCGCTGCGGGACGCGGTGATCTATTACGCCGGACCCACCCCCGGACAGCAGGGAATGGCGGTGGGAGCCTGCGGTCCCACCACCTCCGGCCGGATGGACGCCTTTGCCCCCCGGCTGCTGGACTTGGGGCTGGCGGCCATGATCGGCAAGGGAGAGCGGAGCCCGGCAGTGGCGGAGGCCATCGTCCGCAACGGCGCGGCCTACTTTGCCGCAGTGGGGGGGGCGGGGGCCCTCATTGCCAGGTGTATCCGCTCGGCGGAGGTGGTGGCCTTCGATGAGCTGGGCTGTGAGTCGGTGAAAAAGATGGTGGTGGAGGATCTGCCCCTCACCGTAGCCATCGACGCCCAGGGGAACGACCTCTATCGGATCGGCCGGAAGCAGTACCGGCGTTGAGGAAAAAATTCTTGCGAGAAAGCACGAAGTGTGGTATAAATAATGTTTGAAAGACCGCACAATTGAATCTGGGGGGGCCGGGGCAACCGGCTGAGATTTGGGCTGATACCGCCCATGACCCATGGAACCTGTTGGGTAATGCCATCGTAGGGAGAGTCGCGCGGATTTGTTTTTGCGCATAAAAGTCGCTCAGCGAAGGCTGTGCGGCTTTTATTTTTTGCAAGGAGGAAAACAAGCGTGAAAACAAAGAAGCAATGGGAACTCAAGGACGTCATCCTGATGGCCATTCTGGGGGTGGTGTTCTCGGCGGTGTATCTGGCGGTGTTTCAGGGCGGCCTGGTGCTGTCCACCGCACTGACCCCGCTGGGACTGTCCAACTTCGCCTTTGAGCTCATCTACGGAGTGTGGTTCATGGCCGCCACTCTGGCCGCCTATCTCATCCGCAAACCCGGCGTGGCCCTCATTACCGAGGTGCTGGCCGCCGCGGTGGAGCTGCTCATGGGCAACGCCGGGGGCCTGACCGTGGTGCTTACCGGCGTCATCCAGGGACTGGGAGCCGAGCTTGCCTTCGCCCTGTTCCGTTACAAAAAGTGGGATCTGGGCTCCATGTCCCTGGCGGGGATTTTCTCCGCGGTGTTCATCTTCTGCTATGAGCTCTACTACCTCAGTTACTATCTGCTCTCTCCCGCCCTCCTGGCGGCCCAGCTGGCCGTGCGCTTTCTCAGCGCGGTGCTCTTCTCCGGGGTGCTCTGCAAACTGGTGGGCGACGCCCTGGCCCGCACCGGTGCAGTAAAGAGCTATGCCATTGGAGCCACCGCCCGGATCGGGACCATCTACGATGAGGAGGACTCATAATATGGAACATTTGAAGGTTGTTCTGGACTGGTTCCCCAACACCAATCACACCGGCTATCTGCTGGCGCAGAAGCGGGGCTGGTTCCGGGCGGCGGGATTGGATGTGGAGATCGACGGAGAGGTCCACGGCTCCATGGAGCTCCACGGGGCCGACTTTGTGTGCGGTCCGGAGATCGCCATGCTGGAGTGTCTGGAACGGGGGATCGGGCTCACCGGCGTGGCGGTGATGACCCAGAAGTGTGATTCGGGCATCGTCTCTCTGAAGGAGGCGGGCATCACCCGCCCCCGGGAGCTGGAGGGCAAGCGCCTGACCCACTGGACCCCCGCCTGGTTCCACGCCGCCATCCGCCGGGTGGTGGAGAAGGACGGCGGCGATTACGATAAAATTCAACTGGTCAACCTGGATGTGGGCGACATCACCGCCACTCTGGGGTCGGTGGCCGACGCCACGTGGGTCTACGAAAATTGGGAAAATCAAGTCCTGCTGGAGGCGGGGAAGGAGATCAACTATTTCAATCTGGGGGATGTGGATCCCATCTTCGATTTCTGCGCCCCGGCCATGGCTGCCACCCATCAGGTGCTCCGGGAGCGGCCCGCGGCGGTGCGGACCTTCCTGTCCGTGCTGGACCGGGCCTATCGGGAGGTGGCCTGCGACCCGGAGGGCACCGTCCTGGAGGTGCGGGATCTCCTGCCTGCCGATGCCTCCGACGCACTGCTGACCCGCAGCCAGAAGCACCTGGCTCCCATTTTGCTGGACGATCAGGGCCGCTGGGGACGGATCGCCCCTCAGCGCTGGGATCGAATGGCCGATTTCCTGGTGGAGGCGGGGGTGATCTCCCGGCGCCGGGACGGCGAGTTTACCAACGCCTATTTCTCATGAGCATCCGGTTTGAAGATCTGGAGTTTTCTTATTTCGCAGACCGCCGGGCCGTGCTCCCGGGCCTGACGGCGGAGTTTGACGCGGAGGAGATCACGGTGCTCACCGGGGCCTCGGGCTGCGGGAAATCCACCCTGCTCTATCTCGCCGCCGGGGCCTATCCTCACAGCGCCGGCGTGGTGCGGCGGGGGCGGGTGACCGTGGACGGGGAGGAGCCGGGGGCGCTGGCACCGCCGGAGCGGTGCAGGCGGGTGGGGATGATGTTTCAAAACCCAGAGCTCCAGTTCTGCATGGACACCGTGAAGAACGAGCTGGTGTTCTGCCTGGAAAACATCCGCACGCCGCCGGAGAAGATCGAAGCCCGTCTGGATGAGGCACTGGAGTTCTGTGGGATTCCGCATCTGAAGGAGCGGGCCCTGCTGAGCCTGTCCGGGGGGGAGCGGCAGAAGGTGATGCTGGCCTGCCTGACGGCATTGGAGCCACGGTGGCTCCTGTTGGACGAGCCCTTTGCCAACATCGACGACGCCTCCGCCCGGGCCATCGCCGCCAAGCTGCGTCAGCTCCACCGGGAGCGGGGGATGGGGATCCTGGCGGTGGATCACCGGCTGGACAACTGGCTGGCGGTGGCCGACACCGTGCGGGTCATGGAGGGCGGCCTTTTGAGGCCGGAGCGGATGGAACCCGCCGGCCTGACCCCCGAGACGCTGGAGGCGCTGGGCGTCATCGTCCCCGGCCGTTCCTATGCCCCGGCGCTCGCCCCGGCCGAGCCGGGGGAGGTGGTCCTGGAGCTGCGGGGGCTGACCCTCTCCCACGGGCAGAACGCCATTTTAAAAGGGGTGAACGCAGCCTTCCGCGCCGGGTGCATTTATGCGGTGGTGGGGGAGAGCGGCTGCGGAAAGAGCAGTCTGTTCGGGGCCCTTTCCGGCCTTTATCCCTACAAGGGCCAGGCGCTCTTGGAAGGGCGGGAGCTGCGGCGTCTGCGCCGGGCCGACCTGGGCAAAGTGGGCTTTGTCACCCAAAATCCGCAGGATCAGTTCGTCAGCGACACCGTTCGGGAGGAGATCACCGTGGGACTGCGCGGGGATCCCCGCGCGGGGGAGCAGAGCGAGGCCATTCTGCGGAAGATCGGCCTTTGGCGCTATCGGGACATCTCCCCCTACCTGCTCAGCCAGGGCCAGCAGCGGCGGCTGGGGGTGGCGGCGCTGATGGCGTATCCCTGCAAGGCCCTGATCTGCGACGAGCCCACCTACGCCCAGGACCGGAACAACACCCGGGCCATCATGGACGCTTTGTGCAGGCAGGCCCGGGAACACGGCGTGGCGCTGGTGTTCTCCACCCACGACCGGCAGCTGGCGGAGGACTATGCCGACGAAATTTGGGAACTGAGGGAGGGAGCGCTGCATGCGTACGCTGGATCCGGCCTGTAAGTTTGTCTCCCTGCTGTGCGCTACCTTTGTGCTGGCCGCCCGGCACGACCCGGTGTGGAATCTGGCGGCCTTCTTTCTGGCGGTGGGCTGGATGCTGATCTCCCGGGTGCGGGGAAAAACGATGGGGCTCCTGCTCCTGCCGGTCCTGCTGACGGCGGCGGGCATGTTTTTTACCGGTTACCGCTTTTCCGCCGACGGAGCGCTGCCCTTCCGGGCAGAGACCCTGCACATTGGGGACAGCGCGCTCTGGAACGGCCTCACCCTGTCCAGCCGGGTGCTGGCCTATGCGGGCCTGGGCCTTCTCTTTGCCCTCACCACCGACCGGGTGGACATGGTGCGCTCCTTTCAGCGGCGGTTCCGACTGCCCCAGGTGTTCGCCTACGGCCTTCTGGCGGCCTGGGGCATCTTTCCCCAGGCCGCCCGGGAATACCGCCGCACGAAAGCGGCCTTCCGGGCCCGGGGCATTCGGGTGGCTCCCATGTCCCCCGCGCTTTTAAAGCCCCTGTTGGTCAAGGCGGTGCGCTGGTCGGAGGAGCTGTCGGTCGCCATGGAGTCCAAGGGTTTTTCCAGCGGGGCGGAGCGGTCGGAGTTTGCCCGGTCCCGGCTGCGCCGCCGGGACTGGGCTGCGCTGCTCTGCGGCTGTGTGCTGCTGCCGCTGGCGGCGGCACTGTGGAAGTAGCAAAGGATGCGGAAAAGGAACGTCTCATTCCTGGAATGGGGCGTTCCTCTTTTTTGCAGGAGGCGTTGAGCGGGGGCCTGCCCGCTTGCGGCATTACGAATTTTGGAAAAAAGATTGACAATCATCAATGTAATGCATATATTATTACATAGACTATTGTGAATGTGAGGGATATCAATGAGTTCCATGGATGTGGCGCTGCTCTGTCGGGCGCTGGGAGACAGCAACCGCCTGCAGATCATACAGATGCTGTCCGGCGGGGAGAAGTGTGCCTGCAAACTGCTGGAGCGGTTTGAGATCACTCAGCCGACCCTCTCCCACCACATGAAGATCCTGTGTGAGTGCGGATTGGTGGAAGTTCGGAGGGAGGGGCGGTGGAGCCATTACTCCCTCAACGGGGAGACGCTGGGGGAACTGAAGCATTTTTTTGAGGGACTCTCCTGTGAACAGGGAGAAGAGGGGGACGGATGTCTGTGCTCTGGGATTTGATCCAAAACCAGGTGCTGGGGATGAAATGGCTCAACGCGCTGGTAGGCCAACTGCTGACCTTCCTTGGGCTGGACGTCACCGGCCGGCTGGGCGGCAGCGTACAATTTTTCCTCTACGACGTGCTGAAAATTACCATTCTGCTGTGCTGCCTGATCTTTTTGATCTCTTATATTCAAAGCTATTTCCCGCCGGAGCGGAGTAAAAAGATCATGGGGCGATTTCACGGGGTGTGGGCCAACGGTATGGCGGCGCTGCTGGGAACGGTGACCCCCTTCTGCTCCTGCTCCTCGATCCCGCTGTTTATCGGCTTCACCAGTGCGGGGCTGCCGCTGGGGGTGACGTTTTCGTTTTTGATCTCGTCCCCCATGGTGGATCTGGGAAGTCTGGTTTTACTCATGAGCATTTTCGGCACCCGGGTGGCGCTGGTCTACGTGGCGGTAGGACTTGTGGTGGCGGTGGCGGGCGGAACGCTCATCGAGAGGCTGCATATGGAGCCCTATGTGGAGGATTTTATCCGCAGCGCCGGTGCGGTGGAGATCGACTCGCCTGATCTGACCCGCAGAGAGCGGCTGGAGTATGCCCGGGATCAGGTGAGTTCCACGTTTCGAAAGGTGCTGACCTACCTTCTGGTGGGGGTGGGCATTGGGGCAGTCATTCACAACTGGATCCCGGAAAGCTGGATCGAGGCCGTGCTGGGCAGCCGGAATCCCTTCGGAGTCATTCTGGCTACGCTGATCGGTGTCCCCATGTATGCGGATATCTTTGGTACCATACCGGTGGCGGAGGCGCTGCTCTACAAAGGCGCACAGCTGGGTACCATCCTGTCCTTCATGATGGCGGTCACCACATTGTCTCTGCCGTCTATCATTATGCTGCGCAAGGCGGTCAAACCGAAACTCCTGGGCCTTTTTATCGGTATCTGCACCGCCGGCATCATCCTGGTGGGCTACCTGTTCAATGCGGTTCAATTTTTGCTCATTTAAGGAGGAAAAGCCATGAGACTGTTTCCAATCAAGAAAGCGGAAAAGCCGGGGGCCTGCTGCTGCGGGAAGATCGCCCGGGAAAAAATGACTCAGCCCTCGGAGAGCGGCATTCGGGTCCTGGGTTCCGGCTGCGCCAAGTGTAATGCGCTGGAAGCGGCGGTGAAGGAGGCGATGGCGGAGCTGGAGATCGCGGAGGAAGTTGAGCATGTGACGGATTTTTCTCAAATCGCCGCATACGGCGTGATGAGTACTCCTGCGCTGGTGGTGGACGGCAAAGTGGTCTCTTACGGCAAGGTGCTGAAAAAGGATGAGGCGGCGCGGCTTCTTCGGAAGGCCCGGGAGAAGGCATGAGAAAACCCAGGGTGGCGTTTCTCTGCGTCCATAACGCCTGCCGCAGTCAGATCGCTGAGGCGCTGGGCAGGTATTACGCACGGGATGTGTTTGAAAGCTGGTCTGCCGGGACGGTTGTCAAGGCCGGGATCGATCCGGACGCGGTGCGGGTGATGAAGCAGCTCTACGGGATCGATATGGAGGAGACCCAGAAGCCAAAGCTGTTGTCTGCGCTGCCGCAGGTGGATGCGGCGGTCACGATGGGCTGCAATGTGGAGTGTCCGGACGTTCCCTGCCGGTTCCGGGAGGACTGGGGCATAGAGGATCCCACCGGCAGGGGGGAGGAAGAACTGGTCCGTACCATACGCCGGATTGAGCAGAAGATCCTGGAGCTGAGGGACCGCCTTTCCCAAGGGGAGCAGGGGCGGCTCCCGCAGTCCGGGGATTGAAGAGGGAGGAACCTATGACAGATTACAAACTGCTGACCGAGCAGCTGCGCGCCCTTTGCGAGGAGGAGCCTTTTTATGTTCCGCTGCTGGCCAACGCCTCGGCGCTGCTATGGGAGGCCCTGCCGGACATCAACTGGGCCGGTTTCTATTTCATGCGGGGCGGGGCGCTTGTACTGGGGCCCTTTCAAGGAAAGCCCGCCTGCATTCGGATCGCGGTGGGCCGTGGTGTGTGTGGCGCGGCGGTGCGGGAAAATCAGGTGCAGCGGGTGGCGGACGTCCATCGTTTTCCTGGGCATATCGCCTGCGACTGCGCTTCTAACGCGGAGATCGTGGTACCCATCCGTAAAAACGGAGCAGTGGTGGCGGTGCTGGATCTCGACAGCCCGATACCGGACCGTTTTAGCCACAAGGATGAGGAAGGGCTGACCGCCTTTGTTGAGACCCTGGAGCGGTATCTTACCTTTGACTGAGCCGGTGTGAGCCGGGAACGGGGAAAGCGGCTGTGGTTTTTAGCGCGAAAAATTATTTTTTTGGAGCTGCCGGATGAGCAGCTCCAAATTTTTTATGGTGTTTTCATTTAAAAAATGCTCGATCTTCTCAACCTGTTCCAGTTCATTTTCCGTGTGATTCAGGAAACACAGAAACCGCTGGAGCACATCGTGCCGATGGAGCAGATAGCTGCCGGCCGTGCGGCCTTTCTCCGTCAGGGAGATATCCCCGTATTTCTCAGTCTGTAAATATCCGGCCTGGGCCAGGTGCTGCACCATTTTGGTCACGGAAGGGGATTTGACGTGCAGCATTTTTGAAAGGTCGTTCACCCGGATCCGCCTGCCCTCCAGCGAGAGGCGGGAGATCATCTCCAGGTAGTCCTCCATGGCATTTGTCATCTCTCCCTTCTCCTGAAGGGAGTAGCCCTTCAGGGTGTAAAACCCATCGGTCTCCTTCATAGCGCTCACCTTTTTTTCCGTATGGAATAGTATGATGACGGGAAGTTTCCTTCACCTAAAACTATTCGAAAGGTGCTTATGTTATGAGTCAGCATATTTGTCTGAATGATATAAAACCAGGTCAACACGCCGTTGTTGCCGCGCTGCGCTCCACTGGGAGCATGCGGCGCAGGCTGCTGGATATCGGTCTGATTGAAAATACGGAGGTGGAGTGCCTGGGAAGAAGCCCCGGCGGCGATCCGTCCGCATTTCTGATTCGGGGAGCAGTCATCGCCATCCGCTCGGAGGACTGCGGCAACATTTTAATTCACGCGTCATAAGCGGGGTGACGGAATGGGGCTGACAAACAGTTCTGTCGGGATCAAAGCGGTGGATTCCGGCCTGGTGATTCAAAAGCAGACTCCGGAGGATCAAGTGGTCGCGTTGGCGGGAAATCCCAATGTGGGAAAAAGCACCGTGTTCAACAGCCTGACCGGAATGAATCAGCACACAGGAAACTGGCCCGGGAAAACGGTTGCCAACGCGCAGGGCTACTGCGCCACAAAGAGGCAGTCCTACGTCATGGTGGATATCCCGGGGACATACTCGCTGATGGCCCATTCCGCGGAGGAGGAGGTGGCGCGAAACTTCATCTGCTTCGGCGCACCGGACGCCGTAGTGGTCGTGTGCGATGCCACCTGCCTGGAGCGCAACCTCAATCTGGTTTTACAGACCCTCGAGATCTCGGACCGTGTGGTGGTCTGCGTCAATCTGATGGATGAGGCCAAACGAAAAAATATCCGAATCGATCTGCCGCTGCTGTCTCAAAGGCTGGGGGTCCCGGTGGTTGGGGCCACCGCGCACAAGAAGAAAAGCCTGTCTCAGCTGATGGAGGCCCTGGACGATGTGGTCTCAGACGGCGGGGGCGGCACGCCGCTGCGCGTTCGCTACCCGGAGAGCATTGAGTCGTCTGTGGCCCTGCTGGAGCCGGTCGTCAAGGAAAAGTGCGGCGGAAAACTGAACAGCAGATGGCTCAGTCTAAAGCTGCTGGATCAGGACGAATCCCTGATCCGCGAGATCAACGCGTACTTAGGAACTGCGTTTTTGCAGGATCAGGAGCTTTCGGATGCTCTGGCGGAGGCAAAGGCGCAGCTGGCCCGACAGGGCGTTGAAACCGGAGACCAGTTCAAGGATCGGATCGTCTCCTCCCTGGTGAAAAGTGCGGAGGAGGTCTGCCGCGGGGCGATCATCTTTGAAAACCGCCAATATGCAGCCTCCGACCGCAGACTGGATCACATCCTGACCAGCAAGCTCACGGGGTATCCCGTCATGCTGGCCCTTCTGGCCCTGATCTTCTGGCTCACGATCACGGGGGCCAACTATCCGTCTCAGATCCTGTCCGACGGCCTGTTTTGGGTGCAGGACAGACTGACGGAGCTTTTCACCTATCTGCATGCGCCGGAATGGCTTCACGGTGTGCTGGTGCTGGGTGTCTATCGGGTCCTGGCGTGGGTGGTGTCCGTCATGCTGCCGCCCATGGCCATATTTTTCCCGCTCTTTACCCTTCTTGAGGATGCGGGATACCTGCCGCGGGTGGCGTATAATCTGGATCAGCCGTTTAAAAAATGCTGTGCGTGCGGCAAACAGGCGCTGTCTATGTGTATGGGATTTGGCTGCAATGCGGCTGGAATCATCGGCTGCCGGATCATCGACTCCCCGCGGGAGCGGCTTTTGGCGATCCTCACAAACAACTTTGTGCCATGTAACGGGAGATTTCCCACCTTGATCGCCATTCTCACCATGTTTTTTGTGGGGACGGGGGGCGGGGCACTTACATCGCTCTTGTCTGCGCTGCTTTTGACAATGATTATCGTACTTGGTGTGGCGACGACTTTTGCGGTGACAAAGGCACTGTCAAAAACGCTGCTCAAAGGGATCCCGTCCTCCTTTACGCTGGAGCTCCCGCCGTATCGGAAGCCGCAGATCGGCAGGGTCATTGTCCACTCTATTTTCGACAGGACGCTTTTTGTGCTCGGGCGCGCCGTTTCGGTGGCGGCCCCCGCCGGGCTTGTGATTTGGCTTATGGCCAACATTGTGATTGGCGACGCCAGCATCCTCCGCCACTGCGCCGCATTTCTGGACCCATTTGCCCGTTTGATGGGGCTGGACGGGGTTATTCTCATCGCGTTTATTTTGGGTTTCCCTGCAAATGAGATCGTTGTTCCTATTATTATCATGGCGTACATGGCCCAGGGGAGTATTCTGGAACTCGACAGTCTCGCCCAGATGAAGACCCTGTTTGTGGAAAACGGCTGGACCTGGATCACCGCAGTGAGCATGATGCTGTTTTCCCTCAACCACTGGCCCTGTTCCACCACGCTGCTCACCATTAAAAAGGAGACGGGAAGCTGGAAATGGACGGCGCTCGCGGCCGCGATCCCGACAGGGGTCGGGATCGTCCTGTGCGTTGTGTTCACCGCCGCGGCAAGGGTATTTGCCTGAGCTGTGCCCGGAGAGAGCGGCGAGGAGCGGTGCGGATGCATATCGTGCCGTGGCCCTCATTTGAAATCCGGCTGGAGAGAGGGGCTGGAAACCTTGGAGGACACAGATGCCGGGGATTTCCCCAATCAGGACGCCGACCAACTGCTGAAGGCACTGAGGAACCGTTTGAACCTCGACTATATTTCAGACATTCCGGGTGCGGTCGGGGGAAAAACACTGCCGCAGCTCCAGAGATATTTACCTGGGCAGAGCGATTCCCCCGAGGTATGGGAAAAAGCAGCCCATTATATTGCAATATCCCGGCGGGGGCATCTTTGGCGGAGCGTTGGAGTCTGCCGCAACCTGGGCCCGGTGAGTTTATCAGCAGACGTGATCCACGAAAGCGGCTTTCTGCCGTGACCGAGAGATCCACCCGAGGGGTGCTGGAATACCGAAATGACTTGAAGCTCCAAGCCATTTCCGGGATATTGAAAGCCTGTGGCGGCCATCGCCACAGGCTTTCAATATCTCGAGCTTGGATTTGCGGTGTGTTCGCGCTTCAGGCCAGCTCCGACATGTCCGGGGGAAGCGGGGAAGTAAAGACCAGACGCTCTCCGGTAAAGGGCTGGGTCAGTGCCAGCCGGGCTGAGTGGAGCGCGGGGCGGGAGATGAGTTCTGGCCGCTCGGTACCGTAGAGAAAATCTCCCGCCAGCGGGTGGCCCAGATAGGCCATATGGACCCGGATCTGATGGGTGCGCCCGGTGTCCAGAACCAGCCGCACCAGGGAAAAGGGAGATCCCGGCCGGAGGATCTCGTAGTGGGTGCGGGCCGGTTTTCCGTCGGGGCGGACCACCTGACGGAGGAAGGAGTCCTCCGACCGGCCCAGGGGGGCGTCGATCACCCCGGAGGGCGGGACAGGCGTCCCCTCGCACACTGCCAGATATTCCCGATAAAACGCTCCCGAGTGGAGCGCGGAAGTGAGGGCGTGCTGAGCGGCGGGGTGTTTGGCCACCGCCATCAGGCCGGAGGTGCCTTTGTCCAGGCGGTGGACCGGATGAAAGCCGGCGGAGAGGCCGATGCGGCGATAATAGGCCACCAGCCGGGCCCCCAGAGAATCCTCCCAGTTTCCGGCGCAGGGATGGACGGTGAGCCCGGCAGGCTTGTCCACCACCAGCAGGTCGTCATCCTCCCAGCGGATGTCCACAGGGCCGTCAAAGGGGACGATGTCGGAGGGGGCTTTGTCGTCGGCCAGGATGGAGACGGTCTGTCCGGCGTGGACCGGATAGCTGGTGTAGATGTCCTCCCCATCCACCAGAAGCCCCCGGGGGCGGTGCTTGGCGCGGCGTACGGCGGAGGTGGACAGGCCATGATGGCGGAGAATGGCATCCACCCGGCGGCCCTCCTCCTCAGGCGTGACGGTAAAATCGAGGTAGCGCAGGGTGTCTCTCTCCTTTCCTGCCCATGGCAGCGGGTACGGGATGTAAAGGTATATCATTTTTATTATATCACAAAACGAAAAAAATGACATCTCGCCGGTACCGGTAAGGAAAAGCTCTTTCCAAGCGGCCGAAAAAAGAGTATAATATTTTCATTCAGTCGGCCGGAAACGGCCTTTGTGCGCGGCGGGGCCGTGCGCACGAAAACGAGGTGATTTCAATGGGGGAAAAATTGGGGATCTACATCCATATCCCATTTTGCCGCGCCAAGTGCGATTATTGTGATTTTTACTCTCTGCCGGATCGGGAGTCGGTCATGGATGACTATCTGAAGGCTGTGGCAGCCCACATCAAAGAGACAGCCCCTCTCACCAGAGGCTGGCAGGTGGACACGGTATACATCGGCGGAGGCACGCCCACGGTGTTCGGGGCCAAGCGACTTACAGCGCTGCTGCGGGAGGTGCGCCGCCGTTTCGACCTGACCCGGGACGCCGAGATCACCTGCGAGGCAAACCCGGAGAGCGCGGGAGCGCCGCTGCTGGGGGCGCTCCGCAGGGTCGGGGTAAACCGGCTGTCTCTGGGGATGCAGTCGGCATGCGACGGAGAACTGGCCGCCGTCCACCGTCTCCACAACTTCTCTGAGGTCACCGGAGCGGTGACCGCGGCCCGGAAAGCCCGGATCAAGAATCTCTCTCTCGATCTGATCTATGGCCTGCCCGGACAGGATCAGGAGAGCTGGCGCCGGAGCGTGGAGGCTGCGCTGGCCCTCCGGCCGGAACACCTGTCCTGCTACGGGCTGAAGGTGGAGCCGGGCACGCCTCTGGACGGCCGGGTGACCCGGGGAGAGGTTCTCCCAGATGACGACGCCCAGGCCGACATGTACCTGTGGATGGTGGATCGCCTGACCCAGGCGGGCTATGTCCAGTACGAGATCTCCAATTTCGCCAAGCCCGGTTTTCAATCCAGACACAACCTGAAATACTGGATGGGGCGGCCCTATGTCGGCTTTGGCCCGGGTGCGCACTCCGATTTCGGAGGGCGGCGCTACTCCTTTGTGCGAAATCTGGACCGCTATGTCTCCGGTATTCTGGGGGGCGGTCCGGTCATTGACGAGTCGGAGCTCATTCCCCGGCGGGAGCGGGGCAGCGAATACCTCATGCTGCGGCTGCGGACCACCCGCGGCATTGAGGAGTGGGAGTATCGCCGGGAGTTCTCTCTCAACTTCGACCCCCTGGAGCAGAAGCTGGAGGAGTATGAGCGCCAGGGCTGGGCGGCCCGGCGGGACCGGCGGTGGTACCTGACGCCCAAGGGGTTTCTGGTCTCCAACCAGCTGATTGGAGATCTGCTCACCATTCAGGAGGCGGCCACTTTGCAGACCACTCTGCCCCGGCTGCGGGCGGAGGGGAAACTTCTGAAGGAAAAATAACATTTTGTTCCAGAGGGCCCGGAGCGGTTTACACCCGCTCCGGGCCGTGATATGATAGGACATACCGGGCGCACGTCCGGCACGCCCCTTTGACACGGAGAAAATAGGAGGAAGCATGAAGCACTGGATGAAGCAGATTACCGCGGCGGCAATGGCGCTGTCGCTCAGCATAGGACAGGCTGCCCTGGCCTCCGATGCCCTGGGGCACGACCTCCACGCGGGGACCACGGCCCTCTCTCAGGGGGCCGCGCTCACTCAGGGGTATTTCTGGAGCGATACATATTCCGATCTGCGCACGGAGCGCTATGTGACCTATACACCCAATGAGAACGTGACTCCCACTGTAGCCTACGGCACCAACGTGCTCCAGCGGGCGACCCTCTCCACCATGGCCCGGCAGTTGGAAAGTCGGGGCAAACGGGTGGTGGGAGGCACCAACGGCGACTTCTATGTTCTCTCCACGGGGCAGCCGCTGGGCCTGGTGGTCACCGACGGCGTGCTGCGCTCTTCGGCATCTTACCACTATGGGGTGGGATTCCGCTCCGACGGCACCGCTTTTGTGGGCACACCCAATCTGACCATCACCGCCACTATGCTGGGGGAGCGGGTCACTGTGTTCGGAGGGGTGAATAAGATCCGCCAGGTCCGCACGGTCGACGGCGGTGGACTGACCCTGCTCACCGGCGACTTCGGCAGCACCACACAGAACACCGCTCCCGGAGTGGACGTGGTGCTGCGCCCTGTGACAGAAAATGTGGGGGAGACACTCCCCGCCGGAGAGAACGGCTCGGGTTACGACCTGGTGCTGTCCGATCAGCTCCGGATCGGCGGGCGGGTCCGCTGCACGGTGGATCAGGTGGTGGAGGCCGCCGGCGCCAACGCCATCCCGGCAGGCTGCTTTATTTTGACCATGAACGCCAAAGATGACGCGGGGACGCTGAATATGCTCCGCTCCCTCCAGCCGGGGGATGAGGTGTCCATTGACGTCACCAGCGCCGACCCCCGCTGGGGCGAGGCCACAGAGGCCCTGGGGGCCATGTACCTCCTGCTGCAGAACGGCCAGGTGGGTTCTGCCCTGAGTGCCGAGCGGACCGCCCGCACCGCCGTCGGGATTAAGGCCGACGGTTCCGTCCTCTTTTATACACTGGACGGCAAGCAGGAGGGGATCAGCGTGGGCGCTACCTGCGCACAGGTGGCCCAGCGCCTGAAGGAGCTGGGCTGTGTAGAGGCGGTGGGCCTGGACGGCGGCGGCTCCACCACCATCGGCGTCACTTATCCGGACAAAAACTCCATGCAGGTGGTCAACAGCCCTTCCGACGGAGCCGAGCGGGCCAACTCCACTGCCATGTTCCTCACCACAGAGCTGAAGGCCACGGGTGTGCCGGGCTCCCTGATGCTGAGTCCGGGGGACACCCTGGCTCTGGCCGGGGCACAGGTGCCCTTTTCGGCCCAGACCGTAGATACGGCCTATTACGCCATGGGGGCTGCCTCAGGGGTGGCCTACACGGCTTCCGGGGCGGGGAGCGTGACCGATGACGGGCTCTTCACCGCAGGCGCCTCTGCCGGGTCGGCTGTCGTCACCGGGCAGGCCAACGGAGTTTCCGGCAGCGCAAATGTGACGGTGGTGGCCACGCCCAGCCAGATCAACATCACCAACGAATCCACCGGAGGCTCGGTACAGGCCCTTTCCCTGGAGCCGGGGGAGAGCGTCCCGCTCTCGGCGTCCAGTATCTGGAAAAATCTGAATCTCCGCTCTCAGGATACCTGCTACACCTGGACCTGCGACGAGGCGGTGGGAACTGTGACGGCAGACGGAACATTCACTGCCGGGAGCAAGAGTTCGTCCGGGAATCTCACGGTCTCTGCCGGAGGCAGGCAGGTGACGATCCCAGTCAATGTGGCCGGGCATATCTATCTGCTGGAGGATATGGAAGGGGACAACTCCGCGTTCGTCTCCGCGGAGGGGGCTCGTGCCGGGACCGAGGCCGATCTGTCCAAGGTCCGCACCGGACGTCAGAGCCTGCGTCTGGAGTATGACGCCGGGGAAAGCGGCACTGCTCAGCTGAATACCTCCATTGCCATCTCTGCCGGGGAACGCTATCTGGGACTGTGGGTGTACGGCGACGGCTCCGGGAACAATCTCACCGCCGTGGTGGCCGACGCCGCCGGGAACGAGTCCATCGTGCCGGTGACCGGCCTGAGCTTTACCGGCTGGAAGCATGTCCTGGTGCCTCTGACGGACGGAGCCGTCCGGCTCACCGCTCTGCGGGTGGTCTACGGCGGCGGCAACAGCCGCACGGGGACCCTTTGGCTGGATCAGCTCACCAGTGCCAATGAGGATCTGGAGGACTTCACCCCCCCCACGGTGAGCATCAAGGTGGCGGGCACCAAATTCACCGCCACAGTCAGCGACAATGTCGACCGCAGTCTCACCGCGGGTGCGGTCATCCTGCAGTATGACGGAGCGGTCCTCACCGGAACCTGGAATGAAAAGACAGGCACCCTCTCGGCCAATCTGCCCGCGCCCGGCGCGGCCGGGCACCGGGTGACGGTGACGGCGGTGGACGCCAGCGGCAACTTGGGCCGCGCCTCCCGGGAGGTGGGCGAGGGCGCCACCCTCATCTTTGCCGATCTGGAGGATCACTGGGCGGCCTCTTATGCCGACTACCTCTACGAGCAGGGGATCACCAAGGGCGTGTCTCAGGGGACAACGCTTTATTATCAGCCGGACGCCAACATTACCCGGGCGGAGTTCTTCACTATGGCCGCCCGGTGGATGGGGCTGGATCTGAGCAAATACGCCGGCGTGTCGCTCCCCTTTGCCGATGCGCAGGAGATCCCGGCCTGGGCAGTGTCCGCAGTAAAAGCCATGTATGCCGAAGGCATCGTCAAGGGCAGTCAGGATCGCGGCGGGCTCTATGCCTACCCCATGTCCAGCATCAACCGCGCCGAGGCGATGACCATTCTGGGCCGGACGCAGATGCGGGGCTATCCGGAGGCAGAGCTGAACAGCTTTACCGATTCCGCCAGTGTGCCGGCCTGGGCGGAGGCCTACGTCCGCAGCCTGGTGGGCCAGGGAGTGGTCAACGGCTATGAGGACGGGACCCTTCGTCCCGGAGCTTCTATGTCCCGGGGCCAGGTGGCCAAGGTGCTCTATACACTGCGATAACCGCTGAAAAGATTCAACAGCCCCCGTCCCGCCTTTTGGAAAGGCGGGACGGGGGCTGTCTGTGCTTCCTGGGAAACATTCTGCGGAGCATGGGAAAAATCCATCGAAATGGGTCCCACGATAAAAAATATAGAGACACCCGCCCCAGTATGAAAGCTCCCGCCGAGGAAATACTGAAATCAGTATTTTAGGCGGGAGGGATCACAGTTGCAGGGGAAAGTAGAGATCTGCGGAGTCAACACCTCCAAACTGAAGGTACTGAAAAACGAGGAGACCATGGAACTGCTCCGGCGCACGAAGGGGGGGGACATGAACGCCAGGGAGCAGCTCATCGCGGGCAATTTGCGGCTGGTGCTGTCGGTCATTCAGAAATTCGACCGCCGGGGAGAAAACGCCGACGATCTCTTTCAGGTGGGGTGCATCGGCCTCATCAAGGCCATCGACAACTTCAACATTGATTTGGATGTGCGGTTTTCCACTTACGGAGTGCCTATGATCGTGGGGGAGATCCGCCGTTATCTCCGGGACAACAGCGCCATGCGGGTGTCCCGCTCCATGCGGGACACGGCGTATAAGGTCCTTCAGGCCAAGGAAAAATTCATCGCGCAGAACCAGCGGGAACCCACCATTGAGGAGATCGCCAAGATGCTGGAGGCCAAGCGGGAGGATGTGGTCTTTGCCCTGGAGGCCATCACCGACCCGGTGAGCCTCTACGAGCCGGTCTACTCCGACAACGGCGATGCGGTGTGCGTGATGGATCAGGTCAAGGATGGCCGCAACACCGACGAGAGCTGGCTCAACCGCATCGCGCTGAAGGACGCGGTGGACAAGCTGCCCGAGCGGGAAAAGCGCATCCTGGCCCTGCGGTTCTTTCAGGGCAAGACCCAGATGGAGGTCTCCGCTGAGGTCGGGATCTCCCAGGCCCAGGTCTCACGGCTGGAAAAGAGCGCGCTGGAGCAGGTCCGGAAGAATATTTAACAAAAAAACAGCCTTTCCGCCAGGGTACGGAAAGGCTGTTTTCTAGGGAAGCCGGGCCTGAAGCTCGTCGGACAGGCGGGCGAACTCCGCTATACTCAGCCGCTCCCCCCGCACGTCGGCGGGGAGGCCCGCCCGGTCGATGCACTCCCGCAGTTCCTCTTTGGAGAGGGGAAAGGCGGAGGAGAGGGCGTTTAAAAGGGTTTTCCGCCGCTGGGAGAAGGCCCCGGCGATCACCCGGAAAAAAAATTCTTCATCGTGGACGCAGGCGGGCGCGGGGTGGGGCGTCAGGCGCAGTACGGCGGAGGTGACCTTGGGGGCAGGGAGGAAACACTCCTTGGGCACATCGAAAAGCAGCTCGGTGTCGGCGTGGTACTGGCAGAAGATGGAGAAGGCGCCGTAGTTCCCCTTTCCGGGGGCAGAACAGATCCGCTGGGCCACCTCCTTTTGGACCAGCACGGTGATGGCGGCAAAGAGGCCGCTCTCCAGCAGGGCGGTGAGCACCGGCGTGGTGATGTTGTAGGGGAGGTTGGCACAGACCAGCGGGGTGAGGCCATGGAAGTGCTCGGCCGCCAGGGCGGCCAGATCCAGCTTCATCACATCCGCGGAGATGACGGAGACGTTGGGACAATCGGCCAGCGTCTCCGTCAGGATGGGAAGCAGCGACCGGTCCAGCTCCACTGCCACCACCTTGTCCGCCCGCCGGGCCAGATTTGCGGTGAGGGGGCCGATGCCGGGGCCGATCTCCAGTACGCCGGTGCCCGGCCCCGCGCCGGAGGCCTCCACCACATCCCGGGGGACCCAACTCTCAATGAGAAAGTTTTGCCCCATGGACCGGGAGAAGCGAAAGCCGTGCCGGGCCAGCAGGGCTTTGATGTCGTTGATGTTGTAAAAATCCATATGAGCACCTCGTCAGCGGAATGGGCCGGAAAAACGCCGGCAGGAAAACGCCGGAAAATCAGTATATCAGTTTTCCCGAAAAAAGGCAAACCCAATCAAAAGGCCGGACAAGACGCAGGCGCTTCGCCTGCCGTCTTATCCGGCCAACACACCGTTCAAAACCCGCATGGACGGGGTCTTGCAAGAACAGGATTATTGTATCAATTTTGCGGAAAATGTCAAGCGGGAGTTTGAAGGTGCGGCGGATCATTTCAGCGCCGCCGTCACCGGCTGATCCAGGGTGAACCTTCGGCTCTGAAGCATCTCCAGGGTCAGGGTACTGTGGGGATAGCCTGTCATCAGGCAGGTCTCCTCAAAGTAGCCCTCCGGAGTTTGGAAGGTGGCGCCGCCGATCTGATCTATCCCGCCCGCGGAGCTCTGCATGCTGTCAAAGCTCCACTCGCTGCCGTCGGGGCCCCAGCAGGTCCAGCCCGCCAGCTGATAGGCGTGCAGGTCGGTATCGGAGTCACCCTCGAGGGTGCGTCCGTAGAGGACCACCGCCGTGTTGGTTCCCCGGCGGACGGCGCCGCCCAGCAGAATGCCCTCGGGGAGGGGATCCTTGGTGGTCCCGGTGTCCAGATCTACCGTAACAAAGCGCTGATCTTTGTCCAGCCACTGCCCGCCGGTAATGTAGAGGTTCAGATGGCGGGAGTTCCAGAAAAAGCTGCTCTCCTGGTAGAAGGCGCTCATGGCGGGGCTGTTCGTGGTGCCGGAGGCGGTAATGCCGTTGGTGATGGGGTCGTTGCGCCGCCCGGTCTCATCCTCAATGTAGAAGTCCAGGGACTTGAGCCAGGCGGTGTTGGCCGGGTCGCCCTCCAGCTCCACCCGCAGGTTGGTGGGGTAGATCTCCACGGTTTTCAGCAGAATGCGCTGCCCGTCCAGCTCTACCCACTCATTGAGGTCGTAGGAGAGACCCTGGGAGCGGTATTCCTCGTTCAGCTCCAGATCAAAGGAAAAGGTGAACAGCGCCTCGGGCGTGGCAGGCTTTTCCCAGGGGTCGTATTCTTCCACGGGAACGTCCGGCTCCGGCCCCTGTTCCGTGCCGTTTTCCAGATGCTCGATCCGATAGAGAAAGCGCAGTGCCGGGGGCGTTTCAGACAGCTCTCCGCCGTCTCCGAAGGAGACAGAGACCTGGTGGATCTCCCCGGAGGCCTCCGCCAGTCCGCCGCCGGAGTAGGAGCAGGAGAGGCGCTCCCCGGCCGGATCCCGAAGCTCCGGCGAGCCGGAGAGGGAGGAGAAGTCTCCGGTAAAGTGGTAGAAGATGTTGACCTGCTTTTTGTCCAGGATAAGGTAGTCCACCGTCATGGTCAGGCCGTTGACCGTCTGGCTCTGCCCCACCGGCTGGACATAGTCGTTCTCCACCGCAGCTTTCAGGCTGGAGGAGAGGGCCACGGCGGCAGCCATCTCCTTGAGAATTGGGATGCGCCCGCAGGCCAGCGCAAAGGGGAGCGACAGGTTCACCGCCAGGGCGAAGGCGGCGGCTGCTCCGCCCAGGGAGGCCAGGACCGCGCCCCAGTCCCGGCCCAAGCGGCGGCGGTGAGCCCGTTTCCGGGCACGGCCCACACAGCTGTCCAGGGCGGGAGGAAGCGGGGTTTCATTCCATGCTTCCAACAGCTTTTCGTATTCTTCTCTGCGTTCCATCAAAATCCCTCCTCTTCCAGATCAAGCCGGAGCAGAGCAAGCCCCTTCCGTTGGCGGGTGGAGACCGTCCCGGGCGGGATGCCCAGGCTCTCGGCGGTCTCGGCCAGGGTCAGGCCGGTAAAATACCGCAGGACGATGACCGCCCGCACCTCGTCGGGGAGGCGCTCCACCGCCGTACGCAGGGGGAGCGGGTCATAGTCCTCGGCGGCGGGCTCCGGCAGGTCCTCCCAGGCGGTTTCCCGCTTGCGGCGTCGCAGCTCGTCGCAGCAGACATTCATCAAAATGCGGGTCATCCAGGTGGAGAAGAACTCCGGCTGACGGAGCTTCTTCCGATTCAGAAATCCCCGGTAGACCGTCTCGGCCACCGACTCGGCGGCGGGAGCCTCCCCGCCCAGATACAGCAGGGCGGTGCGGTACAGCCGGGGCTGGAGCGCCTCGGCCCGTTGAGCGAATTCCGCTTCCTCCAAAGTCATCGCCTCCCTCTCTTTGCCCGTTAGACGGGTTTGACACCCGATTTCATTTTCCAGTTTCACAATTATTTTTCAAAAGAAAAGCCTCCGGACAGGGGGGAAGCCTGTCCGGAGGCAGAAAAGAAGGCTCATTCACATTTCCCGGCGGCCCTCCAGGGCCCGGCCAAGGGTGGCATCGTCGGCAAATTCCAGCTGGCCGCCCACGGGAACTCCGTAGGCCAGCCGGGTCACCCGGACGCCGAAGGGCTTGAGCAGCCGGGAGAGGTACATGGCGGTGGCCTCTCCCTCGGTGGTGGGGTTGGTGGCCATGATGACCTCCCGGATGTCTCCGGTTGACACACGATCCAGCAGCTCCTTGATGTGCAGATCGTCGGGGCCCACATGATTCATGGGGGAGATCACCCCGTGGAGCACGTGGTAGCGCCCGGCATATTCCCGGGAGCGCTCCAGCGCCACCACATCCTTGGGATCGGCCACCACGCAGATGGTGGACTCATCCCGCTTGGAGCTGGCACAGATGGGGCAGGGCCCCTCTCCCTCTGTGAAGTTGCGGCACACCGGGCACAGGGCGATGGAGCCTTTGGCGGAGACAATGGCGTCGGCAAAGGCGCGCGCCTCATCGTCCGGGAGGCCCAGCACGAAAAAAGCCAGCCGCTGGGCGGACTTTTTGCCCACGCCGGGCAGGCGGGCGAACTGTTCCACCAGTGCTTCGAGAGCGGGGGGAAAGTATTCCATGTCTGTCTCCTCCGCTCAGCCCCGGAGGGCGGCGATGGCGGCGGGGATGTCCGCCGCACCGTAGACGGCGGAGCCGGCCACCAGCACGTCGGCCCCGGCGGCCACACAGCTTCCGGCGGTCTGGGTGTTGACACCGCCGTCCACTTCCAGGTGGCAGGCAGGGCAGTAGCGGTCGATATAGGTTCGGATGGCGGCGATCTTGGGGAGCTGGTCGGCCATGAAGGACTGCCCGCCGAAGCCGGGCTCCACCGTCATCACCAATACCAGATCGATCCCCCGCTGCAGATAGGGGATCACCGCCTCGGCCGCGGTGATGGGGCGCAGGACGATGCCCTTCTGGACCCCCAGGTCCTCCATCCGGTCCAGGGCGGCGTGGAGCGCGGGGGGCATGTCGGCCTCCAGGTGGATGGACAGGAGGTCGGCCCCCGCCTTGGCGAAGGCGTCCACATACCGGCCGGGCTTCTCCACCATCAGGTGGGTGTCCAGGAACATGCCGGTGTGCTTACGGATAGACTGGACCACCGGCACGCCGATGGAGATGTTGGGGACGAACATGCCGTCCATCACATCCACATGGAGCCAGTCGGCGGAGGAGACCTTCTGAATGTCCCGCTCCAGGTTGCAGAAATCGGCAGAGAGAATGGAGGGTGCGATCTTGACCATGAGAACCGTCCTTTCGTGGCAGCAGAAAAATGTTGGCGCCAAGCCGGTGACCGGGAAGAGTCCCCGGACATAGGATACACCAAGCGGATGACCGATGGGTCGCCGCCGGTCTCCCCAGAGCTCGCTCGCCCCACGGAGCCGGCCCCGGCGGATCGGATGCGTCGGCTCCGCATGATATAGCCGCTGGCCGGGGCCTGTGCCCCGACCGGCGGCAATGGCTATCTGGAGAAGGTCAGAAACCGGTGGTGTCGATCTCCCGGGCGGCGTAGCCCGCCGCCTGCATGGCGGCCATGATCTGGTGCTTATGGTCGTGGCCGAAGGCCTCCAGGGTGACCTTGAGCTCCACGCCGGCCTGCCGGTTGAGGTTGACGAACTGGTTGTGCTCCAGCTTGATGATGTTGCCGTTTTCACAGGCCACGATGTCGGCCACCCGCAGCAGCTCGCCGGGGCGGTCGGGGAGGATCACCGAGAAGGTGAACACCCGTCCGCGGCCCATCAGTCCGTGCTGGACCAGAGAGGAGACGGTGATGACGTCCATATTGCCGCCGGAGAGGACAGGCACCACGTTCTTGCCCTCGGCCTTCAGGTGGCTCAGCGCGGCCACCGTGAGGAGGCCGGCGTTTTCCACGATCATCTTGTGCTTTTCCATCATGTCCAGGAAGGCGTCCACCAGCTCGCTGTCGTCAATGGTGAGGATCTCATCTACGTTTTCCTGAACGAAGGGGAAGACCAGATCACCGGGGGTCTTGACGGCCACACCGTCGGCGATGGTGTCCACCCGGGGGAGAGTGACCACCTTGCCCGCCTGACGGCTGGCGTACATGCTGGCCGCCCCGGTGGGTTCCACGCCGATGACCTTCACCTTGGGATTGAGAAGCTTGGCCAGCGTGGACACGCCGGCGGCCAGTCCGCCGCCGCCGATGGGGATGAGGATGATGTCCACATCGGGCAGATCGGAGAAGATCTCATAGGAGATCGTGCCCTGGCCGGTGGCCACGGTAAGATCGTTGAAGGGGGGGATATAGGTGTAGCCCTTTTCCTCCACCAGGCGCTGGGCCTCGGCAGCGGCGTCGTCGAAGGTCTCGCCGTGGAGGATGACGGTGGCTCCGTAGTCCTTGGTGTTGTTGACCTTTACCAGCGGAGTGGTGGTGGGCATGACGATGGTGGCGGCCACCCCGGCATGCTGGGCGGCGTAGGCCACGCCCTGGGCGTGGTTTCCGGCGGAAGCGGTGATGAGTCCTTTGGATTTCTGTTCCTCGGAGAGGGTGCTGATCTTAAAATAGGCGCCGCGGAGCTTGTAGGCGCCGGTAATCTGCATATTTTCCGGCTTCAGATAGACGTGGTTGCCGGTCGCCTTGGAAAAAGCAGGGCTGGGGACCAGGTGGGTGGGGGCGATCACACCGTCCAAAACCTTTCGGGCGGCTTTGAAATCTTCCAGGGTCATCATGGGGACCATCTTCTTTCCGTTGGTATTTCTCACTATGATATATTTTTTCCTGCTGAAAGTCAACGCCGGAGCGGAGAAAAATAAGAACAAACGAGAAAACGCAAACTTTTAAAGGAAGTGTGAATTCCACCCGGTTTCCTTGACAGGGGAAAACGGAGAAGGTAAAATGATTTGCGGGGTGTCGGCCCCGGACAGGAGGAAGTGCCGTGGCAAAGGTGGTCAAACGCTCTCCCGCCCCGCTCTATCTGGCGGCGGCGGTGTGGGTGGTCTGGGCGCTGTTCTTTCCGCTTTACAAGCTTACCCACTTTCTCCTCGTCATTGCCGTCTCCTTCGGCGCGGCTCTGGCGGGGAAAAAGCTCTTTCCGGACAAGGTGTTTGAGATGCCGGATCCTGTGGAGCCGGAGACCACCGGGAATCCCCAGCTGGACGCCCTGAGCGCCGAGCGGGACAGGGCGCTGGCCGAAATGCGCCGGCTCAACGACAACATCCCCGGGGAGAAGATCTCCGCCCAGATCGACCGGCTGGAGGAGGACACCCGAAAGATCATCACCCATGTGGTCTCCCACCCTGAAAAACTGGGTCAGATTCGCAAGTTTATGAACTACTATCTCCCCACCACGCTGAAGCTGCTCAATGCGTATGACCGCATGGGCGAGGCCGGGGTGTCAGGAGCGAACATCAACGGGGCCCGGGGCAAGATCGAGACTATGATGGACACCATCGTCTCGGCTTTTGACAAGCAGCTTGACGCCCTCTTTGCCGATGAGGCGCTGGACATCTCCACCGACATCACCGTGATGGAGAATCTGCTCAAACAGGAGGGGCTGCAGGAGGAGAAGCCCTTCTCCATGGGCGGCTGAATACGAGGAAAACAAGGGGCGCGCCCTGAAGGCGGCCCGGGAAAGGATGTAGCTGTATGTCTGAGAACACTGAGTTTATGCCGGAACTGACCCTGACCCCCAATGAGGGCGCTGCGGCGCAGGCCGCGGCGCCGGAAGCTCCCGGCCTGACCCTGGAGCCCACCGCCTCGGAGACCGCCGTTCAGCAGGCCGATCAGGCCGCCCGGGATGCCAACGCCGTCAAGCTCGACGAGTCTATGCTCTCTGAGCCGGAGCGGAAGATGGTGGATGACTTTGCCCAGAAGATCGACATCCGGGACTCCAACGTGGTGCTCCAGTACGGCGCGGCCGCCCAGAAGAACATCGCGGGCTTTTCCGAGAGTGCCCTCAGCAAGGTCCGTACCAAGGATCTGGGGGAGGTGGGCGACGCTCTGGCCGGACTGGTGGGGGAACTCCAGAACTTCGGTCAGCAGGAGGAGAAGGGGGGCATCCTCGGCTTCTTCCAGAAGAAGAAAAACGACATCCGGGCCATGAAGGCCCAGTACAGCAAGGCGGAGACCAACGTCAACCAGATCGTGGAGGTCCTGGAGGGCCACCAGGTGACCCTGATGAAGGACGTGGCCATGCTGGACCAGATGTATGAGCTGAATACCAAGTACTACAAGGAGCTCACCATGTACATTCTGGCGGGCAAAAAGAAGCTGGAGGCTACCCGGGCCGGAGAGCTGGAGGAGCTGCGGAAAAAGGCCACTGCCTCCGGCAAGCAGGAGGATGCCCAGGCCTACAACGACCTGGCCAACCTGTGCGGCCGCTTTGAGAAGAAGCTCCATGACTTGGAGCTGACCCGCATGGTCTCCATCCAGATGGGGCCCCAGGTGCGGCTCATCCAGAACAATGATGCCCTCATGCTGGAGAAGCTCCAGTCCTCTCTGGTGAACACCATTCCCCTCTGGAAGAGCCAGATGGTGCTGGCTCTGGGCATGGAGAATTCCCGTCAGGCCACCGCGGCCCAGAGTGCCGTCACCAACATGACCAACGACCTGCTCCGGAAGAACGCCGACCTTCTCAAGATGGGCACCATCAAGACCGCCCGGGAGGCTGAAAAGAGCGTGGTGAGCATCGAGGCCCTCCAGCACACCAACCAGCAGCTGATCTCCACCCTGGATGAGATGATGAAGATCCAGACAGAGGGCGCCCAAAAGCGCAAGGAGGCCGAGGCGGAGCTGGGGCGCATCGAGGGCGAGCTGAAAAAGAAGCTGCTGGAATTGAGAGGTTAAACCGGCCGCTGTTTTAATGGAAAGGGGGTCTCCCCGTGAGCTTTTTCAAATCCCGGAAGGGCGGGGCAGTCGTGCTGGCCGCCGCCGTCCTCTTCGGCGCCTTTTTCGGTTCTCACCGTTCCCTGGCGGCGGTGCGGAACGACGCATGGAACGTCTGTGTGAACGGAGCCAACGGCGACGGCCGCTCGGTGAGCAACGATCTGTTCACCCGGTTCAATACCGCCAGCAACCTCTGCTCCGTGGCGGAACGGTATCCCGACGCGCCGGGGGTCCGGGAACAGGCAGAGAGGCTCCAGACGTTCCTGATGGACCCCATTGCCCCCGAAGAGGCGGAGCGCTATGGGACGATCGACACCGAGGCAAGGGCGCTCATTGAAAAGCTGGAGGCGGCACAGCTGTCGGAACAGGATGCGAAATACGTTTCCGGCTTCCGGGCCCAGCTGGATTCCCTGGAATTTACCATCGCCCACGACCCATACAACAACTTGGCGGAGGAGTTCAACACCCGCGTCCTGGGCGGCTTTCCCGCCAGCCTGATAGGGCCGCTGACCGGCGTGAAAGAACTGCCCATCTACCGCTGAGGAGAGACGATATGAAAAAAATTGTATCCGCCCTGACGGCACTGGCGCTGGGAACACTGCTGACGGTTCCCGCCCTTGCTATCGTGGACGCCCCCGCCAACACCTATGTGGGGGACTATGCCGACGTCCTCTCGGCGGAGACCGAGCGGCATATCATTGACCAGAACGACAAGCTCAGCCGGGCCACCGGCGGCGCCGTCGTGGTGGTCACAGTGGACTTTATGGACGGCATGGACTCCGCCGACTACGCCTATGAGTGCTTCAACACCTGGGGCATCGGCGACAAGGAGCGAAACAACGGTCTGCTGCTGGTCTATGCGGTCGGGGAGAACAAGGTCCGGGCTCTCCAGGGCAGCGGCATCGAGGACTCCCTTACCTCCGCCAAGCTGGAGAACATGCTGGAGGACTGTTTTTACGACGACTATGACGCTGGGAAGTACGACTCGGCCACCCTGGCTTTCTTCGACGCTGCCTACGACTGGTATGACAGCTACTACGGCGGGATCGACGCCGCACTTCAAAGCGGTGTGGTAGCGGATCCGGCTCCCGTTCAGGGGGGGGCTTACGGTCCCGGGCCGGAGCATGGCTACTATGAGTCCTACCATCCGGGGGCCGGAATGTTTAAGACGATGTTCCTTATTATCCTGATCGTAGTGGTGCTGGTGGCGCTGGATGCCGCCCGGTATGGCCGTTATCGCCGGCGCTATCTGGGACCGGGGATGCCCCCGCCCCCCATCTACTATCCCATTTTCTTTGGACGTCCCCATCGTCATTATCATCATCCGCCTCATGACCACTGGGACGACCACCGCGGGGGCCCTGGCGGCTTTGGCGGCGGCTTTGGCGGCGGCGGCTTCGGCGGCGGCGGCTTCGGCGGCGGAAGCAGCAGAGGCGGCGGCGCGGGCCGGGGCGGTGGTTCTTTTGGCGGCGGGTTCGGCGGCTTCGGTGGCGGCGGATTTTCCGGCGGCGGTTTTGGGGGCGGCGGCTCCCGGGGCGGCGGCGCGGGTCGCTGACCACTGATCGCGTTTCAGAGGGAAATGAGGAGAAAACATGGGATTTAACCGATTTGAAGCGAAGATGGCGGCGAAAAACAGTATGCGCCGGACTCGGCCGAATCCGCTTTGGGTGACGCTGGTGTTCATCCTGCTGACCACTGCCGTGAATGGGATCACACTGCGCATTGTGGGTGACCCCTTCGTGGAGGCCATGCAGTACCTTGCCTGGGGCTATGACTGGGAAGAAGTTTTTCAATACGTCTTTTTACGGGATATGGGCAGCGTGGGTATTTTCTCTGTCCTCCAGCTGCTTCTGGCGCTGTACGGGGCTGTCATGAGCTTTGGCTATACCTCCTACACGCTGCGTCTGGCACGGAATGAACAGCCCGGTTACCGCAACCTCTTTGACGGATTTGCCAAAGTGGGAAGAGTGCTGTGGATGAACATCCTGATCTGGGTGTTTGTTTCCCTGTGGGAGCTGCTGGCTATGATCCCGGGAGCCATCCTCCTGACTGTGGGAATTTTGCAGGAAAACGAGGTCCTGCTCACCGTGAGCGTCGTGCTTTATGTGGCGGCGGGGGTCGTGGGGGTGATGGTATCCTATCGGTACCGTCTGGCCTGCTATTTCCTGCTGGACGATCCGGAATGCACGGCCCGTCAGGCCATTTCCAGAAGTAAGATCACCATGCGGGGCTGGAAGATGGAGCTCTTTGTTTTGGATCTGTCCTTTTTGGGGTGGCTTCTCCTGGGCGCCTGCACCATGGGGGTGCTCTACGTGTGGGTCTCTCCCTACATGGGGGCGGCGGAGGCCAATTTCTACGATTTTGTCTCCGCGGGTGCCCAGCGGCAAAACGGCGGATATGCCGGACCCAATTATGACAACTTTTCGAATGACGGGCCAAAACCCTTCTGACAAACCGAAAAGCGCCCCTGACGGCTCAGAACCGTCAGGGGCGCTTTTTTAAAAACCATCCAGCTAAGCCAGGGCGGCGGAGAGCGGATCGGCGGGAAGGTCACCGTAGTAGGACAGGGTCAGGAGGGTATTTCCACGGCGCAGCCGGTAGCCGCCGTGTTCGGCGGTATTGCCGGTAAACTGCCAGGTATCGCCCCGGCCCGGTACCGCCACCATGTTGGAAGGCGGTGTGCCGAAGGCCCAGTCCGCCAGGACGGGGGAGACCCAGGTTTGCGCTTCCACGGTGACGGAGGCCGGATATCCGATTTTGGAGTCGCCCATGTCCGGTCTGGGGAAAAACTCTTCCCACTTGACATGGCTGCCCAGCAGAGTGTCGGCCCGTGTCTCATTGATCACCCGGGTGTCTGCCAGAACGGGGGAGGGGGGCAGACGTCCGGGGAACGCATTTCGGACCGGGCTGTGGAGAAGTATGCACAGAAGGAGGAGAGCCAGGCACCCGGCAGTGCACAGCACCCGCCGAAACAGTCTGGAATTGTCCCGATAGAGAGAAATGCTGATGGCGCAGCCGATGAGAAGCCCGATGACGTTGGAAAGAGAGATCGCGCCATTGAGCAGCGCGTCCGGAAGCAGAAGCAGGAGCATCAGGCTCAGGGAGAATTCGCCCAGCAGCTTGAGATTTCCCCACGCTCCGGCCGTTCGGGAAGTGGGAACCGGGAGCTGCCGGCCGTCCTTCACTGCCTGCCGCCAGCGCAGCAGCCTGCCGGCCAGCAGAGCCAGGTAGGCCAGTCCGCCCGCCAGCCAGAAGGGGAGGCAAAACAGAATGAGGGAGGAGGTAAGGCTGGAGGAGAGCAAACCGGCTGCGATCTCCTGTGGGGACACGTTGGCGCTGGAGGGGAGAAGAAGCAGGGGCAGGAGGATCAGGGGCGTGACCACAAAGGCAATCACCCCGCCCAGCGCCATCCGCCGCAGGGCTTTTTGGCGGAAGCGCCGGTATTCCAGCTCCGAGTCGGTCTGGATGGGAGCGGGGGAGGTCCCCGGCCGGGAGGCATAAAGATTGAGATAGTCCACAGTCTGTACCGGCTCCCATCCGGCGTCCGAGCAGAGCTGGAGGTAGTCGCTTGTCTCCAGGTATTTTGGGTCGGCCCAGTCCAGAAAATAGGACAGGTCCGTACGCTCGGTGCGGCGGAATCTGGCAAACAGACCAAAATAGATATGTACCAGTTCCCAGCCGTCTTCGGCCATGCGGTTCAGCCATGCCTGCGCCGCCCTGTGGTCGATGACCAGATAACAGAAGAGCTTCCAGCAGGTCTCCTTCAAGAGAATTCCTCCTTTTCCAAAGCGTCGGCCCCGTCTGCCACCTGACGGCGGAGCCGGTCGTACTCGTCGCGCAGGATCCGTCTGCCCTCGCCGGTGAACAGATAATACTTCCGCCCTTCCCGGGTGTCGGTGAGGGCGATGAGTCCTTCCTCCTCAAATCGGGCCAGCAAGGCGTACAGAGTGCCCGCGCCAATATTCACCCGGCCGCCGGTGCGCTGGGAGACGTCCTGCATGATGCCATAGCCGTGGCGGGGTTCTCCTGCCAGGGAGAGGAGGATGTAGTACATCTGCTCCGTGAGGGTCTCCAGCTTTTTGCGCGCCACGTTTCTGCCTCCTTCTTTGCCAATCATTTCTGTCCTTAAATATATCGATATTCGATATCCGTCAAAGGGAAAAAAACTCCCGCCGCGAAACCTGTGTTTCGCGGCGGGAGTTTGACTCGGCGCTGATTACTCCAGTACGGCGCCCCGGGCGGCGGAGGTGACCAGCTTGGCATAGCGGGCCAGGTAGCCGGCGGTGATCCTGGGGGCGGGGCAGACCCAGGCGGCCTTCCGGGCGGCCAGGGTGGACTCGTCCACCTTCAGCTCAATGGAGTGGTTGGGTATGTCGATGGAGATGAGATCGCCCTCCTCCACAAAGGCGATGGGACCGCCCAGCGCGGCTTCAGGGGAGACGTGGCCGATGGAGGCTCCCCGGGTGGCGCCGGAGAAGCGGCCGTCGGTGATGAGCGCCACCTCTTTGTCCAGACCCATGCCGGCGATGGCCGAGGTGGGGTTGAGCATTTCCCGCATGCCGGGGCCGCCCTTGGGCCCCTCGTAGCGGATGACCACCACGTCCCCGGCGACGATCTTCCCGCCATAGATGGCGGCGATGGCGTCCTCCTCACTGTCAAAAACCCGGGCGGGGCCGGTGTGGACCATCATCTCGGGCGCCACGGCGGACTGCTTCACCACGCACCCCTTGGGGGCCAGAGAGCCTTTCAGGACGGCGATCCCGCCGTAGGGGGAATAGGGGTTGTCGATGGGCCGGATGAGGTGCTCGTCCAGGTTCTCCACCCCCTCCAGATTTTCCGCCACCGTCTTGCCGGTGACGGTGAGGAGGGAGGTGTCCAGCAGGTCCTTTTTGGTCAGCTCCTTCATCACCGCGTACACGCCGCCTGCCCGGTCCAGATCCTCGATGTAGGTGTCCCCGGCGGGGGCCAGGTGGCAGAGGTTGGGGGTCTGAGAGCTGATCTGGTTGGCGTAGTCAAAGGAGAGCTCGATCCCGCACTCGTGGGCGATGGCGGGGAGATGGAGCATGGAGTTGGTGGAGCAGCCCAGGGCCATATCCAGCGCCTCGGCGTTATGGAAGGCGGCCTCGGTCATGATGTCCCGGGGGCGGATGTCCTTCTCCACCAGCTCCATGATCTTCATGCCGGTGTGCTTGGCCAGCCGAAGCCGGGCGGAGTAAACGGCGGGGATGGTGCCGTTGCCCCGGAGGGCCATGCCGATGCCCTCGGTGAGGCAGTTCATGGAGTTGGCCGTGTACATGCCGGAGCAGGAGCCGCAGGAGGGGCAGGCGTTCTGCTCATACTCCTCCAGGCCGTCCTCATCCAGCTTTCCAGCCTTGTAGGCGCCCACTGCCTCAAACATGTGGGACAGGCAGGTGCGCCGGCCGTCCCGCAGGGTGCCCGCCAGCATGGGTCCGCCGGAGACGAAGATGGCGGGGATGTTCAGCCGGGCGGCGGCCATGAGAAGGCCGGGGACATTTTTGTCGCAGTTGGGGATCATGACCAGGCCGTCGAACTGGTGAGCCAGCGCCATGGCCTCGGTGGAGTCGGCGATGAGCTCCCGGGTCACCAGGGAGTATTTCATGCCCACGTGGCCCATGGCGATGCCGTCGCACACAGCGATGGCGGGGAACTCCACCGGCGTTCCGCCCGCCAGCCGGATGCCCGCCTTCACCGCCTCGGCGATCTTGTCCAGATTCATGTGGCCGGGGACGATCTCGCTCTGGGAGCAGACTACTCCGATGAGGGGGCGCTCCAGCTCTTCCTTGGTATAGCCCAGGGCGTAGAAAAGGGAGCGGTTGGGGGCGCGCTCGGCGCCCCGGGTCACGTTGTCGCTGCGCATCAAAACTTCCTCCTTGAAAATGTGTCTGAACACACTTGAATTGTCTGACAATATACTATATGATAGAAGAAACAATGTCAAGGAAAAGAGGCGGACCGATGGAGAAAAAAAGTTTGTCCCAGAGAACGGCGGATCAGCTGTACAGCCGGATCGTGGCCGAGGGGCGCTTTTCCCCGGGGGAGAAGCTGCCCGGGGAGGTGGAGCTGGCGGGGGAGCTGGGGGTGAGCCGCGCCACGCTGCGGGAGGCGCTGCGTACCCTTGCCGCCCAGGGCGTGGTGGAGATCCGCCGGGGAAAAGGGGCCTTTGTCTCCCGTGAGGTGGAGGAGCGGGGGGATTTCGGATTCGGCGCGCTGGCCCGGGAGCGGGTGCAGCTGCGGGATCTCTTTGAACTGCGGCGCATTTTTGAGCCGGAGGTGGCCCGTCTGGCCTGCCGCCGGGCCACCCCGGAGGAGCTGGCGGAGATCGTGGCCCGGGGGGAGGCGGTGAACCGGTGCATTCTGGCGGGGGAGGACCGGACCCAGGCTGATCAGGACTTCCACACCGCCATCGTCCGGGCGGCCCACAACGAGTTTTTTTCCCGCCTGATGCCCGTCATCAGCCAGGCTGTGTCGGGGGCCATCACCTCCGGCGGGCACGCCCGGGAGCTGGCGGAGGACACCCTGCGGGACCACGCCCTTTTGCTGGACTTTTTTCGGAAGCGGGATGAGGCCGGGGCGGGCTATGCCATGGCCATCCACATGCGCCACGCGGTGGACGTGATGGATCTGGGGGAAAATTAAGACCTCAAGGCACTGGGGGCAAAGGACTCTACCGCCAGTCGGTTGACGCCGGAGGGCGGGATGGGTTACCCTGGCGTGGAAAAGGAGGCTGTGAAATGGAATCCATTGACAAGGGGCGTTTCGGCGCGTTTGTCAGCGCGCTGCGAAAAGAGGAGGGACTGACACAGAAGGAGCTTGCCCAGCGTCTTTTCGTCTCCGACAAGGCGGTGAGCAAGTGGGAGCGGGGAGTTTCACATAGTTAAGGATACTTTCACACCAACCACCCAAATCCACGCTTACAGGCGCTTTGCTGAAAATCAAACCTGACGGAGGTTTTCAACATGGACAATATTATTTCCTGCGAGTTCAATATCGACACGGGCTGCGTGGAGCTGCTTTTCGCAGACGGCAGCACAATCTCCATCGACTGCACTGCCGTGGAGGACGAAATCACATACAGCCGCTTTGACCGCTCTGAGCTGGACTGGCTGATTTACAATAAGCCGCTGGAATACGCCAATCTTGTACTGAACGGCGGCATCGAGGAATACTGCAAGAACTCCCGCGAACACACCAGCTTGAGGACTGAAAAATCGACAGGAGGTCATACCCGCCCGCATGGACTGGGTATGACCTCTTTTTTATCTCCGTTTTTTCTTGCCCTTTCCGTGGGGCTGACACGGTCTTGATCTTCCCCGCTGGCTGATGGGGCTTTTCATGTGTTTGGACAACTTGAGAATGTCAATCAAGGTGACGAACTGCTCCTTGGTGAGCTTGTCGTAGTCAATACCAAGGGTCGCAAGGAAGGCCCGCGCCTTCTTTTCCTCGGAGCTGCCCTCGAAACTCATGGCGTCGGCCAGCCGCTCCTGCACAGCAGCGGCGGAGAGGCCATCGTCAGCCGTGGCAGTATCGTCCCTGTGCGCTTCCCGAATATCCCGCAGAATCGCTTTCAGATCGTTCGTGACGAGATGCCCGAAATATTCTTCCTCCTGTATCTGCGCCGTTTTCAGCGTGTGCAGGTACAGGTCGCCGCTGTCCTCCCCGCGTTCCAGCAGGACCATTTGCCGGGCAGCCTCCAGGACGGTGTTCATATCCTTGATCCGCATATCCGCGATCCGGTCAACGTAAATCTCCGTGTCCAGCATGAGCCGCTGAAAAGCCTTGTGGCAGATCAGCTCCGACAGCAGCCGGTGATTGAACCTGCCCGCCTTTAATACGTCCACTGCGGCATCACTCAGATGCAGAGCGCCCAGCTCTGTACCTGGGTGATTTTTATTTTCCGTCACGCACAGCAGATAATCCGTAGAAACGCCCAACTTGTCCGCCAGCCTCGCAATGGCGAACGCGCTGATGTCCTTGGAATCACCGCTCTCATACTTGCCGATGGCCGATCTGGAAAGCTCCGTCTGCTCCGCAAGCTGTTCCAGCGTCAGGTGCTTTTCTACCCGCAAATCCTTGATCCTCTCCGATGTATCGGTCTTTACCTGCATCGTGTCCTCCCTTCCTTTCCTCATCCATAAGCGTGGAAACCGGCGCTTTTTCGCGCGATTTCCTACCTTTTGGATATACGGGAAAGGGCCTGTTTTTTCGTTAAACTGTTCCTGTAGCAATCTCTGTTCCTTGCTACGAAAATAGGTAGCGAGGTCGTGTACTTTGACAAACAGGTTTTCAACGCCTCATAAAAAACCATCGCAACACAAAAAGCGGCAGGCCAAAACCTGTCGCTGGTCGAAGTATGGAACCGCGAACATCAGTCTGGTGCAACCACAAAGTATCCCAGTTTTTGCAGTTCGTTCACCATGCGGCCGGCCCGTTTTCGTTCGCTTTGTTTCCTGCGGATCTCAAAACATTCTTCGTTGTAGGGGGTTCCTGTCTTCAGCATCGTGTAAATCAACGTCAACAGCTTTCGAGCCAAAGCAATCGTTGCCCGTTTTGCTCCCTTGCGCTGCTTGACTCGCCAGTACCAGCCAGAGAGGTACAGTGTTCGTTTTCCGGAGATGACCCATCCGACTTCGCAGAGCATGCTTTTCAGGTAAGGATCTCCCTTATTGATATGGGCGCTCTTGCGTTTTCCGGCACTCTCGTTGTTGCCGGGACTCAAACCAGCCCAGGAGCATATGTGCTGGGAATCCGGAAATGCACTCATATCAGTACCAATCTCTGCGATGATGGAAGCTGCTGCGGTTACATCAATGCCCGGTATAGAACACAGGAGACTTAATGCCGCTTCATGTTTTACGATTTCTTCCGAAATAGCATCTTCCACGGTATGGCGGTGTCGTTCAAGAGATTCCAAGTGTTCAAATATCATACGAAGAAAGGACCGCTGGTGCTCTGAAAGTGAGCCGTTCAAAGCAACAAGAATTTCGTCAATGCGTTTCCGAGTCTGTGTTTTCAGACACTTATCCAGAGCCTCCCGCGAGATATCTCCGTATTCCATGAGATGACGGATAATATTTCGTCCAGAAGCTCCAAATGCGTCCGATAGAAACGCTGTGAAACGGAAGCCGGAGCTTTGCAGAAACTTATCGATGCGGTTCTTTTGGGCGGTTATGTCGTGAACGATGCTCTTACGATACCGTGTCAGATGCCGCAGTTCCCGAAAAGTCTTATCTGGGATAAAGCTCCCATTTAGCAACCCTGCTCGGAGTAATGTAGCAATCCATTGCGCATCACGCATATCCGTTTTGCGCCCAGGCACATTCTTCATGTGGCGGGCATTTACCACCAGAATGTTGATCTGACCATCAAAGCAGGGCTCTAACATCTCATAAATGGGTTGCCAATAAATCCCGGTGCTCTCCATGGCAACATGGCGACACTCTACCTCCAACACCCAGTCCCGTAATTTCCGCATTTCTGGGATAAGCGTGCTGAAAGAGCGAATCTCAATTTCCGGCTCGGTGCCCAGCTCGCCTCTGGCAAGACAAGCAACGATAACATCGCGGTGAACATCCAATCCCATGGCGCAGGTCAATATGTCTTGCATCAAATCCCTCCCTGAAATATGCAGGCTGGGAATTGCCCGGGTGGGTATCCGAACTTTGCTACTCGTGCTCTTCACTTGCGTGATGCAACATACTGCTGTTCTCTTGGGCAATTCGTCCACGTTGAACAAACGGGGTGAAAATCCACCAAGGTACAACCGGACTACGCCTGCTGACTTCAGTTTAGCAAATCCTGCGGTTAACGCACAGACTATATTTTCATTCTCAGCTGTGATGGCATTTCATGAGGCGTTGAAAATTGAACGACCGTCCGAATGGGATATGTCCTCCGGCGAAGTGACGCATCCAGCGCACCAACGGGGACGAAACGCCGGGAGCAGACCTCCGGGCAGGAACGGCATTCGAGGAGAGCGGCAAAAGCAAAGCATGTGAAAAGGGTGAAAACCTTCTCCATTCCATACGTCTATCCCTATTGAATCGGGCACCGTCCATCCGCGAACAGCGTTCACCTACCGGCGTGATGGTTCGCCGTTTCATGCAAACACACACCAAACGACGAAAGCTGGGAGCGCTGTCCACATCCAACGCATCATGGGCGGTATTTCAGCGAGAAGCCGTGCATGAAAAATCAACGCTCTGCGACAAACTAATATCGCCGTCCGGCGAAACCATTTTACCACAGAGCGCGTAGAAAAACAGGAGAGAATTATGAATATGAAGCTGAAAAAGTCTGAAATTTATCGAAATGAGATCAAATCCTATATCGTCCGCGCCGGAATGACCATGACACAGGTGGTGGACTACCTCTCCGACGAATACGGCTGGAGCCGCAGCGTTCCCAACCTCTCCGGTAAGCTCAAGCGCGGTTCGCTCCGCTATGGCGAGGCCGTGGAGTTGGCCGACGCACTGGGCTATGATCTTGTATGGCAAAAGAGGGTGCAATCATGACCGAGAATAAAACCTACGGCTATATCCGCGTTTCCAGCACCGACCAGAACGAGGAGCGGCAGCTGGTGGCCATGCGGGCGGCACAGGTACCGGAAAAGAATGTCTATATGGATAAGCAGTCCGGAAAGGATTTTGACCGCCCGCAGTACAAAAGGCTGGTCAAAAAATTAAAGCCGGGCGACCTGCTCTACATTTTGAGCATCGACCGGCTGGGACGCAACTATGAGGAGATTCAAAACCAATGGCGCATTCTCACCAAGGAAAAAGGCATCGACATCGTGGTGCTGGATATGCCGCTGCTGGACACCCGTCAGGGCAAGGACCTAATGGGGACCTTCATTGCCGACCTTGTGCTGCAAATCCTGTCCTTTGTGGCGCAGTCGGAGCGCGAGAACATCCGCAAGCGGCAGGCAGAGGGCATCGCAGCGGCAAAAGCGAAGGGCGTCCGCTTCGGCAGGCCGCCCGTAGCCACGCCGGAGGACTTTGGGAAAATCGTCGCGTCGTGGGAGCGCGGGCGCATTCCCTTTTCCGAGGCGCTCAGCCAAAGCGGGCTGGCGCAGGCGACCTTTTACCGCAGGCTGCGGGAGTACCGGCTAGCAAACATGCCGGGAAAATAACAGCAGCTATCGCAAGGTGTACCTTTTGATAGCCACTTATACATAAGAAATCATAGCACAACCCCGGCTCGAGAGCAAGCATTTCCGTCATTTTTCTCGGCAGAGTCTGCAACTTTTTCCTGATTACGCCCCAAAAGGGCAAATGTCAAAAGGTACACATTTTGACACTTATACCCATGGAAACATCTGCCGGGAAACGGCAGCCTCGTGGGAAAGGTGGTGATGGGATATATGAATGTGAATGCGGCAACGCCGCTTAAGGAGCGTCGAAACAAAAATCGCCCGCCTGGAGGCTTTCTCGCAAATTGTATAGGGCTCTCCCAAAACTGCGGCGTCGCCAGAGAGCACATATTAAATACCCGCTATCTTAACGATGAGGAGGAAAAAATGAAGAAGAGAATGACTAAACTGATGAGTATGCTGCTGTGCTGCGTGATGTTGCTGGGACTTTTCCCCACCGCAGCATTTGCGGGCGCTATCGGAAGTGGTCGCCAGCGCGATGAAACGGCTCCCAAAGCGCCTGTGCCCGCCATCGACGTGGAGTGCGAGTACGGCGTCACCTACAGCTATGACAACAGCGTTCCCGCTGAGGTCATGGCCACGCTGCCTACCAACAGCTACACCTACTCCGTCGGCCAGAAGGTCACGACGGCGGCAAAGCCCGAGGACGTTGTGGTTGGCGATTACGTCTGGAAGTTCCAGACCTGGCAGCTGAACGGCGTCAATGTTGCCCCCAACACCCAGGTAGGGATGGTCAAGGGCGGCCTGGCGTTTACCGGCGTCTGGGCGGTGAAGCCCGCAGAGTACGGCATCACCTACAGCTATGACAACAGCGTTCCCACCGAGGTCATGGCCACGCTGCCCACCAACAACTACACCTACTCCGTCGGCCAGAAGGTCACGACGGCGGCAAAGCCCGATGACGTCGCTGTTGGCGATTACGTCTGGAAGTTCCAGACCTGGCAGCTGAACGGCGTTGATGTTGCCCCCAACACCCAGATTGAGATGGTCAAGGGCGGCCTGGCGTTTACCGGCGTCTGGACCAAAGAAGCAAAAAATCCCAATGAGTATGGTGTAACCTATATCTACGGCGAGAATGTGCCCGCCGAGGTCATGGCTACGTTGCCCATCAACAACTACACCTACTCCGTCGGCCAGAAGGTCACGACGGCGGCAAAGCCCGATGACGTTGTGGTTGGCGATTACATCTGGAAGTTCCAGACCTGGCAGCTGAACGGCGTGGATGTTGCCCCCAACACCCAGATTGAGATGGTCAAGGGCGGCCTGGCGTTTACCGGCGTCTGGGCGGTGAAGCCCGCAGAGTACGGCATCGCCTACAGCTATGACAACAGCGTTCCCGCTGAGGTCATGGCCACGCTACCTACCAACAACTACACCTACTCCGTCGGCCAGAAGGTCACGACGGCGGCAAAGCCCTATGACGTCGCTGTTGGCGATTACGTCTGGAAGTTCCAGACCTGGCAGCTGAACGGCGTGGATGTTGCCCCCAACACCCAGATTGAGATGGTCAAGGGCGGCCTGGCGTTTACCGGCGTCTGGGCGGTGAAGCCCGTAGAGTACGGCATCGCCTACAGCTATGACAACAGCGTTCCCGCTGAGGTCATGGCCACGTTGCCCACCAACAACTACACCTACTCCGTCGGCCAGAAGGTCACGACGGCGGCAAAGCCCTATGACGTCGCTGTTGGCGATTACGTCTGGAAGTTCCAGACCTGGCAGCTGAACGGCGTGGATGTTGCCCCCAACACCCAGATTGAGATGGTCAAGGGCGGCCTGGCGTTTACCGGCGTCTGGGCGGTGAAGCCCGCCGAGTACGGCGTCACCTACAGCTATGACAACAGCGTTCCCGCTGAGGTCATGGCCACACTGCCCACCAACAACTACACCTACTCCGTTGGCCAGAAGGTCACGACGGCGGCAAAACCCGAGGACGTTGTGGTTGGCGATTACGTCTGGAAGTTCCAGACCTGGCAGCTGAACGGCGTTGATATTGCCCCCAACACCCAGATTGAGATGGTCAAGGGCGGCCTGACCTTCACCGGCGTCTGGACCCGCGAGACCGTTGAGGCCGTGAAGCCCGCCGAGTACGGCGTCACCTACAGCTATGACAACAGCGTTCCCGCTGAGGTCATGGCCACGCTGCCCACCAACAACTACACCTACTCCGTTGGCCAGAAGGTCACGACAGCGGCAAAACCCGAGGACGTTGTGGTTGGCGATTACGTCTGGAAGTTCCAGACCTGGCAGCTGAACGGCGTGGATGTTGCCCCCAACACCCAGATTGAGATGGTCAAGGGCGGCCTGGCGTTTACCGGCGTCTGGACCAAAGAAGCAAAAAATCCCAATGAGTATGGTGTAACCTATATCTACGGCGAGAATGTGCCCGCCGAGGTCATGGCTACGTTGCCCATCAACAACTACACCTACTCCGTCGGCCAGAAGGCCACGACGGCGGCAAAGCCCGATGACGTTGTGGTTGGCGATTACATCTGGAAGTTCCAGACCTGGCAGCTGAACGGCGTCAATGTTGCCCCCAACACCCAGGTTGAGATGGTCCAGGGCGGCCTGACCTTCACCGGCATCTGGACCCGCGAGGCTGTGAAGCCCGCCGAGTACGGCGTCACCTACAGGTATGACAACAGCGTTCCTGCTGTGGTCATGGCCACCCTGCCCACCAACAGCTACACCTACTCCGTCGGCCAGAAGGTCACGACGGCGGCAAAGCCCGAGGACGTCACGGTTGGCGATTACATCTGGAAGTTCCAGACCTGGCAGCTAAACGGCGTCGATGTTGCCCCCAACACCCAGATCGAGATGGTCCAGGGTGGCCTGACCTTCACTGGCGTCTGGACCCGCGAGGCTGTGAAGCCCGCCGAGTACGGCGTCACCTACAGCTATGACAACAGCGTTCCCGCTGAGGTCATGGCCACCCTGCCCACCAACAACTACACCTACTCCGTCGGCCAGAAGGTCACGACGGCGGCAAAGCCCAAGGATGTCACGGTTGGCGATTACGTCTGGAAGTTCCAGACCTGGCAGCTAAACGGCGTCGATGTTGCCCCCAACACCCAGATCGAGATGGTCCAGGGCGGCCTGACCTTCACTGGCGTCTGGACCCGCGAGGCTGTGAAGCCCGCCGAGTACACTGTCACCTTCGACGCCAACGGCGGCTCTGTGTCCCCGGCAAGCGCCATCACCGGCACAGACGGCAGACTGTCCGATCTGCCTACTCCGACCCGCAGCGGCAGCTACTCCTTTGACGGCTGGTACACCGCGGTAAGCGGCGGCGAGAAGGTAACGACCTCCACCGTCTTTACTGAGAACAGCACCATTTACGCTCACTGGACCCGCACTGGCGGCGGTTCTTCCGGCAGCTCCCACAGCGGCGGCTCTACATCCTACGCTATTACTGTGGCCGATGCCGAAAACGGCAGTGCGACCGCAAGCCGCAAGAGCGCCAGCAAGGGAACCACCATCACCGTAACCGCCACCCCCGATAAGGGCTATGAACTGGATACTTTGAAAGTCACCGACAAGAACGGCGACAAGGTGAAACTCACCGAAAAGAACGGTAAATATACCTTCACCATGCCCGCTTCCGCTGTGACCGTCAAAGCCACTTTCACAAAGACTGCGGAGAATCCCTTCACCGACATCAACGACGATGCCTACTACAAAGACGCTGTGATTTGGGCGGTGGAGAACGGTATCACCAAAGGTACCTCCGGCACCATGTTCAGTCCCGACGCAGCCTGCACCCGCGCCCAAGCCGTGACCTTCCTGTGGCGGGCTGCGGGTTCTCCCGCACCGAAAACCACGGCCATGCCCTTTGCCGATGTGAAGGCCGGCAGCTACTACTATGACGCGGTATTGTGGGCCGTGGAGAACGGCATCACCAAGGGCACCAGCGACACCACCTTTAGTCCCGACGTCAAGTGCACCCGTGCGCAGATCGTCACTTTCCTGTGGCGTAGCCAGAAGTCTCCCGCCGCGGCCTCTGTAAATGTTTTTACCGATGTGGCGGCAGACGCCTACTATGCGGACGCTGTGAACTGGGCTGTGGCAAAGGGGATTACCAGCGGGACCAGCGCCGCTGCGTTCAGTCCCAATGCGGATTGCACCCGTGGCCAGATCGTGACCTTCCTGTATCGTTGCCTGGGTAAGTAACTAAGGGATGCGGAACTCCATTCTAATGGCGCACTTCTATACAGGCTGACGCCTGTATCGTGCGCTCTGCGAGGCGAACAGCCCGGACACCTGAATGTCTGGGCTGTTTTGCGTCACTTCGTTCCGTACAAGGGGCTGCACCCCTTGCGACGCTTGCGCGTCTATCCCTGCCCACTTTGCGGCGGGCACAATCTGCTGACGCAGACAGTCCCCGCCGCAAAGTCTGGAAATCCCATATCCTCAGCCAGACCGTCTACTGAAAATGTAGGCGGTCTTTTTCTATCCCATCAATCTATCAGCCAGGAGGTATTCATCATGTACGAAAAAGAGCTTGCGAAGCTGAGAGCCGAGAAGGAAAAAGTAGAGCGCCAACTTGTACAGGAGCAGCACAAGAAACAGCGCTTGGAAAACCGCGCCGCCCACTATGAGCGCGGCGAGCGGACGAGTCAGGCGCATGACCTCATTGTCCGCAGCGCGGATGTCCAGAGCATCGCGCCCATAACGAAACTGCTGACCCGCGCCGAGTACTATGCCTTTGCCGAAAAGGTTTTTGCCCTGCCGGACGTGAAAGGTTTGCTCATGGAGGCCGTCAACAAACACAATAAAAACGAGTTTGGAGGTGACTGACCATCGCCCTGTATCATTTCCATGTGACCCAGATCAAACGCAGCGCGGGACAGTCCGCTGTTGCGGCTGCCGCCTATCGCTCCGGAGAAAAGCTGCACAGCGAGTATTATGGTGAGGACAGCGACTACACCCGCAAGGGCGGCGTGATCTGTTCTGAAATCCTGCTGCCCTCCCATGCCCCGCCGGAATATGCAGACCGCGAAACCCTTTGGAACGCCGTAGAGAAAGCCGAGCGCGGAAAGAAAGCCCAGCTTGCATATAGCTTTGACATTGCCTTGCAGAATGAATTTTCCCTTGAGGAAAACATCGCTCTTGCAAGGCAATTTTTGTTGGAAAACTTTGTGAGCCGCGGTATGGTAGTGGACTTCGCTGTGCACCAGCCCGACAAGGAGGACGGCGGCATCCCCAACCCGCATTTCCACGTCATGTGCCCCATCCGCCCCATCGAGCCGGACGGCAGATGGGGCAACAAACAACGGCGGGAATATGTGCTGGACGAGTATAGGGAGCGCATCCGGGACGAAGCCGGGAACTATGTGTTCAACGCCGTGCCCACCACCGACTGGGGCAAGCCGGAAACGCTGGAAGCATGGCGGCAGGCGTGGGCTGACCTGTGCAACGCCAAGTTTGCCGAGAAGGAATTGGATTGCCGCATCGACCACCGCAGCTATGTCCGCCAGGGCGTGGAGCAGGTCCCCACCGTCCACGAGGGCGTCAGCGTCCGGGCAATGGAGAAGAAAGGCATCCCCACGGACAAGGGCGATTTTAACCGCTGGGTGCGCTCTGCCAACGCCAAGCTGAAAAATATCCGGCAGACGATCGCCAATCTGCTGGCATGGCTGAAAGAGGCAAAAGCCGAGCTGTCCAAGCCGCAGGAACCGCTGCTGGCCGATCTGCTGGGCCGCTATTATTCCGGACGCAACGCAGGGGCGTGGAGCCAGAAAGCCAAACTGGGCAACCTGAAAAGCTACAGTGCGGCTGTCAACTATCTGTCCGCCAACAGGATTTATACCCTCTCCAATCTGGAAGAGCGGCTGACCTGCCGTAAGGAAACCGCCGATTCTCTGAAAGCGTCCCTCTCCGCCAAGGAAAAGCGCATGGGCGAGTTGGACAGGCTGGTGCAGCTTGCGGGCTTTTACCGGGAGGGCAGACCTGTCTATGACAAGCTGAACAGCATCAAATGGAAGAAAAAGCGGGAGGAATGCGCCGCCGAACAGGAACATGCGCTCCACTTTTTCTATATGGCGCGGCGGGAACTGAAGCCCTATCTGGCGGAGGGCGGCAAGTTGCCTGTGAAGGACTGGCAGGAGGAAAAGACGCGGCTGCAACAGGAGTGCCAGGAGGAAGCCGGAAAGCTGAAAAAAATCCATGCCGACCTGAAAAGCATCCGGCAGATCCAGTACGCTGTAGGGAGCGTACAGTATGACGAGCAGCATCGTGCACAGGCCCGCACCCGCAAGAACGAAATCGAATTATGAGAAAGGAACTGCCTATGAGAAAAACTCACCTCAGCACCACCCGCCCCGATGAGACCAACGTGATCGACCTTGAGAGCTGCTTCGATCCCATCTTCGACCCGCCCCAGAGTTTCCTTGACGCTTGCAGGAAGTATTGGGAAAATTACTATGACGCGATGATGAGCGGCAAGCCCGCCGTCCCCACCTTCTATGTGCGGGACGAGGATGGTACGCTGTACTTTTATCATGGCAAGAGCCGCATCCGGGTATCGGAGCATTTCAGGCAGCAGGGCAAGACCTTCGGTGAGATTGCGGCAGATGCCATCCGCTTTGAGGCAAGGGCAAAAGCCCCCGCTGTAAAGGCAAGCTGAACTATTTTACAAGGTTATCGTTGAATCAGACCCGCGCTTATGGTATGCTTTATTCAGCAAGCGTATTGTAAGCGTGGGTTGTTTCGACTGTAAGGAGGAAGTCAATGAAACAACCATACAATACCGCACTTTATATGAGACTGAGCCGCGACGATGAGAGTTTCGGCGACAGCGTATCCATCGAGACCCAGCGCACGATCCTGCGGCGCTTTGCCAGTGAAAACAATCTTCATGTGGTAGACGAATATATTGATGACGGATGGAGTGGGACGAATTTTGACCGGCCTAATTTCCAGCGCATGATGGCAGACGTGGAAGCGGGGAAAGTGAACTGCATTGCCAGCAAGGACCTATCCCGTTTTGGCCGTGAGCATATCATGATGGACTATTATCTGGAGTTTGTGTTCCCGGAGAAGGGCATCCGCTACATCGCCGTTTCCGACAACGAGGACACGGAGAAGGGACTTTCGGACTTTGTGCCGTTCAAGAATTTATTCAATGAATGGTTCGCAAAGGACACAAGCCGCAAGGTCAAGAACTCCCTCCACGCCAAGTTTCTGGCCGGAGAACGCACCTTTGCCTACGCGCCGCTGGGCTACAAGCGCGACCCGGAGGTAAAGAACCGTCTGGTCATTGACGAGGGGACCCGCTGGATCGTGGAAAAGATTTTCGACCTTGCTTTTCATGGTGCGGGCGCTGCCAAGATCACGGGCATCCTGTTGGATGAGCAGGTACCTACTCCCGGCTGGCTGAATTACACCCGCTACGGCACCTTCGCCAACATCTACGCCGATGCGCCGGAAAAAAAGCGTTGCGCATGGACGATTGCGCAGGTCAAGAGCATCATCAGAAACGAGACCTACATCGGCAACAGCGTCCACGGGATGCAGACCAACATTTCCTTCAAGAACAAGAAGAAGGTCCGAAAACCGTCGGAGGAATGGCTGCGGGTGGAGAACACCCACGAGGCCATTATCTCCAGGGAAGTGTTTGAGCAGGTGCAGGAACAGATCGCCAACCGGCGCAGGAAAATCAAGAACGCACCTGCCACACAGATTTTCTCCGGCCTTGTGAAATGCGCCGACTGCGGCTGGTCCATGAGCTTCGCCACCAACAAGAGTGTCAGCAAACCGTTCAGTTACTTCAACTGTACGTCCTATCGCCAGCATGGGCCGAAGCACTCTGACTGCACTTCCCACTACATCCGCTATGACACCCTGTACGCCTATGTCCTCAGCCGCCTGCAATACTGGTCGGCACAGGCGGATGTGGGCGTAGAACACCTGAAAGGGCAGTTACTCCATGCCAACGACAGAGAGCAGCAGCGGATGGCGAGAACGAGGGAGGCGGAGCTGAAACGGGCGCAGAAGCGGCAAAAGGAGCTGGACCGGCTGTTCGCAAAGCTCTATGAGGACTGGGCGGCGGAGCGAATTACGGAGTACAACTTCAATGCCCTGTCCGAGAAGTATCAGACCGAGCAGGCGGAAGTGCTGGCAAAGATCGAGCGGCTGCAAGCCGAGCTTGCCTCTGAACAGCAGGCCACAGTCGGCATTGACCAGTGGATCGGCCTCATTCATCAATACGCCCATCCAGAGGAACTGACCGCCGAAATGCTCAATGCACTGGTTGAGAAGATCACCGTGCATGAGAAAACCATCGGCGAGGACGGCGAGAAGGAACAGACCGTCGATATTTACTACCGCTTTGTGGGTAAAATCGACTAAGACCTATTTTGTATCCTTATGTTTGGGAAACGGGACTGAGCATGCCGGACGTGGAGCTGCTGCTCCCGTTGGGAGAGGCCCTGGGGGTGAGCGTCACAGAGCTCCTCTCCGGGCAGCGGATGCCCAGGGAGGAACCGTGGAAAGTGGACGCGGTGGACCGGCTGGTGGCCGGAACAGTGGAGCTATCCGCACAGGAACGGAAGGCGCGGGAAGCGGCGCGGCGGCGTCGAAGTCTGGCCTATCTGCTCTGCGGAGCAGTGGGGCTGGGGGAAGTGTGTCTGCTGGTGATTTGGGGAGCGCAGTGGGCGGAGCTGGCGGAGAATGTGCTGCTGGTGGAGGGGCTGAGCCTTCTCTTCGGCGCATGGCTGTGCTTTTTTGCCCCTGATACCCTGCCCGCCTATTATGATGAAAATCGGATCAGTTTTTACGGAGACGGGGTTTTTCGCATGAATCTGGCGGGGATCCGGCTCAACAACAGCAACTGGCCCCACATTCTGCGGGGAATGCGGCTGTGGCTTCTGGGGGCGTCAGTGCTGTTTCCGGCGGCCTGGTGGGCTGCGGAAGAGCTCTTCCCCGCGCGGCCTCTTGCAGTGGATCTCACGCTGAAGCTGACTGCCATGGTGGGACTTTTCCTGCCGGCTTATTTTGCCGGGAAACGGTACGAATAACGCGGGGCTTGTATTTGGGGCTGCGCGGCGGCAGAAAATATGATATCCTCATAAACAGACAGCTTTTTCCGTTTCTTTATCAAACGGAAAAAGCTGTCTTGCTCATTTTTTATACGAGGAAGAGACAATGAAGCGGATTTTTTACACCGAGGCGGCCTATCTGCTGGGGCTGCTCATCCTGGCGTCGGGAACGACCCTCATGGCGGCGGCGGATTTTGGGGTTTCCATGGTGGCGGCGCCGGCTTATGTGTTCTACCGGAAGCTGTCGCTGATTTTTCCGTGGTTCACTTTCGGCATGGCGGAGTATCTGTTTCAGGCGGTGGTGCTCCTGCTGCTGGCTGCGGTCATGGGTCGATTTCGTGGGGCCTACCTTTTTTCCTTTGTCACGACGGTGGCGTACGGCCTGTTTCTGGACACCGCGATGAGACTTACCGCCCCCATTCCCGTGAGCGGCTGGGCAGCCCGGGGAGGCTGCTATCTGCTGGGAATGCTCCTGTGTGCCCTGGGGGTGACTCTGCTGTTCCATACCTATTTTCCTCCGGCGGCCTATGAACTTGCCGTCAAAGAACTCACGCGCAAGACAGGGCTGAAGATGCACCGGATCAAGACGGTCTACGACTGCGTCAGCTGCGGAGCGGCGGTGATCCTGTCCTTTGTCTTTTTCGGCGCGGGACAGTTTGTCAGGGTCCGGTGGGGGACCGTTCTCTGCGCGCTGGTGAATGGGTGGCCCATCGGGCGGTGCACCGCTTTTCTGGAGGAGCACTGGGAATTTCAGGACGGCCTGGAGCTGCGGGCACGGTTTTCCTGAGGGGAGAACTCAGGGCTCAAGACCGGGGCGCAGCCGGGCCATGAGGTATTCATCCACATAGCGGCCTCCCCGCACAGTGGCCATTCGCTTGAGGCCCTCTTTTTGAAAGCCCAGGGACTCATACAGCCGAATGGCCCCTTCATTGTCGGAAAACACCTCCAATTCCACCCGCACCAGCATGAGCCAGTGATCGGCCAGATCCAGGATCTCATTCAGAAGGGCGTCGCCCGCCTCTACCGGACGAATGATCCATTCCATGTGAGACGACCACCTCTGTTTTGGGAAAAGTATAGCATAAAGGGGAAAAGAGCACAAGAGCGGGGGCCGGTTCCGGCCGTTCTGCTGTCATAACCGTATCGGCGTGCGTTTGCGTGGCTCCAAGACAGACGGCTGTGCAGGAGAGGATCATAAATGGCCGATGGAGAACGCCGCTGCATTTGATTGGACCGCGGGGAGATCAATGATCGTTATTCCGGCAGCAGGAAGGGCCGGCATCAAATTCGCAGCAGCGAGAGTTGGCTGTACTCCGGCTGAAAAGCACGTCTGGAGACTGTTGAAAAAGTGGCTTTGCCGCTTTTTCGAGCAGGATGCAGCCCATTGTGCGCACGCATAGTCCGCCGCAGGCGGACCATGCGCACACTGACGGGCTGAGAGGTGTTTTTTGTCACGTACACGCCGCGGCAGAAAACAGATCCCACCTTTTTCGCGCCTGCGGGCACGAAACTCTGCGAGGCCTTTTTGACAGACTGAGGGGCGCTGCCGTGAAATCGGCAGCGCCCCTTTTTGTGAAAAAATCCCGATTTTGAAGTCCCCGTCGATTTTTAACCAGCCGGGAGGGCGGCGGCGGTGGGATGCAGGATCACTTTTCCGTCCTCTTCCGTTACCGTGAGGGCGCTTCCGGCGGGAAGGGCCCCGGAGAGCAGAAGCCCGGCGGCGGGGTCCTCCACCTGAGAGCGGATGGCCCGGCGGAGGGGCCGGGCGCCGTAGTCGGGGTCGAAGCCGGACCGGGTCAGGGCCTCTCTGGCCTGGGGGGTGACCTCCAGAGTCACCCCGAGGGCGGTCAGACGGCTGCCCAGATCGTCCAGCATCCGCTGGGCGATGAGGGCGAGCTCGGGCTGCCCCAGCTGGTGAAAGACCACCGTCTCGTCCAGCCGGTTGAGAAATTCCGGTCGGAAGGTCCGACGGACATCCTCCATGACCCCGTGCTCCACCTCGGCGGGAGAGCGCAGCCCGTCGGTCTCCGTCCGGGCGGAGAAGCCCAGGCGGCCCTTGGCGGTGATGCGGCGGGCCCCCACGTTGGAGGTGAGAATGATGACGCAGCTTCGGAAATCTGCCTTCCGGCCCTGAGCGTCGGTGATCTGTCCATCCTCCAGCGCCTGGAGCAGCACACTCCAGATGTCCTCGTGTGCCTTTTCAATTTCGTCGAACAGCACCACCGAGTAGGGCTTGCGGCGCACAGCCTCGGTGAGCTGTCCCCCCTCCTCGTGGCCCACATAGCCCGGAGGGGAGCCCAGCAGCCGGGAGACGGTGTGCTTTTCCATATACTCCGACATGTCGAAGCGGATGAGGGAGTCCTCGCTGCCGAAAAGGGCGGCGGCCAGCGCCTTGCAAAGTTCGGTCTTGCCCACGCCGGTGGGGCCCAGGAAAAGGAAGGAGCCCACCGGGCGCCCCGGCTCCTTCAGTCCCACACGGCCCCTGCGGACGGCCTGGGATACTGCCCGCACCGCCTCCTCCTGGCCGATCACCCGGCGGCGCAGGGTGTCGTCCAGAGCCAGCAGCCGGTCGCTCTCCGAGCGGGTCAGGGAGGTCACGGGGATCCCGGTCCAGCCGGAGATGACGCTGGCCACATCCTGGCCGGTGACGGAGATGGGGCCCCGCCGCAGGAGCTGGGCAGCCTTCTCCCGCTCCAGGCTGCGGCGGAAATCTCCCTCAGCGTCCCGGTACATGGCGGCGGTCTCAAAGTCCTGCTCCCGGATGGCGGATTCCTTGCGCTGCCGGGCGTCGGCTACCTTTTCCTCCAGTTCCCGGAGTGCGGGGGAGGGTTCGGCGTCCCCCAGCCGGGCCCGGCTGGAGGCCTCATCCATCAGATCCACCGCCTTGTCCGGCAGTCTCCGGTCGGGGAGATAGCGGACAGAGAGACGGACTGCCGCGTCCAGCGCCTCGTCGGAGATAGAGAGGCGGTGATGGCGCTCGTACTGAGGGCGCAGTCCCTCCAGAATGGCGCGGGTGGCCTCGGGGGTGGGCTCCGCCACCAGCACCGGCTGGAACCGCCGCTCCAGGGCCGCGTCCTTTTCAATATACTTTCGATACTCTGCGGTGGTGGTGGCCCCCACCACCTGGAGATCGCCCCGCCCCAGGGCGGGCTTGAGAATGTTGGCGGCGTCGATGGCCCCCTCGGCGCTGCCCGCGCCCACAATGGTGTGGAGTTCGTCGAGAAACAGGATCACATCCCCGGCCCGGCGAACCTCGGCCAGGATGTTTTTGACCCGCTCCTCAAATTCGCCCCGGTATTTCGTACCTGCCACCATGGAGGACAGGTCCAGAGACACCAGCCGTTTGGCGGCCAGATCCTCGGGAACCTCTCCGCCTGTGATGGCCAGTGCCAGAGCCTCAGCCACCGCGGTCTTGCCCACCCCGGGTTCCCCGATCAGGGCGGGGTTGTTTTTACGCCGCCGGGACAGGATCTCGATGACCCGGCGGACCTCCTTTTCCCGTCCGATGACCGGATCCAGCCCCCCGCTGGCCGCCAGAGCGGTGAGGTCGCGGGAGAATTGGTCCAGCAGCTTGGTGGTGGGGTGATCTTCCCGTTCCGGGCGGCGGCGGTCCAGGGGACGGGGATCATAGGCGCCGAAGGCGCATGTCACGTCTCCCAGGAGCTGACGGGGGTCTTTTCCCGCCGCGGCGATGACCCGGGCGGCGGCGCTGTCATTCTGGCGGAGAAGCCCTGTGAGCAGATGGCCGGTGTCCGCCCGGGAAGACTGACACCGCCGGGCCTCGCTCAGCGCCAGCTCCAGGCATTCCCGGCAGCGGGGCGTGAGGCCCTGGCTGGGAAGCCCGCCTGCCGCTCCCAGACCCACCAGCCGCACCAGTGCAGCGCGAAGAAGCTCCGCGGTGAGACCGGCGGATGCCAGCGCCTTGGCCCCCGGGCCGCGGCCCTCCCTGGCAACGCCCAGAAGCAGGTGCTCGGTACCCACATAGCTGTGTCCCAGCTCGGCGGCGCTCTCCTGGGCCAGACGGAGGGCAGTTTCTGCCCCCATGGTAAATTCAACGGCGCTCATAGTCGTTCCTCCCGGTGAAGCCCGGTTTTTCCGGCCTTATCTTGCCGCTGCGCCGGGGGTGGGAAATGCTTTTAAAGGTGCCTTCCAGTTCGGGGGTCATGCTGCCTGCCGCCTCGACCCGAAAAGCACCGGACGGTCGTGCCATATCCATCCGCTCCCTTTCTGTGATTGCGTTTATCATTCCACCAATATAAAAATATACCCAGCGTATGGGGAAATTAGCATTGCAATTTAAAAAACTTGTGTTATAATATTCTCACATTAGAAGCTTGGAGGTGTAACCAATGGCTTATGTGATTAGCGACGCTTGCGTCAGCTGCGGCGCTTGCGCCGACGCTTGCCCCGTGTCCGCGATTTCCCAGGGCGATACACAGTATGTGATCGACGCCGGGACCTGCATCGATTGCGGTTCCTGCGCTGGTGCTTGCCCCACCGGGGCCATTTCCCAGGGCTGAGTTTCGCGTACAAAAAAGCAGCGGCGCCGTGTTTTCACGGCGCCGCTGCTTTTTTGCGCTTCAGGCGTGGAAAAATTCTGTCTCTTACAGTTCCTCCAGCAAAAACCGCCCCACGCTCTCCATGGCCTGGTCGGCGGTGCGCATGGGAAACATCTGGAACACATGCCACATGTCCTTCCAGACCTCCAGGCGGCAGGGGACGCCCGCCCCCACGAGCCGATCCCGCAGCCGGACGGAGTCGGAATAGAGGATTTCGTTGCTGCCCACCTGGATGAGGGCGGGAGGGAAATGGGAGAGGTCGCCCAGCAGGGGGGAAAGAAGGGGACTGGAGAGATCCCGCTCCCCGGCGTAGACACGCCGGACGGCCTGGATATAATTCATGGTGATCATGGGGTCGATGTCTGCCCGCTCGGCGTAGGAGCGGCCGCTGGCCGTCATGTCGGTCCAGGGGGACATGAGCACCAGCCGGGCGGGGAGCCGCCGCCCCTCGGCTTTGAGCCGATGGCAGAGGACCAGAGCCAGATTGCCTCCGGCGGAATCTCCCGCCACCACCACGTCCCGGGCCCCGTAGCCCAGGTGCATCAGGTAGTCCCAGGCCTGCATGGCGTCGTCCGGGGCGGCGGGGAACGGGTGCTCCGGTGCCAGGCGGTACTCAAAGCTGAGCACCTCATAGCCCGTGGTCTCCGCCAGCTTGGCGGCCAGGGGGCGGGAATATCCCAAATTGCCGCTGGTATAGCCGCCGCCGTGGCAGTAGAGGATGACTTTGCGCTTCTCCCAGCAGCGGGTGGGTCGGGCCCAGGCAGCGGCCATGCCGTGGAGTCGGAATGGCTCCCAGGAGACGCCCCGCCGGGGAGAGACCAGCCGCCCCAGCAGCTCCTGCCCCGCCCGCTGGCGTTCCAGATCCTCTGGGTCCATAGATTCGGGGGAGGTGGCCGAATGGATGGCCTTTAGGGCCCGCATCACCGGCTCCAGCCGCCGGTCCTCCGCCATGCGTTTTTGCTCTGTGGTGGGCCGGATCAAATTCATATGCCGCCGCATTTCCATGGGCTTCCTCCATTTCTGTGATCGAGTTGGAAAGGTGAAAGCATTGTAACACGCGGCCGGGGAAAAGTAAAGGCGGGTTGCGCCGAAGCGGCGGCGGTGGTAAAATAAAAACGATCAGGCAGGGAGGAGGGCAGATATGGCAAAAAAGAAAAAGCCGGATTGGTATACGCTGGACAATGCCGGTATCCTGTATTCCGCGCTTCAAAAGGAGGAATATTCGGCGATCTACCGCTTCTCCGCCGTGCTGAAGGAGCGGGTGGATCCGGCGGCGCTCCAGCGTGCCGTGGACGAGTGTATGCCCCGGTTTCCCGGGTTTGCCGTGCGGATCAAGCGGGGCGCGTTCTGGTATTATTTCGAGCCGAACAGCGCTCCCGGCCCTTTCGTGAAGCCCGACATCTCAAATCCCTGCCAGCCGGTGCGGTTCAAAGAGGACAACGGCTGGCTGATCCGCTTTTATTATTATGAGACCAGGATCTCCCTGGAGGTGTTCCACGCCCTGTCCGACGGCGCCGGGGCGCTGACCTTTTTTCGGACCGTGCTGGCGGCCTATTTCCGGGAGACTGGGCGTGACATCCCCTATGCAGGACAAGGGCTTCTGGATCTGCGGGAGCCGCCCCTGCGGGAGGAACGGGAGGACGCCTACGCCCGCTATGCCGGGAAGCGGGCGACGCGGGGCGGGATGCAGAAGAAAGCTTACCCCAACACGGGGACGCCGGAATCCTTTTATACGCTCAATGTGACCATGGGCTTCGTGCCGCTGGACAAACTCCGGGAGACGGCGAAGCGGCACGGGGCCACTGTGACCGAATATCTCACCGCCGTGCTTTTGAAGGTTCTGATCGAGAAGCAGCGGCGGGAACGGCCGGTCCGTGAGAAGCCGGTGGCGCTGGCCATCCCTGTCAACCTGCGCCCCTGGTTCCCCTCGGGGACACTGCGCAACTTTATTATTACCATCCGGCCCTGCATCGACCCCTCTCTGGGGGAATATCCATTTGAAGACGTTTTGAACTACACCCGCCACTTTATGCGCCTGGAGCAGGACCGGGCCAGGATGCGGGCTTCCTTTACAGGCAATGTCCGCTTCCAGACCAACCGGCTTCTGGGGGTCATTCCCGTCTTTCTGAAAAATCCCATCATGGCGCTGAGCTACCGCCTGGCCGGAGTGCGGCCCTATTCGGGCACCTACACCAACCCGGGGGCCTTCAAGGTGCCGCACGAGATGGCGCCCCTGATCGATCACATGGAGGTGATCCTGGGGCAGGCCACGGTGCCCCGGGTGCACTGTGCCTCCATCAGCTACGGAAACACCATGGAGGTCACCTTTGCCGGGACTTTGAAGGAGCGGGAGACCGAGAGGGACTTTTTCCGGTTCCTGATCCGGGAGGGAGTCCCGGTCAAAGTCATATCCAACCGAGAGGAGTGAGAGAATGTCCTACTGCGTTCACTGCGGGGTGGAGCTGGATCCCACCGCTGCGGTCTGCCCCCTGTGTGCCACCCCGGTCCGCGATCCTGCCAGGCCGGTGGACACTGTGGGGCTGTTGACAAAGCCCACCTGCCGCGGAAAATATGATATAATGAGAAAAAGAGCGGAGAGGGGGATGGGAATGCAACTGAAACTGCACATGGTAACGATAGAAGATTTGGTCCCAGAGGGACATTTTTTGAGAAAACTGGAAGCCAGGCTGGACTTGTCCTTCGTCCGTGAAGAAACAGCCCATCTGTACAGCGGCAGATATGGCCGCCCGCCCGTCGACCCGGTGGTGCTGGTGAAGTATCTGCTGGTGGGCTTTCTGTACGGCATTCCCTCGGAGCGGCAGATCGAACAGCGCATCCAGACAGATGTGGCTCTGCGGTGGTATCTGGGTCTGGATCTGTTTGACCGGGTACCAGACCACAGCACCATCTCGCAGCTTCGGCGGCGCAAACCTTCTTTCCGCAAGGTTTTCCGTCGGCTGTTTGAGGAAGTGGTGCGTCAGTGCATCGGGAAAGGTCTGGTCAGCGGGCGGCTGGCAGCCACCGACTCTACCCATGTAAAGGCCAATGCCTCCAGGGCGTCGGAGCATCTGGTGGAAATTCAGCCGGAGCCGGGGGTATACTGGGAACGGCTGGACAGCTACGAGGAAGAAGGGCTGCAGGAACTGGAGAAAAGGACCGGACACCGCCGGAAGAAGCGGACAAAGCAGATCAAGCGGGACAGCCGCCGCAGCCACAAGCGCGTGAGCCGGACGGATCCGGAGGCAGGCCACATGAAACGGCCGGGGAAACCGGAGGGCCAGTACTACCTGAGCCACCAGACCCTGGACACGGACCACGGTGTGATCCTGGGCGTGACAGTGACGCCGGGAGATGTACATGACTCTGTACCATATCTGGACCACCTGGAGCAGATCCATCGGGATGTTCTCCCCATTCAGGCGGCAACAGCGGACGCCGCTTACGATTTTCCTCTGGCCCACCGTGTGCTGGAGGAGCAGGGAATCTCTTTTTATGTCAGGCCGCAGCCTTTTGCTGACAGGACTAAGTCGGAATTCAAACGGGATGCCTTTTCTTATGATGCGGAGAACGATGTTTACCATTGCCCCAATGGAAAAGAGCTTCGAGTGAAGGGGCTGTACCGCAGCGCAAGCGGTGTGTACTGGGAGTATTGGGCAGACCGCGGAGACTGCCGGAGCTGTCCTTTCCGGGAGAAATGTTTGAGCGAAAATGATCAGCGCGGTGCGCGAAGGCTGCTGGACACCTACTTCCGTCCCACGGTCCGACGGCATCTTGCCCGGCAAAACGAGCCGGACTATCTGGATGGGCTGCGCAAGCGGCAGGTCTGGTGCGAGGGAACCTTTGCCGCTCAGAAGTGGGGACATAACTTAACACGCGTCTTGCGGCGGGGTTTAGAGGCAGCAGAGGACCACTGCCTTCTCTCGGCGACCGCTTTGAACTTAAAAAGGATGATAAGATGTATGGGATGACGCCGGTGGGCGTCTTTTTTACTGCCATTTTTCCACTTGAAATAAATGAACAGGCACTTTGTCAACAGCCCCACTGTGTCTCCAAGGCCCTTTCCCACCCAGCGGGGTGAGGTGAAGCCGGTGTCCAAATGGGAGGCGGCGCTCCTTATTACGGTCCTGCTGGCCTCGATCTCCGTGGCCTGCGGTGTGCTGAATCTTTTCCTGCGGACAGAACACATCTGGTCGCTGTACCTGATCGGGGCGGCGGTGATGCTGTGGCTGTGGTTCGTTCCACCTCTGCTGGACCGGAAGATCCACTTGATCCTGCGGCTTGGACTGGACGTGGGTGCGGTGGCCATCTATGTGTTTTTGATCGCCCTGGCCAACCGGGGCTTCGGCTGGTATCTGGGCCTGGCACTTCCCCTTATTCTGACAGGCGGGGCGGTGGTGATGCTGCTGGCGATCGCGCTTCGAGGGCGCTCCATCCTGACCAAGGTCACGCTGACCATTGGCGGAATGGGCGTGTTCTGTCTGTTTACAGAGCTTTTTGTGGACCGATGGCTGACCGGGGCATGGTCCCCGGCCTGGTCTCTGGTGGTCCTGGCGGTCTGTGCGGCGATCATCGTGCCGCTGGTCATCATCCGGCGGACGCCCTCCCTGCGGGAAGAGGTCCGCAGACGTTTTCATATGTAACAAGACGGATTTCGGAGATCTCCGGGGGCGGGGCTGTGCGGCAAAGTGCCGCACAGCCCCGCCCTTTTTGCCCCATAACTGCTAAGCTTATATAATTATTCAAATAAAGTTGAATAATTACAGAATACAATGAAAAAATGTGGGATCGTATAGAATATTTATACATTTTTCTCTTGCTATTTTTCTCATGCCGTGGTAGACTGTCCATAACATCAAACGAAGCGGAGGGTTTTTCCATGGCTGAGATCAAAAAGGTAGTGCTCGCCTATTCCGGCGGACTGGACACTTCCATCATCATTCCCTGGCTGAAGGAGAACTACAACGACCCGGAGATCATTGCCGTCTCTGCAGACGTGGGGCAGGGCGACGAACTGGACGGTCTGGAGGAGAAGGCCCTCAAGACCGGCGCGTCCAAGCTGTACATCGAGGATCTGGTGGATGAGATGGTGGATGAGGTCATCATCCCCTCCCTGAAGATCGGTGCTAAGTACGAGCAGTACCTGTTGGGGACCGCCTTTGCCCGGCCGGTCATTGCCAAGCGGCTGGTGGAGATCGCCAAGAAGGAGCACGCCGACGCCATCTGCCACGGCTGCACCGGCAAGGGCAACGACCAGGTGCGTTTCGAACTGGCCATCAAGCGCTTTGCCCCCGACATGAAGATCATCGCCCCCTGGCGGGAGTGGGAGATCAAGGGCCGGGACGAGGAGATCGACTACGCCGAGGCCCACAACGTGCCCCTGAAGATCTCCCGGGAGACCAACTACTCCAAGGACAAGAACCTGTGGCATCTCTCTCACGAGGGCCTGGATCTGGAGGATCCGGCCAATGAGCCCAAGTACGAGAAGGAGGGCTTTCTGGAGATGGGGGTCAGCCCTGTGGCCGCTCCCGACGCGCCCACCTACGTCACTCTGGACTTTGTCAAGGGCGTGCCGGTGGCCATCGACGGGGAGGAAAAGAAGGCCAGCGACATCATCCGCAAGCTCAACGCCCTGGGCGGGGCCAACGGCATCGGCCTGCTGGACATCGTGGAGAACCGGCTGGTGGGCATGAAGGACCGGGGCGTCTACGAGACCCCGGGCGGCACCATCCTCTACCACGCCCACGAGGTGCTGGAGATGATCACCGTGGATAAGGACACTGCCCACATGAAGAGCAAGCTGGCGGTGGATTTCGCCGATCTGGTATATAACGGCAAGTGGTTCAGCCCCCTGCGCCAGGCCCTCTCCGCCTTTGCGGACGCCACCCAGGAGCACGTCACCGGCACGGTGAAGCTCAAGCTCTACAAGGGCAACATCATCAACGCCGGGGTCACCTCTCCCGAGAGCCTGTACTCCGAGAAGCTGGTGACCTTTGAAGAGAGCGATTACGATCAGGCGGCCGCCGGCGGGTTCATCGACCTCTGGGGCCTGCCCGACACGGTGCAGGCGCTGCGGGAGCAGGGCAAGCTGTAATTACTGCCACAGAATAGGAGCGATATGCCATGAAATTATGGGCAGGCCGGTTCCAGAAGGAAACCGATACGATGGTCAACGACTTCAACTCCTCCATCCCCTTTGACGCACGGCTCTATCGGGAGGACATCGCCGGTTCCGTTGCTCACGCCGAGATGCTGGGCAGGACCGGGATCATCGAGCCCCATGAGGCGGAGAAGATCATCAAAGGGCTGAAGGCGATCCTGGCGGACATTGAGGCCGGGCAGGTGGAGTTCTCACCGGACAACGAGGACATCCACATGAACATCGAGGCCGAACTCACCGGCCGGATCGGGGATACGGGCAAGCGCCTCCACACCGCCCGGAGCCGAAACGACCAGGTGGCGGTGGATTTCCGGCTCTATGTGAAGGAGGAGATCCCCAGGATCGTGGAGATGCTTCTGGCGCTGGAGCGGGTGCTGGTCAAAAAGGCGGAGGAGAATCTGGACGCCGTCATGCCGGGGTACACCCACCTTCAGCGGGCCCAGCCCACCACCCTGGCCCACTACATGATGGCCTACGCCAACATGCTCAAGCGGGATGTGACAAGGCTGGAGGACTGCGCGGAGCGGATGGACGAGTGCCCCCTGGGCGCGGGGGCGCTGGCCACCTCCACCTATCCGGTGGACCGCTTCCAGACGGCCGCCGCGCTGGGCTTTGACAAGCCCACGGAAAACTCCCTGGACTCGGTCTCCGACCGGGACTTCGCCATTGAGTTCCTCTCGGCCTGCTCCATCCTCATGATGCACCTGTCCCGTTTTTCCGAGGAGCTGATCCTCTGGTGTTCCTGGGAGTTCCAGTTTGTGGAGCTGGACGACGCCTACTCCACCGGCTCCTCCATCATGCCACAGAAGAAGAACCCCGACGTGGCCGAGCTGGTCCGGGGCAAGACCGGGCGGGTGTACGGCTCCCTCATCACCCTGCTCACGGTGATGAAGGGCCTGCCTCTGGCATACAACAAGGATATGCAGGAGGACAAGGAGCCGGTATTTGACGCCATCGACACGGTGGAGATGTGTATTCCTGTGTTCACCGCCATGCTGGACACGCTCACCGTCCGGCGGGACAACATGAGAAAGGCGGCCTCCGGCGGGTTCATCAACGCCACGGACTGCGCCGACTATCTGGTGAAGAAGGGCCTGCCCTTCCGGGAGGCGTACAGGATCGTGGGGCGGCTGGTGCATATGTGCCTCAAGACGGGGGAGACCCTGGACACCCTGCCGCTGAAAGATTTCCGCTCGGTTTCCGGACTGTTTGACGCCGACGTGTATCAGGCGCTGGAGCTCAGGACCTGCGTGGGCGGCCGCCGGGTTTACGGCGGCCCCGCCCCCGGCGCGGTACGGGTGCAGATCGACCATATCAAGGACTTTCTGAAGGAGCGTGGGCAATGAGCAAACCGAAGGTTTTTATCGACGGCCAGGAGGGGACCACCGGGCTTCAGATCTATGACCGGCTGGCCCGGCGGGACGATATTGAGCTGTTGGGCATCGATCCGGACAAGCGCAAGGATGTTACAGAGAGAAAGAAGCGGATGGACGAGGCGGATCTGGTATTCTTCTGTCTGCCCGACGCCGCGGCCCGGGAGGCGGCGGACCTCTGCGACAACGGCCGCACCAGGATCATCGACGCCTCCACCGCCCACCGCACGGCCCCTGGCTGGGTGTACGGCTTTCCGGAGCTTCACGGCCAGCGTATCGCGGTGGCTCAGGCTATGCGGGTGGCCAATCCCGGCTGCCACGCCACCGGCTTTCTGGCCTCGGCGGCCCCGCTGGTCAAGGTGCATGTGCTCCTGCCCGATTACCCGCTGACCTGCTTCTCCCTCACCGGCTATTCCGGCGGGGGCAAGAAGATGATCGCCCAGTACGAGGGGGAGGAGAAGGCGGCGGAACTGTTCAGCCCCCGGCTGTACGGCACGGCCCTCCAGCACAAGCATCTGCCGGAGATGACGGCCGTGGCCGGGCTGGACCGTCCGCCGGTCTTTTGCCCGGTGGTGGACGACTACTACAAGGGGATGTCCACCACGATCATGCTGCACAACCGTTATTTGAAGGGTCAGCCTACCGCGGAAGAGCTGTGCCTTATTCTCTCGGCTTACTACGCCGGAGAGGAGGCTGTGACGGTGGCGCCATTCCATGAGAAGGGCGACACACTGGCGGCCAACGCCTTTGCCGGAACCGACAAGCTGGAGCTGACGGTCTCTGGGGATCACGACCGGACTGTCATCACCGCCCGCTTCGACAACCTGGGCAAGGGCGCTTCCGGCGCGGCGGTCCAGAACATGAACCTCATGCTGGGCTTCGAGGAAACTGCCGGCCTCCAGCTTTCTTGAAAGAAAGCTGGGCAAAGAACTTTGATAGAGGCGGTCCGGTGAGGCGCCGGGTTCCGCAAAGCTGGGCAAGGAGCTTTGATAGGGGCTGTTTGGCGGGGCGACGGGCTCCGTAAAGCTGGGCAAAGAACTTTGATAGAGGCGGTCTGGTGAGGCGCCGGGTGCCGGTTGGCCTGGATGGGGCGCTGGCACAGGCTGAAAGAGATTTCGGGAGGGAATGAGCGATATGAAAACAGTTTCCGGCGGCGTCACCGCCGCCAAGGGATTTACCGCGGGCGGGATCCACTGCGGGGTGAAGGCGGGGAGCAAGGCGGAGAAAAAGGATCTGGCGATGATCCTGTCCGAGAGGGAGTGCGCGGCGGCGGCGGCCTATACCCTCAACCGGGTCAAGGCGGCCCCTCTCTACGTCACCATGGAGCATCTGGAGGATGGGGTGGCCCGGGGCATCATTGCGAATTCCGGAAACGCCAACGCCTGCGCGCCCGCCAGCCACGAGAACGCGCAGAGGATGTGCGCGGCGGCTGCTGCTGCCACCGGTCTTGCCCCGGAGGATTTTGTGGTGGCCTCCACCGGCGTCATCGGGCAGACGCTCAATGTGTCCGCCATTGAGGCGGGGGTTCCCGCATTGGCGGCGGCGCTGAAAAAGGAGGGCGGTTCCGACGACGCGGCCCATGCCATTATGACCACCGATACGGCCAGGAAGGAATACGCCGTCTCGCTGGACATCGGAGGCAAGACGGTGACCATCGGGGCCATTGCCAAGGGCAGCGGAATGATCCATCCCAACATGGGCACCATGCTCTGCTTTATCACCACCGACTGCGCCATCACCCACGACCTCCTGCAGGAGGCGCTGCACGCCATCGTGCCCCGCACCTTTAACCGGGTGACGGTGGATGGGGACACCTCCACCAACGACATGTGCGTGGTGCTGGCCAACGGCATGGCGGAAAATCCCCTCATTGAGTGGAAGGACGACGGCTACACCCTGTTTGCTCAGGCCCTCCACGAAGTGTGCGGGTATATGGCCAGACGCATTGCCGCCGACGGCGAGGGCGCGTCCCGCCTGGTGACCTGCACGGTCACAGACGCCCGGAGCGAAGAGGTGGCCGAGCGGCTTGCCAAGGCGGTGGTGGGCTCCTCCCTGGTAAAGGCGGCCATGTTCGGCGCGGACGCCAACTGGGGCCGGGTCCTCTGCGCCATGGGCTATTCCAAGGCCCCCTTCCGCCCGGAGTATGTGGATGTGAAGTTCTCCTCTGAGCTGGGGGAAATTCTGGTCTGCAAGGACGGCGCGGGCGTGGACTTCGACGAGGCGCGGGCGAAAGCCATCCTCTCCCGGGACGACGTGACCATTCAGGTGGATCTCCACGAGGGGGAGAGTACCGTCTCCTGCTGGGGCTGCGATCTGACCTACGACTATGTGAAGATCAACGGCGACTACCGCACCTGATCCCTTTTCTTAAAAGAAAAGGAACCAAAAGAACTTTGATCCGTGCGGGATGCTGGGGTGGACGACCGGTTTTGCGCCCGGCGGCGGTTTGGAATGCCGGGGATGCGGCTGGGCGTTTGCAGTTTTATTTTCAGACGAGAAAGAGAGGATGCTCCATGTCTTACACGCATGTGGAGCGCGCTGAGGTTTTGGCCGAGGCACTGCCCTATATTCAGAAATTTACCGGAAAGACCATCGTGGTCAAGTACGGCGGCAACGCCATGATCTCCGAGGAGCTGCGCCGGGCGGTCATTTCAGACATCATCCTGCTGTCTCTGGTGGGAATCCGGGTGGCGGTGGTCCACGGCGGCGGGCCGGAGATCACGGAGATGCTGAACAGGATCGGCAAGGAGTCCCGTTTTGCAGACGGCCTGCGCTGTACCGACGAAGAGACCATGGATATCGTCCAGCAGGTGCTGTGCGGCAAGGTGAACAAGGATCTGGTGGCCACCCTCAACCGCATGGGCGGTCAGGCGATCGGGCTGTGCGGCATGGACGCCGGCCTGTTCCAGGCCCGGCAGCTGGATGAAAAATACGGGCTGGTGGGGGAGATCGTCCAGGTGAACCCCAAGCCGGTGGTGGACTGCCTGAGCAACGCCTACATCCCCGTGGTCTCCACCGTGGCCCAGGGGATCGACAGGGACACCGCCTACAATATCAACGCCGATACCGCCGCGGCCAAGCTGGCGGTGGCCCTGGGAGCGGAAAAGCTCATCCTGCTCACCGACATCCGGGGCCTGCTGCGGGATCCCCATGACGAGGAGACTCTCATTCAGGTGGCTCATCTCCACGAGATCCCCGGTCTGGTGAAGGATGGGGTCATCAAGGGGGGAATGATCCCCAAGGTGGATTGCTGCGTAGAGGCGGTTCGTCAGGGCGTGCCCCGCACCCACATCCTGGACGGGCGCATTCCCCACTCCATTCTCATCGAGATGCTCTCCGATCAGGGCATCGGCACCATGATCCTGTGAGGAGGCATTTTTATCATGACACATGAAGAACTGGTCCGGCTGGATCACCAATATACTCTTCAGACCTACGGCCGGTTTGATGTGGACATCGACCACGGAAAGGGCGCCCGGCTCTGGGATCTGGCGGGGAAAGAGTATATCGACTTTACCTCCGGCATCGGCACCGCCTCGGTGGGCTACGGCAACGAGCGGTGGGCCGGGGCCGTCGCGCGGCAGGCGCTGAAGCTGGGGCATATCTCCAACCTCTTTTACGCCCAGCCTTACGCGCTGCTGGCGGAAAAGCTCTGCCGGCGCACGGGCATGGCAGGAGCCTTTTTCGGAAACTCCGGCGCGGAGAGCAACGAAGGGGCCATCAAGCTGGCCCGGAAATACTCCTTTGACAAGTACGGGAAGGGGAGAGGGACCATTCTCACCCTGAAAAACTCCTTCCACGGCCGGACGGTGACCACGCTGGCCGCCACTGGGCAGGACGTGTTCCACAATTACTTTTTTCCCTTCACTGATGGCTTCCGCTACGCGGAACCCACCATGGACGGCATTGCCGAGGTGGCGGGCCACGACGTGTGCGCGGTGCTGCTGGAGCTCATCCAGGGGGAGGGGGGCGTGTTCCCCATGGAGAAGGAGTTCATCCACGAGCTGGCGGTCCTCTGCGCCGAGCGGGACTGGCTGCTGCTGGTGGACGAGGTCCAGACCGGCGTGGGACGTACCGGCAGCCTGTTCTGCTTCCAGCAGTACGGCATACTGCCCGACGCGGTGACCTTCGCCAAGGGCATCGCCGGGGGCCTGCCCATGGGCGGGTTCCTGGTGAGTGAGCGGTGCAGACCGGTGCTGGGACCCGGCACTCACGCCTCCACCTTTGGCGGCAACCCGGTGTGCGCCGCCGCCGCGCTGGAAGTCCAGAATATTTTAGACGACGGGGAGCTGGCTCAGGTACAGGAGAAGGGCGCCTATCTCCGCGCCGGGATCGAGGGGCTGGATCTGCCCTGCCTGGGCAAGACCCGGGGGCTTGGCCTGATGGTCGGGGTCGAGGTGCGGGAAGGTTATACGAACAAGGAGCTGGCCGCCCGCCTCATGGACGCGGGACTGCTGGTGCTCACAGCAGGACACAATGCGCTGCGGCTGCTGCCGCCTCTGACTATTACCCGGGAAGAACTGGACGCGGGTCTTGCCATCCTGGCCCGGACACTGGTATAAAGGAGCGAAAACGATGAATGATTTATTAAAGCTGATGGATCTCTCCGGAAAAGAGATCGACCACATCCTCAACGTGGCCGACCAGATGAAGTACAACCAGAAGCACGGCCTGATCCATAACTACCTCCAGGGCAAGACGCTGGCCATGATCTTTGAGAAGAACTCCACCCGTACCCGGGTCTCGTTTGAGACGGGGATGTATCAGCTGGGCGGCCATGCCCTCTTCCTCTCCGGCAAGGAGAGCCAGATCGGCCGGGGAGAGCCCATTGAGGACACTGCCCGGGTCCTCTCCCGCTACTGTGACGGCATTATGATCCGGACCTACGGCCAGGAAGAGGTGGAGGAGCTGGCAAAGTATGCGGACATCCCGGTCATCAACGGCCTAACCGACTTTGCCCACCCCTGCCAGGTGCTGGCCGACCTCATGACCATCCGGGAAAAGATGACCCGGCTGGCCGGGCTGAAGCTCACCTTTATCGGCGACGGAAACAACATGGCCAACTCCCTCATCGTGGGCGGTCTCAAGTGCGGCATGGAGGTGGCGGTGGCCTGCCCCGAGGGCTACGACCCCGACCCCAAGGTGCTGGAATTTGCCAAAACCGCCGGAAAGTTCACCCTCACCCGGGATCCCGGGGAGGCGGCCGCCGACGCCGATGCCGTCTTTACCGATGTGTGGGCCTCCATGGGCCAGGAGGGGGAGGCGGCCAAGCGCCGCAAGACCTTTGAGGGGATCTATCAGGTGAATGAAAAGCTGATGGCCCTGACGCACTCCGGGTGCATGGTCCAGCACTGCCTGCCCGCCCACCGCGGGGAGGAGATCACCGCAGAGACCTTTGAAAAGCACGCGGAGGAGATCTTCGACGAGGCGGAGAACCGCCTCCACGCCCAGAAGGCGGTGATGACCATCCTGATGGGAGAGGGAAAGCTGTAAGAGTGCCGAAAACAGCACAAAAAAAGAGCGCCTTTCGTCCTGAACTGCGGACGAAAGGCGTTCTTTCTGTTGGTATGGAGCAATCAGACCGAGGCGGAGGGAGCCGAGTCGTCGGCGGGCTCCGCTTCCTTTGCTTCCGGCGGCTGGTGACGGCGGGCGGACACCCAGCCACGGAACACCGTCCACAGCTCGGAAAAGCTGGCGTGGTGTACAGCCTTGGGATCATAATGGAAGAGAGCAAAGACCCCCTGAAGAAAAAGTCCGATCGTGAGGGCGGAGAGAACGGTGCCCACACCGACCTTGGCCCCCATCAGCCAGCCCAGCAGGACGGCCAGGACCTCCAGCGCGCTCCGGCAGAGGCCGGGGGAGAGGCGGAGCGGCCGGGAGACCGCCACCATCAGGGAGTCCCGGGGGCCCGCGCCCATGGCGGCCGCCATGTAGTAGTAGGTACCCAATGCCAGCACCGCCTGCCCGGCCAGCATCATGGCGATGCCGCTCCACAGCCCGTTCATCCGGGGAATCAGATGAAAGCGCTGGATGAGGTCGATGAGAAGGCCCGGACAGAGCACGTTGACCACGGTGCCGAGGCTCAGCGGCTCTTTAAGCAAAAAGGAAATAAAAATGGCGCAGGAGCCCACCAATATGGTGCAGATGCCGAAGGACAGCCCGGAGATATTGCTCAGGCCCTGGTGCAGGCAGTTCCAGGGGTCCAGGCCGATGTTGGCCTGGACCATCCCCACGATCCCGATGGCGGAGACCACCTGGCCCAGGATCAGATAGACGGTACGTTTCCGATAGCTCACGATTTTCCCTCCGTCAGCGGCAGCGATTCAAATAGAGCTCGCCCCAGCGGCCCTGCTCAGTGTAGCCGATGGAGCGGTAGAGGGCGGCCACCTCGTCGTAACCGCTGATGAGCACAGGGGTCTTGCCCAGCTCCAGGACCCGCCGGGTCAGGAAGGCGGAGATCTGGCGCCCGAAGCCCCGGCCCCGGGCGGAGGGGATCACCGCCACCGCGCCGATGGCCCCTGCCGCGTCGTCCTGAGACAGGATACGCCCGGTACCCACCCAGTGTCCCTCCCAGAGCAGCCCGTAGAGCTCAGTCAGGCCCAGGGCCCGCCAGCGGGAGCACTCCTCTGCCCAGGGGGCAAAGCGCAGATGCTCCCGATAAAAGGGGTGGCTCTGCTGCAGGACGGAGAAGATCTCCTCCGGCGGCGGATCGGATGAAATGCGCAGGGAGGGGTCCGGTGCGGGGAAACGGGGCGTGTCGCAGCGCATGAACCAGGAGCTCTCCAGCTCGCCCCCCATCCGTTCCCTGAGGGCGGCGCAGAAGGCCAGTGTGCCGTCGATCTCCCCGATCTCCGGCCGCTCCAGAATAAAAGAGAGAATGGGCTCCAGAGGCGGCAGGCCGGGAGAGACAACGGTTAGCACGCCGCCGGACAGGGAGAGCGCCGCGGGAATATCCCCTGCCAAATAAAAGCTCTCCGCTGTCCCGGCGGTGTGGGCGCACAGGGAACGGGAGCCGAAAAGCCGTTCGGCAGAGCAGGCGGAGCGGAAAGGTTTCAGCAGTTCCGGAGTAAGGAGACGGATCGGCTTCACTTGGCCTCACCCTCCTCGCGGACTTTGGTCAGATAGCGGTAGATGCTGGCGGGGGAGGACTGCAGGGCCTTGGACACATGCTCCACGGCCCCCTTGAGGCGGAAAACTCCCCGCTGCTCCAGCTGGGAAACGATGCGGATCTTCTCGGTCTGGGTCAGGCGATCCACAGGGATGCCGTCCTCGTTGAGCACATCCTGTACCACGCCATAGGCTGCGGAAGTCACCGAGTCGTTGAAGTGCTCGGTCTCTCCGCCTTCCATGTCGGGCTCCAGAATATCGCTGCGGATAGCGATATTGTTCTCCACGTAGTTATCTGGATGGATGAGCTGAAAAAGCTGGCTGGTAAAGGCCTGAAATTTGCTGTCGTCAAAATTGATGCAGAGCATCCCGGCCAGATGTCCGCCCGAATCCTTAATATAATAGGTGGAGGAACGCAGGACTTTCCCGCTGTTGGTGAGGCCGGTGTAGTTGATTCGGTAATCCTTTCCTGCGGCATTGTCCTCCACAGCCTTCAAAGCCATGCTGGTGGGCGGGGAATTTAAATCGCGGCCGCTGATGCTGCCGTTGACGATGGCGACAATGGAACTGGTCTTGCCGTTGATGTCGTGAAGAGTGAGCTCGTAGCTCGGACCAAGAGTCAAACCCAAAAATTCCACAAGCTTGGTGTACTGTTTGAGCATGGCGCGGTTCATAGGGCTCCCTCCCGATTAAAAATATGAAAAAAATGTCGGTTTCTATGACTTTTTCCAGTTGAATTTTAATTATCATAACATGGAATGAGAAAGGATGCAAGAGATGAAACTGACAATAATGATAAAAAATTTATCATTATTTACAGAGTAAAAGGGGATATGGCGAAAATACACAAGACGGACTCAATAGTTTTGGGCAATATTTCACATCAAATTCTTGACATGAGAAGAAAATGATGATAATATAATTCTCGCAAGGTGCTGTCCGCTAGTCGCAAGGGTCCGGGGAATGAAAGCCGGCTTCCGACGACCGGGGTATCCTCTCATGAAATGATGGCGCAAAGCGCCAAATCAAATGGAGGTAAACAAAATGGACAAAAATGTGAAGCACTATCCCTTGGATGTTGAAATGCCTCAGCACTGCGCGTACGTTGTGCGCGATCTGCCCCAGGCTACTGTTGAGCAGCGTGAGCGTGCTCTGAACGCCACCCACTGGAACGAGTTCGCTTTCCCCTCCGGACTGCTGACTGTCGATATGCTGTCTGACTCCGGCACCACCGCCATGACCAACCAGCAGTGGGCCACCCTGTTCCTGGGCGATGAGGCTTATGGCCGCAACACCGGCTACTATGTCCTGCTCGACACCTTCCGCGATATCTTTGAGCGCGGCGGCGAGAAGAACTGGAAGAAGAGCATCGACCTGGTCCGCACCGACTGCCGCGACCTGGAGAAGATGATGGACGAGCTGTTCCTCTGCGAGTACGAGGGCGGCCTGTTCAACGGCGGCGCCGCTCAGATGGAGCGCCCCAACAGCTTCATCATCCAGCAGGGCCGTGCCGCTGAGTCCGTGCTGATGGAGATCGTGAAGAAGATCCTGGCCGCCCGTTATCCCGGCAAGGTCTTCACCATCCCCTCCAACGGCCACTTCGACACCACCGAGGGCAACATCAAGCAGATGGGCTCCATCCCCCGCAACCTGTACAACAAGGAACTGCTGTACGAAGTTCCCGAGGGCGGTAAGTACGAGAAGAACCCCTTCAAGGGCAACATGGACATCGAGAAGCTGGAGCAGCTGATCAACGCCGTGGGCGTGGACAATGTGCCTCTGATCTTCACCTGCATCACCAACAACCCCATCTGCGGCCAGCCTGTCTCCATGGCCAACATCCGCGAGATCAACCGCGTGGCCCACAAGTACGACATTCCTCTGGTATTCGACGTGGCTCGTTGGGCTGAGAACTGCTACTACATCAAGATGAACGAGGAAGGCTACGCCGACAAGTCCATCGCCGAGATCGCCACCGAGATGTTCTCTTACTGCGACGCGTTCACCATGTCCGCCAAGAAGGACGGCCACGCCAACATGGGCGGCATGCTGGCCTTCCGCGACAAGGGCCTGTTCTGGAAGAAGTTCTCCGACTTCAACGAGGACGGCACCGTCAAGACCGACGTGGGCGTGCTCATCAAGGTCAAGCAGATCTCCTGCTACGGCAACGACTCCTACGGCGGCATGTCCGGCCGCGACATCATGGCTCTGGCTGCCGGCCTCTATGAGTCCTGCGACTTCGACTATCAGCATGACCGCGCCAAGCAGTGCGAGTACCTGGCTCAGGGCTTCTACAAGGCCGGTGTCAAGGGCGTCGTGCTTCCCGCCGGCGGCCACGCTGTGTACATCAACATGGACGAGTTCTTCGACGGCAAGCGCGATCACACCACCTTCGCCGGCACCGGCTTCTCTCTGGAGCTGATCCGCCGCTACGGTATCCGCGTATCCGAGCTGGGCGACTTCTCCATGGAGTACGACCTGAAGACTCCCGAGCAGCAGGCCGAGCTGGCCAACGTGGTCCGCTTCGCCATCGACCGCAGCCGTCTGACCCAGGAGCACCTGGATTATGTCATCGCCGCTGTGGCTCAGCTTTACAAGGATCGTGAGAGCATCCCCAACATGCGTATCGTCTGGGGCCACAAGCTGCCCATGCGTCACTTCCACGCCTTCCTGGAGCCCTATCCCAACAAGTAATTTTAAGCTTTGATACAGGCGCGGCCGGAAAGTGGCAGTTTCGGACGCAGTCCTGCTGAGAGGCGACAATTCTAACGTACTGTACCACGGAGAAGCGTGCAGCTGAAGAACACGGGCGTCCGCAAATTGATAAAATCGATTCCTGCGGACGCCCGTGTTCTCTGATCTTTCATTGTTTGAGAGGCGTTTGGAGAGAGAATGATCCGCGAAACTTAAGAGAGAGGTGGATTTTTATGGCAGCTCCTGAGACAACTGTGGAAAAACGCGACGGTTTCCAAAGCAAGTGGGGATTCATCCTTGCCTGTATTGGTTCTGCTGTCGGCATGGGTAATATCTGGCGTTTCCCCATTATGGTTTCTACTTACGGTGGCTTGACTTTCCTGATCCCCTATTTTATCTTTGTCGTTCTGATTGGCGCCACCGGCGTCATTGGAGAGTTCGCACTGGGCCGCGCCGCATCTGCCGGTCCGATCGGCGCTTTTGGTAAATGTACTGAGATCCGCACCGGCAACAAAAAGACCGGTGAGATCATTGGCTGGATCCCCATTCTCGGCGCTATGGGCCTGGCCATCGGTTACACTGTGGTTTTGAGCTGGATCTTCAAGTATACCTTCATGTCCATCACCGGCGGCCTGTTTGCCCTCGGTACCGACATGAACGCCATCGGCGGTGCCTTCGGCGCCACCGCTCCTGAGACCGCGTCCATCGGCGAGAGCGTGTCCGCGGTTCTGGGCGGAGCCGGAAACGGGCTCTGGCTGGTCATTGGTCTGGTCATCAGCCTGGTCATCATGGCCATGGGCGTGGCCGACGGCATTGAGAAGGCCAACAAGATCATGATGCCTGTTCTGTTCTTCCTGTTCGTGGCTCTGGGCATTTATATCTTCACTCTGCCCGGCGCTCACGAGGGCTACAAGTACATCTTCACTATGCAGCCTGCCGGCCTTGCCAATCCCAAGGTCTGGATCTTCGCATTCGGCCAGGCGTTCTTCTCTCTGTCCGTGGCAGGCAACGGCTCTGTCATTTACGGCTCCTATCTGCCGAAAAACGAGGCCATTCCCAGCTCTGCCCGCAATGTGGCCTTCTTTGATACCATGGCTGCCATGCTGGCCGCTCTGGTCATCATTCCGGCCATGGCCGCCGGCGGCGCCGAGCTGTCCAAGGGTGGCCCGGGCCTGATGTTCGTCTACCTGGTCAACGTACTCAACGGTATGCCCGGCGGTCGGATCGTGGGCGTGGTGTTCTATGTCGCCGTCCTCTTCGCCGGCCTGTCCTCCATCGTCAACCTGTATGAGGCCCCTGTGGCCATGCTTCAGGAGCGCTTCAAGGTCAAGCGTGTTCCCGCCGTGGCTATCATCGGCGTGTTCGGCGGCATCGTGGCCTTCCTGATCCAGGGCTATACCTCCCAGTGGATGGATATCGTCTCTATCTACATCTGCCCCCTGGGCGCGTTCCTGGCTGGTGTCATGTTCTTCTGGGTCGCCGGCAAGGAGTATGTTCTCAAGAACGTCAACGAGGGTTCTCCCAAGCCCATCGGCAACTGGTTCTATCCTCTGGGCAAGTATGTCTACTGCATCCTGGCTGTGGTCGCTCTGATTGCGGGCGCACTCTTGGGCGGGATTGGCTGATCTCCAAAATCAAAACAGTACAAGTATTCATTTTCTCTCCGACAGAGCGGGGCGCGGCGAAAAGCCGCGCCCCGTCGTCTGTTAAAGGGGCCATGGCCTGCGCAAAGAGCAGGCCATGGCCCCTTTTTATGGCCGGGCGTCCCGTCACCACTGGGGGAACGCTCCTTCTGACCGCAGGGGCAGTTCCGCAAAGATTCGATCGGTGAGATCCCGGTACTCGGTGGGATCGGTGGTTTTCCTCAGCTTTTTCATGTAGGATTCGCCGCCCTCAAAAAGGCAGTTGTGGTAAAACCAGATCTCCTTCATGCGCCCCAAGGCGTTGCGGAGGCTTCCAAAGGCGGAGCTGTAACCGTCCAAAAGGGCATCATGGTAACGGCGCAGGGTCGACCGGTCTGCGGGCGCTCCGCCTTGGGCACGGCGGACCAGAGCCGGATCTGCCACCAATCCACGGCCCAGCATAACCGCAGGCGATTCCGGGAACCGCGCTTCAAACGTGGAGAGTTGTTCGGGAGTGATGAGATCACCGTTGCAGCAAACCGGGTTTTTGCTGCCCTGCAGGGCCCATCCAAAAGCCTCTTGCCGCACTGGGACCCGGTAGAAATCCGTCCGCACCCGGGCGTGCACCGTAAGTTCATGGATGGGGTATTGATTATAGATCTCCAGCAGATGAAAAAACTCCTCTGGCTCTTTCATGCCCAGCCGAGTTTTGATGGAGACCGGCACAGGGGTATGGGCGAATATCTCATCTAAAAAGCGCTCCAGTGCCGCCGAGTCGGCCAGCAGTCCGCTTCCTTTCCCTTTGGCGACCACGGTTCCGGAGGGGCAGCCCAGATTCAGGTTGATTTCCGAATATCCCATTTCAGCCAGCTGGCGGGCAGCCCAGAGAAAATCCGCGGCATGGCGGGTGAGGAGCTGAGGAACCACAGGCAGTCCGGTATTTTCTTCGGCGAGCACATCCCGAAGTGCCCGGTTGGGAAAACGGCCGTCCTGCGTGGGAGATAAAAATGGAGTGAAGTATTTATCGATTCCGGGAAAATATTGATGGTGGATCCTGCGGAACACATGGTCGGTAATTCCCTCCATAGGTGCAAAATAGAATTTCATATCTGTTGTTTCCCTCGACAGTAGAAGATCGTTCCGTGATAAAAAAGCTGCCAGTCAATGGTTATTGACTGGCAGCTTGGTACGCCCGGAGGGACTCGAACCCCCAACATTCAGAACCGGAAACCGCACTCTAAAAACCTTGTAACAGTTGCGGCGCAGTCACTACGCAGTTTCAATTTTTTCATTCCCACCACTTTTCCCACCAGTGCCGTCTAAAAGGGAAATCCCGGCATGTAAAGTGGCTGCATTTTTATGCGTGTATATATTTGCGGTTGTCTGTATATCGGAGTGCCCCATCAGCTCTTTTGCCACGTTTAGGGGGACCCCTGCCCGCTGGAGATCGGTGCAAAACGTATGCCGCAGGCAGTAGGGGACCAGGTCCGGGGAAACGACGGACTTCACAATCTCATTCCGTTTCAGCTCCGCGCCCATATAGATATCAAGGTCTCGTTTAAATCCTGTCCAGAGCCTACGAAGGCTGTTCTCGTTCTGCCGACCGCCTGCCTGTGTGGGGAACACAACGTCAAATGGGCGTTTCCCTCTCCCAGCCTCCTTCAGCTTTGGCAGCAGGGCGGCGTGAATCGGAATGTCCCGGACTCCGGCGGCTGTTTTTGGGCCTTTGATCTCGTTGCTTCCGCTCTCTTTGGCGGCGTGCACGTGGATTTCGTTGTTGCCGAAGTCCACGTCATTCCAAGTTAGGGCCGCCGTCTCTCCGGGCCTCATGCCGGTGTAGAGAAGGGTTAAGATCCAAAGGCCGGATCTGTGCGTTTCTGCGACAGCCAGCACGGAGGCCCGCTCTGCATCGGTGAGGCTCCTCCGTTTCCCACTGGTGGAGGAGGGCAGCTCCAGCAGCTCGGCGGGATCGTATGGGATAATGCGGCTCTGTCTGGCCCGCTTGAACATCTCTTGTAATACGATCCGGACCTTCTTGACGTGGCTTGCGGACTTCCCGGCCTGATCGTTTAGAATGCGCTGGAGGTGGATGTCCCTGACGTCCTTCATTTTCAGTATTCCAATGCGAGGCTTAATGTACCCGTTATATTTTTCGTCATACATACCAAGGGACTTTTTGGTTAGCCCCTTCGGGTCTTTGTAGGTTGCCTTCCACTTGGCGTACCAGGCGTTGACCGTCATGGAGCCGCCGATGACCTCTTCGCCGCGCTTGGCCGCTGCAATCTTCTCTGACAACTTCGTGAGCGCGTCCAGATCGTCTATTCCGGTGGCCTCGTATTTCTTCCCATTGTATCGTGCTGTTTTTCTCACCGGTTTCCCGGCTGCGGCGTTTGCTCTCGGCATCTGCGGTCACCTCCCACTATTTAAGCCATGAAACAAATTTATCCAATGGGAGCAAAAATCACAACTTCTCCCGGATTGACTCCAACGCCAATCACGACCATATAAGCCGCAGACCCATTATAAGAGTATACAATGGGAGACTTAACATTTGCGCCCGCTTTGAATGCCGTAGTGGCGGCATCATCGTAAGTCATTCCAACGTTTTCCAGAACTAATATATATGTTTCGACAGCGTTAAAAGAACTGGTAGTATAGGTGGCGTAGATCGATGTGTCATCCTTAAAATAACGAGGAGATATCCCGTTTACCTTTCCAAAGTCCGGTATCCACGGCGCCGCGCTATACCCATTTGTGACTGCTGATGGCGTGGTCACAACCTGAACCGGAGTTGGCGTTGTGATGGGTGCTGGCGTTGGTGCTGTAACATCATTTGTTACAATGGATGCCTTCCGATCAGCCAAAATAACCGTATTTGTCGTAGCGTCCCAATTTACATTCATATCCAGGGCAGCACCCACGGCCCTCACAGGAAGATATGTCGTCCCGTTGATTGCAAACGGCTCAACCGTATTCCCATTTGCGTCTTTCGGGATGACTGGCTGCCCGTTTATGTATAGCTTGATATCATTGTAGTCCAGTTCCGCCGTTCTCTTCCCAACTGTGGCCGCCGCTGTTCCGACCAGAGAGAACACCAATACGGAAGCAACCACACCAGAGATAAACCCACTTTTTCTTTCGTTTTTCATATAAATATCTCCTCTCTTTTCCCGCCCTCCGGCGGCTGGGTCACCATATCATATTATCTGTCCCATAAACGGTATTTCACAAAAAATGGGCCGTAGAAAAACCGGATTATTTTTTGTGGAAAATTTTAGGTTGATTTCTTTGTAGAACGGTTGTACTATACATATAAGGAATTTCGCTGGTGCGGAGGAAGGGGATATATGGTGGATAGTGAAACTCTGGCAATATACATGGCGCTCACGGATGCACACAAGGCGGATTTTATTGATTATCTTCTTGCGCTTTCAGGTAGCGGAGATAGTCCCGAGCCTTTTCTTTCTGCGCATCACTGAGGGAATCAAAGATTTCTACGGCTTCATCGGTAAACGGCCCACTCTCGGAAACGGGGGTGGGCTTTTCTTTTTGCACTTTATTTCTTGATTCAAGCTCGAAAATATACGATTTTGCCATTTCTTCCAATCCGGATGATTTCGCGATAGACAAAACGGCATTTCTTGTTGATTCGTATCTCGGATTTTGCTGGTCGATTTGAGAAAATCTCGACAAAATATAGTTTAAAAATTGACTATCAATTTTTGCTCCGCTAAGATTTGCGCCCTGCATATTGGGGGGAAGCACGAGGTCTAATTCTCCAAACCCCATAAGATAGTCAACAGACACATCGAAGATTTCGGAAAGCTTCTTTAGGTAACTCGGTGATATTTCAGCCCCTCCAAGCCAGTTTGCAACAGTTGTTGCGGAGCATCCGGCCGTCTTTGACAGCCGGTATTTTGTCATACCTTTTTCTTTCATTAACTCCATAAGCCGATCTGAAGAAGCCATAAAATCACCCCTAAAATTATTCCATGGAAATGGAATAATTGCGCTTGACTATTCCACTCAAATGGATTATGATAAGGGTACAACAAACCAGACCACCGCCCATCCGGTGTTCCCGCACCGCAAAATAGGCTTTGGCTGAGTGAAAGTCATTACTTTTATTCCATAGTGATAGACTATCACCACATTGGAATGTTGTCAATAGATTGGGGGTGATATTATGTCTTTCCGCGAGAATTTAGTTTCGAAAATGGAAGAATCCAAAATTACGAACTACCGCTTATCCAAAGATATTCATGTACATGCGACGACAATCCGGAATTGGAAGGAGGGGGTAAATCCAATTTTGGAACACATCAAGCGTGTTGCGGACTACTTTGGAACAACGATCGACGAAATGACCAAATGAGGCACCACTTACGCTAGACGAGGCGCTCAAGATTGAGCGCAAATTTTTTAAGGGGCTCGGCATCCCGTATCTTTTTTCTGAATCCATGGACGAAACACAGGCCAGCTAATCCCCGGACAAGCCCAAGAGTACATAAGAAGGAGAACCTTATGAAACGAGCGAACTTCAAGCCCTTAACGCCAGTGAGGCGTTTCCTTAAAGGCATAGTCCTATGACCCGCCGCAAGCACACCCACGCCCACGCACCGCCCACCGCATATTGCTTTCTGCATGACCGTTACATGAACGATATTTACGTGCATCGGAAGCGGTGCCTGATGCGCGGGCGCCCCATCTGCAAGCACTTCCAATGGCTGATGGACAAGCCAAAAGAGAAAGGAGAATGCACCAATGACGCAGTTACAAGCGGAACGCCGTGAGAAGCGGGAAATCCTCCGCTCCATCTACGGCGGCATGATGACGCTGACAGACCTTGCGCATGAGCTTGGCTATACCGACCGGGGTTCTGTCCGGCAATGGGTAGCGGAAAATGAGATTCCGGCTACGATGATCCGCACCAGGAAGCGCTATGACACCGACGTAATTGCCAGAATACTGGTAGACCGTCGGGGAATGGCATAACGGAGGATAAGCCCATGAAAAAAACGTATGTCCTGCAAATGCGGGCAAACGATTGGAGCCCTTGGGTTGCCGCGCGGGAGTTTGACAGCCTGGAAGCGGCCAAGGAAGCGTACACCGCACTTCCGATCAAAACCGGCTACCGTGTGGCCGAGGCGTACACGGTGGTGCGTTACAAGGCGGTGGCACTGTGAAGCACATCTACCTCGTGTTCCTTTACATTGTTCCCCTCTGCCTGATCGGCAGCATCGAGCAGGGGGCCTCCCTCTGGCTGACGGTCCCGGCCTTCGCCTCCATCCTGTTTGGGTGGTATCTCGGGTGGAGGGGCGGTGAAATCTTATGAGTATTCGCGCAAAAACGCCGCCCCCGGTGGTAACGACACCGAAGGCGGCAAAGCAAACTGATACGCCCTTATTATAAGGCGCAGAAGGAGGAAAATCAAGTGAAAAAAGAAAAACTGGACGAAATCCTGTCTCTGCATAAAAAGTGGCTGTCCGGAGCCCCGGACGGAGTTCGGGCCAACCTGCGTGGGGCCTACCTGCGTGAGGCCAACCTGAGTGAGGCCGACCTGCGTGGGGCCTACCTGCGTGAGGCCAACCTGCGTGAGGCCTACCTGCGTGGGGCCGACATGAGTTGGGCCGACCTGCGTGGGGCCTACCTGCGTGAGGCCAACCTGAGTGAGGCCGACCTGCGTGGGGCCGACCTGAGTGGGGCCGACCTGCGTGGGGCCTACCTGCGTGAGGCCAACCTGAGTGAGGCCAACATGAGTTGGGCCAACCTGCGTGGGGCCAACATGAGTTGGGCCAACATGAGTTGGGCCGACATGAGTTGGGCCGACCTGCGTGAGGCCTACCTGCGTGGGGCCGACCTGAGTGGGGCCAGCCTGAGTGAGGCCAACCTGCGTAGGGCCGACCTGCGTGGGGCCAAGGGCACTGATACAGTAATCACCAACGAGAGTACTGCATTTTTCCGGCTTCAATGCCCAGAGGCTGGTGCTTACACCGCCTACAAGAAGGCACATGGCCTCATTGTTGAGCTGGAGATCCCGGCGGATGCGCTCCGCTCGTCCGCGACAAGCCGGAAATGCCGTGCCAGCAAGGCGAAGGTGATCAGCATCACGAACAAGGACGGGAGCGCAGCTGGCGTGGAGGAAGTCGAGAGCGACCATGACGCGGCGTTTGTGTATCGGGTCGGCGAGACCGTTTCCGTTCCCGATTTTGATACGGACCGCTGGAATGAGTGCGCCGCCGGGATCCATCACTTTATCACCCGCGCCGAGGCCGTCCAGTACGCCTGATATGGAGGTCGGAGAAAATGCTTCTTGACCCGTTGCGGGACCCGCAGGACATGCCTGCCGCGCTCACCTGCCCCAAGTGCGGCGGCGAGATGTATGCGGGAGAGACCATGTTCGAGGTAGACGGCAGGATGCTCTGCCCGGACTGCTTCGAAGCGTGGTTCCAGGCATTTTATAGCACAAGCCCGGCCCTGTTTGCCGATGCGCTGGGGTGCAGGGCGGAAAAGATCGGAGGATAAGCCGTGAATCTCTATGAAAAGATATCCGCCATCATGGCGGATGTGCAGTACCTGGCAAAGGACGACAAGGTGGAGTTCGGCTCCACGAAATACAAAGCCCTGTCGGAGGAGAAGGTCACCTCCATCATGCGGGCGGAGTGCCTGAAATACAAGCTCGTCGTGTTCCCCGTTTCCCAGTGTGCCAACCGCTCCGGGTCTATTACCCACGTGGACGTGACATATCGAATGGTGAACGTAGAGGACCCGGAAGAGTACATCGAAATTGCTTCCTGCGGAGACGGCGCAGACACCCAGGACAAAGGCAGTGGAAAGGCCATGACTTACGCATTCAAATACATGTGGCTGCGTACATTCGCCATTCCGACCGGTGAGGATCCGGACAAGATCTCCAGCGCGGAATTGGATGCAAAACAGGCCGCTGAAGAAGCATCCGTACCGTGTGCGGGCTGTGGGAAGAAAATTACAGACGGTAAGAAACGGGACGGTTCCCCGTGGGCGGCGGCCGATATCGTGAAGTATTCCAGCGGGAGATTCAGCCGCCCCCTATGCCCCGGATGTCAGAGAAAGGCATTTCAGGCTGAGAAAGCGGCAGAGGGAGAGGGCGCATGACGGTAACCGTGGATAAGGCCCGCTGGTATGAGGATGGAGACGGCTTTTGGCTGGCATTCCGCACAGGAGACCGCGCGGCATCCGCAAAGCTGGCCCAGGAGCTGGACAAGCCAAGCATAATCGACATCCGCAAGGCCCGCAAGGCGCGGAGCCTGGACGCAAATGCCTATCTGTGGGTCCTTCTGGACCGCCTGGCCGCCGTACTGCGCACCACGAAGGAAGAACTGTACCGATTCTACATCCTGCGCGTAGGTGCGTTTAAGGACTTTCACCTCCCGGCGGAAGAGGCCCCGACATTCCGGGAAGCGTGGTCCAGACTCGGAACCGGGTGGATCACAGAGGAAGTTGACTACACGCCGGACAGAGAAAACATTGTGATCCGGGCCTACTACGGCTCCAGCACATACAGCACAAAGCGCATGTCACGGCTCATTGACGCTGTGGTCGGTGACTGCGAAAACCAGGGCATTGAGACCAAGACGCCGGATGAACTGGCCCTCATGATGGCGAGGTGGGGCGATGCACAGGCGCACTAAGGCCCTGGCGCTGACAAAGGCAGTGAAGGACGCCGTATGGGACCGGGATGGAGAAGCCTGCGTCCTGTGCGGCTCCCCCTTCGCCTTCCCGGAGGCGCACTACATCCCCAGGGCACAGGGCGGCCTTGGGATCGAAGAGAACGTGGTGACCCTCTGCCGGGACTGTCACGACCGCTACGACAACTCCCCGGAGAGGCCATTTATTCGGCCTAGGATAGAGGCTTATTTAAAGGCCCTATATCCGGGCTGGAGCGAAACAAAATTGATTTACAGGAAGTGATACCATGTTGAACCACATCACCATCATGGGCCGCCTTGTGGCCGACCCTGACATGAGAACCACCCCCAGCGGCGCAGCCGTGACCACAATGCGGCTGGCTGTGGATCGGGACTTCAAGAACAAGCAGACCGGGGAGAAGGAGACCGACTTCATCACCGTCGTGGCCTGGCGTCAGACCGCCGAGTTCGTCAGCCGCTACTTCACCAAGGGCCGTCTGGCCGTGGTGGAGGGACGCCTTCAGATCCGCCCCTATACGGACCGGGACGGCAACAAGCGCACCGCCGCCGAGGTGGTGGCCGGCAGCGTCTACTTCGGGGACAGCCAGAAGGGCGGAGACAGCGCCAACACCTCCCAGGAGTACCAGAAGCCCGCCCAGCAGAGCGCAGGCTTCCAGGAGGTAGACGACGACGGCGACTTTCCCTTTTAATTGGAGGGCCCCTGATGACCTACATAGAACATCTGAATGCCTTCAACCAATGGCTCGAAAGCAACACTCTGCCGGTAAATGCCCAGTTGATGTTCTTCAAACTTTTGAACGTCTTCAACAAGGCTGGATGGCCGGAGCTTGTGCAAGTAGATAACTTGCGGATGATGAGTATGATCGGTGTCGAGGATAAGCGCTCCATGTTCCGGGCAAGAGACCAGCTCATGGAGGCCGGAATCATATCCTTCAAGAAGGGGACAAAGGGGGTCCCAAGCCGGTACAAACTTGGATTGGTGTACACAAAATGTATCGAATATTGTACCCCAAGTGGTACCCCAAGTGGTACCTCAAGTGGTATCGAATGTGGTATGGCAAATGGTACCCATATAAAGACTAAGACTAAGACTAAGAAAACTCCTTCGGAGTTTAATAGCTCGGAGCCCGTTCCGGACTCCAAGCCGCCGGTTATCCTTCTCCCCCTGAATGACGGCACGGAGTATTCCGTGACCGAGGAGCAGTGCCATGAATGGGCGGGCCTGTACCCTGCTGTCGACGTGATACAGCAGCTTCGGGGAATGAGGGGCTGGCTTCTCAGCAACAAGACGAAACGGAAAACATCCCGCGGGATCGAGCGCTTCATCACCTCCTGGCTTGCCAAGGAGCAGGACCGGGGCGGGCAGCGCTTCCGGGCGGGGAAGGAGGGAGGGGACCCCTATGCCGGAATTGAGTTTTGAGGACATCCTGCTCTGCGACGCAAGCCGGATCGACCCGTCCCTCTCCACCGGGCTCTGGTGGTGCCAGTCCGCCGAGGACGTCCTGGCCGTGGGCTACAACGCCGTGAGCCTGTCCATGACGGGCCGGTGGGAGGACGTGCAGTACTGCGCCGAGTGGCTGAGCACATTCCCGTACATCTTCGTGGCCTCACCGGACCGTGAGCTCCTGGAGAAGGTCAAGACCCATGTGCGCTGTGTGCCCATCCTGTCTCCGAGAGACGGGGCCTTCGGCGGCTATCCGTCCGTTCTGGCCCTTCGGACCGCCTGCGGCCCGGCCAAGGTGGAAGAGCTGCTCTACGGGGCACGGGTGGAGCCGCGGCAGGGGCTTCTGAATCTGGCGGACGTCAAGCCGTGGGACGACCGGAACACCCCCCGGACCCTGACGGGCTTCGGGCCGCTGGACCGTGCCACGGGCGGCTTTCGGGACGGTGAGCTGTCGGTCTGGACGGGCAAGCGGGGAGAGGGCAAGTCCACGTTCCTGGGACAGGTCCTCCTGGAGTCCATCGACCAGGGCCACAAGGTCTGCGCCTACTCCGGCGAGCTTCCGTCGGCGCAGTTCAAGTCCTGGGTGCAGGTCCAGGCGGCGGGCCCGGACTTCCTGCAAGACTGGCGGGATCCGGAGACGGGAGAGACGCTGTGGACGGCCCAGCCGGGGGCGGCAAAGTGCATCGACGCCTGGTGGGACGGCAAGTTCTACCTGATCGACATCGGATCCAAGGACGCCCACGACGAGAATTACATTCTGGACTCTTTCGAGTACGCCCACCGGGCGCTGGGCTGTGATGTGTTCCTGGTAGACAACATCATGACGGCCCGTCTTACCGGGGACAGGGACTATTACCGCTCACAGAGCCTGTTCGCGGCCCGCCTGACGCAGTTTGCGAAGGGAAGCGCATCCCATGTCCACCTCGTCGCTCACCCCCGCAAAACGGACGGGAGGGCCATCACGGACGGAGACGAGGTTTCGGGCACCGGCGACATCGTGAACCTGGCCGACCTGGCCTTTTCCATCTCCCGGCTGTCTGACGAGGACGCGGAGAAGAACGGGTTTTCCTCCTCCGTCCGCATCCTGAAAAACCGTGGGCGCGGGGTCCAGAAGATCGTCGGCATGGACTTCGATCCGGCGTCCCGCCGGTTCTTCCCGGTGAACGGGGGGCCCGGGAAGCGGTACGGCTGGGCCTGCCTGGGCAAGCAGACCACGCTGGAAGAACTGGGGGCCGAGCCGGTCCCCTTCGAGGAGAATTGACATGGGAAAAGACGAAATGCGGGAATTTGTCCTGCGCATGTTCCGGAAAGAGAAGGCCGTCTGGCGGGTGTGGGAGGCCCAGCAAAATCCGCTGGCCCGGTTCTGCCTGGAGAAGGCAGACCAGGCGGAGCAGGCATTCCTGGAGGCGGTGGACCATGGTTGAATTTACCGTTCCCGGCCTGCACGGGAAAGACCGGCCTCGGATGACCAAAACGGGGCACGTCTACACGCCGAAGGCGACGCAGAACTTCGAGGAGCTGGTGCAGTTTTGTTGCCGCAGGGCGCACCGTGGGGTGGTAAAGCCCGCTGAGGGGCCCGTATCGGTCACCATCAAGGCATACCACCCCATCCCCCGGAGCGCGCCGAAATACAAGCGGGAGAAGATGCTCTCCGGCGCGCTCGTCCCCGTGACAAAGCCGGACGCGGATAACGTCATCAAGATCGTGCTGGACGCCCTCAACGGCATGGCCTATCGGGATGACAAGCAGGTGACCGTTTTGCGGTACCTGAAGCGCTATGCAGAAGAACCAGCCGTTTATGTCCGCGTGGAGGAGGTGTCCCAGGATGCCCAGTGAGTGCATTGGATGCGATTACTCGTTTTCCCCGAATAATTGGGAGACATATTGTCAGTACATCCTTAATACCGGGCATAGACGCCCCTGCAAGGCGGGGAAGGGGTGCACGGTGCGCAAGACCGCAGGCGTGGCCCGGGTGCCATTCTCCCTTGGGAAGCCGCCGGAGAAGCGGGAGCGGAAGCCTATCATCAAAAAGTGGTACCGGATTGCGGCTGAGATGTACGCCGATGGGAAGAACGACAGACAAATCGGCGAAGCGCTGGGGCTGATGCCAAAGACGATACTTGAATGGCGTCACCGCACCAACCGCCCGGCAGTGACCGGCCGCGGGAGGCCGAGGAAGGAGAAATGAAACATGGACTATATTGATTTTCTGGCGGGGAAAACGAAAGCGGCCCACAGCGTCGGCTTTGAGCCGTCCGGCCAGTTTGGGGAATTGTTCCCGTGGCAGTCTGATGTTACCGCCTGGGCCTGCAGGAAAGGCAGGGCGGCCATGTTCGAGGACTGTGGGCTTGGCAAAACGGCCCAGCAGCTCAAGTATGCAAAAGAAGTCCATGAGGCCACCGGAGACCCGGTCCTTATTCTGGCCCCGCTGGCTGTGTCCAGGCAGACCGTCCGAGAGGGGGAGAAGTTCGGCGTAGATGTCAAACTGGCCGAGATGGAATCTGATATTGTCAGCGGCGTCAACATCACCAACTATGAAAAACTGGACAAATTCAACACGGCCCGATTCGGAGGCGTGGTCTTGGACGAGTCCAGCATTTTGAAGGCATACACCGGAAAAGTGAAGCGGCAGATCTGTGACGCCTTCCGCGATACGCCCTATAAGCTGGCGGCTACGGCCACACCGGCCCCGAACGATCTCATGGAATTGCTCAATCATGCGGAGTTTCTGGGAATCATGCGCTCTAATGAGGCGCTGAGCTGCTGGTTTATCGCGGATCAGTCCAACAGCGGCCATTATCGGCTGAAAGGTCATGCGGAAAAGGACTTTTGGCGCTGGGTCGCGTCCTGGGCGGTGTGCATCTCCAAGCCGTCCGACATCGGGTATCCGGACGATGGGTATGAGCTGCCTCCGCTGGAAGAAGTGAATGACATTCTGCCTGTGGGAATCGGAAGCGATCTGGCCGATGCAGCCCGAAAGGTAGACATGTCGGCCACCGGGTACCACCGGGAGAAACGCCGGACACTGGATGCCCGCACCAGAAGATGCGCCGAACTGGCCTCCGCCACAGACGAACAGGTCCTGATCTGGTGCTATCAGAACGACGAGGCGGACGCATTGAAGGCACTGCTTCCTGATGCTGTGGAGATCAGGGGAAGCGACAAGGCCGAAACGAAGGAACTGGCCGCGCTGGACTTCATCGACGGAAAACGGCGGGTGTTGATTTCCAAGCCGTCCATCTTTGGCTACGGGCTGAACTTTCAGAATTGCCACCGGGCAATCTTCTGCGGGATGGATTACAGCTATGAGAGCTACTACCAGGCCGTGCGGCGGCTGTACCGCTTCGGGCAGGAAAGCCCAGTTACAATCCACCGTGTGCTGGGAGACACAGAGCGGCACATCCTAGACGTTGTGACGCAGAAGGAGCGGATGAAGCAGGATATGGGGCGCAGCATGGCGCAGGCGATGAAAGAATATCAGACCGGAGAGATCCGAGGGCGGTCCTTTACGCTGGATCTTACGCCGCAGAAGGCGGAAATTCCGGTTTGGCTGAGGGGTGAAAGCGCGTGAACAGCGTGATAACAGATCAATATGCCCTTTACAACGGCGACTGTGTTGAATTGACCCGGCAGATGCCAACCGGGAGCGTTCACTTTGAGGTGTTCAGCCCTCCGTTTGCAAACCTGTATATCTACTCGGATGACCTCCGCGATATGGGAAACTACCGGGACGAGGAAGAGTTCTTTGAGCAGTTCGACTATCTCATCCCGGAGCTCTACCGGGTGCTGATGCCGGGGCGGCTGTGTGCCGTCCACTGCAAGCAGCTGGCCCGCTACAAGACCAGCCACGGCGCTTCCGGCTGGTATGACTTCCGGGGCGACATCATCCGCCATTTTGAGGCGGCTGGATTTCAGTATCACAGCGAGTTTACGATCTGGACAAATCCAGTTTTAGAGATGCAAAAAACAAAGACACAACGCCTGCTTTATTGCCAGCTCCAGCGAGACGCCAGCCTGTCTGGTTCCGGGATGCCGGAGTATCTGGTGATCTTCCGCAAGTGGGAGGGAGACGGGAAGAATCCTGAGCCCATCCGCCATTTCCGGGATTTGGCGGCGGCGGATGCTGATGGAGGGAGTCCGCGGCAGGTCTTGGACCTGGAAACTTGGCAGAAGTACGCTTCTCCAGTGTGGTTTGACATTCGGCGTACAGACGTGCTCAATGCCAGAATTGCCAGGGAGGACAAGGACGAAAAGCACATTTGCCCGCTTCAGCTGGAAGTCATCCGGCGGGCGGTGCGGCTTTACACAAACCCGGGCGACGTGGTGTATTCACCTTACGGCGGGATCGGTTCTGAGCCGTACATAGCGCTGGAGCAGGGGCGGAAGGCCGTGGCGGCCGAGCTGAAGGAGACATATTTTAACCAAATGGTTTCCAACTGCCGGGAGATCACGGACGCCGAGCAGATCACTCTCTTCGACGGGGAGGCTTCGACATGAGCGGGGCCTGCGAAGGAAATACACACCTGTCTTTGTTCACGGGGATCGGAGGCCTTGACTTGGCTGCGGAAATGGCTGGATTTACTACGGTGGGACAATGCGAGTTTGCGGATTATCCCACAAAGGTCCTGGAGCGGCACTGGCCAAGCGTCCCGAGGTGGCGAGATATTCGGACGCTGACAAAGGAGAGTTTTTATGAGCGAACAGGCATGCGAACAGTTGACATTATTTCCGGTGGATTCCCCTGCCAGCCGTTTTCCGTTGCCGGGAAGCGAAGAGGCAAAGCGGATGACCGTTACCTCTGGCCTGAAATGCTCCGAGTTGTGCAAGAACTCCGGCCCGCTTGGGTCGTTGGTGAAAATGTTGCTGGGCTCGTCAGCATGGTCTCATCCCGCGAGGCTCTTCGAGTGGAAGGCAGAATGCTTGACCGCTTCGAGGACGCAGATCATTATGAGGCGGCATGGATACGACAGGAGAACATGCTGCTCGTGGAACTCATCGGAGACCTTGAAAGGCTGGGATACTCCGTCCAACCGTTTGTTATACCGGCTTGTGCCGTCGGCGCCAGCCACAGGAGAGACAGAATCGCCTTGGTGGCCTACTCCGACCGTGGCGGACACCTTCACATGGGGAATGAAATCAAACCAGCAAAAGCCCGGGAGCATGCACAGTGTAAACCTGTCCGATGCGGTACAGATGTGGCCAACACCCAGTGCATCAGACTGCGGGAGGACGGCAATCAACCCGCATTTGACCGCAAATGGAACCGTACGGCACATCGGGAAGAACGGGAAGCAGAGCTATGCCAGATTGGACGCCGTGGCGGCGATGTTTCCGACGCCGATTGCAACGGACTGGAAAAACAGGGAGCATCAGCTTCAAACGATGGTTGGCGGCCAGCTGAATCCAGCATGGGTAGAGTGGCTGATGGGATTCCCGCCTGGATGGACGGATATTGGTTGACAGAGCCTGATATCCCAAGAGTTGCGTCTGGAGTCCCAAATCGCGTGGACAAGTTGCGGTGCCTCGGAAACGCTGTGTACTGGCGGCAATTCTATCCGATTTTTAGCGGGATTTACGGTCTGAGCGTCCCGCGCCTACGAAATTTGAAGGAGGCCCAAGATGGAGGACATTGAGAAGCTGTGCGAGGATTTGCGCAAAGCATCCTATAAGTATGGTAGTTGCATATATGGATGGCATTATTTCGATGAAGCCGCCAATGCAATCGAGGAACTGAAAGCCGAGAACGAGCGCATCCGCTCCAGCTGCTACCCCAGGGACGGCGTGCAGGCGATCATTGACGAGAGGGACAGATTTAAGGCGGAGAGGGATGCGGCGGTCAAGTGCATCGAAGATATTTATACATACCTCTGCCTCGGTTCCGAGAAGTACATTGCACGGACGATTCAGCGGTGGATGGGTGCAAAGGAGGCCAACCATGGATGACCTGATAAGCAGGAGCGAACTGCTAGACATTTGCGAACAGCAGGGGCATGTTGATGTGGATGACCTCGTAATGGAGCCATGCGAAACAAATGAGAAGTACGCAACTATTATGGCGTTCAACAAATTGCGGCTTAAAGTCGGTTTTACAAGGCTTTGTGAACTTTTACAGGCGGAAGTGGAGGGGCGGTGCGTGGTACTGCCGTGCAAACCTTCGGATGTAACAGTATACCAGCTCAGGAGTAAGAAACACGCCAAAGGAGTTGGCATCAGCCCTCGCCATGTTGGCAGTACATCTGTGTGGGGAGAGGGCCGCTATGCGTTACACCATCAGGGACTTGATGATTGTCTGGATAGCGGCTTAGGCAAGACCTGGTTTTTGACCAAGGAAGAAGCCGAAGCGGCGCTGAAAGGAGAAAACCATGAAGCCGATCCTGTTTAATACCGAGATGGTCCGGGCCATCCAGGATGGCCGCAAGACCGTCACCCGGCGGGTAGTGAAGCCACAGCCGGATGGTAGACCGGTCCCCATGACGAAAGATAGCTGCTGGCCTGGGTATTTTGCTATCCAGGGGACAGAAAAGGTTGTTCGACTACCGTATCAGCCCGGCGACATCCTGTATGTGCGGGAGACGTGGACGAAACTTTGGTATGTAGACCCTGACGGGTACACTCACTACGACCAGCCGATGTACTACTACGCCGCAGATGGGGCGCCGGATATCACCATTGTAGACGAGGAAGGATTTGAGAAGGATGACCAGCGCATCCGCTGGCACCCCTCCATCCACATGCCGAAGGAGGCCGCACGGCTGTTTCTCCGGGTGACGGATGTGCGAGTAGAACGATTGCAGGACATAACCCCGGCACAAATCGATGCTGAGGGATGCAACGAGTTTGCTTATAGCGCAAAAACCGGGGAGCCTTTGCCGAGCGGCCCTTCATGGTTCAAAACCGCTTGGGACAAAACCGTACCCAAACATCCGAATAAGTTCAAGAGATACCCGTACTATTGGTCCGATAACCCGTGGGTCTGGGTCATTGAGTTTGAGCGGATCAGCAACCAGCCGGAGGGAGAGACCGATGGTTAAGCGCCGAAAACTGAGCAAGACGGAGAGAATGGCCGTCTACCAAAAGACTAAGGGGCACTGCGCTTACTGCGGGTGTGTGCTGGAGTTTGGTGCCATGCAGGTAGATCACGTTGTCCCGTTGGAAGGATGGTCAGAAAGAGGCGGAGACACATTGGACAATATGCTGCCAGCCTGCCGTAGCTGTAATCATTACAAAAGCCGGAGCACATTAGATGGCTTTAGGAGGATGATAGAAAATATGCCTGTGGCGCTGATGCGGGACAGCGTGACCTATCGCAATGCGGTGCACTTCGGGCTGGTTACACCCGCGCCGCATCCCGTAGTATTCTACTTTGAGGAGCGCCCATCGGAGGGAGATGAGCAGGATGGCTAAAGAAATATGCCAGGATTGCGGGAAAATCTTTGAAGGTGGCCCGTATGCTTACTTCTGCCCAGACTGTAGACGTAAGAGGTTGAGTGTGGCTGCCAAAAGACTGCAGCTTAACAAACTGGGAAATGAAGCATATTTGGCCCAACAGGAAAAGAGAAAGAGAGGAATCATTGAGGGAGGAGGCGTCACCCATGGATAACCAGCCAGCTGCACAGGCACCGGCGGCGCAGTATCCGTTTACCAAGCGTGAACGCGAGATCCTGCAAGCCCTGCGGCATGTCAAAAGCATGTCCCTTGAGGCGGTGGCCCGAAACCTGTATATGTCCCGCAATACCGTGCTGTACCACGTTGACAAGATGAAACGCATGACCGGGCACGACCCAAGAACATTCGAGGGGCTTGCGGCGTGTCTGAAGATGATGGGGGAGGAACGATATGGGCACTGAACACGTATTTCTGGAGTACATAGTGAAGAACTCGCAGGCAGGACGCTCCATCGTCAAAGGCGATCGGACAGACGACCACCTGGCCCATATGCTGACACGCGCCATGATGTGCTTTGCGACGGCGAGGACGGAAGAGAAAACGTGAGACCCGGAAGGAGGCCCAAATGACCGAACCAGACCTGAATACCCTGCTGGAGGAAAACCTCCACCTGGTCTATTCCATTGCCCGCTCCCGTTTCCCGTCCCATGCCGCGGACCCGGACCTTCTCCAGTGCGGCATGATCGGGCTGTGGGAGGCGGCGGAGCGGTGGAACGGTGTGACGCCGTTCCCGGCCTTTGCCCGTCCCTGCATTTACCACAATATGATCGACTACTTGCGACGGGCGAAGCTGACAGAGGAGCCGCTCAAGGAACAGGAAGCCCCGTCCGACGAGGACGCCCGTATCTCGGAAATGGACCTGTCCGCGCGCATCTGCCGGGTGCTTCCGCCGGGCAGAGAGCGGGAGCTTCTCCTGTCCCTGGCCGACGGGATGCCGAAGCGGGCGCTGGCGGACCGGCTCGGGCTCACCGGCTGGGAGCTCACGCGGAAGGCGCGGGCGGCGTGGCATAAAGTGCAAAAAGAGGGAGACCCTGTTTAGGGCCTCCCTCTTGCTATCGGTTGATTTTTTCGTACAGTGAGGCTGGAAGCCCCGCGTTGCGGAGGGCAGCCAGCTTCTCGGCCTTTTTGGACAGACCGGCGGTGGCAACCTTGTATTTGATATAGCTGTCAATGGAGACACCGGCCCTTTTCGCCGCGTCAGGCCACTTCGGATTGTTCAAGACCCAAAGTGTGGTCTGGTCCTCTTGGGTAAGCCCGCTCTCCCGGATGGATCTTGCCTGCTCCCGGATGGACAGGCTTCCCATTTCATCTGCGTTGTAGCTGTTTTTCCCGGATGCGTATTCCAGATATTTTTCGGGCTCCAGTCCGCTTTGATATGCCTTCCGCACCTTGTCCCCGTTTGTCAGTGCGCCCCCATATTCCTGGTAGAGCATCAGGTACTCGGCGGCGGACAGGCCCAGTTCCTTCTTTGCGGCCCTGGCCAGAGAAATCCACGCCTCCGGCTCATAATCGCTGACGGCCTCTTTCCCAACAGCCCTTGCATACCGGTAGGCCAGCTCCACGGCGTTGGCCTTTTCCTCGTCGTCCATCGCCTGATAGGCCGGGGAATCGATCAGACTGCTCACCATATCGTAGGAAGTTTGGCCGGTGGTCCTGGCGTACTTCTCGTACTGCGCCTGAGAGAGGTATTTCCCATCCACCTTTTCACTCTGGCTCACCCGCTGGGGGAACACGCCGTCCTGCCCGGCGTCCTTGAGCCGCTGGAGCTCCCGGTCTGCCGCCGTCACGTTCTCTTTGGAGACGTAGGACGGATTCAGAAAGCTGTTGAAGGCCCGCTCGGCAGGGCTTCCATTGCTCTCTGTCCGGCCCCAGGCGTCGATGTAGGGCATCTGCTGGAACTCCACGCCGGGGATCTTGTTCATGGTCTTTCCGAGCAGATACTGGGTGTCATTGGGAAGGCCGGACTCCCGGTCTATAAAGGTCGTCTCCCGTTCGCTCTCCCCGGTTCGCTCAGCCTGCCCGAGGAGGGTCGGGATCCCTTGGGACAGGTAGCCCACCACTGCGTTGGCGGCCACCGCCGGAAGCTGCCCGGCGTCGTTGTACTTCACCGCCGTAATGGCGTCCTGGAGCCCCTGGAGCATGGACATTTCCAGCATGGGGTCCGTGACGCGCTGGGCGGCGCTTAGAAAATCTTTGAACTGGGCGGCGCCCTCGCCCCTCCCGTCCATCGTGTTCCACAGCTCCACGCCGGTAAAGAAGGGAAGGGCCTCCGGCGCCAGCCAGTCCAGGGTGTAGTTTTTCCCGCCGACAGAAAGGGCGTAGCTCTGCCCGCCGGTGAGGTCGTCCTGGCCGTCCTGTTCCTTGTCGTCCCCGCCGCCGCCGGATACCAGCCCCATGGATGCCAGCCACGCCCCCAGGGCGAGAAGGCCGGTCCCGGTCAGTCCGGCGGAAATGTCGTCGATGGCGTCCGCCGCCGTCATGCTCCCTTCATGTACCTTGGCAAGGTCATAGGTCAGGCCCTTCGCCAGTCCCGCGGGGGAGTATTCCAGGCCCCGGGCCAGAATGTTGGCCGGTGTCCGCTTGAATGGGAGGACGCCCTCCAGGAGCACGTTCGCGGCCTTTCCAACCTTGTTGTCGCCCTTGTATCCAAGCCCCGCAATGAAGTCCGACAGGGCGTTGGCGTCCCGGTAGGTAGCCTTCTGCGCCTCCCTGACGGCGTAGGCCCTGGCGTCGTCCAAAACCTGCGCCTTGGCGGTGCCGTCCGTCAGGGCCTGGGCTGTGATCCCGTTTGCCTTCAGATACCCGGCCAGCGCCCCGGCGTAGGCCGGTTTGGAAAACCAGGTGTCCTCCACGTCCATGGCGGCGGAGTTTGCCTTGCGGATCGCCTCCAGCGGCTTTGCTTTGAAAATGGTCTGCCGGTCCCTGATCTGCCCGGCGGCGCTCTCGGAATATTTGCCGGAGCCGAGAAGCTGTTCCTCCACGTTGGCGATGTCACCGAAGCAGGCCCTCACCAGCGCGCGATCACTCTGAGAGGCCGGATTCAGCGCGGCCTTCGTCCGCACGATCCCCTTGGGGGAGAGGTAGTCCACGCCGGACTCCAGCACGGTGGCGATGGCGTCCTTCACCATCCGCACCGGCACGAACCCGGCGTTGCCCACGATGTTCCGCACATGGGTGCGGGGGTTGCCCAGCATGGAGAGATACCGCCACGCGTTCCACTTGTCCGTCCAGGTGGCCGGGACCTGATCGGCCACGTTCTGGAGGATCTTCTCCATGGCGGCGTCTCTTCCGGATTGGTCCCCCGCGTCCAAAAACTCCTGATAGAGGGCCTTGTCCACTGTGATCTCCGGGGCTTTGTCTCCCAGCCTCTTTTGAAGTTCCGCCTGGTAGTTCTCCACGCTTCGCCGCACGGCGTAAAGCTGCCCCTCCGGGGAGAGCTTTTTCAGCATCCTCTGCGCCTGCATGGCCTGGGCGGACGCCGTGGACAGGGCGGAGTAGTCGGTCAGGATATCAATGACGGCTCCGCTGTCTCCGGCGTTCATGGCGTTGTTCAAAAGCACCTGCCCCAGCGCAATGTCGTTTTTCGACACAACGCCCCTGGAGGCGGCCTGGTGGAAAAGCACCCTGGCCCCGTCAAATCCATTTTCCGCAACGGTTTTCCGCGCCCGTTCCCCGGCGGCCTGATCCGTAATGGTGTCGAAGGAGAACTCTCCCCTTGCAATGGCGTCCCGAATGACGGCAACGGCGCTGTCCGGCGCGGCCTGAGATTCCATCACCGTGGCGGCGGATTTTGGGATGCTCCGCCCGTCGTAGTCCTGCGTGGGAACATCCACCTGGCGGAAAGCGTTTTCCCCGTCCGGGTGGAAGGAGCCGCTCTGATTCTGCAAATGGCTGTACGGGTCGAACCCCAGCGGGGCCGCCCCCGTGCTGTCCTCGGGGGATACACCGTCGGTTTTCGGGGCAGACTGGGTATTGCCCTTTGCGGAGGAATCTGCTATAATGGGGGCAGAAGAAGTAGGCACTCCCTCTGATGCCCCGGTGAGCGCACGCCGTTCACCTGTAGGAGGAGCAGTGCCTACTTTCTTTATAGACACAACTTCCTCTGGAGTGAAGTAATACAGAACGTTGTCCTGTGCGCTATTCGCGTTCTCCTGGACCAATCGAACACGCATATCTACCTCGTGTGGCGCACCGTCGATGTAGACTGTAGTTTTCAAGTGGTCGATTCCGTTGATTTGGGTTCTGCTCTTTCGGTCCCCCTGGCTGTCAAACCAAACTCCGTTATTGGCAATGCGCTCAATGTTGTCCAGAATGATGATGCTTTCGGGCTGGACGGCATTTCCACCTGCGGGGGAAAGCATCTTATTCAGCGAAGCCCTTGTGATCTTCAACACGTATTCCTCGCCATTGCGTATTACATTGCTGGCTGGGATATAGGCCGCACTGTTCTGATCTAAGCCAAGCCGCGCCCTGGCTCTGGCGATGGCGTCCTTGCGGAGTGCATTCCCAGTCTTAGGTAACACTCCGCCGTTCATATCCGCTACGGTCTGCATGGACAGGTTAATAATTGGGACAGTCGGCAGCTCCACATTCTCAGGCTTTACCGCGCGATAAGCCCCCGCCTCCACGGGGGAGGCGGGTTTTTGCGCCTGCGGAGCGGCGGAGTCCGTGTTGACCTGATTGCCTTCCCGGTCAAATAGGGGAAACGGTATGGCGGCGGGACGGAATACAGGAAGCACGATGGCCCGGTTGGCCTCGCGCCGGGCCTGCGCAGCCTGATCTGAGAATACTCCGTCTGCCTGCATGGCCTGATAGGCGCGGTCGATGGCGCGGCTCTCCCGCCGCCCCTGCGCCCTATTGGCGTAGCCGATGAGCTGTGCCCCGCCGCCCATGATGCCGCCCAGCAGAGCGCCGCCCATGGCGGCCTGTCCCACGTTGGAGAGATAGAACTGCTTGGCCGCCGCGTTCCGGGCGCTCCGCTCGTCCATGCCGCCCTCCATGAGGGAGCGGACGTAGGTTTCATATTGGGACTTGTCCCCCATGATGGCCTGATCCGCCAGATTGTCGGCGATCTCGGTGACAGCTTCCTGCGCGCCCTCGCTGCCCATGGTGCCGAGCAGATTCCGCACGACCTGCCGCACCCCGGTTTTCCCGGTCCCCTTGGCCAGATCGAAGAGCTGATCCACCGGGAGCTTTTCGGTCAGCACCTCGGCGGCCCCGGCCACAGCGGCGTTGGCCAGCGCCTGCCCCGGCGTCCCGCCCCGTTCCAGAGAGTCCAGCGTGGTGTCACCGGCCACGGAGGCCCCCATCAGGCCGAGAGAGCCGGCCTTTCCGACCAGACCGCCAACACCCATCTGCAAGGCCATGTCGCCCAGGTTCAGCCCGAGAGCGGCGGCCTGCCGGGCAAGGGGGCCTCCCGCGGCCTCCGCCTTCTGCTCCAGCCCGGCCTGGAGGTCCTGTGTCCCATGGACGCCCTTGAACCACTTGGAGTTGGTGTCCGTGGTCTCATAGTCCCCGGTGACGGCGTTCTGCACCGCCTGTCCCGCATTGGCCGCGAAGGCCAGAGGGCGGGTCAGGGCGGAGCCCAGGCGGGCCGCCGTGCCCAATACCGGGTGGTCGTAGGCATACCGCTCGTCCTCCGCGCTCTGTGCCTCCTGGTCCCGCCGGTTCAGGTCACGCTCCAGGAGGGAGAGGTAGCGCCCGGCCCCCGCCCAGTCCCCCCGCCCGACGGCGGAGAGGAAGATGTTTCTTTCCTCCTCCGTCAGCTTCGCAAGGCCGGGTTGAAGCCCATAGTCCCCGGCCTGGATGGCGGAGAGCGCCTGCTTGGCCCGCCGCCAGTCTGGGTCGAAGTCCAGTGGGCCGCTGATTTCTGCCCGCAGGCCCTTTTCCGCCTCCTGCGCGGTGCCGCCCCGGTACTTTTGCAGGGCGGCGGAGCGCTGGGAATCCTTCCGGCCCGCGTCCGCGCGGGTCTGCCGCGCCCTTCGGTCTGCCGCGCTCCGGTCCAGCGCGTCCGCCTGCGCGAGCAGAGCCTTGGCCGCCTCGCTCTGCCCGCCCATCTGGACAGCCGCCTCCCGCTTGGACTGCCCGGCCAGCTTCTCCGCGTTTGCTTGTCTCAGCTCGGCGGATCGGGCGGACTGATAGATGCGCTCGGCCTGCTCTGCCCGGGCCGTTTCCCGCTGGGAAATCTGCGCTGCGGACTGCCCTGATGCGCGCTGGTTTCTCTGCCGCACCTCGGCGCGCAGATCCTCCGTCTCGTTTCGCCCGGAAGGGGCGGGGAGGGGGACAAAGGATGGCTTCTGCACGACAGGGAGAGGGATGAACTGACCCGGCCTGCTCTGAATGGAAGTGGGCCGCATGTCCACGTTCTTCCTGTCGTTTTCCCGCGCCGCCTTTCGCGCTGCGGCGATGCGCTCCATGGCAGAAGCCATATCATTTCCCCCTTAGTAGCCGATGGCGGCTAAAATCTGATTGACGTCTGTCTCGCTGATACGCCCGCTCTGGTAGGCGTCCTGCACCATGGCGGCTTTGTTGTCCTCGGTCAGGCCCGGAATGGAGCCGAGCTGGCGAAGAAGGCTCTGACCACTGGCGCTCATGGACCCGCCGATAAAGGACGTCAGCTTTTGCACGGTAGGAGCCGTCACAGACGATGCCTTCACGGTCTGCCCGGGCGCCGGTGCGAAGTCATAGGCGATGTTCTGAGGATTGTACCCGCTCAGGGCAAACGATTGCCCAGCGCTTTTCCCCGAGCCGCCGGAGGCGCTGGTGCTCCGGCTGCTAATAGGGGCCGCATTGTCCGCCTGCCACTGGGCCTGCATCCTTGCGATCTGGTCTGCGGTGAAACCAAACTGGCCCAGGAGCGAATAGTCTCCTGTGCTCTTGGCATACTGCATCACCATTTGGTAGAGGTTGGCCGTGTCATCCTTCTGATTGGAAATGTCGGCCTGCTCCTGCTGCCACTGGAACCGGGCGTTGTCGAAATCCTGCCGGGCCTGCCACTGCATCTGCGCCCGGAGGGCCTCGTCCGCCCGCACCTTTTCGGCGTAGAGCTGCTGCGCCAGCGTGTAGTTCCCGTCTGCCTCGGCCTTGGCAATGGCGTTGTTGTAGTCGATCTCCGCCTGGCTGCGCTGGAGCTCCAGGTCAGCCAGAGAGGACGCCTCCCGGGTGTTCAGGTTGGAGAGGTTGGCCTGGAGGGCGTTGTTCATGGCGAGCTGGGCCTGCCCGCCCGCCCCGGAGTTGAGGCCGTTGGCGGCGGCGTATTCGTTGAACTGCCGCTTGGCCAGCTCCGCGCTCCCGGCGGCCTGGTTTCTGGCCGCTGTGTAGGTGGGGGAAATGCTCTGCTTGGCTCTGTCCAGCCCGGCCACATTTTTCTCGTAGGCGCTCCGAAGCTCGGCCAGGGCCGATTCCTTGGCCGCCTGGTTCATTTCCTCGATGTACTTTGAGTAATCGTTTACACCGGGGGCAAGCTGGGTGCTCTGCTGATAAGAAGGCTTGACGCCGCCCTGTGTGAAATCCGTCCCGCCGCCGTTCTGTGCCCGGATCTTGGAGATGTCGTCATAGGCGGATTCGGCGGCGTATCCGTACTGGTTGCGCAGCTGGTTTGCCTTTTCGTTGGCCGACTGCATCCCCCGCCAGTCCCCGTTGGCGCGGGCGGAGCTGTACGCGTCCGAATACTGTTTCAGGGAGTTGTCCAGAGATGCGTTTCCGCCGGTGTACTTTGTGGTGTAGCCGCCGGAGGGAGTAGAGGTGTTCTTCTGCCCCCCGGCGTTCTGCTCCTGCTTCCATGCGGTGCTCCCGGGGGAGGCCCCGCCGGAGTTTGCCGCCGTTTGGGAGGCGTTGGTCACGCCGCCTCCGTTGGCTCTGTCCTTCCTGGCGTTCTGCTCCTGCCGCCACGCCGTGGACCCGATTGCAGCCATTTATTTCACCTCCGCGCTCTCGTCCACCTTGTCTTTCAATGCCGCAATGGCCTTTTTGAGCCACTCGGGAACCGGGGCCCCCATGGCTCCCACATTCTCCACGATGCTGCCCGCCTCGGTGAGGATGTACCAGAACACCACCAGGGGGCAGAGAAACACCGTGTAGGAAAAGGGCAGCTCCACCGTGGGCAGATTGGCCAGGATCTGCCCCACCACCATGTCCAGCAGCCCGGCCATCACCACGGCGGCGATGCACCCGGCCTTGTGCCAGATGCCCTCTCTGGCCTTCTGGGACGACCATTCTCCGCTCTTGACCGCCGCCCCGGAGCCCGTGATGTAGTCGATGGCCATAGCCACGATCCACGCCACCACCAGCCACCCGAACCAGCCCCACAGGGCGGTGAGGGCCGCACAGACAGCGGACAGAGCCGCCTTGAACCCGTTGATACGATCCATGTCGTTCCCCCTTTCAAATCAGCCCCAGCCGGTCCAGCACCACCGCCAGCTCCTGCCGGGTGACGCTCTCCGCGGGCCGTGTGCCGTCCATAATGCCCTTCTCCTTGGCCTTCCGCCACGCCTCAGCGGCCCAAGCGGCGGCGGGTGTACCAGTGCCCTGGTCAGGCTTATCCCTGCCGCACAGCGCCAGGAATGCCTCCCAGCCCCCCTTGGTCCCCCGGATGGTCTTGGGGCAGTCCTTGCCGTTCCAGTGGTTGTGCTGCACCACGTGGTCCAAGGGGATGCCGTGCTCACCCATCAGCAGCCGCACCAGGGCGGCGGCGTTGCGCTTGGATGCCTCAAAGTCACCGCCCGCGTTGACACAGATCTCGACGCCAATGCTGGTGGTGTTACCGGGCCCGTCTGCGCCGTCCCCGGCGTGATAGGCCGTCTCACCGTCGGGCAGGTGCTGGACAATGGCGTGGTCGTCCACGGTATAGTGCCAACTCAACCGACCCACCTCGGCGCTGTCGTTCTTCAGGTATGCCCCGTGGGCCGCCGCATCCGCCGTGGCAGCCTTGTTGCCCGTCTCGTGGATGGTGATGTACCTGCGCGGGTTGACCCTGCCGGGGCGGTTCTTGCGGCCCTTGGCGATGTAGTCCCGCTGAATGGCGATGCCGTTGTCCGTGGTCCGGTCGGCCTCCTGGGAGACGGGGCGCAGGTATGCCGCATATACCCACCCCCGGTCCGTCCGGGCCCAACCGTCCTGGAGCTCCAGGACGGTCACCACCGCGCCGTGGCTGTACCCGCCCATCTTGGGGGCAGTTTTGGCTGGAGCGCTGCGGATGTTCAGCCCAACCTCTGTCGTTACGATATAGTTGCCCACAGGCTTGTCCTCCTTATCGCTGTCATGCCGGCTGTCTTTCTTGAGCCAGACGCAGATGTAATTGTTCACCCGGCGGCTGGAATAGATGCTCCGCCCGCCGCCGAAATCGCACTGGGAGCTGCCGCCGCTGTCCAGCATGAGGGCGGTCTCCGCGCCCATGTCATGCAGCTCCTGCCGCAGGCCCTCCGGGGTCTTGCCGTCCGCCGTGCCGTCCCCGGAGCAGTACAGGATGAGCTGCCCGCCGCCCACCGCAATCGCCGAACGCCCCCGGACGCCGCCCAGGGCGGCCTTGTCATAGGCCAGTTTGGCGTTGATGCCGTCCCAGGGCGTCAGCAGGGCCAGACAGGCGATGTAATTGGCCTTGCGGTCTGCGGGCACCGGCGTCATGAGAATGTCCGGCCCCACGTCCCAGGCGTAGCCCCAGGCCCCGCCATCGTCCTGAGCGTAGGTCTTGCCGCCCGCCCGCAGATGAAAGACCGGTTTGCCCGTGCCGAAGTCGTACAGCCCGCCGTTGATGATCCAGTCGCACCCGGACGCCGCCTTGACCTGTGACATGGAGCGTCCGCCGCCGAACACGATGCCGATCCACTCCACCCGGCTCAGGGGAGCGGAGACGATGCGCTTGCTCATTTCTTGGCCTCCGGCGTCACGGCCAGGATCAGCTCGGCGTACTCCTCCTCGCTCACCCGCCCCATGGCGTAGGTCGTATCGATCTTGAGGGCCAGGGGCGCGGTATCTCGGCCCAGGCGCTGATATGTGGTGATCAGGGTCTTGTAGATGATGTAGGTGGTCATAATGTTTTCCCCTCAAATTTAAATTTTCCGGCAAAGACTTCCAGTGTTCCAGAGGCAACGCCGGTCCCGTATGCGCTCGTCATAAATTTCACTTTATATGTCTTCCCACTTGGGGCGACATAAGATTCATATCTGCCAATGAACTCAGAGGGACTTGATTTTACATATAGGACTTTATAGTTTTTATCCACCGTAGCAACTGTCCCAACAGTATCCGTGGCACACGCTTCTATGGTGTCAATCCCGCCAACGGCAGCATGTCCGCTCTCGCCCCCGTATACAACTTTAATATTTGTTACACCCGCTTTGTCATAATTGTAACCAGATACTGTTTTTGTCGCCATTGCCGTACCAATAAAATGGATTAGCAAGAAAAAGTTGTCATTATAGGTTTCGGACGGGACTGAAAACCCTGTACTGTATTTAGTAGTGTTCTCTGCACCTGAAAAAGAAAACTCTTCCCGCCCGATCAGAGTCCACTCAAGCCCGCTATTTCCAGCGCCAATGGGCTGCACCGCGATCTTAGCCATGCGCCCACCCCATTTCCAGAGTACGAACGCTTAGCCTTTGTTCAGAGTGACAAGTCTTATAGCTTGCCGCCCCCCGTTACCATTTTATGGGATTTATACAGATTGCACATGATTTGCTCCTCCTTCCGCCAAGCCCAGTTCATACAGGCTCAGCCGGTAGTCGTGGTCGGCCAGCATATCCAGCGCGGCCTCCAGCTCGGTCATGGGTGCGGGCCCGGGCTCCGGGGTGGGCGCTGGCTCCGGCTGGTTGGTAATGACAAGGGTGCTTCCCTGCATGGCCTTGCGGGTGTACCCGCTCACATCCAGCTCCCGGAGCAGGAAACCATCGTCCTGATACAGGCCAACCGTGTCCCCGCAGCTCTCCGGCCCTCCGTCCGGCAGGGTAAACCGAAGCGGGTCGCCGCTCAGGGTGGCCCCGGTGCAGCGGTATTGCTGTTTGTTTGTTTCGATGTACATAGTTAAGCCTCCTTCGGGAATACGATGAACACACATTGAATATCAGTTCGCCAATTATTTATACCGTAATCAATAGACGACACACCAGTCAGCAGCACTTCCGTTCCAGTACTGTCACAGACATTCAATGTCCCATCAGATGCCTTCTCCACCCACAGGTGCAGGCATAGACCTCTCATGGTACCCGTACTTACATCCAGCGTGAACTTGGACACGTTGGCAAAATCGCATTGCCGTACGGTATAATTCCCGCTGTCGTCGATTCCGTAGCGAAGTAACCCAATGTTTTCTCCGCCAGAATTTCTGAAATAAACATCGTGGTAGCAGTCCTTTCCACCGTAACCGTCCCCGCCGCGAGACAGATGGTATTGAAGCCCGGAGGACACTTCGCTGGCCGCGAAAGATGTTTTCCCGCCGTAGGTGAGGGTAATCACGCCTACTTCTTTTTCAGCTCCCCCGCCCGGTTTCCCGCTCACCGCTGCTCTTCCCATCACCTGACCCCCTTGATAATCACCTGGAACGCGGTCTCCGGCTTTTTGTCCCGGCAGGTGAATTTCACACCCCCGGCCACGGTCTCGGCCTCGGCGGCCAGACACCCGTATGCCTTCTCGTACAGCTTCCTGGCATCGTTGTCAGCCACGTCCACCGGGAACACGCCGATGTGGTTGTCACTGGCCGTCACCCCGGAAACCGTCACGGTCTGTGTCCACGGGCCAGACCCGGCCCACGACGCCACCGCCAGCGTCACGGTCACAGGAGCCACCAGAGCACACGCCCCCAGATTTTTCCTCGCCCCTTCCGCCGTCGAGGCCCCCGTGCCGCCCTTGGCTACCGGGACCGCAGTGGTGAGGTCGGACGCCGGGTGGGTGTGGCTGGAGGGGGCGGCTCCGACCTCCGAAGCGGAAGGCATCCATGTGCTGGGCCTGCTGGCGGCCTTCGCCGCGGCCTCCGCCGCATCCGCGTATGCAAACACGTCCTGTGCCCTCCCAGCCGGATCATATGTGGCGGAAAGCATGTCGCCCACACCCTGTCCGTCCTGCCCTTTGGCGGCAATTAAAGTCCAATATGCGGTGTCCGCGGGTGCATTTCCCGCAGTGGGCGCGGTGCAGACGTAGGACGAGCCGCCGTAGGCAACCTTGTTCCCGGGGACATATCTCTTGGAGTTGGAGTAGTTCTCCCATACATTCCGGGCGGCCTCAGCCGAGACCCGCCCCTGCTCTGCTGTCACCCGGCCCTGCTCCGCAGACTCCAGAGCGGATTCGACCTGCTGCATGGAACTCTCTCGGGCGGTTTCCGCCAAAACTCTGGCGCTCTCGGCGCTCATCCGGGCCTGCTCTGCTGAGACTCGCGCAACTTCCGTCTGCTCCCGTGCCGTCTCAGCAGATGCGCGGGCCTGCTCCGCCGTGCCCCTGGCCGACTCCTGGGCCTGCCGGACGCCCTCTGCCGAAACCCGGCTTTGTTCCGCAGAGGCCCGACCGCTCTCCGCTGTCTGGCGGGCCGTCTCCTGGGTCTGTCTGGTGGTCTCTGCTTCCGCCCGGACTGCCTCCTCCGCCACCGTGTCGCTGATGGCGGGGAGAAGGGTGTTGTTGATATAATTTTTGATGGCGTTTCCGCTCTGGTCGAATTTGCCCTTCAGCTCGGCGGCGGTCAGCCCGCCCACGTCATTGGGCTCGTCGTCCAGAGACTGGATCACATCCAGGTCAGTGTCCAGCCCCGGGATGACCAGGTCCTGGATGATATTCAGATTTTCACTCAGTCCTTCCACAGACATGGTAATTCCTCCTTATTTCACGTTTCCGGTGTACCGCACCTGCACGTCCACGCTCAAAATGGTTGCGGTGGCGGAGGCCGAATTGGAATACAGGATCAGTTTGTAGTAGGTCGCCTTCTTCACCTTCAGCTTTGCCCGGATGACCTGGGGCTTCCGGTTGGTACCGAAGCTCCAGTGGGCGAAGCTGGCATGGGTGAAGTTGGACAGGCCGGAGGCGATGATTTTCTCCGGGTAGTCCGATTTGATGTTGGACTGGGCCGTCATGGTCAAAATGGCCTGGGTCTCCGGCTTGATGCCGACCCAGATCAGGGCGCTGTATTTGCGCATCCACTCCCGGTCAAAGTCCATGGAGCCGGATTCCCAGTAGGCGTCGATGGGGGAGAGGGCGTCGTTGCGGTACTTCCGGGAGAAGGCCATAATGCGCCCGTCCGGCGTCCCGAAATGAAGTGTCCCGCCAACCTTCGCCACGCCGCGCATGGGCACGTCGTTGTAATAGTACCAGGAATTGTTCGTGTAGTTGTGGACCAGCGCCTCACTGCCGCAGAGAATGTAAAACTCCTGTTCCTCGTCGTCGTCGAAGGTCCTGATCTGATCGGGCGCAAACGAGCGCAGGGTGGAGGTGACCGCGTTGGAAAGGCGCTTGGCGTTCCGCTCGTCCCGGGTGGAGCTGATGGGGAGGGTCCACTCGTAGCAGGCCCCGCCGAACAGCGTCCGCGGATTGTTGTCCACAAGCCTCACCTGCCCTGGGGCGGAGCAGCCGATCTCCCGGTTCAGGGCCGAAGCGTAGAAGGCTGCGGAGGAAGAGTTGTCCGCCAGCGTCAGCGTCCCGTACTGGGCGGAATAGGCGGAATCGCTCTTGAACACCAACAGCCGGTCATAGTGCCGGATCATGCCGGTGATGGGCGTATTGGCGCTGTCAACCGCCATTACGTTCAGGTCCGGGAAATACTCCGCCGTGGCCTGCCCGTTTTCATCCAGCCCGGAATAGACAGCCTCGTTGCTGCCGTCGCCGTAGAGAAAGACACGGCTGTCCGAAGCGCCGTTAAACAGCTCCGCAAACCGCATTTTGGTGATCTTCTCCCGGTTCCCCGTCCCCTTCCTCCACGTGATGGTGACGGTGTTGGTCCCCTTGGCAGGGGCGGAGGCAAAAGTCACCTTCCCGGCGGCTTTGTCCACGGTGTAGGTGATGTCGGTCCCCTCCACGGATACCACCTCATCGATGGCGGTCTCCACCAGCATGAACGCCGTGGAAGTCCCGTCCGGGGAGAACTGCTGCCGCTTCTTCCCCGTGAGCTTGTTTGCCCCTTCCAGCAGGGTGCCGCCGCCGGAGGGCACGGTGGCGGTGGCGACGATGGGGATATACCCCTCCACCGCCTTCACCTGTCCGGAGCCGTCCCAGCTGTAATATTCTTTTCCGGTGAGCAGATACACCTTCTTGGCAAACCCGAAAAAGGCAGTCTCCGCGTCATCTACGGCCCCCAGATCTGTCTTGCCCCAGGTCTCCGGGTCCACGTCCCACAGGTGCCCGTTACAGCAGGCCAGCAGGTGCCGCACTCCGTTCACATACCCCCACCACAGGCCGCGCACCGGGTGCGTCCCATCCGCTAGGGAGCAGACGGCGGCATAGCCGGGACGGATCTGCAAATGGCCCTCCCGGGTAACCCGGAAATTCCGCATCTTGGCCGCTTCGCCGTTTTTCAGGCCGGTGTCCCCGTCCGGGGACTCGTTGAGGCCCAGCCATTTCTTGATCTGGAAAATGCGCTTTTCCGCGCCTGCGCCGATGCTTGCCATGTTCCATCACCTCACCACCGGGCAAACTGCCCGAACTCGATCCCGCCGAAGGGCAGGACGATCTCATCTCCCTCGGTGGGCACACCGGCGGCCAGCTGCTTCATCTTTTCCTCATAGCGCTGCTGAAAATACTGTGCCTTCTCGTCGTCCTCCCCCAGCAGCAGGTGGGCCGCCAGACCGTAGGGGAGAAGCCCCTGGCATATCCCGTCATCCAGACCGATGGCGCTCACAAAGTCCTCGATCAACGGGCAGACCGGCCGCTTCCCGGCTTCCGAGACGACATAGGTGTCCGAATAGGGGAAGCACTCCACCCGCAGGATGTTCAAGATGGCGAGGGACCTGTTCTTATATTCCTTGGTGTCTGCTGTGTCTGCCTTCCCGGTGGACTCGTTTACCTCGTCCATCAGATTCATGGCCAGCTCAAATACCGTCTGTGCAGTCGTCATGTCGTCCTCATTTCTGACTTGCGGGGTCACGCCCCCGCAGAAGTCCATATGGGCCCCGGGGCGTGCCCCCGGGGCATTTGGTTTATACGGTGAACTCGGAAACGCCGGAGTTCAGCACACCGGACTTGGCCGCGTAGGCCTTGATGACAGTGCCGGAGGATAGGTCGGTCAGGGGGCTGGAGTAGGTCTGCGCTGTAGGGGAGGTCTTGGGGTCGGTGCCGTCTGTGGTGTACTTGATGGTGGTGGCGCTGGCGGAGGTGATGGTCCAGTTTCCGGAGCCCTTCGCAATGACGGGGTTGGCCTGGACATTGGCGGAGGCCGCGTTCACATACAGGCCGTTGACCTTGGTGCCCAGCACAAAGGCGTCATGCATGAACCGGCACTCGGCCACGTCGCCGTCGATGCCCATGGGGTTCTTCTGCACACGCAGGGTCTTGAGCTTCATGGGGTCCACGGTGGCGTTCTTGTACTTGATGAAGAAATTGACGCCGGCAGGGAAGTAGCTGTCGGGGACCCGGACGATCTTCATGCCGTCCAGCTCGCCCACCACGCCGGAAGCCACGCTCTTCTCGCCCAGCTTGTCGATGCCCGTCACCTCGGAGGCCAGCTTGACCTTGATGTACACGCTCTCCCGGATGAACAGGGTGCGGTTGGTCAGAGGGACCAGCCGGTTGCTCATGGCGGCGGTGCCCTCCATGATCTTCTCCACGATGTTGGTCTTGGTGAGGTCACTGCCCTCGGCGGTCACCAGACCGGCCCCGTTCATCCACTTGGAGAAGCGGTACATGTCGATGAGGGGGGTGGCCCGCTCATCCCAGTTGCGCTTCAGGCGCTTGGCTACCTGCTTGATGTTCATCTGCTCGGCGTTGTTGCCCGCATCCACGGAGAAAGTGAAGCCCTTGTCCTGGCTCATGGACATCTCCTGCACGGTGTCCCCAAGCTCGGTCAGGGAGCCGAAGCGGCTGGTGCCGCTGCGGGTGTAGTCGCCCACGGGGACGGAGTCCACAGAGTAGATCTTGATGCTCTTCACGCCGGAGAAGTCGTAATCCTTCCCGGCATAAGCGTCGGTGAGGGAGCGGAGCGTGAAGCGCTCGGCTACCTTGTCAGAAAACTGTGTAGTCAGATTGATCGCCATAATTTTTCCCTTTCCGCCTGCGCGACCCGGCGGAGAGGGCGGAGCCGTCCCCTTCGGGTCGGCTCTCAGGCTCTCAAATCAGTGTTTAGTCATCGTCGGAATACCAGATCTCGTCCAGCTCGCTCCGGGTGTCCTCCCCTTGGGGATTGGTCAGACTGCCGGGCGAGCGCTGGGCGTTGGCCTTGTTCTGCCGCTCGGCGGCCAGCTCGGCCTTGAGCTGCTTGTTCTCATACTCGGTATAGGCGGTTGTCATGCTCTTCCCGGCGGCCACCTGTGCCCACACCTCGTTCGGAATGTCCGCGCCCTTCACGCCGGGATGGGCGGCCATGAAGTCCTCCATGTCCTTCCGGCGGGCGGCCTGCGCTTCCTGTGCTTTCTGCGCCTCCGCCTCCTGGCGCTGGCGGGCCTCCTGTGCGGCCCTGGTCTGGGCCTCCAGGATGGTCTGCTGCTTCTCCAGACGGATCTGCGCATCGGCGGTCTGCTCGTTGACGCCCTGGCTCAAAAGCTCCTGGCGGCGGCAGAGGTCCAGGTACTGCTCCACGGTCATGCCGCTGCGCTCTGCGTAGCCCCTCACCATCAGCAGGGCGGGGTCTGCCTCCTCCCGGTACTGCCGGAGCTGGTCTCGCTCCTGGCGCACCGTGTCGTAATCCCAGCCCTTTTGGGCCATGGATACGAGCTCCTCTCGGGTGACCTGCCGCGTCTCGTCCCGGTTTTTCAGGGTGAACAGCTCGGGCTGGTCTGCCTCTGCCGGTTTCTCTTCCTGCTCTTCCGGGGCTGCGGGCGGCTCTGCCGCCTGAGGAGCTTCTGGGGCCGGATGGGCCTGGGGCGGTTCCGGCTCCTGCGCCTCGGGGGTCTCGTCAGCCCATGCCGCGTCCAGGTCGTCGTCCAAAATGGGGGTCTCGTTGGTTTCGTTCATATCGGTTTCCTCCTCCGCCTATGGTCGGGCGGTTTTTATCGCTTCCGGCTGGTCTGCCGGTCAGCTTTTCATGAGTTTCAGCCCTTCGGCCCCGGTGGTGTTGAGCTTGCGCTGAAGCACTCCGTAGCCGCTGCCGCCGGTCACCTCGTCGGGCTGGTTCAGATCGGACACAGGCCCCGCCGGTCCGCCGACCGGTGTTTCGGGCGGAAGGGTCTGACGGGTTTTCAGGGCTTGAATGAGTTCCTGCTGGTTGGAGATGTAGCCGCTGGGTACCCGCTCCAGATAGTCGATGACAGAGATCTTGTCCTGCATCAACAAATTGTCCAGCGTGTTCATCTGGGCGATCTCGCTCCAGTAGGCAGACCCGCCAACATCCAGCTTGAGACTGAGGGGCACCCGGTTCAGGATGGAGAAATCAAAGGGCCTCGGGAGGGCGGAGCTCTCCGCGCCGGGGATGTCCCGCTGGTCCTCGCGGGGGCGGACCTCCACATAGCGCTCCCCGTAGTACGCCCGCATCAGGTCCAGCCAGATGTTGCCCAGGTCCTCAATGGACTGGAACAGGTTTTGCTTGGTCAGCTCCTGTGGCACGGAGGACGCCTTTTGCAGGGCGATGATGGCGGATGTATTGTCCGGCCTGGTGTCGCCCAGGGCGGCGTCTGTGGCCCCCATGAACTCCTTGGTAAGGTCAATGGCCAGTTGGATGAACTGGCTCACCTGAGGGGAGATGGCGGGCGGGTCAATGGTCTTTGCCACCGTTGAAACGTCTCCGCCGTTGATCCCGATGGCCCGTCCCACGCCAGCGTCCCAGCGGGAGAGCCGGGTCTTGTCAAACACCACCTTCGGGTAGGCGGTGGTCATGAGAGAGATCATGGTCATGGCGAACATCTTGTTCACAAAGACCTGGTTGGGGATCAGCCCGGTTACGGCCGCCTGCCCGTGGTAGCAGCTTGGCACATAGTCCCAGCTCATCCACACGATTGGGTAGAGCTTCTGCCCGGTGTCCCATTCCGGGCGGATGACGGCGTCCTTGCAGGTCTTTTTGCACCAGATCGTGCCGCTCTTCCGGTCCCGCCACAGGCGGGTGAGCGTGGTCACTTTTCCGTCCGTCAGGGCGTCAAAGCGGTCGTTCACTTCGTCTGTGTCCGACCGAATGGCCTCCGGGTCCGCACCGTTCTGCTCGGCCTGATGCCGGACGTCCTCCACCAGCTCCCGCCGGGTCACCAGGATGTGGGGCTGGCTTTGAATCTCCCGGCTGTTTGGGTTTCCGAAGAGAACGCGGGTATTCTCCAGAAGCTCGGTCCGAATGGCCCCCTTGGCGGTCTGCCCCGTCTCAACGTCGGGATCGAACCAACTGTACAGGCATGCGTCCCCATCCACGGCGGCGTTCCGCATGAAGTCCCGGGTGAGCTTGCCCACCTTGTTCTGCTCAAACAGGGCCTCGAACTGGGCGTTCACAATGTCGCACAGCGACTCCACCTCGTCGGAGTCGTAAAGCCCGGTGGAGGACAGGGGAGAGGCGGACATCTTGATGTTGTCCGTGGCGGTGGAGGCCACCAGGAAGAGAATGATGCGCTTGATGAAGTTGAACACAGGGGTGGGCAGGCCGTTGGACTGGACACCTTCCCACTGCTTTCCGATGAAGAAGTCCTCGTTGCGCTTCACAGTGTCATACAGATTGATCTGGGTATTGAAGTCGATCCCCGTCTGAAATTCCTGCCAGATGTGCTCCGGGCTCAATTTGTCTTTCCTCACAGGTCATCCCCCTTTCGGAAGGGGTCAAAGTCCATCATGTTGGCAAGGCCCTCCTTCATGCGCCGGTCGGCCCGTTCGGCCCGGGCCCGCTCTTCCTCCGATTCGGCCTCATGGGCGGGCTTCGGCGCTTCCCTCCGTTGGGTCCCGGCCAGCGCGAGGGCCAGCGCCGCACCGGACAGCGCCATGGAAAGGGCGCTTAAAATGACAGCCGCGATCAGCATTTGTTGTCTCCTTTCAGCCGCACAGCACATAGCTGGCGTCCGGCTCTCCGCCGCACATGGCCTCGTCGTAATCCTCCAGCTCATCGTCCTCGTCGTCCTCGTCCCGGGCCTCCGCCAGTTGAGCGCCCATCGTGCGATAGATTAGCCCGTAGCGAAGGGCATCCGGGGCGTGTGTGATGTCATGGGGTTCCGTGGCGCAGTCTGACGGGTTCTTTTCATTATGCTGAAGGGCGGGAAGGTCCCGGATCAGGCGGGCGCAGCTGTCAAAAATCTGCAACCCCGGTTTTCCGTCCCGCCTGGTTTTCATATATTCCTTCACCACAAGCCAGCCCTGCACCCGCTGGTTTGAGGCCTTTACCAGGCCGATCCCGTTTTGCGTGAAGATCTCCGCCATGGTCTTGCCGGTGTCCTTCATGGTGGACCACATATCCGGAGGGGCAACGGTGAACTGAACGTATTCATCCGCCGGTGTCAGGGTTCGCATGGCCGCCGCCGCGTCTGAAACGATGAGTCCGGACTCGCAATACTCCCGATACACCCAGACCCTCCCGTCAAAATCCACGGCAAACCAGTAGCAGGCAAACATATCAAGGCCGTAGTCGAAGGCCCGGTATCTGGGCCATTCCCTCGGGATGATAAAGGGCTTCACCACATGGGTCTCGCGCCTGAACTCGCTGAAATACTGTCCCGCCATGGCGTCCCAGTCGCCGTAGCGCCACGCCTGCCGCACGTCGTCCGGCAGCACGTCCAGGGAGGCGATGTAGTCCCGCTTCTGCTCTGGGGTCAGCGCCGTGTTGTCGTCTACCGTGGCGGCGATGAAGAAGTATTCCTTTGGATTCTCCTTCTCCAGGTCGTATTCCCTGGTCACGAACAGCCGCTTGACCCATTGGTGCCCCACGCCGCCGGGGTTGCAGGTGAGATAGAACCGCTTCGGGATTTTGTTCACGCCGCGCAGACAGGCGCCCAGCGTCCGGAATTCATACTCTGTGAAGTGGGTGGCCTCGTCCATGAAAATCCAGTCGTATTCCTGGCCCTGATACTCCGTGATGGCGTTTGCGCTCTGTAAGTGCCCAAACCGGATGAGGGAGCCGTTGGAAAAGACGATGGTCCGCATCGTGCTGTTGTAGGTCGCCACATACTGCCCGGCGGGCCTCCCGTCCAGCGTGGCAGAGTTGATGAGAGCTAAAATCGGCTGGATGATGGTGGATTCCATCTCCGGGTAGGTCCGCCGCATGATCAGGATTTTGATGCCTGAATAGGTCATGGCCCCATGTACCGCCTTGACCCGGACGGCCCAGCTCTTTCCGCCAGCGCGCGCGCCGCCGTATGCGATGTACTTCTGCCTCGCCAGAAGGAATTGACGCTGCTTCTGATTCGGCGTCCCCATATCCCATTGCACAATACCCTTCGCTGCCTTTGCCGGCCGCCCTCTCTGTGCCATGTCATCACTCCAAAAAGAAAAGCCGACCCGACATCGGAATCCCGATATCGGACCGGCTCAATGGCTCTTTTCGTCCTTCTCGATCAAATGCTCTTTCTTGCAGGTCTTACACCAGACCCACACACGGCCCGTTTCGTCCACCCGGAACAGCTTGTTCCAGTGGTCGGGGCACAGCCCGTACCCGTCCTTGACGACGGCGGACGCATTTTTCAAATTTTCCAATCCGCCCTCCATTTCACCCGCCCCCCTCTTTTTCCGGCAGGGGGCCGTCAGAATGTTTATTTGTCGCCCCCGACCGGCTTCGAACCGGTATCTATACCCTTGTTCGGGCTGCTCTGCCCATTGAGCTACGGGGACAGTCTGCGGGCCTCCATGCCCTCGAACCAAGTACCTTGCCGCTCTGTGCGCCCTGCGATGTCCAGCGGAACCAGAGGCAGGGGAGAGACACCGGGAATTCCAAGAGTGACGAAATGGGGGCGCGCATACAGGGCTATACCCGTCCTTTGACCCCACCCCCATTTTTCCGCTACCCCCCTGGGGGAGGGGGTACATCCTGTACCCTACTTGGATGCTCCGCCCTGGCACCCAACGCAAGCAGCGCCCAGCCTGCCTTACTGACAGCCAACCGGCCCTCCGGGCGTCGTTTCTGCTTCATTGTCACATTGCACAACGATTGCCCGAAACGCCCGCTTTTGCCGCCTCTAAAAATCTAAAAACAGCGAATCGACTGCGCCGCAACGGTTACGCCGTTTTTGCCAAGTAAACAAAATACATATTTTGCACACTTCTCTCACAGAACACCGCTTTTTTTCTCCTTTGGAGAGGGAAGGACGGCTCATTTCCCAAAGTTCCCGCTATCCCCGCCGCCGAACGTGATATTGACATTGAGCTGCCCGGAATCGTTGCTCGGCTTGTCCGTATACCCTCCATAGCATGGCTGTTTGAGCCGGAAGAGCGACATTGTGTCCGTCCTCTGCTCCAGATCGTCCTGTATCCTCTGCATCGCCTTTTTTATAGGAGGAGAAAGCCTCTTGTATCCGCCCTCGCCCCTCTCATAATTTTTAAACGTGTCCTCGCTGATGTCGAGCCAAAGACAAAGGCCTGGTCTGGTTGGTTTGCGGTCTCTCTCGGTGCAGTCGGCGAAATAGCTGTTGCACCGCTCCTCCAGTCTCTCTGGCGTATAGAGGTGGACGCTCTCGCCGTTGACTCGTCCGCCCGTCCCTCTGCTCCCTTGTGCCATATGCGCTCACCTCCTGACGTTGTAATGGGCTGTACCACGTATACTGTCGAACCCTCTGCGTTTGTGCTCCCACGTAGGTAGATGCGAAGGGACAACGCCAATTCCACCAGTCGTTTTGCACAAACTTTTAGCTTGTTTTTGTGCATATTGTTTAATACCATTGCGGCGCAATGGGTTCGCGGCCCAGCGTTTGCAAAAAAATAAGCCGGGAAACGTCTGTTGCGACGCCTCTCGGCCTGCTGAAGGGATATTTAGTTGTATCCGCCCTCAAAAAGGAGCGTTCCGGCATAGCGCTGTGCCAGGACACAGAAGAGATCGTGGGAGAAATAAAGCAGAAGAAGCGCTCCGATGGAATGGAATCCAAAGGGACGTTTCTTGTGTTTTGCAAATTTATTCAATTAAAGGTGATATGTAAAGTAAAAATGCTTTTCCACCACAATTTCCACCACCAAAACAGTTAAAATGGGCCAAAAACCATCATGACAACACTTGAAAACGGGAAATAAAAAATCCATGAAACCGTTGCAATTACAGCGATTTCATGGACTTTTTAACTGGTACGCCCGGAGGGACTCGAACCCCCAACATTCAGAACCGGAATCTGACGCTCTATCCAATTGAACTACGGACGCATTTTGTGGTGGAACCCTAAACACGAGGTACATTATAACACGGTGCTTTGCGTTTTGCAAGCATTTTTTATCCAAAGAAAGCTGTTTTGCGGGAATGTACCGAAGCAACAAAAAACGAGATGGGAGGTATCTGAGCCATAAACGTGCCAGGCCTTTTTGGAGCACGACTGCCAAAGAAGGCGGAGCCCTTTTCAATCAGCGTTCGGAGGGCGGGCAGCCGTGTCTGCCCGCCCTCCGAACGTTTGCCCCTGTGGGAGACAGGGGGTGACATGGAGAAAGGTTGGAAGGCAAAGATCAAAACAGGGCCTGGTAGATCCGGTAGATCCGGTCCCGGTCCAGAGGAGCAAAGTTGTTGGCCATCAAACGGCTTTGATTGAGCAAAACGGAATCGGTGAACTCGGTTAGATCTTCTTCCGTTACCCCGTATTCCCGAAGCGCCTTTTTCTGCATCAGAGTACTCAGCAGGCTGTCCAGGGCGGCAAAGACTGCTTCAGGCTCGGGAGAACACTCCAGGGGACCGGCCAGGTGGGCGCTTAGAGCAGCCATCTCACCACCACGGTCCAATTCCAGGTAGCTGCGCATCACGCCATCGAACAAAGCATAGTTGGATTCTCCGTGAGCGACGTGGTACTTGGCGCCCAGGGGATAGGACAGGGCATGGACTGCCGCGCAGCCGGCGTTTCCAAAGGCGATTCCGGCGTAAGTGGAGGCCAGCAGAAAATCACCCAACAGGGGGATGCGGGCATTTGGGCCGTTGGCGGCAATTTTTTGGTAGCCCCGCAGAATCATCTCGGCAGCTCGGTAGCCAAAGAGGCGGGTCGTTTCATTTCCGTTGGGAGAGAGGCTGGATTCCACGGCGTGAATCAGAGCGTCAATGGAGCTGGTGGCGAAAAAGCGAAATGGGAGGCCGGAGAGCAGCTCAGGCACAAGTACCGCGGAGTCAGCGTACATTGCGTCGGCAGCCAGGCCTTTTTTGGTTCCGCGGCTGTTCAGGGCGAGAATGGCGATGTTGGTGACCTCGCTGCCGGTGCCGCAGGTGGTGGGAACCAAGACCAGCTCTTTCTCCTTGACTGCCGGACGGACTCCATCGTAGAGCTCCAAAATGGGGGAGGGGTCCTTCAGGGCAAACAGCTTGGAAATGTCTATCACTGTGCCGCCGCCCACGGCAATGATCCGCCGGTGGTGATCCTTGATGTCGCGGTACATGGCCTCTGCCATGTCATCGGAGGGTTCGCCCTGTCCGTATTTCTCTTGAAAGAGTACGTCGCATTTCAAGTCCAGGGCACCGAAATAAGGCTTATAGATGTACTCGTTGGTGATGACCAGGTCGCCGGGACCGAGGCCGAAAGCCTCGGCAAACGCAGCGGCGGTGTCGTAGCGGTAGAGCGTGGGTTTGATCATCAGTTGTCTCATGGTTCACCTCTGCTTTCTGTGTGTCCGCCCCGCATGGGCGGAGGATCAGGCCTGCTCGGGCTGTCTTTTTTTGCGAAAGACTTCCGTGGCGTCCACAACCAGCCATACAATGACGCCCACCAGCAGAGCCTGGGCGGGAGTGTAGTAGGCCAGGGCGGCGGCAATGATACACGCGATGCCCCGGTCGTTGGCGGTGGAGCACATGCGCATCCCGATGTTGCCGCAGGCGAATGCCTGCACGCCCATGGTGATGCCGAAGAAGATGGCAAAGGCAGGCTTGATCAGGGTGACAAGGGGAAGGATCAGCACGGCGATGACGGTGGCCGCGCGGAAGGTGCAGACGCCGTCCCAGTAGGTGTGCAGGGTATTATAACCGCGCTTGTAGCGCTCGGTGATGGTCAGGAGGCCGGAGGCCCACAGTGGGCCGCACATGGGCACCCAAGGGGCAAAGAGGGACATGATGGCGTTGCGCAGGAAGCTCACCAGGTTGGAGCGGCCAGCGTCAAAAATGACAGTTTCATCGCTGCGGTGGGCGGTGGCCTCGGTAACGACCTCTTTGGCCAGCACGAAATCGGAGAAGGCGATGATATAGGTGGTCAGGGCGCTGGGAATGGCGGCCAGGAAGAAAGAGGCTGCCGGGAACCCGATTCCAAAGATGGTAAAGTGCTCCAGCACAAAGCCAAAGCTCAGAGGCGTCAGCCCCCATTGGATTACGGGCAGAGGGATCTCCTTCAGCAGGACGGGCGCGAGGATAATGGCAAAGAGCTGTGCCGGGACGACACCTTGGTTTCGTATGACACGCCAGAAATTGCTGGTTTGGGCCTTACGGGCAAACCAAGGGTTGAACAGGAAGAAATAGGACATCAAAACAGCGATGGCGACCGTCCAGGGAGCCTTGGGCATCCGGGCGGAGAACACATTGATGCCGGCTGTGATTCCGGCGCCCAGGACAATCCCGGCCTTGATGCCCATAGGGACCGCGTCTACCAGCATCCGGCCCAAACCGGTGGCACCCATAATAAGGAAGCACAGGGCTACCAGCATTTGCAGGGCGATCATGGCATAGATTCGGTCTACCTGGCCTGTGGCATAGTTGGGAAGATCCCACTGCTGCAGGAATTTCAGCGTCAGGGGCAGGGCGGGAGTGATCCAGCCGGGGACGACCGGGTCACCCATCAGAGAGGGCAGATAGTAGCAAATCGCATTTAGAACGCCGAAGGTCAGGGCCATGAGAAACACGCTGTTTTCATCAAAGCCGAGTGCGGCAATGTTGGCGGGGTCATCCAGGCCGAAAGTGGTCATGGTGGTGGTGACGCCGGCGCCCAGACAAGCCACGCCCAAAAACAGGGCGGCAGCCATCTCGGTCCAGGACCACTCGTGGTGGATGAGGGGTATGCGGATCATGAACGGTCCAATTTTGATACCGGGCTGTTCGGCACCGTAGGCACGCTTTTTCAGAGGAAAGGTGCCGGACAGGAAGCCCTCGGGTGTGACGACTTTTTTCTCGGTGGTTTCGCTCATTTTTACGCCTCCTCTTTGTCGTGTCAAGACTTGCAGGTACATACGCCGCTCTTTCTCCCTCGCTGTGCCGACCTCCTTTCCGTACTCTGCGGCGGCGGGATGTACGCTTGGTGTGCACTTAAATATCTTGCAAGACGCATGCCAACTTTGCACCGTGCTGAGAAAAGCGGCCCGTGACTTCCACACAGACAAGACTGCGTATCATAAAACGGAGAATAGGGCGTCGCAAGTGTGACATGGAGTGTGACAAAAAAGTGTGACACAATAACACATAATGTGCTATTGTGTCACATAGTAGATAAAAATAGAATTCATAGTTTAAATAAATTTGTGTAATAAAGCAAAAAAATTTAAAACAAAACCAATAAACTGCGCGGTTTCCCTTGACGGGAATGGAGAGGGCCTGGATAATAGAGGAAAGAGCAAGAGCAGAGAGGAGGTCCCTTTATGTGGGTGGACCAGGAAAAGGTCCTGGCGGCAAAGCGCGCCTTTCAGAGGGGGGAGCCCTTTGACCCATCAGTCGTCCGTCCCGTTATTCTGGAGTCGTGGAAGCGTTCCCGGGCATTTGGCGTTCGAATGGATACCCGGCTGCCCCGTATCCTGACCGGGGAGGAACTGGCGGAGCGGTGCCGGCAGCGGCGGGAGTTCTGTGATGTGGCACTGCCCTTTGTGGAGAGCCTGCGGGAGTTTGCCACCGGAGCCGGATTCGTGATGACGGTCTGCGACGAGGAGGTGTATGTCCTTCAGGTAACCGGGGACGAGGATCTGCAGCAGGTCATCCGGGCTGGAGGAATGGTGGAGGGGTGCAACCGCAACGAGCGGAGGATCGGCACAAACGGCGTGGGCACACCGGTGGAGACAGGGCAGCCGGTCCAGGTGTTCAGCGAGGAGCACTATTTTGGCCCCAGCCGCAAATGGGGCTGTACCGGCGCACCCATCTTTCGTCCGGATGGCTCCGTGGCGGGAGGGATCTGCCTCATCAGCCCCTATGAGAAGGTGGGGGCACAGACGCTGGCTCTTGCGGTTTCGGTGGCGGAGAATATCCGTCGGCAGATGAAGATGCGGGAGACCTTTGAGACGCTGGATCACCTGCGGCGCAATCTGAGTATCATCATAGAGACCTGGCCGTCCGGGATTCTGCTGCTGAACCAGGATCTGACTGTTGTGCAGGCCAATGCCGGCGCGGCGCGGCTTTTGATGCTGCCCCGGGAGGCCTTGGAGGGAGCTGCCTTCTTTGAGCTGATCGGGAGACGGGCCCTGAGGGAGTCGGAGGTTCGCCGCGGGGTGACGGACCGCCTGGTCACCATTGAACGGGGGACCCAGACGATGTCGCTGTCCTTTTCCATTCAGCGGGCCGATGCGGGCTCCTGCGTGGTCATGTTTGAGACGGCGGAGACCCTGCATCGAAAGGTCAGCCGGATCGTTGGGTCGGATGCCCGGTTTCGCTTTGACGACATCATCGGCGGTTCCCCGGCCCTGCGGGATGCGGTGGAGCTGGCAAGGGTTGCGGCCGGAAACAACTCCAATGTCCTTCTCAGCGGGGAGAGCGGCACAGGAAAAGAGCTTTTTGCCCAGGCGATCCACAATGCCAGCGCCCGTCGGCGGGAGCCCTTTGTGGCCATCAACTGCGGGGCTTTGCCCAAAAGCCTGATCGAGAGTGAACTTTTCGGCTATGAGGGTGGCAGCTTCACAGGGGCCAACCGGGATGGGCGGGCCGGAAAGTTTGAGCTGGCCAATGGAGGGACCATCTTTCTGGATGAGATCGGCGACATGCCGTTCGACGTGCAGGTGAGCCTGCTGCGGGTGCTTCAAACCCGGGAGGTCAGCCGGATCGGCTCCAGCAAGACGGTCAAGGTGGATGTGCGGGTGATCTCGGCAACCAACCAGAACCTCATTAAGGCCATCGAGCGGAATGAATTCCGCAGCGACCTCTATTACCGGCTCAACGTTTTTGACATCCGCATTCCGCCTCTGCGGGATCGACAGGGCGACATCGTGTCTCTGGCGGACTATTTCTTTCGGAAATACGCCTCGGATCTGCCTCACTGCCGGATGACGGGGCTCTCGCCGGAGGCATATGCTCTTTTGTGCCGCTATCAATGGCCGGGAAATGTCCGGGAGTTGGAAAATGCCGTGGAGCGGGCGATCTATTTGGCCAAGTCCGATCAAATCGGCCCAGAGTGCTTTCCGGAGCATATTCGTGCCGCCGCTTTGGGTGAGACGGCCGAAGAGATGGGAAAGGAACCCATGCAGCCGGAGGCCGGCAGCGGGGCGGCGGGGCGAAGCGGCTGCTCTCTGCGGGAGATTGAGCTGCGGCAGATCCGCAGAGCCCTGTCTCTCAGCGGAGGAAACGTGAGCCGGGCAGGGGAGCTCCTGGGGCTTTCCCGCAGAACCGTCTACCGAAAGATGGAGCGATACGGCCTGGATATTTCCAACTTCCGGACGGAGGGCTGAGCCCGGATCGGAAACTTGGCATGGCACTTGCAATGTATTTAGGATAGACGGAACCGGAAGTTACGACTTTGGAGAGGAGAAGGCACAATGGACAACACTATGCGGTCGCGGCCCATCGTATCCACCGCCGCGTTCCTTCTGGCCGTGGGCGGGGAGCTCTATCTTTTGCGCGGGCATCTTGCGGGGCTGCCCGCAGAAGCACCGATCCCACTTTTGATGGAGCTCTTCCTGTGCGGGGTGATCCTGATCGGGGCAATCTGCAGCGCCACTCCCAAGGGATGGCGGGGGAAGGCGGGCTGTCGGGCGGCTTACCTTCTTTTAGCGGGCTACCTGGCGTTTAATATTGCCCACTTTTCCTTTTTCAGCAGGCTTTACTTAGAGGGCATCACCACTGAGTATCCCAGCTACGCTCCGGCGCTGGCCGCTTTGAAACTGGTTCTGGTGTCGGTGGGAGTTGTGGCAGCGACCCCGGTGGCCTCGGGGCCGGACCGCAGGGAGTACGCCGACAGACTTTGGAGCGCCGCACGCCGCCAGCAGAAAACATGGGCGGATGGGGCGGCGGTGCGTGGGTCCGACGCCGACAAAGACCCGGCGGCCCAGGCGGCCCAGAGACTGCGCCGGGAACTGACCGCTGATGAGCTGGAGAGGCTGAAGCGCACACTGTTGGCTGAGCCGTCGCCGGAGGCGGAGGGAAATTCACCGGAGGCGGCCGATCCCTCAGACCCAGAGGCGCCGGAGGAGGCGGGAAAAGAGTCTCCGGGATCTCACGAGGAGACGGGGAAATGGGCCGGTTTTGAGGGGTGGAAGGGCTGGGGCTGCTACTGACAGCCCGGAAAGGAGGAGAAGCTATGGGCGCGGTGGCGATTCGAATCGGTTACGCGGCGATGGTTGCGGCCATCATCCTGGCATTTCTATTTTCCCGGCGGGGAGAGAAAGAACTCCGCTTCGCGGTGGATCGGTTTGCCGAGGCATTTCTCGGCCTTTCCAACCTGGTCAGTCCCTGTCCGCCCACGCGGCGGCTGGCGGTGCGGCGAGTTGGCGGCGGCGTCCATCCCTTTCCGCCGGAACAACAGCCGGAAGAACTTCGGGCGATCCTGCGCGTGGGAGCGGAGGAGGAGGCTGCCGGCCTTTATCAGAGGGCTGAGGCCGCCGCGGTGGAGGTCCGCCGCCGCAGCCGCAGGAGCCGCCGCCTGCGGGAGCAATTTGGGCAGCCAATCACCGACCTGTGCTTCCTGGCCTGCGTTTTTATCGAGGGGTGCCAAGACCTTTCCACGGTTGACAGCGTCAACCGGGAAAATGCATTTACACGCTTTCTGACTGGTCAGGAGGAGCATCGGATGGCTTTGCTCAAGCGGATCTCCAGGGAGTTCAACGACGCATTTTTAGAACTGAATCAAAACTATGATCTTGCCGCCCTGAGCGAAAAGGAGCAGGCGCAGAGCACTGGGCGGGCAAAGACGGGACGCAGAGGAGGAGAGGCAATATGAGCTGGCTGGAGGTATTTCAATACGCGATCTATGGCCTGGGAGGAGCGGTGGTGCTCCTGTGGCTGTTCAATTTGAGCCTGGCCATCCGTGGGCGTCGGGAGAGCGTGGCCGCCAGACGGATGATGTTTATTCTGGCCTTCGTCCTGCTCGGACTGAGCATTGCTCGGAGCTCTCAGCTCTATGGCTCTACCGTGGTATTTGCAAACATCCTGGTGTTAGGATGTATTACGGTGGCCTTTGTGCGCTCGGAACGGGAGAAGAACGACGCAGCCCCGGAATGAGGAGACATACCGGAGCTGGGGAACAAACAAAGAGGACGCCCCGCGGAAGATTTCATCTTCCGCGGGGCGTCGCGGCGTGTCGGAGCGCAGACAGAAAAAAGAGATGAAAATGGTTCCGCATTGGATAAAACCAGCCATGTAGATAGACATATGCTTGCCTTTTTTTTTAAAGAAAGGTATAATATAATTTCACATAGAAATCGAGTGAGGTGTCTCTGATATGCCCGAAATTATTATGATACTGATCCTGCTGGCGATTGTCTATTTTCTCACCAAACGAAAGAAAGCCAAGGAAGAAGAGAAGAAACCGGAGCGCCCCAAATTTTCACCCATCCCGGTGGAGGTGGAGGACGGCTGCTGGTCCTGCACGCCGGAGGAGCTGCTGGACAATGTGAGCCTCTCTGTCTACCAGACTAAGACTATGGCCATGCCGGTCTATATCTATGGGCCGGGGTATGCTCCCCAGGATAAGCGCCACTGGGTGACGCTCACCGCCAGCGAAGCTGGAAAGCTCACCGAGGCGGTCATCACCTGGTGCCTGGATGACGACAAGGAGATCCGCGGCGGCGCCTCCAACTATTCCGGCACCTTCCTGGCGGTTTTGGCCAACGAGGAGTGCGACCAGATCATCTGGGAGATCAACCGCCTTACCAGCCAGCATGAAGAGGGTGTGGCGGACGAGCTGACCCGGTACAGCCCCAAAAGCCGTGTTTACGTCTCTGTGGGGGCGGACAGCAAGCGGATCATCACCATCGTCATCACGCCCATCACCCCGGGTGAGCTGGCCAACTATCAGGCGGAGAAAGAGGCCCAGGCCGCCGTCAAGGCCGCGCGGGAGGAAGAGCAGCGGAGGGCCGTGGAACAGGGGAAGGAGTAATCTGCTATGGCCCGATACGGATTTATTCACGACAAACTGGACATTAAGATGCTGGAACTCTATTTGATGTCCCACGCAGCCGGGCCTATCGATTTCGACACCCTCTCCGACTTGTCCATGCGTCATGAGGGCGTAGACTACTTTGACTTTGCGGAGGCCACGGCGGAACTGGTGGAGAGCGGCCACCTGACATACGACGGGGACTGCTATCTCATCACGGAGAAGGGGCGGACCAATTCAGCCGCCTGTGAGAGCAGCCTGCCATACTCTGTCCGCCGCCGGTGCAATCAGGACCTGGCTCCGGTCAACGCGGCCCTCCGGCGGAATGCGCAGATCCGGGGGGAGAAGCGGAAAAACGGAGATGGATCCATTGTCGCCCGCATGACCCTGGATGACGACGGCGGCAATCTGCTGACCATCGAACTGCTGTGTCCCTCCGACGCTCAGGCGGACCGGCTGATCGAGAATTTCCGCGCCCAGCCGGAGCGGATCTATAACGAGGTGTTGGAGGCGCTGACCGCGCCGGGTGAACCCGAGGAGTGAGTCCATGACCGAGCCTGTTTTATTTGGCCTTCCCATCAGCATCGCATTTTTATATTTTATCGTCTATTCCGTTTTGGGCTGGTGCATGGAGACTGTTTACTGTTCCGTGCTGGAGCATCGCTTTGTGCCCCGCGGCTTTCTTTACGGGCCGCTGTGTCCCATTTACGGGGTGGGCGTACTGATGATGATCTGCTGGTTTCAGCCCCTCATGGGCAATCCGGTGCTGTTTTATATCACAGCTACGGTGGGCATGTCCGTCTGGGAGTATTTTGTAGGCTGGTTTTTAGAGACCACGACCCACATCAAATATTGGGATTACAGCATGTACAAGTTCAATATCAAAGGTCGTATCTGCCTGTGGGTCTGCCTGATGTGGGGTGTGCTCTCCTTTGTGGTCCTCTATTTTATCCATCCCGCGGTAGCCGGTCAGTTGGATCGGATCTCCCCCATTCCCCGCTATGTGCTGGACGGGGTCTTTTTGGGGATCCTGATCGCGGATACCGCAGCTACCATCTATCAGCTGGTTCGGACCTCTCAGCTGCTGGATAAGCTCCAGCAGGCAGGGGACGAGCTGCGGCTTCAGGCTCACCTGGGGCGGGCGGAGCTCTCCGACCGGCTGGTGGAGGCCAGAGAGTGGCTGGATGATCTAATCCCGGACGAGCTGGACGAGACTGGACGGGCGCTCAAGGATCGGTACGACGAGCTGGCTGCGCATGCCGAGCGGCTCAGCCGCCGTTTCCGTGACCGGTACAGCCACATGAGTGTAACGACACGGGATCGGGAGGCTCTGGAGAGCGTCAAGCGTCGGGGTGAGAAGCTCAAGGCCCGGTTGAAGGAGACCAAGATTGCCCAGGAAAGGGAGCAGGAGTAAAAAGATCTTTCGTGGATGGGCCGCAGAGAAATCTGCGGCCCATTTTTTTAGCCAGAAGGGAATATTAAGATTATGTTGACTGGATTTGAAATTGGAGAAGAGGTGAAACCGGCGATAGAGCCTTGTGGACAAAACGGTGGAAAATGTGGAAAACTCTTTTGGCAGAAGGGAAAAACGCTTGTGGAAACTTCGGTGGAAAATGTGCATAACTATTTGTAGACGCAATTATAGAATTAAATTATGTAAACAAAAAGGACGCGTGAAAAGTCTGCGAAAGGAAGACGTTTGAAGAGAAAAGACCGCTTTTTACCAGACTTGAGACGAAGATTTTTTGTGATCAAAAGGAAGGAAAACGGTGGGTTATACAAGAAGTATTGATGGGTAGAAACGACCCTGACCGCACATACTGAGCGGGAAAGGAGGGTGAGTATGGAAGAGGAGATGCGCAAAGAGGAACGGCGGGAAATTGAAGAACTGGGCTCGACCCGAATCTGTACGCCGCGTGGAACCATCCACACGCTGGCCGTTGTGGGGCAGATCGAGGGCCACCAGATTTTGCCGCCGTCCATTAAGACAACGAAGTATGAACATGTTTTGCCGCTTTTGGCCATGGTGGAGGAGAGCGACGAGGTGGACGGCCTGCTGGTGCTGCTCAATACGGCGGGGGGCGACATAGAGGCCGGACTGGGGATTGCGGAAATGATCGCCGGGATGAAAAAGCCGACGGTGTCTCTGGTTCTGGGCGGCGGCCACTCCATAGGAGTGCCCATGGCCGTGGCGGCGAAAACGTCCTTCATTGCCCCGTCCGCGGCCATGACCATCCATCCGGTGCGCCTGTCGGGGACTGTAATCGGCGTCAGCCAGATGTTTTACTATTTTCAGAGGACGCAGGAGCGGATTGTCCAGTTCGTCACTCGAAACAGTCGAATCTCCCGGGAGGCGTTTTTAAAGCTGATGCTGGAGACGGGGGAACTGACCGGGGATGTGGGCAGCGTGATCTATGGGGAAGAGGCAGCCTCGCTGGGACTGATCGACCGAGTGGGCGGACTTTCTGACGCGCTGGAGAGCCTTCACGGACAGATCGAAGCCCGCAAGAAAGAGAATGAGACAGAGCAGAGCGGGGGGTGACCTCCGCTCTTTTTTCAGCCGGAAAAAGATTCTGGAAATACTGGAGCAACTGTGGTAATATAAATATGTATGCTCCACTCCGGGGCAATCTGATTTTTTGGAGGGAAATAGATTGACATATCTCTCGTCCGTCCTCATGGGCGTTTTACAAGGCATTACCGAATTCCTGCCTGTTTCCAGTTCCGGTCATCTGGCGCTGTTTCAGCACTTTTTCGGGATGGAGGACATTGAATCCAAGCAGATGTTTTTTTCCGTCATGCTCCACTTCGGAACGCTGATCTCCATTTTTATCTATTACTGGCATGACATCGTAGATATGATTCGGGAGTTTTTCCGGGCCATTGGGGATCTCTTTTCCCGCCGCGGCGGCCGCCAGCAGGTCCAGACGCCTCCTGCCCGGCGGCTGGTGCTTCTCATCATCGTGGCGACTCTGCCTTTGTTTGTGATCCTGCCTGTGAAAGATGTGGTTGAATCGGCCACCGGAAACGTCACGTTCGTCTCCCTGGCCCTCCTAGCTACCGGATTCCTGCTGTTTTTCTCCGACCGGCTGGCGAAGGGCCGAAAAACGGCCAAGACCGCCACTCTGGTGGACGCGCTGGCGGTGGGCTGCGCCCAGGCCGTGGGGACGCTCCCCGGAATCTCCCGCTCCGGCATCACGATTTCCACCGGAATGCTCCGGGGCTATGACCGTTCCTTTGCCGTCCGGTTCTCTTTCCTCATGTCTCTGCCTGCTGTGCTGGGGGCTACGATTCTGGAATTGAAGGATGCGCTGGAGGCCGGGCTTGACCCGGCCATTCTGCCCCACTGCCTGGTGGGGATGGGGATCGCCGCCGTGGTGGGCTATTTTGCCATTCGACTGGTGAACCTGTTGGCCAGCAAGGGGAAATTCGGGGCCTTTGCCTACTACTGCTGGGCGGTGGGCGCGGTGTCCCTGGTCGCGGGATTCGTGGTCGGATAAAGGATGCAGTGGAAAAAGAAAGGGCTTTCGGTCCGTTTGGATCGAAGGCCCTTTTCCGTGCCGTTCTCCGCTTTTCCCTTGAAAAGAAAAGAAAATTGCGGTATGATTTAACTTGAAAGTTTATTGCCGCCTCTGCTGGGCGAGGTTCCTGAAAGGATGATCCCATGGCCACCACACAAAAGAAAACCAACACTGCCCGGAAAACAGGAGGAACGTCGGGGCGCTCCGGCGGCTCTTCGGGCCGGACTTCCGGCGGAAGTCGGAACTCCAGCCGCCAGAAGGCGCCGGCGCCCAAGCCCTTTCGCCGGGAGATCGGGGCGCTGATCTGTCTGCTGCTGGCCATTTTTTCCGCCCTTGGCTATTTCCGGGTGGATGCCCTTTTCATCATTTTTTTCTGCGGGACGGTGAAAGGGCTGATCGGCTATGGCTACTGGCTGCTGCCCCCGGCCCTGCTGATCGCCAGTGCGATCCTGGCGTTCCACCGGGGCCGCCCCGTGCGGCTGCGGGTGTGGTGTGCCATGTTGATGCCCGTACTGGCCGGCGGTTTTCTCCACCTTCTGCTCTCTAAAGGGGAATATCCCTGGACGGCGGCGCTGCCGGGGGTGCTGTGGCAGAGCGGCAGAGAGCTCGCTTCAGGCGGGGTGCTGTCCGGAATTCTGTCCCAGGGCCTCATTGCGGTGTTCAGCAAGATCGGTGCGGGAATCATTTTCTTTCTGGTTGCGGTGGGGATGCTCATGGCGGCCTGTAACGTGACTGCGGTTGATATCCTGGACTGGTTCAAAAACCGGCCCCATCCCGAGTATGCGGAAGAGGAACTGCCGGAGCCCGCGCCGAAGCCCGCCCGTGCTGTGGCCCCGCCACGGGAGAAGCGCCGCCCCGTCATTGATATCCCGGTAGATGACGGCCCGCTGCCGCAGGAAAAACCGGAGGAACCAGCCCCTTCCAAGCGAGGCTTTTTTGACCGCAAGGCCAGAGTGCCCGCCCCCGATCAGATCCTGGGCGGGACAGACCCGGCGCCGGCGCCGGAGCCGTCCGCCCCGGTTACGGAAGAGATTCCTTCCACGCCTCCTGTGGTCCCGCCGGAGCCTTTCCCGCTTCCCAAGGAGGAGATCCTGGAGCAGGCCGTACCGTCCGTTCCGGCCGCTGTCCCGCTTTCAGGGGGAGAGATCATCCCCACCATGCCGGAAATCGTCCGGGAGCCCGCGGTGGCCAAGGTAAGGCGGGGAGACGCCGAGAAGGCGGCTGCCCAGGTGAGCCGGGAGGTGGAGCAGACCCTGAGTCAGGCTACCCCCGTGTATCAATATCCGCCGGTCTCTCTGCTCACCGCGGGGGAGGAGGGGGACTCCGCCGGTGTGGCAGGAGAGCTGCGGTCCAACCAGGCCCGCCTCACCGACACCATCCACTCCTTCGGCATCGACGCCAACATTGTCAACGTCACCCGCGGCCCCTCGGTCACCAGATATGAGCTGGAGTTGGACCAGGGCGTCCGACTCAACAAGCTCACCAACCTGGCCGACGACATCGCTCTGGCCCTGGGAGCTTCCGGGGTGCGTATCGCACCCATCCCCAACAAGATCTCCATGGTGGGCATCGAGGTGCCCAACAAGCTGGTCACTCCCGTGTGTATCCACGATGTGATCGATTCCCGTGAGTTCCGAAATCATGCCTCCAAGGTGGCGTTTGCCGTGGGCAAGGACATCGGAGGCAACTGCATTGTGGGCAACATTGCCAAGCTGCCCCACATGCTCATCGCCGGTACCACCGGCTCGGGCAAATCGGTGTGCACCAACTCCCTCATTGTGTCTCTTCTCTATAAGGCCACTCCCGAGGAGGTGCGCCTGATCATGGTGGATCCTAAAATGGTGGAGCTCGGCATCTATAACGGCATTCCTCATCTGCTGATCCCCGTTGTCACAGACCCCAAGAAGGCCGCCGGTGCGCTGCAGTGGGCGGTGACGGAGATGATGAAACGTTACCGGATGTTCTCCGAGGTGGGCGTGCGGGATCTGGCTTCCTACAACGCCCATGCGTCCCGCTCCGGAGAGATGTCCAAGCTGCCTCAGGTGGTGGTGGTCATCGACGAGTTGGCTGATCTGATGCTGGTGGCCGCCAAGGAGGTGGAGGAATCCATCTGCCGGGTGGCCCAGATGGGGCGTGCTGCCGGAATGCACCTGGTCATCGCCACTCAGCGGCCTTCCGCAGACGTCATCACCGGCCTCATGAAGGCCAACATTCCCTCCCGCATCGCCTTCGCCGTGGCTTCCTCTCTGGAGTCCCGCATCATCCTGGATCAAACCGGTGCGGAAAAGTTGGTGGGCCGGGGCGATATGCTCTATTTCCCGCTGGGGTCCGGCAAACCCACCCGGGTCCAGGGCTGTCTCATCTCCGATGAAGAGGTGGCCCGCGTGGTGGAGTTTGTCAAGCAGGAGGGCTCTGCCCAGTATGATGAAGCGGTGCTCCATGAGATCGAGCAGAACGTGGCGGGCAACGAGAAGGGGAGCAAAGGCGTGGGCGGCTCCGCTCCCGAGGATGTGGACAACAGCTACGACGAGCTGCTGCCCTCTGCCATCGAGGTGGTGGTGGATACCGGCATGGCCTCGGTCTCCATGCTCCAGCGGCGGCTCAAACTGGGATATTCACGGGCTGCGCGCCTGGTGGACCAGATGGAGGAAAAGGGGGTCGTAGGCCCCTTTGAGGGCTCGAAGCCCCGCCAGGTGCTCATTACCAAGGAGCAGTGGCAGGAGATGCAGTACAAGCAGGGAATGGTGGATCTGGCCCCTGACGCGGCTGCCATTTCTGAGCCGGTGCCCGAGGAGGTGGACTACGAGGGGGACGCAGTGGTCCAGCCTCGGGATCTGCCTCCCTTTGACCTGGATGGGGAGGATTTTTAATGGAACGATTGGTGGTCTTTGCGCCAGAGGAGGTCCAGTCTTGTTTGGGCCTGGGGGAGTATAACCACCGCTTTTTTTCAGGAGACGGCCGATCTTTCCTGCCGCGTGGAAGGGGACGGTGTCTGTCTGGGCGGGATCACCGCATGGCGGGCCGATGAAGTGGTGGTGGTGGATCTTCTCTGGGCGGCTGATGATTGCCATGGGAGAGGACTGGGCCGCCGTCTTCTGGGAGCTGTGGGGGAGGAAGGACGCCGTCTGGGCGCATGCCGGGTGGAGGTGAACACCTTCGGTTTTCAGGCCCCGGGCTTCTATGAGAAGCTGGGTTATCGGTGCTTCGCCGCCGTGGAGCCGGCGGTGGGTGTCTGGGGGCATTATTTCTACCTCAAGGAGTTCTGAAAAAGTTTTCGACTTTTGGGAAAAAAAGCTTGCATTTTGCCGTCGACTGTGATAATATAATTAAGCTGTCAGTGAGCAGTTGACGGTATGCGGCTGTAGCTCAGCTGGATAGAGTGACTGGCTACGAACCAGTAGGTCGGGGGTTCGAGTCCCTCCAGCCGTACCAAAAAAGCCCTGAAATCGAAAGGTTTCAGGGCTTTTTTGTAGCTGTTTTTAACAGGTTTGTTAGCCGCTGAAAATTTCGGGGGAGCATTTTGGGTACGTGGTAAAAAATAAAGCGGGTGTCCAGATAGTGGACACCCGCTTTTATTTATACAAATATTGGGGGAATTTGATACTTCTTTTCTTTGTTAAAGTACAAGCGTTTGTCAACAGACACAAAAAATGTGTGAAAATCTTCTGCTTTCGGGTCAAAAATTCCTTTCCCATAGGGGATGCCGAAGTCATAGGAAATCTTTTCCTGTTTTTGACGTACAAGCTCATCCAGCTTTTTCAAGCATATATCCACGGCTTCTTCGGAAGGGGATCGAACAATGCACGCAAATTCATCGCCACCAATGCGATAGCAGATACCGGTTTTGGTGAATGCTTCAGTTAGGCATTGATAAGCTTGCCGGATGGCTTCATCGCCTGTTTGGTGGCCGATTGTGTCGTTAATAATTTTTAGGTGGTCAAGCTCAAACAGCACCAGCCAGTTTCCAGGCGTTCCACCGGGAACAAATACCGTCTCAGCATCTCTTTCGAATGCCATGCGGTTGTTACCTGCCGGAATCACATCAGTAAAGGCCAGGCGCTGAAAATGCTCTGCATCCCTGCTTTCCCGGGCCAGTGTGAGCAGCCGTTGAAGCGCTGCAACACCCATATAGGCCACATACAGCAGAATCCTAACACGGAAGAATTTGGAAATAAGACTATACGAGCTTGACTACATAGTAATTAGTTCAAGCCCTCCGGACAGGCCAAGAATGAAAAGCCCGATTAGCTGAATACAGGCGTCACGGTTATGGTATTTGATCGTTTCAAACAAAAGTGCGGTAATTGTGACAATGATCAGGGCCAACAGCATCAGATGCACAGATATCAACGTTCGAAAGAAGTATATCATTCCTGTGAGTTCCAATGCGACAGAAATCACAAGGTTTGCGGTAAAAAGCCAAAAGAAAAATGTGGGGTAAGCTGGCGTGTGGCGCTGATAGTCATTATCAAGATACAGCGTAAACGGCAGAGGCATGGTCAGCAGAGCATAATATGAGAGCTTTGTGACAAGGTATTCACTGCCTATAAAAACTGCATTGTTTTGGATTCTCCGAGTATCCATAGCCCAACCACTACGGAAAACAGTGCAAGATACAGTAGCGTTGGATTTCTGAGACCAGAGACGGCCATAGATAAGAACATAGTCGTCTCATAAGAACCTGCAAAACTTGCGGGGGTAAGAAAAAATCCCAAAACGCTGGTTACTCAACGCTTTGGGATTTGGTCGGAGTGTCATTAAAGGATCTGTGAAAACCCAGTAATATCAATGGTTTGTAAGCAGCAAGCAAGGTGCTTTATCCAATCAAATCATATCATATAATCGGAAACATCCTCCGCCTTTTGTCCTTTTTCTAATGCATCAAACTGAGCCTTGATTTGCTCATTCCGTTTAACATTCATGCCATTAGGAAGATATTTAAGGTCATCTTCCTTGATGTCGATCTCTGCAATATTGTTTTTCTCGCCGTATTGCGGGAAATTGACCAGCCAATAACCGTCTACTTTTTGTTCATAACAGATCCAACCCTGCATTCCTTTGTGTACGCCTTCCCGGGCATATTTTTCTTTTTCCACGATCACTTCAACACAATCCATCATCTGCATTTTATTCACCTCCGTACGGTGTTGTCAGTCGTATCCCGCCATCAGGCTCAACCATCCAACCTGATATAAACGATACTGTTCCATCGCCGTTTCTTCTCGGAATTTTGATTCTGATGCTTATTCTTTGACCTGCGAAATTTAACCTTCCCAATTTATAATTTCCAGATACATACTTTTCTCTTGCCTGTCGTTCTATTCCTTTTTGCAGCCATAGCGCATCCTCAACTGTATAGCCCCATTCATGAAACAGTTTATCTTTCCCGCGTGGATGTTTACCTCTGGTATTAAACAAATGTGGGTCAAATTTGCTGTATGCACTATGTGTTGAAGCGTTGCTGACAACGATGGTATAAGGAATCGGGTCTAATGTACAGTGACAATAAGGATGATGTGGACAAGGTGGAGCTTTTTCTTTCTGAAACCAACAGCCATCCAACCTCAAGCATTCCTCGCAGTGCGTTTTGCCTTCTGAATGATGTGTCTATTTGACCTAGCTTGGTAGTCCGGCACCCTTTTGTATTGTACCGAAACATTGCTTATAGTACAACAGTTGTTCCCCCTTGAAAGTATAAGAAAATCATTTTTCACAAATAGGGGGAAATAGGCAAAAAGTTGCACGTTTCCGTACAACTATCACAGAACAATTTTAAAATAAAAAATCGGAGTACCCCGAAGGATACTCCGATGGTGCGGATGGCGGGACTTGAACCCGCACGTCCATAGGGACACCAGCACCTCAAGCTGGCCAGTCTACCAATTCCAGCACATCCGCATCTGTGCCCATCGACTGAACACTATGATAGTATAGCGTCTGAAGGGAAGATTGTCAAGTCATTTCTTTGGAAGAATCACGGTAAATGTGGTCCCTGCCTCCGGGGTGCTGACCACCGTGATGCGGCCCCCGTGCGTTTCCGCAATGCTTCTGGCAATGGCCAGACACAGACCGTAGCCGCCCTGATCCCGGTCCCGGGCGGCATCGGCCCGATAGAAGCGTTCGAAGAGGTTGGGGAGATGCCCGGCAGGGACAGCCGGACCAGTGTTGTGGACGGAAAGGCGCAGCTTCTCCCCCTGACGGTCCAGGGTGACAGTGACGGCACCCCGTTCCCCGGCATACTTGATGGCGTTGTCCAGGAGGATGGCCATCAGCCGTCGGAGCTGTCCATCATCCCCCAGAAGCGTGAGTCCGGAGGTCACATGTTCGGAGAGAGACTCCCTTTTCAAAGGCAACCGACTCCAGTAGGTGATCCACTTGGCCTGACCCTCCACCGAGTCCGGCCGGTGTGCCAGAACAATGCCCGTATTGGCCCAAATGACAGCGATGGGGGGTCTTGAGTTCGTGGGAGGCGTCGGCCACGAACTGCCGCTGCTGCCAGGCCTTTTCCGCCGGGCGCAGGGAGAGGTTGGCCGGGAAGAGAGATCAGGAAAAAGCCCGCCAGTTCCAGCAGTCCAACCACCAGGCAGATGAGGATCAGCTGACCGATGGAACCGCTCTCCCACCTCCGGTCGGCAAAGGCGATGCGGATGATACCCGCACTGTCGGTCTCCCGGAGATAGCGCAGATCATAGCTGCTCAGACCCCCGGCGTCCCCTGCCAGGGTCAGCACCTCGGCCACCACACTGTCCAGGGTGGATTCATCCACTGAAACGTTGTTGCCCTGATTGAGGGAGCGGATGGAACCGTCTTCCGCCGGCGTGACGGAGAAGACGGGCACCATAGTGTAGTCCCGTTTCCCATCCCCCGGGGAGGGGGCCTGAGGCATCTCCTCCCGGGAACCGATCTCCAAGCGGGGCAGGGTGTAGCCTTTGCTCCACTTGAGGGCCATCTGCATGGCCCACATGTTCAGGCCGGCGGGCTGGCGGGAGTGGGTGCCACCAACACGGCGAACACAATGAGCAGTACCAGCGTCACCAGCAGCATGTTGGCGGCAATGAATTTTCGCCGAAGTTTCCGGATCATACCGTCGGCACCTCCAGGAAGTAGTCCACTTTCCGAGCTGTCCCGATGGTGACCGCAGAATCCAGGAAAGCCAATTTTTTTCGCAGAAAGGAAATATAGACTTCCACGTTGTTGTCCTCGGCCTCGGATTCCAGCCCCCAGACCTTGGCGATGATATCGTCTTTGGGCACCACTGCATGGCAGTTGGCCATGAGAAGGCGCAGGACCTCAAATTCCTTGAAGCCCAGCCGGTCCGAGTCGTCGCCCCGGATGAGGCACCGCGCGTCCAGCCGGAGCATCACATCCGGGATAACGGCGTCGTACTGCTCGGTGAGGGCGTAGCCCAGGCCGTCCGCCCCGTCGTAGACCACATCAGCCTGGTAGCGCTGCTCGGTCATGATCTGGCACAGAGCCTCCGCCAGGTGCTTTTCATCTTCGACGATCAGGGTCCGCATGACAGGCTCTGCCTTTCTCGCGTGTTTTCCCATTGTATTCCGGAAAGCTGAAATTTGTCGGAACAGTTTTTCTTTTCAGTATAACAGATTTCCCGGGTGATTTTTACGCTGAGTTCACAAAAGTTTTCCAAAGCTTTCAGGGCAATTTCAGCTTGTCTGACTATACTGGGCGGGAAACCCAACGTGGGAGTGCAAAGAAGTATGAGCTTGTAGCAGAAAAAACGACAGCGGAGACTGAGGCATCCGCTCCGGCTCCAAAACGGAAGATGACCCGGAAGCGCACGGTGGCGCTGGCAGCGGCGGCAGCCCTGCTGTGCGGTGTGCGCCGACTTTGACGGGGAGGACGCCGTAGCGGCAGACGGCGTGCGGGTTCCCATAGCCTTCAGGCTGCAAGTCTACAATGACGACAGCAATCGCTGGATCACCCTGGCCGAGGCCGAGGGGTACAGCGATACAATGACTGTTTATTACAGCGGCACATTGGGCAAAGACGCCAAGGTCCGGCTCATCGCGGTCGGAGGCTGAACAAATTTGCGCAAAAAAGATCCCGCACGGCCCGATAACCGGGGGTGTGGGATCTTTTGCGCCGCTTAAACCGCTTCGATGACTCCGCAGGCCAGACGGGAGCCGCTGTCCCCGGAGGGCTGGGTGCGAAAATCATCCGGCCGTTCGTGGATCACCACCGAGCGTCCCACCACTTCTTCCGGGCGGAACCGGTCAGTGTACACCTGCATCAAAGCGGCGCCCTGACCGGAGGAGAGCAGCGGGGGCAGATCGCCGCTGTGCCAGGGATGGGGGACGTTGTGGGGATCGTAATGTCCGCCTGCGGACGCAAAGGACACGTCGCCCCCCGCCGCGCAGCTTCCGTTGGTATGGATATGAAAGCCCAGAAAGCCGGGAATGGGCAGTCCTACCGCCCGGGCAATGATCAGCGTCCCGCGCCCGTAGGGGCAGAACAGGACCTCGCCCCGCAGGTTTGGATGGGTCTCGTCGCCCCGGAGCTGAGCCCGGGCGGCGGGGCGGGGCAGGGAAACAGAATGGTTCATGGCGCAGACCTCCTTTCCCATGCCTATGCCCGACAGTGATGCAAGGTGACGATGGACGAAAGCGGGAAAAAGTGGTACAATGGCCCAAAGGCAGCCGCGGAAGCAGGGCTGCGGGGCAGCGGGACCAAGATGCTCCCCAGATTTCAGCGGGGTGAGAAAATGAAAAAAGCGGCATTTATCGGAACGGGAAATATGGGCTCTGCCCTGGTCAGAGCGGCCTGCCGGGCGCTGGGCGCGGAGAATGTGGCGGTGTCCAACCGCACACCCTCTAAGGCGGAAGAACTGGCAAGGGAAACCGGCTGTCAGGCATTCGGTTCTAACCGGGCGGCGGCGGAGTCTGCCGAGTATGTCTTTTTGTGCGTGAAGCCCAAGCTGATCCGGGGGGTAGCGGAGGAGCTGGCCGACCTGCTGCCTGGCCGGGCGGTGGTGTCGGTGGCCGCCGGCGTTCTGCTGAACGATTTGCAGGGCTGGGTGGGGGAGGACGTTCCCGTTCTGCGCATCATGCCCAACACCCCCTGCGCCATCGGAGTGGGTATGACGGCCCTGTCCGGCGGGAAAACCGCAAGGGAAAAACACTTTACAGATGTTGAAATGATCCTCTCGGCCACCGGACGGGTGGAACGGCTGGAGGAGGGGCTGATAGACGCATTCAGCGCCGTGGCCGGTTGCGGCCCGGCATTCCTCTACCCCTATATTGAGGCGTTGGCCGACGGCGGCGTGGCTGCCGGTCTGCCCCGGAACAAGGCCCTGCGCTACGCGGCCCAGACCACTTTGGGGGCGGCCTCCATGGTGCTGGAGACCGGTGCTCATCCCGGCAAGCTCAAGGACGACGTATGCTCGCCCGGCGGCTCCACCATCGCCGGTGTGGCAGAGCTGGAGCGCCACGGCCTGCGGGCTGCGGCCATCGACGCGGTGCTGGCGGCCTGGAAAAAGAATGGGCAGCTTGGCAAGTAGAAGCACATGACAATCGAGTCTGCGGAAAAATTTGGTGAACTTGCATAATTTCTTTTAGGAAAGCTGATTCTTTTCGAGTATTTTTCTTGCAAAACCCATTTTTGGGCGCTATAATAGTACAGCATTGATTCCCCTGCGGGGAGACTGTTAGAGAAGGGAAGTGGCGCTGGATGAGTGAGTACATCATCGAGATGTGCAATATCACGAAAGAGTTCCCCGGTATCATTGCCAATGATGACATCACCTTACAGCTCAAAAGGGGCGAGATCCACGCTTTGCTGGGCGAGAACGGAGCGGGAAAATCCACGCTGATGAGCGTTCTGTTCGGCCTTTATCAGCCGGAGAAGGGCGTGATCCGGAAAAACGGCGAGGAGGTCCGGATCAAGGACCCCAACGACGCCAACGCGCTGGGGATCGGCATGGTGCATCAGCATTTCAAGCTGGTGCATAATTTCACCGTCCTCCAGAACATCGTTCTGGGTATGGAGACTACCCAAAACGGCTTTTTGAAGATGGACGAGGCCCAGAAAAAGGTCATGGCCCTCTCCGAGCAGTACGGCCTGCGGGTGGACCCGGACGCCCTCATCGAGGATATCACCGTGGGCATGCAGCAGCGGGTGGAGATTTTGAAGATGCTCTACCGGGACAATGAGATTCTCATCTTTGACGAGCCCACCGCCGTCCTCACTCCCCAGGAGATCGAAGAGCTGATGAAGATCATGAAGGATCTGGCCGCCGAGGGCAAGAGCATCCTCTTCATCACCCACAAGCTCAATGAGATCAAGGAGGTGGCCGACCGCTGCACCGTGCTGCGCAAGGGCAAGTACATCGGCACCATCTCGGTCTCCGGTGTGACCAAGGAAGAGATGAGCGAGATGATGGTGGGCCGGAAGGTGGAGCTCAAGGTAGACAAGGGTCCCGCCCATCCCACCGACGTGGTCTTTGAGACCGAGGGCCTCACCGTGGTCAACAAGGAGCACGGGAAAAAAGTGGTCAACAATGTCTCCCTGAAGGTGCGCCGGGGGGAGATCGTCTGTGTGGCGGGCATCGACGGCAACGGCCAGACCGAACTGGTCCAGGCCATCACAGGGCTTATGAAGCCGGACTCCGGCAGTGTGAAGCTCAAGGGGGAGGACGTGACCCGCGCCTCCATCCGCTACAAGAACACCCACGGCCTGGGCCATATCCCCGAGGATCGGCACAAGCACGGTCTGGTGCTGGACTACCCCCTGGCCTACAATCTGGTGCTCCAGAGCTATTTTGAGCCGGCGTACTGCTCCGGCGGCTTTTTGCGCTACGACAAGATCTTTCAGTACGGAGACAAGCTCATCGAGAAGTACGACATTCGCTCCGGGCAGGGGGGCAGGACCATCGCCCGCTCCATGTCCGGCGGCAACCAGCAGAAGGCCATTGTGGCCCGGGAGATCGACCGGGACCCCGACCTGCTCATCGCCGTGCAGCCCACCCGGGGCCTGGACGTGGGCGCCATCGAGTACATCCACCACCAGCTGGTGGCGGAGCGGGACAACGGCAAGGGCATCCTGCTGGTCTCTCTGGAGCTGGACGAGGTGATGAACCTGGCCGACCGCATTCTGGTCATCTACGAGGGCGAGATCGTGGCCGAGCTGGACCCCCGGGCGGTCACGGTGCAGGAGCTGGGACTTTACATGGCGGGCTCCAAGAGAAAGGCGGTGGGCTGAACGTGAGAAAGCGGTTTGCAAACATGCTCCAGTCCCACGGCGGGAAGGGCGGTGACGCGGCGTGAAAACCAACGGAAATCTGCTGGACCGGCAGGGCTTCCGCAACGCCCTGGCCTCTGTGCTCGCCATCCTCATCGGTATGCTGGTGGGGCTGATCATTCTGCTCATCTCCAATCCCGCCAAGGCGCTGCCCGGCTTCTGGGCCATCGCCACCGGCGGCGTGGCCAACCGGAAGAACATGGGGCAGGTGCTCTACTACGCCACCCCCATCGTCATGACCGGCCTGTCCGTGGGCTTTGCCAAAAAGACCGGACTCTTTAATATCGGGGCCTCCGGCCAGTATATCATGGGAGCTTTCGCGGCGGTCCTGGTGGGGGTGAAGTGCACCTTCCTGCCCGCCGGGCTCCAGTGCCTGGCCGCCATTCTGGCCGCCGCCCTGACGGGCGCGCTGTGGGGCTGCGTGCCCGGCCTTTTGAAGGCTTACTGCAATATCAACGAGGTCATCGCCTGCATCATGATGAACTACATCGGCATGTCTACGGCAAACCTCCTGGTGCGCAAATTCATTTTTGACCGGGCCAAGAACCAGTCCCTCCAGCCCGCCGCCTCCGCCGTACTGCCCAAGCTGGGCTTTGACAAGCTCTTCGTGGACGGAGGCGCGCCCTCCAGCGCCAACGCGGGCTTCCTGGTGGCCGTGGTGCTGGGCGTGGCGGTGTGGGTCATCCTGGAAAAGACCAGACTGGGCTTTGAGCTGAAAGCCTGCGGCTACAACCGGGACGCGGCCAAGTACGCCGGCATCAGCGACAAGAAGAATATCCTGCTGGCCATGGTTTTTGCCGGCGGACTGGCCGGGATCGGCGGCGCCCTCTACTATCTCTCGGGCGCGGGTTCCGGCATCCCCGTGCTGGACGTGCTGGCCGCCGAGGGCTTCAACGGCATCCCCGTGGCCCTGCTGGGTATGTCCAACCCCATTGCCATCATTTTTACCGGTACTTTCATGGCCTATCTGACGCAGGGCGGCCTGTCCATGCAGACGTTCGGCTTCCCCACACAGATCGTGGACATCATCTCCTCCGTCATCATCTACTTTGCCGCCTTCGCCCTCTTCTTCAGCCAGACCATTGAGAAGTTCCGCCACCGCCAGGTGGAGAAGCGGCGGGCCGCGGCGCAGACCGAGAAAGGAGGCGAGGCGCAGTGAGCGGACTGAACCTTGTGATCTTTATCGTCCAGCAGATGATGAGCTTTTCCGTGCCTCTGCTCATTGTGGCCCTGGGCGGCCTGTTCGCAGAGCGCTCCGGCATCGTCAACATCGCTCTGGACGGCACCATGATCATCGGCGCGTTCACCGGGATCATGTTCCTCCACCTCTTCCAGAACCCGGAGGCCGCTTCGGAGCAGGGAATGCTGCTGCTGGCTCTTCTGGTCTCGGCGGTCACCGGCGTGATGGTCAGCCTGGTCCACGCCTATGCCTCCATCAACATGAAGGCCGACCAGACCATTTCCGGCACCGCCATCAACGTCTTTGCCCCCGCCATCTCCATCTTCGTGGCTCGGCTGGTGCTGGGGGTGCAGCAGGTGCCCTTCGCCAACCACTTTGCCATCGACAAGGTGCCCGTGCTGGGGGACATCCCCGTCATCGGCCCCATGTTCTTCCAGAAGTGCTACCTCACCACCTACATCGGCTTCCTCATTCTGGCGGTCGCCGCCGTGGTCCTCTACAAGACCCGCTTCGGCCTGCGGCTGCGGGCCTGCGGTGAGCACCCCCAGGCGGCCGACTCGGTGGGCATCAACGTCTACCGGATGCGTTATGCCGGAACCCTGATCTCGGGCGCGCTGGCGGGCATCGGCGGACTGGTGTTCGTCATCCCCACCTCCACCAACTTCAACGCCACCGTCTCCGGTTACGGCTTCCTGGCCCTGGCGGTGCTCATCTTCGGCCAGTGGAAACCGGGACGCATCCTCTTTGCGGCGCTGTTCTTCGGCCTGATGAAAACCATCGCCGCCACCTATTCCGTGATCCCCGGGCTGGTGGCCCTGAATATCCCCAGCGACATCTACAAGATGATCCCCTATATCGCCACGCTGGTGGTGCTGGCCTTCACGGCCCGCAACTCCCAGGCTCCCCGGGCGGAGGGCATCCCCTACGACAAGGGCGAGCGCTGAATATCGATCTTCAACGGCGGACAGCAAAAAGCTGTCCGTCGTTTTTTTCGCGGGTTTTCGGAAAACCGCTTGACAAAAGCCTATTAACATACTATGATAACACTACACCCCAGGGGGGTATTTATTGTGATTTGGAAAGGGGAGTGCGCGGCTTTGATGGCAGACAGGACCAAGGTGCTCCGGCTGCTCAAGACCGCCCGGGGCCAACTGGACGGAATCTTGAAAATGGTGGAGGAGGACCGCTACTGCATCGACATCTCCCAGCAGGTGATGGCGGCCGAGGCCATGCTCAACCGGGTGAACCGGGAGATTTTGGCCGCCCATCTCCGGGGGTGCGTCCAACAGGCCGCTACCGCCGAGGACCGGGAGGAAAAGGTGGAGGAATTGGTGTCCACTTTGGACAAGATATTGAAGTGATTTCAAAGAGAGCGTGAGGAAATTCCATGAGACAAAAATTTACGGTGACCGGAATGACCTGTTCCGCCTGTTCCGCCCATGTGGAGAAGGCAGTGTCCGCGCTGGAAGGGGTCTCCGGCGTGAATGTGAATCTGCTGGGGGGCTCCATGCAGGTGGATTACGATCCCGCCGCCCAGAATCCGGACTCCATTATTGCCGCGGTGACCCGTTCCGGCTACGGCGCGCTCCTCCCGGGCAAGGCAGGGAAGGAGCAGTCCGGGGCGGAGGCGCCCTCCATGGAGGAGGAGCTCCGGGGGATGAAGCGGCGGCTGGCGGTCTCCTTCGGGTTTTTGATCCCCCTCTTTTATCTCTCCATGGGCCATATGATGGGCTGGCCCATCCCCGGCTTTCTTCACGGGCAGGGAAACGCCCTCGCCTTCGCCCTGACCCAGTTCCTGCTCCTGCTGCCCATCCTGTACGTCAACGACAAATATTATAAGGTGGGTTTCAAGACTTTAGCCCACCGCGCCCCCAACATGGATTCCCTTATCGCCCTGGGCTCGGCGGCCGCCGTCATTTACGGCGCGGCGGCCCTCTACCAGATCGGCTGGGGACTGGGCCACGGGGACGCGGCCCGGGTGGAGCGGTGGTCTATGGACCTCTACTTTGAATCCGCCGGAATGATCCTGACCCTCATCACCCTGGGCAAATTTCTGGAGACCCGCTCCAAGGGCAAGACGGGGGAGGCCATCTCCCGGCTCATGGATCTGGCTCCCAAGACGGCCTCCGTCCTCCGGGACGGAAAAGAGACCGTGATCCCGGTGGAGGAGGTGGCGGTGGGCGACCTTCTGGTGGTGCGCCCCGGACAGGCCATCCCGGTGGACGGGGAGATCGTGGAGGGCAGCACCTCGGTGGACGAGTCCGCCCTCACCGGGGAGTCCATCCCCGTGGACAAGGGCCCCGGGGACCGGGTGACGGCGGCGGCCATCAATCAGTTGGGCTCCGTTACCTTCCGGGCCACCCGGGTGGGGGACGACACCACCCTGGCCCAGATGATCGCCCTGGTGGACGAGGCGGCCTCCTCCAAAGCGCCCATTGCCAAGCTGGCCGACAAGGTGGCCGGAATCTTTGTGCCGGTGGTCATCGCTATCGCCCTGCTCACCGCCGCAGTCTGGTTTTTCGCCGCCCGGGATCTGAGCCGGGCGCTCACCGCCGGCGTGGCCGTGCTGGTGATCTCCTGCCCCTGCGCCCTGGGTCTGGCCACGCCGGTGGCCATCATGGTGGGCACTGGAAAAGGCGCGGAGAACGGAATCCTCTTCAAGTCCGCCGAGGCGTTGGAGGGCCTGCGGGCCATCCAGACCGTGGTGCTGGACAAGACGGGCACCGTCACCCAGGGCAAGCCCGTGGTCACTGACCTGCGCCCGGTGGGGGAGACCACCGAGGAGGAACTTCTCTGCGTGGCCGCCTCCCTGGAAAAGCCCTCGGAGCATCCCCTGGCCCAGGCGGTGGTGGCCGAGGCGGAGGCGCGGGGCATCCCGCTGGTCCCCGCCGAGCGCTTCCGGGCTGTCCATGGCCGGGGCGTGTCGGCGACCATTCAGGGGGCCGATTTCCTGGCAGGCAACCGGGCCATGATGGAGGAGCACGGGGTGGATCTGACCGCCGCCGGGCGCGCCCCCGAGGATCTGGCGGGCGCGGGCAAGACGCCGCTCTACTTTGCCGAGGACGGCAGGCTGATGGGGCTGGTGGCGGTGGCCGATACGGTGAAGCCCACCAGCGCCGCCGCCATTGCCGCCCTGCGAAGGCTGGGTCTGGACGTGGTGCTGCTCACCGGGGACAATCGCCGCACCGCACAGGCCATTGCAAAGGAACTTGACTTGACAGATGTCGTGGCGGAAGTGCTGCCCCAGGACAAGGAGAAGATCATCGCGGAGCTCCAGGCCGAGGGGCGGAAGGTGGCCATGATCGGCGACGGCATCAACGACGCCCCCGCCTTGGCACGGTCCGATGTGGGGCTGGCCATCGGCGCGGGCACCGACGTGGCCATCGAGTCGGCCGACGTGGTGCTCATGAAGAGCGACCTCATGGACGCGGTCACCGCCATCGAGCTCTCCCGGGCCACCCTGCGCAACATCAAAGAAAACCTCTTCTGGGCATTTTTCTACAATGCCGTCTGCATCCCTCTGGCCGCCGGGGTGTTTTACCCGATTTTCCACCTCCAGCTCTCGCCCATGATCGCCGCGGCGGCCATGTCCCTGAGCTCGGTGTGCGTGGTGTCCAACGCCCTGCGGCTGAAGCTATTCAAGCCCCGGCATGCGGAATCTGCGGCGCCGGAAGATCCAAATAAAAAAGAAGGAGCGAATCATACCATGGAAAAGAAACTCATCATCGAGGGCATGATGTGCCAGCACTGCGTGGCCCACGTCACCGAGGCCCTCACCAAGCTGGACGGAGTCACCGCCACAGTGGATCTGGAGACCAAGACCGCCACCGTCACCGGGGACGCCACCGACGAGGCGCTCAAGCAGGCTGTGGCCAACGCGGGGTATACGGTCACCGATATTCGATAAGACGCACTGGAGGGGACCGGGCAATTTTGCCCGGCCCCCTCGCCGTCCCCGTTGTATTTTTCCTTCGGTTATGGTAGACTGGAGCCAAACAGGGAGGGAGGCCTCGACATGTCCACGCTGCTGATTAAAAACGCCCGCTACATCGTCTCCTGCGACGACAGGGACACCCTCTATGAGCGGTGCAATCTGTTCATCCGGGACAACGCCGTGGAGTATATCGGCCCCGAGGCCCGACAGGCCGAGCAGGTGATCGACGCTTCGGATATGGCGGTCTACCCGGGGCTCATCAACACCCACCACCACCTTTATCAGATTTTCTCCCGCAACCTCCCGGAGGTCCAGCGGATGGAGCTGTTTCCCTGGCTGGTGACCCTCTATGAGGTCTGGAAGAACCTGGACGAGGAAGTGGAGACCTGCGCTGCGCTCTCCGGGCTGGCGGAGCTTGCCAAAACGGGCACTACCACCTGTTTTGACCACCACTATGTCTTTCCCAAGTACGGCGGGGATCTGATCGCCGCCGAGTTCCGGGCCGCGGAGCAGGTGGGGATGCGGTTTGTGGCCTCCCGGGGGTCCATGGATCTGTCCAAAAAGGACGGAGGCCTGCCCCCTGACAGCGTGGTGCAGACCATCGACGCGATCATGGCCGATTCCGAGCGGCTGGTCCGGGTGTGGCATGACGACAGCCGGTTCTCCATGCACCAGGTGGCGCTGGCCCCCTGCTCGCCCTTCTCGGTGTCCACTGACCTCCTGCGGGAGAGCGCCAAGCTGGCCCGGTCCCTGGGTGTGCGGCTGCACACCCATGTGGCCGAGACCCGGGACGAGGAGGATTTCACCCTGCAAAAATTCGGCCTGCGGCCGCTGGAGTACATGCATTCGGTGGGCTGGACCGGCCCGGACGTGTGGTATGCCCACGGCATCTGGTTCAACGACGACGAGTTGCGCCTGCTGGCCGAGACCGGCACAGGCGTAGCTCACTGCCCCATCTCCAACATGAAGCTGGCCTCCGGCGTGTGCCGTCTGCCCGAGATGCTGCGGCTGGGGGTCAACGTGGGCCTGGCGGTGGACGGCGCGGCCTCCAACGACGGCTCCAACCTGCTGGAGGAGCTGCGGGTATGCTATCTGCTCCACCGGCTCCATGCCAGCGCCGCCGCCCCTACGGGTTACGACATTCTGAAGCTGGCCACCCGGGGCTCTGCCCGGCTGCTGGGACGCATCGACATCGGCGCGCTGGCCCCCGGAATGGCCGCCGACCTGTTCCTCATCCGCCTGACCCGCCCCGAGCTGGCGGGGGCCCAGTTCGACCCCATGTCCCTGCTGGGCACCGTGGGCTTCAAAGGACCGGTGGATTACACCATCATCAACGGCGTCCCCGTGGTGCAGAACGGGGAGCTGGTGACTCTGGACGAGAGGGAGACGGCGGCCCGGGCCAACCAGGTTTGCCGGAAATACCTGCGCCGGTAAAGTATTCGTTCTTTTAAAAAAGTCTTGACAGGGACCGGAAAGACTGGTATAATATCAGAGCACAATAAAGAAGGAACGGTTTCGTCCTCACCTCTCGGCCAGAGTCGAAGGGGTCAACATGGTATCTCTCGCCGGAATATCCGGCGATGGTTTGTCTTGTTGCACGGAGCCGCTCAGGCTCCGTGTTTTTTGTGCGTGTTGAATGGAGGTGCTTTTACTATCAGCAGTAACAAAGGTCATCAGATCAATGAAGAGATCCGGGATAAGGAAGTGCGCCTGGTTTCCGCCGACGGCGAGCAGCTGGGTATCCTGTCTGCCCGGGAGGCCCTGGAGAAAGCCGAAGAGGCCGGAATGGACCTGGTGAAGATTTCACCGAACGCCGTACCGCCGGTCTGCAAGCTCATGGACTACGGAAAGTTTAAGTTTGAGCAGACAAAGCGGGAAAAAGAGGCAAAGAAGAACCAGCATGTGGTGGAGGTCAAAGAAGTCCGGATGTCTCCCAGCATCGACGTCAACGACTTCAATGTCAAACTGCGCAACGCCCAGAAGTTCCTCGCCGAGGGGGACCGGGTGAAGGTCACCGTGCGCTTCCGGGGCCGTGAGATGGCCCATACTGAGATCGGCCGTGACCTGCTGCTGAAGTTTGCCGAGCAGTGTGCCGAAGTGGCCAACATGGACAAGGAGCCCAAGCTGGACGGACGGCATATGTCCATCTTTCTGTCCGCCAAGGTCTCCAAGGAGTCCAAAAAGTAAGCAAGTCGATTTTACGATAAAGGAGAATTCACCATGCCTAAACTGAAGACCCACACCGGGGCGAAGAAGAGATTTAACCTGACCAAGACCGGCAAGGTCAAGCGGGCCCACGCCTATAAGTCCCATCTGCTCAATGGACACGGCAAGGACACCAAGCGGAAGAGAGGCCTCCGCAAGGGCGCTTACGCTGACGTGACCAACGCGGCCACCGTCAAGCGTATGATCCCTTACAAATAATTTGACTTTTTACTCAAATATAGGAGGTTTCAAATACCATGGCTAGAGTTAAAGGCGCAATGATGACGCGCAAGAGAAGAAATAAGGTCCTGAAGCTGGCGAAGGGCTACTGGGGCGCCAAGTCCAAGCACTTCAAGATGGCCAACGAGCAGGTCATGAAGTCCCTGAAGTATGCCTACATCGGCCGTCGGCTGAAGAAGCGCGACTTCCGCTCCCTGTGGATCACCCGGATCTCCGCCGCCTGCAAGATGAACGGCATGAATTACTCCACCTTCGTCAACGGCCTGAAGAAGGCCAATGTGACCATTAACCGCAAGATGCTGGCTGAGATGGCCGTCAACGACAAGGCCGCCTTTACCCAGCTCACCGAGCTGGCCAAGCAGGCCCGGGCCTGAGTCCTTCCACCCAAGCGGTGAGATATGATTTCATATCTCACCGCTTTTTATTTTCTGGGAAAGCTTCAAAAGTCCTTGACCTTGCCGCAGCGTCAGGGAGTATGCTCAATCTGTCAGGAGGGATGCACCATGGAATACACGGTAAAAGCACTGGCTGAGCTGTCCGGGGTGACCCCACGCACCCTGCGGTGGTACGACCGGCTGGGCCTTTTGAAGCCGGGCCGCCTCACCCAGGCGGGGTATCGGCTCTACGGTCCGGCGGAGGTGGATCGGCTGCAGCAGATCCTCTTCTACCGGGAACTGGAGGTGCCGCTGGCCGAGATCGGCGCCATTCTGGATGACCCAAATTTTGACCGACAGGCGGCGCTGGAGGAGCACCTGAGGGCGTTGAGTGACCGCAGATCCAGGCTGGACGATCTTATCCTGACGGTGCAGCAGACGTTGCAGGAAGCGAAAGGAGAGATCATGATGCAAGACAAAGAGAAGTTCCGGGCCTTTCAAAAAAAAGCCGTGGAGGCTAATGAGATCCGCTACGGCAAAGAAGCGCGGGGGTGCTATGGAGACGCCGCGGTCAATGCCTCCAACTCGGCGTTCCTGTCCATGGATCAGGAGGAGCACCGCGCCTGGGAGGCACTGGGGGCGGAGATCAACGATGCCCTTACTGACGCCGTTCGGTCGGGGGAGGATCCTGCCGGGGCGGAGGGACAGCGAATTGCCGCCCTTCATGCCCGGTGGCTGTGCTTCGGCGGACAGAAGTACGACCCTGCCCGCCACGCCGGAATCGCGGAGCTCTATCCCGCGGACCAGCGCTTCACTGACTACTACGACGGAGAAGTCCCAGGCTGCGCCGTGTTCCTTCGGGACGCAGTGAAAATCTATACCGGACGCTAGGCGAAAAAGAGATGGACTGCCGCATGGCAGTCCATCTCTTTTCTGTAAAGTAAAATTGATTTATAGTTATTCGAGACCTTCCAGTGCCGATTGAGCGAGCAGAGCGGCGGCGATAGGGAGGGCGTCGTCGTCGGTGGTGAACTGGCTGCTGTGCCAGCAGGGCATTTCCCGTCCGGGGTAGCCGGAGCCAAGCCAGTAGAAGAAGGCGGGCACGTCCCGGCCGAACACGGCGAAGTCCTCGGAGCCCATGGCAGGCTTGGGCTGCACGATGTTCTCCGGCCCCACCACGGCCTCCGCCGCCCTGCGGGCAAGAGCAGTCATCTCCGGGCCGTTCCAGGTCACGGGGACTTCGGGGATCAGGGTAAAATCGGCGGTGCAGCCGTAGGCGGCGGCGATCTGCCGGGCCAGCTCCTCCACCCGGCGCTCCGCCATGGCCTTGACCTCCTCGGACAGGGCGCGGATGCTTCCGGTCATGGTGACCTCATCGGGGGCAAAATTCTCGGGAGACCCGCCGTGGATGGAGCAGACGGCGCACACCAGACCCTCCAGAGGGTCGGCGTTGCGGCTGACCACGGACTGAACCCCCTGGATGAAGGCCGCGGCCGGAACCAGCACGTCAATGCATTTGTGGGGAGAGCCGCCGTGGCCCGTCCTGCCATGGAAAACCACAATATAGTTGGATTTGCCTGCCATAATGGGGCCGGGGAGAAGGGCGATCTGCCCGCAGGGAACCTCCGGACGATTGTGCAGGCCGAACAGGCAATCCGGTTTACAGGGCAGCTTTTCCCAGAGCCCGTGGCGGATCATGGCGGCTGCCCCCTGGGTGAACTCCTCAGCCGGCTGGAAGAGAAAAACCACGTTTCCGGCCAGCTCGGCGCGGTGTGCGGAGAGAAGTGCGGCGGCGCCATAGAGAGCGGCGGTATGGAAGTCGTGGCCGCAGCCGTGCATCCGGTTGGGAATCTCCGAGACCACGGCCCCGCCCCCCGGCTCCTGCTGTTCCAGTGCATCGATGTCTGCCCGGAGCGCCACCGTCCGCCCCGGCTTCCCACCCCGGAGGAGGCCAACTACGCCAGTCTCCATCCCCAGATCAATAAACTCCACACCCAGAGGGGCCAGCAGCTCCTTCAGACGGGCTGTGGTGCGGACCTCCTGAAAACTGGACTCCGGGTGGCGGTGGAGATCATCTTTCAGGGTTTTCATGTCACTGTAAAGCGTTTTTGCCTCCGCAAGAAAAGACATGGTTACTTCCTTTCCGGGGCTTGTCCCCTTGCCCAAAATCATATATAATATCATAATACTTTGACGAAAAAAATACAAGAGGGGGCAAGGATGTGGCGCAAAACGACTTTTCCCGGGGAACCATGTCCCGGAACATTTTGACCATGGCCCTGCCCATGACGGCGGCCCAACTCATCAACATCCTCTACAATATCGTGGACCGGGTCTACCTGGGGCATCTGGAAGGGGTAGGCCGTCTGTCCATCACCGGACTGGGGCTCTGCCTGCCCGTCATCTCCATTCTCATCGGGTTTGCCAACCTGTGCGGGATGGGAGGTGCGCCCCTGTGTTCCATCTGCCGGGGGAAGGGAGAGAATGAGGAAGCGGAGAGTGTAATGGGAAATTCCTTTACACTTTTGATCCTGTTTGGAGTCGGACTGACTGCGATCTGCCTTCTGCTGAAACGGCCCATTCTCTACCTCTTCGGCGCCAGCGACGCCACATTTCCCTATGCGGACGACTATCTCACCATTTACCTCTGCGGCACGCTTTTCGTCATGATCGGACTGGGGATGAACCCCTTTGTCAACGCCCAGGGCTTCGGTCGGACGGGGATGATGACAGTGGCGCTGGGTGCGGCGGTGAATTTGGTGCTGGATCCTATTTTTATCTTCGGCTTTGGGATGGGGGTCCGGGGGGCCGCTCTGGCCACTGTGATCTCCCAGGCCTGCTCGGCGGTGTGGGTGCTGGGGTTCCTCACCGGTCCCAAGGCCATCCTCCGGCTGCGCCGGACGGCTTTGAAGCTCCGATGGGAGCGGGTGCGCCGCATTCTGGGTCTGGGCTCCTCCGGCTTTGTGATGGCCCTTACCAACTCCCTGGTGCAGATCCTGTGCAACGCCACCCTCCAACGGGTGGGGGGAGACCTCTATGTGGGCGTGATGACGGTGGTGAACTCGGTGCGGGAGGTGGCCACCATGCCGGCCGCCGGAATCACCAACGGCTGCCAGCCTGTGCTGGGCTATAACTACGGCGCGGGGCAGTACCGGCGGGTGCGGGAGGGCATCCGCTTCACCACCGCCGCCACCATGGGTTATACCGCGGCGATCTGGGTGGTGATCATGGCGTTTCCGGCGATGTTCATCCATATCTTCAACAGCGAAGCGGAACTGCTCTCCGCGGGTGTGCCTGCCTTCCGCATTTACTTTGCCGCCTTTTTCTGCATGGCCTTCCAGTTCATCGGCCAGTCGGTTTCGGTGGCGCTGAACCGGTCGAAGAGCGCGGTGTTTTTCTCCCTCTTCCGCAAGGCGTTTATCGTGGCGCCCCTGACGCTGCTGCTGCCTGCCCTGGGCTGGGGCGTGGACGGGGTGTTCTGGGCCGAACCCATCTCCAACGTGGTGGGCGGCCTGGCCTGCTTTATCACCATGTGGCTGACGGTCTATCTGCCTCTGGGGCACAAACCGGACGGCACGTGACAGTGTGTGGTTTGACCTTGCCCGGGGAGGGGAAAACTGGTATACTGTAAGTTACGGCTTTTCACCCAAACAGTCAGGAGGCACTTGGCAATGAAGCTCATGGTCATCGACGGCAATTCCATCATCAACCGCGCCTTCTACGGTGTGCGGCCCCTTTCCACCCGGGACGGGCTCCCCACCAACGCCGTATACGGCTTTCTCAATATTTTGCTCAAGCTGCTGGATGAGGAGGGACCGGACGCCCTGTGCGTCGCCTTCGACCTGAGGGCTCCCACCTTCCGGCATCTGGCCTACGAGGGCTACAAGGCCCAGCGCAAGCCCATGCCGGAGGATCTGGTAAAGCAGGTGCCCCTCCTGAAAGAGGTGCTGGACGCGCTGAACATCCCCCGCTATGAGCTGGAGGGGTGGGAGGCCGACGACCTCATCGGCACCATCGCCGAAAAGGACACGGCGGCGGGCTGGGACACGGTGGTGGTGACGGGAGACAAGGATTCCCTTCAGCTCATCACCGACCGTGTCACCGTCAAGCTGGTGACCACCCGCATGGGGCAGACCACCACCAAAAACATGACGCCCGACGCGTTCCGGGCCGAGTACGGCTTTGATCCCATCCATATCATCGACCTCAAGGCCCTCATGGGGGATGCCTCGGACAACATTCCCGGGGTGAGGGGCATCGGGGAAAAGACCGCCATGGATCTCATCCAGCGCTTCAACACGGTGGCGTGCATCTATGAAAAGCTCCCCGATCTGGAGGGGGTCAAGCCCGGTGCGCTGAAAAGGCTGGACGAGGGCCGGGAGCAGGCGGAATTGTCCTACGATCTGGCCACCATCCGCCGGGATGCGCCGCTGGCCTTTGCCCCGGAGAATGCCCTCCGGCGGGAACCCGACCGCTCCGCCGCCTATGAGCTGTTTCTCCGGCTGGAGTTTGCCAAGCTCATCGAAAAACTGGGGCTGACTTCCGGCTCAGCGGGAGAAGCGGGGGAGGGCCAGACGCAGACGGGCGCCTGCGAGAGCGAGGTGGTCTCCGACCGGGCGCGGATGGAGGAGCTGCTGGCGCTGTGGCGACAGCGGGATCACGTTTCCCTGCTGACCCTCCCGGAGTTGTCGGGCGTGTGCGTGGAGTGGGGGGATGCGCACTGCGGCAGAGCCGCGCTCTGCTTTCCTGACCGTCTGGACTGCTACAACGACTTTCTCCGGGGGATCTTTGCCCCGGATATCCGCAAGGTCACCCACAGGGCAAAGGATCTGATGGGAGAGCTGCTGGCCGAGGGGCTGTCCCTTGAGGGATTTGTCTTCGACACCGAGCTGGCGGCCTATCTGCTGGCGCCCACCGACGGCAGCTATGAGCTGGATAAGCTGAGCGTATCCTACTTCAATTTCGAGACCGCCAAACCCCAGGTCTACCGCGCCCCCGGGGCCTTCAGCCCACTGCTGGCGCCGGAGGACGCACAGACGGCGGGGAAGGATCCCTATGCCGGGACGGAGGACCGGGAGGCGACCGCCGCTGCCGTGTCCGGGCCCATGGGGGCCTTTCTGAGCCACACCGCTTTGGTGGAGGCCCTGTATGGAGAACTCTCCCGGCGGCTGGAGGAGCTGGGGCTCCATCAGGTCTATTATGACATCGAGCTGCCCCTCTGCCCGGTGCTGGCCGAGATGGAGCGCACCGGTGTCCTGGTGGACCGGAAGGCCCTGGCCCGGTTTGGGGAGATGCTGGAGACCCGGCTGAGGGAGGACGAGACCGCCATCTACGACCTGGCGGGGGAGACCTTCAACATCAATTCGACCCAGCAGATGGGACACATCCTCTTTGACAAGCTGGGCCTGCCCCCGGTGAAAAAGACCAAGACGGGCTATTCCACCAACGCAGAGGTGCTGGAGAAGCTCCGGGGAAAGCACCCCGTCATCGACGCCATTCTGGAATACCGGCAGTACGCCAAGCTCAAATCCACCTATGTGGACGGGCTGACCAAGGTTATCGCCCCCGACGGGCGCATCCACACCTCTTTCCAGAATACGGTCACCGCCACCGGGCGGCTTTCCTCCACCGAACCCAACCTTCAAAACATCCCCGTCCGCACCGAACTGGGGGCCCAGCTGCGGAACATGTTCGTATCCGCCCCCGGCTGTATGCTGGTGGACGCAGACTACTCCCAGATCGAGCTGCGGCTGCTGGCTCATATCGCGGGCGACAAGGCCATGCAGGAGGCTTTCCGCAGCGGTGCGGACATCCACACCGCCACCGCCGCCCAGGTCTTCGGCGTGCCGCCGGAGGAGGTCTCCCACGAGATGCGCCGCCGGGCCAAGGCCGTCAACTTCGGCATCGTCTACGGCATCTCCGATTTCTCCCTGGCCCAGGACATCGGCGTGAGCCGGGCCGAGGCCCGGGAGTATATGGACCGTTACTTCGCCACCTTCCGGGGAGTGCGGGCCTATATGGACCGGGTGGTGGCCGAGGCCAAGGAGCAGGGTTGGGTGGCCACCCTCATGGGCCGCCGCCGGTGGCTGCCTGAACTGAAGTCGGCCAACTTCAACCTGCGCTCCTTCGGCGAGCGGGTGGCCCTCAATATGCCTATCCAGGGCACCGCCGCCGACGTCATCAAGCTGGCCATGATCCGGGTCTGGAAGGCCCTCAAGGCCGAGGGCCTGAAGGCCAAACTTATCCTCCAGGTCCACGATGAGCTGATCGTGGAGTGCCCGGAGGAGGAGACGGAACAAGTCAAAGAAGTGCTCACTCGGGAGATGGAGGATGCGGTGGACTACGCCGTCCCCATGCGGGCGGATTCCGCCGCCGGGAAGAGCTGGGGAGAGGCGAAGGAATGAAAAATTATAAACTGGTCCCCATGGACCGCTCTCATATCAAAGAGATCGCCAGCGTGGAGAGGGAATGCTTCTCTACCCCCTGGACTGAGGCCATGCTGGAGGAGGAGCTCTTCAACCCCATGGCCTCCTTCATCGTGGCCCAGCGGGCCGACGGGGCGGTGCTGGGCTACGCCGGGCTCCATGTGGTGCTGGACGAGGGCTATATCGACAACATCGCCGTCCGGCCCGACTACCGGGGGCAGGGGATCGCGGACGCCCTACTGGATGTGTTCGTCCGTTTCGGCCGGGCCAAGCTGGCCCTGCTCACCCTGGAGGTGCGCCTGACCAACGAGCCGGCCATCCAGCTATACTACAAGCACGGCTTCGCCCAGGTGGGCCGCCGGAAGGACTACTACGAAAACCCCAAAGAGGACGCCATCATCATGACGCTGGAGTTTGGGGAGCAGGAGGAAGCAAATGTCTGACACGCAGTTTCGGCCCCTCACTGAGGAGGAGCTGAAGGAGCTATACAAGACCCATATGAAACGGGATTTTCCCCCCGACGAGCTCAAGCCCCTGTCCCGGCTGCTGACGCTCATGGGACAGGGCGACTACGAGCCCTACGGCCTCTTTCAGGAGGGAGAGCTGCTGGCCTATGCCCTCTACTGGAAGGCAGGGGAGGATCCCTATGTGATGCTGGACTACTTCGCCGTCCTGCCCGAGGGGCGCAATCAGGGCACAGGCAGCGCCCTGCTGCGGCAGATGCTGGACCGGTTCTGCCAAGGCGGCCGGGGCGTGTTCGGCGAGGTGGAGATCCCCAATACCGGCGACGAGGAAGTGGACGCCTTGCGCCGCAGACGGCTGGGCTTCTATGATCGGGCGGGGTTTCGGAAGATCAACTATTACACAAAGGTATTCGGCGTCCCTTACATCGTCCTGGCCTACGGCCCGGACATCTCCAACGACGCGCTGCTGGACACTCACCGGAAGCTCTACCACAGCGCCTTCCCCGACCCCCAAATTTACGAGAACAACGTGTTTATCCCGGAGGCGATGGAGAAATGAATATCCTGGCCTTTGAGTCCACCTGCGACGAGACGGCGGCGGCAGTGGTGCGGGATGGACGGACCATCCTCTCCGACGCCATTGCCTCTCAGGTGGACATGCACGCCCTGTACGGCGGCGTGGTGCCAGAGATCGCCTCCCGCAAACACGTGGAGGCCATTGTCGGCCTGGCGGACCGGGCGCTGTCCGACGCGGGACTGACCCGCGCCGGCATCGACGCCATCGCGGTGAGCTACGCGCCCGGACTCATTGGGGCGGTGCTGGTGGGGGTCAACTTCGCCAAGTCGGCCGCCCTGGCGCTGGAGGTGCCGCTCATCCCCGTCCATCACATCCGGGGCCATATCGCCGCCAACTATCTGGCCCACCCGGATCTGGAGCCGCCCTTTGTCTGTCTCTGTGTCTCGGGGGGCAACACCCTCATCGCCGACGTGCGGGATTACACCGACATGGAGGTCATGGGAGCCACCCGGGACGACGCGGCGGGGGAGTGCTTCGACAAGGCCGCCCGGGTGCTGGGCATCGGTTATCCCGGCGGCGGCCCCATGGACCGTCTGGCCCGGGGGGGGGACGACAAGCGCTACCCGCTGCCCCGCTCCCACGTGGAGGGCCATCTCCTGGACATGTCCTTCTCAGGGCTGAAAACGGCGGTACTCAACCTGGCCCACAACGCCCGGCAGAAGGGGGAGGAACTGGATTACCCCGGTCTGGCCGCCTCTTTTTCCGCCGCCGTCAGCGACATCCTGGTGCCCCGGGTCATGGAGGCCGCCCGTCAGAAGGGCTACGGCAAGGTGGCCGTGGCGGGGGGCGTGGGGGCCAATTCCCGCATCCGGGGCGACCTGGAAAAGGCCTGCCGGAAGTCGGGGGACAAGCTGTTTTTGCCCCCCCTGTCCCTCTGCGGGGACAACGGGGCCATGATCGGAAGCCAGGGCTACTATGAATATCTGGCGGGCCGCAGGGCAGGCAGCGATCTGAATGCCTACGCCACCCGGGATCTTGGGCTGGGCTGAGAGAAAAAGCAGGCTGCGCAGGCGCTTTAAGCGTCTGTGCGGCTTGCTTTTTTGTATTTTAGGAAGGGAAACTCAGAAGTTTAAATTTTATGTATAAAAAACTTTTTTCTCATTGACTAAAAATTAGTTTGGTGCTATATTGGAAACCATATTTGGGGGAGTTCATTGCTCCGGGGTGGGAGTCACAGAGTTTTGGTGGCTTTCATCGCCAAATCGCGCCGCGGAGCGACGCGGCAGCTTGACAAAAAAGGAGTGCCCTGAAATGAGTCGGTTGGACATCAAGACCCCAAGTCAGGCGCAGGCTGTGGTGGATCAGCTCTACCGCAACATGGAGCGCCGCATTGCCGCCAGCCCTCCGGGATTGTGTCCGGTGGATCTGGCGCTGAACTTTCTCAATCTCTGTCAGGCCCAGACCTGCGGAAAATGTGTGCCCTGCCGGGTGGGGCTCAGCCAGCTCTCCGCACTGCTTCGGGAGGTGTTGGAGGGGGAGCCGGAGCTCAGGATCCTCCATCGGATCGAGGAGACCGCCCGGGTCATCTCGGACACGGCGGACTGCGCCATCGGCATCGACGCGGCCAACCTGGTGCTGATGGGCCTCAAGGGCTTCCGGGACGACTACGAGGAGCACATCCTCCATCACCGCTGCCTAGGCTCTCTGAGCAACCCGGTGCCCTGTGTGGCCCTATGCCCCGCGGGAGTCGACATCCCCGGCTACATCGCCCTGGTGAACGCGGGACGCTGCGGCGACGCCGTGCGCCTCATCCGCAAGGACAATCCCCTCCCGCTGGCCTGCGCCTACATCTGCGAGCACCCCTGCGAGGCCCGCTGCCGTCGGAGCATGGTGGACGACGCACTGAACATCCGGGGACTGAAGCGCTATGCTGTGGATACCGCCGGAGACGTGCCTCAGCCCCCCTGCGCGGAGGCCACCGGCAAGACGGTGGCGGTGGTGGGCGGCGGCCCGGGCGGGCTGTCCGCGGCCTACTACCTGGCGCTCATGGGCCACAAGGTCACCATTTATGAAAAGCGCCGCCAGCTGGGCGGCATGATGCGCTACGGCATCCCCAGCTACCGCCTGCCCCGGGAGCGGATGGACCGGGAGATCGCCTCTATCCTGTCTCTGGGCATCGAGGTACATACCGGGGTGGATGTGGGCAGGGACGTTGCCTTCGACACGCTCAAGGAACGCTATGACTGCCTGTACCTCTCCATCGGCGCGCAAACCGATAAAAAGACCGGCATCCCCGGCGAGGACAGCAAGGGCGTGGTTTCGGCCGTGGAACTGCTGCGCAGCATCGGGGACGACGATCTGCCCGACTTCACCGGGAAGCGGGTGGTAGTCATCGGCGGCGGCAACGTGGCCATGGATGTGACCCGCTCCGCCATCCGCCTGGGGGCTTCTGCCGTGACCTGCGTCTACCGCCGCCGCCAGGAGGACATGACTGCCCAGGCCGAGGAGGTGGAGGGTGCCGTGGCCGAGGGCGCCGAGCTGCTGACCCTCCATGCCCCCGTGCGCATCGAAGCCGACGGGGACGGAAACGCAGTGGCCCTGTGGGCCCAGCCCCAGATCATCGGGGAGATGGACCGGGCGGGCCGGCCCGCTCCGGTCACGGCGCAGGCCGGAGAGGTGCGCATCCCTGCCGACGTCATCATTGTGGCCATCGGCCAGGGCATCGAGACCCGCGGCTTTGAACAGAGCGGTATCCAGATCCAGCGGGGCGGCACAATGCTGGCCGACTCCAGCACCCAGCTGCCCCGGATGAAGGGTGTCTTTGCGGGTGGAGACTGCGTCACCGGTCCGGCCACCGTTATCCGCGCCATTGCCGCCGGAAAAGTTGCCGCGGCCAACATTGACGAGTACCTGGGTTATCGTCACGAGATCAAGACGGACGTGGAGGTGCCCACGCCCCGCTGCACCGATCTCCGGCCCCGCGGCCGGGTCAATCCCTCTGAGCGGGAGGCAGGGGAGCGCAAGCAGGACTTCCAGTGCATTGAGTGCGGCATGAGCGGGGAAGAGGCCGGTCAGGAATCCTCCCGCTGCCTGCGCTGCGACCACTTCGGCTACGGGATCTTTAAGGGAGGACGTGTGGAGAAATGGTAACGATCAAGATCAACGGCCGGGCCCTGTCGGTTCAGCCCGGCACCACTATCCTGGCGGCCGCCCAGCAGGCGGGCATTCCCATCCCACACCTGTGCTACCTCAAGGAGATCAACGAGATCGCCGCCTGCCGCATGTGCATCGTGGAGGTGGCGGGTACCGACCGGCTGGTCCCGGCCTGCAACACCGCCGTCGAGGAGGGCATGGACATCCAGACCAACTCCCCCCGGGTCCGCAAGGCCAGAAAGACAAACCTCCGGCTCATCCTCTCCCAGCACAACTCCAACTGTACCGTCTGTGTCCGCAGCGGAAACTGCGAGCTCCAGAGGCTGTCCCACGACCTGAACATCCACTACCAGCCCTATTCTCCCCAGGTGGAGCGCTCCCGGGTGGATCTGAGTGTGCCCGTGGTGCGGGAGGCGGGGAAGTGCATCAAGTGTATGCGCTGCGTGCAGATCTGCGACAAGGTGCAGGGCATGCACATCTGGGACGTGCTGGGCACCGGCTCCCGCACCACTGTGGGCGTGGGCCCTGCCCGGGATCTGAGGGACACCGACTGCACCTTCTGTGGGCAGTGTGTCACCCACTGCCCCACGGGGGCCCTCACCGTCCGGGACGAGACCAACCGGGTATTGAACGCCCTGGCCGATCCGGAAACCGTCACCGTGGTTCAGGTGGCCCCCGCCGTCCGGGCCGCCTGGGCGGAGAGCTTTGATCTGCCCGCCGGGCAGGCCAGCATCGGAAAGATGGTGGCCGCCCTCAAGGAGATGGGCTTTGATTACGTCTTTGACACCAATTTTTCCGCCGACCTCACCATTATGGAGGAGGGCAGCGAGTTTCTCCAGCGCTTTACGCACCGGGCCGATTACAACTGGCCCATGTTTACCTCCTGCTGCCCCGGCTGGGTACGGTTCCTCAAATCCCAGTACCCCGGCTACACCGCGTGCCTCTCCACCGCCAAATCCCCCCAGCAGATGTTCGGCGCGGTGGCCAAGAGCTACTTTGCCGAACGCATCGGGGCGGACCCCCACAAGATTTTTGTGGTGTCCATCATGCCCTGCTCGGCCAAGAAGATGGAGTGCGAACTGCCCACCATGAAGGACGCCTGCGGCGATCCAGACGTGGATGTGGTGCTCACCACCCGGGAAATGGACCGGCTGCTGCGCAGCGACGGGATCCGCCCCGAGGAGCTGGAGGACGAGAACTTCGATTCTCCCCTGGGCACAGGCACCGGCGCGGCGGTGATCTTCGGCGCCACCGGCGGCGTGATGGATGCGGCCCTCCGCAGCGCCTACTACCTGGTCACCGGCAGCAATCCGGATGCCGACGCCTTTTCTCGGGTCCGGGGCGACCAGCCCTGGAAGGAGGCCGTGTTCACCATCCCCGGCGCAGGCGCGGTTCGGGTGGCGGTGGTCAGCGGCCTGGCCAATACCCGCAGGCTGATGGAAGCCGTGGACAAGGGCGAGGCGGAGTACGACTTTGTGGAGGTCATGGCCTGTCCCGGCGGCTGCGCCGGCGGCGGCGGACAGCCCATCCACGAGGGGGAGGAGCTGGCCTCCTCCCGGGGAAGCCTCCTGTGGGAGCTGGACGCCCAGGCCCAGGTCCGCTTCTCCCATGAGAATCCGGATGTGGCGGAGCTCTACCGCTCCTATCTGGATGCCCCTCTGGGTGAGCGGTCCCACCATCTGCTCCACACCGACCACTTTGATTGGCAGATGCCCAGTCAGCGCGCCAAGGCCGGAGAGACAGAGAAGTAATTCCAAAATAAAGCGTGTCCGGGAGGGGGAAACCCCTCCCGGATTTTGTCGTCTCCGGAAAAAAGATCGCCTGTTTCGGCGACTGAAAATTGTTCAAAATCGCCTTTACGCAGAAAAAATTTTTTCGTTATACTAAGGCTTATTTAAAATAAAAGACCAATTCCTTTCTAGAGACCAAAAAGACCGGCACCCTGATGGCAAAGTACGCGGTACCCTGTGTGATCTCACTGCTGACGGCCGCCTTCTACAACATCGTGGATCAGATCTTCATCGCCAACGCCGCCTACCTGGGCTCCTGCGGCAACGCGGCCAATACGGTGGTGTTTCCGCTGACGGTAGTGGCTCTGGACGTGGCGGTGATGATCTGAGACGGCTGCTGTGCCTTTGTCAGCATCAGCCTGGGCGCGGGCCGGCGGGAGGACGCGGGGCGGAGCATCGGCAGCGCCATAGTCCTGTGCATGGGGTGCAGCGTGGTTTTGACGGCGTTTTATCTGATTTTTCGGGACCCGATTCTCACCCCGTTCGGCGGGCGAGCCGACGAAAAGACCTTCCGGCAGTCCCGAGAGTATTTCTTTTACATTGATTCGCTACACCTGCCGTACACTGCGGGGGTGACCGGAACAGCGAAAACGAGCTCCCGTCTGCACAGCGGACGGGAGCTCGTTTTGTTTCTCAGGGCACGATCCAGGCCGGAACCGCATAGAGTCCGGCATAGTCGGGGTAGAGGGCGGTGAGCCGGTCGGAGATGGAGCAATAATCCTCCGCCGTCCAGGCCCGGGTGCGGCGGTAGAGCCGGACGGTGACGCCGTTTTCCAGGGAGAAGGTCTCGGGGAGGGCCTCGTAGGCCGTCCCGGGGCCGATGCCCTCCAACACGTCGTGGGCCAGCAGCGCCATGACCTGCTGGTTTTCCTCGCCCAGATGGGTCTGCACCGGGTCGCCCACGATGAGGTAGTCGGCCTGAGCGGTGTTCCAGTTGAAGGCGTCCCGCTTGTCCACGGTGCCGTGATACTGCACCACTGTGCCGGTCTCCGGCTCGGGCAGGCTCAGGGAGGCGCGGAGACTGGTGAGCGTCTCACTGTTGAAGGTGAAGGAGGAGGCCAGCACCGCGGCGGTGTGGGGCTCCTCCGCCGAGAGACCGTCCACCGCGTCGGCCAGCGCCAGAAGCTGGTCGATGTCGCTCCGGCGGGGGCCGTAAAACTGGAAGGAGGGCAGCGGGTCTGGGGATGCGATCTCGCAGATGGAGGCGGGCTGGGCCTTGGGCACGAAGCAGAAGCCGAAGGCGGCCGCCGCCAGAAGGGCAGGCAGCGGCCCGGGGCGGGAGAGCAGGGAGGAGGAGGCCAGAAGGGCCAGCGCCGGGAGGTAGAGCAGCAGGTGCTGCTGCCCGTGAGACTGGATGGAGACAAAGGCCAGGAAGCAGACCGCAAGCTGCACCAGGGAAAAGGCCACGGCGGGCCGTGTCTCCTTCCGAGTCAGACCGGCGGCGGCGAGGAGAGCCAGCACCGCCAGAAGCACCCAGCCGAAGTACCGGCAAAAGAGGAGCAGATCGCTCCTCAAACCCAGATCATAGGCGGAGTAGAGGTCGGAGTAATTGGTGCCCAGCACCTTGTCCAGCAGAAACCGGTAGGTACAGAAGAGGGCGCAGAAGGCACTGGATGCAAAGAGCGCTCCAAAATCCGCCCACCGCTTCCGCTGGAAGAGGAGCTTGCAGACCAGGGCTGCCACCCCGAAGGAGGCGGCAAAGAAAAAGAAGTACCGCCGCAGGAGAAAGGTACCCACCAGCAGCGCCCCGGAGACCAGCCCCCGGCTGACGGCGGGTCGCTCGCTGCGGTAGACCGCAACGGCCCAGATCCCGAGAGCGGCGGAGGCCACGTCCACATAGCCCACCAGGCCCACGTAGGTCAGCATGGGGAAGAGTCCCGCCAGCAGCAGTCCGCCCCAGGGCTTTTCCGGGGCGAGGGCCGCCAGTCCCCAAAGGCCGGGGAGGATGTACAGATTGGCCACGGAGAAAAGGAACACCGCCCGGCTGCCCCCCAGCAGGCGCATCACCCAGGAGACGGGGAGGGCCAGCAGGTAGTTGTAGTCCAGACTGATGGTGCTCTCCAAAATCCCCCGGAGCTGGGCAGGGCCGAAGGGCTGGTCGGCCAGCGTCCGGGCGACGGCCCAGTATCCGGCGTTGTCCCAGACATAGACCGTACGGGAGGAGAGGACGTAGACGGCGGTGACGGCATTGAGCGCCAAAAAGAGGAGCAGCATCTGCCGGACGTTTACCCGGCCCAGGCCCGCCAGATCCCGCCCGGCCCGGAGCAGGGCCAGGACCAGCGCGGCAAACAGCAGGCCGTTCCCCAGATGACAGAGAAAGCGGAAGGGGAGGGCGTCGATCAAAAGCCCTGCCGGGTCCAGCATGGCGTAGCTGAGGTCGAAGGCCGCCCCCGCCCAAAACGCAATGGCCCCCGCCAGCGCATTTTTCCAGCCTGCGTCCCAGGGGCGGAGAAGTCGTTCGGCCAGGCGGAATCGGACGGCGAGGCCGAGAAAGAGCCCGGAGAGCGCCAGGGCCGCTCCGCCCAGAAGCTTGCCGGGCAGGACGCCGCCCAGGGCGATCCAGAGCCGCGCCAAAAGCCAGCTTCCCAGACAGGGAAAGACCGCCGCCCGGGCAAGCCAGCGGGCGGCGGAGGTTTTTCGTTGGGTCATGGCGGAATCAGCCCGGAGGCCAGGTCATGTCCCGGCCGGAGAGGACGTGAAAATGGAGATGGTGGACGCTTTGCCCGGCCTGATCCCCGATGTTGGAGACCACCCGGTAGCTCTCCAGTCCCAGCTCTTTGGAAAGCCGGGCGATGACGGCAAAGATATGCCCCACAGTGGCCTGATTGGCCCCGTCCACCTGGGACACCGACTGGATATGCTCCTTGGGGATGACCAGGAAGTGGGTGGGGGCCTGGGGGTCGATGTCGTAGAAGGCGCAGCAGAGGTCGTCCTCATAGACCTTTTTGGACGGGATCTCGCCGGCGGCGATCTTACAGAACAGACAATCGCTCATAGCTTGCTCCTTTCTCTGTGTTTCACTGCTCCGGAACAACGGCGAAGAACTCCACGTCCTCAGCACCGTCGTTGACAAAGCTGTGGGAATGACCTTTGGGACAGTAGTGGCAGGCACCGGGGCCGAAGGGCTCCCAGGAGCCGTCGAAGAGGAATTTGCCCGTGCCGCTGAGGATATAGATGATCTCGCTGCCGGTCTCGTGGGTGTGGAGGCCGATGGACGCGCCGGGGATCAGGCGGTCCCGCATGATCTTTCCCAGCTCATCGGTGCGCATCCGAAGGCGGACCTCTTTTTCTCCGCCCCGCATGTGGGGGATGACGGTCTCCTCCAGGGCGGTAAAATCCAGGATCATGGCGCACCCCCGGTTACAGGCCCAGCTTGTTGTGGACGAAGTCGTCCACCGTGGCCAGAGCATCGTCCAGCTTGAGCACGTCGGTGCCGCCGCCCATGGCGGAGTCGGGCTTGCCGCCGCCCTTGCCGCCGCAAATGGCGGTGACCGAGCGGATGAGATCGCCCGCCTTCACGCCCCGGGCAACGGCCTCCTTGCCGCAGACCGCCAGGAAGGTGATCTTGCCGTCCCTGACCGTGGAGAGCACGGCCACCACATTGGAGGCCTTGTCCCGGAGGAAATCGCCGGTCTTGCGCAGACGGTCGGCGTCGGCTTCGGGAAGGGTGGCGGTAAGCACCCGCAGGCCGCCCACCTCCTTGGCTCCCATGAGGAAATTCCCGGCCTCGCTGACGGCTTCCTTGGCCTGGAAGGCCTCCACAGTGTGGCGGAGGGTCTTGATCTCCTCCATGGTCTGCTGGGCCCGCTCCCGGATCTCGCCGGGCTTGGCCTTGAGAACGGCGGCGGCCTCAAAGACCATCTCCTGATTGCGGTTCATGGTCTCCAGTGTGAGCATGCCCGTGGTGGCCTCGATGCGGCGGACGCCGGAGGCCACGGAGAACTCGCTGTCGATGTGGAACACGCCCACTTTGGCGGTGTTGTCCAGATGGGTGCCGCCGCAGAACTCCACAGACCAGCCCTTGCCCATGTCCACCACCCGAACGGTGTCGCCGTATTTCTCTCCGAAGAGGGCGATGGCCCCCCGCTGCTTGGCCTCATCGATGGGCAGGACGTCGGTACGGATGTCATAGCCCTCCAAAATGGCCTCATTCACCAGGCGGCTGACCTCGGAGAGCTCTTCGGGGGTGAGGGCGGAGAAGTGGGTGAAGTCGAAGCGGAGCCGGTCGGGCTCCACCAGGGAACCGGCCTGCTGCACGTGGGCCCCCAGAACGGAGCGCAGGGCCTTGTCCAGCATGTGGGTGGCGGAGTGGGCCCGCTGGACGGCCTTGCGGCGCTTGAGCTCCACGGTGGCGGAGACGGTGTCGCCCACCTTCAGCCCGCCGAAAACAAGCTTGCCGTAGTGCATATACTTGCCGCCCTTGTTCTTCTGCACGTCGGTGACCTCAAAGCGGGCGTCCCCGCAGCAGATGACGCCGTGGTCGGCCACCTGGCCGCCCATCTCGGCGTAGAAGGGGGTCTGGTCCAGCACCAGGATGGCCTCGGTGCCGCCCCGGACCTCGTCCCGCAGTTCCTCCTCGGCCACGATGGCCAGGACCTTGGCCGGGCAGTTTTCCAGGTTGGCGGCGTCGTAGCCCACGAACTTGGTCTCGGGCATGTCCTTGCCGAACTCGATGCCGGCCCAGCCCAGGTCGCCCAGAGCCTCCCGGGCGCGGCGGGCTCGTTCCTTCTGCTCCTGCATCAGCTTGTGGAAGGCGTCCTGATCCACGCGCATCCCCTGCTCCGCCACCATCTCGATGGTCAGGTCGATGGGGAAGCCGTAGGTGTCGTAGAGCTTGAAGGCGTCCGCGCCGGAAAAGACGCTCTCGCCCTTGGCCTTGTGGCCCTCCAGCATGTCCATGAAGATCTTCAGGCCGCCGTCGATGGTGCGGGCGAAGTTCTCCTCCTCTACCCGGATGACCTTGGTGATATAGTCCTGCCGCTCCCGCAGCTCGGGGTAGTGGCCCTCGTTTTCATGGATGACGGTGTCGCAGACCTCATAGAGGAAGGGTTCGTTGACCCCCAGCAGCTTGCCGTGGCGGGCAGCCCGGCGGAGGAGGCGGCGCAGGACGTAGCCCCGGCCCTCGTTGGAGGGGAGGACGCCGTCGCAGATCATGAAGGTGGCGGAGCGGATGTGGTCGGTGATGACCCGCAGGGAGACGTCCCGGGCCTTGCTCTCGCCGTAGTGGGCGCCCGTGATCTCGCTGACCCTGTGGGTGATGTTCATGACGGTGTCCACGTCGAAGAGGGAGTCCACGTCCTGGCACACCACGGCCAGACGCTCCAGGCCCATGCCGGTGTCGATGTTCTTCTGCTTGAGCTCGGTGTAATGGCCCTCACCGTCGTTGTTGAACTGGGAAAAGACCACGTTCCAGACTTCCATATAGCGGTCGCAGTCGCAGCCCACGGTGCAGCCGGGCTGGCCGCAGCCGTACTTCTCGCCCCGGTCATAGTAGATCTCGGAGCAGGGGCCGCACGGGCCGGAGCCGTGCTCCCAGAAGTTGTCCTCTTTGCCGAACTTGAAAATATGGTCGGCGGGGAGGCCGATCTCCTTGGTCCAGATCTCAAAGGCCTCGTCGTCGGCGGGCGTGGTCTCGTTTCCGGCAAAGACGGAGGGGTAGAGGCGCTCGGGGTCCAGGCCCACCCACTCGGGGGAAGTGAGGAACTCCCAGGCCCAGTGGATGGCGTCCCGCTTGAAGTAGTCGCCGAAGGAGAAGTTGCCCAGCATCTCGAAGTAGGTGCCGTGGCGGGCGGTGTGGCCGATGTTCTCGATGTCGCCGGTGCGGATGCACTTCTGACAGGTGCACACCCGGTGGCGGGGGGGCTCCTGCTCGCCGGTGAAGAAGGGCTTCATGGGCGCCATGCCGGAGTTGATGAGCAGCAGGGACGCGTCGTTCTGGGGGATGAGAGAGAAGCTGGGCAGACGGAGATGGCCCTTGGTCTCGAAGAAGGAGAGGAACATCTCGCGCAGTTCATTGACGCCGAAGTTTTTGGGTTCCATGGGAATTACCTCCTTGATTTTGGGGTGAGCAAATGAAAAACGCTTCGCCCCTGTTGGATTTCAGGGGCGAAGCGTGTCACTCCGCGGTACCACCCTGATTTGCCCCGCAAAAGGGCATCTCATTGGCATCTTGTAACGGGGATGGACCGTCCCGGTTTTCCGGGCCGCTCGGAAGTGGCGCTGACAGATGGGCCGAGGGGCTCGCACTGTCCCCCTCTCGCTTGGGGCTTCTCCTGTCATTGGCTTCGTCTCAGCGATTTTGCGTCCATAATTTTATCACAAATTTCAGATCTGTCAAGGGTTGGGGCGCTTTTTCGGACGAAACAGGGCGAAGAGATTGGCGCTTTTGCAGGCGGCGGCGTAGCGCTGGCCGGTAAAGGCGTAGCACACCCCCGGGATGGAGGACAGAATCACCGACACCCCAATACAGAAGAGGACCACCAGGACATAGAACAGCACCTGCTGCGGGATGGTGCCGGGGGCGGGAAGGCCGATCACCCGTCCCCAAACGCGCTCGCCCAGGCCAAGGGCCAAAGGATGGAGCAGATAGACCGGGAAGGAGACCCCGGCCAGCAGGGAAAGAAGTTTTCCTTTCTCCTCTTTTCCGCGCAGACAGGATTTTGCCAGGAGAAAGATGGCGGCGGAGAGGAGCATGGTGAAAAGAGTCAGGTAGTTGGTGAACCGGTCGGAATAAGCAGAGTGGGCATAGGTGTCCCATCGTGTGCCAAAAATGCTGAGGGCGATCATTCCCGCGGCGATCCCCGCCAGGACCCCTTTGGGCGGGATGCGCTCCCACCGTTCCAGCCAGGCCCCCAGGAGAAAGTAGCCCAGGTAGCCCCCCACGAAGTTCACATTGAGCGTCCAGTGCTCAGTAAAGGTGAGCTCCCAAGCGTCCGGGACAAAGGACCGCACCGTGTAAAGCCCCAGGGTGAGCAGGATCCACAGTCCCATCATGTAGTTCCAGTGGGCCCGGGTCATTCGGGAGGTCATCTGCCGGAGCAGGGGGGAGAGCAGGTACATGGGGACCAGGGCGTAGAGGAACCAATAGGGGATGACCACCGGTGTGTTCAGAAGGCGGTGGGCGCTCTCCCGGGCGCCGGCGGCATCCCCCTGAAGGACGGTGTACAGCAGCACCAGGGTGCTCCAGACAACCAGGGGGACCAACACCTTGGGCAGGCGGCGCCGAAACAGGAAGGTGAGATCGGAAGTCTTGTCCTCATCCAGAAGCAGGGCCCCCGACATCATGAAAAAGAGGGGGACCGCCGGAGTGGCGAATGCCACTCCGATATTGGAGAAATTCCAGAGCACGGTGTTGTCCAGCTCCCGTAATGCCCCCGCCACCGTGTGAAGGTAAATGACGCCCAGCATGGAGAGGACCCGGAGCACATCGTAGTCATAGCGGCGCTTCAAGCTTGCCGGGCCTCCCTTCGAAGGATGGAAAGGGGAGGGACTTGACAGGGAAGGGTGAGCCGCAGCGGCATCTGAGGGATGCGGGCCTCCTCCAGCGGGGAGCCGCTCTCGTCGGCCAGGTCGTCTGCTGAAAAGGAGATCGGCCTTACACCAGGCCCCACCAGTTCCAGCGTCTCCCCCCGGCGGAATTTGTTCCGCAGGGAGAGGAGGGCCCGGCCGTCAGGGGCGCAGGAGGTGACGATGGCGCTGACCTGCCAGTCCCGGAGATAGCGGGCGTCCCCGGTGTACTGCTCGGGGTGGTTGTAATAGAAGCCCTCGGAGTAGGGGCGGTGGCTCACCTTGTCCAGCTCGGCGCGCCAGGCGGGGTCCAGCGGCTCCCCGGCCAGGGCGGCGTCCACCGCGTGGCGGTACGCTCCCGTGACCACGGCGGCGTAGTAGGCGCTTTTGGCCCGGCCCTCGATCTTCAGGCTGTCCAGTCCGGCGGCGAGGAGCTCCGGGACGTGGTCGATCATGCACATATCCTTGGAGTTGAAGAGATAGGTGCCCCGGTCGTCCTCCTCCACGGGGAAGAACTCCCCGGGGCGCTTTTCCTCCACGACAGCGTATTTGTAGCGGCAGGGCTGGGCGCAGGCCCCCCGGCCGGCGTCCCGTCCCGTCATATAGTTGGACAGGACGCACCGGCCGGAATAGCTGACGCACATGGCCCCGTGGACAAAGGCCTCCAGCTCGAGCGTGGACGGGGTTTTGGCCCGGATCTCCGCCACCTCGTCCAATGTGAGCTCCCGGGCTAAAATGACCCGGCCGGCCCCCAAATCGTGCCAGGCCCGGGCGGCCTGATAGTTGGTGACGCTGGCCTGGGTGCTGATGTGGAGCTTGAGCCTGGGCGCATGGCGTTTGGCCAGGGCCAGCACGCCGATGTCCCCGATGATGACGGCGGTGACGCCGATGTCCTGGAGGTATTCCAGATATTCCGGCAGTCCCTCCAGTTCCCCGCTGCGGGGCATGGTGTTGCAGGTGACGTGAACGGCCACGCCGTGGGCGCGGCAGAGCGCCACCGCCTCCCGCAGCTCCTCCCGGGAGAAGTTCCCGGCGAAGGAGCGCATCCCATACTGCTGACCGGCCAGATATACGGCGTCGGCCCCGTAGGCTACCGACATCCGCAGCCGTTCCATGTCCCCGGCGGGAGAGAGAAGTTCCAGTTTCTTATCCATTGCGGTTCCCCAATGCGGCCTTGTAGGCTTCAAATTCTGCGCTGGTGCGGAAGAAGTGGTGGAGGTGATCGTCGCCCACCACATAGTAATAGTACTTGGTACTCTCCGGTTTCAGCGCCGCGTTAAGAGAGGTCATGCCGGGGCTGGCGATGGGACCGGGGGGCAGGCCCTTGTTGCGGTAGGTGTTGTAGGGGCTGTCCACGCTCTGGTAGTCGGACTGGGTGACGGGCCGGCCGGTGACATAGGCGATGGCGGCGTCGATTTGAAGCAGGCCAACCGTCTCATAGCCGGGATTGTTCAGGCGATTGTAGACGACCGAGGCGATCCTGGCCTGATCGGTCCCGTCGGTCTCCTTTTCGATGAGGGAGGCGATCGTGACCATTTCATGGACGGAGTAGCCCATGTCGGCGGCCTTCTGGCGCAGCTCGTCGGTAAACTGCTGGTCAAAGCGCAGGATCATCTTGTTGAGGATCTGGACCACTTCGTCCTCACCGCCTCCCATGTAGAACTCATAGGTGTCGGGAAAGAGGTAACCCTCCAGCCGGTGGTAGTCGCCCAGAGGGAGGACTCCCTTGAGGAAGCTATAGTTGAAATCATAGCTGGCGGCCACGCTCTGGAGCTGATCCACCGTAGCCACGCCCTTGTCGTCCAGCAGATGGAAGATCTGATCCAGAGTGTAGCCCTCGGGGATGGTCACCGAGGCGGTCATCCGGCTGCCGGAGCGGGAACTCATGGCGTTGACCAGCGCGTTGTAGTCCATATCAGTGTTCAGCTCATAGGTGCCCGGGGTGATCTTTTCCTTTTTCTCCACGCCGGTGACCGAGCAGAAGAGCTTGAACAGGGGCTTGTAGTCAATGAGCCCGTTTTCTTTCAGCGCAGAGGCCACGTCGTTCAGGGAATCCCCGTTCTCCACGGTGATGACCGCCGTGGCAGGCTGTTTGTTCAGGGCCAGCACATCACCGGCCCACATCCAGCCTAGTCCGGCCAGCAGGGCGGAGGAGGCCACCACAAGGAGAATGTAGAGGACGGGATTCATCCGTTTCCTGCGGCGGCGGGTATGCCCGCCGGACCGGGGACGGCTCTCCCCGGACTCGAGGCGGCTGGGATGTGATCTGGGCTGCTTGGATTCCTGAGACATAAGGTCAACTCCTAACATTTGGGGTTGCCCCCGGAACCAGAATCACGGGGGACGCATAGTATGTTTCGGATGGCGGCGGAGGGGAAAACCCGCCGGCCGCCAAATAAACAACGAGGTGAAATCTTTATGTGCTGTGGTAACAACGGTTGGGGCGGCGGCAGCTGCTGCTGGATCATCCTCATCATCATTCTCCTGTGCTGCTGCTGCGGAGGCGGGAACTGGGGCGGCTGCGGCGGTGGCTGTGGCTGCGGCGGTGGATGCGGCTGCGGCGGCAACGACGGCTGCTGCTAAGACCCTACATGAAGAGGCGGGGCTCAGCCCCGCTTCTTTTTGATGAAAAACGGGACAGGCCCGCTCAGCCGTGGTAGTGGATACTGCGGCGGACCTGCTCGGCCGCGGCGGGGCCCTTCAACAGCTCCACCAGCTTCAGCCCAAAGGCGAAGGCGGAGCCTGCCGCCTCCCCGGTGATGAGGAAGCCGTCCTCCACTACGGGGGTTCCGATCCGCGCCTCGGCGGCGCCCAGCCCGGACTCCATGCCGGGGTAGCACACTGCTGCCCGGCCGTCCAGCAGGTCCATACCGCCCAAAATGGTGGGCGCGGCGCAGATGGAGGCCAAATAGATCTTTTTATCATACACCTTTTGGATCAGAGCGGTGGCAAACAGATCCATGCGGATGTTCTCCACGCCGTCCAGACCGCCCGGGAGGACCAGCATCTCCAGATCCTCCGTACGGATCTCGGACAGGGTGCGGTCAGCCTTGACGGTAATGCCGTGAGAACTGGTGACCTCGGTTCCGGCCAAACTGGTGAGAGCCACTTCAATTCCTGCCCGGCGGAGCAGGTCGGCGGGAACAATGGCCTCGGACTCTTCAAAGCCTTCCGCCAATAAAATACAAACCATGGGGGAGCCTCCTTTTAATGTGTTTGAGTCGGGAGGGAGAGCTGCTTTGTCACAATGTCCCAGATCTCCCGATGGATGTCCTGGATGCTTCGCACGGCCCCGGCGGCGTCCGCGCAGGACACCTTTTGCCAGCCGTAGTGGTCGGCGGCCCGAAGCGCGGTCCGGCGGCAGAGGGCGAGGTAGGCGTCGTCCACCTCGTGGATGTCGCCTCTGGTGTGGGTGGCAGCCTCCCGGGTGCGGAGAAGGCGGGTGGCCTGTTCCGTGGGCATGTCCAGATAGATCACCAGATCGGGCTGGGGCAGGCCCAGCTTCCGGTATTCAAAGTCGAAGAGCCAATCGAAAAAGGCAGGCTGGTCGGCAGGGGGGAGCTTGCCCCCTTGGTGGACGGCGTTGGAGGTAGTGTACCGGTCGGAGAGGATGAGGGTCCCCGACTCATAGAGAGGCTGCCAGACCTTTTTCCAGGAGGCGTACCGGTCCACGGCGTAGAAGCTGGATGCGGCGTAGGGATTTACATCGGAGGGGCGGGAGCCGAACTCCCCGTTCAGATACATCTTCAAAAGGGCGGAGGAGGGCTCTTGATACTGGGGGAACACCAGACGGTGAAAGGAGTTTCCCGCGGTCTGGAGCAGGTCGCACAGCAGCCGAAACTGGGTGGACTTGCCCGAGCCGTCGGTACCCTCAAAGACGATCAGTTTTCCTTTCATGCCCGTCCTCCTCTCAGGCGCGCCGCCAGGGCGTCCACCAGGATGAGAGGGAGCCGGACCATCCGGCCGAAGCGGCTGGGCTCCTTGATGAGCCGGTAGAGCCACTCCATTCCGGCCTTCTGCCAGCTCTCGGGAGCCCGCTCCACCGTGCCGGCGAACACGTCCAGGCTGCCGCCCAGACCCACCGCCAGACGGGCCCCAGTGTCGGGGCCGTGCTGGACCATCCAGAGCTCCTGCTTGGGCGCGCCCAGGCAGACAAAGATCACGTCGGCTCCGGCGGCGCGGATCTCCTCCACTACCGGGGCGTCCTCCTGAAAGTAGCCGTCGTGGGTGCCGCAGATGAGCAGACCGGGGTGGGCGGCGCGGAGCTTCTCCGCCGCCAGCTCCGCCACGCCGGGCTTGGCCCCCAGCAGAAAGAGGGAGCGGCCCGTGTGGGCCATTCGGGTGAGCAGGCCCTGGGCAAAGTCGATGCCCGTGACCTTTCCCTTCAGGGGACGGCCCAAAATTTTGGCGGCGTAGACCACACCGATACCGTCGGCCAGGGCCAGATCGGCGCTGTTGAGGACGGCGCAAAACTGCTCGTCCTTCCTGGCGGCCAGAACAAATTCCGGATTGGGGGTGACCACATAGTGGAACCCCTCTTCCTCCATCAGGGCCGAACCGGCGGCCACCGCCTCATCGGGAGTCAGATCGTCGATGCCGACACCCAAAATATCCGTTTTCAAAAAAATGCCTCCTCCCAAGCGAGGGCCAGAATGATTTTCTCAGTTTACCACATCTGAAGAAAAAAGTCCATGGGAGGTGCTCATTTCAACCCAGCGCCAGTTCGGCGGCCCGGGTGGCGTGGATGAGGGTGGTGTCAAAGACGGGGAGGGGGGTGTCCGCCTGGGAGACCAGCAGGCCGATCTCGGTGCAGCCCAGAATGACGCCTCGGGCGCCCTTTTGCGCCAGGGCATTGATGACGCGGAGGAATTCCTGCCTGGAGCCCTCTTTTAAAATTCCAAGGCAGAGCTCGTCGAAGATGACCCGGTTGACCAGCTCCACGTCGGGCTCGTCGGGAATGAGAACCCGGATCCCGGCGGCGATCAGCTTTTCCGTATAAAAGTCCTGACACATGGTGTACTTGGTCCCCAGCAGCGCCACGGTGTCCACCCCGGCGGCGCGGAGGGCTTCCGCGGTGGCGTCGGCGATGTGGAGAAGGGGAACGCGGAGAGCGGCCTGGACCTGGGGGGCCACCTTGTGCATGGTGTTGGTGCAGATAAGAACGAGATCAGCCCCCGCCCCCTCCAGCCGGAGGGCGGCGTCGGTCAGCAGCCGGGCGCTCTTCTCCCAGTCCCCGCTGGACTGGCAGGCCTCGATCTCCGCAAAATCCAAGCTGTCCAGCAGCAGCCGGGCGGAATGAAGCCCGCCCAGCCGCTGCTGGACCACATGGTTGACAATTTGATAATAAGTGACTGTGCTCTCCCAACTCATCCCGCCGATCAGGCCGATGGTTTTCATAACGGTCCCTCCTGTTTTGCTCAATTTCTTTCAGTTTAATCCCAATGAATGGGACGCGTCAATGAAATCTTCGGCATTTTGTGGTTGACAAGCGGAATGGAGATGAGTATAATGTCACTATAATTTAGCACCACAAAGTGCTAAAGCACAATGGAGGAACGAGAAATGGAAAAGAAGAAGTTTTTGGCGCTGGGCCTGTCTGCGGCTCTGGCCTTGTCCCTGACTGCATGCGGAGGCGGCAGGCCCGCCGAGTCCGCTGCACCCACTGAGTCCGCCGCCCCTGCCGAATCCGCTGCCGCCGAAGGGACTTACACGGTCGGCATTTGCCAGCTGGTGCAGCATGCCGCTCTGGACGCCGCCACCCAGGGCTTTAAGGACGCTCTGGAGAAGGCTCTGCCCGGACAGGTGAAGTTTGTCGAGGGCAACGCCTCCGGCGACAGCGCCAACTGCGGCCCTATCATTGACGGCTTTCTCTCCGAGGGTGTGGATCTGATCCTGGCCAATGCCACCGCGCCCCTCCAGGTGGCTGCCGCCGCCACCGCCGACGTGCCCATCCTGGGCACCTCCATCACCGACTATGCCACCGCCCTGGAGATCAAGGACTGGACCGGCACCGTGGGAGGCAATGTCTCGGGCACCTCTGATCTGGCTCCCCTGGATCAGCAGGCCGCCATGCTTCAGGAGCTCTTCCCGGACGCCAAGAACGTGGGTCTGCTCTACTGCTCCGCCGAGCCAAACTCCGCCTACCAGGTGGAGGTGATCACCGGCTATCTCACCGATATGGGCTACACCTGCGCCAACTACGCCTTCACCGACTCCAACGACGTGGCCTCCGTGGCACAGAGCGCCTGTGACGGCTCCGACGTCATCTACATCCCCACCGACAACACCGCCGCCTCCAACACTGAGGCCATCGCCAACGTGGTCATCCCCGCCGGGGTGCCCGTGGTGGCCGGCGAAGAGGGAATCTGCACCGGCTGCGGTGTAGCCACCCTGTCTATCAGCTACTACGATCTGGGCGCCACCACCGGAGCCATGGCCGCCAGGATCCTCACCGGGGAAGCCGACGTGTCCTTCATGCCCGTGGAATTCGCGCCCAATGTCACCAAGAAGTACAACGCCGCCAACGCGGAGGCGCTGAATATCACCATCCCCGCCGACTACGAGGCCGTCGAGGCCAAGTAAAAAGCGGTCTGAAAACGAAAAAAGGGCGGAAGGGGACTTTCCTTTTCCGCTCTTTTCGTGTGATACGAAACACCAATGATTTTTGGGGGAATGGAAATGGACTTTCTGTCCGCACTGCTGAAATCCATGCCGGGTGCCGCGGCCCAGGGCTTTATCTGGGGCCTGATGGCCATCGGCGTATACATCACTTATCGGATCCTCGACGTGGCCGACCTGACGGTGGACGGCTCCATGGCCACCGGCGGCGCCGTGTGCGTCATGCTCATCCGCGGCGGCGTGAATCCCTGGCTGGCCCTGCTGTGTGCTTTTCTGGCGGGGATGGCGGCAGGCTGCGTCACCGGTCTGTTTCATACTGCCTGCGGGATTCCCGCCATCCTGGCCGGCATCCTGACCCAGCTCGCCCTCTACTCGGTGAACCTGCGCATCCTGGGCTGGGGCACAGGGGGCGGAAAGGCCAATCAGGCGCTGAACGTGCAGAATTACGATATCCTGGTCTCCTCACGGTATGTGCGGGAGGTGGGGCTGCAAAATCCGCTGGTGCTGCTGGCGGTGTTCACCGCCGCGGGGATCGGCCTTCTCTACTGGTTCTTCGGCACGGAGCGGGGCTGCGCCCTCCGGGCCACCGGCTCCAACCCCAACATGGCCCGGGCCCAGGGCATTGACACCGACTCCTGCAAGGTGCTGGGCCTCATGCTCTCCAACGGCATCGTGGCCCTGTCCGGCGCTCTGCTGGCCCAGTATAACGGCACGGCCGACGTCAGCAGCGGACGGGGCGCCATCGTCATCGGCCTGGCCGCCGTCATCATCGGCGAGGTGGTCCTGGGCAAGGTGTTCCGCAACTTCGCCCTGAAGCTGGCTGCCGTATCCGTGGGTGCCATTATCTACTACATCGTCATCCAAGTGGTGCTGCGCCTGGGCCTGAACACCGACGATCTGAAGCTCCTCACCGCCCTGGTGGTGGCCGTGTTCCTGGCGGTGCCGTACTGGAAGGGCAAATACTTCTCCAAACCCGTGCGGAAGGAGGCGGCCGATCATGCTTGAGATCAAAGATATCTGGAAAACCTTCAACGCGGGCACCACCAATGAAAAAGTGGCTCTGCAGGGGGTGAGCCTCACACTGGCCGACGGGGATTTCGTCACCGTCATCGGCGGCAACGGAGCGGGCAAGTCAACTCTGATGAACGCAGTGGCCGGAGTTTACCCTGTGGATCAGGGCACCATCACCATCGGCGGCACCGATGTGACCAGGCTGCCTGAGCACAGGCGGGCCCCCTACATCGGCCGTGTTTTTCAGGACCCTATGATGGGTACCGCCGCCTCCATGCAGATTGAGGAGAACCTGGCTCTGGCCGCCCGCCGGGGACAGAAACGGGGGCTTGGCTGGAGCATCACCAAGGCCGAGCGGGAGGAGTATCACACCCTGCTGGGCACACTGGGGCTGGGCCTGGAGGAGCGGATGACCTCCAAGGTGGGACTGCTCTCGGGTGGGCAGCGGCAGGCGCTGACCCTGCTGATGGCCACCCTCCGGAAACCCAAGCTACTGCTGTTGGACGAGCACACCGCCGCGCTGGACCCCAAAACGGCGGCCAAGGTGCTGGAGACCACCGAGACCATCGTCCGGCGGGACAAACTCACCACCCTCATGATCACCCACAACATGCGGGATGCCATCGCCCACGGAAACCGGCTCATTATGATGTTTGAAGGCCGCATTGCCGTCGACGTCTCCGGCGAGGAGAAGAAAAAGCTCACCGTGGAGGGTCTGCTGGAGCTGTTCAGCAAGGCCAGCGGCTCCGACGAGGCCGACGACAAGCTGCTGCTGTCGTAGGGCGAGATACAAAACCGTTGAAAATGGCGTGCTGTTCGCAAAAAGAGCGAATGGCGCGCCTTTTCTGCACAAAAGGGTGAAAATGGAAGATCTTCACGAAATCTTGACACATTTCGCCTTTCGAAACACAAGGATGACGACAAAATATTCATAAATTAGAAACATTTTTATGATATTTTAAATTTGTTTACATGAGAAGAAACATGGGAAAAGGAGGCATAAGATGGCAAGTAATCCCAATTACTGCGATTTGACCCCCGAGGTGCGGGCCATTGCCGCAGAAGCCAGACGAAACAGCCGCATCAATGCCGGCGACTATACCAAATACGATGTGAAGCGTGGGCTTCGGGATCTCAACGGCAAGGGCGTTTTGGCCGGGCTGACCGAGATCTCTGACATCCACGCCAAGGACAAGCTCCCTGACGGCACGGAGGTGCCCTGTGAGGGAAAGCTCTATTTCCGCGGGGTGGACGTGGAGGATCTGGTGGCGGGCACCCTGCGGGAGGGCCGGTTCGGCTTTGAGGAGACCGCCTATCTGCTTCTTCTGGGACACCTGCCGGACAGTGGACAACTGGAGGAGTTCCGCCGGCTGCTGGGATATTACCGCTCTTTGCCCAACAATTTTGTGCGGGACGTTGTGCTGAAAGCGCCCAGCCACGATATTATGAATTCTCTGGCCCGCAGCGTGCTCAATCTGGCCGCCTACGACCGCCGGGCCGACGACATCAGCCTGCCCAACGTCATGCGCCAGTGCCTGCAGATGATCTCGGTCTTTCCGCTGCTGTCGGTATATGGCTATCAGGCCTACCATTATAAGGAAGGCAACAGCCTCTTCATCCACGCGCCCCGGCCGGAATTGTCCACGGCGGAGAATATTTTGCACCTACTTCGGCCAGACTCTCAGTACAGCTACTGGGAAGCCCATGTGCTGGACATCTGTCTGATCCTCCACGCCGAACACGGCGGCGGCAACAACTCCACCTTTACCACCCATGTGGTGACCTCTTCCGGGACGGACACCTATTCCTGCATGGCGGCTGCGCTGGCCTCCCTGAAGGGTCCCCGCCACGGCGGCGCCAACATCAAGGTCGTGCGGATGTTTGAGGATCTGAAGCGCCAGGTGGCGGACTGGGAGGACGAGGATGAGGTGCGAGCCTACCTCCAGGCTCTGCTGGACAAAAAGGCCTTTGACAGGTCCGGTCTCATTTACGGTATGGGACACGCCGTCTATTCCCTGTCTGATCCCCGGGCCAACGTACTGCGCTCTTTCGTGGAGAAGCTCTCCTCCGAAAAGGGGCGGGAGAAGGAGTACAAGCTCTACTCTCTGGTGGAGCGGCTGGGGCCGGAGGTCATCTCGGGGGAGCGGAAGATCTACAAAGGCGTATCCGCCAACGTGGACTTCTACTCCGGATTCGTCTATCACATGCTGGATCTTCCTTTGGAGCTGTACACCCCCATCTTTGCCATTGCCCGCATTGCCGGCTGGAGCGCCCACCGCGTCGAGGAGCTCATCAACATGAGCAAGATCATCCGCCCCGCCTATCAGTATGTGGGCAGCCATCAGGAGTATCGGCCCTTGACGGACCGGTCTTAATCTAAATCAGAAGAGAGGAATCGGTATGAAGTTCTACATTTGCGCCCACTGCGGCAATATCATCACCTATTTCCGGGACGCGGGAGTACCTGTGGTCTGCTGCGGAGAACCCATGAAGGAGCTGATCCCCGGCACCGTGGATGCCTCTTTGGAGAAGCATGTGCCCGTGGCGGAGATATCCGGCAGCCAGGTCACCGTCAAGGTGGGTGCGGTGGAGCACCCCATGATCCCCGAGCACTTTATCGAGTGGATCGTGCTGGAGACGAAGCACGGCTTCCAGAAGAAGGCGCTGAACCCCGGCGAGGCTCCCCACGCCGTTTTCACCCTGGCCCCCGGCGAGAATCCGGCGGCAGCCTATGCGTTCTGCAATCTCCACGGCCTCTGGAAGAAAGAGATCTGAATCCATGATGAAAAAGGAAGCGCCCCGCAGCGGGGCGCTTCCTTTTCTATTTGAGGGCGGCGGCAACCCGGTCCAGGGTGTCCCTGTGGAGCTGGTCGGAGAGGTGAGTGTAGATTCGACCGGTGGTGGCGGGGGTGGAGTGGCCCAGCGCCTTGCCGATGTCGAAGAGAGGCGCGCCTTGGGCGGAGGCCACGGTGGCGAAGGTGTGGCGCAGACCGTGGAGCGTGATCGGGGGCAGGCCGTTGGCGCGGATGAAGCGGGTGAAGGATACGGAGAGGACGTTGGGGGAGACTGGGACCCCGCTCTCGTCCACCAGCACCAGGCCGCTGTCCGGCCAGGCGGCCCCCAGAAACTGTTTTCGGTCCTGCTGGCGGCGGGCCTCGCGCCGGAGCAGCCCTTCGATGGCCTCCTCCATGTGGAGCGTCCGGGTGGAAGAGCGGTTTTTGGTCTCCTTTTCGATGATACGGCCCCCGGCGGTGGTTCGGGCGGTACAGATGTGGAGCTTGTGGAGCTGAAAGTCCACGTTTTCCCAGCGGAGCCCGCAGATTTCCTCCCGGCGGAGGCCCAGGCTTCCGGCCAGATGGATCGCCACTTCCAGATGGCTCCCCTCAGCCAACTCGTACAGGCGTTTGAGCGTGTCCGAGGTGTAATAACGGGTCTCCTTGTGTACGACCCGGGGCGGCTCCACCCGCTCCGTGGGAGAGCGGAGGATAAGATCCAGCCTCTGTGCGGCGTGGAGGGCGGCGGACAGCAGGTCGTGATGGCGGCGGACCGTGTTGGCGCTGAGCCCAGTGGTGCGGAGCAACTCGGCGTAATAGTGCTGCAGGTCCCTGGGAGACAGCTTTTGCAGCGGGATGCTCCCCAGCGCCGGGGAGATGTGATTTTGGATGATCCTCTGATAGCCGTAGGCAGTGGTCTCCGCCCGGTTTGGGATGACGATCTCGTCCATCCAGCGCCCCAGCCACTGGTCCAGCGTCAGGTCAGATGGGACCAGAAGCGTGGCCCGGGTCTTTTGGGCCAGAATGTCCTTCTGTACCTTGCGGGCCTCGGCCAGCGTGCGAAAGGTGCGGTAGCGGCGCTGGCGGTCCCCGTTCTCATCTCGTCCCAGGTCTATATAAAGATAATAGAGCTGCCGCTCATCATCGTAAGAAATGCCTCGTTCATACTGTTTTCTGCCCATGCTGACTCTTCCTTCCTCCTGATCCGACATGCTTCGACAGCAAAGCATGTAAAGAACAAGATAACACAACCGGAGAAGAAAAGACAGGAAAATCTTCTCCCGCTCCTAGGGTTTGGAGCGGGAGAAATTTTTATACGGCAAGAGCGTCTGGGGAACCGGCGGCAACCGCCTCCGCGACCCGGATGCCGTCCACGGCGGCGGAGGTGATGCCGCCGGCGTAGCCGGCGCCCTCCCCACAGGGGAAAATGCCCCGGACAGGGGACTGGAAGGTGAGATCCCGCAGGATGCGGACAGGGGAGGAAGAGCGGGTCTCCACGCCGGTGAGCAGGGCGGATGGATCTGCAAAGCCGCGGAGTTTCCGGTCAAAGAGGGAAATCGCCGCCCGAAGGGTGTCCGTGACGGCGGGGGGAAGGCAGCGATCCAGACTGCCCGGGGTCACGCCGGGGCGGTAGGTGGGGGAGAGTCCGGACAGGCGGACGGAGGGCCGCCCGGAAAGGAAATCTCCCACATTCTGGGCCGGAGCCCGGTAGGTGCCGCCCCCGGCGGCGAAGGCAGCGCGCTCCCACTGCTCCTGGAAGGCCACACCGTCCAGAACGCCGGGACCGAAGTCGGCGGGGGAGACCCCCACCAGGAAGCCGCCGTTGATGTTCGCGCCGTCCCGGGCCCGCAGGCTCATGCCGTTGGTGACCACCCCGCCTGCCTCCGAGGCGGCGGCTACCACCTGCCCGCCGGGGCAGACGCAGAAGGTGAAGGCCGAGCGGCCGCCGGGCAGGTGGCAGGCCAGCTTGTAGTCGGCGGGGGGAAGCTTTTCCCAGGCGGGGCCGAACTGGGCCTCGGAGACGGCGGTCTGCCTGTGCTCGATGCGGCAGCCGATGGCGAAGGGCTTGGCCTCCATGGGGATCCCGGCGTCCCGCAGCATCCGGAAGGTGTCCCGGGCGGAGTGGCCCGGGGCCAGCACCAGCGCGTCGCAGTCCAGTTCATAGCGCTCCGCACCGGCCTCCGCCCGGATGGACCGCAGCCCGCCGGGGCCTATGGTCAGACCGGTCAGCCGGTGGCCGAAGCGGATGTCGCAGCCCAGGGCCAGCAGCTCCTCCCGGATGCTTTTGACCACCTGTCGGAGGAGGTCGGTGCCCACGTGGGGCTTTTGCTGCCAGAGAATGTCCTCCGGCGCACCGTGGCGGACAAATTCCTCCAGCACGGCGGAAATTCGTGGGTCGTGTGTACCGGTGTTCAGTTTTCCGTCTGAGAAGGTTCCCGCGCCCCCCTCCCCGAACTGGACGTTGGAGCCCTCGTCCAAAGCCCCTCCGGACCAGAAACGCTCCACGTCTGCCGTCCGCTCCTCCACGGCCCGGCCCCGTTCCAGAACGGTGGATGGAATTCCGTTCCGGGCCAGCAGGAGGGCGGCAAAAAGCCCAGCCGGGCCCATGCCCACCACCACGGGCCGCAGGGGAGAGGTCCGCCCCGCTGCGGGGAATCGATAGGGCTCCGGCATCCAGAGGGTCACGTTGGGACTGTGGGCCCGCTGAACCAGACGGGCCTCGTCCTCCGCCTCCGCCACCACCGTGCAGATATAGCGGACGTCGCTTTTCTTTCTGGCGTCCACCGAGCGGCGGAGCAGCCGCACCGGCCCCAGGGCGTCGGGCGAGACACCCAGCGCCTTCGCGGCCTTCTTGCACAGATCCTCCCCGGCGCTGTCAAGCGAAAGGGAGATATTTTGGATTTTGATCAACAGGATCACCGCACTTTCAGAAACTGGAAGAAAAAGTCGGACTGGTTATTTGGTCATTGTACCACAGTTTTGCCGCTCTCACAACGTGAGGGAAAAATTTCGACAAAATTAAACTACACGTGTTGATTTTCTGCAAATATAGTATTATAATAATTGTGTAGCAAGGTTATCAACATGGGATAAAATACATAAAATTCCAAAAGAGATGTACAAGCTAAAAGAATGGAGTTGATTTTCATGGGAGCTATGGACAAGGCAAAGAGGGCTGCGATGGCGGCAGCCGTCAATACCGCTCTGAGCTATCTGTCGAAGGACCCGGAACAAAACATTCCAAAACTGATGGATTTGGTCGATCGTTTTTCCCCTGACGGGTGGTATGAAGGGCAGCGGAGCGCCATTCGAAACGCCATTCGGGAAAAAGGAAACTGGTGGCAGCTCATTGAGCGGGTCTATGAGTTGGATCCCGGAGTCCGTGACGTCTTTTTCCGCAATTTTATTGTTAACGCCAGCCTGAACGGCAGCGCCATTCAGGAAGACATTGCAAAGAGGGAGAACTGCAACGTGCCCTGGGCCGTCCTGCTGGATCCCACCTCCGCCTGCAACCTCCACTGCACCGGCTGCTGGGCCGCCGAATACGGCAACAAGCTGAACCTGACGCTGGAGGACATCGACTCCATCATCCGTCAGGGCAAGGAGCTTGGCATTTACATGTACATATACACCGGCGGCGAGCCGCTGGTGCGCAAGGCCGATCTCATGAAGCTGTGCGAAATGCACCCCGACTGCGAGTTTCTCTCCTTCACCAATGCCACCCTCATCGACGAGGATTTCTGCCGTGAGATGCTGCGGGTGAAGAACTTCATCCCCGCCATTTCCCTGGAGGGCTTTGAGGAGGCCAACGACAGCCGCCGCGGCCCCGGAGTCTATGAAAAGGTCACCCACGCCATGGCGCTTTTGAAGGAGCATAACCTCCCCTTCGGGATCTCTGCCTGCTACACCAGCGTCAACTACAACGACATCAGCAGCGAGAAGTTCTTTGACCACATGATCGACCTGGGCGCTCTCTTCGTGTGGTTCTTCCACTACATGCCCGTTGGGAACGACGCCGTTCCCGCACTGATGCCCACCCCCGAGCAGCGGGAGACAGTCTACCGCCGGATCCGCGGGTTCCGAGAGACCAAGGCCATCTTCTCCCTGGACTTCCAGAACGATGCCGAATACATCGGCGGATGCATCGCCGGAGGACGTCACTACCTGCACATCAACGCCAACGGCGACGTGGACCCCTGCGTGTTCATTCACTACTCCAACTGCAATATCCATGACTGTACCCTTATGGAAGCGCTGAAGAGCCCCCTCTTCCAGGCCTATCATGACAACCAGCCCTTCAACGACAACATGCTCCGCCCCTGCCCGATGCTGGAAAACCCGGAGCGTCTGCAGGAGCTGGTCAAGGCCACAGGCGCCCATTCCACCGATCTCCAGTCCCCTGAGTCTGCTGAGCACCTGTGCGAAAAGTGCGTGCAGTATGCCGCCAACTGGAAGCCCTCGGCTGACCGGCTGTGGGAGGAGACCCTGGAGAAAAAGCACAAGTGACCTGCACGGTCCATCACACCCCGACGGGAAACCGCCGGGGTGTTTTTTTTGAAAGTTTTGGATTTGAAAATTTCATTTTTTTATTGTGCTTTAGCGAATCGAAGTGTATAATAAATTCAATCTCAAGGGAGAGGCCGAGAGGTCAAAATTTGGCGGGCCGGAACACGGGACCCGTCCCAAGCAAAGGAGTTTGGTCCATATGGCATTGAACAGCGCGTACCTGAAAGGCGTCTATGAGGCGCTGGAAAAAAAGAGCGCCCATGAGCCGGAGTTTCTCCAGGCCGTTCTGGAGGTACTGGAGTCTCTGGAGCCGGTAGTAGCGTGCCGTCCCGAGCTGGAGCGGAGCGGGATCGTCGAGCGGCTGGTAGAGCCTGAACGTACCGTTCAGTTCCGGGTATCCTGGGTGGACGACAGCGGAAAGGTGCAGGTCAACCGGGGCTATCGGGTGGAATTCAACTCCGCCATCGGCCCCTATAAGGGCGGCCTGCGGTTCCACCCCAGCGTGAACCTGTCCATCATCAAATTCCTTGGTTTTGAGCAGACCTTCAAAAACGCCCTGACCACGCTGCCCATGGGCGGCGGCAAGGGCGGCAGCGACTTTGATCCCAAGGGCAAGTCCGACGGGGAGATCATGCGTTTCTGCCAAGCGTTCATGACCGAGCTTCAGCGCCACATCGGTCCCGACACCGACGTGCCCGCCGGCGACATCGGCGTGGGCGGCCGGGAGATCGGCTACCTGTTCGGCCAGTACAAGCGCATCCGCAACGAGTTCACCGGCGTGCTCACCGGCAAGGGCCTCACCTTTGGCGGCTCTCTGGCCCGTACCGAGGCCACCGGCTACGGCGTATGCTACTTCACCCAGGAAATGCTCAAGGGTGCAGGTCAGTCCTTCCAGGGCAAGCGGGTGGTCGTCTCCGGCTCCGGAAACGTGGCCATTTACGCCAACCAGAAGGCTGCCCAGCTAGGTGCCACTGTGGTGGCCATGAGCGATTCCAGCGGCTATATCGTGGATGAAAACGGCATCGACTACAAGGTCATGCAGGAGATCAAAGAGGTCAAGCGGGCCCGGATCAAGACTTATCTGGACTATGTGCCCACTGCGAAGTACGTGGAGGGCTGCCGCGGCATTTGGACAGTGCCCTGCGATGTGGCGCTGCCCTGCGCCACCCAGAACGAGCTGGACGAGGCTGGGGCCAAGGCTCTGGTGGCCAACGGCTGCATCGCCGTGTCCGAGGGTGCCAACATGCCCTCCACTCCCGAGGCTGTGGCGGTATTCCAGAAGGCAGGCGTGCTGTTTGCCCCTGCCAAGGCGGCCAATGCCGGCGGCGTGGCCACCTCCGGTCTGGAGATGAGCCAGAACTCCCTGCGGCTGTCCTGGACCTTTGACGAGGTGGATGAGAAGCTTCACGGAATCATGGTGAGCATCTACCAAAACGCCTCCCAGGCTGCTGAGAAATACGGCATGAAGGGCAACCTGGTGGCGGGCGCCAACATTGCCGGCTTCCTGAAAGTGGCCGACGCCATGCTGGCCCAGGGCGTGATGTAAGGGAAAGCCGGCTAGGCCTTGTTTGAAAAATAAAAGTTGCACAATGCTTCCTTTCTCGCCTTCGTTTATCTTGTCTCCATCGCTATTTTGTTGCTTTAGCACATTCTCTATCTCTTTTCAAACAAGGACTAAATAAGATCTTTTGAAAAAGCCCGTTAAACTTTTCGCAGAAAATCGTTTTATCGAATGAGAGCATAAATAGGGCGCTTCAAGTTCTGTCCCAGCTTGGGACACAAATACGCCAATGGCCTGCCGACGGGCGGTGAGGATCGGAGGGGAGTCCAATGGGGTAGAAATTTGACGGTTCGCGGCTTTCCCTATAGACTAAAAAGCGGTGAGGCCGTCAGAAAATTCAGCAAATCAAACTCCGTAGCACAAGTATCCCAGTACCGTTCATCCATGAGGATTCATTTCCCAAACGAGAATAAGGAGATATCACAATGAAAAAGTTCAAAAAGCTCCTGAGTGTCCTGTGCGCCGTCTGCATGATGCTTTCTCTGGCCGTTTCCGCTAGTGCCGCATCTCTTGAGGATGACCCCTATTATTTTGGTATTGATTGGAGCCAGGTCGATACGTCTATGTGTATTCCTGGAACCGAGTATCATCGGTATCCTCAGAGTCCTATCTCTATGCTGGCAACCGCTGACAGAAATGTTTTTAGCGGATGGGTGAGGGGTGTCCCTGCTAATCCTTATCCGGGTACAAGCAATACCACCTTGGTTACTGGACTGGCATTTGAAAGTGATGAAACTGGTGTAGTCACAGTTACTTTCACCGATTCACAGGATCCGAGCAAATCGGATGTGAACGTTTCGATTTATGACAAAGATGAGCAGTTGATTTCCGATTATTTCTCGCTGGCCTATAACAGCACTGCTCCTGTCTCAAAGTCTTTTAACGTTGACCCTACCCATGAATACAATCTATTCATAAGCCACCAAGGCTCCGGTCTGCAAAACGTACGACTTACGGTGGATGTAGGCTAAGAAACACCACAGACGTATACTTCTAAGAAGCTTCATAGCAGTTTTCCGTGGCAAGATTTTTCTTGCCACGGAAAACTGCTTGTCAGGAGGGGTTAGGCCTTATTTGAAAAATAAAAGTTGCAGAAGAAACCAAGTTATGCGAAGCTACGAGCATGAAACGATATGAGTTAACAAAAGAACAATGGGAACGAATCAAGCCGCTGCTGCCACCGGAAGAAACGGGAAAGCGGGGCCGGATAACCGGACCATGCTCAACGGGATGCTCTGGATCGTCCGGAGCGGTGCGCAGTGGCGTGAGCTGCCGGAGACCTATGGCCCTGGCAGTCTATATACGCCCGATTCGCCAAATGGCGGGATGACGGCACTCTGGAAGCGGTATTCCATACACTGTCTGCGGACGCGGATATGGAGAACCTGAGCATAGACTCCACTTGCGTAAAGGTGCATGAAAGCGCAAATGGCGGGGAAAAAACGGCGGATAAGGCGGTTGGCCGTACCAGAGGCGGGTTAAACACAAAGCTCCGCGCTGTCGTGGACGGTTTGGGAAACCCGGTGGAGTTCCTCCTCTCCGCTGGAAATGACCACGATTCGGCTCACGCTGTTGAACGGCTGAAAAAGGTCAGAATCGGCGGGAGTGCCGTGCTGGCAGACCGGGCCTATGGTGCCCGGACGATTCGGGAATATATCTCAGCGCACAGGGCCAGCTATGTGATCCCGCCGCAAAGTAACGTTTCCGATCCCTGGCCGGTTGACTGGCATCTGTATAAAGAGCGCCATCTGGTGGAGTGTTTTTTCCAGAAAATCAAGTGGTTTCGCAGAATCGCCACCCGATATGACAAATCGGATGCTTCCTTCCTGGCCTTTGTGTATCTTGCCTCCATCGCTATTTTGTTGCTTTAGCACAATCTCCGCCTTTTTTCAAACAAGCCCTAGGCTGGGCCCATTGCGGATGGGGCGGCGCCCTGCGCTGGGAATCTCGCCGCAGGGGGAGGTTTTGTGCCGAGCGAGCATGAAAAAGGAAAGCGGTCCCCGGCCGGCGAAGCCGGTTGGGGACGGTCAACGCCATGCTGGCCCAGGGTGCAATGGAAACGCGCAGCACACACGTGACTGAATCAAAGAGGGCGTCATCGCTTCAAAACGATGACGCCCTCTTTGATCGGAGACTCTGCACAGAAAAAAAAGGGGGGCGCGCAGCTCAGCCGCGCGCCCCCCTGATCAGCAGGATGTGAGATTTACAAGCTGCCCACGATTTCGGCGGTGTCGGTTGCGATCATCAGCTCCTCGTCGGTGGGGATGAGGAGGACCTTCACCTTGGAGTCGGACGCGGAGATGACGGCCTCCTTGCCCCGGGTGCTGTTGGCCTGAGCGTCCATTTTCACGCCCATGAACTCCAGGCCGGAGGCCACGGCCATCCGGGTGCCCATGTCGTTCTCGCCCACACCGGCGGTAAAGACGATGGCATCCACGCCGCCCATGGCGGCGGCATAGGCGCCGATGAGCTTCTTGACGTTGTACTGGAAGGACTCCAGAGCCAGCTCGGCGCGGTGGTTGCCCTCCTTGGCGGCATCCTCCAGGTCGCGGAAGTCAGAGCTGACGCCGGAGATGCCCAGCACGCCGGACTTCTTGTTGAGGATGTTCAGCATCTCCTTGATGTCCATGTCGTACTTGGTCATCAGGTATTCCAGGATCCCGGCGTCCAGATCGCCGGAGCGGGTGCCCATGGGCAGACCGGCCAGGGGAGTGAAGCCCATGGAGGTGTCCACGCTCTTGCCGCAGTCCACAGCGGAGACGGAGGAGCCGTTGCCCAGGTGGCAGGTGATGATCTTCAGCTCCTTGGCGTCCCTGCCCAGCATGGCGGCGGCCCGGGCGGAGACATAGCGGTGAGAGGTGCCGTGGAAGCCGTAGCGGCGGACCTTGTCATTCTCGTAGTACTCGTAGGGCAGCGCATAGAGATAGGCCTTTTCGGGCATGGTCTGATGGAAGGCGGTGTCGAACACGGCGACCATGGGCACGTTGCCCATGACCTTCTGGCAGGCCCGGATGCCGGTGATATTAGCGGGATTGTGGAGAGGTGCCAGGGGGATGCAGTCCTCGATGGCCTTCATCACGTCGTCGGTGATGAGCACGGACTGGGCAAAGGCCTCGCCGCCGTGGACCACCCGGTGACCCACTGCATCGATCTCCTTGACGTCTGCGATCACGCCGTGCTCGGGGGAAACCAGGGCGTCCAGCACGGACTGGATGGCCTCGGAGTGAGTGGGCATGGCAATGTTGAACTCATACTTAGCGTCCTTGGCGGGGACTTTGTGGGTCAGACGGCCATCAATACCGATTCGCTCGCACAGACCCTTGGCCAGCACGTCATGGCTGACGGAGTCCATGAGCTGATACTTCAGGGAAGAGCTGCCGGCATTGATCACAAGGATTTTCATTGGTTGGTCTCTCCTTCAAATAAAAATGTTGCGGATAGCTTGTCATTGAGCAGAAAACGTGTTAAATTTTTAACCAGATAGTGGGGAAAACCCATTAGTTTTATTGTATAACTTTTTTCGGAAAAGAACAACTCATTTTTCTTGGGAAAAGAAAACAAAAACCAGGGGAAGTTTTGGAGGAATCTTATGAAAGCCGTTGGAATTACCGCCGAATACAACCCATTCCACCTGGGACACGCCCATCATATTGCACAGACCAGGGCACTGCTGGGAGAGGACAAACCGGTGGTGTGCGTCATGAGCGGAAGCTGGGTGCAGCGGGGAGAGTGCGCCCTGGCGGACAAGTGGACCCGGGCCGGGCTGGCGCTGGAGGGCGGGGCCGACCTGGTGCTGGAGCTTCCCCTGCCCTGGGCCATCTCCTCGGCGGAGGGCTTCGCCCGGGGAGCTGTGGCCGTGTTGGAGGCCACCGGGGTGGTGGATACCATCTCCTTCGGCAGTGAGAGCGGAGATCTGGCCTCCCTGCGGGTACTGGCGGCCGGACTGGAGAGCGAAGCATACCGAAACGCCCTTCGGGCAGAGTTAGACAAGGGAATTTCCTTTGCGGAGGCGAGGCAGCGTGCCCTGGTAAAATGCGTGGGGAAGCGGGCGGAGCTGCTGCGGGGGCCCAACGACAGCCTGGGGGTGGAATATCTCCGGGCAACAGGAGGACGACTGGGCGCACTGGCGATTGTCCGGGAAGGTGTTTCCCATGACAGCGACTCTCCTGCAGGCGGTTTCGCCTCTGCCTCTGCGCTGCGGGAGCTGGCCAAGAAGGGGAAGTGGGATGAGATGGTTCCCTGGATGCCCGCCGGCGCGCCCGAGACACTGAAGGCGGTGGGGATCGCGGATCGCAGCCGGATCCAGCGGGCGGTCCTTGCCCGGTTGCGGACCATGGGAGAGGCAGACTTTGCCGCCTTGCCCGACAGCGGCGTTAAAGAGGGGCTGCCCGCCCGCCTGGTCCGGGCGGCGGGGGAGGCGGAGAGTCTGGAGGAGTTCTACCGCCTGGCCAAGACCCGCCGCTATGTTCATGCACGGCTCCGGCGACTGGCCATCTGGGCATTTCTGGGTCTGACGGCGGCCGACCGGCCCGCCCGCCCGGAGTACCTGCGGGTGCTGGGGACGAACGGCCGGGGGATGGCCCTCCTCCGGGAGATGAAGTCCCGCGCCGCGCTGCCCATCCTGACCAAACCCGCCCACATCAGCGAATTCCCGCCGGAGGCCCAGCGGCTTTTTGCCCTGGAGCGCCGGGGGACCGACCTCTACGGACTGTGCTTTGAAACAGTGCGGCCCGGAGGGTTGGACTACACCTCCGGGCCGGTCATTCTGGAGCAGGGGCCGCAGTCGGACGACCCTACTTCTCTTTTTTGAGCCGGTCCATGAGGGCGGCTTCGAACCGGTCCCCGTATTTGAGGGCCACGAGGAAGAGCGCCAGAGCGGCCGCCCCCAAAAGGACCATGCCCCAGACGGGAATGCTGAGGGCGGAGCCGCCCAAGGCCGAGGCCGCCAGGAGTCCCCAGGGCCGGGCCAAGGCTGCCAGCAGGAAGAACTGAGAGAAGGGGATGTCGGTCAGCCCCGCCGCGATGCACAGCAGGTCATCGGGAAAAAAGGGGAAGAGAAAGGCCAAAAAGAAAAAGGTGTTCCGCTTCCGGCGGATGACCTCCGCATATTTTTCCAGCCTGCCCCGGCTGATAAAGCGCTCGGCGAAGGGGCGGCCCAGAGCGCGGCCCAGGGCAAAGACGATGGCCGAGCCCAGCAGCACGGCCCCGGCGGTGAGAAAAAATGCCGGAAGGGTGCCAAAGAGGAGCCCGCCCACCGCCGCAATTACATTGCTGGGGATGGGAGCCAAAATGACGGAGGAGAGCTGGAGCGCGAAAAAAACCAGGTGGGAGTGAGGTGTGTAGCGCTCAATATAGCGGCGGAGCCCCTCCTGGGAGCGGGCGGCCTCAAAAAAGCCGGTGGAGCCCAGGAGCAGCGCCAGGCCGGCCAGCAGCGCCAGGGTACCCGCCAGCGTCACCGCCCAAATCATTTTTTTCTTCTGCATCGCCCCGGCCTCCTTTTCGCCTCTGAGAAAAGGATACCACGTTCGGGCGGAAGAATCCATGCAAAAGCCGAACGATTTTCTGAAAAAACGCGAAAAAACACGGCGGGACAAAATAACCCGTCGCTTAAAAAGGTACAAAAAAGCCACACCCGGCACCAAGGTGTGGTCGCTTCTTTGCCGTGGATTGTTTTCTTTTTTACCGCTCGCTGGGGATGACCGTCTTGCCGGAGAAGATCAGATCGTCTACATCACCCACGCGGTGGGTGTTCTCGTATTTCATTCTATGCACAGCCCCCTTTCCTTTTGAAGTGACTTCAGTATAGTCCCTTTTTTCAAGGAATGCAAGAGGGTTTTGGTAATGTTATATAAATGTAACGTAAACTTTTTGTGAATAACGCAAAAGAGGCGGCAAACCCGTGCGTTCGCCGCCTCTGTGTTTTTATTCGCCCTGTTCCTTGATGGTGCCGTCCCGATAGGCGGAGAGCAGGTCCTGAAGACAGCGGATCTGCTCCCGGAGGCGGGCGCCGGTGTCGGTGTCGCCCACCAGGACCCGCTTTGGCATAGCCTCTACGATGCGCACCTTGGGCGCGCTGTTCCGGGGGTTGTTTTTGATAAGATTATAGGGCTTGTGCTGGGCCAGGGCCAGATGGTGGGAGTTGTAGATGAGGGTGTAGCCCCCGAATCCGGTCTGGCGCTGGTAGGCCTTGGAGATGCCGCCGTCGATGACGAAGAGCAGCCCGCCGCCCCGGATGGGGCTTTCCCCCTCCCGCTCCTTCACTGGCACATGGCCGTTGACGATGTGGGAGTGGGCCGCGCTCAGGCCGAACTCCCGGAGGATCATCTCGCAGACCTCCCGGTGATCCACCAGGGTGTAATAGGGGTTGTAGATCTCCACATGAGTCTCCGGCTCGGCGATGAAGTAACGCTCGAAGGCCGAGATCTTGCTCTTGCCGAAGAGGGGGGAGCGGGGTCCCGCCCAGAGGTACCAGAACAGGTCCACCGCGTCCCGGTGCTCCGGGGTGTCCTTCTCCCCATAGAAGGCCAGGCGCACCTTGGCGCTGAGAACGTCCAGATATTCCTTGCCTTTGACGGCCCGGCCGTCCACCGGCACTTCGTCGAAAGAGCCGTCCGGCTTCATGGGGATACAGCCGTGGTAGAGGAGATTGCCGTTGACCACCTTATACATGCTGCCCTTGCTCAGCAGGAACCGCATGTGCTTGCGCAGCAGGTTGCTGTGGCGGAAGGAGGCGGTGAGCTGATCGATGAGCTCCTGCTCCCCCGGAGTCAGGGCCAGGGGGTCGGCGGGGTCGATGGTGGGGAAGGACTGGTCCAGCATGGCGTAGCTCTTTCCGTCCACCTCTACCGTCCACTCGTCGAAGTTGATCCTGGGCAGGAGGATGCGGTCATCCATCTCGTACTCGGGGTGTCGGCGGAGGAGCTGCCCCTCCAGCTTCATCTCAATGACCGCCATGGCCTTGTGCATCTTGGACGCCAGCTCGGTGTCCACGGGATCGTAGATGTTTTCGTCCAGCACATGGGGGGCGAAGCGAGTGCAGGGGTCGGCTCCGTACACGGCGGCGGCGAACATGGACAGGGGACGCAGATTGATGCCGTAGCCGTCCTCCAAAAGATCGAAGTTGTTGTAGCTGACCCCCCGGCGCAGGACACTGGCCACACAGACCTGGTTGCCCAAGTAGGCGCCCATCCAGGCGATGTCGTGGTTGCCCCACTGGATGTCCACGTCGTGGAACCGGCGCAGCTCATCGAGAATGCGGTCGGCGTGGGGGCCGCGGTCAAAGATGTCGCCCAGGATGTGGAGCATGTCCACGCTGCACTCCTGAATGAGGGCACAGAACTGGGTGATGAAGGCGTCCGAGGTTCCGGTGGAGACGATGGAGCGGATGATCTCCTCGTAATAGCGCTCCTTGTTCTCCTCGGTGTCGGCGTGGAGCAGCTCGTCGATGACGTAGGAGAAGTTGCCCGGGATCTTTTTGCGCACCTTGGAGCGGGTATACTTGGAGGAGACCACCTTGCACACCTGCACCAGCCGGTAGATGGCAATGCGGCACCAGTTGTCGTAGGCATCCGGGCTCATCTCGCTTCGGAACCGGGCCAGGGTGTCCGCAGGGCTGTAAATGAGCATGGCCAGCTCCTCCCGCTCCTTTTCCGACACCGAGCGGGAGAACAGATCCTCGATCTTGTCCCGCAGGATGCCGGAGGCACTGGAGAGCAGGTAGCTGAAGGCGTCGTACTCCCCGTGGAGGTCGCTGAAGAAATACTCTGTCCCCTTGGGCAGGCAGCAGATGGCATTGAGGTTGATGATCTCCGCAGAGGCGGCCAGCGCGGTGGGGTAGCTCCGGGAGAGCAGCTGTAAGTAGTGAAGATCTGTCATGGAAAGACCCTCCGTTTCCGTTCTTCGATAGGAAACATTATAGCACACAAAAAAGGAAAAGCCAGCAAAAAACAGAATGGTAAGTTTGAAAAAATCATGCGTTCTTCCAGGCCCGACCCGGGAACATCCGGCGGAACCACTCGGGAGGTGGGGAGGAAAGGGTGAGCAGCTTCCCGTTCCTGGGATCGGTGAGGGAGAGGACATAGGCGTGGAGCGCCAGACGGCCCATGGGATCGGAGGCCGCGCCGTACTTCTTGTCGCCTGCCACGGGGTGGCCCAGCTCGGAAAGGTGGGCGCGGATCTGATTCTTCCGGCCGGTTTCCAGTTCCACGTCGGCCAGAGCATACTCGTTCCGGCGGGCCAGAACGTGGTAGCGGGTGACCGCCTCTTTCCCGTCGTCTCCCCTGGCGGAGTACACCCGGTGGACCCGGTTCTCCTGGAGCTGGGTGCGGCAGACGCCGCTGTCGGGCAGACCGGCCCCCTCGGCCACCGCCCAGTAGCCCCGCTTTTTCACCAGGGCGTTCCAGCGGTCCTGAAGCTGGTGCTTGAGCTCCTCGTTCTTGGCGAAGAGGAGGACGCCCGAGGTGTCCCGGTCCAGGCGGTGGACGATGAAGATCCGGGCGCGGGGGTCCCGGGCCCGGAGATAGTCGGTGACCATGCGGTAGGCGGTGCGGTATTTTTCTGTCTCTGTGGCCACAGACAAAAGCCCTGCTGGCTTCTGTATTGCGATAAGCCCGTCGTCCTCATAGAGGACGGGGAAGGGAAGGGCTGCCCCCTTGGCTTGGGGCAGGACCGTGACGGTCTGGCCGGGGGTCAGGGCGCGGTCGAAGCGGGTCTGGGGGCGGTTGTCCACCAGCACCTGGCCACGGGAGAGCAGGTGCTTGACGCTGTTGCGGGACTGGCCGGAGACATGGGCCAGCAAAAACTCCAGCAGAGTGCCGGGAGCCTCCACAGGATAGGTGATTTCCTTTTTTGTCATGTGTTTCCTCCATGCCGTCAAAATAAGACGGCCTTTCCAATAAAAATGAGCAGTAAAAACCAAACGGCCAGGATCGGGAGGGCGAAATACCACTTTTTGGGTTTTCCGTCCGCCCACATGCCGGCGGCCCTGGCCCGGCAGTCGGCCATCACCGGCTTTGGGATCAGGGCAATGGCACCCGCCGCCAGAACGGGGAGAAGAAGCAGGTCGTCCAGATACCCCAGCACGGGGATGAAGTCCGGGATGAGGTCCACGGGAGAGAGTGCATAAGCCACGGTCAGTCCGGCCAGAAGCTTGGCACCCGGCGGCGTCTCCGGATCCTTCATGGCCAGAAAAATGGCGGGAATGTCGATTTTGAGCTGCGACGCGCGTGATTTCCAGTTCATCGACTGCCTCCTTTCGCAGGGACAGGCGCAGTCAGCCCCTTTCTGAAGGGGCGGTCTCCTGCCGCCGGTCTAGTCCCAGCCACTTCTCCAGCCGCTGCCGGGGAAGCAGCAGATTCACCAGCAGGGCGATCAGTACGCCGATCCCGGTATCCAGCATGCGGTTGAGGGCGTATTCGATGTGGTTGACAGGGGTGTTGAAGAGAATGATGCACAGCACTACCCCGCCCGGCTGCACTGCGCCGGGCCAGCGGAAGGCCACGGACAGGGACACCAGAACGATGACCCCCAGAAAGAGCAGGAGCAGACGGAAATAGTAATTCCCGTCGGAGAAGATCAGGTGCTCTGTCCAAAACAGGCCCATGCCCAGGAAGCCGCCGATGATGGTGCCGATGAGACGGTTGCCACCGTTGCGCCAGGAATCCCCCATGTCGCTGCCCAGGCCGAAAATAGCGCCGATGCAGGCAAAAGTGGGGTTGCGTCCCGGCAGGAAGGCATAAAGCAGTGCGGTGAGAGTGGCCGCAATGGCCGTCTTGAGGCTGCGAAGGCCCAGGCCGGGGATGGGGGCATGGATCGGGCTGTGCTCACTCATACGAAATCGCGCTCTCTTTCGGTACAAAATTTTACTTTTTATCATACCATGGAAATGAAAAAAAGGAAAGGTTCGGACCGGGAAAAATGCAAATCGGGTCTTTGGACGGTCATTTGCAGTTCTTTTGCTTCCAACTTGCATAAAACCGGGGCTTTTACAGGGCGTGACCCTTGATAGATGCCACAAAAATGCGTTTTTCGGAGGAAAATTCTTGACAAGGGGAAACAAAAACTTTATACTCAGCTTATCAGTTGAGAACGAAGGCGTTCCGACCCCAGCGGGCGGAGCGCCTTCTTCTTTTATTTATCCCCGGCGGCTATGATTTTAACGTGGAAAGGGGAGCCTTATTATGGCTTACACCAAGGAAGACATCATCCGGATCGTGAGAGAGCAGGAGATCGAATTTGTCCGCATGCAGTTCACCGACATCTTCGGACAGCTCAAGAACGTGTCCATCACCGCCTCCCAGATCGAGAAGGCTGTAAACAATCAGATCATGCTGGACGGCTCCTCCATCGAGGGATTCGTCCGCATCAACGAGTCCGATCAGTACCTCTATCCTGATTTGGACTCCTTCACCATCTTCCCCTGGCGGCCACAGCAGGGCAAGGTGGCCCGCCTCATCTGCGACGTGTACAATCCCGACGGCACCCCCTTTGTGGGCGACCCCCGGGGCGTTTTAAAGAAGGTTCTGGCCAAGGCCAAGAGCATGGGCTACGACACCTTCAACGTGGGCCCGGAGGCGGAATTCTTCCTTTTTCAGACCGACGAGGAGGGCAAGCCCACCACCAAGACCAATGACGAGGCCGGTTATTTTGACCTGGGTCCCCTGGACCACGGCGAGGGCACTCGGCGGGAGATCTGCCTGGCTCTGGAACAGATGGGGTTTGAAATCGAGGCCAGCCATCACGAGGTGGCCGCCGGCCAGCATGAGATCGACTTTAAGTATGCCGAGGCGCTGCGGGCGGCCGACAATATCATGACCTTCAAGCTCACCGTCAAGACCCTGGCCCAGAAGAACGGTCTCCACGCCACCTTCATGCCGAAGCCCATCTTCGGTGTCAGCGGCTCCGGCATGCACACCAACATGTCCCTCTTCAAGGACGGCAAAAACGTCTTTGCCGATCCCGACGGGGAGAAGGGGCTGTCCAAGGAGTGTTACAGCTTCATCGCCGGACTGCTCCATCACGTGAAGGGCTTTGCCGCCGTCACCAACCCCCTGGTCAACTCCTACAAGCGGCTGGTCCCCGGCTATGAGGCCCCCTGCTACCTGGCCTGGTCGGCCTCCAACCGCTCCGCCCTCATCCGGATCCCCGCCTCCCGGGGCATGGGCACCCGGGTGGAGCTGCGCTCTCCCGATCCCAGCTGCAACCCCTATCTGGAACTGGCGGTCTGTCTGGCCGCCGGACTGGACGGCATTGAAAAGGGCATGGTCCCCCCTGCCGAGATCACCGAAAATATTTTTGAAATGGACAGCGCCGCCCGGGAGGCCGCCGGGATCGACGCCCTGCCCGGCTCCCTGGAGGAGGCCATCCACGCCATGGAGGACGACCAGCTGATCCTGGATACCCTGGGCAAGCACGTGGCCGAGAACTACATCGAAGGCAAGATGAAGGAGTGGGATGAGTACCGTACCCGGGTCTCCTCCTGGGAGCGGGAGAAATACATCATCAACTATTGATGCCGTCCGATCCCCGGCGGGGGACGAGTTTTCCCCAGCGTGCCCGCGCCCTGGACTCCTTGGCGGGAAGGAGTGAGAAAAGATGGAAAAGGTGATTCTCGCCTTTGAACGCGAGAAGAGCGCCGACCGGATCCGGGAGATCCTGGAGACCGCCGGCCTGGGCGACTGTCTGATCTGCCGCTCCGCCGCGGAGGTGAAGCGGCTGGTCCACAAGCAGCGTGTGACCACGGTGGTCTGTGGCTACAAGCTCAGCGACGAGACGGCCGAGACCCTGTTCGACGATCTGCCCAGCTCTTGCTCCATGCTGGTAGTGGCGATTCAGAGCATGCTCAACCTCATGGGCAACGATGAGATCTTCCGGCTGGCCGCCCCGGTCTCACGCAGCGACCTGGTGGCCTCGGTGCGGATGCTTCTCCAGATGGGGCACCGAATGGAAAAGTATGTCCGGCCCCAGCGCTCCGCCGAGGAGCAGGCGGTCATCGAGCAGGCCAAAATGATCCTGATGGACCGCCACGGCATGGCCGAGGAACAGGCCCACCGGTTTCTCCAGAAGAAGAGCATGGATTCCGGCGCAAAGCTGATCCAGACCGCTCAGATGATCATCGACGGGATATGGACTCTGTGATCGGACGGAAACATAATATGTAAAGACGAGGCGGTCTTTCCCATTATCGCCATACGGCGGCAGTCAGACGGCTTGACTGCCGCCGTTCATCTCCATCCACACTTTAGCAAGTGAAAGACTTTCAAGGAGGAGGGCCTTTGATGAAATTTACCAAGATGCAGGGGCTGGGCAACGACTATATCTATCTGGATGCCACCCGGGAGGTTCCCCAGCACCTCCCCGAGCTGGCCCGTCAGATCTCCGACCGGCACTTCGGCGTGGGGAGCGACGGGCTCATCTGTATCTGCGCCTCCGAGCGGGCGGACTTCCGGATGCGGATGTTCAACGCGGACGGCTCGGAGGGGGAGATGTGCGGCAACGGTATCCGCTGTGTGGGTAAGTTTGTCTACGACAAAGCCCTGACGGACAAGACCACTCTCACCGTGGAGACCCTGGCAGGTATCAAGACCCTGGAGCTCCATGTCTCGGACGGCGCGGTGGACTCTGTGACGGTGGATATGGGCAAGCCCGTGCCCCAGGAGGGGCGCACCCTCCAGATCATGGGCCGACCCTATGAGGTGAGGCCCGTGTCCATGGGCAACCCCCACGCCGTTACCTTTTTGAGCGGCGTAGAGCATCTGGATCTGGCCGCCCTCGGCCCCTGCTTTGAGCGGCACCCCAGCTTCCCCGACCGGACCAACACCGAGTTTGTGGAGGTACTGGACCGGGGGCGGCTGAACATGCGGGTGTGGGAGCGGGGGAGCGGGGAGACCCTGGCCTGCGGCACCGGAGCCTGTGCCTCCGCCGTGGCCGCTGTCCTCGCAGGAAAGACCGACCGCACCGTGACCGTCCGGCTGCTGGGGGGCGAGCTCTCCATCCGTTGGGACGAGAGCGACGGACATGTGTACATGACAGGCCCCGCCGTCACTGTATTCGAGGGCGAGTGGCCGACAGACGAGAAATAAGGAGGAGCGCACCATGGCCCATATCAACGACAACTTTCTCAAGCTTCCGGGCAGCTATCTGTTCTCTGAGATCGCCCGCCGCACGGCGGCCTATACGGCTGCCCATCCGGAGGTCTCCCTCATCCGCCTGGGGATCGGAGACGTGACCCGGCCCCTGCCCGCCGCCGTCACCGCCGCCATGGCCAAGGCTGTGGTGGAGATGGGGACGGCAGAGGGCTTCCACGGCTACGGCCCCGAGCAGGGCTATGAATTCCTCCGCGCGGCCATCGCCAGGAACGACTATCAGGCCCGGGGGGTGGACGTTGCCCCGGGGGAGATATTTGTCTCCGACGGTGCCAAGAGCGACTGCGGCAACATCGTGGACCTCTTCGCCCCCGACTGCGTGGCGGCGGTGTGCGACCCGGTGTACTCGGTCTACGTAGATTCCAACGTCATGGCGGGCCGGGCGGGGGAGTACGACCCGGCCACCGGCCGGTGGTCCCGTCTTCTCTACATGCCCTGCACCGAGGAGAACGGCTTTGCCCCGGCCCTGCCGGAGGGAGAGCCGGACCTCATCTACCTGTGCTTCCCAAGCAACCCCACCGGCACGGTCATTTCCCGGACAAAGCTCCAGGAGTGGGTGGACTACGCCAACCGCACCGGGGCGGTCATCCTCTACGACGCCGCCTATGAGGCCTTCGTCACCTCGCCGGGCGCGCCCCGGTCCATCTTTGAACTCGAGGGGGCCCGGACCTGCGCCATCGAGTTCCGCTCCTTCTCCAAGACCGCTGGCTTCACCGGCACCCGCTGCGCCTACACCGTGGTGCCCCGGGAGTTGGAGCGGGACGGGGCCCAGCTCAACCAGCTTTGGAACCGCCGCCAGTGCACAAAGTTCAACGGCGTGCCCTATGTGGTTCAGCGGGGGGCCGAGGCGGTCTACACCCCGGAAGGGCAGGCCCAGGTGGCGGAAAACCTGCGTTTTTACCAGGAGAACGCCCGGGTTATCCGCACAGGGCTGGCCGAGGCCGGACTCACCGTCTCCGGCGGGGTGGACTCGCCTTACGTCTGGGTCAAGACTCCGGCTGGGATACCCTCCTGGGACTTCTTCGACCGGCTTTTGCAGGAGGCCCATGTGGTCACTACCCCCGGCGCTGGCTTCGGCCCAAGTGGAGAGGGACACATCCGGCTGACCGCCTTTGGAGAGGCCGAGGCGACCCGGAAGGCTGTGGAGCGTATCTGCGCCGTCTTGTAAAAACCCATCGCCCCGGCGGCCAAGTCCGACGGAGTTCACCCGGAAATGGGCAATACGAATGGCAGAGACGAGAACAGAGGGATATAAGCGGCAGGGGCTGTACGACCCCGCCTTCGAGTATGACGCCTGCGGCATCGGCGCGGTGGTGGACATTCAGGGCCGTAAATCCCATCAGACGGTAGACCACGCGCTGAAGATCGTGGAGAAGCTGGAACACCGGGCCGGCAAGGACGCCGAGGGCAAGACCGGCGACGGCGTGGGCATGTTTTTCGTCCCCCGGGATACCCTCAAGCGCAGCCAGGCCAAGAAGATGTTTGAGCTCATCACGGCCAAAGAGGGGATGAAGTTCCTGGGATGGCGGAGTGTGCCCGTGCAGCCGGAGACCTTGGGGCACAAGGCGCTGGCCAAGACGCCCGGCATCGAGCAGGGCTTTGTCCGCCGTCCCGAGGAGGTGGCCGGAGGCCTGGACTTCGATCGGAAGCTCTATGTGGCCCGCCGGGCCTTTGAGCAGTCGGGAGGGGAGACCTACGTGGCCTCTCGGTCCAGCCGGACCATCGTCTACAAGGGCATGTTCCTGGTGGGACAGCTGCGGCAGTTTTACCGGGATCTCCAGAGCCCGGACTACAAAAGCGCCATTGCCCTGGTCCACTCCCGCTTTTCCACCAACACAAACCCCTCCTGGGAGCGGGCCCACCCAAACCGGATGCTCCTCCACAACGGCGAGATCAACACCATCCGGGGCAACATCGACCGGATGCTGGCCCGGGAGGGGGACAAGATCCTGCCCGTGGTGAACGCCGCCGGTTCGGACTCGGCCATGGTGGAGAACACGGCGGTGGTGGGATCCGGCCCCTCCGGCCTGGCCGCGGCCGCCCAGTTGAACAGCCGGGGCCACGCCCAGCTTATGGAGGCCGAAGGCATCCGCTTCCAGACCGGCGTGGAGGTGGGCAGGGACTTTGCCCCCGGGAGCTGCTGGAGCGGCTTGACGCCGTCGTCCTCTGCTGCGGCGCGGGTCAGCCCCGGAACCTGAAGGTGGAGAACCGGGATGTCAAGGGAGTCCGCTTTGCAATTGATTTTCTCTCCGCAACCACCAAGAGCCTGCTGGACTCCGACCTGAAGGACGGTAAATACGTCTCGGCCCGGGGGAAGGACGTGGTCATCGTCGGCGGCGGCGACACCGGAAATGACTGTGTGGGCACCAGTATCCGCTACGGCTGCAGGAGCCTGGTCCCTGGTCCAGTTGGAGATGATGCCAAAGGCTCCTGACTGCCGGGGAGAGCGGAATCCATGGCCCGAGTGGCCCCGCGTCTGCAAGACCGACTACGGTCAGGAGGAGGCCATCGCCAAATTCGGGGCCGATCCCCGGATCTACCAAACCACGGTCACCCGGCTGATCTCAGACAAGGATCATAACCTGACAGCCATCGAGACCGTGAAGCTTGGCGATGATCTCAAGCCTGTTCCCGGCACGGAGGAGACCCGTCCCTGCCAGCTCCTGCTCATTGCCGCCGGGTTCCTGGGTCCCCGGAAAGAGGTGCCGGAGGCCTTCGGCCTAGAGCTCACCGAGCGCTCAAACGTCAAGACACCGGCGGGGAGCTATTTCGCCGGTGTGCCAAAGGTGTTTTCCGCCGGAGACATGCGCCGGGGCCAGTCTCTGGTGGTCTGGGCCATCCAGGAGGGCCGCGCCGCAGCCCGGGAGGTGGACGAGTTCCTCATGGGCTATACCGGATTGAATTGAACCAGGCAGATCGTAAAAGTGTTTTTACTTTACACATCTCTCCGGAGAGATGCCATAACCGTTGAAGAAAGCCTTCGCCGCAGCGCTGTGCTGCGGCGAAGGCTTTCTTGCGCAGGGGAAACAGGAAATCATATTCCGTCGGAAAGAAATTCAGGAAAAATTCACACCTGCCGCCCTTGCGCCAGTCCTGTAAATCAAGTATAATATCAAAGATAGCGGGGTTACTATGCACTCAGAACAGGAGGGATCAGGATGGATCAGGCCGTCATACTGGCGCAGAAACTTTTTTCCAACTTCGGTCCCATTGCCCTGACGGACATCATCGATATCAGCATCATGGCGTTCCTCATCTACAAGCTCATCAACCTGATCCGCTCTTCCAGCTCCGGAAAGGTGGCAAAGGGCATCGTTCTGCTTGTGGTCGCCCTGTGGCTGTCCAGTGTGTTCCACCTCTACACGGTGAACTTCCTGCTCAGCCGGGTGCTGGAGTTCGGCGTTCTGGCGCTGGTCATCCTGTTTCAGCCGGAGCTGCGCAAGCTGCTGGAGCAGGTGGGCAGCAGCAGTCTGGGCACCGTGTTCAACAGTCGGCAGGACGTGCCCGATGAATTGGAAAACGCCATTACCCAGACCGTGGAGGCCTACACGTCTCTCTCCAAGAGCAAGACGGGCGCGCTCATGGTCTTTGAACGCAAGAACATGCTGGATGACGCCATCCGCACGGGCACCGCGCTGGATGCCGTGGTCAACAGCGAGCTTTTGAAAAATGTATTCTGGAACAAGGCGCCCCTCCATGACGGAGCGGTCATCATCCGCCGGGGCCACATCGTGGGCGCGGGATGCATGCTGCCCATGTCTGGGAACGTAAACCTCTCCCGGGATCTGGGTATGCGGCACAGGGCCGGGATCGGCGCCAGCGAACAGACCGACGCCGTGGTGGCCATCGTCTCCGAGGAGACCGGATCCATCTCGGTGGCGGTGGGGGGAATGCTCAAGCGGCACCTGACCCCGGAGACCCTGGAGCGGCTGCTTCGAAACGAGCTGATGCCGGAGCGAAAAGAGGAGGACCTGTCCCGGTTCAAGCTCTCCGCTCTGTTCCGTGGGAAAAAGGAGGCGAAGGCGGATGGAGACAACCAAAAAGGATAAGTGGCTGTATGTGGGCCTCTCCATCCTCATTGCCGTCATCCTCTGGATGTATGTGGGCAAGGTGGTCAACCCCGAGGTGGACGGAACGATCCGCAACCTGCCGGTCACCTTCGTGGGGCGGGAGCTCCTGGAGGAGCGCGGCCTCATGCTCACGGAGGGTGCAGACCAGACCGTCACCATCAGTGTCAAGGGGAAGCGGGATGTGGTCAACCAGCTCACCGCCGAGACGGTCTCCGTCACGGTGGACGTGTCCACCATTGCCCAGGCCGGAACTTACACCCAGGCCTATCAGGTTTCCCCGAGTCTGACCGGGGCGGTGGCCTCCAGCTCCCTCATCATCACTGACCGCCACCCATTGAACGTGGAGTTCACTGTGGCCAAACTGGCGGTGCGCACAGTGCCCGTGCAGGGCAGTTTTACCGGAAGCGTGGCCGACGGCTACCAGGCCGGTGAGTTCACATTCTCGCCCGCCTCCGTGGAGATCAAGGGCGAGGAAAGCATTGTCAACCAGATCGACTATGTTCAGGTGGTTCTGGACAAGACGGATCTTTCGGAAACTTACAGCGGCGATCTGCCGTATGCCTTTATCTCTTTCGGCGGAGAGGCACTGGACGGGGCCGACCTGGAGACCTCCGTGCCTTTGATCCGCACCACGCTGCCTGTGGTACAGCTCAAGGAGGTGCCCCTCACTGTGAACATCCTGCCCGGAGGCGGCGCCACGGCCGAGGACATCACCTATACCATCTCACCAGAGACCATCATGGTCTCTGGTGCGGCCGACGATCTGGAGCCGCTGAAGGAGGTCTCCCTGGGCAACCTGGACCTGTCCAAGGTCCTGGCCAGCGACGTGCTTACCTTCCCGATCTCCCTGGCGGCGGAGCTGAACAATGTCAGCGGCGTTACGGAGGCCACGGTCAAGGTCACAGTGAACGGCCTGTCCACATCCACGCTGGAGGTGGACAATATCGAACTCATCAACATTCCCGCCGGCTGCAAGGCCCAGTCGGTGACCCAGTCCCGGCAGGTGCAGATCCGGGGTGAAAAGGCCGCGGTGGCCGCGGTGACCCAGTCCCAACTGCGCATCGTCGCAGACCTGTCCCAGGCCGTCGCCGCCACCGGGACCCAGACCGTTCCCGTCAAGGTGTACCTGGACGGCAGAAGCGATGTGGGCGTGGTGGGGGAATACAACATCGTCGTATCGATCAGCAGATAAGGAGCTCAGACAATATGAAGCAAACAGCGAAAGTGATTCGACCGGCCCGTCCGGGATATGCCGAAGTGATGGTGCGGAGGGCCTCGGCCTGCGCCAGCGCCCACAAATGCGGTTCCTGCGACCACTGCAGTATGATGGAGAACGCTCCTGAGATCGTGGTGGTGGCGGAAAACGGGCCCGGGGCCGAGCCCGGGGACACCGTTACCGTGGAGAGCGCCACCTCCAGCATCCTGGGGGCGGCGGTCATCCTCTATATCGTTCCCTTCGTTCTCTTTTTCCTGGGTTATTTCCTGGGCGGCGTCCTGGGGTGGGCGGAGGGTTCCTCCATTGCCCTGGGTGGCGCGGGTTTTGCCCTCGGCCTTCTGTGCGCCTTGGTGCTGGACCGCTACCGCAAGCACCACAACTCCGTGGCCTTTAAAATCGTCTCCATCGAGGATTGAGGGTGTTCGGCTACGTCAGAGCCCGGCGGGACACCCTGAACGCGGCGGGGCTGGCCGACTATGAGGCGGCCTACTGCGGGCTGTGCCGCACACTGGGACGGCGGAGAGGGTCTTTCTCCCGGCTGTTTCTCAACTACGATTTCGCGTTTCTCGCTATGCTGCTGGCCCCCGGAGACGCACCCTGCACCGCCCTGTGCCGCCGGTGCATGCTCCACCCGATCAAAGGAAAACCGGCCTGCGGGGAGAGCCGCTGGCTGGACACCGCCGCGGACGAGAGCGTGGTGCTGACGTATTGGAAGCTTCGGGACACACTGGCCGACGGCGGTTTTTTCGCCCGGATGGCCGCCCGGTTTCTGGCCCTCTGCCTGGGGCCCGCCTACCGGGGCGCACGGCTGGAATGTCCGGACTTTGACCGCGCCGTATCCCTCCGCCTGACAGAGCTTCGGGCTCTGGAGGAGGAGCGATGCCCCTCCATCGACCGGACGGCGGACTGCTTTGCAAGGCTCCTGAGCGCTGCCGCTCCCCGGACGGGCTCCGCGCCCCGGGACCGGGCTGTGGGGCAGCTGCTCTACCATCTGGGGCGCTGGATCTACCTCATTGACGCAGTGGACGATCTGGCGGAGGACCGGAAGGCCGGTCGCTACAACCCGGTGGCCGCCCGGTTTCCTGACTGGACCGAGGAGGACCGGCTCTATCTGCGGGGAAGCATGGATCACTCACTGACACTGGCCGGAGCAGCCTTTCAGCTGCTGGAGGGAAACCGCTGGCAGCCGGTTATGGAAAATATTTTATACAGCGGTCTCCCCGGGGTGGAAGAACTGGTCTTTTCCGGCCGGTGGCGGGACCATCAAAAGAGACACAGGAGAAACGGCCCATGAACGATCCATACAGCGTACTCGGCGTAGACCCCGGCGCCAGCGACGAGGAAATCAAGCGCGCCTATCGGGAGCTGGCCCGGAAGTATCATCCGGATAACTACCAGAACAATCCTCTGGCCGATCTGGCCGAGGAAAAGATGAAAGAGATCAACGAGGCCTATCACACCATCACCCGCTCCCGCTCCGGCGGGGGAGGGCAGCGGCAGGCGGGCGGGTATCAGCAGCAACAGCAGCAGTATACCTATCAGCAGCAGTACACCGGCGGAGACGCCCTCTACGCCCAGGTGCGCCAGCAGATCAACATCGGGAACATCCCCCAGGCCGAGCAGCTGCTGCGCACCGCCCCCAGGCAGGACGCCGAATGGCATTTCCTGACCGGCTACATCGCCTATCAGAAAGGCTGGCTGGACGAGGCCACGCAGCATTTCCGCACCGCCTGCTCCATGGAGCCAGCCAACGCCGAGTACCGGCAGGCTCTGTCCATGATGCAGCAGGGGGGGAGCGGATACCGCCCCGCCGGCTATGGCTACGCCGGGTGCGACCCATGCACCACCTGCATGTGCATCAGCTGCGCCAGCCCCTGCTGCTGAGAAAAGCCGCTTTTCAAGGCGCCGCACCTGTGGTATAATATCAGGAAAACCTTCTGCGGCTCATTTTATGATATTGGAGAGGGGACGGAATCTGTGGTCAAGAGTATGACCGGATACGGCCGGGGAGAGAGTATCTGGAACGGACATACCATCGTTGCCGAGGTCCGGTCGGTGAACAACCGCTACCTGGACTGCACGGTGAAGCTGCCCCGGATGTACGCTTTCGCGGAGGACGCCGTCAAATCCGCCGTCCAGGCCAGAGTCAGCCGGGGAAAGGTGGAGGTCTACTTCACCGTAGGGCCGTCTGAGAACGGCGGGATCTCCGTCACCCTCAACCGGGGCGTGGCCGACGGCTATTACCGGGCGCTGCGGGAGCTTTCCGACACATACAGTTTGGCCGACGATATTTCGGTCTCCCTGCTCTCCCGCTTTCCCGACGTGTTCCTGGTAGAGCGGTCGGAGGAGAACCGGGAGGAGGCGTCCGCCGGGCTTCTGGAGGCGCTGTCCAAGGCACTGGACGAGTTTGACGTCATGCGCCGCCGGGAAGGCGAGCGTCTGGCCGAGGATGTGGGGAGCCGGGCTGACACCGTCGAGGATCTCACCGCCCAGGTGGAGCTCCGCGCCCCGGGCATCGTGGCCGACTACCGCGCCCGGCTGACTGCCAAGCTCCAGGAGGTGCTGGGCAGTACCCAGATCGACGAAAGCCGTATCCTCACCGAGGCGGCCATCTATGCCGACAAGGTGGCTGTGGACGAGGAGACTGTCCGTCTGCGCAGCCACCTGTCCCAGCTTCGGACCATGCTGGCCCAGGGCGGGAATGTGGGCCGGAAGTTGGACTTCCTCATTCAGGAATTCAACCGGGAGGCCAACACCATCGGCTCCAAGTGCAACGACGTGGAGACTGCCCGCATGGTGGTGGACATCAAGGCGGAGATCGAAAAAATCCGGGAACAGGTCCAGAATCTGGAATGAGAAGGAAAAGGGGCGGCGAGAATGAAACTGATCAATGTGGGATTTGGAAATATGGTCTCGGCCGGTCATCTGATCGCCATCGTGGGACCTGACTCGGCGCCCATCAAGAGAATGGTGCAGGAGGCGAGGGACGGGGGCAACCTGATCGACGCCACCTACGGCCGCCGCACCCGCGCCGTCCTCATCATGGACAGCGACCATATCGTCCTCTCCGCTCTTCAGCCGGAGACGGTGGCGGGCCGCGCGGGCGGAAAAGAGACTGAGATCAACGAGGAGGAAGAGGCCACGTGATACGAAAGAAACAGAGGGGCCAGCTCATCGTGCTCTCCGGACCTTCTGGGGTGGGGAAGAGCACGGTGATTTCGGAGCTTCTGGGGGAGAGGCCGGACATCTATTTTTCTGTCTCCTTCACCACGCGCAAACCCAGGGTGGGCGAAGCGGACGGGATCAATTACAACTTCGTCTCTCAGGAGACGTTTGAGGCCATGATCGAACGGGGAGAATTTTTGGAGCACGCCCGGTACGTGGATCATTACTATGGGACCTCACTCAGGCTGATCGAGGAGAAGCTGGCCGCCGGGATCGACGTGCTGCTGGATATCGAGGTCCAAGGCGCGGCCAAGGTGCGTGAGAAGTGTCCCAACGCCGTTCTCATCTTCATTATTCCCCCCTCCTTTGAAGAGCTCTCCAGGCGCCTTCACGGCCGGAACACCGATGACGAGGAGGTCATCGAAGGACGGCTCAAAAAGGCTCGGGAGGAGTACAAGGAGATCCCGCATTACGATTTCCTGGTGGTCAACGACAAGGTGTCTGCCGCCGCCGCGGAGATCGCGGCCATTTTGACGGCCGAGGGATGCCGCACCAAATATCGCCTGAATTTAGTCGAAGGAGTTTGATTCTTATGATGCTCGAACCTGCCATGCACGACCTTTTAAAACAGGTCCCAAGCCGCTACATGCTGGTGAACGTGGTGGCCCACCGGGCCCGGGAGATTGCCGGCCAGGCCGAGGAGGAGGGTTACCCCCTCAACGAAAAGCCCGTCACCCTGGCGCTCATCGAAGTGGCTCACGGAGAGGTGGAGCCCTCTGAGGAAGAGACCTAACAAGAAGGCAAGCGGTGGCCCCAGGCCAGACCGCTTGCCTTTTCCAGGATAAGAGGGGAGACGCCGATGTCGGTTCAAATCGCAAAAATCGCGCTTTCGGCGGCTACCTACGCCATTGACAAGCCCTATGACTACCTGATCCCCGCCGGGCTGACCGGCGCCCTTCCCGGTGTGCGGGTGGTGGTGCCCTTCGGGGCGGGGAACCGGCGGATCGAGGGCATCGTGCTGGCGGTGGAGGAGCACGGGGAGCCGCCCGAAAAGCCGCTCAAGTCCGTGCTGGCCTGCCTGGATGAGGAGCCGGTGCTGGACGCCGAGGGACTCCAAACCGCCCTCTGGGTCCGGGAGCGGTGGTTCTGCACCGTGTACGCCGCCGCGCGGGCCATGCTCCCCGCCGGACTCTATTATTCCCTTCAGGACTGCTACCGCCTGGCCGATGGCTGGGAACCGGCGGCGGCGCTGGAGGCCGCGGGGGAGGCTGAGAACGAACGGCGGGCGGTGGAGCTGATCGCCGCCCGCCGGAACGGACTGGAGGCAGGCGCTCTTCGGGCGGCCTTTGGGACGCGGGATCCGGGGCCCGCCCTGCGCGCCCTGCTGAAAAAGGGTGCCCTGGTCTTGGAGACCAGCGCCTCCCGGGGCGTGGGAGACAAAAAGGAGAGGCTGGTGTCTCTGGCGATCCCGCCGGAGGAGGCACTGGCTCATGTGACCCCCCGCCGACGGTCGGCCCCGCTGCGCTACGCGGTGGTGGAGCTGCTGGCGGGGATCGGGGAGGCGTCGGCCAAAGAGGTGTGCTATTTCACCGGTGCGTCCGGCGCCACCCTCCGCTCTCTGGAGAAGAGCGGGCTGGTGGCCGTCCGTGAGCGGGAGGTCTTTCGACGCGTCGCCCCCAAGCCGGAAAAGCCCGCCGGGCCCATCTGCCTCAACGAGGAGCAGCAGCGGGCCTTCGAGGGCCTGGACAGCCTGGCCCGGGCCGGCAGAGCCGCCGCTGCCCTTCTCTACGGCGTGACGGGCAGCGGTAAGACCCAGGTCTACCTCCGCCTCATCCAGGAAACACTTAAGAGGGGCAAAACCGCCCTGACCCTGGTCCCCGAGATCGCGCTCACCCCGCAGCTTATGGCCATCTTCACCGCCCACTTCGGCGCGGAGGTGGCGGTGCTCCACAGCTCCCTCCGGGCAGGGGAGCGCTACGACGAGTGGAAGCGGGTCCGCGCGGGGAGGGCCCGGGTGGTGATCGGCACACGTTCGGCGGTGTTCGCCCCTTTGAAGGATCTGGGACTTATCATCCTGGACGAGGAGCAGGAGGGGAGTTACAAGTCGGAAAACGTCCCCCGCTATCACGCCCGGGACGTGGCGAAATACCGGGCGGGCCGGAGTGGGGCGCTGCTGGTACTGGGTTCGGCCACCCCCTCGGTGGAAAGCATGTACCGCGCCCGGCAGGGGGACTACCACCTGTTCACCCTGGCCCACCGCTACAATGAGCAGGCCCTGCCCCAGGTCTTTCTGGCCGATTTGAAGGAGGAGCTGCGGGATGGGAACCGCACCCCACTGAGCCTTCCACTGCGGCAGGCCCTGGAGGAAAACCTGGCCCGGGGAGAGCAGAGCATCCTGTTCCTCAACCGCCGGGGGGCCAGCCGCATGGCCACCTGCGTCAGCTGCGGCCAGGTGCCTACCTGTCCCCGGTGCTCGGCCTATCTCACCTACCACTCGGCCAACCACCGGCTCATGTGCCACTACTGCGGCCACTCCGAGCCCATGCCCGACGCCTGTCCCGGATGCGGCGGGGCGCTGGAGTTCGTGGGAGCTGGGACGCAGAAGGTGGAGGAGACCCTCCGGGAACTCTTTCCCGGGGCGGAGGTGCTGCGGATGGATGCGGACACCATCACCGCCGGGCGCTCCCACGAGGAGCTGCTCCGCCGGTTCCGGGAGGAGCGGGTGCCCATCCTGGTGGGTACCCAGATGGTGGCCAAGGGCCTGGATTTTGAGAACGTCACCCTGGTGGGGGTGATCTCCGCCGATCAGGGCCTCTACCTGGACGACTACCGGGCAGGGGAGCGCACCTTTTCCCTCCTCACTCAGGTAGTGGGCCGGGCGGGCCGGGGCAGCAAGACGGGGCGGGCCATCATCCAGACCTTCACGCCGGAAAACGACGTCATCCAGGCGGCCGCCCACCAGGACTACGACCGCTTTTACGCCCAGGAGATCGGACTGCGCCGGGTGCGGAGCTGTCCGCCCTTTGCCTCCCTCTTTGTGGTCACCGTGTCGGGAGCGGAGGAGGGACAGGCTCTCCGGGTATGCGCCTTCCTGCGGGACACCCTGCGCCGCTGGCTCACCGCGCCGCCCTACCGGGACATGGGCTGTCAGGTGCTGGGCCCCGCCCCGGCAGCCATTGCGAAAGTGAACAACCGCTATCGGTATCGTCTGACTCTGATGGCGGAGAATACCGGCCCCATGCGGGAGCTGGTCGCCCACCTGGTGCGCTGCGCTCAGGCGGACCGGAAAAATCGGGGCTTGTCCGTTACCGCGGACGTGGACCCCATGAATTGACAGGAGGAACATCATGGCCATTCGAGAGATACTCACCGACAAGGACCCCGCGCTCCACAAAAAGTGCCACCCGGTCACCCGGTTCGACGCCAAGCTGGGGCTGCTGCTGGACGACATGAAGGAGACTCTGGCCCACGCCAACGGGGCGGGCCTGGCCGCTCCCCAGATCGGCATTCTCCGCCGGGTCGTGGTAGTGGTGGATGGCAGCGACCAGATGCTGGAGCTGGTCAACCCCGAGATCCTCGCCGAGGAGGGAGAGCAGGACGGCCTGGAGGGCTGCCTCTCCGTGCCCGGCTACTACGGTTTCGTCAAACGGCCCATGAAGGTGCGGGTAAAGGCCCAGGACCGGACGGGAACGTGGTTTGAGGCCGAGGGCGAGGAGATTGTGGCCCGGTGCTTCTGCCATGAGACCGAGCATCTGGACGGTCACGTCTTTACCGAACACGCCGACAAGCTCTACACCACCGAAGAGCTGGACCAGCTCATGGAAGAAGAGGGCAAGCAGAAGAGAAAGGGCCGGTGAGGTCGATGCGGATCCTGTTCATGGGCACTCCTGACTTTGCGGTGCCCTCCCTGGAGGCCCTTCTCGGCGCGGGCCACACCGTGTGCGGGGTATTCACCCAGCCTGACAAGCCCAAAAACCGGGGAATGAAGCTCCAGCCAACGCCTATAAAGGAATGTGCCCTGTCGCATGGAATCCCCGTGTTCCAGCCCGTGAAGCTCCGGGATGGGACGGCGCTGGAGCAGATCCGGGCGCTGGCGCCCGAGCTCATCGTGGTGGCGGCCTACGGCCGCATTCTGCCCCAGGACATTCTAGACTGCCCGCCCAAAGGCTGCATCAACGTCCACTCCTCGCTCCTGCCCCGGTATCGGGGGGCGGCCCCCATCAACTGGGCCATCCTCAACGGAGACGGGGAGACCGGCGTCACCATCATGCACATGGCCGCCGCGCTGGATGCGGGGGACATCATCGCCCAGGCCTCCGCTCCCATCGGCCCCGACGAGACCGCGCCTGAGCTCACCGCCCGTCTGGCCGAGCTGGGGGGAGCGCTCCTGGCGGAGACGGTGGCCCGGATCGAGGCCGGGACCGCGGAGCGGATCCCTCAGGAGGAAGAGCAGGCCACCCTGGCCCCCATGCTGGGCAAGGAGCTCTCGCCTCTGGACTTCTCCCGGAGTGCCCAGGCCCTCCACGATCAGGTGCGGGGCCTGATCCCCTGGCCCGCCGCCACCGCCCGGGTGGGCGGCGTCCGCTGTAAGATCTTTGCCACCGCCGCGGAGCGCGGCTCCGGCGGACCGGGGACCGTGCTGGAGGCGGGGAAAAACGGCATTTTGATTGCCTGCGGCGGCGATACCGCCCTGCGGATTTTGGAGCTCCAGCCCGACGGCGGCAAGCGGATGCGCGCGGCGGACTATCTGCGGGGCCATCCCGTGGAAGCGGGGAGCGTCCTCTGATGGCCCCGTCGGCCCGGGAGGTGGCCCTGAGCTGCCTGACGGCGGGGGAGAAGCAGGGGGCCTGGCCGGACAGCTATCTCCGCAGCGCCATCCGCCGGGCGGGGCTGGACGGCCGGGACGCGGGGCTGTGCACTTGCCTTACCTTCGGCGTGCTGCAAAATGAGCGGCTGCTGGACTGGCACCTGGCCCGGCTCTCCACCATACCCCCGGAGAAGATGGAGCCCGCCGTGCGGGGGGCGCTGCGGCTGGGGCTCTACCAGCTCCTGTTTCTGGACCGGGTCCCCGTCCATGCCGCCGTCAACGAGTCCGTGGCGCTGGCGCGGAAGCACAGCCGCAATTCCCGGGTGGCCGGGCTGGTCAACGCCGTGCTCCGCGCCGCCGCCCGTGACCTGAAGGCGGGACTGCCCCAGCCTGACGACCCGGCGGTCCGTTACAGCCACCCTGACTGGCTTGTAAAGGAATTTACCCATGCACTTGGAAGGGAAGAGACCGAGGCCCTGCTGGCTGCGGACAACGCCCAGCCCTCCACCCAGGCCCAGGTGAACACCCTGCTCACCACCACAGAGGAGCTGGCGGAAGAGCTGACCGCCGCCGGGCTCATCGTCCGGCCCCACCCCTGGCTGTCCGGCTGCCTGGAGCTGGAGGACACGGGGGATCTGGAGGCGCTGGAGGCCTTCCGGGCGGGGAAGTTCTATATCCAGGACGCCGCCGCCCGTCTGGCCGTACTGGCCGCCGCCCCCGCGCCGGGGAGCCGGGTGCTGGACGCCTGCGCCGCCCCGGGGGGCAAGACTTTCGCCGCCGCCATTGCCATGGGGGGGAAAGGGAATATCCTCGCCTGCGACATCCATCCCCGGAAGCGGGGGCTCATCGAGGCGGGGGCGGAACGGCTGCGCCTGGGATGCGTGGAGGCCGCCGTCATGGACGGCAAGCGCTTCGACCCGGCGCTGGAGGGGCGTTTCGATCTGGTCATGGCCGACGTGCCCTGCTCAGGCCTGGGCATCATCCGCAAGAAGCCGGACATCCGCTACAAGGACCCGGCCCCTCTGGCGGGGCTTCCGGCGGTCCAGGGGGAGATCCTGGCTAACGTGGCCCAGTACGTCCGGCCCGGCGGGGTGCTGCTCTACGCCACCTGCACCCTGCTCCCCCGGGAAAACGAGGACGTGGTCTCCGGCTTTTTGGACAAGGAAAAAAACTTTATACTTGAGCCCTTTGACCTGCCCGCCCCCGTGGGCCGGTCGGAGGGCATGGCGACCCTGTGGCCCCACCGCCACGGCACCGACGGATTCTTTTTTGCCCGGCTGCGGCGCAGGGCGTAGGGAGGAAGCAGCGGAATTGATCAATCTGAAATCCATGACGAGAGCCGAGATGGAAGGGCTCATGAAGGAGCTGGGGGAGCCCGCCTTCCGGGCGGGGCAGATCTTTCAGTGGCTCCACCGGGGCGCGGCCTCTTTTGAGGAGATGACCAACCTCCCAAAGGCCCTGCGGGAAAAGCTGGCCGGGGCCTGTGCGCTCACCGTTCCCACGGTGGAGCGCAAGCAGATCTCCCGGCTGGACGGCACCATCAAGTATCTCTGGCGGCTGAGCGACGGGAATTGCGTGGAGACCGTTTTGATGCGCTATCACCATGGGAATACTGTGTGTATCTCCTCCCAGGTGGGGTGCCGGATGGGCTGTGTGTTCTGCGCCTCCACCATCGGGGGCAAGGTGAGGAACCTGACGCCCGCCGAAATGCTGGATCAGGTGCTCTTCACCCAGCTGGACTCCGGGGCGGAGATCTCCAACATCGTCCTCATGGGGATCGGGGAGCCGCTGGACAATCTGGAGACGGTGCTCCGATTCCTGGAGCTGGTGAACAGCCCGGAGGGGATGAATATCGGGATGCGGCACATCTCCCTGTCCACCTGCGGACTGGTGGAACAAATTGACAAACTGGCTGAATATCGGTTACAATTGACCCTGTCGGTCTCTCTCCACGCCCCCGACGACGAGACCCGCTCCCGGATCATGCCGGTGAACCGGAGCGTGGGGGTGGAGAAGTTGTTTGCCTGCTGCCGGAGGTATTTTGAGACTACCGGGCGGCGGATCTCCTACGAATACGCCATGATCGACGGGGTCAACGACGCCGACTGGCAGGCCGACCTGCTGGTCCGGCACCTGAGGGGGACGCCGGGACATGTGAACCTGATCCCCCTCAACGACGTGGCGGAGAGCCCGCTCAAGCCCAGCCGGCGGGTGCGTCAGTTCCAGGAGCGCCTGGAAAGCCAGGGAGTGACGGCCACCGTCCGGCGGAAGCTGGGCGGTGATATTGACGCGTCTTGCGGCCAGCTGCGGCGCAAGCGCATGGAGGAAGAAGCGGAATGATACGAGCTTGGGGGATCACGGACAAGGGCGCGGTACGCGCCCAGAACCAGGATTCATATTACTTAAAACCTCTGGGGGAGTCCCTGGTGGTGGCGGTGGTCTGCGACGGCATGGGGGGCGCCAAAGCGGGCAATGTGGCCAGTTCCCTGGCTGTGGAGGTGGCCTCCGACTATCTGGAGAACCTGCCGCCCGAAGAGCTGCTGCGCACCCCGGGAGAACATCTCACCCAGGCCGCGGCCCTGGCCAACAACGCGGTGTTTCATAAGGCCTCCCGGGAACCTGAGTGCCGCGGAATGGGCACCACCATGGTGGCCGCCGTGGTCGGGAGAGAGAAGGCCCAGGTGCTCAACATCGGAGACAGCCGGGCCTATCACATCGGTGAAGAGGGCATCTCCAAGGTGACGCGGGACCATTCGTTGGTGGAGGATCTGGTCCACCGGGGGGACATCACCCCCGAGCAGGCCCGCCAGCACCCCCAGAAAAATCTCATCACCCGGGCGCTGGGCTCCGAGTCCCGCTCCCGCACCGACCTCTATGAGGTGGAGCTGGACCAGGAGGAGTTTCTCCTGCTGTGTACCGATGGGCTGTCCAACACCCTGACCGATCAGGAAATGCTCTATGAAGTGCTCCACGGGGGCACACCGGAGAGCTGCTGCCAGCGGATGCTGGATGTGGCCATGTCAAGGGGGGCGCCGGACAATGTGACCGCCGTCCTCATCCAAATTGCGTAAGGGGGTAATGAACTATGGATCAGTACATAGGGAAATTACTCGACAATCGATATGAGATCCTGGAGCGCATCGGCTCCGGCGGCATGGCCGTGGTGTACAAGGCCAAGTGCCACTGGCTCAATCGCTTTGTGGCCGTAAAGATCCTAAAGGAGGATCTGGCCCAGGACGAGGAGTTCCGCCGCCGGTTCCACGAGGAGTCCCAGGCCGTCGCCATGCTCTCCCACCCCAATATCGTGGCCGTGTACGACGTCTCCCGCTCTCCGGAGCTGGATTATATTGTGATGGAGCTCATTGAGGGGATCACCCTCAAGCAGTATATGCAAAAGAGAGGGGGCAAGCTGTCCTGGAAGGAATCCCTCCATTTCATCACTCAGATCATGAAGGCGCTTTCCCACGCCCACAGCCGGGGCATCATCCACCGGGACATCAAGCCCCACAACATCATGGTACTGCGGGACGGCAGTGTGAAGGTGGCCGATTTCGGCATCGCCCGGCTGGCCTCCGCCTCCCAGAACACCATGACCCAGGAGGCCCTGGGCTCGGTTCACTATATCTCCCCTGAGCAGGCCCGGGGCAGCCGGATCGATGCCCGGAGCGACATCTACTCCGCCGGCGTGGTCCTTTACGAGATGCTCACCGGCCGCCTGCCCTACGAGGGAGACTCCCCCGTGGCGGTGGCCATCCAGCACATCAACTCCATCCCCCTCTCCCCCCGGGAGGTGGAGCCCTCCATTCCCGAGGCCATGGAGGCCATCACCATGAAGGCCATGGCCTCCGATCTGGAAAAGCGGTACGTCTCCGCCGACGCCATGCTGGCCGATCTGGAGGAGTTTCGGAAAAACCCCAACATCAGCTTCGACTACACCGCCGCAGACCTGCTGGCCGGAGACGGGGACGAGCCCACCCAGGTCATCGGGGCCAACACCCCCCAGATCGTCTCCGGCCGCCCGGTTCACGCTGAACGCTACGAGGGCGAGCGCCCTGCGCCCAGGCGGGAGCCGGAGGATCCGGACGACGACGAGGACGCGGAGGGCGGAGGCCGCCGGGCCTTTGTCATCGTGGCTGCGCTGATCCTCTGCATGGCAGGGATCGGCGCCTTCCTATGGGTCACCGTGTTCAGCGGTATGATGGGAGGCAAGACCTACGTGGTCCCACGGCTGGCCGGATACACGCTGGAGGAGGCCCAGGCTCTGCCGGAAGTCCGGGACAATGGCTTCACCGTGGTGGAGGGCAAGCGGGTGCTCAGTGACACCGTGAAGGCGGGACAGATCATCTCCCAGACCCCCGCGGCCGAGGAGGTCGTCAAGGAGGGTGGACGGGAGATCACCGTGGACATCAGCGCCGGACGGGGCGGACTCACCATGCCGGACGTCTACAATCAGGATCAGCGGGTGGCCGCCGCCAAGCTGGAGGGGATGGGTCTGGTGGTGGAGGTGAAGGAAGAGACCTCCGATGAAGTCACCAAGGGCCATGTCATCTCGCAGACCCCCGCGAAGGGAGATTCCGTGGAGAAGGGTGAGACCGTCACACTGGTGGTAAGCCTTGGCCCCGACACACAGGGAGCGACCGTCATCACCCTGACCGGTATGAGCCTGGAGGCGGCCACCAAGGCCATCGCCGACCTGGGCCTCGTGCTTGGAAAAGTGGACCCGGTGCCCAGCAACAGCTATGCCGAGGGTCTGGTCTGTTACCAGAGCACCCCCAACGGCACCTCCGTTCCCGCGGGGACTGTCATCAACCTCCAGGTGAGCACCGGCCCCGAGGCACAGGAGCCCCCGGAGGCCTCCGAGAGCGCCCCCGCCGCCGAGACCCCGTCCGCAGGGCCTTCCGTGACCCGGAAGGAAGTGGTGGTGGACCTGCCCACCGACCGTGAGACCGTCAATGTGCGGATCACCGTGGGCGGCGCGGATCAGGTCAATGACACCGTGGAGACCAAGATGCGCATCGCCCGGTACACCGTGGAGGGCAGCGGCGTCCAGGAGGTCGTCATCTATCTGGACGGCAGCCAGGCCCGCAGCTACTCCCTGGACTTTTCCGCGTGATGGAGGGAATTATTTTTAAGTCCCTGTCGGGCTTTTACTACGTGGACTGCGGCGGCGGGACGGTCACCTGCCGGGCCAGGGGAAAGTTCCGCCACGAGAAGGTGAAGCCTCTGGTGGGGGACCGGGTGGAGGTGACCGCCCGGGCGGACGGCTCGGGTACCGTGGACGTAGTGCTCCCCCGGAAAAACGAGTTCCAGCGCCCCGCGGTGGCCAACATCGACTTATTGGTGGTTGTGGCCTCCGGGGCCATCCCAATCACCGATCCCTTCCTCATCGACCGGGTGGTGGCCATGGCCGAGCGCCGGGGCTGTGAGAGCGTGATCTGCTTCAACAAGTGGGATCTGGAGCAGCCAGCCGACCTCTATGAGACCTACTGCCGGGCCGGGTTCCCCACCCTCCGGGTGAGCGCCGAAACAGGGGAGGGAATGGAAGAACTCTCCCGTCTGATTGCCGGAAAGGTCTGCGCCTTTACAGGGAACTCCGGCGTGGGGAAGTCCAGCATTCTCAACGCTCTGGAACCTACCTTTCAGCTCCAGGTGGGGGATGTGAGCGAAAAGCTGGGCCGCGGGCGGCACACCACCCGCCACGTGGAGCTCTTCCGCCTGAAAAACGGGACCGTGGTGGCCGATACGCCGGGCTTCTCTTCCTTTGAAGAGGAGGACGGGGTGGGCTGCGCCCCAGAGGAGCTCCAGTACGCCTTCCGCGAGTTCGCCCCCTACCTGGACCGGTGCCGGTTCGTGGGCTGCGCCCATGTAAAGGAAAAGGACTGTGCAGTTCTTGAGGCGCTGGCGGCAGGGGAGATTTCCCCCACCCGGCACGCCAGCTATGTGCGCCTCTACGAGCAGGCGAAGGAGGTGCCGGAATGGGGGCGGAAATGACCGCTTTGCTCTTCGGCAGCGTACCCTCCGGGCGCTGGGACTATCTCAGGACTTACTGCCCCGATCCGGGGCTGGTGATTTGCGCCGATGGCGGGGTGCACTGCGCAAGGGCCGCCGGATACGTCCCGGATCTCCTCATCGGGGACTGGGACTCCGGAGGACGGCCCGAGGCGGGCATCCCCTCGGTGACCCTGCCGCCGGAAAAGGACCTCACCGACCTCCAGGCGGCCGCCGGGCTGGCCCTGGAGCGGGGGTTTGTCCGGCTGGTGCTCTGCGGCTGCGTGGGCGGACGGCTGGATCAGACCGCCGCCAACCTGGCGCTGCTGGAGTGGGTCCACGACCGGGGCGGAGAGGGCCTGCTGCTGGACGAGGGGAACGAAGTACGGTTCTGGGATGGCGCGTCCCTGACGCTCCCTCGGGACGAGAACTACCGCTTTCTCTCCCTGATCCCCCTGGACCGGACGGTCTCCGGCCTCACCCTGCGGGGGGTGAAGTACCCTCTGGAGAGGGCCTCCCTCACCCGGGGCGACACGCTCACCGTGAGCAATGAGATCACGGCCGAGGAGGCCTGTCTCTCCGCCGAATCCGGTCGGATGCTGGTCATCCGCAGCCGGAAACGGAACACAAACTGAATCAAAGGCCGCACCAACGGCCGCCCTCCTTCGTATACTGGGTTATCCGGAATAGAAGGGGGGCGGCTTTTTTGCTGTCGGAAGAGATGAAACACAATCTGGGCCTGGCCGCGGCCTGCACCGGCGGGATCGCGGTGCTGCTTTACCCCGCCAGCCTCATCACGCTGGGACTGGGGCTTGCGCTGGGCTACAAGGGTCAGGACTACATCCGGGACCTTCTGGAGGGGGGTGAGCGGCGTTGAAGATCGTGGTGGTGAAGTCGCCCAAAGCCCTGCGGGGGATCCTAAAGAGCATTTTCGGGGTCAAGTGAGCTGTGGAGGGGAGGACAAATTGTCCTCCCCTCTTTTTTGCCCGGCTGTCAGGCATACCCCACCCGCCGGGGACATATAGATGCACAGAAGAAACGAGGCGGGATGCCTGTACAAGGAGTGGAACGCGCTTATGGAATTAGAACTGGACAGGACGCAGCTGAACGGATACGAGGCCCTGCTGGACACGACACTTTTCCAGGAGGAGACTCTGGAGATGATCGTCCCGGACGCCTGCCCCGATATCCTTCGCGTGGTGGAGACCGACGGCAAGGTCCTGCTGCGGAGCAAAGAGGCCATGGAGGGCAGAGTGGAGCTGACAGGGACGATCCGGGCCTGCGTCCTTTATCTGCCTGACGGAGAGAGCGGGATGCGGCACCTGGAGGTTTCCATCCCCTTCCGCGCCTGCGCGGAGGGAAAGGACATCGGCCCAGGCTGCTCGGTGACGGCCTGTGCCCGGCTCCGCCGGGCCGACACCCGGGCGGTCAATCCCAGAAAAGTACTGGTGCGGGCGGAGGCGGCGGTGGATGTGACCGTCTTTTCCCCCATGGCGGAAAGTATTTGCAGTCAGGTGCCGGACGCCGCGGAACGGAGCGTGGAACAGCTCACCGAGACCCAGGAGGTCTACCTCACCGCCTGTGTCCAGGAAAAGCCCTTCTCCCTCTCCGAAGAGGTAGCCCTCTCCGCCAGCAAACCCGCCGCCGCAGAGCTGCTGAAAAGCCGGATCGTCCTCTGCCGGGGGGAGTCCAAGATCATCGGAAACAAGCTTATCTTTAAGGGGAGCGCCGATGTCAGTCTGCTCTACCGCGGGGAGGACGACGGTGTGTATGCCGCGGGAGGAGAACTGCCTTTCTCCCAGATCATGGAGGTCTCCGGCGTGGGGGAGGGAGCCGACTGCGACATCCTCCTCACCCTCTCCGGCGGGGACTGTGCCCTGACCGGCGGGGAGGGGCGGACAGTGACTGCCTCCCTGGACCTGGTGGCCCAGGCGGTGATCCGGGAACCCCGGACGCTGGAGGTCCTGGCCGACGCGTACAGCACCGGCCGGCCCCTGAACGCCCGGTGGGAGACCTATCCTATGGCACGGCGGGTGGACGGCGGCATCCGCAGTCAGAACGCCCGGGAAATCTGGGAGACCGGAACGGCGGTCCGGGAGGTCACCGACTGCCGCCTGGCGGTGGGCCAGGTGGTCCGCAGCCGGGAAGGGGAGAAGCTCATCCTCACCGCCCAGGCGGAGGTGAACGTTCTCTACACCGGCGAGGACGGCGCACTCTACGCCGCCCAGCGGCAGGTCTCCGTGCCCTGTGCCCTGGAAGTGCCGGAGGAGTGCCAGTGCTTCTGCCAGTGCGAAGGGGTGGGGGAGGTCTACGCCGCCCCTTCGGCCGGAGGACTGGAGGCCCGGTTTACACTGGACTTCCGTTACCGCGCCCAGAGCCGTCAGCAGATCACCGCCCTCTCCTCCCTGGAGCCCGGAGAGCCACGGGAAAGCACAGGGGAGCAGCCTTCTTTGGTCCTGCGGATGCTGGAGCAGGGGGAGCGGCTGTGGGATGTGGCCAAAGCCTACGCCACCACCATCGCGGACATCATCAGCGCCAATGAGCTGGAGGACGAGGCCGCGGCGGCGGGCAGGCTCCTGCTGATTCCCAGGAAACGGTAAGGGGGAGAGGAATATGGAAGAAAATAAACTCTATGACGATATCGCCCAGCGCACCGGCGGCGATATCTATATCGGTGTGGTAGGCCCGGTGCGGACGGGAAAATCCACCTTCATCAAGCGCTTTATGGAGACCTTAGTGATCCCCAACATCGAAAACGTCTACCGCCGGGAGCGGGCCCGGGACGAACTGCCCCAGAGCGGCTCGGGCCGGACAGTGATGACCGCCGAGCCCAAGTTCGTCCCCGAGGAGGCGGTGCGGGTGGAGATGGCCGACGGCGCCTCCTTCGCCGTGCGGCTCATCGACTGCGTGGGCTACATGGTCCCCGGGTCCACGGGCCAGATGGAGAACGACGCGCCCCGGATGGTGACCACCCCCTGGTACGACCACGACATCCCCATGACAGAGGCCGCCGAGCTGGGGACCCGAAAGGTCATTGCGGAGCACTCCACCATCGGTGTGCTTGATAGCGTTTAGCAAAAAAAAGCAGGTCCGGCCATCACCGGAACAAACCAAGTATTACAATCGGAGCGGGACTTCCAACAGCCAAGATTATGTGTACGCCTACACAGACTTTTTTATCAAAGTTCTCCTTGGCAAACCAGCTCCAATCATCTGACAACAAAGCGGCAGCACATATTTTGTGCTGCCGCTTTGTTGCCAGATTTTATTGATGCAGATAAAAAATTTATGCTAACTGTCCAATATTTTGCTGATGTTCCGTTTTACATTAAGTGGCTGCAATTTGGATGGGGGACCCGTTAAGGGTCTCCCATTTTTATAAGGAGATGAGATAACTTCATGAGCATGTTAGATGTTCTCAAGAAAATATACACCATATTTTGGGGAGTTCCAGATAGCTGGCTCTATGCCGTAATAGCGCTTGTCATACTAGACTATATCACCGGAGTATGTGCGGCAATCCACAGCAAAGAGTTATCGAGTGAAATAGGTGCTAAAGGCATTGCAAAAAAGATGGCGACATTTGCAGTCATCTCACTCGCGCATATTCTTGATGAATATGTTTTGAAAGAGGGCGGAGCGATACAGACCATGACCTCCATTTTCTACATTGTCAATGAAAGTATCAGCATTTTGGAAAATGCGATTCGAACGGGTCTGCCCGTCTGCTGCAATCATGTAAAGTCAACCTTTTCAGATTCGGGCAAGTCATTTCCCCTTATTTAACTTTGTCATATAATCTTTAGAAAGTTCGATATTTTATATAGTCTGTATGTGAAGCGACGTTTTAACGTCGCTTTTGTGCTTTTTAGGAGACAGAAGTGATGCGATAGAGGCTTGTTTACAAAAAAGTAATAATTCGGACTGTCCGATATTCTGGGCTTGCCACGTTTTACATAATGAGAGCAGTCAAAGGAGGTGCTATCTATCCAAGTAACAAGCAGTATCTAATAGTTGCCGAAAAATGTAATGAAGAGGAGTAATTGAAAGATGAAGTTTATTTGTGAAAGCGCAACTGTTATCATCCAGAGGTTGGGAACTTCTCTAAAAAAGAATAGAATCGATGTTTTCATTCTTCTGCTGGTTCTCACCGCCTCACTTGCTGCATGTAGCCAATCTCAAGAGTTACCTGAGGCATCAGGTGAAACAATGGACTGGGAGCGTCAGGAAATAATCTTGGAAGATGGAATCCCTTGGTCTGTGGATGAGCAGGGGAATCGCATCCAGTTAGGCGAAGCTCTTCAACCTCCGGCTGAGTGGGAAAATCAGGACCTGGGAGGAAGGAATGAGGCAACGACCTTGAGCGGGGACCCTGATGTACAAGGAGCACTCATTTCTCAGACAGATGGATGGCTTGTTGTGACATATACCAGAGGCGATACATATGTCTATAAAACGTCAGATGGTGGAAGCACTTGGGTAGAAACGAATGCTCCGGACATTTTATATGTTCCAGGAGCTGTTGGCTTCATAAATGAAGACCGACTGATAATTGCAGAAAAGCTCTTTGTTGGCGCCCCTGTCTTCATCACTAAAGATGGTGGTGAGAGCTGGGAACAGGTAGAAATGCCAAATGAAAGAGCAGTGGTACAAAGAATTGAAGTAACTAAAGATAAGATTGTCATGTTCGTCCAGAAAGGTGAAGAAAGATGGGAAATGGAATCTTTTGACCTTGGCGATTCATGGTCCATAATCCAGTCATTACAATAGGTAGATATAGTGGCCCGTTTTAGCTGCCTTGGACAAGTGGTTAATGCGTTAAGTCCTCTTGGCCGTTGCACCTACTCATTGTTTTGATATATTGAAACAAATAGAAGAAAGGAAGTTTATACAATGGCTAAAGGCTGTGATTCTGCAACTACGTTCATGTACGAATCTCGTGCTCAAGAACTGAAGGATGAAGGCTATGTCTTCATCGGCCGCTATCTTAACCGTCGTGAGAAAGTTCGTGACGAGTTGACGGCGGCTGAGATTGAGAAGTTGAACGGCAAGGGAATCTATATTGTCGCTCTCTATGAGGCTGCTGCAGGCAACGACATTAACCACTTCACTAAAGCCAATGGAAAGGCTGATGCGAGAGAGGCAGTCGAGTTGGCGGAGAATTTGGGTGTGCCGGGCGGCTATCCGATTTATTTCTGTGTTGATACAGATGTACTGAAGGGCCAGATTGAGACGAACGTCGTTCCTTATGTCCAGGGAGTTCTTGAAATTCTGGAAGACACTGACTATAAGCTGGGCGTTTATGGTTCGAAAGCCGTCTGCAAGTACATCCGTGGTAGCTATAGTGCTACAGAGCGGTATATGTTTGTTTGCGACAATGACTGGAGTGAAACAGACCAGGGTTTCGAGCCTGAAGAATATGATTTCGACGACTGGAATCTGCGGCAGTACAAGTGGAACCAGCCGCTGCCTGAAACCGGCGTTCTGATTGATTATGTTGAATCCTCCTCCCACGGCGGAGGCGGCTGGATTCTGTAAATCGTTCAAAAAATATAGTAGGTTCTACAGAATTTGCCAATAAAAGGCGAGCGGCTTTCTCCGAGAGCCGCTCGCCTTTTACAATCCCCGATTTTGAGGTGTAAAATGAGAAACATTGTTCAAATATTTTATGGAATCCCGGATAGTTGGCTCTATGCTGTCATTGCCTTAGTTGTTCTGGATTATATTACTGGCGTGTGCGCAGCTATCCACAATGGAAGCCTATCGAGCGAGATAGGTGCTAAAGGCATTGCAAAAAAGATGGCGACATTTGCAGTCATCTCACTTGCACATATTCTTGATGAATATGTTTTGAAAGAGGGCGGAGCAATACAGACCATGACCTCCATTTTCTATATTGTCAATGAAAGCATCAGCATTTTGGAAAATGCAATTCGAACGGGTCTGCCCGTCCCTGAAAAGCTGAAAAGTATTATCAGAAGTCTGGGTGAAAGTGAAGAAAGTTCTGAAATTAGTGACGAAAAGGAAGAAAAATGACAACATCTTTTCAACAAATCAGGCTGATAAGTTTAGCAAAATATTCATTACAACATTGACTAAAATAATGAAATATGGTATAATATACGAGTAAACAGAAAGCACCTAAGCACCAAAGAGCTTAGTAGGGAGGAGTCGAAATATGTCCGTCAAGCCAGAGGCTGTTATCTATACAGATGGTTCATGTCTTGGAAACCCCGGCCCTGGCGGCTGGGCGTCTATCGTGATAGTTGGTGGCACCACACAGGAGATGAGCGGCGGAGACCCATCCACAACAAATAACCGGATGGAGCTGCTGGGCGTTATCAATGGTCTGAAATCTCTACGTGGCCCCCACATCGTGAAGATTTTCTCAGACTCCAAATACATCACGGACGCTTTCAATAAGTACTGGCTGAAAAGCTGGAAAAAGAACGGTTGGAAGCGGAAGGATGGCCCCCTTAAGAACGAGGAGCTGTGGAAGGAGCTGGATGCCCTTACGCAGAAGCATATCTGCACATTCGTATGGGTAAAGGGCCACGCCGGAAACCAGTACAATGAACGGTGCGATGAACTGGCAGTCATTGAGAGCCGGAGGGCAAGTGGTGAGTGGACCAATGAGTGGGAGGCCCAGACTGGCGAAGATGACAAAGCTCCACAGAATGATAGTCCAGAAAGCACTGAGGCCATTGAGGCGTTGGAGGATTACATCAGAACAACGAATAGAGAGATTATCGGAGTAGAGACTCCCTGCGGTAGCCTGCCGTTCTGCGAGTATTGTGCAGGCGGCTCCGTGCAGTGCATCTGTGCGAAGGCATATATGGCATACCGGAGGGATGTCTGCGCACAGAGGGAATGAGGAGAGAGTATGGAGTGGATTCAAAATCCCAATCAGTATAAAAGCATTGAAGATGCGATTCTGGGCATGTCCGGGCAGACGGAGCTAGAGCTGCTGTCCCCGGATACTGTCCCGCCAGACTGCGTAGACGGCATCCCGGAAGCAGCCCGGGCGATTCAGTTCGCCATTGAAAATAAAATCCCCGTCAAAATTGTTGGGGACTACGACGTGGATGGGATTACCTCCACGGCCATCCTGACCAAACTGCTCAATTACTATGGAGTGGAGCCAAGCACCTACATTCCCAAGCGGTTCACGGACGGCTATGGGGTTTCTGAGAAAATCCTGGCTGGCGTAAAGAACACCCTCATCATCACAGTCGATAACGGCATTGCCGCCGGAGACGTTCTGGACAAGGCGGTGGAAGAAGGCCGAAACGGCGTCGTCGTCTTGGACCACCATCTGCCGGATGGCCGGGAGCCGAAGAACGCGATTGCGGTCGTGGACCCGTATCTACACCCTGACCTGAACGAGTTTACAGAGTACTGCGGTGCGGGCCTGGCCTTCAAACTGGCTGAATACATGCTGCTGGACGAGCCACTGGCCATGGCGGAAAAGCTCCTGAATGATATCCAGGTGCTTGCCTGCTTTGGCACGATTGCGGACTCTATGCCCCTGATTGGAGACAACCGGCGTATCGTTATGGACGGCATTGCCCTGGTGAACAGCGGCCGGGCCATGCTGTCGCAGGGCATTAGCCAGCTTCTCACCATCGGCTGCAATGGCAATGAGTTCTCTGTGGAGACGGTATCCTACAACATTGCTCCCCTTATCAATGCCCCTGGACGGCTCTACAACGCCGGAGGCACATCTTCTTTGAAGATGCTCATGTGTGACGACCCGATTGAGGCCCAGACCTATGGGGCCAAGATGGTTCAAATCAACAAGCAACGCCAGACTCAGGTGAGCACCTGGATGAAGAAAATCCAGGAGGCGCTGAGCAAGGCCCCAGACGAAATTGCTCCAGTCGTGGTCTTTGAACCTGAGATGCCGGAAGGACTGGTTGGCCTTGTCGCAGGGAAACTGGCCTCTACATATCACTGCCCGGCTATCGTCATGGTGCGGGGTGAGAATGGCATTGTGAAGGGGTCTGCCCGGACCTATGGGGAGTTCCACATCAAGGACATGCTGGACACCATGAGCAGTCTCTTTACGACCTATGGCGGCCACGCCGGGGCGGCGGGTATCTCGCTCATGCAGAGTGACATCGAAGAATTCCGGCAGAAGGTGCGGGCATATTTCAAGGACTACCAGACCTCCGGCGGCGGTGAGTACGTCCTGTACGATGTAGTATTGGCTCCTGAGGATGTGCCTGCGGCTCTGGAGGTTATCAAGAAGTACCAGCCCCTGGGCCAGGGGGTTCCCAATCCGGTGTGCCGCATCAATCAGTTTGCGGTCGATGCTCCGTTCTATATGGGAGCAGACAAGTCTCATATCAAATTCCCGGGCCAGAACTTCGCTGCTGTGGCATTCGGCCTGGCTGGCCAGTATGTTCAGCAAGGGGAGCCAAAGTCCATTGATATGGTGGGTACGATTGGCGAGAACACATTTCAGGGCCGGACTACCACACAAATTATGCTGCAAGATTTTAAGCCCCATTAACGGGCCATTCCGATAGAAAGGAGGGGGGACCACCATGAAGCTGTCCTACCTCGGGATTATGAAGGCAAAAGAACATCAGTTCAACCGTAAAGGCATCTACACCGTAGAGGACCTCGTGCGGTTCCTGCCTCGGAAATACAACGATTTCAGCCGGGAGACCGGCATCCTGCCGGAGGACCAGACCTCCTGCCTGATTGCCACGGTAACGCGGGTCAATTCCTACCACAACGGCACACCCATGATGATTGCGTTTTGCACCATCCAGCCGACTGGCGAAAAACTGCTGGTCAAATGGTTCCGGCAGAACTATATGCTGAATAAAACCAGCGCCTGTGTTGGCCGCGATGTCTATATTTGTGCCAAGCTCGTCTACGACGAGAAGTACAAGAACTACTCCGCCACGATGCCGGAGCTGTTCGAGCCTAAAATCAGCGAAGGTAAGCGCATTCTGCCCGTCTATCCCAAGATTCCGGGTATGAGCGCGGAATATCTGACCGAGAAAATGCAGGTGGCTGTGGGTATCCCGGAGGCCACCTCTGAGACCTGCCCCTATGATTTGGTTGCGGAGGAGAAACTGCTCCCCATTCAGAAAGCCCTCTACTACCTGCATTTTCCCAAGACAATGGAGCAGATTCAGCAGGGGCAGGACCGTATGCTATTTGACGACCTCCTGTACTTTGCTCTGAACAACGAGTACGCTTCCCGGAACTCTGCCCTCGGCAGTGCCTTTTCTGTGAAAACGCTGGGTGCAGTCAACCGTATCATGGAGAGTCTGCCTTACAAACTGACCGCAGACCAGAAAACAGCGATTGATTCCATGATTGAGGACGCCCGGAGCGGAAAGCGCATCAATGCCCTCGTGCAGGGCGACGTCGGCTGCGGCAAGACGATTGTGGCGTTTCTCCTGATGGCCGCCTTTGTCGATAGCGGATACCAGGCTGTCCTGATGGCTCCGACACAGGTGCTGGCCCGCCAGCACTATGAAGACCTGAAAGCTCTGGTAGAGCCTCTTGGATTCAAAGCAGTCTATCTAGGCGGGGCAGAGATGAAAGCCAAAGAGAAGAAGGCTGTGCTGGCGGCTATCGAGAGCGGGGAGGCTAACTTCGTGGTAGGCACCCACGCCATCATCAGCAAGAACGTGACTTATCACAATCTGGCCATTACTGTGGCGGATGAGGAACATAAGTTCGGCGTGGCCCAGCGGACTGCGCTCATTGAGAAAGCGGCCGCAGGGGTACACAGCATCACGATGAGTGCGACCCCGATTCCTCGCACCCTGGCCCAGGTCATCTATGGGACTGCTGTGCAGCTCTACACGATTGTGACGATGCCAGAGGGACGCAAGCCGGTCATCACAGGGATTGCCACTGATGAGAATAAGGTGTTCCGCTTTATCCTGAAAGAGACAAAGCGCGGCCACCAGACCTACGTTGTTTGCCCCATGATTGACCCCAGCGACGATGTAGAAGGTGTGCTGTCCGTAGAAGAAGTCAGCAGCATCTACCTGAAGGCACTCGGGCCGTACGGCGTTCGGATTGCTACTCTGACCGGCCGGAACAGTAAGGCGGAGACAGAGGAAATCATCTCAGACTTCAAGGACGGGAAGATTGATGTGCTCATCGCTACCACAGTTATCGAGGTAGGCGTCAATGTACCGAACGCGACGACTATGGTCGTTACCAACGCCGAGCGGTTCGGTTTGTCCTCGCTGCATCAGCTCCGGGGCCGTGTTGGCCGCAGCAACCTTCAGTCTTACTGTGTCCTCCAGAGCACAGACCAGAGTGAGAAAGGCCGTATGCGCCTGGATGCGATGGTCCGAACGACAAATGGTTTTGAGATTGCGGAAGAAGACCTGAAAATCCGTGGTGCCGGTGACTTCCTTGGAACCCGGCAGAGCGGAGAGAACAAATACATGGCGCTCATGCTGGCCTATCCTGAAAAGTATAAGTATGCCCAGGAAATTGCAAAGCGGATTCTGGACGATGGAAAGCCTTGCAGAATGCTGGCTCGGGTCAAGAGCGAACAGGAAGCGGGTGTTTCTAGCATATGAGCAAGGCCCTGGATAGCGTACTAAATGTGAGAGAAGAGTTTTGGGATATACCATACCTCATGGGTAGATACGGCGTGAGTAGAAGCACTCTGACAGGGACGTTTTTTGCCTATGGGATACCGAAGGAAAAGGTGGGAACGAAATATCTTTTTCTAAGCACCGAGGTGGTCTTATGGGAAATCACACGCGGGTATGTTCCATTCGGTAGAAAAGACCGTATCGTATTGCCAGCATTCGCAGAGTACTCTGAAAAACTATACGAGGAAATATTGCGGGCGAAGGCAGAGAAAGATTTGACAAAAGTCGAACAGCTAAGGGCGGAAGGCCAACATTATGGAATTAAAAGTACAGGTAATTGGATAAATAGCAGTTGGGTGAATGTGGCAATAGGTGTTCTGTGCGCTCTTGTTTTAATAGCTGTTTTGCTCGAAATTTAAGGAGGCAGTTCCCACCTTTGTCCTAGAGGTGATTAGACTATGCAGTATCGATTTATCATTCAGAAAAACCGGGATGGAACCATGAGTGCGGACTGTGCCACGGTCTGTGAAGTGCTCAAAGAGCAGAACTGGCTGCATCAGGATGAGGCTCCTTATCTGATGCAGTTGAAGACCTTTGAGAGTATGAAGCGGGACATGTTCCCGTATCTGACAGACCCCGGTGTATTCGAGGTCCCGGTGGGGAGCATTGAGTTCGTTGAGGCATATCTCCGAAAGATGTACGGCATAGAAAAGATGGTGCCCCTGCTCGTCCCAATCCAACTGGACATCCCGGAATACCTTGGCCGTAAAGATGCGCTCGTGAGCAGCAAATCGGAACTGCGGGACAAGGCCAGCGAGTGGGAAGCAGAGGAAATCTTTCTGAAAAGCGCATCGCAACTCAAATGCGACTACACCGGGGTCTATGATATTAGAAAGGATACGTTGCCATCCGATAAGGAAATGTATATCTCGGAGGTGCTGAACATCTTTTCGGAGTGGCGGGTGTTCGTATTCAATGAACGGATTGCCGGAGTCAAGCACTACCTGGGAGACCCTTGGGTTATGCCGGATAAGTCCGTGGTCTATCAAATGGTGAGGGAGTACACCTCCTGCCCGGCCGCCTATACGCTGGATGTAGCGGTTGCCGCAGACCTTTATTCTGGAAAACCGTCTACTGTCGTGATTGAAGTGCATCCGTTCGTTTCGTGCGGGCTTTACGGCTTTGAGGGCAAGGAACTTCCCAAGATGCTTATTCAGGGCTTTCGCTGGGTCACGGAATTTTTGAGCACTGAGACAATTTAAATAGGTGCCAAGGTGCTTAAGCACCTTGGCACTGTCAATTCAAAATTTGCTTCCGCGTCGAAAGAATGGCACAATAGTAACAAAAAGTGCGGTAGGTGGTCAAAATGTTCTTTCAGACGCAGGAAATTCAAAAAGAGTACCGCAGATTGGATGGGATTTGCGGCCTTGACACAACCTATATGCCAATTAAGCGATACAGGCAAAAGGGGAAAACAGTGGCTATGTGTGAGTTCACCAGCCACAGCGCCATCCCAGTTCAGTTCATGTTCAACCTCTATTATCTGGACTGGCTGCCAGAGACAGACTGCATAGATGTTATCCGACACGAGTACGCCCATGCGGCGGCCGCGTTGCTTTTTGGCCCGGCATCGTTGAGAGGTTCCGGCCACGGGCCGCTGTGGCAGAGGGTATGCGCTATGGTCGACTGCAGGCCGTCTCCTTATACCTATAACCTGAACGTGTTGGAGCCGCTGGCGACAAAGAAACAAGTGAAAGGCCCGACCTGCCTGGTCCAATGCTGCAGATGTGGTGCCATCACAGAACATGCGGAAGACAGCCGTATTGTGAAGGTGCTGAAATCCGGGCTGAACTCCTGGAACTATTCCTGCCCGAACTGCGGCGGGCTCAGATTCCGCCTGGCGGCCGATATACTGGAGGCGAAAAATGCGTAATACATTGCCGTTCATCATCTCATACATCCTGTCAGGCGGACTGCTGTTGGCTTTCTTCCTGAACCGGGAGAAATATGAATCAGCCAGAAAGTTTCGCTCCTTGGCTGGTCAACTCGCGGCTCTGCTTCTATTGGTCGTGGCGGCGGCCTTCATAGTGGTAAGCTGTTATCATGTGACAGAACTCACCGCCGTGTATGAGGGGTGGGTCACGGTATTCCTTATCGGTTCGACCTTGTGCCTTTTTATCGGCGCGGTTATTGTTGAACTCAATAACCCGCCAGAGCGATACAGCATCCGGCGGCGGCACATCAAATATGCCCTCCAGAGTATGTCCGGTGGAATGGCCTTGCTCTTCCTGGCTGATGTGCTTCTGCAGTCATACAGCGGAATTTCTGCCGGTGAGGCCATCACATTCACCAATACATATCAGCCACTGTTTATCACCATGCTGCTGATAGCCAGCAGCGAGTTCTGGTGGAAGGGGGGACGGTATCTGGCATGGGCCTACCGTAACAGCGGCGCTTTGAAAGAGGGCGGCAAGGATATGAGAGAATTGCGGAAGTCCCTCAGGCGGTAATACGGAAAACAGGCGTTCTGAATTTAATCAGAACGCCTGTTTTTTGCAAAGACCTGTATGTCAGCCAATCAGGGTGTGCCAGAGCTGTCCCAGGAACTCAAAGAGTTCATAGTAAAGGCCCGGAGCGAAGAAATAGAGTACAGCAAGCAGTCCGATAATGGAGAGAATAACGGACAGGCCGGTTTTGATTAGTTTCACCGCACATGAAATTGCCAAGACAGCGATGAAGATAGCAACGAGTTGGTCTGTTGTAAGGGTAGAAATGAAGGTCTTTGCACTTTCAAAAAATTGGGTGAGCATGGAAAACCCTCCTTTTCTACAAGATACCACATAGAAATAAAAAGGTCAAATAAATTGCATAATCCAATTTGATATGGTAGGCATCAGAGCATGAGCACCTCTTGATAATAGTTAAGTATAAAAGTGCTTTGGCACAAAAGAACTAAAGCACTTAAGATTTTAATATTGATTATTTTAATGTTATATGGTATAATATTGTTACGGTGAGAAAATGGAAACCGAACTTTGAAAGGAGTGCTGCACCATGAAAGTGATTTGTATTGCGAATCAGAAGGGCGGAGTCGCTAAGACCGCAACTACCGCGATTCTGGCATCGGTTCTGAAGCAGAAGGGCAATCGGGTCCTGGCTATCGATATGGACCCGCAGGGAAGTTTGAGCAAGCAGGTCGGCGCTACGACCGAGGGCCATGAGGTCTATGAGGTTCTGAAAGGCAATGTGTCTGCAAGGGACGCTATCCAGCACCTGGAGCGGTTTGACATCCTGCCCACCAGTATCATTCTGGCCGGGCTGGAGGCGGAACTGATGACGGATGTAGGCAAGTATTTCAAACTGAGGGACGCGATTGAGGAAGCGAACCTCAAGGATGACTACGACTACATCATCATTGACACGCCGCCCTCCCTCGGTGTCCCGACGGTCAACGCCATCGTGGCGGCAGATGGGATTCTCGTTCCCACGGACGCGGACTGCGACTCCATCAACGGCATCGTCCAGCTCAGTGATACCGTGCGGAATGTGAAGAAGTACTGCGGCGTCAACCCCGAAATCCTGGGGATTGTCTTCACCAAGTTTGACCCGCGTCAGAACAACAGCAAGACCATGCTGGAACTCGCTATGAGGGTTGCGGATATGCTCCACACCAAGGTGTTCCAGACGTTTATCCGTGGCGCTGTCGCGGTACGCGAGGCCAAGAGCAGTTCCAAGGACCTGGTTGTGAGCCGTCCCGACAGCAAGGTCGTCCTGGACTACACGTCCTTGGCCAACGAGATGCTCAAGGAGGTTTGATTATGGCACAGAATGAGAAGCCGAATGTCGACGACCTGTTTGCCAGGATGTTCGGCGGTACGAAGCCGGTGGAGGACACCCCTGGTGGAGAGGATAGGGAAGAGAATCCCCCGGCCAAAAAGACGGCGGCAAAGCCGCCTGCAAAGGCAAAGAAAGAGGTACAGCCTAAGCCGGAGAAGCCTACTGAGCCTCAGGAGGTGGCCGAGCCGCCTGCTCAGGAGCCAGCACCGAAGGCTAAGAGAGGGAGAAAGCCCGCTGCCAAGCAGGAAATCAGGTATTTTGGTGGCTCAAAGGTCAACAGCAATGGACGGGTGCATGTCTCCTACTGGCTTGACACACGGCTTGTCGCCGCGATTGACCGGCGGTGTGCCAGGGAACGGCTCCTGGGGCGGACCGGAGAGAAGTCCAGCGTGGTTGAATCTGCATTGGCTGAGTACCTGACGAAAGAGTTGGACGAAATTGACGACGAGCTGCTGTGAGTAGCCGGATATATTTGCCTCTGAGAGGGCCCTGTCACATCTAATGTGGCGGGGCCCTTTGCTATATTGAATTTGGATTTAGTTTTGTAGATTCCTGTGTGGCAGAAAAACTACCCACAAAATAAACATTGACTAATATATTGATAAATGGTATAATATTGCCGAAGTCAAGAGAGGACGAAATACACGCAAAAATTCTGCGAAAAGGAGTGATTCTATTTGGAAGATAAAATCGGCCATGTCAGTATGGATGTTTGGGGCAAGTTTGCTCTTTTTACGAGGCCGGAATGCAAAGTTGAACGATATAGTTATGAAGTGCCAACACCTTCCAGCCTCCGTAATTTGCTCCAGAGTATTTACTGGCACCCAACATTTGACTACGAGGTCACTGGTATCCAGGTCTACAACCGTGTCAAGCACCGCACAATTACGCGGAACGAACTCAGCTCTGTGATGCGGAGCGGGAATGCGCTGAAAACGATGGAGAGCGTACTGGAAACCGGCGAAGGACCCTCCCTCAGCGTCCCGGCATCAATGCCCAGACAGCAGAGATGCTCTACTTTCCTTTGCGATGTCTACTATACGGTGTATGCTGCGGTCGTTCCCAAGCCCAATCTCGATGAGATGGAAGAGGAGTACAACCTGACCAAAATCATTGACATCTTTAAGCGCCGGGTGGAACATGGCCAGTCCTGGCGGACGCCCTATCTGGGGATGAAGGAATGCACAGCCTTCTTTGGCCCTCACGAGAGAGAGTCTCAGCGCCGGTCGGTATACGACGGGACGAAGATTCAGTTGGGTCGGATGTTCTTTGATGCCGATTACAGCAACCCGGATAATGTCCGCCAGTACTTCTACTACCCGACCATGGAGAATGGATATATCCGGGTGCCATCCAGAAAAGAGGTGATGGGGCATGGTGCTTGACGCACTGGCCGCTTACGGGCAAGAGCTTGTGGACAGGGGTGTCATTCCCAAGTCGGGCTGGTCCAGCGTACCTGTCCAATTCGCTATCATCATCGGGTCTGACGGACGCCTTATCAATGTCGTGTCCTTGGGATATCAGGTTCCGCTCAAAAAGAAGACCGTCACAAAGTATCCTACTATGAGCGTTCCGTACCGCACCAAGCACCAGAATGGGCCTACGCCGTTCTTCGCCTGCGACAATGCGTCCTATCTTCTGGGACTGGCTGGGGAGAAAGAGTCGCCGGAGAAAGTTGTTGCAAAGCACCGTTCCGCGAAGTACCTGCATGAAGAAATCCTGGGACCTCTCTTGGGTTCTTCCCCCAAAGCAACTGCACTCTGGGAGTTCTTTGCAAAGTGGGACCCGCAGAAGGCGCTCGATATGGACTGCATCAAGGAAAACCTGGATGCGATTCTGACGGCAAGCAACCTGGTGTTCCGGTTTGAAGACGATACCTACGCCCATGCAGACCCGGATATTGCGGCGGCTTGGGATAAGTACTATCAGACGCGGGTCCTTGCCGGGAGCGATATCATTATGGGCACCTGCCTGGTCACAGGCGAGGAAAATGTTCCGATTGCCCGGGTCCACCCGGCAACCACCGGAGTGCCGATGGCTCGTGGAACAGGGATTTCGCTGGTCTCCTTTGGGACCAACTACGATGTTTGTGCCTATAACTGGTATGACAAGCAACAGGGGTACATCGCACCAGTCTCGCTTCTGGTGACAGAGCAGTACGGAAATGCGCTGAAGTATCTGCTTACCACTAAATGCCACTATAAAATCATCGGGAACTCCTATCTGGTATTTTGGGCTGCTCATGATGAGGACAACTCGCTGGCCACAGCGTTCTCAATGGCTGGGTTTGGCCGCCAGGAGGGTGACTTTGATTCCGAGGAGGACGAGGCCCTCTATCATACAGTCACTTCCATCCTGAGCGGAAACGAGTCTGCAGAGAAGTACGCAGACCAGCTTGAAGACCTCAATGCTGATTTCTACGTGATGGTCCTTCGGAATCACAATGTGAGATTCGCACTGACGGAGTTTCAGCACTGCACCTTTGGGCAGATGCTGGAAAACCTTCGTGCGCATCTGAAACGGGCCACCATCATTTCGTCCAGGGATGACAAGGAAACCGCCACCCCCAACATCTATCAGCTTTTGGACGCATTGAAGTGTGTAGGGAAGGACAACCGAGAAGTTCCTGCGGATATGTACGACAGTCTTGTCCGAGCAATCATCACGAACACCCCATACCCCAGAGAGCTTCTGTCATTGCTGCTCCTGCGTATTCGGGAGGATGGGGGGCTCTCTGAGAACCGGATGGCGGCTATCAAGATGTATCTGCTGAAAAACAGCAACTCAGAATCTGTAAAGGAGGCAGCAACTGTGGCAATCAATCCAAACTGCAACGATAAGGCGTATTTGCTGGGACAACTGTTCTGGCACTACGAAAAGCTCCAGAAGTCAGCGATGAAGAAAGTCAACCGGAGCATTCGAGACTCTTTCTTCACTTCTGCTATGACCCGCCCAGCCAGCGTTTTCCCGTCCATCTTCGCCAAGGGCCAGCATCACATTTCCTCCCTGGAACGTAAGTCAGACACAGCAGGGCTGGCTGTCTACTACAACCAGTTGATTGGCGGTATCATGGACCGTCTTGGGTCTGACCCGCTTCCCACAATGTTCAGTCGAGAGGAATCCAGCCTCTTTGCTCTTGGCTACTATCACGCCCGGCAGGAGAGTTATCGGAAGAAACCCGATGATGACCCGGATGGCGCAGGAGACAGTGCCGCTTAAAATATCATAAGAACTAAATTTCTAGTTCAACGGGAAATTAACTACAGATGGCGTTGCTAAAATTGCTACAGCACAATGCAGCAACGCAAACAAAAAACTAAAATTTCTGAGGAAAGAAAGGAACGACAACTATGGAAATCATCAAGCAGGCTATTCAGAACAAGTACGACTTCATCATCATTTTCGACTGCAGAAACTGCAACCCGAACGGCGACCCTGATGCGGGTAATCAGCCCAGAATCGACCCTGAGACGGGCCTTTGCCTGGTGACGGATGTCAGCCTGAAGCGGAAGATTCGGAACTACGTTGCGCTGATGCGTGAGGGCGTTCCTGGCTTCAAGATGTACATTCAGCCGCAGAGCGGCCAGACGTTGAATGACCGTGATATGGAGAGCTTCGTTGCGGCGACGGGCTGCATCAAGGGGAGCATTGCGGAGTACAAGAAGGGCCACCCGGAGGTGGATGATGTTCTTCGCAACTTCATGTGCGAGAACTATTATGATATCCGCACCTTTGGCGGCGTCATGACGAAGTTCCAGTCCGCCAACCTCAACTGCGGCACGATTCGCGGTCCCGTGCAGATTGCTATGGCGGAGAGTGTGAGCCCCGTGGAGCTGCGGGAGCTGTCCATCACTCGGACTGCCGTGGCGACCGAGGACGAAATCAAGAAGAAGGAAGGAACCTTTGGCCAGAAGCCCATCATTCCTTATGGCCTCTTTATCTGTACCGGCAGTGTTTCTCCCACCCTGGCTCAGAAGTACACCGGCTTCTCTGAGGAGGACCTGAACCTGCTGTGGGATGCCATCATGAATATGTTTGACTTCGACAAGTCGGCCTGCCGGGCTGAAATGGCCACCCGCAAGTTGGTCATTTTCAAACACGAAAGCAAGTACGGCAACGCGCCCTCCCACAAGCTGTATGAGAGAGTTCATGTGGAGGAAGTCAACCCCGGGAAACCCATTCGCAACTACAGCGACTATAAGGTAACGGTGGATGATATCGACCTGCCTGCCGGTGTCTCTATCGAGGTCCGCGAGTAATATCCGGTTTGGGGTGCGAACAAGCAACACACAGGGATGACTGTGGGGGTTCGCACCCCAATTTATATTAAAAAATTGCTTTTTTTGATTTGCCGTATGGTATTACAAATAGGAACATCGCAATAGATGTTCTCAGCAGGAAAACAAATACAAAATCTTGCGGTCGTACCCCTCACGGGGTGCGGGAGTTGAAATCGTCTTGTGGGGGTGCTGCTCGGTGACTGATATGTCGTACCCCTCACGGGGTGCGGGAGTTGAAATCGGACCGGTCTGCGTAATCCGGCTGCAATAGGCCGTCGTACCCCTCACGGGGTGCGAGAGTTGAAATTATGTGTATGAGGTAGTGGGCATGTTCCTGCGCGCGTCGCACCCCTCATGGGGTGCGGGAGTTGAAATTACACCATTCGTGTCCCTGGCAGTGAACGTAGCGTCGCACCCCTCATGGGGTGCGGGAATTGAAATTTGGCGAACTAAAACTCTCAATCAGTCTTGCGCCGTTGCACCCCGTAAGGGGTACATGAGTTGAAATTCAAATGCGTAGTCACGGCTGGGCGTATCCGTGGGTCGCACCCCACATGGGGTGTGTGAGTTGAAATCTTAATCCTATTTATAATATACCTTTTTTCATGTCACAGCCCCTCACGGGGTGCGGGAATTGAAATTGTCATTTGATACCTTTTCGGCAACTGTACCCCTGGTCGCACCCTGCATGGGTGTGGGAGTTGAAATATCTCCTGGGCATGGTCTCGGCGGAGCCGGTAGAGCCGCACCCTGCAAGGGTGCGTGAGTTGAAATGTATCTCGAAGCACGACTAATACGGCTGCCCGTCGTGTCGCACCCCACATGGGGTGCGGGAGTTGGAATAGTCCGCCAACGCGGGGACCGGACCAGGTATCCTGTTGTACCCCACGCGGGTGCGTGAGTTGAAATTCTGCGTTCGAGAAGATAGGGGGCGTCATTGTTATAGTCGCACTCCACGCGGGTGCGTGAGTTGAAATTAGGCACGTCCAGTTTTGGAGGATGTCCCTTCTCGTCGCACCCCTAACAGGGATGCGAGAATTGAAAAATTTTATGGGTAGTTTTGAATATGGGATGTGCGAGTTGAAATCGCATTTTGCCGGGGCATTATGATGCCTTCCAGGGTCGCCCTCCCTTGCGGGATGTGAGTTGAAAAAACTGTCCATTCTGTCCAGACGTTGCACCCCTCACAGGGTGCGTGAGTTGAAATAAACCTAAAAATATAGTTACTAGAAGATTCAAGGCGTCGCACCCCACGCGGGTGCGTGAGTTGAAATCCCTTGTGGGGCCTCCACCACCACCCAGAGCGGCGTCGCACCCTGCAAGGGTGCGTGAGTTGAAATAAAAAGCAACGGTATGGAAAGCATGGACGCCTTGTCACACTCCCCACGGGGTGCGTGAGTTGAAATGAACCAGTCCCTCAGGCCATCTACGCTGATTAACGTCGCACCCCTCACGGGGTGCGTGAGTTGAAATCGGGCGGAAGAGTAGACACATTATTTTACGGCCGTCACACCCCGTGTGAGGCACGGGAGTTGAAATGGCAACAAGTATCCTGTCACCAGATATAGGTCGCACCCGACACGGGGTGCGGTAATTGAAATCGCCGATACTCCTCATCAATCTACTCATCCAAGTCGCACCCCTCACGGGGGCGGGAATTGAAATGAGCATAAAGACGCTACAATACTCGCGGTTAATGCGTCACATCCCTCACGGGGTGCGTGAATTAAAACAAGCAAGCGTCATCTGGCGTCGCACCCAACACGGTGTGCGGGAATTGAAATTTGTTTGGCAAGGGTGCTGCCGGTACTAAGTATGGTCGCCCCCCTCACGGGGTGTGTGAGTTGAAATCGCTGCTGTTCGGCACGCCGCCCGGCAGTCACAGGTCGCACCCCACGCGGGTGCGTGAGTTGAAATGACGCAGGTGGTCATTTGATGGATTTTGCGTCGTGCTCCTCACAGGGTGCGTGAATTGAAATCAGTTTCGAGCATAAGTGTATTGTACTGACACAACGTCGCACCCAGCACGGAGTACGGGAGTTGAAATAGGCACCGTTATCGGGAAAACCGCCAACGGAAGTCGCGCCCCACACGGGGCGCGTGAGTTGAAATATGGTTAATCCTCCTTTATGCAGGCGAATTATTGTCGCACCCCACGCGGGTGCGGGAGTTGAAATTTGTTCCTGGACATCTCTCTATGTGCATTAGAGGTCGCCCCCCTCACGGGGTGCGTGAGTTGAAATCCGATTGCTCCTATCCCTACAACATATTGAAGAAGTCGTACCCCTCACGGGGTGCGGGAATTGAAATTAGGCACGTCCAGTTTTGGCGGATGTCCCTTCTCGTCGCACCCCTCACAGGGTGTGGGAGTTGAAATCCCCGCATCGTTTCCCTTACGGGAGAAGCGAATTGGTCGCATCCCTCACGGGGTGCGTGAGTTGAAATGCTATGGCCTCGACGGTTACTCCCGGATGGGTAGAAAGTCGCACTCCACGCGGGTGCGTGAATTGAGACTGATTTGACGCCCCAACTTTGAAAATGGTACAATAATACTATCAAATAAGGAAGTATCTCAACTACTAAGCTACATATTTTCTCAGCAGACTCAAGGCAGTACACCGTCCCGGTGTACTGCCTTTTTATATATACACAAACCAAACTTCAAAGGAGTGTTTTAACGAATGAAAGAGAAACTGATGAAGAAGCTGGAGAATTACCAGCGTCTCGACGCCGCCTGTGACCTGGCCCTTGTGGTCCTGGTCATCTGCGGCATCACGGTCTGTGGAGGCTTGGAGCAGGGGATGATAACCATTCCCACCAGCCTGATGCTTCTTGCTGGCGTTGTGATTGCGGCAGCCATCGTCCTTCTGGTCAAGCGGATTTCCTGGACTCAGGAGACCACTCTGGCCAATCGGATTGCCCGCCGTGAACGCTGGGAGGCGTCCAGAGTCCTGGGGGGCATGACTGAAGACGAGCTCATCCTGGACTTTCACCGCTACTTCAGCGGGGAAATCCCGGAGACAGTCCGCTCCGGCCGTATGCTGGACCGGATTGAACTCCTGGAAGGGGAGAGCCTGGATGAGGCTGTAGAGCACTGGCTCTACACGACCAAGCGCCCGTACATCCGCAAAGGGGGGAAGTTCTTCTTCGCAGACAATAATGTCTGGAAGAGCATTGACGCCGAAGTGCTCAAGGGCGAGGCCATCGTCTTTGAGCGGGTCGTGGACGGAGGTGCTTCGGCATGAAAATCCGTGCATACACCTTGGACAGCTCCAAGCTGCTCAAGCGAGGAGCGCCGGAGTACGACCCTCACCAAGAGCAGGCAAAGACCGATGTGACCCTAAATGGGCACATCGGTCAGGAGTGCTATGTTGAAATCATGGATGAAGAGCTCCGAAAAGAGCTCTTCTCCATGTGCAACATTGCAAACGCGGATTGGACAAAGCCCATCTGCGTGAGCCTCCACATTTTTGAGGAGGACAAGGCGTTCCTTACGATGTACTACTTGGGGATATTCGGAAATCCAGTCCATCGCAATATCGGCTGCTATGTCGAGAAAGATAGCGACTATGGGCTGTGCCAAAAGGTCATTGACAAATTGGTACAGGCAGAAAAGGAGAGGTGATTTCTGTGAGTAACAAGAGATTCCGGGATACGAACGGCAACCTGACCATGCCGTCGGAGAAAATTGCCGAGGCGACCTGGGAAGAGGCAAAGAGTTACTACCAGGCAGACTGCCGGTATCGTTACCGGGGAGAAAATTTTGTGCTTCTCGTTCTGGAAGAGGTGGGGGATGGTTATGACCCCCCGATGGCTATTTTCAAGAGTGAACGGGATGGTCACATTCTCTATATCCCCGCGAAGCACATGGGGACTTTCCTCCCTGACGTAGCAAACGACGAGGCAGTCATTGAGCGGATTTGATAGGGGGGTATTTAGATGGCGAGTTTAGAAAACTATGGCAGTAAATGCCCTCGCTGCGGGGAAAACACACTTTCCGAACTGGACTACTATAAGTCTGGTATCTCCGCGTCTTCTTGCAGAAGATGCGGCTTTTCCAGTCTGACGCGGACAGTAGGAAAGTGGGAGTTATCCATCATCGGGAAAACCATACTGGATGGGAAGTATCAGCACATCTTGATTGGTAAGAAAAACGGCCAGACCTATTGGTTCGCCCGTGGAAGCCGGAAAGAGATGGCTGCGCTTCTCCAGACCATTGACCCGGAAACTCACCTGCACGCACCATATTCCTGTTGAATGGAGGATAACACTATGGAAGAGCATATTATTTGGGACTCTTCGCCCGACTTTGATGATTGGGAGGAAGACCTGCGGGAGGAATATCCTGACGCAAGTGAAGATGAATTGGTCAACATCATGTATGAGACCAACAACGACTATCTGGACGATGAAAGGGCCAATCTGAGGGACATCGAGGTCCCCAACGGCATTTTCGCCGTGGCTGAACTCGGCCTGTGGAATGGGCACTTTTCTGGAGTCCTTCCGCATGAGAAGGAGCCTAAGTCGGTCTCGGACTGCCTTAAAAGCTACGTTAGCGGCGACAGCGAGCTGACCATCTATGTGGATGAGGACGGCGACCTGCGTATCCGGGAGGCTCATCACGATGGAACGAACTCTTATCTGTTCCGTGCTTATCGCCCGGAGGTAACGGAGGAGCAGAAGGAGGCGCTATGGGACCTTGCCCGTACGGGCCAGGAGTATGAGAGCCTAATGGAGCAGCTTACATATCGCCTGGGAGACCTCATTGGCGATGTGTATGGCAGGACGTTCCCTAACCGGCCGGAATGTAGCGCAAAGGGGGCGTAACCATGCTTCATATATCCATTGATGTCTACAAGCCGTCTGGCAAATGGTATACCAGCGGTGAAGCGACCAATCCGACCGATATCCCGAGTTGGGATGAAGCGTTCAGAGAATTTCTGTTCAACAATCTTCCGGCACGTATCGGGGAAGGGTACATCGTGGTAAAGGACTTCCCGGATGGCGAAGGGTTCCACAACCATGTATATCAGTACGCCGATGTCGTAAGCGGAAACGAAAAACTGTTTGTAAAGGAGAATTGAAAGATGGAACTGAAGAAAACAGGCGTAGTCCGGCGCATTGATGACCTCGGACGAATTGTAATTCCCAAGGAGTTTCGTCGGCAGATGCGCATTCAGGAAGGCGACCCGCTGGAACTTTGCGTATGTGACTGCGAAGGGCAGTTTGGGGTACTGTTCGTTCCGTATCGAGCGTTGGAGTGCAATTTCCCGAAGAAAAGGGTCCTGAACGCACTATATGCCGGAATCCCGAATAAGGATGTCGTCGTTGCGCTGGTTGACGCTGGTAAGGAATACCTGGGCCCCTGCGCGGAGCATGAGTTCCAGGCTGAACTGGTCCACAAAGAAGGATACAACATGTTCCGAAGAATCCAGAGCAAGTTTAAGCCTGATACAATGGAACTGGAATACGGCAATCTTATCTATGCCGCGCCGCTCATCAATGAGCAGCAAAATGAGGTTGTTGCTATCCTGCTGGCCTGCGGCGCTACCGTGCCGGTAAGAGACAACGAAGCGTACATTTCGGCTCAGGCTGAAATTCTTAATGCGCTGATGTGAGATAAGGGAGTTTGCCGGGGTTTGAGTGATTTATCACCTGCCCCGGCACTCCATTTTTGACAAATACAAAATATTGTGGCAGAACATAGGAAGGAGGTACAAAATATGCTGTTTCGATTGGCTGGTGAAATCAAGCACTCGTTGGTGAACGGGCCCGGCATCCGGTATGTGGTATTCTTCCAGGGCTGTCCGCACCACTGCGAAGGCTGTCAAAACCCGGAGACACACGATATCTCCGGTGGAATGGAAGCGGATACGGATGACGTGATGGAACGAATCCGAAAGGCAAAATTCCTGGATGGTGTGACCCTATCTGGCGGGGACCCGCTGATGCAGCCTGAGGCATGTGGAAGCATTGCAAGGGCTGTCCATGAGATGGGTCTTTCCGTCTGGGTCTACACGGGATGGACAATGGATGACATTCTACGCGATACCCGCAAGAAAAAGGCTCTACGCTATGTGGACGTTCTCGTCGACGGCGAATTTGTATCTGCGCTGCAGGGAGAAGAACCTCTCTTCCGAGGAAGCGCCAACCAGCGATTCATTGATGTGCAGAAAAGCCTTAGTACCAATCAGGTCGTCGAAGCTCGACCTGAGAATTTATAATCGAATGGAGGAAAAACGATATGAGTGACATCAATATGACTATCATCAAGCGGGATGGAAGTCGTGTCCCGTATAACAATGAGAAAATCCAGAATGCTGTGGCAAAAGCCCTGATGGCCTCCGGTGAGGTTGCAACCAAGCGCGTCTCTACGTCGGCGCAAATCATTGGGCTGCTCGTGGAGTGCGAGCTCTTTGATGACCCTGCGGCGGCCAAGAATGGGCAGATGGAAGCGACTGTGGAGCACATCCAGGACCTGGTGGAGGCTGCTCTGATGGAGCAGGGCCTTCCCAAGACGGCGAAAGCCTATATCCTGTACCGCCAGCAGCATACGAAGATGCGCGAGACCCGCAACGCAATTCTCGACGTGAAGAAGACCATCGAGGGCTACGTCGGGCCCAATAAGGACTGGCGTGTGAAGGAAAACGCTACGGTGTCCCTCTCCCTCGGCGGCCTGATTCTGTCCAACTCCGGGGCCATCACCTCGAACTACTGGCTGAGCGAGATTTACGACGAGGAGGTTGCCAACGCCCACCGGAACGCGGATATGCACATCCACGACCTGTCCATGCTGTCCGGCTACTGCGCCGGTTGGAGCCTGCGGCAGCTCATTACCGAGGGGCTCGGCGGCGTCGAGGGAAGAATCACATCCTCTCCGGCCGCCCACCTCAGCACACTCTGCAACCAGATGGTCAACTTCCTGGGTATCATGCAGAACGAGTGGGCCGGTGCCCAGGCGTTCTCCAGCTTTGATACCTACCTGGCCCCGTTTGTCCGGGCGGACAATCTGAGCTACAAGGAAGTGAAGCAGTGCATCCAGTCCTTCGTGTACGGCGTCAATACCCCCAGCAGATGGGGCACGCAGCCGCCTTTCACGAACATCACCCTGGATTGGGTTGTTCCCGATGATATGGCGCATCTGCCTGCCATCGTGGGCGGGAAGGAGATGCCGTTCACCTATGGCGACTGCAAGGCAGAGATGGACATGGTGAACAAGGCGTTCATCGAAATCATGGTCGAAGGCGACGCCAACGGCCGTGGGTTCCAGTACCCCATCCCGACTTACTCTATCACGAAGGATTTCGATTGGAGCGATACGGAGAACAACCGGCTCCTGTTCGAGATGACGGCTAAGTATGGTACGCCCTACTTCTCCAACTACATCAATTCCGATATGCAGCCCAGCGATGTGCGGAGCATGTGCTGCCGCCTGCGTCTGGACCTGCGTGAGCTGAGAAAGAAGTCCGGCGGTTTCTTCGGTTCCGGCGAGTCTACCGGCAGTATCGGCGTGGTCACGCTGAACCTGCCCCGTATGGCTTACCAGTCCAAGGACGAGGCCGACTTCTACAGCCGTCTGGACCATCTGATGGATGTGGCAGCCCGGTCTCTGGATACCAAGCGTAAGGTCATCACCCGGCTCATGGATGAGGGCCTGTACCCCTACACCAAGCGCTACCTGGGCAGCTTCGATAACCACTTCTCCACGATTGGACTGGTGGGTATGAATGAGGCGGCCCGTAATGCCAACTGGCTGTGTACAGACCTGACGACCCCTGCCGGGCAGGAATTTGCCAAGGCAGTCCTGAACCACATGCGGGAGCGGCTGAGCGACTACCAGGAGCAGTACGGTGTGCTGTTCAACCTGGAGGCGACCCCGGCCGAGTCCACGACCTATCGGTTTGCCAAGCACGACAAGGAGGATTTCCCGGACATCATCACGGCGGCGAAGGTAGGGGAGACCCCGTTCTACACCAACAGCTCCCACATCCCCGTGGGCTATACCGATGATGTGTTTGAGGCCCTCGACCTGCAGGATGACCTTCAGACCCTGTACACCTCCGGTACGGTGTTCCACGCTTTCCTCGGAGAGCGGTTGCCGGACTGGAAGGCCGCAGCCACTCTGGTGCGGAAGATTGCGGAGAATTACCGGCTTCCGTATTACACGATGTCTCCGACCTACTCGGTCTGCCAGGAGCACGGCTATCTCCGTGGGGAGCAGTATACCTGCCCCATCTGCGGCAAGGCCACCGAGGTCTACAGCCGTATCACCGGCTATTACCGGCCGCTGAAGAACTGGAACGACGGTAAGGCGGAAGAGTTCAAGGAGCGGAAGACCTACAAAGTTGGGGAGCCCATGACTGGGAAAATCGACGTGCGTGCCATCAAGCAGGACCACACGGAGAAGGACCCTGAGTGCCAGGAGACTGGTGCTGAGGCGCTCACCGGCGTGACCCTATTTGCCACGCGGACCTGCCCCAACTGCAGACTCGCCAAGGAGATGCTCAATAAGGCAGGCATCCAGTACGATGTCGTCTATGCAGATGAAAACCCGGAGCTCGCCAAGGCTTATGGCATCATGTCCGCGCCGACACTTCTTGTGCCTGCGGCGGATGGCAGTGGTTTTGACCGCTACATGAATGCCAGCAACATCCGGCAGTACATCACGCAGCGGAATGCGTGACAATAATTAAACAGAAGAAAGGGCCGCCTGGTATCAGGCGGCCCTTTCTGCTGTCAAAGAGAGAGAAAAAGGTGAAGTATACGGTTATTCTTCTGACTGCCGAGTTTTCATCAAGAGGTTGACAGCGGTGCGGAATTCAATATCTTCCCGATAGCGGTGAATGATGAGAGCCTCTTGCGTATGGTCAGACTCTGGAGGTTCGAACATTGCGGCAACAGGCACATCCAGTGTTTCGCAGATTGTGGCAAGCTGATATGCAGTCACAGGGATATCCCCGTGCTCTAAATTGGAGATGGTATTGCGGGCCACCCCAAGCACTGTACCAAGCTGGGTCTGGCTCAGATTTCGGAGTTTCCGATAATATGAAATATTTGAAGCAATTAACATTTTCATGTCATCTGACACGGGAATTCTCGCCTCCCCTCCGTAAAACCATACCATGAAAAGCAGGTGAGGACAAGAAAAATATAAAAATACTGTTGACACGTCGGTATTACCGACGTAATATTGTTATAGCGTCGCCAATATCGACGAATTGGAGGTGTTGGATGAGCAAACACGACCTCATACGGGAGGCGTTTGAAAACGACGCTGGTGTGGAAGTAATCCCACGAGACAAAAAATACGAGCAGAAAGGAGATGATGACGAAAAGCTGGTAGGTCCATACTGCAGGGTCAGTACCTTACAAGAGTCCCAGGAAGACAGTCTCAGTATGCAGCAGGCTTACTACACGGAATACGTCAACAAGCATCCAAACTGGAAGCTGGTAGATATCTACGCCGACCACGGTATTTCCGCCACGAGCATGAAAAACCGGACCGACTTTAACCGCCTCATTGAGGATTGTAAGGCCGGAAAGGTAAATCTCATCATCACAAAGGCCGTGGCCAGATTTGCCCGGAATACCGTAGACTGTGTGGCTACCTGCCGGATGCTGAAGAACCTTACTCCTCCTGTAGAAGTCCGCTTTGAGACAGAGGGCCTGAATACCTTAGCTCCCAACAGCGAGTTGTACCTTACCTTTATGGCCGCCCTGGCACAAGGCGAGTCTGACGCGAAATCGCTCAGTCTGAAATGGGCAATACGCAGCCGGTTCGCCAAGGGTATTCCTAAAATCACCAATCTCTATGGATTTGACCGGACTGGGATTGAACTGAAGCTCAACAAAGACATCGAGATGGTAAAACAGATGTATCAGTGGGTGGCGGATGGAGAAAGCGTAGCAGGGGTCCGAGACAGATTGAATGCGATGGGGGTACGCTCCCCATTAGGGCTTGACACCTGGAGTTATTCCAGTGTCTACTACATTCTTACAAACGAAAAGTATGCTGGCGACGTTATCATGCAGAAGACGATTGCTACGGACCTCTATGAGCATAAGGTAATCAAAAATACTGGCCAGGAACTCAAGTACAGACTGCGGGGCAGGTATGAGGCTGCCGTTCCGAAAGATATGTGGACTTACGTACAGCGGCAAATAGGAGGACTTTCTCTGGAAGAAATCCTGGAACAGGACCAAATCTATGACGCGGGACCATGGCGTGGGCTGCGGGCGCTCACATGGTCGCCTAAGGAGGGACGAAAGGATGTTCAACGCCAGCGCGTGGAGACTTGATGATTTTCGTGTCGTTATTTCCGGTGCGCAGTTGACGACAACCGCAACAGTAAAAGTGTACAGCAAAAAACTTGTGTTCAGCAAGACAGCAATTTCTGAGTTGAATTACCCGGCGTATGTTCGAATTCTCATCTCCGAGGAAGCAGACAGGATGGTCGTCCTTCCGCATTTTGAGAACGATATGACCGCAATCCCGTTTTTCAAAGAGACCTTCTCGGAAGATGAGGGTAGATACATAGAACCAAGGTCTGTCCCGATAGTAGACATGACTCTGGTGAAAGGCATCCGAAAAAAACGTGAGTGGCAGGATTCGAAGTGCCGGACCTGTTACGCGCTGCGGTTTGCAGAGATGCCGGAGGCTCTTTTCTTCGACCTGTCCATGGCCAAAATCGTTACCCGGGATAAGCTGAGACGGAGCGCAGATGAGGCATTCAAAACATACCCACCGCTGCGGATGCTGATGAACGACATGAGTCCGGTTGTACTTGGTCTGCCACCGGCAAGCAACCAATAATAGCGAGAGATTTTGAAGTTGGCGAGAGACTTCCCAGAAGGGAAGCTCTCGCTTTGGCATTATATTGATTAAAAAATTGATATATGGTATAATATTGCTATCGACATGAGAAAGGGGCTGGGCTGTGAAAAAACGACGCTATATCCCGACATGGGTCATTGTACTTAGCGCCATACTTGCCTCATGTGTCATATCCGGCATCTGCTGTATCCTGATTTTCAAGCCAGAACTGCCGCATTTCCCAACGGCTCCGCCATCTCAAAGTGAACAAATCGAAGGTGCCGGAGAGACTGCGCCAGAAAACAATGTGGGGGAAGGAATTGGGGACACCTCAAATTCTGATACGGAACCTCCTGCAGAAGAAAGTCCACCCATAGAGAAACCTGACGCTGGCGATGAGCAGCCTGAGCCTTCTCCGCATGAATCCGAAGTTGATACAGCCCCTGGCCAAAAGGATGACCTCGTTGAGTCACCTCCCGCAGATGAGGGGGGTGCCGGTGCTGCGACAGAACCGGATTCCGAGAACCAGAAAACCCCGCTTAATGGTGTTGTTTCAGACCTCGGCGGTGTGGGGGAGGAGGATGCTCGGTATAAGATTGAAACTCTGGAGGCACGTGTAGGCAGTCTGCCGTGTACGGTTTATGTTCGCTACTGCAAACGGGACCCATTCTCCGGTGCCTGGAAAGTTGTAGAGGAAAAAGGCGACCCTTATTACGGCCTGGGTGAAATCACTGACCCAAATGCAGACCCGCTTACTGATGTGACTCTCATCAATATCTACGACCGGGGCATCGCACGCGGCGAGCGATGCGGGTATTGCTGGTATGGAGACGGCTTCTTCGAAGCAAGGGAACAGTGGCAGTTTTTCAGCGGAGGCCGGTTCCGCACGGCAGAGGAATTGGAACAGGAGGAATCAGAGTGGCAAAATCAGCAAGGATTTTGAGCGACTACGGAAATAGCGCCCTTGGGCTATATCAGTCTGACGATGGCGATATTGTCATGCGAATATATGGCGACGGTGAGATGCGGATTTCAAACTATGGCGATGAGAAGCAGGCGGAACTGATGAGGGCGTTCTCCCAAATTATCGATATGGAAAATGGGCCCTGGCCCTCAGATGCCAATAAGGTACTCAGTGAAGAGCAGCAGAAACTGCTCTACGATTTAGAGCATGGGTGTCCGGCGCAGTCCTGTGGTGCTTGCGATTACGGCTCCCCGGAAGGGCGAGACGGGGAGTGCCAGATGACCCAGAAAGCGGCTGAGTTGATAGACTCTCTTGTCGCCACCATCCGAAAACTGGCCAATACAGGCCAGAGCTTGACCAAACAAGCAAAAGCACCAGAGCACCTAAGCACCTAGACACTTAGGAGCTGTTGCGCTTAAGCACTCAAACACTTCAAAGGAGAGATTATATGCCTAATGTCCATCCCAAGAGCGGCGGCCCGTACACCCTGTACTGCGACGAGTGTGGCTGCTGGATTCCCAACACCGCCAACGCAGAGATGCGGAAAGAGGGCGTGATTGCGTATTCCCATTTCTGTGACAATGGGGTGTGTGATATGCGGAACGGTGAGATTCTGGATTCGTCGAGGAAGAAAACACAAGAAAACGCTGCGGTCCGTAAGCATATTGGAAAACCTGTCCCGGTCTGCTGCATCCGCGCCAATATCAAGCCGGGCATGGAAGTCGATATTGTCCTGAAAAAAGACCAGCCGACGGGAATCCTGACCAGGGGAGTGGTAAAGTCCGTCCTCACAAACAGCCACACGCACCCACGTGGCATCAAGGTCATGCTGACAGATGGAAGCGTTGGGCGAGTTCAAGAACTTCCGCAAAACTAAAAATCATGCCGGTGCCTGGAGCAAAGCCAGGCACCGGCGTTTTATTTGTTCGATGCGCTAAGGTAGAGTTATCGGCAAAATGAAAACCAGTCGGTATTACTCGCCTTGAAAAGGGATAGAACGCGAACGCCTGAAATTGACTAATATAATGATAAATGGTATAATATTTCACGCCGCAGTCATGGCGTGTGCTCTCGACAAGAGAGTAATTTTTTTGAACGAGGTGATGAAGAAATGCAATATAAAGTGAGGAAAGGAGGCTGTGCGTAGTTGCAAAACCCAAAGAAACGCAATCAAAAGATGAGAAAGATGCGCCTTATGTCCGGTGTTCTAGCCGCGACCATGACTGCCAGCTTACTGGCGCTCCCAGCTCAGGCTGCGAGCATCAGTGATTTCACCGATGTAGAAGGACATTGGGCGTATGACGCTTTGGAGTGGGCCGTCGAGAACGATGTCCTTGCCGGAAAAGACCACGACACCATGGACCCAGATGGGTTGCTGACCCGTGCCCAGATGGCCACCATGATGGACCGGCTCTACGGCACTTACAAGAATGCGGACATATCCCACTACACGGACGTTGTGACTGGGAGCTGGTACTACAACTACATCGCGCAAGCCGTCAACATGGGAACCCTGGCCGGATACGGCAACGGGTTGATGAAGCCGAATGACTACATCACCCGGGAGCAGGCAGTCGTTGTGATTGCCCGTACTCTCTGCCTGATGGCGGCGTCCAGCGAGGACTTGACCGAGTTCCCGGATGCCAACCAGGTCGGTTCTTGGGCCTACGATGATATCTGCGCGATGGTGGAGCGGGAGTTTGTCGCGGGGTATTCCAATGGCTATCTTGGCCCCAAAGACAACATCACCCGCGCCCAGATGGCTCAAATCCTTGCTAGGATTTTCAGCCATATCTACGAGAGCGGCACCCTGACCGGCGAATACGATGATATCGTGCTGGTTCGGGGAGATGTGGATATCCATGACGCCGTTTTCAACGGCGACCTCATCATTGCCAATGGATTGGCAGAGGGAAAGCTGACACTCGAAGATGTCACAATTAAGGGAAACCTCATCGTTTGGGGCGGCTCCAAAGTCTACGTTGACGGCAAGTCGGAGGTCTCCGGCGTCATCACTCCCAGGAATGATGGGGATGTGCAGGTCATCTTTGATGAGGAAGCAACGAGGCTTTCCCAAAAAGACTGTAACGTCGTCTATCCTGATTCCATGGACCAGGACAATGAGGTCATCTGGACGGAGCGGGCCAGCAATTCCGGCGGCTCTTCTGGCGGTGGTGGCTCTTCTGGCGGAGGCGGCGGGTCAGTCGTCATAAAGAAGCCAGACATTGAATTCACCATGCCTGGCTTCCTCTATGTTGGTGACTCCACGGCGATTGAAACTACCCTCACCAATACCAGCAGCGTGGAGTGGAGCCTGACCAAGGACGGCGTTGCGCAGGACCTGACTGGCTTCACGGATAAAGGCGGTACGCTGACCTTTACAGAGGAAGGCACCTATACCCTCAAAGGTGTTGCCAAGCGTGGAAGCTATACGGACACCTGTGAAAAGACGGTGACTGTCCTGCCGGTAGTCACGCTTGGATTCTCACTCCCGGAGTATGCGCACACAGATGAGCAGACAGACGTGGAGCTGAGGTTCGAAAATGGGCGCGACGGCTCTGTGGTCTGGGATTTGACGAAGGACGGGGAAGCCTATCCGATGCCGGACGGCTTCAACAATGAAGGCGGGACGCTGGCTCTGACGGAGCCTGGGACCTATGTGCTGACAGCCACCTATACGGACGCTGCAGGGAAGGTCTACAAGGAGTCCCAGACTATTACCATCCTGCCAGTCATCTCCCTGAATATCAGCGTTGACCCCAGTGAGACACATGTCGACGTGGCCGCAACCGTCACCGCGAACGACGCGAACCTGCCGGTGCGGTGGACCCTCTCCCAGAATGGAAACGAGCTGGTGTGGGACTCTGTAACCTCCAGTCAGCTTGGTGCGACCGGCGGCGAACTCCTGATTCCCATTGCTGGGCAGTATCAACTGAAGGCATCTGTCACAGATGCGGCTGGGCGCACTTTTGTATCAAATGTCGAGACCATCACGATTGAGAATGTGTTGGACCTGGATTTGACGGTGCCCCAGTACGGATGGACTGACCGTGCCTCTCTCATTGAGCTGTCCGGCTATGGCACCTATCCCGTCTCTTGGGAGGTCGCCGACGAGCAGGGGAGTGTAACCTACTCTGGTACGCTCCAGGACAACGGCGGCAACATCCAAATCAGTACCCCCGGTGTCTATACCATTACAGCTAAAGCAACTGACCGCCTGGGCCGTGAGTTTTCACAGCAGAAGACGATTGAGATTCTTCCTGCTATCCAGCTTTCTGCTGAGGCGGATAAGAGCGGGCTCCATCTGGATGAGACACTGGCCCTGAATCTGGATGCTCAGAACCTTCCTGACGGCCAGACCATTACCTGGGAAGTCCAAAAGGATGGCGCTGATTATCCCGGCATCGATATGTCGAATCTGGCCAACATCAGCTTCACTGAGGCGGGCGACTACACGTTCGTGGCAAAGACAACGGACAAGGCTGGGCGGGAGTACACGTCCAATGAGGTCTCTGTCCATGTCATCGAAAACCTGGATGTCAGCCTGACGGCAGACACGACCGAACTGCACGAGGACGAGACGACTGACATCGCACTGTCCGTGGAGAAGGGCACTGCGGCCTCTGTGGCGTGGTCCATGACCTGCAATGGGGAAGATGTTCCCGTACAACTCGGCGATAACGGTGGCCAGCTCGATTTCGCGCAGACAGGAGACGGAAACTATGTGCTCACTGCCACGGTTCTGGATGAACTGGGCAAGGAGTATACCGCGAACGTCTCCATCAAAGTCTATCCGGTCATTGAGCTAGAAATCATCGCCCCGGAGAACATCCATATTGACCGTACCGCAGATATTGGGCTGGAAGGGAATGACCTGGATGGCCTTGAGGTAAAGTGGTCGGTCATCTCTGAAAATGGGACCGAGGTGGCGAACTCTCTGGGCAATAATGGAGGAACGCTGAGCTTCACCGAAGCTGGCACACACTTCATCAATGCCTCTGTTACCGATGCTCTCGGCCGCGAGTTCACTGCGGCAGAGGAGACCATCCTGGTCTGGAATACGGTGCAGCTCTCCTTCAAACTGCCGGAGTTCTCTCACCCGGATGAGACGGTGGTCGTCAAGATGACCTCCGAAAACCTGCGGGACAACCAGATAAACTGGTCCCTGACGGTCGACGGCGCTTCTGTGCCTCTGGCATCTGGGGTGGATGGCTCTCTGACCAACGACGGCGGCAGTGTGAAGTTCACCCAGGCAGGGACGAATGTCCTCACCGCTACTGTGGTGGATGAGCTGGGGCGCACTTTCACCTATGACCAGATGATTGAGGTATATCCCATCCTGACGCTGGACCTGACGGCTACCGCTGCAGTCCACACAGATGAGTATATCGACGTGACGCTGGATTCCAACACCAGCCTGCCCGTCACGTGGAAGGTCACGCCTTCCAACGACCCGAACACAGATACTGCCTATACTGGCAGCCTGACTGACTTCGGTGGGTCTATCCAAATCGACACGGCTGGCGTCTACGACATCGTGGCCTCCGTACAGGATGCCACTGGCAGAACCTTCACTTCCGTCACGAAATCCGTCAAGGTCTATCCCATTGCGGGCCTGAGCTTTACGCTCCCGGCAACAGCCTGGACAGACTCCGGCATTCCGGTGGACCTGCTGACCTCCGATTTAACTGACCGGAATGTGACCTGGACCCTGACCAAGGATGGCGCTCCTGTGGCCATGCAGGACTATGTGTTCGGCTCCCTGGACAACAAGGGCGGCAATATCCGCTTCACGGACGTTGGCACCTATGAACTGACCGCATCCGCCACCGACGAGTTGGGCCGTGAGTACCAGTACTCTCAGACGGTCCAAATCTATCCGGTCATCGGACTGGAGGTCAATACGGCAGATACAGGCCACACCGATGAGGCTGTAGATGTTGTTCTGAACAAGGACAACTGGGGTGGCCAGTCCATCTACTGGACGGTGCTGCGCGACGGTAAAGAGGTCGCTCCGGCGTTTGAGTTGACCGAGACTGGCGGCCACGGGTTCCTGACGGAGCCGGGTCTCTACACCTTTATCGCCAAGACGACTGATGAGCTCGACAGAGAGACGACAGCCTCGGATACCATTCAGATTTATCCCGTTGGCCAGGCTGGTTTCTACCTGCCTGCGGCATTCCACACGGATGAAACCGTCGACCTCGTGACCGAGTTTAAGGAACTGGGCGACAATGTGTTGCACTGGACTCTAACCAGAAATGGCGAGTTGGTCCAACCCTCTGAGATAATGTCCGGCGACTTGAGCGCGGAGGGCGGCGAGTTGCAATTCCGTCAGGCTGGCGATTACAAGCTGAAAGCTGTCTTCACAGACGGCGGCGGCCGCGTATACGCCTATGAGCAGGAGTTTACGGTCTATCCCATCCCTGAGGTGAGTTGGACGCTTCCTTCCTATGCTCACACAGACACGGAATTCAACGTGCCGGTCAAGTCCACCAATGTCTCTGGCATTGAGGGCACGACCATCAAGTGGTTCATCGACGACACCTACGGCCTGCGGCAGAACTGGGATACCTATGTGGCCGGAAACCTGACCGCTGAGCCTGGCACTATCCGCATCAAGCACGCTGGTATCTTCACCATCGGCTGCGAAGTGACAGACGCGACAGGCCGGGTGTTCACATTCGACGGTCCCAGCATCGAAGTGCTGGCTGAGCAGGAACTGAACGTGGAAATCACAGAGACCGAGGTCTATGTGGGCCATGACGCAGAAGTCCTGACACTGGGTAACAACAATACACTGCCCATCCGTTGGTCTTTGAAGAAAGATGGTCAGGCTGTGGATATCGACAAGTATGTCACCGGCGACCTGAACAACTACGGTGGGTTTATCCAGTTCACGGAAGCGGGTTCTTATGAGCTCGTTGGGACGATGACCGACGGCCTGGGCCGTGAGTTCAGCGATTCCGATACCATTGAAGTCCTGCCTGTCGGCGGCCTGTCCTTCTCACTCTCTGCGATGGAGTATGTGGGTAATGAAGTCCCCGTCATCATGGACACGCTGGTGAACCCCGGAAACGCCGACGTCCAGTGGTCTGTTGAGAAGGATGGCTCATCCTATGCCATGGACCTGTCTATGCTGAATAACAGCGGTGGCAAGGTCGTATTCCCTGAGGTTGGCACCTATACCCTGATTGCTACCCTGGATGACGGAAGCGGCACACCTTCCGTGGCAAAGCGGACTATCCAAATCATCTACAAAGCTGACCTGGCAGTTAATGCCCCCGCTACTGTTCATATTGGCGATGCGTTTGATGTGAGCCTGTCCGGCAGCGGCGCTTTGGATGTCAAGTGGGGCGTGAAGCTCGGCAATCAGCCGGTTGAGCTGGATGGCAATACCGGACTGTTGACTGGTACGGCAGGGACACTGACTCTGTATGAGACAGGGACCTATACGATTACGGCAACCACGATTGACGATGCGGGCAACCCGCACACAGCGTTTGCGAATGTCTCTGTGACCAATACCGCCCCCAGCATTGATTCCTTTACTGCTGAGGCCACCCGGAATGTGGTCGACGGCCGCTACTATGCGGCGCTCAACGCCACCTGCTCTGACCCGGACGGCGATGCTGTCCACTTGGAGTGGGATGACGAGTACCAGGAGGATGGTTACTACACCATCGGGACCCACACCATCCGTGTGCGGGCGGTCGATGAGTGGGGGGCTTCCTCTGAGTGGGTCTCCCAGACGATTGAGTTCCACAATGACCCGCCAGTAATCACTTCCTTTACCATAACCCCGACGCAAGAGAGTGATGGCAGTGATAGGTTTTTTGTCGAGATAAACGCAGATGCGAGCGACCCGGACGGAGATGACTGGCATCTTGAGTGGGGTGGAGACTATAACGCTGATAGTTATTATCCGGTAGGGAATTATACTGTAAAAGTTCGTGCTGTCGACCAATATGGAGCAGAGTCTGAATGGCAAACGAAGACCTTCGATGTACTGGAACAACTCGAACTGTCAATCTCTGCCCCAGCGCAGGTAAAACCTGGCGAAACTTTTAGCGTAACAGCAAACCAGGGAGACACATCTTATCCCGTAGTCTGGGATATCAGAGATGACAGTGGAACTCCAGTTTCTCCTGCGGGCCTTTCTGACACTGGCGGCAGTATTCGCCTCACTGAGCCGGGAACCTATACGATAAGTGCATCCATTACAGGTATTTCTGGAGCAACTGCTGAAGATGAAACGACTGTTGTCGTTGTCAATAATACAATCTTCACCGGAAAGTTCTCCATGAACTTGTGGTGGGAAAACAATGGGAACGATATGGATTCCCATATGTACTTCTATGACCGCTCTGGCTCAGAAATTGGACACCTGTATTACAGCGACAAACAGGTTTGTGGCTGTTCCTTGGACAGAGATGATACTAAAGGCGGAACAGGCGAGTGGCTTACGGTGGATTTTGATTCCATCCCATCTAATGTATATAAAATCGACGTATCGATATATGGGTATCGAGGCTCGGCGACCGCCACGATGTATCTGAGGCAAGAGAATACCATCACAGATGGAATGGGCAATGTCACAACGGAAGTAAAGGAACCAGTCCGGCTTTCAACAAATGTTGGAAATCATGAAACAGTTTCTTTCGGATACTTTATTCGTAGTGGAGATTCCTGGGATTTCCACGGTTATGACGGTTCCATTGTCCACGGGTCCGGTGTGATTGAAGGTTAAAGGCAGAAATATTTTGCTGCCTATCATATGGGCTAGTAAAAAATTTCCTATTCATTTACCACGTGAGTGGGAATCCGGCAGGAACTTTATTTCTGTCGGATTCCCACCCGCAGAAAGGAAGTTCATCCATTTTATGAGAAATGATATCATAAGGCGTGGCTTGAGCGGCCTGCTCAGCGGTGTTATGCTGATAGGGTTACTTCCTACTGCGGCTTTTGCCGCAGCACCTACGGACCATAACTATCAGGCGACAGAGTATAAGAACCAAGAACCTGGCGTCGATGAGAATATGGAGCCGGGCAGTGACCTGAACATCTACGTCAGCATCGACATGTCTGACGGCGACGAACAAATCTACTCCGTGCATACCTGTTCAGACCCGCAAGTCTCCGCCCCGGAGATTTCGCAGGCGACGCAGGACTCCCCGGGGCTGATTACCTATTCGTGCGGCACCTGCGGTGCGTATGCGGAAGTGGAAATTCCGCAACTGGACGATGATGCCCTGGTCTCCGACGGAGACACCGGGCTGAAAGCGAATGGTGTGGATTGGGAGCGGTGGCTTGGCCCTGACTCCTATGGCTCCACGGTAGAAGGCGGCGAGTATATCGTCCGCATCCAAAATCGGATGTTCGACGCTGAGTATGATTTGGGCCCGGTTGGTGCCAATGATGGCATCATGCTGGCCAGCAACTCGGCAACAGACGACCCCACGCAGTGGCCCGCCTCTGCGACAAAAGATGTCGTGCAAAACACAACGCCGGGCAATGAGCCGGTCTACCTCTTTGTGGACTATGAGCATCCTGACTCTGAAAACCACGCTATCAAGGCTGCTCACAAGTGTAAAGAGGGAGCATCCCTGGTCGATGAATCCTATAAGGCAACCAGTTCTGCTGATGGTTTGATTAAATTCACCTGCGACCAGTGCGGCTCCTCTGCGGAACTGACTATTCCGGCCCTGACTCTGGATGCGTTTACTTTGACCCCGGAGTCTCAAACTGACATTGAGAATGGAGTTACTTACAGCGGCGATGAGTATACTATCGCGTACGATGTCGCCAGCCAGTACCGCCGGTTCATTGGCACCGAGCTGAACAACAACGTCCATATCACAGACTGCGGTTCTTATCACGTTATCATCACCATCAGCAATGGCTGCTATGACAACGTACAACTGGATGGTACTGATATTTTGACCGTTCGGCCGAAGCCTGTCACACCTCCAAGTACCGATATGTTCGCCAATAAGGTGTATGACGGGACCAGCATTCTGGATGGCAAGAGCTTCAGCTATGAAGACGTTAATGGCGAGGACATCTCGGTGCCCATGACCGTCTACGCTGTGTCTTTCAATGGTTCACAACTGTCGGTAGATGAGTCTACCCGGGTTTCTGATGCGTCTCCCGCTGGCGTTTACGCCATTACATTCCAGATTACAGATAAGAACTACTGCTGGGATGTCGAAGATGCAGAGCCGGGAAAGGTCTATACAAAGTACAGCCTTATCACCCATGTCCTTCCCAAAGCAAATCCCATCTATGTGGGAGATGCAGAGTCCAGCATTACCCTCCAGAGTGGAAACTCGGAATTGTACAGCGTCTCTGTTGTTGCCGGGCAGGGCGGGTTCGACTCCAGCCATCCTGGAGAAACTTCGACCACGGTTCAGTTCAACCGCAAAGACGGAAGCTGGAACAACGCCCGCCTGAATGTCTCTCCGGTTCCTGTTGAAGTTCAGAGCCGTGAGATTTATAAAGTAACTGGTGTAACAGCCACCAAACCTATTGGAACAGAGTTTTCCAATTTGGAATTGCCCACAACCATTACAGTCAGTGCAGAGGGGGACTATCAGGCTACCGTGCCTGTGCTGTGGGACTCTTCTTCCTATGACCCCAACACCGTTTCACAGACAGTCTATGGCACGCTTGACCTGAGCGGACACCCGGAGTTGAATAACGATGGGAACATCCGGGCCGAGGCAACGGTAAATCTGACCAAGGGTTCTGTCAGCGCCCCGACCTTTACGGCTTTCTCCAAGGTCTATGACGGGAACTCCGATGCCCTTCAGCTCCCGGCCACCACAGAGGGCATCGCCTCTATGTCTGTGCGTTACACCGGAACCAGCACGGCTGGCAGTGCTTACTCCAGCGATGCGGCCCCTGTCAATGCCGGTACGTATAAGGCGACAGTCTCCTTTACAATGGAGCCTGGTTATGAGCAACTCGCGGCCGTTGAGGTAGACTATACCATCAGCAAGGCCACCCAGACCTGCCCTGCGCCTACTTTGGCGTCCAGCACAACGACCAGCATCACGCTGAATGCGGTGCCTGGCGCTCTGTATAGCAAGGACAATTCTGTCTGGTCCGAGTCTCCCGAGTTTACGAATCTGGTCCCTGGCAGAGAGTACACCTTCTATCAGAAGCTGGCCGCCACAGAGGATGGCAACTACGAGGAATCTCCTGTGGTCTCGGCCCAATTCTCTACGACCCAGGAGCAGATTGATACTCCCGACCTGCAGGCTCAGACCGCTACCTACACCGGAAGCCCCATCAGCTATCGGGTGTCTCCCATTACAGGTGTGGCCAAGAGCACGGTCGAGTACTATGTCAATGACGAGTGGGTGTCTACGGCTCCTACCAATGCCGGGACGTACCCTGTTCGTGTGACCTTTACCATGAACTCCGGCGTCGCCCAGCTTGACCCTGTTGAGACGACGCTGACCATCAACAAGGCGGACCGTCAGGCTCCTTCTGCCCCGACCGCCAGCAATGTTGGTATGACCAGCATCTCTGTGACGACCATTCAGGGTGCGGTCTACTCCATCAACGGCACGACCTGGCAGCCGTCTCCGCTGTTTGAGGGCCTGACGCCCAGCACGGACTACACGGTCTATGCCAAGTATCCTGCAGACGATAACCACAATGAGAGCCCTACATCCTCCACGGTTATTCGGACCTCCAATCAGAGCACCTCTGCGGGCACTGTCCAGTCTGAGGTCTATACCTATGATGGAGAGCCCAAGAGCCTGGTGGCTGACCAGCCGACTGGCTGCACTGCGGTGACTCAGACCTTCACCGGCATCAACGATACCGTGTATGGTCCCACTACCACGCCTCCGACGGACCCTGGCACTTATAAAGTGGCCGTGACCTACACCATGGAGGCTGGTTATGACCAAATTCAGCCGCAGTATGCGAACCTGACCATCAATAAGGCCAACCAGGAGGCCCCTCTGGCTCCTGTGGTCACGGATGTGACGGACACGACCATCACCATTGAGGTGGAAGAGGGCGTCGCATACAGCATCGATGGCGGCAAGACCTGGCAGACCAACGGTCTATTCACTGGCCTGAACCGCGATACCGTCTACTCCATCATTCCCAAGGCCATTGAGACTGCTTATTGCAAGGAGCAGGTTGGCCCTGCTACGGAGCAGCGCACAGAACAGACGGTCATCCAATTCCCGGTCATTGCTGACCAGAGCTACGAGTTTGACGGAAACGCCAAAACCTTCGTGCTTCCCAAATCTATCCCTGGCATCTCCTCTATGACTATCGTCAGCTATGGCGGACTCTCCACAGAGCCGTCTGCCGTTGGCGACTATGAGGTAGTCATTGCGTTCACCCCGGCGAGCGGCTATAAACTGCCGGATGAGGTGCCCACACCTGTTCTTCACATTGTAAAGAACAGCACTCCGCTGTCTCCCGTGCTGAAGGATGAGACCACAACCTACGATGGGACTCCCCAGGCATACCACGGTGCGGACAACATCCAGGGCATCACGTCTGTGACCATCACCTATGTGGGTTCCGACGGGATTCCGACAACAACTCCGCCCACCAATGCTGGCAGTTATGAAATCACTGCTGATTTCACGCCTGACGACGGCTATACCATGGCCCCCGGCCCCTTTACGGCCACTCTTATTATCAAGAAGGCCCAGCAGGAGGCCCCGATTGTGGACCTGGAGAAATCTGACGCGACCTCCCTGACTGCTACCGCGATTCCCGGTGCGGAATACAGCATTGACGGCGGCAGCAACTGGCAGGACAGCAATGTCTTTGAGAACCTGGACCCCTGCACCAGCTACACCATTCTGGTGCGGATGAAGGGTGACGAGAACCATGAGGCGTCTGCTACCCGGCCTGTTGTGGGGACTACGACAAAGCATCAGGTCAATCTTCCCGAGATGCAGGATTATACGACTGTCTACAACGGGAATGGCCAGGCTTATCCCTACACAAGTACTCTGGCTGAGCTGGATGGCGTGAAGACCGTGGAGGTCATGTACTTCGGTACGCTGACTAACGGCACACCTTATTCCAGCGCAGAGGCCCCTGTCAATGCCGGAACATACTCGGTCCGGTTCTACCTGACTCCCGAGACCAACTATGAACTGGAATCTGACACGGCTGAGGTCACGATGACCATTGAGCGGGCCTCTCAGACACTCTCTGACGCCCCCAGCATCGCAAATCGCACTACCACGACCATCGCCGTCAACCCGGTGCCTGGCGCTGAGTACAGCATCGACGGCGGCCGGACTTGGCAGGATTCACCCAAGTTCACCGGACTCACCGAGGGTACGGATTACACGGTGATGCAGCGCCTGGCCGAGACCGACAACTATGAGGCGTCCAATGCGACTTCTACGGATACGCAGACAGTCGAGGATACCGGCCTCAATTACACCATCAACTACAAGGATGAGACCATCCACTTCGATGAGGAAGTGGTCCGTGGCGGTAATGACTACGCCATGACGGACAAGCTGGAAGATGGCGACACCATCGTACCCGGCAGCACCATCTATGTGGGACTCATTGATGATGGCACCGGCAACAACGGCCCTGTCACCATCGAAATCCTGCCCGAGCGGCCCGCTACCCCGGATGTCACTGTAAATCCCTACGACTACAACATGAACAGCACTGCTGACATGGAGTATTCCAAGGATGGTGGCCTGACCTGGGAGCCCTGCACCGAGCAGATGAATGTGGAAGACCTTCAGGGTGAGACTCTGCTTGTCCGCATCGCGGCCACAGAGGACTCCTTCCACAGCGAGTCTTGCACCGTTGAGGTGCCCGTACGTGGCCCCGCTCCTGTGCTCACAATCAATAACGATACTGAGCGCATGGACTCCACGACGACCATGGAGTACTATGACGGCGAGAGTTGGATTCCCTGCCTGGACAACATGTCCGTTTCCAATATGACAGGGGAGACCATCCTGGTGCGGTATAGCTGCGACGGCACCAACCCGGCAAGTAACTCCGCAACTGTGGTTATTCCGACCCGTAATACACTGCCTGGGTTCAGCTTCGACATGGAGAATGAGACCCTGGTCGCTGACTCCGCCCTTGGACAGGTCATGCAGAATGAGGCTTGGACCGATGTGGGTACTGGGTATGACGTATCTGACAAGTGCGGACAGACCCTGACCCTTCGTGCGAAGTTCGACGACACCCACTTTGCCAGCCTGCCTGAGACCATCACGGTCCCGTTGCGCGGCGAAAAGCCTGCTCCTGTCATTGACAAGGAGACGGCCACGATTCCGAACCTGACTGGTGCGGAGTACTCTACCGATAATGGCCTGTCCTGGAATCAGGTGCCCGGCGATGGCGTCCTTGATGTGTCTGACATGGCAGGGGAGACCATCCTCATCCGTAAGGACAACACGGACAGTACCTTCGCCAGTGAGCCGGTCGAAGTAGACATCTACAATTATGCTGAAAAGCCGGATGTTACTTTGAACACCAAGGATGAGACCATCAATACCACTACGGAGATGGACGTTTCCTCTGATGGAATCCACTGGACGCAGGCAACTGAGCCTCTGGATGTATCCACACAGGATGGCACGACCATCTATATCCGCAACCACGGCTCTGAGGATGAGTTCCCCAGCGAGCCAGTTACTATCACCATTCCTGAGCGGCGTCCCGCGCCTAATGTGACGGTGGATAACCGGACGGAGACTATCCAGCCTACCGGCGGCACCGAGTACAGCACAGACGGCGGTAAGACCTGGCAGGATGCCACGGACCCGCTGAAAATTTCTGACCTGACCGGCGAGACAATTCTGATTCGTCAGCCCGCTACGGATGACGAGTTTGCAAGTTCCATTGCCACGGTCATCGTGCCGGAGCGTCCAGATGGCCCTGTGCTGGTACTGGATACCGAGAACGAGACAGTCAACACCACCACCGATATGGAATACTCCACGGATGGTGGAAACACCTGGAACCCGGCTCCCGAGCCGCTGGATGTGTCCGACCTGGCAGGCACCGAAATCCAAGTGCGGTATCCTGCTGATGACGATACCCCGGCCAGCAGCATTACCACTGTGACAGTCCCTGAGCGGCGTCCCGCGCCCGATGTGACGCTGGATACGGATACCGGAATCATCTCTCCGTCCACCGGCCTGGAGTACAGCGACGATGGCGGCGAGACCTGGAAGCCCTGCCCGGACCCCTTCGATGTCTCTGACATGGCAGGGGAGGACATCATTATCCGTGAACCCGCCACAGGCACTGACCTGCCCGGCGAAGAGGTCACTATCCACATCCCGGAAAAGAATCCGACCCCAGATGTGACCCTGGACTATGGGAATGAGACCATCAACACCACCGACGATATGGAGTACTCCACGGACGGCGGTGAGACCTGGCAGCCCGCTACGGAGCCTCTGGACGTGTCCGATATGACAGACAAGGATATCGTGATTCGTGTGCCTGGTGATGACGACCATCTGGCAAGCGATGAGCAGGTCATTCATGTGCCTGCCCGGCCTGCCGCCCCTGCCGTGGGCCACACCGATGAGACTCGGTACGGACGGGAGGACGGCTCTCTGACTGGAACTACAACCGATATGGAGTACCGTGTCTCCGGCGGTAGCTGGACGAAGATTACCGGGACCTCCGTTACCGGGTTGGCCCCCGGCACTTACGAAGTGCGTTACAGCGCTACCGACTCCAGCCTGGCCAGTCTGACGCAGACTGTTGTTATCGAAGAGGGCCGCCGGTCCTCTGGTGGCGGCGGTGGCGGAAGCAGTGGCGGTGGGAGCAGTTCTTCCTCCGACTACACGGTCCGCTTTGACAGCAACGGCGGTTCCAAGGTGAATTCCCAGACGGTGGATAGAAACTCCACTGTTAAGGAGCCTAATGACCCCACCAGAGACGGCTATATCTTCCTGGGATGGTATGAGGATAAGGACTTGGAAAACAAGTACGACTTCTCCGATGCCGTCAAGAAGAACATGACGCTCTATGCCAAGTGGGAGAAGGTTCAGGACATCCCGGAGGACAAGACCTGGATGCTGAACAAGGAAGACCACATCGCGTACATCGCTGGCAGAACGGCGGATACGGCGGCTCCGAGAGCCAACATCACCCGTGGTGAAGTGGCCATGATTCTCTACCGTCTGCTGACAGATGAGGCTCGGGCGCAGTATGAGACCAACTACTGCACCTTCTCCGACGTGGAGAGCGGCGCTTGGAACTACACCGCCATTGCGACCCTGGCGAATGCCGGTGTGCTGGCCGGATACAGTAACGGCCGGTTTGGTCCCCACGACAATATCACCCGGGCACAGTTGGCAACCATTCTCGCCCGCTTCTGCAATGAGACGGGAACGACTGGTTCTGACATGTTCACGGACATTTCCGGCCATTGGGCCCGGAACTACATCAACACAGCCGCTAAGGCCGGTCTTGTCCAGGGTTACGGCAACGGGACCTTTGGCCCGGATAACCTGATTACCCGCGCCGAGACGGTCGTCATGATTAACCGTATCCTGGAGCGGAAGGCTTCTGCAGACACTGTGGTTCCTGGCTACAAGGTGTTCTCTGACATCAGCGAGGCAGACTGGTTCTACTGGGACATCATCGAGGCTTCTAATGAGCACGATTATGACAAATCCAGCGGGACTGAGTATTGGACTGAACTGAACTAAATACACCCCGGAACAACCACAAAGCCGGTGCTTGGCATCTGTCAGGCACCGGCTTTGGCATCTTAAAAATTGACTAATATAATTATAAATGGTATAATATTACCGACAAAGCGGAAACCCGCAATGTTGAAATCAGGCAGAAAAAACCTGGCTGCGCAAGGGGATTATGCAAGTCATGGGGCAACTGCCGAAATCAAGATAAGGAGTGAAGTAGATGAAGCGTATCAAATCCCGTATCCCTTCCATCTGCGCGGCAGTCCTGATGGTCGGTTGCCTTTGTGCGACTACTGCCTTCGCCGCCGCGCCCACGCCTCTGCCCAGTGTAGAGGAATCCATCGTTGTTGAGCAGATTCCTGCTCAGTATGATGGAGACAATGAAGTGGTTGTCCTGTCTGAAACGATTTCCGATACTGACGGCGCAGCCACCGATACGACCGCTCCGACTGAGGAGCAGACCGACCCGGCCGAGACCGCCGATGAGGAATCCGGCGGCTTTTTCGATTGGTATGTTGGGCTGTTCAGCAATAATGCCTTCGTCATTGTTTTTGTGGCGATTATCGCTGTTGTGGCCCTGCTGCTCATGAAGATGAAGTCCGGCGGCTCTCGCAGCAGAGGGAAGGCCAAAAGTAACAGCAAGTCCAATCGCAAAGACGGTCTGTAAGCGAAATCGAAAAAAGAGTAAAGGAGATTTTCGTTCATGAAGCACAAATTCGCAGGTCTCCTGATGGCCGGAGTAATGATGTGCTCGATGGCCGTCAGCACCTCGGCGGCGGAAGCTACTGATGCTACTCAGTCTCCTGCGCCAACAACTACCCCAACCGTGAGCACCACGGATACAAACGCGCTCACGACTCAATCCCAGGTCCCCGCCTACCCGGTCGACATCCAGTATCCGACCGAGGAAGGTGGGCTTATCCGAAAGACCTTCGTGGTTTCCAGCCAGGAGGATATCGATCTTCTCGAACGCGGTGACATCGAGTACCAGGGAAAGGTCTACCACTTCCAGGACATCACCGTGGAGGAAATCGGCACACACGACGAGAAGAACTACATCGAGACTCTGACTGGTGAGTCCGATACCAAGGACACCGACAAGATTCTGGCTACGCTTGAGCTCAAGCGCGAGGTTACGACCGATGATGGGTACACCGGCGTGCTGGACCTGGATGCCTCCTCTCTGACTACTGAGGTGACTTCCTACGGCTCTACCTCCAAGACCAAGACGGTCACAAAGTCCTACACGGGCCTCTCTGATGCAGACCTCACTTTCATCCCCAAGACTATCACAGAAAATGGCGTGACATGTTCTCTGGTTGATGTGGATTGGGTCGAGACAAGTCCCTACAACCCCTATGACCCGGACTACGGGAACCGTTTCAATGCCACCGCCAAGTACTCCGGCACTTATTCTTCCAGCTACGCCAAGGGTTACGCATATGAAGTAAAGTACTATGGAACAGTTGAGAAGGACGAGATTGAGGGGTATTCCTGCACCTTACTGTTTGCTCCTGAGGTTGAGGACGGCCACTGGTACGATGTTTTTGTCGGCGAGAATGCCAATCCCATCGCGGTGTTTGGAGCCATTGTCGTTCTTTGTCTCCTGCTTGCCTGTGCGGCTTTTACCATCGCTTCTCTGATTAAGCGCCGCAGAGGGCAGGAAGTCACTACCACGGAGGAGGTCATCGTTGATGACGGGACGAATACATCCAGTACGTCAACGGGCCAAAAATAAATCTATCCAAGAGGAAGAAAGGAAACGTCATGAAACACTTTAACCGTATCACTGCTTTCATGCTTTCCGCCGCACTGGCTACGTCTTTATCGATTGCGCCAGCCAGTGCTATGAGCTACTCAGTGGATGGAGCAGACGGCGGCTTTTTCGGCCCAATCACTTCCATCGACTCAGAGCTTCAACCGGCGGATAGCGCATCTGATTACAGCAAGAATGCTGCCTATGCGCCTCCGGGCTTTGGCACTCCTGAGTCCTACATTCCCAACCGTGCTGAACAGCTCATCAACCTGAAAGGCACGGATGGCAATATGGACGGTGTGACGATTGTTGGCCCCGGCAGCATCGACGGGAATGCGACCAACAGCAGCATCACGATTGTCAACGGGTTCCCGTCCGTTGACGGTGGCCGGACCGCCAGCTCCTCCGGCACATCTGGAACGACCAGCGGAGCCATCGGCTTCACCCCGGTAACGGACAGCTCCTATTTTTCTAATGGGACGTTGGGTACTATCTCTATTCCGGCTATCGGCGTGAATTTCGGCGTCTATGAGGGTACAACCAGCGCTGACATGCGGTACGGTGCAGGACATTTTAATGGCACCTCGATTTGGGACGGCAATGTTTGCCTGGCTGCGCACAACAGAGGCGTGTCCAACAACTTTGGAAAAATTCACACTCTGTCTGCTGGTGATACCATTACCCTGAAAACGGTGTATGGCACTCGAACCTACAGCGTGAGCAGCGTCCAAAAGGTCCATGAGACCGACACGACCTGCCTGCAGGACAGCGCGAGCAACATGATTACGCTGGTCACTTGCGTGGCCAATGAGCGTGAATACCGCTACGTTGTCCAGGGCTACCAGGTCGGCTGAGGGGCATAATCGCCCACAATTTGCCCCCGGTCATTGACCGGGGGCATTTTCAGAACAAAATTTACCAAAAACTAATTTGCAGAGGAGGTGACGTCGTGTGAGCCAATCAGAATCCGTACAGAGAACGACAGACAACGCCGCTAGATTCTCTGCACACCGCCTTCTCATGGCCCAGGAAGCTCAGGAAGCACAGGAGGCGGCAAAGTCGAAAGCCAGACCACGGCGCGTTCAGAGTGGCGGATATAGCCTTATTTCGGCGACGCAGTTGCTGCTTTCTGGCAAGCCGAGTAAGCAGAAGCCAGAAATTCGGGCTCCAAAAGACAAACAGCCTGTGGCAGCGAGTTGGGAAGAGTTCACTTCTCTGGCAGAGAAGGCCACCGCAGGCAGAAAGGATATTCCTCAGTCAGTCGAACCCGAGGTCCCAGCTATACAGCATGATGAGGCTCCGGCAATCATTGAAGAAGCAAAAAAGACAGGGGAGGACATCGAAGAAAGCCCTGATGTCCTGGATGCCAAGGCTCGTGAGGAATTTGAAAAGGCGGCTGCAGAGACCGCAAAAGAGGACCAGAAATATATTGTTGATAAGAGAACTCTGATTTGCCACTTTGCCTGGTGCGACCGGGCCAGCGAGATACCGGAGGAATATCAACTCAAGGTTGCCTACGTTCCATTTCAAGGCAGAATCGCGCTATGCACAAACTGCTTCCGGGACAAGACCAGAGAGCAGCAGCTCAAGACCTATTTAAAGACCTGTAAGCCTGGTTCCAAGAACGATATCGTGTCCAAGGCAATCGTAGCATACTGTGAAAAGCTCGGTATCCATGCAGAAGTCAAAGCAGGTGTGGCCTACATAACAACGGTAGCAGGGGAGTGGTACTTTACCTACAACGACCGTCCTATCGTTCTCCACCACAAAAATGCGGAAAAGAGATATGATGCGCAGGGCCACGAGAAGAAAAACCAGTACCACATTCAAGAACAGAAGTTTTATTCCCCAGCCCACGCCCTGGCTTACATCGCAATCCACGACCGGCCGGAGCGGGCTCTCGCAATCGCAGCGGAGCAACTGGGCTACATGAACCGCTCAAACGGATAACAGAATAATTCAGATTTGGGTGTTGACATCGACGATAACATAATGTATAATAGCATCATCAAGAGAAAAGCGCCAGAGATGCGCTTAGAAAGGATAACTCACAATGGCTACCGTTCGTTCGCTGAAAAATAGTATCTATTTTATTGAGTGGAGCTATAATGAATCTAGCCCCACCATTTGTGATGCTCTTTTTCGGGACAGAACGAATTGCCAGAGAAAGGCCGTAAATACTGGTTTTCACGACAGATAATCGGATGGAACGGCATTTTAGTTAAATAGGCTTTTCACGACGACCGAGCGAGGCATCACGCCAGGCTCGGTCGTTTTTTGCATCCCACATCAAAGTCAAAATAGAAGTCCAGGTCCACAGAAGGAAATTCAGGTGGGCTTAGGTAACTATACTATTGGTAATCAATTTGGAGAGGTGAGCCCAATGGTAAGGCAGCAGATTGCTAATCTGTCTGACCCCTGCAAATGGGGTTTGAGGGTTCGAGTCCCTCCCTCTTCGCCACACGGCAGGGTGTGGTAATGGTAGCCAATCGGTCCCGAAAACCGACGGTCTGAAACATGGCCTGTGGGTTCGAGTCCCACTCCTGTCGCCAGAAAACATCCGCAACGTATTCCCGGGTATTCCGGCTTTCTGTGCGGTCGGCGGCGATGAAACAGTATGAAAATGGTTCTGCCGGGACACTTGCAGCAGTGCGATAGCTGGTAGTCGGCCCGCCTGGAAAGCGGGTGGTCGGGGAGTTCATCCGGCTCGGAGGTTCGAGTCCTCTCTGCTGCGCCATGGAGGCTAACTGAATATAGTGGTGGAAATCCACCGGGGCGGGGGAAATCCCGTGCCGCCAGGGCATTGACACTCCCCACGGATGAATCCGGGGGATTCTCGGTTCGCTGACCGCAGCCTGCACCAAGCGAGGTCTTACATGGTCTCCCCGAGCGTTAGGTTCGGGCGTGTCCCGCCCTACCCTGTATAGACTACGCCAATAGGCGCAGACCTTCATTCAAGATGTTCTTTGCGGCGTTGATATCCCGGTCGTGGACCGTGCCGCAAACGGGACAGGTCCATTCTCTCACAGAGAGGTCTTTTGTGCCGGACCACTGAGCGCCGCAGACGGAGCAGAGTTGGGAGGACGGGAAGAAACGGTCTACCGTGACCACCTGTTTTTCATACCATGCCGCCTTGTACTCCAACTGCCTGCGGAACTCGCTCCATGAGGCATCGGAGATTGACCGGGCCAGCTTGTGATTTTTGACCATATTTTTAGTAGCCAGGTCCTCAATGCAGATTAAGTCATAGTCCCGGATGAGCCGAGTGGATAGCGTGTGCAGGGTGTCCTGCCTCTGGTTGACAATATGTTCCTGCAGTTTGGCAGCCTTCACCCGCGCCTTTTCTCTACGCTTACTCCCCTTTGATTTTCGGGAGAGCTGGCGCTGGAGACGGGTAAGTTTCTTCTGGCTTGTGGCCAGAAACTTGTGGTTCGGATACGCGAACCCATCCGAGGTGATGGCGAATGACTTCAATCCCATATCAAGTCCGACTATGGCTCCGGTGCTGGAAAGTGGGGCTATCTCCACATCGGTACAGCAAAAGGCGACGAAATACTTTCCGCTGGGGTTCTGCGACACTGTGGCGGAAAGAATACGGCCTTTCACTTTTTTGGAAACGCGGCACTTCACAAGGCCGAGTTTCGGAAGCTGAACCGCCTTGTCCAGTGCCTTGATATTTGTCCCTACGCACTTGCTCTTGTATGACCGGCGGAGGTTCTTCTTGCTCTTGAACTTCGGATAACCGGGTTTTTCACCGTCTTTAACACGGCGGAAAAAGTTCTGGTAGGCGACATCAAGTGTCTGGACAGAGGATTGTAGGGCGGTAGCGTCAACCTCGCAAAGCCACGGAAGTTCTTTCTTCATGGAAGTCAGTTCTTTGTCCTGCTGGAACCGTGTGGGGGCCTTACCCGTGGTCTTGTACTCAGCAATCCGTTGGGCGAGAAAATGGTTGTAGACGTACCGGGCGCAGCCGAATGTCTTCTGAATTAACGTCTGCTGTTCACAATTTGGATAGAGTCTGAATTTGTATGAATACTCCATTTTCTCACCCCATTTCATGCTTAATTATAACACAAAGCAGGAGAATACTCAATGGAAATGGCCGAGGGGCGGCTTATATCCCCATGGATGAATCCAGGGGCTTTACGCCGCCATTTGGTAAAAGCCGGTTGCCCGCCTCCACATCTTTGTTCTCGTAGCTCAGTTGGTAGAGCGTTCGACTGATAATCGAGAGGCCGCAGGTTCAAGCCCTGCCGGGAACACCAATCTGGGATGGTAGCTTAGGCGGTCTGAGCGCTGGCCTGAAAAGCCAGAGGATGAAGGTTCGACACCTTCCCATCCCACCACATGGGTCGGTATCCAAATTGGTGAAGGGAGCGGTCTGTAAAACCGTGACGTCAGAAACACTACTGGTTCGAATCCAGCCCGGCCCACCATATGGTGCCATCGACGAATTGGTTAAGTCACCAGCCTCTCAAGCTGGAGGTTGTGGGTTCGAGCCCCACTGGCATCACCATTGCTCTAATGAAAAAGGTCCTCCCCTAGAGGGGAGGACGAAAGGAGCGGTTATTTTAATTGAAGATTGATGCTTTTTCGTATCTGATAAGTTCGCTGGACAATATCAGCATCTGTACAGCAGGGCGGTTCCGCGACAAGTGCGTTATCTCCATAGTGTGCGCTGCCGAGTAAAACACGGCCAGAGTCTTCTTTGACGAAGGCATGATAGAGCGTGGAGTCATCGGCATCAGGGATTTTCACAGAGCCTGGTTGAAGAACCTCTTTCAAAAACTCCTCTGTATCAGATACGCTCCGAATTTGGAATCCAGGCTTGCAGGAAAAAACAATACGCACGAAAACAACTTCCTTTCTACCAAAGATTATTGGGCAGGAACAGCTTCATCTATCTCATTATAACATGAGTTGTTCCAGCAAACCACATAATATTACGCTCCCATGGACAAGCGGCTAAGTCCCCGGCCTTTCACGCCGGTGTCGCGGGTTCGAACCCCGCTGGGAGCACCATATTGGCCTGTAGCTCAGTTGGCAGAGCGCCTGCCTGTTAAGCAGGATGTCGCCGGTTCGAACCCGGCCGGGCCAGCCATATAGGGGTATAGCTCAACTGGAAGAGCGGCGGTCTCCAAAACCGAAGGCTTTGGGTTCGAGTCCCTCTACCCCTGCCAGAGTTCCGCATCACAATGGTCTGGGTGCATTACCTCACGGTGATGGCGGCTTGCAACGCAGCGGAACTTCTATACGCGCCCATAGCTCAGTTGGCAGAGCACCCGGCTTTTAACCGGGACGTCCGGGGTTCGAGCCCCCGTGGACGCACCAAAAAAACAGCAGGAAAGCAAAGGTTTAAATTGCTTTCCTGCCACTTTTTTATAAGCGAGCATCCCAGTTGCTTTTCAGACTGAGTACTTTGGCCCTGCATGGCGGCCAGTTCCTCCGCCACATCAATGACATGAAACTCCAGCCCGGCTTCGCTCATTCGGTGCAGACCATCATTGAGCGCTTCCGCCTTGCCAGAACCTGTGCTATTTGTGATATTGAGGCCATCAGGGCTTTTTTCGAGGTTCATCTGTGGTAGCTCCTTTCAGAAAGTGTGAAAACATCCCCATTTTACTGCGTGTGCCATGGAGATGCAAGATGGAATTTTGACTGACATCTGAAGCGGACAGTATAATTGATTAAAATAATGTTATATGGTATAATATACCTTGGAGGGGGTAAGTGCCCCCGAAAGGAAGGAGTGAGCCTTATTAAAGCTGATAAGCCTAGAAAGACATTTGTCTTAGATACCTCAGTCCTGCTCAATTCCCCATATGCCATCAATGCTTTCGATGAACATGAAGTCGTTATTCCCATGTGTGTTCTTCAGGAACTTCGAGCAAAGGCCAATGGCGGGAGCGGCGAAGCCCGGGCAAATGCTGCGGAAGTATTTCGCATCTTAGATGTTCTCGCACATAACAGCGGAGGGTCTTTGAAGAGCGGAGTACACCTGAATAACGGAGGCATTGTTCGTATCACAGAGAGCCAGCCTGGCGTATCCATTTTTGATGAAGCGCGAAGCTGCTCGGGCACCATCGTCTCCAGGGAACCTGCTGTCCGTGTCGTGGCCAACTGCATGGAAATACCAGCAGAGGACTATAAGGCAGAAATCGTCGTGCGTAATGGTGGATATGCTGGCCGATGCCGCATCTACGTGACTCATGACGAGATGAAGGAGTTCGCAGATACCGGGATACTCCGGCGGCCTGCAGGGTGGTATGCAACTACTATGGATGGAGCTCTTCTGTCTGAGGAGTACGCTCTGACTGCCAATGAGTTCGTAGTCTTGGTGGACAGCGCACATCCTGATGGAGCAACCACGCTGGGGCGATGGAGCGAAGAGAAGGAGGGTATCATTCCTCTCCAGTATTACTCCAGGGGCTGGCCGGTGTATGGGGTGCAAACTCGAAACGTCGGGCAAGTATTTGCATTTGAGGCGCTTCTGGCCCCTGTGGAGGTGGCCCCGCTGGTGATTCTGAAAGGCCCTGCCGGAACCGCGAAGACCTTCCTGAGCATGGCCGCCGCATTGGAGCAGGCGTACAACAATGACATTTATCGCCGGGTTCTGGCAACGCGCTCGAATACCGAGATGGATAAGACGCTGGGATATCTGAAGGGCGATGAAGTCCAGAAGCTATCGCCGCTCCTCCGACCCATCTTCGACAACATCGAAAACCTTCATAAGACAGAAAAGCGGAAGGGTAAGAAGGATGGGGTTCCGTATGAAGACCCGGCCAAGGAGTTGGTTCAGTCCGGCGTCGTCTCCATCCAGTCCCTGGGCTATATGCGCGGACGCTCTATCACGGATACATATATCATCATTGACGAGGCGCAGAATATGAGCCTGACGCAGGTGCTGAGTATGATAACCCGGGCAGGGGAGGGGTCTAAAATCGTCCTGCTTGGCGACCCGGACCAAATTGACAATCCATTCCTGGACCGGCAGAACAACGGCCTCGTCTTCGCGTCCGAAAAAATGAAGGGGAGTCCCCTCTGTTGGCAGTTGTCCTTCACAGAAGAGGAATGCACCCGGAGTCCGTTGGCAAAGGAGGCCATCCGGCGGCTGACGCCAAAGGGAACACCAATCACCGCAAAGGATATCTGAACCACAAAGGCGGGGCAAACGCCCCGCCTTTTCAATGTCGCAAGCACCTAAGCACTTAAGTGCTTGAGCAAGACTCGGCCGATTTTGAAAATTTGACATCGATTTTTTAAAATGGTACACTAAAGACAAAGATTGAGGAAGTATTCAACAGTATCATCCCGCAAAGCGGCTGATGGTGCTGTTTTTATTTACGAATGGTACTCACAGAACAGCTCTGTCCAAGCACACATCGACCGCATAGACGGAATGTGGCGTTTGTATGGTTCTTTCTGTGTTTTTATATATTAGCACGCGCTGAGTCCTCGCGGATGATAGTGAAAAATGGTCTTGGACCATCCAGCAGATGAACTCAAAGAGTGAGTCTCCTGGATACCAAGACCGGCGTGCTCCCTTAACCCCACCACCCGGCTTCGGCTGAGTGGTGTTTATTATACACAGAAATAACATTATACAAATTGATGGAGGTATCATTATGTTCGGTTTCATTTTTTCCATTATCTCTTTCCTCTTCCAGGTTGGCTTCACTCTGAGCCTCATTGGACTCCTTGTGTATGACGCAAGAGTCGCCTGGGGAAAAAGTTCTTTCCAGGAAATCTGGGAAGAACTGGGAAAGGAAAAGGGCGCGCTAAGTTTCTGCGTGTTCTTCCTGCCCACAGCCGGTTTCTTCGCTTTCTTCTGGGCCTGCGACATTATCAAGCCCGTGGCCGTTGCAGTCTATAAAATCGCTGCTACAGCAGTAAAGGCGCGCAAGGCCAAGAAGAACGACAAGACCGAGTAATAGAAAAAACCCATCCCTTGTGCAGAAGGGGTGGGCTTTTTCTTTTACTCTAAAATTGCTTAATTTATTGCTATATGGTATAATATACAGCGAAGGGAGGCGGCCCGAATGGATGAGCAGGTCCAGAAGCTGCTTGATGAATTGAAGAAAAAGGACAAAAGCACCTATGAGCATTCCATCCGCGTCGCGGACCTGATTCAAAAATACAGCATGGCAGCAAATCTGGGCATCGAGTTGACCCAGGGGCTTATTTTTTGCGCTGTACTCCACGATATTGGAAAACTCATTCTACCAAACAGAATTCTGAAGAAAGCTGGTCCATTGACTGACAGCGAATGGGAAGCAGTCAGGGAACATCCCAGGCTTGGAAGCAAACTCATTCGGCAGGTATTTGGGTGTGACCGCCTGTGGGAGTCCTGCATCGTCATGACACACCATGAGCGGATGGATGGCCATGGCTATCCATCTGGACTACACGGAGAGGAAATTCCCTTGGAAGCCCGCATTATCGCCGTGGCAGACGCCGTAGATGTCATGCTGCACGGCAGGGAATATCAGAAACCAATGTCATCAGATGAGTGTAAGCGCGAAGTGCTTAGGTGCTCAGGTACTCAATTTGACCCAGGTGCCGTCGCTGTATTTACACATGAGATTATCTAAAATTTTGAGAGGAGAACCGCATGAGACCTTTTTTTCTGCGTAAGTCAGCGATATTACTGACGACAGCGCTACTGACCGCCTGCCTGGCCACTACAGCATATGCCACGGAGCCTACCCCTGTATTCGATGACGTGCCCCAAGATTCTCAATACTACACAGCTATTCAGGCCGCATACGAGCAGGGGATTGTTGCCGGAACGAGCGATGGTATATTTCAGCCTGATGCGAATGTCACGCTTCCGCAGTTTTGCACAATGTACATGCGCTATATCGGTATTGATGAAGACGGCTCTGATGCTACTGGAAACTGGGCTGAGCGAATTATGGCTCAGGCTGTCGACACTGGACTGGTGAGCGCCTATGATGCCAAAAGCACATCGTGTAGTTGGATGTATTTGCTTGAGAAGGTCCTGGAGTGGGAAGAACTCCCGGCATATTCACAGACCTTGTGGGGCGACAAAACTGAGTATCCGAAACTAAGTAAACCAGAGGCGAACACAATCTGTTCGGCAAAAGAATATGGGTTGCTGGATGGTATCCAGGTCCAGGATTTCAAAAGCACTCCCAGTCGAGGAGAAGTCGTACAGGTTTTCTACAACCTTAGCAACAGTGAAAGCAAGGATGCTGTGCCCGATATTATGTCTTATTTCCCTATTGAGTTTGATGGGGTCGGAATCATGAGCATCAATGATTCTTATAGCACACTCATGGATGTGCCGCAGTTTTATTTGGAGAAGTTCAAAGACGAAAACTGGACCTTCCACATCACAAGCCGACGCATCTGGGAAATTCCGGGCTTCGAGCAATATACCTCCGCTGTTGGCATTACAACCTACGGGACTGATGAAATTTATGTGTATGCGCCAAGCACAAGTACGATTCGCCATGAGTTTGGACATTTTGCGGAGAGGGTTGCCGTAAATAAACAGTTCCCCACAAAAATTTGGAAAAGCGAAAAGGCCGGCATCTCCGAATTGGCTGGCGAGTACTCTGAAAGCTCGTCATCCGAGGCATTCGCTTGTGTGTTCGCCTACTTCTGTAAGTATCTCAATGATGATACATCAATGGCCAAGTTTGCGCAAAAATGCCCCCTCACTTATGAGTTTATGATGACGAACTACTTCAGCGACGAAATCCTCTCCTTCACGGGAGAGGATTTTAATTTTGTGCGTTTATGATTACATTTGGAAACGATAAACTCGGCTTGCTTCTAATATTGATTATTTCATTGTTATGTGGTATAATATTGCAAAGAGAGAGAACATGAAAAGAAAGGAGTCCATATGGAACGATTTGGATATGACTTTAATCAGAAACTCGCACTTGCACAGGTAAGTGCATATTGCGGCGAAAACGTAGAGCAGGCAAGGGCTTGCTGTCATACGTCTCCCAGCTTTGAACGTGACCTGTTCAAAAATTCCTATGTGATGCTGAAAGGCACTCTGGAAGGCTATGAAAAGCTATTTATCAGCGAAGAACAGCACGGGAGCAGAGGACAAAGTGAGGATGTAAGGGAGCAAAACCAACGCAGGCGCGAATTCCTGCAGGCTGTCGCTAAGACGACGGATACTACAACGCAAAGGAAAAAGCTGGAGCGGACGCTGAAAAGAATCAAAGATAAGGGGCTGTTCGAGTCCTGCGCGAGCAAATTCTGGCTCCCGGATTTTGAGTTTGTCGGACCGGATGGTGTTCAGAAGAATAAGCCAAACTGGCAGCGTGTACGTAACCTGATTTGCGGCCTTATGCAGTGTGGTTCCAAAGTGGATTTTACAATCCACTCTTTGACCGATGAGGAATGGCTCAGCGCCATCGAGACAGCCGTTGCCCTGCACTATCCCGAAGACATCGTGGATGATTCCGTCAGCTCTTATGCCATCCATATCCCAGAGCTTATGAATGAGATTTGGATTCTGGTCGTGCTCATTCATATGGCAAATTCCTATGAAAACCTGCTGATGGAGTCCCGCTTTGACCGGCAGAAAAGTGAAGAGTATGACGATTTGGCTGACGCATATCGAAGCCTTGTCTCCGCCTACAACGCGCTTGCCGCAAAGCAGGACCGCGAGAGCGAGAGCACAAAAGTCTCTGAGATACAAGAACAGGCTGAACGTCAAAAAAAAGAGGACGGCAAGAAAATTTTCGCCCTGGAGCGAGATGTTGAGAAACTCCGCCAAGAGGTCGAGAAACTCCGCCGGGAGAAAGACCATATCGCAGACCTGTGGACCCGCGAGATGGATGCCCTTACCTCTGAAACAAGTGAAAATGAGCCGTCAACAGATAAAGGGAACCAAATTGCGGTTGAGAACCAGCCCACGGATGAGGAGCTTTTTGGGAATATCGAACTCCCAGAAAAGAATGTACTGTTCCTGGGCGGCTGGACAAAACTTGTTCAGTCCGTGAAGCAGCGCCACCCGCACTGGCTCTTCATCAACAGTGAGGATGACCGCCACAACAAGGGCTCTGAGAGAATTGACACGGTGTTCTTCTTCTATGGCTATATCAGTCACAAGCTGGCCTGGCGGGTCTACAATGAGCTTCGGGATGACGTGGAGACCATCTTTGTCAGTCAGAAGAACGAAGCCAAAATGGAACTGGAAATGAAAAAGGGCTACGCCTTAGCCCAGGAAGCAAAACAGGCCAACGCAGAAACCGCTTGACCCTAGCATACGACCACGGCAGAAAGGAGAAAATCATGGATATGGATGTACAGAAGTTAGTACCTAACCAGCATGTATGGCTCACCATCAACAATACGGCTGGAGAACCTCAGTATATCATTACTTCTCAGAGTGAATATGACCGCCGGGAGTACCACATCTACGCCATTAAAGGCGATAAGGTAAAGCTCCTGGGGAGCGGGCCCAGCCCAAAAGAATTGGAAGATAAGTACGTCAAAATCGATAAACTTTTTGGTTAAGGGGCGTGCGGTATGGACAAATATCGGATGATGGCAAAAGAGTATGGGAGCAATCCAAGTGTGAGATGCCGGGACTGCTGCAACTGCCAAAAGGTCCCCTCCAGCCCTAATAGCAGATATTGCATTGCATTTGGCTGGGTCGAGGGGTATGATTGTACTTGGAGTACCGAGCGGTTTGGTGGCTGCGGCCTATATAACCACCCATTCAAGGCGTTGCGGCCCCGGCATGTACCGCTTGCCGAAGTATACCTCAAAAAGAAAACAACGAATCCGCAGCCTGATGTGGAGCAGTTCAAACTGTTCTAATCCGGCTGATAGGGGAGGAGAGAAACTATATGGCATTTGTATTAGAGACTTTTCGGGGTTTCATCGCCCTAATTGGGATACCGTGCGCGATTGCATTATTTTTGGAAATCCGGCGGATTGGAGGTCTGAGAGCGTTGGAGCAAAGGCTCCATCCGAAGAAAAGTTCGCCTGAGTACAATAAAGCTGAAGATGATATCTTCCAAGAGTCCAATTTCGAAAGGAATGTAAAACCCCGGTCGACCAGGCCCCATCGCAATATCTGGTTCAGCCAGGCGGGTAAGTCTATCTGCGGATTTGATGAAATCCAGCGATTCAAAATCGATTCTATGAAAAGGAGTATGCCTCCATATCTGGCTGTTCTCCTTCTTGAATATATCGTATTCCTCCCGTTCCTTGGCCACCTGGGGTGCATCCTCAGCAACTGGCTGCATGACAATGTGGGATTTGGTATCGCCAACATTGGCGCGGATTACCTCTCCCTGCATCTCACCCTGGCCACGCTCTATGCGGCTATCGAACTCGTCCTGCACAGTATTGGGCTGGTGATTCGAAATAGGGAACAGACTGTCTTTGACATTCTCTGCAACATGAGAGACTACCTGTGCGAGAAACTTGGCAAAGAGAGAGGGAACGAGGCGGCCCGCTTTATCGCTCTTATCATGGACGTCTACATGGACAGACAGGACAGAAACGAGTTTATCAAGCTGTCAAAAAATATCCGGCTCGAATGTAATCCGCCCGGGCGGGCTTTCGTCCGATACATCCTCTCCTTGTTTGACGCCAAGCAGAATACACTGCAGGCCGTCTCTATGACACAGGAAGGGGAGACCCTCCTCCGGGAAATCCGGGTCTGTGTATAGAAGCATATTTGAAAAGGGAACTGCACGCAGCAGTTCTCTTTTTGCTGGATAATTGACCAAAATAGTATTATATGGTATAATATACCGAACCATAATGAAAGGAGGGACGCATATCATGCCCGCCTATCGATATAAGACACAGGAACAGAAGGAAAAGCATCTGGCCTACCGTCGGGAGAACTACCGGAAAAACCGGGAGCATATTCGGAAACGGGACAACGAGACGGCCAGGCGGAACCGATTACAGAAGCCGGAGCAATACGCGGCTTATGCGAAGAAGCACCAGAAACGCCTTGCGGAGAGCGGGGAAGTCAGATTTGAGGACAATCCAGACCGCGAGATGATTGAGATGGAGATTGCCCGGGAGGTTGGAGAAGTTGGCTGACAACAAGTTTGAACTTCAAGTGTTCTGCACAGAGCACAACCTGATTCGCTCTACCTATTTCAGCGATACCTACCGGGCTACCTTTGAACTGGATGGTATCACAAAATCCTGGGACATCACGCATATCTCGCTTCCATTCAGCGAAGAAAAGGAACGCCTGCTGCAGGCTCGGTTTGGCATTCCCAGCGACGAACTGTTTGAGTTCTATAAGAGGTTTGCTAAGTGTGTCCAAAACAGCATGGCCGTCGTGAAATATATCAACGACATTCCACTGGAGGACCAATCTCAAAATGCAGACGGCACGCCGAAGCGTGACCCAGCGGTTGCTGTCAAAAGCTCTGCTGCTCTGTACAAATACAAGCGGATAATCAAAAAGGCGGATAAGCACGGCTCCGATGTCTATTTGGTCACAGAACCCCTGGACCCGTTTGTTGGCAGTGAATTTTGCACTGGGACAGCCATTTCTCTCAGCAATCTACTCTCTTTCGCTGCTCGGGCTACACAGATTATCAATGGGTTTGCCTACTATGGGTTCCATGTGGGCGGATTTGATTTGGATACAATCTTCTTCCAGAATATTGATGGGAAGAAGTTCTTCACGTTTGGTTCCTTCCTCTATGCCGGTTTTGACCAGGACCGTCTCCCAACGAACTGGAAGGGAGCGGCCTGGCCGGATATGAAAGAACTGCCGACGCTCCCAGCAAGCACAGACCAGAGGGTAAAGGAAGGCAGTGCGCCGAGCCTTGTCAGTGATATGCACTCTTTGGTCGCCCTTCTCTGGACGATACTCAGCGGCAAGAACTACCGAGACGTTCCAGATTATGAGGAAGCTCCCCGTTACGCCCCTGCCGAGCTTCTGGAGGTTCTCGTGCAGGGACGGGACAGCGATGACCCGGATACTCTGAGGGTCATGTCAAAACGGTTCCACGCCCTGATGCGAAGCATCCGGCGGCAGGAACTCCCGGACACGGTAATCCACATGGCCGAGCCACCAGATTATCTGGCTGAATATCTTGCCAAACAGGAAGATGAGCCAGCCGAGGAAGTACAGCCTGCAGAGGCCAACTCAGACGCCGCTACTAAGGGTGATGTCATAGAGACCCAGGAAACACGACCCGAATCAGAGAGTGAGAACCCGAGGACACAAGAAATCCCTGCTGCGGACGCCGACAAAGACGATGGCCAGCAGGGAATTTCTGAGCAAGAGGCATCTCCTAAAATGCCCATCCATGCGGAAATCGTTGCAGAGGTCGTTGCAGTCACCGTGCCGACAGCACTGGCGGCTAAGGCTGTCTCTGAGCAACTGACGACAGAAAAGGCGTCCAGTGGAGAGTCAGATAACACCACGCCGCTGGAGGAAGAGACGCATGAGGCAGACGAACCCCATCAGGAAATCCTTCCAGAGCCTCCGCAGAAGGCCGAAGCACTAGAGATGGGTGCAGATACTCAGCAGACAGTAAAAAGCCACACGGGCTCTCCTGAGGGCGTGGAGACGCCTTCTGATGGACCTGCGGCGGGCGAGGATACATCTGAACAGGAGAAAGAAACTCCTGAAGCGTCTTCTACCGATTTGAAGCTGTCTAGTCAGCCGGAAGCGGAATCACATGAGGATTCCAGGCCAGCTACCGAGAGTGAATCGCATGAGACTGCGCCCCCTGAGCCTAAAGAAGAAGCGTCGGTGGTTCCTCCTTCAGAACCGCCCGAGGAACCAGTACTTCAAGAGGCTCCCGCCAAACCAGAGGAGGCTGTGCAGGAACCGAAGCAGGAAGTCTCTCAGCATGACAGTACCCCGCCTCAGAAGACTGCAGAGGAACAGCCGGAAATCAAAAAGGAGGATGCCGTACCGCCTGCCGGTATGACTTCGCCCACAGCGGGTCAGCCATCTATGTTCCAGGGCCCCATCTTTATCCCGGTGCCTTATGGCCAACCGGGAGGGCAGCAGGGATTTATGGCGGTGTATCCGCCGCAAGTCATGACTGGACAGCAGGGAGTGACCCCTGTGGTACAGCAGCCTGCCGCAACGCCACAGACGGTTCCGGCCCCCGCTGCTCAGCCGCAGACACCACAACAGACCACAGCCGCAGAGCCTGCTACTCCAACGGCAGTTCCAAAACCGCAACCCGTGGTGGAAAAACCAGCAGCGGCTCCCGCCCCGGCCACGAAACAGGAACCGAAACCAGCACCGGCACAAGCGCCAGCGCCCAAACCGGCCCAAAAGGTGATTCGGCGTACAGTCACGACCTACCGGAAGCCGAAGAAGCAGAGCAAGGCCGGAACTTTCTTCCTGGTGCTCCTGCTCGTCGCTATTCTCGCTTTCTTGGGAATGTGCGCAGCACAATACATGGGCTATGATGTCCCTTACGATATCCCGTTCATTGACGAACTGCGGGGCGTCGCGGATTTCACGGTCACACCGGAATCTGTCACAATTCAAGTCGGGGAGGAGGTCGTCCTGACTTCCTCCGAAGGATGCACCCTCAGCAGTTCCGACCACAATGTTGCGGTCGTCAGTGATACCGGCCATGTCAGGGGTATCGGTCTTGGCACATGCACCATAACCGCAAGGGCGTCCAGCTCGTCCTCGGTGGTCCGCATCCCGGTGACGGTATTGCAGGGTTCCGCCTAACGCGAAAGGAGCAAGCGAAATAGGCTTGCTCCTTTTCTCTGCCCGCAGTACCGCTATTTTCCTACAAAAGTGAAAAGATCTTAAGGATTTAGTTGGTGTTGCCGCTGAAAATTATTGACTAATATAATGATAAATGGTACAATATAGATAACCGGGCGACTGGTAAATTCAAAACAAAGAGGGGTAATTTATGAACAAGAGCGAGTTCATTACCGTCGTGGCACAGAAGTCTGGCCAGCCCAAGGCCCTCACTGCAGATATCATCAACGCTGCGCTGGAGGCGATTACGGAGACGGTTCAGAAGAAAGAGAGCATCTCTATCGTCGGCTTTGGTACGCTAGAGGTCAAGGAGCGCAAGGCCCGGAAGGGCTACAATCCCCGGACCCAGGAGGAAGTGGAGATTCCCGCTTCGTACCGGCCGTTCTTCAAGCCCGGCAGTAAGCTGAAGGAAGCCGCGAACGCGAAGAAACCCGGCAAAGGCAAAAAGAAGAAGTAATCCCTGCGGACGGGCACTGAAAACCAGTGCCCGTCTTTTCACGTATTTGACCCTCTCAAATGGGAAATGGTACAATATTGATATAAACAAGGAAGTATCGATACCCTTTAATTGAATTTGAAATACTCAGTCAGCAAGACCATTTGAATGGGATTGCTGGCTTTTTTATATACACAAACGACAAAAGGAGGTTCCATAGTCTATGACAAAAAAGAAAACGGCCCTCTCCGCATTGGACAAAGCCTTTGCCATTGCTGGTAGGTTCCCATCCATGGTGCCGGGCGAGTTCCGGGCGGAGTTGGTCAGGTTTCGGTCCAGACACAAAGACAAGGCGGCATTCCTTGGACTCAAAGAGTCACCAGCGGAGAAGGTGACGGTAACACCAGAAAACCTCGATTTTCTGGAGCGGGTCCAGAAGAAAGAGAACGACATGGAGTATGTCGCTGTGATGCGGGATTTGACCCTCGGGTTCTGGTACAATCAGAAGGTCGTATATCAGTTCCTACCGGAGACCCTGGAGTACATCAAAAATGTGTTTAAGCCGGAACAGATTCAGGTCAACCTGAATGCGGTGATTCGCAGGATGTGCAGCAAGCCAATTTACATTGGTCTGCCGAACGGCAGCGACATACAGGGCTTTTTCTGTTCCTGTGTCTCGCTGATAAACGAGACCTGGAGCATCCCGCTGGGAGACCACCCGCCAGCACTCAACGCAATCATCGTGGAGCAACCAACGGCGCATATCTATCTCCATATGGGCGGAGACACCTCTCTGGCAAGTGTTTTCCGGGACGACACTCCAGAAGCGGGAAAACTGCTTTTTAGCTGCCTGTCATATCTTGCGATTACCCAGTATATGGCGGACGCGCAGAAGCAGGTCTTCGTTCCGTACGATAGAGGCAACTGCGAGTATTACATCATCCATCCCATCAGTTTCCCAGACTGCGATGAGAACTGCTTCGACTATCTGAAGCAGCAGGATGGCTGGATAAAGACGGGTCTCAGCCCGTTCTTCAACTATATCAGCCGTCAAAATATGGTCAAGGACTTTGATGTGTACTTGAAGAAGTACGAACAGTGGAAGGACTATCCATTCCAAACAGACACATATGAGAAGTGGCCCCAGGAGGCTGTGGGCTACAAGACACACGAGATGCTGTTTGAGTGGGAAGCCTACAAGACCATCTATCAGTACAACAACGAGTCTGAGCAGGCGTTCCACCAGAAATACCTGGAGACGCTGGCTATGAACGGATTCCCGGACAGGCTGATAGACTATATGCCCTATCCCACCATCGTCCTGAGCCAGCAGGACACGGGGCTGGTGTTTCTGATTTCCCTCTGCAAGTTGGAAGGGGCCCAGGAGCGGGGCGTGTTTATCATGTCCCTCTCGACAGACATGGATGAAATCGCTATCATCCCAGCCCGAAAATCTCCCTTTGCAGATGAGAGCCTGCTCCAGCGTGTGAGCGATTCTACCAGCGCGATGTGCGCCCTGTACCACATTCTCACAGTTTTGGAGCAAAGGACGCTGAAGCGGCTGGCAAAGGAGACTCTCCAGCAGGGAGACCCCAGCAGCACCGCATTGGTGCCTGTGGCTCAGACTGCTGATGCGGAAAGAAAAGAGAAGGAGGCTGCGGCTCAGGAGTGGCAGCAGGCAGTCCGCCAGGGGGATGCCTTGGAGGACGTCCCGTTCATTGAGATGTTCGACCTGACACCGAGGACGGTCAAGCGCATTCCCAATAAGACGGCTATGCGGCGGCATGGTTGGTCCATGAAGCCCCACTCCAGACGTCAGCATCCCCACCGCTACTGGGTCGGCTCCGGGGAGAACAAACACCTAGAGGTACGTTGGCTGGCCAAAATGCAAATCAACTCGAAGGATAAGCCGGTCAAGACTACCACAGTCCATGAGCTGAAGTAGACTTGAGATGCTCTGGTGCTAAAGCGCTTAGGTGCTTAAGCACCAGAGCACCAGCCCCTTCCTTTTTTGACGCTGTGCCAAGTCGCATGGTATAACATTGGTATAAACCAAGGAAGTATCATCATTAAATATCACATTTTGCAGTGCTTTCAGCCAACAAACCCGCAGAAGCGGGCTTGTTGGCTTTTATATATACACAAACGAAACCAAAGGAGACAGGACATCATGGATAAGGAATTGATTATTCGACTGAACAACTGGGCCAAGGAGCTGGACGGCAATAGCCCTGCCGGTCTCACCGCCGATTTGAGAGCGGCGGCTGACCGACTGACCGAGCTCAGCGTCCGCGAGCCCTACAAGGAAGGAGTTCACCCTATCGGACACCCCATCGAGGACCTGGATTTGACGGTGCGGACGTATAACTGCATCCGCCGGGCCGGGATTCGAACGATTGAAGGTCTGTTGGAGTTGGACGCTTACCGGCTGAGCCGCATCAGAAACATGAGCAGCCGGTGTATTCAGGAGGTCCTGGAAAAACTCAAAGCCGCTGGCTATGACTGCGCCAATCTGGAAGATAACGGCGGCAACGAGCAGTAACAGAAACAAATTGAAATTCAAGGAGGTTTTTTCTGATGGCGAATATGATGAATCTGGTTCCCGGTGAATGGGAGAACTACGCGGATGAGACAGAGCACTACTGCTACGTCCGCTGTCTGGACCTCGGCAAACTGTACGAGGCAGTCTGCGTCCGGCGCATCAACGGGACTGATGACGCCAACTACCTGCATCAGGTGTTCTTCCCAGAGGAGTGGTGTGAAGAGGCACTTGTGGAGCTGCTCCAGAGATTTGAGTACGAAAGCCTGGACGACTTCGTTCAGGACATCAACCTTGCGGATTCAGAGAAAGGCTTCATCCGCAATGCGGACGGCACGATTGACCGCGCCGCCAGTCCGGCCTGGTACATCGACTGGATGTACATGGTCAACCTGATGGCCGAAGACGCTGTGTATGGGAGCCGCCGGGTGCCTGCTAAGGAAGCGGACAAATTGGCGGCTGATGCCACTGGACTGCCGCTGGCCGACGAGGAGGAATGAGTTTTATGGAGAACAATGTTCGATACAAAGAGCAGCAGGCCGCACTGAACCAAATCGCGTCTGAGCTTGGTGTGGTGGCTTCCCGGCCGGACTACCACGGGAAGACACGGGATAAGAACACCGTTCTCTTCTACACGAAGGAGGACGAAGCGCACAACCGCAAGGTCGATTTGGAGCCAAGCCACTATACACAGTCGGAAGCGCATGACCGTATGAAGTATCAGAAGGTCAAAATCCCTGAGCAGTATATTTGGCGTGACCCCTTCTGGAGTTTTGAAAACTCCGACGCCAATGGTGTGCTCAGCTATGAGTTCGCCAACTTTGGGCGGCTCGACCTCCGGTCTATGCGCTGGAGCGACGTGCTGGCTGGCGATATCCAGCTTGCCCTCACAAGGCGGAAGCGAATCCGGTATCTCCAGGCGATTGGCGGCGTTGGTTCTCTGATGGAAGCTGACGACATCTACAATGATTTCAACCGGGAGACGATTCAAGCCATGGTGCGCCGTGATGGCCAAGCCTATCTTGGCAGCATCAACTATTACGGCGAGGACCGGGAGCGTATTCTCGCTAAGGAGAGAAGCGTTTATGAGAAGTACACGGGAGGGAAAATCTATAACTTCTGCTGTGCTTTCTGCGTCCCCGTGCAGGACGAACAGTTGGAAGAGATGGTCCGCATATGGAATGAGACTGCACCGGCGTCTATGGTGGATAAAATCATGCATCGGGTGGAGGCTATCGGCGGCGTCAACTTTTTGTGGACGTGAGGTAGCCCTATGAATCCATGTAAGGAGTATGGGTGTCAGTTTCCGGTGGAACACAGCCAATATCTCTACTGCGATGACTGTCCCTACGGGTACGATAACACCGACAGTGAGGAGGATGAACAGCAGGATGGAACAGACGAATAGTACACATCCGCTTACCCGGATTACCTGGAAACTCAACGAGGAAGAAGGGCTTCTGGATGTCTACGGGCATTTCCTGTCCGACGAAGGGAAGGTGCAGGCTTGCAAGGTGGCCAGCCTCGCACTTGGCACAGGATATGTTGTCTGGTGCGACCAGGCGTATGCCCGCGATGAGATTCTCTGCAACGAGTTGGATAACCTCAATAATATCTGCAGGAAGTATCCAATTCGTGTGGGCAGCAAAATTACCTCTATGCTTAAGGAGCTTGTAGCACTCAATGAAAAGCGTGCCAAGCTGGCTTCCGAGGTTGCAAGACTCTTGGATGACCGCTATGAACTGGGCTTGCAGGACAATATGCTGGACCCGTTGCAAACGCTGACCTCCAGTGCCTTTGTGCCTGGTACAGTCCAGAAATATAAGGATGGGACAAAGACCCTCTCTGTAGAAGGGCATCGACGTGCAGGAGCCAATGGGCCGGATGGCCTTTTCTGCTGGCAGACGGTCGGCTACTGCGGAGATGACTTCTCCGGTGAGCAGTTTATCCGTATGGATGACGGCACTTACTTTTGTATCCCGTTTGAATTTTGACGTACCCCCAGGCTCTGCAATATGCAGGGCCTGGGGTTGCTTTTAAGTCCCAACAAGATGGTTAGGTGTTTTGGAGCTTAAGCGCCTAAGTGCCAGGGGGCCTAGTCGGCAAAATGTTACCCAATGCCAATTTGACGCTTCATTTCTCCAAATGATACAATATAAAGGTAAAGCAAGGAAGTATCGACACGTCAATCATTGAATTTTATACGCTTTCAGTCAGCAGATAGGTCACTATCTGCTGGCTTTTTATATATACACAAACATAATGAAGGAGGAGTACCTATGGCAGCTATTATTAACCAGGCTCCGCGTGAGTGCAGAGCCGCCCGCATCAAAGCGGGAGGGAGAAAGGAGTTCATCTACCCGGATGACTTCCCGCATCTCAGAGAGCATGGCGGCGACTTCTATGCCTGGCAGGAGAACGGCATCTGGTACATTGAGACCACGCTGACCGGCAAGGCACTGAGGGAGAAGATGGACGGTATGCTCCCGCATAGCCACAAACCTTTTTGACGTTTAAAGGAGGACTTGATTATGGACATGTTTACGATTGAAAATAGAGCCTGCTACACCCGTACCTACCTGATTCCTGCTGAACTGGCTGGAGCAAACGACGTCCACGTCATCGCTGAGGTAAAGGATTCGAACCCTTATCCGCAGGATGGCTTCTACACGCTTGACCTGTTCCTGGAGGCTGAGGGTTATGGGATGCGCACGTATGTGGGCGGCTATCCCTTCGGCGCTGGCCAGATGCGCAAGGAGCAGATTGATGCTGTGGTGGACAGCCACGTTCAGGGGCTGGTCGACGACAGCCTGCGCGGAATCGTTCTGTGCTACCTGAAGGAGAATAAGGCAGTCGAAGAGATGTATGCCCAGCAGGATGGAGGGGAGCAGAAGTGATGACCTTCACCGATGTTCCCCTGGACAATAAGTTTGCGTACATCTACCAGCAGGGCGGACACCCCATCCGCCTGCCTGAACAGGCGATTTCCGGCAAGAACATGGCTTTCATTGAGCCGGATGATGCGTGGAAGGCCAGAATGCGATTGGAGGCGTGGGGCCCGGGATACAGCGGTCCCGAAAAATACGCTTCTGACGAGTCTGAAATCATGAGAAGGCTTTTGGACTTCGGCGGATACGCCGTTGTTATGGCCTGGCATGAATCGGACGCTGAGGCAATTCTGGAACGCGGACAGCTTTGGTATGGCGACCGCATCATCATGCAGAAAGGGGAGCCATCCCAATGCCACACCAATTCGGCGATGCTCTGGGAGGCAAACAAGAGCCGCACTCTGGAGGGACCGTACCGGGAAGAACTGGCGTTGGCTACCGGCTACGCCATGTCCGAGGATGGTTTATGGCGGCAGCATAGTTGGTGTGTGCTCCGTACTCCTGCGCGGGTCAAGGTCGTGGAGACCACAGTGCCGAGAGTCGCCTACTACGGCTTTGTGATGACACACGCAGAGGCAGAACGGTTTGCCGAGCGAAGTGTCTGAAGGCTAAGTGAGGTGGACTATGGACAATATGCACCACATCGCACGGATTGACTTTGAACAGAAGTGGCCAAACGACCTTTCAGTCTTCAGCGTCGCTCTGTTCGACGACCGGGACCTCACCGAAGACGAGGCGCTCAAGTTGATTCGAGCAGAGGCATACGATAAGAGGCTGGTGGTCATGACCCAGGCACAGTTTGAAACTGTTTTTCGCAGTTGGATGAAGCCTGGAGAGGGCCAGTGATTTGACGCGGATTCCTTGCAGATGCTACAATATAGGTATCAAACAAGGAAGTATTTTTCGAAAAATCAAATCATCTAACCATTCAAGCAGTTGTGTCCCTTATCGGGGCGCAACTGCTTTTTATATATAATCAACTGCTAAAGGAGTAATGTCCATGAAACTGTTTCGATTCGAGCTCGCCTTTGATGGCGAGCCCCAAGACATTGGCATTCTGAGAGGTCTCGATGATATAGGACTGCCGGAAGGCGTGTCAGTCAATATCGAAGAAGACTTCAACGAGTTGCCCTGTCCGAAGCTCTCTGAAGCAGTCTCGTTCTGGTTCACAGAGTTTGGGGTCCAAACATTCCAGGCCACGCTTGACTATTTGGTAGAACAAAGCAGGGAACTGAATTGGCAAATCCTATATGCCGAGCTGCCGGGAATGTCTATATCTAAGGCCCTCTATGCTGACCAATTTCAGGTTGCATTGCCACTCGGAATGGTCGAAGAACTGTGTCCGCAGTACAGAGAGCTTAGGGCAATAAGTGATATTCTAGCGAGGAGGAATTAAAGTGGAACTAAAAATCAAATTCAAATGGAGCATGTTGGAAATCCCGCCACGCTGCAGAAAGGCAAGAGATGTCCCTCATTACAAGGATGCCGTTGCAACCATTCGTGAAATTTCTGGGGCAGACGCTGACCGGCTCATGCCAGTTGCTCTCATCGTCCATGATGAACTGTACAAGGACAAGTACCCAGATACGCAGGCGACCCACAAGCCGCTGTACTGGTATCAGGGAAATCTATATGCAAAGGATAACCGCCATACCATTGACCGGCTTGTGGATGAATTTGCAAGAGATGTTCAGGATGTTGATAAAGAAGCGGACATTGAAACCAGAATCCGAGAGATTGAGCAATCCTATGTCATCCGGGATGGTGTACTATGTGTCATGACGTATGAGCCATGCTATCACATCAGTTTTTCCATCACGTCCGGGCCGAGCATTTTCATCGAGAATATCTACGACTACGACAAACTGGATGACTGCGATTTCAGGGCCGATGAACTGGAGCAGGCGATTGATGCTGCACTCAATAGTGAGCATTACATGGACGAAAGCCACCGTCAGTATCTCAAAGATACAAAAGACGAGTATTGTTACATCGAAGTCCTGATGCCGGAAGCTCTCAAAATGCCAAGCATCCTCAATCGGATTGGGCAGAATATTGAGAAGGAGGTCACACATACACTCATCCACGATTTTCAATTCGAGTATGAGGAACTTAGAACGGAAAAAGGGAAGAAACTCATCCAGACTGTTATGCAGGCAGTATATGCCGACAAAGAGTTGAAGGAGCGCAGATACCTCCACCCAAGTTTGGACGTGGAACGAATTTTCAAGCAGGTCATCTTCGACCTCATAAAGTGATTGACACTCCCCACGGATGAATCCGGGGGATTCTCGGTTCGCTGACCGCAGCCTGCACCATGCGAGGTCTTACATGGTCTCCCCGAGCGTTAGGTTCGGGCGTGTCCCGCCCTACCGTGTATAGACTATGCCAATAGGCGCAGACCTTCATCCAAGATGTTCTTTGCGGCGTTGATATCCCGGTCGTGGACCGTGCCGCAAACGGGACAGGTCCATTCTCTCACAGAGAGGTCTTTTGTGCCGGACCATTGAGCGCCGCAGGCGGAGCAGAGTTGGGAGGACGGGAAGAAACGGTCTACCGTGACCACCTGTTTCCCATACCATGCCGCCTTATACTCCAACTGCCTGCGGAACTCACTCCATGAGGCATCGGAGATTGACCGGGCCAACTTGTGGTTTTTGACCATGTTTTTAGTAGCGAGGTCCTCAATGCAGATTAAGTCATAGTCCCGGATGAGCCGAGTGGATAGTTTATGCAGGGTGTCCTGCCTCTGGTTGACGATATGTTCCTGCAGCTTGGCAACCTTCACCCGCGACTTTTCTCTGCGCTTACTCCCCTTTGATTTTCGGGAGAGCTGGCGTTGGAGGCGGGCAAGTTTCTTCTGATTTTTGGTCAGGAACTTGTGGTTCGGATACGTTGCCCCATCCGAGGTGATAGCGAATGACTTCAATCCCATATCAAGACCGACAACGGCCCCAGTACTGGGAAGTGGGTCTATCTCCACATCGGTGCAGCACAAGGCGACGAAATACTTTCCGCTGGGATTCTGCGACACTGTGGCGGAAAGAATACGGCCTTTCACTTTTTTGGAAACGCAGCACTTCACAAGGCCGAGCTTTGGAAGCTGAACCGCCTTGTCCAGTACCTTGATATTTGTCCCTACGCACTTGCTCTTGTATGACCGGCGGCGGTTCTTCTTGCTCTTGAACTTCGGATAACCGGGTTTTTCACCGCCTTTAACACGGCGGAAAAAGTTCTGGTAGGCGACATCAAGTGTCTGAACAGAGGATTGTAGGGCGGTAGCGTCAACCTCGCAAAGCCACGGGAGTTCTTTCTTCATGGAAGTCAGTTCCTTGTCCTGCTGGAACCGTGTGGGGGCCTTACCCGTGGTCTTGTATTCAGCAATCCGTTGGGCGAGAAAATGGTTGTAGACGTACCGGGCGCAGCCGAATGTCTTCTGAATTAACGTCTGCTGTTCACGATTCGGATAGATTCTGAATTTGTATGAATACTCCATTTTCTTACCCCCGTTTCATGCTTAATTATATCACAAAGCAGGAGAATACTCAATGGAAATGGCCGAGGGGCGGCTTATATCCCCATGGATGAATCCAGGGGCTTTACGCCGCCATTTGGTAAAATACGCAATCTCACCTCTCAAGAGATTGCGTATTTTATTATTATGTGGTATAATATTGCAAAATGCACGGAGGGTCATTATGGAAAAAATAACGACTGTCATGGTGGAGCTTGGAACCTACACACTGGGCCAGACAACGACCGATGGGAATGGAAATGTTGTCCGGCAGGTGCCGCCTCGCTGGACAACCGCCCAGGATGGGTGTAATATCGTCGTGGTTCCTGTTAATAGTGAGACTGGTGAGCAGTCCGGTAGCGCAAGTCTCTGTGCCCATTGGGACACAGAACGAGTGGCATCACAGTTGTTTGAACTGCTGGGCTTGCCCAGAAATATCCCAAGCCTGGCCCATATCTGGCTGGCGGCGAAAGAGGATGGTCTCGACCTGTGTGACTACTGCCAGCAACAGGGGAGCCTTTGCGACATATGCGCTATTGCAGAGGCGGTCCGGGAATTGGAGGCTGAGTCGGATGACAGATGATGAGATTTTACGGCTTCCCTTTGACATCGCCCGGCACAAAGCGGCCAGGTATCTTGACCTGGAAATTATGGTGGCCCCTAACGGGACGGCAGTCTATGCGCTGCCGTCCCACCAGGAGTTTCTCATTAAAAGAGCCATGGAGTTGCATCACTGGACCCGAGAAGCGCTCATGGATGCCTGCCCGCCAGAGTTCTATGGGGATTTCATGCGCTGGCTTATCCCTCTTGCAGGTGGCTGGATACCAGTGTGGCCGATTGGCATATTGGATTATCCACTGACTCGGCCACAGGTCGGGCTGCTAAGGCGACTCAAACTGGCGGGGCTTTACCGTGGTCACATTCCAGCTTCTAAGAAAGCGGCGGCAGGGGAGGCATTGTGATGGAGTGGCCGAACCAAATTTGTTTTTCCAACAAGGAGATAGCAGATATCCAAGCGACACTCCAACGCCGCGAAGGTGTCCCTATGCAGGTTGAGAAAGAATTGAGCGGGTTTTGGTTTCACAGCGACAACTGGGAATCAGAACTGCGGGTGACATTTCTCTCGACGTTCAGGCTGACGGTCTCTCGCGTCTGCTTTATCTATAGGCGGCGAGGGACGATGACTGAAATTGGGGCCCATTTAGAAGCGTTTTGCCGCACGCATCAGATACCGGAGCTGGTCATCCAGTGCGTGGAAACGCCGGAAATGGTAAATTGGTGCATCAAAAATGGTTTTTCGCCCATTCCGTCTGCTTCCATGGTGTTTGACGGTATCATCATGGGTGATTACAGGAAAATTATTGAAGGAGACAAGACATGAGCAAATTGACATACAAGGAAGCCTGGGACGAACTCAAAACCAGGCTGGCAGATGCAGAGACAAGCCTGTTGGTCCTTCGGAACCGTGGCGGCGTATCCAATGCCGAAAAGAAGCGATATGATGCCAAGCTGGAAGGCTTGCGCATTGCCCGGGAGTACGTCCGGGAAGTCGACCCGGATATTTGCGATGAGGAGGATGGGACCAATGGCTGATTTTATCCAGGAAGCGGAGCAGCTCCGTGCTGAACTGAACCAGGCAAATTACGAGTACTATGTCCTGGACAACCCCAGCATGTCCGACTATGACTACGACCACAAGCTCCGGCACCTGGAGGAGCTGGAGACAGCGCATCCAGAGCTGAAGACCCCCGACTCGCCCACACAGCGGGTCGGGGGAAAGGTCGCCGAAGGCTTTGCTGAGGTTGTCCATGAGGTGCCTCTGGAGAGCCTCCAGGACGTATTCTCTACGGACGAACTGGCGGATTTTGACCAGAGAGTGAGAGAAGCCGTCCCTGCTGGCATCGAGTACGATGTAGAGCCAAAGGTAGATGGTCTGTCTGTGGCTCTGGAATATGAGAACGGGTTATTTGTTCGCGGAGCGACCCGTGGAGATGGACGTGTGGGGGAGGATGTTACGGAGAACCTGCGTACTATCCGGTCCATCCCCATGCGGCTCCCGGAGGCCCTGCCCCGGCTTATCGTGCGGGGTGAGGTCTATATGCCCAAGAAGGTGTTCCACAAGCTCAACGAGGAGCGGGAGCTGAATGGCCAGCCGCTTTTTGCGAATCCACGGAATGCTGCTGCGGGCTCCCTCCGGCAGTTGGACCCGAAGATTGCCGCTTCCCGGCACCTGGACATCATTATCTTCAATCTCCAGATGGCAGACGGTCGGGAGTTCCAGACTCACACAGAGACTCTGGACTATCTGGCCCAGCAGCATTTCAAGGTGATTCCGCATACCAAGTGTGCTGCCATCGAGGAGTGTGTCCATCAAATTCAGCAGATAGGCGACGGCAGGGAGGAGTTCCCGTTCGATATTGACGGTGCCGTCGTCAAGGTCAACAGCCTGGAGGAACGGACGGCCTTGGGGAGCACGGCAAAGTTTCCGCGCTGGGCGGCCGCCTATAAGTACCCGCCGGAGCAGAAGCCGTCCAAGGTCTTGGACATCGTTGTACAGGTCGGCCGGACTGGTGTGTTGACGCCGAAGGCGGTCATCGAGCCGGTGCGGCTGGCAGGCACTACTGTAACGAATGCCACCCTTCACAATCAGGATTTCATTACGGAGAAGGATATCCGCATTGGTGATACAGTTCTGGTGCAGAAGGCGGGGGAAATTATCCCGGAAATCGTGTCCGTGCTCCATGATAAGCGGCCAGAGGGAACGGTCCCGTATCATTTGCCGACCGTGTGCCCTGTTTGCGGTGCGCCTGTCGTCCGAGATGAAGACGGTGCCGCAATGCGCTGCACCGGCGCGGAATGCCCGGCACAGCTTCTCCGGCATCTGACGCACTTTGCTTCACGTGATGCTATGGATATTGAGGGTCTTGGCCCCTCTGTCATTGAAAACCTGGTTAATGCCGGACTGGTTAAGTCCCCTGGCGACTTATATCACCTTACGGAGGAACAGGTTCAGGGCCTAGAGCGCATGGGCAAGAAATCCGCGCAGAACCTGATTTCTGCCATTGAGAAGTCAAAGCAGAATGACCTCTCCAAACTGCTCTGTGCCTTTGGTATTCGGCAGGTGGGGCAGAAGGCGGCACAGGTCCTGGCCCGTCATTTTGGCTCTCTGGATGCCCTCGCTGCGGCCTCGCTTGAGGAATTGACCACAATCCCTGATGTGGGCGGCATCACAGCGGAGAGTATTAAGTCCTGGTTTGAAAACCCTCAATCCCAGCACCTCATTTCTGTTCTCCGGGAGGCCGGAGTCAATATGGAGAGCCATGCTGAGTCCGTTGGCGATAAACTGGCTGGCCTGACCTTTGTCCTGACCGGCGAACTATCCAGATTCACCCGTAAAGAGGCTGGAGACCGTATCCAGGCCCTTGGAGGTAAAGTATCAGGCTCAGTATCCAAGAAAACATCTTATGTCGTTGCAGGGGAGGCCGCAGGCTCTAAGTTGAGAAAAGCCCAGGAGTTGGGCATTACCGTGTTGGACGAAGATGCATTGATTCAGATGCTGGAGGAGTAAATATATGGGGACTACCATTCAAGAAGAAGTCCGCCAGGGACTTGGGGCTTGGTATGATGCACTGCCGCAGGACGCGATTACTGCGGCGGAGAACGCACTCCAGCAGGTCGATACGGAGGCACAGGGTGGAGCTTATATTCTCCCTAACAGGGAGGACATCTTTCGGGCGTTCCAACTGACCCCACCGCAGAACGTCAAATTCGTGCTGGTTGGCCAGGACCCTTACCCGACCATTGGCCATGCTATGGGACTGGCCTTTTCCGTCCGGCGGGATGTGAAGCCGTTCCCACGGTCTCTCCAGAATATTTTTAAGGAGTTGCGCAACGACCTGGGCATCCCAATGCCTGAAACAGGTGATTTATCGGCCTGGGCACAGCAGGGGGGCCTGCTGCTGAATACTTCCCTGACCGTGGAGGCGGGGAAGGCGAATAGCCACTGGGATATTGGCTGGGGGCCATTCACAAGGCGCGTGCTGGACTATGTTGCTGGGTTGCCTCAGCCTCTGGTGTTCCTTCAGTGGGGAATGCAGGCAGTAAAGACTACCCCAGCCGCCGCCCTGGACCGGACAGACAGGGTATTCATTCGTTCCACCCATCCGAGCCCTCTCGCAGCAAACCGGGCTTCCAAGGAGCTTCCATCTTTTATGGGGAGCCACCCGTTTAGCCGCACCAACGAGGAGCTCCATAGGATGGGGCAGGAACCTGTTGATTGGCGTCTTACATAGCATAAAATGATTAAGCACTCAGGTGCTTTGGTGTTTAAGTACTTAGGTGCTCACTGCTCAAGGAGACGAGGTGAAATTGTGGAGCAGGATATCTCAAAGGCTACGAACAGCATTGAACGGCTCAAAGAACTGATTATGGCCCCCAACGCCAAGAGGAAACTCATGGACAATCAGGCTGAGGTCGTCCACATCATCCCGGAAATGGAACCGTGTATTGGCTTTCAGCAGAATAGCCCCTACCACATCTACGATGTGTGGGGCCATATCGCAGCGGCAGTAGATGAGGCCGCAGGCGATTACCTGGTACGTATGGCACTCCTGTTCCACGACATTGGAAAGCCTCAATGCTACCAGGTCGACGAGAACGGCATCGGGCATTTTCATGGGCACGGGCATGTCAGTGCGAAAATTACAGAGTGCGTACTGACGCGACTGAGCGCGGACCCTGTTTTCAAGGACGAAGTGGTTACACTCGTCCGCTACCATGATATGCGGATTGAGGTCTGCTCGAAAGCAGTCAGTAGACTTGTAGGGAAAATAGGGGAGGAGTTGTTCAATAAATGGCTTCTCGTCCGGGAGGCAGATGTATTGGCACAGGCCCCGGAATATGAACGGCAACGCTTAGATAAAATTGCAAATCTTCGATGCATTAAGGAGCGGCTAAAGACAGGGGCGCAGGCAGACGAACAGAGTAAACTCAAAATCTCTGGCAGTGACCTGCTGGGCATTGGCTACGAGCCAGGCCCGGCGATAGGCCAGCAACTGCGACTGCTTCGGGAAATGGTACAGAAGGATGCCAGCCTCAATCGACGCGATATACTTTTAGAGCGAAGTAGCAAGGTCTCTAAATAAGAAAGCACTCAGGAGCTTAAGTTCCTGAGTGCTTTTTTCTTGCATAAATTCAAATGACAGTGCATTTTGGTACGGGGTAATAACTGAATGGCTCTCGCCAATGCCCTCTTGCGTATCGGATGGCTTGGTGGACATCGTATACCTTATCGGCGTCCTCAAACTTGCCGATGCCGTAGGAATGGCCGATACCATGCAGGTCAGGGTAGATTGACTCCCTGGCCTTTAGAAGGAGCTGCTCCGCTTCATCCCGCCGTTCACAGTAATCCTCAGAGGGAAGTTTCATATCAAGGAAATACCAGATGATTTCCTTGAACTGCCCCATCCGTACCCGGGCATACAGTTCGCAGACACCTGAAATGAGTTCAGCCTGAGCATCTGATACTACAACGGACCCATCTGACGTCTCAAGCAGTTCTTTTAACGACAGAGCATCATCAACGATTTTCTTGACTTGTTCCGTAGTCAGGGATACATCGGGGGCACCAGATGAGATACAGGCTTTAGCTTGGTACAAATACTCCCTGGCTGCTACACTGCGAGATTCATACTCACTGTCAGGGAGATTTTTGTCCAGGCAGAGGTCAATGACTGCCTGGTAGTCTCCATTCAGCATTCTCCCATAGAAATGACATGCCTCTGCTGCAAGTTTGGCTTGCTCAATCGGCATCTCTATTTTCAACATCTTTTCTCACCTCTTGGATACGACTCTCTTTCGCATAATATCGTTTGCCGGTTGGTCCTAACACATAGAAAGTATACTCTCCGGTTCCGTTTGACACAACAGCTCTGAACTGAAGGAGTTCTTTCATGATTTTGGTCAGTTCACCTGATGTGAGACCTACTTTGTCGGCTAAATCTGTATGGTACATCCCATGCCCACCATTCGTATTATGTAGGCATTGCAGAATCTTTGCAACCGTCTCGTTTTGGGAACAGACGGATACGATTTGGGTGTCTTGGACTTCCGCAGTATAAAGCATCCTGGACATATATGCGACACCAGCCAGGATACCGATAAAATACGCAATGGTTTCGCGGTTCGACATATTGCCGAGCATATTTCTTGAAACGCCTTCTCTTCGAGATAGAACGCGGATAGCATTACCAAACTCGGTATGCGAAGATAATTCTGTCCATCTGTCCAAAAACAGCATACGAAAGTCATAGACCCGTCTCTTGACTTCTTTTACACTCTTGTGTTTTACCTGTTCGGCCAGTCCTTTAAGAATATGGAGACTGGGTTCATCAGGGAACTTGCCGTCAGAGGATGAGGAATTTGAAGTTCTTTTAGTGGCCTCACTCATAAATGGATTCTCCTTTTCACACACACTGTTCAAAAACTGTCATATATCTGGCAACTCGCCTCGCCGTTTCAGTATTAGTTCTAGGGATGGCACACGTTCTTCACAAAGGTTCAGAAGCATGGTCTGAAATTTCGCGTAAAGTATAAAATCATCTCATAAATATTATACCATATAACAATGGATAATTCAATAAATTGCCGCCTCTGAAATCGCAAAATTGACCGCAGAAATTTGTGATGGTATAATAAATCCATAGATTAAGGAAGTATCTAACGCAACACACTACAAATATAATTCAAGACAGCATCTACACGTTATCGTGCAGGTGCTGTCTTTTTATATATACACAAACAATTTTTCAAAAAAGGAGTGAATCACATGGAAGGTAAGTGCCTTTATAGCTATTGTGGAGCAGTCACATCGTTCGGGACCATCTTGTCCAACCGTTGGACTGGCCACACATGTGCTGTGTCCGAGGAAAAGGCCCGTAACAACCTGGCTTTTCAGTTCAAGAAGCAGATGGGCCTGGTATTAGCAGTGCCGGTCTCTCTGCCTGGAAAGGTCGAGCGTCAGAAAGTGAGTGGAGGTAAGCAGTCATGAATCAGTTGCTGAAGGTTTCCCTGGGGCCGCTTCCGAACATCATCGTCAGCGACCCGAGCTTTAAAGACTCGTCCTGGAATCAGCATGTCATTAACCCGCTTCCTGATGGCAACTATGAGATGGATGCCTACGCGAAGCCGGTCGACATGGGCCGGGACAGCTATGTCCAGTTTGATTTTCTTGTCCGGCACCTGATTCCTGAGATGGAGCGGATGCCGTTGGCGAAGCTCTCTCCTAACGGCGACCTCAAGCTGAATGAAAAGCTGCTGGTTATCGGAGAGGCAAGGAAAATCGGCCTGAATGAGCCCAAACTCTGCATCTGCACAGTAGATAGGTTCCATCAAGACCCCTTCGGCTATGCGGTCGATACAGCCTGCAGCGGCCGGGTCGGGACGATGCAGACCATCCTACTGAAAAGCAAGCAGAGCCTGCTTCCGTTGAAAGAGGAACTGAGGCGGAACCGGACTGGCCTTTATGCCGTCCATATTCAGCTTCAACTGGAGCGATTCCAGGATGACGCTAACGCCCTCATTCACAAAGTAATTCAAGCACTAAGCGTCTGATAGGAGGAAAGAAAACCATGGAAAGCATTGTAGATAAAATCCGCTCTCGAATCGACCTGCTGAACACCCTGTATCCGCACGAGCACGGCCGCTACTATGTCGACCACGAATACGGCGGATATAAGCTCTTTTTCGCCACTGCGTACAGTGAGGAGAAGTGCTTGTCGGCCCGGATGAAGCCGACCGAGTGTATTCGGATGCTGGACGTGCTCATCCAGGTTGCCGAGCACGAGGCGGACTTCAAGAAGAAAGGGAGAGATGACCAATGAGCCGCTGCGGTTCATGTGACCTGTATTGGCCGTCTGAGGACAAGAACAACTTCGGCGTTACCTGCAGGGGTGACTGCGGGGTAGAGGAATGCGCAGACAAACTGCAAGACCTTGTGTTCAACCTGAGAGCCGAGCTGGCACGGGTCAAGAGGGATAGCGACCACATCGATAGACAAAAAAGTTAAGTGCTTGAGCGCTTAGGTGCTGTGGTGCTTAAGAACTCAAAATCAGAAAAGGAGAAGTGAAGTATGGATAAGACCAATATGGATGGTTTCAAAAAGACCTGCTTTGGGAAGACGATTGAGGCTGACGGGCAAATCATTTGCGGAAAGCCGAGCATCAACTTGTCGTCTATCCTGACGGTGCTCATCCAGGAGGCTGGCCGCTGGTGCAGAAGTTATGCCAGCGACCTGTTCATTTACTGGTCCAGCCTGCAAAAGCAGGTGGATGAAGGGACCATTGAGTCTGGTTCACACCTATTTGGATTCCGTGAGACTGGGGTTGACGATGAGAAGGCTATCTTCCACCAGTACGCCAATTATGGCTACACACCAGCCCATGAGTATCGGGCCATCTGGCGGCTGGACGTCAACGTGGATGCTGAGCACAACAAGTTGACCATGGCCCTCTATGAGGTCATCCGCTGAGAACATAACATATGCCGGGATTGGAGTGTCCAGTCCCGGCCGCTTAAAAAAGGAGATTGCATATGAAAACAATCAGCACCGCCTACTATGAGAAGATAGCTGAGGCAAAAATGACCTACTGTGCTTTTTGCGTAAGAGGCTCTAGGCCGTTCTGGGAAGACTGCGTGAACTGCAAAGTGAATCGAATGTTCAAGGCAGTCCAGGATATCATCAAGGAAGAGACAACCCCCGAGGATGAGGCTGCGGTGGAGCAGACCCGGAATGCTTACGATGGCATCGACTTACCCAAAGAGATGATAAAGTCTCTTGGCAAGGGGCCGAGGACTTCCGATGGGTTCCGTACTAGCCCGGTTTTCCAGCTCTATATCACCAATGGAGCGTATCCCGATGTGGGAGTACAGCTCGTTGAGAGCAAGACTGGCTTCCCTGACTTCGCCGGTTCTGAGGATGAGGCGTCCAGCCGCTCGGCCGTCTATTACGTGAACTACATCAAGGATGGCGTGCCGTCTTCGTTCCAATTATGGGACCTGACATACGGCAGTCTGAAAGACGAGCTGAAATCCTCCCTGGAGCGGATGTTCAACAGGAACATCAATCAGTTATGGGGGATTCAGGCCCTTCCATTCCCGGAGCGGTATTTCATCACGAGCCGGTCTGCAAAGGAATTGGCCGCTGATATGATGAGCGAGGTGGCATCCTGTCAGGCTTGCATAGACGAATATGGCTGCGTTTACAGCCAGGAACACTATGTTGGCTGCCTGCGGAACAGCAATTTCACACCTCAGGGGCAGAACACAAGTGGAGGGGTCTATATGAAGCTGGGCAAATGCTTGCTGAAGAATGCTGGAAAGTATTTCATTGAGACCCGGTGTACGATTTCTCCGATGTTCGTTGATACCCGGCTCGTCAAAGAAATGACGGAGGACAGTGTTGCCGCAAAGATTTATAGCATCATCTGCTACATTGCGGCCCGTGAGGAAGGAGAGGCCCGTGCGAAGATGGTTAAGGAGGCAGCGGATGATTGACCTTCTGAACCACCTGGTTGAAAACGGCTATGCGGCGACCCTGGAAAATGCCCGAATCATCTGTGAGGATGATGAGATTTATCCTGATTTCTTTACGGATGACGGGCAGTTCATCGCGGGGTTCGACTACATCGATTCCGCAATTTATAAGCATCAGCATGAGCTGCAAAAGCTCGAAGAAGCTGCAGAGGAGGAAATTTCATGATTACGGTTAAAGTGACGTACGATGACGGCGACTATACTGTCACGGGCTTTAACGGCACTTTGGACGAGGCCGTGAGGTATTTCCTTGGTTCTACGTTCAACCTGGGAACAGAGCGGGATGATATGCACCGCTGCGTGAAGGTGGAACTGCTGGGGGATGAGCCGACAAAGGCACAGCAGGGATACAGACTGGTGCAGTTTACGCGCTATGGCCAGGTTGTCGTTCCTGCAAACTCGGACGAAGAGGCCCTGGAGGCCGTCAAATCGGTTGACCCGAAGCGTATCAACTGGAAGCCCGTAAAAGCCGATGTGCTGGAAAGTGCCGAGGTCCTTGGAGTTGTCGATGAGAACGGCAGCATCATTTCATAAGAGGGAGGACATCGCAATGAAGAAAATCACAGTGCTGGGTCACACACCAGTGACTGTATCTGTCATGATAGAGGTGCCAGACAACGCTGTCCTGACCGAAAGTGAAATCTACGCCAAAGCCGTCAAGAAATTTGGTGGCATCCGTTCCTACCTTGGGAACGGGGGGAATGATAAACTCATCGGTGTTGAGGGAGACGGAGAGTCCATCTCAGCGGACGAGTCTGTGACCTTCGACGATTTCCTCATCTAAGTGAGGGGAAGTAGACAGAAAATGGCTGATTATAGCAGATATAAAACGGAGACCCTGAAAAAGATGGAATCCGCCGCCTGGGAAAAGTACCAGGCACTCACGCTGAAGCCTTCAGGCAACTGGGGCGATGGAATGCGGCTTTCCAAGCTCCCGTCCCAGAAATCCTGGGAGCAGGCAAGGGAGCGGTACTACGCTGTCCGAGCAGAGTTGGAGCGGCGCAAAAAAGAAGCGGGCTGATAGATTCAGCTCACTCAAAATTTTTCAAAAGTTTAAGGAGGACATTTGTTATGGAATTCAAGCGTGCTATGGAGCTTCTGAACGAAATCGTCAACACCAAGGTCGAAGAGGCTGGCCTCGATGCCCGAGAGGCTGCTGAGGAACTGCTTGGCATGGGTTTCACTGTGGAAGAACTCATCCAGGACTTCGACTTTGACGCCGAAGACCTCGAAGACCTCACTTCTGCCGATGACGATGATGAGGATGACTGATATCCAGGGTCCTTCTGACTTCACCGTGGATGTCTAGCTCACCCAACGCTCTTAAAGCCCCGGTCGATTTTCAATCGGCCGGGGCTTCCTTTTTGGCCGTCGTCAGCAGGGACAATAAGCCATAAAGCACTTAATCACCTTAGCACCTAACAACTTAAGAACTTAGGTGAAAAAGTTACTGATTTCGCAAATAATCCGTTTCACGTGAAACAATCCGTCTTGAAAAGTTAGGACAAGCATTGGGAGTATTGAGACCAACAGCCGATGAACCTCGAACCCGCGCCTTTCCTTTGGAATTTGACGGGTTCATTACTGAATGGTACAATAACTCTATCAGTAAGGAAGTATTTCTACCACAAAAGGCAATCAAATCATCAATTCAAGGCAGTAAATCCAGTTTGGATTTACTGCCTTTTTATATACACAAACTAAAAATCAAAAAAGGAGTTGACTTTACATGGCAATCACTAGATTTCGGGACGAGTACTTTTTCCTAAGTAACTTCTATCCGCACGAACTCAAATTCCATGGCATGACGTTCCTCAACTCGGAGGCCGCATTCCAGGCAATGAAGACCCAGGATATTGCTGAACAGCTCCAGTTTACGCTCCTGACGCCTCAGGAAGCCAAGAGACTGGGCCGCCGTATCAAGCTGCGTCCTGACTGGGAGCAGGTCAAGGACGGCGTTATGGAGGCCGTCCTGCGGGCAAAATTCTCTGACTTAGAGCTTCGCAACCGGCTGCTGGCGACCGGAGATGTGGAACTCGTGGAGGGAAATACCCATGGAGATACCTACTGGGGCGTCTGCGACGGCAAGGGCCGCAATATGCTCGGTAAACTTCTCATGAAGCTCCGGGCAGAGTATCGGGAGCCCAAGTACCGGCTTTTCGTTGACATGGACGGCACCGTGGCGGAATGGAAAGCCGCAGAGGAATTCGAGGACCTCTATGAGAAGGGGTACTTCGCTTCGCTGCAGCCCTACCAGAACGTCGTGGACGCTATCCGGCTGATTTTCCAGCATACGGCTATCGTGGAGATTTACACGCTCTCGGCAGTCCTGCCGGACAGCCCGTACAGCATCCCGGAAAAAATGGAGTGGCTCGACCGGCATATGCCGTTCATCCCCCGTGACCACCGGCTCTTTATCCATAACGGGATTGAGAAGATGGCGGCTGTTCCTGGAGGGGTTCGGCCTGGCGATGTGCTCCTGGACGACTACACCTTGAATCTTAGTCAGTGGGCTAAGCAGGCAAGAGCAATCAAACTGCTGAACGGTATCAATGGGACCAAAGGAACCTGGAAGAGCGCTGCTGTGTCCCGGTTCTATCCGGCAGATGTGATTGCTGCGGCTGTTCTGCGGGAAATCAAAAGAGGGGAGGACTGATTCCGTGCGGTACATTGGATATTCACGGTGCTCCTGTGGAGCTATCACCATCACAACGGACGAGGGCGAGTACTCCTGTCTGGAAAAGGACCGGCGAAGATTCTTCCATGGGCTCGACCTTCGAAGGCTCAGGCACTACCAAGACACCTTCTGCTGTAACCATTGCGTCAACCACTATGGCCTGGACCTGTGTGGGTGCGGCAGCGGTGAGCCTTTTGGCGAATGTGATGCCGGACTTGATGCCTGTGCGGTGCCAATGCAGGCACTTGGGCAGTATCAGAGAGTCCGGGCGGCCGACGCTTTTAACTAAATGGGGGTGAGAACGTGGAAACACTATTTTGGACCCATGAGGACGAGCCCTTTGAGGCTCTGGAAAAAGTCGATTTGGGCAACCGTCTTGATGCAAGTATTTTCCTTCACGGTGAATGCGGCATCTTTGCGCTGGCCCTGCATGAGACATTTGGCTACGAAATCTGGGTTGTAGCATTCGAACCGGAAGACTGGGGAGACGAGGAGGATACTTGGGAAAGCAGGCTCGTCCATGTCTACTGTCGTAAAGGAGACTGTTGCATCGACGTACGGGGCATCACTGATGACGTGGACGCATTCTTAGATGAGTTTGCGGACGAGCTTTATGGTGACGACGAGTACATCAATGTTCCGGCCTCAGACCTTAGGGATTGGATTTTTGAGTCTATGTCATCCGAAACCTACAATCTCTTTCATAACGCCGCGATGGACCTGATTCGGAAGCATTACGCTGAATATCAGGTTTGAACGGCGATAATAGGGCATTTGCCAAAAAATTAAGGAGGAAAATTTTATGAACCGTGCAATGTATCAGGCTCTCCAGCAGGAGACCATGCTCCACCAGGCACTGGAGGAGACCAAAGAGGCCATCTACCGGGACATTCTGGGAGAAGGACCGATGAAAGGCGTCTTGCTGTTGCCGACTGAGGACGGCCCTATCTGTGCTGTCGTGAGTCTGAAGAGCCTCAACCAGATGAACCTCTCTGCGGAGCACTACATTCCGCAGGCACAGGCCAAAGTGGTACGCCGCAAGCTGGAGGGGGCCAAGAGCTTCACAGACCTGTATAACAGGCTGGATGAGATGGTCAGTACAGGGATAGTCCGTTTCAGCGGAACGGACACCTGTAAACTGAATACCAATACCCTCGCAGTTCTGAGCCGCTACGTGTAAGTGGGGGTTCAGCATGGACCATTTCAACTTGAAAAATCTGGCCACGGTAGCGTCCAAGATACTCGGCGACAAGTTCATTAAGGACGGCATTGTTGGCCAGCCGCTTATCATTCGAACAGGGCGGTCCGTAGACTTCGTTCAGACCTATGGCATAGGCATGAACAACATGGTGTGCAGGCCGATACATCCCGGGGCCTCGGCAAAAACTTGGGCTCCGACGTTTATAGATGAAGCGCATTGGGCGCAGATGCTGATGCATCTGCGCCCTGGTCAAAGATTCTGGAATTGGTGCCTCCACATTGTGGATGACGAAAACCTGGATTTGACTTCGACAGGCATCATAACCATGGACGACATTGCTGAATCCTTCAGAGAGCGTGATTTTATAAATCAGCCTATGAGGATTGCCAAAGGGAAGGTTTATTACTTCGATGAAAACCTTGTCTACCAGTGCCGAAAGGAAGTGTATGAGGGAGTAAGGTTCCTTCCCATCCGGCATTGGCCACTTGAAAATATGACCTTTTGGCAAATGGCTGCGACGCACTTCATCCCAGGCATGACTTTCGAGGAATGCACGAGAAAGTATCTGGAGATGAAGCGGGTCGGGCCAAAAAAGAAGCCGGAGGGGCTCTATACCAAGTTGGAACTATTGGTACAGAAAGTGGGCAGCCCTGAGTTTGAACGGTCTACCGACAATCCTAAGCAGAATACTGTTGATAGAATCCGGGTGGAGGTATCCGTGCCTAAATACCGGCTGAGCAGGCAAGAACTGCTGGCGGAAATTAAGGCCCACAAATCTGAAATCGATAGATTGGTTCTGGAAAAAATCGTCCAGTCAAGGCGATTTCAGAGGTATGGGGTGCCCATTAACTGCTTCCAGCTCACGAATTGTATTTTGCGGGCAGATAGCCAACTCGAATACCTGTTTGAGCTGAAGGAGATTCATGGTGCGGGAGAGAACACCTCCGCCGAAAAACATAAGGAGGGAAAACCATGACAACGAGAGAACGGGAACTGGTATTCCAGACGATTGAATTGCTGAGAAAGACAGCCAGCAGTTTGCCGGACTTTGCCAACGACAGCGACTGGAAAGATGTTGACGATTGGCTGTTTGCCCGGTTGGATTGGACTGCCGAGGACATCGATGCCCTTTACCATGGGCGCGAGGCGCTGATTTACACCGGCAGCACGGTTCCCGGATTTGCACCGGCAGGACTGACCTGTGAGGAGCTGATGCCGTTCGTCGGTGTCCTTTGTACATGCAGGGAACTGGACCTCCCGTGGGGGAAGCCTGTTGTCGTGCAGGCTGAAATCCCCGGGAATCCGGTACTGCTGCGAAGCGGCGACTGCCCCGAGCTTCAGAATCACATTGGCGAAGCCGTCAAGGTCGTTGTGACCGAGAATGGAATTCACTTGGTTTCACAGAATGGAGCGTTGCTCTATACTGCCAACAAAACATAAATGCGGAATCACTAAGCACTTAAGCACTTTTGTGCTTAGGTGCTTAGTACCCATCTTGCCAATCAGGTCAACATCTGCTAGGATTGAATATACGAGGTGAGTATTTTTGTACCAAGTCGACGAGATTGCCTATGCAGATGAAAGGCGGCAAACACTCAAAGCTACTTCTGTGCGTCCACTTGAGGACCATAAAGTTTTAGTGGTTTTTAGTACCGGCGAGTTCCGCATTTTTGACGCCTCCAGTTTACTGAAAGCCCCTGCGTTCGCTCCACTTATTGATGATAGCTTGTTCAAAACCGCCGCTGTTGACCACGGAGTGGTTGTCTGGGGCAACGGTAATATTGATATTTCTACCGTTTATATCTATGAGCACTCGAAGCCAGTTACCGGCTGTGATTCGGGACCTATCGTGTGATAGAAATAAGGGTTGCAAAGTTGCTGAATATGACTATAATATAATCAGAATATTACTATCGGAGGTAGCGCTATGAATATCAAGCCGAGTGCCACGATTCGTCAGAACTATAACGAAATTGCGGAACTGTGCAAAACAACTGGCGAGCCTGTCTTTCTCACGAAGAATGGAGAAGGCGACCTGGTGGTGATGGACATTGAAGCGTATTCCAGACGCGAGAAGATGCTGAAATTGCGGGAGGAGTTGCTCAGCATTGAAGAAGAGCGGCTTCACGGTGAGCCTGGGTACTCGATTGACGATGTTACAAAAATGATGAACCAGGCCATTATGGAGGTGCGCCATGCCGGAGCGTGAAGACACGTATCAGGTCATTGTGTCAAAAAGGGCAGCTCATCAACTTGCGAATCATGCGGCATTTGTTGCCAACTTAGATGAAAGGCTTGCGCACTCTTTAGTTAAAGAGTTCAATGAAGCAGCTCAGTCTCTGCAACGATTCCCATATCGGTATCCTGCTATCCGGTCTGCTGAATTTGTAACAGACAAGTACAGGAAAATGGTATTCAACAAACGGTATATCCTCATCTACCAAATTAAAGGGGAGACGGTGTATATCGAATATGTAATTGACGGTAGGCAGGACTATCAATGGCTGCTTAGTTCGCTTGAATAAGACGTGATGATAACGACCGGGGATAGAACTCCGGTCGTTACGCGGTTATTGAGAGTAGAATCACCTAAGTGCTAAGGTACTTGGGTGCTTTGGTGCTGACTGCGAAGCACGAGGAGGTGAGACTTCAATGCATTACTGTTTATCAGATATCCATGGCGAATTTGACCGTTATCAGGCAATTTTGGAGGAAATCCACCTTTCTGATGAGGATACCTTATATGTCATCGGAGATGTGATTGACCGCGCTCCAGGCGGCGTAGATATCCTGGAAGACATTATGGCCAGAAAAAACGTAGTCATGCTGATGGGCAACCATGAACAGATGTGCCTTGATACCCTGGGCAAAATCAATGTCTATGGAGCCAGACAACTTTGGGCTTCAAACGGAGGGAGCGTTACCCGTCGTGAACTCCTGTATCACATGGATGCCCGGCGGCGGAATGCTTTGCTTAACTTCTTGGCCAGCCTGCCTGACAAACTGGATATCGAAGTGAACGGCCGGAGATTTCATCTGGTCCACGGATGCCCGGGTACATCCCATGATAGTCGCATCTGGGAGCGTCCTAGCCTGGACATGCCGAATCCGTTCCCGGATGGGCGTACCATCATTGTAGGCCACACACCAGTCTGCTTCCTTCTCTACCCAGGCAGGACAGAGCGGGAGCGGTGGCTAAAAGAGCTGGAAAGCACCGGGCAACACATGACAATTTTACACGCACCGGCTTTCATTGACATAGACTGCGGCTGCGGCAATGCTACTGAGGCCCGGCGGCTTGCGTGTTTGAGACTAGAGGACTTATCAGAATTTTACACATGAGGTGAAATCGATTCACAGCCGGAAGTTATGATAGCTTCCGGCTGTTATTTATAGCATTACCAGCCTCCATAAATTGAGATAAATTCTGAGATAATTAAATCAGAAAGAAAAATCAGTTGACTCCTCAGAGATTCACTGCTACAATAAAGGCGAACTTTGCTTAAGATGTAGAAAGAATTATCCTATACGGGGGAATCAAAATGAGATATTATGGATTGAACAAAGCACAAACAATCGATATCCTGCTTCAGATGGAAAAACAGGAAACCGCCCCACAGTATACCCTACTTGAAGCAGAACAGCCTGGTACGAATAGATGCTTCGCTACATCACTTTCTGTTCAGGATATATTAACCCTGTTTTCTGTTGGCGAATGGGTGGAGGGGATTTTTCAAGACAAATCCCGTATTCGTGATTTATCGAATGCCATTAACAGGGATGGAATGGTCCTCATTAACCCCATGATAACAGTTGCGTTGTGGAAGGAGAAAGCCTCATTATACAACATTGTCCCCTTTCAAATTGCAGACGTCGCTCCCTTGTCCAATCCAGTCTCGATACTTAAAATTGACTGGGCATCCTACTATAAGTCACTGATTGACCTTCCAGAAAAAAATGGCTTCTTTGTTAATGCCAAAGCACGCCTCGGACTCGTATTGGACGGCTATCAGCGCCTATTTGCTGCGGTACAGTCTGGAAAATTGGACTATTGCTTCCCTGTCAATATTATCATCATTGATTCTCAGTCAACAGTGGCTGTTTATAAGAACATCAAGCAAAGCGAATATGAATCCGCACAATTCAATTTTGAGCATCGAGAAGATATTCTGCAAATGTTCGGGCCGGACATTTTCCAATCCGTGGGTGGTGCTTCTGAACCCAAAGTAGAATCAATCTTGCTGGCCAAGACACTTAATGAAGAGTCTACCATTTTTGCTGGCCGTATTCAGACGGGAGATACCTCATGGAAAGACCATCCTGGGAGAAAACGGCCTGTCGCCAAGCAATCGTCAATGGAAAAGTTATTGGTTGACTGGATTGCCGAACTTCATAATATGGAGTTGCTCTATCCTGAGATTCACGTCAGCAGTAATACCGAGAAGGTTAAACTGTTAGATAACTACTTTGGGGCTTGGAAGCAGTGCTGGCCTGATGCATGGCTAGAAGATACCACGAACCCTCCGTATATGCTTTGCAAGACAACGGGTATCTCATTACTCTTTAAACTCTTTACACCGATTACAATGAATGTTCTCAAAGCGAGCAAAGACCTGTCAATGGAGAATTATGTTGAAGTTTTGAAGAAGGCATATTTTGAGCCGGACGGTGAAACACCAATCACACTCCACTTTCCAGGGAAAGATGTCCTACTAAACTGGGAGAGCAAAAATTTCTCAGAGTTCTCTTCCGGTGCAGGAAAGAATAAACTGTGCAGACAACTGGAACTCTATCTTTACTGACAAACTACCACCTTATATACGAAGAAAACAATGGCGGACCGGGAACTATATCCCAGTCCGCCATTGTTATACAAGTTTACTGAATACCAAACTCTTTGTAGAGCTGGTTTCGTTTCGCTTGGTTTCGTTTGGCTTCGCCTTCCTGCCGACCTTCCAGCTTGCCTTTCCGCTCACCTTCTCTGAGGACGTCTTCCATAAATAGTACCTCTCCTTGAGAATTATTCTTCGTCGTGATTGTGTGTAGCGGTAGGCATCATAACGGGCACTTCTCTCATAAATAAGTAAGCAGCGCCCCCGCCTGGGAATCAGGCGAGGGCGCTGCGGTGCTTAGAACTTAATAACCAGTCCGGGGCAGGGTCGGGGTGTAGGGCTTGTAGTTGGAGTACACGGAAGTGGTCCACCGTGCGATGGACTGCTGCCAGTACTGGCCGTACAGGCCGCCCACGTCCGCCTTGTTGGTGAACTGGTAGCCGTTGGTGAGCGCGTAGAGCGTGGTGCCATCAACGGTGGCGTCGGTCAACTGGTGGAAGCCAGAGGGCACGATGCCGAATACCAGCATGAACGAGGTGACATACTCGTTGGAGGCCAGGCCAAGGGCCGAGGCGGACATATCCAACGTGTAGTTCTGGGCCGTGGACAGGTTGTCATAAGCGGTCTGCCAGTTGCTGTTCAGGTTGGTGGTGTAGGTCACTTTGTAGTTCTGCGTGGCGCTGTAAGTGCCCGTCACCAGCCGGGTCAGGCGCATGGCGTCCGTCGGGATGGTGTCCCTCCAGTAGAAGCTGTTGAGGCTGACGCTGGAGGTGTTGGCCACACCGCTGACGGTGTACCGGATGAGGCTGTTGTTCATGACCTGCTGATAGCCGGTCTTCTTGATAGTCACTCCGGTTGAGATGCTGGGGTCGGAGACCTGAATCTGGACCACCTGGCCCGCGAACTCAAGGTCGGCGGTGAAGGTGTTGGGGTTCAGGCCGTAGTTGGTGGGCGCTGTCGTCTCCTTCACGGTGTAGATGCCCAGGGGCAGGAGCTTGGAGGAGGCGATGCCGCTGGCGTTGGTCTGGATGGTGTCCACCACGTTGTTGCGCTTGTCGTAGATGGTGAACACGGCACCGGCCAGCGGGGTGCCAGCGGGCAGGCCGTTGGTGGAGCTGTAGTCGGCGGAGGTCTTGATGACCTGAATCTGGGCGTACTCGGCGGTGTTCTCCCACTCAATCATGGCAGTATCGCCGGACTGGACCCAGAAGGACTTGACCTCGTTGTCGAGGATGTAGCCGTCAGCGGCCACGATTTCCCGGACATAGTACTTGCCGTCCTCCAGGGACTTGTTCAGATGGACATAGCCCTGGTCGTCGGACTCGTACTCGCCGATGGGCGTCATGCTGGAGTCATAGACCATGAACTTGACGCCCTGGATGCCCTCCTTGGTCACAGAGTCGATTTTGTGGATGAGCATGGAGCCGGAGGCCGTGTTGGTCAGCTCCAGGGTGGTAGTCTCGCCGTCCTTCACCTCGACCTGCTGGGGCGTGGAGTCGAGCAGGTAGCCGTCAGGGGCCTTGAGCTCGACCACCTCGTACCAGCCGCTGTCCAGCTCAGAGAGCTGGATGTTGCCGTTGCGGTCGGTGTAGTAGGTGCCGACGAGTTCGCCGTTCATCTTGCGAATCTCGAACTGCGCGCCCTCCAGACGCTCTCCGGTGTCCTCGTCAATCTTGGTGATGATGAGGCCGCCGATGGGGGTGTCATAGAAGGTGAGGGTCTGGGTGTCGTTGGCCGTCACTTCCACAGTCTGGGAAGGGGCGTCCAGCAGGTAGCCGTCAGGGGCGGTCTCCTCGGTCACGACGTAGGTGCCGGGCTGGAGGCCGTAGATGACGATTTGACCGTTCCGGTCGGTGGTGTAGAGGCCGTTGGAGCTGGTCGTCCCGCCGCCCTGGGCCACGAAGGAGCCGTCGGAGGTCGTGACCCGGAAGGTCGCGCCGTAGAGGGGCTCGTTGGTGAGCTTGTCGCGCTTCTCAATGATGAGAGAGCTCTCGGGGTCATTGTAGAAGGTGAGGGTGTAGGTGCCGCCGCCGTCCACGGCGATGGTCTGCGGGGCCTCGTCCAGGATGTACCCGTCGGGGGCCTTGGTCTCCCGGACCACATAGGTGCCGGTCTCCAGGCCGGTCAGGGTAATCATGCCGGTCTCGTCAGTGGTGTAGTAGCCGTTGGAGCCCACCAGGCCGCTGGCGGTGTCGGCCACCTCACCGTAGGAGTTGGTGATGTAGAAGGTGGCACCGGCCAGGTTCTTGCCCGTGGCGCTGTCCTTCTTGACGATGTTCAGGGTGTTCTGCGGGGTGTCATAGAAGGTGAGGGTCTGGGTGTCGCCCATGGTCAGGCGCACGGTCTGAGAGGGGGCGTCCATCTCGTAGCCAGCGGGGGCCTTGATTTCCGTCACCACGTAGGTGTCGGCGTCCAGGCCGCTGATGACGATTTGGCCGTTGGAGTCCGTCTCATACTTGCCGTTGGAGCTGATGGTGCCGTTGTCGCTGATGACGGCGGAACCGCTGGAGTCCGTGACCTCGAAGACAGCGCCCTGGAGGGGCTCCTTCGTCACGGAATCACGCTTCTCGATGACGATGGTGCCCTTGGGGGTATCGTAGAAGGTCAGGGTCTGGGTGTCGCCGTTGAGCAGCTTCACCGTCTGGGAGGGTGCGTCCATCTCATAGCCCAGAGGGGCCTGAATCTCAGTGACGACGTAGGTGTCCTCCTTCAGGCCGGTGATGACGATTTGGCCCTCGGCGTCGGTGGTGTAGCGGCCGTTGCTGCTGATGGAGTCGTTGGAGCCCACCACAGCCGCGCCGTCAGAGGTCGTGACCTCGAAGATAGCGCCCTGCAGGGGGTTGCGGGTGATGCTGTCGCGCTTCTCGATGACCAGGGTCCCCTTGGGGGTGTCGTAGAACGTCAGGGTCTGCGTGTCGCCGCTGTTCATCTTCACCGTCTGGGAGGGTGCGTCCATCTGGTAGCCCTCAGGTGCCTCCACCTCAGTGACGATGTAGGTGTCCGGCTGCAGGTCCGTGATGACGATTTGGCCGCTGGCGTTGGTGGTGTAGAGCCCGTTGGAGCTCACCGCCCCGCCCGCGTTGTCCACGACGGTCCCGGCGGAGGTCGTGACCCGGAAGGTCGCGTCCGCCAGAGGCTCATGGGTCACGCTGTCGCGCTTCTCGATGATGAGGGCACCCTTGGGGGTATCCTCGATGATGACGGTCTGGGTATCGCCGTTGGTGCCGATGACCACGTTGGTCATGGGGCTGTCGATGACGTACCCGTCAGGGGCCTTGATTTCCGTGATGACATAGGCCCCGGGCTGCAGGTTGGTGATGTGGATTTGGCCATTGGCGTCAGTGGTAAAGATACCGTTCTGCGTCAACGTGCTGTCGCCGATAACGCCGTCCAGGCCCACCTCGCAGCCAGCGGCTGTGGTCAGGCGGAACTGAGCGCCGGGGAGGGTCTCACCTGTCACGCTGTCGCGCTTCTCGATGATGAGCTCGCCCTTGGGCTGGTTGGCAAAGGTCAGGGCGACCGTTTTGCCAGCCTGGATGACGATGGTCTGGGGCTGGGTGTCGATGATGTAGCCGTCGGGAGCACGGGTCTCGGTGACGACCACGCTCTTACCGGGCTCCAGGCCGCTGATGAGGATTTCACCGTTGGCGTCGGTGGTATAGACGCCGTTGCTCTCCCCGATGAGGCTCCCGTCGGCGTACGTCACTTTGAACTCAGCGCCCGCCAACGTCACGCTGGGGTTGACGGAGCAGACCTTCTTGATGAGCAGGTTGCCGTCCGGGGCGTTGTCGAATTCCACAGTGATGACGTCCTGGTCCTTGCCGGAGATGTACACCGTCTGGGCGGCGGTGACGATGTTGTAGCCGTCGGCCGCCTCGATTTCCTCGACGATGTAGGTGCCAGCCTCAAGCTGGGTCCAGATGACGGAGCCGTTGGTGCCGGTGGTCTTCTGGCCGATGACCGTACCGCCGGTGCCGCTGGTGCCGCCCAGGTAACGCAGTTGGAAGGTACAGCCGGGGACGGGGTTGCCGTTCACGCTGTCCTTCTTCAGCACCACGATAGCGGACAGGGGCGTGTTCTCAAAGGTGAGGGACTTCACGTCGTCGCCCGCCAGGTAGATGCTCTGGGTCGCGGGGTCCTTGATTTGGTAGCCGTCCGGGGCCTCCAGCTCCGTGACCTGATACCAGCCGGGCTTCAGGCGGTCAGTGTCCGTCTTGCCCAGGTTGATTTGGCCGTTCTCGTCGCTCCAGTAGATGCCCAGGTCCTCCAGGGAACCGGCTGCGGGGCCGTTCCCGGCGTACCAGATTTGGAACTTCGCGCCCTCCACGGGGCCGCCCACGATGCTGTCCTTCTTATAGATGGTCAGCTCGGGGGTGCGCTCGTTCTCCAGACGCAGGGTGTAATACGCTTTGCCGTCGCCGCTGGCCCCTTCCTCCAGGAGCACGTCATGGGGCGTGGAATCCAGGATATAGCGGTTGGGGACAAAGGTCTCGGTCACGGTGTACCAGCCAGCGTCCAGGTCAGGAATGAAGATTTCGCCGTTCTCGTCGGTGGTGTAGGTGCCGATATCGGAGCCGTCCTTCACCTTGACGTTGAACTTGACGCCCTCGATGCCCTTCCCGTCGGTGTCCACCTTCTGGATGAGCAGGCCGGGCCGCTGCTGGTTGAAGAACTCCAGGGTGGAGGTCTTATTGGGCTCCAGCGTCACGGTCTGGGGGACGTCGTTGAGGATGTAGTTCCCAGGGACACGGATTTCCGTGACCTTGTAGGAACCGGCCTCCAGGTGCTCGATGAAGATTTCGCCGTTCTCGTCCGTGGTGGCCTCCTCGGAGTAGCTGCCGTCGATTTTCTCAATCAGGAAGGTGACGCCGGGCACAGGCTCGCCGGTCAGCTTATCCTTCTTGATGATTCTCAGGCCGGGCTCTGTGGAGTTCTCGAACACCAGCTCGCGCTCAGCTCCGGCCGCGAGGTCGATTGTCTGACGATTATTGGTGTCCAGGATGTACGGGTCAGGAACGGACAGCTCTGTGACCTCATAGGTGCCGGTAGGCAGGCCAGTCAGAGTGTAGGTGCCGTCTGCACCAGTTGTGATGGTGTTTTGGTAACTGACATTGATGCCGCGAATCTCGAAAGTGGTGTTAGGCACAGGCTCACGAGTGGCTGCATCAATCTTCTTGATAGTCAACTCAGGGCTCTTGAAGTCCTTCGCTGTTACCACGATGGTCTCTTCGCCTTGGATATCTGCTTGGTCGACATGGACACCGACTGGAGTGCTCAGTTTCGCATACCCATCGGGAGCCTCTGTTTCGATGAAATAATAGAAGCCCTCAGTTACATTGGGAACTGTGATGGTGCCCTGAGCGTCTGTTGCCTGGGTCCCAATCAGTTGGCCGTCTTTGAAGATGTTAAAGATAGCACCTTCCAGAGGCTGGTTACTTTCGTCAACCTTCTTGAGTTGAACCTTAACTTTGGAGTCGTTTTGGAACACGAGTTGGATATTGCTCTTACCGTCCCAGTAGAACTCCTGCATGTTCTCATCGGGGTCGTCACTCAGGGTATAGCCCTCAGGAACACCGACCTCTTCGGCAATATAGGAGCCGATAGGGAGGTCCTCAAAGTTGAAGTCGTCTGCGCTGACGTAGCCGCCTTCGCCGGTAACGACGCGGGTGGGACCGTATCCATTGTCAATGCCCCGAATCTCGATGACTGCACCAGCCAGGCCGACAGTCGGGTTGTCCTTATCGACCTTGCGAATGCTGCCGCTTCCTGTGATTTCTGCATCATCATAGAAGGTGAAGGTGGCGCTTGCAGTGTCGCCCACGCCAACGGTCACATATTTAGTTGATGTGTCACTAATTGTGTAACCAGGAGGCGCTTTGATTTCAGTAACTCCATACGTTCCGGGGCCGAAACCATTTTCACTTTCATCGATTGTAATGAGGCCGTTTTCATCCGTGGTGTAGACCTTATCAAAGGAACCTCCAATAGCAGTCACCTGGAACTGAGCACCCTGAAGCCCTTTGTTTTGGTTGCTTGAATCGAATTTTCGGATAATCAATTCGCAGGGGTTTTCAATATCTCCTGTTGGCTCATAAATGCCAACAATGATGGACTGGATTTTGCTGGGGTCTGGATGGGAGTCGCTACCCTCATCGGCGTAGTTGTACATGTAAATGCTCCAGTCGCCCCACCAGTCTACGTGGTTGACGATGTACTCTGCAGCATCATAACAACTCCAGTCGCCATCATAGATGTCATCATAATGAGTTGCCCAGCTATAACCCGCATCGTGATAAGCATTGACTACAAGCATACGCTGGGTCGCTACTTCTTGAATCCAGCCCTCACGGTCTGTCTCATAATCGGGAAGCTCACCAATTTGGGCCAGCCATACGCACCCCTGGAACCATCCCTGAGCCCATGTTCTTTGGAACTCATCGTATGGCGTCAGGTTTTGTGCTTGGCCTGCAGCACTGAATTTGCCATAGGCATAGGAGTAGTAATGGGACAGCAAGAGTTTAATGTTTTTGTCTGTAATCTCTTGTGGAGTGTCCCAAACATCGCCAATCAACGAGTTACCCATCTCTGCACTATGGTCGCCACAGAAGCCAACAGTTTCAGCCCCTGCGACATTCATGGTAAACTCGTGGATATAGCAATCCTTAAGTGGCCCGTAATTGTATGTGATGGGGTTGTCGACGTGATAGTCTGCGTTTTTCAGCGTTACCGTGCCCGGCACGGATGTTGATTCAGCCGCGAAAGCCGCCGTAGGAATGAGGCCCACGATACACACGACAGCGAGAAACATCGCCACAATACGGGTGCGAAGAGATGCCGTTCTCTTCATTACGCATATCATTCCTTTCTATTGTCAAAGTACACATCTTACCACTTAACATTGAATTAGTCAATGCAAGAGGAAGAAACGCCCAGATAATCCTCTTCGACCCTCCTTTAGAATTAAAGATTTGGGCTGTCACAAGGGTTTCCTTATGAACAACAATATTATACCATGTTTTAATATTTTAGTCAATTTTTAAAAATAAAAAGGCGGCGAGCATTATGCTCGCCGCTAGGTAAGGATGTCTGTTTGGTTTAATCTTTATCTGTAAAGACTTGGCAAAAATAGTATCGCCCATCTTCACCGACGGAAATTCCAACTCCAACAAGAGTTTTATTGGCTCCAGTCATGGATGCAAAGTGACCAGGGGAATTTTCCCACAAATCAACAATATAATCTGAATCTAAAATGGTGCTCCATCCAAGAATTTCAACATACTGCATTTCGAACCTGTCAAGCCCATACTCTTCAAAGATAGTGCTATAGTAAGAGCCGTCCGGTCTGAAATGTTCGATGGATTCGCTTTCTGCGCTTTCCTCAGCGCGTTGCTGCGCAATTTCCATCAAGAGGTCACTTTTTGTCAACGCCCCGACACCATTCTCAGCACGAACTTCATTGGTCAGTTCAATGATTTCATCCTTCACATCAGCATAATCATCGGAATCCGATGTGCCAGGATTAGACGTAGAAGTTCCGGCAACTGTCACAGTTAGGGTTGCCTCAATGCCGTTGGAATCCGTAGCAGTGATAATCGCAGTACCAGGGCCAACGGCACTGATTTCACAGGAAAAATTATTCCCGGAATAAGCCTTCACGGTAACAACAGATGTGTCAGAGGACTTAAAGGTATAGGTCAGATTCTCTTTAGCAGTGGAGGGAATGGTGTTTACATCAGCCACGACCTTATCGCCAACCGACAAATTATGGTTCATGAGAGCAATCTTCATTGTGTAATCCACATCATCAGAAGCACTGGGATTCTCAGGCTGTGTGGTCTCTCCGCCGGGGTTGTCGGACTGGGTATCGTCATTGAATGCCTTGTCGTAACGCATCAGCATGGTCGCCACCTGAGCGCGGGTCGCGTTGCCAGCAGGGGAGATGGTGTCGCTGCTGGTGCCGGAGACGATGCCGTTCTCGACCGCCCAGGCCAGGGGCTGCAGAGCGTAGGAGGAAATATTGATGGTATCGATGAACTTATTCAGCTCAGCGGTATCGGCCGTGATGTCCTCGCCTGCGTTCTCAGCGTAGCGATACAACATAGCAGCGAACTGCTCACGGGTGATATTGTTGTTGGGATTGGTGCCATCACTGATGCCGTTTTCAACGGCCCAGTCCAGGCCGGGCTGATACCATGCCTCGCCGCTGGATGCATTGGTGTTAGCATCATCCATCCGGGCCAGAACAACCCACAGCATAGCGCGGGTCATGGTGCCCTCAGGATTGAAGGTAGTCTCACTGGTGCCTGCGAACAGGCCCTCGTCGACGACATACTCGATGGCGTCGTGAGCCCAGTGGGCCTCAGGGACATCAGTGAAGCGGTTATCAGCACTCACCAGAGAGCTGAAACATACGGTGGCGGCCAGTGCCAAGGCCAGAGCCGAAGCCTGGAAACGCCGAGTGCTTGTGAACTTGTGCATCATATGCAAAAACCTCTCTTTCAAAACCAAATTATAGGTTGATTGTAGCACGCAGTCTTTGAGAATTCAATGCCTCTCTTGACTACGATAATATTATACCATATGATAATGAATTAGTCAATATTATTTTGAGAGCAAAAGCACTTAAGCTCCCGGGTGCTTAGGTGCCTGCAGACCAATTACCATATGGGGACGGCAAGGATAGGTGCGCAACATCTGAACCAGGCTATAAAAAGAGGGACCTGGAGCGGTTTCCGGTCCCTGTTGGTATGCGTAAGCACTATCCTGTGTGATGCAGTGAATACTTCCTTGTCGTTGAGAGTATCTTACCACATAGAATGAATTGGTGCAAATTTCGTGGTTGGGGAGGGGGGAGCATCGGTTGCGGTGCGGTAGAAGGGGGGGCGCATTCCTGCGACATGGCTGGCCGCCTGCAGTCACAAATAAAAGCAAACGCTTAAGAACCTAAGCACTGAAGCACTAAAGCACCGGCTCTGTAACTTGAAAAGTTCACAAACGCATGGTACAATACTTATATCACTAAGGAAGTATCAGTTTATTGGACATATTCTGGGCTGTCCCGAGAATTCCAGGGACGGCCGAAAGGCTTTCCCTGTTTTGATAACAAAATTTAAAGCGGGGTTGTAGTATGTATTTTTCACCATTTATCATCAGAAACTCTGATAACAAAAAAATCCGTGCAGTTATCTCTCCAATGAAGAGGAAGGATGCTGTGCAGACCACACGCGAACCAGGTTGGCAATCAAATTGGACCAACGAAGAGTTAGAGGAATTTGAAAAGTATTCCCTAAAGACCGAAGATGGAGAATTGGTGGCATTAGGGGCATATGAAATCCTCCAAAAGAAGGTTTGTGTCCATATCGTCTACATTGAGAGCCAACCGGAAAGTAATCCGACAATGACGCAGGAAAAAAAGTACAATGGTATTGGACGCCTTTTGATTGCGTTCGGAATCAAACTCTCCATTGATAATGGTTGCGGAGGGGATGTCACGTTTCAGGCAAAGACTCCAGAATTAGCCAAACACTATGCAGACGATTTTGGAGCATTCCCCGTATCAACCTACGGTGGAGTTGCTCCCTGGTATGCACTTTCAAGAGAATCGGAAAAGGAAATTTTCATGACTTACTTGGAAGAAGAGTAATGGAGGTGTGATAAAATGGCTAACAGCGATATGCAGTGGTACATTGATAGAGCAAAGGACACACGCGAAAACAAGTATTACGACATTTTCTTTGATGTTTGTCGTCGGTATCATGTCTCCTGGCGTGATGCATCGGCCAAGGAACGTGCCTTTGTCGAAGAAGTCGCTCGTGTAGAATTCGAGCAAAGTGAGGCTGTTGAGAAGGGCCTCCCCATAAGTTCCGTCCGGCCCTTTTTTGGAACAGTTGCAGGGTAGAATACTTGAGTAGCTCCGTTCAGACTAACGGGGCCACTTTGCTATGGCCGGACTGACACGGCCTTGTACGAAACACTGCGCATCTGCCGGGAGCGCAAAATTCTCAAGCCGTTCCTGGACAGCAGAGAAAAGGAGGTTGTGGATATCATGACGACATTGTTCGACCAGGAGAAGGTCATGGAGATTGAGCTTTACAACCTTGCGCAGGAAAAGCTCAATGAAGGGCGAGCTGCTGTTCTTCGTGGGCTTCTTAAGAAATTCAGCATTTCTGACACCTCGGAAATGACCGGAATCTCTCAGGAAGAAATCAAAAGGCTAACTCAGCAGAGCTAACTGCCATAAAGGCCCTCCGTTCATTCGGACGGAGGGTTTTTATTACAGGGGAGTATTTGGTGGCACTGACGAATCCCTGTATGAAACACTGCGCATCTGTCGGGAGCGCAAAATTCTCAAGCCGTTCCTGGACAGCAGGGAAAAGGAGGTTGTGGACATCATGACGACTCTGTTTGACCAGCAGAAGGTCTGGGAAATTGAACTTCATAACGTCGCTCAGGAAAACCTCCATGAGGGCGAAAATAAGCTAGGGCTCCTGATGAAGGCCCTCTTTGCAGCCCACAGATTCGAAGAGGCAGATGAGGCTGCCACAGACGAAGCCAAAAGAAACCAACTCTATAAGGAGTTTGGTATCCAGTGACCAAAGGTGCCCCATAGTTTCTATGGGGCACCTTTTGCTTTTATGAGTGGAGGGATTGCTAGGTGCTTAGGTGCCAAAGCACCAATGCACCAGCCCATCAACTTGAAAAGTTCATAAATGCGTGGTACAATATCCATATCATCAAGGGAGTATCGGTTCATTCGTTATATAGGGGTTGCCCCTGAGAAAATTCCAGGGGCAGCCAAGAGGCTTTCCCTGTTTGATATATTAAATTAAAACAAGGAAAGTGAGGTAATAATTTGTGGCAAACGAGAAAGACTTTACTGAGAAACTCCTGTTTGCGCTGGCCGACGTTTTCGCAGACATCATCAACGTTCTCGTGTACCACGGAGAACCCGTGGTAAAACCAGAGGACCTGTTGCCTGACGAAACAATTTCCGACCTCAAGCTCGCGGACGGCCTGCACATGCAGGAACGTGATGTGTCGAAAATCTGGACCAAGGGCAATGTCCGATTCGCTTTGATTGGCATTGAGAACCAGACAGCCCAGGACAAGGATATGCCTCTTCGTATCATCAGCTACGACGGAGCATCCTACAAGGCCCAGGTCAATCAGCACAAAGCGGCTGAACGGAGCAAGGACCCAACAGAGAAACCGCATCCGGTCTATCCTGTGGTTTCGTTCGTTCTGCACTTTGGAATGGAGAAGTGGAATGCACCCAAAAATCTGTTCGATTGTTTTGAGGTGGATATCCCTGAGAAAATGAAACCGTACATCAGCAACTACCACATCAATGTTGTGGATGTTCCGTGGTTGGACGATGAGACGGTGAAGCTCTTCAAGTCAGATTTCCGCCTCGTGGCAGACTACTTCGTTCAGAAGAGGAAAAATGGTGGCGATTACAAACCGCCCAAGGAGACAATCACACATGTACACGAGTTTCTGGCATTCTTGAATGCTGTCTCAGGTGATAAACGCTACTTGGAGATTCTGACGGACCCTGCGTTCCAGGAGAACATGCGGAAAGGAGATATTACTATGTGCGAAGTTTTGGATAACGTCGAGAAGCGTGGTTATGAAAAGGGAATTGAAGTCGGTGAAGGGAGAGGCGAGAAGAAAGGCGAGAACAAATTGGGCCGCCTGATGAAAGCCCTCTTTGCAGCCCATAGATTCGAAGATGCAGATGAGGCAGCCACAAATGAAGCCAAACGCAATCAACTCTACCGTGAGTTTGGAATCCAGTAATGAAAGACCTCCCCATAGTTTCTATGGGGAGGTCTATTTTTACCTAAATACTAGATGCTGTCATGTTTACTAAAACTCAAATGCACAGGAGCTTGGAGTCTTGATAAATTCTTTACTTCCTGATATACTGACTGCAAAAGGGGACTTGGCTATGGATAAAATCTTAGATACTGTCGAGAAGCGTGGCGTTGAGAAAGGCGAAAACAAGCTGGGACTGCTGATGAAGAAGCTCTTTGCTGCAAAACGGTATGCAGATGCCGATGAAGCGGCCACAGACGAAATCAAACGGAATCAGCTCTACCGAGAGTTCGGCATTCAATAACACAACGGCCGCCCCATAGTCTATGGGGCGGCCGTTTTTTCGGCAAAGAAATGCTTGGTGGTGTTTAGGTGCTTAAGAACTTTTGTGCTTAAGTCCTTGTCTAAACATCTGCCATCGTCTAAACTCTTGAATAGGGGGTGATTTCGTGCTCAAAGACCAGACATGTTGTTGCATTGGCCCAACGTTTGTTCCAGCAAATGCTCAGATGGACCTGAATATGTGGATAGACAGTACAATTACAAGGTTATATCAGGACTACCACATCTGGTACTTCGGCATTGGTGGCAACCGGGGATTTGAACTGGCTGCGGCAAACGCCATCCTTTTGAAAAGAGCTAGACTCCCGGACTGCAAAATAATTCTGGTAGCGCCTTGTCCTGAGTTTGCAGACCGCTGGCGGGACAAGGATAAGAGTTTGTATGCGAAGGTGACGGGAAGCGCAAACAAGGTCGTCAGCGTTTCACCTCACTACACGCCGGAATGCATGAGATTGCGGAACAAACACCTCATTGACAACTCCAGTGTATTGATTTGCATGGATGACAGCTTCGGCACAGAAACCAGCCTGGCGATTCAATATGCCAAGGATTGTGGCTTAGAGGTTTTCTGCTTCCGGGCTTCCAATAGGCACTGACGTTTTTAGACGCCCCGGCACACATACTTCGATAACTTAACTCGTCTTTTTGAGGAATACCCGCCGAATTGGCCTGCTGAACGCTTCCGTCTGGACCAGTTCCGCTTCGACCTGAGGAACGCCCTTGGCGAGGGCGGTGGCCCGATGATTGATTTCAAAGTGGATACCAACCGTCTTACGCTTATCCTCTGTGCTTTTGATAGGAGTATAGGATACCATGATGTCCGTGCAGGCATTGATTTCCTCGACAGCGCCGGAGAGAACAGATTTTGAGAGGCTTTTGAAATCCTTGTAACGGTCGACGCCCGTCTTTGTGTTCAGGAGATTCAGCGACTTCCGCAGGCGTTCCAAGGTGAAATCCACACTGCCGACATAGGCAAAGGAACGAAGTAGATTGTAGAGCTTGATGGCATAGGACGAACTCAGCGTACTCACAAATCCAAACTGATACTGCGTGAAATTCCGGGTCTGCTGCAGCAGGTACTTGGACAGGTCCTCATTGAATTTGAAGAGCGCCTTACCGTTTTCGATGTCCCGGTCTATCTGGATGCAGCCGAACCACGGGAACACCGTGATGCGTTCCTTGTTGTAGATATAATAGGACTTCTGAGCCATATCCTCCAGGAGGTCGGTCAGGTACGCTTTTTTGCCGCCCTTGTTGGAATCGTAGTTGATGATGGCCAGCAGGGTCTTGTAGTCCACTTCGATAGGGAAGAAGAGCTCATCCTCACGCTCGATACAGCTCATCAGGAAGTAGAGAATTTTGAGCTGATTCATCTTCATGCTGTTAGAAGTCTCCACTATCAGCTCGTTCCCTTGGACAACGACCGCCTGTTTCTTAGAAACCTGCTCCGTCATAGAAAAGCACCTCCCCCGGATAGGTAAATAATATTATACCATATAATATTGAATTATGCAATAAATTAAGTTTGGGGCAATTAAAGACTATCTGAAGCGGTCCAACACATGAGATGTCAGACTGGCCAAAGCGAGGCCGGGGCGGCTGCTTCTCCCGGCAGAGTGGGGTGGACGGTGGCGGGGCTCAAAAGCACTACAAGTTAATAAAATTAGTTCTAATTTTATAATATTAGTTACTAATTTTATAAAAATCATTGGAAAGTGACAAGTTCTCCAACACAAATTGCGAGGTGGGAGCAACGCTCCCACCAGGCTGACTAACAAAGTGTAATTTTCTCTTAGTTGAAACTTCGGGCAAAAATTTTAAAGTCAATCTAAAATAAAAATTTTCTTCAGTTAAGACTATTTTTCTAATAGAACTAGAAGTTCTAATATTAGTAAGATACTTTTAGATATTTAAGGCCCCCGGAACCCGTTGGGGCGCAACGGGTCTGGCGAGATTGGGGGTAAGTTTTTGTCGGGTTGGGGGGTAGTTTTTGTCGGAAAAGGGGGTAAGTTTTTGTCGGAGTCTGGGGGTAATTTTTGTCGGTAGCCCCATTTTTCTGGCCCCGAATGAGGTCAACTTTTCGGTTGATAGATTTTTTCTTATGTGGCATAACCGATTTTGGTTTCGAAGGAAGCATTTTTTTACTGAACATGATATCGCTGCTACTAATTAACGCTATTTGGTACAGGATAACACGGATTAAGACAACATGAGAAATAGAGGGGTAATTTTTGTCGGTGACATAGTGGAACCCTTGAAATTAAGGCAAAAATAGAGGGGGACTTTTTGTCGTATCGAAGAATCTTTCGTTTTGAACGAATATTCCAGTCCATTTGCGCACAGACCGAATCCATGCTACAATGTTAGTGTTGTAACTGAGGAAGTATCTATCACCTAAGACATCATAGAGATTTTCGTACGAGCAGGCATCAGGCTGATTTGGCCGGGCCTGCTTTTTTGCTGTCATTTTATCGAGGAGGAGAAGACTATGAAAGTTAAGTTCAAAAAGGAGTATCCCGACGCCATCATCCCGGACAAGGATACGTCGCAGTCTGCCTGTGTAAACCTATATGCCTACATCATCGACCCCAAACACCGGGGCGAAGGCATTACCATCAATCCCCATAAGTGCTACCAGTTCGGCAGTGGAATTAGCGTGGAAATTCCCGAAGGATATGTAGGACTTCTGCTGGCCAAAGGGAACTACGGCATTATGAGGCAGCTCTCTCCCGCAAACAGTGCCGGAGTCATCGACCCAGACTATCGCGGCGAGGTCATGATTGGCCTTGAAAACGGCGGGAATACAAAACAGGTGGTTCGCCATGGAGACAAGGTGGCCCAGCTTTGTATCGTGCCTGCCCTTCAGTTTGATATGGAAGAAGCGGAAACGCTGTCTGAAACAGAGCGTGGCCGCCGGAACTATCGGTATCGATTTTAATGCAGCAGTTCGTATAAGCCCCCTCATGCGAGGGGGCTTTTTTCTTATAAACTTGCGTAATATATTGTTATGTGGTATAATATTGCAACAGAGAGCGAGGTGAATTTAACTTGAAACTCATCATTGCAGAGAAACCGATGCTTGTCGCTGCAATCGCTGAAGCAATTCCTGGCCAGAAAACACTACTGGCTGGGTCTACATATATGACCAAAGGCGAATACACCCTGATTTCTGTGTTTGGCCACCTGCTCACTTTGAAGGAGCCAGAGGACTATGATGAGAAATATGCTGACCGAAAGGACATCAGTCTCCTGCCCATCTACTTTGATGACTGGCAGATGAAGGTGAAGCCGCCGGATGAGAAGCATAAGGATTCTCCACCCGAGCAGCGGCTCAATGAGATTGGACGGCTTTTGAAGCAGTGCGAATATGTCATCCATGCCGGAGACCCGGACGAAGAAGGCCAACTCCTCATTGATGAGGTCCTGCGATGGTTCCACTATACAGGAAAGACCTACCGGCTGGATACTCTCGACACGACGCCGGATGCCATGCGGTATGCTATGGCTCACCTGCATGACAATAAGAGCTATGAGACCGCAGGCTGGTCCGCCTATGCCAGAAGTGTGGCGGACGCCATGGTCGGGTACAACCTGTCCAGATATTTCTCCATCCTGAACGCACCGGCGTTCCTGCCTGTTGGGAGGGTCCAAACAGCCACCATGGGTCTGGTTTGCCAGCGAGACCTCTTGATAGAAGGGCACCATAAAGTGACCTACTATGAGGTTGCCGCAGACCTGAATGTAGATGGAACGGCTCTGACAGCCATGTATGTGCCATCGAAGGACGACCCTAACCTGGATGACGGCCGGATATTGAATAAAGCCTATGCGGTGTCAAAGGCCGAGATGCTGAAAGATGAAACCCTGGAAGGCGTGAAGGTAACACGGAAGGCGGTGGATGAACCGCCCCCGCTCCCATTCAACCTGTCCAAGCTGACATCATATTGCGGCTCCAAGTTCGGTTATTCCCCAATGGACGTTATGAATATCACCCAGTCTCTGCGTGATAACTATAAAGCCATCTCCTATAACCGGACAGACTGCCAGTACCTGACATCTAGGCAGTATGAGCAGTCCGGCGTCACGATGGATGCTGTCATTCAGAACATCGGATTCAGACCGAAGCTGTTGGATATGTCCATCAAGTCCAGATGCTTCAATGACAAGTACACCACGGAATCCGACGGTGCTCACACGGCCATCATCCCGCAGGCAATCCATGTCGATATCAATGCGATGACGGAGCGGGAGCGGAATGTCTATCTCGCTATCTGTAAGTACTACATGGCGCAGTTCCTGCCTCCGGCCAAGAAGGAGAAGTCTCGCCTTGCCGCGCCCCTGAACGACGGCGGGTCTTTGGTCGCCACCGCGACAAAGACCGTTGAGCCAGGCTATCTGACCATCTTCAAGAAAGACGCTGATGTGGAGCCAGATGATATCAGCCCTCTTTGCAATTTGAAGACAGGAGAATACAGTGCCGATGTGACAGATGCCCATGTGCTGGAAAAGGAGACCAAGCCGCCAGCACGGTATACCCAATCCACACTTGCCGCAGACATGACCTGTATAGCCAAGTACGTGGATGACCCGACCGCGAAAGCCCTGTTGCGGGAAAAGGACAAGGAAAAGCCAGACGAGAATGGCTCAATCGGTACACCGGCAACGCGGGCCAGCATCATCGTGGGGCTTATTAAGCATGGGTATTTGACGGATGACGGCAAGCACGTCATCTCGACCAAGAAGGCCCGGGAGTTCTACCGCATCTTGCCGGATGAGGTAAAGAAAGCGGATATGACGGCCTACTGGTGGGCCCTGCAGGAAGATATCCGCACTGGCGCACGAGATTACCATGTACTGACGGACAGTGTGTTGGAGACCGTCACGCGCATCGTGCATACCGATTACCCGAGGCTCTCTGAGGACCTCTTAAAGGAACTGGCCGCAGGAGATTCAGCAAACCGTCCCAGCCTGGGCAAGTGCCCTCGATGCGGCAGTCCCGTCATTGAAGGGAAGAAGGGGTACGGCTGTTCAGGCTGGAAGAATGGGTGTAAATTTGTGATTTGGAAGAAATCAAAGCACCCCATGCTTCAGAACTGTTCCATCAGTGCCAGCAATGTGAAGACATGGCTGTCTGCCCCCTGGAAAGAAGAAGTCGCCGATGGCCAGAATACCGGCAGGCTGGTATCCGGTAAGACCGTTCACTTCAAAAAGCTCCTGTCTCAGAAGAAAGAGAAGACCTTTGAGGGCGATATATTCCTGGTCGATGACCCTTCCAGCGAGTATGGACCCGGATTTAAGCTGGCTATCGGCGATGATAAGGCCGTATTGGGGAAGTGCCCACGATGCGGCGGAGATGTCACAGAGTTTTCTTTGGGCTTTTCTTGCAGTAACCATAAATCCGGCTGCGGCTTTGTGATTTGGAAAAAGTCAAAGCTGAAAACGCTCAGCAAGATTACCTTCACAGCAAGCGATGTAAAAGCGTTCCTCGCGGGAAAGACCGTGAAAAAGTCCAATCTCGTCAAGCGAGACGGGAGTACATATGCCGCCTCACTGCGGATGAAGGATGACCCAACCAGCCAGTACGGACCGGACTTCGAGCCAGTCTTCGGAAAGTGAGGCTGGTCATGACCTATCGAACACACATCCTTGGCGGCGTTGCAATCGGGGCGGTTGTCACAACTGCCGCAGGGCAGGGGTACTTTGGCCTGACCCCGCTCTCTACACCGGCTATCTTTGGCACATTCATAGCCGCTATGTTTGGAAGCGTTTTCCCAGACATTGACCAACCTAAGAGCAAAATGGGACAGCAAATTCCCATTTTATCAAAGCTGATGCGGGGCACGTTCGGGCATCGTGGTTTCTGCCACAGCCTGCTGTTCCTGCTGATTCTGCACTTCCTAGTCGTTCGCTTCCTTCCATCTATGGCCTTTTACAGCCTTGTTTTCTGCTTGGGAGCCGCGACGCATCTATTCTTTGATATGTTCAATAGTCCTGGAGTCCCTCTTTTCTGGCCAGTGAAAATTCGGGTACGGATAGCAAAAATCAGAACCGAGTCGCAATTCAACTCTAAAGCGGCCAATCTCCCTGAAAAAATGTTCCGTGGAGTTGTCTGCGTACTTGATGTTTTACTTGCTGTCAACATGGCTGTGGTGCTGAACGGCGGTTTCCCGGCCATATGAAAAGACACAAATAACCCCACCGTGAAAGGAGGTAGGGGCATAGATTTTCTCAATACGATGCCCGAAGCCTATGACATATGAAGATAAACTGACTGTTTGCAGAATGCGACTGAACGGCTCCAATATTTCATCTATCGCCGAAGAGCTCGGATGCTCATATCAGACCATCTGCAACTTTTTGAAAAAGCTCCCGAGGGTGGACCGGCAGATTCGGTCCCATCCGAACCGGAGCAATAAGAAACTGATGGCTGTCTGCGCGGATTATCTGGCGGGTGCGTCCATCGGAAGCCTGGCGAAGACCTACCGCATGTCAGAACCGGAAGTCCTGGAGATTTTCTCCTATATTGCGGAAAAGAAGCCTATCGCCATTCGCAACTCCCAATACCCGGCGCTGACTGACTGGATGAATCTGAATGGCTACACAGTACAGTCCTTTGCGGTCTTACTGGATATACCAGCCAGTAAGTTGAGCCGCATTATCAACGGCCGGACCCACCTTCGGTATGAAACTGCTATGCAAATCAAGGATATTACCGGATTGCCGCTGCGGAAGATATATCATCATGTGCTGAATCCCAAGCAGGAAGGGAAGGAGGCTCCGCAGGTGTCGCTGGAGCCTCCCAAAAAGCAGCAGAAGGAGGCTGTCGTATGAACGGAGAGCGGGCAAAGCTCATCATAAAACTGATATTGGGCATTGCGGCTATTGCCGTGTGCTGTCTATTCATCATCTTCGTGATGCGGGCGTGTTCTGCTGGTGATGATGACCCAGATGCGAGCAACACGCCATCCATCAGCGATGATGGAGAAAATAGCAGCCCATCTGGCAACGGGAGTGGTACGGAAGTTCCCGATGATACTCTTTCTGACTACGCAGATTACGAGGACAACTCTGACTACGAGTCTCTCGGGAACTATATGAACGACCGCATCCTCACCTATGACTACGGCTCCGGCACGATATCCATTGGTGTTGACCTTGGCGTTCAGGACTACCTCTATCTCAATCCGGTTTGTTCTGAGGCTTCGGCCGAGGCAGGAAAGCAAGTCGGCTTTTTCATTACAGCCAGCAGCCCCAGGCTGGATATCAGCTATGCCGAGGGTGCTGCGGCGACAGAGGAGCTGAACGCCCAGGAGGCTAATCTGGTCATGCTCGGTCAGACCTATGACACGGCGGCCCCTGCCGGGTATAAGTCCGCTGAGAATTTTGGTGTCCGGTGGGAACGGGACACAATGGAAATCAATGAAGATGATGGCGGCACAACACTTTATATTCGGGCAGTCAATCTCAGCAGCGGTGAGCTGATTGCCATGTGCAAAGCCACCATCGTTTATGACGCGGCCACAGACACCCATCACCTGGACACCCTGACATCTTCGGATGTAGTCGATACTGGCGAAATGACCCAGGAAGAAAAATCTGTGCTGGTTCAGGACGCCATTACCTTCATGCAGGGGACGGGGAATTTCACCCCGCCCAGTGAGGCTGGCTGGACGAACGCTGCGGCTACGGCCAAGGTGGAACACGTGCCGGAGCCATATTTCACGCAGTTCTCAGATACAGAAGGTCAGCCGGTTCGGTCTTTCGATTTTCCGTATAACCGCTGTGAAATCTGGGCGGTAAACCTGCAGTTCCCAAGCGGATTTATCACTGTGTACTTTGCGCCGTACCTTCAGACACTTGGCATGGAATCCATGACGGCTCCTGGAGAGACTGACATTGACCTGCGACCCATCGGATATGATTGCCTGAATCCATTCACAGAGGATACTATCCTCTGGTAAACAATTTGGGAGGACAGATTATGCCTACGATTATTGAAAACACGCAACAGGTCAACGCCCTCAATGAGATTGAGGCGGCGCTGGCAATCATCAAGTCCATTAACACCATTATTTCTGCCGGTGATGGTGCGTTGGCCATCGTATACAAGCCGGAGAAGGGCCGTAAGGTTCAGGTGGACGTGCCGGATGCTTCCCGCGCCAAAGCAATCGGGATTCTGAGCGCCATAAAGGACCGGCTGGTCAAAGAGGTGAAGGTCAAGGCAACGAAATTCCATATCGGCCTTGATGAAGCGGACCTAGCCTGCATGAGTGATGTTCCTCAAAGCACTCCTTCAGAAGCTAACGAGCCTGTGGACGGCCAGGGAGGCGCAGAGACTATACAGGAAGATAACGAACATTCTGGTGGAGAGAATGCTTCTGGGGGACTTGAAGGCGAACTTGGTGAAGACGAATCCCTGATTTAATCAGCATATCAACTGAAGACGTAGATGTAAAAAAGGCAGACAATGCAGAACATAGCATTGTCTGTCTTTCTTTGAACCATTTGCGTGTGGGCGATGTTATATAATGTTGATAAAAAAGGGGTTTTGCTTGAATTTCTTTTTTCCTTGGCGTGTCACAATGACACTTTGACATATATCAAAAATAGTGTCTTTCAACACAAGGCTTTTGAAAATGTTAGTACCCTGTTCAAGATTTTTTGAGTTACATGCGTAAAATGTTTTGAAATTGTTTTGAATAATTTGGGGCGTGTCAAGGTTCTCTCCAATAGGAAGAGAGTGCAATTTTTCAATAAATTGCGTAGGGGATAGCAAGGCATACTGTTGGTTTGGAACCAGTATAAAGTCAAATTTCTGCTTTTTTAGTTTTCGTAAAAGGACTTCCTCTGAATAGGTTGCTGTATATGAAAAGCAGAGGGAAATAAGTGATATGAAAATAGAAAGCAGCGGGAGAATGTATTCCACGGAAATTCCTCCAGAAAAAGTCTGTGCCGCAAAAAGCGGCACAGACCTTTTTTATAGTTGGTAGTACGCCAGGAGTTGGCTCGGGTTCCTCTGGTGGTAATAGACCAGATAAGGGCAGCCCGGGAAGAACTCTCCCTTCTTGTCCCGCACCAGGAATCGGTAGTAGGTGGGAACCTCGTCGGATGTACAGAAGGAAACATAGTAGTCAGAGGATATCCTGGAAGTTTTCTGTACATTGTAGCAAAGCAGAGACAACTCTACGATTTTCCCGTCACGAAAATCTAACCGGGATGAAATCCCCATATAGATGAAGAAAGCGGAAAACGCGAGAAGAATCAAGAACTGCGGGGACATGAGGGATATGGACATAACCACTCCAAGCAGCGCAGAGACAATAGCGGCAAGATACAGCTTGATTTCCCGGTCTGCCAAGGCTGTGGGAAGTTCGATTGCAAGGAGTTTGCGCTCGTCTTCCTTCTCTTGCTCATGAACGGCAGACTTCACTTCATCGGAAATGGGGTCATCAGGCCCATCGTCTGCGACCTGATATGACTTCTTAGACGGGGAAGGCTCATGTGGGGGAGCTTCTGCAGCCTGTTTCTCGGCAGCCGCAGAAGTATCTTCCTGGTCAAAACCCGGAAAGTGGATGATTTTCGGCTCTTTATCGACCATGGTAATTACTCCTCCTGCTGTTCCTGCTGAGCCTGGGCCTGCTGTTGGGCCTCCGCCTGGGCCTGCTGGACGGCCTCCTCATTGAGGGCAATGGCCTGATTGATAGTCTCATCCAGCGCCCGGGCTTGAGAAGCAAACTCACGTTTGGCATCGGTGGTGACATCGATATCATTCGCATCATGAAGCGCATAGGAAATCGTGATGTTATTGGAATTGAAATCACCGATTTCCGTTGCAAGGGTTGAGTCGATTTTAACCCGGATATAGGCGGGTGTCAACTTCCGTTCCAGGTCGGCATCCTCCAGAAGTGCGTCTCGGATATAGTCCAAGCGTTCACCGGCCGGGATAGCCAGATAGGACGAATACTGTGGATAGATGCTTTCCTGGTCTGCGTTCCAGATGTCACAGATGATGATAGAGGTGAAAGGATATTTCTTTTCACTGGTGACGGTCGTAATCGTTCCATCCTCCTGCTGGGAGGTCTGGCTGGTGGTCTTCTTGGTCACAGTAATATCGGCCTTGGCCCCAAAATTGAGCAGGGAAGAGGCGGCTGTCGTCTCATCAAGGGGAAGCGTCACATAAGTCATCCCAGCCTGTTCATTGACCCAAGGATTTGAAGCAGGAGTGTATGTTGCACTCTCATCACCGGAGGCGATGTACCCGCCTTTCGGGATATACTTGTTGACGACCATGCCAATGAGGTTATTGACCGTATCCCACTGGTACAGGATACGTCCATTGGCCCGCAGCAGCTCATAATCTGCGGCGCTGATTTCTGCGGCCTGCACATTGTCCTCGGTAATCGTATCCCCGGGAATCATGATGTCCTTTACCTGAATGACCTGGATATTGCTGAGTGTCGGGTCAGGCTCACTCGTCTGCGGGTTTTCTCCCCCGGTGCCTTGTTGGCTTCCAGACGGTGGTGTGACCTCCGTACTGCTTGCAGGCGGTACATCCGGCGGCGCAAAGACGCGATTCACAGCGGGTGTAATGATGAAGACCATCAACAGAAGGAGAATGACTCCGATAATCACCACATGCATCCATGTCAGCGGCAATCTCTTTGATATGGGGGTGTGGAGCTTCTCCATAATGGGGCTTTCCGCACCGTCTCCTTTTTTCTTGAGAAAAGAAAACAGTCCCTTCGCCTTATCAGCGAGGGAAGTTGGTGTATCGCCGCCGTCGCTGCTGTCATCTACTGACTCATCCTCGCTGGGCCCCTCGTCTTCGGGTTCTTCCCCGTCAGGAGGCGGGGGCGGAGGGGGAGGCGTGTTGATGATTGCAAGGCGTCCATTCCATTCGCCATTGGCGTCTAAGTAATAGAAGCGTCTGGTTTTTTCGTCATATAGGCCGGTCTGCTGCAGATTTCCAATTAGAAATGTACGTTTTGGCAGGCTTTTGATTTTCTCAACATCTTCTTGCGTGAGCTTTATCGTTGTGGCATTTTCTTGCCCAGTATCGGGAGCAGCCATCTGTATCACTCCTTTCTGCCTTTATACAATAATATACCATGTAATATTAAAATGGTCAATTTCTAAGGGCTGGACTTTGCTTTAGAGAAGAAATTTCACAATAATTTCAATTTCAATAAGTCTTGATTATTGACTGATTTATTATTATGTGGTATAATCCATTCATATCAATATCATGAAATTCGATAATTTGTACCACTCCACATCATTCAATATTGCACCATCTGACAAAAATTTATGTTCATAATTAGGTAAAATATCAGAAGGGGGCGGAATCAGACGTGGCTAGAAAAGCAATTTCAACTGAGGACAAGACTGAGATGCCAAGGAGAAAAACGAAGGCAAAAGCAACGAAGCGAAAAGCGGCAAGCTCTTATAGGGAAAAGGCTCCAGTCCGGCGGGACCTTGAAACTGAAAAATTTCCTGCTGACTATGAAGATGCCCTTTATACCTATGTAAACGCCTATCTGGATTCCATAAAAGACGATACGGCACGGTATACGAAGAAAGCAGCCGCATTCGCTGATTACCAAGAGAGACGCAGCACAGTTCCGGTCGGCGGCGGACATGCGAAGACAAGAACTTTGAAAGTGGACTTTAGCGATGACGGTCTAGTCCCTCTCATGGAAATTGCTGACCTCAATTACTGCGATTTGTTCGATATTGTATTTGCCTCGTTGATAAAAGAGAAAAGAGAGTCTGCCGGGTACAGTGTGGTCCAGTCCCGCCAAATGACACCGGACAAGGAAGAACTCCAGCACATTTGCGATTTTCTCGCCGACGAGGAATTCAAGCGGCTTCAAAAACTGGCCTTTGAAATGTCGCCTGCCTTCTGGAATACGCCTCAAGCTCTGAAATGGACTCCAACAGAGAGGACCTGGACAATCGCAGAACGAAAACTGCCTGCCCGCGCTAGGGGGCCGATGCTTCCAATCGAATTGAAGACTCCCGGCCTTGAAAAGGCGCTACGTGACAACCATCATGGAACAAGAATTCCTATTGAGGATATCCCAGCGATTGCGGAATACTTTCATGTATCCATCCATTGGCTTGTTATGGGTTCTGATAAAATAGCGGCCACAGCCAAAAAGCCAAGAACAGAAAGTGTATTAACGGCTTACTGCTTTATGTCAGAGGCAGCGAAAAAAGACTTTTTGGCAACGGCAAGGTTTATCGCCGAAAAATCCAGTGCAGGGAAGGAGGCGTGAGGAATGGAGACTGAAAAGACTCCCCAATTTACCATAATTATAGCCGATAAGCCAGAAGAGGAAGCTCTGGCTAGTATTGATTCTTCAAGTTCAAGCAAAGCAGCGAAGAAACAGGCTGAAGCAAAACATGCGGCAGAGGTTCAAGACAGGGTTAAATCCATCAAGGCTGGGCAGGAAAAAGTATATCCAGTTGATGTCCAGTCTCTATATGCGGAGCCCAATCCAACTCTTCGCACAAAACTCATCGCTACGGTTCTTGATGCCTGTAGAGGCGAGATTATGCAGCGAACAGATGCTGTTATCAAAGAAAAATACGGTCGCTCCCGGTGTGCAATAGCGGAAGACTGCGGAATGGACCAGACGGCGCTTGCCCGAACTTTAAATCGCAGGTTTTATCTGCCGATGGATTCTTGCGAGAAGTTCTGCTATAAGTACCTGAATAAAAGCATCCACGAACTGTTCTTTGGATTTCCAAAGGCAACGCCCCTTCCACGGCACTTAAATTTTCTCGGCCAGGAGCTGGACAGGCTGAATGGTTCAGGCAGCGACGGCGCGTACGAACTGTGCTCTTTGTATATGCTCTGCAAAGAAATCTTTGACAGGGATGAAGATAAATTCCAGGGTTCATTGAATGCTCCTGTTGTGGAGGGAGCAGCCTTTGCCATTTGCAGAGAGCGTCTCTATGAAATCGCGGATGGAGTATTCAGCATCCCGGAAGAAGGCGCTGGGCGTGTCCTATCGTCCAATGTCCGCGCCTGGATACGGAAAATACAGTACAGTGAGGAAGCAAATGGTACGACGTTTGCCATCATGCACTTGGCGATAGAGTATCAAACGACCATGGATTATCTGTTGGTCAGGAACTATGTTCAGGTGGGCGATATCTGCTATCGTGACGAAGACGGCAGCGAAGTCATCATCAAAGACCGCTATGCGAGGGACATCTTTGGAATGATTTTACAGATGTCCGAAAAAGCCAGAACTGAATTTATCCGTCAGGCGTGGTATCGCCTGCTTTTTAAATAGATAGCATCCCTTCTTTCCCTGCTCTGCTGAAACACAGAGCAGGGATTTTGCACGCACACTGCTCACGGTACTTAGGTGCTTAAACACTTAGGTGCCTAAGTTCTTGAGTGCTCTTTGAGGATTCTTGTTCAGCCTGCTCAATTTGACTTACTTTCCAGCGCGTGGTAGCATAGTTCTATAAAACAAGGAAGTATCTTAATTTAATTATACATTTTCATCGGTATTACAAGGCAGTTGTTCTGGATTTCCAGAGCGGCTGCCTTTTTATATATACACAAACTTTTAAAGATGCCCGTAAGAACATAAGACCCTGTACGAATCCAGGGCAGGCGGGCGAAAGGAGTAAGTATTATGTACGACTATGACTATTTCACAAAACGGATGGGTTATGTTATTGATGACGTACCCCTCGGCTCCAGAGAAGCAGCTTATGACTATCTGGTCACGAAATGCGGAATGGATGACACGGAAGCGGAGTCCTTCCTGCATCGCATCCGCAGTGAGTACTTGGCAAGGGTCCGGGCTGCGAAAAAGGCGTTGAAGGAGGTGCGTGGATAATGGCGACCCATGCCTTGAATGTTCAGGCTGCGAGTTGGAATTCCGACCTTTTCCCGGCGGAAATCTCTACGTGGAGTTCGACTCTGAATGACCCAAACTCGCTGTCTCCTCTTAGAATGAGTCCAAACGGCACAGTAACAGGCGCACAACGCACTATTCTGAGCGTCGACGCAGCACGGGCCATCATCGCTTACATCAAAAGAGGCGACGCTGATATGGCCCTTGTGGACACGGGGAACGGCATGACCTACTCGGCGGAAAAGACCCTGCCGGATGGGACAACACTCGTTGCAACAGTGAATCGGCCGTCATTCCAAAGCAACACTTTAAATCTCAGGGCCTCTATCGTAACGGCAGCGGGTGCGTATACCCCAATCCCGCCTCTTTCCAGGAACTCTACTGTCGATTTATCCCCCGTCTTTCTATGCCTGCTGGCGCACGCAATCGAGTCCTATCAAACCGTTTCAGAAGATATCGATTTGCTTGCAGCACACTATGCAACGACAGGAAAGTTTGACGGTGCGGCTGTCAACTTCCGCAGAATTGCGGATTCGCTGGTATTCATTCTAAATGAAAAACTCTTTGACGTCGCAGTCCCCGGGAGCAATATCGATATGCTGGCACAGCAGTCCGTAACGATGGGCAGTTTGAACGGAGTCACTATTTGTGGGACTCCTAACATTCTGGCTGAAATCAATGGAGTGAAACGGGCAACTGCAAGAACAATGACTTTTGCAGAGGCGAAGGCAAAATTCAAGTCTTTTGCTCAGAAGCATGAGTGGAGCGATGAAGAACGGGCACTTATCCCGGTGTTTCCCGAGGACTACAAGGTTCCTCAGGAAGCAATCAAAATCGCGGACCTCTATGTGGCTACGCGAAACAGCCGTAGGCCCATGAACAACTTCATGTGGCGTGGCGTTACCTCCTATGGTAAATCCAGCGGTGTGGAGCTGATGGCGGCATTCCTTGAAATCCCGCTCCTGCGGATGACCTGTTCGACCTCGATGGAGACCCAGGACTTCCTGTCAAACTTTGTCCCGGACAATGGCCCTCAAGGAAGCATGGCAGGGGAGCTGCCGTCCTTCACGGAGATTTCCGCAGACCCGGCTACCGCATACCAGATGCTGACCGGCATTGAGGATGATAATGCGACCTGCGATATGTGCCTGAAGGCATATGCAGAAGCCGCTGTCGCCCGGGCTGGGAATGGGTCTGCCCGATTCAAGCATGTAGAGAGCAATTTCGTTAAGGCTCTGACCCGTGGCTATATCGTGGAAATCCAGGAAATCAGCCGAATCAAAGACGCCGGTGTGCTGGTCGGACTCAATGAGTATGACCGGCCAGGCGCGATTATCCCCCTGGTGGACGGCTCCTTTAAGCGCCGCCACCCGGATGCGATGGTCGTGTACACCGATAACGTCGGCTATGCATCCTGCCGGGCGATTGACCCGTCAGTCCTGCGCCGGATGTCCATTATCATCGACTCCTACGACATGCCGCGAGAGGACGTTATTGCCCGCGTGCTCTACAATACGGATTTCCCTGACAGCTCGATGCTTGACCAAATGTACGACGTCTGGTCCGCAATCCAGGAATACTGCCAGGAGCACGACATCTCTGATGGTACTGTCTCGGTGACAGAACTGGAGATGTGGGCGCTCGCCGTGAAAGTGGATAACATGAGCAACATCAAGGATTACTGCCGTGACTGCGTTGTTGCAAAAGCGACCTCAGACCGGCAGGAGCAGGAAGCAATTATGGCGGATGTTGTGGATATCCGTCTGAGTTAAGTTACAAGCGGAGCCTGAAGTTTCAGGCTCCGCTTTCTGAAAGGAGTGCAATATGCCAAAAAGAGATATTGCGGCTCGGCTACGTCAGATGACGGCCGAGCAGTGTGCCACCCTGGACCCGCAGGAGATATTTACCTCTCCCGAGTTTGCAGAACACCTGCAGGGCCTGGTGAATGAGACCATGAAGATTGGAGGCAAGGCGACTAGCGAAATCTCCGTCAATGTGGTTACTACGCCGAACTCTCCACCTGGTTGGACAGACGGCAACGACATCTATGTCAATACCATCAATTCCGTATCCAGCCACTACACCTTGCCTTTGGAACAGTTTATCACACTTCGTGGCATCTGCTTCCATGAGTGCAGTCATGTACTCTACTTGGACTTCAACGAGGAGAAAAAGGCGCTGAAGTCTATTGGAGATGGCAAATTGTATGGCGAACTTCTTGTCCCACAGACTGCGGAAGATGATTTGATGATGCACGAAATGGAGGATGCCTTGGCTGACCCTCTGTACCGTCCTATCTTCCAGCAGGTCTTTTCTGACGTCACTAATACGATAGACGACCCCCATGATGAGGGGAAAATCATCCGTCGGTTTGGCGGCATCGTGGAACAGGGCATTGTCTTGGCCCGCGAGTCCCTGCTTCGTTCCTTCGATTATGCGGAGAACATCGTCGCAGGAAAGGGCTCAGACCTGGAAAAAATATATAGCCTTATGCTGGAGTACGCCCGGTTTGAAACCATCATGATGCGGGACCAGGACGCCTGCTTGAAAACTCAGCCGCTGGTCCAGTGCGTTGTCTCCCTGGCCAAGCCGATTGCCACCGCCCGTTGGACGGATGACATGAAGGTGCGGTTCGCGCAAATCAATGAGATTATGCTGAAGCTCTGGCCCTATATTAAGGCTGAGTTGGAAAAGCAGAAACAGCAAAAGAAACAGGAGAAGCAAAATCAACAGGGGGACGATGATTCTAAGAATCCGCAGGGCAATCAGTCTGGAGGCAATTCCACGCAGGAAGCGGTACAGAATATTTTGGACCAACTCCAGAAGGTATCCCAAAATCAGAACGTCTCTGCTCACCCGAACCGGCGCACTTCCTCCACGGAAGCTGTCAAGAATCGGCAGGCCGCTCGGGCTGGGAAGCAACCAGCCAGTGGGGAGAAGACCCGTCCAGTGAATCAGGACAGTGCAATGAAGTCTGCCCAGGCCGCCTTGGACGCTGTTGCGAAGAAAGTCGCAGAACGGATTGCGGCGGCAGCCATGGAGCGGGACTTGACATCAAACCTGATGATGGAGATAGACCAGACCGCTATCGGCTCCAGTCACAGCGGCAAAATATGTGCAAAGCGTGATTTAGAGGTAGATGCCAGTGACATCAAGTTGTACGAGAGGCAGATGGAGGATGTAAAGGCATACTCCAAGAGGCTCCAGAGACGGATGTCTGATGCTCTGCGTGACATGCAGGAAGGTGGGGTGGCCCATCACAAGCAGTTTGGCAACCGTATCGAGGCCCAATATGCCTACCGCCCGGACCAGAAGTTCTATGCGAACAAAAAACTGCCGCAGGACTGGCCCTCTATGGCAATCTCCATCCTGGTAGACCTCTCCACCTCCATGCGAGGGGAGCGGCTGAACTCTGCAATGAAGGCAACGATGCTGCTCTATGACTTCGCCACCGGCTTAGGTATTCCTGTATTTGTAGCTGGACACAATGCCGTGTTTGGTCAGGTCAACTATCAAATCATGGCGGACTTTGAGAAGGTGAGTGAGAACGATAAGTACCGGCTTGCGCACATGTACCTGAGCGGGTGCAATCGGGACGGAGCGGCCATTGAGGTCTCTTCGTCGCTATTGGCTAAACGGAGCGAAGATGTCAAACTCCTGTTCATTATCTCGGACGGGCAGCCTAACGATGGAAACTATAAGGGAGAAACCGCCAAGAAGGATATCCAGGACATCCTGACCAAGTACCGCCGCAAGGGTATTACGACCTTTGCCACGGCAATCGGGTCAGACAAGGATAAAATCAAAGCAATCTATGGGGACGGGTATCTGGACATCACAGATTTGACTCAATTCCCCAAGCAACTGACCAACATGGTCGTGAAGCGCATCATGCGCTATTGAACATGCAAAGAGGCTCGTACCGCTATGCGGTGCGGGCCTCTTCATTTAGGCACTTAGGTGAGTAGGTGCTTAGACACTTAAGCACCTAGTGAAAATGGAGTGACCAGTAGAAGAATACCTACCATCTCGCAAAATTGACCAATAAATTTTAACGTGGTACAATAATCCTATCAAATAAGGGAGTATCTCATTCACAAAACATCTAAATCATCGAAGATTCAAGACAGCTTTCCTAATTACATGGAGGGCTGTCTTTTTATATATATGCCACATCTCAAAAAGGAGGAATTTGAATGGTCAACACCATCATTGCCAAGACGAACGGCAAGGATAAAGTCATTGACTTTCGAGATTGCCTGAACTTGGCAAACAAGGATGACTATGCAATGATGCATGGCATCGGAGGGAAAGAGCACGCCCGGACATCAGTCATCAAGCTGACTATCTGCGATTACACGGCGGGGAAGGGGGAACTGTCCAAGACGGTTTCTGCCAATATCTCACCCGCCACATGCGAGAAATTGTTTGAGGTCTGCAAGCGAAACATTGGGACGCTCGTTGTCGATGACAATGTGGCTCCCTTGGTTGAGCAAAGGTCCCACAACAAGAAGCAGAATAAGATTGCGGATATGCAGTTTGAAGTGCTTCAGCACGTTCTGAAACTCACGAAGGCAATCTATAAGGCGGCGAATCAGAAGCAGATGCCTGGCGTGGAAGTCATTGCGAACTCGCTGATTTCCATGCTCTCGCAGGCAAAAGACCATGTTTTGGCTCAGGAGGAAGACCCGCCCAGACCGGCCGCGTTTGAAATTCCGTGCCACTGTGACATCAACTATGTTCAGGACCGGGTTCATGCCAGCAAAGCCGGAGCGGATGGGTATGCCCCGGTCCAGCGGCTCACGATTGCCCATCATACCTACCGGCAGGATGGCAAACAGAGCATGTATCCCTGGATGGTCAAGGTGGTAAACGGGAATGCCTTTGTGAAGGTCAGTGACATTGGGGCCACGACCTTCGACCCCAAGACACTCCGTGATACGACTGAGGCATTCATCATGATTTCAGACGACGATATGTTTCGTTGCATGAACAGCGTATTGCATTATATCGACGCCTGGGAAAAGTTGGCCTGTATCCCGCTTATCAAGGAGGGCTTGAAGAAGCGGCAGGCGGAGTATGAAGCGTATAAGCAGAGTCAGCAGGAAGGAGTGTAAAAACTAATGGAACTGGATGAAGTCAAGAAACTGAACATTTTTGAGCGGGTGGCCCTCATTACAGCCGAAATCGGCTCTGTGACAAAAGACCTCAAGGTCGGTGAGGGGGAGAAGTCCTACCAGGCGACCAGTGAAGGAAGTGTCCTGTCGGCGGTGAAGCCGTTGGAAGAGAAGTACCGTGTCTTTTCCTATGCAGTGACCCGTGAGAAGGAGACACAAATCATTGAGAAGGAATATACCTGGAACGGACAGCAGCGGAAAATCCGCCTGGTCAAGGTTGACATCACGGCCACTTATCGATTTGTGAACATCGATAACCCGAAGGAATACATCGAGACCATTTCCTACGGCACTGGCCTGGATACCGGCGACAAGGCGGCCGGGAAGGCGATGACCTATGCGGATAAGTATGCCCTGATGAAGATGTACAAAATTTCGACCGGCAACGCAAATGACCCGGATTCCTACAGTTCGCCCGATGATGGGTACATTTTCGGCCAGTTTGCGGACTATCCGAGTGAGGATAACCCGCTGGACTATTCGCCGAGAGAGGAACCAAAAGCAGAGCAAAGTGCTCAAAACGCCAATCCTGAAGGGGGCCGCATGAGCCTTGATGAGGCCAAAGCAGTCATTCTCCCGATTGGTGAGCATAAGGGCCACACCATGGGTGAAGTTCTTGCTATCAAGCCGGGACTCATCGATTTCTATGCCAGCCAGAAATTCAATTCCGGCAAGTATCCGTATTTAAAGGAAGCGGCTCAGGTCATTCTTGAGAACCAAGGTGCTTAAGCACCAAAAGAAAGGAGGCAGCCTCGGCGATGTACAGCCAGCCCAAAATTGACATCCGCGAGGTTGTCAACCTACTGGGGCTTAAAGTTGACCCAAAGTGCTCCATAAACTCTGATACGTTCAATGTACAATGTCCTTTTTGCCGCGACAAAAAGTATCACATGAATATCAACGCTGAGAAGAACGTGTATTCATGTGTGCTTTGCAGCAAAGAGAAGGGGCAGGGCGCTTTGGACCTATACAGCAGAGTTGTGCATGGAGAGCGATGCGTCAAGGGGCAAAATTCCAAAAAAATCTTTATGGAACTCTGTGATGCTTTGCACCTCGGAGGACCATCAGAACGAAAGACGGAGGTGAAAGAGCGGCCATCGTTGCCGAGAATTCTTCGGGCAGATGATGACACGGTAGGGAAGACTTATGCGGCGCTTCTTGCTTTCGAGCCCCTTGCTCTTACAGAGCAGCATCGGGAGAATTTGAAGCGGCGTGGGTTTTCAGATGAGACGATTGACCGGAATGAGTACCGCTCCTTGGGCCAGAACTATGACTGGCTCGGCGAGTACTCAGATAGCAGAAGTCTCTATCGCAGGCTCAGGTCAGCCATCAAGGAAAATAAAAAATTAAGACATAAAAGGGAGGATGAAATTGTCGCTGGTCTGGCTCTGGCACAGCACTTACTCAAACTTGGGTGTACTCTAGCAGGCGTTCCTGGTTTTTATAAAATCGGTGACTCCTGGAGCTTCAACATCACGCCCGGAATGCTTGTCCCAACCCGAAACATGAAGGGTCAGGTAGTTGCCCTACAAGTCCGGCGGGATAAACCGGAGAATTGGGAGACAAAAAACAAGGACCGCAAGTTTCTGCGGTATATGACTGTTTCCTCGAAGGGATTGCCTGCTGGCGTTACCGAGGGAATCAGCCGAGCACATTTCCCCCTGGCGAATCCACCTCTTTCCAAGGATGTGCATGTGTGTGTCACAGAGGGGCCACTGAAGGCAGACGCCGCAAGTGAACTGCTGGGGTCCGATGCAAAGGTGTTTTTCATCGCGCTTCATGGAACCATGAACACGAAGGAGCTCCCTGGTTTCTTTAAACTGTGCAAGGAAAAGGGAATCGAGCGTATTGAAAATGCGTTCGATATGGATAAGACCACAAATTTCCATGTCGCGGAGGCCGGAAAAGGCGTCTGGAAAAAGGCAAAAGCTGCTGGCCTCTCCGTCGCGGTGCGTTGCTGGGATGAGGACTTCGCAAAGAAGAAATATCGTGAGTTGGGTATTCTGTGTGCCAATCACGATATCTTTGTACCGACTTCTCTCAACGTTTTCGTCGATGTCGCGGCCATGGCAAGAGCGCTGGAAGCCGCAGGTGTGGAGCATAGTGTTGAGACTTTACCAGACGGAACAGAAGTCAAACACTACTGGGATGATGCTACTAAGGGCATAGATGATTACCTGCTTACGCAAAAGCAGCAGAAGACTAACTCCTAAGAGCAGGACCCTATTATGGGTCCTGCTCTTTTGCTTTCTCAAATCATAAAATTGACTAATAAAATACAAAATGGTAAAATATTAAACGAAGAAGCAAAGCGCGTCGCGCTTCTGAACTCGCAGCGTCGAGAGGCGTACTCCACAGTCCGTCTTTTGGCGGGTGCCAGCATTATGTGGGTAGTGTGAGTACCCGCCCGACGGACTGTAAGTTACTTTGACGCGGGAAAGGATGTGTGTTAGAAATGCCCACCGGCCTGATGATTCCGCAAATCGGCAGTCTGACACAGAAGCAGAAGAGGGTCATTGTCCTGCTGTGCTTCGCCGCAGTAGTTCTGTTTCTGCTAATGATGCCTGCTTTTGCGCAGAGCACGACTACTACGATTGAGACCGAAATCAAGAAGGGTACTCAGAGCATTTATGACCTGTTCAAGGCAATCCTTGCCCCTATCGCAGTTGTCATGGTGGTCTGGAACGTCTACAAGGCTCTATTCCTTGGTGACAAGGGTATGGAATCCGCAAAGAAGGGCGTCCTGATTATCCTGTGCATCGTGGCTGTCGTGTACCTTGCCCCCGTTATCGTTACGACTGTTCGGGATTGGTTCTCCGGCATTGGCAACCAGGGTGTGTTCACCACTGGTACAGGTACAACGCCATAAGCTCCGCAGGGAACACTACGCAACATTATCCAGTCACAAAAAGGAGCTGGCCGTCCGGCCCACACCGGATTGGCCATGCCCCTTTTTTGTTGGCCTATGGAGCAGGAATAATCTGCTCCATAGGCGAGCAATCATTGCCCGCTCAATTAGAAAAGAGGTGAATTCTATTATGTATAGGAGCCTGATTGGAAGAGAACGAGGGCGCTGGATAATTTGCACTTTGATAAGCGGTGTAATTTTGGCCCTTTGCTTATCATCTCCTGCTTTTGCGAGTAATGTATGGTCTGGTACGCACGCCAATGATAATTGGAACTTGACGGGCTTTTTGGACCGGATTATGGATGTCTACAACTTAATCAAAGCAATTTGCGCTCCCTTGGCTGTTTGCTCTATTGCTGGTGGTGGGTTTGAAGTTTTGTTTGGAAATGAGCAGGAACAGTCAAAAGGAATTGCTCGCATCAAGTACACGCTCATGGCTGTGGCTGCTATCTTTCTTCTCCCGGCTGTCATCAATATTGGCTACGATTTGGCAAAGAACTTCATGTGGGACCCCAATAATCCAGACTACGTTCCGTGATGCAGAAAGGAGGTAGATTGTTTTATGATAGAAACCATCCTGAGTTGGATTCTCACAGCGGTTGGGGAAGGGCTCGAAGCCATGATGGATTATCTGTTCGGACTTCTTGACCTTAGTCTCAGCACAATAGTCAGTTATTTCCCGTTCCTTGTTGCAGCATATCAAGTTCTGCAAGCCTGTGCTCTTGGACTAATCCTGGCGATTGCGGGATGGAATTTGGTGAAATTCTTCGGTGGGCGGCTTGCAAACGTACAAGATACTCCGATACAAATACTGATTCGAAGTGGCATCGCAGCCGTGCTGGTCTTTAGCGGAGGGTATCTCCTGACTACCATTGTAGACATAGCAAAGCAACCTTATGATGCCTTGCGGAGTATGGATGCAGTTGGACAGCAACTGGCCCCACCGGCCCTTGGTGCATCTGACTTTGTAGCGCTTGGTGTGGGGCCTGCAGCAACACTGCTGATTGCTCTAATTTTTTCGATACTGATAGCATGGAACCTCATCAAGCTCTTTATTGAGATTGTGGAGCGATACCTATTGGTTGGAGTGCTGGCATACACATCCCCAATTTTCTATCCATTTTTGTGCTCGACTTCGATGTCCCAAGTCTTTTCAAAGTTTATAGGGATGTTCGTTGGGCAATGTGCGATGATGACGGTATCCGTTCTATTCACAAATCTCATTTGCTCTATATTTACTGTCTCTGACTCAGACCCAGACGCCATGTTGAAGTTACTCTTTGGGCTTGCCATGTGTAAGGTCGCTCAACGAGCAGATGCCTACCTCCAACAACTAGGAATCGGTGTCGCAACGACGGGAGGCAACCTGCTGGGCGATGTCGTCTCTCTTGGTTTGATGGCCAGCCGTGGACTTCGTGATGGATTTACCGGCGGTGGAAGCGGCGGCGAGTCTGGCGGCAGTAACAGCCGGAAGACAGTGCTGGGCTCTAAAGCAGGTGGTTTCGGCGGCATAGCTGGATTTGCTGCAGGCAGTTACAAAGCGTATAAGGATGGTGCGACTGGTGCTGACATCTTTAAGCAAGGGGCTAAGACTGCTCATGAGAATGGCGTTAGTTCAATGAATCCTTTCCGCTTTGTCAGAAATGCGCAGCAGGCCCGTCGGGAGAATATTGCCAGAGTTTCCGTTGAGAATGAGACCAAATTCAATGAGCGCTCTAAATACTGGAACGACCAGCATAAGCGTTCTTCCACTACTGGTGGCGCGGTCTCCACAAAGAACTACGCAGATTTGGCCAAGGGCGCAGGTATGACCGACCAGCAATACTGGCGCACGATGTATAAGATGAACGGTGCTGGCAGCGCAGTAGTGGCTCCGTCCAGTGACGGGAAAGGGCAGTCTGGAGCCTTTGAACTTGATAATGCTTCGCAGGCTGCTGGTATGATGGTCTCTGATGTCAATTACCAAGGAAAGGGCGCAAATACCGGAGAACCTTTGGAAGGGAAGACCATGCTGACCGGCCCAGACCAGGTTGTAGCAGCCCACATCAGAGAGAACTATCAGAAGGCCCAGACTGGTCTGGTGGATGGCAAAGGTAATGTGGACGAGGAGGCCACCAGTTCTTATCAGGACGCAATGGTCAACACGATTCAGTATGGCGCTCCTGTGGTAGCCGAAGACGTACTCTTTGGAAGCGATAAAACGCTTGAAGGGAATGATGCGGTTGGGCAGGCCGCTATCAAAGCCACGTTTGGCAACAAAATCGTTCCTGAGTCAGAAAACGGCTTGCAGAACATCAAGGCCGAGACCGCTCCTGTTGTCAAAAACAGTGACGGTCAGATTATCTCCGGCGGCGGCCGTACTATTACCGCCACCTATGAAACTCCTGTCTATGACAAATCTGGCGCGGTTCAGAAAGTTGTGGAGAACGGCGTTGAGAAAAATAAGACCACGACCCATCAAATGGTCATTATGGACGATGTGGCTTATTCACAGATGGACCAGAGCGAGCAGTGGAAGATGCAGGCCATTCAGTCCGAGGGCGGCGGAACCTACTATGTCCGGCGCGCAGAGGTTTCTCAGTATGATGTCAAAAAGGACGATTCGGGTGGTTCTTCGACAGAGCGGGATACTGATGCTTCGCAAACTGGAAGCCGACGCCAGAGCAGTCCTTTTGGTAAGCGGCCCGGCAGACGCACCTTTAGACGTACCAACAATCGTGATGCAGAATAAAACCCAACGCATAAACGGGGTGCCTGTACATGGGCATCCCGTTTTATTGATTATTTTATTGTTAAATGGTATAATATTGTAGCTTTATTAGCTGAATATTTTTCAAAGGAGGTTGTAGATGTGGCTGACAGCAATCAGGAAAATACACTTGAATCTGCGCAGAGAGATATCTCAAATGCAGTCAAGATGGGCGCAAATGCGGCTAAAACGGCAAAGACTGTTGGTAAAGTCGCCGCCCAAGCGGCATCCGGGAACGTCGCCGGAGCAGCCGTTACTTTATTGAAAGACCCACAAACTCTGAAGAAGATTCTCATAATTGCGTTACTTCCTGTGTTCTTTGTTGTGTGCCTTGGGGTTTTCTTTCTGTACGCTTTGCCCACCGCTATTTTCGAGGCAGTTACCTCTTACTTCCAGGGTGTCGGTCAAGAATGGGAGGAAGGCGTTTACAGCGCAGAAGGCGGAATTATCCTTGCAGGAATCTTTGAGACGATAAAGGCAGGTGGGCGAATAATTGGGGATGCGGTAGGAGGCGCGCTGGATTTCGTAAAAGGAATCTGGGACGGCCTGACATCCTGGTTTACCTCCGACAGTTCAAGCGATGACGGAAGCGGAGCCCGTGTCGACGACGGGACAGAGACTATTACCGAAGATGGGACCGAAATCTATGTTACCCATGAAGAAGCAGCAGAAAAGGAGACTCTTTTGAACAAGATTGAGTCATGCCAAAAGAAAATCGAAGTGCGGGCGGACCAAATAAAGCAGGCAATCATGGACCAGCATTCAGCGATTGACCAAGTATTCCGAAGCCGCTTTGCTGGTACATACGACGTCTGGGACGGAACGACCATCAATGTTGTGTACAATGATATTTCCCAGTCTGAGGCCATTCGTTTGTTATCAGCCTTTACGGTTATCCATGGTGCCTCGCTTGAAGACATGAATCTTTCAGACTTCTTGAAATGGCTTGGTTATTACCGTGAGCTTTCTGGTGCTCACACAGAGTTCAATCTTGGCGGTGACAGCATCGGGGTCACAGCCAAGGTCAAGACATGGTGCGGGACCTTTATGCCTCAGTATCTCCAAGAACAGATGGAGCAGGACATTGAGGCTAAAGAGCGCGAGATTGCGGAAAATGGCGGGGATGAAAGCCAGATGGAGGCTGCCCGCAAGTCTATTAAAACCAGTTATGAACAGTACCAGGGGCCTGCTGCGGATTTGCTCTTGGTTGTGGACTGCCCGAACTTCGAGGATGTCCAGCCCATTTACAGGACGGAAATCACCGAAGATGGAAGCGAAATCATTCATTGCTCCGTATCCTTCTCTGTTGCCATCAAAACCCGGTCTGTGGACACTCTTTCTACGGAGATTATTGGATTCTGGGATAAAGACCTGGAAGGCGCTATGGCTGACGGGCAAGTTGCCGACCAAACTGATACAGACGATGATGCACTCGAACCGGCAGCTTAAGATGTCTGCGCTATGCTAAGGAGATGATGCAGTTTTGAGACAGAAAACGAGGCGAAAAATCAGCTCCATTCTGATGGCACTGATGCTGATGCTTTGCCTGCCGACGACCGCATATGCGGCGATTTCTCCGCATGGTGTAGAGGATGCCTTCAACCCGGAGTGGAGCGAGTCTGCGGGTTCTTACGCTGATTCCTTTGGTTGGAACACCGACAACATCATGTCCTTCCAGTGGACTGACGAAGACGGGGACTCCTACGAACGGCAGACTGGATGGCAGCAGGATTTCTACGAGAATAATGTCCTGACGACCATGCAGTACCTTGGCATCAATGATGGCGGTATAGGAGGTGTTGGAGGTACAGGGGGCTCCGGCGGCAATATTGTTGCCGTTGCTCTGGGCGAACTCGGCAAAGAGGACTCTCTGGAAGTTCCACCTGGCTCTAATAAGTGTAAGTACAATGATTGGTACTGGGGTGAAGGTTCTGCTCAGGAATGGTGTGCGGCGTTTGTATGCTGGTGCGCGAACGAATGCGGTTATTTGGGCAGCATCATACCGAAAACAGCCAGTTGTTCAACTATGTTTGACTTACTGACCAATGATTACGGCTATTCCTATTATCCAGTCCTGTCCACAACGCCATTCGGAGGTTCCTCCTACACGCCCGTACCAGGCGACCTGATGTTTTTCTCAGAAACAGGCGACCTGAGTCTCTATAAACCATTCGAGCACATCGGAATTATCGTCGAGGTAGAGGAAAACGGTTGGTACACCGTCGAGGGCAATACGACCGGCGGCGGTCAAATTCCTGGCGGCGGTGTTGCAAATAACCATTTTACATCATCCACGACCCAAGCGCGTGTCCGCAACGGATATGTCGTTCATGTAGAATATCCCGGCCTTGTCGGCAGCGATAATATTGAGCAGGCTTATAACTTCCTGACTGGTGTCATGGAATTCAATTCTGCGGCCGCCTGTGGCATCCTGGCCAATATGAATGCCGAGTCCACCGGCCTTGTTCCTGACCAGGAGGAAATCGGTGGTGGCGGTGGCTACGGCATCTGCCAGTGGACCGATACCCGCAGGGATGACCTCGTAGAGTGGTGTGAAAATAACGGTTATGACTATACGACCTTGGAGGGACAGCTTTGGTTCTTCCGCTACGAAATCTCAGCAATTACTCCCGGCCTCGTCTCAACATTGAAGTCTATCCCCAATACAGCAGAAGGGGCTTATGATGCCGCAGTAGCCTTCTGTAAGCAATATGAGATACCAAAAGATACAGAGACTGCAGCAGTTATCCGGGGGCAATCAGCTAAGTCGGATTTCTGGCCAACCTACGGGAACCGAGAACCTGAGACGTAAGGAAAGTGGGTGAAATTTTATGACAGAACAACAAAAGAAAATGATAGGGAAGCTGGGCATTGCACTTGTGATATGCATTACGGCGAGCCTGTACATCTGCGGCATTTTTGAGGGAGTCCAATCTTTACAGCCAACGCTGAATCCTGCAACCATGCTGGCGCGATTCGTCACGGACGGGTTCCCGCTATCCAGCTTCCTGTGGACATTCTTCCTGACTTTCATCATCAGCGTCCTCCTCATGGCCCGGTCTTATTCCAACCTGTCTACTTATGATAAGATGGGAAGACTCTTCAAAATGACGAAGGGTACGAAGACCTATGGTGAGGCCCATTTTGAGGACCCGGAAGAATATAAGACAGTGGCTGTCGTCCAGAGGGAGGAAGATTCGGTCGGCACGATTCTGGGGCAGCTTGATGAAAGCGGGAAATACCCAATCGTGTTCCGGGAGGATAAAGAGAACCGTCTGAACCGCCACATTGCCATTGTAGGTGCCTCCGGTTCCGGTAAGACCTATACCTTCTCCAAAAACTATGTGTTCCAGGCTGTGAAGCGCCGCGAGTCGGTCATCCTTACGGACCCGGATGGCGGCCTGTTTGCAGATATGGCAGGTTATTTCGAGGACCGAGGCTATATCGTCCGACGGTTCGACCTGGCCAATCTGGACAAGAGTGACGGCTGGAACTGCATGAAAATCCTCACAAACGACCTGGACCGTATCGAGGAAAACGCGGAGATATTCTCTGAAATCATCATCTCCAATATCTCCGGCCCAGCCTCCAAGAGTATGCCGATTTTCAAAGACGGCCCGAAGTCTTTGCTTAAGGCCCTGCTTCTCCGTGTGGCGCTCGGCCATGACTTCAAGCCGGAAGAAAAGAACATCGGGTCAGTTTACCAACTGCTCCAAAATCCGCTGGGCGAGGAATTTCTGGACTCGATGTTTGACGCGGATACCTTGACACCAGAAGAGAAGCCTTGCCTGGGTCCCTACCTGTCGTTTAAGCAGGCGTCTCCCAATCTCCGGGGAAATCTGATGGTGAACCTGGCGGCCAACTTGAATGTGCTGCAGACAAAAAAGGTTCGGACTGTCCTATCCACAGACTGCATCGACTTATCTCTTCCAGGCAAGCAGCCCTGCGCTTATTTCTGCATTTTCCCGGACAGCCATTCAACTTATAAGTTCATCGTGTCCCTGTTTTTCTCCATGTTATTTGTGACGCTCACAAATGACGCTGACTCCCGCCGTTCTAGGAAGTTGGACACTCCGGTAGACTTCCTGCTGGACGAGTTCCCATCCATCGGCGTGATACCTGACTTTGCCAGAAAGATGGCCACTATCCGAAAGCGTATGATGAATGTCTGCATGATTTTCCAGGATATCACACAACTTCGTCAGAACTATTTGGACTCTTGGACGACTGTTTTAGGCAACTGCGCTACCTTTATTGACCTGGGCATCAATGACGCGGATAGTGCCGACCTGGTTACAAAGCGAATCGGTGATACAACGGTGCAAGTCGAAACAGTGAAGCATAATCCGATGGAGATAATTTTCAATAACCAGAATATTTTCCATCAGCGAAATACTGGTGAAGGTAAGCGGGCGCTGGTCAGCTTTTCTGAATTGTTCAGCGGTATGAAGGAAAATGACAGCATTATCATGTTCCAGTACCATAACCCTATCCTGGCAAAAAAGTATCCCTATGTCCTGCATTCCGAGGCCAAATATCTTCGGCCTATCTACCCTGATGAAATTCCTTCGATAGACGACGAGGCGGGGAGAGCAGCCTACTATGCGGAGCAGGAGCGCATCTATAAAGACTTCATGGAAAAACACCCGCATATCAACGAAATCGACCGCACCTATCAAGGGCGCTGCGAGTCTGTTGCAGTTAAGAGTGTGTGGGAAGAAGGCTCTGATGCTATAAAAGCCTTTGCGAAAGAAGTCAAAAATAAGCCTAAGAAAGATTCTCCTGGCCAGGATGTTGCTGAAGTCTCCTGCCAAGAAGACAGCGACACTTCCTTCGAGACAGTAGAGGCTGTTGAGGCTACCCCAGTCATCGTTCAGGCCCAGATTGAGCAGGAGACTGAATCTTCTGATGGGCCGGATGAGGAGCTTTTCCCGGATGATGATAGCGACACCGGGAGACAAGAAACTGCCAAACCAGACAGTGCGGTGCCGGGCGAAGATGGTGTCCCACAGGCCGTCAGAGAGGCCCAGGAGCGTGCCACAGCCAAGGCAATGGCAGATGCCGCGCACAAGAAAAAACACGGTGGTGATGGCGTAAAATCGCCAGAAGAAGAGGCGTTTGAATCAGAGGTTGGTCTCCACTTCAATCCCACGACGATACCATCCAAACGCGGTGAAACGAAACCGTTTACCTCCTGTGCATCTGCTCCACCGCAAAAGAGAAAAAAGCCATAATACAGCGGGCGGCTCGAATTATTCGCGCCGCCCGCTTTTATATTGACTAATATAATATTATGTGGTATAATATTGTTAGATTGAAAGAGGGGAGGACTCTATGACTGAATTGAACAAGAAGAAAAAAGATACTGGAGTGCGTTTGAACGGTGTTCACATCGACGAGTCCTGGCCTAAGTGGAAGCAGTTTTACACTGCCTATTACCCGCTGCTGCGTGATATGTGCGCAGTTTTGCTGATATGTTTCGTCCTATTCGGGATGATTTTTAATATCCATACAGTAAGTGGTTCCTCGATGGAGCCGACTTTTGATAGCGGAACTATTATCATCGGGAACCATATTGCGCCAGACCTGGAACGAGGTAACATTGTCGTTTGCAAACCTTCGAATCACGATAAAATCATCATCAAGCGTATTATCGGTGTCCCCGGTGATGTCATTGATATCGACTATGAAAATGGCATCGTATATCGTAACGGAGTCGCACTGGAAGAGGACTATGTGAAGGCTCCTACACGAGCTGACCTGGGTCTGGAACTTCCAATTACCGTCGAGGACGACTGTTATTTTGTCATGGGAGATAACCGCAACAACAGCCTGGACAGCCGCTATCCGCAGATTGGCCTCATCCATAGGGATGAAATCATCAGCACCTATCTATTTACTGTATTTGGTTAATTTTCAGCAGGAATTTTCTTTTTGCCAGCCGAGAAATCGGCTGGCTTTTTTTCATGCTCATTTTGCCGCAGTACATTTCTTGAAAACAAATTATTAAATTTTTTCTGAAAACTGAAGTTTAGAGACCTTAAAACTATGCTCCAGCCCGCTTAGGAACAGGCATCCAGAGAAAAAAGGATGGTCCGCCTCTAAAATTGACCAAAATAATGTAAAATGGTACAATATTGTACCGGGATATATAGCCCGGAAAATAAAAAGGAGGTCAAGAACATGGCTGATTCTATGGAAGTCCATGCAGAGGAAGTCGGGCAGCCTGCCGATGAACTGGTCGTACAAGACCCTGATTTCAATGGTGAGAACGAGGAAATCAATGCTGCCGATGCGGAAAACGAAGCAGCCTCTGCTGGCTCTGCTCCGTCTGGTGACGGCCAGGATAGTCCCCAGGAAGCCCAGCCTGAAGAGAAGCCGAAGCGCCGCCGGGCAAAGCAGACTACAGCAAAGGATGCTTCTGACGGCGAAGGAGAATCTGAGCCTGCAGAAGCCGGGCCTACGCGCCGTAGGACGAAGATGGAGGCTGCTGGCGATTCCGGTATGAGCCGTGCAGAAGTTCTCAGAGATGCCCGGCAGCGTGAAGCGGAGCGGCTGATTGCCCGTCAGGAGCGTGAGCGTTTCCTGGCAGGCTGGTCGGCTCTGAAGACCGCTATGCGCCGCCACAGCATTGTCAACGGCGTTGTGTCCAGCGTCGAAATCAGGCACGTTGGAGGTCCTGATGAAGTGACTGAAGACCTTGTTCTGCTGGCTGTCATGCTGGACGGAGGGTACAAGGTCCTGGTGCCTTTGGAGGAGTTTTATCAGGAGAATCCGGTCGACATGCGTACAGCGACTGACCTGGATACCGCCGAAGGTCAGAGAGAGCTTACACGCCGTAAGAGAGCCCTGGCAGAAAAGCTCTATGAGCTTCAGATTCCTCTCATCATCACCGATATGGAGATGAACGACCGGGACGAGACCGGGGCCTATGATTATGCCATCGTTGGTTCCCGGCGCAAGGCGCTTGACATCATTGAGATGCAGAACTTTGGCGCTGGCCGTGGCGGGAATCAGGCAATCAATGAGGGTGACATGGTGCCCGCCACCATTACCTCTGTGTCAATTCATGGCGTTGCGGTCGTGGTAGGCGGCGTGGATACTCGTATTCCCATGCGCCTTCTGACATTCCGGTATCTGTTGGATGCCCGGACTGCATACCACGTTGGGCAGGAACTTTTGGTCTACGTGAACAAGATTGAGACCCTTCCGAATGGGCGGCACGAGATTGAGGTCAGTGCGAAGCAAGCTGAGCTCCAATCTGCCCGGATGCGGCAGAAGCTGCTCCCTGTCGGAACCTCAACTTTGGGCGTTATTACGTCAGTTCGTCCTGCGCCCTCGCGTCCTGATATCCCCGCCGGAACGCTGAATATCACAGCGTATTTGAAGATGTATGACATGCCTGCGATTGTCCGTGGCCTTCCGGTGGCATACCTTGGGCGGCCGCCTATCGCTGGTGATGAGGTGCGTCTGGTCGTCCTCGGCTTCACGCCTGCGGGGTTTGTTGTGGCTGACTGCCGCAGCTTTAATGGCGCACCCGGGTTGCTGAATCACTAATAGCAACCCCCAGAGGCTGGTGATTTCACATGGCAAAAGTTGATATGGAGCGGGTAAATGAGTACCTGATTCCGATGAACTTTATCGATGAGTCCAGGTTCCTGAACGGTATTTTTAAAACGAGAAACTTCGTAGAGGGGTCCATCATGGGCGGCACTGTCGGCATCATTTTTTGGGCTCTGATATCCGCCCCCTTTGAAGCGAAGCTCTCTCTTATTATCGGCATTGCATTCCCGTTCTTTATGCTTGGACTCAGTGGTATCAACGGCGACGCTTTCTCCACTTTCGTTTTTAATGCGTTGACTTGGGTGAGGACTCGCGGCACCATGCTCTACAACAATGAGACGCGGGCCCTTGCCCAAGCTCCTCTGGCCACGATGATGGAAGAAGAGGGGATGAACGACAAAATCCTCGATATTCTGGATTCGTTTAAGGAGCGCTCGCAGAAAAAACGTGCGAATACTCCCTTGGTGGAAGGTCGAGATTTTGTATTCGCAGAAGATACAGCGTTAGCCGGGAATTACTTGGATGAAATCGATGACGAGGATGCAGCACCCAAAGGTAAGCGGCGGAAGACTTCCTCTAAAGATGTCGATACTGAGCCAGAGTCCAAAACAAGCAGTACCCCTATTTTTGCTGTTGAGGTGCAAGAGGTCGACGTATCCGTAGAACCCGTTCGCATTACATCTAACGTCGACAAAACAGGCGATGATTCCCTTGAATTATTCAGCGCTGAGCCGCCAGAGCCGCCTGTGGAAGAACAGGAGGGACCGGCTCCCCCAGAGCTAGATAAGAGCGATGGGGAAAAAGAGCCTACAATTCCCGATGATACGGATGAATCTGGCGACGAGGAGGATGAACTGTTTTGAAGCAGAAAAAATTAAAGAAAATTATAAGCTGTCAATCCTTCTCACCGATTAAGGATATCCGTGATGGCATCATTGTAACAAAGAAAGGGAATTTTGTGAAGCTGATGGAATTTGCTCCAATCAACTTCTCTCTGCGCTCCGCTTCAGAGCGAAACCTCATCATTTCACAGTATCAAGCGGCCATTCGCACTTTCCCTCGGACGGTACAGTTCAAAGTCGTTTCCAGACGGGCTGACGTTGGCAGGTATCTGACTGGAATTATGTCCGACATGGAAAAGGAGACGAATCCTGGGGCGAAGGAACTGATGGTCGAGCAGATGAAAATGATTGGCGATATAGGCGCTCATCAGGGTGTAACGCGCCGTTTTTTCCTTGCTTTCCCCTACGAGAATGAAGGGGGCCTAACCAGGTCTCCCTCATTCCGTGAAATCCGTTCTACGATAGACCGGCAAGCGGAAGGCATCCGTCAGACGATGGCGCTTTGCGGCAATGAGATGATTTCCAAGGAGAATGATGACCAGTATATCTTGGAAGCCCTTTATAGCATCATGTCCCGTGCGCAAAGTGAGGAACGCCCATTTGAGCAGCGGCAAGCAGATGTAGTGGCGAGGTATGCTGGTGCCGACAACATCGACTTTCTGGCCCACCCCAACATCCAGTTGCCGGTCAATGATTTCATTGCGCCGGAGTACATCGACACCGAGGCAAGCCCCAAATACATCGTGATTGATGGTACGTATTATCTGTTCTGCTACCTGCCCAGCGACGCATATCCGGTTAGAGCGATTGCCGGTTGGATGCAGCTTTTCGTTGGTATGGGGGAGGGCATTGATGTTGATTTATGGCTCCATAAGGAGGACCCGGGACGTACACAGACGAAGCTGCAGTACAAGCTCCGCTGGAACAAAATCAAAATGAAACAGACTGACGATACGAGCCAGGACTTCGACGATTTACAATCCGCGATTGATTCCGGCTTCTATCTGAAGCAGGGTCTTTCCTCTGGCGATGAGTTCGCTTATATGGCGACCATGCTGACGATTACCGGCAAAAGCGTCAAGGAAATTGAGTACAAGTTTTCAGAAGTGAAGAGAATTTGCGCCCAATCTGATATGAAAATCAAACAGTGCCTTTTCCAGCAAGAAGCTGCGTTCCAATCCTCTATCCCTATCTGTGAATACAACGCCAACATCTTTCGAAAGAGTCGCCGTAACATCCTGACTTCTGATTTCGGAAGCACCTATCTATTCGTTTCCTCTGAGCTGAATGACGAGGGCGGTATCCTGATGGGCGTTGATAGCCAGTATAAATCTCAGGTCTTTGTCAACGTCTTTGACAGCAGGAAGTACCCAAACGCGAATGTTGCAATTTTGGGTTCCTCAGGTGCAGGAAAGACCTACACACTGGAAACTATGGCCCTTCGGATGAGGCAAAATCAGACGCAGGTATTCATCATTGCTCCGTTAAAAGGCTGGGAATTTGAACGGGCCTGCAACCAGGTCGGAGGCAGCTATGTGAAGATTGCCCCAGGGTCCGGCCAGAACATCAACATCATGGAAATCCGCAGACGGGATACTTCAGCAAACCGGAAAATTGATGGAAGTACAGGTGGTTCTGGCTCCATTCTGATGGCAAAAATTCAGCAACTGCACATCTTTTTTTCCTTGCTCGTTCAGGATATTACGGTTGAAGAGCGGCAGTATCTGGACGAAGCGCTGATGAAAACCTATGCTAGATTTGGAATTACGAATAAGAACAAGAGCCTGTTTGACCCCGCTGACCACACGAAGTACCGGAAGATGCCGATACTATCTGACCTGCATGAAGAACTAAAAAAATGCGGGCCTGGGGCGAAGCGGCTGTACCAAATCCTCACTAGATATGTGAGCGGTTCCGCTTCATCGTTTAACTCCCAAACCAATGTGGACCTGACGGAAAAATACATTGTGTTGGATGTTTCCACCCTTTCCAGGGAGATGCTTCCTCTCGGAATGTTCATTGCTCTGGACTATGTGTGGGATAAAATCCAAGAGGATATCACCGCCAGGAAGACCGTTTTTATTGACGAGGCTTGGCGTCTGATTGGCCCCGGCGCTTCGAAACAGGCGGCCGACTTCGTGGTTGAGATATTCAAAACCATAAGAGGCATGGGTGGCAGTGCCGTTGCCGCAACGCAGGATTTGAACGACTTTTTTGCACTAGATAACGGCAGTTATGGTACTGCTATTATCAGTAACTCCAAAATCAAATTACTTATGAAATGTGAGCCCAAGGAGGCCGCTGCGATAGCCGAATCCATGGAACTCACAAAGGCAGAAGTCGACAAGATTCAGACGATGAAGCGAGGGACCTGCCTCCTAGTCGCCAACCAAAACCACATCTTTATTGATGTGAAAGCTACTCCCATGGAGCATGACCTCATTACGACAGACCGCGAGGATTTGCAGCGGATTGCGCGGAAAAACGCTGAGGCCAGGGTATTCCAGTGATGCTGAAATGGCTGTTGCCGCTCTGCTGTGGTGGCACCGGCAACAGCCGTTTCTTTAAAAAAATTCATTTTTATTTCTAATACCCATCTTAAAGGAGCTGATTCGCGTGATTTATGAGGCAACCGTAGACAACCTTCAAGCGCTGATGCGTGCCTGTATCGTTCTTGATAGGACTCAGATTTACAGATTCTTTTCAGCGCATCATGACCAAAGTAGGATTGACTTTTTCATTGACTTTTTGATTAAGGAGCGCGTGCTGGATGCCGACGAAACGAAGAAGAATCGTGTCTGGCTCCGGCGGCAGGCACGCCCTATCTCGCGGCCAAAAGAGGCCGTCATAGCGTCCCGGATTAAGGCGTTCTGGGTGATTGCCAGCTTTGGGTGTGACAACATTGCCGACGTCGCTCTCCTGGAGTATCCGGCCCAATTCATGTTCGTTACAACGAATAATGAAATCTACGACCTGACGGTCTGTGATACGCCGCAGGTTGCCGCAGTAGCGGCACATAAGAGAGCACTGTATGCACTACACGATACAAAGTATGACGATGATGTGAACCATATCGCCATTGTAAGTGATGAAAAAACGGGCCTTGCTATCGGCGGTTATGGGTTCGATAGTTTCTGTATTTTGGATGCGAACAAGATTCCGAGGTATCAGCAATGGTAAATGAGAATCTCCCACGTTCGCAAGCTACCAGGTGCGCTCTCCAAGCGTCTGAGTTGGAGGAGCAGGCCAGCACAATGATGCGTGAATCGGCGGCGATATATAAATTGGCAAAGCGCGGCTCGGAGGCGTGCGCAAAGCTAAAAGAAGTCCTTTCAGACCCTCTATGCGGACCAGAAGTTATCCAGCAGGCCATGGATAATTTCAATCAATTCTATGCCTCAGCGTTAAGCCGGACACATGCCCTCTATGAGGCCGTTACAAAGCCGAATATAGCCTGCGGTTTGTGCAATCCGAGGGATGTCCAACGGGAAAATTACGATGCGTTTGCGGGGGAGATAGAGGGGGTTTTTTCTTTCGTCGAAGACGGAAAATTGTTTATAAAACTGCCCCTTCTTCCTGCAAAAGTCAACCACGGTGTTCGTGGCAAACAGCAGGGAAACACTGAGAAGTACTACTACTTTTTTAACCGTTCCCTGGACGAAAGCCTTAACAAAATCGAAGCGCAAGTCCCTCATTTTGAACAGCAGAATATAGCGTACTTTTCAGTTTTTTCTGTCTCATCGAAGACAATTCCTGATGCAGAAAATATAGACACGAAAAGCGTGACGGACATCATCTGTCTGCATACCATGTGTGATGATTCGTTTGAAAAGACCAGCTTTTTCTATGCCGGATTTTGCGATGATTCAGTCCCTCCAGGAACTTATATTTGCGTGTCCAATCGGAGATTTCAGGTCCCTAATATTTCCCATATTTTAGGAAAATTTCGAGGCAGGAAAACATATTAAAAAAACGTCAATTATTCTCGCACCAGTTTTTATAGGTTTTCTGGTTGCCTATTCTGTTGTGGCACAACGGGTTCCGGCCTGGCTGTACGCCCCAAAAACGGCGGGCTGGAGCTTCTTCGCCGCAACTGACACTAAACAAGGACTATTCAACTGAATCTTTCAGGGCACATTATGATAAAAAATGAGCTATGAAAAGATTATGAAGAGAGGTGTTATTTCTTGAAGTCGCGGATGTCCTGTTATGACACCATCTTATTCACTCTTCTGTGTTTCAATTATGCTACAAGAAAATCTCTGATGCTACTGAACTTTTCTGACATCACAATCTACTACGCCATTCAACGTGGACTGAGTGAAAAAACAATCAGCACATCCTCTATTCGGTACAGGAAAGATAAGGGGGAGAGAAAACATAAGCTGACCTATCTCACTATTACACGAACTGGCATTCATTATCTGGCAACTCAATGTGCTCGGCATGTGGAGTGGCTGAAATATTTGCCTAACGATTTAGCAAAGGTCCGCATCCGGGGAGTCCGATGTGCGATGGCACAAGTTGAGCGATTTACCAGGATGTCAATAGCGGCACAAGCTGCAAACTCAATCGGCGCGTCCGTAAAACCAATGTATCTCACAGTAGACAAGGACGCACTCGTTGAACATGATACCTTGGAACGGGCAGAGTCTGTAACCGGGGCCATGAATTCTGACAACACGGGCACCTGGTGGATGGACGAATCCTTTATGGATGCCTCCATTGACGACTTCTTTCTGGGCGAAGACGGCGAGCCGGATGAACAAAGCGAGGTCTTACTTGAAGACGACACCACCGATGAAGTAGATGACCGGGAACCCCAGATGCTCCTTTCGACGATAGTGTACAACGCCATGAGAGAAGCAGAGGCTAAGAACAGATATCCAAATGAGAAAGCAGATATTATATTCCATTCATCGAGAGAGATTAAATCTATTCTGAATGCGAACATCAAGTCCGCAAACAGTACACTGGCATCACGGGACTTGATGATTTGCCGGTACTCAGGTCTTTTAGAAAGCTGTTCCAACTCCCTGTTGCTGTATGTGCCCAATGCGATGGGGATGGACTGGAGAGAACGAATCGTACGGAAAGAGGTTGCAACCCATACGGCCTTTGCGAAGCTGTTCTCAAAATTTGGCCCTATCCGGTATGACCGGCAACATGGAGCGGTACTTGTTCAGAACGAAAAAATGCTGGGAGACATTTTCTTTGACAGGCAACACCGGCGTGGTGATAACGAGGTCCTTGGGAGGTCGTTCAATAAATTCTACGTCATCCCACTGGACAAGGGTGGGATGGATGACCTGCGCACAATCATGACGAAGGATTTAGACAAAATGAGGAAGCAGCTCTTGGAAGCGGCAATAAGAAGCGGGGTCTATCAGAGAAATGATAAGTTGAGCACAGAGCTTTTCCCACTGCAGAATCAGGAGGGAACCCTGATAGCCGATGGGACAATCATGGATTTAGTCCAGATAAATGCCATAGAGACGCTGGCCTCGCATATTCCTGACCTTCAATACGGAGTGTTATGTCGGAAGCGCCATCTCCCATATTATCAACGCATCATGCCGAGAGCATGTTTCATGTTAGTCGAGTGACTTGTAAGAAGGTTAAAATTCCATTGTAGCGAAGCTCGACGCAAATGAAAATATTGCACTATTTATTATTATATGGTACAATATGATTAAACTGAGAGAGGAGGCTTCCGCATGTACGACATTACACTCAACGGAATTACACGGAGCGCGGAATTCGTCATGGACCTGGAAAACCACATTCTGACGAGAACACAGCTCATCATAGAAGACGGAGCGGATAACGAGAACGCCGACGTGCTGGAGGTACATATCCGTGACAGAGATAGCCCATCCAACATGACAGTCGCATGGATGGTCCTGTATGGAGACAAAGGTGCCATCATTGACGCCATCAAGGATAAATTCCCGATGGCGAAGCTGGAGACAGAGGCCATCTTCAATGCGTTTGCGCAGGACGAGCTTGAGGTGAGCGTATGCTATACCTATCCTCTCGACGGCGAGCTGACCCGCATCATGAAGAACTCCAAAACCTATCGTGCCTTGTGTGCAGCACAACTAGGTATCGTTGCAAACATGTGGGGGCTTGAGCAAAACCAAGTCCGCGTATTGGAACATACGAATAGCTGATAATAGAGAGCGCATTGCATGAATGGGAACCTGCCCAGTTATGTGTGCGCTCTCTTCTCGTCTTGACTATGAGCGGGCGGCATGATAAAAATATAGCATAGAAACTAAATGAGGAGAGGTCGCTCGTGGTTTACACATTGGAAGAGATTAGCCGCCTAGTGCAGCCAGTCGCAGAGAAATATCATCTCAAAACTGTGTACATCTTCGGCTCCTATGCTCGCGGCGAAGCTCAGGATAATAGCGACATTGATTTGCTGGTGGATTTAACAGGCGCAGACCTGTCTGAATTCTTTGCGGTGGGCGGCCTCTACAATGACTTGGAGGACGCACTGCAAAAGCACATCAACTTCATGACAACCGGCTCATTGAACCAGATGTGTCTCAAGAGGAGCGACCGCCTCCTGCGTAATGCAATCCAGGCCGAGATGAAGGAAATCTATACTTCCAAGAGGGGAGAATGATAATGTGTCAATCTTTGATTCGAAAAGAGATGTCCGGCGCGATGTGAAACCGCAGTATATCAAACTATGGCTTCCGTGTGGGATTCTTGCAGTAATTGGAACGCTTATCAATTCGGAATTCATATTTCCACTACTGGTTGTTGGCACATGGGCGCTCGCTGCGGGGATGAACAGTGAATTGATTAAAAGTTGGGAACAGGTCCGCGACGATAAACTATACGCCGATGTCGCGGACCAAGACAAGTTCATTCAATTCACCCTCGGTGGGAACCTTGTGACTCACATTGCCTTCGAATGTGGGGTCATTGCAGTAGCCGCAATTCTGTGTTCGCCTATTTTTAATCATACCGGCATCGGTAGTGTCGGCTTCATTGGGGCAGCTTTGTTTTTCTTGATTCTGACCGTGAGCCAGTATTATTTCTTCATGGTTGGACGGGCGATTTTCCGGGATGTTGAAGGCAAGAATCACTACCCGGACGGGAGCGATTACATCCCAGGAGTGACTTTTGCAGAAGCATATAAACAGTACCGTCAAGAGCAAGAGGAATCCACAAAACGGTGGCAGGAAAACCAGGCTAAGAAAGCGGCCGAAGAAGCGCGGAAGGCAGAGGAAGAGAAAAGAGCCGATGAGGAACTGCAAAAAGCACGTGAGGCCAGTGAATCGGCACGGGCTGCGCATATTGCAGAGTATGAGCGCGATAAGGGGCCTGGCCGGAAAAAGGTCTGGGAGTGGCTGAACATCGGATGGAATCTTGATTTCCCAGATGAGGTCTGCGATATTATTGCTGACTATACTTATGGCCGTACAGAGGGCATTACAGGGCGAAGGATAAAGATGCTGCTGTCAGGTGTCGTGCCCGATAATGAAGCCGCACAGTATGCACGGAAATTTGACTCCATGAATTTCGCTGTTCGTAAGCTGCGCAGTGAGGAAGAAGACCGCGAAGCCATCGCAGCCCAGCAGAATCCGCTCGGGGTAGAGGGAGAGGCCAATGTCAACTACATGCTGAAATGGTGGCTCAGTTCTCATCCTGGCTACATCATGGTAGCCAGTGACTGCTTCAGTCAGTACAGCGCAAGTTGTATCCGACTCGCTGCATGGGACTTCATGCGGGAACCTCAGGAAATCGACCATCTTCTGGTTGGCCCGGCAGGTGTCATCCACATTGAGACGAAGGATTACATCGGCAGCATTGATGTGCAGACCACAACCTACTGGCGGCGGGATAAAGGGAACAATGGCCAGTCTGTTCCCTTCAACAGCCCGGCGTTCCAGGTCAACCGGCATGATGCGGTGATAAAGCACATCGTGGGCCCTGATGTTCCTGTCCATGCAGTCATCTGCCTAGCGAACAAAAACGTGGAGCTGCTCCACGCAGAGAAAAGCGAAATCCCTATCGTATGTCTCCGCGATATGGAGACCTACCTCAACAACCTGGATAGCGGCGAAGCCAACCGGCTCGACGATGCGACGGTGAAGAAGGTCTATCAGCAGATTGAAGACGCCAAGGTGCGGAATTCCAAGAAGCGAGCGGAATATGAAAAAACTCGCGCCGACAAGCGATGATTTTACAAGCCCAGTGTACACGATTCCATGTACACTGGGTTCTTTTATCAAAATTCTCGCCTAATATTGATTATTTTAGCGTTATATGGTATAATATTATTATAGATTTTCTATGGATTTGTACTGCTTTCCGGTGGAGGGAAAATGTATGGGAGCGACCAGAATAGCAAGCAGGAAAGTATTCGAGCAATGCAAAACTTGTCCGCAGTACAATCCAAATAGCTATACCTGCAAGTCAGGATTTCAAACATACTACTACCGACGAAGCAAAGCGCTTCCATGCAGAAAGAGCGCGCAAAGGAGTGATACGAACCATGGATGTTAGGCTAATCAATGCTAACTCACTTCACAAAGTCATCAGTGAATGGCCGGAGCCTGTTATGTACAAAGACTGGGTGCAATCCGCCATCGCTTACGAACCCACAATTCCAGTTACAGTGCCTATCTCGCCATGTGCGTCATGCGGATATCATGGAGAGCACCTGGAAGCGCCTCCATGTACCAACTGCCCTGCACATCCAAAACAGACTTCGACTCATCAGCCGCTGCTGCTGTCCAGGCTCCAACGGATGGACGGTAAGCCGATTTGGTATGTGGACCTCAAGACAGGCCACTGCGAGTGGTGCATCCTGCGGGTCATCCACCCGGATTGCTTTGGCCAGGCTGGCGGGTCTAACAAGTGCAGTGTGAGTTACCAGACCTATGGGGTCACATGGCTTGCCTACCAGTACGAGGTCTATCCCGCGAAAGGTGGTGCATCGGGCAATGCATGAGCTCCTCTGTTCAAAGTGCCGGAGGCGAATCGTGCTCCCGGCCTTTTCAAAGGGCATCTGTAAGCGATGCGGCGCATCTCTGGTTTGCGCCAACACACCGCCGGATGTCCTCTGTCCAGAATGTGCAAATAGAGAGAACCGCTGCATTCATTGCGGCGCAAAATTGACGGAGGGTGGAGATGGCAACATATCCGATTGATGCATATGCGCTCAGGAAGAAGCTGATAGATAAATATGGGCTCCGTCTGGACCTTGATGGCCAGGAAGTCCTGAAAGGTGCTATCGCCGAGATTCGCAGTATGCCTGCGCTCAAAGGCTATCACAATTCAAAACTCAGCATAAGCGACCTTCGACACCTGCCCGATGGAAAATGGGTGTGGATTGAGCGCATTGACCAGTGTGGTGATTGGCCGTCCGCGTACTATCAGAAAGAGCCGGATTTCACGAGAGGGCGGGCATTCTGCTGTGGCTACCCCAATCATTCTTTCTCCTTCGATTGCAGGGATTACGGCCACACCTGGACAGCATACCAGTTCGAACCGCAGAAGGGGGATGCCTAATGGAAAAGCCAATCATCATTCAGGAAGATATGATTCCGGCCATCCCTGCAAAAATCAAGGTCACGACCCGGCAGGTTGTAAAGGCGGCGGACTGGAACAATGCGCCCACAGACACATCTCCATTCCGCATCGATAACCTGCACTGGGTCTGGCAGTCTAAAGACAAGACAAAATCCGTTGGTGTGGTCCAGCCAGTACAGCCTGGGGATATCCTCTGGGTCAAGGAAGCCTGGCGGCCGGTAGAGGCGTCTTCCGCCGGGTGGTGCAAAATCGAGTACAAGGATGGGGCCATTCTGTCCTATGATGAAGTCATCGGATTACCCAGCAAGGAAGGAGCGTGGCGTTCACCGCTCATGATGCCCCGGAAAATCGCACGGTATCTGCTCCGTGTGACCGAGGTGACGCCGGAGCGGCTGCAGAAAATCAACGCCATCGGCGCTTACGATGAAGGGGCAGTCAGAGGGCCGCACTTTGTCAGCTATGGTGGCGAACGGTGCCTGGCCCTACATAGCCGCTACCGGGACGACTTTGCCGCAGCCTGGAACCGGAATGTACCGGAGATGCTGATGGATACCTGCGGCTGGGATGCGGACCCGTGGGTGTGGGTCATCCGCTTTGAGTTGTGTGATGGCCTATGAAGACGGACCTGACGCTCAAGCTGGAGCGGGAGATATGGCTGGCCACAGTCAAGCAGGGAGTATTTGGCTGCTATGAGGTCACTATCGGACAATATGGCCGCGAGCGGGTGGACTTCATGACCATGGACACCAAGGGCATTTTCCGGTGCTACGAAATCAAAATCAGCAAGAGCGACTTCCACAGCTCCGCCGCACAGACCTTCTGCGGCCACTACAACTACTTTGTCATGCCCCGGGCTCTCTATGAACAGGTCAAGGCAGAGATTCCAAAGGACATCGGCGTGTTCTGCGAAGCCAGGTTCCGTGATGGCACTGCGTATGAGCAGGCCCCATGTGTCTGTGTGAAGCGGGCGCAACGCCGGGAACTGACCGTATCTGTTGATGTGCTCAAGGACAGCCTCATCCGCTCCCTATCCCGGGATGTAGGCAAGCAGGTACACAGCGGCAGCCCGACTCTCATAGAGCTGTACAATAGAGAGCTGGCGGAGGAACGGCACTTGTCCGAGTATTACCGGAAGCAGTGCGATATACTGCGTGGCCAGTACGAGAATCTGTACAAGGTCGTCGCTCAGACCTATGGGGAGCAGTGGGAGAGCGGCCCGGGTAAAGATTTTGCAGACAGCATTTGATACTTCGTAAAACGGATGTTCGGTTTTGATTTAGGGGGTATGTAGTAGAGATGCCGGATGAGCGCTATGTAGTCACACAACATGCAAACCTATCCAGGCCACACGACACGCGCTATGTCGTGTTTGACCTCGAAGATTTTAAAATTATAGACGATGCCAATGGATACGGATACAAGTCTGTGCAGGAAGCCCACGCTGCACTTGTCCGCATGAGGAGGTCTGCGCTGAAAAGAGGGGATAGTGCGTGAAATGTGAAAAGTGTTCGAAGAATATCTTTCCGGCATATGCGGTCATCTTGGATGTATCGGTGAGCAGCAGACAGTATCTGTCTGGTAATCCTGGGGCATCCCGCCGCAGCTCTGTCACCTTGTGCCCACAGTGCGCTGCTTCAATAACGAGTAACCTGGAGTCTCTGTCGGGTTCTATCCAGGCGCTGATTCTTGGCAGAAATTTGCCGGAAATGGCCGCGATGAAGGAGCGCATCGAACTGCTCCGCCAGGAGCGGGACGACGCCCGAGCGCAGTTTGACATGTACGGCGGTGACGAGGGTATCACAGCTATGCTGGAAGAACTGGAGGTGTTGCGGAAGACACATCCATCCACGCCAGACAAATAGGGGAGGGGCATATGGAGAAGAAAAAGCACTCAATACTCATCGTCCTCGTCCCGGTTCTACTCATTGGTGCAGTCATTGCCGGGTGGTACTACCTGCGGACCTGGCCGCTGCGGTTCCAGGGGCAACTGGACGATTTCTTTGGAAAGGACAACTGGGACATCTCTGAGGATACCAAAGAAAGCCTGATGTACGATAAGAACATCACCATTCGGGATGCCGCATGGTCATCTGAAGAGATTCCTGGCAAATTCCATGAGTGGGATATCTCCTTCACGAACCGGAACGGCGATACGGAAGTCTGGACCATCTCAGACCATACAATGAAGATAAATCACGATAAATACTGGCTCCTAAGCCCTGACCGCTACTCTGCAAAGCAGTCCCTTGGCCAGGAATTGATGGACATATCCTTCTCCATGGCAGGGGAGCAGGTCCATAAAAAAATCCTCCAGGCTCTATTGCCAGGCGTTGAAGCAGACTGCGTTGTTGTGGACATCTCCTACCGGGGCGGTAGGCCGGACCCGGAACTGTATGACGAACTGCTGGATGCACCATGGTTCACCGCGAACGATGTGACTGCAGAGGATTTCCTCCGCAGCGACCTCAATGACTTCTACCTCGACATCTACGCCTATGACTATCGGGTAGACAAGTTGTCCTCCGATGAACGCAGGCACCTTCTCGGGAGCCTGACGGATATCGAAAACCTGCTGAAAGACACCTACGGAGACTATGTGGACTACGAAATTTACTTGGGCGACGGGTGTCGAGCGGAATATAGGGGACCCAAGGGCTGATTTTCGCAGTCAATAAGCTGACAGTGCGAGGAGGGGCCGCCAGCAGGCGGTTTTCTCCCCGCTCTTTTCTGCCTCTCTCGGTGTTCGCCAGATGGCCCCAAAAATCAAATTTCCTCTATCCAGACAAATGTGTTATAATGCACAGCACACGGGGGTGGTCTCATATGCTCATCTATCTCTCCATGATTGAGAGTGAAGCCGATAAATCACTGTTTGAGCAACTCTATATCCGGTACAAAGGGCTGATGTACCACATCGCGTATCGGATTTTACAGAACCGGGAGGACGCAGAAGATGCCGTCCACCAGGCTTTCGTGTCTCTTGCGAAAAATATTAAAAAAATTACAGAGGTCGACTGTCCGAAAACCTATGGTTACATCGTTACTATTATTGAGAGGAAATCTATTGACAGTCTAAGAGCGAATAAGCACATTGTCAGCACGGATTTTGAAGAGTCTGAACCTGGCATAGAAATCCCACCGCCGGGAGAGGGAGGTCTTGCAGATGCCATAGCAAAATTGAATCCCCGCTACCGGGAAGTCATCCTGCTTCACTATGCCTATGGGTACAAGACCAGCGAGTTGGCCGACATGCTGGACATGAAGCAGGACTCCGTTCGCAGATTACTTTGGCGTGCAAAGGAGGCTCTTAGAAAGAACTTAGAGGAAGGAGGTATTCCAGTATGAGAGACCAACTGACAGATGAGATGTTGACTCAGGCGGCAAAGCAAGTCGCGGTATCCATGAAAGCGTCCCTGCCGGTCCCCGAAGAATGCCACCATGAATTTCCTCCCGAATTCGAGCGTGATATGAAACGGCTCATTGCCCAGACGGAGCGAAGGCGTATTATGCGCAGATATCTCCAGAGAGTCGTTGCGGCCTGCCTAGCTGTGGTCATCAGCCTGAGCGCCTGGCTGGCCGTTGATGCAGAGGCCCGGGCGGCCTTTGTTCAGTGGGTCAAAACTGTCTATGAGCAGTCTGTTGTCTACGAGTTCTTCCATTCTGGAGTTGAACAGGCTGATACCAGCTACAGACTTGGTTGGGTGCCGGAAGGCTACACCATGGAAAATGAGGTGAGTGGAGATGTCATTACCACTCTCATTTATCTCAGCGGTGAGGATGCTATCTACTTCACTTACGAACAGGCAGAGGATGGTGCTCAAACCAAGCTATTCACTGATGATGCAAATACGGAACCTGTTATGGTCCATGGAGTAGAGGGAGAATTCTATTTGTCTCAAGACAACGCTGAATCCAATAGCCTAGTATGGTTTGATGGAGAAAACAACATCCTGTTTTCTATCTCTGGCTTCATAGACAAGGAGACAATGATAAAAATGGCAGAGTCTGTTGAAATCATAGAACCGTCAAATTAGATAAAAACTGGCTCCAATTTTATGCTTAATGACGAAAAACAAAAGTTGAAGTCGAGGACTGTCCGATATCACCTCTTTGTGACGTTTCTCCTAGTAGAACGTCACAAGGAGGTGAATTTTTTGAAGAAGCGACTTCTGCCTTTGGGACTTGCAGTAGTGCTTGCTATCGGAATGACTATCTGTGCCTCGGCCGCTGAACCTCAGATTGAGCCTCGGCTCCTTCAGGTCCACTCCGCTTTGACCTTTTCGGGGACAACTGCTAATTGTGAAGCAATGATTACCAGTGCCTCTGATAGTATTAAGGCCACTATGACGCTGAAGCAGGGGAACAGAGTTGTCGATTCCTGGTCCGGTTCCGGCACTGGCATAGTCTTTCTGGAGGGCGATTGTAAAGTCACCAAGGGTGTGACCTACACGCTCACAGTTGAAGGAACTCGGAATGGAGTTGCTTTTGAACCAGCAACAGTTACCAGAACCTGCTGATTCCAGGTTCAGCGCAGATTTAATCTGGAAAAGGACATATTTCATATGGTCAATATGAGATATGGCAGGTACAGGATTTTTGTACTAACGAAGTGTGTTTCATGGATTAACGAAGATTTGCAATCCTTTCCACAGAGAAAACCTGCAAACAAACAAGAAAGGATGCAAGTAAAATGGCGGTTTATGAAATTATCAATGTCGGCGCAAACAAGGCCCTTAATATTTCTGGGTCTAATCTGAAAGGAACGAGTTTATATAATAACCAGGGGATTACCCTTTGGTCTCGTTCTGGTTCCAGCGAGCAATCCTGGATTTTCACAACTACGAGCAAACCAGCGTGTATCAGAAGCTATCTGAACCGTGAATTTGGGCTTAATGCACGCAAAAATAGCTCTACAAAATATAAGTGTGACATCCACGAGATAGATGGAAACGAGACAGATACGGCCGTTGGCGTTGAACATATTAGCACTGGTGACAGAATCAAGCTGCTGAACTATGACTTATATCTTACGGCTGACGGTACAGGCAATGGAGCTACTGTCTCTTGGGCACCAGAGAGTTCGAGCAATCTCCAGCTTTGGAAGTTAAATGAGAAAGATGTTATTACACATGGGAAGACAACGACACTGTATGGCCCTGTAGGAAACTATAAGACTGGTAACTTGTTAGAGAGCCAGCGCAAAACTAACGCAAAATATATTTATGATTTTCTCATTGATAACGGTTTCACTAAAGAAGCTGCCTGTGCAGTTCTTGGAAATTGTGAACAAGAAAGCACCTTTAATCCCTCTGTGTGGCAGACATTAAATGACCTCGACTTAGGATATGGCATCGTACAGTGGAGTCCTGCCACGAAATTCCTTCAGTGGGCAGTGGACATTGGCTTGATTGCTTCAGTCAGCGCTGCTATAATCAATACCCTGGCCAAAAGCTCTGTTCAGAAACTTATGGATGCAGAGCTGACATATTTTATTTTTACTGCAGCACTGTCTGGGGATTATTTTTCCGGTAATTCTTTTGAGACGTTCAAAAACTCAACCGATTCTGTGACCGAACTTGCAAAGACCTTCGTTTTGACCTACGAAAAAACCACCAGCGAAATCGCAAAGCGGCAAGAATACGCTCAGAACTGGTACGAGTATTTTTAACTGAGTTGTAATGTTGTACCATGTATTAGTACGCGGGGACTGTTCTCAGCCTCCGCGTACTAATAAATTTTGTTATTGAGGTGGATAAGAATGGTGAATAAGACTTCGGGATGGAAAATGTCTATTGCATGTACAGCTTTTCTGATGATGTGTTCGCTTGTGCTCTCAGCGTGCAGTGTGGGCAGCATACCAAAGCAAGAAGAGAACTGTGATACAAGCACAACACCGGATGTATGCGAGACAGCGGCAGGAAGCCAGGAAACCACACCTCAAGTCAATAATGAAATAATAGATATGGCAATGGCTGCGTATCGTGACGTGCTCCTCGGAAAAAGTAATTACTTCGATGCTCCGACAGCAGAAAATCTAAACATCAACCAGTTATACGATATTGATAGTATTTTCCCAGCGACTCCAACGCAATTCGTTCTGCAAGATTTGGATGATGATGGTCTTCCAGAAGTCATTGTTCAAATGGATATGAACGGCATAGAAAATTTTGGGAGTCTAATACTACATTATGAAGATGGCCAAGTTGTTGGATACTGCCTGTGGAGACGAGCGTTCGGAGACTTAAAAACAGACAATACTTTTTATACATCCGGTGGCGCATTTGACCATGGCTATTCCCGCATTGACTTTTCTGCTTTCGATAATACGGCAGATGCTCCGAGTAATACAATTATACATCCAGTATGTTATTGCTCATCCAGCGCAGGCTATGATGAAGACGGCGAGCTTATCGAAAAATATTATAACGATGGCGTGGAAATAACTGCTGAAGAATTTGAACGAGAGCAAGAAAGACAATTTGCAAAAGAGAATGTGCAATGGATGGAGTTCACATCAGATAACATCAAAAACTCTATTGCACAATTTCAAAATTCATCCAATAGGTAGCAATAGATATTCTGAAGAGCAAATCTCAATTTTGAAGGAATATGATGGCAGTCCCATTGAAGACAATCCTCAACTGAGGGGTATATTTGCCAATATAAATGGCCGCTTACGGCTTAGAAGCCAAGACGATGATAGTGTTTGCGTTAAGTTCGAATGGGACTGGGATGGACTTCCAATGTTGTCCGGGTACGCAGTCACAGATGTTGTTACATGTGCTTGGTTAGGAGTAGACTCTAATAATAAAGGTCATGCGTTGCGGCTTGTTGAAGATGAGTCCGAATGCAAAGTCTATTACTATTCAAGAGACGATTTTAATTACGAATACAGTGAAATGGTAGAGATTGATGACACGAATCCTGACGAGAGTGCAGAGGCTAGAATTCAAGTTGGGTCAGACAATCCAAACCATATGGATACATTTGCTATGTCGGGTGAAATGGAGATTACACTTGAAGAACCAGTTACTGTCAATGATTTGCAATATTGCACACTCGTGTTTGGGTATGGACATACGGTTCTGACATTCGATGCCAGCTTCAGTGTTTCTATTAGCGGCATCAGTGTTAGCATATCTCCTACGATGGGAACTGAAGCGATGTTTAATGGCTCTATCTCAGTTTGGTCAGATGGAAGCGTTGATTATGGTGGAGATGCAGCTTAAAGCCGTTTTGCGTTGGGGTGTGTGAATGGCATACTTAATTCTGGGATTATTGTGCATCGTTGGCGCACTGGTAGCACCATTTCTTTTTTACAGAATAGTTAGAAAGGCAGTCAGCAACAAAGCGCCATATATCGAATGCGGAGTATTGGCACTCTTTGGGGTAGCCTTTGTCCTTTGGCTCGTCAGTGTTTTTGGCTCGCTACCAACTGCATAATCATTAAGCCCTATCATCCTGGATAAAACTATTCCACTGAATAGGCCCGGCATTACGCCGGGCCTATTTTTATCCCTCACAATATTGATTATTTTAACTTTATATGGTATAATATTATAAATTTAGCAATGTACATATCTGCAGTGAGGTGAGACGATAACCATGGAAATCAATAAAAACGCTAACATTTCCGATACCCAGTGGTTTTTGTACCCCAATGGATACGACTCAAATATCAACCTGCTTATCACCGACGCCAGCAAACGTATCCTGGCCGCCACAATACTGGGCTGCACTAGCAGAGTGATTCTGCAGTCTATCCCTATGGTCCTGGTCTGTGACAAGGGCAGTACAATTCCTGCGATACAGTATGCTGAAGCCAGGGGCTACAATATTCACCGCGCAGAGCCAAACTCCAGTGCGGGCGAGTTACTGGAGCCTGGTGATGCACAAGGACCTGCAGCCACCATTGTGGAAACAGGGGATGGTGGCCTGCCCCTTACGCGGGCTGGCATTATCTTGGGCCGCATCCTGGAGTATGTCTGCTATGCGACCAACCATCCATACCTGGCCATTCTCATTGACGACCTGCCCTCCCTGGGTCAGGTGCCGCATATCGAGAATGTCCTGGCCATGTCCAGCAAAATCAATGTCCGGTTTTGTATGACCGCAGAGCACATGAGCGAGGTCGCCGCCGCCTACCCGGCAACGCACATCAAAATCATCGAGAACTGCAAGGTATTTTTCTAAAATGCCAGAGTCTGCTCAAAAGGGGGAAATAACATGCAAGGTATCAGAGCCGGAGGAAGCACCGGCTCGAAAATGAGTTTCTACTGCGGATGTGTCTTCAGCGTTGTTGGCGTGATTTTCATTATCACCTTTTTGCTGGTCATGTCTCATTGGGAAACAGTGGTCATAAATGGTCGTGGCGCGGTGTGGCTCATCCCGGTGGCGTTTGGCCTGATGAGTGTAATAATGCTTGTCATTGGGTTCTTTCTCCTCCGTTTGTACGGCAACGAACAGAAAAAGATTCGCCGCTTGCTGGAACGTGGAGAGTATGTCATGGCAGACATCACGGGCTTCCCGATAAACTACCACAACAGAATAAACGGAATCCCAACCTACTTCGTCAAGTGTACCTATCAGGACCCAGCCACCGGGACCATTCATGTGTTTAGAAGCCGGTATATAAGCATTGCATTGCTTCCACAAAAAATCAAAGCGGACACTGTGAGGGTGTATGTAGACAGAAGCAAAGGATACCAAGACTACTATGTGGACGTGGACAGCATCCTGCCCCACGTAGTGCGGCATTAAGGAGGACCAATGAAACAGACATTTTTCAATCACAGAAAGACAGCGGCATTTCTGAGCACAGTCCTGTGCCTTTCAGTACTGACCGGGTGCGGGACTCCCAGCAATCAGCCTGCGCAGTCAGAAGGCCCCCAGCAGTCTGAGCAACAGATGGAGTTCCCCTATGAGCTGACCATCGGCGGCGTGGGCTATTCCTTCGCTTTCTCCTATGACGACCTGACCTTTCTGGGTTGGGAGTCCCAGTCAGTGAAGACGGAGGACGCTGAAAAGGTCCTGGTGCCCGCCGGGGAGACCAGTGAATCGTCTGAGGACGATGCAGTGTACTACAAGAACGGCGATATCCGGGGCGCACGGCCTATTTTCTATAACAGCGACGCCGAAAATCAGTTTGTGACTGAGTGCGAGGTCGTAGGCTTTGTATTCGATGACAGCTATAACTACAGCTATCCCGCCGGTGAGGTTGCGGTCAGCGGACCGGATGGAACGGTGGAGCTGGGTATCTCTACATACGACGAGGCTTTGGCAGCCCTGGGGACGCCGGTGAGCGACGACGGTACGACCATCCTGTATACAGGGAACGGGGAGGAGACCTGCACCAAGTATCTGAAACTGGAATTTGACGACACCGGAGTGCTTGAGTTCCTAAGCATTCAGTCGTATACTGCTGATACAGAGGACTGAGGGACATCACACTGGGGGGATAGAATATGCAGATTGAAAACAGAAAGCACTGGATAGACCAGATTATGGACAACGTGTCGGATTACGAGCTGACCGCGATGTTCGCGGACCTCACAGAGTTCCGGCGGACTGCGCTGCTGAAGCCGGAAAGCACTGTCCGGGCTTTGGACAGAATTTTTCGGAAGCAGTGCGGGCAAAGCGATACCATGCTGCGGGTAGTGGAGGATGCGGTGCTCTATGAGATGGCCCGGCGGTACAACAATGCCAACGAAGATAACAGGGCCGCAGCCATTGAGAGATGGAAGACTCAGGGATTTAGGGAGGTCTTGCTCTACAAGGACGAGGCGAGCACCCCAATTTTGACGTACTGGGTCTTTGCAGATAACGCGGACAACCTCACCCTGGGACACTTTGACAGCGAAGAGGCCGCTCGGGAATTCATCCGTCAGAATGGATACACCTACGGAAACGATGGCTCCGTTATCATCGCCTCGGACGAGGGCGGCGCAGAGGACGAATAGCCAAAAGTTTCTGTCAGACTCGGAAAGTACCCGCAGGGAGGAGGGATGAGCAGGTGCAGACAATTTGTTACTGGACAAAACGGCCGGAGTTATCGCAAAAGGCCGAGAGCTTTGCGAAGGAGAAGGTCAATCACGACACACGAATTTACAGGCGAAACCGGGTATTCACGATTGCTGCGGTCACATTTCTGTCCATAAGCGGCGTGTTCATGGCCGGTTGCCTTCTGCGAATGATTGCTCACATTATGGCGGGTGTACCGGATGATGACCCTCAGTTCTATATCTGGCGGCTCTTTCTCAGCTTATCTACGCTTGCGATAGGTCTCATCCTTTTTCGGGTTCGTCCGGTACTGGAAGAGCTGCCTTGGCCAGACTGGTATGCGCAGTATATGCTGGACGAGACCCGCCTACAAATCCTTCTCCCTGGGAAGCCTGTCCGGGTCAGCGGCATGGTCGACAGGTTCGGCCGCCGCCTCCCGGAATGTGAGGCATACCGAGGTATTGCCGATTTCGACTCCAGAAAGTTGTTTCTCCTCTTTCAGGCCGGTCCTGACAGGAAGTTCTGTGTTATAACCTCTCTGGACGACATGACATTCATCCCATACGGATAGGCTCAAAGCCATGTACCTTCCCGGGTACATGGCTTTTGACATGTAAGAAAAAATCGAGGATAATATGGCAGCGGGAGGCGATAACTGTCCGGCAGTGCCAGGTAGTGCTCTGACTTCTCATTGCATTGCCGCAACTCGCCGGAAGTGCCGGATAGTTCCCTGGCTGCCAGGCAGTTGCGGCAACACTCGTTGCTCCTTCTGCCTGTTTATTGGACGTGGCGGTGAAATAGCAGTCACATGGAGCCTTAAAATATTGACTAATTTATTATTATATGGTATAATATTGTTACAGAAAACGGGAGGTCTGTCCTATGGAAGCACCTAAGCTCTTAAGCACTCAATACCCCGGCCTTATGAGTACCTACCACACACCGCATGTCTGCGGCCAGTGCGGCGCTCACATTGCCGACGACTGGTCATTCTGCCCGGAATGTGGGACAGCGACCGGCCTTACACAGGAGGACTTCGAAGAGTCGGCCCGGTGGCTGGATGCGGTGCAGAAGGCTGGCACCTGTACGCCAATGGATACCAAACAGAGGCCCAGATGTGCCCGTTGCAGGAACCACCACTACGATGTGGAGCAGAAGTTCTCCTGCAGGCTCGGCCACCAAGATACTTTTTCCATGAAAGAGGACATGGGCGAGTGCCCAGACTTCAAGAGCCGGTATCTGGAGTTCCCACTGACTGTGCAGGGGATTGAGATAAAGGAATGCTTGCCACCAATGCGGCAGGTTGGCAAGCTGGTTCGGGTTCAGCTCTGCGGGGATGAAAAGACATACCTGGGGATTTACCTCGGTGAACTTGTTTGTGACTCTTTCGTATACACCCGCTCGGATAGCCAAGAGCTGTTTGTAATGCCTTATCAGAATCCGGCTCTATACGTCCCGGCCTTGTCCCGCATCGTATGGGGGAATGAGAGCTGGTGGAGCATTATCAGGACCAGTAAGGACCTGGACAATATCGCTGACGACGACTTCGCAACTCAATGGTATAACCAGTTAATAAATGCGCTCTACACTGTGGGAGAGCTAGAAAACAGGAGGAAGGAGGAATCCTGAAATGTTGCTCAATAAAGAAACTGCCGTCGGCGGACTTGTCCAGGAGCTGAACCGATGGCTGAAGGTCAAATGGCTGCACGCGGACTACAACAAGCAGTTGCCAAATGCCCGGGATGTTCTCGATTACTTCAAACGGCTATTCGAGTCCGCCGAGCGGGAATACGGTGGTGCAGTCTGCAATGCACACGCAGACTTCTACAAGGAGCTGGGAAAGGAACAGCCGGACCAGTGCTGCGACTTCGACACTCTGACACTGCTGGACACATCTGTTCAGGGGAATGACCTGGTTCTTTTCACTTGGCTGGGTGGAGAGCAAATCCCTATCCTTGTGTTCCATATGGACATCCAGCACATTGCATTGGATGACGACACCTGTGAGGCAGTCCAGGGTGTTTCCTGCGATGATGACGCTGAAACCAAACTCGTAGATATCCTGTGCTCAGTCGTCCGTAAGCAGGACGCCACCGAGGTAGATATCATCCAGCGATGGCAGTTGGCATCGGACTTTTACCGGGAGAAGCATCCCATCTGCCCAGTCTGTGGAAATGGGAATGTCCGCATCGTCCCGAATGACGATTGGAGCAGCAGTGGCCCAGGGCGGTATGTCTGTGACTACTGCGACTGGGAGTCCCACGGAAAGCAGTACTATTACAAGAGCGACCTGGGAGATAAGGACGCTTTTCAGAAAGAGGTCAAATACCTCAAAAAGGTCCGTGACTGCAAAGACGGCGTTCGGACGGCAGATGACACCTTCAAAGCAGCAGTTGAGCTGCTGACCGCCACGCGGGATAAGGCGTTGAAGGGGAAGGTTGAAGTCTACGTACTTCAGCAGACCCTGGAGAGCTGGTCCAAGCAGCTTGAGCGGCTGACCGCTGAATGGAAAGGAAATAAAAATGGGCGCTGACAGCGGGTATCCTGTGGCAGAGGAAGTTCGGTTGGCCACTCAAGGCGATAAGGAGGCGGCAGGGCGGTTGGCCCAAGCCGGTATTCTCCTGCCGTGCCCCTTCTGCAAGTCCAATTTGGAACACAAACGCTTCCTCGGCCACTGGTACTGGCTGCACCCGGTTACAGCGTGTCCGCTCATCTGGTGTGCCGAGGACTCCCAGTATGGGTTTCTGGACGCAGAGAAGAACAACACCATGTGGAACACGCGAAACCTATCCGATTTTGAAAGCGAGGAAGAAAAATGCTGAAATATTACGACCCCAACTTTAGGGGCGTCCATATTGTGCGGGCCACATTCATGGCCTGGGACTATGTAGGGCATGTGGCATGGCCTATCGGCGGGAACTGCCGTGGCGCTGCAATGCTGGATACGGACTTTCTGGAGTGCGACACCCAGGAAGATATCGACCGCTATGTGGAGAACGACTGCCAATTCTCCTTTGACGAGGAGAGCGAGACCTACTCCGCCGTCCTTCACCGGGAAGATGGCGATACACTGGAGTACTCTGGCGACGAGGATGAGTTCAAGAGCATTCTGATTTCCATGGAAATCAGCGAGTGCCGGGAACAGAAGACCCATTGATGGCAGGGAGGGAGACGCATTTTGAAAGCAGCTATCCTCGCGCTGGCGGTTGTACTGGCCCTATCCGGGGTCCAGTCAACCCCGGCGGCGGCCGTGGAAGCCCCGGCCATCAAGTCCGGGCCCGCCTATGTTGTGGAGCACGGGACTGAGTACATCCTCCACGCCGGTGGCGTAACTCCGGCTGGCGCTGTTGGCAGTAATAGCCTGGAGGCCCTGGACTACTCCTATCAACGGGGCTACCGGGCCATGGAGATGGATTTCTTTTGGACGACTGACGGCCAACTGGTCTGCGTCCATGATTGGGATGCCTATTACGCCCACAGCCTGGGCAAAGAGGCCCTGACGCTCCAAGAGTTTGAGTCTGTGAACGGCTCCTATGGGTTTACCTCCATGACTATCGACAGCCTGACCCAGTGGATAACTCAACACGACGATGTTGTCATCGTCACCGACATCAAAGAGAACTGTGCGGAGGGCGCGAAGCTGATTGCGGAGCGGTATCCCCAGTTGCGGGACCGATTCTACATCCAAATCTACAACACCCAGGACTATGAGGCGGTATCCGCGCTGGGCTTTCAGAACATCATCCTGACGGTCTACCAGATGACCTGGGCGGAAAAGGCAGATGTCAATGCCCTGGTGGCCTTCGCCAGCAGTCATACGCTGGCAGGCATTACATTTCCTATCGACCTGGTAGACCTCATCCCTGGGTATCTTGAGACCCTGGTGGCCTCCGGCACTCCAGTTTTTGTCCACACCGTCAATGACGCTGAAACGCAACAGATGCTCTTTGACGCCGGAGTGGCAGGAGTCTACACAGATGGGATGCTTCAGTGAGCAAGGGGGGTACAATCCATGGATGAAACACTGATTTGCCCCTATTGCGGGCAGGAACAGTACGGCCACGAGCCAGACGAAATTACGGCTTTCATGTGCTCTACTCAGTGTGAGCACTGCGGCAAAATGTTCTCGTACTCCGTTACTGTTACCAGAGAATACAACGCCACAAAGGATGAGGCCGATTAGACCTCATCCTCAAAAAAGACGAGACCTGTGTGCGTCAGCCAAGAGGGGGATGACGATGGAGAGAAAATTCAACACAAATGGGACCGCAAGGTTCACCAATATCAAAGTTCTGACGGCATGGCTCGAAAATCTCAGCGCAGAGGCCGCTGGGGAGACCTGTGACCGTCTTCTGGCCGTCCGTAAGGGTCAGTTACCGCACGGCCGCTCTGACGCCATACAGGACGTTATAAGCGCGTCCTTTCAGGTGACAGGCTATGTGCTCTCGAAACCGGACTGGGCGACCAATTTGGGTCCCAGCAAAGAAGAGAAGTGGGCCATGCAGCGCTCAGCCCTCAGTGAGCGCCTGCAGAAGTTCTATAACTATTGCGCAGAGTTCGGCCAGACCCCCAATGTCGGCTTTTGGGCGGATGGGGAGTATGCCTTTCTGTATCTCGGGAACCCCAGCTCCGGTATCATTGTGCCGGAGCCGGAAAAGTATCTGGAGTACATCCCACCGAAGGACTATTCCGCTATGACCCCGCTCCAGGTACGAAAGCAACTCGGTGTCGGCATATCTCAGGAAGACGGCGATATCCAATCTCTGGTCTCCGCAGAGGTCGAGGCCAGTCTAACAGGTGCGGACCTCAAGAAAAGTCTGGACGACCAGAATCAAGCGATTGCGGATATCGAGCAGGAAATGAAAGATACTCGGGAGGCCAAGACCGGAGAACTGGCAGAACTCCGCATGGAACTGGAACGTATCCAGGCGGAACTGGATGCCAAGAAGTCCGCGCTCATGGCAGAACTGGAACAGAAGAAGCGGTATATGGAGCAGATGAAGGAACAGATGGAAAACCAAATCTATCTGCTGGACTCTCAAATCTATGCCATCCGCTGCTTCGCCGGAGAGGTCGTCCAGTTTGCCCGCATCCGGTCCGGCCGAAATGCCCCTATCACCGAGCCTATCGTCATTCATCAGAAACTCCGGTTCCTGGATGAAGACCTGGGCCGCCTAGCGTCTCTCTACGAAATCCAGTGGGAGAGACTGGACCTGTTTGAACAGTTCCTCCGGCACTCGCCGCTGGCCTTGGATACCTTCGCTCCCAACGAGCGTTGCGTTGTCCTAGTCCGCCTGAGCCGTACCGGCACACAGCAGGGAAGGGACAACATCCGCCTCTATACGAATCTCTTCAAGAACTATGAGTATTACCACGGGAAGACCGTGGGCATCATCATCCGAAATGGGGAGAACCTGTATCTGGGTTGGACGGAAGAGGATAGAGTTCATATCGAGGATGACCTGCTTATCTCCAAGGTGGTCACGGAAGTGACGCCGGGAGAAGAACCAGAATTCATGTTTGAATCGGAGCGTGAGTGGTACGAGCAACAACAAAAAGCTGAGCGTCGCCGCCTGGTGGATGGGCTGGTCTCCCGCTCCTTCGTTTACAACATCCTGCAGGGCATCGTGGAGCACACCGATATGCTCCCGCTCCCGGAGGGCGTGGCGCTGAATAAGCCCTCGGAGTATGTCATCTACTCTGTGGCGGACAAATGGCTGGTAGACAACCGCTTTGGTTCCTTCAACGAAATCGTTGAAAAGTCCAATGAACGGGTCACAGAAGGTGATATGCTATTGACAGTCCAGCACCTTATCCCAGAGCGTAGCTCCTGGGGCGGAAACTACAGCCCCCGCTGGGACAATGTGCGCGGCAGAGGCGACCGAAACCGGACCCATGACTGCCATGTGGATGACTGCAAAATATATCCCGCCAATCTGGTTGAATATGATGAACCTGTCAGCAAGACACGTTTCAAGCGCCTGGTGCCGCCTGGGTACTTCGAACTCCAGAAGAACCCAGACGCGAAGCCCACTTGGCGGGAGTTCGTCGAGTACACTGACAGGTATGAGCCGCTCCACAACGAGGATGGTTCCGAGGTCCCGCCAGATGAGCAGGACCAAATTATCGATGTGTTCGATTACCGTAGACAGCATGTCTATGTCTCTGTGCCGAAAATGTTCAGCTACGCTGATGCTCGTTCAAATTTTGAACTACAGCCGGAAGAATATATCAATCTGACCTACCTCAACAGTGTTTGGCTGGAGTGGGCTGTGACCACCAAGAACCTGGGTGGATGGACGGTGGGCAGTAAGGAAGTGACCTACGCCTATGCCATCAAGTACATCAAGACGGCCCTGGACTTCATTCGGAAGCGGGAAGCGGAGGAAAAAGCGAACCTGGATGCCGTGGACAGCACCATTACCCAGGACCCGGATTGGCCGCTGCGGCTGAGCGAATGGAAGCTGGCGAAGGGGGTGCGGCAAATCACGCCATATCAGGCAAAGCGGTTCGCCAAATATTACAAAGAGCGGGGAGTGGTAAGTAATGGAGCGGGATGACCTCATCCTTCGGAGGGTCGCGGCCGCCTACTTCGCGGGGGATGAGGTCATCCCCTGCGGAGAGGCCCGGGCTGCGATAGAGATGTGTCCGGCGGCAGAACTTCCGCCAGACTGGCTCAGCAGGGAAGCCGTCCAGTTGGCCGTAAGAGAAGCCTATACTGGCTGTATGGATTCGACCGTCTATGCGCCAAGGGATTTCCTCCGTCTGCTGGACATAGTTCCGTCAGTCCGGCAGCATGAGCAAAATTTCGGTCACTGGATACGCCGGGATGTGGCAGGGGAGGACCCGTGGGAGTGCAGTGAGTGCGGCAATTCCGTTCCGGTCTATGGATATCATTTCTGTCCAAACTGTGGGTTTCCGATGAGATTGGGAAAGAAGGCGGGTAAATGAAACCTGAAAGTTGCATTCGCAAACTGCCGATTTATCAAGGCAATATCCTCGAAATATCCCATCCGGCTCCGACCTTTATCGTCCAGCAGGTCAACTGTAAGGGCGTGATGGGTGCTGGTCTGGCAAGGCAAATTCGGGCGAAATGGCCCGGTATCTATGCGCCATATGTAGAAATCTGTCGGAACAAGGGTGTACAGGCACTGGGCACAATGTTTCCCTATGTGACACCAGATAATGGTCCCGTTATCTGCAACTGCTTTGCCCAAGACGACTATGGCCGCGATAGGCAATATACCTCATATCCGCACCTCCATAAAAGTCTTTGTCAAGTAAGGGCGTATGCGGAAAGCCATTTCAAAGATTATCTTGGTACAAAAACGCCAGTCTCTATTGCAATCCCCTATGGGTTGGGATGCGGCCTGGCCGGAGGCGATTGGAACACGGTTTATGGCATCCTTAACGAGGTGTTCTTTGACTGCAATAACAACTATCTGCACGTTTACATTTGCAAATTGCCCGAGCGGCGGAAGGAGGAACTGAAATGAGCACTGTCCCGAGAAGCCCGTATCCAGATGGAGACCGCAGCATCCTGGCCTGTCCATCCTGCGGAAGCGGTGAATACCTGTGGAACGAGGACGGAAACCGCAACCATTTCTGCGGCCAGTGCGGTCAGGCTATTGATTGGGGGGATGAAGCGCCCAGGAAGGACCTGCGGGTCGCCTGTTATTGCCGTGTGGCCACCAGGGAGCAGGCGGAGGAAACTGACATGGAGACGCAACGTGAGCTGCTTGCAAGGGAAATCAAGAACGGAAAGTTCGGTCCCAACTGCTATATCCTGAACCCGCAGGAAGACCCCGCCGCCGTCAAGGCGCTCCGGGCCTATGCCGCCGCGACTGACAACGGGGAACTGGGCATGAGCCTACTGGCTACCATCAAGCCGTTGGAGCGGCCGGAGGAATGCCCATTCGACCAAAGCACCAAAACACTTCAGTGCCTGTTCGATGAGGCGTGGAAGCTGAACACTTCCGCAGAAACCAGAAGCCAATTTACCCAGATGGTCACGGACCAGCTCTCCGGCATCATGCAGGATTTCAATTTCCTGGTGGAGAACTGGAAGCTGATGACTGGATTCGCGGATTTCCCGCAGGACAAGGAGGACAACGAAACATGAAAACCTACAAGCTGGTTCTGGGCGGCTTGGATATGCTTGCGGCAGCCGCATCCCTGGCTTTGGCCATCAAAAAGAAGAGCAGCCTGCAGTACGGGTTTGCGGTCGGATTTGCTCTGATGGGCGCACTCAATCTGCTGGACGCCGCCCAGGACGACAAGTACCCCGACATCTATGGTGGCCGGGCATGACCTGCGTCATCTGCTTGGAGGATAGGGGAGGGGTGATGTTCAATCACCGCCGGGTCAGCCGGGATGCGGCCGTCACAGACCGTATCCTGAAACTCGCCGCCGAGTACGGCCCGCTGAATATCACCCCATATACCCTCCGCCTCCTGCCACAGGAAAATATCCCCTCATGCGTAGCCCATATCTGCGACCACCCGATTACTGAGGAAAAAGGCACCTGCTGGTTGGAGGATACCGTTGGAGAACTGCGGCCTGACGCCGCAGACAGGCTAATTCTCTTCCGTTGGAACCGAACATATCCGGCAGACACGCTCTTTGACCGCGAGGCATTCTTTTCCGGGGGCAACTGGAAGCTGACAAGCCAAGAGGAATTCCCCGGGAAATCTCACGAAAAAATCACTATGGAGGTATACCACCGTGCTTAGACAGAAAATTTTAGCGATTGGCACCGCCCTGCTTCTCACCTTTTCCCTTGCCGGGTGCGGCGGGGAGGCCACTCTGGGCGATATCTATGATGGGCTCAGCGATATTCCGGTCGAGGATATCGTGGATGGGGCCTCCGGTCTGCTGGATGGAGCGATTCAGGACGCCACGGATGCCTGGAACGAAGGTACATCCCAGAGCGCCGGGCAGAGCACCAGCGCTGTATCCTTGGACGACATCCCCGAGTTCAGCGACAGTCCTTATGTTACAGTGAATGACAATATCCCGTACTTTACAAAAGATGACCTGACCACGGAGGCGTTTGAGACCTATTCTGAGTTGGATGACCTGGGCCGCTGCGGCGTCGCATACGCCAATGTGTGTCAGGAACTGATGCCCACCGAGGACCGGGGCGAAATCGGCCAGGTGAAGCCGACCGGCTGGCACACTGTCAAGTATGATTTTATCAGCGGCAAGTACCTGTACAACCGCTGCCATCTGCTGGGGTATCAGCTCACAGCGGAGAATGCCAACGAACAGAACCTCATCACAGGCACCAGATACCTCAATGTAGAGGGGATGCTCCCGTTCGAGAACATGGTCGCCGACTATGTGGAGGAAACAGATAACCATGTGCTCTACCGTGTGACTCCTATCTTCCAGGACGACGAACTGGTGGCCCGGGGCGTCCTCATGGAGGCCCTATCGGTTGAGGACGACGGCGAGGGTATTTGCTTCAATGTCTACTGCTACAACAACCAGCCCGGCGTCATCATCGACTATGCGACAGGGGAGAGCCAGGCTGCTTGATAGAGAGGACCAGTTATGATATATACCGTTTTAACTAACAAGGCAATACAGATTGCTTATGAGGCCCATCAGGGGCAGGTCGACAAAGCGGGACTCCCGTACATCTTCCATCCATTCCATCTAGCCGAGCAGATGACGGATGAAATCTCGACCTGTGTGGCCCTGCTCCACGATGTGGCGGAGGATACCGATGTGTCGCTGGACGACCTGGCCGGGGAGTTTCCCCCAGAGGTCATGGAACCGCTGCGGAAGCTCACCCACCAGACTGGGGTGTCCTATGCTGACTACATCATCGGCCTACGGGATGACCCGGTGGCCAAGAAGGTCAAAATGGCTGACATCCGGCACAACTCGGACATGAGCCGATTCTCCGGGGGAAAGCCTATCTCGCCTCGGGATGCTGCCAGACTGGGCGAAAAGTATAAGATGGCTTTGGCCCTTCTCTCAGAAGGACACTAAAATTTCGATAGGAGGTTTTCTGCTATGAAGCATAAGCGAGCATTTACTGTCCTTGTGGGCATTGCTATCGGCGGCGCGGTCGCCGCCATCGTCCATCAGCTCCGTAAGCCGGTCACATACAATCTTCGTGACAGCAGCGGGAAAGTGGCGGCCACCGGCACGACGAAGGATGGAAAGGTCACAGTCGACGGGTCGCTTCCCTATGGAACATACACCATTCGGGAGGAAGACCCGGCCGCCGCTGAGTGAGGGTGATGCAGTATGATTCTGGCTTTTACAGGGGCCGGTATCTCCCAGGCATCCGATGTCCCCACATTTGCTGAACAGCCGGGTATCCGGGACTGCCTCACCCGCAGTTATGCTATCCAGCACCCGGCGGAGTATAGGGAGGTCATCGCTGAGATGCAGGCGGCATGTGATGCCGCTGCTCCCAATGACGCTCATCTCGCCCTCGCAGAGTATGATGTTCCGGTCATTACTATGAATGTCGACGGGCTTCACCAGAGGGCCAGGAGCCGCCACATTCTGGCTATCCACGGTACTCTGCCGGACATCGTGCTCTATGACGACCCGGCACCGCTGTACGAAGTGGCTCACAACTGGGTGTTCCAGTTGAGGGAGGGGGACTTTTTCCTGATAGTGGGAACATCCTACTACACCAACATCTCTGTGCAGCTCAAACGGGAGGCGCTCAGAAGGGGAGCAGATGTGTTCGAAATCGACCACGATGCGGAGCATCTGGTCCGAGACTTCCTCCAGAAGGCGGATACTCCGGCCTGCACATTTGAGCAATTTTTGGCAAGAAGCCCATATGTATGAAAACAGCCTGCGGCTCTAAAATCCTGCCGCAGGCTTTTTCTCATGTTCTCCGGTAAATTGGACAAACAGAAATACTGTGTCTATTCACCTAGTATTAAGCAAGAAAGAATGCTAAAAATGGCCTGCGTCCATATTGTATGGGCGCAGGCTGGCTTTTTTATCCAATAATACTCGATACATAAATTTCACTCTGCTCAGGAAACTCGGCCTGATAGCGAAAGCCCCTTCCTTTTGGTATTGGAAGTTCTGGGAGAGGGGGAAGTTCCTTCTCTACGGGCCCTGGCTCCGCAGCGGCAGTCTTATGGTAGGTATCTCGGCGTTGACCTGCCTGCGGGACCGCCTTTATCCCAACAGGGTATCCGCTCTGAATGACGGAACACGGAGCGAGGCAAACGCTGTCTAGGACCTGGGAGGCATACAGCATCACAATCAGGTCCCGGAGATATGTGTAGGGCAGAATAAAATCTGACTCAATTGTGACCGAATAGAAAAATGTTGCCTCTACATCATAATATCCGTCAAGGCTTCCAAAAGGGGTATCCACCCGATAGAGGCAGTATTTGCGGCCCTGAAATTCAGTCTCTTTGAGCAATACCCCTGTCAGTTCCTCCGTCGGGTCATCTATCTCAAAAAACACCCCATTGGGTGGAAGTTGGCCGCAGTTTTCTTTGAGTTGTGTCGAAACCAACTCCGCATCCAGAAGTACATGTAGATTTTGAAAAGGGACCTTGACGGTATCAAAGGTCTTCTCCGGCACGATGTCGAAGGTGTACTCATTTATCAGCGGGAGCATGGCCGCTAGGGAGTTGATATGAATGCGCTGCACCTGTTCCAGCGTAGAAATGTCGTCCAGGGACTGGATGTTCATGCCATACTTTGCATAGAGGTTCTTGACGACCTGCTCCTGCTCAAATGGGTCTCTGGGCCGCCAGCCGCCAAGTATCTTCTGGTTCAGTTCGTTGGCTGGCCGGTCACTATATGGGAAGGGGCAGGGGCCAGTCAGCCACGCTCCGGCTGTGGATACGCCATACACGCAGCACTCCAAGTCGAATTTGTCCGGCCGGAGGTACTCCAGTGTCTGCAACATCAGATTGACATAGGCAGTCCGAATGTCCTTCTCCACCACAGGAGAACTCTCGTATTGGAGGCGCATTAGCTGGCCCGCAAAAGCGCAGAACTCGCGCTCCATGTGATTCTTCTTGATAAGTGCGCTCAGGTTGTTATAAAATGCATGGAGACCCAAGACGAACTTTTCCTCATTGGCTCCAGCCAATTCCAACTGCCCTTCGATTTGGCGGGTCAGAACTTTCTGTGGGAGGGCCGCGCTGATAGCATAAGTCCCGGCCGTGAGTTTCTGAAAGGGGACATTCTCTATGAGTTGAAGGACCCAGGTTGCCGTGCCGAAAGTGCGGTCCATGATTAACTGAACTTCCAGTGGCTTCCCGGCAATTCGCTTCTGGACACGCTTCAGATACTTTCCAACGAAGTCGGTAGATTTGTTTTCAAACTGCACACAAACCCTCCCTCCCAATGAACGTTTTCCATATCACTTGCTAAAGCCTATGATAGCTTATTGTACCACATAGTAGCAAATCACTCAACTGCTAAAGGAGAAAAATATTGAATAATTCATCATTATGTGGTATAATGTTTTCGAGGTGAGAGAGTTGCGTATCCTGTCGATTGACTTTGACTACTTCGTAAATCCCACGGCGCTTCAGCGTGCGTTATATTTCCCCGATGGCGGCCGTGAAATGAGTGATACACTGAATACCTTCGTGTGGGCTGGAGCGTATGCGCACTCCAAAATCGCCACGAAAAGGGCAGGCAACGAGAAGAACAGCCTGATGCAGGTCGAGCTGCTGAAAAAGCCTCTCCAGGCAATCCATAATATCGTCATGGCCCAGGGGGATATCTGCTATATGGTGGCAGACAGCCATGCCCATGCCTACGACTTTATCAATGAAAACTGGGATGGAAGTGTGATGGAATTATACAACGTGGACTTTCATCACGACACCTTTGACGTCGGTGAGGGGGTCCACTGCGGAAATTGGTTGCGCTGGCTTCTGAATGATGGCACCGTAGATGCCGCATACTGGGTCAACCAGCCTGATAGTGAATTGGCAGATAATATGACCCAGGTGATTTCACTCTCAGAGCTTCCCAAAACCGGCTATGACCTGGTATACATCTGCCGCTCCGGCTGGTGGACGCCGCCCCATATGGATGATGCGTTCATCAAATATCTTGCCCGGCCGCTGATTGCGAATAAGAACGGCTGGGAAGTAAAATATCAGAAGGGCATTATGGAGAGCCGTTACAACAATGAACTGAAAAACCTGGTAAAGCAGGAATGTATCTTCCGTGACAAATTTCCCAAAGATATGGTCCTGCAGGAGGACCTCTCGATGCCCAAAATTGACTCATCCGGTGGGAGATGGTATAATAATCCCAGTATTTGAGGAAGTATCATTGCAAAAATCGCATATGAAGATTCCAGCGGCTTTCGTTTTATGAAAAACGGAAGCCGCTTTTCTATATACACAAACATCACCATCAAGGAGGAAGCAGTATGAGTAAAAGCAAGAACGAGGCTGACCAGCTCAGAGAAGGAACCCGTGTCCTCGTGCATGGAGAGGCTGCCTATCTGTGGATTCAAGACTATAATGGTCTGGTTTTCACGATGGGCACAGTCATACGGACACCGAAGCCGACGGACAAAAAGGTTCTGGTCATTCTGGATATGCTGGGCGATAAGTGGGATGTGGTCACAACGGTACGCCGCACCGCACTCAAAATCGCCAGGCAGCCATCCGCAAAGGAGGGCGACGCTCATGTTCACGCTTGAGGATGTCCGGCGTGAATATCATCGTCTGGACGGGATTTGTGGAGTCGACACCTCACAAATTCCAGTAAAAATCTCAAAACGGGCCAGGGTGCAACGGGGGTGTTGCGTATGCTTCGGGCGTACCGTGAAGGAAATCCGGCTGTCGGATTTCATTTTCAGCGAACCTGAGGACCTGTTCTATGACACTGCGCGGCACGAATATGCCCATGCGGTAGTCAAACTGCGGCATCCGACAGAACGACATGTACACGATGAAGTCTGGAAAGCGGTTTGCCTGGAAGTGGGGTGTAATCCAAATCGGCTCACGTCTACCCCGACCGAAGTACGGAGCCAGCGCGAGGACAAGGCCAAATATGTGCTGACCTGTAAGCACTGCGGGGTCCAGTGGAAGTTCTATCGGAAAACCAAGTTGATAAAATACTTGCTGGCCGGAGGCACAAAATTAGCCTGCAATCGATGCGGTCACACAGATTTTGAGTTGGTCCAGCAAGGCCCAAAAAGGAGATAAGTAAAAGTGGCAAAGTATCGGATAGGAGTCACGGAGGCCGGTGATGCCGGTATCGACCTGAACTGGGTCCAAAAGATGGACACAGTGGACGGTGCAGTCGTTATCACAAAGCAAATTACACACGGTCTCCTTGACGCAGTGCTGGAGCACCAGAGAAAGCTCATTGTCCATGCTACTCTGACCGGCTATGGCGGGAGCGTCCTAGAACCTTGCGTTCCGACACCGGACGAGCAGTTCGAGGCGGTCCAGGCTCTAGTGGATAGCGGTTTCCCACAGGAGAAAATCGTTATCCGGGTGGACCCGCTCATCCCAACAGAGAAGGGCCTGGTCAAAGCGCTGCGGGTTATCGAGACCTGCATGGATGACGGCTTCCGGCGGTATCGGGTCAGCGTCCTAGACATGTACAGGCATGTCAGGAACCGCTTCCGTGCAACAGGACTTCCGTTGCCCTATGGTGAAAACCAGTTTGCCAGCAGAGCGCAGTTGTCCGAAGCGGATGCAATGCTCCGCGAAGCCGCCGCATACTGGCAGGGGCTGGGCCAACAGGCAAGAGACCTGCGGATTGAGTCCTGCGCGGAACCATATCTGCGGTATCCTATCCGCTGCGGATGTGTCTCGGCCTATGACCTGGAACTACTGGGCCTGGATGCGAGCGACGCCGACTCCATGGGCTACCAGCGGGAGCACTGCATGTGCTACTCCGGGAAGGTAGAACTACTGAGTCACAAACATCCGTGTTCGCATGGATGTCTCTATTGCTATTGGAGAGAATGTACGACAAATTTGAAAAAGGAGGGAAGCTCCAGTGGATTATAAAGAATTCTGCGCTAAGTACCACGTGCGTTTGAATGACCAGCAGGCCACCGCTGTACAGAGAGTGAATGGAGCCACTTTGCTGCTGGCTGTGCCGGGGAGCGGGAAGACCACGGTCATCGTGGCCCGTACCGGCTATTTGCTCCATGTGGTGGGCATCGACCCGCGTAATATCCTGACCATCACCTTCACGAAGGCGGCGGCCCGGGAGATGAAGGAGCGGTTTATCAAGAAGTTCGGGGAGGTCAACGGCTTTGTGCCGCACTTCTCGACTATCAACAGCTTTTGCCTGTCGGTCATCAAGACCTGTGCCCGGGAAAAGCACATTACGATTCCTGAACTGGTGCCCAACAATGAGCCCATTATCCGGGACATCGCCCGGACGATGATGAGGGATTATCCCAGCGACTCGACCATCAAGTCCCTGGCACAGAGCATCGGGAAGGTCAAGAACGAACTGATGGAAAACGACCAAATCAAGCAGATTGAGGAGGAAGGTATCGACTTCTACCAGTTCTACCATAAGTACAAGGCCCATTTGACCGACAACGGCCTCATGGATTTCGACGACCAGCTTCTGATGGCCAACGAACTGCTGGATACATACCCGGACATCCTGGCCCGGGCAAAGAAGCAGTACCGCTATATCAGCCTGGATGAGGCACAGGACACCTCTCTGGTACAGCACCGCATTGTCCAGAAGCTGGTGGGGAAGGACGGCAACATCTTCATGGTCGGCGACGAAGACCAAAGCATCTACGGCTCCCGAGGCGCTTACCCGGAGGCCCTGCTCAGTTTCGAGTCCGACTACAACAACGCCAGCATCATCTACATGGAGACGAACTTCCGCAGTGACCAGAAAATCGTTCTGGCCGCCAACCAGTTCATCAAGCGGAATAAGGAACGCCATGATAAGAACATGCACCCGAATTCCACGGAAGAGGGCAAAATCAACTTCGTCCCTCTGCAGGACATGAAGTCGCAGCCTCATATGGTTTTTGACGCCATCAGAAAGGCTCTGGCCACCAAGGACCACACTCTGGCGATTCTCTATCGGAACAACTACTCAGCTATCCCCATCATCAATCTGCTGCAGAAGGCGGGGCTGGGTGTCCGTACCCGGGATGCGGCCGGTATCTTCCTGACCAACTTCGTGGTCAGTGATATCCTGACCTTCTTCCGTTTCGCCAAGGACCAGACCAATCTCCAGCTCTTCCGGCAGCTCTACTACAAGTTGGGGCTCTACCTCAAATCCTCAGTGGTTCAGTCCATTGAAGAGACGATGGCGAGGCAGCCTTGCCGTTCCGCGATGATTCCTCTGACCCATTATGGCCGGATTTCTGCGCAGTCACGGCAAATCCTCCGGTACATGGATGAACTCCCGAAGATGTCCCCGCTGGACGGTATTGACAGTATCCTCTGGAACATTGGATACATGGATAACTGGCTCCAGCGGAAAATTGATGAAGGAGCCTCCGAGTCTTCGCTCATGCTGAAGGTCAATATCCTGAAGCTCGTGGCCATGGAGTATAAGACCGTTGATGAGTTCCTGACCGCTATTGACCGAATTCGGGACTATCAGGGCGACCCGGACTCCAATGTGACGCTTTCTACCATCCATTCCAGCAAGGGCCTGGAGTTCGACCAGGTAGTGCTGGTGGATGTGTTCAACGGCGTTCTGCCTACTATCAGCAACACCAAGGAGGAGAAGGACGAAGAAGAGGAGGCCAGACTGTTCTATGTGGGAGCCACTAGAGCCAAGCATCAGCTTGACATCGTGGTCCCGAACGCCATGTTTGGCCAAGCACTGGAAGTGTCCGAGTTCTTGAAGGGATTCGGCAGCAGCACATAACCGCACAGGGCCAGAGGGAATTTCCCCTCTGGTCCTTTTTCCTTATAAAATAGGTTGAATTTATCCTATAATGTGATATAATATAATCGAGGTGATGACATTGAAGATTGACACAAATGCTATCTTCTCTATAACAGAGGCCAATCAGAATTTCTCCAAGGTGGCCAGGAAGGTCGACGAACTGGGTTCTGTGGTCATTATGAAAAACAACGCTCCGAGATACCTGGTCATCGATTTTAGCAAGGCAGAAGCGGATGCGGAGGCCCCGGACGAAGATGTACTGGCTATCTCTCAAAAACTCATTGAAGAGAACCGGGAAGCCTATGAGGTACTGGCGCAATGATTCGGCTAACAGCAGCACAAGTTATAAAACTGCACGAGCAGCTTATCCAGCAGACTGGAGGAAGTCACGGCATCCGGGACATGGGCCTGCTGGAATCGGCGGTAGAGGCCCCGTTCCAGGCGTTCGGCGAACACGAACTGTATCCGTCTATACAGGCAAAGGCGGCCAGACTGGGTTATGGGCTTATAAAGAATCACGCCATGATTGACGGCAACAAGCGAATCGGTGCTCATGCTATGCTGGTCATGCTTGCCCTGAATGGGGTTTCGCTGCGGTATACGCAAAAAGACCTGTATACCGTCATCCTGGATGTGGCCGCCGGTCAAAAAGGATATGAAGACCTGCTGGACTGGATTTTGGAAAAGCAGATTTGAAGAAGGTGCCTCTATGGAGGTCATAGCCGAAAATAAACACTATGCCTTTGCAGACTGTTGGGCCTGGTCTAATAATAGATGTGAACTCATAGAGGGGACTACCGCTGTGGATGGAAATGAACCGGAATTGGACTGCACAGTTTATGTGACCGAGACTGTCAGCGGTGGGATGGCCAGGGAAAATAAGCACGGGATAGAGTTGTTCCAGGTGGCACTCTCGTCCAATCTTTCAAATCTGAGCTGAGTGTCAAGGAGCAACTCCTTGTGGGCCAAATTGACCCGCTTTGGAATACGTGATATAATAATTTCACAAATCAAGGAAGTATACACACCACTTGTACATATTGGCAAAGACTCAAGACAGCCTATCCGAAAAACGGAGGGCTGTCTTTTTTTATATTTTTTTTGCAAAGGAGATTTTTACATGGAATGCGTCAATCAACTGCGGAGGCGGTTATTTCCCGCTTCTGAACCGGAAAACTACATCGTCCATAACCTTCGGACATCCCTGAGCGTGGCAGAGCATCAGCGCGATACCGCTCTGGACCGCCTGAAACATGCGGAAGCGGAACTAGCAGGGGCTCAGGCAAGGCATCAGTGCTTAGTCCAGAACCTGCAACTCGTCGCCAAGGGTCAATACCAGGCAGTCTATGAGAACATCAAGGACAGCCTCGACCCAGAAGGATGGGCACTCTATCGAGCCGCAGAGCACCGCTGTAAAACCTCTGTTCATGAGTTCTTCTCGACTGAGGATAACATGGGGTGCTTCGAGGCTATGGATGGAACACAACTCCTTCCTTGGCTGGAGTGCGCTAACTTCGGAACCTGCGACTGGAGGCAGTTGGATTGCCCCGGTGGCTACGAGGTATCCGAAAACCGGCGTATCAATACGGCCAGCGAGGAGTACATCAATTACAGAAAAGAAATTTTTGAGGAAGCAGTCAATGAGCTGCTCCTTCAGTGAACAAAGGGGGAATAAATGATGTTACCGGAAAAGCGCTGGCAGACCTACGACGAGGCATTGCAAGCTATGCAGGCTCCCGGGCCTGCTGTCCATTACCTCAAGGAGGTTTCTACTCGGTTCTACACGGAAGAACTGCTAAGCGTGGCTTTGAAAAACCATCGGGGGTCTCTGAGAGAACTCCGTAGGCCAAAGCGCACGAAGACACTCTGCCATGTGGTTCTGGAAGCCTGCCGGGATACGGAAGTCGAGTTTATCCCTGACGAGTATTTTGACCTCGCCTTCGCTAAAAAGGCAGCCAGTTTCTGCCCCAAGGCTCTGAGGACCATCCTGTATCGGTTCCGCAGCTTGCAGGGCAGAGGTTCCTTTACCCCGTATACTGTCGAAGATGTCAAAATCATCGCAGAAGCAGCCTGTCCCAAGGGATTGGGTCAGTACAAGCTGAGCGGGGCCAAGAACCAAGAACAGGAGCTGGCCGGTCGCACCTTTGAGCAGTATTGCTCGGAGTTATATGGCTATGTGGATGTTGCCTATACGTATGTGTATAAGCAGGCTCTGGATGTTCTGCTCCAGCATAGTACAGTTCCATGTCAAGGAGATGAAAAGGCATGACCAGTCAGAAGAAAATCAAAAACCTTGTCAGTGCCTATTCGGCCATCCGCATCGACTACGGCGATTCCATGGATGAAATCCTGCTTGACCTGAAAGAGCATGGTTTCTCGTCTGAGGCACTGCTGCGGCTTGGGGTCATTGATATTCCTGGGAAAGCGGCAGACCTCACCTTTGCAGGTGATGAAGAATTCGGAAAAGAGTCAGTGCATTGGCTCTTCAGTGAATATACCTCACTGTGTCAGGATGCCGGGGACGAGCCAGAGGATGTCACAGACAGCCTGGAACGTATGGGATTCACCTGTGAAGAAATGGCTGAGTATGGTTTCGAAGGGGTCGAGGCAGAGGATGATTTCCCGTATGAGGGGGATGAGGCTCCGGCGGTCGTCAATGTCGATATGGCCGCGAGCTTCACACAACCTCCAGTCAAGAGGGACAGCCACCTGCTTCGCTTTGAGGACTATACCCTGGAGGAGTGTCCGAACTGCGAAAGCGAGGTCGTTATACGAGCGAAGGGTATCTCCAGATGCCCACGCTGTGGGAAGCCGATTCTTCCCTGCACGACCTGCAGTAGCTGTACGACGCCCTGCCCTTATGGGTATACCGGCCGGTTCAATGAGCATCTGAAGCCCACGAATCCGCCTATCACACAGAGGGAAGTGGATTTCTACATGACAGAGTTGAATAAGCGGAAGGAGCGGTAAATTTGAAATTTTTGGTGCAATGCAAGAGCCCCGACAATTCTATTGATTGCGGGATGTTTACGGGACAGCAAATCATCGAAATGATGGGTAATCGCAACATTACCGGCTGCGAGTACAAAGTCTACGATGTAAGCCGGTTTGGGGAGGCAGAGATACTGACATATGTCAAGCCGGTAGACGCTCCGTCCAATTTTCATGATTTTCATAACAAGCGGGGTGACAGCTTGATTTCCGGGTACTTCCCGGAGGAGTAAGGAGGAACTGAATTATGAATAGAGAAGAGTTTTTGGAATTTGTCAGTAAGAACTTCAACATCGGCGGCGACGCCATGCGTCTCATTGACAACATCCTCCAGTATGCGGAGCGGATTGTTGACCTGGATGAACGCCGGGAGTTCTTAAACGACACACTCATGGGCACGATTGGCCTCACTGAAGAGGAAGTCGCAAAAATTTCATTGTGATGGAGGGACTGACTATGACCGTTCATGAATTGACGAGGGAACAACTCATTGAACTGAAGCAGCATATGCTCTGCGAGCAGGGTTCACCGTCTTACGGCGAGCTGGCTGATGCGGATGAGCTGGTTTCGGATGAGACCGCATTTGCGGAGTATGATGCCACCGAATTTTCAGAAGATGACTTCTTCTGTACGGCCGGGCAATGAGGAGAAAGGAGTTTTTTATGGGCAGAAAACACCATGTACAGGATACCACGACGCAGTATGGGTTCACGCTGGAATATGTAGAGCGCCAGGAGACAAACTTGGATGGCCTGCGGGACTGGTATAAGTGGAATAGCGACGATGGCCGCTTTACCGTCTGCTGCAACGATGCCTGTGATGGCAGCGGCCGCCACGCCATTCACATCTTCCAAACTGGGGACTTCAAGTACCGGCCGGAGGTGTATGTCAGAATGGACGACAACACCGGGAAAATCGGAAATATCGTTGTCCGGCGTGGCTCAGATGACGGCGGCTTGACCAGTCTGGAGCAGATTGATGCGTACATCGGCGAATTGGCCGTGACGCGCAAGGCGGTACAGGCGATTCAGGTGCTGTTCATTGACGGCTGGAAGAAGGTAAAGTCCAAGGTAGACCTTGACTTTGCCCTTGTCAGGCAATTTGGTGAGAACAGGCTTCCCGCGACGAGCGAGGAGTTCTGGGCTAAAGTCATGAAGGAGGGAGATATATGAATATTCGAGATGTTGCCATTTCCGGCGCGAAGAAAATCTGCGGGTCGGGCCAATGTATCTGTGGCTTCGACTGCGGCCATTCGAATAAAGCCCCGGCGGCCCTGCCCAAGGTCGGAACGGAGACAGTTTGCCCTCTGGCAAGATATGAGGTTGAGCCTCAGCCAGTTTCGGACCCATTTGGGCCTCCGGTGACGCAGGATGAAATCTATGCGCTTTGCCGTATGTGCCCACATGCAAAGGTCGAGTCCGAGGAGGACGGGCCGGAGCGGCTGACTCGTGTTGACTTCTACGAGGCTTGCCTGGATTGCCCGGTGAAAGCCTGTGAAGACGCCATGCAGGAGGCCGAGGCAGAGGGGAGGTTCGGATAATGCGGTACATTGGAAGCATTCAAAAGCAGAATGGGATGCTCGTCATCTCCGGTGTGATTGGCGTCCGGCGCCATCTGTGGTATAGTAAGCGCGAAGCTATCGTGCGCTATAACCAGGAGTGCCGTAAAAAGTTACAGCCGGAGCATCCGTCGATTAACGGAGTGCCTCGATTTGAGGAAGGAGATGCCGTCAAGGTCATCTCCAAGAAGTCCAAGTTCAACGGAGATACCGGCGTTGTCACCGGCTACTGCAACGGGCAGTATCGGACGATTTGCCGGGTCCTTTTGAACAATGGGCATCTCATCAATATCTTCGACCACAACGTCGTACCGGCGTAAGCACTTGGGGAGGCTCTAATCAGAGCCTCCCCTCCATGTATATGGAGAAACTATGAGTAAGAAAAAAGAGATTTTGGAATACATCAAATCCTATATCAATGAGAAGGGATATTCCCCAACAATTCGTGAGATTGGAAAGGCAGTTGGTCTCCAGTCTACATCGGCAGTATCCTTTCATCTGGTGAAGCTGCGCAAGGAAGGAAAAATCGACTATGAGGAGGGTGTTCCTCGGACAATCACGATTTGTTTGGGGGATAAAGGCCGCACGACCAAGTTCGACCGCCTGGTCACGCAGCTTCAGGCGAAGGATGGCCCGCTTCATAGCAGGCTGAAGATGGCCGCTTTCTTGGCGCAAGTCCAACTATCGGACACCAGAGACGCCATGGGGTGGCTGGAGTATCTGGCGAAGCCTGCGGAGAAAGGAGCGCAGCGATGACGACATTCGAAATGCTGGAGCGGTGGGCGCAGTACACCAAGTTTGACCCGGGGCAGACCCGGTTCAATTTGCTCACATCGGAGTACACACTCAACCGCAGTAATAAGCGGATTCAGGAGCTCTTGAACAACTATGACCCATCCGGCACCCTGGCAGTCGTGTATGCGAAAAACATCTGCCGGGAGCTACTCCAGGAGAAAAAGCTGACACTGTTCGAAGCCCTGACGGAGATGGATAAGTACCAGGAGACAAAGGAAATCTGGGATATGTTCAGCAGTCAGGAAGTAAGGGACATCGAGGATGTCTACCTCAACGCGGTGGACGAACTGGTCCAACAGGTCACTGGGAACAAAATGCTCGGTCAGAGGGATATGGACACGGAGCGGGATACGTTCTTCGCGTCTGTGGATGCCGTGGTAGAAGAACTCCACATTGGAATCGGCGGCTGCAACGAGGAACTGTACCGGCGTGGGGGAGAGTTCAAGCCTGTTGGAAAATTCTCGACCCACATCCATGTGTTCCAGCGGCTGGCCGACTGCCTGATTTCTTTGGAGTCCGCTGCGGATGGCATCTATCTCTGCTACATCGCGGAGCATGGTTCTGCCGCCGGGTATTTCGGCTTCTATCTGAAATCGAACGGGAACCTGCTGTCCGTCAATGAACGGGTCAATGAAGCGTTCGCCGGAGAGCATAAACGAAGCCGGAACGCCAGATGGACGGATGAGAAAAAGTACCGTCTGTTCCCGTACAGCTTCATCATGCAGTTCAGTGAGCACGACTACAAGGGGTATGCGACCAAACATATCATCGACGAAGACAAGCTCAGCTTTATGGAACTGGGTTCGGACGCATACATGCCCCTGATTTTGGCCATGGTTATGCTGAACCAGAAGTATGTGGGACGGGGATTGGATGACCTCCCCCTGATATATGTGGACTCGCTTATGCCGGTCAACCTGAAGCATATTGAATCCGGCAGCCAAGCCCTGATGATACCTTCTGACAGCGCCATCGCTCTTTCTCACCGGGAGTTCCAGTTGGATTTCACACCGGAGAAAGTGCTGGATGGCTTGCTGGCAGACAGATACAACATCGACAGTCCTGGCGCGGCAGGGAAACCTCCCCGACATACCGGGCATTTCAGCAACCGAAACCAGATGATGGTCGATATGTATGGGCAGGGGTTCCAGTTCGATGTGAACACCCTGCTCAGGGCAAACCAGCACCTGGAGTTGCCAGGGCGTAAGGAAGACGACCTGCCAAACAGTGAGTTCGTCGGAGACCAGGCCCGTATGGAACTTCAGGCGTACTACGCGGTCCGAAAAGAACTGGCAGAGTACATGCGGGATAGAATCCACGAGGAGTATGTTGCTTACGGTGGGGTAGAGGCTATCAAAAAGTGGTGGCGTGCAGTTCTGAAGAAGAATGCCGAGACCATTGACAAGCTGGCCATTCAGAAGTTTGTCGGCCTGCCAAAAGACCCGGATGGCCCCGTGTACCAGGAGAACACCTCTGATAACCCGCTGTTGCGGCGCATTACCTATTGCACGGGAAATTTCCCGTCCGGTAACGATATCGGCTATGACCAGGTTCTGAATTACGGGGAAGGCAAATGGTATTCTAAGACCTACTATTGTCCCATCACGAATGCCAAGGCCAGCCATTTCTTTGTATTCAAATTGGCTGACTGGACGGAGATGGAGGCTCTGATTGGAGAAGAGGTCCCCCGTATCCTGAAAGGCTGGCGGCTCGCCGGTCATGACTATACGGGCAACCAACTCCTGTATCCCTGTGACGAGGTGGATGCCGTCGGGACGCCGTTTGAGAAATACCAGTCTCAAAACTGGCGGTATTACGACAAGGATGCGCGTATCGACCGATACTCATATGGCCCCGCCTACTTTAACTTTGCCTTCGCGGTGGGGTACAGTAAGAGCGGCCTGAACAAACTGCAGAAACAGTACTTAGCCTAACATCGCAAAGCGGCCCCTCCATCGAGGGGCCGCTTTTTCGTATATTGAAACGTGTGCAGTTTGTATATCCCATCGGATATATATTGACTATAATATTGTTATATGGTATAATATTGCTACTCTATGGGGGAGGGGATTACCGTGGGGCGCAAGGGAAAACCCAAGGTCGAATTGACCGATGAAACTATCCGTAAATTGCCTGCGGCCGCAGTGATTGAGAAACACCGCAGCCTGCGGGTCCTCCTGAAAAAAGGGCTGAATGAGGGGAAAATCCAGTCCGACGCCTTGCTGAAGATACTCAATACTATCAATCTCGATGAAGAGAGCGAGGCCGAGGTCTACGGTGCCATAGACACCTTGGGTATCCCTATCAGCACATCTGAGGAAGAAAACCCCTCCGAGGATGGGCAAGGGCCGCCGGAGGCAGAGCTCGCGGACGACCTGATACCAAAAGCAGATGACTTCCCTTTGGATGACTCGGCCGCCTACTTCTTCCATGAAATGGCTGAAATCCCCCGGATGACACGGGAGGAGACCCTGGAGATGGCCAAAAGGGTAGAGGCCGGGAAAGCGGCGGAAGCAGAGCTTCAGGAGAAGGGGGATTCACTGACCGGCGATGAACGCTCCAGCCTGGATAAAATCATAAAAAAGGCGAAAGCGGCCAAGGACCGAATGATAGAGTCAAATATACGCCTGGTCGTCTCAATCGCCAGAAAGTACGCTCCCAGCACCGCCTCTATGACTATTCTGGACCTCGAACAGGAAGGCGTTTTCGGCCTGATGAAGGCTGTCGACCGCTTCGACTATAAGAAGGGCTTCCAATTCTCCACCTACGCTACCTGGTGGGTGCGGCAGGCCATTACAAGGGCTATGGCCGACCAGGATAAATGTGTCCGTATTCCAGTCCACATGGTGGATACCATCACAAAGGTCCAAAAGATAACCAAATCCCACGAAAAGTCCCTGCAAGACATTGACGAAGAGGCACTTGCCATCCATATCGCGGGCGGGGAGGACAGATGGTCTGAACTAGGGCCGCGACAGAAGAAAAAATACCGTGACAAAATCCATGAGGCCATTCGGTTAAGTAAAAACAGTGAGCCGGTGTCCCTGGACCAGCCAGTAGGGGACGAAGAGACTGCCGATACTGTGGTAGGGGATTTCATCCGGGATACCAATACCAACATCTCACCGGAGGTCGTGACTGACCGTCTCCTCCTATATGAACGCCTCGACGCCCTCCTGATGACCTTACCGGCCCGGGAGTCAAAGGTGATTCGCCTCCGCTTTGGCATGGAGGATGGAAAGCCACGCACGCTGGAGGAAATAGGCCGGGAATTCCGTTTGACACGTGAGCGCATTCGCCAAATCGAGGCGAAGGCTATGAAAAGGCTGAAATCTCCCTATATCTCAAAGCACCTTGGCAGTGACGCGGAGGATATTCTGGGTACGTACGAGGAGCCTCCTGACCACTTTGAAGAATTGGATTGGAGTGACCTCGATGATAGTCAGTTTTGATGTTGTTTTCTCCGCTGTCATTTCCATCTTAATCGTGACTTGTTTTACCACCGCGATTTCTTTTCTGTGGGAGATGAAAAAGGTTCCCAAGGATACTGATATCGGTAACACAATACATGCTTGGTCGGGCCTTGTGACAGGGTTCTGCGTGTGTGTCCTGTTGACTATCGTATTTTCGGTATTTGCGTATATCTTCGCTCCGTATGACCTTCTGCTCAATAACCTTCTAATTCTACTGATATTCTTTGTTCTCTACAAACTTCTATACCGCAGCATCCGCCGTTGGACATGTAATGCCATTGACGGCGATGAATACAACGATTAGACCAACATCAGCCGTCCACAGTGTACTGCGCGGCAGCTCCTTATCCGGGTGTAGCGCAGTTGGTAGCGCACATGGTTTGGGACCATGGGGCCGGGAGTTCGAACCTCCCCACTCGGACCAGTTATAGAAAGTTGGGATACATATGGACTTGTTGCGCATGGCCATCGCGGCAGTTGTAGCGATTGTGGTAGGAATTCCATTTGTCTTGGCTACTCGGCATATGAGACCCGCCGGGGAAAAGGAATGGCAAGACGCCGCCCGGGCCGGGCGTGTCACAACCGGCACACTCACAGACAAAGTGTTCCTGCCCCCGGATATGTCATCGCAGTACTCAAAAATGCGTGAAGTACGATGGAAAGCCAGGTACGACTATACTGTGGATGGGGTGCAATATGCCTACTTCTGCGTCCTGAAAGCACCTGTACCGGAGCAAGTGGACTTGTATTACTCAGAAGGCCGACCAGACCGTGCAGCATTGCGGAGCGCGATGGTGCGTAAGCGAGGCCCGGCCTATACGTTTTGGTTTTTTGTCCCTGTCGCTATCTGGATGGTCGTCTATTGGATGCTCCCGATTTTTGGTATCTCAAAAGCATGAGCACCAGAAGTGTCCTTAATTTGACGTTCAACCCTTCGAAATGGTACAATAAATGCGTCAAGTAAGGAAGTATCTATCTGAAACAGCATCATTCTAAAGGTTCAGACAGCACACCGATAACAGGTGTGCTGTCTTTTTTATATACACAAACACCATCATTGATAAAAGGAGGCAAATCAAAATGTATAAAGCGAAGGAAATTGAGGGAGTTGTTTACCGAGTAAAGCATTTGACAGGCGGATGGTTGGTCGAAGTGCCGGAAACGGAGGACCCCATTGAGGCCCTGGCCACGTTTGCGGCCGAAAAGTCAGTCAAAGGCTACATCATCACGTCTGTAACACGCATTTTTGACTGTTCGAAAGACACTCCACGCATGGCTGTTATCTCCACCAAAGAGTTCAAATCCGAAGTCAAGCGTCTGATGGATGAGAAAGCGTATTATGAGCAGGCAGAGACTTACCCTGAGACCATTGAGGAACTGACTGCCCGTGCGGAGGCCGCCGGATGGAGTGTTGACCGAGACGAAGACGGTGAGCAAATTCGCCTGTCGTTTGGGCAGTCCACTCCGGCAGGCGAGGACTTCTGGTTTGACGCTTGCGGAGAGGACGTAGAAGAAGTTGTGGACAGTGTGAAGCGGTACGCTTTGGATTTCGACTGTGATGAACACGTCAGAGAGGTCATGAACGGCCAGGGTGCGCCTGATTTGACGACGCTGGTCGAGGATGCCAAGGCTATTCAGGAGATGCTGGATGAGCTGGCAGGCAGCCTGATGCGCAAACTGATTTGACGGGGGAAGAATCATGGAGAAGAAAAAGTTTGAGGTCTACACCCTCGATATGTTCCCTGATGGGGATGGCGGCTGGGTCGAGAACGAGCGCCAGAAAATCGGCACTATCGAAATCCAAAGCAGTGAGCAGGCATTCCCGGAGGCTATCCTGAATGCCCTGCGCAATCTCACCTGCAGTGATATCGCGGGTAGAGAGCACCACGTGCTGAACACTACGGACCGGCGGCGCATCTACATCGAGGACTTCTATGGAACCGGCGAGTGGTGGGAGGTCGGCACGAAGAAGGGCAATAAGCCCTTCCTTGGGCTGCAACTGGTGAAGGAGGCAGAGTGAATTGGCAACCTGCAAAATGAATGTGGTCCACCGCGACAGCCATAGCGCCCCGGAATGCACAAATTGCGGGCATCGCTTCGATACGGATTATGCCAAGAATCCGTATGCTGAGATGTGCCGTATCGCAAAGGGGAAATTTGCGTATTGCCCAGTCTGTGGAGCCAAGTATGTTGGCTGTCAGATTGAGGGCGTGGACTTCGATAAGTGTGACCCCTACCAGACCGACTGGATTATGCAGGGCCTCAAAGACTGAATTTTCTACAAGGAGGACAATTTTATGGATAAGCAGAAAGAGCTTGATTTTATGCTCCATTTCGCCAGAGAGGCGTTTCTGGATGAGGAAGTGTGCGCCGACCAGCTCAGAAGCCTGTGGACGGCGTATTGCCTGCATCATGGCCTCGACGCAGACACCAAGGCGTATGACGATGACCTCATGGAGGTTTGGAAGGTCGTTGCTGAGGAAGAAGCAGATACGGCAAACTGGAGCTCCTTCGGCAGCTTCGGCACATTTATGTGCGCCGAGCTGGTGTGAGAGAGGAGTGAACTTGTATGGGACGCGGCAACTGCTGCACCTTTGGGAAACACGAAGGTCTGTTCTATGTGGACAACGATTATCTGGATGTCTTCTCCCGATATATTGAGGAAGATGACGCATGGGAGTCGCGCCTGAAAGGCGAACTGGATTTCAATGAACTCACTGACCCTGCGTGGGGATACGATGAGACTGAGAGCCAGTACAACCTGGATGCCGCCATCTCGAACTTCAAAACCCGTATCATGGCCCGCTTCAAAAGTTTCCGGCCCTGCGATACCTGGGTGAAGTATCGAGAGGCCCACGCGATTCTGGAGAACTCCCTGTTCTATATCGCTGTCGAGGACAACGAGTGGAGTCGGGCGTTCGAACTCATCCAGAAGGAGGACCCGTACGACGACCACTTGTCCGGTCTCCAGGCAAAGCACTGCCGGAGATATCTGGACGGTATCCGGGACGCCCTGTTTGAGGACTTTGAGTCCCTGGGCATTTATGGGTGTGCGTGGACGCATGGAACCATCCATCGAGAGGATTTTCGTAAGAGTGCTTAGGGACTTAGGTGCTTAAGCACCAATATACCTAAGCACCGATGAGCAGCGGGGCCCCGTGGATTTATCCATGGGGCCTTGCGCTCTAAAAAAGGAGGTCAAAATTTCATGTTAGAAATCCGAAAAATGTTGGTAGGCACTGTCGAGCTTGGCAGTCTATTCGTTGGCCGTCAGGCCCAGCAAGTCCCACAGAACCCTATTGCAAAGACTGGAGATATCCCTATCTATTCTGGAGGCCAAATCACTATTCGAAATACAGTCCCCGGGAAGGCCATTACCTGGGTTGCGGCGGGCGATATCCTGATTGCTGACAGATGCCTGCTCAGTGATGTGACCTGGAAGGAACTTGACGCTGCCGGACTCATCGCAGGCCGTGAGGTCTGCATTGACGGCCACAAGTATCTGTGCCGTGCCCCCAAAGTGGGATACGACAGCGACCGCCAGAATGAGTGGGATAAGGCCCTCGCCATTATGGGTGCTGACAACAGCCTCTGGCATTGGAAATCTATGTATTTCTGGGGGGCAGATGGGCTTACTACCGTCACACGGATTGCCCGGGGTTGTATCACGGCATACACCAGAGATTTTGCGGATGAGGATTCGAGATACTTCAACGTCGGGTTCCGGCCCTGCCTGATTCCCCTGGAGGACGACTTCGCTTCCTACTTAGTGGGAGGTGAAGCGCAGTGAGCTATTACAGCATCGCAATCGATGGCCCTGTCGCCGCCGGGAAGACTACGCAGGCCAAGGCTCTGGCCAGTCGGCTGGGGTTTGTCTATGTGGATACCGGCGCGATGTACCGGGCATTTGCGGTCCATAAGCTGTGGCTGGAAAAAGAGATAGGCGAAGAAATCGAAGTTGAGCGGGCGCTCAGAACCTTCGATTTGGATATTGTCCAGGATGAGAATGGTCAACACATTCTGATTTGGGGCAAGGACGTCACTTCGCAGTTAAGAACGCCCGAGGTGTCCATGGTTGCGTCCAAAGCATCCGCACATTCGGCTGTTCGGGAGGCCCTCCTGAAAATCCAACAGGTTATGCCTTCAATGAACAATGTCGTCATGGAGGGACGGGATATCGGGACGGTCGTCATTCCGAACGCCACACTCAAGGTCTTTTTGACGGCCAAAGCAGAGGTCCGGGCACAGCGGCGCTGGAAAGAGCAGTGTTCGCATGGCGTGACGGATTCTTATGAGCAAACCTTGGCCCTTCTGCAAAAGCGGGATTACGATGACTCTCACCGGGAAATCGCGCCGTTGGAGCAGGCTGAGGACGCTGTGCTGGTTGATTGCACGGAGATGACAATTCAGGAAACGACCAATGTGATTCTGGCTCTTTGGAATTCAAAGGCCAAAAGGGGAGGTATGAATTGATGTTGAATGGATTGTATTGTCTGATTGGTAAGAGCGGGACCGGGAAGTCTACGGTCATGCAGGCACTGCACGACACCTACGGTTACACGATTGCCCAGAGCTATACGGACCGGCCGAAGCGGACCCCGGATGAGCAGGGACATGAATTTCTCAGCCCAGCCGAGTTTGATGCGCTGAACGGCTTGATTCTGCCGCGCAGCAGTCAGGATGGCCGCTATGGGATGACCGAGGAAATGCTCGATAAGAGCGAACTCATCGTCCTGGACTATCTGGGCACGCAGGAGCTTCTGCAGTCCTACACCAAGCGCCCCGTCCATGTGATTGGCCTACATGCTGACACACATACCCGTATTGTACGGATTGATGAGAGGGGAAACACCTTTCAGGAGCGGCGAAAGCGCCTCAGTGCGGATGAGCATGAGTTTTATTCGATGAACGACCTCTGTGACATCGTTGTGCCCAACCGGGACCTGCAGCAGACGGTCGGCATCATCAAGAACTTCATCGACTTCTGCGAGGAAACGGCTTGGGTTTGCGCAGACGACGACTGCCTTCAGTTCCGCCGACGGGTTGGTGTAGACAGTAACAAGATGCCGGTCTACGAACTGGTCCAGGTCAACAGTTACGGCGATGACCTGTTTCATGTGGCGCATGGGCGTGTATATTTCAGCGATGTCGACGAGGAGGAGCTTGAATCGCTGTTCAGCGAGTATGGTTGGTCGTATTACAGCCTGCTAGGCGAGGACGGCTGGGGTATTGTTGCGGAAGCCGTTTTTGAAAATAGCGCAACAGAATACGATACCGCAGATGAGTATACAACCTTTGAGGCAGCCGCACGGGCCCTGGGGGAAATTATCGGCCGCGATATTTCATCGTACCTGTGAGGCGCTGTATGGATGACGATATCTTGCTGTGGCACGTTTCGTTTGACATAGAGCGGCCTCTGATACGCACCTATGTTCCTCTGGTTCCGAAAAATCCAATGCCCGGCGAGGACACCACGATTCCCAGAATCTGTTTTGCTCCGTCCATTGAGGACTGCCTCAACGCGATGGTCGCAGACCGGGTAGAGCGTGGCCTTGAAGATGGAAGATTCCTGGGATTTCCGTTCCGGGTAGCCAAGGATGACCCGTTCCTTAAAACGCCAGATGACATCGGAGATATGGTCCCGGACGCCTATTGGACACGGGAACACTGGTATTTAAAACCCGTCACACTGGCTGGATATCTGATGCAAGTGGACGACTTCGAGGATTACGAATTCTACGACGCTTACGAGTCCCATCGGCCGCTGATTTACAAAATCCTGCTGGAGAACGGTGTTTCATCAAAGGATTTGGCCGAGTTCGATGGCTGGAGCACGACAGAAGTGCTCATGAGTATCCCAACCTGGCTTGGCTATGAAATCGCTCTGCGGCTTAACATCCATCAGCTCCATGCGTTCGAGTGTCTGAATTATCGGTCAATAGAAAGTGCATAAGTGCTTAGGAGTCTAAGCGCTTTTGCGGAAGGAAAGGAGGTTGGGCGGCTTCTCTGTCACATATGTGATGGAGAGGCCGCTCTGTTCTATGCAGTATGCAGAAAATTTAAACGCGAACAGAGAATTCGCAGCGCAGTTTGCTCAGGCCCTTGTTTCTTGGCGCAAGCGCAAGGGAATGACGCAAAGAGCTCTAGCTCAAAAAGCTGGAATTGCAAACGCCACACTTCATCGGTATGAGAGTGGAACTCTGTGCCCGTCACCTGAAATCGTTCAGAAACTTGCGGATGCATTAGATGTTCAGCATGAGGACCTTTTAAACCTGGATAATCTTCTGAAAAGTGAAACGGTCCCGGAACGCATTAAGCGCATGAGACGGCTTCGTGGGATTACTCAGGAGGAATTGGGCAAAATGGTTGGAACTACGAAGTCCACAATTTCCATATGTGAATCCGGGCGGAACGAATTGAGAAGTACAACGCTGGCCCGGATTGCCGAAGCGCTTGGCGTGTCGTACGAGTACCTTGTCCTGGGAAAACCTCAAGATGGTGACTTTTTGCAGGAAGGATTAACCCCTTTCAAAAAAGTCCCCGTCGTTCTAGCTGCGGTCGAAGAGTTCGGTGACGACCATCGGCTGGTCTTCCGCACACTCACGATTCGGGTTCCCAATGATGGTTTAGACTGGCACGTTATGGGAGAAGTAAAAACAGATTGCCAACAAAACGAGGAGTGAGCGCTGCTTCTAGCGAGGACGGCAATGGCTGGCAATTTAATATCTGAACACATTCTATCTGTCTATCCGCCCCAGGTTGTTCTGGGGCGGCTTTTTTTACAATGTCACCATCCTACCTCACTTATACTTAAGCACCGGAGCGTCTAAGCACTTAAGTGCCGTTGCTGGTATTGCCTTTTGTGTACAGCAGTTTTGACTTCTATCGTAATAGATGGTAGGATATTACTATCAAACAAGGAAGTATCTCATTAAACAAACATCAATCTATCAGTTTCAAGCAGCTAGGTCTTTAAACGGGCCTAGCTGCTTTTTATATATACACAAACATTTTTCAAGGAGGACGACTATGAAGTACAAATTCTTTCAAGGCGGAGTCACTGAGGTGCCGGTTGAGCACCTGATTGAGGACTACCAGAACCTAGCCCAGACGAAAGCAACTCTGAGCAGATGCATCCAGGCATATGCGCGGAAACTGCCCGAGGCTCTTGCCTACGATGAGCGGGCCAAAGAGTCTCTGGCAGCGCTCCAGGATGCCAGTGAGACGATTTCCACGGTTATGGATTGTCTTGCGGACAGCATCGACAGCCACACCACTGCCCCGGAAGGACTGAAGTTCCAACCGAGCGTCACATCTGTGATTGCGATGGGGTGTAAAACCGGCATCATTGCCCGCGAAGATGGAAGCGATATTCGCTGCGCTGGCGGTATGGATGTGTCCACAGTCTACCCTGGGTGTACCGAGCGGTGCCCGTACAAAAATAAGTGCGAGCAGGAACTTTGCCGCATCCAACTGGAAACCGGAGCTTTTTATACCGGGGACAGCAGGGAGTCCGATGAACTGCTGGACAGCATCGAGCGGTATCCAGAGAAGGAGTGATGACCTGTGCGTTTCACTCCGTCTGAGGTAAATCGAGCGATGCACCGCCTGCACTTGCGGGACACTGCGGACTGCCGCGCCAAGGCTGTGGCTATTCTGCAAGCCTGGGACCGAGGCATCGGTGACGTAGATGACGTTATCGACGCCTATGAAGCTGCGCAAGCATATTGAGGAAGGAGTTTTTATGAAAGCAACAAATATCGAATGGGACGTCGATTGTCCTGAAGACCTGGAGACATTGCCCAAAGAGGTCGTGATTCCTGACGGCATGAAAGACGAGGATGAAATTTCCGACTATCTGTCGGACCTGACAGGCTTCTGCCACAAAGGTTTCTATTTGGAGTAATTTTCTTGAAAGGAGGGCGGCTGTGCATCGGGTGCAGGCATCATCTGCACCGATGCACAGCCTATTTTACCATGGATGTTATTTTGAATCTGCGCGAGATGGACATTGAGTCCGAGTTTGATGCTTCTGGGAACCCCACGCCGGAGTTTCTCAGCAACATCATCCAGGCCATCATTCAGGAATATGGGGCCCGGGCATCTGACTCCGAGGCGTTTATTTACCCTGAACTCACAGCCAGCAACTGTGTGTTCGGCTTCAAGGAGCCGGTCCGACTGCTTCAGCGTGTTTCCGAGTGGAACGGAAGCATTCGGGAACAGTTCCTGCGGTGCGTAGATGCGGTCTGCAAGATTTCGACGTATGGCCAACTGCCTACCACAGACCAACTGCCGCGTTCAAAGAGCCCTGAGATGTATTCCATGCTTGGAGCCACAAGCGAAATGAACGATGACTGGTACGACTACGCCGACCATGCGATTTTCCTGGAGGATGCCAACGGCGACCGCACGTTCCGCTGCGTCCTACAGCCGTTCGACCTGAGCAATATTCAGCGTGACCCGGCGGAGTATGCCATCGTCACCGTTTTCCCAAAGAGTTGAGAGAGGAGAGATTATCATGTTCGCTGTCATCAAGAAGAACGAGGGTCTGGCCAAAGTCATTGATGCCCCTTCCCTCAAGGCGGCCTGTCAGTCACCCCACGAATAAATTCGGGGGCTTGAAAAGCCTTGACTGACTACCCTAAGTGCTTCGGGCACTACGTTATCCGAGAATGCCAGCCGGGCCACAATAGTGGTCTGGCTGGCACATAGGCACCGGCGGGCGTGATATCCGAACCTGCCGCACTGCGGCGCATGGTTAAACAGTCCTGATGGGTAGGGGCAGTGCTGTGCGCGGAGAAACCTCGGAATAACATTGGGGACGGATACCTGACGGGCTTCGGCCCGGGCAGTTTTCTGCGTAGTAGCTGCCAAAATGTGAGAAAGAAAGGAGGCGCACTGACATGGTGTATGTACAGAACCGGCTGGGACAGCCGCTGATGCCCACGAAGGACCATCGAAAGGTGCGCCTTCTGCTGGACAGCGGAGCGGCGGTGGTCGTAAAACGCACCCCGTTTACCATCCGGCTGACAACAAAAGCAAAGTCCTACGTACAGCCAATCATTTTAGGCGTGGATGCTGGGAGCAAGACCATCGGCCTGTCGGCGTCCACGGAGACAGAGGAACTGTTTGCCGCTGAAGTCACACCCCGGAACGACGTAGTGGATAACCTGTCCACCCGCAGGGAATTCCGCCGTTCTCGGCGTAACCGGAAGACGCGATACCGCGAGCCTCGATTCAACAATCGGGTCCGCAGCAAACACAAGGGCTGGCTTGCCCCTTCCGTGGAGGTCAAAATCCAGGAGCACATTACCGCTGTCAAGCGTGTGTGCGCCCTGCTCCCGGTGGGAAAAATCGTTGTGGAAACAGCGGAGTTTGACCTGCAGCTTCTGAAAGCGGTGGAGGCCGGGCTTCCGGTCCCACGGGGAGAGGACTACCAGAAGGGTGAGATGCTAGGCCACTACAACATCCGGCAGTATGTCCTCTGGCGTGACGGTTACACCTGCCGGTGCTGCGGCACTCATGGGAAGGGCGTGAAATTCCACGTCCATCACCTGGAGAGCCGGAAGACCGGCGGAAACGCCCCAGATAACCTCGTAACCCTGTGTGATGGGTGCCACAAGAAGTTCCACAAAGGGATAATCACCCCGGATATTCTGAAAAAGAGGAAATGTCGTTCCACCAGGGATGCCGCCTTTATGGGCATTATGCGTAAGACCTTGATGGAACGTCTCCGGGCGGAACTCGCTATCCAGGTTGTCGAGACCAAAGGGTATATTACCAAGTACACCAGAGTAGAACTTCTGAAACTGGACAAGACCCACACCAACGACGCCCTGGCCATTGCTCAGGGGCGGAGAGGGTTTGGAGTCGAGGAACTAACGACGATTCCGCAGTCTGATTACATCTACCGCATCCGCCCAGTTCGCCACCATAACCGTCAGCTCCACAAGGCGACCATCCTCCCGGGAGGCATCCGTAAGAGCAACCAGGCCCCACGCTATGTGCGGGGGTTCCGACTGTTCGACAAGGTATCCTATCTGGGGGAAGATTGCTTTATTTGGGGCAGACGCAGCAGTGGGAGTTTCCTGCTCAAACTGCTGGATGGCACCAAGGTCAAGGATGGGGTTGGTTACAAGCGTATCAGTCTTCTGGAACGAAGCGCAAGCTACTTAATATCTTAACAGAAAGGAGAGAAGGGCTGTTTCCTCCCCATGGTTGAAACCAGGGGTTTCTACAGCCCAATTTCGATGATGCGGATGCAAAAGAGTGAGGAAGGAGTTTTTTATGGGCATTATGCTTGGGAACCTGTCTGTAAAGGACATTGAAACCCGCCTTGGTATTACACTTTCTGCCGAGGATGTTGCCGTTCTGCAGGAAAAACGCCAGGAGAACGTCAGTGTCCCCCTTGCAAGTGGAAAGTGGCACTGCTTTGACATTCCCTTTATGTTTATGGCTGCTACGAGAGACGATGCTCTGATGTTTGCTGACATCTTCGGGAAATATACCGGGCAGATGCACAGCAAGTTTTCGATTGGATTTGAACGATAAAGAAAGGAGGTCAGGCGGCTTCAAATTATGAGGCCGCCCAACAAAATCATGATGGAGTCTATTATTGTTTACAGCCACTATGAATATGAGGATTCCCCTCTGTTCATTTTGCGTGCAGGAATGCCCTGTAACCGTGCAGAGTTCTCCAATGCGGCAGATATTCTGGCTGCCTTGGATGAGTGGTATGGCAATACTGAGCAGGAAACCACGGAATGGGCTTTGGAGTTCGAAATCTGGGCCCGTTTCCTGCTGCTGAACGGTGGGCTTATCCTGAATCCGCAACACCTAGCCTTGGAGGAAGTAAAGGATGAGTTTCTGGAACTGCTGAACGACGGCCCCGAGAACATTCGAACCCGCTATGAGCAGATGTTTGCTGCCAACATGGAGTCTCTGAAGGCGGCTTGGATAGCGGCAGATAAGCCTGAGCAGTTCGAGTTTGACCCGGGTGCGTGCTCCAGCAGGGAGGGGTAAGAGTATGTTGCTGGCTACTAAGCTCAAAAACCGTATCCTGCTGGCTGCGAAGCCCGAGGACCTGCCGTTGAAAATTGAACTCAAAAATATTGTCATCAACGGTGTGAAGCGTGGATGCTCTGGGTTTGTCACCAATATGCAGACAGGCTCTTGCGTGTACATTGACACTGAGAAGTTGGTCTATGGACCGCTCTCGGACAAATGTATGTATCGGTACGCAAGGGACAACAAGGACTACTCCAGCAACTGCCTGCAGAACGGCTGGAATCGCTGGGCGACGGATGAGGAACTGCCCAAGCAGGTCGTTGGACTGCTCAGAGAGGGCATTGGTATCGTCCGATAGAAGCGGTCTCAAATTTGACGCCCCTTCCGAAAAATGATACCATACTTACAGTAGTTTAAGGGAGTATCACATACTGAAACCATATTGCTTTAGCAATCAGCCAGCATCCTCAAACTTGAGGGTGCTGGCTTTTTATATACACAAAACGAAGAAGGAGCGATAATTGCATGTACTATCTGGTAGACCTGAAGGAGCAGAAGACTGAAGTTTTCAAAAGCAAACTGGACCTGCTATACTACCGCTTCAGCAAGCCGGAGCATCGCCCCCTGTGGTGGGCTCCTGACGAAATCATCTATCGGATGATGGACTTCATTGAGCTGAACGTGACCGGCAAGGATATTGTTACGGGCTTTGAGAAGGTCCCCGGTAAGTTTTGGTTCTATGGTGGAACCGCCTTCCCGTGCTACGAGAAGGTGGCCACGCTTCGCCGCTACATGGTCACGGATGAGCAGGGGAGACGTATCGACATCCGCACTTGGCTCCCGGAAATTGCCCTTGTCCAGTCCGGCAAATACCGGCCCACCCACAAGGCGGCTGATTCCAAGGGGCCTGCGTATCGTCGGGAACCCTGTGGTCAGGGCCGCAAACAGCACTTCCACAGAGTAGGCTGTCCTGCTATGTGGCACCGCTCTCTGGCTGAAGCCATGGGTGAAGAAGACCTGGCGCTGGAGGCGGATGTCCGGCCTATGCGGGACCACTCTGGTATCCGTAAACGCGGCATCAAGGACGAGACCTCCTTTGAGCGGGCTGAGCGCCGGGCGAGTCGTAGCTGGACCTGCTCCAAGTGCTGGAAGGACCAGTCCAAGGCTGGCCGCCAGTGGGCCAAGCATAAGAAGGCCAAAAACGGCCGGTTCCTGCGTGAGAGCATCGACAACCTGCCGCTGCTCTACGCGCACCCGGAGTTTGCGGATGACGATTACTGCTTCCGCCTTCTGATGATGGAATTCATTTTGTGGGGACGTACCTACTAAACGTAGCTTGCGGGGGGAAGCATAATGCTCTCCCCGCAAGCCGCTGCACGAGGGAGGTGATATTGTGGCACACGCAGAGGAATGTCCCTTTTGCGCTGAACTACAGCACATCAGGGAGCTGAATGAGTATCTCGTAAAGAGCGGCAACCGCCCCGGGAAGACCCGCATTGAATATCGGGTCGCACTGGTGCAGAATACCAACTACAACGGCTATTCCTGCGGAAGCAGCACCAGCCAGTCGTTCCCGCTGAATTGCTGTCCCGTCTGTGGTCGGGAAATTGGGAATGTTGACCTAGTGGAGGGGGGGTGATTAGGGCTAAATTGTTGACTTTATTTGGAAATTCCTTGTAATCAAATTGTGTGTAAACGTGTGTGATAGGAGGATGATAAAGACTGGCTAATGGCCAACATATTGGGAGGAAACTATGAAATTAACAGATGAGCAATGCGCTGTATTAGAAAAGATTGCCTCTAAATCCCAAATGGACTGCTGGTTCTACATTGACGGAGACAACCAAATCCGGGATTTAGAGGAAGGCGAAAAGGTCATAGATACCATGGAGGGCGTCCGACTGTTGCAGGAAGGCATGTCCTGTTACGCAGACTACGATTTGACCTACCGAGAAATCTATATCTTCGAGCATATCCCCGGGTTAAACGTCCAGCCTGAACACTGGGAAGGGTTGGAAAAGCCCATGGACTATTTCGACGCAGAGAAACTCTACTCAGATAAGGTCAGGTGCATCTTAAAAAATACCTATGGCATCGATAATCTTGATTTTGAGGAGGGGGACGCCCTGCGGGTCGATATTATCCTGGATATAGCCTTCTTTCTGAGTTCAGGCAAATCAGAACAGGAAAGTATCGAGGCCGCATTGTCGGAACACAAGGACGAAATCCACTATATTCGGATGGCATCCCACGGCTACGTCATTGCGCACAGTATAGATGCCCAGTCTGGAAATATTCCTAATGCAGACTTTGTGAGCCTCTATCGTGGACTGGTCGGCACAGAGTTTGCTGATGAGGACCTGGCAGTGCAACTAGCGAAGGCGGATGGTGTCAAATTTATCGAAGGGATGAATGGGGTCCCGGATAACTACTATATTGACACGCCACAAAATAGGAACGCCATTCTGAAGCATCTGCAAGCAGATAACCATTAGCATATGCCCCGCTCTTTCTTGAAGAGCGGGGCCGTTTTTTCAACGGGTCTATTTTGAATAGGCACGGTGCAGGGCATATCTTACCCATGGAATTTGACCTTGACCAGCTTAAAATGGTATAATTCTTCTATCAAACAAGGAAGTATCTATCTACCAACAAATCGAAATATCAAACTCACAGTCAGTCCTTTTACGATTCTGTAAGGGGACTGGCTGTTTTTTATATATCAAATTTATATACATGAACGGAGGAAAATAAAATGCGTAACGCACAGACCACAAAACAGGTAACTTTTGATGAGGCTATCCGCCTGATGGAGGGTATCCGTCGCTCTAATTTGGTGATGGGATACCACTTCATCAACTACGCCAATGATGAGTGCATCATCCGTCCCACTAAGGTCTCGGCAATCTATCGGGACTGGTATTGGGAGTGCGATTGCTGTCCGCCCAACGATACGGTCGTCACGCACCTGCACATCCTGCTGCCGTCACATGTTGCTCTCGACGTTGTGGAGTCTGTTAAGTTTGGCACCCTGATGGAGGCCATCGAAGAGTTCACCGTCGGCAGCAAGTACCGTGATTCTTAAGTGCTTAAGCACTCAATAAAGGAGGAGTAGACCTATGTTGCCCCAGTACGTTGAAAAACAGTTGACGCTGAACCTGCTGACAGACGATATCGTCAATACAGCATTGGAGGCTGGCGACTATGAGGGTATCAGCACGGAGACTGCCAGGCAGGCGTGCTACCAATGGATGAGCCACTCTGCAGTCTGGAATGATGAGCTGGCTCAGTTCACGGCCGAGTATTGCCAGAGTGCTGACTCTGAGCCGGATGACCTTCAGGTTCTGGATGTCATTGCGGATATTTCCAACGAAATCGAGCGACTGCTGGTAAACGAGGCCGTCATCGAGTATAGGAAGGAGCATATTCACGATGAGTCTGTTGTTCAGGCGATGGAGAAGGCCGGTGTCCTGGCGGATGTCGTGGATATGTCGGCACTCCTGGCGTCTCTGGCTGTCGGCGGGAAGCAGGAAGTGGAGGACAACTGCGAACCGCTCCTGGAAGAAAACAATTTGACTGTGGCAGATGTCATCAAAGTGGCGGATGCCTACCAAGGTAAATAAGGGAGGTTTCTTTATGTGGTACGTATTGGTGTCTCATTACATTGGCCCTGGCGTTGCGCTCCAGCGTGGATGGCGGGAGTGTGAGAACGAGGAACAGGTACGAGATGCTATCGCCGAAGTTCTGGAACGTGGGGTCTGTGCGGATGAAATAACGGTTCTATGTGTTTCTGAGCCAGAAAATACCATGTCGGTCGATGAATTCCGGGACAAGCTCGGTATCTAAATCAAAATTTTTGAAAAGGAGGACGGCCTTCGCATTCCAGGGCATAAGCCTTGGGATGCAAGGGCCAATTTTTATGAAAGTATTTACGAACAAGGACAAGTATCCCTTTGAATTTTACTGCAATGCCACCGGCGATTTGTTTATCCCTGACACGGACCCCAACGGGACGCCCCACGACCTCAAGGATATGTCAGAACTTCCGTACCCGCTCCAGGCTCTCTATGAGCGCTTCTGGAGCGAGCAGTATGGCTGGTTGACCTATATGGTCAAGGCCGATACTGGGTTCGGGATGATGATGGAGCAGGAGTATGTTGCATTCTCAGTAGACCCCGATACCAAAGACTATGATATCCAGATGGATGCGCTCTACGAGCAGGTCACTGCCATGGCGGAGAAAATTGAAAAGTCTCTTGCCGTCTTCTGTCCAAAAGCTGAGGTGTACCTCGGCCGGGAAACAGGGCTGGATGGCTGTCATGAGCTCTGCGTGTTTGTCCCGGCAGATGCGATGGAGTATGAAATCGAGCAGATGATTTATGTCCTGACCCTGGTGGGGAAGGAGCAGGAACCCCCGTATGAGAAAAAGGAGCTAGACTCCTGGAAATATTCGGCTTTCCAGAAGGATAACAATTATTTCTCCATTTGCGGAGGATTCGACCCGTACTACGCCAAGCAGCCTGTTGTGACCATTGGTTTCACAGATGACTGCGGACTGGCGGAATTCACTGTGCTCGTCGCACGGAAGGCCATGGAGGAAGACGGCGTATTTAACGCCGATAGGGTGAAGGAACGGATGGAACAGGTCATGCGTAACATCAAGAAATCCGCCGCAGAGGCCGGGAAAAGTGTGGTCCCAGACGTTCTGATGATTCGTGCCTGCAACACGCTCTTTCCCTGTGCGTGGGAGTTCCCGAAGCCGGTATTCACTATCAACTTTGATGCTCTGGACGAGGAGGATGAGTAAATCATGCCGAGCACACCAGATTTAATCATGGAGCTGAACGACTTCGCCAACCACTGCGGGTATTTCTTCAATGCCTGTATGAAGGATGGCATTATCGCTAACAACGGCTATAACTGTTCACACCCAGACCAAGACGAGACGGTAGAGGACGAAGACAGCGGCGAGTCCGTTGGGTGCTGCTATTGCTGGAGCTGTCCGCTCGGGTATCCGCCGAACGCCAAAGACCTCGTTGACTGCGGCATCCTAAGTGAAGAAGATGCCCGTGCAGACTACTTCGATGAACTCTCTGGCGAGTATTTTTCGGCAGTAGACTACATCGTCGTGTCGGATGAGGATACCATCCGGCGGCTGCGGGAGGCCGGGATAACCGGACTGGCCGTAAGCACCAATTAAAACTTGAGAGGGAGGAAAAAGAGCATGAAGGAACACGCGGAAATCACGGTGCGGGATATCGCCAACCGCACCAGTAGTCACATGGTCATTAAGGACAACGGCAACGGCTCGACGCTATGGAGCGGATACCAGTATAAGGTGCTGGAATCCATCTATGCGGACGCCGTGTGCGAGAACGTCACTGTCCAGTCGAACCTCCTTATCTTGTGGCTGCACCACGATGAGGTGGAGCGGGTCACACGCAAGGCGGCGACAGCCCGACTCTAAATGTAAGCCCCTAAGCACTTAAGTGCTTGGGGGCTTTTCTTTCCGTTTTTGACACTCTATCTTGAAAAGTGGTATAATGAAACCAAATTTAAGGAAGTATCAGTCAGTTATCACAAAACATTATCTTCGAAAGACGACGCAGCTATCTATAACGATGGCTGCGTCTTTTTTTGAAACCTCCGGGCACAGACCAGACTTTTAGCCTGATTGGTGTCCGTTTATATACACAAACATTCAAAACTTTCAAGGAGGAATCACAAATGAACATCTATGCTATTTTCGCCCACCCCAACAACGGCCGGGATTCCGACCAGGCAGAGGCTAAGGACCTTACCCCTGGAAAGAAATACACCCTGCAAAACGCCTTCGTTGGAAGGAGCAATACGCGAGTGTTGCTTAAGGACATCACGGGGTATTTTAACTCCGTCTTGTTCGATTTCGTAGATGAACAGGGAAATCCTGTCAACATCTATGAGATGCCTCGGTTTAGGGCCTACTAGGGGAGGGACCATTGCGGTGTCTGTTCCTAACTGAACAGGCACCGCTTTGCTCCATTCCGGTCAATTTCATCAAAAATTAATCTTAAAAATTTATAAGGGAGGAATTTTACATGCTAACCAGAATGGAGCAGGCTGACTTCACATGGACATATCGTGACCTGTGGGGCGGAACGAAAATTGGTATGGACACCCATGCTCTCAGAAGAAGCATTGGCCGTTTTTATCAGTTTATGTCCTTTGAACTGCTGAGCAGCAATATCAGGGACATCTACCTGAAAGGCGGAGACGACTTGGAAGAGTTGGTTATGGCCATTCCCTTCGGCGGGAAATTCGTTGTGTTCGACGAAAAGACGAGAATGGCTATATTCGCGGCCATCGACTTCAATGAAAGGACGAATCTCAATGAAGTTTTCGTCCATTCCGTCTATGTACTCGGCGAAGGCGAGAACGACCGTGTTTTCTGCGAAGCAGAGAATAAAGGACTCTTTAAGGTCCTTGAGGATGGCTCAGTGCAGGAGAATCCTCTGGAACTTGTCCGAAAGCCGAAATAAGACTGGCACTCTGCAATCACAGGGCGCCAGCCTTTTTTTATTTTGCCACGTCCCGGGACAACTGCATGGCATACTCTCGAAGCTGCACACGGAAGTTCTCCTCGCCCTCCTGGTGGGCTTTGAGTACATCAAAGAGGTGGGGGAGCTTCCCGGCCAGGTAGCAAAGTGAAACACAAGTCTCAGACGCGATACCGCAAAGGTAGTCGTAATTTCCGGCATGGGCCAGCCAGGCATCCGCTTTGGCTACGGAATCCTGGGTGGGGATATAGAACCCATCCTGCCCATCAGACTCAGTATGGGCGGTCTGGAATTGCGCAGTGCCTCCAGTGCTCTGCTTAGCGAGGGACAGTCCGCACTCGCTAAGAATCGACAGGATTTCATTGACTGACGCGGCAGGGAAGTTCCGAATCGCGGCGAGTTCCTCCTGCGTCAGCGCGGCAATATCGCCAATTTTCCGAATCCCGGCCCGCATAAGGGCATTATACGCCGGGGGAGACATGGCCAGCAGGCCAATCGAGGTATCAGCAGAAAAGCAGTTATCCATTATGGAGAAAACCTCCTTATCATCTATAATATTCGGGGCGTACTGGGTTCCCTTTATATTATATATTATACCACACAATGATAAATAATTCAATATTAAGTGCTTAAGCACCTAAGAACTTTTTTACCCAATACAGCCCCCCTTCGCAATTTGACTTACATCTCAGAACGTGGTAGCATGAATCTATACAGCAAGGAAGTATCTATCAAACAACATACCATACCAAATTCAGCAGTCATTCTTTCGAACAAAGAGTGGCTGCTTTTTTATATATACACAAACGAGGTTATGAAAGGAGTCTTTGACCATGAAAGTAACAAGTGGATACCCGCAGGTGTTCCATGTCCTACCCCACGAGAAGGCATACTTGGCCGACGAAGCCATTGAGCGGATACGGGCGCAGGACAAGTACCTGAGGGCAAGCCTAGCACGAGAAATCCCGGCTCTGATGAAGCAGACCAAGACCATGCGGCGGAATGAACTGACCGTTGGACGACGGTACGGCGTACTGGGAATTTCCCCGTTTGCCAACGCAGTCCGGGACGGCAAGATATGCGAGCGGCATGGAGAGGTTTACCTCTATCTCTGGATACTCGGCGAGGACGGGATGTTCTGGAATGAGAACGCCTGGGGGCACCTGGAGTTCAGTGCCTATCCTTGCCATGGAGAAGCAGAAGGAATCTTAGTTGAGGTTTGAAGGAGGAATTTAGAATGTCCATTGAAACAACAAATACAGGGAGCACAGTTGATGTTACCTATGGCTCCATGTGCGGGCGTATGGGGTATCACTTCGACTTCGGCGACCATGTGGAGTATATCTCCCTTCTGGACCAGCGCAAGGCTTTCTTGCGAGTCCTTGAACTGATGGACGCTGGCAAGCATGTGCATCTTTGGAACTGCACGTTGACTTCCATCTATAAGGAAATCCGAGCCTGCCAGCAGAACCTCGTCGACGAGGCGGCCAACCTTTTGGCCAAGCTGAAGCGGGACTGAGCGGTCACATTACATTTTTTGAAAAGGAGATTTTTGAAATGTTGGATATTTCGAGACTGAGCAGCGATTCGTACATTCCTGGCGTCGGTGAGACGGTATATGCTATCCGCCGGAAGAAGCGGCGCAATTCCGCTGGCAGATGGATTCAGTGCCCGCGCAACACGGATGTGGAGATTGTCCAGGTCATTGTGGACGAAATCACGTTCTTCCATCCCATCGGGGCTACGGAACTGGCTTGGAAGGGCGCAGGCTATCCGCCTCTCAGCCCGGATGATACCTTCTATGGTCAAGTCCGCATCTGCAAGGATAATGTTGCCTCTACACAGAAGGAAGCGGAAGCCCTGCTGTCCAAGTTCAAGAAAATCGGCCTGTCGTTCAATGTGGACGATGTTGTCGAGGAAAGTGGTGACGCAGTGTGAAGAACTGCCGTACTGTCAGCGGCCTGCAGGTTGCAATCAGCAGGGGAGAGCGGGCCCAGCTCAAGGTGTATACCACCAGCACGGCCAATCAGGTGCTCCCCGGGACATGGGCAGTCAACGGTGACAGTGTTACCCTGAACCTGGGCGGCGGCAGGTTTGCTCAGGTATCCCGCCGGGAGTATGAGTTCATCAAGGGCCATCTAAATGCAATCATGTGCTAAAAGGAGAGAACTGAGTTGAAACAGTGTACATTGAATACGGAGACTGCGGTGCAGTTCTTTGACAACCAGCCGCGTACTATCCAGCACGATGTCCGCCCTCAGCCGGAACTGACGGGAGAAGGCGTCTGGCAGTGGAATGACTACCAATGGGAGAGCGGTGTAACGGAAATCAACGACCCCCAGGTCATGATGCACTGCCCGGATAAGCCTGGCGAGATTGTCTGGGTCGAGGAACTGCCCGGAATGACTGAGAAGTCTGCCCGGCTGTTCCTGGAGGTCAAGGACGCCGTTATGGTCTGCTCCAGCGGACATTGGTACTGGAACATTACCTACGGCCGCATCAGCCGAAATGAGGCCCTGGCAACCTGCAGTGAGCGCAGTACCAGGAGGGCAGTGTGATGTTCAGCAGCAACCAGGTGTTCGAGGTTTCCTGCACTAAGAGTCAGCTAAAGTCTGTACTCGCTTTTGCCTTGGATATGGCCAACGGTGAGCGGACCAGTCCACGGAACCTCGTCTATCAGACGACCCCGGATGGGAGATTCGCCATCGGGTGGTTTCATCAGGAGCCAAAGGCGGGATGGCAAACGCTTGTGTCTCCAACGCCTTCTGTGGACCTGCTTGCGGAAGCTGCTATCCAGTATCTGAAGGACTACCCGGACCGCTCGATAGAGCTTTGGGACGGTTCCTATGAGCAGGGGTATCTGGTGAAGGTCATCCAGGAGACGATGGCTTCGGAATGGAATGGAATCAAAAATCCGTTCTATGGGTATGTCACCATCCAGGCCCATAAGGTGTTCTACTCAAAGTAAAGGGGGAAATTGTTGTGAACAAAGAGCCGGAAGCAAAAATGTTGTCCCGTGATGGACAGATGGTTGGCCAAATCCTGAATATGCATTCCCGCCCTTGCTCCATGGAGGGCTGTACTGGGGTGCGAATCCATGTGAAATGGCCGGATGGTAAGAGCACCTACCCCTGTTCTAAGGGGTGCCGGGAGATTTCTCCCGGCCTATTCCAAATTGTTTGAGGGGGGAGAAACGTGAAAATCAAAAATCGTGTGATTGGCGGAGACGCAGGCTGTGTTGCCGTGTATGGCGATATGATGCGATTCCAGGTCCAGGGGACTTACACCGCCGTACCTGAGGGCGCAGAAGAGAACGCAGAGAACCATCGTATGCGCATTGAGCGGTACGACGATGGAAGTGCGGATGTCACGGTACAATCCCTCGTTAAATGGGATACGTCGGATACGGACTTGGAGCAGATGTACGAGGATACCCTGAACCACATTGAAGAGGTGCTCGGAATCCCGGATGACTGCCTGAGCAGTTCATCCTGGAACGCAGGACATAATGTTCCGTACTGGGATGCTCTGCTGACCGATGCCGAGCGGAAGGTCGTGAAGGAGGAGACCCTATGAAATCCAAGAAGGACCTTGCATTCGAGAAGTTTAGGTTTTCCGACCCTGGCTGGAACGCCGAGGTCGTCCCGATTGCCGGAAGCACCAGCGTGGCCATTTGTGCTGCTTCCGTGGACAAATATACCGGCCGGAAGATGTACGGGCAGCAGCTCGCTACATATACCCATCGGGCGACGGCTGAGAAGGTATGCAGAGAGCTGAACGAGTTCAAGGCTCGTATGCTTGCCACCGCATACCCGTAACCAATACCACGAAGGGCTCCAGCATATGCCGGGGCCCTTTCTCTGTGTTCATCAGCTCCAACATATAAGCACTTAGGTGCTTGGGTGTTTAAGTGCTTGCATGGCATGAGCGATAGGGAGCCGGCCGTTTTGACTTTACAGGCGATAGATGGTAGGATATTACTATCAAACGAGGAAGTATAGTAACGCATAAGCATTGTTTTATAAGTCTCAAGCAGTTAGGTTCATTTTATGAGCCTGACTGCTTTTTCATATATACACAAACATTTTCAAAGGAGACGATTTTATGGACATCAAGAAAATCAACAAGGCAGTTAGTATTCTGGAGAATAGCAACCGGCTCCTCAAAGGCCGGATGGATGAACTCCGCCATGCGCTGGAAAAGAGCATCCTTCCGAAGGATGCCGCTGACCCTTATTCTGTGCTGGAACACTGTGAGGCTGAGTATGAGGCGGTGGAGATGGCAATTCGGGCTCTGCAGTCTGAAAGCCATTCAGACGTGACAGACTTGCGAAAAAGCTGGGTCCTGTGCTGGGAGGAACCCACCGGCCAGCGCAGATGGGAAGCCTTTCACTGCGCAGATGGTGTGGGCGACAAACTTATTGAGTTGGTAAATGCCTACAACGAGTTCGATGCCGCACTTCACCCCAGAGAGCATGAGCAGCCGTACGGCGCGATGGATTTTGAAGACAAATTCATTATCCTCTGCCTGCATCCCAGTGCTGACAGAATCAGCATTGAGAGTTTGCCCGAGTACTGCTCCAGCACCTGGGTCACGAAGAACTCCGACCCGGCAGTGAAGCCGCATTTCAGCTATAAGCAGGCCAGGGAGGATATCATCAAGTATCTTCAGGCTCAGCCGGAGAAGTACTTCAAGCAGCGCGGCAGGCGCAAGGATGAGATGCTCAACGACACAGAGACCATTGCAAACCTGGCTTGTGAGCATATGCACTGCGTGAATCAGTCCGGCATTGACCGTGAATGGTCCTGCAAGGACGCATGTGACCATACGCCCGGAATCCGCAAGAACGATGGGGAAGGAGATGACCTGGCGTGAATGAGGCAGTATCTGGAGTCATCACGCTATGGCGGGACGGCATTCCGTTCTGGTTTGACATTTATACAGACCCTATCTGCTCCATTCTGAAGCGGAAGATGCTGCTGGTCGGCCTGGATGACGTTATCCCAGACCACCTGTATGCTGTCGTCGCCTTGCTGTCGAATGGGAACCCCGGGATGTGTCAAATCATCCTGAAGGAAATCCTGATGTCCAGCCGAGACGACGTTAAGACCTCTCTGACGGCCGGGACGTACCTGGACCCGTCCGTGATGGACCGGGTGATGTTCCGCTTTCATGGGAAACTTCCAGATGCGCAGGACCCTGTTGCTATGGAACGGCTGATGCGTCTCTACATGGAGCAGAAGGTCCAAAGCAAAGAGACCTTCTCGGACAATGCCATGGACACCCAGCAGTATTGGTCCGAAGTGACTATGGCCGGGAAAGTCGATGAGTCTGTCCCGTACTGTGAGAGATTTAAGTCCTACATCAAGCAAGGAGAGGGATTTCGATATGGATGAGCTGTTTTCCGTAATCACAAGTTATCTGGCCCGTGCCGGGTACGAGATTTTGGACGGTGATGCGTCCAAGTTTGTCATTCGAGACAAATTGAAGGATGCAGATTTTGAAATCACCATCAGTGAAATTGCTGGGTAAGAAGGAGGGAAAAGAGTATGAGTGTCAGCTCTGAGCTGCGTCTCGACGGACATGTCGATTTTGACGTTCTGTTTGAGATGGTCAAGCTCCTGTTCGACAAGAGGGCAAAGAAGAATTTCCAAGCGGACAATCTGGGGCCCATCGCCGAACTGGATGACGTGAAGGAAGTTTACGGCGAATCCAAAGACTATGAGACGGAATTCGGCTGGATTTCCTTTACCTACGAGGGCGAAAAGCGGTTCCTGAACTACCAGTACCGCAACATCAATACCTATGAGGGCCTGCGGTACTATGAGAAGCTCGGTGCGGCAGATATGGTCAAGGCCGAAACATCCATTCTGCGGATTGGCTACTGGGGTCATGCGGTGAACATCATGGAGACCATCGCCTGCTACTTCGGCGGCTGGCTGGTGGAACGCGATGATTACGATGACCCGCCCCGTAGAATCGAGCTGGTGACTGAGCCATACGCACATATCGGGCATTTTGCCCGGGAGCGTTCTATGCCGAACCTGTTCTCTAAGTGGTGGCCCGCCGTCAAGGACTGTGGCATCAAGGTTCCGAAATCCACAGTATTCTCCGTGCCGTCGGAGCTGCTGAAGCACTTCTTCATGGAGAAGCCAGATGAGGATATTGCCGCCGTTCGGGCTTGGGTGGACAGCATCGTACGCCCAGGGCTGAAAGAGGCAGGACTTCAAGGGCTCCTCTTTGTAAAGAACGGAGACTTCGGCAATAAGTTCGATGCGGATAAGTCCTGCATGGTCCTGCCCGACGAACTGACCGACGCCATCATCAATATCAACTACGCCGCAGCTTGCTGCGGCGCGGATATGGGTGGTGGCTGGAGTGAGTTGGTCGTTCGGGAGCGCATCCGGCATGACGAAAGAGTGACTCCCTGTATTTACCACGGGTTGCCGCTGCGCTCTGAGTTCCGGGTCTTCTATGACTTTGACCTCAAGAAGGTGCTCTTTACCGCCAACTACTGGGATTATGATTCTGTCTACGGGCGTCTCTATGATGCAACGGACAAAATCATCTTCGACCACGAGCGGGAGCGGCTTGAGAGCACATTCAAGGAGAAGAAAGACGCGGCGGAGGCGCTGGTTGCCGAACACATGGCCAATGTGGAAGGTCTCTCTGGCCCCTGGTCAGTCGACCTTATGATGACGGAGGCTGGCGAAATGTATCTTATCGACATGGCCGTGGCCGAGCAGTCCGCTTATTGGGAGCTCCGTCCCGGTAATGAGCGGAAACTGGCTGAGGCTCGCGTTGAAAACATGCGGCAGCGGCAAAAGGCCCTGGAGATGCAAAAAGCCATGCTTCAGCAGATTTGATTTTTAAAGGAGGCTGGTCAATGCGGCCAGCCTCCTATTGCTACTTTTTATTGGAGGTATGAACCATGGAAAACAAAAAATTGACTGGAGGTTTCCTTCTGATTGAAAGTTATGCCCAGTGGGAAAACGACAAGGAATGGGAAACGAACCGCTACGATGATGAGCGGCCCACGGCCATTCTTGCCGTCAAGGAGTGGTTCCTGCAGAAGTTCGCTGAGGAATCCGGTTATGGCTCTCTCGATGAGTTCTTTGGGGACTACACCTGGGAAACCATTGATTCCCTCCAGGCCGAGGCTGAAACGGCGGCGGCGCTTGCCTTTGCCTACCGGCCGACGCTGGTTCCGCATTTCCAGTTTCCTGACGTAATGACTGCGGAAATGGCGCAGGCCCTGGTGGAGTTCATGGAATCCGAGCCGATTTATGAGCGTATTACCAAGGCTCTGCCTCAGAATCCGGTCAAGCCTTTTGCGGCCATTGGAGACAACATCATTGTTCCCAGTGTTGAGCAGGGGAGGGTGGTGGCCAGTTTCCTGAGTGCCCTGGGTGTCGAGGCCCTTATGGTTTCCCCTATGGGCGATGAGAACCGTGGCCGGATTTGGGTGAACACCGGAGACGCGGAAGTGTCTGCCGAGGATGAACCTGTGACAAGCGGCATTCCGTTTATATTCGCGGACTGTACAGGGTTGGCTATTCAACTCTGCGGTTCCTTAGAAGACGGACCAGTTACGGAAAATGGAGAGCGTTGCAGCGAGTACCTGGACCTGATGACCTTTGATGGGAAGGCTTTCAAAGTCCAGCTCATTGAGCGAAAGGGCAATGACGGCAAACCTTCCTACTACTCAATTCATTTCATTGACGATATCAATGAAACGGATTGCCAGTTAGTGGATACCAAAGGAACATCAGTCGAGGAAATTGCGGACTGCCTCAAGTTGCAGCAGAATATGGCTTTCTCCCAGTGGGAGAAGACCCGCGACGAGAATGTTGAGGTTATTGTCCCGGCCAAATTTGTCTCGGTTTGGGACGGAGGTACGCTTATCGAGGCTGGATGCAAGGTCAACCTGAAGACCAAGGAAGTCTTTGACATTGAGGTCGTCGAGGATGTTGCGGATATGCTCGATACCCTGGATGAGGAGTACATCGTGCTCCCTGGCGTCAAAGAGGCTGTCATTCCGCAGGATGAGAGGGAAAACGGTGAGTACTGGTATCGGTGAGGGGGGAGCACGAATGGCAAAGTTCTATTACGGAATTCTGAAACTTAATGGAGACTCCGCCGCGCTGAAAGAGCTGGTCTCCCACCTGGAACGGCTTGCTGAGTGCTGCGCTGCTTCCGGTGCTGTTTCCTTTGACTACCTGCCTGCGGTTTTTGAAGATTACCCGGAGGAGCAGCACGTGTTCTGCGCGGGGTGGGATGCCAGTGATATCGAGAATGGCCACCTGGTGCTCCGTACCCGCAGTCATTACGACTATGGCGACAACTTCGCCGCCATCCTCTGCCGCTCTCTTGGGCTTTCTGGAAGACTGCGCGTGGAATACGATGAGGGCAACCCGGATACATTTGAGTTCTCCTTCGATGAGGATGTGCCCATCTGTAACTGGCGTGTTTTACAGTGAAAATAAGGGGCGAATATCAATGAGAGTAAAGGTATTTCGTTTTACAGTATGTGAGTGTCAGGGTATCGGACGTCCTCCCAGAATGGAACGAACCGGACTGACTCCCAGCGAGATTGAGGAGCGGGTCAACCGATTCTGTGAGACGGTCAATGTCGTCAGCATCAGTGTGACCCCTGTGACGTACAAACAGCATGACGGCGGCGGCTATGATGACGTTGAACTCTGGTACAACATCGTCTATCAGCCGAAGTAATTATGGAGGGCCTTATGCAGAATCATATGGAGTTCAGTAAGAAGACCTGGCGCTATACCATGGTAGACCCCTACGGGAACCTCAGCACCATCGAGCGGAATATCCCGCCCACTACGGTAAGCTGGGAGTACATCTGCCGGGACTACCACTTTGGTGCGGAGTCTCGTGAGAAAGCCGAGGCGCTTATGGTAAAGCACTTCGAGGCTCATTCCCCGTATCGGGGTTTCTGCCAAATCGCCAAGCACCTGGGATATACGCTCGTTTCTGTGGACACAGAAGGGAACCGCTATATCCGGTGTGGCAATGCCCCGCAGGGTCCTTTTATGGGCGAGGAAGAATAATAAATTGCTGGCCTGGGGTTCTCTCCAGGCCAGCCTGAAAAAAGGAGATAGTTTATGAAAAACTTATGGTTCCGTGCAGGTGTGACCCTGCAGCTCAACGATGACGAGGTGGATACCATCCTAAAAACTGGTGCGGACGATAATGGCGACATGGATATCGTTGAGAACGTCGTCAAAACCGCCCTCCAGGAAGGCCGGTTCGCGTTTGACGGGAACTCGTACTTCCCGGAGCCGGTGGTAGAGAGCCTTATCCAGGCGGAAGGGCTCCCCTATGCGCCCAGTGAGCCGGAGTTTGATATGAGCAGGCTGGGCGGTTTTACCCTGGCCAAGCCTGCTGTGAACGGCGATATGCTCAGTCGGGCCAGCGCTTTGATTGACCGGGTTGTCAATGAGAAGGACTACCACTGGAGCGGTGTGGTAAGGGAAGTCACTGTCAATAGCGACGGTATTTCCCTCTTCATCAACAGCGGCGGATACAATTTCTATGCAACCCCGGGCCAGATAAAGGAACTCCAGGCTTCCGTTCCGGCTACGCAGGTCGAGAAGGGGGAGGAGCCCCTGCTTGGAGTCAAGACGCCCCTGGGTTCTTTGGTTGCCCGAGAAGCGCCTGATGATGAGTACCCCGGAATCGACATCTATCTGAACAAGCGCAGCGGGGAACAGGTCCCTGTCGCCCGAATCGAGTATGTCCCCGGCGGCGGGATGTGCGAGCCTGAGCAGAAAGACCCCAGAAGCGTCATCCCGCAGGAACGCATCCAATTCGCCGAGATAGGCTATTGGTCTGGCACCCAGAAAGCTGTCCCAGTGTTTACTCCGGGGCTCATGGCCAGAGTCTACAATGATGAGGCCAGGGATGAGCCTATCACCATCGCCTACAACGACTTCAAGGAGGAAGAGTAACATGCGGAAAAATGTCTGCATCACCTATCATATGAGCAAGGAGAACGAGGTTGCAGAGACCTGCATCACCATCCCTATGGATGCAGCGGTCGCCGATGATGTGCTCGCCAATCAGGAAAACAGCCAGTATGTCAAAGAAGGCAGTTCCGGCATCACCTCAATCAAGCAGATTCTGAGTAATCTGGCGGAACTTCAGGGGTATGTGGAAGCGCACTTCTGCTGTGCTGAGGAGCAGAGCACCCTTTAATTGCGCTAGGGGCGGACAGGATTTTCTGTCCGCCCCTCTAAATTTGACTTAAAAAATAAAACATGGTAAGATATTTCCATCAAATAAGGAAGTATCGAATTTAAACCTCAAAATATATTCTAAGGCTCAAGACAGTGTATCCGATTCTCGGGTGTGCTGTCTTTTTTTATATATACAACAAATTTTTTAAAGGAGAAATGAACCAATGAAAGCCATGAAAACTCGTAGCGTAAAACACATCTTCTGCCTGTTCCTGACCGCTGTATTCGCCATTCTCAGCAATGTGGGCGTTGCCTATGCTGCTGACGCCGAGCCGACCGACATCGGCCCTGCCATCATGATGGATGAGAACGGCAAGACCACTGTGGTGCCTACCATTGGAAATGCTATCCGCATGGAAGAGGATGGAACCATCGTCACCACAGACGAGGAAGGCAATGAAACGGAGTTTAATCCCTATCTCGCACCCGCGCTCTACATGGACGAGTTTGAAAACCTCATCTATGCGGAGGATGGATACAATATCGTGTCCATTCTGGGGCCTGCGTTCCAGACCGACGAGGACGGCAACATCGTCGAGACGACCTCTGACGGTATGCAGACCGTGGTCGGCAAGGCACCGTTCGTAGTTGGAAAAATGGCTGAGGATGGGAAAATCACCCTGGTCGATGCCGATGACACTATCCTGTACTTTGAGTTGCAGGATGGCCAGGCAAAGCTGGTCGCTGCGATGACCCCGGCCATCTACATGGACGGGAACGGCGTCGTCATCTCGGTCGATTATTTTGGCCGGGAGACAGTGATTTCTGCTCCCGAGGGATTCGTGCCTGCTCCTGTCGGCTATGACCAGGAGGCGAAGTAAACTGTATGGAAAACAACACAATTTCCCCTGGCCGGTATCGCCACTACAAGGGTAACGAGTATCAGGTGTTGGCTGTTGCAACACATTCTGAGACTCTGGAACCCATGGTGGTTTACCAGGCGGAATACGAAGACCGCAAAATTTGGGTTCGACCGGCTTCTATGTGGAATGAGATGGTGACGAAGGATGGGGTCACAGCCCCTCGCTTCAAGCGCATATCAGACCCGAAGGTATCTATGGGGGCGAAGAGAGCTGTTGAGCTCATCAATCATATGATTGACCGTATGATTGATGATGCTGGCGGGCATTCTCGGGAGGCTCTGGCTCAGCTTATTGAGTTGGGCTTCACTCGGGAGGAACTTGTTGATGAGTTCCAGTTCCCCACCGCTGACGTCGACGACCTGATGTCGGAGTACGAAAGCGGCAGCGAAGACGCATAAACGCAAGGGGAGTGGCACATCAGCCACTCCCCTCATTTTTTCAAGGAGGATATGTTTATGGATATTTTGGGGCGTATTACAAAACTGGTAGTACAACGCTGCGAAGCGTGCGGCAAGGTGTTCCCTATGCTCTATAAGGCTAGGTTCGACAGTTCGGCCGGAGTCTTTGTCAGCGATGGCTATGACTATGTGGGAGAAACTTGTAACTGCAAAGCCGATTTTGCTCCCGACGAAGGCGACCCGAGCATTTCGGAGTGGGTTGATTCCCTGAATACCGCCAGGCATAAAACGGTGACAGACCACGCTGTTCTGTTTGAGATGGAACTGGACGCAAGCCCCACCGCAAACGAACTTCAGGCTATCCTCAACCTGTTCGAGCCGACTGAGCATCTGGTCCCTATTGATATGGCTGCCAATAACAGCTATGCTGTGGGATTCATGCCGGACAGCCTTGCGAACCTGCTGGACTACGACCTGCGGTATTACGAGCAGGCCATCAGCAAACTTATGGACGACGAGTGCCTGCTTATGGACATTGCGTCGACCAAGGGTCTGCCGCACGGTGCTCTGTACGAGGTCGTCGTCAAGGACATTCCAACCTACATTTTCCGCAATCTGAAGGAGTGATTTTTATGCTGGGGAGCAGCGTCCATTACGCGCAGTTCGTACCTGCCAGCCTATTTCAACTTTCATATCTGAGAGAGAGACGGTTTGGAGATTATCATGCCACCATCGAGCGGCGTCCTGCTGAGGGAGAGCCCCGCAGGCTCAAGGTCTGCTGGTGCCGTGTGGCTCCGGGCCTCTTAAGTGAGGTGCCCGACCATCTCCGGCCGTTCCACCTCGATTTCATCGAGCAGAAAAGCGGGGATTGGTTGGTCGCTTTCAAAACTGAAAACATTCTCGCCAGTCTCTATGTGAAGATGACTGGTACAGAAATGGCCAGTCTTCTTGAGAGAGCGGCCCAGTGAAGGAGGAGTCATATGGATATCGATTACCTGGAGCAGGCTATCGGAGCGATGCTGATGGCGAAGGTCATCACCTTCGAGGCTAATTCATGGGCGTTTGGCTTTGTGGATATGGTTGTAAAAAGCACCGTATTTGTTGAGTCGGAGTCCATAATTTCGGTCGTGGAGGATGACTGGAACGATGGCCCTGCCGCCAGCGTTGCAAAACTGCTGGCCGAACATGTGAGAGACGGAGAGATTCACTTTATTCCCGTTGAAGAACAGCACTGAATGAACGGAGGTATATCATGTCTGAATATTACACCAAGCAAAGAGGCCATTTGCAGGTTCTGCTGGAGTCCCTCATCTCGGATGATGTGGACGCCTATCTGTACGATAGTACGGACAGTGCTTGGGGGCTTATCTATCATAAGCCGACCAATACCATCATGCACATCAGCTATGAGGGAGTCAATGGGATTGCTCTGGGCAGTTGTCTGAAGCCCAACAAGTGGCATGGAACCGGGTATCAGTGCCTGGAGTCCGGCTTCCGCTGGATTACCAAGGAGGACCTGGAAGCTGCATTTCACAAGGCAAAAGTCCTATTGGCAAAGGATATTATGGCACACAGGGAGACTAAAGTCCCTGGCATCTGCCTTCCCGATGATTTGCAGAAGCATCTGTATCGGGACCTGGATGAATATTTTGAAACTCGCTGGCCTGGCCAAAGAGCGAGAGAAAAATTCATTCAGGTCATGGTCGGAGAATGTGATTGAAGATGAAAAGGAGGGCTTTCATTGAGCACAAAAAGAGCAACTGACCTGGCAGAAAAGCTCCGATATAAGGAGAACGAGCGTCTGCTGGAGAAACTGCCCATCTGGATTACAGAGTCCGAACCCTGGGCAAGAAAGATGATAGACCAGTATGGCCCGAATGGCGCGCAGAAGGATGTGGATGGATACAGGCTTCTGTATGTCCTGAATCACCTTTGCCCGTCACTCTACCACTTCCACCGACAGCCGGACCCGAAGCGCTTCATGGGCGATATGGACGGTTACAATGCCGCCGCGCAGAAGCATTTTCTGGAGAACACCCAGGCCGGACTGCTGGATAGTGATGGAACACTCATCCAGGAGGGCGTTTGCTACGACGCTGAGAGTTTCAATGCCTTTCTCGCAGTAGCAAGGTCCTACTGCGACAAGTATTTGGAGCAGCTTTGGCATGAGTTAGCAGATGTCCCGTTTGATGACCACCCGGAGAGCGATATGACCTTGGCGGAGCCTTGGCATGGGTTCCCGGCCGGAACAGAGAGAGGGGATATCTGGCACTGGTTCGATGACAGATATAGCGGGGGAGTGGTATCGCTCCTCTACGGAAGGAGTAACTGAAATGACGCTGAATGAAGTAATTAAGAGAATCAACGCGGCGATTCTGGACGTCCCGCAGGAGGAAAGAATTCGAAAGTTGGCCGGGAAAAACTCGTTCCTGCAGGGGTTGCTCCGACAGGAGATGGTCGAGTCGGATGAAGCGAAGGCGGCACTTGCGGAGTACCACATGCGTGCTGAGATAACCTGGGACTTTGGAGTGCCGGTCCCGACACTGGATGTCTACGTCCAGTTGACGGAGGACAGCCCCTATGCCATTATCGGGCACCGTTACAGCCATGGTTCGTGGAAGTTTCTTTCGTTCAAGCGGAAGAAATGCACAATCAATGGCCGGGCAACCATGTCGGCTGACCTCGCTGTACTGAGCGAGTTTGGCCCAAAGGGCGACATCACGGTCGCTGAGTACTACGCTGAGCGGTTTCGCAACATTCAAAAAGCCTGCGAGGGGACTATCCAGATGGTGAAGGGCATCGACCTTCTCATTTCCACGTTCGGCCACGAAAAGGCTGCGGAGCTGGTCCAGAGCATCAAAGATTTGGATTCCAATACAGGGCTGAATTTCTTCAACAGCCAGTATAAAGGTTTCTGGAACCGTTCCATTTTCAATGATGGGGTTCGAGACAAAATCCTGGCTTTGGATACATTCGACAAGGATAACCTCAGCGACTTGAGTAACCTCGCGGTGGACATCCTTCTGGACGCCACTGACTACATCGGCAACCAGCCAGAGCAGTTTTCTGCCAGAAGAGGTGATATTTCCACTATGCGGACCAATGCCAGTTTTCACGCCAAACTCCAGGCGGCGGTCGATGAGTGGGCGACAGACCGCGCCAATGATGGTGCTGACCTGCAGATGTCTCACGCGCAGGCGGCTAAGTTCGTTTGGGACCTCTACATGCTGTATATCGTTGAAGGTTGAGAAAGGGTGCGGAACGGCGCTTGATTATGAAAGTGAAGCTGATTGGTCTGTATTTTGCAGGCGAAAGCTAAACCGAGCAGCTTTCTGATTAAATAAGGAGGAAAAAGGGATGAAGACGATTTGTTCACTTAGATTCAAGGAGGCCATTGCAGCCATTCAGGGAACCAAGACCGTAATGTATAAGCACGGAGTCTGGAATGAATACAGTCTGTGCAAGACCGAAGATGCCATTAAGGAAATCCAGAGGAGCGGGTATGGAGCCGATGTCAAATACAACGAGGACAAGAAAATGTTCTACGTCAGTGTGCCAGCCGCATGTGATATGTGGTGACTTTTGAAATGAAAATCGGCTGCAGTCGACGGACTGCCCAACCTAACAGCATTTCTGGAGGAAATACGTCAGTCACCCCATGAATAAAATCGGGGGCTTGAAAGAACCCTGACTGACTACCCTAAGTGCTCAGGGCACTACATGACCCATGACCCGACGACCTTCAGTCAGTGGCACTGCTGGCATCACGGGAACCACTCCTGGATTGATGCGGCAGACGGCCTCCTGTATGAGTCGGAGCTTGACCTCTCGGATTTGCTCATTGATATGGGCGAGCACCCGGAAAACTATGAGTAAAACGGCAGTCCCCGCACAAATACTTGTGCGGGGACTCATTAAAACTGAAAAGAGGTAGATAACATGCGCAATGGTCATTTGATTGCGATGGAGGGGCCTGTCACCAGGATTGTCCGGGAGCAGAGCTGCCTCCTGATGGATGCAGCGGCTAACAACCCTCAATGGAGACTTCCTAATGTCTTTGCCCTCTCCCTCCCGTGGGATGATGAAAGCGAGTCCCTTGTGGGTAAGCTGGAGGCCGGTGTATTTGGCTCTCCGCCGGATGTCTATGAGGCGACTATGGTCTACCTGATGGATATTTGGCACTCCTTCAGGGTCGATTGGGGCGAAGACTATAATTCCGGTGGCCTGGCCATCATCGAGAAGTATGTCCCCCACAACTTTCTCCAGCAGGGAGGACGGTTTCCCAAGGAATTGCGCCGGGACTATAACCGTTGGCTCATCGACACAGCCTACATAAAGCTCTCTCTGCCTGCGCCGGATACCGTACTGTATCTGGATGTGCCTGTCGAACTTCGTGCGCAAGCCGGAGGCGCGTCCATATCGGATAATATGCTTCAGCAGGAAGAAACTGTCCGTGCAACAGAACTGGAGATTGCCTCCAGCCTTGGATGGTTAGTGGTCGATTGTTCGAACAACGGACAGTTGCGGACAAAGGAGTCCATTCATGATGAGCTTTATGCCTATGCAAATCTGCTCTTCAAAACGTGATAGAGGAGGAAATAACTATGTTTGAGAAGAAAAATGTGGGTGGCGAGCACTTCAGCAGCACTGAGGGAGAAAAATTGCCACTCATTTACCAATCCATTAACAGCACGGCCGTAACTTTAACAAAGAAACCCTCACGGGACGATTCCTTTGCTTCCGTGCAAATTTCTGTAAAGCAGGCTCTGCAGGCCCCCTGGACTCCTGCGGTGGTCGTCTTCATTACCATGCGTGGCGATGTTGTAGTCACCCAGTTTCCTGGAGTAGTTCTGGATGCCTCGGTTGCAGTCCACATTGAAAAAGCGAAAGGGGTTCTCCGTGAATTCTGGGCAGAAAACTCCCAAGGGAAGTACCTTGCACTTACGGATGAGGACGATGTACTGGACTCAATATGGTTCGTCCGCAACTATAATTCGGAGTTTGAGGATGCCTATGCGGCAGCACGCTATGAATGGGACCATTCTGACGAGGAGTTCTTCCATTTCATGAAGGAGTCTCTTGCTTTGCACGGATACATCGTAGAGAGCGTCCCTTTCGAAGAATATCTGTCCTGAGGTGAGTGATGGAACTCTTTGAATCTTTCCTGAATGCGATTGCCCCTTATGTCATCGTGGTCGGCTCCTTCGGCCGTAACGAGGAAACCGAGGACAGCGATATCGACTGCTTCTTACGGAGTAAGCCGCCAAAGGAAATCGACCCCGAGACCGGGGATGATACCTATATGCCGGAAATCTTCGCTATCGTGGACAGCTTTGGCCTGGCCTGGTCCAGTGTCATCGTGGGCCACATTGCCGTGGAGCGGCAGCCGGGTATCCCGAGAATGGTCGAGATAAGCTATCATTATTGCATTCCCTACACAGAACCCGTGTTTAAGCGGGTAATTTACGGTGTACGGTTCCTGTGCGCCAAAGACGACAAGAACTGCTCTCTGGATGAGCGCAGCGATTTCCTGGATTGGGATGACACCGTTGGCGATAACGTGATTCGTCACCCGCTTCCACCATATTAACGAAAGGCCCCTACGTTCTCATGAACGTAGGGGCCTTTCTCTTTGCTTCAAAATTGACTAATATAATTTTAAATGGTAAAATATATACAACAAGATATTGGGAGGTATATCTAATGGATATCTTGCAGAAACTCAAGGCTAAGTCCCGAGCGGCAATCCAGAACCTTCGCCCGACGGATTATCAGGATGCGGCCATTATCCAGCCTGAGACAAATGCTTTCGGCAACATCCTGGGGCAGATTGATAATAGTGGAAAGTACCCTATCGTGTTCCGTATGGACGGCCGGAACAGGCTTAATCGAAGCATCTTGGCTACCGGGGGGCAAGACAAACTGGAGTCCTTTGCCAAGAACTTCATCTTTCAGTCCGTAAAGCGGCGCGAGTCCATCCTGATAAATGACCCGGAGAGCAGGCTTTTCAATACGATGAGTTCGTATTTGAGTTCGAAAGGTTATACTGTGCGGTATCTGGACCTGGACCGCTCGGAACTGAGCGATAGCTGGGAACCTTTCCAGCCGTTTTTCTATGCGGAGAATTGTCCTGGGGCAGGGGACCCCGGCTATGCCGCCTTCCTTGCACATGCAATCGTGGACCCGGCCTGGGGGGATAGTTCCGAATCTTCCTCCGCCGCACAGGACCTCCTGATGGCACTTATCCTGCGTGTCGTCTATGGTATCGAATACGATGAGAAGACTCTGACTGCGGTGTTCCAGCTCCTGAAAACACCGTATGGCCTGCAGTATCTGGACACACTCTTCACCGAGGAGTTCCAGGGAAGCGCAACTCGCATGGCCATTGAGTCCTATCAGAAATTCAAAAAGCACCCGGAGCCGCTGCAGCAGGATGTTTTCAAAAAACTGCCGTCCCTGGTCGAGCCGCTTCTGAAAATCTACCCGGCGGCCTCGGAATTTCCCATGCATACGGTTTCTATGGATATGCACCTGCCTGGTAATGCCCCTTGTGCGTATTTTATTAAATACAGCAGGGATAGCCAGAACGCCAGGGAGGCCGCATTCTTCTTTAGCGCATTTTACAGGTCCCTGTTCAATGACTCGGACGCGCTTGCAAAACGTGGTGCTGTATCAATCCCCACGCCGGTAAATTTCCTTCTGCACGAAATGTCCTCTATCGGCCAAATCTTTAAATTGGATTTTGCCTTGGCCACGTCACGGAAGCGGAATGTAAATTTCTGTATGACGGCCAACAGTATTCAAGACCTCTCACAAACATATGAGAATTGGCTTACGATTTCCGCAAATTGCTCTACTCATCTTGCCTTTAGCCCGTACAATGCGACGGACATCGACATGATTCAGAAATGGGTCGGTCCAGGGGAAGTTGTTTTTGACCGCAAAAGCCTCCAGGATGATACTGTGGTTATCCTACTCCATTTCCATGAGCCTATTTTCGCCAAGGAATATCCTTACACTCTGCACTCCGAAGCGTCCGACCCCATCATCCGTTCTGATGCTCCGGCAGATATTATCGGCTTATTGAGCCACAACGGTCTAAAGGAATATCGGGAGGGCCGCGATGCGGTTTCCAAAGACTATATGCGGATTTTCCCCAAGGCAAATGAGGTGAACCGCAACTGGTTTGGGGAGTGCGAGCCAATTCCGGTTCCAGACTCTGTACTGAACCGGGTAAATGAGCCTGACAATTCGTCCCCCAGCAAAAAACTGGTCAAAATCAGCGACTATGGCGCGACCAATCTGGAGGCGGTCTCAACCCTGGAGAATATTTCGCAGAGCGCATTGGTGGATAGGCTTCTGACCTCGCCCTGTATGTTTGTCAAAGCCCAGTTCCTTGGCCGCGATGCAAATACGGTAGAGCCGATTGCCAATATCGTGGAGTATTACCAGGCGCAGTCCAGCCGGTCGATGTCGTTGGAGAAAAGCCGCGAGTTGCTGTACCTGATAGAAGATGTTGCGAAAGCAATCCTGGTGAACAGCGAGAAACTGAAACGGCAGAACAAGTACCTCTACTCCAACATGGTGGATGTGCTCAAAATGCCGGAGTTCACGGAAATCTGTCAGGACATGGAGGCCCACCGCTTCTGCACAACTGCCCAATTCCAGCAGTTGATAGAGACTATGCTGGAGAATATCAGCGACCGCCAGGTGTATGCCAGTCCCTTCCTGTTCCGCAATCTGGTCGTTATCCTCCGGGACTTCAGTCAGTGGTTCGGCGGCCAGACCTCGCTGGACTGGTATACGAAGGCGAAACCCGTCATTGAATTCTTGCTCGCGTGAGGAGGTAAATTTTATGGAGCTTGAAGGAAAAACTGTGCTTATAACGTCTGAAATGGCGGAAGAATTTTTGAAGCACAATACCAGGAATCGGAACATCCGGCTGCCGTATGTAGAAGAACTTGCCACCTACATGCGGCAAGGAAAGTGGGACGTCACCCACCAGGGTATCGGCTTCTATGAAGATGGGACCCTTTTCGATGGGCAGCACCGCCTGCACGCCATCATCAAGGCTGGTGTCCCTGTAAAAATGATGGTCACTTATGGAATCCCCCTCGCTGCAACTCATGCGGACACGGGGCTGAAGCGCTCGGAGGCAGACCTGGTAAAGCTGATGGGTAACAGCGAGTTTCAGTGGGTCGGGGCCCGCGAAATTGCCATTACAAACATCCTAAAGGTACAATTTCCCCGTCTTGGCCTTGTGACCTTGGAGGATAAAGCCGCATTCATGCAGTTTTACAAAAATGCGTATTGCTTTGCCAAACAAGCCTACCACCCGAACGGGTCTGGGCTGCGGAGTGCAGCTATCTATGCGGCCTTTGTTTGTGCCTACATCGAAACGGGGGCAAAAGAGAAACTCTCCGCCGCAGGGACACTCCTTGCATCAGGGTTGATTGATAGTACCACCTCAGATGCCTGCTCAAACAACATGCTCCTCCTTCGCAACTATGTCATGCGGGCTGAGTACCGGAAACTGGGGAAGACTGATGGTAGCGGGCAAAATAAAGTTATCCTTTTTGCTTCCGCAAAAGCACTAGACTCCTACATAAAAGGGAAGCCCATGCGGCGCATCACGATTCCAAATGCGTTTCCGTTCCATATCTACAACCAGTACGGCATGATTTGCAGTTGAACACTGATATGCTGAAACTGATTGCAATGCTGACGATGCTGGTAGACCATATCGGATTGCTGTTCTTCCCGGAAATTATGGCCTTCCGCATCGTCGGCCGGATAGCAATGCCGCTGTTTGCCTACGGCATCGCACAGGGATATTGGTACACGAGGCAGCACGGGACAACAGCCCGATATTTGTGCAGAGTTTCTGCACTTTTCCTCGTTTCCCAAATTCCATACAACTTAGTCCAATATCAGGCCGGAGTGGCGCTGAACTTCAATATCTGCATATCCTGGGTCCTGGGGATTGTTGCACTGGTCATCCTGGACAGCCAGTGGCATTATCTTCTAAAAACGCTTCTGCTAACGGCCATTGCCGTAGCTATCACGGGCACATGGCTGGATTATTCCTTTTTGGCTGTCTCAATGGTGATAGCCTTTTCATTGAGGTTCCGGGTCCAGAAGGGGACACCCATAGCTCTTTGCGCTGCTGGTGCCCTGGTGATTATGTTCTCAGTACTGTACAGCAATTACATTGAGCTGTATGCTTTGACGACATTACCAATTCTACTCTGGGTTGAAAAGGAGACAGAACAGCGAGGTAAGACGCTTAAAATCCCAAAGTGGGTTGGCTATGCGTTCTATCCAGTCCATTTATCACTGCTTGCGGCAATTAAATTCATTGTGTAACAGGAGGTCAGCATCATGAATTTCCCTATTGTTTTCCGATTCACCGACGCAAAAACACAGGACTTACTCCTTGCGGTTTCCAAAAAGCTAGGGAAATCCCCTATAGAAGCTATACAGGCCACCATTTGTGATGAGCGGACTGTCGAGGCGATTTCTGAGGGCTGGGGTATTATTGCACTATCTCTTTGGGGACATGGTGAAAACAAATTCGATGATGATGATTTTGCAAAGTTGGACGAACCCGAATTGGAAGTGCCTCTGAGCGAAGACCAGGTTGCGAACCTTATCGCCTACGCTGACAGTGACGAGTCGGTGAAGTCTATTGAAGACTTGGTAGGAGTGTTCTTGATTTTTGAGGCAGATGCTCTGGGTTTCCACGTATAAGGCACTAAAGCGCCAAGATGCTTAGGCTCTTAGACACTCAATAATTCTTGCTGTGCCCGTTCCTTCTCTCGAAAATTGACCAATAAATTTTCACGTGGTATAATAAGAACCAAACCAAGGAAGTATCTGAAAAATTCTATCATTATGATTCAAGCAGTCATTCTTCGCAATTCATGCGGGAGTGGCTGCTTTTTATATATACACAAACATTTTTAAAAGGAGCGATAACTATGATAAGAGAAATCAACGATGTTTACGACCTGCGTGCCGCCTACTATGAGAAGCATCCGAACGGCCATTTCTTCGACGGAGACACACTCAAGTTTTTCGGGGAACGATTCTCCGAGATGCGCCTGCTTAAGGGAACGGTTCAAGTCACCGACTCCTTAGGGAAGGAACATACCTGCTATGTTGTCAGTTCGCTGCAGCGCATCCCAATGGTAGGGCGGAAGCGTGTCTACCACCATTTCGATGTAGAGACATTGGAGGATATCTGATGGAAATGCAAAAAAACTTGGAGCGTATCATCGCTGAGACTTCTGCTGTGGCCATTCCAGTCACAGCACAGCCGGGGGAGAAAGAAGACTGGATTCGTTACAGCGACTCCAATGAAGGTGAGCCGGGCTATTACCGAGATTATCTGGACCCCAAGACCGGGGCAATCCTGTATAGTTTCGGAGAGACCTGCTGTGTACACCCATGGCTTTGCGACCCTGCTGGTGTCCTTCCGTCTGAGTGCCATGGTCTGGTTCTATTGAGCAGTGAGAACTGTGACGAAAACTGCTTCACAGTGCCTCTTGCGCAGTTCGAAGCAGATTTTGGCTCGATTGCAGATGCAGTCATGCAGATGCTGGCCCAAAAACCCGAGAACTGTACGTTGCGGTTGTTTCTTAAGACGGATGACCCGGAAGATTCCTATTTAGACGCCTTGGATGTAAAGATGGACACCGAAACTGGCACTGTCAGCCTAGACAACGCTTTTATCCACGACTATCTGGATAGTTCGCCTGCATGGCGACTCTGCGAGTCAGCCGGTATGGAAATCGAGGTGCAGGACTGCTATATGACTGGGTATTCCAGTTTTATTGCCAGCACGACAGCGGATAACCTGAAGAAATTTCTTTTGGAGCACAAGGTTATTCCTGTGTTCATCAAAAAAGCAAAGGAGAAATGAACCATGGACGGAACTTTGAGTAAAATCGGCATCATCGACCTTGCTGAACGTGCTTCCCATCTTCCTGTGAATCGGATGGTTTACATCTACGGAAGGGAGGACATCAGTGCTGGGGAGACCTATGGTCTCATGGTCACGGATGCCTTCGAGACACGGATGTATCTGTTGTGTTACCTGGGCCACACCCATTGCAAGGCGGTCTCCTGCGACAGCGGCATGGAGCACACAGAGGAGATTTCCGCTATCCGGGACATTCTGGAAAGTGCCTGGATGGAAGCCGAACTCACCGATTTCTACGTTGATGAGAGACAGTGGAGTGAAAAGCCCGCCGACATCACTCCTTGGCTGCTTGGTATCGGATGTGCCAGTAAGAAAAGCAGGGGAGGGGCAGCCACATTGGTTGCCCCTCTCTTCAAAGGAGATGAATCATTTGAAGTACTATCTGAGTTATGACCATGTGGGGTCCCATGGGCCTGTACAGATGCAGGTCATTCCATACGACCCGTCCAACGGTGTCCGTGTGGTCGGCAAAAGTACCTTCCTCTACCACGGCAGTCTGATTGTCTCGGGCCTATTTGATACCATCAAAGAGGCCCTTGCAGACCTTGGGACGTACTCGAAGCCCACCAGGCTGCCGGATGGAAGTTCTGTAATTCCGGCCGCAGCCAACGGCTATGAGCGGGATGACAGTCCGTTCCAGAGATGGCATCCCGGAGTGCAGGAGTTATGGCCCGGAGACCCTGGTTGGGGCCTTGTATGAGGGGGGCGTTCAAAGTGGATACAATCAGTTCCTATGAGAGTCAGGTAAAAAACAGTATCTTTCAGGTGTTCAACGGTGTCGAGACGGAAGTGGAGGCTATGGTATTTGCCAATTATGCCATGCGGCAGTTGAAAGAGTCGCAGAACCCCAAATTTTCCAGGGAGACATCCACTGCTTTTATCAATCTCTTGGCAGAGATGCTCCACCGAGAGATGCACAGCATCTATGGAAGCCAGGTCTTTGACTATTCGCTGGATACAGCAGTGACGGACGCCAAGATTTGCCTTCAATCTGAAAGAATGGTATAATTTACTCAAATTAAGGAAGTATCGAAATCACAGCCAATCTCATAACACTTCAAGCAGCTATATCCTTTGGGGTATAGCTGCTTTTTATATATATACAAACAATCTTTACAAAAACGGAGGAATCACTATGTTCAGAGTAGACAGTTCCAGATTCAACAACTATCCTGCGTATGAGTTCAACCTGGAGCACCTCGACTTCTATCAAGTCGGGAATAAGGACCTCTACATCGTCTGCCGCGCAGGTGGAAGCACCGATGACTGTGTGCAGACAGGGAGTCAGGAGTATATCAACGGCTGGCTGTATGGTGCAGTCCAGGCCGCGTGTGGTCAGCTTCGCAAGCGCATGGAAAGCTATCCAGAGCTTCGAAATTATGACGAGGACCATCAGTATGACATGAACCGGGAACCTGATGACGTACCCGGGAACGAATTGGGCCGCTATGAAATCGTGTTCAAAGTACACGAAGACCACTACTATTGCTTTGCTGATGCAGTCAACATGGACGAAGCCCTGGGTCAGTTTTTCAAGCATCATCCCAATATTACTTATGGGATGGTTGTTGACCACATGGAAGTATAACCAGCATTTGAAAGGGGAGAAAAGTATTGAAAAACACCGTTATTTCGGAAAAAGTGCTTCACGATGCATCCGAATATATCAATGAGCATCCGGGTAACTTTTTCAAGTCTGACGCTGAGGAACTGAAGAAGTTCAACAGTGCGGAATTCAAGGAGCACGCATTGTCCGAACTTCAGGGTTCCATGGCCTATTCTGGCAATACGGTCTTTGCCGTCTACACAGCGGCAGACCTCGCCAGATATGTATGGAATATTTTCCTGAACTGGGCCTGGGGGTGGTGATATGGGCAACTATCCTATCTTTCCCATTGCAGAGGGCCAGAAGGTGTTCCTGGAGCCTTGCGGAAACGCAGCCAGATGGCACGGCGCAAAGGCTCCGTTGGAGGCTACCATCACCGCTATCAAGCGGAAGTACATCTATGTAGATGTTCCTGCTGTCCACGGAACCTTGAAGTTCTTCCGAGACACCTTGGAATACTGCGATAACTGCGAAACGAACTCATCCTACGTCATGTATCCCTCCAAGGAGGAGTACGAGGCGGAAATCGATACCAGAGAGAAGGAGCGTGTCGTAGTCGGTTATTTCCGTGATTACACGATGAACAAAATTCGCAGACGTGGCCTATCCCGTGAGGCCCTGAATACCATCTACCGGCTGATTCAAGAAGAGTTGAATTAACAAATATTTACAGGGAGAAATTTATATGCTAAAGTCTTACTATGCCTTAGTTCTTTGCGATAGCCCTTGTGATGCTCAGGATACTGTGGAGCGAATGCAGGCACAGGGGCTGGATGCAACTGCTGTTGGACAGGGAGTACAGGTCAGCAGACAGTTTACCCTCCGCGAGGAGGGCCCGAAGTACTCCCCACAGTGGGAGGTGTCCCTGATGAACGCCATTACCGACGAAATCGGTGCGGAGGAAATGATTCGGGATGCTGTAAAGGCAACTGGCAAGCCGTATGTGCTTCTGGACGAGGCTGACGCCGATTCCTCCATTTCGCTCAATGAGCGGTTGGAGGGTCTGGGAGACCATGAGGCATTTGCCAACATTGCCGCTGTGGAGCGTCTGCAGACCAAGCTGATTGACGGGCTGGACTTGGACGATAAGCCGTCGTTGCAGGAAGCCTTTCAGTACAGAGCCGCTTTGGACGTTGTACTTAGTATTGCGAAGAAGGCCCTGATTCAGAAACTGTCCAGCGAAGGAGGGCTGCAGGATGCAACCTGACTTCATCATTCAGGAAGATGCGGCATCTGTATTGCTCAAAACCCGGTGGATGGCCTGCTACACGCTGCGAGACTCCTATCCCGGCCACGCAAGCAGATGCTTTGAAAGTCTGGACCAGAGGAGGCGAGGGCAAATCATTGCCATCTTCTCCCGGTCTGACCATGAACCTTCCGAGCAGGATATCACGGCAGCCTATAACAAAATCCTTGCCCAAGAAATCGAGGACTCTGTGCAGACAGCCATCGAAGAATGGGGCGGAGACCGGGCTACCGTCGAAGTAGAAATCGCAAAGACGATTCACGAACTTTTCGACGTGTTCGGGGAAAATCCCCGGCCCGTGATACAAGAAAGCACAGAGGGAGACTCTGGAAAAGGCCAACCTGATTTGCCATTTTGAAAAAAGGAGAAAAAATAAATGCGAAAATTTTCTTTGCTCGCGGCACTGCTGCTAATTGTCTCTGTACTCGCAGGATGCACCGACGCTGGCCCAAACAACGATACGGTTCCGTCTGACTTGACCTATACAGGCACATTCCTGGACCTGGTGGCCGAGGAAGAGCGGAACACGCCGCCGGTGGACGGGGAACTGAAAATCACCAAGGTCGATAAGGAGACTGGCTGGTGCGTTGTACCAGCCATGAGTTCTGGTGATGCTGAGTTCCTGTATCCCCGTATGGACTACGACGGGGAGCGTTACCAGCTCCGGTTTGAAAATGGCCTTCTGACCGGCTATACGACGCTCGGCACAGGCGACCTGTCCGTCACTGCGGATGATGTCTACGGTACGGACGAAGATATGCTGGCGGAATTATTCGATGAATACGTCCGCCAAGTGAACGAATTCCTTGAATCAGAAGAAGCCAAAGAGTAACCAGAAAAACCCGGCGTTGTTCAAAACAACGTCGGGTTTTTGCTTATTTATGCGAAAAATGGTACAATACTTACACAAAACACCATGAGGAGAGGATTCTATGAGCAGTCTCGGCCATTCGGCCTTTCATGCCGGGATAAGCGGCCTGCGTGCCCGCTCGGCGCTGACCAGCGCATACCAGCAGGGCGACGTGAAAAAGGTAAAGCGGTTCTTCAAAACAGTGGATATTGGGGGCAAGGTTGGCGGCCTCTTTATGGCTCTCATCCTTGTGGCGCTCTCCATATCTATGTTTATGACGGCATTCAGCAGTCAGACTGATGGCAGCCGCACCGCGCCTTCTATCCCCGCAGAGGCCGGTGCATTGCCGGTCACGGCAGTATACGACGATACAGGCTTCGTGGCGGATTATCATATTGAGCATCTGCCAGACTCCTTTGAACATATCGCGGATGACTACCACATCCAGACCGCTGTCTATTCTTCTTCCGCCCCGGCACACGACGTTTACGATTCCATTTTCACAGATGAGAATGGCGTTGTCCTCTACATTGAGGAGCACGAGGACTATGGAACGCTGACCTATTACTGGGGCGACAATCTGGACAGTATCTTCACAGCAGAGAATATCGAGATTCTGGACTCAGCTCAGACCTACTTGGACGCCCGCACGCATGACCGGGCAAGCAACGTGGTGTCTGACTTCAGAACAGGATTGAACCAGCTTTTTAACGGTCCTGAACACAAATCTTTATCCGCTCCGTTCGAGTTCGCCACAGCGATTTTCTGGCTCCTGATGGCCCCAGTCTTCTATCTACTGGTCAATTTCCTAATCTGTGGTTTAGTCGGAGTGCCGTTCTCAAAGAAGAAGCGCAAAGCATTCCTAGACCGGCTGGTCTCCAGCATGGAGCAGAATCCAGCTCCTACCTAATTTGACCATCTACCATGCAGATGGTACAATAATAGTATCAATCAAGGGAGTATCTACTACAATCATCATATTATTTCAAGGCAGCAATCTCGTTACTGAGGTTGCTGTCTTTTTCAATATATACACAAACGATTTATCAAAGGAGGTTTTTGTACGATGCAAAACAGTACCAGCAACGACAAGCAAATCAAAAAGAGCCGCCGGGGACTGACATTCAGCTTTCCGTCGGCAGGACGTCTTTCCGTGGGAAGTCACTATGACTATGTAATCGAGAAGGCGTCGAGAAGCATCCGCATCGTCCCTGCAGAGGCCGGACAGTACAAAATTTCTCGAAAGAAGAACGGGAAGATATGGAGTTCCCTGGTAGACCTCAGAAATAAGGAGATTTTGGATGCGGTCGCTGAGATGGAGCAGCTTTATGTTCACATCAGCGATGACCAAATCATCGTCTCCGATGGAAAGGTACACACAGGAGCCGTATCCAAGAAGACAAGTCCCATTATCGTGTTCCAGCGTGCGGACCTGGCAAGGCTTCGCATGGCGGCTGGCCTAGATGATATTTCGGCTGCAGGGCGGATTCTGGAGTACACACAAATCAGCCTGGATGAATACCTGGCTGAGTCTCAGGACCCGCTATCGGTCTCTACTGTCCAAAAGGACATCGCCGATATCTACACGGTCGTCTCACTGTTCAGCGGCGCAGGCATCCTGGATTGGCCATTTGCACAGGACCCGAAGTTCTCTATCCGCTACGCCATCGACTATGACGCTGCGGCCTGCGAGACATACCGGAAAAACATCGGGATGCACATTGTCCATGGGGACATCCACAAGGCTTTCACCCAAGCAGGGTATCCTCTGGATGAAACGGTCTCTGACCCAGACATCATCATCGGCGGCCCGTCCTGTAAGCCATTCTCGAATGCCAACCGCCATACCAGGCTGGACGACCACCCGGACAGCGACCTCATCGTGCAGTACATGCGCATTGTCAAAACCTTGAAACCCAAGGTATTTGCCATGGAGAATGTGCCCGAGGTGCTGACTGCCTGCGGCGGTGCGTATTTTGACGCCATCAAGGAGACCGTCAAGGAGTGTGGATATGAGTTGGGCGCTAATATCGTCCAGGACTCCAAAGTCGGCGGTTACACGACCCGGAAGCGTGCCGTTATCCTTGGCAGCCGGATTGGAGCAGTCTCATTTCCTCCGTTGGAACTGACTTCTGGTATTCACACTGCGGGGGAGGCTCTCGGGAAGGTGACGCCGGAGTGGAGCAACTACTCTGATGTGACGCTCCCTGGAGCGGATACGAAGAAACGGATGTCCTTCGTCCCGCAGGGAGGGAACTACCAGGATATCCCGGAGGAGTATCGGACGAACAGCAAGAACCGCCACTCCTGCACCTACCGCCGCCTGGCCTGGAATGAGCCGTCTCCGACGATTGTCAACTGGCGGAAACCGCCGCTGATTCATCCTCTGGAGGACCGGACTCTGACTGTGGCCGAAGCAAAAGCTCTCCAGGGCCTGCCGGGCGATTTTCGCATCTGCGGTACTCTTGGGCAGAAACAGCAGCAGGTAGGGAACTCCGTGCCTGTCGCACTCGGCCGGTATATCAAGAACGCGGTGTTAGCCCTGCTGCAGAAGGCGACACAGCATCAGCCGTGCGCTTCTATGGCCTAATACACGGAGGTGAGAGGTATGGAGACAGATATTGGAGAAATCCCCATTCACTACTTTTTGTCAACTTACGAGTTGGTCAAGAAGTCTGTTCCAGCGAGCTTCGTGCTCACGATGCTTAATGGCGGCTATCTGACCTTTCTCGGTGATGCGGAGATAGTCAGCCAGATTCTGCAGATTCCACTATACGCCCAGGAAGTGCTCAATCACAGCAAGCCTGTGCCATACTGCTTTATCCCCATGGATGGATTCGGTGAAAACCTAGACACCATCATGGATGTGCAGGGGAGTGGTGTTGTTCTTGCTGACAAAAATCCGGGAGTTGGAATTGAGACATTTGCAATTTTGCCCGCACAGATACAACTCTCACTATTCTGATAAACTTATTCTGCGAGTAAAAAAGGAGACGTTTCAAATGAAATTCGTTGATGCAAAAAAACTTCATGATGAAGATGAGGTAATTGTCAAAAAGACCGGCTGCGTGCTCCATGTGTTGGGGGACGTCGAGGTCGACGGGAAGGATGTGTTTATCCCGTGCGATGACGGAAAACTGTATCATCACACTGCCGTCAAATAAGTCCGTCAGGTCCCGCACAGATATATTTTCTGTGCGGGGCCTGGTTCAAAATGTAGACTTGCCTGGGATTGACCGGGACAAAAAGGTATAGTACAATAGCACAGACAGAAGGGAGGGAACCTTATGCTGACTGGACTTATCATGAGCGGGGACACACCCGTCGCCAGATTTTCTGGCCGGGCAGTCACCCCCATTTTGCCGAGCAGGGCTCCCCTATGTTTCCGTAATGGGGGAGACCTGGAGGCGTGGCTTGAAATGCGGGCCATCGACCGCCATCGGACGAATAGCCGCATTTTGAAGCGCGTGCTTCGGCTCGGCGACACCTCAGACCTGAACACGGTCCTCCGTGTCCATGGCGCGACGATTACCGACAACTACTGGGTGAAGACGGATGATGAGCAAGACCTATGCTGTGAAAAGGTCCGCTTTTCCCAGAACTACTTCGCGGACGTGGCTCTGCACGGCTCCTTTGACAGCTTCTCCAAGCAGTATACACCTGAGCAGCTCCGCACCCCAACGCCGGAACTGACCAACATCGGCAGTTACGAAAAGTGCTGGCGGCTGATAGATGGGGAGTGGGTTATGCTCAAGCAAGGCTCCATTTGTGAAATCTACTCTGAGGTGTTCACCGCCAAACTTGGAAAGCGCCTTGGCTTCCGAATGGCGGATTACCAGGTCATCGACGGCTGCGCCGCAACGACAGATTTCACGGAGGGCAGGCTCAACTTCGAACCCATGGCCTACCTCACAGGGGAAAACGAGGAGTACGCAGACAACTACCATGCATTGAAGCAGCTTCAACCCGGCCTGGAGCGGGAGTACCTGGACATCCTCTTCATGGATGCCCTGGTCTTCAACGTGGACCGGCATACGCAGAACTTCGGCATTCTGCGAAACGGGGAAACTGGAGACATCCTCTCCATGGCCCCAAACTTCGATAACAACATGGCGCTCATTTCCAGGGGCTATGCGGAGGACCCGGAAAGAACAGCAAATATGCTGGTCGACATGTTCCGCGACCTCATCTACGATGAGGGTGTCTTCTATAAGGCCCCGAATCTGGATGAGCAGACGGTGCGTGACATTGCTGTCAGCACCATGCCAGGGGCAGATGTGGACCGGGAGTATGTGGTAAAGCTGGTCATGGCCAACTATGCCAAGCTCCTCAAGTAGTAAGCGCCTAAGTGCTTAAGCGCTAGAGTGCTTCATTTGACTCAGACAAACAGGGCTCACTCCTTCGGAGTGGGTCTTGTTCTAATTTGACGACAATTTTTGGGCGTGGTACAATAATTTTATCAGACAAGGAAGTATGTTTATCACATCACGGCATAGAAAAAATCCAAGACCACAGACTCTAAAGGTGAGTTTGTGGCCTTTTTTCATATAAAATAGCGGCTTGCTACCGTATCGATGCAAGGACCTGTCAGGAAGACGAGTATTATTATTTTCTAAAGCAACATTGAGAATGGAGGAAATACCATGAAAAACACCACAAATAACCAAGAGAAAAAGGTTTTCAATCTGCAGGACGCCATCAATAATTTGCTGGCGGAGGACGATGCCAGTATACTGGCGGAAATCCCGGCAGTCTTTGTTGATGAGGCATGGGGCGATGACGAGTCCTATGAAAGCAAGGGCCGCGCCATGCTGGAGGCATATCTGAAGGGCGACGTTGACGGCTTCTGTATTGCCCTGACTGGATGGTCCTTTGAAAACATCCTGAAAAGAGCAGGTGCCATCGAGGACTACGACCAGACGTTCCATCAGAAGGGCAGGGGGGAGAAATGACATCATTTTCTCGTTTCCAGGAAATCGTTCGTGCCATGGGCGGCCAATGGGCTGGCCCTCATGTGGTATTCACTCGGACACAGAGCGAATACCACGCTGCCTGTAACGGCGAATGGATACACCTGCTTGCTCCTGGCGGATACTGGTCCGCAAAAGGGGTGGACGCGGAGCGCCGGATGACTTGGTGATTGAAAAAGGGGAATGGATTGCTCGTGAAAACCAACTGGAAAGAGAAGTCAAAAGCCATGGTTCAAGAGTACATCGCCGTCTGTCAGCAAGAATGCTACGACGACGCGCAGATTATCGACGTACTGGCTGAAATCTTCACCCGGGAGGAGCTGGAATCCCTCGGCTATGGTGATTTCGTCAGAGACTACTTTAACGACGCAGAAGGCTGATAAAGCCTGCCCCGCACTTTCTCAGATAGAGAGAGTGCGGGGCTTTTTTATTTTTAAACAGCAGGCGCTAAAGCACCTAAGCACTTAATATCTTAGGTGCTCACATAGGAGCCCCCTGCACTTGTCCCCTCAAGGGCTAAATTTGACTCATAAATTTCTGCATGGTAAGATATTCCCATCAAACAAGGGAGTATAAACGAGAACAAAACCCATATTCCACGATGATTCAAGTAGCTTGTATCTGCTTTGCAGGTGCTGGCTGCTTTTTTATATATACCAAATCAAAAATTGAAGGAGGAGATGCCGTATGGCTCGAAAGAAGCCTATGAAAACCGTCCCGACCCAGTTCGAGCTGATGCGGAAGATGCGCGGTTCTTGGAATGGACTGAATCCGGTAACACGGGTCATTCCAAACAAGAAGGCGTACACCCGCAAAGTCAAGCACAAGGGTCGGGACGAATGACCCTGTTATACACAGACGTTTAAGGAGGAGTAACTGATGGAAACCAAGATGGAAAAAAGATTTGACGATTATGTATTCTACACAGCAGATGAATCGGAGTTCCTGACGGAAATCTCCGAGATGGAGAAGAACTCTGTCTGGATGCCAGGCATTCCGAGAACCGCATTGACGGTCCTTCCCCTGGATGCCCCCATGTTCATTCAGGAAGCCGTGGACAAGTACAACATCGACCCCGACCTGGCCCGTGATACCGTGGATGATGCCAGCGCAGGTACACATCTGATGGTCCAGTACCAGGGCCAGACATGGTGCCTGCGGGACACCGGCCGCATGACCCTCTATACCTCCGCCGGTCAGATTGGCCCGGCGAATGGGAACATGGTCAAGGCGGAGGCATACAGCGACCTGGCCAAGAGCATGAACCTCGGCCTGAAATATGCCAAGGGTAACGCTCTCCTGCTGATTCGCTACGGCAAACTGTCTGCACTGCACAGCGGCGCATCCGACGGCTACTGTGTCATGCCCATCAGCGAACTGCTGGCCGCCACGAAGAACGCCTTAAATAAGCGCTTTGGGGTGCCCCAGTTCAAGGAGGGGTCCAACAGCCACAGCTACACCAGCGCCATTTGGGAACTGCCGGATGTGCAGAGCGAGTTGGTGAACAAATACCAGCAGGCTCTCTCCACGGCCGTCAGCCGGAATCACAGCGCCAACTGGATGCCCATGGTTCGCTTTTCTACAAGCGATACTGCGACCAGCAGCGCTGTCCTGATGCCGAAGCTGAAGCCGAGTTCCGGCGGGTATGCCTTCTGTATCGGCAAGGGCATCCGGGTCGAGCACATGATGAAAACCTCCGGGGCAGTCTATGGGCTGGAGAAGTTCCAGCAGGAAGCGGAAAATCTCTATGCCCTGTTTGAGGATGGCGCGGAGCTGATGAAGAAGCTGGGTGAGGTGGAAATCGCAAACCCGGTCAACTGCCTCGTCGGTATCTGTGCTGCCCTGAAGATTCCCCGTAAGTACGCTGACCCCGCTCGTGAGGAAGTGGACACGTTCACTATCAGCACGCCGCGTATGTCCGCTCTGGATATTTACCTCTCTATGGCTCAAATCCCGCAGTATGCGAAGGACAATGGTGCCAGCGAGGCAAAAATTCTGGAACTGGAGGAGACCGTGGCCAAGATTCTGAACATGGACTTCACTGACTACGATGTCGGCGGCGTCGTTTCTTGGTAAAATCCCATTATAGGGCTCCGCGACCATTCATCGGTTGCGGGGCCCATCTACTAAAAGAGGTGAACAAAAAATGCGTATCAAAATTTTGGAGACGCAGAGTGGACGGAGATATATCGTTTCTGAAAAGAACGAACTGACCCAGTACAGATATAACTTCTCAAAAGGCGGACTCCAGCGCCCGCAGTTCAGTGGGAACTGGAGGCTGGTTGGCTTTGCAAAAGTCCTGCCATTTGGCCATATCGGACCGGATATCCCGCCGGAAGAAGTCCTGGGTCAAGACATGAAGTTTAAGAACGGTCGAGGGGCCTACGTGGTCCTCGACTACGACTATGGCACACATCGCATCTGGGGAGACCGGGCGGTGGCCTTTTACGAAACGGAGGTTCGGTTTCAGTGAGCTATTTCGAATGTAACCTGCCAGATGTAAGCCCGGCCTATATCCATCCAACCATGTCCGCAGCATTCACTGAGACTTTGCAGCGGGTAAAGCGGCGGATGGCTAAGCTGAATGACGCCCTGGAGATGACCGGCATGGACGGCGCTGTATTTGCGAAGCTGGCCAAGGTGCTGTTCGACAACTTCTACACGAAGTTCGAGGACTGCGGCGCTGAGGAACTGGCTGTGTGGGTGCAGAGCTGTGATGACGGAAGTCCCGTGCAGCATCGGCTTGAATGGCCCAATGCCACCGTGGTCGTCGATTGCGCGTTTCTCACCACAGAAGAGTGGGAGATGATTCGGCACCTGGGTATCGGGGGCTCTGATGACGCCTCTATCCTGGGCACCAGTGTCTACAAGAATGCGCAGGAGACATACCACGATAAAGTGTGGAGCCCGATGCTGATGCCTGCGGACGAATCTCAGGCTGTCTTCGACCGTGGCCATTTTATGGAGGATAACGTCGTGGAGGCATTCCTTAAGCTCACGGATTTCAAGCGTATTCCTGAGACCAGGATGTTCCGCTCCAAGAAGTACCCCCACGCTCTGGCCGACATCGACGCCATCATCCAGGCACCGGACGGACGCCTGTTCGTCTTCGAGGCTAAGACAACGGTGGCGGAGAACCATGCGGCATGGGAAGACGATAAAATCCCCTGCTCGTATACCCCACAGATGCGGCACTATCCCGCCGTACTTGCGGACGACAGGATTCAGGGGACGTACATCGGCTGTATTTTTACAGTTGACCTCATTGCAGGCGGTATCTACATTGGAAGTTCGTTTTCCGATGAGCAATTTGTTGCCCGATTTCTGGACAGGAATATCCAAACAGAGGGGCAGCAACTTCAACATATCGAAGAGTGGTGGAACGCTTACGTTGAGCGTGGCATTGAGCCGCCGCCATCCAGTATTCCCAGTAATGATATCGCCGTTATCCGGCAGTTCCATTCCGGCCCAGCCAATCCAGATAAGCCTGTACTGGACCTGACGCCGGAGGCATCCCAGTACTGGAAGATTATCGAAGAATACGTGAAGGTAGCAGACGATAAGTCTGCTCAACAGAAAGTCGTAAAGTCTTTGGAGGACCGGCAGAAGCAGATTCAAAAAGTATTTATGAAGCGGATGCTGGATGTTACGGAGGCCCGGATTGATTTGCCCAGTGGAGATGAGTACTACGAAATCAAATGGACTCCACGGAAAGGAACCACAGTTGATATGGAAAAGCTCAAAATCGCGTTTCCTGAGGCTTATCAGAGATGCGTTGAGACCAATCCTGAGTCCTCTCGCGTGTTCAGCATCAAGAAGAAGGTGAAGAAGGCAGCGAAGAAAAAGAAATCCTGATTTACCTTCCTCCCAGGAAAATCAGAAGGGAGAAGATTTATTTTGACCAAGGCAAATGACTTGATTTCCACAAGTCAGACTGCCCCGGAGGGGGTGGTTTGACATGTGTAACGATAAAGGCACCGGGGAACTGCTGAAATCCGAAGTGATATGTTCCCATCTATTTACGGTGTATGAATCCCAGGACTGGAACGTGGCCAAGTATGTCGACGCAGAGACGGGCAACACCATTACTGCCTGTGGTGCGAAACTGCCGACCAGCAAGAATGTGACCATCCATCTGCATGGCACATGGCGGGACAACCCCAAGTATGGGCGGCAGTTCTCAGTCGATTACTTCGACGTTGACCTGCCATCCACAAAAGATGGTGTCGTGTCCTACTTAGGCAGCCTCCGCGTAGGCATCGGCAAGGAGAAAGCCCTGCGTGTCTACCAGAAATTCGGCAGCAGCGTATGGAACGTCCTTGAGCGGAACCCGGAGCAGTTACTGGAAATCCGGGGTATCTCCAAGAAAATCGTGTCCAGGCTGACCAAGAAGCTGGAGGAGACCCGCATCCAACGTAAAATCATCGAGCGGTGCGGCGACGCGGCAAGTGTCATTTCACCAGCCATGCTCAATCGAATGATTAACCACTGCGCCAAGCGTGAGTGGGACATCATGGATATCCTGGAGCACCATACCTATCAGCTTATGGAAATCCGTGGCTTTGGGTTTGAGACAGTCGATAAGTTGGCCCGGCAGATGCCGGATTTTAAACCAGACAGCATCGTTCGTATCATTGCCTCGCTGACTTTCCTTTTCGAGCGGGCTGAGAGCAGGGGCCATGTGTGTCTCCCCAAGGACGACCTCATCAAGCAGATGATAGCTCTGCTCAATAACCAGTTCCCAAACGCAGTCAACGAGGAAAAGTGCCGCCAGGCACTGAATCTCGCTTATAAGCAAGAGGCTATCAAGGTGACGTCCGGGATGGTCTACACCAAGCGGTCCTACGACCAGGAGACTGGTATCGTGGAGGACATCAAGCGCCTGATGACGACTCATCCCCACCAAATCTCTAACATTGATGATTTCATCAAGCAGTATGAGGATGAGAACGGCGTCACCCTGGCCGACAGTCAAAAGGAAGCCGTCCGAAGCTCCTTCCGAAACCAGGTCAATATCATCACCGGCGGCCCCGGCACTGGTAAGACGACTACCACGAAGGCCGTACTCTATGTACATGACCAGGTGTTTGGCAGCTCGTCAGAGCCTGTGCTTCTGGCCCCCACGGGGCGAGCAGCCCGGCGGATGTCCGAGGCGACTGGCTATCCGGCCTGTACCATCCATTCCGCTGTCGGCTACACCGGCGTGCCTGAACTGGATGAGCGGATGTCCGATACGCTGGAGGGAAATCTATTCATCATCGACGAGTCCTCGATGGCTGACCAGTTCATCACGAATATCCTGCTGGAACATATCCCTGACGGAGCCCGTGTCATCTTTGTAGGCGACCCGGACCAGCTTCCCTCGGTCGGCGCTGGCAATGTGCTTCATGAGTTAATCAGAAGCCAGGTCATCCCGACTGTCAAGCTCAATGTCATTTTCCGGCAGGCGCAGGATAATCCTATCGTAGAGAACTCGATTCGGATGCAAAAAGGGGAGACCTCGCTTTACTTTGATGGCAAAAGGTTCGTGCTCTTCGAGCAGTCTGACCCCGCAGCTATCTTCAAAAAGGCGTGCTCTCTCTATGTAAAGTCCGTTCAGAAGTTCGGCCTGGATAATGTGATTCTGCTGAATCCTTACCGTCACAAAACACCTCTGAATGTTGACCGATTCAATTTGAACCTGCAGCATCTTCTGAATCCCCCAATAGAGGGGGAGTACACGATGCGAATTCACGGTATTGAGTTTCGGCGCAATGATAAGGTCATGCAGACAAGGAATACCGAAAATGCCATGAATGGCGATATCGGGTATATCCAGAGCATTGAACGATGTCCAGACCCGGACAATCCGACGGAATGGACATACATTGCGAGAATCGAATTCAATGGCGATGGAGAAATCCACGAGTATACTGCTGAGATGATGCAGGACCTTGACCTCGCCTACTGTAATACCGTACACAAGGCACAAGGGTCCGAATATCTTACGGTCATCATGGTCGTGTCAGGCGTCCATGAAATCATGCTGCAAAGGAACGTGGTCTATACCGCGATTACCCGAAGCAAGCAGAATGTGGCCATCGTAGGGGAGGAGGAAGCATTGAAACGCGCCATCCGCAATGATAAATCTGAAACACGGTATACATTGCTCGGAGACCGCTTACACAGCAAATTATCCAAGTAGTTAAAAAGTCCCGCAACCCCTGTCACCCCTCCGAAAAGAGGAGTTGACAGGGGTTTATTCTTTCTTTAAGAATTTGCACAATACAATGATATATGGTATAATATTGTTGCCCCTGATTGGGAGTACTAAAAAGAAGGAGGAAAAGGAAATGAAAGCAAAGAGATTCGGCTCTTTGCTTCTGACCATTGTGATGGTCGCGTCACTGATTACTGCACTTCCGGTATCTGCATCTGCTGCCGAAGTGCAAAACGGAACTGCATACTCAGCCAACAACATCACTTACAGTGGTCAGACGCGGCAGGCATCAACAGGGTCCTTTTTCGTCGATAACATCGGCGATGTGGACTACAATGGCAACTACCAAACTCCGAAACCGATTGTGATGTCGCTGTCCGGGACAGTGTTAAGGGAAAACCGTGACTACGAACTCTCTTACCACAACAACCGGAACGCAGGCATCGCAACCATCACCATCACGGGCCTCGGCTCCTACGAGAACCAGGTCCAAACCCTGTCGTTCACCATCAATGAAGCCCCGCTGTATGTCCGTGTCAACAGTGTCCAATGCGCAATCAACGAGAACCCGGACTTCAGTTACACGCTCACCGGCGGCCAGCTCTATGGGAACGACACGCTCCCCGAGCCTGAGTATTCGCTCTACAACCGGAGCAACGGGACAAAGGGCATCACCGCCAGTTTCGCCGGGATGGACAACTATGACATACATGTCACAGACGGCATCCTGACCTATACGGACGTTTCTGGAGACGTGACTATCAGTGGCATCTCCGATGTCACATATGACGGCACGTACCAGACCCCAAGTCCCACTGTTACAACAGAGAGCGGAACGAAGCTCTATGAGGGCGAAGACTATCAACTGAGCTACTCCAACAATCGCAATGCTGGGCGGGCTTCCGTCCAGGTCATTGGTATCGGCAGATACGCAGGGCAGCTCAACCAAACCGTTTACTTCAATATCGAGAAGGCTCCTCTGACCATTCAGGTCAGAGATGTGCGGTGCAGCATCCACGACGACCCTGAGTTTTCCTACTACATTGCTGATGGCAAGCTCTATGGCTCTGACAGTCTGGGCCAGCCGAAGTACACCACACACTCCAGGACTGGCCATTCCTATGGCCCTGTGTTCGATATTGAGGTATCGTTCCCCTCCGCAAACACAGCCAACTACGACATCACAGTCCGTGAGGGCACTTTGACCTATACCGACGTGGACTACAACACAAGTTATGTCATCGACGTGACTTCCAGTTCCGGCGGCCGGGTTTCTCCCTCTGGGCGCACGCTCGTTTACAGCGGCGATAACCAGACCTTCCGCTTCTATCCGAACAGCGGGTATGAGGTCATCGCAGTCTATGTGGACGGCAAGGACGTGGGCGACGTGAGCCGCTACACATTCTATGATGTCACCGAGAACCACGAGCTCTATGTGGACTTCGCGCCTATCAGTGCGAGCCGGTACGAGATTGAGGCTGACTGCAGCTACGGCGGCACCATCACCCCATCTGGAACGGTCCATGTTTCCCGTGACCAAGACCGGACCTTCGTGTTTGACCCCAAGTCTGGATACGAGGTGTCCGCAGTCTATGTGGACGGTAAAAAGCTGTCCTATGTCACGGAGAAGTATACGTTCCGGGATGTCCGTGATGACCACACCATCTATGTCGAGTTTGAGCGCTCCAACGGCACCAAGTTTGACATCGATGCTGACTGCAGTTCCGGCGGCTCCATTTCGCCCTCCGGCACCATCCGTGTAACTCGTGGTCACGACCGCACCTTCACATTTGACCCCAATTCCGGGTATGAGGTTTCCGCTATCTACGTGGATGGCCGTAAGCTGTCCTATACAGATGACGAGTACACCTTCTATAACGTCCGCGACGACCACACTCTCTATGTGGAGTTTGAGCGGAGCAATGCGACCCGGTATGAGATTGAGGCGGATAGCAGCTCCGGCGGCACCATCTCTCCCTCGGGCAATGTGTGGGTCAGCCGTGGCAGTTCCAAGACCTTCACGTTCAAGCCCAATTCTGGCTATGAGATTGAGGCGGTCTATGTGGATGGTGATAAGGTCAGCGGAACACCCAGCAGTTATCGGTTCTCCAATGTCCGTGATGACCACACCATCTATGTGGAGTTTGAACGGGCGAGCCGAAACAAGTTCGAAATCGAGGCCGACGCAAGTTCCGGCGGCCGCATCTCTCCCTCCGGCACATCCACTGTGACCCGTGGGAACAACAAGACCTACACCATGACCCCCAATTCCGGCTATGGCATTCTTGCCGTCTATGTCGATGGGGACTATGTAGGGGACTCCAGGACGTACACCTTCCGCGACGTAGATGAGGACCATGAGATTTTTGTCCGCTTCGCAAAGAAGGCTGAAATCCACGATGACTACGACATCGACATCACCTGGTCTGACGGCGGCTCCATTTCCCCCAGCGGGAGAGGCACGGTCTCCGTAGAGAAGGGCGATGACCGGACCTTCACCTTCGTGCCAGAGTCTGGCTACAAGGTGGCTCGTGTCTATGTGGATGACGACCTGGTTCCTGCGGCCCGAAGCTACACCTTCAAGGATGTAGTCGAAGACCACACCCTGCGTGTGGAATTCGAAAAGACCGGCCCCACGCTGGTCTATCCGACCAACTGGTCCAACCCCTTTACCGATGTCCACGCTGGTGACTGGTTCTATGACTCCGTGAAGTTCATGAATGGAAATGGTCTGATTCAGGGCACTTCTGGTTCGACCTATTCTCCGTACACGACGACGACCCGGGGCATGATTGTCACTATCCTTTACCGTCTGGATGGCGCACCGGCGACTTACAACAGCAATCCCTTCTATGATGTGAGTGCAAACGCCTACTACGCCAATGCCGTGAACTGGGCCTCCCAGGCCGGTATCGTTGCGGGTTACGGCGATGGTTCCTTCCATCCCAATGACCCCATCACCAGACAGCAGATGGCGGCTATCCTGTATCGCTACGCGATTTACAAGGGCTATTACACCGCCAATCAGAGCAATCTGAGCGCACAGTTCTCCGATTACAACCAGATTTCCTCCTACGCTGTCGTCCCCATGAGCTGGGCTCATGCGAACGGCATCATCGCAGGAACCACGCCGACAACGCTGAATCCTACGGGAACAGCGACCCGTGCGCAAATCACGGTCATGCTGGCTCGCTTCTGCCAGAGGTTCTGCATGTAACGGAAATGGCGCAAACTTTCATCTTTGACGTCAAATAATGTAAGTATACTTATAATATCTGACGCCGTATTGCAAGCGGGGCAGGGTAGGGGACACTGGCTGACGCATTGACCGGGCCAGTGAGTTATGCCGGACAAAAAAATCCGGCAGAGGCACTTGGAACGGAATCCAATGCCAGTTTCACCACCTGTCCCGCTTGCTTTCTTACAATCTCATTTGCAATAAAAAATCACAGATTGGAGAGCAAGATGCAGTATACAACGGAATTCAAGCGGCTCGTCTCATGCCTGCTCGTGTTTGTGATGCTGCTCGGGATGATTCCCTTTTCACTGACCACTGCATCGGCAGCATCCACTGGCCCGTTCGAACTCCCTGTTGAGGGTTCCACGGGCTACGCGGTGCGAGACATCAATATTCGAGCGACTCCATCTGAAAGCGGCACTCTTGTGAAGAACATCCCTGCCGGAACTGCCTATCGCATTATCGGCGGGGAAGAGGGCAACTACCTCAAGGTACAGCTCCAGGATGGGACCGAGGGATACGCCAGCATCACCTATACGATGATTAACCTGCCTGACGTTATCCCTTCTATCACGTACAACGCAACCAATTCGTACAATTCCCTTTACAAAAGCCTTGGCTACGATTTGCCTGGCATTACAGGCCAGTCCCTCTACACGGGCAAGACGCAGAATGACCGCTTGGGCTATTCCGAGTTCATGATGCCGTGCCTGTATGAGATGGCCAAGAAAATCGCAGCCGCCCAGCAGTCTGCGCTGGCCAACAACGAGTGTCTTATCCTGTATGAGGCATTCCGGCCAAGAGAAGTTCAGGCTGCCGTTGGAGACGCCCTGAACTCCTTGGCTGACTCCAACGCCGAGGTCGATGCCGCCGTTCGGAAGAATCCGAACTTCAGCATGGCGTATTTCATCAACACCGGCACGGGCAACCATCAGCTCGGCGTCGCAATCGATGTGAGCCTTGGCTCCTTTACATCAACTACTCCTGTCAAAGTGGGGGATACAACAGTTCAGAAGCCCACCAATGTTCAGGAGTATTCGATGCCAACTCAGATGCATGAACTGTCCCAGCGTGCTGCGGTGTTTACAAAGCAGTATTCCCATACTGGGACGGACTGGCAGAGTCAAACTCTGGCAGATTCCTTTAAGAATAACCAGTATGCAGTCAAATTGCAGAGCTACTGCACTGGCGCGGGCCTGACGCCGCTGTGCTCTGAGTGGTGGCACTTCAACGACAACACGATTCGTCCGAATGTCGTGAACAGTGCAAAAGGCAACTTCTATATCACGCAGTGCTTATGTCCGGGAAATCGTGGCCGCTGACGGCTACATCCTCGACAACGAGGTCAAGTCCTTCTGGGTAGAGTCCGGCGACACCACCATGATTGAGTGGGAGAACACCGCCGAGTACGCCCAGATTCAGGTCGTCAAGACCTCCGCCGACTACAACTCCACCAACGGCCTGCCTGCTGGCACGCCTCTGGCTGGTGCCGTGTTCACCATCTACGACAAGCGCAACAACGTGGTGGACACCATCCAGACCAACGCCAGCGGCATCGCCTCCTCCAAGCTCCTGCCCCTGGGCATCTACACCGTGAAGGAGACGACAGCGCCCACCAACTACGGCCTGAACACCAACACCTTCACCGCAGACCTTGAGTTCGCGGGCCAGGTGGTCCAGATTCAGGTCACTGACCCCAGCATCTCCACCGGAGTGACTATCAAGAAGACCGGCTATCAGCAGGTCATGAACAACAGCCTCATCCGGTACACCGTCAGCGGTGTCGCCAACACCTCCAGCGTCAGCCTCAACAGCTTCTACTGGAGGGACACCATCCCGACGGACGCCATGCGCCTGACCCGGCTGGTGACGGGCACTTACAGCGCCACTCAGAACTACAAAGTGACCTACACCACCAACCTGAACAGCAACTGGCAGACCGCTTATGACAACCTGTCCACGGCGCAGAACTACACGCTGGACATGAGCGCCACGGCCCTCGGCCTGGCCTCCAACGAGTATGTCACCTCGTTCATGCTGGTATTCGGCATCGTGCCCTCTGGCTTCCACCAGTTGACCGACGCCACCGTTGATGGCACCACGCTCTACGCGCTCACCAACGGCTACCAGTTCGCCAACAAGGCGGACGTGGGCGGCCTGTATGGCCAGTACTGGCAGCAGTCCATCGCCCGGTGGACCACTTCCATCTACTCTAACTACAAGCCCTACACCCCGACCCTGCCCCGGACTGGTTATTAAGTCCTAAGCACCCAAGCGCCCCCGTCTGAACTCCAGGCGGGGGCGCTTCCTATCTCACTCATAATTTGACCAGTAAAATGAAAAATGGTACAATATTATCACATTGAGGAAGTATCGAATTTCACCGTATGACGATATTTGAGGGGTTGGAGAGAGACTTGCCGCAGAACGGCTGGGAACTCATCCACCCCTTTTTCTCTAATGTCCTTCCACGCCTACATCACGAAGTAAATTTTAATTATTAAACAGCGTGGATTGTAGTGTCCTGCGGGGCACAGAAAGGAGATTATCATGGCCGACTCTTTCAGCAACCGCATTTGTATTTCCAGAACCAACAAGGACCAGAATGGGAACCTGCATCTGCACGGAACCTTCTGCGGCAGTCTGTCGTTCCCCCGGGAAGGCGATGAGAAGCCTTTCTCTTTGGTGGAGAGAAAAACCCGCAATGATAAGACCTACAAGCAGGTCAAGTGTACGCTGGTCATCGTCCCGGATAACCGGAAGTCGGAAAAGGGATACCCGACCAGTGGCATCTATCTGGACGGTAATTATCTGACTTTCCAGGAAGTCCTGAACAACGTCGGAGCTGAGCTGTTCAACGGCAAACTCTATGCGACAGTCTACATGGACCGGAATACCATGGGGCTGTATCAGCTCATGGCCGACCCCAATCTGTCCTACAAGGATAACATTATGGTGGCCGGAGAGCTTTCCTTCTTCAAAGGCAGCAACGACGGCAAGGTCCGTGCCGCAATCGGGAATGTGTCCCTCTTTGCCCGTGACCATATCTTTGACGATAAGGTCGATAAGGCGAACGCCAACTGCCAGTTGAGCGACAAGACCGGCGGCAACGGTGGTGGCAGCGCACCGGCCAGTCAGAACAGTGCGGGCGGTTCGGCTCCTGCCTCTGCGTATCCCAGTGCCAGTTTCGTTGATATTGACGAAGACGAGGAGCTTCCGTTCTAAGGCACTTGACAAATGCGGGCACACTTTTGTGCCCGCATTTTTTATTGAGGCACTTAAGTGCTAAAGAACTGAGATGCTGGATTGCGGTATCACCAAATAATTGCACAATTCACTTTAAAATGGTACAATATTTTATATTTATAAAGGAGGGCCTGCCGATGAAACCTCAGACCTGTATGTTAATCTCCGGCATCGTCAACATCATTCATGCCTTGCTCTTTCTCCTCTCCATCCTTGCACTGCTCGGCATTGGAAGCCTGGGGCTAATTGCCTCTGTAGACGGTATCCATGGTCTTGTTGGTCTTACGATGCTCGTTGTTGCTGTCCCATTATTGCTTGGGCTGGCAGTCACGATTGCGGCCATCGTGCTGGCATTTAAGAGCAGGGGAGATAGGCGGCAGAATCTTATGGTAGCCTGCACTATCTGCTCTGCCGTTGGCATCTTCCTTGGCAACTGGATGATTGGGCTGGTGGCGACCGGCTTTGCTGGTGTTGGCGTGTATCTGACTATGCGCGGACCCAGAGATTACAGCAGTGGGCCAATTTGACAGGCCAGAAACCGCATGATAAGATACTTCTATCAGATAAGGAAGTATCCCAAACATATCCAACATTTTTCTAAAGACTCAAGACAGCGTATCTCATTTGTGAGGATGCGCTGTCTTTTTATATATACACAGACTATAACAAAAAAGGAGAATGATTTTATGCTATTCGACACGAAAATCGAGCACCGTACCGAACCAAAGAGGCCGATTCCTGAAATGTGGAAGGAATATGTTGACCTGCTGGTAGGAACGAAACGAGTTGGAGTAAAACGGCTCCTCGGCTGGCTCCAGTCCGATATGGGAAATGGCACGCTGAACTTTCTCGAAGCACCAGCTTCGACACGGTTTCATGGCAGCTACGCCGGTGGATTGTTGGAGCATTCCCTCAATGTATACAAAAGGCTGTACGCTCTTCTGGCGTTTGAACTCCATAACGAGCCTGATGAAGTCAAAAAGAGCCCTGCGGCGGAATCTATGGTAGATTCTATTACCATTGTGGCCCTGTTACACGACCTCTGTAAGGTCGGCTTCTACAAAGAGGATTGGAGCAATAAGAAAATTTACTCCGAGAATGGCTCCAAGCAGGACAAAGGAGGACGTTTTGACTGGGTAGAGGTACACCAGTATCGCGTTCTCGATACCCATAAGTTTGGCCACGGCGCAGCGTCCATAGAGATTGCGGAACGGTTTATGGGCATCAATGGTTTGACAGAAGAAGAAAAATATGCTATCCGCTATCATATGGGCGACTTTTCCAATGAGCGTGAGACAGGAGATGTCTATAATCGCTATCCGTTGGCTACTTTGCTGCACATGGCAGATATCGCCGCAACCTACCTCGATGAACGTGAGTGTGATGATTCCGGCGACCTATTCTGGGCAAACCTTAACGCATTTGCCCGTCCAGTCAAAAAAGAGCCTGCAGACAATAACGGCCAGGGAGGGAACAGCGATGGACAAGCCACTGAATCCACCTAATATCGATTTGACGGAGGCAGAGCGCCGTTTTGGCTTTGTGAATGCAAAGTCCAAAACCTATATCCTTCTGGAACTGCCATCTCGACTTTCCGGCATTTACATTGCCAAGGCGATGGAGGCAGACAGTACTTCCGATAGCAGCCCAGCCACGGTCTATCTGGTCTGGGACAACATGGATGATTTCGATGCCGGTAAGGAGCCATCGCAAATTCTGACCAAAATTCACTGACCCAAATGGCCGCCCTCTATAGGGCGGCCATTTTCTTTTCCATGCCATGATAGTCCAGTGTAAAATTGGCAAATTTTTCAGATTTGACTTCAATGTCATGATGTGGTATAATATATTTAACTCAGATAGGTTCGTCTGAGTGAACTAATCTCCTTTAGTTACATAGGGTATGTCGGTGCCCTATCGTAACGCAATTTGTTGTATATGATGCCATTGAGCACTTGAATTTGGGCTGCTTTGGGGAAGGGTGCGGCAGCTCATTCAAATCTCGGCAGAAGCTGGGTGAATCAGCCCCTCCAGCCGCAGCAGGCAGAAGGGTTCACGGGTTTAAATCCCGTTGTCGGGACCACAGGAGGTTTACTCCACCTCCTGAACGTTTGTGTATATAGGGAAGCGGGGCAGTTCGTATGGACTGCTCCGTTTCCTTTTGTTCATTCAATTTATTGACCAATTTAATAATATATGGTATAATATCTATTGAAGAACAAAGCGCCTATTCACATGCAAAACGCGCTTTGAGCCGCGCTCATTTATTGACTAATATAATGATTTGTGGTATAATATTACTTGAGGTCACGTGGCTCTATCTGCTATCTAGCGGAAATTCACTAAAGTAAGGAGAGTGATAGGAATGGCATATAGCCAGGAGGCAACAGACCTTGACGAATTCATTTTCGGCACTGACTGCACCACAGTTGAAAGCTCCAGATAACTGGCCATGCACAAGGGCACATACGAAGAGGTGGCCGAGTGGATGAAGGCGGCGGTCCTGAAAACCGCTGGGTGTAAAAAGCCCCGTGGGTTCGAACCCCACTCTCTTCGCCAGAGCAGGCGGACGATACCCCCTGCTTCCCGTATCTTCCTCCTTTCGGAAGCACGGGCTTCATCCAGCCCTTTGCATACAGCCAGCCCACTATCCGGGCCGGGGCTAACCACTGGGCTTTTTCAAAAAAACAAAGATACATGCGGCTAAGTGTCTTTTGCCACGAGGCGATAGCGGCAGGCAGTTCCTGTGCGGCGAAGCATCTTGGGTGTTCTGCGGGGAGTAGTGGCCATATCAATCCGCTGAGGCCGTTTTTATACAACGAGTTAAAAAAAGAAAAATTCTTTACAGCGAAAGGAAGTGTATGTGCTTTGGAGAAAATCACCCGTACTGTGACGGCGACAACCGTCCAGTATGCAGAGGCCATTGTAGAGAATGGCGTCCCCACCTTCCGTCCCTGCGGGGATGAGGTAATTCCCGGCGAGATTACGGACCAGGTGAATGCACTCCAGTATCTCAGGAAGAAGTATGGCGTCGACCGCTCTTTCGTTGTTACCGGCATGACGACCGATACAAAGAAATATGTGATGGACCTCGCTACCTTCATCGCCACAGCAACGCCCGTTGCTGTCGTTGCGAAGCAGGATGCGCCGACTGACAGCGAAGCGGATGCTGAACCTGCTGATGAAACAGGTGCAAACGCTGATACGGTCAACCCGGCTACACCTGCCGCCCCCGTCATCAATGCACCCACAAATAATCCTCTGCCAGGCAGTCAGGCCGGTGTGTATCCGGGCAGTCCTGTCACACCTCCAGCAGGAACCGCCCCGTTTGGTGCGCCTCCTACTGCGGAGGCCCCCAATCAGGCACCTTACAACGGCTCCTATCCTGGCTTCCAGGCTCCACAGTGAGCACTCATCCGCTGGGTGGGGGTATACCCACCTGGCGGACATACGCTGGTGTAGCTCAGCAGGCAGAGCGACGCACTCGTAATGCGTAGGTCGACGGTTCAATTCCGTCCTCCAGCTCCAAAAATGAATGGATAGAGTCACATGCCACGGCACCGGGGCCATGGAAGGCCAAAGCACGAAGTAACGAGGAGATTTTGACATGGATACGATTTGGAGTGACAGAAAGCGGCACTTCGGACTGCCCATCAGTTTCACAAAGTACAGTCTGAGTGAAGACCGTCTTTTCCGAGAGACAGGACTTCTAAATCTCAACGAGGAGGAAGTCCTGCTGTATCGAGTCCGGGATGTCTCCTTGTCTCGTTCTTTGTGGCAGCGCATCTTCGGCGTGGGTACAATTACCGTTCATTCGTCTGATAAGACCTCTCCGACCTTGGAGGTCATCAATGTGAAGGATTCCAAATCTGTAAAGGAACTTATCTTCACAAATGTTGAAAAAGCAAAAGAAGAGCGCCGCATGAGAGCGACAGAGCTTCTGGATGATGGCGCTGAAGACAGCAATTTTGAAGTGGAGTGACAACCCGCACGGATACGATACAATTTCCCGTTGTCCCCCTCGATTTTGACGAGGTGGCGCAGATACTTGATAATATCGTAGATAATGATTTTCCTGAGGAGATGTATCGCGGCCTGACTGGTGGCATCTACTTGCTACCGGAAGAGAAGCACAATGCCCGGATTCCGTCAAACCGCTATTATGTTCTTGGAGAGTATCGGCGCAACCGCATCATGGGAAACTGCATCTTCGTTTACTACGGTTCCTTTCAGAAACTATACCCGAGGGCTTCCAGAGAACAGGCGATTACCATTTTGCATGGGACCATCGGCCACGAGCTGCGGCACCATATGGAGGGCCGAGCAGGGGAGAGAGGTCTGGAAGTCGAAGATGAAATTTTTGTACAGCGGGCGCTCCGGCGCTTAGGTGTCTGGCCAGGGAAGGAGGCGTCAAAGTGTGCATCAACAAATTAAAAAAGAATAGCAACTGTGCGACCAGCAAGGGGGTCGGAAAGACCCAGGCATTCTCGGCTGGTATCGCCAGGATGCAAAAGACCGGATATAAGTTTGTGGTCATCGACAGCAAGGAATTCGAGAAAGAGTCAAAATCTCTGCTGGTATAGCTCAGTTGGCAGAGCACGTGATTTGTAATCTCGGGGTCGTGGGTTCGAGCCCCTCTACCAGCTCCATGGCACATATATTGTGCCTGTGTACCATTTCTCCCATTCCTCTTTTCCCTTTTCTATTCTCACATGCCATTCGCACCGAGCACAATCACTACGGCCGCCATGGGGCAGGGTGCAGCGGCCGCTTCATATTGGGGTGTCGCCAAGTGGTAAGGCAAGGGACTTTGACTCCCTCATTCGCTGGTTCGAGTCCAGCCATCCCAGCCATCTCCTACTAGGAGGAAATCACAAATGCAGGCAGAGGTCATCCAAACAGATGTAGGATTGTCCCCGCAATACGAAATACGGCGTAATAGCAACCTAATTGGTCACGCAGAGATTTCCCATCTGGTTCCAAGTATGTCTCCCTGCAATTTGGAACTGCTTGACCAACACTTGTCTCTGATGTCCGACTTGTCGTATCAGAGCCAACAGGCTGAATCCGGCTTTCTGAGCCGCCTCCTGCGGTTTGGAGCGCCCATGGAGCAATCCTATAAGGTCACGAGGAACACACGCTCCGTTGGACGTATCTACCCCTTCAAGGAGCAGTACCGGCCAGGCAAGAGGGTTACATGCCGTGCAATCGAGCTGAATTGCCTGCACTACACCGTTTATCACGTTGGCCATGGCAAGGATGGAACGAACTATCCTATCTATGAGGGAGAACACCAGATTGCTCTGGTGAAAAAACCTGCCATGGTGCGTAATGGGTATGACACCTATGGCATCGTGGCTCTGGATGATGACTCTCTTCTCATCGCGGTGCTCTTCGCTTTGTATGAGGATATCCGCGAGCATACTTACAACAATCTGCACGCGGGTTCAGCAGTGCGGGTTACTGCATAATTAACGACCAATCCATATCTTCTGAAACGAGATGACCCTGATTTTGAGGCCAGAGCAACTTAATGCGTCCCGGTAGTTCAATAGAAGAACATCCATTCCATTGGAGTATGCTGGTTCGAATCCAGCCAGGGACAGCTTACACTGTCCGCCAGACAGTGTGTTTCATGTTTGGGTTGACTGTGAGCCTGTGCCCATTCTGGGCCCCCGCTATTCATCGCAGTCTGGACGAACAAAGTAGGGACGGGTCTACCTCAGTAATGAGGTGGTCAAAGATGGCCCGATGCCCGGCAGGTGGGGCCGGGTCACACGCCAAGATGGTGGAATGGCAGACACGGCAGGCTCAAACCCTGCTGTCGGCAGCGGCATGAGGGTTCGAGTCCCTCTCTTGGCACCATACGCCGGAGTGGCGGAATTGGCAGACGCCCGGGACTTAAAATCCCGTGGGAACACTCCCGTGCCGGTTCGAGCCCGGTCTCCGGCACCATTCTTTCTCAATATATCGCGGGGTAGAGCAGTCGGCAGCTCGCAAGTCTCATACGCTTGAGGCCGGTGGTTCGAGTCCACCCCCCGCACCCAATGCCGGATTTGTACCGGCTGATGTGGGCGTGGCAGATTCCCCACAAAGAATGACAATGCTCGCTGAAAACTGCCGTACCCGATGCGTCGGGGCCAGTATGACCGGAAGACACCCGGGGCTATATCTTTGCGGAGAATAGTTGCTGGCTGGTGTGACAATCTAAGCGGGAATTGCACCGAAAATAGTAGGGAGGGAGACGTATTGCTACTCTATACCTAATGGTCGGCATCCCAGGGGCAGGGAAAACCACTTGGGCCAAAGAGCACCCTCAGTATGTATATGTGGGTTCTGACGAGATTCGGAAAGAACTTTTTGGCAAAGAACTGACCGTGCGTGGATACCGGAAAGTCCATCGTCTGATGATGCAGCGAGCAATCTCCCACCTTGAATCTGGACATGATGTTGTAATGGATTCAGCCCATGTCAGCATCCACGCTCGGAAGAAAGTCCTAAAAGGGCTTCCGTCCGGCATTGATGTGGTCGCGGTACATATTGATACGGCTGTCCCGCAGGCCCTCAAGAATAACCATATGCGGGAACGGCATGTGCCGCGTATTGGCATCATGTTTCTCGGCAAAAAGTTAGAAGTACCGTCGGCAGGAGAGGGTTTTACGAAGGTCCTACATATAACAAAAGACTTCACTTGACTGTTTGAAACGCAGAAGTGGTGGAATTGGTAGACACGCCAGCTTGAGGTGCTGGTGAGCCATTGGGCTCTTACGAGTTTGCGTCCTACTTTCCGCACCAGATACGGGCCTTTAGCTCAGTTGGTTAGAGCAGGCGGCTCATAACCGCCCGGTCCTGGGTTCGAACCCCCGAAGGCCCACCAGGTAAAATACGAAACTTCGAGGAGGTCATGTTGTGCTCAAGAAAGTCCTGTGCATATCCGCCGCCGCGCTTGCACTGACCGCTTCACTGACAGCCTGCAACACGTATTTAGAGAAGTCCGGCACATACGATGTTGAGACAGGCGACCGCGTGAAAATCACGGTCGATGCCAAGGTGGGCTATGATATTACGCTGGAGGCACCGTTCGTCATCTCTAAGGACGACGAGACAATTCTGAACGGCACGTTCCTGTACAGCGAATATCTGGAAGAGTATAAGAGCGCCTATGAGGCTGAACCCACCGCATCCCTGGTAGATGAAGGGGAAAAGGATGGGAACGAGTATTTCTGCTATGCTGTCGGAGATGAGTACGACTACTTCGTGAAAGTAGGCGACTCCAATACCGCAGTCATCTTGTCTTCAGCAGCAAGCGAGGAGGAAGCAAGCGCGGCGTTCAACTCCACCGTTATCTCACTAGAGGAATAACCATTTTGGGGAAGACCCTCATCAGGTATGCCGGTCTCCCCACATATGTCCCTGTAGTTTAATGGCAGAACGGTTTGCCAACGTGCAGCAATGCCGACAGACATATGCCGGTTCGAATCCGGCCGGGGACATGCGCGTTCCATCGTTTTAGATGTACGCATTAGCTATGGGTTGGCTGTGAGCCCACTCTGCGCGCAGGAATGCCGCAGGGACTCCGATAACCATATCGCAGCCTGGACGAACAAAGTAGGGACGGGCCTACCTCCCCCTGTGAGGTGGCAAAAGATGGCCCGGGTCACGGTAGGTGGGACCGTGTGTATATCGCGGAGTAGAGCAGTGGTAGCTCGCCTGGTTCATACCCAGGAGGCCGCCGGTTCGAGTCCGGCCTCCGCAACCAGCCCCTTTTGGGGCATTCTCTCCCCCTCATTATATGGCGGCCTGGTCTTTGCACCTGCTTTCAACCTCCCCACCAGGCCGCCGCTCCTTGGGGACATAGCTCAGTTGGCAGAGCGATGGCTTTGCAAGCCATAGGCCGTGGGTTCGAGCCCCACTGTCTCCACCATGGCACCAAAGGTGCCGCAATTCCGAGCTGACTGGGAGTTTGCTTCACCTAAGCGGAGCCTCTAGCCTCTGACCTCCGTTGCTGCACTCTTCGGACAATGGGGCCTATGGTCAACCGCCCATGGCACTGGCAGATGACCGGCACGGTTTGGAAGCATCCTTGCGCGGGTCTCTCCCCGCGCCGCAGCCTGATGACTGCACATAAGTCGGGCGAAATCAAAGGAGCCGCCGTGGGTGTCGGCAAGTACGAAATTGGCATCTACAGCGTATTCCGTGTGGCGGAATCAGACGCAGCCAAACTGACCGGGGTGCAACGGAAAGGGCGGTGTCAGTGAAAAACTGGCGTGGGTGGTATGAGCAAGGTAGATGGGCTTGTCCCATTGCGACGTCAGTCGCATTGCTCAAAATCTACTCCACGGAATTGCTGTCACTAGGAGGCCATCCGGTTTGCCGGGTGGCCCCCTTTTCAAAAATTGCGTAATATATTGCTATATGGTATAATATATCAAGAGGTGATGACTGTGATTGACCTACTCAAAAAGGCAACGGAAAACCAGCGTTTCCGCATTATCGCCTACATTGCTGGGGGCGCAATCGCAGTAATTCTGCTCTGTTTCCTCATCATTTCCATCATAAACGGAGGGGAGAAGATTACTGACGATATTGTAGTGACTGCGTACTCTGAGGATGAAATTCAAAATACAGAAGAGTCCGGCGTCTTCTGCAAATCCATTCTCTCCACGAAAATTGACTCTGATGTCACAGGTGGCAAAACAGTCGTGTTGACCTCATCCAGGGAGTATGAGGACTACCTTGACCAATATGATGATATTTCAGTCGTGGAGCCAGAACAGGTTCCCATTGTGGATGACTGGTTCTCCGCTGGGTACTACGCAATCATCGTATCTACCGACCAGTATGAGCTGCCAGTCAATCTGACCGCTTCAGCGAAATATGTTGATGCCGACGGGAATATAAAAATCCTGGTCGGACCGTCGGGCATCAACCCTGAATTCGTTTATAGCAAAGAACTTGATTCCTGTAAGCAGGCATCCGTGGTCATTTTCCTTGACCAGGAACTTATCACGGACGCTCCAAGTATCACAATCATGTTTATACAGTAAGCCACATTGACGAGGGAGGGGATTCTTGTGGCAAGAGGTGAGTGTATCTTAGAGCCTGGCCCGAATAGCTGGCTGAATTTATCCACCAGTCTTCTATCCAAGGAAGGGAAGGCCATCGTGACATCCGACCCAGACATACAGTGCGGCACCATTGCAGCACTGCAGGCACTTGAGCCGACCAATATGGACGAATATCCGTTTTACTTTTCAGACGACGAAAAGGAGAGCGATATTGGGATGGCTACCCTGTCCATGTGTATCCGGGAAAATCCCTATGCAACCATGGCGGAACTCGTGGCCAGGTATTCTGACGCCAGGAACGTGCCATATGCGCATGTGGCCACGGTACTGAATGAAATCCGCCGGAGCACCGGATTCACCATGTACCTCCGCAATCGGGGAGACAATACATTCCAGGCAGTTCAGTGGACCCCGGCAAGAGTCCCGTCAAATATGACACTGCTCCCCCCGCCAAAGCGCCGGGCATGAGATAGGGGGAGGCACCATGAGGCTACCACTTGCCCTGCTGAAGGGTGCAATACTCGGCCTGGTCTTGATTGGGGCCGTGTATTTCCTGCAGGAATGCTATGGCCCAATCGCGGATACGCTGACCCATATCCCAGACATTATCTTCCGTGGTTATCAACCTCAAGCGTTGGATGACAGTTTTTCAGCGCTTTTCTTTTCGTGGATAGCAACGGAGGGAATCCTTATGATGCTGTTGCCAAAAAGCGGCGGAGGCGAAGAATGAGGTCGGATTCTAGGATGTCATATAAACAAGTCATATCAGGAAAAACCTCCACATATCATATGGACGGAGGTGAGCCAGTGATAGTCAAACAACCTATAGACCAATCAGAACTGGAGGCCGCTGTCCTACATAATATTTTTGATAATATGCTTAAGGCTGGCCTCATTACCGAAGCTCAACATGAAAAAGCCTGCCGCATGATTGATGGTGCAGATGATTTAACACTGGAAAAGGGAATTGACGCTCAGGCAGAGCCTGACCTCAATGCCTTTGATTAACCCTTTCCTTCTGGGAAAGGGTTCTTTTTTATCAAATTAACGATTATCTCAGAGATGAGTACTCAACTTTGAAGGCATTGAACAATTTCGCGTTCGTGGTATAATTATTACATATGCACACTGTTAGAACAAGGGGGAGAGTATAGCAGATGGCGAAACGAAAAACGCCTCCGTTAAGGCGGCCAGGATTTCACAAATATGATATCAGCCAAATTCGAAATGAGGATTTAGACCGATACATGATTCAAACCCTGCTGAAAGATGGTTGGACCATTTATGACCTACCGTTAAGGGTTGCTTGCTATTCCAGGGTATCCACAGATGAAGAAATGCAGCTTCACTCGCTAAATGCTCAAGTAAAATACTTCCGGGAGTATGTAAATAACGCTCCGAATTGGACACTTGTAGGGACATACTTTGATGAAGGTATAACTGGAACATCTACAAAAAAGCGCGAAAGTTTTAACAGAATGATATTAGATGCGGAAGAAAGGAAGTTTAATCTTATTCTGACAAAGGAGGTGTCCCGATTTGCCAGAAATTTATTGGACAGTATTGCTTATACAAGGAAACTATTAGAAAAGGGCATCGCGGTCTACTTCCTTTCAGACGGTATTATGACATTCAACGAAGACAGTGAGCTACGACTCGGCATCATGGCCAGTGTAGCGCAGGAAGAGAGCCGGAAGACCAGTTCCAGAGTCAAATTTGGCTTTCGCCGGAGCATTGAAAATGGTAGTGTTCTTGGCTCAAATCGGATTTATGGATACGATAAGGACAACGGACGCTTAGTGATAAATGAAAAAGAAGCCGAGATGGTCCGCAAAGCATTTGACCTCTATGTCAACCATGGACTAGGAATCCGCCGGGTCGGCGTTGAACTTACAAACCAGGGCTATCGAAATTTTGCCGGAGGCCCAATTACATCAGCCACGGTTAAGAACATTCTTCGGAATCCAAAGTATAAGGGCTACTACTGTGGTGGAAAGACGGAAAAGGTTAATTTTCTTTCGAGTGAAATAAAACAAATTCCGCGAGACGAATGGGTCATGTATAAAGACGAAACCGGAGAAATCGTCCCTGCACTTGTCGATGAAGAAATATGGGATAAAGCACAAAAAATTCTGGATTCAAAGACGGCACAATACATGAGTTTAAATCCAAATGGGACGAAACCACGTGCTTCCTATAAGGGAATGTACCCTTACAGCAGCAAAATCATATGTGAAGAGCATAATACGACTTTCGTGCGCAGGCTGTACAAGTATACCAAGAAAGACGGAACAAAGGTTGAGAGAGAAATATGGCGTTGTCTGTACCAAGTTCAAAGCGGAAATCACTTCTGCAGTATGCCTAAGCTCTATTCCTCAGACCTAGATGAAATTATGACCCAAGTATTGGATTATGTAATCAAAGATAAAGAGGCCATATTAAAAAGGGCCGAGGAAATATACAAAGCCATTCTCAATGAACCAAGGGCTTTTGAAAAAGAGATTGCAGCTCAAGAGAAAAAAATCAAATCTATTGAAGCAAAAAAAGATAAGCTACTTGATTTGGTAGTCCACGGACGGATTTCTGATGCCGAGTTCCAGAAGCGCAATGATTCCCTCAACGTAGAGCTATCAGAAGCCATGGATGAAAAGAAACGCCTTGTCGATGAACAGACTAAAGCCAACAGTAATTCAATGCCGACCCCCGAACGAATTCGGGAAGACATCGAATATATTGTCCAATTTAAAGAGGGCTTCAGTCCTGGATTGGTAGATAAGGTGCTTGACCATATCGTCATCCAGAAGGGAAGCACGAATGAAAAGATAAACCTCTTGATTTACCTGCATGGGAATCCAAACCCATACAAAGGTCAAATCGGCGGGAATACGGGCGGAGACGGAACCGCTCAAAATCCCGGAAATGGTTGCGGCTCAGGGGATATCGTATTTTCTGCTAAATGCTATCAACCAGAGGCATCGTGGTCACCACCGACGGGACCATCACCGACATTCCCCGGGAGGACTATCTGGAGGCTGAGGCGCGGGTCATCACCGAGCTCAAGGCCCTGGGAAAGCCGTTCCTGGTCCTGCTGAACTCCGCCTATCCCCAGTCCGACCGGGCCAAAGCCATCCAGGCCGACATCATGGACCGCTATGACGTCACCTGCATGCGCTGTAACTGCCTGGAGCTGGACGAGGACGACGTCACCTCCATCATCAAGGGAGTGCTCTACGAGTTCCCCGTCAAAGAGCTGGATCTCTTCCTGCCCCCCTGGGTGGACGCGCTGCCCTACGACCACCCCATCAAAAACGAACTCTATGCCGCCATCCGGCAGGGCGCGGCCGGGATGCGCCGCATCCGGGACGTGGAGGGAGCCATGGCCGCCATCGGCGGCTGCGAGAGCGTCAGCAGCGCCCGGGTGACCTCCATCAACCTGGGCGCGGGTCTGGCCGCCGCCGCTCTGGAGCTGCCCCGCAGTCTCTTCTACGACACCATTTCCGCCCAGTCCGGCTTCACCATCTCGGACGACGGAGACCTGATGAGCCTGCTCACCGAGCTGGCGGGGGTGAAAAAGGAGTACGACAAGGTCTCCGACGCCCTTCAGCAGGTCCGGGAGACGGGCTACGGCATCGTGGCTCCCGGAGCGGAGGAGATGAAGCTGGAGGAGCCGGAGATCGTCAAGCAGGGGGGGCGCTACGGAGTCCGGCTGAAGGCATCCGCCCCCAGCATCCACATGATCCGGGCCGACATCGAGACCGAGGTCTCGCCCATCGTGGGCAGCGAAAAGCAGTCGGAGGAGATGGTGGGCTTCCTGCTCCAAGAGTTTGAGGGGGACACCGCCAAAATCTGGGACTCCAACATCTTCGGCAAGTCCTTCCATGAGCTGGTGGGGGAGGACCTGAACGCCAAACTCAAGCGCATGCCCGACGACGCCCGGGATAAGTTCCGGGAGACTCTCCAGAGGGTCATCAACGAGGGATCGGGCGGCCTCATCTGCATCATACTGTGAGAAAAAGCGCCCCGCTGCGAACGGCGGGGCGCTTTCCAAGCTGTTTGGCCCCGGGGAGGTGAAACGGGAGGGGCAGAGATGGATACCTGTTTGGGAGAGTCATGAGCTTTTAGAAAGGGGAGTCATCCATGTCCGACGAAAGGCTGCCCGCAGAGGAGCAGCGAGAGCAATTCTCCAACCGATGGGGGTTCATTCTGGCCTGTATCGGTTCGGCGGTGGGAATGGCCAATGTGTGGGCCTTCCCCTACCGGACCGCCAAATACGGCGGAGCGGCCTTCCTCATCGCCTATTTCATCTGTGCCGGCGTACTGGGCTTTACCGGCGTAGCGGGGGAGATCGCCTTTGGCCGCTGGGGCCAGGCAGGACCTCTGGGCACCTTCCACAAGGCCCTCACCCTCCGGGAGAAAAAGGGCAAAAACATAGGAATTTTGCCGGTCATCGGCTCCATGGCGGTGGGCATCGGCTATGCCGTCATCATCGGCTGGGTCCTGCGTTACATGTGGGGAGCCATCGGTGGCGGCATGATGACCGCCTAGTCCACGGGCGAATACTTCGGACAGATCGTGGGCAGCTTCGGCAGTGTGGGGTGGCACATGCTGGGCCTTGTCATCACGCTGGTGGTCATGGTGGCCGGTGTAACGGCGGGCATTGAAAAAATCAACAAGGTTATGATGCCGCTCTTCTTCATCCTCTTCTTCCTCATGGCCATCCGGGTGGCTTTCATTCCCGGAGCCATCGAGGGCTACCGCTACCTCTTCGTTCCCCGGTGGGAATATCTTCTGAATCCACAGACCTGGATCTACGCCCTGGGGCAGTGCTTCTTCTCCCTGTCTCTGGCCGGGTCGGGCACCGTGGTCTACGGCTCCTACCTGTCCAAGGACGAGAACGTCATCAACTGCGCCAAGAACATCGCGGTGTTCGACACAACGGCGGCCATCCTGGCCTCTCTGGTGGTCATCCCGGCGGTCTTTGCCTTCGGCTTTGACCCGGCCTCCGGCCCTCCGCTTCTTTTCATCACCATGCCCGCCATCTTCCAGTCCATGCCGGGCGGACGGCTCTTCGCCATTGTATTTTTCATCGCCATCCTCTTTGCCGGCCTGACCTCCATCGTCAACCTCTTTGAAACGCCGGTGGAAGCCCTCCAGCAGCGGCTGAAGTTCTCCCGGAAAAAAGCCAGCATCACCATCGTCCTCCTGGCCGCGGTGGTGGGCGTCTTTATTGAAAACGGCGACATCGTGGGCAAGTGGATGGATGCGGTGTCCATCTACATCATCCCGGTGGGCGCGCTCATTTCGGCGGTCATCTTCTTCTGGGTCATGGGGGACGGCTTTGCCCGCTCCCAGGTCCATCTGGGCCGTCAGAGACCCCTGGGCAAGTGGCTGGAGCCCATGGGAAAATATGTGTTCTGCCTCATCACGGCGGCAGTCATCCTTCTGGGCATTTTCTGCGGCGGTATCTGAATCAAAAAAACGGGCCCGGAGACGGTTTTCGTCTCCGGACCCGCATTTTGTCATTCCTGTCCCAGAATGACGATGCCCACCGCCGCCACGGCGATGACCAGGTACTGGGATTTGGTCAGCTTTTCTTTGAGAATGAGGCGGCTCCACAGCAGGGAGGCCACGCAGTAGGAGGAGATCATGGGGGCGGCCACGATGGGGTTGGCCCCGATGGCAAAGACGTAGGCGAACTGGCCCGCCGTCTCGCACAGAGCCGCCACGACCTTGGGCTTCTCCCGGGAGATCTTGAGGGGCTGCTTCTTGACGAGGACCACGTAGATAAAGGCGAACACGGCCATCAGCAGGAAGGTCAGCTCGTAGGCGATGTTGGCCTGCTCCTCGGCAATGACGGTGTCCAGCAGCAGGGCGTCGGCAAAGGTGCCCAGGCCGTCGATGAGGCAGTAGAGCAGCGGGAAGGCGATGGCGATGATGCTCCGGCTGTGCTTGACGTCTGGGGTCAGGCCCTCGGAGGCGCGGAGGGCGTCGTCCTTCCGTTTTTCGATGACCGACAGGGCGAACACGCCGGCGCAGACCAGCACCACGCCGAACAGCTGTAGTCCGGACATGGTCTCGCCCAGGAAGAAGAAGCACAGCAGGGCGGCCACCGCGCCGGAGGAGTTGCACACCGGGGAGGACACCGACAGCTCAATGTAGCGCAGGCCCACATAGCCCAGGATCATGGACAGAATGTAAAGGGCTGAGGCGGGGAGGTAGGTGATGATGTCGGCGGGGGAGAAGGGGGTGCCGGTGGCGATGAGGAAAAGGGCATGGATGCCCATGACCGTGCCCACCGCCATGACCATCTTCCAATGGCTGTATTTGTCGTCGGGCCTGGAGCCCATCTTGGAGAAGAGATCGGAGCCGCTCCAGAAGAGGATGGCAATGAGCGAGAGAAGAAACCAGTTCACAGGGAAAACGTCCTTTCAAATCAACTTTATTTATTGGTTCAAAAAGGACGGGGCCGGAGGCGGCCTGCGGGGGAACCGGGTGTTGTGCCAGCATTGAACACGTTTGGCAGGTCTTACTATCACAAGGCAGGCGCCTCCTTTCATCGGCCGAAAGACCGGTAACGATTTATTATATCAAAGGATGGCGTCTCTGGCAATTCTATTTTGACAAATTTCGTCACAGAATGGGCTGTTCTTCCGCGCCCAGGCGGGAGGCCAAAAGCCCCACCGAGCCGTCGGTGGCCGCCGAGAGGAGGTAGCGGTAGACTCCGGCCTTTTGCTCCTCGTACAGATCCAGTTTCTGATAGAGCTCCTTGTAGTAGTCAAAGGTCATGCGCTTGGTGGCGATGGTCCTGCGCAGGGTGGACTGAGTGTTCACCAGGCTGTCCCCCCGCTTGCGGTAGTAGTAGAGAGGGCGGGGCACCGCTGTGATGAGGCGGGCGTACTCGATGTAGTCAAGATTGAAGAGAAAGTCCTCACACCAGTTCACGCCCGCCGGGCAGCGCAGCCGGTGGGCCTCCACGATGGAGCGGCGGTAGAACTTGTTCCAGAGCACGCCGTAGTAGTAGTTGGCGGGGGCCTTCATCATCTGCTCGGCAAAGTCCCGGCGGGTGAGGACCCGCTCCGTCTTGATATGCCCCCGCTGGGCCACCCGGTCTCCCGCCACCCGGTAAAAGTGGCTGATGACCAAATCTCCCCCGGTGCTCTCCGCAGCGTGGACAAAGGTGTCTGTGGCGTCGGGAGTGAGCCAGTCGTCCCCGTCCAAAAACTGTAAGTATTTCCCCTGGGCCTGATCCATGGCCCGGTTCCGGCTGTCCGAGACGCCGGTGTTTGGCTTGTCGATGAGCCGGAAACGGCTGTCGGCCCGCTCGTAGGAGCGGCAGATGTAGGGGGAGGCGTCGTCACTGCCGTCGTTGACCAGCAGCGCTTCAAACTCCCGGTAGCTCTGGGCCCGGATGGAGTCCAGACACTGCTCCAGGTAGGGGGCTACGTTGTAAACTGGGACAAGAATGGATACCAGCGGTTCTCCCATAAGGGCACCTCGCATTTCAAAAAGTCATTTCTGCTATTGTAGTATGTTCCGGCCCCCGCCGCAAGCCCCCAGCCAAAAGTTTGTGAGGAGGAAAATTTCTCTTGACAAGATTAGAATATTTGAATATAATAAAATTAGAAATTGGAGGTGATCCTGTGGAGGAGGAATACCGGGCGGAAGCGGAGCTTCTGAAGGCTCTGGCCCACCCCGTGCGGCTGGAGATCGTCCACGGCCTGTTGTGCTGCGGCTGCCGCAACGTGGGGTGCATGGTGTCCCACACGGGACAGTCCCAGTCCTGCGTCTCCCAGCACCTGGCCCGGCTCAAGGCGGCCGGGGTGGTGAAGGCGGAGCGGGCCGGCAACGAGGTCTACTACGAAATCGACGACGCCAGAGTGCCGAAGCTGCTCTGCGCCCTGTTCCCGAAGGAGGGAGAAAAATGAGTTACGACATTCTGGTCATCGGTGCCGGGCCCGCCGGGCTGTCCGCCGCGCTTCAGGCCCGGGTCAGGGGCAAATCGGTGCTGGTGGTGGCCGGAGACGACCGGGACAACGCTCTTTACAAGGCCCATCAGGTCGACAACTACCTGGGCCTGCCCGGCCTCACCGGCGCGGAGCTGCTAGACCGCTTTGCCGCCCACGCCAGAGAGACCGGCGTGGAGCGGCGGACCGGCCGGGTGCTGGGCGTCATGCCTGTGGGGGACCGCTTCTATGTCAGCATCGACTCCGACATGAAGGAGGCCGGGGCGGTGATCCTGGCCCTGGGGGTCAGCCGGGGGAAGAAGTACCCCGGCGAGGCCGAGTTCCTGGGCCGGGGTGTGAGCTACTGCGCCACCTGCGATGGCGCGCTCTACCGGGAGAAGCGGGTGGCGGTGGTGGGGCTGAGCGCCGACGCCCCCGAGGAGGCCGCCTTCCTCAAACAGCTGGGCTGCCAGGTCACCTATGTGGCCGCCAAACGCCCGGAGCACCTGGAGAACGACATTCCCTTCGTCAAGGGCGTAAAGCTGGAGATCCGAGGGGAGAAGGCCGTGACGGTCCTGGAGGCCGACGGGGAGGAGATCCCCTGCGACGGCGTGTTCCTCCTGCGGCCCTCCTTGGCTCCGGCAGACCTGCTGCCCGGACTGGAAACAGACGGGGGCTACATCACTGCGGACCGGGACGGACGGACCAACATTCCCGGTGTGTTCGCCGCCGGAGACTGTACCGGCCTTCCCCTTCAGGTTTCCAAGGCCGTGGGGGAGGGGCTGGTGGCCGGACTCCGGGCCGCCGAATATTTGGACCAAACCAGACAAAAATAACTGCGACACAAAGAAAGGAAGATTTGAGTATGGCACTGATTCATTTTAACGAGGCCGGTTTCGACAAGGCGCTCCAGTCCGACAAGCTGATGATGGTGGACTTCTGGGCCACCTGGTGCGGCCCCTGCAAGATGCTCACCCCCGTCATGGAGCAGCTGGCCCGGGAGTATGAGGGCAAGGACGTCATCATCGGCAAGGTGGACGTGGATGAGGAGACCCCGCTGGCCCAGCGCTACGGCGTCATGAGCGTCCCCACCGTCATCTTCTTCCGCGACGGCAAGGAGATCGAGCGCAAGGTGGGTGCCATGCCCCCCGCCGCCTACTCTACCGTCCTGGACGCCAATCTGTAAGATGCGGATCATGGCAATCGACTACGGCGACGCCCGCACGGGCGTCGCCGTCTCCGACCCCACCGGCCTGTTGGCGGGCTTCACCACGGTCATCCAGAGCCGCAAGCCGGAATTCGTGGCCGCGGAGTTGGCCCGTCTGGCCCGGGAGCAGAGGGCGGAAGAGCTGGTGATGGGCTTCCCCCGGAACATGGACGGCACCGAGGGCCCCCGGGCGGAGCTCTGCCGCGCCTTTGCCCGTCAGGTGGAGGAGGCCGCCGGGATGCCGGTGCGCCTCTGGGACGAGCGGCGCACCACCGTGGAGGCCCACGCCATCCTCTCCGCCGCGGGAAAAAAGACCAAACAGCACAAAAAGAATGTGGACGCGGTGGCGGCCACGCTCATTTTGGAGGGCTATCTGACCTATCGCCGCACCCATCCGGACTGACGCCTTTCCCGACGGGCCTGCGGAACAGCTCGGACAGGCCCACACAGATGAGAAACCCGCCGAAGAGCCGGTGGAGGAGTGCCGTGTCCAGCGCGGTGGCTGCCCAGGCAGCCAGAGCGGTTCCCACCAGCCCGGAGAGGACGGCGGGGAGGAGGACGCTTCGCTCCACGAACCCGTTTTTCACGTGGGCTGGGAGGGCCATGGCGGCGGTGGGAAGGAAGTAGAGCAGGTTGATCCCCTGGGCCAGCGTCTGGGGCATCCCCGCAAAGACAGTCATGTAGATGAGCAGAAGGGTTCCGCCCCCCACGCCGAAGCCGGAGAGCACCCCCGCCGCCAGACCGGCCAGAAAGGCCGCCATCAGGAGAAAAACGCGGCCCGGACGCCCGCGTAGAGAATGAGCAGGGCAAAGCCCCGGCGCAGCCAGGTCATGTTCAGCCGCTTGAAGAGCACGCCCCCCAGCGTTCCTCCCGCCAGACCGCCCAACAGGTAGGGAAGGGCGGCGGAGAGGGCCAGCCCGCCCCGGAGGAAGTAGATCCCGGCGGACAGGGCGCACAGGGGCAGGATGACCGCCACCGAGGTGGCGAAGGCCCGCCGGTCCCCAAGGCCCCTCCAACGGGCCAGGAGAGGCACCAGAAGCATCCCGCCGCCCCCGCCGAAGAACCCGTTGATGAGTCCGGCCGCGCCGCCCGCTACAGCAGAGCGCAGCTTGTTTTTTTCCATTGACACACAGAGACCCCCTCCCGCCGTAGTTTGGGCGGGAGGGGGTCTTTTTATCCGTGTTCGATCCCAGTCAGGCGGAGAATGGTGTCTCCCGCCAGCATGAGTCCGGCGCAGGAGGGGACCCAGGCCACGCTGCCGGGCACGCTCCGGCGGCCGGGCGGGGGCGCCTCCCGATCCTCGGGACGGCGGGGGGCCTCCGGGGACCAGAGAACCCGGTGGTGGAGAATGCCCCGGTTCCGCAGCTCTTTGCGGATCACCCGTGCCAGGGGACAGCCCTCTGTCTTGGAGAGGTCGGTGATGCGGAACTGGGTAGGGTCCAGCTTGTTGCCGGTGCCCAGGGCGGAGACGATGGGCACCGACCGGCTCAGGGCGGTCTGGATCAGATCCAGCTTGCAGGAGACCAGGTCGATGGCGTCCACGATATAGTCGTATTCCACAGCGAAAAAGGTCTCCCGGTCCTCCGGAGTGTAGCGGTAGAGAAGGGGATGAACCTTGCAGTCCGGGGCCAGGAGCGCCACCCGGCGGGCCATGGCCTCGGCCTTGGGCTGCCCCACAGTCTCCCGGGTGGCTTCCAGCTGGCGGTTGAGGTTGGAAAGCCCCACTTCGTCGCAATCGGCCAGGGTCAGCTCTCCCACACCGGAGCGGGCCAGCGCCTCCACGCACCAGCTGCCCACACCTCCCAGGCCCAGCACCGCCACATGGCTGCGGGCCAGCTTCTCCATCGCCTCTGCACCCAGCAGCATCTCGGTGCGGAGAAAAGCTTCGTCTCCCATCATTCACATACCTCCTGATAAAAACCGCCCCGCGGAAGCTCTCCCGCGGGGCGGTCTGGGTTCAATGTTACGCCGCCGGGCTCTTGGAAACCTCGGGGGCAGCGGACTCAGCCGCGCCGCTCTCGGAGGGGGCCTCGGACTCGGCTGCACCGCTCTCCGCGGGAGCCTCACCGGCGTCGGAGATGGTGTTGGCCTGGCCGACATACTTCATGCCGTCGGCGGCAGCGGCCTCCACGTCGTCGGTGATGCCGGTCAGCCATTCGGCCTGGTCGGCAGACTGCTTGGCCGAGATGGCCAGGCTCTTCCAGTAGGGCTCCTCCGTCTTTTCAAAATAGACGATGTGCCAGCCCTGCTGTCCGGACTGGGTGTTCTCAATGAGCTCCACATCGCCGCTCTTGCGGGCGGGGTCGAAGATCCACTGGTCAAAGGCGTCGAACATCTGGCCCTGACGGACAAAGGTGTACTCGCCGCCCTTGGAGACGGAGCCGGGATCCTCGGAGTTCTCTCTGGCCAGCTTGCCGAAGCTCTCCTCGGTGGTCTCGCCGGCCTTCCACTCGTCCAGGAGGGACTGGGCCTTGGCCTTGGCGGCGTCCATCTCCTCCTGAGAGGGGATCTTACTGCCTTTGTCGTCGGTGGTGTCGGCGTCGCTGGTCTCCGCCTTGATGAGGATGTGGCGGATATCCACGGTGGGGTCCTGTACCAGAGTGCGGTCCAGGAAGAGAACCACGGTATAGCCGTTGGAGGTCTCCAAGGCTGTGACGTCTCCGGACTTGCGGGCGGGATCCATCAGCCAGCCGGCGATGGCGGAGGCGTTCTGGGTGAGCACACTGCCCTGGACCTTCTCATTGAGGGAGTAGCCGGCGTCGGCGTAGTTCTCCTTGGCGCTCTCGGCCACGTAGTTGGGGGCGGCGGCGATGAAGGCGGCCTCCCGGTCGGAAGCGGCCCGGATCTCGGCCACGGCGGCGTCGGCGCTGGCCTTGGCGGCGTCCATGGCGGCCTGTTTCTCCTCGTCGGTGGCCGTGACGGTGTTGCCATCGGCGTCCTTCACAGGATCTCCGTTGGCGTCGGTGGGATCAGCTGCGGTACCGTCGATCTGAAAGGAACGATAGGTGTAGCTGTCCAGATCGTTGGGGTTTTCGTTGTAGTAAGCCTGGAGCTCCTCGTCGGGGTAGGAGAGGCTGTTCTGGTGATACTGCTCGTACTCAGAGGCCAGTACGGCCTTTTCCAGGTTGCGGGCAAAGACCTTCTCAGTGACTCCGTTCCCATAGACCTGAGCAAAATAGGAACTGCGGGTCAGGCCGTTCTGGGCACAGACCTTGTCGATCTGGGCAAAGGTGTCGTCGATCTGGGACTGTCCATCCTCAGAGAGGGTGTATCCTTCGGCCGCGGCAGCCTTACACAGCGCGGCCACCTGCTTGAGGCTGTCCAGTCCGGTCTCCCGGAAGTAATCGGCGTAGGTCTTTCCATCGGCCTCACTGTACCACTGCTCGCCGTCTCCCTTGGAGGGGTCGTAGCCGGTGGAGATCCCATAGGCGGAATACATCTGATACATGGAATACTGGTTGTTGCGGGCCTGCACATAGTAGTACTGGAGATCGGGCACCTTATAATCGGTTCCGTCCACCGTGGCCGCCGTGGCGGTCTTGACCCAGAAATTGGAGTTCCACACAAGAAGGGCGGCGGCAGCCACCGCGCAGACCACGCCGACCACTGTGTAGGCGGTTTTCTTCTGCTTGGCAGCCTGGGCCTCGGCGCGTTCTTTGAGCTCCCGCTGGGTGAGACCCGCAGTCGAATCGCTCTTGCGCTGCTGTTTTTTATCGGATGCGCTCATGCAGTTCAGTCCTCTCATTTTTACCTGTCAGGAAGGGGTTTCCTGAAAGCGGCGCTTCCTTTGCGGGAAGCGTTTTACGCAAGTTGTTATTATACAGGAAAACGCTCTTTCTTGCAAGCCCCAAACGAAATGGGAAAAAGAAAAACCGCTGTAAACAGCGGTTTTAAGCCGTATTTGGAGGAAAAAATAAAGATCCCCCGCCTTAGCCGTGTGGACCCATTTAAAACCTGCACGTCTCCGGCAGGTGGGTTGCCTCCGCACCGATTCACCGCTTCCAACTTCCGGCAGATGCCGGGAGGCCTGCGATCCGCGGCGCGAGTGAGCGTCCCGTTTCATAAATGTGGGTTTAAATAAGACCCATCACGCACCAGGCAGGGGAACAAGCCTTTTTCAGTTACTCCTCGTCGCCGTCTTCGTCCTGGAACAGGTCCTCCATGAACTGGTCATAGACCTCCTGGAGCTCCTCTTCACTGTCCAGGGTGGACAGCTGCTCCTCACCGTTTTCCGCAACGACCTTCAGGATGATGAGCCCGTTTTCCTCTTCGTCGTCGCCCTTCTCCTCGCCCTCCGCGCCGGTGTCCGCGGGGAAGAAGGCCATGTAGACCTGTCCCTTGTACTCAATGGTGTCTACGTGCTCCAGCTCGAATTCATTTCCGTCCTCATCGGTGATAGAGACAAAATCGGGACCGTATTCCTCGCTCATGCAGGACGCCTCGCTTTCTCATTGTCTTGGGTGTTTTTATTGTACCCCGCTGTGCGGAAAAATGCAAGTCGGGTCTTTTGAAATTTTTACCGCGCTTTTTAAAATATGGGTCATTATCCCTGAAATGTAAATAATTAGGGTGGACAAACGGTCAACTCGTGATATAATGTAAAAATCGGTTTCTTCTGTCGTGACAAGGAATCACATCAGACCACCATTTCCGGAGGTGTAAAAGTGGCTGAACAACATTCGAACCATCCGCAGAAACGTCCCGCCGAGGGGACTGCCCGCAGGCACAAACGCGGGGGCGCCCATCGCGCCCTGACGGTGATCGGCACGCTTTTGCTGGTCTTTGCCATCACATGTTCCTTTCTGGCGTGCTTTGCCGCGGTCTACATCAAGACCGTCATTCTGCCCCAGACCGAGCTGGACGTGGCGGACTATCCCATGAATCTCTCCAGCACCATCTATTATACCGATCCAGAAACGGGGGCGGTGTCGGAATACGAGACCCTGCACGGGGATCAGAACCGCGTCTGGGTGGCCTATTCCGAGATCCCGCAGAATCTGATCCACGCCGCCGTGGCCATCGAGGACCGGCGCTTCTACGACCACCACGGCGTGGACTGGATCCGCACGGCCAAGAGCATCCTCACCATGTTCACCGGCGGGAGCATCCAGGGCGGCTCCACCATCACCCAGCAGCTCATCAAAAACCTGACCACCTACGACGACGTCACCGTCAAGCGCAAGGTGCTGGAGATCTTCCGCGCCCTGGAGTTTGACAAGAAGTACTCCAAGGAGCAGACGCTGGAGTGGTACCTCAACTATATCTACTTTGGCCGCCGGAGTTACGGGGTATACACCGCCGCCTACGCCTACTTCGGCAAGAGTGTCGATCAGCTGAGTCTGGCCGAGTGCGCCAGCCTCATCAGCATCACCAACAACCCCTCTCTCTACGACCCCTACACCCACCCCGACCAGAACAACTACCGCCGGGGACTGGTGCTGGACGCCATGTGCAAGGAGGGCTATATCTCCGAGGCGGAGCGGGACGCTGCCAAGTCCGAGGTCCTGACCTTCCAGAGTGCCAGCGCCGGGGACCAGAACAGCACGGTCTACAGCTGGTACACCGAGCAGGTCATCACCGACGTGACCAACGACCTCATCAAAACCTATGACTACTCCGAGACGGTGGCCCGGGATCTGGTCTACTCCGGCGGCCTGGAGATCTACGCCTGCGTGGATCCCAAGATCCAGTCCGCAGTGAACGAGATCTACTCCAACGTGGAGAACCTGCCCTACACCTCGGCCTCCGGCCAGCAGCTCCAGTCCGCCATCGTCATCGTGGACCCCCGGGGCAACGTGGTGGGCCTGTCGGGCAAGATCGGAGAAAAGACGGCCAAGGACACCCGTGGCTGGAACCGGGCCACCCGGACCATCCGGCAGCCCGGCTCTTCCATCAAGCCGCTGGCTGTCTATGCCCCCGCTTTGGAGATGGGGCTCATTACCCCCTATTCCGTCTTTGAGGACAGCCCCCCCATGCTGCTGGAGAACAGCCCCTGGCCCTCCAACGTCAACCACCGCTACACCGGGCTCATGACGGTGTCCAACGCGGTCACCAACTCCACCAACACCGTGGCGGTGCGGGTGCTCCAGAAGGTCACCCCTCAGGTCGCCTTCGAATACCTGGAGGACAAGTTCGGCGTGGACCCCAACCACCTGGTGGTCAGCCGGATGATCAACGGCAAGGAGTACTCCGATATCGGCTACTCCCAGATGGCTTTGGGCGGCCTCACCGACGGCGTGTCCACCCTGGACATGGCGGGGGCCTACTCCGTGTTCCCCCGGGACGGGGTGTATATCAAGCCCCGCACCTACTCCAAGGTGGTGGACTCCAACGGCAAGGAGCTGCTCACCCAGGAGACCGAGGGCAAGGCTGTGCTCAAGGAAAAGACCACTTATTATGTCAATCAGATGCTCAAAGACGTGGTGAACGACGGCTCGGGCACCTACGCCAGCTTCCCGGGCATGACCATCGCCGGCAAGACCGGCTCCACCAACTCCAACAACGACCGGTGGTTCGTGGGCTACACGCCCTACTACACGGCGGCAGTCTGGGTGGGCTACGACAACCCGGAGCGGGTCAAGGCCTCCGGAAACCCGGCGGCCTCCCTGTGGAAGAAGGTCATGAGCCAGGTCCACGAGGGGCTGGAGAACAAGGACTTCACAAAGCCGGGAGGACTGGTGTCCGTATCCTACTGCCTGGACAGCGGCCTGAAGGCCACCGACAAATGCAGAAGCGACATGCGGGGCAGCCGGGTGGCGGTGGGTTACCTCTTCCCGGAGGATGTGCCCACGCAATCCTGTGATCTCCATACCATGGTGGAGGTGTGCACCGGCTCTCCCATCCTCAACGACTCGGGTGAGCCCACAGGCCGCTACCACCTGGCGGGGGAGTTCTGTCCGGAGACCTCCACGGGGGATGACGGCGAACCCGTCAAGGGCCGCACCAGTGTGGCCGTGCTGAATCTGACCCGGGAGTACCTGGGCGGTGTGATCCCCGAGGACGACGCCTATCTCCTCCGTTCTGTGGAGGCGGCTGGGACCTGCACGGTCCACACCAGTGAGATCTCCGAAGAGCCGGAGCCCTATGATCCTTCCCAATTCGACATCACCGATCCCTCCACCTGGCCCTCCGAGGAGCAGGATCCGGAGTTTGACCCCGGAGACCCCTCCACCTGGCCCACAGCGGGGGGACATCCCTCGTCTCCCGAGCCGGGGGAGAGCGGGTCCCACACTCAGGAACCCACCCATACGCCGAACACCACTCAGCCCCCCGCCGCACACACGCCGGAGCCCTCGCAGTCGGCGGGCGGGGGAGGGGAGGATCCGCTTCTTCCTCCCGGGGCCTGATTCAAAATTTCTCACGAAGGGACACGCTTTTGCGTGTCCCTTCGTGATTTTTGTCAATTCTCCCCCATCTGCGTCCCCGAGAAATTAGCGGGTATTTTGAAAACTCGTCATTGCGTTTCGTAATGTACTGTGCTAAAATATATCACATCATACACACAAATGACTTTCATATACGGACACATTCGGGGAGGGCTTGCATAAGATGGGAAAACTGCCGCAATATTTTATCGTGGACGCGGACGCGCTGCCCGAGATTTTTCTCAAGGTGGCTGAGGCCAAACGGCTACTGGAGACCGGCGAGTCCGGGACGGTCAACCAGGCGGCCCGGCGGGTTGGGATCAGCCGCAGCGCCTTTTACAAGTACAAGGACTCCCTGCGGCCCTTCAACGACATGCTCAACGGGCGCATCATCACCTTTCAGATCCTGCTGAAAAATGAGCCCGGCGTTCTCTCTGCGGTACTGAACATATTTGCCCGCAGCGGGGCGAACATCCTGACCATCAACCAGAGCATCCCCGCCGGGGGCAGCGCGGTGGTCAGCGTGGGCACGGAGACCTCCGGTCTCACCATGACGGTGGAGGAACTGCTGGGCCAGCTGGGACAGGAGACCGGGGTCGTCCGGTGTGAAATTCTGGCTGGCTGAGCGCAGCCGTGGTCAGACAGCCCGAAAGGAGAGAATTCGATGGCAAAGGTAGCGATCCTGGGGTTCGGCGTGGTGGGGTCTGGCGTGGCGGAGGTCCTGCGACGCAACGGCCCACACATTGATGAAAAAATACATTCCGCGGTGGAGCTGAAATACATTCTGGACGTCCGGGACTTTCCGAACAGTCCCTTCGCGCCGTACGTCGTCCACGATTTTGCCCAAATCGAGGGCGATCCCGAGGTGGATATCGTGGTGGAGACCATCGGCGGAGCCACGATCGCCAGGGAATTCACCGAGCGCGCGCTTCGTGCGGGCAAGAGCGTGGTCACCTCCAACAAGGAACTGGTGGCCGAGCACGGCTACGAGTTGATGCGCCTAGCCCAGGAGCACGGGGCCAGCTATCTCTATGAGGCCAGTGTGGGGGGCGGCATCCCCATCATCCGGCCGCTGAAGCAGTGCCTGGCCGCCAACGAGATCACCGAGATCTGCGGCATCTTAAACGGCACCACCAACTACATCCTCACCCGGATGATCCGGGCGGGGCTGCCCTTCGGGGAGGCGCTGAAGGAGGCCCAGGCTAACGGCTATGCCGAGCAGGACCCCACCGCCGACATCGAGGGCCACGACGCCTGCCGGAAGATCTGCATCCTGGCCTCTCTTGCCTTCGGCCGCCACGTGTACCCGGCTCAGGCCCCCACCGAGGGGATCTCCGGGGTGGCCCTGGCCGATGTGGCCTACGCCGAGTCCTGCGGCCGGAAGATCAAGCTGCTGGGCCGGGCCATCCGGGGGACGGACGGAAAAGTCCGGGCCTTTGTGGCCCCTCACCTGGTGGACGGGGAGAATCCCCTGGCCGGGGTGGAGGATGTGTTCAACGCCATTACGGTCAAGGGCAACGCCATCGGCGACGTGATGTTCTACGGCAGGGGCGCGGGCAAGCTGCCCACCGCCTCGGCGGTGGTGGCCGACGTGATGGAGGCCGCCCGCAGCATGGACCGGCCCAAGTATCTGGACTGGGGCCCCGGCGGGGAGGATGTGGCGGTGCCGCCCGACGATGTAGCCAGCGCCTGGTACGTCCGGGCGGAGGCCTCTGCCGAGCAGGTCCGCGCCGCCTTCCCCGATGCGTCCTTCCTGGCCCGGGCCGGCGCTCCGGCCGGGGAGACCGCATTTCTCACCGCGGGAACCCTGACCCGGCCGGCCCTGGATGGGAAATTGACCGCGCTGACGCCCCGCTCCGTGTTCCGGATCCTGACCGACTGACGGCGGGCCGCCTCCCGGCATAAACTAGACCGTAAGCCTACAAGGGGGTACTTTCACATGGGACTCATTGTGCAAAAATTCGGCGGGAGCTCTGTCGCGGACGCAGACCGCATCCGCAACGTGGCCCGTATCATCACGGAGACTTATAAGCGCGGCCACAACGTGGTGGCCGTCCTCTCGGCCCAGGGTGACACCACCGACGACCTGATCGCCAAGGCCGCAGAGATCAACCCTCACGCCTCCAAGCGGGAGATGGATATGCTGCTGTCCACGGGAGAGCAGATCTCCTGTTCCCTCTGTGCCATGGCCGTCGAGGCCATGGGTCTCCCGGTGGTCTCCCTCACCGGCTGGCAGGCGGGGGTGCAGTCCAACTCCAGCTACGGAAATGCCCGCATCAACCGCATCGTCACAGAACGCATCCTCACCGAGCTGGACAGGCGATGCATCGTCATCGTCACCGGCTTCCAGGGGATCAACAAATACGGCGACATCACCACCCTGGGCCGCGGCGGTTCGGACACCTCGGCGGTGGCGCTGGCCGCCAGCCTCCACGCTGATCTCTGCCAGATCTACACCGACGTGGACGGCGTGTATACCGCCGATCCCCGGCTGGTCCCCGGCGCCCACAAGCTGGATGAGATCACCTTCGATGAGATGCTGGAGCTGGCCACTCTGGGGGCCCAGGTGCTCCACAACCGCTCCGTCGAGATGGCAAAACGCTACAATGTCAATCTGGAGGTCCTCTCCAGTTTCTCCGGAAAGCCGGGGACAAGAGTCAAGGAGGTCGTGAAAATCATGGAAAAATCCCATGTCAGCGGAATCGCAAAGGATAAAAATGTAGCCCGTCTGGCTCTGGTGGGCCTGGCCGACGAGCCTGGCATCGCCTTCCGGATCTTCTCCCTGCTGGCCCGGGAGAAGATCAACGTGGACATCATCCTCCAGTCCATCGGCCGGGGGGACAAGAAGGACATCAGCTTCACAGTGGCCAAGAGCGACGCCGGGGAAGCCACCCGTATTTTGGAGGAAAACCGGGAATACATCGGCTTCGACCACATCGACGTCAACGACAAAATCGCCAAGGTCTCCATCGTGGGGGCGGGCATGATCAACAACCCCGGCGTGGCATCCTCCATGTTTGAGGCCCTCTTCAATGCGGGCATCAACATCCATATGATCTCCACCAGTGAGATCAAGGTCTCCGTCCTGGTGGACCTGGACGACGCCGATCGGGCGGTCCAGGTGGTGCACAACAAGTTCTTCGGCGAAGTGGAGCTCCAAAGCGCCCTGTAAAGGGTGCGGAAAGACCTCCCGCCGCGGCATACGCCGCGGCGGGAGGTCTTTTTTCTGTTCCGGTCACCGGGAGGCCCGGGACTTGCGGGCGGAAGCGGGGGGGCGATCCAGAAGCTGGCACGGGTTGGGTTCAACAAAGCGGATGAGAAAGACCTCGTAGATCCGGACCAGCAGATTCCACTCATCCTTGCCCATGACGCCGGTCTCCTTCAGATTTCCCTTGCGCTGGAGCCACTTGGTGTTGCGGACCGAGCCGCCTGCGTGGAGTCCGTCCACGGGGACATTCTCCACCTCCTCCAGCGTGTGGCTCAGAGCGTTGAACATGGCCTGGATCATCAGCAGGTAGACACAGCGGTCTCCGGGGGAGAAGGTGGAGAGCCGGTCGGGGAACCCGTTGGTGAGCAGGGGGTTCTCCAGGTTCTGGGTGGTCCTGGCATAGGTCAGCACCACCGCATCCCAGGTGGCGTTGTCCACGGTGCCGGTAACGGGGAGACGGAACTCCCGCTGGAAGATCATCACCGCCTCCAGCGTCTCCTCTCCAAACAGCCCGTCGGGGACCAGCCGGGGGATGACGGGGTAGACATAGGAGATCTGCCGGAGCATGGCCTGGAGGCTCTTTACCGGCCGGCCCAGGTACTTGCTTTCGTCGAGCGCCATTGTTTAAAACCCTCCTTCCGTATCCCGGCTGCCCAGGGTCAGGGAATAGCCGGGGTATTGGGTCAGCCGGGTGGTGGTGCCGTAGGCGCTGCTGGCGTCAGCCCCGGCCGCCTTCTCCTGGGGGAAGAGGACCGGATTATCCAGCACGGTCTCCGACACCCCCTGGAACTCCCGGTAAAGGTAATCCCAGGTCTCTGCGTCCACCACGCCGGTCTCCGGCAGGTGTTTTTTATGCTGGAAAGCCCGCACGGCCTCCTCCGTCTCCGCACCGAACACCCCGTCCACCGTCACTGGGGGTATGGTGTCGTTAAACTGGGCCAGCATCGAGAGCATGTACTGGAGAATGCGCACCTTCTCCCCGGTGTCTCCCCGCTTCAGGGCGTCGGGGTACTGGAAGGAGATGCCGAAATAGTCCTGCCCCTCGCTCACCAGCTCGGAGAGCTTTTTGATGCCCGCGTAGAGATAGATCATCTTGTACCAGGTGGCCTCGCCCACGATGCCGTCAGAGGTGAGGTTGAAGATGGACTGGAACTTCCGCACGGCGGCCTCGGTCTGATCGCCGAACACCCCGTCCACCGGCCAGATCTTGGGGATGGCGGGGTAGTCCTGGGAAATGCGGTTCATGGCGGTCTGAAGAAAGGTGACGTTGGATCCGCTGCTGCCCTTGCGCAGCGGCGAGCCCGGGTAGGACTGCTGGATCCCCCGGATGGGGGCGTCTGTGACCAGCTCGATGTTGTTTCCGTAGTAGTTTCGCAGGATCTCCATGGAATCATATCCCTCCAAAGCCAGGTCCTGGCTGCCCCACTGGGACAGTCCGTCGCATGTGGTGGTGGTGCCGTTGCAGAACTTGGCGGAGAGGGGCTCCACGTTGCCCTGGCGGCGGATGTAGTCGGTGAAGATCTCATCCACCAGCTGAGAGATGTTCTCGAAGATGTTCCGCCCGGGGATGAACTTCTGATCCTGAGCGGTGGTGGAGGTGATCTGGAAGGGGTAGCCCCGGCTGCGGTAAAACTCGGTGTACACCCGGTTGAGGGCAAAGGAGATCTGTGCCAGGATGTTGGCCCGAAGGGCGGAGGGCTCCCAGGTGGGGTAGATCTCGCTGGAGGCCACGTTCTTGATGTAGTCAGGGAAGGAGACGGTGACGTTCTGCCCGCCGGAGCCCGCTGTGCCGATATGGACGGTGATGTACTCCGGGACGTAGGGGGTGGTGGTCAGTGCCATGGCATAGCCTCCTTATGTGAGCGGCTGGGGCGTGATCTGGACGATGTTGTAGGAGTTTCGGGGGATCTCGTGTTCGGCCATGGGGATGAGCTCCACCTCCTGAAGGGAGTTGACCCCGGGGAACACCTGGGCATCCTCCACGACCTCCTGCTGGTACCCGGGATGCTCCACCCGCAGGTCCACGGCGGTGAAGGGATTGACCGTTCCCGGCGTTTTGCTCTCCTGGGCAGGGGGCGCCGGAACTTCGACAGGGGGGATCTCCCCGTTTTCATCGGTGATACGGACCGCCAGCAGGGTGTGTTTTTTGCCGGTCTGGCGCTGGCTGATGGCCACAGTGGCCCCAGCCACAGGGATCTGCGCCACGGAGGTATAAACCCGGGCGGAAATCGTTCCATTCTGGTACAAGCTTCATTCCTCCTTTTTTTATACCTATGCTGAGGGGTGAAAAATATTGACCAGCCCCTATCTACGGAGAAAATTTTTCATTTATTGTACGAAAGGGTGCACCTTTTCCCATATTTCCCGCAGGGATTGGAAGGAGGCGGCGACCCGGCCGCGGGCGGGTGTACGACCGCCTGCTGGAGCTGTGTGTCCCGGTGTGCTTCCGGGGGGAGAGCCAGCGGCAGGCCCTGGGGGCGGAGAAGCTCCGCTCCTTCCGGGCGCTGGCGCAAAAAGAGCCCCGCCGGGGCAAAGACCCAGACGGGGCAACCGGGGAGAATGAAAATTACTTGTCGAACGCCGGGTTGACGAAATAGACGTTTTTCTGGTCCATGCGCTCTTTGGCCAGCCGGACGGCCTCGCCGAAGCGCTGGAAGTGGACGATCTCCCGCTCCCGAAGGAAGCGAATGACGTCGCTGACGTCGGGATCGTCGGACAGGCGGAGGATGTTGTCGTAGGTGACCCGGGCCTTCTGCTCAGCGGCCATGTCCTCGCTCAGATCGCAGATGGGGTCGCCCTTAACTGCCATGGAAGCGGCTGTCCAGGGGAAGCCGGAGGCGGCGGTGGGATAGATGCCGGCAGTATGGTCCACAAAATAGGCATCGAAACCGCCGGTCTTGATCTGCTCTTCGGAGAGGCTCCGGGTGAGCTGGTGGACGATGGTTCCGATCATCTCCAGGTGGCCCAGTTCGTGCGTACCATGAGAATATATATGAGTATATTTTAATATGGCAGTTTGGGATATATGCGGATATTCATATCCCCGCCGCCGCTCCGACGATTCCGGTTTGTTTTTGTGTATTCCACTTTCTGAAGGACACGTTTCAGAAGGTCATTTTTTTCTTTTGGGCTCTGTGCCAGAGGGTAAGAGGCCAAAACAGTGCGGATCATAGGGGAGATCGCCGCCCGGGCCTTTTCCTGATGTTCCATATGCTGAAGCTCTATCGAGATCTGCTCAAGCTGCGTTTGGTTTTCCTTCTGCCGCTCCGAAATAGCACGACTGCGCTGCAAGAAAATCTCCGTCGAATAGATTCCCTGCTCCACCAGCTCATAAGCGCGCGCCTCCTGCGCGGCAAGCTGATCGTGCTCCTTCTGCAGCGCGGAGAGGGCTGCGCGGAGCGCGCCGGAAGAGTCACCCTGGGCCGGATCTGACTTTGTGGACTGATATTCCAGATCAAAGTTCTCCAGCCATTCCCTCATGGCCTGAAGGACGCCCTGCTCGACCACCACCAGGTTGGAGGCAACGGTGGGACAGTATGTATGCGGACAGAGCAGCGTCTCCTGCCGGCCGTTTTGATAGGGCCGCCGTACCATGGCGTGGCCACAGCTTCCGCAGATTACCAGGCCGGAGAGAGGATTCTTCATGGCAACCTGCTTGGGTCCGGGACGGCTTGGATTGTCCAGCAGAAATTTTTTCACATCATCAAAGACCTCTTGGGAGATCTGCCCCCGGTGGCGTCCCGGATAGAGCGAGACATCCTCCTGGGAACTGCGTGGACGGGAGACGCGCACCTCTCCATCCACAACGGATTTTTTAGCCGGACGGTAATTGTGCCGGACCCAGCCGGCATTGACAGGGTTGATCAAAATCTCCCGCACCACGGCCGCCGTCCATTTTTTTCCGGACGGGGAAGGGATGGACATCTCGTTCAACTTGGTGGTGATGGCGGCGGAACCCATCCGGCGGGTGGTGCCGTCAGGCATGGGCTGCGGATGGCTGGCCCAGTAATACATGAGCTGAAGGACCTCGGAAGCCCCGGTGTCATCCGGCTCCAGCGTATAGCCCTTTTCGTGCTCCAGCTTGACTCTTCGCCAGCCGTAGGGGGCCTTGTTGGCAATCCATTTTCCCTCTTGGACGCTGAACAGGCGGCCGCGCTGGATCCGGCGATTAATAGCCTTGTATTCCCGGCGGGACATGAACAGGCCGAACTCCATGTATTCCTCGTCGTACTCGTCGTCCGGTCGGTAAGTCTTTTCCGGTGTGACAATCAGCGTGCCGCTGTATCGAAATGCCTGGGCGACCACGCCCTGATCAATGGTATCTCCGCGGGCCAGACGTGGGATCTCCATCACCAGGACGCCTTTCCAGGCTCCCTGCTCCACTGCGTCCAGAAGTTTTTGCATCTGTGGACGTTCCGCAATGGTGTCTCCGGACATGACGCCCTCTTCGTAGATGTAGGTCACATTGATCTGCATCTTCGCTGCCAAAGACAGCAGCGTTTCCCGGTGGCGCTTCAGTGTGTCCCCGGATCCCTGGGCCTCCATCTCCATATCCTTTCTGGATTTTCGGAGGTACATGCAGTATTCGGTGGAACTGTTTGTGCTAAAGGGCATAGGGGTCACCTCTTAATCTTTGTGAAGCGTGGACTCGTAATAAGTGCCGCCGTTGCGGTTGGGATCGTAGTAGTACCGCTGTGGAAATACTGGACATCTGGGTCTCGGGGATCCAATCGGCCTTGGCGTTGAGCACAACAAGCGCTGCGACCGCGGCGAGGGGCGGGATGTACGTCGTCTCATATAAATTCTGGTTGATAATTATGCATGAAAAGCTGTGCGTAAAATCACTAATAAAATGTGGCGCCGCATATCTTCAGCGGGCGCGGATCTCATCGATGGTCTGAACTTTCCGCCTTGATCCTGTATAGCGGATGTCTGAGCCAGCAGATCACGATAATAAGTGGAATCGTCTGAATCGGATCGCGGAAACCGTAGACAAGGTAATCAGTATCATCAGAAATACCTTTGGACAGCAAGCCGCCTGCAGCGGAAATCAGCTTTTGTCTGCAGAGCAGGAGAAGGTAAAGGAACTCACGAGGGAAATTATCTTAAGGAAGAAACACAATAACTGAGATGCGACGGGTAACAGTATCGGTTCCAGAAAGCGTTGACAAAAGAATCCTTAACTCATTGAGGCTGGAATGGCCAACGAGTTTAGCAAGAAGGACAGCGCGCGAGCGCGGCATGGGACAAACCGCATTTTGAATAGGATTTTCTGAGGAGGTGGCAGTGATGATTGAGCCCCAGGGAAATTTGGTCAAGACCTATCATTTTAAAGATTGCACAGTAGAGGTCTATGACGCTGCCTACGCCGGAAAAACGGAGGCGGAGCTAGATCAGATCCGGCTGGAGGCCCGCCGGGTGGCCTGTGACATTGTAGACCGGGCAGCGGCCAGAGGGATCAAGGTGTAAAAAAACCTGCCCGGAAGGGCAGGCTCACGAAAGAGAGGGGGACGAGCTGTGGGTCTGTCCGTGGACGACAAGTTCTGGATATCGGCGGCGGCCCTGATTCTTTGGGCCGCTTGCCGAATCTAAAACCATCTGCCAAGGTAGAACGGAGATCGTCACCTGTAAAAGGGCGGTGTAGCCGTTGCTTTTCATTCCTGCGGGATATGTTGAATTGTATAAACATATAATGTGCAACTCAAATAGTTTGCCATGTTATTGGCAACGATGCAAGGCGGAGTTTGATAGAAGTAACAGCTTGCCATAGAACGGCATACCAATAATTAAGGAGAGAGTATATCCAAACCCTTATCATTGAGTTTTTCATAGGCAGAACTGAAGGAGACCAACATGATTAAGTCATACGCTGCATCGCGCACACATAAACTATTATTAAATTTTAAACCCAGTCCGGATTGTTGTTTATCTGGAATTGCGTTAAACGATCTGAAAAATCTTTCAAAAACAATCGTATTTATATGGCTGAGAAACAAAACTGGGCTTTGGTTTCATATTAACTCGGTTCGTGACGGTTTCGTGGATGGATATGCTTTAATCCAAAGTCAATGGATATATCAACGTATTCCAATATCCCGGATCTATGCATATTACTAATTCCTGGTTTCAAATATGATTAGTGTTCGGAGGAATCAACGTGACCGATTTTCAAAGGAACCCGGGACATTTGATGCACACACAATTTATGCCTGCATTTGTCGAAGGTGCCAATCATGATTTTATGCAGAGCGATTTAACAGAGGTAATTGTAAAATTCAGCGGCGATATTCAATCCATCAGACAGGATTTGGATGCCCAAGTTGAAATTTTGCTGAAAGGATATGCCATTATTACATTAAGTCCGAATAAGATCGGACGGTTATACTCCTATCCGCAAATTGAAAGCGTTGAAATCCCCAAAAATCTATACATTGGAGGTTTATACAACCTTACCTCCTCCTGTATCCGCGCCGTTCAAAGTACAAACAGTTATGGCTTAACAGGGAAAGGAGTCATTGTATCGGTTATTGACTATGGGATTGACTATATGCACCCCGACTTCCGAAAAGCAGATGGAAAAAGCCGGATATTATACTTATGGGATCAGACAGTTGCGGGAACACCGCCTGATGGATTTTCGGGCGGTTCTGAATATTCGAACGAACAGATCGATCAGGCAATACAATCATCGGATCCATATTCCGTGGTTCCAAGCATAGATGCCGGAGGCCACGGTACAGCAGTTGCCGGGATCGCGGCAGGAAATGGAAGCGAGAATCCTGATAACATTGGAGTTGCTCCTGAGTCAGATCTGATAGTTGTTAAAATTGGTCAAAGAGGGTTTCGTTCTTTTGCCCGTACAACAGAATTAATGCGCGCGATAAAATATGTCATTGAAAAATCCCGTCAATTAAATCAGCCAGTTGTGATTAATATGAGCTTCGGGATGAACGAAGGTTCCCACCGTGGGGATTCCTTATTTGAAACCTATGTTTCAGATATCAGCAGCGAATGGAAAACATCCATTGTTGTTCCAACAGGCAATGAGGCTGCAGCCGGGCACCATTATTCGACAAAATTGCGCTCTGACAGCGTAAAGGTTGTTGAATTTTTTGTTGCAAACGGAATCAGTAAATGTTTCCTTTCCGTTTGGAAAGATTTTGCCGACATATTCTCAGTGGAGATGGTTTATCCCGACGGCTTCTCCTCGGGAATCATCAGTTTGGAAAACCAAATTCGGAACATTAGTGTTGGTAATTCTGTCATGACCGTTATTTATAGACAGCCCAGTCATTATTCTGTTAGACAGGAAATCAGTTTTAACATTCAATCTGCCAACGGAATGATTCCCTCCGGGCTTTGGAAATTGCGTTTTGTTACGTCTTCGATTGTAAACGGAAAAATTGAAATTTGGCTGCCGACGGTTGAAGAGGTTACTTCCAGTACTCGTTTTTCTAAACCGATTGAAACAATGACCATGACGATACCGTCTACAGCCAGGAAGGTGATCAAAGTCGCGGGTTACAACGATCGGGTTGGAAATATTGCTGAATTCTCTGGAATTGGGAGCGCAGAGGAGGCAGAACCCAGACCGGATGTGGCAGCCCCGGCTGTTTCTATTTTGGCACCCAAAAACGGCGGCGGCTATGATGCCTATACAGGCACTAGCATGGCGGCGCCGTTTGTTACCGGTTCGGCAGCGTTAATGATGCAGTGGGGAATTGTTTTGAAAAATGATCCTTTCCTATACGGTGAACGGCTGAAAGCCTTTTTACGTCTGGGTGCTGCCCGCAGACAGAATCAGGATTATCCAAACGCCTCATTTGGCTACGGCACATTATGTTTGAGCAATACAATGAGTTATTTGGAACGATACAAATGGGGAGGGGATAATCAATGGCTTTCAATATAGATGACGAACAGAATCTTCCGCTTTCAGAGTTTGTCAAATTGCCTACTACAGTAGATTTTCAGGCTCTCAATACGGAAAGATTCAAAATATTTGCCAAAAGTCGTCCCTACATACGTCTTGGAACTGAATTTGAAAACGGCTATATTGTAGGCTATATCAATTACGCTTATGTAACACAGCTGTTGAACGACCTGGGTGGTGACTTTTTATATTTTTTGCCTCGGATCATGTCACCTACAGATAGTCAGAGTAATGATGCATCCGGAATTACGCAGGTTCTTAACCAGCCATTTTTAAATTTGTCTGGTCGGGGCGTTATCATTGGCATTGTGGATACAGGAATTGATTATCGAAAAGATGCCTTTAAGTTTGAGGACGGCTCTACAAAAATCTTGGGAATCTGGGATCAAACCGTTGATGGAAACAGACAGGATGATTTATACTTTGGCTCCACATATACAAGTGACGATATTAATCGAGCCAATCGCGCTTCAGATCCCTACAGCATTGTGCCGTCGGTTGATGAAGATGGTCATGGAACGTTTTTGGCCTCTGTGGCGGCAAGCAATGAAACAGGCGAATATATTGGTGCGGCACCCAAAGCATATTTACTAATTGTCAAACTGAAAAAAGCCAGTCAGTATTTGATAGACCGTTATCTGGTTACAAATGACAACCCCAATCTGTACGAATCTACCGATTATATGCTTGGAATGAAATATATTCTTGATGCGTCGGAAAAATTCAATATGCCGATTGCCATGTGTATCGGAATGGGAACAAACGGGGGCGCACATGACGGCAGCACGTTGATAGAGGAGTATATCAGCTTCGTATCCCAGCGAGTGGGGTATGCCTTTATTACAGCTGTCGGGAACGAAGCCAATGCGAAACACCATACCCAAGGGAGAATACCTGCAACAAGAGCCTCGGACCGAATCAGCATCAAGGTGGGAGAGCAAGGGGCATCGTTTACAGTCATTATTCACAGCCCAGGATATGATAAAATATCGGCAGGAGTCACATCCCCCACTGGCGAAGCAGTATCCAGAGTGTCGTTTCAATCGGGACTCGAATACAGTAATCAGCTTATTTTGGAAAATACCAATATCACTCTTCGATACTTTCGAGATAACAACAATAATGTAATTGTTTCGTTCAAGAACGCCACTCAGGGAATCTGGAACATTATTCTATATGGGGATCTGATTATTAACGGCGAATATTGGGCATGGCTTCCGATCACCGGGCAGGTCAGTCCTACCGTTGAATTTTTGAGACCGACACCTGAGTATACGACTGTAATTCCTTCTACGGCCCTACACGCCATTAAATGTGGTGCATACAACAGCAAGGATCAGAGCCTGCTTGTATCCTCATCGTGGGGGCCGACCAGGTTATTCCGGTTTGCACCGGATTTTGTTGCTCCCGGAGTAGATGTAAAAGGGATTTATCCTACAGGTTATGGAACAATGACAGGGACCAGTGTAGCAGCTGCCATAACGACAGGCCTTACCGCATTGCTGTTCGAGTGGGGGATTGTCAACAGAAATAAAACTGCGATGGATTCAGATCTCATCAGAAGTTATTTGATTAGTGGGTGTCAGCGAGAAAGCAACTTAACATATCCAAATGTACAATGGGGCTTCGGAAAGGTCAATCTATATGGTACCTTCGAGGTGATCAAAGAGTCTGCACTGGACTTTAATACAATAATTGAAGAAGGTGATTTTTTACAATGAGTAATGGTAATACGCCTAAGGATTTCAATACAAGTGGAGGCCTTGGCTATCTGCAAGTGAATACTTTTTTGCAGGGTGTTGGAAGTCCAACGCAAGGGGTGACTGTTCGTGTTTTAAATTCGGATACCAAATCGATCGTGAGCGAATCTCAAACTGATGCGCAGGGGCAGGTAAAAAATATTGCACTGATCACTCCTCCGATTGAGTACTCCCTGCAATACGGTTCACCCAGGCCCTTTAATCAATATGATGTACAGGTAATTTACCAGGACTATCAGTCAGCATATATCAGCAATGTTCAGCTTTTTCCGGGACAAACTGCAATCCAGAATGTTTTTCTGCTGCCAAGCTACAACGCCATCGACATTCCATATCCCACTTTATGGGGGATATATCCGCCTAAAATTCCTGAATCGGAGGTGAAAAAATTGCCGTTACCGACCGGGCAGATTGTCCTGCCGGAGCCGGTTGTGCCGAGTTTGATAACAGTACATGAGGGGCGACCAGAGGATTCATCGGCAAGTAACTATACGGTTGGGTTTAAGGATTATATAAAAAACGTGGCCAGCAGTGAAATTTATTCCACCTGGCCGCGTGAAGCAATCAAAGCGAATGTGTTTGCGATTCTGTCGTTTACCCTGAATCGTGTTTACACAGAATGGTATCGGGGGAAGGGATACGGATTTACCATAACAAACTCAACGGCGTTTGATCAGTCTTTTTCCTTCGGCAGAAACATTTTTGACGAAATTTCCGAGGTTGTTGATGAAATATTTACAACCTATATTTCAAGGCCCGACTTGGTCCAGCCGCTGTTCACGCAATACTGTGACGGCAAACGCGTAAAACGGGCGGGTTGGCTCAGCCAGTGGGGCTCTAAAGATCTGGCAGATCAGGGGTTGAATGCTTTACAAATACTGAAGACCTATTACGGCTCCGATATTGTCCTGAAACAGGCTAAAAAGGTGGAAGGAATCCCATTATCCTTTACAAATGTTCTTAAAATAGGTTCAACAGGCGGTGCTGTAAAGACAATACAACAGCAATTAAATGCCATTTCCAACAATTATCCTTTGATCAAAAAGGTAGTAGTTGATGGGGTTTACGGAGCCCGTACCGCCGAGGCGGTCCGTACATTCCAACAAATATTTAATCTTCCAGAGACAGGAGAAGTAAATTTCCCAACATGGTATAGCATATCAAATATTTTTGTAGCGATTAGCAAACTAGCATAATAACAGAAACAATACCCTGCCCTGCCAAACTCTCTAGGGCGTATCTGAAAAGTGGAAATGCTTGTCTTTTTCTGCAAAGAGCAGCATTTGCTTCGTTAAAAAGCCTCGGAATCCACAAAGGATTCCTGCGTTTTTTGCCTTGCGTCTGCTTGCCCTTTGCGAAAAATCCGTTGATTTCTTTGTTTTCAGAATGAAATGGAGAAATTTTGACGATAATTAGAACACGCCGCCATCACCTGCAAAAGGGTGGTGGCGGCGTGTTTTCATGCCTTGGATAACCTATACCAGATGACAGAGTACGCCTTGACAATACAATATGCAGACTCGGGATGAGGTATATTGAAGTCAGTTGCTGTTTTCCATACGTCCATTTTATTGATATTTAAATGGTCTGTATTCTTCCGTGCCGATATCGGTCAGCAGAGCCTTCAGCTCAGGGTAGGGCATGGCGTACCGCTGGGACAGATACCGCAGGGACGCGCCCAGTTCGCCGTCCGGTCCGCCATATTGACTGATGATCAAAGCCGCCAGTTTGGGGTTGGTGTTTTTGATCTTCACCGGGTACTGGAGTTTTTTCTCATAGACAAACATAGTTTACGCTTTGCCTCCTTCCGGGAAGGCCCAGGGCCAGGGATCCTTGATCCAGCTGGAAAAATTCTTCTGCCCGGCCGCGGCGTGCTGGAACAGCGGGCCGTACATGGATTCATACTTCTCCCGGCCCTCTTTTTCCAGCGCGGCATACTGCTGGAAGAGGGAAAAGGCCTCGCCGTCCCCCTGGTGAGTGTCCAGATAGAGGCCCAGCTCCAGCAGCACGAACTCCAGTGCCTGGAGCTCGCCCAGAGGACCGGAGACCGCGTTGGGCGCGTCCGCCTTCATATGGAAGGGGAGGTTGAGCCCTGGGAAGAGCGTTCCGTTGCTGAGGGCGTCGTTCTGGCTGTACTTCTGCGCGCCCGTCTGCTGAAATGGGACATAGGGGACCGCCAGCGGAGCGCACTCCGGCAGGGCGCCGGAGCCGTCGGGACAGGCGGGAGCCGTCGGTTGATCGGGATACAAGATAGGACTCCTCCTTTGCATTTGCTCAAGAGGGAAGGATGTTCCCCCGGGCTATCCTATGCCGCCGGGGGAACCGGAGCGTCCCGGCCCTTTCCGCGCCGGCGGGCATATTAGCGGGTAAGGCTCATAAATTGGCAGGGGAGGGGATGCCCTGTGAAAAATTGGAGCTGGAAAAAAATTTTTATCTGCGCCTTGGCCTTTGTACTCTGCAGTACGGCGGGAAGCCTGTTCCTGCTGTCCCGGAGGGCGGAAGAGATCCTGGCCCCGGTGCGCCTGCCGGAACGGCGGCTGGTTCTGGACGCCGGACACGGCGGGGAAGACGGCGGCGCAGTGTCCCGGACGGGCGTGCCCGAGAGCGTCATCAATCTGGCCGTGGTCCAAAAGCTGGATCAGCTTCTGGGCTTTTACGGCGTGGCCCCGGTGCTCCTGCGGGACAGCGATGTCTCTCTGCACGACCCCTCGGCGTCCACACTGCGGGAAAAGAAGGTTTCCGACCTCCACAACCGGGTAGCGGCCATTGAGGCCACGGAGAACGCCACCCTGATCAGCATCCACCAAAACACCTTCCCGGATCCCGCTTACCACGGTGCCCAGGTCTTTTTCCGGCCCGGGGAGGACAGCCGCGCCCTGGCCCTGCTGGTCCAGGACAGCCTGCGCGCGCTGGATCCGGCCAACAAGAGGATCCCGGCCAAAATCCCGGACACCGTGTATCTCATGAAGCACATCACCTGCCCCGCCGTGCTGGTGGAGTGCGGCTTTCTCTCCAACGCCGGGGAGGAGGAGCGCCTGCGCAGCGGGGGCTATCAGACCAAGCTGGCGCTGTGTGTTGCGGGAGCGTGGCTCCGGAGCGGGGAAATTCCGCCTGCCGCCGGATAAAGAAAAAGATGGGGTGGCATTGTTGGAACACCTGTGCTATAATAGGTCCAGTCAATCCCACAAAGGAGAAACCGATATGCTGGAATACCGTTTTGACACACAGTTGCTCATCGCGGGTCAGGGGCTGGACGAGGACGACATCCACGACCACATCATGGCTCACATCCCCGGGGACTGCCTGCTGGTTATCGGGGACGAGGACCTCATCAAGATCCACTTCCATACCAATGAACCCTGGAAACTGCTGGAATACTGTGCCTCCCTGGGGGACATCCACGACATCGTCGTGGAGAACATGGAACGGCAGGAGCAGGGGCTCCAGGGCTGAGGAGAGAGAGAATGGTCAAGGAAAAGAGTGTTTTTTACTGTACGGACTGCGGCAATGAGGTCCTGCGCTGGCAGGGGCAGTGTCCGGCCTGCGGGGCCTGGAACACCATCGCAGAGCGCCCCTCCGCCCCCAAAAGCAAGACCCCCAGGTCCAGCAGCGGCCGCCGGGAGATAGGAGGGATGGGCTTTGCCCGCCCCCGGCGCCTCACGGAGGTGGAGACCACTGACGAGTTGCGCTTCGACACCGGCATGAACGAGCTGGACCGGGTGCTGGGCGGGGGAGCGGTGAAGGGTTCTCTGGTGCTGGTAGGGGGTGCGCCGGGCATCGGAAAGTCCACTTTGATGCTCCAGATCTGCGACAGCCTTTGCCGGTTTGCGGACGTGCTCTACGTCTCCGGCGAGGAGTCGGAGCGCCAGATCAAGCTCCGGGCAGAGCGGCTCCACGTCCGGGGAGAGGGGCTCTACCTGATGGCGGAGACCAACCTGGAAAACATTTTGGAGGCGGTGAGCGAGCTCAAGCCCGATGTGCTTATCGTGGACTCCATCCAGACCCTCTACAACGGCGATCTCACCGCCTCGCCGGGAAGTGTGGGCCAGGTGAAGGACTGCACCCTGGCCCTGATGAACGTGGCCAAGGGGGTGGGGGTCACCGTCTTTGTCATCGGCCATGTGAACAAGGAGGGCTCTATCGCGGGGCCCAAGGTGCTGGAGCACATGGTGGACTGCGTACTCTACTTTGAAGGGGAACAGCAGACCACCTACCGCATCCTCCGGGCGGCCAAGAACCGTTTCGGGGCCACCAATGAGATCGGCGTCTTTGAGATGGCGGACAGCGGCCTGGCCGAGGTCCCAAACCCATCGGAAATGCTCCTGGAGGGCCGTCCCACAGATACGCCGGGCACCTGTGTCACCTGTGCCATGGAGGGGGTCCGGCCGGTGCTGGCCGAGATCCAGGCCCTGTTGACGCCCACCAGCTTCAACATGCCCCGGCGGATGGTTTCGGGTGTGGATTTCAACCGCACCATGCTGCTGCTGGCCGTGCTGGAGAAGCGGGGCGGGCTGATGGTGAACGCCTGCGACGCCTACGTCAACGTGGTGGGCGGCCTGGAGCTGGAGGAGCCGGCGTCCGATCTGGCCACGGTGATCGCGCTGGCGTCCAGTTTTCGGGACAAGCCGGTGCCGGGGGATCTGGCCGCCGTGGGCGAAGTAGGCCTGACCGGTGAGCTGCGGGCCGTGAGCGCGCTCAACCAGCGCTTGGCCGAGGTCCGGCGGTTGGGCTTCACCAAATGCCTGGTGCCGTCCCGGTGCGCCAAGCTCACCGCGCCGGAGGGACTGCAGCTCATCAAAGTGCGCAACATCCGGGAGGCGCTGGCCGCGGTGCTCTGACCCCGCGGCAGGCTCCCGAACCCAGAGAGAGGAGGTTCGGAGAGGGATTGCGAAGTAAACAAAATAAAAATTTTGTTTACTTCGAGGGAGGGAAAAAGCCCCTTCCCCGGGGGTTGGCCCCGTTTGACCCGCTCCGCCGCTGATATGGACTACCGTACCGAGGCCCCGCCCATTCTGCGGGATTTTCTTTCTTATCACGACACCATCCAGGGACACTCCCGGAAAACCGTGGACGAATACTTTCTCGACCTGCGGAATTTCTTCCGCTATCTCAAGGTGGAAAAAAACAAAGTGCCCCGGGACACCGAATTTGACGACATCGACATCAGCGACGTGGATCTGGATCTGGTGCGCTCCGTCACGCTCTCCGATGTCTACAACTACATGAACTACCTCAGCCGCGACCGCGCCCAGCACCCCAACAGCGACCACAGCGGCCACGGCCTCAAAGCCTCCTCCCGGGCCCGCAAGGTCGCCGCCATCCGTTCCTTTTACAAATACCTCACCAGCAAGGCCAAGCTGCTGAGCGAAAACCCCATGCAGGACCTGGATTCGCCCCGGATGAAAAAATCCCTCCCCCGGTACCTGGATCTGGAAGGCAGCATCCAGTTACTGGAAAGTGTGGACGGGCCTTTTGAGGAGCGGGACCGATGCATCCTGACGCTGTTTCTCAACTGCGGCCTTCGGATCTCCGAGCTCATTGGCCTGAATCTCAACGACATCCGTGGCGACCAGCTCCGGGTCCTGGGCAAGGGCAACAAGGAGCGGATGCTCTACCTGAACGACGCCTGTCTGGAGGCCCTGCAGGATTACCGGGCGGTGCGGGGCGACCAGCTGGCCATCGACAAAAACGCCCTGTTTCTCAGCCGCCGGCGCACCCGCATCTCCAAGGCCGCCGTGGAGAAGATGGTGAAAAAATATCTGACGCAGGCAGGGTTGGACGCGGCCCAGTACTCTCCCCACAAGCTCCGCCACACCGCGGCCACGCTGATGCTGCAAAACGGCGTGGATGTGCGCACGCTCCAGGAGGTGCTGGGCCACGAAAATCTGAACACTACCCAGATCTATACCCACGTGGACAGCGACAACCTCCGTCTGGCGGCCAAGGCCAATCCCCTGGGCCGGGTCAAGGGGCGGAAAAAGGCGGTGCCGCCGGAGGAGCCGGAGGCGTGACTTTTTCCAGCGGATAGGCCCCCAGCACATGGAGGTATCGGATCTGCTGGTAGAAATAAGTGCTCAGCGGCCGGTTGTCGGCGTCATAGGAGTGTGCGGCCAACAGGATATTCTCCGGCGCGGGCGGGTTTCCCACCGCCACTACCACCGGGGTGTGCGAGAAGATCTCCCCCTTGAAGTTGAACTGGAGAAAGTCGCCGGGCTCGAGTTCCTGAATCGGGACCTCGGCGGCAAAGGGGCCGGGCGAAGGCTGGCAGCGGACGAGGAAATTTCGGAAATACTCCACACCCGTCCAGGCGGGAGCCTTTTCGTTGGCGTTGATATAGTACCAGCCGTAGACCGGGGTGTAATTCATCACGCCCGTCCCGGCGTAGAGACACTGGGAGGCAAAGTTGGTACAGTCGCCCCCCAGCTCCTCATAATCGTAAAACTGGGGGTTCCGGCCGAAGGCCCAGCGGTGGGCGTAGGCCACGGCGGCGGCCCGGTCATAGGGGATCACGGGAGATTTCAAGCCTCTCCCCTCCTTTCCATCCCTCCATGCTATGCCGCCCCCAAAAAAAGGAAACCGCCAACGTCGAAGAGACGTCGGCGGTTTTGCCATTCGATATTCCTTTACAGTCTTTGAACCGCAACGGCTTTTATCGCAGTCTGTGCCACCGCGGCATTCACGGCGCCGGAGGCGGTGAGGCGGTCGAGCAGGGTGGTCTCCCCTCCCCGAACCGAAGCCCCCAGGGCGTAGTAGGACAGATAGGCCACCTGGGCCCGCAGGAAAGGCCTGCCGCCGGTGAGCAGCGTCTCCTCCCCCGCTGTCAGCACACCCAGCGCCCGGGCATCCCGGGCGGCGGTGAGCCAGGAAAAGTCGCCTCCTGCCTCAGAATAGCCCAGGGCCCGGAGCAGGAAGGTCACATAGTCGTTGGGGGCCAGAGCGTTTTCCGTACCGAACCAGACCCGCCACTGGCTGTCCACCGCCATGCCCTTGGTATATCCCTTGTCGTAAGCATAGGCCACATAGGGCTTTGCCCACGTCGGCACGTCGGCAAAGGTGACACCGCTGCCGGGATAGGACAAAGCGGCCTGCTCTTCCCCCAAAAGCCGGAGGAAGAGGATGAGCCCCTGGATGCGGGTGGGTGCGTTTTCCAGCTCATAGCCCGAGCCGTAAGGGGTATCGCTTCCCCGGAAAAGCCCCATGATCTTGAGGGCGTCGGCCAGTGCGTTATAGTCGGTCTCCCCGCTGAGGCTGAGGGTATATCGTCCGGTAAGCCGCACCACGGCGGTGTCCGTGGAAACTGAGAAGGCCGCTGTGGTGTTCTCCGCCGCCAGATACCGGTGCCGGGGAGTCAAAGGGCCGCCCGGGGCCAGCTCCGTGCCGTCAGTGACGTCCACCACCGTTCCGGACGCGGAGCCGGAGAGACCTCCGGCCAGAGAGAGCACGCCGCTCCCCGTCTCCAGACGCAGCACATCGCCCCGCTTAAGGCGCAGTTCCGTCCCACCCGCCTGGGCCGAGAGCACCTGCCGGTAGGTCTCCTCGGTGGCACTGTCGACGCGCTGCGATGCCTGTTCCAGCGCCGAGGGGAGGAAGGTGTTTTTGATCCAGTTCAAAGAGATAAGAGGATCGCCGGCCGAGCCGGCTTCCGAGGCCAGAGCGGCCCCACTGGTCAGCAGGGTCCCTGCCAGAAGCAGGGCAACGGCTTGTTTTCGTTTCATGGTGCCTCCGAAATCATATAGCTCAGTGCCAGCAAGCTGTCTGCAAAATGTACATTCTCCACCACCACGCCGGACTTGTGCACGTTGAGCTCGGCGTTGGTAAAGTTCCAAATGCCCCGGACGCCGCCCGCCACCAACCGGTCGGCCATGGGGGCCGCGGCGGTGCGAGGCACCGTAAGCACCCCGACGCTGGTGGGCGTGCTCTGGAGGTAGGAATTCAGATGTTCCACCGAGTAGACCGGAACCCCTGCCAGGGATTTACCCACCAGGGAGGGATTGACGTCGAATGCCGCGGTGAGTACAAAGCCGCTGTGGCTGAAATGAAAATTCTCCATCAACGCCCGGCCCAGGTTGCCCACCCCCAAAATAATGGCGGTATGTTTTTGATCCATGCCCAAAATCTCAGACACCGCGTTCCGAAGCGACTCCACGTTGTAGCCGTAGCCCTGCTGTCCAAACTCCCCGAAACAGGACAGGTCCTGCCGGATCTGGGAGGCGGTCAGATTCATGGCCTTGCCCAGGGTATTGGAGGAGATCCGAACCACACCGGCCAGGGTGAGGTCGGTCAGGTGCCGGTAGTAGCGCGGCAGACGGCGAATGACTGCACTGGAAACCTTTTCCCGTTTCATTCGTCTCACCTTACCTTTCTGCCATAGCAAATTTAGTCTAATCGATTCCGGCCCTCTTGTCAACTTTTTCCCCGAGGCTTGCATGGAATGGGGCGTTGTGATATAACCAAAGCCAGAAGAAAAAAGGAGGAATTCCGCATGCTTCAGGAAATTTTCGACCGACGGAGCGTCCGGCACTATACGGAAGAGCCCGTCACCCGGGATCAGCTCACCGAAATGCTCCGCGCCGCCATGAATGCCCCAAGCGCCAAAAACTGTCAGGAGTGGCGTTTCGTGGTCATTACCGATCGAGCCACCCTGGACCGCATCAGCGAGATCCACCCCTTCGCCAAAATGATGCTCCAGGCCCAGGCGGCCATCCTGGTATCCTGCGACATGGATCTGGCTTTTACAGACGGACACGGCTATCTGGACTGCGGAGCCGCGATCGAGAACCTGCTTTTGGAGGCGGTGCATCAGGGCCTGTCCACCTGCTGGTGCGGCATCGCGCCTATGGTGGATCGAATCTCCAATTTTCGAATGGAATTTGAGCTTCCCGGAAATCTCGTCCCCATGGGTATTGTCGCCGTAGGACATGCCAAGCAATCCAGAGATCGGAAAGACCAGTACGACCCGGAAAAGGTCGTCTGGTGGAAGAACTGAAAACTCCACAGGCAGCTACAGTCCCCACAGAGCCTTCCAGCCCTGTGGGGACTGTACTTTTTCACCCCTGGCGTTTCCCCTCCAGCAGCGCCTGAAAGGCCGTCTCGTCCAGCACGGGCACGCCCAGCTCCTGGGCCTTGCGGAGCTTGGAGCCGGCGGACTCCCCCGCCACCACATAGGAGGTCTTTTTGGATACGGAGCCGGACACCTTGCCCCCGAGAGCCTGGATGCGCTCCCCCGCCTCCTTGCGGGTGAAGGCGGTGAGCTCCCCGGTGAGGACGAAGGTGAGGCCGGCCAGCTGATCGCCCACCGGCTGGGCACGGCTTTCCATGTTGACCCCAGCTTCCTTCAGCGTCTCGATGAGGTGCCGGGACTGGGGATCGCGGAACCAGGCCGTCAGGCTCTCGGCGGTGATGGCCCCGATGTCGGGCACCGCCGTCAGCGCCTCGGCCCCGGCTTCCGCCAAGGCGTCCAGCGAACCGAACTGCCGGGCCAGCACCTGGGCCGCCTTCTGCCCCACCTGGCGGATGCCGAAGGCAAAGAGAAGCCGGGAGAGGTCGTTTTGGCGGGATTTGTCGATGGCGGCGATCAAATTCTCCGCCGATTTCTTTCCCATCCGGTCCAGCGGCTCCACATCCTCGGCGCGCAGGTGGTACAGATCGCCCGGTGCCTTGAGAAGCCCGGCGCTCACCAGATTCTCCACGGCGGCCGGACCCAGACCCTCGATGTCCATGGCGTCCCGGGAGGCGAAGTGGACCAGGTGCCGGAGGAGCTGGGCGGGGCACTCCGCGCCGGTGCAGCGCAGGGCCGCGCCGTCCTCGTCCCGGACCACCGGGGAACCGCACACCGGACAGCGCCCGGGCAGAAAGTAGGGCGTTGTCCCCTCGGGGCGGCGCTCCTTCAAAACAGATACGATCTCGGGGATGATCTCCCCCGCCTTCTGCACCAGCACCGTGTCCCCGACGCGCACGTCCTTTTCGGTGATGAAGTCCTGATTGTGCAGCGTGGCGTTGGTGACCGTGGTCCCCGCCAGCCGCACCGGCTCCACCACCGCCTTGGGGGTGAGCACCCCGGTGCGGCCCACCTGGACCACGATGTCCAGCACCCTGGAGGGCTTCTGCTCCGGAGGATACTTATAGGCGGCGGCCCACCGTGGGAACTTGGCCGTGCTGCCCAGGGTCTCCCTGTCTGACAAGGAATTTACCTTTATAACCGCTCCGTCAATGTCGAAGTCGAATTCCTCCCGGCCGTCCCCGATCGCCCGGATGCGCCCGCCGCACTGGGCGATACTCCCGCAGATGGTGTGTGGAATGACCCGGAACCGCTGGCTTTTCAGGTAGTCCAGCGTTTCCACATGCTCCGTAAAGGTCTTTCCCTCTACATATTGAATGTTGAACACCAGAATATCCAGCCGCCTCTGTGCGGCGATTTTGGGATCGAGCTGACGGAGCGATCCGGCGGCGGCGTTCCGGGGGTTGGCAAAGAGGGGCTGGCCCCGGAGCTCCCGCTCCTCGTTGAGCCGGGCAAAGACCGACCGGGGCATAAAGACCTCGCCCCGGACGATGAGCCGCGGCAGGGCCTCGGGCAGGCGCATGGGGATGGAGCGGATGGTCCGCAGGTTCTCGGTGACGTCCTCCCCCACCCGGCCGTCGCCCCGGGTGGCCCCCCGGACAAACACGCCGTTTTCATACTCCAGCGCCACCGACAGCCCGTCCACCTTGGGCTCCACGTCGTAGACCGCGCCCTCCACGCTCTCCCGGACCCGCTGGTCGAACTCCTCCAGCTCCTCCAGGGAAAACACGTCCTGAAGGCTCTCCAGCGGCATGCGGTGAACCACCTCCTCAAAGCCCTCCGCAGCCTTTCCCCCCACCCGCCGGGTGGGGGAATCCGGCGTGGCCAGCTCCGGATGGGCGGCCTCCAGCTCCTCCAAGCGGCGGAGCTTCCGGTCAAATGCAAAGTCGCTCATGGTCGGCTGGTCCAGCACGTAATATTCGTAATTGGCCCGCTCCAGCTCCTCCCGGAGCTGCGCGATCTCCTGTTGTTCATTCATGTCAAGCACTTCCCTTTTACAGCTTGGCGCACCGCCGCACCAGGGCGGGCGAGACTCTGCGGAGGAGCAGAAAGGCTCCGTGACCCAGAAGGCCCCCCAGAGTGTTGAGGATCAGGTCGTCCACGTCGGTGCCGCGGGAGACGAAGAGCTGAAAAAACTCAATGAAAAGCGACAGTCCAAAGGCCCAGAGGGTCCCCTTCCACCACCGGGGCTTGTCCGCCAGCAGTCCCGCGAAGAGCCCAATGGGCATAAATATCAAAATATTTCCAGGGAAATTGACCCAGAACGCATCCCACAGCCCATGGCGGACGTAATAGCGCAGAAGCGCCCAGCTCCGCCGGATGGGGGTGAGGTTGAGCCCGCCCTGAAAAGCGGGGGGCAGATGGGGCCGCTGACCCCGGAGGACGGCGGGCCAAAACCCTGCGGGGGTGAGGGTCAGGGCCAGAAGCCCCGCCAGAAACATGAAAAGCAGCATCAGCGCCCCCTCCCGCCATGGGCCGGCCAGCCGGCCCGCGGCCGCCCGGCGCCTGCGCCGCAGTGGTCTCAGGACCAGCCAGAGGAGGGCGCCCAGAAGCGCCGGGAGGAGCATTTGGATGAGGTAGGACAGGACGGTCACCAAAGGCCCCTCCCTCCTTTCAGGAATTTAAATTCAGATAGGCGTCGGGCACCTGCCCCACCACCACAGTCTCTGCCACGCAGACGGGGGCGGTGACTTCAGTCTCCACCACGCCGCCGGGCAGCAGCAGCCGGGCGCTGACCGTCACGTCCAGCATCACCCGATAGTGGGTCTGGTTAATGCCCGCGCTGGTGAATTCATTGCGGAAGGCCGCGTCGGTGGAGGCCACCGTCAGCACCCGCACCGGCAGCTTCGGTCCCAGGGCGGAGAGCAGGTCGATCCCGGTCACCGAACCGATGGGAACGCCCAGATCATGGCTGTTAAGTGTTTCCACCTGCGCCACCATCTCCTCCATCACCTCGGTCCGTAGACGGTTGAGCCTGGCGGTATCGGTGGTGAGCATGGAGATCTCCCCGTTTTCCCCGGTCCGAACAGAGATGAGATCGCCGGAGGAGACGGTGGCATCGGCCAGAACGTCGGAGACGGTCTGGTCGGCCATCCGGGTGATCTGGTTGCGCACCTTGGCCTCGGCCAGATTCTCCAGCTGAGGCCGCAGGGCGAGATTGAGCCGGTGGATGAGCAGCAGCGCCAGCCCCACGCCCAGAACGGCGGCGAGGAAGAGCTGTCCACCCCCCTCTTCCCGGCGGGTCTGTCTCCGGCCGACCCGCCCCGGCCTGCGGAGCCAAAGGCCCCGTCCCAACGGTCTGCGCATGCGCCCACCCCCTCTGGACAGCGTATGCGAAAACCGGCTTGTCTTAGGACCGCAGGGCCTCCACGGCCAGCAAAATTCCCAGCTTGCCCGACTCGTAAGTGAGGCCGCCCTGGAGGTAGGCGGTGTAAGGCTCCCGCATGGGCCCGTCGGCGGACAGCTCGATGGAGGCTCCCTGGATAAAGGAGCCCGCCGCCATGATGACGGGGGTGTCGTAGCCCGGCATGTCCCAGGGCTCCGGGGTCACATACGAGTCCACGGGCGCCCCCATCTGGATGCCCTTGCAGAACTTCTTGAGCGCCTCCGGCGCCCCGAAGTGGATCATCTGGATGATGTCGTGGCGGGTCTGGGTGGAGGCGGGGTCGGTGCGGTAGCCCAACAGCTCCATCATCCGCGCCGCGAAGAGGGCGGTCTTGACCGCCTGAGCCGCGGTATGAGGGGCAAGGAAAAGCCCTTGATAGAGGTTGCGGTTGTTGCCCAGAGAGCAGCCGCCCTCTTTGCCGATGCCGGGAACGGAGAGCCGCATGGAGGCCGCCTCCACCAGGTCGTGCCGTCCGGCGAGATAGCCGCCGGTGGGGGCCAGACCGCCGCCCGGATTCTTGATGAGGGAGCCCACCACCAGGTCGGCCCCCACCTGCGTGGGCTCCAGGGTCTCCACGAACTCGCCGTAGCAGTTGTCCACCAGAATGGCCAGATCCCGCCGGACGCCGTGGACGGCGTCACAGATGGCCCCGATCTCCGCCACGGACAGGGACGCCCGGGTGGCGTAGCCCCGGGAGCGCTGGATCATCACCGCCTTGATGGTGGGGTCCTCCCCCACCGTCCGGGCGATGGCCGCCAGGTCGGGCTTTTCGTCGGCGGTGAGCTCCACCTGACGGTAGCCGATCCCGTAGGACTTGAGGGAACCGGGGGCATTGCCCACGATGCCGATGGCGCTCTGAATGGTGTCGTAGGGCGCGCCTACGGCGTAGAGAAGGGTCTCTCCGGGCTTCAGCGCCCCGAAGAGGGCGCAGGTGATGGCGTGGGTGCCGTTGATGAACTGGATGCGCACCAGAGCATCCTCGGTGTGGAAGATCTGAGCGTAGATCTCTTCCAGTTTGTCCCGGCCCAGGTCATCATATCCGTAGCCGGTGGTTCCGGCAAAGTAGCTCTCGGAGACCCGGTGGGTCTGAAAGGCGTCCAGCACCTTCTCCGCGTTGGCCTGGGCCACCTGATCCACCCGGTCGAACTGCTCCCGCAGGTCGTCCTCGGCCTGTCGGGCCAGCGCCCGGGTCTCCTTGCTGATCTGTAAAGGCATTTTAGCTGACAACTCCTGTTATAGTTTACACTGAGCAAAGGCCGCAGCCAGCCGGGCGCAGGCCTCCACATCGGACAGATCCACCGTCTCGGTGGGGGTGTGGGTGTAGCGGCAGGGAATGGAGATTCCTCCGGTGATCACCCCCAGGCGGCTTTGATGGATGGCTCCTGCGTCGGTGCCGCCTCGGGTGAGCACGTCGATCTGGTAAGGAATTTCACTTTCTACCGCCAGAGCGGAAAGCTTTTCCACCATTTGCGGATGGCAGATGACGGAGGTGTCCATCACCTTGACGGCCGCGCCCTTGCCCAGGGCTGCGCTGCCCGCCCTGGACGCGCCGGGGTAGTCATAGGCGCCCGTGACGTCCACGGCCACGGCAAACTCCGGATCCACGACGTAGGCGGCGGTCTTGGCGCCCCGGAGGCCAACCTCCTCCTGGACGGTAAAGACAAAATAGAGATCGTTCTCCCGGCTCTCCAACCGCTCCAGCGCCATCAGCAGCACGGCGCAGGAGACCCGGTTGTCCAGGTAGGGGGAGATGACCCGATTCCCCGTCCGCCCGGCGGCGGTGGCGTAGACGGCGGTATCTCCCAGCTTCACCAGGGCGGCGGCCTCCTCCCGGCTGGCCGCGCCGATATCCAGATAGAGATCGTCCATCGTGAGCTTGTCCTCGTCGGCCTTGCCGTTCACCTTCACCGCGCCCAGGACCCCGTTTTCAAAGCGGACGGGGACGTTGCGGATGTTCTGTGGCTGCACGCCGCCCAGCTTGCCGAAGCGGACCGCGCCGTTTTCCTCCAGGTAGGTGGCCACCAGCCCGATGGAGTCCATGTGGGCGGCGAACATCACCTTGGGCCCGCTGCCCTTCCGGTGGACGATGAGATTGCCCAGGGTGTCGGTGGTGATGTCGTCGGCAAAGGGTCGGGCCAGCCCGGCAATGGCCGCAGCCACTGCGCCCTCCCGGCCGGAGGGGCCGTGGATAGCGGTGAGCCGGGCAATGAGATCGAATGTTTCCATATTAAATCCTCCCCTCGGCGGCAGACCGGATGAAGAGCCGGGCCAGCGCCTTGATGTGGTCAAAGTCCCGAACGGCCGCCACGCTGGACGGCGAGTGGAGATAGCGCACGGCGGCGGACACGGCCCCCACCCGGATGCCGTCCTTGGTCCGCTGAACGGCCTTGGCGTCGGTGCCGCCGGAGACGTACTCCTTGGTCTGCCAGGGAATACGGTTCTCCCCGGCCAGGTCCCGTAGCAGCTCGAACACTCCACGGTCGTAGATGGTGCCACCGTCCATATAGGGGATCACCGGACCCATGCCCGGGCGGCACACCCGGCGGTGGGCGTCGGTGGTGGGGCTGTCGGCGGCGGTGGTGCCCTCCAGGATCAGAGCCAGCTCCGGCGTCACGGAGAAAGCCGCGCCGAAGGCCCCGCGGGTGCCCACCTCCTCCTGAACGGTGAAGGCGAAGGTCACGTCCATGGGCAGCTCCTCCTCCAGCAGCTCGATCATCACCGCGCAGCCGATGCGGTCGTCAATGGCTTTGGCCTTGAGCATTCCCTGCCCGAACTCCGCCATGGTGTCGGAAAAAACAACGAAATCCCCCGGATAGGTGAGCTGCCGGGCGTCCTCGCCGTCCTTCGCGCCGATGTCGATATAGAGCTCCTCCAGCTTGGGCACTTTCTTCCGCTCCTCGGGAGAGGTCAGGTGAATCGCCTTCAGCCCGATGACGCCGGGGATGCGCTTCTCCCCCACAAAGACCGGCTTGCCGATGAGCACCCGGCGGTCGACGCCGCCCAGGCAGCCAAATTTCAGATAGCCTTCGTCAGTGATGCGTTTGACGATGAGCCCCACCTCGTCCATGTGGGCGCAGAGCATCAGCTTCCCGGGGGCGGACTTTGCCCCCTTCTTGACGCAGATGAGGTTTCCCATCCCGTCGGTGCGGACCTCCGCGCCGGCGGCCTCCGCCCGGGAGCGGAGGTAGTCCCGGACCGGCCCTTCAAAGCTGGATGGCCCGCTGAGGGCGCAGAGGGTCTTGACCGTATCCAGCAGCATTTACGCCCCCTCCTTTCCAAGTCCCCGGGCGAAAGCGGCCAGGAGCTGGGCGGTGCGCTCCATGTCCTCCAGCGCCACCACCTCAATGGGACTGTGCATATACTTCAGCGGCAGAGAGACCACCGAGGTAGGGATGCCCTCCAGGCAGGTCTGCATATGCCAACCGTTGGTGCCGGAATGCCCCTCCATCACCTCGATCTGATAGGGGATGTCAAGGGCTTTCGCCTTCTCCTCCATCCGGCGGGTCATCCACCAGGCCATGTTGGGGCCCGCGCCGATGGCGGGGCCGCCGAACACCTTGCAGGGGGCGTCGTCCTCCGAGAGACCGGGGGTACGGCCGAAGGTCACATCCACCGCCACGCACCAGTCGGGATTGACGGCGTTGGTGCCCACGATGGCGCCGGCGCCCGAGATCTCCTCCCGGACGCTGCCCAAAAGATAGAGGTCCACGTCCAGCTCGGCGTCCTTCAAAAGCTCCGCCGTCCGCAGCAGAATGGTGAAGCAGGAGCGGTCGTCCAGGGACTTGCCGCACACTTGGCCGTTCTCCAGCCGGAAGCAGCCCTCCCGGTAGACCATGGGGGTCCCGACGGGGATGAGGCGCTCGGCCTCCTCCTGGGCAAGGCCCACATCCACCCGCAGATCCTCGATGGTCACCGCCTTGTCGTGGTCGGCGGCGGTCTGGACGTGGGGCGGCAGACAGGCCACCACGCCGAAGAGGGGCTCCGGCCGGGTGAGGATGGTCAGCTCCCGGGCGGGGAGCATCCGGGAATCCACCCCGCCGATGGGGGCGAAGCGGAGGAAGCCCTCTTCGATGCCGGTGACGATGAGGCCGATCTCGTCCAGATGGGCGTCCAACAGCAGCCGCTTGGCCCCCGGCTTTCCGCACCGGCGCACGCCCACCACGCTGCCCAACCGGTCGACAGACACCTCGTCCATCCACGGGGAGAGCAGTTCCCGGGCCGTCCGGGCCACCGGGCCCTCAAAGCCGGAGGGTCCGGCCCGGGTGCACAGGCGGCTCAGAGTATCATACAGATCCATAGGTCACGTTCCTTTCGTTACGCTTCCAGCTCGCGTACTATTTTCTTGAAGGCGTCGCCCCGCTCCATGAAGTTTTTGAACTTATCGAAGGAGGCACAGGCGGGAGACAGGATCACCACGTCCCCGGGTCGGGCGGCCTTGTGGGCGGCCAGAACGGCGTCCCGGAAGTCGTGATACTCCTGAATGGGAAGCTGTCCCTCGGCGTAGTCCGGGGCGCTCTCCACCGCGGCACGGATCTTGGGAGAGGTGTCCCCTGTCAAAATAAGGAGCTTTACATGCTCTGTCACCAAAGGTCCCAGGTCGTCGAATGGGATGTGCTTGTCGTAGCCGCCGGCGATGAGGATGACCTTTTCCGCAAAGCACTTGAGCCCGGCCATGGTGCGGGTGGGGCTGGAGGCGATGGAGTCGTTGTAGTAGCGCACGCCGTTCAGGGTGCGCACCAGCTCGATGCGGTGCTCCACCCCGCTGAAGGAGGCGGCGAAAGCACGGATGGTCTCGTCCTTCACAAGGCCCTCCACGGCGGCGATGGCCGCCATGTAGTTCTCCACGTTGTGGTCGCCGGGGAGCAGGATGTCCTCCCGGGGAAGCACCGCCCGGCTCTTCTCCCCGTCTGAGACCCAGATGGCCCCGTCCCGCAGGAACACGGAGGAGCCCTCCGGCTCCTCCCGGCGGCTGAACAGGGTCACCTGCCCCGGGGCCCCGGCGGCGAAGGAGCGGGTAATGTCGTTGTCGGCGTTGAGAATCACCCGGTCTCCGGCGCTTTGGTGGGTAAAGATGTTCTCCTTGGCAGAGATATACTCCCCCATGGAGCGGTGGATGTCCAGGTGATTGGGGGCCAGATTGGTGACCACGGCGACGCGGGGGCTCAGATCCATGGTCATCAGCTGGAAGGAGCTCAGCTCCACCACGGCGAAATCGCCCGGCTCCATCATTTCCGCGTCGGGGAGCAGAGGCTTGCCGATGTTGCCTCCCAGGTAGACATTATATCCCTCGGCCTTCAAAAGCCCGGCGATGATGGTGGTGGTGGTGGTCTTTCCATCGCTGCCGGTCACCCCCAGGATGGGGCAGGGACAGACCTGGAAAAACACCTCCATCTCCGAGGTGAGCTCACTCCCACGCTCAACGGCGGCCATGAGCTGCGGCACGTCGGGGCGCAGGCCGGGGGTGCGGAAAATGACGTCCTGGCCCTCCAGATGATCCAGGTAGTCCTTGCCCAGATGGACGGAGGCCCCCAGGCTCTCCAGGGCCTCGATGCGGCCGTCGAACTCCTCCCGGGAGCGTTTGTCGCAGGCGGTGACTCTGGCCCCCGCCCGGAGCAGCATCCGAATGAGCGGGGTGTTGGACACGCCGATGCCCAGTACCGCCACCCGTTTTCCCTTAAGGCCCTCCAAGTATTCCCGAATGGTGAGGTGCATATCGGGCTCCCTCCTTCCCTTCCAAAATCATTTCAAAAAAAGTCGCCAAAATATTATATCGCGTTTGGTAGAAGATTTCAATGAAAACAGGTTTGACATTGGCGGCCTGATGGGATAAAATGAGACAGCAAGCAAGCTGGGCAGCCGCGGGGCGAGGCCGAAAGGCCCGTTCTGAGGAAAGTCCGGGCTCCATAGGGCAAGGATAACGGGTAACACCCGCCGGGGGCGACCCCAGGAAAAGTGCAACAGAGAGATACCGCCTCGCCCCTTTTTGGGGCCCCGCGAAAACTGCGTTTTCGTGGGGAGAGGTAAGGATGGAAAGGCGGAGGTAAGAGCCCGCCCGATGGCTGGGAACAGCCCATCGCTGTAAACTCTATCCGGAGCAACACCGTGGGAGCACGCATGGCCGGCCCGGCCGTGCTCGGGAGGTGGCTGGAGCGTGTCGGCAACGGCACGTCGAGATAGATGGCTGTCTTGAATGACAGAACCCGGCTTACAGGCTTACTTGCACCAAAAAAGGACACGCCCCGGGGCGTGTCCTTTTTTGGCCTTTTTTACGCCTCGCCTCCGGAGCGGTGGTGATACCGCTCCTCGGCCTCCTGGGCGAACTGCCGGGCGTAGAGGTCGTGGTAGTAGCCCCGCCGTGCCAGCAGCTCCCGGTGGGTGCCCTGCTCCACGATCCTGCCGTCCCGGACCACCAGGATGAGGTCGGCCTGACGGATGGTGGAGAGCCGGTGGGCGATGAGGAAGGAGGTGCGCCCCTCCAGAAGCCGTGCGGTGGCCTGCTGGATGAGTTGCTCGGTCTCGGTGTCGATGGAGCTGGTGGCCTCGTCCAGCACGAAGATGCGGGGGTCGGCCAGCACTGCCCGGGCGAAGGAGATGAGCTGCTTTTCCCCGGTGGAGAGCCGGTCGCCGCCCTCTCCCACCTGGGTGTCGTAGCCCTGCTCCAGCTTCTCCACCACCGTGTCGGCCGAGACCGCCCGGGCCGCGGCGTACACCTCTTCGTCGGTGGCGTCCAGACGGCCGTAGCGGATGTTCTCCATCACGGTGCCGGAGAAGAGGTGGGGCGTCTGAAGGACATAGCCTAGGGCGGAGTGGAGCCACAGCTGGCTCCGACGGCGGTAGTCGATCCCGTCGATGAGCACCCGGCCTCCGGTGGGCTCGAAGAACCGACAGGCCAAATTGACCAGGGTGCTCTTCCCCGCCCCGGTCTCCCCCACGATGGCCACCGTGGTCCCCGCGGGGACATGAAGGTTAAAATGGGAGAGCACGTCCTCTGTGCCGTCGGGGTAGCGGAAGGACACATCCTCAAAGGTGATGTCCCCCCGGATGGGGACCCAGTTCTCCTTTTTCGGATGGAAGGCGTCCCCCCAGCGCTCGGTCACCTCGGGGGGATCGGTCACGCCCGGCTCCTCGTGCAGAAGGTCCAGCACCCGCTCCAGGCTGGCCTGGACCGAGACGATGTCGGACAGATCCCGGGCGGTCTGCTGGATGGGCTCAAACAGCCCGGTGGCGTAGGAGAAGAAGGCGGAGAGGGTGCCCAGCAGCAGCACGCCCTCCCGCTCCAGCCAGCCGCCCCGGACCAGCACCAGCGCGGTGGCCGTGGTGCTGAGGAAGAGGATGAGGGGCACATAGAGCGCCGAGACCCGGGCGGCGCGGACGCCGGAGCGCTCCATCTCCCCGGTGAGGCCCTGGAAGTCCTCCAGATTCTGATCCTCGATGACCAGGGTCTTGGAGGTCTTGGCGCCGGTGATCCCCTCGTTGAAGGCCCCGGTGATCCGGGAGTTGAGCTTGCGCACCCGGCGGTTCCAGGTCAAAATGCGCTTTTGGAAATAGCCGGAGAGCAGGACGATCACCGGCGCCACCAGAAGCACCAGCAGGGCCATCCGCCAGTTGAGCCAGAGCATGGCCAGGAAGGACCCCGCCATGTAGAGCACCCCCCACAGGATGCTGGCCACGTTCCAGCCAAGAACGGCGGAAACCTTGCCCGTGTCGTTCATGGTCCTGGCCAGAAGGTAGCCCACCGGGGTGACGTTGTAGTAGGACAGGGACAGCTTTTGCAGGTGGACGAACTGGGTCCGGCGCAGATCCTTGCCGAAATTCATCTCCACCCGCATGCAGGCCCGGGTCCACCAGACCACCAGCAGCGCCTGGAGCACCGTACAAAGGGCGTAGAGCACCCCGAAGGGGACCAGACCCCGGGTGGTGGCCTCCCCGACAAAACGGTCGATGGCGTAGCGCTGGAACAGGGGGAACAGCACATCGATGACGGCGCAGAGCAGGTTGCCCAGCAGGATGACGGTGAACTCCCACCGGTAGGGCTTCAAATAGGGCAGGATCCCCTTCCAGATCCCGGGATCAAAGGATGTCCCGAAGTCTTTTTCCGCGGTGGCCATCACGCCTCCCCCCCTTCTTCGGCCAGCAGGGCCCGGTCGTCCTGATTCATCTGAATGTCGCACACCCGGCGGTATGGCCCGTCCCGGGCGATGAGCTGGGCGTGGGTCCCCTCCTCGGCCACCCGGCCGTTTTCCAGCACCAGAATCCGGTCGGCCTGCATGAGGGTAGTGACCCGGTGGGAGATGAGGACGAGGGTGGTACCCGCCGCCTGTTGGAGGAGAGCTGAACGGATGTTCGCGTCCGTTTCCGTGTCCACAGCGGAGAGAGAGTCATCCAGCAGAAGCACCGGCGCGCCCGCCAGAAGAGTCCGGGCGATGGCCACCCGCTGCTTCTGCCCGCCGGAGAGGGTGACGCCCCGCTCCCCCACCACGGTGTCGTAGCCCAGGGCCATCTCGGCCAGGGCCTCGTCCACGCAGGCCGCCCGGGCGGCCCGTCGGACCTCCTCCCGCCCGGCGGCGGGGCGGACGGCCCGGATGTTCTCCTCCACCGTCCGGGAGTAGAGGAAGGGCTCCTGAAGAACCAGGGCGATGTGGCGGCGGACCTCCTCCCGGGGGATGTCCCGCAGATCCACGCCGCCCACGGTGATGCGCCCTGCCCCGGGGGCCAGGTCATAGAGCCGGGTGAGGAGGGCGGCCACGGTGCTCTTGCCGCTGCCGGTGCCGCCCAGAATGGCAAAAGTCCTGCCCGCGGGGATGGTAAAGGACACGTCCCGGAGCACCGGCTCCTCCCCGCTGTAGCCGAAGGTGACGTGCTCAAAGGCGATGTCTCCGCCCCAGTCGGGGGTTTGAGGGAAGGCAGGCGCGGTCTCCTCCTCCGCGTCCAGGATCTCCCCCACCCGGTCGATGGACACCCCGGCCTTGCTCATCTCGGAGAGCACCCGGCCCAGAGAGCGCACCGGCCAGATCATGGCGGCATTGTAGGAGAGGAAGGCCAGGAGGGTGCCGGGGGTGATGGACCCTGAGACAGTCTCCGACACACCCACCAGCAGCACGGCCAGGATCTGGAACCCGCACAGCAGGTCGCCGCAGGCCCAGTAGATGCTCATCAGCTTGCCCAGGCGGATCCAAAGCTCCGAAAACCGGCCGTTCTGGCGGTCGAACTTCTCCACCTCGAAAGCCTCCCGGCCGAAGGCGCGGACCACCCGCACCCCGGTCAGGTTCTCCTGTACGCCGGTGGTCAGCTCTCCCTCTGCCTCGTCGGCGTCCAGAAAGCGCTGGGCCATCCGGCGATAAAAGAAGAGGGAGTAGGCCACCACCACCGGCAGAAACAGCAGGGCCACCAGAGAGATTTTGGCGTTCATGGGAAACATGAGGGCAAAGGAGACCGCCACCAGGAAAAAGACGCGGAAGGCCTCCAGGCACTGGGTGGTGACGAAATTGCGGATGACCTCCACGTCGGAGGTGCAGCGCTGGATGATCTCTCCCGTCTGGTGGCCGGTGTGCCAGGCGAAGGGCAGGCGCTGAATGTGGCCGAAGAGGGTATCCCGAATGGACTTGACAAACCGCTCCGAACACATGGCGGTGCCGGTGCGGCTCAAAAATCCGCAGAGGGCGGCCAAGGCGGAGACCGTCAGCACCGCCCCGGCCGACCAGAGCAGTGCCTCCCGAAAGGGCAGGCCGGCCAGCCTTCCGGCCAGGACCGCGGGCAGTCCGCCGAAGGGCTCCGTTCCGATGACCGAATCCACCGCCGCCCGGATGATCTGGGGGGTGAGGGCGGTGAAGAGGGTATTGAGCATGGAGCACAGCAAAGACGCCAGAAACAGGGGCGTCACCCCGCGCAGAAAGCGCCAGATGACGGACAATTTGCGGTGGGGCTTCACAGGGGACCTCCTTTCCGGTCTGTGGATGGAAAGCGCCCCCGCGCGCCGCCGGTGAGGCGGAACGCGGAGGCGCGGCTTCGATCAGCGGGAGCTCACTCCTGTTCCCAGTTGTGCCAGACGTTCTGCACGTCGTCGTTCTCCTCCAGGAGTTCGATGAGCTTCTCCATATTCTTGATATCTTCCTCGGATTCCAGCTTGATGTAGGTCTGGGGCACCATCTCCACCGCGGCGTTGACAAAGGAGTAGCCCTTGGCCTCCAGAGCCTCCAGCACGGTGCCGAAGGCATCGGGGCCGGTGGTGATCTCAAAGCAGTCGCCCTCGGCGTTCATGTCGTCGGCCCCGGCGTCCAGGGCATCCATCATCATGGTGTCCTCGTCCAGGTCCTCTTTCTCAATGATGATGACGCCCTTCTGATCGAAGGACCAGGACACACAGCCCGTCGCGCCCAGGCCTTTGCCGTACTTGTCCAGCAGGTGCCGGACCTCTGGGGCGGTGCGGTTGCGGTTGTCGGTGAGAGCGTCGACGATAATGGCCACGCCGGAGGGGCCGTAGCCCTCGTAGGTGACGTTCTCAAAGTCGTCGCTGTTGCCGGAGCCCATAGCGCGGTCAATGGTGCGCTTGATGTTGTCGTTGGGCATGTTCACCGCGCGGGCCTTGGCGATGACAGTGGCCAGGCGGGAGTTGTTGTTGGGGTCGCCGCCGCCGCCCTGCTTGACCGCCACGATCATCTCACGGGCGATCTTGGTAAAGGCCTGAGAACGCTTGGCGTCCGCGGCCCCCTTGGTCTTTTGAATGTTATGCCATTTGGAATGTCCCGACATAAGATCTGTCCCTTCCTGAAAAGTTGCTCATTCAGTTTATCATATCAATCCCCATTTTGCAACGGTCAAAGGGAATAAAATACCTCTTTGTGCCGTTTGGAGGAGAAAATCTCCACTTCCCGGAACGCGCGGCTCAGCCAGTCGATCAGCACCGGGCATACCACGTTCTCCGTGGAGAAGTGCCCTGCGTCGATGAGGTTGATGCCAATGGCCCGGGCGTCGAGAAAGACGTTATACTTCACATCGGCGGTGACAAAGGTGTCGCAGCCCAGCCGGAGGACGTCCTCCAGCATGTCCCCGCAGGCACCGCCGCCCACCGCCACCCGGCGCACCGGACGTCCGGCGTCCTCCAGGCGCAGGCCCTGCGCGTCCAGCCGCTCCCGGACAAAGGCGGCAAACTCCGGGAGGTAGAAATGCCCCGGGGCCGTCCCCACCCGGCCGATGCCGTAGCTGCGCCCGGCGGCGTCCACTCCGTCAGGGTGGAGCTGCTCCACATCGGTGAGCTCCAGCCGCTTGGCGAGAGCGTCGTTGACCCCGCCCGCCACTGCGTCCAGGTTGGTGTGAGCGCAAATGGCGGCGATCCGGTTCTCGGTCAGCGCCAGCAGACACCGCCCCGTGGGATCGGCGTCGGTGACGCTCCGGGCCGGACGAAAAATCACGGGGTGGTGGGAGACGATGAGCTGGCACCCCAGCTCAGCGGCCTCGGCCGCCACCTCCTCGGTAATGTCCAGCGCCACCAGCAGCCGCCGAACCTCCGCCTCCCTCCGGCCCACCAGGAATCCGGCGTTGTCAAAGGACATCTGCATGGAAAAGGGTGCTCTGGAATCCAGATACCGGTAAATTTCCGCTACGCTTGCCACTGACGCCACTCCTCTCTCATCCGCTCCACTTCCTCCGCCGCGGCCTCATACCGCGCCCGCTTGGCCTGATCCTCGGCCCGCTCCGTCCGGGAGAGGCCCTCGGCCGCCCGCCGGAGCTTGCCCAACTCCTGCTCCAAGTACCGCTCCCGCAGGGGGCCGTCCTCTCCCCTGCTCTGCCGGCCCACCCAGATCTCCCCCACGGTGAGGGGAGGCATCTCCCCGGGCTCGGCCAGCAGTACCACATAGAGGGTCTCCCCCTCCTCCACCAGCGTTTCCCGCCGGATGGCAAAACCGTGCCCGGACAGGTAGCGCCGCAGACCGTCCAGTCCGCTCATGGGCTGGAGGATGTACCGGTGACCGCTCTCCCCGGTCCAGGGGGCGGCGGCCAGAATCTCCGCAATGGTCTCCCCGCCCATCCCCGCGACGGTGACCGTCCGCGCCTCCTCGGATCCAATGCCGGACAGCCCGTCGCACAACCGGAAGGAGATCCGGTCGGCCACCGCCCAGCGCTCGGCCAGTGCTCTGGCCCGGCTCAGAGGGCCGGGGCGCAGGTCGGAGGCCACCGCCCGCTCCACCACGCCGTGCTGGATGAGCCACACGGGGAGCCGTCCATGATCTGTGCCCACGTCGGCCAGACGGGTACCCTGCGGCACCAGTTCCGCCACGGCGGCCAGCCGCGGGGAGAGAGAAAAGGGTCGTTTCATGGGGAACCTCCAAACTTGACATGAAAAATGGGAATGACAAAAAGGAGCGGCAGCGCCGCTCCTTTTTCGGACTGTGAACTTACTGCTCGACGGGAACCAGTTTGTTGATCTCCGCCAGCAGAGCGTCGGCGTCCACGCCGTGGACCATGCAGGCCTGCTCCACGGTCTCGCCCCGGGAAGAGGGGCAGCCCAGGCAGTGCATGCCGATGGAGAGGAACACGGGAGCGGTCTGGGGCGCAATGTCCAGAATGTCGCCGATAATGGTATCTTTGGTGATCTGAGCCATAATAAATAACCTCCGTAAACGGTAAAATCAGTGATACAAAGATATTATACCCCGGCTGTAGACTTTTTTCAACAGGAAAATCAAAGCCGGACCGGCTTTTTTAAAAAACCGGTCCGGCGTTTTTTTATGTACGGGGATGGGCCTTGTTGTACACGTCCTTCAGCTTCTGGTTGACCACCTGGGTGTACACCTGGGTGGATGAGATGTCGGCATGCCCCAGCATCTCCTGAATGGAGTGCAGATCCGCCCCGTTTTCCAGCAGATGGGCAGCGAAGGAGTGGCGCAGGGTGTGGGGCGTGATGTCCTTCTGGATGCCAGCCAGCTCCTGATAGTGCTTGATGATCTTCCAAAAGCCCTGCCGGGACATCCGGGAGCCGTTCATATTCACGAACAGGGACGGCTCCTCCGGCTGTTCGATCATCTGGGGCCGGACGTGGCGAAGATAGTCATCCAGCGCCCGGACCGCCGTGGGGTAGAGAGGGATGATCCGCTCCTTTTTGGCCCCCGGACAGCGGAGGAAGCCGGCACTGAGGTTCAGGTGTTCCACGTCCAGCCCGATCAGCTCGCTGACCCGGATGCCCGTGGCATACAGCAGCTCCAGCATGGCCTTGTCCCGGCAGCCCTTGGCGTCCCGGGCGTCAGGCTGCTCCAGGAAAAGTTCCACCTCTTTGCTGGTAAGGATCTGTGGCAGCTTACGCTCCACCTTCTCCAGCGCCAGCCCCCTGGCGGGATTTCGGGAAACCGCCCCCACGGACATGAGGTAGGTGTAAAAAGACTTGAGAGCCGCCAGCGCCCGGGTGGCGGTGGCCACCGACTTGCCCAGGCTGAGCAGGTACCGGGTGTACCTCTCCACATCCGCCTGGGCGGCCTTCTCGGGCGTCAGCTCCTCACTCTCCAGCCAGCGCAGATACTGCCGGAGATCCCGCAGGTAAGAGCTGACGGTATTGTCGGAGGAATGCTTTTCTCCGGACAGGAACGCCCGGTATTCCAGCATCAGATCCATCCGCTCTCACCTACTTTTCTTCCTGAATTTTCAAGACAACACAGACACAGCCCCCATCAGCAGAACGGGGACCAGATAGCGCTCCATGAGGACGCAGACACACAGCGCACCGGCGCATAGGCCGGAGCGATAAAAGAATTCTCTGTGATAGGGCAGCTCTCTGCACCCCTGTCCGGCAGGGCGGGCGGCCAGGCTCCAGGCGTTGGAAAAGCTCTGCACCGACAGCAGCAGAAAGACCGGAATGGACACCAGTCCCGTGACCCCCAGCAGCAAAAAAGCCGCACTCAGCCCCGCCCTGCCGTAGACCCGGGCGAAGGAGGCAATGGAAAAGGCCAGAAAAAAACCGCGGAGCGAGGAGAGCACCGGGACCCCCAGCAGTCCCAGCCCCGTAAAGGCAAACAGAAACGCGGCCAGGGGCCAGCGAACGGTCCTCCAGATGAGTCCCGGCCACGCGGGAACACTCAGCTGCCCCTCCGACGCCGCGGCCAGAAACTGTTCCAGATAGGCGCGCAGGGCCTCATCTCCCCCGCCGCCGGAATGAAACGCGATCCAGCATCCAAAGAGCCCACCCAGCGCAAAAAAGACCGCCGTCACGACGAGGGCCGGGGTTCCCTCCGCCGCCGGGGTCCCCCAAATTCCTGCGACCGCTCTGCGCATTGACCTCACCTCCATGGCACACTCTATGCCGAAGTGGACAGGTCCATGCCTCAAAAAGGGGCTCTCAAAGTGTTTCTTATTTTAATCTACTTTCCCTACCCGCGCAACCCTTTTTTGAAAAAAATTATTATGTTACAATATTATGTAAATATTATTATGTAAAGCTTTGAGGGAAACCCCTTCTTCCCGTAAGAGGCCCAAACGCACTCTTCACGAAAAAAGCACATGATGTGGTGCTGTTCCCTCGCTTTTTGCTCAAGATACGCGGTTTTCACAGGGGAACGCAGGGGGTATACGCTCTGTATTGATAACAGAGCGTATACCCCCTGCGTTTGGCGCCGAATCGCAAGTCCCCGCTGAATTCTGACATTTTATGTCACCGGCAGAAAGCGGGGACACACCGTCAGCGCCGCCGCCGCTTCCCTCCCCTGCCAGAGCCGCGCCTCCCGCCGCCCAGGATGCCAGCGGCTGCGCCGCCGCACAGTGCGCCGCAGAGAAGACCCAGGCCGCCGTTTTCCGGCGTCATAGTGTCGTAAAGGAGCAGCCCCAGGGTCAGCTGAAGGAGGAACAGCACCGCTCCCACTGCCAGACCCACGAAAAGCCCTCTTCCTTTACAGCTTCTGACTGCCAGGAGCCCTCCGGTGAAGCTGCCCAGCACACACCCCACCACAGTCAAGCGCTCCTGGAGTCCGGGGTCCAGAATTCCCTGGGAGACCCCCACCGCCGCCAGGAACAGAAAGGCCAGGCAGATGAGAAAGGCAGTCCCGCCGCCCAGGAGAATGCTTTTGCAGTACCGCAGGAGCCTGGCCCCCTGCTCTTCCTCAGTTTTTCGCATAAAAAGTCCCCTCCCCGCACCGATGTTTCACAGCATCTTATGCAGGGAGGGGCGCCAGCATGTCTTTTTTACTTGGTGTTTTCCACGGACTGAGTACCCTTGCTGGACACAGACCACTTGGTGAACTCCATCCGGACCCGGTCTGCACCGGTCTCAATGACGATGGTGTTGTCCTTCACGGCACAGATGGTGCCAACCACACCACCGATGGTGGTGATCACGTCGCCCACCGTCAGCTCGGAACGCATCTTCTCCGCTTCCTTTTTCCGCTTGTTCTCCGGACGAATCAGCATGAAATAGAAGATAGCGATCATCGCTACCAGCATGACGATCGTCATAACGTTCTGGTCCAAATTAATTCCCTCCATGAAAGATTTTTTATTTGCAGTGAAAAGTAGTATATCCTATCAGCCAAACTTTTGCAATAGTTTCCGGCAAATTAAATCCTGCGTTCCAATTTTTCCGAATACTCTGCCCGGAAGTCCTCAAAGGTTCCGGCGTCCAAAGCGGAACGGATCCGCTCCATGAGGGTGTTGTAGAAATGCAGATTGTGGAGCACCGCCAGGCGCATGGCCAGCATCTCCCCCGCCGCAAACAGGTGGCGCAGGTAAGCCCGGGAGAAGGACTGGCAGGCCGGGCAGTCACAGGTCGGGTCGATGGGCCGGTCGTCCAGCTTGTACTTCTCGTTTTTGAGGTTGATGGAGCCCTCCCAGGTATAGAGCTTGCCGTGGCGGGCGTTCCGGGCAGGCATGACGCAGTCGAAGAAGTCCACGCCCCGGGCCACCGCCTCGATGATGTTGGATGGGGTGCCCACCCCCATGAGGTAGCGGGGTTTGCCGGTGGGCATATGGGGTTCCACCGCGTCGATGATATCGTACATCACCTGGGTGGGCTCCCCCACCGCCAGGCCGCCGATGGCGTAGCCCTCGCAGTCGATCTTCCTGATCTCCTCCATATGCCACACCCGCAGATCAGGGAAGGTGGCGCCCTGGTTGATGCCGAAGAGCATCTGATCCGGATTCACGGTGTCAGGCAGGGCATTGAGCCGGTCGTGCTCGGCCTTGCAGCGCTCCAGCCAGCGCACCGTGCGCTCGCATGAGGCCTTGGCGTAGTCGTAGGCGGCGGGGTTCTCCACGCACTCATCAAAGGCCATGGCCACGTCGCTGCCCAGGCGGGACTGGATCCGCATGGACTCCTCAGGCCCCATGAAGATCTTCCGGCCGTCGATGTGGGAAGAGAAATAGACCCCCTCCTCCCTGATCTTCCGCAGGCTGGCCAGAGAGAAGACCTGGAACCCGCCCGAGTCGGTGAGGATGGGCCCGCTCCAGTCCATGAACTTGTGGAGCCCGCCCAGGGCGCGCACCACGTCGTCGCCGGGTCGGAGGTGGAGATGATAGGTGTTGGACAGCTCGATCTGGCAGCCGATGTCCACCAGATCGTGGGCGGAGACGGCCCCCTTGATGGCCCCCTGGGTACCCACATTCATGAACACAGGGGTCTGGGCGACGCCGTGGGCGCAGGTAAAAACGCCCCGTCTGGCCCGGCCCTCGGTCTTGGTCACTTTAAACACAGAAAAACTCCTTTGTCGTTGGAATGGGGCCCGGCGTTCAGGAGATGAACATGGCATCTCCGAAGGAGAAGAAGCGGTAGCGCTCCTTCACCGCCTCGGCATAGGCGTCCAGCACATGCTCCCGGCCCGCCAGGGCGGAGACCAGCATGATGAGGGTGGACTCCGGGAGGTGGAAGTTGGTGATGAGGCAGTCCAGCGCCTTGAAGCGGTAGCCGGGGAAGATGTAGATGCTGGTCCATCCGGCGCTCTCCTTCAGCGTACCGTCCTCTGCCGCCCAGCTCTCGATGGTGCGGCAGGAGGTGGTGCCCACGCAGATCACCCGCCCGCCGTTTCGCCGGGTGGCATTGATGGTCTCAGCGGTCCCGGCGGAGATCATGCAGTATTCCGAGTGCATCTCGTGCTCGGTGGGGTCATCCTCCTTCACCGGCCGGAAGGTGCCCAGGCCCACATGGAGGGTCACATAGCAGAGCTTGACGCCCATGGCCTCGATCTGTCCCAGCAGCTCCCGGGTGAAGTGTAGTCCCGCGGTGGGGGCGGCGGCGGAGCCCACCTCCCGGGAATAGACGGTCTGGTACCGCTCCGGATCCTGGAGCTCGGCCTTGATGTAGGGAGGCAGGGGCATGCGGCCCAGCTGTTCCAATATCTCCAGGAAAATGCCCTCATAGTGGAAGGAGACGATCCGGTTTCCCCCGGGCAGTTCCTTCTCCACTGTGGCAGTGAGAAGCGTTCCGTCCCCAAAGACGATCTTCTGTCCGGCGTGCATTTTCCGGCCGGGCCGGACCAGGCACTCCCACTTCCCTTCTCCCCGGTCGATGAGGAGGAGGATCTCCACCGCGCCGCCGGAGGGATCCCGGTGACCCAGCAGGCGGGCAGGCAGCACCCTGCTGTCATTGAGGACCAGGCAGTCCCCCGGGCGGAGGAACTGGGGCAGGTCGTAGAAATGCCGGTGCTCCACAGCGCCGGTCTCCTTGTTCAGCAGCATGAGCCGGGAGCCGTCCCGGCGCTCCAGCGGGGTCTGGGCGATCAGTTCCTGGGGCAGGTCATAGTAAAAATCAGAGGTCTTCATCTTGCGCGTTTCCAACTTTCTCAGCGAATTTCGGTGCCGGGGTAATAGAAGGTCAATATCTGCTCAAAGGTCTTGCCCTGCTGAGCCATGGCATATGCGCCCCATTGGCTCATACCCACGCTGTGCCCCCAGCCGGAGCCGGTAACGGTGAACACGTTCTCCCCCGCCGAGGTGCTCCCCGTCGGAGCGGGCAAAAACTGTGTACCGGAGCCGGTGATGACGTAGGGGTTGCCGGTGATCCTGGCCGCCGCGCCGCTGCCGCCGATGGCATAGACGCCGCTCATGGAGGTCAGGGTCCCTCCCCCGTCGGTATAGTATACCCCGCCGGAGGTCTTTTCTGACGCCGAGACCGTATATCGCATGGACTTCAGCCCCAGCAGGTTCCGCACCCCGCCCTCCTTGGTGAAGGGCCAGCTCTTGCCGTTGGCGTCCAGGAAGGCGATGGACTTGACATTCCCTGTGGGAGTGGTGGCGGTGATCTGGAAGTCCACGATAGAGGCGCAGTTGTACCCCTTGGCCTGGAGCTTCTCCGTCAGCTGAGCGGCGGTAAAGGTCTCACTCCAGCTCCAGTAGGAGATCTTGTCGGAGACCGCGGCCTCATAGGGATCGGCCACGCCGGAGAGGTAGGGGATGGGCTGGCTGCCCCAGACATTGCGCACGTCTTCAGTGCCGCCGCCGCTGGAGGAGAAATAGTAGGTCTGGGCGGGCGTTCCGTTGTACAGCACCCGCAGCCCCGCCGTCTCCGCCGCCGCCTGGGCGGTGCGGGAATCGGTCTCCCCCATGCCGTAGTAGGCCTGGCAGTGGGTGGTGGAGCAGATGTCGAAGCCGGAGGCGTTATGGCGGCCCAGATTGATCTCGTAGTAGGTCCGGGCACACACCGCCTGTGCCTTCAGTGCCTCCAGCGGCCAGCTCCGGCTCATTTCCCGGGAGACGACGCAGTTGATGTAGTCCTCCAGGGGCAGAAGGTTGGAAACCGTCAGATCTCCCCCGCCCACCCGGCGGTACTGGAACGCACCGTAATAGCGGTTCCCCTTGAACCAGGTGACGGGCCGGGTGGTGCCGTCCGTCCCCGGCTGAACGGTCAGGGATCTCTCGGCCCCGCCGTCAAACTGGAAGAGGATTTTGGCCGTGCCTGTTTTTACCACCGACACGCCGTAAGAGCTGGTGCCTGCTGCTGTGCCGCCTGCGGCGTCGGCGGCCGCCTGAGCCTCCTCCCGGGTGGCGTAGGCCCCTGTGCGGACCTGGTAGGCCCCGTCGATCCAGGCGGGAAAGCCGCCCGCGGCGTCGGCCGCAGCCCGGGCCTCTTCAAACGTGGCCGGGGCCAGGGGGAGCTGCACATGCCAGCAACCCACGCAAACATCGGAGGTGACGGCATCGGAATAACTGGTGTAGCCGTTGTAGGTCCCGTACCACACAGTCTGGGTCTTGACCACGGACACGCCGGTCTCCCTGGTCTCCCCCACCGGACAGAAGTTCCGGTCGGTGTCCAGATAACCGAAGCGGTAGCCGCTGCCGGCGTCGTTTTTCAGGTTGGCTCCGTCCAGGGCGTCGCTGCCGTAGACCAGTCCCACCAGCACGGGAACCGTCTCCGTCCCGGCCGCCCGGGCGGCGGGAGGCAGAAAGGCGCTCAAAAGTGCGGCGGTGCACAGAACCGTCAACCATTTTTGTCTCATAGTCCACTCCTTTGTCTTGACACCGCGGGGCGGTTGTGATAGTATCAGGAAAATATTCGTCAGATAGAGGCGCGGCAGACCTGGTGTAGCGCGGCGAGGGCTCCGGAGCCCTGTGACCCGCGTGAAGGAGGCGGCCGCCGAAGGGAGCGTCCTCCGGAGGGACCTTCTCTGGTCGCAGAGAGAGACCTCTCCCGACTGTCACCGGGCCCCCGGTGGAGCGCTGTCTGATTTTGACTGACGTGAGGGATGGGCGACCATCTCTGACATTATAGTACAAAATCAGCCGCTGGTAAAGCCGCTGATTTTTCTTTTTATTTCGGGAGATTCAAAGGGCATCCGTGTCATAGAATAAAAATATGGAGGTAGATGGAGATGGAGAAATTCAAGGTCGGGATCATTGGCTGCACGGGCATGGTGGGACAGCGGTTCATTACCCTCACCTGCGGCCACCCGTGGTTTGAACTCACCGTTCTGGCGGCCAGCGCCCGGTCCGCCGGGAGACCCTACGGCGAGGCCGTGGAGGGCCGCTGGAAGCTGGACATTCCCATGCCGGAGCAGGTGCGGAACATGACTGTTCTGGACGCCGAGGCCGATCTGGAGCAGATCGCCGCCCAGGTGGACTTCGTCTTCTCCGCCGTGGATATGAAGAAGGAGGAGATCCAGGCGCTGGAGGAAGCCTATGCCAGGCACGAGTGCCCGGTGGTCTCCAACAACTCCGCCCACCGCTGGACCCCCGACGTGCCCATGGTGGTGCCCGAGCTCAATCCGGAGCATCTGGAGGTCATCCCCGCCCAGCGCAAGCGTCTGGGCACTCAGCGGGGCTTTATCGCGGTAAAGTCCAACTGCTCCATCCAGAGCTACGCCCCCGCCCTCACCCCCCTTCGGAAATTCGGGCTGGAGAAGGTGCTGGCTTGCACCTATCAGGCAATCTCCGGCGCGGGCAAGACCTTCGGGACATGGCCCGAGATGGTGGATAACCTCATCCCCTACATCGGCGGCGAGGAGGAAAAGAGCGAGCAGGAGCCGCTGAAGGTCTGGGGCAAGGTGGAAAACGGCGTCATCGTCAGCGCCGCCAAGCCCGCCATTACCGCCCAGTGTCTGCGGGTGCCCGTGTCCAACGGCCACACTGCCGCCGTCTTTGTCACCTTTGAAAACAGGCCCTCCATGGAGGAAATGAAGCAGATCTGGGCGGAGTTCAAGGGCATTCCCCAGGAGTTGGGCCTCCCCACCGCGCCCAAGCAGTTCTTCCATTATTTTGAGGAGTCCGACCGGCCCCAATGCAGGCTGGACCGGATGCTGGAGGGCGGTATGGCCATCTCCATCGGCCGCCTCCGCCCCGACACCCAGTACGACTACAAGTTCGTCTGCCTGTCTCACAACACCCTGCGGGGAGCTGCCGGCGGCGCGGTGCTGCTTGCAGAGCTGCTCTGCGCCCAAGGGTACATCGGCCACCGGTAAGAAAGGATGAAGACCATGCGCGAACCTGTTTTCAGCGGCGCCTGCACCGCCATCATCACCCCCTTTGATGAAAACGGGGCGGTGAACTACGACTCCTTCGGCGCGCTCATTGAGGAGCAGATCGCCGGGGGCGTGGACGCCATCTGCGTCTGCGGCACCACCGGCGAGAGCGCCACCATGTCCATCCGGGAGCATATTGCCGTGGTGGAGTACTGTGTCAAAAAGGTAAACCGCCGTGTGAAGGTGGTGGCAGGCGCGGGCAGCAACGACACCTCCGCCGCCGTCTACCTCTCCCAGCACGCCCAGGACTCCGGGGCGGACGCGCTGCTGCTGGTGACCCCCTACTACAATAAGGCCACTCAATCGGGTCTCATCAAACACTATGAGTACATTGCCGACCGGGTGGAACTGCCCATTATTCTCTATAACGTCCCCTCCCGCACCGGGGTTTCCTTCACTGCCGAGACCTATCAGGTTCTCGCACAGAATCCAAAGATCAACGGCGTCAAGGAGGCCAGCGGCAACTTCTCCCTGCTGGCCCACACCCGGTTCCTATGTGGAGACGACTTCTACATCTGGTCAGGCAACGACGACCAGGTGGTGCCCATGATGAGCCTGGGGGCCAAGGGAGTCGTCTCGGTGGCCGCCAACATCGTCCCCGAGGTGATGGTGCGGATGAGCCACCTGTGTCTGGAGGGGGATTTCCACGCCGCCGCCCGGCTCCAGGTGGAGTACATGGACTTCATCGACGCCCTCTTTGTGGAGGTCAACCCCATTCCCATCAAGACCGCGCTGGAACTTGCGGGCAAGCGGGCGGGCGGTCTGCGCCTGCCCCTGTGCGAGATGACCCCTCAGCATCTGGAGGTGCTGCGCGCCTCCATGGTCCGCATGGGTCTTTTACAGTAACCGCCCCGCGGAGAAAGGACGTACCAATGCTCAAGGTGCTTATTTCCGGCTGCAACGGCCACATGGGCCGGGTGGTGGCACAGATTTGCCGGGAGGCCGGGGACGTGGAGATTACCGCCGGGTTCGACCTGCTGGGCGCGGAGAATGGGGATTTCCCGGTCCTCTCCTCCCCCGCCGCTTTTTTCGGAGAGGCCGACGTTCTCATCGACTTCTCCTCCCCAGCCGCCCTGCCCGCTCTGCTGGAGTTCGGCGTGCGCCGCCGCGTCCCCCTGGTGCTGGCCACCACAGGCTACTCAGCCGAACAGGCGGCAGCCGTGGAATCGGCTGCGGAACGGGTCCCCATCTTTCGCTCGGGCAACATGTCCCTGGGCATCAACGTGCTCATGGCCCTGGTAACCAAGGCCGCCGCCGCGCTGGAGGGCTTCGACGTGGAGATCGTGGAGCGCCACCACAACCGCAAGGTGGACGCCCCCAGCGGCACCGCCCTCATGCTGGCTCAGGCTGCCGCCGAGGGGCTCCCTTATGTCCCGGACTACGTCTACGAGCGGGAGAGCGTCCGCAAACCCCGGGACAAACGGGAGATCGGCATCTCCTCCATCCGGGGCGGGAACATCGTGGGCGATCACGAAGTCCTCTTCGCCGGCCGGGATGAGACTATCGAACTTCGGCACTCGGCCATGAGCCGGGAGGTCTTTGCCTCCGGTGCCCTGCGGGCGGCCCGCTTTCTGGCCGCTGCCCCCGGGCCGGGTCTGTACTCCATGAAGGATCTGGTGGGGCAGATCATCTGAATCAAAAAAGAGCTGTGAACAGTATCGTTCACAGCTCTTTTTGCATCCGGTCAGTCCTCCGGCACGGTGTCCGGCTCCTGGCCGTCCGTCCTGGGAGGCGACACCGGCTCGCCGCTGGCGTTGATCCCCTTCTTCGCCAGACGGGCATCCGCCCACTCCCTCATCAGGGAGTAGAGCACCGCGAAGGTGGGCACGCCCAGCAGCATCCCGGGGAAGCCGAACAGTCCGCCGCCCACTACGATGGATACCAGGACCCAGATGGCGGAGAGGCCGGTGCTGTCCCCCAGGATCTTGGGGCCCAGCACGTTGCCGTCGAACTGCTGAAGAGCCACCACCAAAATCCCGAACCGCAGCGCCGCCCAGGGATCCACCATGATCAGGATCATGAGGCAGGGCACCGCGCCGATGATTGGCCCAAAAAAAGGAATGATATTGGTCACGCCGATGATGACGCTGAGCAGGATGGCATACGGGGTACGGATGGCGGTGGAGAGCAGAAAGCAGAGCACACCGATGATGGCCGAGTCGATGAGCTTGCCGTTGATGAAGCCCACGAACACCTGGTTTGCCTTGCTGCACACCCGGAGGATGTGGCTGACACCGTTGGCGGGAAAGAGCGCGTAGATGAGCTTTTTCAGCTGTCTGATCAGCCGGTTCTTTCCCGAGAGCATATAGATGGAGGCGATGACGGCGGTGACGCCGGTAATGACGCCGTTGCCCACAGCCATGCCGAAGTTAAGGAGATTGGGTACGGCGGACTGCAGAAACTCGGTGGCCTTTTGGATAATCTCGTTGTAGGAGGAGATCAGATCCGACAGTCCCTTTCCCTCCAGATCGAAACGCCGGACGATTTCGCCCACCAGCTGATCCAGATTTTCCAGGTAATAGGACATGTTGTTCATCAGGTTGAAAATGCTGTCAAACACCTGGGGCAGGACCAGCTGCAGCAGGAATGCGATCACAGCCACAGCCAGCAGGAACACCGTGAGGATGGACAGGCCCCGCCTGCATTTGAACCGGCGATAGACCTTCCGCTCAAAAAAATTGGTGGGGGTACTGAGGAGGTACGCGATCACAAACCCGAAAATAAAGGGAGAGATCACCGTCAAAAAGGAACGGATCGCCCCCCGGACCTGCGGCAGATGGGTCAGGCCCAGGTAGAGCAGGATTCCCACGCAGACCACCACCAGATTGGACAGGCTCCTGCCGTCCAGCTGGTACCATTTTTGTTTGCGCAACTTGCTCACCCGCCTTTTCCGTTCCATTGTATCATGCGCGCCTTATTCTGTCACGACCCGGTGAAAAACTTTCTTTCCTTTTTTCAGCATCAGGCCGTCCCCGCCGAAGGCGGCGGAGTCAAACCGGGCGGCGGGGTCGGAGACCTTCTCGCCGTCGGCCTCCACACCTCCCTGCTCCACAAGACGGCGGGCCTCCTTTTTGGAGGGGGCCAAACCGCACTTCACCATCAGATCCAGCACGCCGATGGCCCCGTCAGAGAAATCCCAGGCAGTCAGGGCTGTGGTGGGCATGTTGGCTTTGTCCCCGCCGCTGGCGAAGAGGGCCCGGGCGGCGTCCTGCGCCTTCTGTGCCTCCTCTTCCCCGTGGACCAGCTTGGTCAGCTCAAAGGCCAGGATCTCCTTGGCGGTGTTGAGCTGCGCCCCCTCCCACTTGTCCATCTCGTCGATCTGCTCCAGCGGCAGGAAGGTGAGCATTCTGAGGCACTTCAAAACGTCGCCGTCGCCCACGTTGCGCCAGTACTGGTAGAAGTCGTAGGGAGAGGTCTTGTTGGGGTCCAGCCACACCGCGCCGGAGGCGGTCTTGCCCATCTTCTTTCCCTCGGAATTCAGCAGGAGAGTGATGGTCATGGCATAGGCGTCCTTACCCAGCTTGCGGCGGATAAGCTCGGTGCCGCCCAGCATGTTGGACCACTGGTCGTCGCCGCCGAACTGCATGTTGCAGCCCACGCTCTGGAACATGTGGTAGAAGTCGTAGGACTGCATGATCATATAGTTGAATTCCAGGAAGGAGAGCCCCTTCTCCATGCGCTGCTTGTAGCACTCGGCCCTGAGCATGTTGTTCACTGAGAAGCAGGCGCCCACCTCCCGCAGCAGATCCACGTAGTTGAGCTTCAAAAGCCAGTCGGCGTTGTTGAGCATCATGGCCTTGCCCTCGCCGAACTCGATGAAACGCTCCATCTGCTTTTTAAAGCAGTCGCAGTTGTGCTGGATGGTCTCGGGGGTCATCATGTTGCGCATGTCGGTGCGGCCGGAGGGATCGCCGATATAGCCGGTACCGCCTCCGATGAGGGCGATGGGCCGGTTGCCCGCCATCTGGAGCCGCTTCATCAGGCACAGAGCCATAAAGTGGCCCACGTGGAGAGAGTCGGCGGTGGGGTCAAAGCCGATATAAAAGGTGGCCTTGCCGGAGTTGATGAGCTCCTTGATCTCTTCCTCGTCGGTGACCTGGGCGATGAGCCCCCGGGCCTTCAGTTCGTCGTAGACAGTCATGTTGCGTTCTCCTTTTCTTTCTGGTTGTTCGCAGGGGGCATACAAAAAGCCCCCTGTCCCTGGGGACAGAGGGCGTCAATACGCGGTACCACCTCTGGTTCGCCGCCCCCTCACGGGAAGCGGCCTCAGGCCGTGCTGCACACGGCTGCGCGTTAACGGGCGTACCCGGCCTCCCCTACTGCGCACAGGCGGTTCGGAGGGCGGCTCAGAGGGGTATTCGTCCGTGCCCGCCCTCCCCCTCGCACCAAAATGGGGTCTCTCTGCCCGACGGGATCACGGCTTACTTTTCCTCATCATCGCTGTATGAAACATTATAATATGCCTTTTCCGGTTTGTCAACTCGGCAGCTTGACAAGCGTCCCTGATTTCCTTAGGATAAAAGAGACAAAAAAGGAGGAATTTTGATGCTGTTTATCTGTTACGCCAAATGCTCCACCTGTCAGAAGGCCAGGGCCTTTCTGGAGGGGAAGGGCGCGGCCTTTGAAACGCGGGAGATCAAGACCGACCGCCCCACTGTCCCGGAGCTGCGCGCTTGGCATGCCCTCTCGGGCCTCCCTCTTCGAAAGCTCTTCAACACAAGCGGTCTGCAGTACAAGGCCCTGGGGCTCAAGGACAAGCTGGACGCCATGACCGATGACGAGCAGTATGAGCTGCTGGCCTCCGACGGGATGCTGGTGCGCCGCCCCATTCTGGTGGGGGACGGCTTCGTTCTGTTCGGATTCCGGGAGGCGGACTGGGCCGAACGGTTCCCGTCATAAAAACCCATAAAGAGATTGCATTTTTTGACGGTGCAGGGTAAAATAACCTTTATGATGTAAAAAAGGAGCGTGTGTGCCATGCCGGAAGAGAACAAGCCAGTCATGGGCCAAAACTTTATTCACGATTTCATTGATGAGGACATCGCCCAGGGCGGACAGTACGCGGGCATGAAGGTCCACACCCGGTTCCCGCCGGAGCCCAACGGATATCTTCATATTGGCCACGCCAAGGCCATTTTTATCGACTTCGGGACCGCTGAGAAATATGGCGGGCTCTGCAACCTGCGCATGGACGACACCAACCCCACCAAAGAGGACGTGGAGTATGTGGACGCCATTCAGGAGGACATCCACTGGCTGGGCTACGACTGGGGCGACCGCTTCTATTTTGCCTCCGACTACTTTGACAAGATGTACGAGTACGCCGTGGAGCTCATCAAAAAGGGCCTGGCCTACGTCTGTGAGCTGACCCCGGAGGAGTTCAAGGCCCATCGGGGCGACGTGGGCACCCCCGCCACCTCCCCCTGGCGGGACCGGCCGGTGGAGGAGTCTCTGGACCTCTTCGCCCGGATGAAGGCGGGCGAGTTCCCCAACGGCAAATACACCCTGCGGGCCAAGATCGACCTGGCCAGCGGCAACTTCAATATGCGAGACCCCGTGATTTACCGCATCAACCATATGCACCACCACCGCCAGGGCGACAAGTGGTGCATCTACCCCATGTACGACTTCGCCCACCCCCTGGAGGACGCCCTGGAGGGGATCACCCACTCCCTGTGCTCTCTGGAATTTGAGGATCACCGCCCCCTTTACGACTGGGTCATCGCCAACTGCCCGGTGCCCTCCAAACCCCGGCAGATCGAGTTTGCCCGCCTGGGCATCAACTACACCGTCATGAGCAAGCGCAAGCTCCGCCAGCTGGTGGAGGAGGGCAAGGTCTCCGGCTGGGACGATCCCCGGATGCCCACCCTCTGCGGCCTGCGCCGCCGGGGCTACACCCCCGCCGCCATCCGGGACTTCTCCGAGCGCAACGGTGTGACCAAGGCCGCCTCCGTGGTGGAGTTCGGCTTTCTGGAGCACTGCCTCCGGGAGGATCTGAACCGCACCGCCCGCCGGGTGATGGCGGTCCTTCGCCCGGTCAAGCTCACCGTCACCAACTACCCCGAGGGGCAGAGCGAGACCTTCGAGGTGGAGAACATCCCCGGCAACCCCGACGCCGGCACCCGTCCGCTCACCTTCTCCCGCACCGTCTGGGTGGAGGCCGAGGACTTTTTGGAGACGCCGGTGCCCAAGTACAAGCGGCTCTATCCCGGCGGACCCGAGTGCCGCCTGAAGGGGGCCTATCTCATCACCTGCACCGGCTGCGTCAAGGACGCCGGCGGCAACGTCACCGAGATTCTGGCCACCTACGACCCGGACAGCCGGGGCGGCGACCCCGTCGACGGCCGAAAGGTCAAGGGCGCCACCCTCCACTGGGTGGACGCCGCCACGGCGCTGGACGCCGAGGTACGGCTCTATGACAACCTTTTTGCCGACGAGGCCCCCGATGCCGGAGACAAGGACTTCATGGACTGCCTCAACCCCGGCTCTTTGGAGGTGCTCACCGGCTGCAAGGTGGAGGCCGGACTGAGCGATCCACGGGTGGAGGACCGGTTCCAGTTCATGCGCCAGGGCTATTTCTGCGCCGACAGCAGGGATTCCGCCCCCGGACACCTGGTGTTCAACCGGGCCGTCAGCCTGAAGGACAGCTTCAAGCCCGCTCTCTCCTGAAAGAGCAGGCAGAGAGGACTTTTGCAGAGGCTTATCCCGCTGGGGCGAGACTGCCGAACCGGGCAGATGCGCAACCATGTGCGGAGCAAATTCTTTAGACAAGATATCAATAGAGACGAGGGGGATCTTCTCATCATGTACAATTTCCGCAACGACTACTCCGAGGCCTGCCATCCGGCCGTGCTGGAGGCCCTGACTAAAATGAACGCCGAGAGCGTCATCGGCTACGGCTGCGACGACTACTGCAAGCAGTGCGCCGACCTCATCCGGGACCTGTGCAAGGCCCCTCATGCCGATGTGCAGTTCCTGGTAGGCGGCACCCAGACCAACTTCACCGCCATCGCCGCCTTCCTGCGCCCCTGGGAGAGCGTGATCTGCGCCCACACCGCCCACGTCAACGGCCATGAGGCCGGCGCCGTGGAGGCCACCGGCCACAAGCTGCTGCAGGCCCAGGCGGCCGGGGACGGCAAGCTCACTCCCGCCCACATCCTGCCTCTGGTGGAGGAGGGCAAAAACGAGCATGTGACCAAGCCCCGCCTGGTCTACATCTCCGACGCCACCGAGACCGGAGCGGTCTACACCAGAGCCGAGCTGGCTGCCCTGTCCCAGTGCTGCCGGGACAACGACCTGCTCCTCTTCCTGGACGGTGCGCGGCTGGGCTGCGCCCTCTCTTCCCCCGCCAGCGACCTGACCCTCCCCGACCTGGCCGCCCTCACCGACGCCTTCTACATCGGCGGCACCAAGAACGGCGCCATGATGGGCGAGGCGCTGGTCATTGTGAACCCGGCGCTTCAGGACGACTTCTTCCGCATGAAGAAGCAGCAGGGCGCGGTGCTGGCCAAGGGTTGGCTGCTGGGTGTACAGTTCTACACGCTGTTGAAGGATGGGCTCTACTTCACCATCGCCGGCCACGCCGTGGAGGTCGCCCAGCGGCTGCAGAGCGGACTGAAAGAGCTGGGGATCCCCATGATGGTGGACTCCCCCACCAATCAGATCTTCCCCGTGTTCCCCGACCGGCTCCTCCCGGAGCTGGGCAAGCTCTGTACTTACGAAGTCTGGTCCAAAGCTGACGACACCCACACCAACGTCCGCTTCGTCACCTCTTTCGCCACCCCCGCAGAAAGCGTGGAGGGAATCCTCTCCGGGCTGAAGCCGCTTCTCTAAGCGGGGAGACAGAATATGAGGGACCTTCAGAATCAGATCCCCAATCTGCTCTACCGGATCGCCCAGTTTTTGGAGATCCTTGTGGGCATCATCCTGGTGGCAGCCACCTGCGTGGCACTCCTGGCCGTGGTCCGGGAGGTGGGTGCTCTATGGGACGCCGACGGCAGCGCCGCAGCATTCCACGAGTTCCTGGGCAACGCCTTCAGTGTTGTCATCGGCGTGGAATTCCTTAAAATGCTCTGCCGGCACAACATGAGCTCGGTGGTGGAAGTGGTCCTCTTTGCCACGGCCCGGCAGATGGTGGTAGAGCACACCAACCCCACCGAAACTCTGGTTATGGTCCTTGCCCTTGCCATTCTGTTTCTCATCCGCAAGTATCTCTTCATCCCCGGCCTGGACGATAAGGACCACACGGTCCATCTCCCCTTCAGCCGTCGGGAAGAGCAGGAGGGGCAAACCGTTCGCTGAATGGACAAAATGAGGCCCCGGAACAAAAGTGAACCGCCCCAAATTGTGCGGACAGCACAAAAAGGCCTCAATGTAGGGAAATATGAAGTTTTAAGCGGAGTGGCGCAGCGTGAGCGGCGCCACTCCAGTTTTTAGCTGGATGCGCTCGTGGTTGTAAAAATTGATATAGCGGTCAATCATCTCATTGGCCTCACAGAATGAGGCCGGTTTATGGCGGTAGATACACTCTGTCTTGAGGATGGAAAAGAAATTTTCCGCCATAGCGTTGTCGTAACAGTTTCCGCGTCTTGACATGGAAGGCGTAATGCCATAAGATTTTGTCAGGTCGAAGTATGCTTGCGAGGTGTACTGGAACCCCTGGTCGCTGTGGAGCTGCAACTCCGCAGCGGCCCTCTTTTTCTCCTTGCGCATGGCCAGGCGAATGGTGTCCAGCACCAGGTTGACTGTCTGCTTTGTGCCGGTCTTGTAGGCAACAATGCTGTTGTCGTAAAGGTCCCGGATCATGGACAGGTACAATACGCCCTGCTTGGTGTGGATGTAGGAGATGTCCGTCACCCATTTGCTGTTGGGCCTGTTCGCATAAAACTCCCTATTCAGCAGATTCTTGTACTTGTGGACTTGCTGCCCCATCTGCTGCCATTTTCTGCGTCTCCGGATCTCCGCAAGCAAACCATATTTCTCCATGATACGCAGGATGGTCTTGGGATTACGGTGGATGCCTCGCTTCTTCAGCACCAGCCACATTCTGCGGTAGCCATACGTACGAAAGCTGCGCTCTCGCTGTTCCGCGATGATTTCTGCAAGGGCCGCGTCTTTCTCCGGCCTGCCCAAACGATGGACGAAATCATAGTATCCGCTGCGGGATACCTGAAAGAAGCGACACATAACGGTTACCGGATATTCGTTTCTGTGCCGGTAGATTACTGCGTATTTTGCCCTTGGCCTCACTTCCTTCCTGTGGAGCGCAGAAAATCCCGCAACAGCTCGTTTTCCATCTTTAGCCGTTTGTTCTCATACTTGTACTCCGCCAGTGTTTTTGCGGGTTTACGCCCCCGCGCTTTTGGAAGGGCAGGCTCCTTTAGCCAGCACTGAATAGCCCACCGGCTGATCCCATACTCCCGACATAAAGCACGCTGGCTTTCTCCTCCGCGGATTCGTGACACCACTTCTTCTCGTATCCCTACCGGATACTTTTTCATCCCTTTTTTTCCGGACATAGCAAGACCCCCTAATGTAGCTTTATTTTCCTACATTAGGGGGCCTTTTGTCTATTGTCCGGTTTTACTGGAGCTGTTCAAAGTTCCGGGGCCTTTTCTTTTATGCCTTGTCGTTGCTGCCCAGGACGTTGACGATCTTGTCCTTGACCAGCTCCTTGATATAGTCCCGGCCGTCGGCCAGGTACTGGCGGGGATCGAAGTGGTCGGGATGGGCGTCAAAGTGCTCCCGGATCCCGGCGGTCATGGCCAGACGCAGGTCGGAGTCGATGTTGATCTTGCACACTGCCATACGGGCCGCCTGACGAAGCTGATCCTCCGGTACGCCGATGGCACCGGGCATCTTCCCGCCGTGGTCGTTGATGATCTTCACAAAGCGCGCAGGCACGGAGGAAGAGCCGTGGAGCACGATGGGGAACCCGGGCAACCGCTTCTGGACCTCCTCCAGGATGTCGAAGCGCAGGTGGGGATCGGTGCCGGGCTTGAATTTGTAAGCACCGTGGCTGGTGCCAATGGCGATGGCCAGGGAGTCGCAGCCGCTCTTGGAGACGAACTCCTCCACTTCCTCAGGCCGGGTGTAGTGAGACTCCTCGGCGGAGACCTGTACGTCGTCCTCGATCCCGGCCAGCGCGCCCAGTTCGGCCTCCACCACCACGCCGTGGTCATGGGCATACTCCACCACCTGCTTGGTGATGGCGATATTCTCCGCGATGGGCTTAGAGCTTGCGTCGATCATGACAGAGGTAAAGCCGCCGTCGATGCAGTCCTTGCAGGACTGGAAGTCCGCACCGTGATCCAGGTGCAGCACAATGGGCAGGCCGGTGTCCTCCACGGCGGCCTCCACAAGCTTGCGCAGATAAACAGGCTTGGCATACTTCCGGGCCCCGGCGGAGGCCTGGAGGATGATGGGGGCCTTCACTTCGGCAGCCGCCTCGGTGATCCCCTGCACGATCTCCATGTTGTTGACGTTGAAGGCGCCGATGGCGTAACCTCCCTCATAGGCTTTTCGGAACATTTCAGTCGAAGTAACCAGTGGCATAACTCACAACTCCTTCTTTTCAATTATGCAAACTTCCGATTGTTAATCAGGCTGTCCGATCATCGTGCGCATCACGGTATATTTATCCTCATCGATGCCCTTTTTCATGCTGAGGGCCTCGGTGATGTCATAGTCCACATACAGGTCGTTCTGCATGCAGACCACCCGGTCGGTCTTTCCCGCGGCCAACAGCATCACGGCGGTGTAACCCATGTGGGTAGCAGTGACCCGGTCCCGGGCGGAGGGGACGCCGCCCCGCTGGATGTGGCCCAGGACGGTGACCCGGGTGTCCAGAGAGGTGGCCTCCTTGATCTTGGCGGCCACATCGTAGGAGCTGCCCACACCCTCGGCCACGATGACCATAAAGTGAGTGCGGCCGCTGAGTCGGGCCCGGCGGATGGGCTCCACCACGTCCTCCTCAAAATTCACCGGCTTTTCCGGGATGAGCACAGAGGTGGCGCCGCAGGCCAGGCCCACGTACAGGGCCAAATGCCCGGCCCTGTGCCCCATGACCTCCACCACAGAGCAACGCTCGTGGGACTGCATGGTGTCCTGGAGCTTGTCGATGCACTCCACGGCGGTGTTGCAAGCGGTGTCGTAGCCGATGGTATAGCTGGAGCAGGCGATGTCGTTGTCGATGGTTCCGGGCACGCCGATCACGTTGATCCCGTGCTCCGACAGGTCGTGGAGACCGCGGAAGGTGCCGTCGCCGCCGATGCCCACGATGCCGTCCAGGCCCAACAGCTTGCAGGTGTTCACCGCCTTCTGGATACCGGCCTCCGTACGGAACTCCGTGCTGCGGGCGGAGTAGAGCATAGTCCCACCCTGGCGGGTCAGGCCGCTGACCTTGGCGTAGTTGAGGACCTCGTCGTCGCCGTTGATGAGGCCGTTAAAGCCCCGGCGGATTCCCACGCACTCGATCCCCATATGAAAACAGGTCCGGGCCACCGCCCGGATGGCGGCGTTCATGCCGGGGGCGTCCCCTCCGCTGGTGAGGACTCCGATCCGACGCACTGCAGTACTCATAAATTCTCCTCCCAATTTTTAAACAGTCAGTTCTGTATCTTTCCTGCCCAGAGCCTCCCGGTAGCGCTCCAGCACCGGCCGAATATCCTGATCGAGAAACTCGTCCACCTGCTGAGGGCAGCGGCCGATATACCGGGCGGCATCCAGATGTGCCTCGATCTCTTCCCGGGTCAGACCAAACATAGGCTCGGCGGCAATCAGGTCGATGAGGTTGTTGGGCAGTCCTTTGTCTTTCATAGTATGCCCCGCCTCCAGAGAAAGCTGACGGATCCTCTCGTGCAGGGCCTGACGGTCTCCTCCCTTTTTCACCGCGTCCATCATGATGTTCTCGGTAGCCATGAAGGGCAGTTCCTCGGAGACATGTCTGGCGATGACCTTCTCGTGGACCACCAGGCCGGAGGCCACGTTGGCGTAGATGTTCAGAATGGCATCCACCGCCAGGAAGGCCTCGGGCACCGACACCCGCTTGTTGGCCGAGTCATCCAGCGTCCGCTCAAACCACTGGGTGGCGGCGGTGACGGCGGGATTCATGGCGTCCGCCATCACATAGCGGGCCAGACCGCAGATGCGCTCGCAGCGCATGGGATTGCGTTTGTAGGGCATGGCCGAGGAGCCGATCTGATGGGCCTCGAAGGGCTCCTCCACCTCCTTGAGGTGACACAGCAGACGCAGGTCATTGGCAAATTTGCTGGCCGACTGGGCGATCCCCGAGAGGGTGGCGAGAATGGCGGCGTCGATCTTCCGGGAGTAGGTCTGTCCCGATACGGGGACCACCCGTTCGAACCCCATCTCGGCCGCGATCCTGCGGTCCAGGGCCCGAACCTTCTCGTGGTCGCCGTCAAAGAGCTCCAGGAAGCTGGCCTGGGTTCCGGTGGTGCCCTTGGAGCCCAGCAGCGCCATGTGCTCGATGCGGTAGTTCACCTCGTCCAGATCCAAGAGCAGATCGTTCATCCAGAGGGTGGCCCGCTTCCCCACCGTCACCAGCTGTGCGGCCTGGAAGTGGGTGAAGCCCAGGGTGGGCAGGGCCTTGTACCGCCCGGCGAAGTCGGCCAGATAGGACAGGACCTTCACCAGCTTGTCCCGGAGGAGAACCAACCCCTCCCGCATCAGGATGATATCGGTGTTGTCCCCCACATAGCAGCTGGTGGCCCCCAGATGGATGATGGGCATGGCCTTGGGACACTGCTCGCCGTAGGCGTGGATATGGGCCATCACATCATGGCGCAGCTCCTTCTCCCACCGGGCGGCGGCGGCGTAATCCACCTCGTCGGCGTGGGCCTCCAGCTCGTCCACCTGCTCCTGCGTCACGGGCAGCCCCAGTTCCATCTCCCCCCGGGCCAAAGCCACCCAGAGCCGGTGCCAGGTGGTGAATTTCTTGTCGGGGGAAAAGAGATAAAGCATCTCGGCGCTGGCGTACCGGGAAGCCAGCGGGGTCTCGTAAATGTTTCTGTTCATCCGTTGCAGCCCTCACTTCTAAAATTTGTGTTTGCTGTATGGGCGTCACTCACTGCGCCAAAAAGCGCTCCAGCCGGTCCAGACCCTCTTTGATGTTTTCCATGGAGGCGGCGTAGGACCAGCGGACAAAGCCGGGGGCTCCGAAGCCCTCCCCTGGCACCACTGCCACCAGCCCCTGCTTGAGGAACGCGGTGGCAAAGTCCTCCGCACTCCCGATCTCAAACCCGCCGATGGTCCGGCCGATCTGCTTTTCCACGTTCATCATCACATAGAACGCACCCTCGGGGCGGATGCAGCCCACGTCGGGGATGGCGTTGATCCTAGCGACCATGTAGTCCCGCCGGGCCTGGAATGCCTCCCGCATGGAGCGGATCTGCTCCTGAGAGGCGGTGAGGGCGGTGAGCGCGGCCTTTTGGGAGACGGCGCAGGGAGAGCCTGTGGAGTGGCTGACGTAATTGGACATGACCCTGGCGATCTCCGGCTCGGCAAGGCCGTAGCCGATACGCCAGCCTGTCATGGCGTAGGACTTGGACACGCCGTTGATGAGGATCGTGCGGCGCTTGACCTCCTCCCCCAGGGCGGCCATGCAGGTAAAGTCCCTGCCGTCGTAAACCAGGCTTGAGTAGATCTCGTCGGACAAGATATAGAGGTCGTACCGGACGCACACCTCGGCCAGCGCCCGAAGCTGCCGGGCATCGTAGAGCATCCCGGTGGGGTTGGAGGGATTATTGAAGATGACGGCCTTGGTGCGGGGGGTGATAGCCTGCTCCAGCTTCTCCGGGGAGAGCTTGAACTGCTCAGACTCGGAAGCGTGAATCACCACGGGGATCCCACCCACCATGCGAATGAGCTCGTGGTAGCTGACCCAAGCCGGAGTGGGGAGAATGATCTCATCTCCCGGATCGACCAGGGCCCGGAGAGCCAGATAGACCACATGTTTGGCCCCGCTGGCCACCACCGCCTGACTGGGGGTGTAGGACACGCCGAAGTCGGCCTTGACCCGGTCGCAGGCCGCCTGCTTCAACTCCAAAGTACCGGATGCGGGAGTATACCGGGTGAAATTCTCCCGGATGGCCTGAAAAGCCGCCTCTTTGATATGGTCGGGCGTTGGAAAGTCGGGTTCACCGGCCGCAAAGCCGATCACATTCTGGCCTTCGGCTTTCATTTGCTTGAACAGGCTGTCGATCGCCATTGTTGTAGAGGCGCGTACGCCTCTGGCGATCCGGGAGAGTTCTTTCACCATTCATTCCTCCAACTCTGCTGGGGTTTAAACTGAGAATATTATAGGCGGCGACACCAAAAATTGCAAGTCCTCGCCCCGGCTTTCTCCGTTATCACGCATCCCACGCCGAAAAAGGGTCTATTTTTCAGCCAAATGCCGCCAAACTGGCGATGCCATTTCCTTTTGCGGAACAGTTGTGGCAAAAAACCGGCCCGTTGGAAAACGGGCCGGTTTTGAGTGATCAGGCTGCGGTCTTGGCGGCGCCCAGTCGGGCGCCGATGATCCGAACGATGACGGGGCTGACCACCACGTTCAGCAGCAGCTCCGCCACAAAGTTGACTCCCACCAGAACGGTGAGAACGTAGGTGGCGATATCCGCGCCGGCAGCGGTGGACCAAGCCACCAAAAAGTCGTGAAAGGGGAAAAACAGAGCCAGCAGAAAAATGCCGGTATTCACTGCAGGACAAACGATAGCAGCCAGGACAGTCCCCGCCATGCGGTTCTTTTTACCCGCCAGTGTGTACACTCCGCCGGCAGCCAGACCTGCCAGCGCACCCTTGCCCACACAGACCAGCGCGGTGAGCAGCGGGTTGGCGTTCCACATCAGGCTGCCGCCCATATCCCAGCCGGCGATGCAGGCAATGAGAACCACCACCCCGAACACACCGCCCAGATAGGCGCCCGCCTTGGGTCCGTACACGGCTGCGCCCACCACGATGGGGATGAGCACCAGCGAAATGGAAAACGGCCCGAATTTGATGAAGGAGCCCAATAGCTGGAGTACGACGATGATGGCTGTGAAAAGGGCAAGTCCGGTCAGAGTCTTGGTTTTCTGATTCATGGGAATATTACCTCCTGCTGCCGCTCCCCGATCCGGGGATGCAGCGCATCATATTTACCCACGGCGTGTTCACCGTTGAGCACAGAAAAGATCAGCCCCGGCGTCTGGATTCGGTATTTTTCTGATAGAGCAGATAAAGTCCGTCCAGAAGCAGGTCGGGATCACGGAGAATTTCACGGCGGCAATAGGGCACCACGTCGTCCGCGTAGCTGCCGGTGGCCACCACGGCGGCGGCGGGCTGCGTGGCCTCCTCCAGCCGGGCGATCATGCCGTCCACCAGGCTGGCGTTGCCGTAAAGAGCTCCGGCCCGCATGGCGTCCACGGTGTTGTGGCCCAGAATGGAAGACGGCTCGGCCAGCGAGATGTGGGGCAGTTCGGCGGCCTGCTTGGACAGAGCCTCCATTGCCACCCGCACCCCCGGCGCGATGACACAGCCTTCATAGACATTGCCCCGAAGTACGGAGAACGTGATGGCGGTCCCCATGTCCAGCACGATGACGGGAGACGGATACTTGGCGATGGCCCCCACGCTGCTGGCCACGATGTCGGCCCCCAGTTGAGCGTGCATGTCCGAACGGATATTGAGCCCGGTGCGGATGCCGGTGCCCACCACCATCGGCGCTTTTCCCATGAGCCGTTCCATGGCCCCCGCCATGGCCGCCGTCACCGGCGGGACCACACTGGCGATGATGCCGCCAGTGATCTGCCGGACGTCCACCTGATAGAGCTGAAAGATGGAAAAGAGCTGAATGGCATACTGATCCATAGTGGCGTGCCGGTCTGTGGAGAAGTTGGAGCGCATCACCAGCGTCCCCTGTTCATCGAACAGGGCCAGCAGCGTAATGGAGTTGCCGATATCCGCCGTCAGAACCACATTTCTCACCCCACTCCACAAATTTATACTCTTGTATAGTATAACACAACGGGTCAAAAATCAAGCATAAAAAAGGGGAGACGCATCTGCGTCTCCCCTTTTTGATCCAGCAATCAGAGATTACTGCTGCTCGCGCATACGAGCGAAGCACTCGCTGCAGTAAACAGGACGATCGGACTTGGGCTCGAAAGGAACCTTGGCCTCGCCGCCGCAGGCAGCGCAGGTAGCAGTGAAGTACTCGCGGGGGCCGCGGGCGGCCTGCTTGCGGGCGTCACGGCAAGCCTTGCAGCGCTGAGGCTCGTTCTGGAAGCCCCGCTCAGCGTAGAACTCCTGCTCACCGGCGGTGAACACGAACTCCTGGCCACATTCCTTGCATACAAGTGTCTTGTCTTCGTACATGATTTTACCCTCTCTTTGACTCGTTTGCCCAGGTCCGGATATATTCCGATTCGTGCTGGGACATTGTAATATTGCGTTCAGCTCATGCTGAAGTCGCCGGAAGAAAAGAATGGCGCAACCTTGCGCCGGACGCGTTGGACGGCATTGTCCACCGACTTGAGAGGCTTGCCCACCTGGGCGGCGATCTGAGCATAGGAGAGACCGTCGAAGTACAGATCCATGACCTGCCGTTCGAACCCGGAAAGCTTGCCCATCAGGGCGTTCATCCGGTTTTCCCGCTCTTCCCTGCCAATGACCACATCCTCCGGGCTCTCCACACAGGGGTGGTCAGTGCCGTAGGCATAGGATTCAGAATTCCCGTCAAACAGAGGGGGTCCAAGGGAGACAGAACGATTTAGGGGCGTATGCTTGTCTCGTGCCGCAGCTTTGATGGCGGAACGAAGCCGATTGCGGATACAGACCTCCGCATAGGTTCGGAAACCGGCTTCCTTGCCGGATTCAAACCCGCGGATGGCGGAGAGCAGTCCGATCATTCCCTCCTGGATCAGATCCTCGCTGTCGCCGCCGGCCATGAAATAAGGCCGGGCGCAAGCGCGCACCAAACGGGTGTATCGCGTGACCAGTTGCTCCTCCGCCACACGTTCTCCCGCTGCGGCCAGAGCACACAGCGCTTCATCCGAGAGTTTCTGAAAGGAAGGATTCAGCTCCATTCCAAATCTCCTTTGTTATTATACGCAGAAAAACACAAACTTGTCAAGATAATTTTATGCAGTTTATTTCCAGAAGGGAAAAGAAATCAAAGGTTTTTTATGATATTTGCCAATTTTTCTGCAAAGGCAATGGCGTTTGTCTCCTCGGTGGCCTCCACCATCACCCGGACGAGAGGCTCGGTACCGGAGGGGCGCACCAGTACACGCCCGTCCTCCCCCAGCTCCGTCTCCACCTGGGCCACCGCCTCCCGCAGAGACTCGGAGGCCATGATCTCGGTCTTTTTCTCCTTGTTTGACACCGGCACGTTCACCAGCACCTGGGGATAGCGCACGCACATCCCCGCCAGCTCGGAGGACTTTTTGCCGGACTTGTGAACCACGGCCAGAAGCTGCAGAGCGGTAAGCTCCCCGTCTCCGGTGGTGGTGTAGCGGCGGAAGATGGTGTGTCCGGACTGCTCGCCCCCCAGGACAAAACCGCCCGCCTCCATCTGCTCCAGCACGTTGCGGTCCCCCACGTCGGTGCACAGCAGCTTCAATCCCCTGTCCCGGGCGAAGAGCCGCAGGCCCAGATTGCTCATCACGGTGGCCACCAGGGTCTCCCCCGCCAGTTCGCCCCGCTCCAGCAGGCTGCTGCCGCAGATGGCCAGCACCTGGTCGCCGTCGATGTCGCTGCCGGTGTCGTCCACCGCCAGACAGCGGTCGGCGTCGCCGTCGAAGGCGATGCCCAGATCGTATCCCCCCGCCTTCACCATGGCGGCCAGGTGGTCGATGTGGGTGGAGCCGCAGTCCCGGTTGATGTTGATGCCGTTTGGATCGGCGTTGATGATGTCGGTGTGGAGCTTGGGGAACCGGTCGAAGAGCCGCCCGGCGGTGGCCGAGGCCGCGCCGTTGGCACAGTCCACCAGAATGCGCATCCCGGCCAGGTCGGTGTCCACGGTGCTCACCAGGTGATCGATGTAGGCCTCCGCCTCCTGCTGGTCGGCGTAGGTCACTTGCCCGATGTCCGCGCCAGTGCACAAGGGGGATTTCTGATTGAAGAGAACGATGTCCTCAATGGCGTTCTCCAGCGCATCGGAGAGCTTGAAGCCCTGACCGTTGAAAATCTTGATGCCGTTGTGCTCAAAGGGGTTGTGGGAAGCGGAAATCACGATGCCCGCGTCCGCCTTGTTGGCCACGGTGAGGAAGGCCACGGCAGGGGTGGGGATGACGCCCAGGTGGAGCACGTCTGCCCCCGCGGAGCAAAGTCCTGCGATGAGCGCGCCCTCCAGAAGGTCAGAGGAGATGCGGGTATCCTTGCCAATGGTGAACAGGGGCTTGGTCTTTCCCGTATCCTGCGCCAGGACCTGGGCTGCGGCGCAGCCTACCTCGAAGGCCAGCTCGGCGTTCAGGTTCTCGTTGACGACACCGCGGATGCCGTCGGTTCCAAACAGTTTACCCATATTTGAGGTTCCTTTCCGTCAGGTCATATTCTGGTTTCAGAGGGTCAGCTGCTCGCCGCCCAGAAAAGCGATGCCAAGGTGTTCGTAGGCCTTGGGCGTCACGCACCGGCCCCGGGGGGTGCGGGTGAGGAAGCCCAGCTGCATGAGGTACGGCTCATACACATCCTCCAGGGTGACGGCCTCTTCGTTGATGGTGGCGGCCAGCGTCTCCAGCCCCACCGGGCCGCCCCGGTAATTTTCGATGATGCTGCCCAGCATCCGGCGATCCACCGCATCCAGGCCCAGGTGATCCACCTCCAGGGCGGACAGGGCTTCGTCGGCCACGCCCCGGGTGATGACTCCACCGGCCCGGACCTGGGCAAAGTCCCGGACCCGACGGAGCATCCGGTTGGCGATCCGGGGCGTTCCCCGGCTCCGCCGGGCGATCTCCATGGCGCCGTCCCCTTCGATGGGCACATTCAAAATGGCGGCGGAGCGGGTAACGATCTTTTGCAGCTCCTCCGGGGTGTAGAGCTCCAGCCGGAGGGTAACGCCGAACCGGTCCCGGAGGGGCGCTGAGAGCTGCCCGGCCCGGGTTGTGGCTCCGATGAGGGTGAATTTGGGCAGATCCAGCCGGATGGAATTGGCCGACGGGCCCTTGCCGATGATGATGTCGATGGCGTAGTCCTCCATGGCGGGATAGAGGATCTCCTCCACCTGACGGTTGAGCCGGTGGATCTCATCCACGAAGAGGATGTCGTTCTCGGCCAGGTTGGTCAGCAGGGCCGCCAGATCCCCAGGCTTTTCGATGGCGGGGCCGGAGGTGATGCGGATGTTGACCCCCATCTCGTTGGCAATGATGCCGGCCAGCGTGGTCTTGCCCAGCCCCGGGGGGCCGTGGAGCAGCACGTGGTCCAGCGGCTCATTGCGCATTTTCGCGGCCTGGATAAAGACGTCCAGATTCCCCTTGGCCTTTTCCTGGCCGATGTATTCCGTGAGTGCCTGGGGCCGCAGAGAGCCCTCGTTTTCGTCGTCCCGGGTCAGCGTGGTGGCCACCAGGGGTTCTTCCGTCTCGAAGCCGCTGTCGGAAAAATCGATGCTCACCCGTCCCACCTCGTTTCTGTCTGATACGCCTGGACAAGTTCCACCAAGGTGTCCAGAAAAGTCTCTTCTCCAAAGGTGTTCATCTTAAGAAAGATTGCCTGACTGCCCCCCGAGGTAATGCCTGAAAGGAACAGCTCCTCCCCCTCCCCCATCAGCGTCATGGAAAGGCTTACCCGGTTGCCGCCCAGGAAGCTGTATCGCTCATAGACCCGGACGGCACAGCGAAAATTCCCGGATTCATAGTCGCTGCCGTCCTCATAGGAGGCCGACATGCTCCCCGCCAGGATCCCCTGCTCCAATCGGTCCAAAACCGCATCAAAATCGCCGTGCAGGCGGCTTTCGTACTTTGCCATTATTTCACCATCTTTTTCAGGGCCTGCTTGATGACCTGTTCCAGGGTGAGGCTGTCCAGATCGATCCCCTTGAGGGCCGCGGCGGTCTCGCTCTGGCTGTACCCCAGCACCGCCAGGGCCGCCGCGGCCTCGCTGGACTTGTTCTCCGGGATGACGGTCACGCCGGCGCCGCCGTAAGCCTCCCCCGCCATGCCGCTCAGCTGGCCCTTGGCCAGCTTGTCCTTGAGCTCCAGAATGATCCGCTGGGCGATCTTCTTGCCGATGCCGGGGGCCACGGTGAGGGTCTTTTCATCCCCCGTGATGATGGCCAGTGCCAGCTGATCCGCTGTGGACGACGACAGGATGGACAGCGCCGCCTTGGGCCCCACGCCGGACACCCCGATGAGCATTTTAAAGCAGCCAAGCTCGGACTCCGTGGCAAAGCCGTAGAGCTCCATGGCGTCCTCCCGGACGTTCAGATAGGTGTAAAGCTTCGCCGCCTTCCCCCGCTCGAGAGCGGCCAGAGTGACGGAAGTCGTCCGGCAGGCGTAGCCCACCCCGCCGCAGTCAATGACGGCCAGATAGGGGGCCGTGTGGGCCACCGTGCCGCTGACGTAATAATACATATTCTCTCTCCTATTCCTTTCGCACCGCGTATCGCCCGCAGCCCGGCCGCGCCGCGTCGGGGCTCTGGAGCCGGGAGGTGTTGGAGCGGGCGTGGCACAGGGCGATGGCCACCGCGTCGGCGGCGTCGTCCGGCTTGGGGACGGCCTTCAGGCGCAGCAGGCGTTTTGTCATGTCCATGACCTGCCGCTTCTCCGCCTTCCCGTACCCCACCACCGCCAGCTTTACCTCGGAGGGGCTGTACTCAAAGATGGGCACCCCCGCCCGCTCGGCGGCGGCAAGGATCACGCCCCGGGCCTGAGCCACGCCGATTCCGGTGGTGATGTTGTTATTAAAAAAGAGTTCCTCCACCGCCATGGCGTCCGGCCGGAAGGTCTCCAGTAGCTGGGCCATATCGTTCTCGATCTGGAGGAGCCGCGCGGGCAGCGGCTGGCCCGCCGGGGTGGTGATGGCACCGCAGGACAGCAGCCTCTGCTGTCCAGGTTCAGAGCGGAGCACGCCGAAGCCCACGATGGCAAAACCGGGGTCGATCCCCAGAATAATCACGTGCCTTCTCCCCTTTAGCCACAGATAAATATATTTTATCATTTCTTTCCTCCGGGCGCAACCCAAAGGTTGGACAAACACCCCCCGACACAGGCTTCTCTTCCTGTGTCGGGGGGTGTTGAACAGATTTGATCAGGCGTGGATCATGGTGCCGCTCTCCCCCTTCATGGCGAGGGGAGCCTTTTCCAGCGAGGCGATGACTGCCCGCCGTCCCGGGCCGGACTGGGCGAAGGAGATGGCGGCCTGCACCTTGGGCAGCATGGAGCCGGGGGCAAAGTGGCCCTCGTCGCAGTAGCGCTTGGCCTCCTCCACCGTCAGCTCGGCCAGATCCTCCTGCTGGGGCGTGCCGTAGCGGATGGCCACCCGGTCCACGGCGGTGAGGATGAAGAGATAGTCCGCGCCCACCAGCTCGGCCAGCTTGGCCGAGGCGAAATCCTTATCAATGACAGCGGGGACGGTCACATAGTCCCCGTTGCCCTTCTTCACCACCGGCACACCGCCGCCGCCGCAGGCAATGACAATAAACTCATGGTCCAGCAGATTCAGGATGGACTCCTTCTCCACGATGTCCACCGGCTTGGGCGAAGCCACCATCTGCCGCCAGCCCCGCCCGGCGTCCTCGGCGTAGACTGCACTGGGATCTGCCTTCATCCGAGCCCGGGCGGTCTGCTCGTCGTAGAATGCGCCGATGGGCTTGGTGGGCTTCTGGAAAGCGGGATCCTTCTCATCCACCACCACCTGCGTCACCACCGTGGCGGCGTACCATGGCATGCCCTCTTTCCGCACTTCCCGCAAAATGGCGTTTTGCAGGTGGGCGCCGATATAACCCTGGCTCATGGCGGTGCACTCGGGCAGTGCCATGGAGGCCACCTTGTCCCCGGCGGCCGAGGCGCTGTCAAAGGCCAGTTTGATCATCCCCACCTGGGGGCCGTTTCCGTGGCTGACGATGATCTCATGACCCTGCTTGATGAGTCCCACCAGGGAGGGAGCCGCCTCGCTCAGCCGTTCCATCTGCTCAGCCGGGGTATTTCCCAAGGCGTTTCCGCCAAGGGCGATCACGATTCTTGACATCTTCCCACCCCCTGCTTCAGCGCTTGGGGTCAGGCTGCTGCTGGGTGATGCAGTGGATGTTGCCGCCTCCGAAGGCCACCTCTTTGGTCATCACTCCCACCACCTTCCGGTCTGGGAACATCTCCTGAACCTGCTGGACGGCCAGAGCATCGTTGGCGTCGCCGTACTGTGGAAGAATGATGGCGCCGTTGATGATGAGGAAGTTCATATAGGAGGCAATGCTGATCTCCCCGTTCTCCCGGGGGATGGTGCCCTCCACAGCGTCGATGGTCTCCGCCCCTTCCAGCAGGCAGGGCTTTTCCGTCAGGCAGAGCTTGTGGATCTTCAGCTTCCGGCCCTTGGCATCGGTGGCCTCGGAGAGGGTCTTGTAGGCCTCCTGTGCCTCCCGATAGAATGGGTTCGACGGGTCCTCCGTCCAGATGCAGGCCACCTCGCCGGGGGCCACAAAGCAGGCCACGTCGTCGATGTGGCCGTTGGTCTCGTCGGGGTCGATGCCGTCCTTGATCCAGATGACCTTCTCGCAGTTGAGGTAGTCACAGAGCATCTGCTCGATCTCCGTCTTGCTCATGTGGGGGTTTCTGCCCTCGGAGAGCAGACACATCTCGGTGGTCATCACCGTACCCTCGCCATCCACATGGATGGAGCCGCCCTCCAGCACAAAGCCCTCGGTGCGGTAGGAGTCCACCCCCTCGATCTCGCAGACCTTCCGGGCGATCTGGTCGTCATTGGCCCAAGGGAAATAGAGTCCGTCCACCAGGCCGCCCCAGGCGTTGAATTCCCAGTCCACCGCCCGCAGGCCGCCCTTGTCGTTAATGAGGAAAGTGGGACCGCAGTCCCGGACCCAGGCGTCGTCATTCACCATCTCGATCACCCGAATTTTTTCGGGCAGGCGGGCCCGGGCGTTCTGGTACTGGGCGGGCGAGACCAGCACCGTCATGTCCTCAAACTCCGCGATGGCCTTGGCCACCTCGGCAAAGACCGCCTGAGCAGGCTTCGCGCCTCCCCGCCAGTTGTCGTTGCGCTCGGGCCAGATCATCCATGCGCCGGTCTGCTTCTCATACTCTGCCGGCATCCGGTAGCCGTCCTGCTTGGGCGTAGTGCCAATGATACGTTTTGCCATAATCAAACCTCCTGAAATGGTTAATTTGCGTGTTTCTTTCCGCCCCGCAGGGCGATCAAAATCTCTCCCAGCGCCAGGAAAATGAGGGAGCCGATGAGGATGGGGGCCTTCTCCGACACCTCTTCCGCCGTCAGGGGCACGCCGGTGAACAGGATCGAAATGACAATGAGCACCATGGGCACCCATGCCAGCACCGCCAGCCAGCCGCCCCCGCCGGGGACCCGGAAGGGCCGGGGTGTATCCGGGTCAATCTTTCTCAGCCGCAGGAAGGCCGGAAACACTGGCAGATAGCTCAGCAGGAACATGACCAGATTGAGGGCAAAGAAGCTCCAGAAGAGTGAGGAATCCGGGAAAAACAGGTCCATGAAAACGCCCAGCAGGCACACCAGAGAGGCCACGATGCCGCTCATGACCGCAGATCCGACGGGCATGTCGTTTTTGGACCAGCGCCGGGTAAAAACCCGGGGCATGTCCCCGTTGTCGGCGGCATAGGCAGCTGTGGAGTTGACGCCCATGGACCAGGAGATCATGTTGCCGAACAGGGTGACAAGGAAGAGCAGGGCCACGCCGCCGATGAGCAGGCCGCCCGTCTGCCCGCTGATGAGAGCCACGGCGTCAATGAGCCCGGAGTCGCTGCTGATCTCGGCGGTGGGGATGGCCGCTCCAATGCCGAAGCCGGAGAACAGATAGATGGCGGCAATGACAATTCCGCCCGCCACAATGGCCTGGGGAATCTGCTTTTTGGGATCGCTCATACTGTCGGAGTAGGTGCACACGATCTCAAAGCCCAGGAAGTTGAAGATGATGACCGAGATAAAAGAGAGACTTCTCAGGTCAAAGGAGGGCAGGAACGTGCGGGGAGCCATGTTGTTGACAAAGCCGTTGCGGATGACGTACCACACGCCCATCACACCCACCAGAATGGCCAAAAACACCTTGATGACGGCGGCGATATTGAGGATCATGATGTTGTCGCACACCGGGTAGCAGGCGATGAGAGTCACCAGCCACACAAAGGCCAGCTCAATGACAATGGCAGCGAAGGGTCCCATCTCCCAGCCGGTGATGAGAGTGATGAGTCCGGGGCACATCACCGCCAGAGAGGCCATCCACAGGGGGAAGTTGACCCAGTAGTACCAGGAGGCGCGGGCGCCCCACTTGGTGCCGGGAAACGCCTTGTTGATCCAGTCGTAGAGCCCGCCGTCCCCCTGATAGGTGGTGCCCAGCTCGGAGGCGATGAGGCCGTATGGCACCAGGAAGGCGATCATCATAAAGATCCACCAGAAATACTGGCTGTTGCCCAGGGCGGCCACCGGGGCGGCGGCCTCGGCCACAAAGACCACGCAGATGACCGACAGGATCACGTCGGTCAGGCGGAATTTTTTCTTGTCCATTTTGTCAGCTCTTTTCTATGCCGCCCCGCACCCTTCCGGCTGCGGGGCCCGGCATCTAAAATCTAGACTCAGCGGCAGTAAATACGCTCGGCCAGGAAGGCATCCAGCTCTTCCTTGGCCGCGGCGATCTGAAGCTCGCTGTACCCCTTACGGCAGCGGGTGAAATAGACCAGCAGGCCGCGCATGGCGGTCAGGCGGTTGCCGGCTTCCTCCCAGCACAGGGAGGAAGCGGAGTCGGCCACCTCGTCGGTGACGTCCTCACCCCGGGTGGCGGGGAGGCAGTGCATGAATTTGCAGCCAATGTTGCCCAGCTGCATCAGGTCCCGGTTGACCTGATAGTCGTGGAACACCCGTACACGCTCCTCCTTGGGGGTCTCATTTTCGTAGAGGCCGTACCAGACGTCGGTGTAGATGAAGTCGGCGCCCCGGACGCTGGAGCGGTCGTCGGTGACCTCCCAGGTGCCGCCGGAGAGCTTGCAGTTTGCCTCCAGAATGGCCTTGTGCTCCTCATTGAGCTGATTGCTCTTAGGGCCGTAGTGGACGAAGTGCATCCCCAGCTTGGTGGTGATAAAGCCCAGAGAGGCGCACACCTGGGTGCCGTCGCCCACGAACACGACCTTGCACTCCTCGGGCTTCTTGCCCCGGGGCAGGTTTTCAAAGATGGTGCACATGTCGCCGATCTCCTGGGTGGGGTGGTTGTAGTCGGACATGCCGTTGAGAACAGGGACAGAGCAGGCGTTGGCCAGCTCCACAATGGTCTTGTGGTCGATGACGCGGGCCATCACCACATCCACCAGGTGGGAGAGCACCTTGCCCGTGTCTCCGATTGTCTCGTGGCCGCCCAGCTGGATCATGCCCGGTCCCAGATACTGGGCGTGGCCGCCCAACTGGCTCATGGCCGTCTCAAAGGATACACGGGTACGGGTGGAGGACTGCTGAAAGATCATAGCCAGGTTCATATCCTTCATGAGGGGAGGATAATAGCCCGCCTTGATGGCCTTCTTGATCTCCAGAGACAGGCCGATCATGTCCAGCAGCTCTTCCCGGGTGAAATCGTTGGTATCGATAAAGTCCTTTTTATACATGTGATTTCCTCCAAAAAATTACTTGTAAATAGAAAATTTTTCTTCTTGCTTTTTCTTCCTGCCTTGTGTATCCTATTACGGAATACAAACGAACGGAGGAATGAGCGTGCGACATTTGATCAGTCCCATGGACCTTTCGGTGGAAGAGACCGACCGGCTCCTGGCGTTGGCAGACCGCATCATAGACGATCCCAAGGCGTTTTCCCATAAGTGTGACGGAAAGAAGATCGCAACCTTATTTTTTGAACCCAGTACCCGCACCCGTTTGAGTTTTGAGGCAGCAATGCTGGAACTCGGGGGCGGCGTATTGGGTTTTTCTTCGGCCGATTCCTCTTCGGCCTCCAAAGGTGAGACGGTGGCGGACACCGCCCGGGTGGTCTCCTGCTATGCCGACATCATCGCCATGCGCCATCCCAAGGAGGGCGCCGCCACGGTGGCGGCCGCCAAGGCCACGGTCCCAGTTATCAACGCCGGCGACGGCGGACATCACCACCCCACCCAGACCCTCACCGATCTATTGACCATCCACCGGCTGAAGGGCCGCCTGGATCACATGACGGTGGGTCTGTGCGGCGATCTGAAGTTCGGACGCACCGTCCATTCCCTCATCAAGGCCATGTGCCGCTATACCGGCGTCCGCTTCCTGCTGGTGAGCCCCCCGGAGCTCCGGGTGCCCGACTACATCCGGGACGACCTTGTCGCCGGCGGTTTCGACTTCCAGGAGGTGGAGCGTCTGGAGGAGGCCATCGGAGAGATGGATGTGCTCTACATGACTCGGGTGCAGCGGGAGCGGTTCTTCAACGAGGAGGATTACATCCGCCTGCGGGACAGCTACATCCTCAACAACGGGAAGATGGCGCTGGCCAAAGAGGACATGATCGTCCTCCACCCCCTCCCCCGGGTCAACGAGATCGCCCCCGAGGTGGACGACGATCCCCGGGCCCGGTATTTCCAGCAGGTGCTGTTCGGCAAATACGTCCGCATGGCCCTCATTCTGACCCTTTTGGAGGTGGAATAAGATGAACGTAGACAGCGTAGAGCGTGGGCTGGTCATCGACCACATTGAGGCCGGCCGGAGCATGGAGATCTATAAGGTCCTGGGTCTGGACAGGCTGGACTGCTGCGTAGCCATCATTAAAAACGCCCGCAGCGGCAAGACGGGCCGCAAGGACATCATGAAGATCGAGGACCGGATCGACCTCGATCTGGACGCCCTGGGGTTCATCGACCCCAACATCACCGTCAACATCATCGACGGCGGCCGGATCGTGGAGAAAAAACAGCTCAAGCTGCCCGCCACCGTCACCGACATCATCCGCTGCACCAATCCCCGCTGCATCACCTCCGTGGAGCAGGAACTGCCCCATGTGTTTCACCTGGCGGACCGCGAGCGGGGTCTATACCGCTGCGCGTACTGCGACCAGGTCCATGACCGGAACAAGCACAGCTGAATCCCCGTTCCGAAGTAGGATAACCAGCTTCTTTCCCCTCTATCCGAAATTGGGAAAAACATGTCTGCTCCAGATGCGAAACTGGGGCTGAATAAAAACGGTTTCGTAAAAAAGGACAAGGAATTTCTGTTTTGCGCAATTCCTCGTCCTTTTTATTTTTAATCGGCATCTTTTTCGGTTTCCGTTTTTTTCGGATCCTCCTCTGCGTCTATCTGCGCCTCTTCGGCTTTTTCAGCATCCTCCATGCCATCAAATTTTTCTTCTTTTAAATTTTTTCGGTCATCTGCCGGGGCCTCCTGGACTCTTAAAATTTCCATCCGGGTGGAATCATTGCAAAGCATCTTCTCCAGCGGCTGCAGTTTCGTTTCATCCCATAGGCCACACGGTGCATCTTGATCCAGCTCTTTCCCGGCAATATAATGCCCCAGGGACAGGGCAAGGTTGGACTAGATGAGGTCCATGCGGTAAGCCCCCCATATGACAGCCGAAAGAACCAGGGCGGCGGCCAGCCCAAGCAGCAGAAAGTCCACCGTCTGCATTGGGAAACGGCTGTTCAGAAGGGCGTCCAAAAATGCCTGCAGGTAATCAGACATTGTCCTATTTCCTTCCTTAACTATAAAATTTTTTTAAAACAGCCCGGGAACTTCCGAACTTGCTGGGGGGCTTCCCCGTCAGATCGCACTGTACCAAAACCTCCTGGATCCGTCGGAACAAAAATCGGTCAAATTTGACCTCTAAAATTGTTTGGTCGGAAGGAAACGTCTTTTTGCAATTCAACTGGGGACGGAACAGGTCAAAGCAAAAGTTACAACAGCGCAAATTGTTGTCCAGGGTAATGCGGGTATTGAAGCCGGGGTGCGTATTGGGCAGTGTCTGTAAAACAGCATTGCGCAGAGATTGACGAAGCAGTGCGACCGAGCGACTGAAAGCCGAAAACCAAATGGAATGGGTACGGTAGATGAACGCTTGCAAGGCACAGGCAGAAGAAACTGTGAAAATGGAATTGATTTACGATTGAGCGAGGAAGTCCGGGCAGAAAAACTGTTCAGACTTTTCTCATATCTTGCCAAAGTTGTGGTAGAATTGTTCACTGGTTTTATGGTATAATTTGCACAAGTAAAGAGAACGACAAGCCGGAATTTATAGAGGCGAGCATAGTATATGAGTGATTGGTTTACCGTTGAAGAAATTGATTCCCAAACATTTGCGATTAGTGAATATAAGCATTGGGAAGAAACGCACTGCTATCTGTTATGTGGTCAGGAAAGTGCAGTCCTCATTGATACCGGTTTGGGCGTTTCCAACATTAGAAAAATCGTAGATTCCTTAACAAGATTGCCCATTATGGCGGTTACAACTCATATTCACTGGGATCATATCGGCGGTCATAAATATTTTGATAATATTGCCGTACATGAGAAGGAAATGGATTGGCTATCCGTCAAGTTCCCCATACCGCTGCAAGTTGTTAAGAATAATCTGACAAAGGTTCCATGTAATTTTCCGACAGAGTTTAATATTGATGCTTATCAGATTTTTCGGGGTGAGCCGCAAAGGATTCTGCACGATGGCGATTGGTTGGATTTGGGCGGGCGGAAAATTCAGGTTATCCACACGCCGGGACACTCTCCCGGACATTGTTGCTTTTATGAACCGGGGCGAAAATACCTGTATTCCGGTGATTTGATTTACAAGGGATGCCTTTACGCCTTTTATCCAACCACTGATCCGCAGCTTTTCTATCACTCTGTAAAACGAGTGCAGAAATACAGAATAGAAAAGATTATGCCTGGTCATCACGAGCTGAACATTCCTGTTTCATTGATAAACGAAATCGAAGCTGGATTTGCACAATTAGTGAGAAACGGACAACTCAAACAAGGAAACGGACTGTTTGAGTTCAGAGAATTTCAAATTCAAATCTGAATGACAACTTCTGATTTGTCGGGGAGTTAAGCCAGAGCAAAAATTCCTTTAGAAACGAAGGGCGCACTTCTATACTCTCTATCGAGGGTAGTGCGTCCTACGGAGCTTTATTCTCCGTCAGCAGAAGAAAACTGCTTGACTGCGAAGTTGCATCACTTCGTTCCGTCAAGGCGGCTACACCCCCTTGCGCCGCTAAAGCGGCTATCCCCTGTGGACTTGCCGTCCGCGAACGGTTCTGACAAACCGTTCGCCGCCAGCAAGTTTGCATTAATTATATGTAGAAAACAATCCTCCGTATGCTTGCAGGCATATGGAGGATTCGCTGTTTTATGAACACTGCCCTATACGCCCGCCGGTCATACTCGGCCAAAGAGACAGGGCGATAAACCTGCGTCGTCATCAGGTCATAAGCATACTGTCATAGCGCAGTAGCGCCGTGTACTCCCGCCTCAGCACCCGTATAGCATCTTCCTGTGAAATGATGACGCTCTCTTTTGTTTCCCTCCCGCAGTGTTTCTTTTCATCTCAAATTTGGCCATTGCAACCGCCGTATGCATCCGGGATCAACAAGCGATCCAGCGCATCCAGCAGAAACAGTCGGTCCGTGGGAGAGAGCAAGTATTTAAACTCCCTGTGGGACACCGCTAAAATGGACGCATGATCATCCATGGTCTCACCCCCTTTAATGCTTTTCTTCTTTCACAGAGAAAAGTAAAAAGAGCGTTCACGCCCAGCGGGCGTGAACGCTCTTTGAGATCTTTCCTTAAAACAGGGTGATCTGGCTGGTCTCCGGCATGTCGTCGAAGGCCCCGGCGGCCTTGAGCTGCTCAATATGGGTCTTGGAGACCTTGGGGCAGGCCTCGGAGAACTCCTCGATGGACACAAACTCCTTTCCCACCCGCTGTTCAACAATGGATTGGGCCGCCGTCTCCCCCAGGCCCGGAATGGAGGTAAAGGGCGGAATGAGGGCGTTGTCCCCGTCCAGCACAAAGCAGACCGACTGGGAGCGGTAGAGATCCACGTTGCGGAAGGTCAGCCCCCGCAGGTAAAACTCGTAGACCACCTCCAGGGTGGTGTAGGTGTCCTCCTCCACAGCGGAGGCGGACTTGTCGTCCATCTTGGCCTTGATCTCCTTCATCTTGCTCTTCACCAGCTCCATGCCCTGACACATGATGGTGGCGTCAAAGGCCTTGGCCCGGATAGAGAAGAAGGCGGCGTAGAAGGCCAGGGGCCGGTGGACCTTGAACCAGGCGATGCGGAAGGCCATCATAACGTAGGCCACCGCGTGGGCCTTGGGGAACAGGTAGCCGATCTTGGCCAGGGAGTCGATGTACCAGTCGGGCACACCGTGGCTCTTCATGTCCTCCACCCAGCCGTCCTGGAAGCCTCCCTTCTTCACCTTGCCCTTTCGAACCGCCTCCATGATCTTGAAGGCCACCTTGGGCTCCATCCCCTGCTGCATGAGGTAGAGCATGATGTCGTCGCGGCAGCCCACCGTCTCCAGAACGGTGGCGGTGCCCGCCAGGATCAGGTCCCGGGCGTTGCCCGCCCACACGTCGGTGCCGTGGGAAAAGCCGGACAGCCGCACCAGAGTGTTGAAGTCCTCCGGCTGGGTGTCCATGAGCATGCCGCGGGTGAACCGGGTGTTGAACTCCGGAATGGCCACGGCCCCCGTTGGGCCCAGCACCGGATCGTCCACATAGCCCAGCTTCTCCGAGGAGGTGAAGAGGCTCATGGTGTCGGCGTCGTCCAGGGAGATATCCGTCCGGGCGTTGACCCCCGTCAGGTCCTCCAGCATCCGGATCATGGTGGGGTCATCGTGCCCCAGCATGTCCAGCTTGAGGAGGTTGGACTCCATGGAGTGATATTCGAAGTGGGTGGTGACGATGTCGGTGGAGGTGTCGTCCGCGGGGTGCTGCACCGGACAGAAGTCATAGATCTCCCGGTCCTGGGGAATGACCACCATGCCGCCGGGGTGCTGGCCGGTGGTGCGCTTGACCCCGGTGCAGCCCTTGGCCAGACGGTTCTCCTCCGCCCGGGTGACGTGCATCCCCCGCTTTTCCAGGTACTTCTTCACATAGCCGAAGGCGGTCTTTTCTGCCACCGTACCGATGGTGCCCGCCCGGAATACGTGGCTTTCCCCGAAGAGCTCAAAGGTGTAGCGGTGGGCCTTGGACTGGTATTCGCCGGAGAAGTTCAGGTCGATGTCGGGAACCTTGTCGCCGCCGAAGCCCAGGAAGGTCTCGAAGGGGATATTGAAGCCGTCCTTGACGTACTTCGTCCCGCACACCGGGCACACGGCGTCCGGCATGTCCGCCCCGCAGCCATAGTCCTTCCCGGCGTCAAAGTCGCTGTGGCGGCACTGGGGGCAGCGGTAGTGGGCGGGCAGGGAGTTGACCTCGGTGATGCCCGAGAGAAAGGCCACGATGGAGGAGCCTACCGAGCCCCGGGAACCCACCAGATAGCCGTGCTCCAGAGAGTTCTGAACCAGCTTCTGGGCCGACATGTAGATGACGTCGTACTTGCGCTTGATGATGCCGGGCAGCTCCAGGTCGATCCGGTCCTGGACAATCTGGGGCAGCTCCTCCCCGTAGAGCTCATGGGCCTTGTTGTAGACCAGGCTCTCCAGCTCCCCGGCCGAGTTCTCCAGCTTGGGGGCGAAGAGGCCCTGAGGCAGCGGGTCCATCCGCTCGCACCAGTCGGCCACCAGATTGGGATAGCGGATGACCACGTCGTAGCAGTCGTCCTTGCCCAGGTAGGCAAACTCTCTCAGCATTTCGTCGGTGGTCTTGAAGTAGATGGGCAGCGGCTCGTCGCAGTCCTCAAAGCCCTTGGAGTCCAGCAGGACGTGGCGGTAGACCTCGTCCTTGGGGTCCATGAAATGCACGTCGCCGGTGGCGCACACCGGCTTGTCCAGCTCCTTTCCCAGGGCCAGGATGGTGCGGTTGAACTCCCGGAGCTCCTCCTCCGAGCGGACCATCCCCCTGCGGAGCATAAAAAAGTTGTTGCACAGGGGCTGGATCTCCAAAAAGTCGTACCAGGAGGCGATGCGCTTGAGCTCCTCCCAGTCCTTCCGCTTGGAGACAGCCTCGTAAAGCTCCCCCGCCTGACAGGCGGAGCCGATGATCAGCCCCTCCCGGAACTTGTCGATCTCACTCTTGGGCATGATGGGATAGCGCTTGTAGTGTTTCAGATGGGCGTCGGAGATGAGGCGGTAGAGGTTCCGCAGCCCCTGCTGGTTCTTGGCCAGCACGATGAGGTGCTTGGGCTGCCGCCGGGCCTTGCCCTTGCCCCGGAGAGCGACCATGGCCGGGTTGATGGCCTGGAGGGTATGGACCCCCATGTCGTCCAGCATCTGGAAAAAGGGAATGAGCATATAGGCCACCGTGGCGGCATCGTCGCTGGCCCGGTGGTGGTTGAAGGCGGGCAGGTTGAGCCGCGCGGCCACGATGTCCAGCTTGTATTTTCCCAGATCGGGCAGCAGGTTCTGGGCCAGGATGAGAGAGTCCAGCGCGGTGTTGGAAAAGGGTCTCCCCATCCGGCGGCAGCCCTCGGCGATGAAGCCCATGTCGAACTCGGCGTTGTGGGCGGCCAGGGGCCGTCCTGCGGCAAAGGTCAGGAAGGCGTCGATGGCCTCGGCCTGCCCGGGGGCCCCCTCCAGCATCTTGTCGGTGATGCCGGTGAGCTCCACGATCTGGCGGGAGAGCTTCCGCCCGGGGCTGACGAAGGTGTTGAAGGCCTCGCACACCTGCCCGTCCCGGAGGACCACCGCGCCGATCTCGATGATGAGGTCGTCCCGCTTGCTCAGGCCGGTGGTCTCAATGTCGAAGCAGACGATCTCTCCGTGGAAGTCCTGCTCGGCTGGGCCGTGCACCACCACCCGGTCGTCCACGTCGTTGATGAAGTAGGCCTCCACGCCGTAGAGGACTTTGATCTTCTTGGCCGCGTGCCAGGCGTCCGGGAAGGACTGGGCCACCCCGTGGTCGGTGATGGCCACCGCCCGGTGCCCCCACTGCTCCGCCCGCTTCACCGCCGCTCCGGTGGGGGTGAGGGCGTCCATGCTGGACATGGTGGTATGGAGATGGAGCTCCACCCGCTTTTCGGGCGCGGTGTCCTTCCGCTCCTCCCGCTCCCCTTCCATGACGGCATAGGGCTCCAGCACCATGTCGTTTGTAAAACGGTCCAGGTTGAGCCTGCCCTGGACGAGAATGTGCATCCCCTCGTGGATACTGTCCACCAGGGCCTTCCCCTCGTCCCCGGGGAAAAACTTGCTGATCCGTACCGAACCGGTATAGTCGGTGACGTCGAAGCTGACCACCCAGGCCTTCCGCCGGGTCAGCTCCTTGTTCTCCACTGAGAACACATCGCCCTTCACCACCACCGTGCCCATGTCCAGATTGAGCTCCGACATGGGGATCGGGTCTTTTTTGATCTCATGCTGGCCGAAGATGAGCCGGGCCTTCTTTCCCCCCTGCTTCTTCTCTCTGGGCCGGGCAATTTTCAGGGAACGGAGGGCCTGGCGGCGGATCTCCTCGGTGCGGCGGAAGGCCTCCATGGCGGGATCCTCCGCCGGTGGGGCAGGCGTTTCCGGTTCCGCCGGGGGTTCCGGGAGAGAAACCCCCAGCTCGGGGGGCGGCTCCGGCAGAGGGTGCTCCTCCGGGGGCGCGGCCTCCGCCGTCAGCTCCAGTTCCACCCGCTCCGCCTGATAGGCCCGGACCAGAGCGGTCTCCACCTTCCGGCGAAGCTCCTCCGCCGGAAAAACAGGACAGAGGACCCGGGCCTGAATGGCCCGGCTCCTCTTGTCGATTTCCGCCCCTGTCACGCACCAGCCGGAGACCAGTCCGGCCACCTCCGGCTGGGCGTTCAATGCGGAAAATAAAGTTAAAAACGGTATCTTTTGCGTCATGAGCACTCACACATCCAAGGTCAAAGTTCTGCGATCAGGGCAAACAGCTCGTCCACCAGCCGCTCCTGGGGAACTTTTTTCACGATCTCTCCCTTTCGGAAGAGCAGCCCCTCCCCCACGCCGCCGGCGATCCCCACATCGGCGGCGGCGGCCTCGCCGGGGCCGTTCACCGCGCAGCCCATCACCGCCACGGTGATGGGCTTGTCCACGCGCTTGAGCCGCTCCTCCACTTCCCCAACCAGGGCGATGAGATCCACCCGGGTCCGGCCGCAGGTGGGACAGGAGATGAGCTCCGGCCCCTCCCGCCGCACGCCGGCGGCCTTCAGGATCTCCCGGGCGGCACGGACCTCCTCCACCGGGTCGGCGGAGAGGGAGACCCGCATGGTGTCCCCGATGCCCAGAGCCAGCAGCCCGCCGATGCCCACCGCGGACTTCAGGGTACCCATGCGAAGGGTCCCCGTCTCAGTGACCCCAATATGTAAAGGATAATCACTTTTCGTACTCATCAGCTGATAGGCCCGCATAGTTACGGGCACGGAGGAGGATTTCAACGAGACGCAGATGTCCCGAAACCCGCAGTCCTCCAGCAGCTTGATATGTCCAAAGGCGCTCTCCACCAGGGCTTCCGGCGTCACGCCCCCGAATCTGGCCAGCAGGGGCTTCTCCAGAGAGCCCCCGTTGACGCCGATTCGGATTGGAAGTCTTTTCGCTTTACAGGCATCCGCCACAGCGGCCACCCGATCCGGTCCGCCGATGTTGCCGGGGTTGATCCGCACCGCGTCACAGCCCTGCCGGACGCACTCCAGCGCCAGTCTGTAGTCGAAGTGGATGTCTACCACCAGCGGGATGGAGATGGCGGCACGGATGGCCCCCACCGCCTCGGCTGCCCTCTGATCGGGGACGGCCACCCGGATGATCTCGCATCCGGCCTCTTCCAGGCGCCTGATCTGGGCCACGGTGGCCTCCACGTCGTGGGTGGGGGTGTTGGTCATGGACTGGATGGTGACCGGAGCGCCGCCCCCCACCGCCACGCCGCCCACATGGATCTGTCGTGTCAAGTCCGTCACACTCCAAACTTTTTGAGAATATCGCTGACCGTCACCGCCGCCATCAGCAGCATGAGGCAGATGAATCCGACGGTGCTCACCGCGCTCTGGTACTTGGGATCCAGCTTCTTCCGGGTCAGGCCGGTATAGACGCCGTTCACCGCCATGAAAAGGATCTGCCCCCCGTCCAAGGCGGGGATGGGCAGCAGGTTCATCACCGAGAGGTTGATGGAAATAAAGGACACCAGACTCAGAATATTCACCAGCGCTCCCAAAAACGCGGAGGTGCCCGCCGCCTCGGCTGCCTCGGCCCCCTCGGCCCCCACCTGTCCCACCATGTCGATGATGCCCAGAGGGCCGGACATATCCCGCAGGCCCACAGACCCCGAGATCAGATCGCCCAGGCTGTACCATACCATACGGATGTAGTCCACCGACTGGAACCAGGCATTTTTCAGCTTGACGCCCAGAGTGGCCCGCTCAGTCTCGGAGAGGGTGATCCCCAGCATAAATTGGGACTCCCCGGTGGTCTCATTTGTATAGGGGGTCAGCTTCACATCCCGGTTGCGGTATCGAACCCCGTCCCGCTCCACCAGCAGATCCACACTGTCCCCCTTCACCCGACTGAGAAAGAAGGACACGTCCTGCTGGAGATAGACAGGGTGGCCGTCCACGGCCAGGATCCGATCTCCCGGCTGAAGTGCGGAGCCGTAGGCATAAGCGTCCTCTCGAACAGTTGAAATCACCGGCGTATAAAAGTCCGTTGCCTGAGAAAAGAGGCAGAGAATGATGACAAAGCCGGTGAGAAAATTCATAAACACACCCGCCAGCAAAATGACCAGCCGCTGGGGCCAGGGCCGGTTGGGAAAGGCTCTGGGATCTCCGGACTCGCCCTCCTCCTCCCCCTCCATGGCGCAGAACCCGCCGATGGGAAAGAGGCGGAAGGAGTAGTCGGTCTCCCCCTTCTTCCTGTGGACGATCTGGGGGCCCATACCGATGGAGAATTCGTTCACCTTCACCCCGCACAGCTTGGCGGCGGCAAAGTGGCCGAACTCGTGCAGGGCTATGAGGATGCCGAACATGAGGATTGCAATCAGAATATAAAGTACCAAAGGTCGTACCTCCATACGCAGGGCGTCAGGGAACAGGGCCGCCGCAGAGTTACCCCCCCGCCGCTCTTCGGGCGGCGGCGTCGGCCGCCAGGATCTCGTCCAGGGTGGGACTCTGGACCGCGGGTACCGCATCCATAGCCCGCGCCACCCGCCGGACGATCTCCCCAAAGCCGATCTTCCCCGCCAAAAAGTCCCCCACGGCCGCCTCGTTGGCGCCGCTGAGGATGGCGGTGGCGGTACCTCCTGTCCGGGCGGCTGCCTTGGCCAGCGCCAGGCAGGGGAAATTTTCTTCGTCGGGGGGTGCGAACGTAAGGGGCGGGCAGTTCAGCAGGTCCAGGGGCGCGGCGGGGCCGCAGGTCCGCTCCGGCCAGGTGAGCGCGTACTGGATGGGCAGGCGCATGTCCGCCGAACCCAGCTGCGCGAGGATGGCATTATCACAGTATTCCACCAAAGAGTGAATGATACTCTCCCGGTGGATCACCACCGAAATTTTTTCCAGCGGCATCTCGTAAAGGCGCATGGCCTCAATGACCTCCAGGCCCTTGTTCATCATGGTGGCCGAGTCCACGGTGATCTTGGCTCCCATGGACCAGTTGGGATGCCGGAGGGCCTGTTCCACCGTCACCCCCTCCAGCTCCTCCCGCTTTTTCCCGAAAAAGGGGCCGCCGGAAGCGGTGAGGATGAGCCTCCGGATCTCTCCCCGGTCCCGACAGCCTTGAAGGCATTGGAAGATGGCGGAGTGTTCCGAGTCCACGGGCACCACCTCCCCGCCGCAGCGGCGGGCCGTCTCCATCACCAGCTCCCCGGCGCACACCAGGGTCTCCTTGTTGGCCAGCGCCACCCGCCGCCCCAGTTCCAGGGCTGCCAGCGTGGGGCGAAGCCCCACCATGCCCATCACGGCGGTGAGCACCACGTCGGTGCCGTCCAGAGCGGCGGCCTCCAAAAGTCCCTCCATCCCTCCGGCCACCCGAATACCGGTATCAGCCAGCCGGAGCTTCAGTTCCCCGGCGGCCGCCGGGTCCATGCACACCGCCAGCCGGGGGCGGAATTTTCGGCACTGCGCCTCCAGCAGCTCCACACTGCGGTTGGCAGTAAGGGCCGTGACGGTGAGGCCAAGGGTCTCCGCCACCTCCAGGGACTGCCGCCCAATAGAGCCGGTGGAGCCCAGCAACGCGATCGTTTTCATCTCTTATTTCACCACCGGAAGAAGATGGATGAGCAGTTCAATGAGGGGCGCGCAGAAGATCACGCTGTCGAACCGGTCGAGGATCCCGCCGTGTCCGGGCAAGATGTTGCCGAAGTCCTTGATGCCGTATTCCCGCTTGATGTAGGAAAAAGACAGATCCCCCAGCTGGGACAGCACGCTCCCCAGAACACCGTAAACGATGAGGACGGAGAATCGGAGCCCTTCCAGGTGAAACAGTCCCCGGGCTACCAGGCCGTAAATCATCATACCCAATACTGCGCCTGCCAGGCCGCCGACGGCACCCTCCACTGTCTTTTTGGGAGAGAGATCCGGGGCCAGCTTGTGCCGGCCGAAGAGCATTCCGGCAAACAGGGCGCAGGCGTCGCTCATAAAAGCCGCCACAAAGGGCAGCAGGACATAAAACTCCCACCCCGCCATGTGGCGGATCCGCAGGAACGAGGACAAAAAGAAAGGAATGACTACGGAAAGGAAGAAGGTTCCCCCCATTTTTTCCAGCCCCACCTGCTTGCGGCTCCCGATGGCCTCACAGAAGAGGAGCACCACGTAGAGAAACAGTCCGCACAGCGCCGGCAGGGGCCGCCCATCGTAATAGACCCAGAACGGGATCACCGCCGCCAGCAGAATAGAATAGGCGGCGATCCGGGAGTGTTTCAGAAAATTGGTGGCGCACAGCGCCTCATAGACGGCGATCCCGGAGAGGATCGCCACGGCGATCGAGAGTGCGATAGGGGGCGCCGCATAGAGCACCAAAAAAATGACGGGAACAAAAACCACAGCTACCAGTATCCGCTTGAGCAAGTCAAATCCCTCCAAATCGGCGTGAGCGGCTCTGATAGACCGCCAGAGCACGGCGCAGTTCCTCTTTGCTGAAGTCGGGCCAGTTCACATCAGTGAAGTAAAATTCGGCGTAAGCCGACTGCCACAGCAGGAAGTTGGAGATCCGCACTTCCCCGCCGGGCCGGATGACCAGGTCGGGATCGGGCACCCCGGCAGACCAGAGGTACCCGGAAAATTGCCCGTCTGTGAGGCTCTCCGGTGCGTCTTTCCCGGCGGCGCAGTCGGCGGCGAATGCGCGGGCCGCCCGCAGGAGCTCATCCCGCCCGCCATAGTTGAGGCAGATGTTCACCTGGCAGCCGTCAAACTTGGCCGAGGAGCGCTCCGTCTCCTCGCAGAGTGTCCGCAGTTCCGGAGTCAGGGGGGTGAGATCTCCGAAAAAGCGGAAGCGGACCTTCTCCTTCTCCATGTCGGAGATGGCCTCCATAAGATATTTTTTCAGCAGCTTCATAATGGCGGAGACCTCCTCCGCCGGCCGCTTCCAGTTCTCCGTGGAGAAGGCGTAGACGGTCAGATAGGAGATGCCGATCTCCCGGCAGTAGGTGGCAATCGTGCGGAAGGTCTCCGCCCCTGCGGCATGGCCTGCCGTCCGAGGCAGGCCGCGGCTCTTGGCCCAGCGGCCGTTTCCGTCCATGATGATGGCCACATGGCGGGGCAGGTGGCTGAAATCCACCTTCGTCTCTTCTTTTTTCCCAAACAGGGGCATTCCCGGAACCTCCCGTTGTGACAGCAACGGATTTCCCGCCGGGCTTTACCGGTGGGAAATCCGTCCTTGTCTTTGTGTTGGCTTTGACAGCGTTACACCGCCATGAGTTCTTTGTCCTTCTTGGCGGAGAGATCATCCAGGTGCTTGCAGTACTTGTCGGTCATGTCCTGCAGCTCCTTTTCGCAGTCCTTGCGGTCATCCTCGGTCATGTCGCCCTTCTTCTCGGCGGCCTTGAGCTTTTCCATGGCGTCCCGGCGGATGTTGCGCACGGCGATCTTGCCGTTCTCAGCGTACTTCTTCACCTGTTTGGTCAATTCCTTGCGGCGCTCCTCGGTGAGCTGCGGAAAAAGAAGGCGGATGACCTTGCCGTCGTTTTGTGGGTTGATGCCCAGGTCGGAAACCTGGATGGCCTTTTCAATGGCCTTCAGCAGGGAGCTGTCCCAGGGCTGGATCATCAGGCTGCGGGGATCGGGGGAAGAGATGGCGGCCACCTGGTTGATGGGGGTGGGCGTACCATAGTAGTCCACGGTGATCTTGTCCAGAACGGCAGCGTTGGCGCGACCTGCCCGCACAGAGGCAAAGTCGCTCATCACCACTTCGATGGTCTTTTGCATCTTGATGTCAAAGTCCTTGTTAAATTCCTGCATCTTACTTTACCTCCTTAATGACCGTACCGATCCTCTCGCCCATGACCACCCGGTAGATGTTCTTCGGATCTTTGAGGGCAAAGAGGACCACGGGGATCTTGTTGTCCATGGACAGGGATGTGGCGGTGGAGTCCATCACCTCCAGATGCTGGGCCAGGATCTCATCATAGGTAATGGAGTCGTACTTCACCGCGGTGGCGTCTTTCCTGGGATCGGCAGAATAGATGCCGTCGATGTTCTTGGCCAGAAGGATCACATCGGCATCGATCTCGGCGGCCCGGAGCACCGCGGCGGTATCGGTAGAGAAGAACGGGTTGCCGGTGCCGCAGCCGAAGATGACCACTCTCCCCTTCTCCAGATGCCGGATGGCCCGGGAGCGGATATAGGGCTCCGCGATGGCCCGCATCTCAATGGCGGTCTGGACCCGGACCTCGACCCCGTGCTGCTCCAGCACGTCCGCCACGGCCAGACAGTTGAGCGTGGTGGCCAGCATCCCCATGTGGTCGGCGCGGGTGCGCTCCATCTTGTCGCCGCCGTCCTTGACGCCGCGCCAGAAATTACCACCACCCACAACGATGCCCACCTGGACGCCCTCCTCGGTGCACTTCTGAATGACCTTGCACACCTCTCCGATCACATCAAAATCCAGGCCCCGCCCGGCATCGCCGGCCAGAGCCTCGCCGCTGATCTTCAATAGTACCCGCTTATATTTTGGGTTTGACATGATGACACCCCTTCAGTGGATATAATATTACAAGTTCTATTTTAATATAGTTTTCTATTTTTGCATAGGGGGGAAGGCGAAGTTTTTACAAAATGTTCGCACCCCGGAAACAACCGGAATTGACTTTTTTAGGCGACAGTTGTAGAATTAATCCGTAAATATGGGAAAGAAAGGACGCGGAACTATGTCTATCAAAATCACCACCGACAGCACCGCAGATTTGACACCGGAGCTGTTGGAGCGTTACCAGATCGAAGTCCTTCCGCTGACCATCAACCTGGGAGACAAGGGTTATCGGGACGGGCTGGAGATCTCCCGGGACGATATCTTCCGCCATGTGGACGCCGGAGGAGACCTGCCCAAGACTTCGGCGGTCAGCGTAGCTGAGTTCCACGACTGCTTCACCCGCCTCTCTCCTCTGCACGAGGCGGTCATCAATGTGGACATCGGGTCCAAGATGTCCGCCTGCTATCAAAACGCCTGCATCGCCGCAGAGGAGTTCGACAACGTATACGTCATTGACAGCGGCTCCCTTTCCGCCGGACAGGGTCTGGTGGCCGTCGCCGGGGCGATTGCCGCAGCTTCGGGCATGGAGCCAAGGGCCGTGGTGGAGTACATGAAAGACTACGCCGCCCGGGTGGAGACCACCTTCACCGTGGATCGTCTGGATTACCTCTGCAAGGGCGGGCGCTGCTCCGCCGTGGCGGCCATGGGAGCCAACCTGCTGCGGCTCAAGCCCTGCATCGAGGCAAGGGACGGAGCCCTGGCAGTGGGAAAAAAGTACCGCGGCTCCTTCACCAAAGCCTTGTGCGACTACGCCCGGGACCGCATCGCCGGCCGGGACGACCTGGATCTCACCATGTGCTGTGTGGCCCATCCGGACGCGCCCCGGGAGGCAGTAGAGACGGTCATGGACGAGATTCGCAGTCTGGCCCCCTTCCAGGAGGTGGTGGAGGTGCGCTGCGGCAGCACCGTGTCCAGCCACTGCGGACCCGCCACAGTGGGCATCATGTTCGCCCACAAATAACGGCAGTTGACGAAAGCGCCCGACGGAATTGTTTCCGTCTGGCGCTTTTCTTCGCTTTGCCGTCAGGGGCAGGCAGGCTCGGAGCCGCCCTCCGCGCCCAGCGGATCGATCACATTGCGGATGATGTGGCGGGTAAACAGGACGCAAAGCGTCACCGAGAAGAGCTCGGAGATGGGGAAGGCAAGCCAAACCAGCTCCACCCGGCCGCTGAAGGAGAGCAGGAAGGCCACGGGGAGCAGCACCACAAGCTGCCGGATGATGGAGACCACCATGCTCAGCACGCCGTGTCCCAGCGCCTGGAAGGTGGAGCTGGAGACGATGCCGAACCCGGCGAAGGTGAAGCTGGTGCAGATGATACGCAGCGCGGGCACACCGATGGCGAGCATCTCGTCGGAAGCCTCGAAGAGCCCCAGAAGCTGGGCCGGGAAAATTTCGGCTGCCGCCAGGCCCGCCAGCATGATGCACACGGCGGTGATGGCGGAGAGCTTCATGGTCTTGAGAATGCGCTCCCGGTTCCGGGCGCCGTAGTTGTAGGCAATGATGGGCACCATGCCGTTGTTGAGACCGAACACGGGCATAAAGATGAAGCTCTGGAGCTTGAAGTAGACGCTGAACACCGCCGTGGCCGCGTCGGTGAATCCGATGAGGATCTTGTTCATCCCAAAGACCATCACCGAGCCGATGGAGTTCATCACCATGGTTGGGATACCTACGGCGTAGATCCGGCGGATCACGCGGCTTCTGGGCTTGAGATAGTGGAAGGAAAAGGTCAGATCACGATTAAACCTGAGGTTCATGATCACCGACATCACCGCACCGATGATCTGGCCGATGACCGTGGCGGCGGCGGCGCCCGCTACCCCCATCTCCGGGAAGGGCCCCAGGCCGAAGATCAGCACCGGGTCCATTACGATGTTGATCACGGCCCCCACGCCCTGGGTGGCCATGGTGAGGGCTGTCTTCCCGGTGGACTGGAGCAGGCGATCGAACATGACGCCCATAAACATGCCCACCGAGCAGCCGCAGCAGATGGTGAGATAAGAGGTCCCCTGCTCTACGATGCCAGGAATGTCGGTCTGGAGCAGAAAGAAGGGCCGGGCCGCTGCCACCCCCGCCGTCATGAAAATGAGGCAACTGATGACGCTGAGGAAGATCCCGTTTCCGGCGGCCTCGTTGGCCGTCTCGAACTCCTTCTCTCCCAGGCTTCGGGACAGCAGCGCATTGACGCCCACGCCAGTGCCCACGCCCACTGCGATCATCAGATTCTGCACCGGAAAGGACATCCCCACCGCGTTGAGGGCATCCTGACTGATCTTAGCCACAAAATAGCTGTCCACCACGTTGTACAATGCCTGCACCAGCATGGCCAACATCATGGGCACAGACATGTTCCGCAGCAGCTTTCCCACCGGCATGACGCCCATCTTGTTCTCTCTGATCCGTTCCGACACAGTTGACCTCCTTGTCTCGCCGAAACACACAATTACGGCGTAAAAGGGGCCGCAACCAACGTTGCGGCCCGCAATGATTTTATTTATTATACAGGAAAAGCCATTTTCTGTCAAGCCCCACCCTCAGCTGTCCTTATTCGCGGTGTGGAACTGCTTCAAATTGCCGATCTTTTGGCTCCGCCGCGCCAACTCATCCTCCACGGCGGACAGGGAAATGTTCTGATCCGCCATCATCACCAGCAGGTGGTAAATAAGATCGGAGATCTCCCCCACCGTCTCGCTCTCCACGCCGTTTTTGGCGGCGATGATGGTCTCAGCACTCTCTTCCCCCACCTTTTTCAGGATCTTATCCAGTCCCTTTTCAAAGAGATAGCAGGTATAAGAGCCCTCCTGAGGACTGTTTTTCCGTTCAAGAATGACATTGTAGAGCGTTTGAAATGTATTATCCATGGTCGTTTTCCTCCCAAACGGTATTGAAAAAACAGGAGGGCGCTCCGGTATGGCAGGCGGGGCCCTCGGGGATGCAGAAATAGAGCAGAGTATCGGTATCACAGTCGGTGACGATCTTCTTCACATGGAGGAAATGCCCGGAGCTCTCCCCCTTGTTCCAGAGCTTCTTCCGGCTCCGGGACCAGAACCAGGCGGTCCTGGTCACCAGCGTCCGTTCCGCCGCCTCCCGGTTGGTGAAGCCCAACATCAGGACTTCCCTGGTATGGGCATGCTGGATAATGACGGGAATGAGCTCCGACTTTTGAAACAGGCAGTCCAGATCAAGCATATTCTCTCCTCCTCACCGCACAGGGATACCGCGCCGGACCAGATCCCGCTTGACCTGGGGCACCGTCAGCTCCCCGAAGTGGAACAGAGACGCCGCCAGGGCGGCGTCGCAGCCGGTCTCCTCAAATACCTGCGCAAAGTGTTCCAGCGCGCCGCAGCCGCCGGAGGCGATCACCGGGATGGTCACTGCATCGGTCACCGCCCGGGTGAGCGCCAGGTCGAACCCGGCCTTGGTCCCGTCCGCATCCATGGAGGTGAGGAGGATCTCTCCCGCCCCCAGGCGCTGTCCCTCCCTGGCCCACGCCACCGCGTCCAGCCCGGTGGGCGTCCGGCCCCCGGCGGTGACCACCTCCCAGATGCCGTCCCCCCGCGCCCTGGCGTCGATGGCCAGCACCACGCACTGGCTGCCGAAGCGCTCCGCCGCCCGGGAAATCAGAGTTGGATCCTTCACCGCGGCGGAGTTGACCGAGATTTTGTCCGCCCCTGCCCGGAGCAGCTGCTGAAAATCCTCCATCGTCCGGATCCCTCCCCCCACCGTGAGGGGCACAAAAACCTGGGCGGTCGCGCGCTCCACCACGCCGGCCACTGTGGCCCGGTCGTCGCTGGTGGCGGTGATGTCCAGAAAGACGATCTCGTCCGCCCCCTGGTCGGAGTAGTACTTTGCCAACGCCACAGGATCTCCCGCATCTCTGATATTGATAAAGTTAATTCCCTTTACAACCCTTCCGTCCCGGACATCCAGGCAGGGAATAATGCGTTTTGCCAGCATGGAGCCACCCTCCATCAATTCTGCGGCCCGGCCGCCGCCAGCGCGGCGTCCAGATCCAGCGTCCCGGCGTAACAGGCCTTCCCGATGATCGCCCCGTAGAGCCCCAGCGCCCGGAGTTTTTTTACGTCCTCCAGGGTGGTCACGCCTCCCGAGGCCACGATCCTACAGGACACCGCCCCCGCCAGCCGCTCCAGCTGAGAGAAGCTGGGGCCGGACAACATCCCATCCATTGCAATGTCTGTATAGATGATATACTTTACCCCAACTTCTTCCATTTCCCGGGCAAACTCCACCCCATCCCGGCCGGAGTCCTCCTCCCAGCCTGCAGTGCGTACCCGCCCGTCCAGGCAGTCGATCCCAACGGCGATGCGCGCCCCGTAGCGCTCCACCGCCCGGGCAGCAAACCCCGGGTCGTTCACCGCGGCGGAACCGATGACCATGCGGGAAACTCCCATGGCATCGGCGGCCTCCAGGTCGGCCATGGAGCGCATCCCGCCTCCCAGTTCCACCTTCAGGCCGGATCGGGCGGCCACGCCAGCCGCCAGAGCGGCATTTTTGCGCGTACCGTCCCGGGCGCCGTCCAGATCCACCATGTGGACCCACTCCACGCCCGCGGCGGCAAAGCCCGCGGCGGTATCCTCCGGGCTGTCCGCCACCTGATGGACGGTGTCAAAGGAACCCTTTCGCAGCCGGACACACCGGCCGTCTTTTAAGTCGATCGCAGGCAGCAGGATCATCGGCTCAACTCCCCGAAGTTTTTTAAGATTTGGAGCCCGGCCTCCCCGCTTTTCTCCGGGTGGAACTGGCAGCCATAGACGTTGCCACGGTGTACCGCGGCCACCACCGAAGCGCCGTAGTCGGTGCGGGCGGCCACGTCCTCCTCCCGGGCGGCCTTTCCGCAAAAGGAGTGGACGAAATAGACATAGGTCCCATCCTCCAGACCCCGGAAGATGGGACAGTCGTTGGAAAAAGTCAGGCTGTTCCACCCGATGTGTGGCAGCTTACGGCTCGTCTCGATCCGCTCCACCGTTCCGGGGATCAGCCCCAGTCCCACGCAGGGCCGCACTTCCTGCCCCGTCTCAAACAGGAGCTGCATCCCCAGGCAGATTCCCAAGACCGGCTTTTTCAATATCTGTAAAGCAATTTTACTATCCAGATTATTCTTTCTCAGCCGCTCTGCGGCATCGGGAAAAGCTCCCACACCTGGCAAAATAACGGCCTCCGCCCGCTCCAACTCTCCGGCGTCGCCGGTGATGACGGTATCAAAACCCAGCCAGGACATGGCGTTGGCCACACTCTTTAAATTTCCCACGCCGTAGTCCACGATGGCGGTATAACCCATTTCGGTCTCCCCTTTCCGTTACAGAAGTCCCTTAGCGGAGGCCACACCGTCCCCTTCCACCGCAGCGGCCACCTTGAGGGCCAGACCCAGGGACTTGAAGAGGGCCTCTGTGATGTGGTGTGCGTTTTTTCCATAGAGACAGCTCATATGTAAAGTAATTCCGCTATTCACCGCAAATGCCCTCATGAACTCCTCTGTCAGACAGGAATGATAGGCTCCCACGGCAGATTGTGGCATCTCAGCCTCATAGACCAGGAAAGGCCGGTTGGAAATGTCCAGCACCGTGCGGCAGAGGGCCTCATCCATGGGAACAAAGGCCGTGCCGAACCGGGCAATCCCCCGCTTGTCCCCCAGCGCCTCCCGCAGGGCCTGCCCCAGGCAGATTCCCACATCCTCCACAGTGTGGTGGCCGTCCACATTAAGGTCTCCGACGGCCTTCAGTTCCAAACCGAATCCGGAATAGAAGGCAAAAGCGGTGAGCATGTGGTCAAAAAAGCCGATCCCGGTGTCCACCCGGGTCTCTCCTCCGTCCAGACAGAGGGTCAGGGAAATTTGCGTCTCTTTTGTTTCCCGGGAAATTCTGGAAGTCCTCATACCCGCTCCTCCTTCTGCGCCGCGCTGCTCATTCAAATCGGACCCGGATGGAATTGGCGTGGGCGGTGAGCTTCTCGCTTTCCGCCAGAGCAATGATTTCGTCCTTCACCGGCTCCAGGGCCGCCCGGTCATATTGAATGACACTCATGGTCTTTAAAAAACTCACTGCCGACAGGGGTGAAAAGAACCGGGCGGTCCCAGAAGTGGGCAGCACGTGGTTGGGGCCCGCCAGATAATCGCCCAGCGGCTCGGGTGACCAGCTGCCCAGAAAGACTGCCCCGGCGTTTTTGATCCGAGGCAACAGCTCCCTCGGATTTTTTGTCACAAGTTCCAGGTGCTCGGGGGCGATCTCATTGACAAGTGTTATTGCTTGCTCTATGTTGTTGCAGGCCACGGCGCAGCCGAAGTCCCGGATAGACGCCTCCATGATCTCGGAGCGCTCCAGATATCCGGTCTGCCGGATGATCTCCCCATCCACCGCCCGGGCCAGGTCTGCGCTGGTGGTAAGCAGCACCGCCGAAGCCAGCTTGTCGTGCTCGGCCTGGCTCAGGAGGCCGGCCGCCACAAACTTGGGATCGGCCGTCTCGTCCGCCACCACCAGCACTTCGGAAGGCCCCGCCACCATATCGATGTCCACGCATCCATAGACCTGCCGCTTGGCCGAGGCCACGTAGGCGTTGCCTGGGCCCACCAGCTTGTCCACCCGTGGAATGAACCCGGCCCCGTAGGCCAGCGCCGCCACCGCCTGAGCCCCGCCCACGGCGATGACCCTGTCCCCCCCGGCGATCCGGGCGGCGGCAAAAACCGCCGCATTCAGATTTTCCGTGGGGGGCGTGACCATAACGACCTCCCGGACCCCGGCCACCTTGGCGGGGACGGCATTCATGAGGACGGAGGAAGGATAGGCCGCCGTCCCACCCGGGACGTAGATGCCAACCCGGTCCAGCCCTCTCACCACCCGGCCCACCAAGCCGCCGTCCGGAGAGGGCCAGGTCTCGCTCACCGAGAGCAGCTGCCGGTTATAGTCCCGGATATTGGCCGCCGCATGCTCCAGCGCCGCGATCAGCGGCTGCGGGCAGGCGGCATAGGCCGCCTCCAGTTCCTCTGAGCCGATTTCCCGGGGTTCGGCCCGGTCAAAGCGTATGGAGTACTCCTTTACAGCCGAAAAGCCATTTTCCTTTACATCTTTTAAGATGGCGGAGACTGCGGCGTCGATGGCGGTATTGGCGCTGGCTGCTCTGGCCCGCATGGCCCCGATCACCTTCCGCTCCTCTGTCCCGTTGGCCAAAACAATATTCAGCATGGCGTTTCCCGCTCCAGTCCGGACTGGCACTTGGCGATCAAGTCCAAAATTTCTTGTTTCTTCAGCTTCATGGCCGCTGTGTTGACGATCAGCCGGGCGGACACGTCGGCCACATCCTCGATGGGCACCAGTCCGTTCTCCCGCAGGGTCGCCCCGGTCTCCACGATGTCCACGATGGCGTCGGCCAGACCCAGGATGGGGGCCAGCTCCACCGAGCCCTCGATCTTGATGATCTCCACATCCATGCCCTTCTCCGCAAAGAAGCGCTTGGCCACGTTGGGGTACTTGGTGGCCACCCGGCGGGTGCGGTAGGTGCCGTAAAAGTCCGTCCCCTCCTTCACCGCCAGGGCGAACCGGCACTTCCCAAAGCCCAGATCCAGCACCTCGTAAAAGGGGCTGCCGCTCTGCTCCAGGATGGTGTCCTTTCCCACCACGCCCAGGTCGCAGACCCCGTGCTCCACATAGGTGATAACGTCGGGGGCCTTGGCCAGCACCACATCCAGAGGATAGTCGGGCAAAGGGTGCACCAGCCGTCTCCCAGGGTGCCGCACCGGCTCACAGTCCAGTCCTGCCCGCTCCAGCAGCTCCACCGTCTGATCCTGAAGCCGCCCTTTGGTGAGCGCCAGACGCAGCCTGCCGGTTCCATCCTGTATAGTAGAACCGCTTGTCACTAAATCCACATCCACGGCAAACCCCACCGCGGGGGCTGGGCGGCCAAAGGCCCCCAGCAGGTTGTCGTATCGCCCTCCGGAGAGGACAGGTGCGCCTACCTCCTGGGCATAGCCACGAAACACCAGGCCGGTGTAGTAATCGATCTGGTGCACCAGACCCAGGTCAAAGCGGACGAATTCCCCGTCCCCTGCCGCCGCCAGAGCCGCTGAGAGCTCCCGGAGATATTGCAGCTCCGGCTGGGAGCCGATCAGGGCCTCTGCCTCGTCCAGCACCTCTGTCCCTCCAAAGAGACGTGAGAGCCGGGACAAAAGGGCATAGGCCGGTTTTTCCCGATGAGGCCGCAGGAAGTCGTCCAGCGCCGCGAAATGCTTCCCCTCAATGAGGGCGCGCATCTCTTCCACCTGGGGCTCACTCATCCCCATCTGGTCGGCCAAAACCCGGAAGAGACCGGCATGGCCCAACTCGATATGAAAGCCCTGGGGACACACTGTTTTCAGCGCCTCCACCGCCAGGGTGACCGCCTCCACATCCGCCTCCAGTCCTCCTGCGCCCAGCAGCTCGATGCCGCACTGGGGGATCTCGCTGCTGCCCCCCCGGTGGGCGGCCCCCGAGCGGAACACCGTCTCATTGTAATAGAGCCTCTGGGGCAGCGGCACCGTTTTCAGCTTGGTGGCCGCCACCCGGGCAATGGGGGTGGTGCAGTCCGGCCGCATGACCATCAGCTTCCCGGAGCGATCCACGATCTTCAGCATGTACTCCTGAGGAATGGGGTTGCCCGACTGGAGAAACAGGTCGTAGTACTCCACCTCCGGCGTCCGGATCTCCTCATAGCCCCTGCCCCGAAAAAGTTCCGTCAGTTTATTCTGCGCGGCGCAGAAATCCTGGCACTCCGAAAACAGGCGGTCCCTCGTCCCCTCCGGCGTCGCGATCACACTCATACCGCCAATCCCCCTCACTTTTACGCTTTACCACGCTAATATACTACACTATCAGTCTTCTGTCAAGAGAAAACCGAAAAACAGCCGGCCGTCGGACGGAGAGGACAAAAAAATCCCTGCGGCAGAGGTACCTGCCACAGGGAAACATGGTTGCGGTGCACCCCCCGCTAAGCGGTGATGTTCCGGATTTCGGATGCAAAGCGTCTGATCTCCAGCGGCGTGTTGAAGTCGGAGAAGCTGGCCCGGACCGTCCCCTTTTCCAGGGTCCCGGCACTCCGATGGGCATAGGGGGCGCAGTGGAGCCCTGCCCGCACCGCGATCCCCTTCTCTCCCAGGGCCTCACCCACAGTCTCACAGTCCTTCCCCTCCACAGAAAAAGAGAGCACGCCCGCCTGCCGCTCCGGCCGGGGAGAGTCATAGACCTTTACTCCGGGCAAAGCGGAGAGTTCGGAGGCCGCCTGGATCATCAGATCCCGCTCCCGGCGGAGGATGGCATCCTCTCCCCGCTGAGAAACATACCGGATCCCGGCCAGAAGCCCGGCGATCCCGGGAACGTTGTGAGTCCCGGCCTCCAAACGGTCAGGCAGAAAGTCCGGCATCTCCTGACGGGCAGAGAGGCTCCCCGTCCCGCCCTCCAGGAGCGTTTTGATCGGAGTTCCATCTCCGCAGAGCAGCAGCCCGGTCCCCTGGGGGCCGTACAGCCCCTTGTGCCCCGGCATGGCGATAAAAGCGCAGCCCAGTTCCGCCAGGTGGACGGGCAGACAGCCCGCGGACTGGGAGGCATCCAGAAGGAAGGGCACGCCCCTCTTCCGGCACAGCTCCGCCACCTCGCCCACCGGCAGAATATAGCCAAACACATTGGAGACGTGGGTACAGACAACGCACGCCGTCTCCGGGGTGATCAGCCGGTCGAACTCCGCCATCAGCGCCTCCGGCTGAAACAGCGGAGCCCTGGCCACCTGGATGTTGCAACCCAACACCGTCAGCGGACGGGTGACCGCGTTGTGCTCATAGCCCGAGACCACCACCGTGTCCCCCGGCCGCACCAGAGATTTGATGGCCAGGTTGAGGGCATGGGTGGCGTTCATGGTAAAGATGACATTTTCCGGATCCGACACATGAAACAGCTCCGCCGCCGCCTGTCGGCAGGCAAAGGCGGTGTCTGCCGACAGCATGGCCGGCTTGTGTCCTCCCCGGCCGAGGCTGGCACAGTGTTTGAGTGCGGAGACCATTGCCCGGGCTACGGCGGGCGGTTTTTGCAGCGTGGTGGCTGCACTGTCCAGATAAATCATCAAAGCAGCACCTCCTTATAGCTTCCGTCGCTGGCCATAATGAACACCCGCTTGGGCGACAGACCCGCTTTGGCCAGGACTAGCAGCGCAGGAGCCAGATTCCGCTCCGAGACCTTGACCGAGTGGCTGCAGCCCTCGCTGTCGATCACCTTTGGGGACCGCAGGATATGAGCCGTGATTCCGGCGCGTTCCAGCGCGGTCTGCGTCCGCTGGGCATAGGTCAGGGAGCGGCAGACAATAAGATAATAGACCATTCAATGACCATTCCTTTCCAGGTCGTGGGAAAAAGAGGAGCGCCGGCGCTCCTCCCTGCCCTGAGAGAAATGGCCTCTCGCCAAAAGAGGCAAAAACGCTCCTCTCAGCGCATTCTATGCGCGAGAGGAGCGTTTTGGAACGTCCCGCTTCTTACCGGTCGTCTGCCTCAAGGATCAGCGCCATCGCATGGGCCGCCATCCCTTCACCGCTGCCGGTGAATCCCAGCTTTTCCTCGGTGGTGGCCTTTACGCTGATCCGATCCGGGGCGACCCCCAGCCGTACAGCCAGGTTTTCCCGCATCCTATCCAGATAGGGCGCCAGCTTGGGCCGCTGAGCCAGGACGGTGGCGTCCACATTTCCCACTCGGAAACCCCGAGCCCTCAGCTGCCGCATCACTTCCTCCAGCAGCTTCAGACTGTCCGCACCGGCAAAGGCCGGGTCACTGTCCGGGAAAAAGTGTCCGATGTCTCCCAGGGCACAGGCCCCCAGCAGAGCGTCCATCACCGCGTGGGTGAGCACGTCGGCGTCAGAGTGGCCCAGCAGGCCTTTTTCAAAGGGGATCTCCACCCCGCCCAGGAGCAGCTTCCGCCCCTCGGTCAGGCGGTGGACATCATAACCGTGTCCGATCCTCACAGCGCTCCCCTCCTCTCCAAAATGGACTCGGCTACCGCCAGATCCTCCGGGGTGGTCAGCTTGATATTCTCATAGGAGCCGGCCGTCAACCGCACCGACATTCCAAGCCGCTCCACGGCAGAGCAGTCGTCGGTGAGCTCCGCCCCCTCGGCCAGTGCCTTCTCCAGCGCACCCAGAAGGAGCCCGTGCTCAAACACCTGGGGGGTCTGCACCGCGTAGAGCTCCGACCGGTCGGGCGTACTTTCCACCACACCGTTCACCGCCCGCTTGATGGTGTCCTTCACAGGGACGGCCGGGGCCGCCGCGCCGTACTGTTCCGCCGTTTTCAGCACCTTCTCCAGAAGATCCCGGGTAATCAGGGGACGGGCCGCATCGTGAACGGCGATGAGCTCCGCCGCAGGATCTGCCTCCCGGACGCCTGCCAGTACCGACTCTGTCCGGCTCTCTCCTCCCACCACCACTTTATGTACCTTGACAAGACCCGCGTCCCTGCACAGCTGGCCCACAGGGACGATCAGATCCTCCCGGGTAACCACCACGATTTCAGTGATCCCGGCACACTGCTCCAACGCCCACAGCGTACGGAGCAGGACAGGTACATCCCCCAGGGGGAGCATCAGCTTATCTTCGCCCATCCGGGTGGAGCGGCCTGCCGCCGGTACCACAGCCGTGCACCGCGTAACGGGCGGGCCGGCTCTTCGAAAGACTTTTTGCAGAAGTCCCACAATTTTCTCCTCTTTTCCGTCCGATTTGGGATAAAAAAGGAACCGAAAAACACCTCCTGCCTGAGAAACACCGGCAGGGGCGTCCGCAGTCTGCCCGCAGGCGAACGCGGTCTTGCCTCAATGCGTTTCTGAAACAGAGGGCTTGACGGTTCCTCTCTTATTTGAAATCCGTTCGCTGCCGCACCAGCCGGACAGCCCCGGACCATTCTATTGGGCCATCGCCCGGTTTATGCGCCGCTCCACCTCTTCATAGCTGGCGCTTTCGGACAGCACGATCTCGGAGATCAGGATCTGCTTGGCCGAATGGAGCATCTTGCGCTCCCCGGTAGACAGGCCCTTTACTCCGTCCCGCAGAATCAAGCTTTTGACCACTCGGGCGACCTCGAGCAGATTTCCGCTCTTGAGCCGCACCATATTTTCCCGGTAACGCCGGTTCCAGTTCGGGTCTGCATCCACCTGAATGGAGGGGATCGCGTCAATGACCCGGTCGGCCTGATCCGGATCCATCACCGGGCGCACACCGATCTCCTGCGAATTCTCCGTGGGGATCATCACCAGCATACCGCCCACGGGCAGTTTCAGGATATAATAATCCCGCACTACCCCGTTGACTTTCTTGGTCACAATGCTGTCGATGATACCCGCACCGTGCATGGGATGGACAATTTTATCCCCTACCTGAAACATGTTACGCCTCCCGACGCCCCCGTTTCCAATTCTTACAAGATTGATTATACCCTCTCCATCAATTTCATGCAAGCAAAACTGAAACTTTTTCTCGAAAAGCAGAAAAACAGCGCCATTTCCCAAAGAAAATAGCGCTGTTTTGTCTGATTTGTCAGGTAGGGCCCCGGAAAGAAACTCAGTCCTCGGAGGACTCCTCAGAATCAGCCTGTCCATCCTCCAGCAGAGCGCGGATAGAGAGGGAGACCTTCTTGCGGTCGTAGTCGATGTCGGTGATCTTCACGTCCACCTTGTCACCCTCGTGGAGGACGTCGCCGGGCTTGTCGATCCGGTGATCGGCAATCTGGGAGATGTGGATCAGACCGTCCACGCCGGGGACGACCTCGGCAAAGGCGCCGAAGGTCATCAGTTTCACCACGCGGACATTGGCGGTGTCGCCCACGTGATACTGCTCGGTGAAGTTGGCCCAGGGATCCTGGCCGTGATCCTTCATGCCCAGGGAGATCTTCTTCTTCTCCGGGTCGAAGGAGATGACGTACACATCCACCTCGTCGCCGGGGTTGACCACCTCGGAGGGGTGCTTGATGCGGCTCCAGGACAGCTCGGAGATGTGGACCATGCCGTCCACGCCGCCGATGTCGACAAAGGCGCCATAAGAGGTGAGGGACTTCACCACGCCATGATAGTGCTTGCCCTCCTCGATGGCGCTCCAGACCGCGGCGGCCTTCTCAGCCCGCTCCGCGGCGGAGACGGCGCGGATGGAGCCCACCACGCGGCGGCGGGCACGGTTGACCTCGGTGATGCGCAGCTTGACCTTCTGCTTGACCAGCTCGGACATGGCCGCATCCCGGGGCAGCCCGGTCTGGGAGGCGGGCACGAACACCCGCACGCCCTTGATGCTGACCACGACGCCGCCCTTGTTCTCCTCGGTGACGACGCCTTCGACGGTGGTGTGGTCCTCGCAGGCCTGCTCCACGTCGTCCCAGCTCTTGACGGTATCCAGGCGCTTCTTGGACAGGGTGACCACGCCCTCCGCGTCATTGACGCGCATGACGTAGGTCTCGATGGAGTCGCCCACATGCACCAGATCTTCCACTTTGACAGTGGGGTCGTCGGTCAGTTCAGACACCGGTATGTAACCGGCGTGCTTGGTCCCAAGGTCCACGTAGATCTCGGTGGGCGTGATGTCAGTAACGACGCCCGTGACTTTCTCCCCCGTATGCAAAGTTTTGATCGACTTCTCCAGCAGTTCGGCAAAGGATTCCTCGATCTCCATGTTTTCTTCACTCATTTTGTCATAAACCTCCTTTATGATCCACGCAGGCGTGGAAGCGCCTGCGGTGATTGCCACGCTCGAGCATTCTCTGAAGTCAGAGCTCGCCAGCTCGTCCGCGTCCTCCACCCAGACCGTATGAGGGCAAAGCGCCGCGCACAGTTCAAACAAACGCCTGGTATTCGCGCTGTCCCTCCCCCCGATGACGATGACGGCATCATTTTGGGCAGCCAGCCTCTGTGCTTCGGATTGGCGTGCGTAGGTAGCATTACATATTGTATCAAAAATTTCAATATTTGTACACAGTTTTTTTGCGTTTTCTACGCAAAAATTCCATGTAGCCTGAGTTGATGTGGTCTGTGACACCATGGTCACAGGCCCACCGGCGATTTCAGGATGATCCAGCAGGTATTTTTTCAGCGCGCCGCCGTCCGAAAAGATCAGCGGATCGCCGCACCAGCCGGCGATAGCCTGCACCTCCGGATGCTCCGGAGCCCCGATGATGATGACGGTTCTCCCCTCGTTCTCCGCCTGAGCAACCAGCCTGTGAATATGAGAGACATTGGGGCAGGTGGTGTCCACCACCGGGATGCTCCGTTCCTGAAGCTGCCGGTGGACCGCCGCGCTCTCCCCGTGAGAGCGCAGGATCACTGCCGCCCCTTCCGGCACATCCTCTGGCCGCTCCACTACCTCCACCCGCTGGGCCTGGAGACGGCGGATCATCGAACGGTTGTGGATCACCGGCCCCAGCATCACGCAGGGGTTCGGGCTTCGGGCGGCCGCCTCGGCCAGCTCCACCGCCCGCCGGACGCCGTAGCAGAAGCCCGCGAACTTTGCCACCGTGATCCTCACCTCGCCTGCGCCTCCAGTGCCGCGATGCGTTCCATCAGGTCCCGGGCGATGATCTCATACTCCTCCGCAGAGCCGTGCCGGGATTCGGCCCGGGGCAGATAGGGCTCCCCAAAGACCACCGGCGTCCGGCCAAACCATTTTTTGTTGGGCGGGATATACATGGGCAAGATGGGGGTCCCGGTGCGGAGGGCCAGCAGGGCCACGCCCGCCTTAGCCTCCCCCATCTTTCCGTCCTTGTAGCGGGTCCCCTCCGGAAAGAGGAGCAGCTTGTCACCGCTTTTCAGGCACTTCATGGCCCGTTTCACCGCACCCACATCCGACTTCCCCCGCTCCACGGCAAAGACCCCGACTTTTTTCAGGATCCAGCCCAGAACAGGGATCTCCAGCAGCTCCGCCTTGGCCATGACCTGGGGGCGGAACCGCAGTCCCAAAGCAAAGGCCACGAAGAGAGGGTCGGACAGCCGGGTGTGGTTGGGGCAGAAGATGACCGGCCCCTCCGGCACGTGCTCCCGGCCAATGGCCCGACAGGGATGGAACAGGTTGAAGAAGGGCCAGGCGATGCAGTAGACGATGGCATAGGCTGTTTTCATGCTAATTTCTCCTGAATGGTCTGAAGGAGCAGTGCAAAGCTCTCCTCCAGAGACTTGTCCGTGGTATCCACCAAAAGAGCGTCCTCCGCCTGGCGGAGGGGCGCAGCGGAGCGGGTGGAGTCTCTGCGATCCCGCTCTGTGATGTCGGACAGCACCGTGTCAAAACGAATCTGCTCTCCCCGCTCCAGCAGCTCGGCCAGACGCCGCCGGGCCCGGTCCTCCGCCGAAGCAGTGAGAAAGATCTTCACGTCGGCGTCCGGGAGCACCACGGTCCCGATGTCCCGGCCGTCCATGATGACGTTTCCCGTCTTGGCCAGATCCCGCTGCATATCCAGCAGGAAGGCCCGCACCTGGGGGTGGGCCGAAACCTGGGAAGCCGCGGCGGAGACTTCCGGCGTCCGGATGGCCTCGGTGACGTCCTCCCCGTTCAAATACATCCGCTGCCCCCCGTCCTCACCGTAGCCCATCCGGATCCCGGCCCGGGGCAACAGCCCGGCCACCGCCTGCGCATCGGCGGGCGCGGCCCCCTCCCGGAGAGCAAAGAGGGCCAGCGTCCGGTAAATGGCCCCGGTGTCCACATAGAGAAAGCCCAGCGCCCGGGCAACCATTCTGGCCATGGTGCTCTTTCCCGCCCCCGAAGGGCCGTCCACGGCAATGCTTCTATACTTCATATGCACATCTCTCCTCCCGGCAAAACGCTCCCGCACCCAGTCCGGCCGCCCGGCCGGTGGCCCAGGCGATCTGCAGATTGAAGCCGCCGGTGTAGGCGTCCACATCCAGCAGCTCCCCCGCCAGATAGAGCCCCCGGGTCTTTTTGGAGGCCATATCCCCGGGTGAGACCTCTCGCACCGTCACGCCGCCGGCGGTGACGATGGCCTCCTCCACCGGCCGGGGACCGGTGATGGGAAAGGTCAGGCCCTTGATCCCTTCCAGCAGGCTCCTGCGCTGAGCACGGGTGACTGCGTTGGCCTTCTCCCCGCCTGTGAGTCCGGCCCGCTCCAGCAGCACCGGCACCAGGGAGCGGGGCTCCATCGTCTCCACCACATGGCGCAGATCCCGGTTGGCCCCCTCCGTCAGCTCGCGGACCAGACGCCGGTCCAGCGTCTCCTCGTCCAGCGCGGGCTTGAGGTCGATGACGGCGGTATAGCGCTCCTTCTCAAAGTCCCGGGTGTGGGCGCTGGCGCTGAGGACCAGCGGGCCGGAGAGGCCGAAGTGGGTGAACAGCAGCTCCCCCTGCTCCCGGAACAGCACTTTTTTGCGGCTGTCCCGGACGGTCAGCTCCACGTTCTTCAGCGACAGTCCCTGGAGCTCGGCGCACCCCGCCGCCTCCCATGGCACCAGGGAGCCCTTCGGCGGCTGAATGGTGTGGCCCGCAGACCGGGCCAGGGCGTAGCCGTCGCCCGTGGAGCCGGTGCCGGGATAGGAGACTCCGCCGGTGGCCAGGATCACCGCCCGGCAGGCATAGTGCCTGCCCTTCTCCCCTGTGACGCCCGTCACGGCCCCATCCTGAATCTCCAGCGCGGAGGCCCGATCCTGAACCAGCTCCACCCGGCTCTTACGCAGGGCCCGAAGCAGGGCATCGATCACATCGGCGGCCCGGTCGGACTGGGGAAACACGCGGCTGCCCCGCTCGGTTTTCAGGGGGACCCCAAGTCCCTCAAAAAAGGCCACCGCCTCCTCCGGCGGAAACCGGGTCATGGCGCTGGTCAGGAATCGGGCGTTGTGGGGGATATTGCTCAGACACTCCTGCACCGAGCAGCGGTTGGTCACGTTGCACCGGCCCTTGCCCGTAATATACAGCTTACGTCCGATCTTGGAGTTGCGCTCCATCAGGAGAACGGAGACGCCCGAGGCCGCGGCGGACAGCGCCGCCATGCACCCGGCGGCGCCCCCGCCGATCACGATCACATCAAAGGATGACAATGCCAAAGCTCCTTATTCGTCCGTCTTTTCGTAGACTTCATATTCGTCCCAGATCTTCTCCAGCTTGCTGAAGGTCCCGGAGATCTCCTCGCTCTTCTTCCGGCTCACCGCCACAATCAGCGCATTGACCAGGGAGAGTGGGGCCGCCAGGGAATCCACGAAGGACGCCATGTCGCTCCGGGCCATCAGAGTGTGGTCGGCCAGTTCGGCCAGCGGAGAGGCCGCGCTGTCGGTGATGGCGATGACACCCGCGCCCCGGTCCTTGGCGTAGCGCATGGCTTTGACCGTCCGGCGGGAGTAGCGGGGGAAGCTGATGCCGATGATGACGTCCCCCTCCCTGATCCGCAGGATCTGCTCAAAGAGCTCGCTGGAGGAGTTTGTGTGGGCCACCACCACATTTTCAAACATCATATTGAAATAGAAGCCCAGAAAGCTGGACAGCGCGGATGCGGAGCGAACTCCCAGGATGTAAATTTTCCGGGCAGCCAGGATGGTGCTGACCGAGCGGTCGAAATCCTGGCGGTTCATCTCCTCCAGGGTGGCACGGATATTCTCCGCGTCCGCGTGCATGACCATAGAAAGGATGTCGTGGTTTCCGATGCGGTCGTTGGAGACCTCGATGCGCTGCACCGCGGTGAGCTTATTGCGGATCATCTCCTGAAGGGCCTTCTGCATGGCGGGATAGCCGTCATAGCCCAGCTCGGCGGCAAAACGCACCACCGTGGACTCGCTGACATTCACCGTCTTGCCCAGCTTGCTGGCGGTCATAAACGCCGCCTTGTCATAGAATTTTAAGATGTAAGCTGCGATGAGCTTTTGGCCCTTGGAAAAGGAACTCATCTCATTTTGGATCGTCGTCAGAATATCTTTCCCCATTTTTTCACTCTCCGGCTTCTTTTTCTCCGTCTTTCGAAGAAAGTTCACCTTGTTATCATAGCCGGAATCGGCGGGAAAATCAACCGTTTTTTGCAGGGATCCCACGCAGACTTGCAAAACGGGCCTAATCCTCTCACAAAAGGAGCGCCGCCTCTTCCTCCCGGGTGAGATAGCGCCATTTTCCGCTGGGGAGCGAGCCCAGGCGCAGTGTCCCCTCCCGCACCCGGCAGAGCCGCCGCACCCGGAGTCCGGCCTGAGCGCACATCCGGCGGACCTGGCGGTTCTTGCCCTGGTGGATGACCACGGCGATCTCTCCCCCGCCGCTCCCCGTCCGGAGCACGGAAGCCCGGGACGGGGCCAGCAGGTCCCCGTCCAGTTCCATGGGGCCGTTCAAAATGGGAAGAGCCGCCGCCACATCCCCCTCCACCAGGACCCGATACTCCTTCTCCACCTCATGACTGGGGTGGAGAAGGCGGTTGGTTCCGGCGCCGTCATTGGAAAAGAGGAGCAGCCCTTCCGAATCCAGATCCAGCCGCCCCACCGGCCAGACCCGATGACCGCAGTCGGCCACCAGCTCGGCTGCCGTCCGCCGTCCCTTCTCGTCCGACAGGGTCGTGACATAGCCCCTGGGCTTGTGGAGCATCAGCCAGACCCGGGGCGCGCCGGCTGCGACGGGTACGCCGTCCACGGTCACCCGATCCCGCTCAGGGTCGGCCTTCTCCCCCACCCGGGCGGTCACGCCGTTGACGGCCACCCGCCCGGCGGCCAGGTATCCCTCCGCCGCACGCCGGGAACAGATCCCCGCCCCGGACAATATTTTTTGCAGGCGCTCTTCCACGCCGATTCACCCCAGTTCGGTCAGGAGTACGGCCAGGGAGGAGTTCTCCCCGCCGCGCAGGAATTGGGTCATGCGTTCAAAAAGATTGGGCTGCGGAGTATTCTCCGGCACTTCAGAAGTATAGAGCAGGTAGGTCTCCCCCACGATCTTCTCCCCCACCAGGAACGTGAGCTTTCCCGCGATAGCCCCCTTCCGCACCGGCGCAGCCACCCGGTCGGGCAGTGCGATCCGAGCCCGCACCCGCTCGTCCGCCGCCAGCGGGTACCCCACGTCGGAGGCGGTCTCCACCTCCACCTGGGACAGCAGGCTTCCCGTCACCGGGAGAGTGCGGAACAGCTTTCCCTCCCGGGCCAGCGGATGGCGGGGAAACGTCGAAAAGCCGTAGTCAAACAGCGTGGCGTGATCCTCCCAGTCGTTTGGATCCTTCAGGGTGACACAGATGAGAGTCTGCCCGTCCCGGCAGGCGCTGGAGACCAGCGTCCGGCCTGCGGCGTCCGTGTATCCTGTTTTCATCCCCGAACAGCCCTCGTATCGCCACAGCAGCTTGTTGTGGTTGGTCAGGCTCCGGCCCGCAATGGTGGTGGATTTGGTCCCCACGATCTGGGCCAGCGTCTCGTTTTCCAGCACTGCCCGGGCCAGCAGCACCATATCCGCGGCGGTGGAGTAGTGGTCCTCCGCGTCCAGGCCGTTGGGGTTGGAAAAGTGGGTGTCCTTCATTCCCAGGTCGGCGGCCCTCCGGTTCATCCACTCCACAAAGGTATCTATCTCCCCGGCGCAGCCGCCCGCAATGGCCAGCGCCGCGTCGTTCCCGGAAGAGAGCAGCAGTCCGTAGAGCAGCCCCTCCAGGGTGATCTCCTCTCCCGGCCGGAGATACATGGAAGATCCCTCCGCCTGATACTCGGCCTTGATCGGGATCACGCAGTTCAGATCCGGAGTGGACTCCACCGCCACCAGGGCGGTCATCAGCTTGGTGATGCTGGCGATGAGCCGCTTTTGATGGGGATTCTTTTCATACAAGACCCGCCCGCTCTCGGCGTCCACCAAAATGGCGGAGACGGCGGAAACCGGGACCGGTTCCGCCGCCCGACAGGCAGGGCAGAGCAGACAGACAGCCAAAAAGGCCGCAGACAATCGTTTCATTCGGCACTCCCTCACAGCATGAGATAGTGCCAGTATGCGTATCATAAGTCCGCGTTATCCTTTTTTTCCTGCTGCTTTTCAATAAACCCGGTGACCTTGTCCACCAGCTCCGGCACCATGTCCACCACCCGGTCCACCGCGCCGTCAATGGGAGGCGCCACATACAGCAGCCGGACATTGTCCCCCCGCACCACCAGGAACGCGATAGGGTTGATGTTCACGCCCGCGCCGCTGCCGCCGCCAAAGGAGTTCTCAGCCTCGGGCTTCTGGTTCTTCCCGGCAAAGTCGCTCCCGCCGGAGGCAAAGCCGAAGCTCACCTTGGAGACCGGGATGATGGTGACCTCCCCGGTCTGGATGGGCTGTCCCACCACAGCGTTCACATCCACCATGGCGCGGATCTTCTCCATAGTGGCGCTCATCAGATCGTTCAGCGGATGCTCTTTCTTTTCCATGTCAAATCGCCTCTTTCTGTTTTGGCGCGCTCTTCGCGCTTCGGTAGCAGGTAAAAAACTTCAGCCCATAGCGGACGGCAAAGGAAATCAGCTGACCCAGCCGGGCTGAAAACGCGGCGCTCAGGGAGACGGTGAGTCCGCTCGATTGAAAATCCACCGCCGTGCGGATGCGGTGATCCCGCACATCAAAATTCTGCTCGAAAATGGGCCAAATCATACCCACCGCGCCATTGATCCTTCCAAAAGAGAGGGCTGCGGCCGCAGCGTCCCGGCCGCCCGCCGTGACGTCCAAAAACAGCCGGTCGATGCGGATCCTCCGTTTCAGCGCCCCTGCGGCCTCTCCCACCAGCGGAAGGAACCGCCGCGCCAGCTCCATGGGCGCACCGGGTTTTGGCTCCGATTGGGCTTTTTCCGGTTTTTTCCGCTCTTTTTGGGCTTTCTTTTCCCGTTTCGGCCGTCGGACGGGATAGACCTGAACCCGGAATGCCCCCACCCGGAGCCGTACCAGGGCTCCGTCCGCAGTGTATTCCGCCTCCCCGCCCACCCGGATCAGGCTCAGGAGAAACAGGACCAGAAAAACTGTCAGCAGGATCTTCAGCGCACTCATCCCTTTTCCGCCTCCGAGGCCCCTTCCTGTTGGGCCAGCGCTGTGGCGGCCGCGACCAGCTCTTCGTCCCCGATCTGCTCGGAATCCGACGCCTCGGCCTGCTCACGCAGACGCTCCACCTGGTTCTGCATGTCCAGGGTGAGCTGCTCCTCCTCTTCCGAGGCGCTGGACAGGTCAGGCAGCTCATCCAGGCTGGACAGGCCGAAGGAGCGCAAAAAGTTCTGGGTCGTCCGATACAGAATGGGGCGGCCGGGCACTGCCAGACGTCCGCACTCCTCGATGAGGTCCCGCTCGGTGAGCAGGCCCACGGTGTAGGCGCTGTCCACCCCCCGGATCTGATCCACGTAGGCCTTGGTGGTAGGTTGGTAATAGGCGATGATGGCCAGTACCTCCAGCGCCGGCTGAGACAGCTTGGCCGGGCGGCGGCTTTCAAAGGCCCTGCGGATATAGTCCGCGTATTCCGGTGCGGAGCACAACTGATAGCAGTTCTCCAGCTTCACCAGCCGGATCCCCCGGCGCTCATAGCTGTACTGATCGGCCAGACGCTGGCAGACGGCGTCCGCCGTGGCCCGGTCGATCTCCAGCGTCATGCAAAGCCGCTCCACCCCCACCGGCTCTCCCGCGGCAAACAGGATGCCTTCGATGGCCGACTCCACTTCTTTTACGTCCAAGGCGATCCCTCCTTAATCAACGTCGGCGGAAAATTCAAAGTCCTCTTCTCCGCCGCTCACGGTGGTCACCGTGCAGTCGCCGTCAGTCCCCGCCAGACGCAGACGCCGGGCCTTGCAGAGCTCCAGCACCGCCAGAAAGGTGGCCACGATCTCCGACCGGCTCCGGCTGCCCTGGAAAAGTGCCCGGAAGCGGGTCACTCCAAAGCGGCGCAGACGCTCCACGATCTCCCCGGCCTTGTCCGACACCGGGTAGGGCTCCCGGCCAACGATGCCCTCAAAGGCGGCCATGGTGGGCGGCAGGTGGTGATCCACCCGCTCCAGCGCCGCGCCGATGGCCCGGAAGAGATCCTCGGGCCGGTGGCTGTATCGGTAGACCCGGTTCACCGGCAGGTACTCTGGACCCTTGGGGATGTAATCCCGGCAGAGGTCATAGCGGTCGGAGAGTCGGGGCAGCACGGACTGGATACGGGCGTAGTTTTCGTGCCTCTGGTGTTCTTCCAGAGACGCGATGAGCTGGTCGAGCTCGGAGATGGCCTCCTCATCGTGGATGGACAGGAGCATCCGGCTCTTGATGAACATGAGCTGGGCGGCCATGGAGACGAATTCGCTGGCCACCTCCAGGTCCAGAGCGCGGCGCTTGTCCATCCAGGCCAGGTACTGCTCCAGGATCAGCGAGATCTGGATGTCCTGGATCTCCATCTTGTTCTTGGCCAGCAGAGCGAGGATCAGATCCAGCGGGCCGGTAAAGTCCTCCACGTCGTCCATGCGGACCCGGACCACCTTCTCCAGGTGATAGATCGGTGTCTCCACGATGTGTTCACCGCCCTTTCAGTGCAAAAGCCGGATGAGGGAAGAGATGTCCTGGGTGAGGAACACCGCCTGAATGGGGTACCCCACCAAATCGCAGAGGCCCTGAAGGCCCCAGAGGATCAGCCGGGAGAGCGGTCCCTGAAACACCCCCGCCATGGTGAGGATGACCACCAGGATCATCACGTACTTCTCATAGCGCAGGATAGCCAGATAGATGCGGTCTGGCAGGAAGGCAAAGAGCACCTTGGAGCCGTCCAGCGGCGAAATGGGGATCAGATTGAAGATCCCAAGCCCCATGCTCAGCACCGCCACGTTGGACAGAAAGCACAGGCAGACAAGGGCCGCGTTTCCCAGATCGGAGACGTGGTAGATCACCGAGCTGAGCCCCAGGGCCGCCAGCGCCAGCAGGAAGTTGGAGACCGGCCCGGCCAGGGCGGTGACAGCCATATCCCGCTTGGGGTGCTTAAACCAGCGCATGTCCACGGGTACGGGCTTGGCCCAGCCCACCTTGGCCACCAGCATCATCACAAGGCCCAGCGGGTCGATGTGCCGGATGGGATTCAGGGTCAGCCGTCCGGCGTTTTTGGCCGTGGGATCCCCCAGTCGGAAGGCCACAAAACCGTGGGAGAGCTCGTGAAAGGTGATGCACAAAAGCGCGGCCGCAGCCGAGACCAACAGGCCCAGGAACCCCCACCAGTCCATGCGCTCCAGAAAATCAGAAACATCTGTCATTGCCCCGCCGCCCCCTTTTGAAAATCCAGATAGATGATTATACCAAATTTCCGCCCCGGGCACAAGCGGCGGAACGCGGCCTTCGAGACAGAAAGCCCCATCCGCCAGGGATGAGGCTTTCCGCTGCATTTAAATAATGTGATTCCGGAGCACCCCGATCCCTGGGATCTCCACCTCCACCGTGTCCCCCGGCTGCATGGGGCCCACACCGGCGGGCGTCCCCGTGGTCACCACGTCGCCGGGCTCCAAGGTCATGGAGGCGGTGATGAAGGCCATCAGGGCGGGGAGCTTGTGCATGAAGAGCGCCGTGTTCCCTTTCTGGACCGTCCGGCCGTTGAGGCGGGTCTCCACCTCCACACAGGCGCCGTCGATCTCGTCGGTGACCACCGGCCCCACAGGGGCAAAGCCGTCCATGCTCTTTCCCCGGGTCCACTGGCCGTCCCCGTACTGCACATCCCGGGCCGTGACGTCGTTGAGACAGGTGTAGCCCAGCACATAATCTGCAAAGTTTTCTTCCTTTACATCCTTTGCCCGGCGCTTCACCACGAAAGCCAGCTCTCCCTCATAGTCCAGCCGCTCCACAAAGGACGGGGCGTGGACCTTCCCCTCGGGGTGGTTGAGGGTGTTGGGAGCCTTGAGGAAGAGCAGGGGTTTGGCCGGAGGCTCGCTCCCCATCTCCTTGGCGTGGTCGTAGTAGTTCTTGCCGATGCACACGATCTTCGTGGGCTCACAGGGGGCCAGCAGGCGGCACTCCGCCAGAGGCAGCTGCCCGCCGTCATAGACAAGGCCCTCGTAGGGCGCGGCGCTCAGGGTGCGGACGGTCTCGCCCTCCAAAACGCCCCAGACCGGCGTCTCTCCCCGCAGAACACGGACATATTTCATACCGTTCCCTCCAGATGGTCCAGAATGAGGCCCAGCAGCTCCTCCCGGCCGTCCCCCTTTTCTGCCGAAAAGGGAATTACCTTCACATCGTCGGACAGCTCCAAGGTCTCCCGAATCAGTGCCAGATTGGGCTCGATCTCGCTCTTTTTCAGCTTGTCCAGCTTGTTGGCCACCACCGCGAAGGGACGGAGCGTAGACTTGAAATAATCGCACATGACCTTGTCGTCGGCGGTGGGCCTGTGGCGGGCGTCTACGATAAGGACGCCCAGGCTCATCAGGCTCCGGTCGTCAAACCAGCTCTGGATGAGCCCCGCCCAGCGCGCCTTTTCCGCCTGGGAGACTCTGGCGTAGCCGTAGCCCGGCAGATCCACCAGATAGAGCTTCTCGTCGATGCGGAAGTAATTGATGTGGACGGTCTTACCCGGCGCCGCGCCCACCCGGGCAAAGTTCTTCCGGTTCAGCAGACGGTTGATGACCGAGGATTTGCCCACGTTGGAGCGGCCCGCGAAGGCCACCTGGGGCAGCGGATCCCGGGGAAAATCCCGGGGCCCGGCGGCAGAGCGGATAAATTCCGCCTTTTGTGTGTTCAGTCCCATATTCACCTCACTGGATCAGAGCCCTGCCGCCTTTTGGGCCGCAGGCCGCCGTCTCGGGCATTGGAGACAGCTCGGTCTCCGGCTTCGATACCGCCAGAGCATTGGCCAGCACCCCATCCGCATCCCGGACGGGCACAAACCGCAGAGCGGCGCGGACGGCAGGGTCGATCTCCTCCAGGTCGGGGAGATTGTCCGCCGGGATGAGCACCGTACGGATCCCCTCCCGCAGGGCCGCCATGGTCTTTTCCCGCAGCCCGCCGATGGCGAGGACCCGTCCCTGTAAGGTCACTTCGCCTGTCATGGCTACATCGCCCCGCACCGGGATACCGGTCAGGGCCGAGACCAGGGCCGTAGTGACGGCCACTCCGGCGGAAGGGCCGTCCTTGGGTACCGCACCCTCCGGGAAGTGAACATGGATGTCCTTTGTCTTGTAGAAATCCGCCTCCACTCCCAGGGTGTCGGCGTGGGCCCGGATGTAGCTCAGGGCGGTGCGGCAGGACTCCTTCATCACGTCCCCCAGGTTGCCGGTGAGCTCCAGCTTGCCGCTGCCCGGGACCACATTGGCCTCGGCCTCCAGCAGCTCGCCGCCCACGCTGGTCCAGGCCAAACCGTTGACCACCCCCACCCGGGGGGCATGGCTGCGCAGTTCGGGTCGGAATTTCCGGGGGCCAAGCAGCTCTTCCAGGCCTTTTTCTGTAATGGAAACAGACTTTACGCCCGTTGATACAATGCGCATTGCGGCCTTTCGGCACAGGGACGCCAGCTCCCGCTCCAGCACACGGACCCCCGACTCCTTGGTATACCCGGCGATCACGGCCCGGATGGCTTCGTCTGTGATCCGGAGCTGTGTCTTTCGCAGGCCGTGGCGTTTCATCTCCTTGGGGAGCAGATGTCGGCGGGCGATCTGAAGCTTTTCCTCGTCGGTGTAGCTGGGCAGTTCAATGATCTCCATCCGGTCCAGCAGGGGGCGGGGAATGGTCTCCGTAGTGTTGGCTGTAGTGATGAACAGCACCTCAGACAGGTCGAAGGGGATCTCCAGGAAGTGGTCCCGGAAGGTGCTGTTCTGCTCCGGATCCAGCACCTCCAGCAGCGCAGAGGCGGGATCGCCCCGCTGGTCGCTGCCCAGCTTGTCGATCTCGTCCAGCACCATCAGCGGGTTGCAGGTCCCCGCCTGCTGGACGGCCGCGATGATCCGGCCCGGCATGGCGCCCACATAGGTCTTTCGATGCCCCCGGATCTCGGCCTCGTCATGGACGCCGCCCAGGGAGACCCGGGTGAGCTTCCGGCGGGTGGCCTTGGCCACGGACATCGCCACCGAGGTCTTGCCCACCCCGGGAGGGCCCACCAGGCAGAGGATCTGCCCCTTCAGATCGGGAGCCAGCTGCTTCACCGCCAAAAATTCCAGCACCCGCTCCTTGACCTTGCTCAGGCCGTAATGGTCGGCGTCCAGCGACTTGCGGGCAGCCTCTACGTCCAGCCGGTCCCGGGTCTTCTTCCCCCAGGGGAGGTCAAGGCAGGCGTCCAGATAGCCCCGCAGCACCGCCCCCTCGGCGGAGCCGAAGGGCTGCTTCTCCAGGCGGGACAGCTCTTTGCGCAGCTTCTCCCGCGTCTCCTCAGGGGCCTGCATCGCATCAATGCGGCTATGGTATTCCGCCATTTCATCGTCTCCGCCGCCGGTCTCCCCCAGCTCGCTTTGAATGACCTTGAGCTGCTCCCGCAGCACAAAATCCCGCTGGGTCCCCGCCACCTGCTGACGCACTTTGGACTCGATGTCCTGCTCCAGCTCCAGCACCTCGGTCTCCCGGCGGAGGAACTGGCTCAGGCGGCTCAGACGGCGGACGGGATTGGTCTCCTCCAGAATGGCCTGTTTATCCTCCGTGCGCATGGGGATGTTCTGGGCGATGTAGTCGGCGATATAGCCCGGATCGTCACTGGAAAGGATACTCAGCAGCAGATCCGAGTTCAGCCGGGGGGAGAGCTCCACATAGTGCTCAAACAGGCCGTAGGCCGTGCGCACCAGCGCCTCGGTGCGGGCTGTCTGTCGAACCGGCTGGGAAGCCGGCAGAGTCTCCACCTGCGCAGTGAGGCAGGCGTCGGCGGCGGAGAGCTCCAGCAGCCGTCCCCGGCTCACTCCCTCCACCATCACCCGCACGTTGTCGCCGGGCATCCGCAGAAGCTGGCGGATGGTGCAGATGGTGCCAATGGAAAACAGATCCTTTTCCCCGGGCTCTTCCACCGACAGATTCCGCTGAGAGACCAGAAATACGCTGGAGTTTTCACTCATCGCCTTGTCCAACGCATGGACGGAGCTCTCTCGGCTGACGTCGAAGTGGAGGAGCATATTGGGAAAAACGGTGAGACCCCGCAGGGCCAGAGCAGGCATCGTGGTGATCGTATTCTCCTCCGCCACGGCATGTCACTTCCTTTCTGAAAAAGTGGGGCGGGGTCTCCCCCGCCCCACGGCTGATCATTTTAAGATGCGGTGTCCCGCATGGGGGTTCCACCCTGGGCAGAGTGGAGGGTGCCGCTGCCCAGCTTGGGCCGGTCGGCCTTCTCCCGGTCACGAACCAACTCAGGCGGCTCCTTCCCGTTCACGCTCTCGGCAGTGATGATCACCTTGGAGATGGTGGGGTCGGAGGGCACGTCGTACATGGTGTGGGTCATGACCTCCTCCAGTACGGCCCGCAGGCCGCGGGCGCCGATGCCCCGCTCGATGGCCTTTCCAGCGGTGGCGTCCAGCGCCTCGGGCTGAAACTCCAGCTCCACGTCGTCGTAAGACATCAGCTTCTGGTATTGGCGCACCAGGGCGTTCTTTGGCTCGGTGAGGATGCGCACAAGCTGCTCCCGGGTGAGGGAGCCCAGGGTGGTCACCACAGGCAGACGGCCCACCAGCTCAGGGATGATCCCGAACTTGATGAGGTCATGGGGCTGGACCTGGGCGAAGAGCTCGCCGGTGTTCCGCTCCTCCTTGCTCTTGATCTCAGCTCCGAAGCCGATGGTCTTTTTGTCCAGCCGCTGCTCGATGATCTTGTCCAGGCCGTCAAACGCGCCGCCGCAGATGAAAAGGATGTTCTTGGTGTTGACCTGGATGAACTCCTGATGGGGGTGCTTGCGCCCGCCCTGAGGAGGCACATTGGCCACCGTGCCCTCCAGGATCTTCAGCAAGGCCTGCTGCACGCCCTCGCCGGACACATCCCGGGTGATGGAGGTGTTCTCGCTCTTCCGGGCGATCTTGTCCATCTCATCGATGTAGATGATCCCACGCTCGGCCAGCTCCACGTCGTAGTCGGCGGCCTGCACCAGGCGCAGCAGGATATTCTCCACATCGTCGCCCACATAGCCAGCCTCGGTGAGAGTGGTGGCGTCGGCGATGGCGAAGGGCACCTTCAGCACCCGGGCCAGGGTCTGGGCAAACAGGGTCTTGCCGCAGCCGGTGGGACCCACCAGGAGGATGTTGCTCTTCTGGAGCTCCACTTCGTCGGCCCCCCCGAAGTAGATGCGTTTATAGTGGTTGTAGACCGCCACCGAAAGGGCCACCTTGGCGCTGTCCTGAGCGATGATATACTGGTCCAGCACCTGGTGGATCTCCCTCGGGGTGGGAATGGCGTCCGGGATCTCCGGGCTGAAAGGCTCGGCCTGATCCTCCGCGTCGTCCAGAATGGACATGCACAGATGGACGCACTCATTGCAGATATAAGCCCCGGGGCCCGCGATGATGCGGGCGACCTGCTCCTGGTGCTTGCCGCAGAAAGAGCAGCGGACTGATTTGTGTTCGTCGTTTTTCGGCATAGTGTTACCTCATCATTCACGGTTTCTCAAATGAGCGGCCGGGACCGCGAAAGCCGCGGGAACTGTCTCTCATACTCAAAGGAGCGGGGCGATCGGCCCCGCTCCTTGCGGTTATTTTATCGCTGATAGATGACCTTGTCAACCAGTCCGAAGTCCTTGGCTTCCTCAGCGGACATGAAATTGTCCCGCTCGCAGGCGGCAGTGACCTCTTCCAGGGACTTTCCGGTGTTGCCCGAGAGGATCTTGTTCATCCGCTGCTTGATGATCTCCAAACGCTTGAGATGGATGGCCATATCGGTGATCTGGCCCTGGGTGCCGGCGGAGGGCTGATGGATCATGATCTCCGCGTTGGGCAGCGCCAGACGCTTGCCCTTGGTGCCCGAGGACAGCAGGAAAGCGCCCATGGACGCCGCCATGCCGATGCAGATGGTGGACACGTCGCACTTGATATACTGCATGGTGTCATAAATGGCCATGCCGTCGGTCACGGAGCCGCCGGGGCTGTTGATGTAGAACTGGATTTCCTTGTCGGGGTCCTGTGCCTCCAGATACAGCATCTGGGCGACCACCAGGCTGGCGGTGGTGGCGTTGACCTCCTCCCCCAGGAAGATGATACGGTCATTGAGCAGCCGGGAAAAAATGTCGTAGGAACGCTCGCCCCGGCTGGTCTGCTCCACTACATAAGGAACCAAACTCATGATTTACTAATCTCCTTTACCAAGATCGACACAGGAAACACAGACACACTTTACAGTATCCCCAGAGCACCCCGGATTATTCCTCGGTTTTCTCCGCTTTTTTGGCGGTCTTTTTGGCGGCGGGCTTCTCCGTCTCTTCGCCCTCGGCCTTCTTTGCGGTCTTCTTGGCCGCGGTCTTCTTGGCGGGCTTCTTCTCCTCGCCCTTGGCGGCAGGTTCCTCCGCCTTCTTCTCGGGGGCCTTGCCCACCTTGGCGGAGTCAAAGATCACGTTGGCTGCCTTCTGGTTGGTCAGGTCGTTCTTCAGGTCGCCCAGGGGCACGATCTTCTTCACCTTCTCGGCGTCCATGTGGTACTGCTCGCCCAGGCGCTTGCACTCTTCATCGATATCGGCGTCGGTGACCTCGATGCCCTCGGCCTTGGCCACGGCGGACAGGGCCAGATCCACCTTCACCTGACGCAGAGCACCCTCCATGGCCTGCTCGCGGAGCATGTCCACAGTCAGCCCGGTCATGGCCAGATACTGCTCAAAGGGGATCCCCTGCTGGGTGATCTGCTGGCTGTACTGCTCCAGCATCCGCTGGGCGCGGACCTCCACCATGGCGTCGGGGATCTCGGCGGTCATATTCGCGGCGACCTGATCCAGCAGGTTCTCCTCAAAGGCGCTGCGGGCCTGGTTCTCCCGGCGGTCGGCCAGCTTCTTGCCCAGGTCCTCCCGGAGGGCGGCCAGGGTCTCAAACTCGGACACGTCCTTGGCGAACTCATCGTCCAGCTTGGGCTCGACCTTCTCCTTGACGGCATGGACCTTCACCCGGAAGCGGGCCTCTTTGCCGGCCAGCTCCTCAGCCTGATACTCCGTGGGGAAGGTGACGTTGACATCCTTCTCGTCGCCGGTCTTCACACCCACCAGCTGATCCTCGAAGCCGGGGATGAAGGAGCCGGAGCCCAGCTCCAGATCGTGGCCCTCAGCCTTGCCGCCCTCGAACGCATTGTCGCCGACAAAGCCCTCGAAGTCGATGGTGACAGTGTCGCCCAGCTTGGCCTCACGATCCACGTCCACCATCTGAGTGGCACGCTGGATGAAGGGCTTGAGCTCGTTGTCGATGTCCTCTTCAGTGACGGCAGCCACGTCCTTGGGGGCGGTCAGGCCCTTGTAGTCGCCCAGAGCGACCTCGGGGCGGACAGCCACGGTGGCCTTAAAGGTAAAGCCGTCCTTGCTCATCTCCAGAACATCCACAGAGGGATACGCGACGGTATCCAGCTTCTCCTGGGCGACGGCCTGGTCAAAGAGGTCGGGATAGACCTCGTTCACAGCGTCTTCATAGAATACATTCGCGCCATACATGGTCTCAATGATCTTCCGAGGCGCGTGGCCCTTCCGGAATCCAGGGATCATGATCTTGCCGCGCTGCTTCAGATAAACCTTCTGAACCGCGGCCTCCAGCTCCTCAGCGCTGGCCTCGATGGTCAGGGCGACCATGCTCTTTTCCAGTTTCTCCACGCTCTTGACATTCATGTTTGTTATTTCCTCCTGTCGGCGCAGGCCCCACCTTCTCTTGGCCAGCAGCGCCCGTTTACGAAATCTTATTTATTGTATCAGAGATGACTGCACATTTCCAGAGGTTTTTCAGGAATTCACAGAACTTTTTCAATTTCCGTCCCATTCTGAAACCAGCCGGGGGACAAAACCCACATAATCCCCCGCCACCAGGTGGTACTCCACGCTCCCCCGTCTCCCCTCCTGGGCCAGGCGGTGGCTCCCGCCGTGGAGGTGTCCGTAGTAGCAGGCGGCGACCCGGTAGCGCTCCAGCAGATCCACGATCTCCTGGCAGATGTAGCCCTGATAGCGGGGCGGGTAGTGGAGGAAGCACAGCTTCTCCCGCTCCCCCGCCGCCTTCAGGGAGGTCTCCAGCCGCAGCAGCTCCCGGCGAAAGACCTTTTCGTTGTGGCCGTCGGCCTCCTCTTCAAAAAACCAGCCCCGCGTCCCGCACAGGGCGGTCTCCCCGTAGAGTTGACAGTTGTTGTGGAGGAGCGAAAAATTGGTCAGGCCCTCTCCCGTGAAAAAGTTCATCATTTTGCTGACAGTGGTCCACCAGTAGTCGTGGTTTCCCTTCAGCAAATATTTTTTTCCCGGAAACAGCCCGTCCAGAAACCGGAAGTCGGGCAGCGCCTCCTCCAGGCTCATCCCCCAGGACAGGTCTCCGCAGAACACCACGGCGTCTTCGGCCGTCAGGGGCGCGAATCCGGCGCGCAACTTGTCCACGTAGCCCTCCCAGGCCCCGCCGAAGGTGTCCATGGCCTTGTTTCCCCCCAGGGACAGATGGGTGTCTCCGATGGCATAAAGGGCCATTACAACAGCATCTCCCGGATCGCGTCGGTCATATGGTCCTTCTCCACTGTCCGGTCGAAGCGGATCCGCTTCCCGGCCAGGTTCTCCAGCGGCGCAGGGGCGGAGATGCCCGTAAACTCGGCCAGCTGCCCGATGCTCTCCAGGCCCTGCTGGGGCTGGGACACCCCCAGGGCCTCCAGCACGGCGGGGCCGAACTTGAAGGGGCTGGCGGTGGAGGCCACCAGCACGGGCGTGGCGTCCCCGGTCTCGGCGCGGTACTGCTCCAGCACGTTCATGGCCACCGCGGTGTGGGGGTCGATGAGGTACTTCCGCTCATTCCACACCCGGGCAATGGTCTTTTTGGCCTCCTCGTCGTCGCAGAAGCCGGCGGCAAAGTCCCGCTCCAAGTTCCGGCGCAGTCCGCCGGACACTTCGTAGCGGCCGTGCTCCGCCAGAGAATCCATATAGCCCTTGACCTGCGCGGCATCCCCGTTGGTGAGGGCGTGGAGCAGCCGCTCCAGGTTGGAGGAGATCAGGATGTCCATGGAGGGAGAGATGGTGTTGTAGAAAGGACGGTTCCGGTCATACACGCCGGTGCGGATAAAATCGGTGAGAACATTGTTCCGGTTGGAGGCGCAGATGAGCTTTCCGAAAGGGACGCCCATCCGCTTGGCGTAATAGGCCGCCAGGATGTTGCCGAAGTTTCCGGTGGGCACGCAGACGTTGAGCTTGTCCCCCTTCTCCAGCACACCCTCCTTCATCAGATCGCAGTAGGCCGAGACGTAGTAGACGATCTGCGGAAGCACCCGGCCCCAGTTGATGGAGTTGGCCGAGGACAGGAACATCCCACGCCCCGCCAGCTCCGCCTTCAGCTCCGGGTCGGAGAAGATGCGCTTGACCCCGGTCTGGGCATCGTCGAAGTTGCCCACCACGGAGCACACCCCCACGTTGCAGCCCTCCTGGGTGTTCATCTGCATCTCCTGGACGGCGGAGACCCCGTCCTTGGGGTAAAACACCAGGATACGGGTGCCCGGCACGTCCCGGAAACCCTCCAGTGCGCCCTTTCCGGTGTCCCCCGAGGTGGCCGCCAGGATACAGGCGGTCTTGTTCTCCCCCTCCTTCCGCAGGGCGGCGGTGAGCAGGTGGGGCAGCATCTGGAGCGCCAGGTCCTTGAAGGCGCAGGTGGGCCCATGCCAGAGCTCCAGAGCGTAGGTACCCTCCTCCACCGGCCGGACGGGAGCCACGGCGGGATCGTCAAACTTCCCGCCGCCGTAAGCCCGGGAGCAGAAACCCACCAGCTCGGCGGCGGAATAGCCGTCGAGATACATATTCATAAGATAGAGCGCCCTCTGCTGATAATTCATATCCTTCAGGGTATTCAGGGCGCTGCCCGCCAGCGTGGGGATGGCCTCCGGCGTATAAAGGCCGCCATCGGGAGCCAGTCCATAGGCAATGGCGCCGGACACCGTAGTTTTTCTCAGCCGGTCTCTCGTGCTTACATAGTACATACTTCTCTCACGACCCTCATCAAATTATTGCAGAACAGGTCCTCCACCTGTCCCTCCGGATAATTCATCTGCAGCAGGCGCTCCGCCAGGGCGTCCAGATCCTGGATCCCGTGAAAGCCCTCCGGCATCCCGGTGATCCCGTCCCAGTCCCCGCCCAGGGAGACGTTTTTCTCTCCGCCCAGCGCCAGAAAATGCTCAATATGCGCCACTGTCTGGTCCATATCCGGGTTTTCCCCGATGAATTCGTCACACAGATTGAGCCCGGCCACACCATGATTGCCTATTATGGCAGTAAATTGCGCGTCGGTCAAGTTCCGTTTGTGGGGGCAGACCGCCCGAGAATTGGAATGGCTGGCAAAGATGGGCTTCCCGGCCAGGGCGATCACGTCCCAAAAGCCGGGATCGGACAGATGGGAGACATCCACCAGCATGCCCAGTTCCTGCATCTTCTCCACAAAGGCGCGGCCCTGCTTTGTCAGGCCCCGCTCCGCCCCCTCCTCATTGGTCCCGGAGAGCGCGTTTTCATAGTTCCACGTCAGGTTGACGGCCCGCACGCCCAGCCCATAGGCCCGCTCCAGCTTCTCCAGGCTGCACTCCAGCAGGTCGGCTCCCTCCACTGAGAGGAAGGCCGCATTCTTTCCGCTCCGCCAGGCCGCCTCGGCCTCCGCCGCCGTCCGGCAGTGCTCCACCAGATCCGCATTCTCCGCCATTTCCCGGTGAAAAATGGCATACTCCTCTTGAAAGACCTGCCAGAGCGAACGGCCCGGCATGTCTCCTTTTGAGCCGAAAATAGCAAAGAACTGGGCATAGCCGCCGTACTTCCCCATCCGCTCCAGATCCAGATGCCCGCCATTCCTTCGGATCCCGCCGCCCTTTTGATAGCAGCGGAGAATGGTGTCGCAGTGTCCGTCAAAAACCTTCATTGAAACGCATCCTCTATATAGTTGATTTTGGGACTTTGGGTCCGGATCCCCTCCGGGACATAGACCTCCGCCACGTCGAACCGGGGCTGGAGTTCCGTGGAGTGCTCCGCCAGATAGAGCTGGGCCGTGATGCGCAGCTTCTCCTGCTTGCGCCGGTCCACAGCCTCCATCGCCTTGGAAAAGCGGTCGTTCCTGCGGAGCTTGACCTCCACAAACCGCAGGTAGGTCCCGTCAACGGCAATGAGGTCGATCTCCCCCATCCGGCAGCGCCACCCGGCGGCCAGCAGCGTGCAGCCCTCCCGGCGCAGTTTTTCTGCCACCAGCGTCTCTCCCCAGCGGCCTAAAACCCGGCTCTCTTCTCCGCTCATTTCCCGGCCTCCCACTTTTTCAGAAAGGACATCCGGTGAATGGGGCTGGGCCCGTAACGGTCCAGCATCTCATAGTGCAGCTTGGTAGGATAGCCCTTATGTTGATCGAAGCGGTATTCCGGGTATTTCTCCGCCATTTCCTCCATGTACCGGTCCCGGCTGACCTTGGCCAAAATGGAGGCCGCCGCGATGTTCGCGCTGAGGCTGTCTCCCTTTATGACCGCCGCATGTGGCAAGGTAATTCCCTTGTCGCGATTCCCGTCGATCAGCGCGTAGTCCGGGGCGGGCTCCAGGCTGCGGATCGCCCGCTCCATGGCCAGCAGTCTGGCGTTCAATATGTTGATCTCATCGATCGTCTTTTCGTCCACCGCCGTCACGGCCCACGCCACCGCGCAGTCCCTGATCTCGTCGAACAGCAGATCTCGCCGCTTTGGAGTCACCTGCTTGGAGTCGTTGAGCCACCTAAGTTCCAGACCCCGGGGCAGGATGACCGCCCCGGCGTATACCGCTCCGGCCAGCGGCCCGGCTCCCGCCTCATCCGCGCCGCAGACCAGCGTGTACCCCTCGGCCCAGCAACGCCGCTCCAACGCCCACAGGCTCATGCGTTCTCCTCCTCGGGCAGTTCCAGTGTAAAGCGTCCAAGCTTTCCAGACCGGAACTCGTCCAGGAGGATATGCGCCATCCGCTCCGTGTCCACGTCACCCCCGGAAATGCGGAATCCCCGCCTCTCGGCGGCGGCGCGCAGCAGCTCATAGCCGTAGGCCACGCTGTCCTGCTCCGTACCTTTCGGGGAAACCTCCAGCCGATATCGCTCGGCCAGAGCCCTGGGGTAGCGCCGGGCCAGATCGTCCATCAGACGGCAGGCCAGGGTCTCCACGTCCATGATGTCGTCCTTCACCGCGCCGGTATAGGCCAGGTGGAGTCCCACCCGCTCATCCTCGAATTTGGGCCAGAGGATACCCGGGGTGTCCAGGAGGGACAATCCCGTATCCACTGTCACCCACTGCTTGCCCCGGGTGACGCCAGGCCTGTCCCCCGCCTTGGCGGATTTGCGGCGGGCCACCTGGTTGATAAAGGTAGACTTCCCCACATTGGGCACACCCACCACCATGGCCCGAACAGGCCGCCCCACCAGCCCTTTGGCCTTCCACCGCTCGATCTGCTCCCGGAGCAGCCCCCGGGAGGCGGCGGCAAAACCCGGCACGCCCCGCCCGCTCTTGGCGTCGGTCTCCAGCACCGCATACCCCTTTGTCTGATAGCTCCGGGCCCAGAGCCGGTTCCCCGCGGGGTCGGCCTGGTCGGCCCGGTTGAGCACGATCAGCCTGGGCTTGCTCCCCACCAGCGCGTCAATGTCCGGATTGCGAGAAGAGATCGGGATACGGGCGTCCACGATCTCCGCCACCATGTCCACCTGACCCAGATCGGCCTCGATCTGCCGCCGGGTTTTGGTCATGTGGCCCGGATACCACTGGATATTCACCTTCCGCATCCCCCTTCTGCCGCCGGATTCTTCATCCGACTATTAAATCTCATTATACACAATTTTTTCCCATTTGAAAAGGCAAAAAATCCCCTTCGGGCAGGGCAAATATACAAAAAAGGAGCGGTTTCCCGCTCCTTTCCCGTATGGTTCTTACAGCTTCTCCTTGAGCTTGGCGCTCTTGCCCACGCGGTCGCGCAGGTAGTAGAGCTTCGCCCGGCGAGCCTTGCCCTTGCGGACCAGCTCGATCTGCTCCACAGCGGGAGCATGGAGGGGGAACACCTTCTCCACGCCAACGCCATAGGATACGCGGCGCACAGTGATGCTCTCATCGATACCGCCGTGCTTCTTGGCGATCACAAGGCCCTCAAAAATCTGGACACGCTCACGGTTGCCTTCCTTGATCTTCACGTGGACACGAACGGTGTCACCCACGTTGGCCACGGGGGGTTCAGCCTTGGCATATTTGGCGGTAAAAGCCTGCATTAAATCCATTCTATTTTCCTCCTAAGTTTATAGGCGTTCATGCCGGCCTTTCTGCCGCCGCTGTTCCGGGTCGGCGCCGCAGCGGAACACCCTTTATTGAGACTGAAGTATTTTACCACATATTTTATGGAGATGCAAGCAAAATCGGCAGTTTTTTTGTTCTTTGGGGGACCTTCCGCCCGGTCTTACCAGGCCGCTGCGTTCCCCTGCCGCTCCTCCCGGAGCGCGGCGTTCCACATCCAGAGCGATGCGGCCAGCAAAGTGAAATTTCGTCCGCCGCTCTGCCAGAGCAGGCAGGCCCCCACCGCGCTCAGAAGTGCCGCCGCCCCTATGGAGCAGAGTCTCACGACCCGCCCCCCCGTCTCCTCCAGCCCAAGGACGGCAAAGAGCCCGTGCAGCACTCTTCCCCCGTCCAGCCAGCCCGCAGGCAAGAGATTAAAGCAGCCCAGTCCCAGGTTCAGTCCGGCAAACAGATAGAGCCGCTCTCCCGCGCCCAGCCGAGCCAGCCGGGCGGCCAGCCCGGCCAGCGCAAAGTTGATCGCCGGACCGGCCAGCGCCGCCAGGATCATCCGCCCGGAGGACAGCGGCCGGGCCGCCGAGAGCCTGAGTTCCGCCCCGGAACAGCTCAGACGCATACGGGTCACCCGCCCCCCCAGGCGCTGGATCACCCACCAGTGGCCCAGCTCATGGGCGGCACAGGCGGTCAAAGCCCATGGGACGATCTCGTCCCCATCCAGATAATACAGAAGCGCCAGAGCCAGTGCGAAGCCCCCGCTGATCTCCAGTTTCCCAATCGTCATGAAAGTGTCTGGATATAATAGAGGGGCTCCAGACGGACCCCGTTCCGTTTCACCTCAAAATGGAGATGCGGGCCTGTGACCCGGCCGGTGGCGCCGGATTCGGCCACCTTTTCCCCCGCCGCCACGACCTGCCCCTGCTGGACGCACAGCTTGCTGCAATGGGCATAGAAAGTCGTCACGCCGTTGGCGTGGCGGAGTTGAAGATATTGCCCATAGATGTCGCTTTCTCCGATATAGTCCACCGTTCCGGCGGCGAACGCCAGAACCGGTGTCCCGGTGTCCACAGCCAGATCCACTCCACAGTGGAATTTCTCCTCCCCGTCGATGGGGTGCTCCCGCCAGCCGAAATCGGACGAGAGAGTTCCCATCACAGGAGTAACGGTTTCCCCCAGACCAAGCGCGTACCGGTCCATCGTGGTGTTGTCCGGAAGCGCGGGGCCCGTATAGTCTACGTGGACCACTTCCGGCTCAGCTTCCTGAGCCGACTGCACCGCCGAGGCCTGGCGGGAAACGCTGGCCTCCATGGGATCGACCGGAACAGAGGCCGCACCCAGCCCCACCAGCACAGAGACCGACTTTCCGTCTGAAACTCCCATTGCCTTCATAGCCTGCCGGTAAAGCGCCCCTCCCCCGTTCGGCTCCACAGTGATCTGGTCGGACGGCATCATCACATCCACCCAGAACTCTTCCAGGGTCTCCCGGATCGGCCGCCCCGCGGCAACCGACCAGCCCAAGTCCGCAAAGGCCGCCCGGAAGTCCGTATCCGCGCAGATCGCCGCCTCCAGGTGACCCCGCAGATCCGCCAGCCTGTCCATGCCTTTGGCAAAAAACACCGTCAGGAACAGGAGCAGGCAGGCTGTCAGCTGGATCAGTCTCCGTTTTTCCCGTTTGCCTAGGGCAGCCTTCTGCCTTTTTTTCCCAACAGATATCCGCCGTCCGGCTTCCAAGCGCGCCGTCTTTTCCATATGCCCCACCCCTTCTGCTGCTGGGACATTGTATGAGACAGGCGGCGGTTCTATTCCTCTTTTTTGTCCGTGGCCCAGTCCGGCATTTCCTGCCGCAAAAATGAAAAAAAGGCTTGTCAAGGCGGACAAAAAACGATATAATAATTTAATGTCAGGCCCATGGGCTGTATCTGCCGGCGTGATGGAATGGTAGACGTGACGGACTCAAAATCCGTTCCTGGCAACAGGGTGTGGGTTCGAGTCCCACCGCCGGCACCAAACCAATATAATCCGAACTTGTTTCCGATAGGAGATGGGTTCGGATTATTTGTTTTCTTTGACCGCTACGAAGCCACCTACTTCCGCAACGGGGTGCGGCGCAAGCCCACCTCCAAGCCGAGAGGCCCACGGAAGAAGAAAGCGGCCCTATAAACGCAAAAAGGGCGGGCGCAGCCGTTTGCACGGTGCGCCCGCCCTTTTCGTCATTTCGTCGTTTCGGCCTCCTGCCTCTCCGCCTCCCGCTGCTTCTTCCATTCGGCAAATTCCCGCTGCCCCTCCTCGCTCTCATAGAAAGCGAGAATGTCCGGCATGATACAGCGGGCTATCGCCTCGATCTGGTGCTGGGGAATGTCGGAGTTATTGATCAGCTTTTTTCTTCTACCCAAATGTACCTCCGTGTTTCTAAAGATTTACCGCTGGCGGTCTTTATCCCGCCGCTGGCCCTGCTGCTGTTCTTTCAGCGCCTGCCTGACCTCCGGGGGAATGCGCTGGACAAACCGCCGGAGCTGTTCGTTTTCCTTTTTCAGCATGAGGACTTCCATCTGCTTCTGTACGCTCTTTTCGCTGTTGACCTTTTCCTTCAGGCCCTCGTTCTCCTGCGTCAGATAGTCGATGGTGGCCTGGTACTTCTTCATCTGCCCCAGGTGCCTTTCCAGCCGGGAGAAGTACGGCCCCACCATCTCCAAAATTTCGTCCCGCTTCTTCCCAGCGTTCAGCACCCCGATTTCCGACACCGCCTTTTCAATGGCCTGCTGTTGCCGGGTCAGGTATACGGACTGCTTGAACAGCCATGTGGGAATGTGCTTGCGTTTGGTGACAAGGGCGCTCTCGCCCCGTTTGAGGACGGGAAACGCCTTTTTCATGTGGGCGTGAAATTCGTCCTGCCATTTGGAAAGCTGTGCCCGGTTGCCTAAAATCTCCTTTGCGGATAACCGCCCGTCCTCGGTGATCGGCGTGAAGCATAGGTGCAAGTGGGGCGTTTTCTCGTCCATGTGTACCACAGCGGAGAAGATATTGCCCCGGCCTACCTTCTGCTCCATAAAGGCCGCCGCCTCGGTGAAGTAGGCTTGTACCTCCCGCTTACTCCTGCCCGTAAAAAACTCCGGGCTTGCGGTAATGAGGGTGTCCACAAACATGGTGCTGTCCCTGCGTGTGCGGCATCCAGCCGCCTTGATACGGCTGTCGATTTCCCGCCGGTATTTCTGCGTAGGTTGAATAATGTAAAAATTGTCCTTGCTTCTGCTGGTGTCAATATCGGGATTGCTGGCGTACTGCTCCTTTGTGCGCTCGTGATGGGCCTCCAGCGCCCCCGCTGGCCCCGCCTTGTGCTTTGCAAACCGTAAAATTGCGTGTTGTGCCTTTTGTGCCATCGTACCTCCTTGTAGAAAGATAAAGCCCCGTTTCCGGGGCAGGGAATGATAGGGTATTGCCTTGCCTGTTTTGGGGCTGAAAAGGCTTGATATTTCAAGCCTTTTCAGCCCCTACTTTTCTACTCTCTGCCCGCCTGCGGCGGGCGTGTTCCGCTTTTTGCCGCCGCTGTACTTCCGCCTTGCAGTCGGCGCAGTATTTAGCCCGGTTGGAGGACGAAGAAAATGCCCCGCCGCACCGTTTACAGCGCCGCAGGGCGTTCCGCTGGAAGATTTCAGCCTCCAATCCCTTCCCTTCCTCATGCTTCAAGAGGATATGACGGAAGAATTTACAGCAGACGGAAAAGGAAATGCTTTGGGGACAGGTCACTTCCTCGCCCCTGTCCAGATACAGGCAGTTGCCGTTATCATAGTAGCTGCACAGCCCCTTGACGAGCCGCACCGCCTCCCGCCGCTGCCTTGTGTCCATCCGATACAGGGAGCCGCCCGCCCTGCGTTCAACGGGCGGCAAATCCTTCATGTTAAAACTAATCCCCTTCTTTCTGTTTTTGAGCGCAAAAAACCCACGCCCGCCGTTTCCCGGCTTGCGTGGCCTATCCCTTGCGCTTGTATTCTTTGTACTTCTTTTTGACCGCCTCCACCCGCTTAATGACCCCGCTGTGATTTTTGTACCCCAGCTTGTCCGCTATCTCCACATAGGCATATCCGTCCTGGCGAAGCTGAACGATCTGTCTGTCCCGCTCCGGGAGGGTGGCGAGAAACCGCTCCACAAAATCTTTGGCTATCACATAGTCCTCCACATTTTGCGCCGGGTCTGGAAGATAGAAAATGCTGTCGTTCTCGTCACTTTCCATCAGTTCTTCCAGCGAAACGATTTGCACCTTTTTGGAACGGGTATGATACCATTTGCGGAGAAAGTCTTTCCGCACATTGGTGTCCCACGGCTCGAAGTCCTCGTCACAGGGCATTTCCCGCACCGCTTCCAGCATTGGCCCCCAGCCCTGTTCCTCGATGGTCTGCCGGACAACTTTTCCCATTACCGCCTTAACATCCTCCGGGTCAAAAAAGGGTATCTCAAAATCGGGCGGCAAGCGGAACAGGGATTGCACACCCCAGCCCCGTTCCCGCTCAACCCCTTTCGCCCACAGGGGCAGGGCGTAGGACAAGCGCCAGACGGGACACCAGCCCGTGTAATGCTCCTTCCAGCCGCCGAAGCCGAAGTGAGGAAAGGCCAGCGACGCCACGGCATCCATGACCTCGTTCAAAAAGGTGTCGCTTTGGATGACCTCGGCCCATTCCGGGGAGGCGTTCAGCTCCCCCATGCTCCGGGGCAGCTTGCGGAGGATGGGACAGCGGATGAGCAGGTCATGGGGGAGCATATAGACCAGCGGCAGGTAGCGGACGGGACTGTCATAGGGAAACTTGTAGATAGCGGACATAAAGTTGACCTCCTTCCATGTGAGATGTTCTCTATCTCTATTTATTTACGGCATAAGTATATACCAAATGTTCCTATACTTCAAAATTATTCTGAAAGGCCATTAGAGCGAGAAGATAAGAAGCACCCCACCGTGTTGCAAAATATAGGATGGATATGCTATAATAACACATCATAAAAAACCTTTAAGCGGGATTTTTAAATGCGTCTTGGGCGGATAAGGCGTAAACCGGCAAATACATTGAATTGGGGATAAATATATGGAAAGGTGCGAAAAAGCTACCCTTATATATTTAGACGACGGTTGTATGCTGTTAAGCAAAAAAGATTATTCTTCATGGAAAGAAGTACAGGATGAATATGAAAAGTATCAAGCAAATCTGTTACCTATGACCTGTGAAGACATTATTGACTTTTTTGAAATGGATTTTGGAGATGAGGAACAATGGCCATTTTCTCGAAAAAGAATTGTTGAGTTCTTTGAAAGTAATGAACTTGTGATTCAATCGGAACGATAACTTCTTGTTTATTGGGCTGATTTAGCTACGCCTTATTGGTAAAAGACGTACTCGCCAGTTTTCCGTTTTTCGAGGGGAGTAGCAAACCCAGCCGAGGCCGTCAAAGTTAAAATGAATGGCGCTTTCAGCGCCAACCTTGACAGTCCCGCCCGGTTTTGCTTTGTGGTAATCAAGGCGGGCAAGCCCTAAAGTGCTTGCCGCCCCTTCCGATTTTGAGCCGGGGAACGCCCCAAGCTGAAACAGACGACGGCCCGCTACTTTCCCGGAGGCTCCACCGCCACTTGTGGACATTTTGTCCACAAGTGGCCCACGGGGGACGAGGGACGGGGGCTTGTATACCTGCCGCCGCTCTCTGAAACCGAACAGGATTTTTGTTCACTCCCGTTCACAAAAACCTGTCCGCTTTCCTGCCGGTGAAAACGGGTGTGTCAATACACGACACCCCCGTTTCCCCCGTCAGCCGCGCCGGCAGGTATAACACACTACACCTTGCAAGCAAGGTCGTGTGCCAAGGGGGAGGCCAAGCCCCCCTTTGGAAACCCCCGGTTTTGTCGGCGTGTGGCCACAGTCCGCAATCCTGCGCCCGTGTCCCCACCCCTCCAAAACCCAAAGAAACGGCGCAGACCAGCCCACCCCCACGGGCTGATCTGCGCCGCTTCTTTGTTCGGCCTGCGGGCCGGGACGGGAGAAAAAACGCAGGGGGGAAATTGCGTTTCCGGGTTGCAATTTTCGACAAGCTGGGTTATAATAAATTTAACCCGAATAGGAGGTTGCAACATGAAAGAAGTGGGTAAGCGGTTGAAAGCCCTGCGGGAGAGCATTGGCATTTCACAGGTGAAAATGGCCGAGGCCATCGGCTCCACACAGTCCAGCGTCAACCGCTACGAAAACGGCCAGTCCACCCCGCCCGTGGAACTGTTCCGCCGCTATGCGGATTACTTTGATGTGTCGCTGGATTATATCTTTGCCCGGACGGACAAGCCCCAAGGGGTGACATACGAGTTTAAGCCAAAGGCCGCCCCGGAGCGGGCGGAAATGCGCCGCTTTATTGAGATGTGCTTTGACCCCCAGTCCCCCATGAACGAGAAGCTGAAAGAAACCCTGCTGCGCATGATGGAGGGCGACCAATGAAAGCTGTGATATATGCCCGCTATTCCTCCGACAACCAGCGGGAGGAAAGCATTGAGGGCCAGATTAGAGAATGTACCGCCTTTGCCGAGAAGAACGGTATTACCATCCTGCGCCACTACATTGACCGGGCCTTCTCCGCCAAGACGGACAACCGCCCGGAATTTCAGAACATGATCAAGGACAGCGGCAAGCGCCTGTTCGATATGATCATCGTCTGGAAGCTGGACAGGTTTGCCCGCAACCGCTACGACAGCGCCCGCTACAAGGCCGCTCTGAAAAAGAGCGGGGTCAAGGTGGTGTCCGCTACCGAGGTCATTTCCGACGGGGCCGAGGGTATCATTCTGGAAAGCGTGCTGGAGGGCTACGCCGAATACTACTCCGCCGACCTGTCCGAAAAGGTAGTCCGGGGCATGACGGAGAACGCCCTGAAATCCAAGTACAACGGCGGCACCCTGCCCATCGGCTATCAGATCGACAGCGACCAGTGTTTCCAGCTTGACCCGCTCACCGCCCCCTTTGTCCGGGAGGCATTCCAGCGTTACGACGAGGGGGCCACCATGACCCAGATACGGGACTGGCTCAACGAGCAGGGCGTGAAGAACACACGGGGCCAGAAGATGACCTACAACAGCGTACAGCACCTTTTGAACAACCGCCGCTATATCGGGGAGTACACCTACCGGGACATTGTGGTGCCGGACGGTATTCCCGCCATCGTCCCCCAAGACCTCTTTGACCGGGTGCAGGAGAAGCTGGCGAAGAACAAGAAAGCCCCGGCCCGCCACAAGGCCGAGGACGATTATCTGCTGACAACCAAGCTGTTCTGCGGCTATTGCGGGGCCTATCTCTGCGGCGAGAGCGGCACCAGCCACACGGGGAATGTCCACCACTACTACAAGTGCGTGTCCGTGAAGAAGAAGCGCACCGAGTGCCACAAGAAGTCCGTCAGGAAAGAATGGATTGAAGATTTGGTGGTCAGTGAAACCATGAGAATGGTGATGGACGATAAGGCGATTGAGGCCATCGTGTCCATGCTGATGGACTTGCAGGACAGAGAGAATGTCAACCTGCCCCTCTATGAACAGCAGCTGCGGGAAGCAGACACGGCCATTCAAAACCTCTTGAACGCCATCCAGCAGGGTATCTTGACCAAGTCCACGAAAGGCCGTCTGGAAGAACTGGAAGCCACAAAAGAGGAACTGGAAACCAAGATTGCCTGCGAGAAACTGGCAAAGCCCAAGGTCAGCGCCGAGTTTATGACCTTCTGGCTCCACCGCTTCCGCAAGCTGGATGTACGGCAGAAGTCCCACCGGAAGATGTTGATTGATACTTTCGTCAACGCCATTTTCCTGTATGATGACAAGATGGTGATAACTTTCAACTATAAGGACGGGACGGACACCATCACTTTTGACGACCTGAAAGCGGCGCTGGATAAGGAAAAAACAGGTTCGGATTTGGATTGCTCAACTGCACCAAAAAAAGAATCCTCGGAGCCGTAAGGTTCCGGGGATTTTTTACGCTCACAGTCGTTTGCAGTGTTGCTTATGCAAACACAGAGAAGCAATAGCGCGCACAAAAACTGCACGCGAAAACCCGATCTTCAGGAGGGCCGGGCCTGACTGATCCGCACTTCTCCCTCCGCCGTGCCCCCAGCGGCCTGCAGTTTGTCCTTGACGCCGGAGCGATACCTGTTATGCCGCAATCGGCTTTCTTTATTTGAATTCGTTTCTTTTACAAACTTTCCCTTGACTTTATACCACCCGGAGGGATATACTTAGCCATCGCCTCATTTGGCGAACTAATTTAAAAGAGGTATTACATGTTTCAAGACAAGACGATCGTCTGCAAGGACTGCGGCCACGAATTCACCTTTACTGCCCGTGAGCAGGAGTTTTTTGCGGAGAAGGGCTTCAATAACGAGCCTCAGCGGTGCAAGCCCTGCCGCGATGCCAAGAAGGGCGGCTCCCGGGAAAACAGCGGCAGACGCGAGATGTTCGACGCCGTGTGTTCCGAGTGCGGCAAGCCCTGCAAAGTTCCCTTCCAGCCCAGCGGCAACCGTCCCATCTACTGCAGCGATTGTTTCCGTCGATAAATCAGCCGCTCCGGTGCGCCCCTTTTGGGGCGCACTATTTTTATTGTGAAACGGCCTTCCACGGAAAGCGGCGCGTACGCTTTCCGAACCTCATATGTTTCCATTTTCAAAATAAGATATGGCGAGCTCTTTTTGTTTGGAGGCAATCGATATGGAAAACCCCCGCACAACCATGATCGCCCGCGTCCTCCAGGTGAAGTGCGCTTCCCTTCTGGTCTGTGACTGCTTCACCGAACAGGAAGTTGTGGTCCAACACGGGCCGGGTCCGCTGCTTCTCCTTTGGAGACTGCGTATGCATTCGCTATAACGGCATTATGGCCCTGAGCATGCCCCCGCAGATCAGCGCGTCCCGCATTGAAAAACACTGCCCCTGCCGGTAGACAGGTGCCCGGTAAGATCGGGTGTTTCCTCCCACTGTATCTGCGTTTTGGATTGACATTCTCTCCCCACCCTCACCGGCGGGGAGAGGTTTTTGTTTTTATCAATGTTGATTCGAACCACATAATTTATTATGGCTGCGGGAAATCTACCACCGAGGTGATTCGCAGTATGAGCGACCGCATCAAAAAAGCAGCCCCGCCCAAGAAACCCCGCACGGAAAAAGAGAAACCCATTTCTAACAGTTACCCGGAAATTGACAATGATCTTGCCCGTGACAATCTTGAAAACGATATTCCGGCTGCTGATTTGGAGGACATTTGATGGCTAAAAAAGGAATGGCCCGCCCGGACTGGACACACACACATCCCAGAAATGATCTTCCTCCCGTGCCGGAGATCCAGGGCAAGGCAAAACACGGAAAAGCACACGCGAAACCGATCATCGCCGGCACCAGCGGACCGGATCTGAAGGTTTATCATGACCTAAATGGAGACAGTTCCGTTGAGAGGCCTCACTCTTGACCCGTGAAACCGCCCCGGCCAGGGGCGGTTTTTCTTTGTCGCGATCGCTCCCCTCTGCGCCGCCCGCCCGGATTGCGGGCAAGGCATTGCTTTTCCCGGCTCTTGCTGATATACTTTCAAAGAAGGGGGGTAAACTCATGAAAAAAGCATCCAATATTGCGTTTATTGCGGTATCCGTTGCCACCATACTCGAATACCTGTTTGTGTGCGGTATGTTTACGGGTCCCCTGATGATGATGCTTGCGCTGATCGTCGGCGCTATAAATGTGGCAGTTTCCATCAGGAATCGCGACTATCATGTCGCTGTCCTGTACGTTATTGCAGCGGTTTCCCTGTGCATGGGATATTGGAAATCAATGTTTTAACACTCCGCCCCTGAACTGGGGCTGTTTTCTTTTCAGCTTCGCTCCAACAGATCCATTTATAGAAAGGTTTTGGGGGATCCAGCCTGTCCGGCTGCCCCCACGCTGCAAATATTTTTGGTTTGTAGGAAAAACAGATGACAAAATACCCGTTGTTTGGTAAAATAAAATCAATAACAGTTGAAATATTGGGAATCTTAATGCGGAGCGTATCATGAGGGAATTCTACATAGTTATCTCCACGATCAACATCCTTGCACTGTTGATTATGGTCTACATCATCCATAAAAGTAATGTAATCGATCAAAGAGAGCGGCTTTTTTTCCAGCTCTCTATTTTTGTGACTATCTTTGTGATTGCCGCCGAGATTTTGACCGTTTATTTTGACGGTGCCCACCCTACCCACCGGCTTCTCTGCGTCATAGGAAATATGGCGGGATTTTCCATGTCCCCAGTCATCCCCCTCCTGCTTGGGTGCATGATCAGCGACCGATTTCAAAAGCTGGACTGGTTGTTTGGTGTGCCGGCCCTGATCAACCTCATCTTATCCCTCCTCTCCACCGTATTTCCCTTTATTTTTACGGTGAGCGCGGACAATGTGTATCAGCGCGGAGAATCCTTCTGGGTGTTCACTGCCGCATATGCTCTGAGTACGCTCTACCTGTTCTTTCAAACGCTCAATGCCTCCAAACGGTATCAAAACAGCAACCGTTTTGTCCTGTTTGCCCTGTTGCTGTTCATGCTGCTCGGCACTTCCGTGCAGGTGCTGCGGCCTTCCCTGCATGTATCCTGGCTGTGCATCTCCATGTCCATATGCCTCTATTATGTCTATTACAGCGAGCTGCGCCACCAGATCGACGGCCTGACCTGGCTTCTCACCCGGCGCACATATGAGGAATCCCTGAATAAAATCCGCGGCAGAAAAAACGTCACCTTCTTCATTTTTGACATCGACAACTTTAAATGCATCAACGACCGGTACGGCCACCCCTTCGGAGATTTCTGCATCAAGTCCACCGCCAACTGCATCAAAGATGTATTCTCCAAAAACGGCCTGTGTTTCCGTACCGGCGGCGACGAGTTCTGCGTCATCAGCGACTGTGTGGATACGGACACCGTCCAATCCCTCTACCAAAAATTTCTCAGTGAGATCAACCTCATGCGCAAAGAAAACCCGTCCCTGCCCATGGTTTCCATCGGATATGCCTCCTACAACAAAAAATCGGGTACCATTGGCGAGGCGATCTTCAACGCTGACCAGCAGATGTATTGCTTCAAGCAATCCCGAAAGTATGCCCCACCTTCCACAGTAAATCAATGAGGCAGACAATGCCACAGTCCAGCAAGGATGTTTCCAAACGCGGCAGCTATGACAATCATCATAGCTGCCGCGTTTTGCTCTTTGAGGGTTTGGAACACCTCACGACAAGATCGTCACACAATGGCGCATCTCGCTGCAGCCATGCTGTGGTTGTAACAATAATTTGCTCATCTTATAATAAAGCTGGTGCAGGATATTTATATGATCTCATCGGTAAGTTCTCTTATCTTTTCTTTGGCTTTATCAAGCACTTCAATACCATCATTTGTGATGGAATAATATTTTCGTACTTTTCCCCCCGAAGTTTTATTCTCCACATAAAGCAGTCCTAATTTTTCCATATTGTGCAAGATAGGATAAATTGTTCCGGAACTTATTTCATATCCGTGCTTTTTTAACTCCTCAATCATCCAGGATCCAAAAAACGGCTCATTTTTTGCATGGTGCAAAATATGTATCTGAATAAAACCCAAAAATAATTTTCTTAGAACCGACTCTTGCATTTTTATCCCTCCTATGGTAAACTTTCAATATTGGATTTCGATATTGATTTTCGCTATCATAGTTTATCATAAAATAACAAAACAAGCAAGGTGTAGAACATGACCTTATTTTCACTTAAAGGTGTTAAATTCAAAGACATTATTTCCTATCCCAATATAGAAATTGAGCAGGGAAAAACAACTTTTATATGTGGAAAAAGCGGCTGCGGCAAAAGCACAATGCTAAAGCTGCTGAACGGTGTGGAAGCCTTTGACAGCGGAAGCCTGCAATACTGCGGAAAAGAAATTACCGAATATGATTCGATAGAGCTTAGACGGGAGGTTTTGCTTTGCGGTCAATCTGTTTATCTGTTTGATGGCGATATCAGAGAAAACTTTAAACAATTTTACGCATATCGAGATCTTCCCTCTCCTGATGACAATGTTATAAAGGATTACCTGGCTGTTTGTTCGGCAAACTTTAAGCTCAGCACAAACTGCGCCACCATGTCGGGAGGAGAACGGCAGCGCGTCTTTATTTCTATCTGTCTTTCCTTCGCGCCAAAGGTGCTTTTACTTGATGAACCCACAAGTGCCCTGGATGAGAATACCTCAACTGAGCTTTTCGAAAATATTCTGAGATATTGCTCAAAAAGGGATATCACCGTTATTGCGATTTCACACAACACTTCGCTTGTTCGGCAATTTGCTGATGCAACCATCAATTTGGAGGACTGATAAATGAATGGAATCGTAAAATTAAATCTATTGCAGTTTTTACTTATTTATCTTTTACTCCTTGTTGTTCTTGCCATCATGAAAAAATGCAAAATCAACCAGACAAAGCTTCTCGTTGTTGCGAGTATGAGAATGACGGCGCAGCTTGTGCTCGCCGGATTTGTACTGACCTATATATTCAAGAATCCTCACCCTCCTTTTACAGTTGGGTATCTTGTTTTGATGAGCGGATTCTCTGTTTATACGGTATTGTCACGAAATAAGGACCTTAACAGACGATTTAAGGGTGTTGTCGCCTTGTCGCTGGTAACAACCGGACTCGCAATCGTAGTGTTTTTCATCACAGCGGTTGTGAAGGTCAACTTTTTCAATCCGCAATATACCATTCCCATCAGCGGTATGATAATGGGAAACGCAATGACAGGAGTAAGTCTTGGGCTTAAAACCTTTACCCAGAACATTAAGACAGAACGGGGAAAAATTGATACACTTATAAATCTGGGTGTAACGCCTCAAAAAATCCTGACACCGTTTGTTAATACATCACTGGAAACGGCACTTTTACCCACGCTCAACTCCATGCTCGGCATGGGGGTAATCTCGCTTCCGGGAATGATGACAGGACAAATTTTATCCGGCACACTCCCCACAACAGCAATTTTGTATCAGATTGCTATCATCATTGCGATTACGGCTGTCACTTGCGTTTCTGTGTTCTGCTCCCTGTTTTTTGGATATAGAACGCTGTATAACAAACGAAACCAAATGATTATTTAATTATAATGCACGTAAGCACTTGAGATTATGAGCATAAGGCCAAATTAGGGCATCACCGCTTTTCAACGGTGATGCCCTAAAAACATCCTTATCAAAAGGACACTAAGATCCCTGGGTTTTCGCCCGGGAGCTCTTCCGCTCAGTACAGACTCAGCCGATTCCCCATGTCTCCGGGGATCAGCCCCGTCCGGCTCAGGGGAGGCAGCAGGGCCGCCAGCAGGAAGCAAAGCATGGCAGTCTGCACCGGCAGCATCACCACGTTCTTCACAAGACTGGTGGTCATATAGTAGAGATACCCCTTGCTGTACAGCACCGCGCTCCACACGGAGCCCAGGACGACGTTGAGGGCGTTGGTAGCCAGCTTGGCCAGAAAGATCCGTACCACCGTAGGCCGGGCCCGGTAAAGAAACAGGGCATAGATCATGGTCCCCAGCATGGTGGTGAGGGCATAGCCAGGAAAATAGGCGCCCGTGGGATGAATCAAAAAAGACACTGTGTCCTCGGCAAAGCCGAAGACCAGAGCGGTCACCGGCCCGCCCACCATACCGCAGACGCTCCGGCCCAGGAAACCCCAGGTCACCCGAACACCCCCGTCCCCCAAGTGGATGGAGGGCACATAGGACAGAGCCACACAGACGGCGATCATCAGGGCCGCGAACGCCAGCATGCGTGGTTTGCGGAAGTCGGCTGCGGCGGTGCGCCAATAGACGGCGGAAAAAGGGCTGAGATTGCGGGTGTTTTCGGTTTTTGGCATAAAAATTCCTCCTTCTGTGCATCGGCAGCCCCTAAAGGGATACCGCACAGAGGAGGAATTTCAACGTTAGCCGCCTCGTATGCGGCAGCGGGATGCGGGACCAGCACTGCGGCGCGCGCCTTTCGTCCAGCGGACAACTCCCCGTCCCGCCGGCACTGGCCCTTCCGGGCTTGACACGCTGGTCCCTACTCTGCCTTTGTGGTCTCATCATACCGCGCCCGGCCCGAAAAGGCAAGAAAATCCAGCAAAAAAGCGCGGAGAAGTTCTCCCCCCTTCCCGCCCGTTATTTGGACAGTACGCCCAATTCCGCCAAAGCGTCGTAGCCGTAAAACACATTGAGGGCCTCCAGCAGGGCGTTGGCGGTGAGATGTTCCGGCAGATCAAGCCTCTCCAGCAGTTCCTTTCGCCGGGCGGCGGAATCCGGAGTGCCCGAGAGTCCGGCGGCAAACAGGTCGCCCTTGGTGATCTGCCGCCTGGGGTGTTCTCCCTCCCCCGGGTCGTCCAGGAAGGTGGCCCCCGCCTGACGGAGGGCCTGCTCCAGTACCTGGGGCGGCATCCCCTCCACCCCCAGCTTGCCCTCCTTCCCCGGCTGCCGCTTCCGGCGCTCCTTGCCGTAGCGGTCTGGGACGTAGGCATGCTTGATCAGCGCCGGGTCAATGGCCCCCTTGAGAAAATTTCGGATGACAAACCCCGCCCCGTCGGAGTCGGTGAGGACAATGAGCCCCCGCTCCCGGGCGATGCGGCGCAGCAGCCTGAGCTGCTGCTCGTCTTTGAAGATCCCGAAGCCGGAGGTCTCTAAAATGATCCCATCCACCAGCTGGGAGAGCGTATTTTTATCGTAGCGGCCTTCCACCACGATGGCCTCTTTGATGTGCAGCATGGTTCACTCCAGTCCCAGGGGCAGAATGGCACAGTAGTCCTCCAGCGTGCCTCCCCGGCGGAAGCAGTCCAGGATCTGACGGCCCACCGGATGGAGCTCCGGCACATCATACTCCGCCAGCTCCCGGGTGAAAAAGTCGGTGAGGATGCGGGCGCCGGTGTCGTAGCCCTCCAACCCCAGCCGCTCCTGGAGCTCGGGCCGCAGAAATTTGGGGGAGAGATACTGGCCGTCCACTTTCATCTCCCGGAGGGAGTAGCCCAGAATGGGGCAGCGGGCGGGCACCAATCGATCCAGACGCATATTCACCCCGCCCCGGCGGGCGAGATACTCCCGGGCGATCCACTCGGCGGAGAAGCCTACCCGGTAGATGCCGATATGCTGGTTGGGAATGAGCACGTAGCGGGTGGCGGGGCAGTTCAGGATCTGCTCCAGCAGAAGGTTGGCCTGCTTCACCCGCTCCCCGGTGGCAAAGGGCCAGTAGGAACCCACTCCCTCGCTGGCCAGGGAGGCGTCCCCGCTGACGCTGGGGTTGTTGTAGCCCCGGGGGGCCACCAGCCGCCACAGCCAGGCCAGGGCCGGGGGCAGGATGTGCATCAGGCCTACGATGCCGTAGCTGGGATGCTCCGCCGTGGCGGGGGGCATCCGCACGCCGAAGCTGCGCACGTCCACCTCGACCGGGCCGGACACCACCCGGTCGATCATCCTGCGGGGGATGATGACCCGAGGATTGGGGCAGGGGGTCCCGTCGGAGTCCAGGGCATGTTCCCACAGAAGGCATGTGGCCCTGGGCACCCCCTGGAGGTTGAAGAAGATCAGCGGCTCCCTGGTGTGGATGGAGATCCGCTCATAGGTGGGGTCGCAGCCGTATTCGGTGATGCCGTCCACCCGGACAAACCACCCGTCCTCTCCGTCGGCCAGGGCCAGCTTTCCGTTGGCGGGCTGAAAACCGGGGTGGCAGAGGGCCATGTCGTCGGTGACCGGCTCGATGGTGCAGGTGTCGCTCATACTGATGTAGTGTCTGGTGCCGGTAACGGTGTTCAGCCCCACCAGCACCCGGCCGTCCTCCTCCCGTCGGACGTCCTGCAAGAGTTCGCTCTTGCCGCCGCCGGAGGCCCCCTCGTGCATCATCACCATCTCGTTTTCATAGGGAGTGATGATCCGGGCAGCGGAGGCGTGGGCGGTGACCCACCCCTCCCGCTCCCCGATGTCCAGCAGCACGCTGTATACGCCCTTTTTGGCAGAGGGACCAGGATAAAGGTTGTAGGAAAAGATCTCGTGAAGATCCTCTCCCCTGCTGTGGACCACCACCTGCCTGCCGTCAAAGCAGGTGTGCCGGAAGGGGGGCGCCACATAGATAATGGCCCGGGGGGTAAAGGCCTTCACCTCCCGGATATTCACAAATGCCTGAAGCTGGGAGAGGGCAAAGGCAAAGAAGGCCGCGTTCCTTGGACAGACCAGCGCCGCCTCGTAGCCGTAGTCATAGCCTCCGGCCTTGAAGGGGACCAGCACCAGCTCCTGGGTGGAGAGCCACCGCATGGTCTCCTTCCGGACTTCGGCAAAGGGGCGGCCGTACACCGCTTCAAACCGGGGCTTGTCGGTTGGCAGGCAGTCGGCCAGGCGCATACTGTCCGGGTCCCGGCGGCGCATGTAATCCTCCGCGAAATTCACCACCGCCCCGTTCCGGCAGCGGACCACACCGGCCTCCCGCACCAGTTCCCCGTCCACCTCATAGCTCACATCGATCTTGTCGGTGCGGCTGTTGCCGAAGATGAGCTCAAAGAGCACTTCCTTGCTCTCCGGCACGATGACGCTTGGACTGTGCTCCACCACCTGAGCCAGTTCTTCGGGAAGGTCGAAACGATCCATTAAAATATTCATCTCCAGGAACCTCGCTTTCTGTTCGCGCGCGAATCGCAGTCAGGACGCCCGCTTGGCCGCCAGTTCCAGCAGGAAGCCGGTGAGCAGCTCCTGGGCGTCGGCCCCGGTGGACTTCATGGCCAGGTCGGTCTCCTCACACCGGAGCACCGCCCTCCGGCACCAGGGCAGGGAGAACCTTCGGGCCGACTGGATCAGCTTCTCCGCCGGATAGGAGGAGCGCAGCCCCCACAGCTCCATGAGCCAGCGGCTCCCCTTCCCATTTTCGATGGCCAGACGGGCGGTGTAGAGCTGCCGGAGCTGCCGTCCCAGTACTGCCAGCAGCTTGATGGGCGGCTCCTGCATATGCAGCAGGTCCCCCAGCACGGAGAAGGCCTTGTCGAAATCGCCCGCGGCGATGGCGTCGGTCAGCTGAAAGACCACCGCGTCCAGCAGCGGAGTGGCCACCGCGTCGATGTCCCGCCGGGTCACACGCTTTTCCCGGGCATAGGAGCCGATCTTGCCGATTTCGGAAATGAGCCCCGTCATCAGATCTCCGCAGAGGAAGATGAGGTAGCGGGCGTCGTCAGTGCTGATGTCGTGGCCCAGGGCCCGGAACCGGCGGGCGATCCAGTCGGTGAGATCCCCCTGGTCCTGCCGGGCGAAGTCCACTATCTTCCCCAGTTCCTTCACGGTGCGGGCCAGCTTGGCCCGGTTGTCCGCCTTGTATTCGATGAGGTCGTAGACAAAGACCAGACACACATAGTCTGGCAGATCGGACAGGAGGTCCCCCATGGCCTCCTTATCTCCCTTATAGATATCGTAGTCGGAGACCACCACCAGGGTGCGCTCGCTCATCATGGGCATGGCGTCCACCAGCTCCTGAAGGCGGTGGATGGAGAAATCCTTGGCCGCCAGAGTGTGAAAATTGAAATCGTCCAGTCCGCCGGTAAGCAGCTTCTCCTTCATTTTTCCCAGGTAATAGTCCCGAAGATAGACCTCTTCCCCATGAAAGAGATAGAGGTTGCCGATGTTCCCCTCAGCGATCTCCCGCTTCAGTTCCCGATAGGCCGAATCATCCGTTTTCTTCCGTACCGCCATGCCGTACCTCCTTCTCTGGTGCAGTGATGTGAGTATAGCACACTCCCTCTTTCCTTGCAAGGAGAGAGGATGAATCTTTCATAAAATTGCTTTTCCCTGCCAGGCCCCAGAGTGCCACCGGCACAAAAAAAGCACCGCCCGGATACACTCGTCCAACGCCATGGCCAGCCAAAGTCCCGCCAGCCCCATGCCAAGCGTGACCCCGAAGAGCCAACTCCCCCCTACCCCAATTACCCAGGCAAAAATGACACACAGGACAATGGGGTAACGGATGTCGCCGCAGGCCTGAAGCGCACGGCACAGCACCATGTTCACCGCCCGCCCCGCTTCCAGGGGGATCTCCAGAAGCATAACGGTCTGTGCCAGGGCCAGGACGGCCGGATCTTTTGTGAAGAGGGAATAGGCCGGCCTTGCAAAAATGAACAAAACCACCGACACGGTCAGCGAGACTCCCACCGACCCCAGAAGGGCCTTTTTCACGCTGCTCCGGGTGGCCTGGATGTTGCCTCCGCCCATCAGCCGGGCCACCACCACCTGTCCGGCCTGAGAAAGGGCAGAGCCGAACAAATAGGTTATGTTGGCGAAGAGGTTTGCGTATACCCGGGTGTTTACCACAAACTGCGCAAAACGGTTGCAGATGGTCTGAATACAGATTTGGGAGAAATGATAGGACAGGGACTCTCCCCCCGTGGGCAAGCCGATGGCCAGCAGCCGCCGGAACTGCTCGGCAGGGAAAGGCCACAGGCTGCTCAGCCGGAGCACCGGTCCAAACCGCCGGCGGAAGAGCACCGCGATGATCAACACCCCGGCCGCCCGGGAGAGATCGCTGGAAAGGGCCGCCCCCAGAACACCCAGGGCAGGCACAGGGCCAAAGCCGTTGATGAGCAGGACGTTACCGACAATGTTCATGCAGTTCATCAGCACGGAGACGATCATGGTCTCCTCCATCATTTGACTGCTTCGGAAAAAGGCGGTGAAGGTGAGATAGACCGCCTGGAAGACCATCCCTACGCCAATGATGCGCAGATAGCCGCAGGCCCGGCCGAAAATGTCGGCATGGACTCCCATCCACCGGAAGATCTGACCACAGCCGAAAAACAGGATCAGGCTGACCGCCAGACCAAACACAAGATTGGCCGTCAGCGCCACGGCGTAGGTCTGATTGACCTTTTCGGTATCCCGGGCCCCGATGTACTGGGAAATGAGGATCATGGAGGCGGTGCACACCACGGAAAAGACCAGCAGCACCAGATTGGTGACCTGATTGGCGTTTCCGATGGCGCCCACTCCGGCGGGGTCACGCCAGCCCACCATGATCTGATCGGCGTTGCCCACCAGCATCTGGAGCAGAAGCTCGACAAAAATAGGCCAGCTCAGGCCCAGAATATGGCTTGTATTTTTTTTCATAGGCTCTCCTTGTCCGGTCCTTCCGGGGTCATTCTGCACATAGAGCCATTATAGGAAACCCACAGAAAAACGCAAGTGACGTTCCCGCCATATTTCGAAAGCGGTCCTACCTCTTCTTCTGTGAAAGTCTCCCGTTTTCGTTGACGTCCTTACCCCTTCCGGGTAAAATGGAGAAAACACACATTGGGAGGAATGGATCATGGTTCAGCTCCGCGCCAGAGATCACGGCGTCACAGTGGGAGAGCTCCCCATCGGGCCCCGAAACAAGATCACCGACGTGCCCGGCATCACCGTGGGACACTGCACCGTAGACACTGAAGAGCACAAGACCGGGGTCACGGTAGTGCTCCCCGGTCCGGAAAATCCCTTTGTCCATAAGCTCCCTGCCGCCGCCTTCGTCCTGAACGGCTTCGGCAAGACGGCGGGTCTGGTACAGGTGGAGGAACTTGGAACCCTGGAGACCCCCATCGCCCTCACCAACACGCTGAACGTTGGCCTGGTCCACGATGCCCTGGTGGAGTATCTGATCGGCCGCTGTGAGGCCGAGGGCATCGACCTGACGTCGGTCAATCCGGTGGTCTGCGAGTGCAACGACGGCGGGCTCAACCGCATTCAGGTGAGAGCGGTGGGACGGGAGCAGGTCTTTGCCGCCCTGGCCGCCGCTTCCCCCGACTTTGACGAGGGGGATGTGGGCGCGGGCAAGGGCATGGTGTGCCACGGGCTCAAGGGGGGCATCGGCTCCGCCTCCCGTCGTCTGACGCTGAACGGGCGGGACTACACGCTGGGCGCGCTGGTGCTGGCCAACCACGGCCGTCTGGCCGACCTCACCATCGACGGACGGCGGGTGGGGCTGGAGATCACCCCGGAGAAGGCCGCCCGGGAATCCGATGTGGGCTCCTGCATCGTGATCCTGGCTACCGATCTGCCTCTGGACAGCCGCCAGCTGGGCCGGGTGGCCCGCCGGGCATCGGTGGGACTGGCCAGGCTGGGCTCCTTTATCGGCCACGGCAGCGGCGAGGTCTTTCTGGCCTTCTCCACCGCCAACGCCTTCGATCCCAGAGAAAAAGCGGCCACCCGCACGGTGACCGCCTTTCACGAAAACAAAATGGATCTGCCCTTCCGGGCCGCCGCCGAGTGTACGGAGGAGGCTGTCCTCAACTGCCTCTACACCGCCCATACCGTTACCGGCTGGGACGGGAAACCCGTCTACTCGTTCCTTTCTTTCGAACAAGAAAAGAACGAGAGAAAACTTTGACAGGCTCCGTCCCCCTGTTTCGGAGCCGCCGGGAAAAGCTGCGGCACACAGAAACGGCCCACTGCTGTCTGATCTCGCACCGGGTCACTGAAAGCGGTCTGTGAGCTCGTTCCAGAGCTCCACCGCCTTGAAGCGGACCACATAGCCCTCGTCCTCCCCGGTCACCAGGCACACCTGATCCTCACTGAAGCCCTCCGCCCGCTCCGACACCGTCTCGGTGACCGAACCCAGGCACAGGGGCGGAAAGACCACGCACCACCAGTTGCGGCCCTCCCCCTCCCCCAGGGTGATCTTCAGCGCGGTATAGCGTCCGGCGGGCAGGGCGAAGTCCGGGTAGCGCTTGGTAGGGAACCAGGCGTCGTCCTCCAGCTCGGCCGTGACAGCCGCGCCGTCCGATGCCTGCGCCCCCGCCCGGGCCAGCTCCTCCAGATGGGTCGCCAGCACCCGTCCGGCCTCTTCCTGGTCGGAGATTCCCTCCAGCCAGGGCCCGGCCTTCTCCAGCACCGCATCCCGCACCCGCAGCTTGGCGGCCTGATCCTCCACCGAGTCTGATGCCCCGATCACATGGAGCCGCACCACCCGCCCCGCCAGAGCGGACTGCTGTCCGGAAAGCCAGGTGCCGATCAGCGCCGCCAGAGCCACACCCAGCAGCAGGGCCAGCTCCCAGCGATAAAACCGATTTTTCTTCTCATGTACCAAAATGGACACACCTTTCTATGTGAGGTGTGTCCATTCTTCCCTTTTTGAGGAGAATTATTCCGTTTTAGAGCGTTTGAGCCAAAAAAGTGTCCCGGCAGAGGGGCTTGACCAGCTCATAGCCCCGCCGGGCGGCCTCCCGGGTGTCAAAGAGACCGAACACGGTGGGGCCGGTGCCGCTCATACTGGCCCCCAGCGCGCCCCCGTGGAGCATGGCCTGCTTCAGCTCTTCCACCCGCTCCCTCCGCCGGACGGGCAGCACCTCTTCAAAGACGTTGAAGAGCCTCCGGGCCACACCGGTCAGATCCCCCGCCTCCAGGGCGGAGAGCATCCCCGCAGTGTCCGGGTGGCAGCGCAGCCGCTGGCTGTCCAGACGGCGGAAGAGCTCCGGTGTGGAGACGGAGAAACCTGGCTTGGCCAGCACCGTCCAGCAGTTGGGCAGAGACAGGAGTGGCGTGACCGCCTCCCCCCGGCCCTCGGCCAGGGCGGTTCCGCCCAGAACACAGTAGGGCACATCGGAGCCGACCCCCTCGCCGATCCGGGCCAGCGCCTCTGGCGTCAGTTCCAGTCCCAGCAGCTCATTGAGGCCCCGGAGAACGGCGGCGGCATCCGAGCTGCCTCCCGCCATCCCAGCACACACCGGCACCCGCTTTTTCAGGGTGATGTTCAGATGTCCGAAGTCCGCTCCGGTGGCCTCCGCCAGCTTTTTCGCCGCGATGGCGGCCAGGTTCCGGTCATCCGCCGGCAGAAAGCCCAAATTGGTGGACAGGGAGATCCCCTCTCCTGGCACGGTCTCCAGAATAAGTGTATCCGTCAGGGAGACCGACTGCATCACCATCTTCATCTCATGGTATCCGTCGGGACGCCTGCCCAGCACATCCAGAGTCAGATTCAGTTTCGCGGGGGCCTGTACAGTCATGGAAGGCATGCTCTTCTCCTTTAGCGGATCCTCCGGGCTTCTAAATAAAAGCGCTTGTCGTTGGCCTGGCCCATGGAAAAGGTCTTGCGCGGCAGTACGCCGTCGTGAATCACGGTGGGGAACAGCTCGTCCTTGCCCATGGGAGGCAGCAGGAATGCCATATTGCCGCTGCGGCGGCCCAGGTCCTGAGCCACATCGGCGCCGTGGATGTAGTCGATGCTGCCGCCGTGCTCTTTGACATAGCCGTCCAGAAAGGTCTGGAGCGTGGCCGCCGGGAGCTGCTGCTCCGGGCTGGGCACCGTCACCGCGCCCTCTCCCCCAGCCCAGACATAGCGGAGAACGTGGCCCGCCCCTTCCCCGTTATGAGAACTGGGAAAAGACTGCCGTAGAGAAGCCAGCAAGTCTTTTCCATTGACATCAAACACCACACGGTGGATCGGCTCAAATTCCAGAGAATCATCGTGAAGGTCAACTACTTCACACAGTGCGTAACGAGAGGGCAGTTCGGCCCAGTGGGCGGGGTCCGTGAGCCGCTTCTGGCGCTCATAGCACTCCCGGGCGGTGGCCAGGGAATGGTTGCCGTCTCCCACGGCGAACTGGAGGACCGGGATCCCCGGCTCCAGGCCGTACCGGGCCTGGAACGCCGCCGGGTCAAACAGGGCCCGCAGCGCCGCCGCCGTCCGGGCGGCGCTCGCCTCATCCAGCAGCCAGCCGGTCAGATGGCCGCCGTCCTCCATGAGGTCGAAATCGTAGAGCAGCTCCATGCTGCCCTTCCGTTCGCCCAGGGGCTCGATCACCGTCTGTTCCGGGTCGTCGCACAGGAGCATGATGTGGGGCAGCTCGATGGGGGCGTTCTTCCGCACCGCCACCCGGGGCGGGATGCGGCTCATGACGGTCCCCTCGGTGGCCCGGACAGCCGAGGGAGCGCCGGGCTCGTAGTCGTACTGCTCCAGATCCACCTTGCCCACCAGGCCCCGGCGCACCTTCCCGTTTTTCAGGGTGCGCTCCACGTAGATAAGAGCCCCGGGCAGCGTGCGGAAGCGGCCCTCCCGGAGATAGCGGGTCATGGTGTTGTTGATCTCCATGATGTCGGTCTCCACGTTGGGGCCGTCCAGGCAGCTCTCGGGCAGGATGAGGCGCAGAGCCGAGGGGGCGGAGCCCACGAACTCCTCCACCCGCTGCCAGTATTCCGGCTGTGAGGTGTACTGGTCGCAGGCCACCACGGACCACTTGGTGTATTCGCATTCCACCGGCAGCAGGATGTCTGCGGGGGAGAAGGCCAGCCCTTCAAACAGTTCGGACATATACAGTCAGCTCCTTTTCAGGAGGCGTCAGGCCTCGCCCCGCCCCTGCTTCTTTTTCAGATTGGTGAGGAAGTTATCCAGCCGGGTCAGCGCCTCGGCGATGTCTTTCATGGAGGTGGCATAGCAGCAGCGGACAAAGCCCTCGCCGCCGGGACCGAAGGCCGCGCCGGAGATGACGGCCACCTTCTCCTCCATGAGAAACCGCTCGCAGAACTCGTCTGAGCTGAGGCCTGTCCCTCGGATGTCGGGGAATACGTAAAAAGCGCCCCTGGGCTCGTGGCAGGGCAGGCCGATCCGGCGCAGGCCCTCCACCAGGTAGCGGCGGCGGCCGTCGTACTCGTCCCGCATCTTCTCGATGTCCCGGTCGCCGTTCTGCATGGCCTCGATGGCGGCGTACTGGCTGGTGGTGGGTGCTGACATGATGCCGAACTGGTGGAGCTTGAGCATCTGCTTGATGATGGGGGCCGGTCCGCAGACATAGCCCATGCGCCACCCGGTCATGGCGTGGCTCTTGGAGAAGCCGTTGACCACCACCGTCCGGTCATAGAGCTCGGGCAGGTTGGCCGGAGAAAAGTGGTGCTGGCCATAGGTCAGCTCGGCGTAGATCTCGTCGGAGAGGAGCATCACGCCGGTGCCCCGGAGCACCTCGGCCAGGGCCTCGTAGTCCGCCTTTTCCATGATGCCGCCGGTGGGGTTGTTGGGGAAAGGCACCACCACCAGCTTGGTTTTGGGGGTGAGGCAGGATTTCAGCAGCTCGGGGGTGAGCTTGAACTCATCCTCCACCCGCGTCTCGGCCAGCACGGCCTTGGCGCCAGTCATCTGCGCCAGCGGGGCATAGCAGACGAAGGAGGGCACAGGGATGATGACCTCGTCCCCCGGGTTCAGAAGGGCCCGCATGGTCATGTCGATGGCCTCGCTGCCGCCCACGGTGACGATCATCTGGGTAGCGAAGTCGTATTTCAGGTCAAAACGGCGCTCCAGATAGGAGGCAATGTCCCGCCGCAGACCGGCCATGCCGGCGTTGGAGGTGTACTTGGTGAATCCCTTCTCCAACGAGTAGATGCCCGCGTCCCGGATGTGCCAGGGGGTGACGAAGTCGGGCTCGCCCACGCCCAGGGAGATGGCGTCCTTCATCTCCTCCAGGATGTCGAAGAAGCGCCGGATACCGGAAGGCCGGAGCTCCTTGACCCGTTCCGAGAGGATCGAATCGTAATTCATACGAAAATCCACTCCTTCTCCTGCTCTTCCCTCTTTTCAAAGATCAGGTGGTTCTCTTTATACTTGCGCAGGATGAAGTGGGTGGCAGTACCGGTGACATCTTCCAGGGTGGCCAGCTTCTCCCCCACAAAATGGGCCACTTCCTTGAGGGTGCGCCCTGAGATGATGACGGTCAGATCAAACGCGCCCGACATGAGGTACACGCTCTCCACCTCGTCATACTGGTAGATGCGCTCGGCCACCCGGTCAAAGCCCTCTCCGCGCTGAGGTGTCACCTTGACCTCAATGAGGGCCGTGACAGCCTCCCGATGGGTGCGGTCCCAATCTACCACCGCCTGATAGCCCAGAATGATCTTTTCATCCTCATATCGCTTGATAGCGGCCTCGACCTCCTCCACCGTCATGCCGGCCATGGATGCCAGCTGATCGCGGGTCAGGGTGCAGTCGCTCTCCAAAAGCTGAAGCAATTTTGCCATACTGATTTCCTCCCATCCTTGAGACGATTTGGGTTTATTATAGTCCCCGCTTCCGGGGAAAAGCAACCTTACAGTCAAATTTTTGCATCTTCAACTTTCATAAAGAAAAACAAAACATTGACTTTCATAAAATTAAATGTTATCTTTCATATTGTAAAAGCACTTAGGAAACGGAGGTGCGTGTTCCCATGGAAATACTCCCGGACTGGATGGCCGCGCTGGAGGAGGAGGACCTGGCCTTTATCCGCAGCTTTGTCCTCTGCTCCGGCTCCCTGAAGGAGGCGGCCGCCCTGTATGGCGTGACCTACCCCACCGTGCGCCTGCGGCTGGACCGGCTCATCCAGAAAATCAAACTGGGCGAGGACCGGGCTCAGGACCCCTATGTGGCGCTGGTGAAGCGGCTGGCCGTCAACGACAAGCTGGACTTCGACACCGCCAAGCTCCTCATTCAGGAATATCGAAAACAAAAGGAGGTCCTGTAACATGCAGATCACAGCCGCTCTTCTGATCCCCGCGCTTTTGATTTACCTGGGGATTCCCACCGCCCTGTTTGGCATCCTGGAATACTTCCTGTCCAGGACCGAAAGCCCCTGGCCAGGGCGGGTGCTTCCGATCTTGTCCGCTCTGTGCTCCGTGGGCGGCGGTCTCCTTCTGCTGTTCAATCTTGCCTCCCAAAATCTGCCGGCCGCCTTCCTGAGCCTGGCCGGGAGTCTCCTCATTTTGAACATCCCAACCCTGGTCTTTCTTTTGAACATCCCAACCCTGGTCTTTCTGCTGATCTACCGCACCACCCGGAAACGGTTTATTGAAAAAAAGGACCTGGACAAGATGAATATCCAGGACCTGTGACACGCCTCAGTAGGTGTGGTCACAGATCTCCCGAATCTTGGCCTGGATGGCTTTGAGATCCTCAAAGGTCTCGGGGCGGCGGCGGGGGTCCCGCAGAATGGCCGCCGGATGATAGAGGGCCGTGCGCAAAATGCCGTCCCTCTCAAACCACTGGCCGTGCTCCCGGGTGATCTTGAAGTCGTCCCGAATGTATTTCATCGCCGCAATCCGGCCCAGGCAGATGATGATCTTGGGCTGGATCAATCTGATCTGCGTCTCCAGCCACTGAGAACACGCCTCCTGCTCAATGTTCAGCGGGTCCCGGTTCTGGGGCGGGCGGCACTTGACCATGTTGGCGATATAAATGTTTTTCTCCCGGCTCAGATCGATGATCTCCAGCATGTCGTCCAGCAGCTTGCCCCCCCGGCCCACGAAGGGACGGCCGGTCAGATCCTCCTGCTCGCCGGGGCCCTCTCCGATACACAGGACCTCCGCCTGGGGATTTCCCTCCCCAAAGACCACGTTGGTGCGGGTTTCCGCCAGAGCGCAGCGGCGGCAGTTCAGGCACTCGCCGCGCAGAGACTCCCACTCGTTCATATCCTCTCCCCCTTTGTGTTTATGAACATTGTACCACACACAAAGGCCGTTGGAAAGTTGGGATTCTGTGTAAATTCACCATTGTAATTTGATAAAGTTCTGCGTATAATAACACCAAATAAAAGCGATGAAGGAGACCGTTCCTCGGGCGTGCCGACAGGAAATACGGGTCACCGACTGAGAGCCCGTTCCGGCAAAGAGAGGCAGCGCAACACTCCGGAGCCCGCGGTTCGAGGCCGAGAGGCGTCAGGGCCGTGCGTCCTCCCACGTTACGGGAAAAGAGTGGCCGCTTCAATGGTGAGGCGGCAAGCCTGGGTGGTACCGCGGAATATTTCCGTCCCGAAGCTGTGTAGCAACAGCTTCGGGACTTTTTCGTCTCAGGCTCCATTCTTTTCGGTTCCCGGCGAAGGGGCCGGGCCGAGTCATAAGGTGTGATCCCCATGAAAAAAATGAGCGGAATCCCGACCGAGACCTTCACCCCCCTGAAAACCCTTTGCCCTGCGGCCCTGCCGGACCGCCCCGTCACCGTGCGGGGCATGGTCCACGCCCTCAGAAAGCTGGGCGGCATCACCTTCCTCACCCTCCGGGGCCCCGAGCGGGTGCTCCAGTGCGTCTTTGCCCAGGACGCCGCGCTCCGGGACGTCACCGAGGAGTGCGCCGTGGCGTTGACCGGCGTTCTCCGGGCCGAGGAGCGCGCCCCCGGCGGCATGGAACTGGCAGCGGAGACGCTGACCGTTCTCTCCCGGCCTGCCGCCCCTCTCCCCGTCCCCGTGTCCAAATGGAAGCTGGATCTGAACCTGGACACCGAGCTGGCCCTGCGGCCGGTGGTGCTCCGCAACCTGCGGCAGCGCTCTGTGTTCCGGGTGCAGGAGGCCCTGGCCAGGGCCTTCCGGGACACCCTCCACGCAGACGGCTTCACCGAGATCCGCACACCCAAGATCGTCCACGCCGGGGCGGAGGGCGGCTCCAACATCTTTCGGCTGGACTATTTCGGCCGCAAGGCGTTTCTGGCCCAGTCCCCCCAGTTTTACAAGCAGATGATGATAGGAGTCTATGAAAAGGTCTTTGAGGTGGCCCCCGTCTTTCGGGCGGAGAAGCACTCCACTCCCCGCCACCTGAACGAATACACCTCCATGGACTTTGAGATGGGCTTTCTCGACTCCTTTTACGACATCATGGAGGTGGAGACCCGGTTCCTTCAAAACGCCGTGAAACTGCTCTCGGCGGAGTACGCCGCCGATCTCGCCCGCCTCGGGGTCGAGCTGCCCGGCGTGTCGGCCATCCCCGTGCTCCGCTTCGACGAGGCCAAACAGCTGGCGGCGGAGGAATACCACCGCCCCATCCGGGACCCCTACGACCTGGAGCCGGAGGAGGAGCACAACATTGGCCGCTATGCCAAAGAGAAATTGGGCTCCGACTTTGTATTTGTCACCCACTACCCGAGCAAAAAGCGCCCCTTTTACGCCATGGACGACCCGGAAAACCCCAAATACACGCTCTCCTTTGACCTGCTGTTCCGGGGCGTGGAGGTCACCACCGGCGGCCAGCGCATCCACGACTATCAGGAGCAGGTGGACAAGATGCTCGCCCGGGGGATGCACCCGGAGGAGTTTGAGAGCTACCTCATGATCCACCGGGCGGGCATGCCCCCCCACGGCGGGCTGGGCATCGGGCTGGAACGGCTCACCGCCCGCCTGTGCGGGCTGGACAACGTCCGCCGCGCCTGCCTCTTTCCCCGGGATCTCAGCCGGCTGGAGCCGTGAGCAAACAAGGAGGTATTTGAATGAAGATCACAGAAGAAATGGTGGACTACATCTCCGTCCTCTCCCGGCTGAGACTGCCGGAGGAGGAGCGGGGCGCAATGGCCGCAGAGCTGGAGCGGATCGTCTCCTATATGGATGTGCTGGAGTCCTTGGACACCACAGGCGTGGAGCCGCTGAGCCATGTATTTCCGGTGAAAAACGTCATGCGGCCCGACCGGGTGGTCCCCTCCTGGCCCCGGGCCGACCTGCTCTGGAACGCCCCCGGGCACGACGATGAGGCGTTCCTGGTCCCGAAGGCGGTGGAGTGAGATGAAAAACACACCGCTGTGCGCGCTGACCGCGCTGGAGCTGGGCGCGGCCCTGCATGGGGGCGAGGTCTCCCCCGCCGACGTCCTGGAGGCGGCCCGGGAGCGCATCCGCGCCTGCCAGCCCGAGAACAACGCCTTTATCACCGTCACTGCCAACTCCGTTCCGGCGGGAGAACCGGCGGACGGCCCGCTGGCCGGGGTTCCCATGGCACTGAAGGACAACATCTGCACCCGGGGAGTGATGACCTCCTGCGCCAGCAAAATGCTGGGCGGCTTCCAGCCCCCCTACGACGCCACTGTGGCGGAAAAGCTGACCCGGGCGGGGGCCGTGTGCCTGGGCAAGCTCAACATGGATGAATTCGCCATGGGCTCCACCTCGGAGACCTCCTTTTACGGGGCCGTCAAAAACCCCTGGGATCTGACCCGGGCCCCCGGCGGCTCTTCGGGCGGCGCGGCGGCCGCCGTAGCCGCCGGAGAGATCTGGTACGCCATCGGCTCGGACACCGGCGGCTCCATCCGCCAGCCCGCGTCCTACTGCGGCGTCACCGGCATGAAGCCCACCTACGGCACTGTCAGCCGCTACGGCCTCATCGCCTACGCCTCTTCCCTGGATCAGATGGGCCCCATCGCCCGCTCCGCCGCCGACTGCGCCGCGGTGCTGGACCTCATTCAAGGCAAGGACCCCAGGGACGGCACCAGTCTGGAGGGCAGCTACGGAACGCTGCTGCGCTCCCTCACCGGAGAGGTAGGGGGACTGAAGATCGGCCTCCCCGCCCAGTGCTTCGGGGACGGGCTGGACCCGGAGGTGCGCAGAGCCGTACTGGCCGCGGCGGATGCGCTCCGCAGCCGGGGGGCCGTGGTGGAGGAGTTCTCCCTCCCCGTCATGGACTATGTGGTGCCCACCTACTATATCATCGCCTGCGCCGAGGCCAGCAGCAACCTCTCCCGGTTTGACGGCGTGAAGTACGGCTGGAGAGCCGAGGGATATGAGGATCTCACCGACCTCTACCACAGGACCCGGACCGAGGGCTTCGGCGAGGAGGTCAAGCGGCGCATCCTGCTGGGCACCTTCGTCCTCTCCACCGGCTACTACGACGCCTACTACAAAAAGGCGCTCCAGGCCAAGGCCGTCATCCGGAAAGCCTACGACGAGGCGTTTCAAAAGTATGACGTTTTGCTCACTCCCGTGGCCCCCTCCACCGCGCCCAAGCTGGGGGAGAGCCTGTCCGACCCGCTGAAGATGTACCTCTCCGACATCTACACGGTCCCCCTCAACCTGGCGGGGCTGCCCGGGATCTCAGTCCCCTGCGGATTTGACAGTCAGGGCCTGCCCATCGGGGCCCAGCTCATCGGCCCCGCCCTCGGCGACGGCGTCATTCTGAATGCCGCCCACGCCTTCCAGCTGGAGACCGACTTCCACAGACAAACCCCTGCCCGGAAAGGAGGCGCCGCGGTATGACCTGGGAAACTGTCATCGGCCTGGAGACCCACGTGGAGCTGGCCACCAAAACCAAGATCTTCTGCTCCTGCACCACCGCCTTCGGCGGCGAGGCCAACACCCACTGCTGCCCGGTGTGCACCGGAATGCCCGGCACCCTCCCCGTCCTCAACGAATCCGTGCTGGAGTTTGCGGTCAAGGCCGGGCTGGCCCTCAACGGCGACATCACCCGCTTCTGCCGGTTCGACCGGAAGAACTACTTCTACCCAGACCTGCCCAAGGCCTATCAGATCAGTCAGCTCTACCTCCCCATTGTCCGGGACGGCAGGGTGCCCATCCGCACCCCCTCCGGGCTGGAGAAGGTCATCCGCATCCACGAGCTTCACATGGAGGAGGACGCGGGCAAGCTGGTCCACGACCCCTGGCTGGACCAGACCAAATGCGACTACAACCGCTGCGGCGTCCCCCTCATCGAGATCGTCACCGAGCCCGACTTCCGCTCCGCCGAGGAGGTGGTGGCCTATCTGGAGAAGCTGCGCTCCACGCTGCAGTACCTGGGCGTCTCCGACTGCAAGATGCAGGAGGGCTCCCTGCGGTGCGACGTGAACCTGTCGGTACGCCCCGCCGGCTCGGAGGAACTGGGCACCCGCACAGAGATGAAGAACCTCAACTCCTTTAAAGCCATTTCCCGCTCCATCGCCTATGAGACCCGTCGGCAGATCGAGCTCATCGAGGAGGGCAAACGGGTCATCCAGGAGACCCGGCGCTGGGACGACAACAAGGACGCCACTTTCGCCATGCGCTCCAAGGAGAACGCCCAGGACTACCGCTACTTCCCCGAGCCGGACATCCCGCCTCTGGAGCTGTCCGAGGAATATCTGGACCACCTCCGGGCCGGGCTGCCCGAGATGGCGGAGGAGAAAATGACCCGCTACCAGGCGGACTACGGCCTGCCGGAGTACGACACCCAGATGCTCACCGGCCAGAAGGCCCTGGCCGACTTTTTCGAATCCACGGTGGCTCTGGGTGCCGACCCCAAGCAGGCCGCCAACTGGATCATGGGGCAGGTGCTGGGACAGCTTTCCGCCCGGGGCCTGGAGGCAAAGGACATGAAGCTCTCCCCCAGGACCCTGGTTCACCTCATCGAGCTGGTGCGGACGGGCAAGCTCAACCGCAACACCGCCGTCAAAGTCTTTGAGGCCGTCTTCGCCGACGACGGCGATGTGGACGGCTACGTCAAGGCACACGGCCTGGAGCAGGTCAGTGACCCCGGTGCGGTGGCCGGCGCGGTGGAGGCCGCCTTCGCGGCCAACCCCCAGTCGGTGGCAGACTTTCACTCCGGCAAGGAGAAAGCCTTCGGCTTCCTGGTGGGCCAGGTCATGCGCCAGCTCAAGGGCAGGGCCGACCCCAAGGCAGTCAACGAGGCGGTGCGAAAGAAACTGGATGAGGCAAAATGCGGGCTTGACAAATAACGGAAAAGGTTTTAAAATGACTTTAATGTGATGAAGGGAAGAAGGCATTTCCAGCGTCCTCAGAGAATTGGCGGTCGGTGCGAGCCAACGGGTGAGCAGAAATGCGGATACTGGTCCCTGAGCTGTTCGGCTGAACCCGCTGGGAAGTAGGCCGGATCGTCTGACCCCGTTACCGGTCATGGCCTTGTTGGAGGCCACAAGGGCCGACTGGGCAACCGGCGGCTGAAGCAGGGTGGTACCGCGTCTTACACGCCCCTGACCAGATTTGGTCAGGGGCGTTTTTTTGTCCCCTGACACGCAAGGAGGAAATCGATCATGAAGCAAGGTTTTGAGAAGTACATCCCCTTCGTCCCCCTCAAGCGCCCCCGCCGCTCCTGGCCCGACAAGGAGCTCAAGCAGGCCCCCGTCTGGTGCTCGGTGGATCTGCGGGACGGCAACCAGGCACTGGTGGACCCCATGAACGTGGAGGAAAAGCTGGAGTTCTTTCATACGCTGGTGGATATCGGCGTCAAGGAGATCGAGGTGGGCTTCCCCTCCGCCTCCGAGGTGGAGTACGACTTCTGCCGCACTCTCATCGAGGGCGGCCATATTCCGGACGACGTGACCATTCAGGTCCTGGTCCAGGCCCGGCCCCACCTCATCACCAGGACCTTTGAGGCCATTGAGGGGGCCAAACACGTCATTTTCCACTTCTACAACTCCACCTCCACCCTCCAGCGGAAAGTGGTCTTTCACACCGACGTCCAGGGCGTAAAGCAGATCGCCGTGGACGCCGCCGAGCTGATTTACGACATGGCCCAGCCGGTGATCGCCTCGGGCATGGACCTCCGGTACGAGTACTCCCCCGAGTCCTTCATGGGCACCGAGATGGACGCCGCCGCCGAGATCTGCGCCGCCGTGCTGGACGCTCTCCACGCCGACGCCGCCAAGCCCGTCATCCTCAACCTGCCCACCACCGTGGAGAACTGCATGCCCAACTACTTTGCCGACGAGATCGAGTACTTCATTGAGAAGCTCCCCGGCCGGGAGCGGGCCATCCTCTCTCTCCACCCCCACAACGACCGGGGCGAGGGCGTGGCCACCGCCGAGATGGGCCTGCTGGCCGGAGCCGACCGGGTGGAGGCCACCCTCTTTGGAAACGGCGAGCGCACCGGCAACGTGGACATGGTGACCCTGGCCCTCAACCTCTACACCCAGGGCGTGGACCCCCGGCTGGACTTCTCCCAGATCAACCGCATCCGGGACGTGTACGAGCGCTGCACCAAGATGAAGATCGGCCCCCGCCAGCCCTATGTGGGCGAGCTGGTGTTCACCGCCTTCTCCGGCTCCCATCAGGACGCCATCAACAAGGGCACCCAGTACATGCGCCAGAGCGGCAGCCCATTCTGGGAGATCCCCTACCTCCCCATCGACCCCGCCGACGTGGGACGGGAATATGAGCCCATCGTCCGCATCAACAGCCAGTCGGGCAAGGGCGGTGCCGCCTTCGTCATGCAGCAGAACTTCGGCTACGACCTGCCCAAGTCCATGCAGCCGGAATTCGGCCGCATCGTCCAGGCCGAGACCGAACGGGCGGGCACCGAGCTCCCCCCCCAGCGCATTTTCGAGCTCTTCCGGGAAAACTACATCGCCGCCACCGCCCCCTATCAGCTCCTCCGTCACTCCTTTGCGGAGACAGTGGAGGAAAATGGCGCCTCCCACGTCCGGTTCACCGGCACCCTTCGCCACACCGACACCGTCTTTGATGTCACCGGCGAGGGCAACGGCCCCATCGACGCCTTCTTCAACGCCATCCACGGCCAGAAGATGGACCGCTTCACCTTTGTGGACTACAAGGAGCACGCCGTGCAGAGCGGCTCCGACTCCATGGCTGTGGCCTACATCCAGCTCCGGGACGAGACCGGGCGGGACATTTTTGGCGTCGGCATGGATCACAACATCAATTTGGCCCCCCTGCGCGGCATCCTCTCCGCCATCAACCGGGCCTGGCAGACCCGCCACCGGGGCTGATTTGACAGCACGCCTGCAAGGCGAAAAAGTTTTCCTTCATTTTTGCAATATATCTTGCATTTTCCTTTTCCCGGGCATATACTATGGATAAGGATAGGGGCTTGAAACGGCCCTTGGGGAAAGGAGCGTTTCCTGATGTATGCAATTCGTTTTGGAGGGATCGAACTCCCCGCTTCCACGCAGAGTGAGGTCTTGCAGATGGCCGGCTCGGACAGTGGTTTTCCCACCGCGGAAGAGCGGCGGGCCCGCCGGGCGGAGCGTCTGGCCGAGCTCCGGTTCCGCAGGATGAAGGGATATCCCGTCTCCCTGGCGGAGCGCTGGATGGCCTTTTGGCGGACATAAACGCAAATGAAACACGGTCCTGCTGAGTGAACCTCAGCAGGGCCGTGTTTTGTTCCGCCGAAAAATGTGGCGGACAACCCCGTTCCGCCCCTGCGGGAATACCGTGTCTCTCGCAGGGGCGGTCTGAGATCGCCCGCTTTTTCCTTTCTTGTATGAGTTTCTTACAGCTCCGACAGCTTCTCCCGGATGCGGCGGCCCATCTCCCGGGTTCCGATGCTGCTCTCCCCCTGCCTGGCGATGTCGGGGGTCCGCCAGCCCTCGGCCAGGACCGCGTCCACAGCCTGCTCGATGGCCTGCGCCTCCTCGGCCCGCTGGAAGGAGTAACGGAACATCATGGCCACCGACAGAATGGTGGCGATGGGGTTTGCCTTGTCCTGTCCGGCGATGTCGGGGGCAGAGCCGTGGATGGGCTCATAAAGCCCGGGAGCGCCGTCGCCGATGGAGGCGGAGGGCAGCAGGCCGATGGAGCCGGTGACCATGCTGGCCTCGTCGGAGAGGATGTCGCCAAACATGTTTTCGGTCACCACCACGTCGAACTGGCCCGGATCCCGCACCAGCTGCATGGCACAGTTGTCCACCAGCACGTCCTCGTAGGCCACGTCGGGATATTCCGCCGCCAGGCGGTGCATGACGCTCCGCCACAGCCGGGAGGTCTCCAGCACATTGGCCTTGTCCACGCTGGACACCTTGTGCCGGCGGAGACGGGCCAGCTCAAAGGCCCGGCGGCCGATCCGCTCGATCTCCTTTTCCGAGTAGGCCATCAGATCGGTGCATTCGGTGCCCCGATCCTCAGTCTCATACCGGCCCCGCTGGCCGAAGTAGATCCCGCCGGTGAGCTCCCGGACCATCATGAGGTCGATGCCCTTTTCCGCCGTCTCCTTTTTCAGCGGACTGGCCTCCGCCATGGCGGGACGCAGGGTGGCCGGGCGGAGGTTGGCATACAGCCCCAGGTCCTTGCGGATCGCCAGAAGGGCGGTCTCCGGGCGCTGCTCGGCGGGCTTGTCGGCCCCCCACCTGGGGCCGCCCACCGCCCCCAGCAGGACGGCGTCGCAGGCACGGCACCGCTCCGCCGTGCCGTCGGGATAGCTCTTCCCCACCGCGTCGGTGGCACAGCCGCCCAGCAGCACGTCCACATACTCCACATGATGGCCGAACTTGGCCGCCGCCGCGTCCAGCACGCCCACGGCCTCGTTCACCACCTCGGGGCCGATGCCGTCGCCCCGGATGAGCGCAATTTTATAATTCATTTCGCCACACCTCTCGCCTTCAGGGAATTGAGCAGTCCCCCGCTCCGGATGATGCCGTCGATGAAGGCCGGGAAAGGGGCCGCCTGCCAAGACTTGCCCGCAGTCTCGTCCGTGATGGTCCCGGTGGCAAAGTCCACATCCACGGTGTCCCCCGCCGAGATGCCGTCCACCGCCTCTGGACACTCCAGAATGGGAAAGCCGATGTTGATGGCGTTGCGGTAGAAGATGCGGGCAAAGCTCCTGGCAATGACGCACTTCACCCCGCAGGACTGGATGGCCAGGGGGGCGTGCTCCCGGGAGGAACCGCAGCCGAAGTTGGCGCCACCCACAATGATGTCTCCGGCCTCCACGGTGGAGGCAAAAGCGGGGTCTATGTCCTCCATGCAGTGGGAGGCCAGCGCCTTGGGATCCGGGTCGTTCAGGTGCCGGGCGGGAATGATGACGTCGGTGTCCACGTTGTCGCCGTACTGATATAGTTTCATGACTGCTCCGTCCTTTCGCTGCTCTTGATAGAAGTTTCGGCTCCCCTGCTCAGGAGAGGGAGGCCGGGTCGATGATGGCGCCGGCCACCGCGGAGGCGGCAGCCACGGCGGGGCTGGCCAGAATGATTTCCGAGCTCACGGGGCCCATGCGTCCCACAAAATTCCGGTTGGTGGTGGACACACACCGCTCCCCGTCCGCCAGCACGCCCATGTGTCCGCCCAGGCAGGGCCCGCAGGTGGGGGTGGAGACGGCGCAGCCGGAGGTGATAAAGGTCTCGATGTAACCCGCCTTCATGGCGTCCATGTAGATCTGCTGGGTGGCGGGAATGACGATGCACCGCACCCCGTCCCGGACCTTCCGTCCAGCCAGGATGGCGGCGGCCTCCGCCAGATCTTTCAGGCGTCCGTTGGTGCAGGAGCCGATGACTACCTGCTGCACCCCCATGCCCGCCGCTTCATCCACCGTCCTGGTGTTGGAAGGCAGGTGGGGCAGGGCCACGGTGGGCCGGAGGGCGGACAGGTCGATGACCACCTCCCGGTCATAGACGGCATCGGGATCGGCCTCAAAGGCCTCCCAAGGGCGGTCCACCCTGTCCTTCAGGTAGGCCCGGGTCTGCTCGTCCACGGGAAAGATGCCGTTCTTGGCCCCCGCTTCGATGGCCATGTTTGAGATGGTAAAGCGGTCGTCCATGGTCAGTTCGGCCACCCCTTCCCCGGCAAACTCCAGGGACTGGTAGAGGGCCCCGTCCACCCCGATGAGGCCGATGAGATGGAGAACCACGTCCTTGCCGCCCACATAGGGGGGCAGCTTTCCGGTCAGCACCACCCGAATGGCGGCGGGCACCTTGAACCAGGCAAGCCCCGTGGCCATGCCGGCAGCCATGTCGGTGGAGCCCACGCCGGTGGAGAACGCGCCCAGCGCACCGTAGGTGCAGGTGTGGGAGTCAGCCCCGATGATGACCTCGCCGGGGGCGGTGAGGCCCTTTTCGGGCAACAGAGCGTGCTCGATGCCCACCTGTCCCACGTCGTAGAAATGGGTGATGTCGAACCGCCGGGCAAAGCTCCGCGCCTGGGCGCAGAGCTGGGCGGACTTGATGTCCTTGCAGGGGGTGGAGTGGTCCAGGACGATGGCGATCCGGTCCCGGTCAAAGACCTGGGTCAGCCCCGCCTTCTCAAATTCCGTGATCGCCACAGGGGTGGTGATGTCGTTGCCCAGCACAAGGTCCAGCTTCGCCTCGATCAGCTGTCCCGCCCGCACCGCCTCCACGCCCGCGTGTTTTGCCAGGATCTTCTGGGTCATGGTCATTCCCATATTCGGTCCCTCCCTTTCTGTTGGCTCCAGTATGGCATTTTTTCTTGCATAAGAATGTAGCACGTGATACAATTTTGCCGAGGTGAGGCATATGAAGCAAGACTGGGCCCCCTTGGCCGAGGGCCGCCAGCCGAGGGCCTTTGCCCCGGGGCAGATGATCTATCTCCAGGGGACGGAGGCCGACGGGTTCTTCTATCTGCTGGAGGGCACCGCCAAAAGCTACATCAGCTCTCCGGAGGGTTCCGAGCGGCTGCTCGCCCTCCACGCCCCGGGGGATCTCATGGGGGAGGCCTCCTTTTTCGACCAGTGTCCACGGGTCTCCTCCGCCGTGGCGGTGACTCCGTGCAGGGCGGTGCGCATCGACCGGTCCCAGCTGGACCGGGTGTTTCAGGCCCACCCCGAACTGGCCTTCCCCATGCTCCGCTACCTGGCCCGGACCGTGCGGATGCTCTCGGGTCATGTGGACGATATCTCCTTTCACCCCGCCGACCGCCGCCTGGCGGGACTGCTGCTCAGCCGGGCCGACGGCCACGGGCTTGTCCGGGCCACCCATGAGGAGCTGGGCTCCGCCGTGGGAGCCAGCCGGGTCACCGTGAGCCGGACGCTCTCCCGCTTCACGGGCCTGGGCTGGATCGAGACGGGCTACCGCTCCCTGCGCCTTCTCGACCGCACCGCGCTGGAGGATTTTTCCCTCTCCGGGCCCTGAACGCTCCGGCGGAAGCGCCTTGCTTTTCCCCCGCCTTCATGCTACACTTCAAATACCATTTTACAATACGGAGGACATCGTATGGATCAGCAACTGCGAGAAGAGCTCTGCGAGATCTGCCACCTGCTGTATGAGCGGGGCTATGTGGTCAGCAACGACGGAAATGTCTCCGCCCGCACCCCCTGGGGAACCGTCCTCATCACTCCTTCCGGGGTGGGGAAGGGCCGGATGACCCCGGACATGCTGGTGGAGACCGATCTGGAGGGCAACATTCTCTCCGGAGACCGGAACCCCTCCTCGGAGAGCAAAATGCACTGGATGCTCTACCGGGAGCGGAGCGACGTGAACGCCGTGGTCCACGCCCATCCCCCCATATCCACCGCCTTCGCCATCTGCCGCAAGCCCCTCACCCAGCGCTACCTGGCCGAGATGGTGGTAGGCCTGGGAGAGGTGCCGGTGACCGAGTTTGCCATGCTGTCCACCGACGAGGTGCCCGCCTCCGTCCGTCCCTTCGTCCGGGATCACTCCGCCGTCCTGCTGGCCAACCACGGTGCCCTGACCTGGGGCCCCTCCCTCCTCTCCGCCTTCGATCGCATGGAGACGGTGGAGCAGACTGCCAAGGTCTATTATTATGTCAACCAAATGGGGGGCGGCGTGGAGATGACCGAGGCTCAGGCCGCCACCCTCAAGTCCATGACCGGCTTTTATCAGCAGCTGGCCCGGAAACGGGAGGGTGTGTGATGGAACATACGGCGGAAGAACTGATCGCCGCCCTGGAGCTGGTGCCCCTGGAGGACGAGGGCGGCTGGCACCGGTGCATGTGGCGCTCGGCGGACGACACCACGGTCAGCTGCATCTACTACCTTTTAAAAAAGGGAGAGCGCTCCCGCTGGCACCAGCTCAAGTCCAACGAGGTCTGGACCTGGCACGCCGGTGGCAGTCTGGAGACCACGCTGGGAGGCGCGGGCGAGCGGCCCGTCCCCGGGGCGAAGCAGGTCTTTGGCCCCCGGCTTGGGGTGGACTCGGGCTATGTCTCGGTGGTGCCTGCCGGCGCGTGGCAGACCACCCGGGTGGTCGACGGCGACTTTGCCCTGGTCTCCTGCGTGGTCTCCCCCGCCTTCCGGGATGAGGACTGCTACCTCCCCCACCCGCCCGTTGAGGAGGAGCTGTGATGGATTTTTCACTGAACGGAAAAGTTGCCGTGGTCACCGGCGTCAGCCGGGGTCTGGGGCGTGCCATGGCCATCGCCCTGGCTCAGGCGGGAGCCGACATCGTGGGCGTAGGCTATCACGGCATGGGCTCCACCCAGGCTGAGATCGAGGCGCTGGGCCGCAGAGCCTTTCCCATCACCCACGACCTGGGAAACAGCGAACTCGCCCCTGCGCTGGCGAAAAAATGCGTCGACGCCTTCGGGCGGGTGGACATTCTGGTCAATAATGCCGGGATCATCCGCCTCTCCCCCGCCGAGAACCACACCGCCGAGGATTTTGACGCGGTGATGGAAGTCAACCTCCGCTCCCTCTTTCTCCTCACCCGGGACATCGCCCGGCAGATGATCGCTTTGGGGGGCGGCAAGATCATCAACACCTGCTCGGTGCAGTCCTGCCGGGGCGGCTCCGGGGACGCGGCCTACGTGGCCAGCAAGCACGCCGTCTACGGCCTGACCCGGGCCTGGGCCAACGAGTGGGGCAAATACCACATCAACGTCAACGCCATTGCCCCAGGCTACATGGTCACCGACAACACCGCCAACCTCCGCACCCACGCCGACGCCGTGGCCCAGATCGACGCCCAGATTCCCATGGGCCGCTGGGGACAGCCCGAGGACCTGATGGGCCCGGTGGTGTTCCTGGCTTCCTCCGCCTCCGACTACGTCAACGGCCATCTGCTGGCGGTGGACGGCGGCTATTTGAACTGCTGACGCCCGTTCGGGCTTCCTTCCCAATCTGAACCAGAAAAACAAAGGAGTGTCACCCATGTCCGAGGAACTGACCAAAGTGACCCATGTGGACAACGTCCGCCTGGGGGACGACGAAAGAAGCGTGGTCATCATCGACCAGACCCAGCTGCCCAACCGCACGGTATATCTCACCCTGCGCACAAAAGAGGAGATGTTTGACGCCATCAAGCTGCTGCGGGTCCGGGGCGCCCCCGCCATCGGCATCTGCGCCGCCTACTGCATGTATGCGCTGGCCCGGCAGATCGACACCGATGACTACACCTACTTTGTCTCTGCCTTCCACTCCATCAAGGAATACCTCAACTCCTCCCGCCCCACCGCCGTCAACCTCAGCTGGGCCCTGAACCGGATGGAGAAGGTCCTGGAGCAGGGGGAGAACGACGAGGATCTGGGAGATGTGCTGGAGCTTCTGGGCAAGGAATGCCGGGCCATCCATCAGGAGGACATCGCCATGTGCCGGGCCATCTCGGAATACGGCCTGTCCCTCCTTCAGGACGGAGACGGCATCCTCACCCACTGCAACGCCGGCCCTCTGGCCACCTCCCGGTACGGCACCGCCCTGGGCCCCCTCTTCCTGGGCAAGGAACAGGGCAAGGAATTCCATGTCTTTTCCGATGAGACCCGTCCCCTTCTCCAGGGCGCCCGTCTCACCTCCTACGAGCTTCAGAAGGCGGGCATCGACGTGACCCTCATCTGCGACAACATGGCCTCCATCGTCATGAAGAACGGCTGGATCAACGCCTGCCTGGTGGGCTGCGACCGCATTGCCGCCAACGGCGACGCGGCCAACAAGATCGGCACCTCCGGGGTGGCCATCCTGGCTAAGCACTACGGCATCCCCTTCTATGTGCTGGGCCCCACCTCCACCATCGACATGAACTGCAAAACCGGCGACGACATTGAGATCGAGCTCCGGGACCCGGAGGAGATCAAGAACAAGTTCTACGCCGAACCCCAGGCCCTGGCCGAGGTCAAGTGCTACAATCCCGCCTTCGACGTCACCGACCACAGCCTCATCACCGCCATCGTCACGGAAAAAGGCATCTGCCGCGCCCCCTTTACCGAGAGCCTGGCCGCTCTTTTCCCGGAACAACAGTGAACGGGATCGGACCTGCGGTCACAATTTTGTCAAATACCGTCTTGAAAAACAGCCGAAAAATTAGTATGATAGTTAGTATATAAAGCTGCATATGCGGTTTTGTATTTTTGCCCTGAAAACATAAGGAGGAATTAGAATGAAACTGAGCAAGAAGATCCCTGCGATGGCCCTGTCCCTTGCCATGGCGTTCTCTCTGGCCGCCTGCGGCGGCGGGACCGCCAAGGAGTCCGCAGCTCCCGCCGAGAGCGCTGCTGCTGAAAGCGCCGCTCCCGAGGCCAAGGGCCTGAAGATCGCCATCTGTACCAGCCCCAACACCGTGGACGACGGATCCTTCAACGAGGACAACTACGACGGTGTGCTCTCCTTCATTGCCAGCCGCGGCGACATCGACACCGTGACTCCCGTCCAGGAGCCCACCGGCGACCCCGCCGCTGCCGCCCAGACCGTCAGCGACGTCGTGGCTGACTACGACGTGCTGGTGTGTACCGGCTTCCAGTTCGCCGGCATCGCCACCATCGCCCAGGACAACCCCGACAAGTACTTCATCCTGGTGGACTCCTTCCCCTCCGTCGACGGCAAGGACGCCGAGGTCGAGAACGTCTACGCCATGCAGTTCGCCGAAAACGAAGGCGGCTTCTTCGCCGGCATCGCCGCCGCTCTGGAGACCCAGACCGGCAAGGTCGCCGTGGTCAATGGTGTGGCCTACCCCTCCAACGTCAACTATCAGTTCGGCTTTGAGTCCGGCGTGGCCTACGCCAACAAGAACCTGGGCGCCAAGGCTGAAGTCGTGGAGATCCCCTCCTACGCCGGCACCGACGTCACCGGAGCCAACGTGGGAGGCAACTACACCGGCAACTTCGGCGACGAGGCCATGGGCAAAGTGGTCGGTCAGGCTCTGATCCAGCAGGGCTGCGACATCATCTTCGTGGCCGCCGGCGCTTCCGGCAACGGTGTGTTCACCGCCGCCAAGGAAGCCGGCAACGTGAAGGTCATCGGCTGCGACGTGGACCAGTACGACGACGGCGCCAACGGCGACAGCAACATCATCCTCACCTCCGCCCTCAAGAACATGGCCATCAACGTGGAGCGTCAGCTCAACGCCATCGTGGACGGCACCTTCAAGGGCGGCAACTACACCCTGCAGGCCGATACCGACTCCACCGGCTACGTCTCTGCCGACGGCCGTCAGCAGCTCTCTGAGGCCACGCTGAAGACTCTGGCCGACGTGTATCCCCTGGTGAAGGACGGCACCATCGTGCCCGCCTCCAACTTCAACGGCAACACCCCCGACAACTTCCCCGGCCTGTAAGCCGGTTTCACCAGCGCTTCCCGGTCAAGGATGGCGGGACGCTCCGTTCGTATTTAACCATACCCTCGGAGCGCCCCGCTTCTTTCCCATGAAGCGGGGAAAAGGGTCCTCGGGCCCTTGAGAAATGCATCGATCCCCGGTACATTTCTCAAAGGACCGAGAAAAGGAGGCTGTAAGATGGCAAATGATGAATACATCGTGGAAATGCGCCACATCACCAAGCGCTTTCCCGGCATTGTCGCCAACAACGACATCTCCCTGGGGATCAAAAAGGGGGAGATCTTCGCTCTGCTGGGCGAGAACGGCGCCGGAAAATCTACGCTTATGAGTATGCTCTTCGGCATGTATGAACCGGACGAGGGTGAGATCTACATCCGGGGCAAGCGGGAACATATCTCCTCCCCCAACCATGCCACCCGGCTTAACATCGGCATGGTCCACCAGCACTTCAAGCTGGTGAGCAACTACACCATCGCTGAAAACATCATCCTGGGCATTGAGCCCAGGCGTCTGGCCGGCATCTTCCCCGTGGTGGACATCAAGGGCACCAACGAAAAGGTGGCCGCCCTGTCCAGGCAATACGGCCTGGAGGTGAACCCCGCCGCCAAGATCGAGGATGTGAACGTCTCCACCCAGCAGCGGGTGGAGATTTTGAAGATGCTCTACCGGGAGGCCGAGATCCTCATCTTCGACGAACCCACCGCCGTCCTCACCCCCCAGGAGATCGACTTCCTGCTCCAAATCATCCGGGGCCTGCGGGACCAGGGCAAGACCATCATCCTCATCACCCACAAGCTCGAAGAGATCAAGCAGGTGGCCGACCGGTGCGCCATTCTGAACCGAGGCAAACTCATCGACGTGCTGGACGTGGCCGCTACCTCCACTCAGACCATGGCCAACCTGATGGTTGGCCGGGAGGTGGATTTCACCGTAGACAAGTCTCCCGCCCGGCCCGGCGGGGAAATTTTGAAGGTGGAACACCTCACCGTCAAAAACGCCGACGGCTTTCCGGTGGTCAAGGATGTATCCTTTACCATCCACGCCGGTGAGATCTTTGCCATCGCCGGTGTCTCCGGCAACGGCCAGACGGAGATCGCCGACGCGGTGGCGGGCATGATCCCGGCCGCCGAGGGGAGCATCACACTGGATGGGACTGATATCACCCGTTCCTCCGTCCGGGCCCGGACCGACCTGGGCCTCTCCTACATCCCGGAGGACCGCCAGTCGGTGGGCCTGGTGCTGGATTTCTCCCTGGCGGACAATCTGGCGCTTAAAACTTATTACAAGCCCCCGTTCTCGGAAAAGGGCATTCTGAATCACGCCGCCTTCGACTCTTACGGGGAAAAGCTCATTCAGGAATACGACGTTCGCAGCGGACAGGGCATCCACACCGTCACCCGCTCCATGTCCGGCGGCAACCAGCAGAAGGCTATCATCGCCCGGGAGATCGAGCGGGACTCCAAGCTGATGATCTTCGTCCAACCCACCCGAGGCCTGGACATCGGCGCCATTGAGAACATCCACCGCCAGATCCTGGCCGAGCGGGACAAGGGCCGGGCCGTTCTGCTCATCTCCCTGGAGCTGGACGAGATCATGGGTCTGGCCGACACCATCGGCGTCATCTTCTCCGGCGAGATACTGAAGATCGCGCCCGCCGACACCATGACCACCAACGAAGTGGGTCAGTATATGATGGGGGTGAAGCAGGCATGAAACGGCAGAATTGGTTCCTGACCCTCATGGGCGACAGCAAACGCCAGAAATTCACCATTCCCATTCTGGCCATTCTTCTCAGCCTTCTGGCAGGCGCGGTGGTTTACCTGATTCTGGGCAAAAACCCCATCACCGCCTATCTCAGCTATCTCCAGGGCTCCGGACTGGTCCCCAAGGGCAACTACGCCGCCAAAAAGAGTATGCTCACCGACCTGATGAGCCTGCTGAACGCCTGGACTCCCATGCTTTTCGCCTCCCTGTCGGTGGCGGTGGCCATGCGCTCCGGCCTCTTCAACATCGGCGTGTCCGGACAGATGATGATCGCCGGACTGATTGCCACCGCCACGGTGGGTTACTCCTCCCTCCCCGCCCCTGTTGCCAAGCCGCTGGTGGTGCTGATCAGCGCTCTGGTGGGCGCGGCGGTGGCCGCCCTGATCGGATTCCTGAAATATAAGTGGAACATCAATGAAGTGGTCTCCGCCATCATGATCAACTACATGGTCCGTTACTTCGTGAGCTTCTGCATCAAGCGGTACATGGCAGACCCCGTATCCCGGCAGTCCAGGGCCATCAGCTCCGCCGCCCGGCTCTCCCTCATGGACACCGAGATCGGCGGGTTGAAGATGGACATTCCTCTGGGCATCATTCTGGCCGTCATTGCCGTGTTTTTGGTGCGCTTCCTCTTTGACAGGATGGAGCTGGGCTTCGAGTTCCGCACCATCGGGGCCAACCCACTGGCCGCCCGGTACGCGGGCATCAACGTGGGCCGGAACCTCATTGTCACCATGGCGCTCTCCGGGGTGCTGGCCGGTCTGGCGGGGGCCACCTATTTCCTGGGCTACTACGGCTCCATCCAGCCCGACACTCTCATCGCCACGGGCTTTGACGCCATTGCCGTCTCCATTCTGGGCAACTCCAGCCCCATCGGGATCCTGCTGTCCTCCTTCCTCATCACCGTCATCGACAAGGGGAGCACCTACATGAGCTCCACCGTAGGTGTCCGGCAGGAGATCGGCTCCCTCATCACCGGCCTCATCCTGCTCTTTGCCGCCTGCGGCGCCTTCTTCAGCTACCTCATCGCCCGCAGCCGTCAGAAGGCCGCCGACGCGGAAGCTAAAACGGCGGGAAAGGAGGAGCGTGTATGAACACCATCAACACACTCATCATCGACGGGCTCTCTTTTGCTCTGCCCCTCTTCATTATGGCCATTGGGGGCATCTATTCCGAGCGCAGCGGCGTCACCAACCTGGCCATCGAGGGCCTTCAGGGCTTCGGGGCCTTTGTGGGTGCCCTTGCCGCCACTCTGCTCTCCGGCTTCTTCGCCGCCAGCAGCCAGGTTCCCATGTTCCTGGCCATGCTCTTTGCGATGCTGGGCGGCATGGTCTACTCCATGCTTCACGCCGTGCTCTGCGTGAAGTTCAAGGCCGACCAGGTGATCTCCGGCGTGGTCATCAACATTCTGGCCATGGCCCTGACCACCTTCCTCACCAGCCAGCTCAACGCCTCGGTATTCGGCGCGCCCTCCAACAAGTTCGTGCTGGGCACCTCGGTGCGCTTCTCCGTCCCGGGCCTGTCCTCCATTCCCGTAGTGGGAGCCTTCTTCTCCAACATCTACCCCTTTGAACTGGTCATCATTGCCGCGGCGCTGATCGCCTGGTACTTCCTCTACAAAACTCCCTTCGGAATGCATCTGCGGGCCTGTGGAGACAACCCCCACGCCGTGGATGCCGCCGGCGTTGAGGTGGGCCGGGTGCGCTTTGCCGCCGTCATGGTCTCCGGCGCCCTCTCCGGCCTGGGCGGCATCTGCTTCGCCTACTCCATCTCCGCCCAGTTCTCTCCCTCCATCTATATGGGCTACGGTTATCTGGCCATCGCCGCCCTCATCTTCGGCAACTGGCAAATTGGTCCCACCCTCTGGGCCTGCCTCATCTTCGGCTTCGCCCGCTCCGCCGGTTTCGCCCTCACCCAGGCTCTGGGCCTGGCCGCCGCCTTCTCCGACCTCTTTATGACCCTGCCCTACATCATCACCCTGCTCCTGCTTATTTTCTTCTCCAAGAGCAACCGCGCCCCCCGGGCCCTGGGTGAGATCTACGACAAGGGCAAACGGTAACTTTCTCTCGAGAGAGTAAGTTCCAAAGAGAGCTTCCTAAACGCGTTCTCTGAGGGGCACAGGACTTTCAGAGAGAGCTTTCATAAAAACAGCGCGCTTGGAACATTCTCCCCTCCCCTGTTCGTTCTTCACGAAGGCGTGATAGCGATACATCTGTCTGAAAAAGGAAAGGAGTCAATCGCATGAACAAGAAGAATTCCCGTATTCTCAGCGCCTCTCTCGCCGCCGCCATGACCGCCGCTCTGGTGATCCCGGCCGCCGCCGACCTGGTCAAGAAGGACCTGGCCGTGGATGCCGGCCTCTCCGTCTATGTGGACGGCAAGCTCACCACCCCCACCGACGTCAACGGCAAGGGTGTGGATGTCTTTGCCGCAGACGGCACCACCTACCTCCCTGTCCGCGCCATGTCCAACGCCCTGGGGGCACAAATTTCCTATGACGCCGACGGCTACAAGGTCTATGTGGACACCGCCAAAACAGACGACAAGGCCGCCGACTACCTTAAGACCTACTTCGGCATTGCACCCATGACCGGCACCGTCACCACCGCCGCCTTCAACGCCGCTCTGGCCAAGATCTCTGAAGGCGTGAAGGTGGAGGACGCCAACCTCACCGTGGGTGCCGCCGTCAAGGCCGCTGTGGAGGCCGCCGGACTCAAGGAGCTGGCGCTGGTCTACTCTGCCGAGAAGTCCGCCGCCGCCACCGCCGGCTGCTCCAAGATCCAGGACGCCTATCTCCCCTATGTTGCCTGCGCGCTGGACACCTCCCTGGCCTCCGGCACCTGGAAGTTCGACGCCAAGCTGGACGGCGACACCGCCACCCAGCTCCTCATGAACGCCGTGAACATTGCCGGAAAGGGCCGCAACTACCTGGGCAATGCCAGCGACCCCGACATCTATCAGAAGCTCCAGTCCACCTGGGCCACCTTCGGCAACTTTGACGATGCTACCCTCTCCCAGCTGGGCGCGGATCTGGTCATCGCCGGAGCCTCCACCGGCTACAATCTGAAGTACGACGGCTACAACGCCAACTTCCTGCCCGAGTACACCCTCCAGTACGGTCACAGCGACATCACTCACGCTGTGCAGCTCATCGGCCTCCTGAACGGCGAGGGGATCGACGCCAAGGTGGCTCTGGAGCCCAAGACCTCCATCTACGAGTACATGCTGGAGTGGGGCGATCCTGCCAACCTGACCATGACCCCGACCTATGAGGTCAAGGCCATCGAGGGCGGCCGCTATCTCTGCTACGCCACCGAGTACGACATGAAGCTGGAATTCGACACCGTGGCCGACAAGGAAGCCTTTGACGGCATCATTGCCCAGTACGCCAAGAAGTGGGACACCAACACCGACGGCGACGGCAACCCCACCGTGGCCCTGCTGGCTGGCGCTTGGTGGCAGCCGTTGTACACCTCCACTGTCCCCATGAAGGACACCGAGAACTTCACCCTTATCAAGGACAATGTGGTCCGCAACGGCGCTTACACCATCCATCCCTTCTCCACCGTGGACGGCACTGCCGCCATTGCCAAGGTGGTCAAGGAGAAGGCCCCCAACCTGAGCGTGGATTTGACCGACCTGTATGTCAACAAGGCGTTCTATAACTACCTCACCGGCGCAGATCACCAGTAATCAAGCCGAAAAAGGGCTCGGACACCTCTGTGTCCGAGCCTCTTTTGTTCTTGAGCCGCAGAAAAGCGGACCGCACCGATCCGGTGCGGTCCGCTTTATTTTTACTGGGGATTGAGCGTGTAGTTGGGCGCTTCCTTGGTGATATAAATATCGTGGGGATGGGACTCCTTGAGACCGGCGGCGGTGATCTGCATGAACTGTGCCTTCTCCTGGAGCTCCTGGATCGTGGCGCAGCCGCAGTAGCCCATACCGGCCCGCAGGCCGCCCATCATCTGATAGATGGTATCGGAGGCAGAGCCCTTGTAGGGGACGCGGCCCTCCACGCCCTCCGGGACCAGCTTCTTGTTGTTCTCCTGGAAGTAACGGTCCTTGGAGCCCTTGGCCATCGCGCCCAGAGAGCCCATACCGCGGTAGACCTTGAACTGACGGCCCTGATAGACCTCGGTGTCTCCGGGGGACTCCTCACAGCCGGCCAGCAGGGAGCCCAGCATGACCACGTCGCCGCCGGCGGCAATGGCCTTGGCGATGTCGCCGGAGTATTTCACGCCGCCGTCGGCAATGATGGGCACACCGTACTCCCGGGCTACACAGGCGGCATCATAGACGGCGGTGATCTGCGGCACGCCGATGCCTGCCACCACGCGGGTGGTGCAGATGGAGCCGGGGCCGATGCCCACCTTCACACAGTCCGCACCAGCCTCGATGAGGGCTCTGGTGGCAGCGGCGGTGGCAACGTTGCCCGCAATGAGCTGGGCGTTGGGATAGAGCGCCTTGATACGCTTGACGCACTCGATGATGTTGTGGCTGTGGCCGTGGGCGGAATCCAGCACCAGCACGTCGGCTCCCGCGTCCATGAGGGCCGCCACCCGGTCCAGCACATCGCTGGTCACGCCGATGGCCGCACCCACCAGCAGCCGCCCCTTTTCGTCCCGGGCGGAGTTGGGATAGACCTGAGCCTTTTCGATGTCCTTGATGGTGATGAGGCCCTTGAGCCGGAATTCCTCATCCACCAGCGGCAGCTTCTCAATCTTGTGCTTGCGGAGGATCTCCTTGGCCTCTTCCAGCGTAATGCCTTCCTTCGCAGTCACCAGATGCTCCTTGGTCATGACGTTGTCGATGAGCTGGGTCATATCCACCTCAAACTTCATGTCCCGGTTGGTAATGATACCGATGAGACGGCCGTTGTCGCAGATGGGCACGCCGGAGATGCGGTACTTGGCCATCAGCTCGTCGGCCTCGGCCAGAGTGTGGCCGGGGGCCAGCCAGAAGGGATTGGTGATTACGCCGTTCTCACTGCGCTTGACCATGTCCACCTGTTCGGCCTGGGCGCCGATGGACATATTTTTGTGGATGATGCCGATGCCGCCCTCCCGGGCGATGGCAATGGCCATCCGGGACTCGGTCACGGTGTCCATGGCCGAACTCATCAGCGGAATGTTGAGGACGATCTTCTTTGTCAGGTGCGTGTGCAGATCGATATCCGCGGGAAGCACATCGCTCTCAGCGGGGATGAGCAGTACGTCGTCAAAGGTCAGCCCCTTCTTGAGAAACTTCTGCGCGGCATCCGTGTTGACCATATCGCATCTCCTTTTCTCTGTGAAAATTTTATCTATTTTAATCTTCTTATCACAAGTTGTCAAGAGTTAAAGCGGCATCGAACCGCTCTTTTCCCTCTTTTCCCCGTCCGGCCGCATACCAGAGGGGACCGTCCCGGCCGATCCGCAGCTCCACGTTCTCCCCCGCCAGGCATTCCGCCAGGTAACAGACCTGAAGGGATGAGACAAACTTCCCCTCCCCCAGCCGCTCCAGTTCCAGGGCGTCGCAGGCAAAATCGGCGTATCTTACGTTGTTTACATGGCCGTTGATGTCGGTGTCGGAATAGCGCATCCGCCGCTTCTCCGCCAGTGTCAGCCCCTCCGGCACCCGCAGCTTATGAAGGGTATCCTTCCGGCACAGAGAGCCGCCCGTGGTCCCCTCGAACTCCGACACATCGGCCAGCCGGAAGAGCTTATGGGTGTCCAGATCGGCCAGCACCCAGGCCGACAGGGCCTGTCCCACCAGCTCCCCGTCCACTGAGAGGTCAAACTCCCGATACATCATGGCGGCCCGGCCGCCCCGGTGCCAGGTCTTGACCGTCAGCGGCTCGTCCCAGCCCAGAGGGCGCTTGAGCACATAGCGGATCCGGGCCAGCATCCAGAAGGCGTGGTAACGCGCCACGACTTCATCCCGGGAGACCCCGATGGCCACAGCCGCTTGGGTGGCCGCCTCCTGCAGGTGGCCCAGCAGGGCCGACGGGCGGCAGTGACCGAACAGATCCAGATCCCGGGAGTCTATCCGATAGACGTCCTCGTAAAAGACATCCATCAGTGCTCCTCCTTCCCGCCGATGCGGAGGGTGTAGCGGCAGCAGAGCTCCTCCAGATCATCGTCCGTGGCGGCGGGGATGCGGAGCTTCGCGCCGCACTCGGCACAGATCAGTTCCACCGCACTGTAACGCACCTTCACTTGATAATGCTTGGAACCGCAGGTACAGGAGATCCCGCCCCGGGCGGCGATATCTTTCAGCTCTCCCACCACCTCGGTCATCACCGCCTCATTGAGGAAAGCGGACTCCCCTTCCTCCCCCGGCTTCTCCCCGTACTGTGCCGCAGCCTCCTCCAAGCGCCTGAGCGCCCGAAACACCGGTCCTTCCTCTCCCACGTAACAGCAGTCAAGCCCGTTCGCCTTACAGGAAAAGGCCAGTGCCTTCTCGTGGAGGAAGGCGTGGGCGGAACAGCGGATGTGATGATCCTCTCCACAGTAGAGGCAGGGGACCGTCAGGTCCGCATGGTCGGCCTCCATCTCCACCAAAAGCGCGGAACCGCCGCAGGGACAGGGGAGTCTGCTGGGAGCCGCCGCCAGCTGGAACACAGTGCGTTCCACCGCCACGCTCTGCCTGCATTTGGGGCAGAGATAAGCGATCGTGCGTTTGGGTTCTTCCATAGTATCGTTCTCCATCTCCTTTTGTATCACGGATCAGGCTTCCCGCGCCGGAAGCTGGTAGGCGATCCGGGGGCTTCCGTCGGCCACATGGATAATGCCGCAGCGGACGAATCCATGCTTTTCCAACAAGTGCTGCATGGTGTGGTTGTCGTGATGGGTATCCGCCCGGATATTGGGGATGATCCCTTGGCAAAAGGTCAGGCACCGGGAAAACAACCCCCGCGCCGTGCCGTCTCCCGCCAGGCGGTGGATGGTGCCGTAGGCGTCCCCATTGAGCCAGCGTCCGTTTTCGATGACGGCGTAGGTGGGGTCGTCTCCGATGATAAAGGCAAACGCCCCGTGGACGCTCCCCTCCTCTTCCAAAACATAGAGCCGCCCAGCCTGAATATCGGCTTCCAAAAGCGTCCGGCGCGGGTAACCGTCTCCCCACTGGTTGGGGTTGCCGCTTTGGGCCATATACCGCCGGGCGGCGGCGTAAACCGCCAGCAAAGCGTCCAGGTCCCCTGTACGGGCCTTTCGTATCACATGGATCCCCTCTTTTGTTTCTATTTCCCAATGATTTTAGTTTAACACACCACGACGGAAGTGTAAACGTCGCAGGCGACGAAAAATAAAGGCTCTCCCGGTTATTTTCCGCCCATTCCGCTCAAACTAACACCACTTCTATGGGGAGGTTGATCCTATGCCGACAAAAAAACTGGGCAGCCAGACGGTGGCGCTGGCCGAGCCGCCCGCTATCATCGGCCACGCCAACGTGGTTGGAAAAAAAGAGGGGGACGGCCCGCTGGCGGACAGCTTTGATCACATCGAGCAGGACGACACCTTCGGAGAGAAGTCCTGGGAGAAGGCTGAGACCGCCATGCAGAAGCTGGCTTTGGCCAAAGCGCTGGACAAGGCCGGACAGGCGGCCTCCAATCTGGACTATCTGTTCGCCGGGGATCTTCTGAACCAGTGCATCGGCTCCGGCTTTGCCGCCCGGGGACAGGACATCCCCTTCTTCGGCCTGTACGGTGCCTGCTCCACCATGGGGGAGAGCCTGTCTCTGGCGGCAATGGTCATCGACGGGGGCTTCGCCCAGTTTGCCGGAGCGGTGACCTCGTCCCATTTCTGTACCGCCGAACGCCAGTACCGCACCCCGCTGGAGTACGGCGGGCAGCGGACCCCCAACGCCCAGTGGACGGTGACCGCCTCCGGGGCGGTGATTCTGGCCAAGGAGGGCCCCGGCCCCTACGTCACCCACATCACAACCGGGAAGGTGGTGGACAAGGGGGTCAAGGACGCCAACAACATGGGGGCCGCCATGGCTCCTGCGGCCTACGCCACCCTCTCCGCCCACTTTCAGGACACCGGGCGAAAGCCCTCCTTCTATGACCTCATCGTCACCGGCGATCTGGGGAAGCTGGGCAAGGAGATCGTGCTGGACTTCTTCCACCGGGACGGGCTGGAGCTTACCAACTACGACGATTGCGGCACCATGATCTTTGATTTGAAAAAACAGGACGTTCACTGCGGCGGTTCCGGCTGCGGCTGCTCTGCGGCCGTGCTCACCGGGTATCTGCTCAACGGGATGCGCGCCGGGCGCTGGAACCACATTCTATTCTGCCCCACCGGCGCGCTCCTCTCCCCCACCTCCTCGCAGCAGGGGGAATCCATCCCCTCCATCTGCCACGCCGTGGCCCTCTCCAACAGCAAATAGAAAGGAAGAAACATGATGGATATTTTCTGGGAATACGCCAGGGCCTTTTTGTGCGGCGGCGTGCTGTGCCTCATCGGACAGATCCTCATTGACAAGACCTCCCTCACCCCCGCCCGTATCCTGGTGCTCTATGTGGTCTCCGGTGTGGTCCTGGGCGGGCTGGGCCTCTACAAGTATGTGGTGGAATTCGGCGGCGCCGGAGCTACCGTCCCTCTGACCGGCTTCGGCTACCTCCTGGCCAAGGGGGTACAGAAAGCGGTGGAGGAACACGGGCTGCTGGGCGCCCTCACCGGCGGCATCACGGCGGCGGCGGGCGGCATCACAGCCGCCATCTTCTTCGGCTACCTGGTGGCGCTCGTCTTTAAATCCAGGCCAAAATCCTGACAATAGCTCTGATAGAGCCCGGTGAGAACCCGCACGTGGACCTCCTCGTCGGCAATGATCCGGCGCAGGTTGGCCGCTACGTTCTCATCCCCGATCCACCGCAGCTGCTGCTGGTACTTGCGAATACAGCCACGCTCTTCTTCCACCGCGTATCGGAGCGTCTGATCCAGCCGCCTGGGATAGTTGAGGTATTCCGGAGACCAATACCGCCGCCTGCCCTGAAAGGGGCTCCAGAGCCTGGGGTCCTCCCCCATCTGGCGGGCGAGCTGGGCAAAGATGGTCAGGTGGCGCATCTCCACCTCGGCGATGCCGCGGAAACACTCCGCCACCTCCGGTCTGGCCCCGCCCGTAAACTGCCCGTAAAGATACAGCCCCACAGCGCTCATTTCCGAAACACCGCCCCCCACATTGGAGAGGATGGCCAAAGCGCAGCGCCGGTCCCGGCCCGACGCCCGTACCTCCGGATATGCTTCCTCAGCTGTATATCGTGTCTCACAGGGGATCTCTTCCATGTTCCGCCCTCCTTGCTTCACGTCTCTGCCGTAACCTATGCCCATCCCCCGTTGTCCCATGTTAATATAATTTTAAAAACTATATTATAAAATTATGTTGATTATCTATTCCGGTTGCGGTATAATATCCCTATCAAGAAAGGATCAGGTGAGCAATATGGAATATCCCAATGCGATCTCATACCGGCCCGGCAGCCGCGCCAGCCGTGTTTCTTTTCTCCGTTCCCGTGGAGAGCAGGGGCGGAATCCCTATGACGGGCTGCGGCCCTGGTCGGCCATCACCCACGGGGTGGGTGCCGCGCTGGCTATCTGGGGCACCATACTTTTGCTGCTGCGGGCTTTTCTGCTGAATTTGGACCCTTGGCACACGGTCTCCTTTGCCATCTACGGTCTTTCCGTGGTCGGCCTTTACACCGCCAGCACCCTTTACCATTGTGTGAACGCCGGCGTTTCAGGGCGTATTGCCCTCCGGAAATACGACCACTGCTCCATCAGCCTGCTCATTGCGGGCAGCTACACCCCTATCTGCCTCACCGTCCTGCGCTCCCAGGGAGCCTGGGGCTGGGGAATTTTTGCGGCCATCTGGATCATGGCGATCGGCTCGTGCTGCCTGTCCCTGCTTTGGATCAATGCGCCCAGATGGCTCACTTCGGGTGTCTATCTGGTAATGGGCTGGCTGGCGGTCTTTGCCCTCTATCCTCTCTCCCGGGCCATGCCTGCCGCCGGGATGTTCTGGCTGATCCTGGGCGGTGTGGTGTACTCCGTGGGCGGGATCCTCTACGCAGCGAAGTGGCCCGGCCGAAACAACCCCCGGTTCGGCTGCCATGAGATCTTCCACATGTTTATTCTGGGCGGGAGCGTCTGCCACTTCTTTCTTATGTATCAGGTACTCTGCTTTGCATGAGCGCTTTGATCGAATAAAAATCGCCGTCCCACACAATGGGACGGCGATTTTTCAAATAAACTCTTTTTCAATAATGGGGGCTGGACATCACTTCAGCGAATAACTCCCCTGAACCAGGACGGTGGAAGCCGCCGAGGCCGTGACCGACTGTCCGTCCCCCGTGGCCAGATAAAGATGATTGGCGGTCAGAGCACCGGCGCCGCTCAGAGTGGTCCCGTCGGTGGTGTCCGCCAAAGCGGCCGTACTGGCAGCCGCGCCGCTGCGGAAGAGAAGCTGCGCTCCGGCGGAGAGAGTCAAAGTCTTTCCGGCGGACAACTCCACGGCAGCAAAGGAAGCCTGACTGCTCCCCGCCGCACTCTGGAGCTTTTGGGTCAGTTCACTCTCCCGGGCATCCAGTTTCTGATCCACCTGCTTGAGCAGGCCCGGGAGAGCCACCTCGTTGAGATAGCTGAGGGTGACCAGGGGATCCGACTGGCTGCCCTGGGTCCCGGCGGCCAAAGCTACGCCTGCGATGGTGCCCACCACCAAAATCGTGCAGGCCAGACGGCTTGTCCACTTGCTCGGCTTCATAGAGCTCCTCCTATGTACAAAAAATTGCGGTGTGGCGGGGCGGGCGCGCTGTCCACGCGTCCTTTCCCCTGCCACGCACTCATACCAACTGCCTGGGCCGCAGGCCAAAGCTCACGGCAATGGCCCCGTCCACCTTCTGCATCTGTTCCTCATCCAACCGGCCCATATACTCTCTCAGCCTCTTTTTGTCCAAAGTTCGGATCTGCTCCAGTAGAATCACCGAGTCCTTGGGCAGGCCGTAAGTGTTGGCCGAAAGCTCGATGTGGGTCGGGAGACGGGCTTTCCCGGTCTGGGAGGTGATGGCCGCGGCGATCACGGTGGGGCTGTGCCGGTTGCCGGTATCGTTCTGAATAATCAGGACCGGCCGCACACCGCCCTGTTCGCTGCCCACCACCGGGCTCAGGTCGGCGTAAAAAATATCTCCTCGTCTGACGCTGCTGTCCACAAAGGCTCACTCTCCGCGGTTCAAAGTTACCGGGTGGAACAGCGGCAAAGGCCTCTGTTCACCGGCCACTATGATTTTCCCACGGCGCGGCGGGATTTATACCCTTCTTTCCACGATTCTCACAGAAGTGGCTTCCCCCGCCGCCTGGCCGGCTCCATGCTCCCCGGTCCATTTTACGCGGACAGAACGGAAAAGGTGTCAGTGGAGATACACTCTTGGCACCCGCTGGTTGATGTGGCACAACAGCTCATATTGGATCGTTCCAGCCAGACGGGCAGCATCCTCAATGGGCACGTCCGGACCGTAAATCACCGCCGTATCCCCTGGCCGGACCTGAGGCAGATCGGTGACGTCGGCCATGCACATGTCCATGCAGACGCGGCCCACCAGTCTGGTCCGCTGCCCGCCGATGGAGACCTCCAGCGCGTCGGAACAACACCGGGACAGCCCGTCGGCATAGCCGATGGACAGAGCCGCCAGCCGGGTCTCCCGGTCCAGGATATGCGTGCGCCCATAGCTCACCGGCGTCCCGGCCGGCACCGTCTTGACCGACACCACCCGAGTCTTGAGTGAGAGCACCGGCAACAGACCCGGGCCGTCCAGCCCCTCGCAGGAGGGGTCGGGATAGTGACCGTAGAGGGCGATGCCGGGCCGGACCATATCCAGATAAGTACAAGGATAGTTTAACACGGCGGCGCTGGCGGCGCAATGGCGAATTGGAAATTCCACCCCCCGGGCCTTCAGCCGGTCCAGCAGATCCAAAAACCGGCTGAACTGGAGCATAGTATACTCCTCGCTGCCGTCGGCGTCGGCAAAGTGGGTATAGATCCCCTCCCAGTCCAGTCCGGGCAGGGCGTGGAGCCGGACCACGGTCTCCACGGTGTCCTCAAAATGGCTCTCATCGCATAGAAAGCCCAGCCGGGACATTCCGGTGTCCGCCTTCATGTGGACGGTGAGGCTCTTGCCCAGCCGCACCGCCGCCCCGGACAGGGCCTGAGCGGTCTCCGGGTCAAAGACCGTCTGCGTGAGATGGTAGCCCATGAGCTCCCCCGTCCATGCCGGATCGGTGTGGCCCAGAATGAGGATGGGGGCGCGGACCCCGGCGTGGCGAAGCTCGATGGCCTCATCCAGGCAGGCCACCGCCAGATAGTCCGCCCCCAGCTTCTCCAGCCGAAGGGCCACCGGCACAGCCCCGTGTCCGTAGGCGTCTGCCTTCACCACGCCCAAATACCGACACCCTGCGGGCAGCATGGCCCGCAGGGTACAGTAATTGTGCTCCAGATTTTTCAGATCGATCTCCGCCCAGGTGCGGCGTTCTTCCGTGTTCATCGTATCACGCTTTCTGTTTGATCTTCCAGTCTCAAAAAATGGTGTATCCCACTCAAGCGGGCCCTGTCAGGGTGAAATTTACCGCCTCGCAGGTGACCACAGTGAATCCATCGCTGCTGATCTCCCCCCGCAGGAGGGCCCCGGTATCCGGCTGAAACCAAAGCTGTGTCTCCACCCCGCTTCCCGGTTCCTCCTCCGGGTCCCGGCTGGTGACGTGGAGCCGCTGCGCTCCGTCCCAGTCCTCCAGCGCACATTCGGCCAGAAATCCCTCCCGGGCACAGGTGAGCAGCGCAGGAACGGCATCCACCGGCGTCAGCCCCGCCCCGTCCAGTTCCCCGGTCTCCACCATGACCCCGTCATACTCCAGCACAGTCTCACCGTTGGCGATCCGAGCAACCGTGCCCGCCACATTTTCCGGCGCGGTGAGGGTGAGGCAGGTCTCCCCTTCCTTCTCCCAGGTCAGATCCACGCCGTAAACGTACACCCGCTGTCCGTAGTCAGCGGTAAGTTCCAGATGTCCCGCGCAGGCGGTCATCTCCAGATAGCGGCTCCGAACCTCCAGAGCCAGGGCCTCCGCCTCGTTCCCGCCCCCACCGCCGCAGGCAGCCAAAGGAAGGACGAGGGTCATCATCAGTGCGCAAAGACCTCTGCGCACGTTGAACCCTCCTTAAAAACGTTTGGTGGTCAATGGAATTTTCCGAATCAGGTCGGATGGACTCATACCGTACTCTCCGAACTCCTCCGCCGCCAGATCCCCCGCCTGACCATGGAGACACACCGCCGCGGGCACTGCCTGACGGATGGTGAGCCCCTGGGCCATCAGGGAGACGATCATCCCCGCCAGGATGTCCCCTGAACCGCCCTTGGCCATGCCCGGATTACCGGTGGTGTTGATGTAGGTCCTTCCGTCGGGGAAGGCGGTAATGGTGCGGTGGCCCTTGAGCACCAGCACGCAGCCGTGCTCGGCAGCGAACGACCGGGCCGCGCCCAGCCGGTCCCCGCCGGACAGGTCCCCGCCCAGCCGGACAAACTCCCCGTCGTGGGGGGTGAGCACCGTGGCAAGTCCCTGCCTGGCGTCCAGCACATCTATATGCCCCATCAGCGCATTTATGCCGTCGGCGTCCAGCACCACCGGCCGCTCCGTGTGGGCCAGGATATAGCGGACGACTGCCCCCGCCCCGTTGGTTCGGCTGAGACCGGGGCCGATCAGGGCCACATCGCTGGCGGCGATCCGGCTGAGGGCCTGCTCTGTGGAATCCAGCGCCAGCGCACCGTCTTTTCCGGCAGGCAGCGGGTAAGGCATGGCCACGTCCAGCTTCTGTGCCACCACAGGCCAGATGGGGGCCGGGACCTCCAGCGTCACAAGACCCGCTCCGGTGCGCACCGCAGCCTTCGCAGCCAGGACGGGCGCCCCCGAATAGCCCACGCTGCCGCCCAGGATACACACCCGGCCGAAGCTGCCCTTGTGGGCGTCCCTCGCCCGGTGAGGCAGCCGGATATCCTCCGGAACGGTGGACCATGTGTCCCACTCAAGCGCATCCAGCATGGACTGGGGAACGCCGATCTGTGCCACGGTCAGAGAGCCGGTGCAGATCTGCCCCTTGCCCACAAAGTGGCCTGCCTGGGGGCAGGTAAAGGTCACGGTGGCGTCGGCCTGGACGGCCACTCCCAGGATACGGCCGGTGTCAGCCTCCACGCCGCTGGGAATGTCGGCGGAGAGCACCGGGATGTCGGCGGAATTCATCATATGGATGGCGGTGGCAAAGTCCCCCGTCACAGGCCGGATCAGCCCGGTTCCCAGCAGCGCGTCCAGTAACACCCCCGCCTCCAGAGCCCAGGCTGCGAAGCTGGGGTCGGCATCGGAAAAGGGCTCCAGGCGAAGCCCCTCCTCCGCCAAACGGGACTCCATGGCCCGGCAGTCCGGGGTCATCCGGTCCCGGTCCCCCACCAGAACGGCCCGAACTTCCACGCCGGACCGGCGGAGCAGCCTGGCAGCGGCAACGCCGTCTCCTCCATTGTTTCCGGGACCGCAGAACACAACGGCTCTGGGGACGCTCTGCCGCTCCAAATACTCCATAGCCCTCTCGGCCAGAGCCTCAGCGGCGTGCTCCATCAGTTCCAGGGAGGAGATCCCCCCGGTCTCGATGGCCTGCCGGTCCAAATCCCTCATCCGCGCGGCGGTAGCGATGCGCATGGCGGATATCTCCTTTCCTTCGACAAAAGTCGTGACCCATATTATAACGCTTGCGGAAACAAACCGCAAGCCGGGAAAGGTCGTTTTCACAGGTTTGGGAAAACAGGACTTGCTTTTTTTCTTCCAATGTGATATAAAAGGCTTTGTATAAACGCGAGGAAGGGGAAAATAGCGCCCCGCCGCCAGTCAGAGAAGGCCGCCCACCGGCTGAGAGGGGCCTATGGCGCAAGCGCTTGGTTCGCCCCGGAGCGGCCGTGGAGACACGGACGGCGGCAGGCCGTTAGCTCCTGCATGAGTGTGCACGGTTTCGTGTAAACGCGGGTGGTACCGCGGAAGGTTTGCCTTTCGTCCCGATCCAGGGAGGGAAGGCTTTTTTATTGCCTTTTTTCTGCGAAAAACGCCGCAAAGGAGAACGATCACAATGAAGGAAACACTGGAACGTATCCGCCGGGAGGCTCTGGAAGCCCTGGAGCAGACCGGCGCCGCTCAGGACCTGGACGCCCTGCGGGTCAAGTACCTGGGCAAGAAGGGCGAGCTCACCGCCGTCCTCAAGCAGATGGGCCGTCTCTCCGCCGAGGAGCGCCCCGCCATGGGACAGCTGGCCAACGAGGTGCGCGCCGCGGTGGAGACCGCCCTGGAATCCCGGGCCAGAAAGCTGGAAGCCGCCGCGCTGGAGGCCAAGCTCCGGCTGGAGGCCGTGGATGTGACCATTCCCGGCGAGGAGCCCGTCCTGGGCCACAAGCACCCTATGTATATCGCCCTGGATGAGATCAAGGACATCTTCGTGGGCATGGGCTTCACGGTGCTGGACGGCACCGAGGTGGAGCTGGCCGAGTACAACTTCGACAAGCTCAACGCCGAGGAGGGCCACCCATCCCGGGACTGGTCCGACACCTTCTACTTCGACACGGACAGCCGGGTGATGCTGCGCAGCCAGACCTCTCCCATGCAGGTCCACGCCATGGAGACCATGGAGCTGCCCATCCGTATCCTGGCCCCCGGCCGGGTCTACCGCAAGGACGAGGTGGACGCCACCCACTCCCCCATGTTCCACCAGGTGGAGGGCATGGCCATCGACAAGGGAATCACCATGGCCGACCTCAAGGGCACCCTGAACGCCGTCATGGAGCAACTCTTCGGCAAGGGCACCGTCACCCGCTTCCGCCCCCACCACTTCCCCTTCACCGAGCCCTCCTGCGAGATGGACGTGCAGTGTCACAAGTGCGGCGGCGCGGGCTGTCCCACCTGCAAGGGCGAGGGCTGGATCGAGGTACTGGGCGCGGGCATGATCCATCCCCACGTGCTGGAGATGGCCGGCATCGACCCCGAGGTATACAGCGGCTGGGCCTTCGGCATGGGGCTGGAGCGGCTGGCCATGCGCCGGTTCAAGATCGCCGACCTGCGGCTCATCTTTGAAAACGACACCCGGTTCCTGGAACAGTTTTGAGAAAGGAGGCCACACGATATGAATCTCTCCCGTGAATGGCTCAATGAATTTGTGAAAGTGGATGCCTCCGACAAGGAATTTGACGAGGCCATGACCCTCTCCGGCTCCAAGGTGGAAGTCACCCAGGTCCCCGGCGAGGAGATCAAAAACGTAGTGGTGGGCCGTGTGCTCTCTCTGGTCCGCCACCCCAACTCCGACCATATGTGGATCTGTCAGGTCGACGTGGGGGATGCCGAGCCGGTGCAGATCGTCACCGGCGCCCAGAACCTCCACGAGGGCGACCTGGTCCCCGTGGCCAAGGACAACTCCTGGCTCCCCGGCGGCGTTCACATCACCCGGGGCAATCTCCGGGGGGAGAAGTCCAAGGGGATGATGTGCTCCTACAAGGAGCTGGGCATGACCGACCACGACTGGCCCTTCAGCGTGGTGGACGGCATTTTCCTGCTGGAATCCGACCCCGATCTGAAAGCCATGGGCCTGAAGCCCGGAGACGACATCCGCGCCCCGCTGGGTCTGGACGACCATGTCGTCGAATTTGAGATCACCCCCAACCGCCCCGACTGCCTGTCCGTCATCGGTCTGGCCCGGGAGGCGGCAGCCACCTTCGGCGGAACGCTGACCCTTCACGAGCCAGTGGTCAAGGGCGGTGGCCCGGGCAGCCTCCCTGAGTTGCTGGACGTGGAGACCCCCGATCCCGAACTGTGCCCCCGCTATTCCGCCCGGATGGTCCGCAACGTGAAGATCGCCCCGTCCCCTCTCTGGATGCGGCGGCGGCTGCGCTCCATGGGCGTGCGCCCCATCAACAACATCGTGGACATCACCAACTACGTCATGCTGGAGTACGGCCAGCCCATGCACGCCTTCGACTATCGCTATGTCAAGGGCGGCAAGATCATCGTCCGCCGGGCCAAGGAGGGAGAGGAGCTCACCACCCTGGACGGCGCTGTCCGGAAGCTGAACGCCAATCACCTGGTCATCGCCGACGAGCACCGGGCCGTGGGCCTGGCGGGCATCATGGGCGGCGAGAACAGCGAGATCGCGGCCGACACCACCGACGTGGTCTTTGAATCCGCCAACTTTGACGGAACCTGCATCCGCAAGGGCGCTCTGGCCCTTGGCATGCGCACAGAGGCCAGCGCCAAGTTTGAAAAGGGGCTCGACCCCATGAACACCCTCCCCGCCGTCAACCGCGCCTGCGAGCTGGTGGAGCTGCTGGGGGCCGGCGAGGTGGTGGACGGCGCCATCGACCTGCTCAACCATGTCCCCCATCCCACCGTTCTCAAGCTGGAGCCTGAGAAGATCAACGCCCTGCTGGGCACCGACGTCCCCCGGGCGGAGATGGTCTCCATTCTGGAGAAGCTGGACTTCCGGATCGACGGCGACGACGTCACCGTCCCCTCCTACCGGAGCGATGTCAAGCGCATGGCCGACCTGGCCGAGGAAATAGCCCGGTACCACGGCTACAACAACATCCCCGTCACTCTCATGAAGGGACAGACCACCCAGGGCGGCTACTCCCCCGCCCAACAGGCCGAGCGGGCGCTGGGCGAGACCTGCCGTGCCCTGGGCTTTGACGAGATCATCACCTACTCCTTCATCAGCCCCACCTACTACGACAAGATCCGCTGGGCTTCCGACGATCCCCGCCGCAAGTCCCTGAAGATCTGCAACCCCCTGGGCGAGGACACTTCCATCATGCGCACCTCGGTCCTCCCCTCCATGCTGGAAATTCTCACCCGGAATTACAACTTCCGCAACAAGTCCGCCCGCCTCTATGAGCTGGGCCGCATCTATCTGGCGCGGCCCGACGGCATGGCCGACGAGCCCAAGATCCTCTCCCTGGGCGCTTACGGCAGTGAGATGGACTTCTTCACTCTGAAGGGAGATATCCAGGCCATCCTGCGCCGGTTCCGGGTGCAGAACGTCTCCTTCCGCCCGGTGATTGACAATCCCTCCTATCACCCCGGCCGCTGCGCCCAGGTACTGGCGGGTGAGACCGTTCTGGGCGTCCTTGGACAGATCCACCCTTTGGCGGCTCAAAACTACGGCGTGGACGCTCCTCTCTACTGCGCCGAGCTGAGCTTTGACGCTCTCTTCGCCGCCCGGGGCGCGGACGCCGAGTACAAGCCTCTGCCCAAGTTCCCCGCCGTCACCCGGGACATTGCCGTGGTCTGTGATGAAGCCGTCACCGTTGGGGCCCTGGAAGCCTGCATCCGCAAGGGGGCCAAGGGCCTGCTCAAGGATGCCGCCCTTTTCGACATCTACCGGGGCAAGGGCGTGGCCGAGGGAAAGAAGAGCGTCGCCTTCAATCTGATCCTCCGCGCCGACGACCGCAGCCTCACCGCCGAGGAGGCCGACGCCGACGTCAAGAGCATTCTGCAGACTCTGGAGCGGGAGCTGAACGCCGTCCTGCGCTGAGTCCCCACAGGATGCTGTCAAGATGAAGGTTTTATAAATTTTCCCGTTAGCCCTTTACAGATGGCCTTTTTTCGAGTACAATTCAAGCATGAGACCGACGGGAGGTGTGCCCACATGGACGAGCTTGATTTTACCAGAAAGTTTAACATCCGCTATGAGAAAGACCAGGAGATCAAGACCATTTTGACCTCTGTCTACGACTCTCTCAAGCAAAAAGGATATGACCCCATCAATCAGATCGTGGGATACATCCTCTCAGAGGATCCCACTTATATCACCAACTATAACAATGCCCGCGCCCTCATCCGCAAGCTGGATCGGGACGAGCTGCTCCAGGAACTGGTCAAACAGTATCTCTCCGAGTAAGAACAGACACCTTGAATGGCGCGCTCCTCCGGGGGCGCGCCATTTTTGAAAGCAGGTGACCCATGGACGCTACCAAACTGAAATATCTGGCCGCCCTCTCCATGCTGCTGGACCACATCGGGGCCGTTTTTCTGCCCAGCGGCTCAGCCCTCTATCTGGCGCTGCGTCTGGCCGGCCGGCTGGCCTTCCCGGTCTTTGCCTGGTTCCTGGCCGAGGGCTGCCGCAAAAGCGGTAACCGAAAGAACTACCTGCTCCGTCTGGGTCTGTTCGCCCTGGTCAGCGAGGGGCCCTACCTGCTGGTCTTCCATGCGGGAGGCGGACGGGCTTCGGTGCTGGTGACTTTTTTCCTGGCGGCGGGGGCCATGCTGCTCTTCGAGCGGCTGCGTCCCAGCCTACCGCTTCCCACCGCCCTGCTCCCTCTGCTGGGTGCCCTGGTGCTGGCCGGGCTTCTGGGGTCGGACTACGGCTTCCCGGGGGTCCTGCTTGTGGCCGGGCTCTATCTTCTGGGGGAAGAACGGCAGAAAAAGCTTCTCTTTTTGGGACTGTGGTGTGGGGGCTTCTATCTGCTTTGGCAGCCGGCAGCCGGCCTTCTGGCCTGGCTCCCCGCCGGGCTTTGGACGCCCCGGTTCAGAGAACTCGTGACGGGCTATCTTCTGCGGAACCTTCTGCCTCAGTTGGGATACGCGCTGGCCGCCGGGCTGTCCCTCCCGCTGCTGGCCCGGTACAGCGGTGCCCGGGGTGCAGGTCACCGCTGGTTCTTCTACTGGTTTTACCCTCTGCATCTGCTGATCCTCTTTCTACTCTCCCGGATTTTTTTCTAGGAGAGGTATCTTTTCCCTCCTCCTCCGGCATACTGGAGGAAGAGGTGAAGTAAATATGTCATCGGTATCTCCTTCCATCCGCGCCAAATTCGACTCCATGCCGCCGGAGCTCCAGCAGGCCGTTTTGGCCCTGGACGTCAAGCTGGAGACCATGGGCGACCTGATGTCCTGCCTGGAACGCATCATCGCCCAGGACGAAAAGAAATAGCTTTCAACCCCCCAAAAAGATCCCCGGCGGCAGACCGTATTTCTGCCGCCGGGGGATCTTTTTTTCATCAGTGCCGATGCTCTTCCAGCCAGTCCAGCATGTCCTGCCAGACCTCCAGACGATTGGTCTCGTTGAGGATCTCATGTCTGGCTCCCGGGTAGAGCTTGCAGCGCACGTCCTCACACCCCGCCGCCTGAAAGAGCTGGAAAACCTTCTGCACACCCTTTCCCTCTCCCCCCACCGGATCGGCGTCCCCGGAAAAAAGAGCCACCGGGGTGCTCTGGTCCATCTTGGCGGCGTTTTTTGGGGCCCCAATGTAGGCGATGCCCTCCATCATGGCGTGGAACATCCCCACCGTGGGCACAAAGCGGCACAGCTTGTCGGCGACATAGGCGTCCACCACCTCGGTGTCCCGGCTGATCCAGTCCGCCGAGGTCCGGTTGGGCTTGAATCTCCCGTTATAGGCCCCCAGGGAGAGGGCGGTGATGAGACGGCTGACGTGTCCCGGCCCCTGGATGCGGCACAGCACCCCGGACAGGAGCCGCCCGAAGGCCACCAGTACCGCCGGCTCCTGCCCCGTTCCGGAGAGGATGCAGCCATCCACTGTGCCCGGGTAATCAATGAGATAGGTCCTGGCCTGGAAGGACCCCATGGAGTGCCCCAGCAAAAAATAAGGCATTCCGGGATACCTCTCCCCGGTCAGCTCCCGCATCCGCCGTACGTCCCGGTTCACCGTATGCCAGCCGTCCCGCTCCGGAAAATAGCCGTACTCCCCCTCCCCCGCCGTCCTGCCGTGGCCCAGATGGTCATGTCCAACCACGGCGTAGCCCCGGGCGTTCAAGAAGGCGGCAAAGGAGGCATAGCGCTCTGCATACTCTGAAATGCCGTGAACGATCTGCACCACCGCTCCGGTCTCTCCGTCGGCAGGCCAGAGGACCGCATGGACAGTGTGGACCCCATCTGCGGACGGAAACGTAAAATCCTGTTGTTTTCCCATGGAAATCTCACCCCGAATATGCTATACTGATATATTATCAGTTTATCGGCAAACTGCTCTGCCGTCAAGTGAAAAACAGCGCCGGGTCCACCGGCGGAAGGGAAGTCTAAACCTTGAATGTAATAGAACGTTTTTTAAAGTATGTCTCTTTTGATACCCAATCAGACGAAAACTCCAAGACCTGCCCCACCACTGCCAAGCAGAAGCTGCTGGGTGCGGAACTGGCTGCCGAGCTCTCTCAGATGGGCCTCCAGAACGCCCACATGGACGCAGACGGATATGTCTACGCCTGGCTCCCTGCGACCCCCGGCTGCGAGGGGGTTCCCTGCATGGGGCTCATCGCCCATATGGACACCGCGCCCGCCTTTCCCGGGGTCAATGTCAAGCCCAGGCTTGTGGAGTACCGGGGAGGCGATGTGATCCTGGACGCGGAAAAGGATATCCGGATCCGCGCCGATGAGGACGAGGCGCTGCCCCGTTATGTGGGACAGCATCTCATCGTCACGGATGGCTCCACCCTCCTGGGTGCCGACGACAAGGCCGGCGTGGCCGAGATCTTCACCGCCCTGGAGCACTTGGCCGCCCATCCCGAACTCAAACACGGCCGCATCGCCGTGGGCATCACACCCGATGAGGAGGTGGGACGGGGCGCCGACCGTTTCGACGTGGCGGGCTTCGGTGCCGCGGTGGCCTACACCGTGGACGGCGGCGAGCTGGGCGAGCTGGAATATGAAAATTTCAACGCCGCAGGGGCCACTGTCACGATCCATGGCCTGAACATTCATCCCGGCTCCGCCAAAAACCGGATGAAGAATGCGCTGCTCCTGGGCCTGGAATTCGCCGGGATGCTTCCTGCGGCCGAGACCCCCGCCCACACGGACGGCTACGAGGGCTTCTACCATCTTCAGCACATGGAAGGCGACGAAACCACCACCGTGCTGGATTACATCGTTCGAGACCATGACAAAGCAAAATTTGAAGCCCGCAAGGAGACGATGAAGCGGATCACCGCCTATCTCAACGCCAAGTACGGCGAGGACACGGTGGTGCTGGAGCTTCGGGATCAGTACTACAACATGAAGGCCCAGATCGAGCCCCACATGTACCTCATCCATCGGGCCAAGGCCGCCTTCCGCAAGGCTGGAGTAGAGCCCCGGGAAGTCCCCATCCGCGGCGGTACGGACGGCGCACGCCTCTCTTATGAGGGGCTCCCCTGCCCCAATCTCTCCACCGGCGGACTCAATTTCCACGGCCGTCAGGAGTACATCCCCGCCGAATCTCTGGAGAAAATGGTGGAAGTGCTGCTCAACCTGGTCCAGGCCGAGGAGCGCTGATCCAAGCGTCTTTCCCCTGCATGAAGTGTCAAAAAAGCTCCGCCGGAAAATTCCGGCGGAGCTTTTTCAGGCTAAAATGCCTTCCAGCTTCAAAAGTGCCTCTTTGCGCCAGAGCCCTCCGGCGTAACCGGTGAGAGCCCCGTCCGCCCCCACCACCCGGTGGCAGGGGATCAGGATAGAGATGGGGTTGCGTCCCACCGCGCCCCCCACAGCCTGGGCGGACATGGGACGGTCGAACCGGGCAGCCAGAGCACCGTAGGTGACGGTATGCCCGTAGGGGATCTCCTGCAGCAGGGCCCACACCGCCTCCTGAAAAACACTCCCGGACGGAGCAGCGGGCGGAATGGGGCCGGGATCCTTCCCACAGAAGTAGTCCTCCAGCCACCGCTCCAGTTCCTGAAAGACAGGCAGCCCGGCCCGGGACACGATTTCGCCGGGAGGCGGCAGCTTCTTTTTCTGCCCCTTGAACCAAAGCCCGGTAAGGAATGTGCCGTCGCTCACTGCAAGGAGGTCTCCCAGCGGGGAGGAGCAGTCCATGCTGTACCACATGTGCGGCCGCCCGCTCAGATCTGCTCGTCGAGGATCTCCTTCAGGGCGGCGCAGAGGGCCTTCATGTCCTCGTCCGTCCCTACTGTGATCCGCAGGTAGTTGCTGATGCGGGGCTTGTCCCACCACCGGACCAGGATCCCACGCTGGCGCAGCCCGTCCAGCAGCGTTTTCCCGGGAATATTCTGATGGCAGACAAAGAGGAAGTTGGCGGAGGAGTCGCAGACGGTAAAGCCAAGCTTCCGCAGATGGCAGGTGGCGCAGGCCCGGGTGTTGATGATCTTGGTGGTGGTCGCACGGAAGTAATCCATATCGCGGATCGCACCCAGCGCCCCGGCCTGGGCCAAACGGTCCACAGGATAGGAGTTAAAGGAATTTTTCACGCTGTTGAGGGCGGCGATCAGGTTCTGATTGCCCACAGCGTAGCCCACCCGCAGTCCGGCCAGAGAACGCCCCTTGGAGAAGGTGCGCACCACCAGCAGATTGGGATACCGGCTCACCAACTCCACGGCGGAACGGGCCCCGAAGTCCACATAGGCCTCGTCCACCACCACCACAGAGTCCGGATTTGCCTCCACAATGGAGCGCAGATCGCAGAAATCCAGTTCCCGTCCGGTGGGGGCGTTGGGATTTGCCAGCACCACACCGCCGCCCGGCTCCAAGAAGGGCTCCAGCGGGAGGGCAAAATTCTCATCCAGCGGGATCTCCCGGTAGGTCAGACCGTAAAAATCCGCAAAAACAGGGTAGAAGGAATAAGTAATATCGGCAAACCGAATCGGTTTATCCGGGTCAAAGAACGCCTGAAAGGCCAGCGAGAGCACCTCGTCGGAGCCGTTACCCACGAAGATCTGCTCCGCCTTGGCGTCCAGCGCCAGGGCGATGGCCTCCCGCAGCTCGGTGCACTCCGGATCTGGGTAGAGCCGCAGGCTCTCCCCCATGGCTGCCTTGATGGCTTTGATGACCATAGGCGAAGGAGGATAGGGATTTTCATTGGTGTTCAGCTTAATGAAGGTCCTTCCCTTGGGCTGTTCACCGGGGACATAGGGGATCAGATCCCGGCAGCGCCGGCTCCACAATTCATTCATGCGTCCGTCTCCTCCGTGCGTATGATCTTTTTGATGTTTTTTTCCGCCTTGGACCTGGGGATCATGAGCTCATGACCGCAGCCGGCACAGCGCAGCTTAAAGTCCATTCCGACCCGAAGCACCTGCCACTGCCGGCTGCCGCAGGGGTGGGCTTTTTTCAATTCCAGCAGGTCCCCTACCCGAACATCCATGCCAGCGCCTCCCGCCTTCCGACCACTTTTCCGCTTATGTTTCTTTATTATAGTGTGTTTTCTCCGGCAATTCAAGTTGTCCCGACGCATATAGTGACCTATCCAAAAAAACAACGGAATCTGCGGGAAAGGATTTGGTGAAATTGACGAGTTGTTTTCTCCCGGAAGGTCGGCTGCTCCACACATTGGAGAATCAGGCCGCCTGCGCTACGGCAGACGCTCTTGCTCACGCACAGTCTGAGGGGACCGTAGTGGAGGGAATGGCCCTTCTCTGCGATGAGAACCACGATCTGCTGGTGCGTGTGGGCCCATTTACCGGACGCATTCCCCGTGAGGAGACTGCGCTGGGGATCTCCGACGGTTCCACCCGGGACATCGCCATTCTCTCCCGGGTTGGAAAACCGGTGTGCTTCTGCATCACCGCGCTGGAGGGGCACGGCGGCCAGATCACTCCCCTGCTCTCCCGCCGCCGGGCGCAGGAACAGGCGCTGAAATCCATTCTCTCCTGGCCCTCGGGCCAGGTGATCCCCGCCACCGTCACCCATCTGGAGCCCTTCGGGGCATTCGTGGATGTGGGCTGCGGAGTCCCTTCCATGATTGGGGTAGAGCGTCTGTCGGTCTCCCGGATCTCTCACCCGCGAGACCGGTTCCGGGTGGGGCAGGAGATCTATGCCGCCGTTCTGGAGACCGACCGGACCGCCGGGCGGGTCATCCTCACTCATCGGGAACTGCTGGGCACCTGGCTGGAAAACGCCGCCCTCTTCCGCCCGGGGATGACGGTTCCCGGGTGGGCCCGGGGCGTCAAGGATTACGGCACTTTTGTGGAGCTCACCCCAAATCTCTCCGGTCTTGCCGAGTGCCGGGAGGGGGTCCGGGACGGCGACCGGGTATCGGTGTATATCAAGTCCATTCTGCCCGATCGGATGAAGCTCAAGCTGCTCATCATTGACGCGCTTCCTCCGGAGGAGGGCCCTGAGCCGCCCATTTATTTCATCACAAACGGCAATCTTGCACGCTGGCGCTATGCGCCGGAGGGCTGTCTGAAATCCGGAGGGGAGACCATCTTTCATTCCTAAAACAGAAGTGAGGCGGAACTGCCGGTCGGCAGCCCCGCCTCTTCTTCTCCCTGTCCGACTGGTACGGCCAGGGAAATCTGTTACCCGCCCATCTGTTCTCCCCGAATTTTTTCCCAATATTGCCGCGCCGCCTGCTCGGCCTTGTTCTCCGCATAACGATAATAATGGGTCCCGGCCAGCGCGTCGGGCAGATACTGCTGCCTGACCCAGTGATGGGGGAAGTCGTGGGGATAGAGATAGCCCTGCTCCCGCTCCTGTCCAGCGGAATCCAGGTGTTTGTTCTGCAGATGTCTGGGGTAGTCTCCCGTCTTTCCCGCCCGCACGTCGGCCATGGCGGCATCCAGCGCCAGATGGGCCGAGTTGGACTTGGGAGAAGTTGCCATCAGCACGGCGGCGTCCCCCAGAGGGATGCGGGCCTCCGGCAGGCCCAGCATGGTGGCCGCGTCCACGCATGCCTTCACGATGGGAATGATCTGAGGGTAGGCCAGCCCCACATCTTCGCATGCGATGACCATCAGCCTTCGGCAGGGGGAAAGCAAATCTCCCGCCTCCAGCAGCCGGGCCAGATAGTGACAGGCGGCATCCGGGTCAGAACCCCGAATGGACTTCTGGAGCGCGGAGAGAAGGTCGTAGTGATCGTCCCCCTCCCGGTCATAGCGCATGGCCGAACGTTGGGCCACAGTCTTGGCGTCCTCCAAAGTAATGACAAGGTTCTCCCCTTGCCGCTCTGCCGCATTCATCAGGAGTTCCACAGCGTTCATGGCCTTTCGGCAGTCCCCGCCGCAGGCGGCGGCGATATGCGCCACAACCCCCTCCTCGCACCGGGCCTTGGCCCCCAACCGCTCCCCCATGAGGCGGAAACCGCGCTCCACAGCAGGCATCAATTCATTGGCGCTCAAAGGTTTAAACTCAAAAACACTGGAGCGGGAAAGCACAGCGTTGTAAACGTAGAAGTAGGGGTTCTCCGTGGTGGAGGCGATGAGAGTCACATCGCCCCGCTCTATGACTTCCAGGAGAGACTGCTGCTGCTTTTTATTGAAATACTGGATCTCATCAAGGTAAAGCAAAACCCCTTCCGGGGCCAGAAGCGTACCTACTTCTCCGATCACGTCCTTCACATCGGAAAGAGAGGCTGTGGTGGCGTTGAGACGGCGAAGGGTGCGGTTGGTCCGCTTGGCGATAAGGTTGGCCACCGTGGTCTTACCCGTCCCGGAGGGGCCGTAGAAAATGAGGTTGGGAATGCTGCCGCTCTCGATGATACGGCGCAGAAGCCCACCTTCTCCCAGGATGTGCTTCTGCCCCACCACCTCCTCCAGCGTCTCGGGGCGGATCTCATCCGCCAAGGGCCGATATGTCATAGGCTCCCCTCCTGTCCTCTTCCCGGTCTAAACGGCTGTACCGGGGGAAAGATTGTTGTTTTTATTCTAACATATGTTCTATTTCTTTGTAAAGCCTCACTTGGCAGCAAAAATGGACGAAACGGGATCCCGTTTCGTCCATTTTCTTTTGACCTGAATCAGCCCTCGTACAGAGGGAAGCGGCCGGTGAGCTCTGTGACCTGGGCACGCACCGACTCCGCCTGTCCCTCAAAATCCCGGGCCACCGCACCAATGTATTTGGCGATGAGGGCCATTTCCGGCTCTCGGAAGCCCCGGGAAGTAACGGCAGGCGTGCCGATCCGCACGCCGCTTGTGACGGTGGGCTTTTCGGGATCGTTGGGCACTGCGTTTTTGTTGGCGGTGATGTTCACCTCGTCCAACCGGTGCTCCAGCTCCTTGCCGGTGAGGTGCATGGAGCGCAGATCCAGCAGCATCATGTGGTTGTCGGTGCCGCCGGAGACCAGATCGAACCCCTCTGCCAGAAGGGCATTGGCCAGCGCAGAGGCATTTTTCACGATCTGCTCTTCATAGGTCTTGAACTCGGGCTTGAGGGCCTCTCCCAGCATCACGGCCTTAGCTGCGATAACGTGCTCCAGCGGGCCGCCCTGACTGCCCGGGAAGATGGCGGAGTCGATCTTCTTGGCATACTCCGCCTTACAGAAAATCATGCCGCCCCGGGGGCCCCGCAGGGTCTTGTGGGTGGTGGTGGTGACCACGTCGGCATAGGGGATGGGAGACGGATGGAGCCCTGCCGCCACAAGACCCGCAATGTGAGCCATATCCACAAAAAGATAGGCCCCCACCTCATGCGCGATCTCTCCAAACGTTTTGAAATCAATGATGCGGGGATAGGCAGAGGCACCGGCAATAATCATTTTCGGGTGGTTTTTCCTTGCCAGCTCCCGGACCTGGTCGTAGTCGATGCGGCCGTCCGCACCCACACCATAGGAGATGATATTGTAGTTTTTACCGGAAAAATTCACAGGAGAACCGTGAGTCAGGTGTCCGCCGTTGCTGAGATCCATGCCCATCACGGTATCGCCGGGGGTGCAAAGGGCAGCGTAGACGGCGTAGTTGGCCTGTGCGCCGGAATGGGGCTGGACATTGACGTGGTCGGCGCCGAACAGCTTACAGGCGCGGGTACGGGCCAGCTCCTCCACCACATCCACGCACTGACATCCGCCGTAGTAGCGGTGCCCGGGGTAACCCTCGGCGTATTTGTTGGTGAGCACGCTTCCCTGGGCGGCCATCACCGCTTCACTGGTGAAGTTTTCCGAGGCGATGAGTTCAATGTTGCGCTGCTGACGGTCGTACTCGGCGCGAATGGCGGCCCCCAGCTCCGGGTCCTGGGCCTCGATGAGGTCCATGTTCTGCTTCAGCATGTCCCGTTCCCCCTTTAAAAATCCTCTGTTGAATTTTCTGTCGCGCTCCGGCGTTACTTATGATATTATATGGAGAAAAGAATTCCGTCAAGAGGTGAAACCACCATGAAAAAGAAAGAAAAAGCCGCGTTCCTTGTGGCAGAGTTAAAAAATGTCTATCCGGAGGGAATCTGCTCTCTGCTGTATCCCAAGCCCTATGAACTGCTCTTCGCCGTGCGGCTCTCCGCCCAGTGCACCGACGAGCGCGTCAACCAGATCACCCCCGCCCTCTTCGCCCGCTTCCCCACTCTGGATGCCTTCGCTCAGGCAGATGTCCGGGAGGTGGAGGAGCTCATCCACTCCTGCGGGTTTTTCCGGGCCAAGGCAAAGGACATCGTGGCCTCGGCCCAGATGCTCCTCTCCGACTTCGGCGGAAAGGTCCCCCACACCATGGAGGAGCTTCTGAAGCTCCCAGGCGTGGGCCGAAAAACCGCCAACCTGATGCTGGGCGATGTGTTCCACACCCCGGGCGTGGTCATTGCGGACACCCACTGCATCCGCATCTCGGGCCGCCTGGGTCTCACCGACGGCACCAAGGATCCGGGCAAGGTTGAGGAGCAGCTTCGCAAGGTCCTGCCGCCGGAGGAATCCAACGACTTCTGTCACCGTCTGGTGCTCCACGGCCGGGCAGTCTGCATGGCCCGGGTGCCCAAGTGCGAAGTGTGCACTCTGCGTCCCTGGTGTGACTTTTTCAACCAGGGAAGCAAATAACAAGTCGACCGGGTCTGGGATAAAAGATCCATTTTTTCTTTTACCTTATTTATGCACGCTTAAAATCTCTGGTATTTTGACCATACATCGAAAATAGTTTGCCTTCATGATAAAATACATGCAGGTATTCAAAAGCAGCAAATTCTTTTTTGTAAAGGAGATTGTTATGAAAGAACAAATGAAAGGCATAGTACTTGTGCTTTTTGGGATTTTACTCTGTTGTGCAAGTGATGAATTGAACAGCACTCTATTTGGAAGTATTGCTGATCAGCCAGTTGCTCTGTTGGGAGTGTTGATCGGTATTGTGGGAATTTTCTTTGCTTTTAGAAACACGAAAGATAAGTAAATCCGTTTGTAGGGGTAGCTTCGGTTTTGAAGCTACCCCCTGTTATTTCGACGAAAGGTTCTCTAAATGCACAAATAAGGTAAAAGGGATTTCCTTTTTCCTCTCTTGACTTTTCCCCGCACTTTTGATAGCATAATAGTGCTTATATAGGCCCATAATTTGGTTGGGCGTATCTACCGGTTGCCGCAAACAGCCGTCTATAAGCTGCCGACAGGGGCATCTTATAGACGGCGTTGCGGCAATCTTTTTTTGAGAAAGGTGATCTCTTTGAATGCGGCTTCCTTTATTCTGAAGGGCGACCTCTGTGACAGTCTGGACCGGGAGCGGCTGCGAACTGTTCCGGACGGGTACCTGGTGTGCCTGGACGGTCTGTGTGCCGGGGCCTTTTCCGTCCTGCCGGAGGAATATCACGCACTCCCCGTGATCGACTGCTCTGGGAAGCTCATCCTCCCGGGGCTCACCGATCTCCATGTCCACGCCCCCCAGTATGCCTTCCGGGGGCTTGGGATGGATCAGGAGCTGATGGAGTGGCTGGCGGCCAACGTGTTTCCCGAGGAGGCCCGTTACGCCGATCTCGCCTATGCCCGGCGGGCCTACCGGGACTTTACTCAAGCCCTGACCCGCTCCGCCACCACCCGGGCCTGCGTCTTTGCCACCGTCCACCGCCCTGCCACGGAGCTTTTGATGGATCTTTTGGAGGAGAGCGGTCTGGTGGCTTTTGTGGGCAAGGTAAACATGGATCGAGACTGCCCTGACGATCTGCGGGAAACCACCGACGGCTCCGTGGCGGAAACCCGCCGGTGGCTGGAGGAGACAGCGGGAAAGTATAAGCGGGTCAGGCCCATTCTCACGCCCCGTTTTATTCCATCCTGCACCGATCCCCTTCTGGACGAACTGGGCGCAATGGCAGCCATGACCGGACTTTCCGTACAGTCCCATCTGTCGGAGAACCGGGGCGAAGTGGAGTGCGTGAGGCGGCTCCGCCCCGATACAGCCTTTTACGGGGACGCCTACGATCGCCACGGCCTGTTCGGCAGTCATGGCAGAGCAATCATGGCACACTGCGTCCTCTCCTCCGACGAGGAGATCGCCCGGATCAGGGAACGGGGGGTGTATGTGGCGCACTGCCCCCAGTCCAACACCAACCTGGCCTCCGGGGTGGCCCCCGTCCGCCGGTACTGGGACGAAGGGCTGAACCTGGGCCTGGGCAGTGATGTGGCCGGAGGCTCTTCCCTCTCCATCCTCCGGGCCATGGCAGATGCCGTTCAGGTCTCCAAGCTGCGCTGGCGGCTTCAAGATGACAGTCTGCGCCCCCTCACCGTACCGGAGGCCTTCTGGATGGGCACCGCCGGGGGCGGCTCCTTCTTCGGGCGGGTGGGCCTGTTCCGCCCGGGGTATGAATTCGACGCCGTGGTGCTGGACGACAGCCGTCTGACCGCTCCCCGCCCCCTCACGGTGGCCCAGCGCCTGGAACGGGCCGTCTATCTCTCGGAGGACCGGGACGTGGTGCGGAAGTTTGTCCAGGGCCGGGAGGTCAGCCTTCCCTCTTGACTTTTTTTCTTCGGGCGGGTATCATGATACCGCTTTGTCGAATCCACCCGAAGAGAGGAGGTCTTTTCCATGCAGGAAACCAAGCCCCGGCTACGCCCCCTGAAAACCGCCCAATATCTGCTGCTGGGCATTCTCCTGTGCGCAGTGGTCGGATTGGTGTGTTTCTTCGGCGGCCGCGCCAGCGCAGGTGGAAAAGCGGAAAACACCAAATTGGACGCCGTTGTGCTGGAGACCCGGCTCAGCGAGCTCCGAGAGCTGGCCACGGTGAGCTACCGATACACCAACATGGCGCAGTTTCAAAACAGCAGTGACTTTTACGGAGTGAAGATCCCCTTCACCACCAAGCGTTTCATCCTCACCTATGACGGAGAGATCAAGGCAGGAGTCGATCTGGGCCAGGCCCAGGTGGAGGTATCCGGGGAGACCGTTACCGTCCGCCTTCCTGAGGCCGCCATTCTCTCTCACGAGATCGATGAGGACAGCGTGGAGGTCTTTGATGAGAAAACCAGCATTTTCAACCCCTTCACCGTGGAGGACTTCTCCGCCTTTCAGGCCGATCAAAAACGGACGGTGGAAGAGAAGGCCCTGAACAAGGGACTGCTCGCCGAAGCCGCCCAAAAGGCCAGAGACAGCGTGACTGCGCTTGTATCTCCCATCCTTCCGAAAGGATACCGCATCTCGGTTCAATGACCAGGAAGGCTCATACAGGCAGTTTCTCTTCCAAGATAGAAACAAGGGCCTCACCGTTTTACAAACGGTGAGGCCCTTGTTTGGTTGATTCAGCAGTCTAACACGTACCGCTCCACCATCTGCCCCACACCTGCATCGGTGTTGGCGGGGGCCTCGTACCGGGCGGCGGATTTGGCCTCCCCGGTACCGTTGGCCATGGCGAAAGACCAGCCCGCCCAGGAGAGCATCTCCAGGTCGTTGCCCGCGTCTCCAAAGGCCATCACCTGCTCCGCCCCCAGCCCCAGATGGGCGGCCAGCGCCTTTAGGGCGGTACCCTTGTTGGCCCCGCCGGCCGCGATTTCCAGATTCTGTGCAAAGGAGTTGGCCACTGCTACCGGCCCGGTGGCGGACGCCGCCTCCAGCACCGGAGAGAGGCGGTCGGCCGGAACATGAAAAATGTTGAACTTCTCCACCGCCCGGCCCGTCAGTTCCGCCTCCAGGGAGTCCGGAAAAATCGTCTTTTCCTCAAACAGGCGGGTAAATTCCGGAGAGAGGCAGTGGGGCCGCACCAGCTCCAGATCCCCCCGCTCCACGTAGTTCTGCCCGGAACAGTAAACCTCAAAAGGAAGGCGTTCCCGGTGGAGGAGGCGGATGATCTCTGCCGCCTGCCCCCAGGGGATACTGTTTTCATAGATGCCCCGGTGATTCTTTACATCCCGGACGGCGGCGCCGTTGCCCACGATGGCGTAATCCATCAGCCCCAGCTGCTCCACTGCGTCGGCAATGAGGCTCCAGGTCCGTCCGCTGGCAATAGCCAGCGCCGCACCCCGCTCCGAGGCCGCCCGCAGGGCCGCAATGTTCCGGGGCGGCACCGTCACATGGTCGGCGTCCAGGAGCGTGCCGTCCATATCTACGGCGATCAGCCGGATCTCAGAACTCAAAACTTCAGTTCCATGGCCCGGCGCACCTTGTCGGCGATCCCCTCAGCGGTGAGGCCGTAGTGCTCCAGCACCTGCTCCGCCTTGCCGGAGCGGCCGAACACGTCCTCCACGCCGTGGCGGAGCACGGGCACGGGGCACTTGGCGCTGACGCAGGCACAGACCGCCTCACCCAGACCGCCGATGATGTTGTGCTCCTCGGTGGTGACGATGCAGCCGGTCTCCCGGGCGGCCCGGAGCACCAGCTTCTCGTCCAGAGGCTTGATGGTGTGCATGTCGATGACCCGGGCATCCACGCCCTCCTGGGCCAGCAACTCGGCGGCGGCCAGGGCCTTCTGGACCATGAGGCCCACGGCGATGATGGTCACGTCCTTGCCGGGGCGGAGGGTGACGCCCTTGCCCAGCTCGAACTTGTAGCCTGGGATAGCGTCGGTGACGGTCTCCACCGCCAGGCGGCCCAGACGCAGATAAGCGGGGCCGTCATAGTCGATGAGCGCCTGCACGGCCTGCGTCATCTCGTTGCCGTCGCAGGGGCAACAGACCACCATGCCGGGGATGGAACGCATGGTGGCAAAATCCTCGCAGCACTGGTGGGTCGCGCCGTCCTCGCCTACGGACAGTCCGCCGTGGGAGCCCACCACCTTCACGTTCAGATGGGGATAGGCCACGGAGTTGCGCACCTGCTCAAAGGCCCGGCCGGCGGCGAACATGGCAAAGGTGTTGGCAAAGGGCTTTTTGCCGCAGGTGGCCAGGCCGGCGGCCACGCCCACCATGTCGCACTCGGCGATCCCCATATCAAAGAAGCGGTCGGGATAGGCTTTGGCAAACCCGTCGGTCTTGGTGGCGCTGGCCAGGTCGGCGTCCAGGACCACCAGCTCGGGATATTTCTCCGCCAGGTCCACAATGGCCTTGCCGTAGGCGGCTCTCGTTGCGATCTTCTCTCCCATCTCAGTTCTCCCCCTCTTCGTCCATCAGGCCCAGCTCCTCCAGCACTTCCACGGCGTCGTCCATGGAGTCCACCGCCGCCACGTCGGTGCAGATGCGGACCCGGTTTCTCAGCTCCTCGCGGGCCACCGCGTACTGCTCCTCGTTGGGAGCCTTGCCGTGCCAGCCGGCGTCGTTCTCCATAAAGGAGACTCCCTTGCCCTTGACGGTCCCGGCCAGGAGGACGGTGGGCTTGCCGGTGCAGGCGGCGGCCTGCGCGAAGGCATCCTCCAGAGCGGCCAGGTCGTGGCCGTCCACATGGATGACGTTCCAGTTGAACGCCTCAAACTTTTTATCCAGCGGCTCGGAGGGCATCACGTCAGCGGTGGAGCCGTCGATCTGAAGGCCGTTGACATCCACCACGGCAGTGAGGTTGTCCAGGCGGTACTTGGCCGCCGCCATGGCGGCCTCCCACACCTGACCCTCTTCGATCTCGCCGTCACCCAGGACGGCATAGACCCGGTAGTCCTTCCGGTCGATCTTCCCGGCCAGAGCCATGCCCACGGCGGCGGAAATCCCCTGGCCCAGAGAGCCGGTGGACATGTCAACGCCGGGAACATGCACCATGTCGGGGTGGCCGGACATGTGCCCCCGGATGGAGCGGAAGAGCTTGAGCTCCTCCTTGGGGAAGTAGCCCCTCAGTGCCAGTGCGGCATAAAGGGCGGGGGTAGTGTGCCCCTTGGAGAGGACCAGGCGGTCCCGGTCGGGCGCCTGGGGGTTCTCCGGGTCCACCTTCATCACGTCAAAGTAAAGGACGGTCAGGATATCCGCCACAGACAGAGAGCCGCCGATGTGGCCGGAGGCCGCCGTGTAGACCTGATCCATGGCCAGGCTGCGGATCTTGGCCGCTGCCAGTTCCAGGGTGTGGAGTTTCCTCGCTTCCATTTGATCACCTTTTCTCTTTTAATTCATTACTCCAGAACGGACAGGTCCAGCCCGTCCAGTCCGGTAAGCAGCTCTTTTGCCAGAGCCAGCAGCTTTTTGCAGTCTCCGGATCGGTTTCCCTCCGCGTTCAGCGGGAGGAGCGGATCATGGAGGGACTGGCGCAGGAGCATCCAGCCCTCGGGCAGGGAAAGCCGCACCCCCTCGCAGGTGGGAGCCAGCGCGATCCCCCGCTCCTCCGCCCGGCGGGCGAAGGCCGCCAGCGCTGCGGTCCCCTTCTCCTGAAAATCCTCACCGGAGAGGGGGATGCGCTTTTCTGCTTCCTCCACGGCGGGGGGCAGCTTCGCGATCAGGTCCCCCAGGTGCCCGTGCCGGGCCAGGGCCACGGTCAGCTTCACCGCCAGATAGGCCCCGTCATCCAGAAAGTAGTTCTCCCGGAGCGCCCCGTGGCCGGAGGTCTCCATGGCCATGGGACAGTTGACCCCCTCGGCGTTGAGGCGGATGGCCTCGTTGATCACGTTTTTATAGCCCCGCTTGAACCGGCGGTGCTTCAGTCCCAGATCTCCCTCCAAAAAGGCGGTGAGCCGGTCGGAGGTCACCGAGTCGGTGACGATGGTACCGCCGGGGCAGTCGGGAGCCAGGACCGCGGCGGCCAGGGCGATGATGGCGTCCCGGTTGACCTCGGTGCCGTCCGGGAGGACGGCGGACATCCGGTCCACGTCGGTGTCAAAAATGAACCCCAGGTGGGCCTTGTGCGCCAGCACCGCGCCCCGGATGGCCTCCATGGCCTGCCGGTCCTCCGGGTTGGGAATGTGGTTGGGAAAATTGCCGTCCGGGTCCAGAAACTGGCTGCCAGAGCAATCCGCCCCCAGAGGTTCCAGCACGTCCCGGACAAAGAAGCCTCCGGCGCCGTTGCCCGCGTCCACCACGATGTGAAGTCCCGCCAGTGGGTGTTCTCCCCCGCCGACGCCCCGGGTGATCTTCTCCCGGAGAACGGCGGCGTACTCTGCCATCAGCGGGCATGGTTCCGCCGACGCGCCGGTCCCGGGATTCGCCGCCACATCGGCGGCCAGCTCCAGCAGAACAGTGATATCTGGCTTGTCCAGCCCCCCGTCGGGGGTGAAGAACTTCATGCCGTTGCGCTCTTTGGGCAGGTGGCTGGCGGTGAGCATCACCGAGCCGTCAAAGGCGGTGTCGGCAAAGACCGTGCCCATAAACATGGCCGGGGTGGAGGCCAGGCCGCAGTCCAGAGCCGCCGCGCCCTGGTCGCAGATCCCCCGAATGGCCGCGGCCTTCAGCGGCTCTGCGGTCAGACGGGAGTCATGTCCCACGCCCACCCGGAGGTCCTCCGGCGCTTTTCCGGTCCGGCGGGCCAGCCACCGGACAAAGGCGCCCGCAATGCGCTCGCAGGCCTCCTCAGTCAGGTCTACGGCTCCGCCGCCCGGGACGGCCAGGGCCACGCCACGCACATCGCTGCCGTTTTGCAGATGACGAAGGTCGGTTTTCATCTCAGTCACCCTCCTGTTTCCAGACCTTTTAAAAGTATACGCCAAATCCTGTCCCGGGCGCAAGGCCTTTCCGGTGAAAGGGGGAAAGATCTCTCCCGCAGGGACGAAACAAAGGCGGTCGGAACGCGTCCGGCCGCCCTTGGGGCGTTTCTTATTTGGTGCCGAAGATGCGGTCGCCGGCGTCGCCCAGGCCGGGGACGATATAGCCGTGGTCATTGAGTTTTTCATCCACGGCAGCCACATAGATGTCCACGTCGGGATGATCCTTGTGGACCCGCTCGATGCCCTGGGGCGCGGCAATGATGTTCATGAGCTTGATGTGCTTGACATCATAGTTCTTGATGAACTGGATGGCGGCGGAGGCGGAGCCGCCGGTGGCCAGCATGGGATCGAGGATGATGACGTCCCGTTCGGCGATGTCGCCGGGCATCTTGCAGTAATACTCCACCGGCTCCAGTGTGGCGGGATCGCGGTAGAGGCCGATGTGTCCCACCTTGGCGGGGGGGATGAGGGGGAGGATGCCGTCCACCATGCCCAGACCCGCACGGAGGACGGGGACAATGGCCAGCTTCTTGCCGGCCAGCTGCTTGAAGGTGGAAGTGGCCACAGGGGTCTTGATCTCCACGTCGGCCAAAGGCAGATCCCGGGTGGCCTCGTAGCACATCAGGGTGGCGATCTCACTGACTACCTCGCGGAAGTCCTTGACACCGGTGTTCTCGTCCCGAAGGATGCACAGCTTGTGCTGCAGCAGCGGATGATCCAGAATGTGTACCTTTTCCATGTGTTCCATGTCAGTCATTCCCCTTTTTATTTTCCTGTTCCAACCGCTCCCGCTCGGCCTGAGAGAGGCGGTGATAGTTGGGCGTCAGTTCGGCCGCGGAGATCAGCGACCCAGCCCGGGCCAGCTCCAGCCCCGCCCGGGCAACGCCCCACGCGCTCTGAAAGCGGAGGTTGGGCGGGACCTGCCGCAGAGCAAGTCCCCGTTTTGTCAATTCATTATAGCACAGACCCGCGCCGTCTCCAACTAAAATTTGCGTCTGCTCCGCCGCTTTCAGTTCCGCAGCCAGCTCGTCCAGGCCGATGGCCCGGTCTGGGGTCAGGCGGCGCACCCGCTCCCCATCGGAGAAGAAGAGTGCGTTGTAGACCTGGCTGCGCCGGGCGTCCATCACCGGGCAAAGGAATCCGGGCAGGGCGGACACGTTCCAGGCCATGGCATCCAGGGTGGAGACCTTGGCGCAGGGCTTGCCCAGCGCCCAGGCCAGCCCCTTGGCCGCCGACACGCCGATGCGCAGGCCGGTAAAGGACCCGGGCCCGGCAGCCACCGCGATGACGTCCACCTCAGCCAGCTTCACCCCGCAGTTTTTCAGCAGCTCCTCCGCCATGGGAAGCAGTGTGCGGGAGTGGGTCAGGCCGCTGTTCTCATAGCTCTGGGCCACCAGGAACTCATCCTCGCACAGGCAGACCGAGGCCGCCGCAGCGGAGGATTCCAGCGCCAAAATCTTCATGTCCCGTCCCCCTCGCAGATGGTGATGATCCGGTCATTCTCTCCCTCGCCCCGGCGGATGTCCACCCGGATGCAGCCCTCCAGCGCGTCGGAGACGGTTTCGCTCCACTCCACGGCGCACACGCCGCCACGGCGGAGGTAGTCCTCCCAGCCGATGTCGAAGAGCTCGTCGGAGCCGCCCAGGCGGTACATATCAAAGTGGAACAGGGGGAGCCGCCCCCCCTCGTACTCGTTGACAATGGTGAAGGTGGGGCTGGTGACCCGTCCGGGAATACCCAGCCCCCGGGCCAGGCCACGGGTAAAGGCTGTCTTGCCCGCACCCAGATCGCCGGTAAAGGCCACCACGGCACCGGGGGACAGGGTCTTGCCCAGGCGCTCGCCCAGGGCCTCGGTCTCCCCTTCCCCCGCAGTACGGTACTCCATTGATTCCCCTCCCACAATTTGTGATCTTTTCCTAAATTGCGCTGGTATAGTATAGCATAAACGCCGGAAAAATGGTATACTGTTTTTATCGATTTCAGAAGGAAGGGGGTGTTTCCGCTGTCTTGGCTTTCCGATTCGCTTCGGGAGTTCTGGGAGCGCGGGGACAAGCTGCTGCTTGCCCTGTGCCTCGCGGCCAGCGGCTTCGGCCTCGTGCTCATTTACTCCGCCACCCGCTGGAACAACGACAACCGCAGCGTAGTGGTCCAGGCCCTGGGTATTTTTCTGGGGGTGCTGGTCTATATCGCCCTGTCCACTGTGGACTTGGAGCTCTTTGTGGAGAAATCCTGGAAGTGGCTGCTGGCCTTTAATGTCGTCCTCATTCTTGCCCTCATCCCCTTCGGCTGGGGCGACACCGCCACCGGCAACAAAAACTGGATCTCTATCCCCGGCACTCCCCTGAATGTTCAGCCCGCCGAGGTGGCCAAGCTCACCTTTATCCTCCTGCTGGCCTGGCAGTGCGCCCGGCTCCAGAAAAAGGGGATCAGCAGGCCCTCCTCCGTATTTCAGCTGGTGGCCCACACCGGGCTGATGGGGGGGCTCATCGCCGTGGTCTCCGGAGACATGGGCATGACGCTGGTCTACCTTTTCCTCTTTGTCATGCTGGCCTGGACCTCCGGGGTCCGGCTGCGCTGGTTTGTCCTGGGAGCGGCGGTGTGCGCCGGCGGTGTGGCGGTGATCTGGCCCCGCATCAGCGATAAATACTTCGCCAAGCGGATCACGGTGGTCATCGACCACATAACGGGCAATCCGGCCACGCTTGTCGAACAGACCCAGGGAAAGGGATGGCAGCAGACCCGGAGCATCCTGGCCATCGGCTCCGGCGGGCTCACCGGCCAGGGTTATCTCCAAGGCATCCAGACCCAGAGTCCCTACAAAAACTCCCTCATCGCCCGGAGCACCGACAACATCTTCGCCGTCTGCGGAGAGGAACTGGGACTGGTAGGCTGTATTCTGGTCATCCTCATTCTGGCCGCCATCATTGCCCGGTGCCTCTGGGTGGCCGGTCGGGCATCCAGCCCCATGGCCGCTCTGGCCGCCACCGGCTACGCCGGGATGCTCCTGTTCCAAAGCGCCCTCAATATCGGCATGTGCCTCTATGTCCTTCCCATCGTGGGGCTCACCCTCCCCTTTTTCAGCTATGGCGGCACCTCGGTCATCACCATGTTTGCCGCCATGGGAGCGGTATCCTCCATCAAGACCCGCTCCCTCCCCAGCTGGCTGAGCGACCGCAGCAAGCTGTGACAGGCCCCGGCTGTCCATTTCTTTTTTGATCGGGGTTCCCAAAATAAGAATAACCTCCCTGTTCCCGGTGAACACTAACCTCACCCCGAAGGTTTCTTCACCCAAACAAGGAGGTTTTTTCTTTGAAACATCTCACTCGCCGCTGGACGGCTCTGGCCGTCGTCTGTGCCTTTACCCTTGCGCTCCCCGTCTCCGCCGCCCTGTTCGGCGGCAGCCAGGAGCTCCCCTCGGTGGCCGCCTTCTCCAAAAACGGCCTTGCCCCCGATGCCATCTCCTTCTCCCCCACAGATTTTCAGGTCTCCGGCAATGCCGATCTCTCCTCCATTGTCCTGACCTCCCTGCCCGACCCCAGCGCCGGGATGCTCACCATCGCCAACCAGTCCCTTCCCCTGGGCAGCGAGGTGGCCATGAGCGCCGTCAGCGGCATGCAGTTCACCCCGCTGGCCACACCCATGCTCTCCGCCACCAGCTTTACCTTCTCTCCCGTCTTTTCCGACGGAACCACAGGTGACGACGTGACGGTGGGACTCTATCTGCTCGCCAGTGCCAACACCGCGCCTGTGGCGGAAAATCTGGAGCTCACCACCTATAAAAACGTGGAGATCACCGGCACCTTTTCCGGGGTGGACCCGGAGGGCGACCTGCTCACCTTCCAGCTGGTGAGCAAGCCCGCCCGGGGTGCGGTGACCCAGAGCGAGGATGGCTCCGCGGCCTTTGTCTACACGCCCTATGAGGACAAGACCGGCAAGGACGCCTTCACCTATGTGGCGGTGGACACCGTGGGCAACACCTCCGCCCCCGCCACTGTGTCCATCCGCATTGAAAAGCAAAAGACCAAAGTCACCTACGCCGACATGGACGGCGTGGCCGGCCACCGGGAGGCCGTACGCCTGGCCGAGGCCGGACTTCTCATCGGCGAGCAGATGGGCGATCAGTATTTCTTCCACCCCCAGGAGGCCATGAGCCGTGCCCAGTTCACCTCACTTGCCATGGCCGCCGCAGGCGTGACCCAACTGGAAGGCGTCACCCTCACAGGTTTTGCCGACGACGAGGCCATGGCCACCTGGGCAAAGACCTGCGCCTCCACCGCCCTGAAGGCCGGACTGATCCAGGGCACGCTGGATGAGAACGGACAGGTTGTGTTCCAGGCCGACGCCCCCATCACTGCCGCCGAGGCGGCTGTGGTGCTGGATCGGGCGCTGAACGTCACCGACGTCTCCGACGCCTTCTCCGCCGCCGCCCCTGCCTGGGCCAGCCAGTCGGTCTCCAACCTGGCCAGCTGCGGCGTGGTCCCCACCACTGCCTCTCTGGAGTCTCCCCTCACCCGTGCCGAGGCCGCCGTGCTCCTCTCCGGCACTCTGGATGTGCTGGAGAGCCGGGACAGCAGCGGCTGGTTCAGCTGGTAATCCTCCGTGCAAAAAGGACGCTTCCTGCATCTGCCGGAAGCGCCCTTTTTTACTTCTGAAAGGCAAAAAAACGCTGGCCGAAATAGTTGAGCACCGTGTAGAGTCCCATTCCGCAGAGCTTGGTGAGCCGCTCCACCCACACCCCGGACAGCGGGGTGAAGCCCAGAGCCCACCCGGCCAGAGGCTGGGCAATGGCGTAGGCCAGCACATAGCAAACGGCCACATTGACCGCGAATTTCACCGCCGACCGGCCGAAGGTCTCCTCACTGCGGAAGGTGAACTTCCGATTGAGGAAAAAGCTCATCACCGCCCCGGCTACATAGGCGATGGCCGTACTGGGCCAGTAGCCCAGGCCCTCCAGGGCGAACATGAGCGCCATGGACAGAAGGGTGTTCCCCACGCCCACAAGAAGGAACTTGGGGATGGAGGAGTCCAGCAGCTTACTCATCGTCCAGCACCTCCCGGATGAGAAAGCGGGGACGGCCCTTGGTCTCCAGATAGATCTTGCCGATATATTCCCCGATGACCCCCAGCGACAGGAGGATCAGTCCTCCGATGGCCCACACCGAGCAGATGACGCTGGCCCAGCCCAGGATCGTGGCTCCGGTGGCCCAGCGGACGATGGAGTAGATGAGCATAAGGATGCTCACAGCGAAGATCAGAAAGCCCAGGCCGGTGATATACCGGATGGGCTTGGTGGACAGGCTGGTGATCCCCTCCATGGCAAAGGCCAGCATCTTCTTCAGCGGGTATTTGCTCTCCCCGGCAAAGCGCTCTCCCCGCTCGTACTCCACAGTCCCGGCGGTGTAGCCGATCATGGGCACGATGCCCCGGAGGAAGAGGTTGACCTCCCGGAACTCCGCCAGCCCCTCCAGGGCCCGACGGGACATCAAGCGGTAGTCGGCGTGGTTGAAAACGGTCTCCGCTCCCAGAAAGTTCATCACCCGGTAGAAGCCCTCGGCGGTAAAGCGTTTGAAGAACGTGTCCTTCTTTCGGGAGGAGCGGACGCCGTAGACGATGTCGCAGCCGGCATAGTAACGCTCCAGCATCCCGTCCACCGCATCCACGTCGTCCTGGAGATCTGCGTCCATGGAAATGGCCATATCGCAGCGCTCCCTGGCGGTCATCAGCCCGGCCAGCAGAGCGTTCTGGTGCCCCCGGTTCCGGGAGAGATTCACCCCGGAGAACAGATGATTTTCCTCATGCAGCGCCTCGATGAGGGACCAGGTCTTGTCCCGGGAGCCGTCGTTGACAAAGAGGACACGGCTCTTTTCAGAGATCATCCCGGCCGCCATCAGCCCCTCCAGCTTCTCCCGCAGACGACGGGAGGTCTCGGGCAGCACTTCCTCCTCGTTATAGCAGGGAACCACAATGTATAAAATATCCTTCACAGGGTACAACTCCCTCTTTGGTATGGTGGTTTTATTATACGCCTGTCAGACGAAAAAAGGAACCCGAAGGTTCCTTTTCGCGGAAAAAAAGCGGAATGGCGGCCGCCTTCTCCTCAGCCCAGCAGTTCCCGGAGCTGAGCCATGGCTTTTCGCTCGATGCGGGAGACCTGGACCTGGCTCACGCCCAGGATCCGGGCGGACTTCTCCTGCGTCAGGCCCCGGAAATAACGCAGCGCCACCACCTGGCGTTCCCGCTCTGGCAGCGTGCGCACCGCCTCACGGAGCGCCAGCTTTTCCAGAAGCTCCTCTTCCATTCCCTCGTCGCCCACTGTCTGCTCCAGGGTCAGCCCATCCCCCAGATCCATCTGAAGGGAGGCCACCGGAGCATTGGCGGTCTCCACGGCGGCGATCTCCTCCGGCTCCAGCCCGGTTTCCGCGGACAGCTCGGAGAGGGTGGGCTCCCGCCCCATCTCCGCCTGGAGCTTGTCCCTGGCCTGCCGCACGCTGCCGCCCCGCTCCCGAAGCCCCCGGCTCACCTTCACCGTGCCGTCGTCCCGGAGAAAGCGGCGGATCTCCCCGGCGATCTTGGGGACGGCGTAGGTGGAGAACTGGGTCCCAAAGGCGGGGTCAAATCCCCGCACTGCCTTGACAAAGCCCAGGCAGCCCAGCTGATACAGGTCCTCCGGATCCACTCCCCTGCCGTAGTAGCGTCGGGCCACGCTCCAGATGAGCCCGGCGTTCTCGGTCAGCAGGCGGGCACAGGCATCATTGTCTCCCGCCCGGGCCGTCTCCAGCAGCGACAGGGTCTCGGCGCTCACGCACCCAGCCGCCTGGCAATGCGGCGGCGCATGACCACGGTCGTTCCCTTTCCCGGTACGGAACGGACCTTCAGGGTATCCATAAAGCTCTCCATGATGGTGAAGCCCATCCCGGAGCGGTCCCCCCCGCCTGTGGTATAGAGGGGGGTCCGGGCCTGGTCCACGTCCGCGATCCCCACCCCGGAATCCTTCACCAAAATCTCCAGCGTGTTGTCTCCAAAAAGCCGCAGGCGCATGGTCACCGTTCCCAGCGTGTCCGGATATGCGTGGACGATACAGTTGGTCACCGCCTCGCTGACGGCGGTTTTGATGTCGTTGACCTCGTCCAGCGTAGGGTCAAGCTGGGCGGCAAAGCAGGCCGCCGCCGTCCTGGCAAAGCCCTCGTTGGCCGAACGGCTGAGAAAGGTGATCTTCGCCTCGTTGATCGGTCTCATATGTATTACCTCCTTCTTTATTCCGCAAAGGGAATCAGCCTGTCCACTCCGGCCGCGCGCAGCACCTTGGCCGCCTGAGCCGGGACATTGGTCAGTGTCATTCCGCCTCCCAGCTCCTTCATCCGGCGCCAGGTCCGCAGCACCAAGGCAATGCCCGAGCTGTCCATAAAGGTCACCCCGCCCAGATCCAGCTCCAGTTTTCTGGGCAGTGCGGCATCCACCTGCCTGGCCAGCTCTGCCATGAGTGTCCGGGCGGCATGGTGGTCTACTTCCCCCTCGATTCGCGCGCACAGCGCCCTTCCCTCTTCCGCGCAGGTCACCGACATATCCTTTTCCTCCTGTTCCCGCAAAAAAATCGCTGTATCCCCGAGAGGATACAGCGATTATAGCGCGTTTGACCGATATTTTTTGTCAGAATATGGATTCAAATTGGGTAAACACCCATTTGTCGCCCACCTGGGCGTAAGGGAAACTGTATACCTGCTGTCCGGTAACGGCAAAACCGTTGTTCGGATCCAGTACTTCTACGGTGGTCTGCACGGTGCAGCTTCTGGGAGCCTCCTCCGCCGGCCAGAGGACAGCGGTGGTGGCTCCGCCCTTGGTGATATCCGCCTCCCGACCCGCCGGCAGGGCGTAAAGCCCGTCCCCGGTGTCCAGGAACCGGTCCTGGCCGGGCGGCAGAAGCCCGTCCACCACTTCGTCGGAAAACAGGGTCTTCAGATAGGCCCGCAGGTCATCCAGACTGCGCAGGCCGGAAGCTGTGACTCTGTGGTAGGTCAGGTCGGGCCGGATCTGCGTATCCCCGGCATCCAGTGCCAGCCCGCTGTCGCCATAGCCCGCAAACCAGCTGTACGCCTCGGTGGCCTCCCGGTAGACCCGAAGGACCTCCTCGTCAGACGGCCCGCCCGCTGTGGGAGCGGCCGAAAGCGGAACTTCTGATTCTTCGATGGGTTCCGGGCTCTCCGGGATCGCTTCGCTTTCCGCAGGCGGCGTCCCGGTCTCCGCCGGCTCCGGGCTCTCGGGCACCCGGCTGGGTGCCGGGGAAACCGTGTGGAAGGCCGTGGGCCGCGCTGTCGCGGGAACATTCGTCTCTACTTCAGGGGAAACCGCCGTCTCCGGAGATCGGCACCCCTCCAGTCCCACTGCCGCCAGAACAGCGGCGAGCAGGATCAAATACTTTTTCATTGGGCAACGCCCCTCCTCCGGCCGGATATTCCGCGCCTTGTACGCTATTGTATCCGTCCGGTTTGCAAATCACAACTGCAATCCGATGACAAAACTGTGCATCATTCTGCCGTTTTTCCGGTTTAGCCCAGCGATGCGGCAGATTGCTCCAATTTTGCGATCAGAGCCCGCAGGGTCTCGGCCCGCTCCCGCTGGCCCCGGACCACCTGCTCGGGGGCCTTGCTGACGAAGGCGGGGTTGCCCAGCCGGGCCTCCAGGCTCGCCAGCTCGTTCCTCCGCTGGCCCAGCTCCTTCTCCACGCGCTTCTTTTCCTGCTCCAGATCCACCAGCTCGGCCAGCGGCATAAAGACACGGGCCACATGGGTCACCACCGACACCTGGCCCTTGGCGCTCTCCTCGGCGTCGCTCCCGGCGTCCGAAACGCCCACCACCGTCACGCCGCTGGCGTAGGCCAGACGCTTCAGAAGGGGGATGCCCTGGGTGAACACCCCGGTCTCCAGGGTGGAGATGGTGAGGTGTGCTTTCTTGGAGGGCGGCACGTTGAGTTCGGCCCGCTTGGTGCGGACGGCCCGGGTGGCGTCGATGATGAGATCCACCGCCTTCTCCTCCGCGGGGAAGTCCAGCTCCTCCCGATGCTCAGGCCACTTCTGGAGCATCAGGAACTCCCCCTCGCCGGAGCCGGCCTCCCGGGGCAGAGCCTGCCAGATCTCCTCCGTGAGGAAGGGCATGAAGGGATGGAGCAGCTTCAGTGTCTGGATGAGGACGTAGCACAGTACCTGCTGGGCCTGCTCCTTGGCGGCGGGATCGCTCCCCTGGAGGCGGGTCTTGGTAAACTCGATATACCAGTCGCAGTAGTCGTCCCAGATGAAGTCGTAGACCTTCTGGGCGGCCACGCCCAGCTCGTAGCGGTCCATGTTGTCGGTCACGTCGGGAACGAGAGCGTTGAGCTTGGAGAGGATCCACTTGTCCTCGTTCTCCAGCTCCTCAGGCAGCTCCACATGGTCGATGGTCAGGTTCATCTGCACGAAGCGGCTGGCGTTCCAGATCTTGTTGGCAAAGTTGCGCATGGCCTCGCACCGCTCGGTGTAGAAGCGCATGTCGTTTCCGGGGGAGTTTCCGGTGATCAGGTTGAAGCGCAGGGCGTCCGCGCCGTACTGCTCGGCGATCTCCAGCGGGTCGATCCCATTGCCCAGAGACTTGGACATCTTCCGGCCCTTGTCGTCCCGCACCAGGCCGTGGATGAGCACGGTGTGGAAGGGGGGCTTGCCGGTGTGCTCGCAGCCGGAGAAGATCATCCGGGCCACCCAGAAGAAGATGATGTCATAACCGGTGACCAGAACGTCGGTGGGATAGAAGTATTTGAAATCCTCGCTGTTCTCGTCGGGCCAGCCCAGTGTGGAGAAGGGCCAGAGGGCGGAGGAGAACCAGGTGTCCAGCACGTCCTCCTCCTGGCGGATGTGCTTGGAGTGGCAGTGGGCGCACTCGGTGGGATCGGTCTCGGAGACGGTGATCTCGCCGCAGTCCTCGCAGGTCCAGGCGGGAATGCGGTGGCCCCACCAGAGCTGGCGGGAAATACACCAGTCCCGGACGTTCTCCATCCAGTTGGTATAGGTCTTGGAGAACCGCTCGGGAACGAACCTGGTCTCCCCCTCGTTGACCACCCGCAGGGCCTCCTTGGCCAGGGGCTCCATCTTCACAAACCACTGGGCGGAGATGAGAGGCTCCACATCGTTGTGGCAGCGGTAGCAGGTGCCCACGTTGTGCTGGTGCGGCTCCACCTTCACCAGATATCCCTGCTCCTCCAGATCGGCCACGATGGCCTTGCGGGCCTCGTAGCGGTCCATGCCGGAGTACTTGCCGTACCCCTCCACTACTTTGCCGTTGTCGTCCAGCACCCGGATGGTCTCCAAATGATGGCGCAGGCCCACCTCAAAATCGTTGGGGTCGTGGGCGGGGGTCATCTTCACACAGCCGGTGCCGAACCGGACGTCCACATACTCGTCGGCCACAATGGGCATTTCCCGGCCCACCAGGGGCAGAATACAGGTCTTGCCCACCAGGTCGGTGTAGCGCTCGTCAGCGGGGTTGACAGCCACACCAGTGTCGCCCAGCATGGTCTCGGGCCGTGTGGTGGCCACGATGACCCAGCGGTCGGCCTCGCCCTGGATGGGGTAGCGGATGTGCCAGAGATGGCCGGGCTTGTCCTGATACTCCACCTCGGCGTCGGAGAGAGCCGTGACACAGTGAGGGCACCAGTTGATGATGCGGCTCCCCTTATAGATGAAGCCCTTGTTGTAAAGGCTCACAAACACATGGCGAACGGCCCTGGACAGGCCCTCGTCCATGGTGAACCGGGCCCGGGACCAGTCGCAGGAGACACCCAGCTTTTTCTGCTGCTCCACGATGCGGGCTCCATACTTCTCTTTCCAGTCCCACACCCGCTCCAAAAACTTCTCCCGGCCCAGATCGTAGCGGGTCAGACCCTCCTTCTCCCGGAGGGCCTCCTCCACCTTGATCTGGGTGGCGATGCCGGCGTGATCGGTGCCGGGGACCCACAGCGCCGCGTAGCCCTCCATCCGCTTGAAGCGGGTGAGAATGTCCTGCAGAGTGCAGTCCATGGCGTGGCCCATGTGGAGCTGGCCGGTGACGTTGGGGGGCGGCATGACAATGGTGAAGGGCTTCTTTTCCGGATCCCGATGTCCCTCGAAGCAGCCGTTCTTCTCCCACATCTCATAGATGCGGCTCTCCACTTCCTGGGGCTCATATGCCTTTGGCAGTTCTTTCGCCATAATCTTGATTCACTCCTGTCTCAAATCTTCACAAAGGGAAGCTCTTTTCCGGTTTTTTCCTTCAAAAAGGCCCCGAACTTGGCCGGGTCGCCCTGGAGAAATCCCGCTTTGGAGAGGATGTACCCGGAGAACTTGTTCAAAAAGAGTACAAAATAGTCCTCCGTCTCCGCCAGCGCCCGAAACTCCCCATACTGGTGGACCACCTTTTCCGTCCCGCCCTGGGCCACCATGCCGGCGTCGTCGAAGTAAAACTTCTGCTCAAAGCGCTCGGGCAGCCGCCGGGCGGTCTTAAAGGTCAGATAGCGATACCAGTTGATGCCCCAGACAAAGGCCAGGGTACTCAGGGCGATGCCCAAAAATGCGCCCGCGCCGCCCCGGGAAACCCCCAGCGCCGCGCCGCTGGCGGTCAGCCCGATCAGGCCAAAACCGATCAGCCCCCAGTGGATGGCCGTCATCTTGAGCTTCTGGACCGTCTTGCAGCTGACCTTCTGGTAGGCCATGATCTCCGTCTTTCCCAGATCTGTTTTCACCAGGAATTCCATCTGAACCCTCCTCAGTAAACTTGGCGGACTTTATGCCTGCCTCTTGCCCGTCCGGCCCTGACGGCCGCCGACTCCGCAAAAAATGCCCTGAGGCCTTTCGGCCTCAGGGCGAATCTTCTCCGCGGTACCACCTGAATTCGGGCGTGACACGCCCGCGCTCATCCCGTAACGTGGGATACGTCCGGCCTTACTTCACTTCGGGCCGGCAGCTCCGGGGCGACTTCCGCAGCAGGGTCACGGGACCTCACACCAGCCGATCCCTCTCTTGGCTTCCCCTGGGGCGTACTGCTCCCCTTCTCCGCATTTAGCTATGTTATTATATGCAATTTTCCCCGGAAAGTCAAGAAAAATCAGCTCCCGCCCAACCTGTCTGCATGGAAGGGATCCGTGCGCAAAAAAGGCCGCGGCCAAATCAGTCAAACAGGGGCTTTCCGCCGTGACGGCTCAAAAAAGGGCGCACCAATCTCCCGATAAGCCAAAATGTTTCCCTACAAGAACAGATATTGGCATGCTGCCAACCCAATAAAGCGCCCTCCTTTCTTCGATTATGTTTTCCACATTACTCATTTTCAGCCGCTGTATCAACTTTTTTTCTTTGCAAGAAGGCAAACTTGGTCTCCGAGCAGAGCACCGACAGAAAGATCAGCACAAAGCCAACCAGCATCTGCACCGTGGGGCGCTCCCCGTCGAAAAGGACGGCAAAGAGAACACCGAAGGGTGCCTCCAGCGCCAACAGCACGGCGGCGGTGGCGGGGGCGGTGTACTTCTGGCCGATATTTTGGAACAGCAGCGCCCCTGCCGTGGCGAACACTGCCAGATAGCCCAGCCGCCACACCGCATCCAGCGGCAGGGCCGCCGTGGGGAAGCCCCCGGTCAGGAGGACAAATATCCAGGCCCAGAGCGCGGTAAAAGCGAACTGGAGCGTGGTCAGGAGAAAAACGTCCTTGCCCTGGGAGAATCGAGCCACCGCCACGATATGGAGCGCATAAGCCAGTCCGCTGCCCAGCGTGAGCACATCCCCTATATTCATGGTCAGAGAGCCGTTCAGCGAGACCAGGCCGATTCCGGCGATGCACAGCACCGCTGCCAGCAGGTTGTAGCGGTCGGGACGCTGGTGGGAAATCCCCCAGTAAAGAAAGGGCACGATAACACAGTAGACGGCGGTGAGAAAGGCATTGTTTCCAGAACTGGTCCGCTCCAAGCCGAAGGTCTGCACAGTATAGGCCAGAAACAGCAGGGTGCCCATGACGGCCCCGCTCCTCACATACCACCGGTCCACGCTCTTCCAGTTGCGGAAGAATATCACGAACAGGATCAGCGCGGCAATCGTAAACCGGATGGCCAGCAGGAAAAAGACCGGCACATGGTCCAGAGTATTCTTCATCACAAAGAAAGAAGATCCCCAGACCAAGGTGGCCAGCAGGATCAGGGGCTTGGCAAGTTTTTTCAGGACAGAGGATTCGTTCATCGGTTGTGTCGGCTCCTTTACCGTGGTATCATAGTTCAAAATGAGGTGAGCGCATGGAAAAACTGACGGCAGACTTTTTCGCCCGGGACACGGTGACCGTGGCCCGGGACCTGCTGGGAAAACACTTGGTGCGAGTTTGGGAGGGGGTCCCCCTCACCGTCCGGATCACCGAGACCGAGGCCTACATCGGTCGGATGGACAAAGCCTGCCACGCCTACGGCGGCCGGCGGACTCAACGGACGCAGACCCTGTTCGCCCCGCCGGGAACCGCCTATCTCTACCTGATCTACGGCATGTATCACTGTCTCAACTGCGTCACTGAGGCCGAGGGCGAGCCTGCCGCCGTTCTCATTCGGGCGGCCGAGCCGGTAACGCAGGCGGATGCGGACGCCATATCTGACAGGCGTTTTCACTGTATAGCTTCCGAAATGTCAAGCTATCAGAGGAAAAATTTTCTGAATGGGCCGGGAAAGCTCTGTAAAGGTTTATCGCTTACCACTGCTCAGAATGGAATTTCTCTCACCGGGGATGTCCTCTACCTGCTGGACAGCGGCGAAACCCCGAGCCCCATCCATGTCGGCAAACGCATCGGTATCGACTACGCCGAAGAGGCGGTCGACTTTCCATGGAGGTTTTATCTGTGATCTTTTTTGACTTGGACGGCACCCTCATCGACTCCAACGGCGTGTGGGTGCAGATCGATCTGGACTTTTTGTCCCGGCGTGGTCTGACTCCCACCACCGAATACACCGACATGGTGGCCCACTCCATCTTCCCGGCCGCCGCCCGGTTCACCCGGGACTATTACGGCCTGAGCGACTCCCCCGAGGACATCATGGCCCAGTGGCGGGATATGGCTTACAACGCCTACGCCCATACCATTCCGCTCAAGCCCGGGGCCCGGGCGCTGCTGGAGGGCCTGTCCGCCCGGGGCGAGCCTATGGCCCTTCTCACCGCCAGCCTGCCGGAGCTCTGCCGGGCCTCTCTGGCCCGGCACGGGCTGAACCGATACTTTCAGGGATTTTTCTTTGCCCAGGAGGCTGGGCTGGAAAAACGGGACCCGGCGGTCTATCCTCTGGCGGCGGAGCGCTTCGGCTGCTCGCCGGACCGCTGCATCCTGCTGGAAGACGCCCCAGACAACTGTGCCGCCGCCAGCGCGGCGGGATTCACTGTGGTGGGGGTCTACGACGACTTTTACTCCCCCCGGTGGGCGGATGTGGCGGCCCACAGCCACCGGACGGTACGCAGTTTGGAAGATCTTCTGCCCGATCTGAACGGCGGAGCCTTTTCCCTCACAGCTTCTCCATGTACTGAGCGGCGGATTTGAGCATCAGCTTCTTGGTGCCCACATTGTCGAAGGCCACCTCAACCAGTGCGTCCCCGCCCATCTTGGTGATGGTCAGGATCATCCCCTTGCCGAACGCCTTGTGGCGCACCATCTCTCCCTTTTGGAACTCCGGCAGCGGCGCTGCGGCGGTCCGGGCGGCCTTTGGGCTGCTCGCGGCCGCCGTTTTTGTTTCCCCGGAAACGGTTGGGGGGGTATAGCCCCGGTCGGCCCAGGGCCTGCTGTACCCGCTCCCACCGCTGGAATAGGCGGCGTGGTACTCCCGCTCCGGGCGCCAGTCGCCTTCGGCCATTCGCTCCCCGCCCCGGTAGGGCGAGCGGCCGCTTCGCTCCACCCGCTCCTCGGGGATCTCCCCCAGGAACCGGGAGGGCCGGTTGGCGGAGGTACGGCCGTAGAGCATCCGCTGGGCGGCGCAGGTCATGTGCAGGGTCTCTCTGGCCCGGGTCATGGCCACATAGCAGAGCCGCCGCTCCTCCTCCATTTCCTCCATGTCTCCAATGGCCCGCGTCCCGGGAAAAATCCCCTCTTCCAGTCCCACCACAAAGACCACGGGAAACTCCAGTCCCTTGGCTGAGTGCATGGTCATCATCACGGCGGAGTCCTCGCTGGGGTCGTGGTTGTCCAGGTCGGTATAGAGTGCGATCTCGTCCAGGAAGCCCGCCAGAGTGGGCGCCTCGCTGTTGTCCAGATAGGTCTGGATGGAGGAGCCCAGCTCCCGCACGTTTTCCAGCCGGGTGCGGTCCTCCACTGTTCCCCTGGCCTCCAGAGCCACGGCGTAGCCGCTGTCGGCGCAGAGCACCTCGTAAAACTGGGTCAGCGGCATCTCGCCCGCCTGCTTTCGCAGGCCGCGGATGAGATCCGCGAAGAGGTCGAGCTTGGCCGCCGCCTTTTGAAGCTCGGGCCAGCTGCGGGCGTCGCTCACCACCTCCCAGAGGGAACGGCCGTTCCGCGCGGCGATGGCCTGGGCGGTCTCTACTGTTTTGGAGCCAATGCCTCTGGGCGGGTTGTTGATGATCCGCTGAAGCCGCAGGTCGTCCCCGGGATTGTTGACCACACAGAGATAGGCCAGCATGTCCTTGACTTCCATCCGGTCGAAGAAACGGGTGCCTCCGATGATGCGGTAGGGCACACCGTTGCGCTTCATGGCTATTTCCAGCTCCCGGGACTGGGCGTTCATCCGGTAGAGGATGGCAAAGTCCTTCCACTTCCGCCCGGCGGAGTAGCCGGTGAGGATCTGGGCCGCCACATACTGCGCCTCGTCATCCTGATTCATGGCGGTGTAGAGCTTGACCCGATCCCCGGCGCCGTGCTCGGTCCAGAGCTCCTTGCCCTTGCGGCCCTGATTGTTGCGGATGACGGCATTGGCCGCCTCCAGAATGTTTTCCGTGGAGCGGTAATTCTGCTCCAGCCGAATGGTGCGGCAGCCCTTGTACTCCTGCTCAAAGGAGAGGATGTTCTCGATGGTGGCCCCCCGGAAGCGATAGATGGACTGATCGTCGTCGCCCACCACGCAGAAGTTCTCGTGTCCGCCCGCCAGAATGGAGGCCAGCTGATACTGGAGGTTGTTGGTGTCCTGGTACTCGTCCACCAGAACATAGCGAAATTTCTGCTGATAGTAGGAACGCACCTCTTCGCTCCTTTGCAGCAGGAGAACGGTGCGGAGAATGAGGTCGTCAAAATCCAGGGCATTGGCCGCCTTGAGCCGCTTTTCATACTCGGTGTAGACCAGGGAGATCCGCTGAAGCCGATAATCACCGCTCTTGGCACATTCATCGGCGTAGTCCTTCGCCAGCTTCATGGCGTCCTTGGCCCGGGAGATGGCGCCCAGGATGGACTTGGGCGGAAAAGCCTTCTCATCGATGTTCTTATCCCTCAAAATGTCTTTCACCACCCGTTCGGCATCGGCCGAGTCGTAGATGGTAAAGGAGGTGCCGTACCCCAGCCGGTCGATGTCCCGCCGGAGAATGCGGGCGCAGGCGGAGTGGAAGGTGGAGGCCCACACGTCGTTGGCCGAGGGACCCAGCATCCGCCCCAGACGGTCCTTCAGCTCTCCGGCTGCCTTGTTGGTGAAGGTGATGGCCAGAATGGACCAGGGGGCCGCGGGGTCCAGGCGGCACAGCGCTTCGGCCCGATCCCGTCCGGCGTCGGAGGGATGGGCGGCGTATTCTTCCAGGAAGGCCAGATCCTCCCCTGTGACCCCGGCGGGAACCTCACCGGAGTCGGAGCCCCGGCCGTATTTCATCAGGTTGGCCACCCGGTTGATGAGCACGGTGGTTTTGCCGCTCCCCGCCCCCGCCAGCAGCAGAAGAGGACCCTCGGTGGCCAGCACCGCCTTGCGCTGCTCCGGATTCAGGTGGGAAAATTCCCCCTCGATGGCCGCCCGACGAGCCTTGCAGAATCGAAGCTGTTCCTTTGCATCCAACATAGCGTTCTCCCATTTCTCTTTTTTCGCAGTTCTTTTTATTTTAGTACAGAAGCGCCGGAAGGTCAACGCCCGGTTTTCTCCTGTAAAAAACACCCGGGGATTCCAAACAGGGTAAATCCCACCGAGGCCGGCGTCACCACCACGCCCCCCAGGGAGGCAGAGCAGTGAACCACCCAGAGCGTCCCCTCCCCGTCCCGGCCCAGGACGATGCCCACATGGGACAGGTCTGAAAAAAAGGCCAGATCACCGGGCCGGGGCAGCGGCACGGGCCGACAAGCCGCATACTGGGCCCGCACCCCCTCCCCCACGGCGTCATAAGCCTCCGGGTCGCCCAGTGCCGCGGCCGACGCCCAGGAGACCAGCCCGGAGCAGTCCAGTCCATAGCGCCGAAGCCGCCCCGTGGAATCGCTCCCCTCCGCCGTCACCCGTCTCCACCGGCCCCAGGCCCGATCCCAGCCGTCAGAGCGGGACTTTCCGCCCCAGAAGTAACCGACCCGCCCCACCAGGCCGCAGGCGGTGCGGACCAGCGCCCGGCGATCCGGGTCCCGTTCCCCGGCCAACGTCTCCCCCAGCAGCGGCTTCACCTCCGACGGCACTCGGACGGCCCGCTGATACAAGAGTTGGGACAGCAACAGCCCCACTGCCAGCAAAAAGACCGCCGCCCGGCGCCGGGCGGCGGTCTCGTCTCTGTTTCGTCTCACACGCATCCCCCCGGCACAGCATACGCCCGGGAGGATCCGCTCATACCGCCTGTTTTACGCTCTGGCGGCCCAGCTTCACGCAGGCGGTGATCACGCCGAAGAGGAACCAGTAGAAGAACATATTCCGGGGATAGAACCAGGTGTACTCCGCCACCGAGATCAGCAGGATGCCGCAGAAGCCCGCGACGGCCGCGGCCAGCAGATTCTTCACCCGCCGGTCGGTGCAGGCAAGATAGCTCTTCACGCCGGTCTTGAGCTGATAGAACAGCGTCCCCAGGAAGGCCAGCGCCCCAAACAGGCCGGTCTCGGCCCAGACCTGGAGATAGTTGTTGTGGGTGTGGATGGGGAAATTGCCGTCAAACATGGCCGGATAGCCTTTGAAAGTCTGTTTGAGGATATCGCTGCCCAGCCCCACGCCCCGCAGCCAGTAGTCCTTCATCAGCGTGGCGCTGGCATCATAGATGGCAAAGCGGTAGCTGGTGGAGGAGTCCTTCATGTTGCCGATGGTGAGGATCCGGTTATAGATGGTCTCGGGCAGCAGCGGGATGCAGCAAAGGCCCAAAACCACCAGCAGCGGGATGAGTTTCCAGTTCCAGAAGGCCAGAAATACCACCCCGGCCAGTGCAAAGCCCAGCCAGCCGGAGCGGGAGTAGGTAAAGGCCAGCGCGATGCCGCACACGGCGAAGGAAAACAGAGCGGCCACCCGCCCCCTCCAGCCCTTGGCGTTGAGAAACAGGGCAAAGGTCAGGGGGGTGAGCATGACCAGCAGCTCGGCAAAGTTGTTGGGGTTGTCGAAGAAGGAGTAGACCCGCCCGGGCATTCCGGCGTTCACCGCCATGTCCTGCTGGTTGGCCACCACGTCTACGCCAACCACGCCCTGGTAACAGCCGTAAAGGGCTGCCACCGTCAGCCCCGCCACCGCCAGAACGGCGATGAGCTGGAGCTGTTCATACCGCTTCACCGAGCTCACCACCAGCAGAGCCAGGAGAAAGGCGGTGAGGTGGAAGATAAAAAAGCGCAGGGAGAGCCGGGTGGAGATGGAAGTGAGCAGCGCATAGCACACGAAGCCCATAAACAGCGTCAGATAAGGCCCCAGCTCCACCATCTCCAGCCGGTGGCTGGGCCGGGCGGCGCTGCCCAAAGCAAAAAGAACGAAGAGCCCCACCACGCCCACAAAGGCGTACATGTTGTTCCAGCTGTCGTGGGGCACCAAAAGCATCACAGCCAGGAACGCGCCGGTGAAAAAGAAGGTGGCCCCGCCCAGGGCGGACACCGCACGGAAACAGAGACTCCCGTCCCAGATCCCTTTCCCCACCTTGTAGATCCACCGGAACAGGGCGCACGGGATGTTCAGGATGGCGGTGAGCGCCCCGCAGGTCATGCTCCCCGGCCAGCTCCGGGCCACAGCCCCCTCCCGCCAGAGGAAGCGGCAGACCGCACTCCCCCGGACGTTCTCTCCCACCCCGCGGGAAAAGCGCCGCAGGGCATTTCCCACACCGCTGCTCTCCCAAGCTCCGGTCAACGCCGACCAGAGCGTCAGAAAAAAGCGGCAGACAATACTGTTTTCTACTACGGTCATAGTTTCTGCTCCAAACTCAGCCGTTGACGGCCTTTTCATAGACTTGGAAGGTCGCGGCAGCCATTTTGTGGATCTCAAACCGCGCCTCAATATTGGCAAGTGCATTTACCTTACAGTTCTCCCGGAACGCCGGATCCTCCAGGAAGCGCTTCATGGCCTCCGCCATGGAGTCCGGATCGTCGTAGGTCACCAGAAGTCCCCCGTCCGCAGGGGTTTTGATGATGTCGCTGTTGCCCCCCATGTCGGTGATCACGGCGGGGAGCCCCGCGGCCATGGCCTCCACGATGAGAAAACTCAATGCCTCGTGCTGAGAGGAATTGATGTAAAGGTCAGAGGCTTCATATAGGTTTTTGATGTCCTTTCGAAAGCCGATGAACTTGACCTGATCCCCGGTCAGTCCCAGCTCCTGGGCCAGGGCTTTGGTGGGTTCCAGCAAAGGGCCGTCCCCGGCCAAAACCATGGTGAACGGCCGGTCAGACCGCTCGGCAAGCCGCTTCAGGGAGCGGATCAGATAGGCGTGGCCTTTGTCGTCGGCAAAGCGGGAGGCACAGAGCATCACGAAGCGGTCGTCCGGAATACCCAGTTCCGCCCGCAGGGTGGATTCCGACCTGTCTCCGGCCCAGGCGTCCGGATCCACGGCGTTGAAGATCACCTGGATGTGCCCGCCGCTCCAGCCGTTGGCCATGAGCTGCTCCTTTCCCTTGTTGCAGACGGCGATCATCTGATCCTGCCGCTTGTCCAGCCACCGGTTGGACAGGCGGGTGACGGCGTCGTTGGCCAGGACAAAGTGGTTGGTATACACCACACGGATCTTCCGATTGTACCGCTTGGCCAGCATGGCAATGTAGTTCTCCCGCAGGTAGTGGCAGTGGATGAGCTCGATCCCCCACTCCCCGCACAGCCCGGCCAGCTCCCTGGCCGCCCGGAAATCGAACCGGCTGGAGAGGGTGATCTGCCGGGTGGGCACGCCCATGGCCTCCAGCCGCTCCACCAGCAGTCCGCCCTCGTTGTAGGCAAAATAAGGCTCCACCCGCCCGTCGGCGGAGAGGTATTTGACCAGCGTCTCCACATAACGCTCCGTCCCCGCCTTTCCAGCAAAGTTGAGCAGATACAGTACTTTCATGCCCTTCCTCCTCAGAAACGCATTTTCACAGGCCGCCATCAGATCCCGGGGCCGTTCTCTTTAGTTTACCCCAACACGGCAAACTTGTCCAGTTCCAATTACAAAGACCGGGCGGAACAGGAAGACGCCGCCGCGCTCCCGGCGCGGCGGCGTCTCTGTTCTCAGTTTTACAGCGCGGCCTTCAGCGCCTCCGCCAGGTCGGTGCGCTCCCAGGGCAGGTCGATGTCGGTGCGGCCGAAATGGCCGTAGGCGGCGGTCTGCTCATAGATCGGCCGGCGCAGATCCAGCTTTTCGATGATCTTGGCCGGGCGCAGGTCGAAGTACCGGTTCACCAGTTGGGCCAGCTTCTCCTCAGAGACCTTGCCGGTGCCGTAGGTATCCACCAGAACAGATACGGGGTGGGCCACACCGATGGCATATGCCACCTCGATCTGGCACTTCCGGGCCAGGCCGGCGGCCACGATGTTCTTGGCCACGTACCGGGCCATGTAGGCCGCAGAGCGGTCCACCTTGGTGGGATCTTTGCCGGAGAAGCAGCCGCCGCCGTGGGCGGCGGAGCCTCCGTAGGTGTCCACAATGATCTTCCGTCCGGTGAGGCCGGTGTCCCCAACAGGGCCGCCCACCACGAACCGTCCGGTGGGATTGACGTAGAACTTGGTGCCGGCATCCAGGTAACGGGCGGGGATGACCGGCTTGATGATGGTCTCCACCACCGCCTCCCGCAGATCCTTGAGGGCAATGTCCGGATCATGCTGGGTGGAGACCACGATGGCAGGACAGCGCAGGACATTCCCCTCCCCGTCGTATTCCACGGTGACCTGGCTCTTGCCGTCGGGCCGCAGCCAGCTCAGTTCCCCGCTCCTGCGGGCATCGGCCAGCTTCCGGGCGAGCTGATGGGCCATGGCGATGGGGGCAGGCATCAGCTCGGGAGTCTCGTCACAGGCATAGCCGAACATCATGCCCTGATCCCCCGCGCCGATGAGGTCTGCCGCGTCGGTATTGCCGTTCTGCGCCTCAAAAGATTGGTTGACCCCCATGGCGATGTCGGGAGACTGCTCGTCGATGGCGGTCATCACGGCGCAGGAGCGGTAATCAAAGCCGTAGGAGGGATCGGTGTAGCCGATGCGCTCCACGGTGCGGCGAACGATGGCGGGGATATCGGTGTAATGCTCGGTGGTGATCTCGCCCATGACCACCACCATGCCGGTGGTGGTAAAGGTCTCACAGGCCACATGGGCCGTGGGATCGGCGGCAATAATGTCGTCCAGGACGGCGTCGGAGATCTGGTCGCACACCTTGTCGGGGTGCCCCTCCGTCACGGATTCAGAAGTAAAAAGTCGATTTGCCATTGCTCTCATCCTTTCTGTTCGGGCAACAAAAATACCCTGCCGAAAGCGACAGGGTACAGGTTCCCCATCCTCATCTTTCGATTGCTTCGCCGGATTTGGCACCTTGCGTTCCCGCAGGTTGCCGGGTTTCATCGGGCCGTTCCCTCCACCACTCTTGATAAGGCGGTATTTACTTTTCGTCTTTATTATACATATGTCGGTTTTCCCTGTCAAGAGGAGATATCTATGTCCTTTTCGCCAAAAGTTCACACTTTCTTCCTTTACTTTTGCATGAAAAGCGGGTACAATGCTTTTTACATCTCATTTGAGGAGGTTTTCGCCTTGCGCGCCATTGAACAGCGTCTGGATCGATTTTGCCGGGAGCACCCCCGGTTCGGCATCCCCAATCTGATGAACTACCTGGTCATCGGTACTGTGATCGTTTTCCTGCTGGACCGCTTCAGCTATGGCGGTGCCTCCAGCCTGCTCTATTTCAGCCGCCCCGCTGTTTTCAGCGGTCAGATCTGGCGTCTGGTCTCTTTTGTTTTTGTCCCTGTGAGCTCCAGCCTGCTGAGCGTGGCCCTCTCCCTCTACTTTTACTGGTGGATCGGCTCCACCCTGGAACGGGAGTGGGGGACCGCCCGGTTCAGCCTCTTTTACCTGCTGGGCGTCGGGTTCAACATCCTCTACGGGCTCATCGCCGGTTACGCCAGCATCGACTTTCTCAATCTTTCCCTGTTCTTCGCCTTTGCTGTTCTCTATCCTGACATGCAGGTCCTGCTGTTCTTCATCATCCCCATCAAGATCAAGTGGCTGGCCTGGGCCGACGTGGTTATTTTTGGGCTCCAGATGATCACCAGCCTGATCCGCCTGCAGTTTGTCAGCGCCTTCCTCCCGTTGGTGGCCGTCCTCAACTTCCTGCTCTTCTTCTGGTCGGACCTGACGGACGCCGCGGGGCGGCAAAAGCGGCGCTATCAGCACCAGCACGCCCAGCAGACGGTGAACTTCAAGCAAGCCACCCGGCAGGCTCAGCAGCAAAAGGGTTATATCCACAAATGCGCCGTATGCGGCAAGACCGATACCGACTTTCCCGACATGGAATTTCGCTACTGCTCCAAATGCAATGGCTACTACTGCTATTGCAAGGATCATATCAACAACCACGTACACATCCAGTGAGGGGGTTTCAGAAGCGGCTTCCGGCGCAGATGCGCCGGAAGCCGCTTCTCTTTCATAAAGCGCCCCTTTATCCCCGTCTCTCCCGATCCTCCCCCCGGAAACAGTGCTCAAGAGCCTGGTACAAAACTTCCGGGTCGATAGGCTTGGACAAAAACAGATTCATCCCGGCCTCCCGGGACTTTTCCTCGTTCTCTTCAAAAACATTCGCACTCATGCCAAGGATCGGGACTGTCTGCGCCTTCTCTTTTTTCAACTGGCGGATGGCCCGCGCGGCAGTTAGCCCATCCATGACAGGCATCACAACGTCCATCAAAACCGCATCAAAAAATCCCGGCGGAGACAGGGTGATCGCCTCAATCGCCTCCACTCCGTTTTTTGCACGTTCCACCGTACAGCCCTTCATGGCCAAAAGGCGGCTGGCAACCTCTGCATTCAACGCATGATCCTCCACCAGCAGAATCCTGCGATCCCTGAAATCATACTTTCTGGGCCCACACTCCTGCCGCTCCCTCTCCTTTCGAAGGTAAAACTGTTCCAGCGCCATACCCAGTGTCGCCTTAAAGATCGGCTTGGTGATCACCTGATCGATTCCGGACTCCCAGCTCTCCTCCGCCAAATCGTCTCTATCGTACGCAGTCATCAAAAGAATGGCTGTCCCGGAGCCTGTGATCGGTCTAATCCGGCGAGCGGCTTCCTGCCCGTTCATCCCAGGCATTTGCCAGTCCATCAGGATGAGGTCATACGGCTTCCCCTGCCCCCCGCGGAGCTCTACTTTTTTCAGCGCATCAAAGCCGCTGGCCACACACTCTGTCTGAAAACCCAACTGGGAAAGGAGGCCTACGGCCTGCTCACAGATGACGGCCTCGTCATCGGCCACCAGAGCCGAAAAGCCATCCCAACATTTTTTTCCCGCCTGATTGGCCCGACGGAGTGCCTTCATGCCGGAACTCAGCGTGACCTCCACGGTAAATTTGCTTCCCACCCCTTCAATACTGCTGACTCCAATCGTCCCGTCCATCATTTCCACAAAACATTTGCAGATCGCCAGTCCCAGGCCGGTCCCACCGCAGGTCCCAGTCCGCTTGGGGCCCTCCTGTTCAAAGGGTTCGAAAAGCTTGGGGAGAAACGCCTCTTCTATCCCAACGCCGGTGTCGCTTACCGTAAAGCACATGCGGGCTTTCCCTTCTTTTTCGGCTTCCTTTTGAAAAACCAGAAGCTGTACTTTACCACCCTGCGGCGTAAACTTGATGGCGTTTGACAGCAGATTGAGCAGTATCTGCTGCAATTTGAGCACATCGCCCCCATATGTCTCTTCCAGAAACCCCACCTGAAGGCAGGTGTATGCCACGCCCTTCTCCTCTGCCAGCTCCAAAGCAATATCGTTGACCCCGCGCAGGAAAGACCTAAAGTTGAATTCCTCACTTTTCAACAGGACTTTCCCGCTTTCAATCCTGCTCATATCCAGAATGTCATTGATGAGGGCAAGCAGGAGATGCGCAGACATCTTCACCTTGTCCAGACAGGCTCCAGCCCGTTTAGGATCGTTGAGCGTATGAGCCGCCACCTCAGACATCCCGATGATGGTATTCATAGGCGTGCGCAGCTCGTGGCTCATGCGGGAAAGAAACTGGGTCTTTGCCCTGCTGGCCTGCTTTGCCTGGATCAGGGCTTCCCGCAGCGCCTGCTGCTGCCGTTCCTGTTCCAAAGTAATATCAGTAATATCGGTCCTTATCACCACGATCACCGTGCGGCTTTGATCTAAGTACATGTATTGCCACTTTTTAATTCTTCTTACACTTTGTTCGCAGGCAGGAAAGACGATACTGTAAGAATCTTGATCCGCCAGCGCCTGGCACAGCTGGGGAATGCTGAAAGCAGTGAATGCATCTTTTCGAAGTTCGGGCGGCAAAAACCGCTCTACAAAGTCGGAGACATCCTTGAAGTAATCGACGTCCCGGCTGCTCCCCAGCGGCGCTCCCAATTTTGAATGGTGATAATTGGTAATCTGCTGTGTGGACAGATCCAGCAGTCCCAGGAATTCGAAGTGCAGGTCCAGGATCCGATTGATGATCATCTCCATTTGCTTTTCCCCATTGATGTCACAGGTACTCATAAAACCCATGAGGTCGCCTGTCTCAGGGTCCTTTTCGCACCGCACTGTGGTTCTGACCCAGGAATATCGTCCATCCGCCATTTGGAGCCGGTATTCCGCCTGAAGCGGTCCTGCCCCCATCTCGTGCAGCCAGGTGAGGTTTTGCGGACTCAGCTTCCAGCGCAGCGCGTCCCGCATTTCCTGAGTCTCACCCCGAACTGCCGCCGACTCCACCCACTCGGTATAACCGTTTTCCGGGCGGAGGGGAATCAGCCGGTCGCTGTGCATGCAGTTTTCCAAAGTATTCTTCGTAAGATTGATCTTGTACTTGCTGAGCAGCGTGTCGCTTTGGAGCCCTTCCAGCTCCCGTTTCTCCCATTCGAACTTTCGGCGGGCACACATCAGTTCGGTGATATCTTCGCCCACAGCTACCCCCATCTCGACATGGCCCTTGCTGTCATAAATTGCGGAATAATTCAGTTTCAGCCACTCTATGCCGCTCGTCTTTGCAGGGTCGTAGTGGATCACGGCGGAAGCCGTCTTCTCCCCCCGTCCCAGCGCCTGATATAGATGGATATAGTCCTGGACACTGTCGGGCATCACATATCCTCTCTTCACCCGATCCATATATCCTTCTCCAGGCCGGGTCCCCAACCCGATCCGTTCCGCTCCGGGGCTGAAGCTGGTAAATACATCCCGCTTGACATTATAAGAGCACAGCACAATGGAAGTAAAGGAAAGCGCCATCTCCATCTGCTGCCGCTCCGCCTTGTTTCGCAGAACATCCGTAATGTTTTTCCCAACGCCGATCGAGAGGGAGCAGTTTCCCTTGTCGTCCAGCAGGTTCGTATACCAGATCCGTTCGCACCACCAGCCGCTGCCGTCACGTCGGGCGAACCAGATGTCCCCGGAGACCTCCGGCTCCCCCGCCTCGACCCGGCGGTACAATTCCCGAAACGCGTCCACGCTCTCCGCTTTGACGACGCCGCTCCGAATGGACTGCTCCACAAAATCCGGGGTCTCCATTGCTGTCCCCGGGTGCACCGCTCGGGAGCTCTCCGTCTCATACAGAGTGTGCGTAGCAGGATTGTACGTCCAGACAATCACATCCTCACTGTTCACCGCCAGGTCAAAGATCACCTGATGCGTCAAAATGTTCTGCTTCATTTTATTTGGCAGCGCAACATTTCGGAAGTTGAATTGAAGCAGCGGCGCCTTTCCGTCTGTTCCAATCACTCTTCCTCTGGCCTGAACCCAGACCGGCGTCCCATTCCGGTGCCGCAGCCAAAGCACGGCCCCCGTATGCGGAGGCTCTTCCCCACAAGCATCCATCAGGAAGCTCTCGGCCGTCTCCCGTTCTCCGGGCCAGCAGGAAAAAAGTGCATCCTCTTTTGCCAAACACTGGTATTCCTTTGGCGTATGCCCGGTCAGCGCAGCCGCACCGGGAGAGATATAGATCAGCTCCGGCCGTTCCCCGACCCGATAGACCGCTGTACCTCCGTCCGCCGCGCCCGGCTGATTCTGATCCGGCTCCTCCCCGTCCACTTCCAGACAACACGCGCAGCTGCCCGGTGCAGGCTGGTAGCAGCGCATCCGCACCCGCTGTCCGGGCAGGATCGTATAGTCGGTCAGCCGCCCTTCTGTCCCCTCCGCCGCCGTCTTTCCGCACAGCTCCTGCCACGCAAGTCCGGCCGCAGGAAAAAAGGTACGGAAAAAACCACCGCAGAGCTGGGATGCAGGCAGGCCCGCCAAAGCCGCCATTGCCTGATTTGCGTACTGGATCCGAAGTTTTCCCTTTTCTCCGGGCTCTGGGATCAAAACACAAAACGCCCAGGGGCACTTACCGAAACACGCTTCATAATTTTTCCAGTTTTCTATTTTTTCCATATTTTTCACCCGTTGTACCCGATCCGGGTCCTGCGGATCAACCTTCTACCGTCTTTGCCAAAGACATCGTCCGTTCCTTTGAGCCCTCCGCTCTTGTGCAGAAATCTCCGGCAGCCCACAATGACTGTTGAATATTTAAAATAGACTTATGGATTCTCTTCTTCGAGCATGATTTCCCGGCCGTAGACCGCCACACGGTTTTTCCCCCGCCGCTTTGCATGATACAAGGCCTGATCTGCTTTTTGGTACAGCTTGTCAAAGCTGTTTTCTCCCTGACTGGAGAGCGCCGCCCCAACGGAGACGGTGATCGGCACGGGGAGCCCGTCGGCCGGTTCCGAGGCCAACATCCGGCAAAATGCGGCGCATTTTGCCGCAACCAGCTCCGGCGATGGAATTCCGACCATAAACACGCAGAATTCATCTCCGCCAAAGCGGCCGATAATATCTCCCTTCCGGAAAAACGCGGTCAGTTTTCCAGCCAGATAAGACAGGGCTTCATCTCCACAGGCGTGGCCGTATGTGTCGTTGATGCTCTTAAAATTGTCAACATCCAGCATCAAAAGCGCATGGAGCTTCCCCGGCTGGTTGAAAAGGACGTGGCCAATCAGCTGCTCGGCAATGGTGCGATTGCTGATGCCGGTGAGTGGATCTGTCCGGGCCTGCTTGGCCACCGTGTCGTACTCCCGCAAAATTTCCCGAAACCTTCGGTTGGACTCCAGAACGTTGTTGACCCGACGCACCACAATCTCCTCCACAAAGGGTTCAATGATGTAGTCGTTGGCGCCCAGAGCCAGCATATTTACCTGACGTTCCGCGGTCTCGTCGGCGGTAATAATAATGATTGGAATTTCTGAAAGCTCCGGGCTGACCCGTTTCACTTTTAAAAACTCCGTGCCGTCCATTACAGGCATCACCAGATTCAGAAGGATGATGTCCACATAATTTCCATTTTCCTTTAAAACGCTCAGTGCTTCCCTGCCATTTTCCGCTTCCAGAATCGTAAAACGCTCCTGAAAGATCATCCGCAGAATATCCCGGTTGATCTCCTTGCCGTCCACGATCAGCATTTTCCCGGAATCACTGTAATTGGAGCGGACGATCATCCGATATTTCTGCAGCTCCAAATCGAGTTCCTTCTGTGTGCTGATATCTGAAAGGCTCCCAAAGAGGATATGCTTTTCCCCGACCCGGCTGATGTATTTCAGTTTAAGATCCACCCACATCGGTTTTTCCGCGGCGTTTTTCTGCAGGTATTCACACTCCGCGGCCCCCTTTGTGCCCACTGCCTGCCGGAAAGCCCCCATAACGTGATCCCGATATTCTCCGCGCACCAGACACAGGGGATCCCGGCTGTCCTCGGAAAAGCGTTCGGGTCCCATCAGCTCCTGATAGGCCCGGTTGCTCCGGAGCAACTCCGGCCCACGCTCGGAAAATTCATAGATGGCCACTGCCTGCAGCGCATTAAAAAACAGATCTTCCACCTGCGGATCCGGCTTCCAGAGCTCCTTCCCGGCAAAAACTTTCTTCTCTTCCATAGTCGGAAGCCGCATGCCCCCTTTAAGCAGGCTTTCATACTCCTCCACCGGCATCGGTCTGGCAAAATAGTAGCCCTGCACATAATCGCAGCCGATCTCCCGGAGAAATTCCACCTGCTCCCCCTTCTCCACTCCCTCGGCAACTACGGGGAGACACAGGCGCTTGGACATGCGGATCACCGAAGAGACGATGTCCTCCCCACGCCCCGGGATCTCCGCATCGGCCAAAAACTTCATGTCAAGCTTTAGAATATCAACATTCAGGTTCTTGAGCACATTGAGAGAGGAGTATCCGCTTCCAAAGTCGTCCATCAGGATCAAAAACCCCTGCTCCTGAAGACCTTTTATGGTATCCATCATGACTTCGGGATCATCGGTATAGGCGCTCTCCGTCAGCTCAAGCTGGAGAAGCCGGTTGGGAATCCCATACTTTTCCGTAAGCGCACAGATGCGCTCCACCAGATTTGGAGTATAGATATTCACCCGGGAGACATTGACCGAAATTGGGAGAGGCTGGATCCCCGCCTCGATCCACCTGCGCAGCAAAGCACAGACCTGTTCCCAGACATAAAAGTCCAGATGGGAAACAAACCCATTTCGCTCAAAAATCGGGATAAACACTCCGGGAAGCGTCTTGCCCTTCAGCGGATCCATCCAGCGAACCAACGCCTCGGCCCCCTCCGGACGGTTTGTGGTCAGATTGTATTTCGGCTGAAAATAGATTTGAAATTCTCCCCGGCTGAGTGCGGAGGCCATCTTGTTGGTGATCTCCTGCTCCTCCCGAATGGCACGGCTCATTTCCGGCTCATAAAAGGCGTAATTCTTGATGTAGTTGCCCTTGACCCGTTTGGCTGCCAGCCCGGCTTTATCCAGCATCATGCTGGGTTCTTCCCGGGGATCCCGGATCCAATAGATCCCGCAGGTAAGCATCAAATTGAAATCCAGCTCAAACTTTCTCAATTCCGTTTTGCACCGCTCAACAAACTTGATGGCCTCTCTTTCTCCGGGACATGAAATACACGCGGCAAACACATCCGCCTCCATTCTTCCGTAAGTCCCCTTTGTACTCCCGGAAACCGTCTCCCGCAGCCTTTGAGCCATAAATTTGAGCAGCCGGTTCCCTGTCTGCGTCCCATAAAATGAATTGACCAGTTGAAACCGCTCAATATCCATACGAAAAAAAGCAAAACGCTCCGCATGGCCCGCGCAAAGCATTGCACGGGTCATCGCAAAGAATTTTGCTTTCTGATAGATCCCAGTCATGGGATCAAACTCTGTTATGTACTTCAACTGGTGAAACAGAGCTATCTGGCTCCGCTCGATCGCATTTTTCAGCCGAAATTTCAAAATCTCCGGCTCGTAGGGCTTGGGCACAAAATCCCAGGCCCCCAGTTGAAGCGCACGCCTCTCCGCCTCGCCATCCTCCGCGCCGGTGGAGACAATGATTGGCAGGCTCCGCCCCTCCGCCTCTCCCCGAACCTCCGACAAAAAGGAGTATCCATCCATAATGGGCATCACAAGGTCCAGGACGACGGCTTTAACCCGATCACCCTGGTTCCTCAGACATTCCAGCCCTTCTCTGCCGTTTTCAGCCTCCAAAACATCGTAGTCGTCCTGCAAAATCTGTCTCAGGAGCCTGCGGCTGACCAGATTGTCCTCCACAATAAGGACTGTTTTTCTGGAAGTCATTTCCTCACCCGCAATCCAGGGATTCTCCCGGGCTCTGCCCCAGGCAAATTCCCAACTCTTTCTCTCTGGCGGTTTGCATGCTGAAAAACAGAAAATTTAGCAAGGTTAACATACCACATTTTGGTCAAAAAGGCAAGAAAAAGCCAGTTAAATTACATCTCTAGAGCGCTGTCATCCATTAAAAGGCACGGCCTGCGGCCTCCCGCACAAAACGGAAAGCCGCAGGCCGTGCCTTACGCCCCATACAAATCAGTCAGTTCTCAACGAGAATTCCGGTCAGATCCAGGGGAATCGCGTCGTTCCAAAGGCGCTCCAGATCGTAGAACTCCCGGGCTTCCTCGTTGAAAATGTGGACTACGACCGCGGAGAAATCCAGCAAAACCCAGGTGCCCCCGCGATGGCCTTCCACGTGATGAGGATCCTCCCCCGCCTGCTCCTTCATGGCCTTTTCACAGGCCCCTGCCAGAGCATTGATCTGCGTGGTGGAGGTGGCGGAGCAAATCACAAAATAGTCGGCCAGCGTGGTCAAACGGCCGGTCTCCAGGACTTTGATATCCATACCCTTTTTGCTGTCCAGAGCTTTCGCCAGGAGCAGGGCTGTTTCTTTCGGTGTCATACAGGCATTCTTCCTTTCTTCTTATGCGCCGGGCGGCAGAAGAGGTTCCTCCTCCGCAGGCGCGGTTGCCGGTGGCGCGGTGGGAGCAGCTGTGGGTGCAGCTGTGGGTGCCGGGGTAGTCGCCGCAGGCGCACTGACCTCCGGAGCCTGACTCTCCACCACCGGGTCCTGACTGGGTGAGACGCTGTGGCTGGCCTCCGGCGGGGCCACAGCTCCCCCATCCCCTGTCCCTGCGGAATGGACGGGCTTTTCCTCAGGCGTGGGGGTGGGCGTCACCACAATATCCTTTTCGTCCTCCACAGGCTTGGCCGAGCCGTCGCTGGGCGCGCGCTGGCCCCCGGAGTTGGCCTTGGCGTCCTCGACCTTTCCTGTGGTGGAGCCGATGGTACCGTCCTTATTCACATACATGATGTCCAATTCACTCTTCCGCAAGTCGTCCTCATAGGGATTAAAATGCTCGTTTACCAGCGCCACCAGCTCATCCGCGTTGGGCACCACATAGGACTGGTAGCTGTGATAGCTCCGGCTCCACACCATTTTCCCCGTGTTGGGCATGGTATAGAACTCCACATTGTCCATATCAAGCCCGGTGAGGGCGGATTTTCCGAAATAAGCCAGGTTGGAGATTGTCATGTTGGTCTTGACGTTCTCCTGGAAAATAGTGATATACTCCCCCAGGTTGGTCAGGAGCTTGTCCATCTTCAGGCACTGCGCGATGACCGCCTTCATAAAGGCCTGTTGGGTCTCAATGCGCCCCAGATCTCCGTTGGCGTACCCGCCGGTGACATGGCCGGAGTCGTCGCTCTGCTTGCGGTACCGGATCAGGCCCATGGCCTGGTCGCCGTTGAGGAGCTGATAGCCCTTCTGAAGATCGATCTTCAGGTTTTGAGAGGGGTCGTTGTAGTACATGCGGAAAGGCACGTCAAAATTGACCCCGCCGATGGCATCCACCAGCTTGCCGAAGGCCTCCCATTCCACCACCACCTGGAAATCGGGCTGAAAGCCCACCAACTGGCTGATCTCCCGGTCCAGCGCCTCGATCCCCTTGTCGCCGCCGCCGGCGTAGTTGTATACGCCGTTGAGCCGCTTGATGTCATAGGGTATGTTCACCATGGTGTCCCGTGGGAGAGACAGCACGCTCAGTTTCTGGCTGGGCACGTCGTAAGCCACCAGCATCATGGTGTCCGTGTTGCCGCCGCCGCCCGTGTCACGTCCTACCAGAAGGAAGGTATAAAACTGCTTCTTCCGTCCGGCGGAAAGACCGGGGATCTCCACCTCGACCTCGTGTCCCTCCTCATCCACCATGGTGGTGGTCATGGGACGGCTGGGGGTGTTGACTTCGGGCGGCGTAAAGAAAATATTCCAAAGGACAAACCCCGCCACGATCACAGCCGCCGCGATGGTCAGCCCCACATAGACCCGGTGGAGGACCAGCTCCCTCCCCGTCCGCTGCGGTTTCGCCTTTTTGGGGGCCGTTCCGTTGTCGCTTCCGCTTCCCGTCAGGCGTTTCCCGCCTTTGTTTTCTCTCTGTTGACTCATAGTCGGTCAATTATCCTTTCCGATGTTCCAGCAGCCAGTCCAGTGCTCCCTGGGTGTTCCTGTGGATGGGTACGCCCCGCTCTCTGAGTTCCTCGATGCTCATCTCCAGCCCCATCTGCAGGGCGGCGTCCAAGTCCTCATAACAGAGCTTTCTCAGCTCCTCCACGCCGGGAAAATCCCGGTTGGGCTCCATGTAGTCGGCCAGATAAATAATTTTTTCCAGCCGGGTCATATCCGCTTTCCCGGTGGTGTGCCAAAAAATGGCCTGGCAGATTTCTTCGGGCTGCCCGTAGAGATGCCTGGCCAGTGCCGCCCCGGTCTTGGAGTGGAGGAGCTTTACCGAGATCCGCTCCAAATCATCCAAAACAATACCATATTCGTCGCAGATTTGCAACTGCTGTTCCAGCTCCAGATACTTGGTGCAGTCGTGCAGAATGCCCGCACGGCGGGCCAGCTCCTCGTCGGCTCCCCAGCGCCGAGCCAGCCGGACCGCCTCCTCCTCCACCCCCAGGATGTGGGCGTGGCGCTTGGCGTAGACCATGGAGAGAGAGCAGGCGCGCAGTTCTGCATCGGTGAGGTGCCTCAGGTCCTTATGGGTGCCGTAAAGTCCCATGCGCAGAATGTATCCGTACACGGAGGGAGGCAGAAACTCCGCCCCTTCCCCCCCGGCCAGCTGCGCCCGGAGCCGGGTGGACGACACCTCCACCACCTCGGGCAGCCGCAGCACCGTCACCCGGGCCCCGTAGTCCGCCCGCATCCGCTCCGCCTGTACCTCCATCCGCTCCGGTTCGTCTCCCTCCGACCGGGCAAAGGCTGCCAGGCCGGCCAAGGCACAGATTTCTTCCGGCAGGTGCCACTCCGGCAGGGAAAAGAGCATGTCGGAGCCCATGAGGAACCAGAGCTCGTCGCCGGGGTACTCCTCCCGGAACTGGCGCAGGGTGTCCACCGTAAAGCTCTTTCCCTCCCGGCGCAGCTCCAGGTCGTCCACCGCAACCTTGTCCCGCAGCAGCAGACTGTCGGCGGCGATCACGGTCATCGCCAGCCGGTCCTCGGGGGAGGGCGATCCCTCCGGCAGCGCCTTGTGCGGCGGAATGGCCGCTGGAACAAACAGGAGCCGATCCAGGCCCAGCATCTCCATCGCCAGTCTGGCTGAAGTCATGTGCCCCAAATGGGGTGGATTGAAGGTTCCTCCGTAAATACCGATCTTCATTTCCGGCACTCCTCCCGTCCGATTTCAGTCCGCCCGTTTATTTACACAGCACGATCTTATCCTTTTTATCCTTTTTGTGACTTTGACGATACAGAACAAATTTTGTTCCGATCACCTGGACGACCTCACTGCGGGTGGCCCGGCCCAATGCCTCGGCAGCCTCCCGGGGTGAGAACCCCGAGGTCTCCAGCACCCGGCATTTGATGAGCTCCCTGGCCTCCAGGGCCTCATCGGTCTGGCGGATCAGGTTTTCTCCCAGATCCCCCTTGCCGATGTGGACCACAGCTTCCATGCTGTTGGCCATGCTCCTGAGCTGAGCGCGCTGTTTACTGGTCAGTTCCATGCAGATAATTCTCCAATTCTGTTTTGAATTTTGCGAGCGCCCGTCCCCGGTGGGATACGGCGTTCTTCTCCTCCGCCGTCATCTGGGCGAAGGTCTTTTTATACTCCGGCAGGAAGAAAACTGGGTCGTAGCCGAAGCCGTCCTCTCCCCGGGGGGCGTAGGTAATGACGCCGGGGCACTCCCCCCGGGCCGTGATCGTGTCCCCGCCGGGAAATGCGCAGCAGATGCAGGAGACGAACTTCGCGCTCCGGTCCAGCTCTCCCCGCAGGCCGTCCAGCACCAGCTGATAACGGTCCGCGTCGGTGAGCCCCTCGCCGCCGTAGCGGGCGGAGTAGACCCCCGGTCCGCCCCCCAGGGCGGCGACGCACAGGCCGGAATCATCGGCAATGGCGGGTAACCCCGTGGCCTCCATCACCGCCCTGGCCTTGAGGGCGGCGTTCTCCTCAAAGGTCTCCCCCGTCTCCTCCACGTCCACATCCACGCCCACGTCGGACTCCAGTACCACCTCGACCCCCAGCTGGCCGAGGATGGCTTTCATCTCCATCAGCTTATGGGTGTTCTTGCTGGCCAATACCATCTTCATGATCTCAACCTCCCAGGGCCGCTTTCTGAGCGGTCTGAAGCTCCCGGATCCCCTTGGCGCACAACTCCACAAGGGCCCGCTGCTCCTCCACGGTGAAGGCCCTGCCCTCACCCGTGCCCTGGAGCTCCACCAGCTTTCCCCCGCCGGTCATCACGCAGTTCAGGTCCACCTGGGCGGAGGAGTCCTCCTCATAACAGAGGTCCAGCAGCAGCTCGTCGTCCACGATGCCCGCCGAGACGGCGGTCACCGTACCCACCAGGGGGCTCTCCGTCAGCACGCCGTTCGCCACCAGCTTCCGGCAGGCCAGCGCCAGGGCCACATAACCGCCGGTGACGCTGGCGGTGCGGGTGCCGCCGTCACCCTGGAGCACGTCGCAGTCCACCGTGATGGACCGCTCCCCCAGCTTTTTCATGTCCACGCACGCCCGGAGAGAGCGCCCCACCAGCCGCTGGATCTCGGCGCTCCGCGGGGAGAGCTTCAGCTTGGCGATGTCCCGCTTGGAGCGCTCCCGGTTGGCCCGGGGCAGCATGGAGTACTCGGCGGTCACCCAGCCCTCCCCCTCGGGGACGTGGGGCGGCGTGCGCTCCTCCACGCTGGCGCAGCAGAGCACATGGGTGTTACCGCAGCGGATCAGGCAGGAGCCCTCCGCAAATTTGTTGATCCCCGGGGTGATCTCCACGGGGCGCAGCTCATCATTTTTTCTTCCGTCAATGCGGGACATGTCAAATTCCTCCTAACAGCCGGTTGCCCGGCACGGTGGTTTTGGTTCAGATCAGGGCCTCCACGAATTTCTCCGGCTCGAAGGGCATGAGATCATCCACGCTCTCCCCCACGCCGATGAACTTCACGGGCACCCCCAGCTCCCTGGCGATCGCCACCACGATGCCGCCCTTGGCGGTGCCGTCCAGCTTGGTGAGCACCACGCCGGTGAGCCCGGCGCTCTCCTGGAACTGGCGGGCCTGGATGAGACCGTTCTGCCCGGTGGTGGCGTCCAGCACCAGCAGCGTCTCCCGGCTGGCCCCCGGCAGCTCCCGGTCGATGACCCGGCTGATCTTGTTGAGCTCATTCATGAGGTTCTGCTTGTTGTGCAGCCGTCCGGCCGTGTCCACCAGCACCACGTCGGCGGAGCGGGCCTTGGCGGCGGTGAGGGCATCAAAGACTACGGCGGCGGGGTCGGCCCCCTCGTTTTGGCGGACGATTTCCACCCCCGCCCGCTGGGACCAGATCTCCAGCTGGTCGGCCGCTGCGGCACGGAAGGTGTCCCCCGCCGCCATGAGCACCCGCCTGCCGTCCCCCTTGAGCCGGGCGGCCAGCTTGCCGATGGTGGTGGTCTTTCCCACGCCGTTGACCCCGATGAAGAGGCAGACGGCAGGGGGCTTGTCCAGAGCCAGGTCTCCGTCTCCCACGGTGAGCAGGTCAGTGAGGATCTCCCGCAGGGCCCGCCGGGCCTCCTGGGCGGACTTGATCTTCTCCTCCTTCGCCCGGCGGCGAAGGGTCTCGCTGACCTCCAAAGCGGTATCCACCCCCATGTCGGAGAGGATCAGCGTCTCCTCCAGCTCGTCGTAAAAGTCATCGTTCAGCTCTCCGGCAAAAAGCTGATCGAAGGAGTGGCCGATGTTCTCTTTGGTGCGGGCCAGGCCCGCTTTGATCTTCTCAAAAAAACCCATTGATTGATTCCTTTCCCGGCTGATCTCTGGTTTTCAGGGCTGATCCAGCTCTGCGCCGCAGTGAGGGCACTTCTGCCCCCCGCCGTAGCGATCGGTTGCCACGCCTCGGCCGCAGCGGGGACAGCGGAACCGGAATGCCTGAAGCACCAGCCCCGAAAAGCACACCAAAATTCCCGTCACCAGCAGCGGCCTGTGTTCAAAAAATCCGCCCGCCAGGCCCAGCATAATTCCCGCGCCCAGCATGATCCACCCAATTTTTTGATTGTTGCCCCATTTCATTTTCATACGCCTCTCTCATTGCGGCGTCTCTCTTTTTGGAAGGCCGCGCCGCTTCGGCCCGGATCGCGCTATTGAATTTCCAGTTCCTTCTCCATGCTGCCCAGGTCAATGGTGAGAATCCGGCTCACGCCCTGCTCCTGCATGGTGACCCCGTAGAGCACGTCGGACTCCTCCATAGTACCCCGGCGGTGGGTAATGACGATGAACTGGGTATGATCGCACATCTGCCGCAGATAGCGGGCAAAGCGCTCTACGTTGGCGTCGTCCAGCGCCGCTTCGATCTCGTCCATCACCACAAAGGGCGTGGGGCGGACCTTCAAAATGGCAAAGTACAGCGCAATGGCCACGAAGGCCTTCTCTCCGCCGGAAAGCAGGGTGATGACCTTCAGCGTCTTGCCCGGAGGCTGGACCCGGATCTCAATGCCGCAGTTGAGGAGATCCTCCGGATCGTCCAGCTCCAGCGCGGCCTTGCCGCCGCCGAAGAGCTCCTGGAAGGTCTGCTGAAAGGCCTCGTTGATTTTGGCAAACTGCTGGGCAAAGATCCGCTCCATCTCCCCGGTGAGCCCGGCAATGATCTTCTCCAGCTCAGTCTTGGCTTTGCGCACGTCGTCCCGCTGGTCGGTAAAGTAGGTGTATCGCTCGTTGACCCGGGCAAACTCCTCGATGGCGTCCAGATTGATGTTGCCCAGCGCGGAGATGGCCTTTTTCAGTTCCGCCACCCGGCGCTGTGCGCGGGCGACGCTCTCCAGCTCCACCTTTTGGGCCCGGGCAGCTTCGTGGGTCAGCTCGTAGCTCTCCCACAGCTTGTCCAGAAGTTGCTTTTCTTCCATTTCGGCCGCAGTCTTTTTCTGCTCGAGAACAGAGACCTCCCGCTCCATGGCCAGAAGCTCGCTGTTCTTGTCCCGGCTGGCCTTGTCCGCCTGGTTGCGCTGCCCCTCCAGTTCCAGTTTCTCCTGATTGAGCCGGGCGATCTCCGCCTGCTGGGCGTCGCTCTCGGCCCGGATGGACTGGAGCTGTTCCTCCCGATCCCGGATCTGGCCATTCAGCTCTTCGCTCCGGGCATTCAGCTCCTCGATACGCCGGACGCGGTCGGCCCGGTCTCCGGCCAGATCGGCCCGCAGACCCTCCAGCTCCCCAAGGGCCTGCCCCAGCGCCTGCTCCTCCGCCTCCAGGGCCGCTTTGCGGGCGCTGAGTTCAGCCATGCGGGTCCCGATGGCCTCCCCCTTCTCCCGCAGCTCGCCCTGGCCTTTCGCCTTGCCCTCGGCCTCGGCCCGCAGGGCGGCGGCCGAGCCCTCCAGCTCCTCAATGCGCCGGCGGGCATTCGCCGTATCCTCCTCGGTGCGCTCTGCCCGGCGGGAGAGCTGCTCCAACTCCTCCTTCAGGCCGTCCCGGCGGAGCTGCTGGTCGGCCAGCTGCCCGGTCAGGTGGCGCACCCGCTCCTCCAGCTTCAGGATGTCATCCTCATGCCGGCGCTGCTGGGCCCGGGCCGTATCCATCTCATACTGGGCTGCGGCAGCCTCCCGGCGCGCCTCCTCCAGCTTCTTCCCGGCGGATGCCAGCGCATCCCGCAGGAGCGTCTCCTGTTCCCGCAGGCGTTCCAGCTCGCCCTGGCGGCTCAGAATGCCCGCCGTGCGGGAGGCCGAACCGCCGGTCATGGAGCCACCGGGATTCAGGACCTGCCCATCCAAGGTGACGATCTTCAGCCTGTGGTTGTATTTCCGCGCAATGGCGATGGCGGCGTCCATGTCCTGGGCCACCACCGTGCGGCCCAGCAGGGAGGAAACCACCGCCTCATAGCGGCGGTCAAATTCCACCAGCTCGCTGCCCATGCCCACAAAGCCGGGCTCCCGGGCCACGGCGGTGTCCCGAAACTCGGCGGGGCGGACGGCATTCAGCGGCAGGAAGGTACAGCGGCCCCCGTCCCGGCGCTTGAGATACTGGATGGCGGCCTTGCCGTCCTCCTCCCGATCCACCACGATATTCTGCATGGCGGCGCCCAGGGCGGTCTCGATGGCCACCGTGTAGGCGCTCTCCACCCGCACCAGTCCCGCCACCGGGCCCAAAATGCCCTTCAGCTGTCCCCGTCCGGATTCTCCCATCACCAGCTTGACGGCCTTGGAATAGCCCTCGTAGAGCTTTTCCATCTCGGCGAGCATATGGATCCGGGACTGGAGGGCGTTTTCCTCCATCTGGAGTTTGACCTGCTGTTCCTCGGCCTCCTGAGCCTTCCGGTTCCGGCTCTCCAGGCGCATGGCATAGCCGCTGATGATGTTTTGCAGGGAGTCCCGGTCCTCCCGGGCCTGCTCCAGCTCCTTCTGAGCCCCGTCCCGCTCGGACTCGGCGGCGGTCAGACGCTCCTCGCCCGCGGCCAGTTCCTGCCGCACCGCCTCGTCCCGGTCCATGACTTCCTGGGCGGCGGCGGCCAGCGCGGAGAGCAGGGCCCTGGCCTCTGCGGCGGAGGCGGTCTCCACCGCCTCCTTCTGACGCAGGGCCTCCATCTCTCCGGCCAGCGTCCCCGCCGAACGGCTCAGATCGTCGGACTCCTGCCGGAAGCCCTCCAGCCGGGCGCCCAGCGCGGCCAGCTCCGTCCCGATCTCCTCCAGCCGGGCCTTGCGCTGGGCGATCTGCTGATCCACGGAGCCGGTCCGTCCCTCCTGGGCCTCCAGCTCCCGGCGGAGACGGTCCGCATTTTCCAGGTCGTTCTGAATGTTGGCCCTCAAAACGGCGATGGCGTTCTCACACTCGTTGGCGTCGGCCTGACGGCCCATCATGGTGAAGCGGACGCCCTCAGCGTCCACCTCCTTCTGGTGCATCCGGGCAGAGAGCTCCTCGGCGGCGGCGTAAAGCCGCTCTACCTCCGCCTGGGCCTCCCCCTTCTGGCGGACGGCGTTTTCATAGTCGGCGGAGAGCTTGATGGCTCCGGTGCGCACCCGCTCCAACTGCTCCAGCCAGAGGGAGATCTCCAGCCCCCGCAGCTCGTCTCGCAGGATGAGGAACTTTTTGGCCTTCTCGGCGGACGCCCGCAGCGGCTCCACCTGGAGCTCCAGTTCATCGATCTTGTCGTTGATGCGGGTGAGATTCTCCTCGGTGCGCTCCAACCTCCGCTCCGCGTCCTCCTTGCGGTGGCGGTAGCGGGAAATGCCCGCAGCTTCTTCAAAGATTTCCCGGCGGTCCCCGGACTTGACCGACAGGATCTCGTCGATCTTGCCCTGGCCGATGATAGAGTATCCCTCCCGGCCCAGGCCGGTATCCATAAACAGCTCATTGACATCCTTGAGCCGGACCGAGCGGCGGTTGATGTAGTACTCGCTTTCCCCAGAGCGGTAATAGCGCCGGGTGACCATGACCTCGCTCTCTTCCAGGTGGGGGAAGATATGCCCTGTGTTGTCCAGCACCAGTGAGACCTCGGCGAAACCCACCTGCTTGCGCCGGGCGGTGCCGCCGAAAATGACATCCTCCATCTTGCCGCCCCGGAGCGCCCGGGTGGACTGCTCCCCCATGACCCAGCGGATGGCGTCGGAGATATTTGATTTTCCGGAGCCGTTGGGGCCGACGATGGCGGTCACCGCCTCTCCGAAGGTCAGCACAGTCTTGTCCGGAAAGGATTTGAATCCCTGGATCTCCAGTGCTTTTAAGTACACGGTCCCACCTCGCTTCGTCAAAGGTTATGAATAAAATATTATATCAATTTTTCTCCGTCATTGCAAACTGTTTTCCCGGGTTTCTTGTCTTATTTCCATTCCTGTGGTATCATAGCCGTAAATCCACCCATTGCGGCGGGGAGGTTCGGACGTGTGACACGGTATCGGGAACAAATCTTTCCGGCGGCTGCCGAAGCTCTCTGGCTGGTCTTTCTCTTTCTGGATCTGACCCGAATGGCGGACAGCACCCCTGTCAAGTTCGCGGCCATCTGTCTTTGCCTGGCCACCGCCTGCACTGGAGCCGTCTCCTTGGACGGACGGCTGGTGGCCCTGGCCCTCGGCTTCACGGTTGGGTCAGACTGGTTTCTGCTGGTGCGGGACGACCACTACCTGCTGGGCCTGGCTCTCTTCTCCGTGGTCCAGCTTCTCTACGCTCTGCGCCTCTTACGCCTCCGTGGGAACCGTCTCTGCCCTTGGGGTCTGGCACTCCGCCTGGCCGCCTTGGCCGCCGGAGCACTGCCGGGCCGCCGGGATCCCGTGGTTGGCCTGTCCGTGTTCTACTTTGCCAACCTGGCAGTCAACACCGCCGAGGCCTTTTCCCTGCATCCCTTTGACCGCAAGCAGCGGCGCTTCGCCTTCGGCCTGCTGCTCTTTGTGGGGTGCGATCTGTGCGTGGGAGGCTGGAATTTGGGTCTTTTCCCCGCCTTCACCCGGGTGGGGATGTGGTTTTTTTACCTCCCCTCCCAAGTCCTCATCGTCCTCTCCCAGCGGCTGAAAGGAGAATCCCCATGAGACCGTCCAAATTCCTCTCCGCTCTCTGCTCCCTCCTGCTGGCTCTTTTTCTTCTGACGGCGGCCATCGCCGTCCCCATCCTCTGCCGCCCCCTCTACTACGCCCAGATCGACGCCTTGGATCTGACAGAGAACACCGGCTGGGACGAGGAGACCATCCGAGGGGCTTACGACCAGGTGATGGACTATCTGGTGGGAAATGCCCCCTTCGGCACCGGCAAATTGAAGTGGTCGGAGAGCGGAAGGGCCCACTTTGCCGACTGCCGGGTCCTGTTCCGGCTGGATTTCGCTCTTCTGGGCGTCTCCGCCGCCGGGCTGCTCCTGCTGGGTGCGCTCCGGTGGGGAAAGCGGATCTCCCTGCACCGCTTTTGCGGCCGCAGTCCCGCCTTCTGGGCCCTTGTCGGGATGACGGCGGTCCTTCTGGCCCTTCTCTGCTGGGCGCTTGTGGACTTTGAAAGCCTCTTCACCGCCTTCCACACGGTTTTTTTCCCGGGGAAGAGCAACTGGATCTTCGACTGGCGGACCGACGAGATCATCCTCATTCTCCCGGAGGCCTTTTGGGCCCGGTGCGGCGCAGTCGTCGCGGCCCTTGCCTTCGGCGGAGGCGCGCTTCTGACGGCGGTGTGCGAATGGCTCCACTGGCGGCGCTCGCCGAAATCGGTCTATGAATCGGCAAAACTCCTGTAAACACGCAGGAAGGGCCGGGGACACCGTGGTGTCCCCGGCCCTGTTATTATGCTCCCAAATGGGCGATGGCCGCCTTGGCCGCCATCTGCTCGGCCTCTTTCTTGCTGTGCCCCGAGCCCGCGCCCACAGCTTTTCCGTTGAGCTCCACCTCCACAGAAAAGGTCTTGGCGTGGTCTGGGCCGCTCTCGCCGGTGAGGCGGTAAGTCAGCACACGGCCGCTCTCCCGCTGTACCAGCTCCTGAAGCGCAGTCTTGTAGTCCCGGCTGGTGCTCTTCTCGCTCTCCTTGTCCAGGATAAAGCGCTGCACGATCTTCCGGGCCTCGGCCAGTCCCCCGTCCAGGTAGACGGCGGCCAGCACGGCCTCTACGGCGTCGGCGCGGATGGAGGGGCGCTCCCGGCCTCCGCCGGCCTCTTCCCCCCGGCCCAGCTTCAGGTAAGCCCCCAGATCCAGCAGGTCGGCCACCTCCACCAGGCTCTCCTCACACACCAGAGCAGCCCGGGTGCGGGTCAGATCTCCCTCCGGGAGATCCGGATGCTCTTTGTAAAGAAAATCAGCCGTCACCATGCCCAGCACGGAGTCGCCCAGAAACTCCAGGCGCTCATTGCTGCCCAGACTGCCCCGGTTCTCGTTGGCAAAGGAACTGTGGGTGAGGGCGTTTTCCAGCAGGGTGCGGTCCCGGAAGGAGTAGCCCAGCTTGGCCTCCAATGTCTTCATATTCACTCGTCCAGTTTGTTCCGGAGGTAATTCACCAAATCACCCACGGTGAGGATGGTGTTCAGGTCTTCCTCTCCCATCTCCTCGATGTCGAACTCCTCTTCCAGAGCCATGGACAGCTCCACGATATCCACAGAATCGGCGCCCAGATCCTCGAAGCTGGTCTCCTCAGTGATCTCGTCAGCCTCCAGGCCGAACTGTTCGGCCAAAAGTTTGGCCACTTTCTCAAAAATCATTGCAAATCGAACTCCCATCTTGTCGTACTGCTTCTAAGCATTATGATAATAGGCAATCTCTCCCTGCCTGTCAAGGGGAAAATCAAATTTTCTCGGTCACTTCGTCCGTCTTGTTCACCGGCAGGCGCATATACGCCACGTTTTCCGTAATATTTTCGATGGTGCCGGAGGCGGCAAATTTAGCCGCCTGCGCGATGGCGTTTTTAATGGCGTAGTCGTCGGAGGAACCGTGGGCCTTGATGACGGGCCGGGAGATCCCGATGAGCGGGGTACCTCCGACCTCTCGGGAGTCCATCAGCTTCTTGAAGTCCCGCAGGCCGCCGGAGACCAGTACCGCCCCCAGCTTGGTGCCCACGTTCTTCTTAAACATCTTTTTCAGCTCCCCGGACAGGAACAGCGCCGTCCCCTCCAGAGTCTTGAGGAAGATATTTCCGGAATAGCCGTCGCAGACGATGACGTCCGCCGCGCCCAGAACCGCGTCCCGGGCCTCCACATTGCCGATGAAGTGGATGCGGCCCTCATCCGCCGCCTTTTTCAGCAGGGCGTAGCTCTCCCGCTGAAGCGCACCCCCTTTGCTCTCCTCGGCGCCGATGTTCAGCAGACCCACCCGGGGCTCCGGGCGGCCCAGAATGTGCTCGGCGTAGTAAGAGCCCATGAAGGCAAACTGGAGCAGATACTCCGGCGTACACTCGGCGGTCGCCCCGGCGTCGATGAGAAGGGCCCCGCCGTTGGGTGTGGGGATCTGGGGGGCCAGGGCGGCCCGGCGGATGCCCCGGATGCGTTTGGTCAACAGGGTGGCTCCCGACAGGAGCGCCCCGGTGGAACCAGCGGAGACAAAGGCGTCTCCCTTCCCGTCCTTCACCAGATTGAGTCCCACAGTGAGGGAGGAGTCCTTCTTCTCCTTGAAGGCAGTGGCGGGGTTGTCCTCCATCTCCACCACTTCGGAGGCGTGGACGATCTCAATGCCCGGGGGCGGGGCGTCGCACCCCAGGTCCTGGAGCACGGCGAGGATCTCATCTCCCCGGCCCACCAGAGCCACCTCCACTCCCAGCTCCCGGACGGCCTCCACGGCCCCCTTGACGTTGGATACAGGGGCGTTGTCGCCGCCCATAGCGTCTACAATGATCTTCATGCTTCTTTTCCTCCTTGGCGTTTTCCCGGTTCCCTCACTCTGTGTCCAGCCCGGCCAGCGCTTCCAGGGCCCGCTGGGAAATGGCGGCGTTCTTTTCCCGTTTGCCCTTGATGCGGATCTCCAGTGGGGGGATGATGCCGAAATTCACGTTCATGGGCTGAAAATCTGTGATGCTCTCATTGGAAACATAGAGGGCCAGGGCCCCGATGGCGGTCTCCCGTGGGAAGTCCACGGGGGCCTTCCCCGTCAGGCGGCGGGCCAGCTCGATGGCGCACAGCGCCCCGGAGGCGGTTGACTCCACATAGCCCTCCACGCCGGTGATCTGTCCGGCAAAGGCCAGCCTGGGCTCCTCCTTCACCCGGTAGTACCGGTCCAGGAACCCGGGGGAACGGAGATAGGTATTCCGGTGCATCACGCCGTAGCGCAGAAACTCGGCGTGGGACAGGGCTGGGGTCATGGAAAAGACCCGCTTCTGCTCCGGCCACTTCAGATGGGTCTGGAAGCCCACCAGATTGTAGACGCTCCCCTCCGCGTTGTCCCGGCGCAGCTGGATCACGGCATAGGGCTCCCGCCCGGTGCGGGGGTCCCACAGCCCCTTGGGCTTGAGCGGGCCATAGCGCAGCGTGTCCTCCCCACGCCGGGCCATGACCTCCACCGGCATACAGCCTTCAAAGACACTCTTGTCCTCAAAGCCGTGGACGTCGGCCTCCTCGGCCTCGGTCAAAGCCTTCCAGAAGTCAAAATACTCCTCCCGGGAGAGGGCGCAGTTGATGTAGTCCGCAGTCCCCTTGTCGTAGCGGGAGGCGAACCACGCCTGATCCATGTCCACGCTCTCAAAGGAGACGAGGGGCGCGGCGGCGTCAAAGAAATTCAGGGTCCCGCTGTCGGGGAACCGGCGGCGGATGGCATCGGTCAATCCCTCAGAAGCCAGGGGCCCTGCAGCGACGATCACCTGTCCCTCCTCCGGGAGCTCAGTGACCTCCTCTTCCCGGACCGTGATGAGGGGATGGCGGCGGATCTGTTCGGTGACGGCGGCGGAAAAGGCGTTGCGGTCTACCGCCAGCGCTCCGCCCGCCTCTACCCGATGGGCATCGGCACAGGCGAGGATGAGGCTGTCCAGGCGGCGCAGCTCCTCCTTCAGAAGGCCTGCCGCATTCTCCAGCTGGTCGGAACGCAGGGAGTTGGAGCAGACGAGCTCCGCAAAATCGGCGCTGTGATGGGCGGGGGTGCTCTGATGCGGCTTCATCTCCCGCAGCTCCACGGGGATGCCGCGTTTGGCCAGCTGCCAGGCGGCCTCGCAGCCGGCCAGGCCGGCGCCGATGATGATGACGGGATCCATGGCGCGCTCTCCTTTCAGGGGTCATTCACAGGCGCGGCGCGCCTGTGATTCAAGTCTCTTCCGCAGGCTTTTTCGCCGCGGATCTCCTCGCGGCCGGTTTTTTGGCCGCAGGCTTCTTTTCGGCGGCTTTCTTGGCCGGTGCCTTCTTCGCCGTTGGTTTCTTTTCAGCGGCTTTCTTAACGGGCATCTTTTTAGCAGCCGGTTTTTTCGCCGTTGTCTTCTTCCCGGCCGGCTTCTCTTCCGTAGGCGTCCCCTCCGCCGGGGCGGCAGTGTTCTCCCCTTCTCCGGCGGTCTTTTTCTTATAGTAGCCCCGCTGATCCTCCGGGAGAAACTCGGGACAGTCCGGGTTGGCGCAGAAGGGCTTGCGGGCCCCCCGTCCGGAGCGCTTGAACAGGGTCTTGCCGCAGGCGGCGCACACGTCCGCCGTGGGCACGTCCCAGGTCATAAAGTCGCACTTGGCATGGGGGTTTCCCTCCCGGACCACGTTGAACTCACAGCCGTAGTAGGGATATCCCCGCTTGGAGGTCTTTTTCAAAATGCGGCCGCCGCACTTGGGGCACTTGCCCGGCATCTCCACCACGATGGGCTGCGTATAGCCGCACTCCGGCCAGCCGGGGCAGGCCAGGAACCGGCCGAACCGGCCGGATTTAAACACCAGATTCCGTCCGCACAAGGGGCAGATCTCCTCGGAGACCTCGTCGGGAACCTTGATGCGCTCCCCGTCCAGATCGCTCTCCGCCCGCTCCAGCTCCTGGGAAAAATCCTCGTAAAAACGGCGGAGCAGCGCCTTCCAGTTCTCCTTTCCGTTCTCCACCCCATCCAGGTTTTCCTCCATCTGGGCGGTGAACGCATAGTCCACGATGTCGGGGAACTTGTCCTTCATCAGGCCGGTGACCACCTCGCCCAGGGGCGTGGTGCGCAGGTACTTGCCCTCCTTCACCACATACTCCCGGCCCTCGATGGTGGAGATGGTGGGGGCGTAGGTGGAGGGCCGGCCGATCCCCTTTTCCTCCAGGGCCTTGATGAGGCTGGCCTCGGTGTATCGTGCGGGGGGCTGGGTGAAGTGTTGCTCGGGCTTGAGCCCCTTGAGCTCCAGCGGCTCCCCCTCCTTCAGATCAGGCAGGGGGGACTGGTGGAGCTCCTCCTCCTCGTCCTTTCCCTCCACGTAGACCGCCGTGTAACCGGCGAACTTCAGCGCGGTGTGGTTGGCCCGGAAGCGGTACCCGGCGGAGGCCGCCTCGATGGTGACCGAGTCGTAGATGGCGGAAGCCATCTGGCAGGCCAGGAAGCGGCTCCAGATGAGCTTATAAAGGCGGAACTGCTCCGCAGTCAGGTCCTTTTTGATGTTCTCAGGGACCAACTCCACGCTGGAGGGGCGGATGGCCTCGTGAGCGTCCTGTGCGCCGGACTTGGTCTTATAGCGCCGGGTCTCCGGGGGATAGTAGTCCTTCCCGTAGCGGCCCAGGATAAACTGTTTGGCGGCATCCACCGCCTCGTCCGACAGGCGCAGGGAGTCGGTTCTCATGTAGGTGATGAGACCCACCGTGCCCTCTCCGGTAATGTCCACGCCCTCGTAGAGCTGCTGGGCGATGGCCATGGTCCGCCGGGGCGCCATACCCAGCTTCCGGCTGGCCTCCTGTTGGAGGGTAGAGGTGGTGAAGGGGGGCGCGGGATTGCGGGTCTTGTCCTGCCGTTTGACCCCTGTAACAGTAAAGGTACCCGCCTTTACCTCGGACATGACGGCATTTACCTCTTCCTCGCTGTGGAGCTCCTGCTTTTTCTCCTTGCCGTAAAAGCCTGCGGTGAATCGGCCCATGTTGGGGCGCACCCGCTCCAGATCGGCGTCCAGAGACCAGTACTCCTGGGGAACAAAGGCCCGGATCTCCTCCTCCCGCTCGCACACCAGCCGGGTGGCCACGGACTGGACCCGTCCGGCGGAGAGGCCCCGGCGGATCTTCCGCCACAGCAGCGGGGAGATCTGGTAGCCCACCACCCGGTCCAGCACCCGCCGGGCCTGCTGTGCGTCCACCAGATCCATATCCAGCTGCCGGGGGGCAGCAATGGACTCGTTGACCACCTTCCTGGTGATCTCATTGAAGGTGACCCGGAAGGTCCGGTCGTCCGGCAGCTCCAACATCTCCTTCAGGTGCCACGAAATGGCCTCTCCCTCTCGGTCAGGGTCGGTGGCGAGAAAGACTTTGTCACTTTTCCTGGCGGACTTTTTCAGGTCGGAGATGATCTCCTCCTTGCCCTTGATGGGCTGATAGTCCACGGCAAAGTCGTGTTCCACGTCCACGCCCAGCTTGCTCTTGGGCAGGTCCCGGACATGGCCCATGGACGCCACGACCTCATAGCCGGGGCCCAGATATTTGGTTATGGTCTTCGCCTTGGCAGGCGATTCCACAATCACCAGGTTGTTCTTTGTTTTGGAAGCCACAGTATCCCTCCGCGGTTCGTATTTAAGAAGTGAGAATGACACAAGCGGCGTACCGCTTCCCCGGGCGTTCCTCCACCATGCCCCGGATCTGGAGCATGGTCAAGGCGGAAAGCACTCTCCGGGCCGGAATTTGGGCCGCTTCGGACAGATCGTCGGCGGTCAGGATTCGGCGCTGAAGCGCCAAGAGGAGGTCTCGCTCGTCGTCCGTAAAGGCCTCAGGGTCGTCTGATAAAGAAATATATGCCCGCTGAGGCCCCTTGTCAACCTCTTTTTCCTCGGTTTTTTCCGCTTTGGGCGGTTCCGGAACCACTTCAAGCCGGCTTTGTGCCTCTTTTTCCGGGAGTGGCGGCCGGGGGTGGAGCCGCCCCGGGAAGAGGGGCGCGAACTCCTCCAGCACGTCGGCGGCCGAGAGAATGAGCTTGGCCTCTCCACGCTGAATGAGCCGGTTGGCCCCCAGGCTGGCCGGGGCATCTGCCGGGCCCGGGAAGGCAAAAACCTCCCGATCCTGCTCCAGCGCCAGCCGAGCAGTGATGAGCGCGCCGCTCGGCTGTCCGGCCTCCACCACCGCCACTCCCATGGACAGTCCGCTGAGGATGCGGTTGCGGATGGGAAAATGAAACGCCTCATGCCGGGTCCCCGGGGGATACTCGCTCACCAGAGTTCCCGCGGCGGCCACATCCTCATAGAGCCATCGGTTACCGCTGGGATAAAAGACATCGATTCCCCCGCCCAGCACGCTGATGACGGTGCCGCCGCCCTGAAGCGCTCCCTTCAGTCCGGCAGTGTCGATGCCCTGGGCCATTCCGGAGACCAGAACGGCCCCCGACCGGGCCAGCTCCAGGCCCAGTTTCCCCGCCAGATTCGTCCCGTAGGGGGTACAGGAGCGGGTGCCCACCACGCCGACGGTCAGCGTCCCGTCCACCTGGAGTGATTTTCCACGCCAATAGAGGACACAGGGCGGATCGTAGATCTGGGCCAGCCGCTCAGGGTACTCGGCGTCTTGGATGGTGAGGATCCGGATGCCCAGACGATCGCAGTCGGCCAAGATTTTCTCAGCCCCTGACAGATCCTTGTCCTCCAGAACCTTGGCCTTGGCCGGAGAGAGCCCCGCCAGAGCGTATTCCTCCGGCGCGGCGAAATAGATCGCCTCGGGCGTACCGAAGCGCTGAAGGAGCTGCCACGGATCTCCGGGCTGAAAGCCCTTGCGGGTGGTGAGCCACAGAAAATAGTTGAGGTTTGCCATGGCGGAAGCTCCTTCCTTAATTATAATAGGGACTGCGGCGCTTTGCGTCGAAAGCAGTCGGCAGCCCTATCTCATTCCCCGCCGTCCCTCCCAGAGGACTACGGCAGCCGCCACTGCGGCATTCAGAGACTCACAGCGGTCCTCCATGGGAATTCTCAAAGACTTTTGGCATAGGGAGAGCATCTTCTCCGAGATTCCCTTCCCCTCACTGCCGATCACCACCGCCGCCCCGGACAGATCCACGTCCCGGAGATCCTCGGTGTCCTCCCGCAAGGCGGTGGCGTAGAGTGGGATACCGGAGCGCTCCAGGAGCCGCTGGATCTCTTCCGGCTCTCCACGCCAGACAGGCAGCTCCCGGAAACAGGCTCCCATGGTAGAGCGCACCGCTTTGGGGGAATAGGGGTCTGCACAGGCTCCAGTGAGCAGGAGGCCGCCGGCGCCCATGGCATCAGCGGTCCTCCAGACGGTGCCCAGATTCCCCGGATCCTGCACGCCGTCCAAAATCAGATAGCGACCGGGCTCCAACCGCTGGGGCAGGACGGTGTCCGGCAGAGCGCAGACAAAGACCACGCCCTGGGGCGTCTCCGTGTCGGCCAGAGTCCCCAGCACATCCGCCGGAGTGGTCACCACACGTCCCGTGACCCCCGGAGGAAGCTCTCTCCCCTCGGCAGACACCACCGTTCGGATCTCTGCGCCCCACCTGAGCGCTTCCTCCAGCAGCTTGGGCCCCTCGCCCAGAAACTCCCCCGCCTGTCTGCGGTAGCCGCCGGAGTTGCGGAGCTTCCGGATGTGCTGAAAAAGCGGATTCTGGCGGCTGGTGATGAGCTCCATTACTTCACCTCATGGAGGTGGTTGATGTCCTCACTGCGGCCCAGCACCACCAAATTGTCCTTCTCCTCCAGCACATAGTCCGCTCCGGGGGCGACGTCCAGATCCCGGTCGGCCTTGGCCTTCCGAACGGCGATGACATTGACGTGGTAGCGGTTGCGCACGTCCAGCTCCCGAATGGTGTGGTAGCGCCAGGATTTGGGCGCGGCCAGCTCCACGATCCCATAGTCGTCCGAGACCTCAATGAAGTTGAGCACGTTGGAAGAGGACAGGCCCTGGGCCAGTTTCACCCCCATCTCGTGTTCGGGGAACACCACCCGGTCGGCGCCGATCTTCTCCAGCACCTTCCGGTGGACGTGGCTCTGGGCCTTGCAGATGACCTCCCGCATGCCCAGCTCCTTCAAATTCAGAGTGATCAGGGCGGAATTTCCCACATCGTCTCCCACGGCCACGATGGCGCAGTCATAGTTGCGCACTCCCATGGCCCGCAGTACGGCGGGGTCCCGGGCGTCGCCGGTGACCGCATGGGTCACCTGGTCGGCAACCTTTTGAACGCTGTCCTCCCGGCCGTCGATGGCCAGCACCTCATGGCCCAGAGCGGACAACTCCGTGGCCACCGCCGTTCCAAAACGGCCCAGACCGATCACTACAAAAGTTTTCATACGCGCAGCAGACCTCCTTACCGGCGTCCCGGGCGGCAGCGCTGCCGGACGCTTCGGTCAAAAATCATCTCAAGATTTTCCCACTAACCGATCATAATGCTGAATTCCGGGTATTTGATATGGAGAGAACTTTTCCCGCCGATCAGGAAGGCGATGGAGACCGAGAGCACACCCACCCGCCCCGTGTACATGAGCGCAATGAGCAGCATTCGGGACAACGGGGAGAGCGTGGGGGTGATCCCGGTGGTCAGGCCCACGGTTCCCAGGGCCGATGCCGTTTCAAAGGCAGCGTGGAGGAAGGGCACTCCGTCGGCCAGAGACAGCACCATAGCGCCGCCCATCTGGAGAAGGAGCACCATGAGAAACATGGTCACCGCGTTCATGGCCCGCCGGGCCGGAAGGGTGCGGCCCAGGAAAGTGATAGATTCCCGCCCCCGCAGGTTGGTGAACAGCACCATGAACAGCACCCAGGCCGTCACAGTCTTGATACCGCCGGCGGTGGAGCCGGAAGAGCCGCCGATCAGCATGAGGATACATCCCATAACCTGGGAATTGTCCCGCATGGCCCCCTGGTCGATCACATTGAACCCCGCCGTGCGGAGCGTGACGGACTGAAAGACAGCGTTGAGCCACTTCTCCCCCGCAGGCATTTCCCCCAGGGTGGCCGGATTGTCCCCCTCTGTGGCCATAAAAAAGACTGCGCCAAAGAGAATGAGAAACGCGGTGAGCCCCAGCACCAGGCGGCTGTACAGCGTCAGCTTCCCCCAGCGCCGGTTCCTGGCCACATCCTCCCAGACGAAAAAGCCCAGACCGCCCATTACGATCAGCCCGGCAGTGGTGAGCAGCACCAGCGGGTCTGCATGGAAATCAGCCAGGCTGGAAAAAGCGCCGGTATCCCCGCCCTGGAGGTCAAAGCCCGCGTTACAAAAAGCGGATACCGAATGGAACAGGGCGTGCCAAAGCCCCCGGATCAGGCCGAACCGGGGGATCATGCGGATGGAGAGCAGCACAGTGCCCAGCAGTTCCAAAAAGGCGGTGCCCATCAGGGCCCGGCGCACCACCCGCACCACACCGTCCAGGTCGTTGAGGTTCAGCGTGGAGACCATAATGAGCCGCTCAGACAGGCCGATGTGCCGGTGGGCCACCAGGGAGATCAGGGTGATCACCGTCATAAAACCCAGTCCGCCCAGTTGAATGAGCAAAAGAATCACCGCCTGACCAAAAGGCGACCAGGTCAGCCAGGTATCCACTACGATCAGTCCCGTGACGCAGGTGGCGGAGGTGGCGGTAAACAGTGCGGAAAAAAAGCCGATACTCTCTCCGCTTCTGGTTGCAATGGGGAGAGTGAGCAGCAGTGCTCCCACCAGGATAATCATGCCGAAAGACTGCGCCACCAGCCGGGTGGAGTTGAGCCTCCGGCCACGAATAAAATGATCCTGGATAAAATGAGCCAAACGTTCCAGCAAACAGCCTTCTCCTTTCCGTTCAAACACAGCGCAAAAAGGGGGACTCCCCCCGGGGAACGCAGAAAGGCATACCGGCGAGGAAATGTCACCGGTATGCCCATCTGGGAGATCCGATCAAAGGGGCTTCATCGTCGGAAATAAAATTTTGCTCTCTCCATCCTGCCCCATGCCGCTCTGTAAGGGTTCAAAACTCGCACAATACTCGATTCGTGAAACTTTTTTCATTCGTCTTGTGTCCTCTTGTGCCGTCCTTTTCGCCTCAAAAGTTGTAGAAAAATTGTAGAAAGTTGTAGTGCGTCTGTTATGGCATATTACTGGCACAGGAATGGCAGCATTCTGCTATGCTATCCCAGTATGCCGTATCCACCATAATCTCTACATGAAGAACGGCTTGTTTGTTTAATCGCAGACGCATACATATTATATGATAACCTCCAAGCCCATCCAAGTCAACGGTTTTTATTGAAACATTTTATGACTTTTATTTCCCCACCTTTAATAATTAGTAAAGAGGAGACTGCCATGCCTGAATACCAACTTCAAATTAAACAAGTGGTAGATTACCCACGATGCCGGATTTATCGTGAGTTCATCCACAAACTGATCAACGACCGGAGCATCCGCATAAACGGAGGCTCCGGCCTTTTTCATTTTACTGTACTTTGCAGCTATGCAAACTTCCGCACCTCATATCGCCGTATTGACGGGATCAGTTATACAGTCTCGCCCGGCGAATGGGTGTGCACCGTCAAGGAACTGTCTTGCTGGTTCCGCACCCGCTTTCATCGGCAGGCGCTGTCCATGCTGGATACCCTTCAGAAGCAGCACTTGATTTCCTATACACTGCTGGGCCGTGGCAATGTAGTCAAATATAAAATCCTCCACTGGGCCCGCCACAATTCCGCACTGGAGTACAATGCCCCATGCCAAAAGGATACCGGTTTTTTCTTCCTGCCAGTCTCTGTTGCCCTGGAACTGGTCAGCTCTGCCCGCTGCTCTGAAATGGACATCGTTCTGGATCTGTGGGTATCCGCTGTCTACAACGATACGCAGGTGCAGGGGGCAGAGGTCGGTCCGGTAGCCTACTTTCGCAATGGTACAGGAAACCCGTTAGTCAGTTATACCGAACTCTCCTGCCGCTGGGGGCTGTCACGCGCTACCGTATGCCGGATACTGAAAAAGCTGGACGGTCTTGGGTATATCTCTATCATGTCGTTTCCCGGCCGGCATGGAAGCGTGATCTACCTGCAGAACTACCTGTCCACCATGTTTGAGATTTCCGATGTTTTAATCGACAAGGAGGAAGTTGCCATGACCTTAAACATTCATCTGGAGCTTCCGGAAACTGCTGAAACCGAAGAGAGCCATTCCATCTCTGAGCATGAGGTCATTGTTTCGAATGCACTTTCCAGCGTTTCAAAATCGCACATTGAAACGATACTCCGCAAGATGGCTGACATCCTATCTACGCAAGGGATTTCCTGCTTTTCTTGCCCCCTCTCCCGCTATAAGTTATATCCCTTATCGGACGACTGCTGGGAAGAGTTGATTCCGCGTGCGCGAGGGAAATCCACAGCCCACTTTGGTCTGACCATCCTCTGCGGCACAAACACTTCAATCGCCACTTTTGAACTTACACTCACTCCCTTTGAGGAGCACGAAAATAGGAGGAACCTGAAATGAGAAAATTTGTTGAACCTGATGTTGCTGATAATCCCCTGTACCATGATACCTGGAAACTGCTGAAAAAATACCGGGATGTTGTGTGGAGCCTGGAGCTTTCTGTCCAGCATGTCCGCACCAAGTTTGAGATCGAGTATGGCACCTCCATCGAGGATTTTCTGGATTCAGTCTATCTGGCTGGCGCTGATTTGGCCGGAAGCGACATCGAGCATCATGCCAAATGCATTGAACGCAGCCACAAAATGCTCAAGCTGCTGGATTCCGCAGTCGAATTGCTGCGTACCAAGCACAAAAACGGTGAGGCATATTACTGGCTGCTGTACTACTCCTTCCTCTCGCCGCAGCAGCTTAAAAATGTTGAGGAAATCATCGAGACCCTGCGGCCGCATATTCGTGACATCAGTTTCAGAACCTACTACCGCAAACGCCGGGAAGCTATTGAAGCCCTCAGTTCCGTCCTTTGGGGCTATACCTCCAAGGATAGTTTAGACATGCTGGAACAGTTCTTTCCAGAGACAAAATCACCTTCCGGACCATCGGGCAAATAATTGGCACAATTCGGGAACAAAATTGGCATGGTTCTGCTCTTTCAGTGTAAATACCGATGTGTTAAACTGAATATGCTCAAACTTGCACCCAAAACCGAACAGGACAGTAACGGCACCTTTCATCAGGGTGCTTTTTTGCTGCCCAGATGGCCGCCCGGCCATTTGAAAGCCCACATTTGTTTTGACAGGTGTGGGTTTTTCTGTTCCCTATTGAGCATCAAAAAATCATTCAGAATTGGAGGATCGCAAATTGAAGAAAACGAAAACCCCTCAAACTCCGCAGCTTCAGGAGCCGGATACCCAGTCCAAGCGCAGGCTTTCGCTGCCCAAAGTGGCTTACAGCGCCTTCCTGTGTGTGATGATGTCCATGATGTTCTGCCAGCCGGCTTATGCGGCAACAGATGTATGGACTAAGGCCAAAGAGATCATGCAGGATGTATACACCCAAATCCTTGCCATCTCCACTATCGCTGCCATCGTCACTGCTTCGGTAGCCTTGCTGCTCATGAACTTCTCCCGTTCCGGACGGACGGTGGATGAAAGCCGCGCCTGGCTCAAACGAATCTGTATCACCTGGGCTATCCTCAACGGCTTGGGCTTTATCATGGCGTATGTGACGCCGCTCTTTAGTGGCGGACAATGGACAGGCTGATTGACCGTCTGACTGCTCGCCGGAAAGGAGGCTTGCATTCATGGGCATTTTAGACGGCATAGTGGAATGGATCGCAGAACAGGTAATGGCCGGTCTTGATCTGGTGACCACATCGGTTTTGGGTGCGCTGGGCTGTGATATGGCTGTATTTCTGCGTTATTTTCCCGCAGCAGAGACTATGTACTCTGTTTTCGTGGCTCTGGCAATCGGGATCATCCTGCTCAACTGGGTCTGGCAGTTATTCAAAAACTTCGGTCTTGGCGCAGGTGTGGAAGCAGAAGACCCGGTAAAGCTGAGTATCCGTTCCGTTATTTTTATCCTGCTGACGCTCTTTTCAGATGAGATCGTCAATATTGTTCTTACCATCGGCGGCACCCCCTACCACTGGATCATGGAGTCCGACCTTCCTGCATTAAGCTTTGCAGACTTCAATTCCGTGATGCTGGTCATCATCGGTGTGTGTGCCAATGGGGCTGTGGCGCTGATTACCTTGATTTTGGTTCTCATCCTGGCCTGGAACTACCTAAAACTTCTGTTCGAGGCAGCCGAACGGTATGTGCTGCTCGGTGTACTGGTCTACACGGCTCCTGTGGCTTTTTCTATGGGCGCCAGCCAGACCACAGCAAACATCTGGAAATCCTGGTGCCGGATGCTTGGCGGTCAAATTTTCCTATTGGTCATGAACGCCTGGTGCCTGCGCCTGTTCACAAGCATGGTGGGGTCCTTCCTTGCGAACCCGCTTTCGTTGTAAGGAGGTCTTATCCTTGAAGAAACTCAAAAAATTTTTGTTTGCGGCCTTTACAGTCGCAATTCTCTCCTGCCTGCTCTGCCAGCCGGCTTTTGCCGCTATCTCCGAAAGCGATGTGCAGGCTCAGGTAGACGCTGTGGGAAAAGAAGCCGTTTCCGGCAATGTGTTTATCTGGTTTCTCTGTGCTATCGGCTTTCTCAAAGTCGGCCAGAAAATCGATTCCTTCCTCTCCAGTCTTGGTGTCAATGTAGGACATACCGGCGGCAGCATGCTGGCTGAGGCTATGATTGCTGCCAGAGGCATCGGCGGCATCAAGAACTTTTCCAGTCACCACTTTGGCGGCGGGAGAAACAGCAGTTCCACCAATGTCAACGCAAACGGTGGTAAAGGCAGCGGCGGCTTTGGAGCAGGGTTTGCCAGCGGCGGTCTTGCTGGAGTGGTGAGCCGAAAAGTCACAAACAGCGCCATCAAAACAGCCACCACAACTCCCGGCTCCAAGCCTTCCGGTCTTGGCAGTCTTTTAGGCAATGCAGCCGGAGGGATCGGCGGCCATATGTACGCTTCTTCCGTTAGTAAGGGTGGCAATTTTGCCAACAACGTAATCGGCAGCGTAGCCACGGGCAGTATCAGCCAGATGGGTTCCATTTCCGGTGAAAAAGCCGCCGAAGCCCTGCACTCTTACATGGGATATGCGGCACTGGAATCCGGAGCTGAAAATGTTCCGACCTTCCAAAATGTCGAAATTGGCGGCGGCCGCATCACCGGCACAGAAGTGACTGCGGAACATCCCGAAGGCATCTCCTTTGGTATGTACCACACAGACCAATATGTTGCCCCGGAAGGCCAGTACACCACCGTTCATGCCGTGGATGGCACAGCATGGTATAAGCAGTACGCTGTGGATGCTGTTGACAAATCGCCCTATATGGCTCCTGACGGTTCTATCGCCTTCAACGAGTCCATTGTCAAAAAACTGCCTCCAGCCCCGAGGAGAAAGGACAAAATATAAATGCCAGAAGATCAAAAAAGCGGTTTTTCCGAAGCTGTGGAGACCGGCGCCTCCGCAGCGCATACCATCCGCGGCGCAATCAAAACAGGAAAGGCCATTTCCTCCGCTGCCAAAGGCGCTGCCGCAGGCGGTCCTTACGGTGCAGTTGCAGGCGCAGTGTGGGCAGGTCGGAAGCATATCGGAAAAATCATTGTGGCAGTCATTGCCCTGCTTATGCTGCCGGTATTATTTGTTCTCATGCTCCCCGGTCTTATTTTCGGCGGACTGACCAATGCCTTTTCGCCATCTGACCCCGAAATTCCGATTTTGAATAGCGAAACAGCGATTATTGAGAACGCCAACGAGATCACCTTTACCCTCAACGGCATCTTGGGCGAGGCACTGGATGATGTACTTGCCCGGATCGAAGCTGACTTTGCGGCATCGGGAGCCGACCATATGGAGGTCAAAAATGCCTATTCCGGCGGTCCCATTTATAACGCCAACCTGTTTATCTCTCAGTATTGTGCGGCCAAAGACAAGGATTTTGAAAGCATTTCTCTGAATGACCTTGCCGCCACCCTGCGGGAAAACAAACAGCATCTATATTCCTACACCAGCAAGCAAGAGATTCGTGAAAGCACCGTGACTGATCCGGAGACTGGGGAAGAAACAACGGTGTCCGAAACATGGATGGTCTATACCGTCCGTTACAACGGTGAGTCCTATTTTTCTGATGTTGTATTCCAGCTTACCGATGACCAAAAGGAGTTTGCATCTGATTACGCTTCCAACCTAAGCCTGTTCTTGGGCGATGGTCTGCTGCAAAATCTGGAAGCGTGGACCGGAAACAGCATCACCGCTCTGGGCGATGTTACTTTCACCGACGGGATCACACCTGTTGTTTACTACAATCAACTGGATGAACGCTATGCCGGTAAAGCATATGGTACGGACAATATTGGCGGTTATGGCTGCGGCCCTACCGCTATGGCAATCGTGGTGTCCTCTCTGACGGACGATATGGTTGACCCTGTGGAGATGGCCGAGTGGTCTTACAACAACGGCTACTGGTGTAAAAGCAGTGGTTCTTACCATGCGCTGATACCTGCCGCCGCTGGGGAATGGGGGCTTCCGGTTTCCGGCTGTACCACTGCGGAACCACAGCGCATCACAGACGCACTGGCTAATGGTAAACTGGTAGTAGCAATCATGTCTGAAGGCCACTTTACCTCTTCCGGTCACTTCATTGTCCTGCGTGGCGTAAAAGACGGCAAGATCATGGTGGTTGACCCTGCCAGTTACACACGGAGCGAACAGCTCTGGGATCTGTCCATTATCTTAAATGAGGCCAGCCGGCGCGCTGGAGCTGGCGGTCCGTTCTGGATTATCGGCTGATGTGCCCGCCCGGCTTCGGAAACGAGGTTAATCATGAATCATAAAATCGACCGAGATACCTACATAATACCACCGAATTTCATCGAGTCAGGCACCTTCTTCGGTGGTATGTTCAAAGCCCGCAATGTGATTGAAGCCGGCATCCTGGCATTTGCCATTGGTGTGCCGGTTTTTTCATTGCTCCCTCTTGGCCTGACTGCCCGTATCATCGCTTTGTGCCTGACCGCACTGCCAGCAGCATTGGTGGCGCTTATCGGAATTTCCGGTGAGAGCCTTTCCTCTTTTCTGCTGATTTTCATAAAGTACCTGCGAAACCGCCGCATTGTAGGCGGTAACAGCGCAGAAGATGCGGTTCCTGCGGCAGAGCATGGCGGCAAGCATATTAAAAAGAAGGCACACAAGCCCGATAAGGCTCCCAGGCGGTCACGGCGCTCCGGCAGAGAGGATTTCCCAGCGGAGTTTGATGAAGTTCGTGGCTACGAGATCCGCCAAAAACTCCGTCCTGTGAAAAAGCAGAAGCCTGCCAAAGAGAAGAAAACCGCCAAGCAAAAAAAGAAGGTCTCCAAGGAGCGCAAAGTAAAACGCCCTATCCGCACTCAGGAGCCGAAGCCCGCCTGCCTTAACCCGGTAGCAGATTATCTGCCGATTTCCAAAATTGAAAACGGCATCATCTACACGAAGGACCACCGCTATGTCAAGGTCGTCGAGGTAGTACCCATCAATTTTATGCTGCGCAGTGCCCAGGAACAGCGGAACATCATCTATTCCTTTGTGTCCTACTTGAAAATCAGCCCCATCAAGCTGCAAATCAAGGTACTGACACGCCGGGCAGAGATCAACCGCCATCTGGATACCGTTCGGAAGGAGATGGAACAGGAGACCAATGAACAGTGTCTGCTCATGCAGGAAGACTACCTCCAGTTCGTTCAGCAGATCGGTTCCCGTGAGGCAATTACCCGACGTTTCTTCCTGATTTTTGAATATGAGCCGTGGAGCAACACCAAGCGCTCTGATGAAGAAGGCGAGGCAATCAATGCCCTGCAAAGTGCAGTCCATACTGCTACCAACTACCTCCGTCAGTGCGGTAACGAGGTCATCGTTCCGGAAAACTGGGATGAGTTTACCGTAGATGTCCTCTATAACCTGCTCTGCAGAAATGAAAGTGCTGTAAAGCCGCTCTCCGTCCGGGCACAGGAGGTTGTGGCTGAGTACCTTGCCAAAGGGTGCGACAGTGAGATCGACCATATCCCTGCCACCGAATTCTGTGCGCCAAAAAGCATTGACTTCACGCATGGTCACCATATCTGCATTGATGGTCTGTATTATGCTTATTTGCTGGTGCCCTCTGATGGCTACAAAACGCAGGTTCCAGCCGGCTGGCTCAGTCTTATCGTCAATGCCGGTGACGGGATCGATATGGATATGTTCCTCTCCCGCCAGCCCAAAGAAACCATCATCCAGAAAGTCGGACAGCAGCTGCGTATCAACCGTTCCAAAATCAAGGACGCCAGCGACACCAACACCGACTTTGATGACATTGATGGCGCTATCCGAAGCGGGTACTTTCTCAAAGAGGGCCTTGCCAACAACGAGGACTTCTACTACTTGAATCTGCTGATTACCATTACTGCCTCCAACGAGGAAGACTTGGAATGGAAGGTCAGCGAAATGAAAAAGCTCCTGCTCTCACAGGACATGAACGCCTGCACCTGCCATTTTCGGGAGGAACAGGCGTTTTTATCTGCCCTGCCATTGGTGGCAATGGAAAAGAAACTGTATGAGCGGGGTAAGCGCAACCTGCTGACAGGCGGTGCGGCAAGCTGTTATCCCTTTACATCCTATGAGATGTGTGATGATAACGGTATCCTGCTGGGTGTCAACAAGTACAACAGTTCCCTTATTATCGTGGACATCTTCAATTCTGCGGTCTATAAGAACGCCAATATGTCGATCCTTGGCACGAGCGGAGCCGGCAAAACCTTTACCATGCAGTTGATGGCGCTGCGAATGAGGCGGAAAAATATCCCCATTTTCATTGTTGCGCCCCTAAAAGGCCATGAATTTCATCGCGCCTGCTCCAACGTGGGCGGCTCCTTTATCCAGATTTCACCAGCCAGTCCCCACTGCATCAATGTCATGGAAATCCGGCGGGTAGACCGCTCAGTGAATGAACTTCTGGACGGTCCAGGCATCCAGTTATCTGAACTTGCAGCAAAGATCCAGCAGCTCCACATATTTTTCAGTCTGCTGATCCCCGATATGTCTCACGAGGAACGACAGCTTTTGGACGAAGCCCTTGTTCGTACCTATAACACAAAAGGCATCACTCATGATAATGCCTCTTTAGAAGACCCTGCAAAGCCCGGTCAGTACCGTGAGATGCCGGTGCTTGGTGACCTGTACGAAATTTTGAAAACCTCCAAGGAAACGATGCGCATGGCCCACATCCTAAATCGTCTGGTAAACGGAAGCGCCAGCACCTTCAATAAGCAGACCAATGTTCGGCTCGACAACAAGTACACTGTTTTGGATATTTCCTCCCTCACCGGAGACCTGCTCACCGTAGGTATGTTTGTGGCGCTGGACTTTGTTTGGGACAGAGCCAAAGCCGACCGTACAGAAGAAAAAGCCATCTTCATCGATGAGTGTTGGCAGCTTCTATCCGGTGCCGGTGCTGCTGGTGTAAGATTGGCCGGCGATTTTCTTTTGGAAATTGCCAAAACCATACGCGGTTACGGCGGCGCCTCGATTTTTGCAAGCCAGGATCTTGCCGATTTCTTTGACCTTGACGGCGGCAGATTTGGTAAGGGCATCATCAACAACTCCAAGACCAAGATCATTCTGAATCTGGAAGACGACGAAGCCCAGCGGGTACAGGAAGCCCTTCACCTGTCCGATGCTGAAACAATGGAGATCACTCACTTTGAAAGAGGTCACGGTCTGATTTCTACCAATAACAACAATATTATGGTGGAGTTCAAAGCCAGCCCTCTGGAAAAGGATCTGATCACTACCGACCGCTGCGAGCTGCGTGAAATCGTAGAGCGAAAACGCCGTGAACAATCCACATCTGCCGAACAGCAGATATAACAATTTGAAAAGCGAGGTGATTCCCATGTGCAACTTTCCTTCCAGACGCCGCTATGCGTCTGCTTTGCGTCTGTATTACGCCTAAAAGCCAGTTTTGCCAGCCAGATCATCTTTTTAGCTTACACTGACTGGCTTTCCTTCCTATTTAATGCGTCTTGAATACGCCTATATTACGCCATTGGAGGTGATACCCATGAGGACCAGGGCTGAAATCTATGGAAATGAAGCTGCGGCTCTGCTGCGGATCGTCACGATGTATCCCGGTCTCAATATGCAGCAGCTTCTTTGCTTTCACCCTGGCAAAGAAGAAATCATCAAGACCCTGCTCTCCCATCTGCAAAAGCAGGGCCGTATTTTTCAAACTGATACAGGCGGTTACTTTCCGTCTGGTTGGGCAGCAAAATCGGACAGCTCCCTGATACGGGCTGCCTGGGTACTCTTGGATTTTATCGGGCAGGTGGAATACCATGCTCCCGGTGATTTTCCGGTCAAGCTTATCTTCTTTGCAAACGGTGAACTATACGAAATCGTCTACGCAGCTTCCGGCCAGGAGGCCCTAATCAACCATGCGCTTCGGGATGACCGCAGCGGTGGACGCCGCATCATTTTGGTCGATAATCCGGAAGACATTCGCCGCATTGACTGCCCTGGCATTTCCGGTTTCTGCACCGTGGATGCAGCGGGCCAGGTGCATTACTTTAAGAAAACAGGAGGAACTTGATTGGAACGAAAAATCATCTCACACCGGATTGGAAGCATTCTTGATGATATATCCCGTTTGAGCAATGCTCTTTACGCGATGGATACCACGGATATTCAGCGCTATCCGGACAACTATGAAGTCTTATCCACTGATGCCGCCCTGCGGGCAGAGAAAATTGCCTGCAGGCTGCGGCATTTGATATATTCCAGCACCACCATCCGCAAAGGCGATTACCTGACATCCGCCGGTATTGTACACGGAATTGAGGTTGTCTATGAGGACGGTGTACTGGAGGTCACCCTGCCTGGTCTGCTCCCAAAACGCAAGCAGAGGCAAAACACTGAGTTTCTGCTCGACCCGTTCTACTTCTCATTGGAGCAATACGCCAAAGAGCATCCCATGCCCCGCTTCAGCGATTGTGTAGTGTGCTTTACGCAGGTTTATGACCAGTGCCTTCCCACCCGGCGTATCCGTGACTACGACAATCTGGAAGAAAAGCAGCTTCTGGATGTCCTCTCCACCTTCGTCATGGCTGACGATACCGGCCTGCTCTGCGATGCCTACAACACCGCTGCGCTGGGCGAAAAGGACTGTACCAGAATCAGTGTCATGGAAAAAAAGCGGTTTCCCGCCTGGCTTGCTGAGCATGAAAACACCCTAAAATCCATCTCGGATTTTTGAGCATTTTCAGCCATTGCTTGTCCGACCTGCCGCAACATCGTATTTAGCCCCGGATTTCGGGGCTTTTTTCTGTCGTTACACCACGGATTTTTACCGAAGTTCCTTGCAGTCTCGGTAAAAGCCACACACCACAAGGAGGTGATCACTTGGGAAATTCCCACAGCCAGACACGATGGCGTACAGGCTTCTCTCTCTGACTGCCATCTCCGGCGAGTTCCCCACAGACCAGCTTAACAGACTTCCCGGCAGTCCATATTATCTGGAGTCTGTTGTCACTGCACTGAAAAAAGACGGGCTGCTGCGTACCTATTACCGGGATAAACTGCGCGGCTACCGTCTGGGGCCGCGAGCCAAAGCCACTCTACTGGAAAGCCGACCGGACAGGTTTGCCAGCTACCTGACGGGAGATACCGACACCAACCGTTTGAAATGCGAAATTGACCGAAGACTCCGGCTACACCGCCTGGCAGAAACCTATATGACCATGGATAATGCGGGTGTATGTGTGTATCGGGATGAAAAACCGGCAATTTTTGCGCCGGAGGGTTACGCTGGCGGCAGGATTGTCTATCCTGCTTTTTTCAGTTCCAGAGAAGTGAAAGAAATGGGGATCGACACCACGAAGATCCGCAGTTCCCGCTCCACTGGAATACTCCTTGCGCCCTCCGGCATCTTCGTGACCTACAACAGCAGCAGCGCCCTGATGAAGTGGCGCTACAAATCGGAAATGCGGGTCAAGACATTGATTTGGAGCGTAATCTGCCAACAGCGCCTGTCCCCACAGTTTCGCCACGAGGATGTTCATGGACTGATTCTGGGCAACAGCATGGATCTGGCTTACCAGATTTTGACCAGCACCGGAGGACGCAAACATGATTTCTTCATGCTGGATGGCAGCTATGAGCATTTTCTTTATCTTACCAACGACCATCAGGGGGAGGTGATACTTGCACTGCTGTGCGACCCTGGGAAAACTGCGGAGCTGGATCGCATTCTGCTCCAAGGTCTTACTGCGAGGCAGCCCGGACTGGCTATTGAGCATGACGGCATTTCACCGGATGGCTCACCAGTCCTATTTGGCTATTTCTGCGATCTGCCCCGTATCGCACGCTTTAACACCTCTCTCGAACTATCCGAGCGCCCGGGCACACTGATCTGCTTTGACTTCCAGGCAGAGGTACTTCGCAGCTACTGCGGTTCCCGGGTGCGCTTCCAGACCATTGACTTCACAAAATTCGAGGGGAGGTTGTTCCCATAAACAAGAAAAAACTGATCGTGAGCCTGATTGCAGCGCCCTTTGCCATTCTTGCAATCCTATACGCAGGCGGCTTTCTGGCACAGCTTTTGGGTAACTATGCAACCTGGAAACAGGGCGGCGGTATTCCCGGTGATGGTACTTCACCGCTGGCCGCTTCGCCCGACTTCCTTCTCTGCCTTTCCTCTGTGCTTCGACCGCCTTATGGCGTGTATGGCATTTTGATCTGCATTGGCTTGTTAGCAGTGCTGCTCATCATGGTCATGCGCATGGGATATGGTGATGCCGGCGAGTATGATGAAGACCGTAATTTCTCCTACTCCGCCAAAGGCACTTATGGCACCTCCGGCTGGATGTCCCGCAAAGAAATGTCCGGCGTACTGGATCTGGTGCCCGATCTGCGCAAACACAAGGGTGTTGTACTGGGTATGCTGGATGGCAAAGCAGTCTGCATACCGGAAGATACCAGAATCAACAGTAATCTGGCAGTCTACGGCGCCAGTGGTTCCATGAAAACCCGTTCGTTTTGTATGAACCGTATCCTTCAGGCCACTGTCCGAGGCGAAAATGGCGCCGGAGAATCGTTGATCATCTGCGATCCCAAATCGGAATTGTACGAGAAGTCAAGCGAATTTCTCCGCAGCCGGGGCTATTGTGTCAAGGTATTCAACCTCGTTTCGCCTGAAAACTCAGATTCCTGGTGTTGCCTTGCCGAAGTTGAGGGACAGGAACTAATGGCCCAGCTTTTTGTAGATGTCATCATCAAGAACACCACGAACAACGGCAAGAGCGACCATTTCTGGGATGCCTGCGAGATGAATCTGCTCAAGGCCTTGGTACTGTATGTGGATCAAGGCTATGCGGAAGAAAACCGCAACATTGGCGAAGTCTACCGGCTGCTGACTCTCAATGGGGAATCCCAACTTGACACATTGTTCGAGGCGCTTCCTTCCACGCACCCTGCCAAAGCACCCTACAGCCTGTTCAAGCAGGCCAGCGACACAGTGCGAAGCGGCGTGATTATCGGTCTGGGCAGCCGCCTGCAGGTATTCCAGTCTGAGCTGATCAAAAAAATTACCGCTAAGAATGAGATCGATCTGGAGCTTCCGGGTCAGCAGCCCTGTGCCTACTTCCTCGTTACCAGCGACCAGGACAGCACCTTTGATTTTCTGGCCTCGCTGTTTCTATCTTTCTGCTTCATCAAACTGGTGCGATATGCAGACCACAACTGCGAGGGCGGCAAACTGCCTGTGCCCGTCCATATCCTTGGGGAAGAACTGACAGCGTGCGGCACGATCCCCGACCTCTCCCGCCGGCTCAGCGTAATACGCTCCCGGAATATCTCCATGTCCTGTGTGTTCCAAAATCTCGCAGGATTGCAGAACAGATACCCGCAGAATTTGTGGCAGGAGATCATTGGAAACTGTGACGCGCAGTTGTTTTTAGGCTGTACAGACCAGCTTACTGCCGAATTTATTTCTGCCAGGACAGGGCTTGCCTCTGTAGCAGTATCCAGTAAATCCAAACAGCTGGGCACCTGGCGTATCTCCAACTATACACCGGAGTTTCGTGAGACCTCCGGTGTTGGAAAACGCCCTGTACTTACTCCTGATGAAGTCCTGCGGCTCCCGTTGGATCAGGCGCTCATCATCATCCGCGGCAAGAAGGTTCTGCAGGTAGACAAAATGGATTACTCCAAACACCCGGAAGCCAAGTACCTGCGTTCCTGCAAAGCATCTGCCCATGTACCGGAATGGCGCCGCTTGGAAGAAGAAGACGCCAAAACACCGCAGCCCGCGCCGAAACCGGCTCCTGCAGCAAAGAAACCGGCAAAGCGCAAAGCCACCAAGCCGGCATCCCCCACGGATAAATCACCCAAAGAGGCTCCGGCCCCTAAATCTGCCGGTACGCCGGAAGGCATTATCACCGCAGACAAGGATTCCATCCTGTCTTAAACAAAACTATCAAATTCATAGGAGGTTTTAATCTATGGCAACCAAGAAAAAAGAACTTCTGGAACAGGACGCTCCTGTTACCGAAACCGTTATGTCGGAAGGCGAAACTCTGCCGGCCGATACCGCTCAACCTGAATCCCTTCCTGCTGACACTGGCGATGGTCTGGATTTGAATGAACTGCTGGGGCAGATGGATCAGCCCCTGGAGGATACCTCTGCCGAAGATATGGCTGAAGATCCCCTTCCTGAGCTCACCGAGGAGGAAATGTTCGGGGATACGCCTGCTGAAACAGATGATCAAAGCACTGCTCCCACTGATATGCCGGAAGACTCTGATGTGCAGCCGCCTGATGTTTACGAAAATAACGCCGACGCTGTGCAGGAAGCCCCTGCACCTCCCAAGCCCAAGCGTACCAGCCGAAAGAAGAAAGAAGCAGTTGCTCCTGAAGAAACTGTCACAGAGGAAGTTCCTGCCGAAACAACAGAGTCGGCGGATACAGCCGACTCTATTCTTGATACGGAGGAACCTGCTGTGGAGCCTGATGTTCCTGTCGTGGAAGAAGCTGCCGCTCCTGCCCCCACTCCTTCTCCTCCCCGGCGTCAGCCCCGCCCGCCCCCGTCCTTACCATCCGCAGCCGGGATGATGTCGAGACTGCCGAAGACCGTGATGATGTAATCTGGCATGAAATCCATAATGCCTACCGCACCCGCAAGATCATCACCGGCAAGCTGGGCGGCATTGAACAGCTGGACAACCGCAAGACGGTGGCAGTTGTGGATTACAAGGGGTTCCGTGTCATTATCCCTATCAAGGAAATGATGATCAATCTGGGCCGCAGCCCTTCCGGTCAGGAATACGCCGACCTTATGCTGCGCCAAAATAAGATCCTTGGCAACATGCTCGGTGCTGACATTGACTTCATCGTGCGTGGTATCGACTCCAAGACCCGCAGCGTGGTTGCCAGCCGCAAGGAAGCCATGCTGCGCAAACGCCAGATTTTCTATCTGGATACGGATGCTGCCGGTATGTACCGTGTCTATGAGGGCCGCATCGTCCAGGCGCGTGTGATTGCAGTGGCTGAAAAGGTTGTGCGCGTGGAAGTTTTCGGCGTTGAAACCTCCATCCTTGCCCGTGACCTTGCCTGGGACTGGATCGGTGACGCCCATGAGCGTTTTTCCGTAGGCGATGAGGTTCTGGTCCGTATTCTCAGCGTGCGGCGCAACAGTCTGGAGGACTTGGGCATCAAGGCTGACATCAAGAGTATTTCCGAGAACACCGACAGGGACAACCTGCAGAAGTGCCGTATCCAGGGCAAGTATGCCGGCCGTGTCACAGATGTCCACAAGGGCGTTGTCTATGTACGCCTCTCCAATGGCGTCAATGCGGTAGCCCACTCCTGCTATGACTACCGGATGCCAGGCAAAAAGGACGATGTATCTTTTGCTGTCACCCGTCTGGATATGGAGCGGGGTGTGGCCGTAGGTATTATCACCCGGATCATCCGTCAGAACCTGTAAGCAAAAGAGTCTGGGAAGCAGCGGCAAACTGTTTCCCAGACTACCTTCTATCATCAACCTCGCTACTTTCTGTTTATCAGATTTTCGACAAACACACATTACTTATGGGTAATTTAATGTGTGTTTGTCAGTTTTGATTGACAAACACACATTATTTTTATATAATATAATGTGTCTTAGTCTGAAAGCGAGGTGGTGGCTATGAGCGACAAAGAAAAAATCATTGAGCTTTTGAACTCGTCACCGGACGGAACAATTACAGCTGAACAGGTAACTACCGCAGGGTTGCACCGCAGCGTCTTGCAGAATCTTGTTGAGAGCGGTGAAATTTACCGTTTTGGACGTGGCCTGTATCTATGCAGCAGCGCCTGGGAGGATGATTTCTATTTACTGCAGCGTAAATACGGGCGTGGAATCTACTCACATGATACCGCACTGTACCTGCTCGGTTATTCCGACCGTACCCCAGCGCAATATACCATGACATTCCCCAAAGGCTACAATTCTTCATCGCTGAAACATGAAAATATTATCGTCAAGCGTGTTGTACCCGCGAATTATTCGTTTGGCATAACAGAAGTGCAGTCTCCCTGCGGCAATCCAATCCGCATCTATGATCTTGAGAGAACACTATGCGATATTCTCCGTGGCAGCGGCAGCGACGTTCAAATTGTCGGAGCAGCAATGAAGAAGTACGCAGACTCTAAAGAAAAAGATATACACAAATTGATGAAGTATGCAGAGCAACTTCGCGTGAAACCCAAGATACTTCGATATATGGAGATTCTACTATGATTACAAAGAATCCAATGCAACTGAAAGCATTTATAAAAAAGAAAGCTGCAGAGAAGAATATCTCCGCTCAGCTTGTCATGCAAAATTATATGTTGGAAAGGCTGCTCGAACGAATTTCGCTGTCAAAATACAAGCATAATTTCATTCTAAAAGGCGGCTTTCTTATTTCCGCAATCGTTGGTCTGGACACTCGCGCTACCATGGATTTGGATACTACGATTAAAGGCTTTACGCTGACGCATGAATCTATCCGTAAGATTTTTGAAGAAATCTGCGCTGTGGAAGTTGCCGATGATGTGCAGTTTGAACTGGTGGATATTTCGGATATACGCGAAGGAGATGATTACCCAGGCATTCGCATCGCACTGAAAGCGATCTACCCTCCGATCAGCGTACCATTAACTGTGGATGTGACTACCGGAGATGTTATCACACCGCGAGAAATTGAATATACCTTTTCCCTGCTGTTCGATGACCGTACAATCAGCATTTTTGCCTATAATCTTGAAACAGTATTAGCGGAAAAAATCGAAACAGTACTGTCCCGCAGTATCGCCAATACCCGTCCGAGAGATTTCTACGATATACATATTCTGTATTCTCTGAGAGGTGCAGAATGCAATGAGAAAACGCTGCTGCAAGCGCTGAAACGAACAGCAGACAAGCGTGGCAGTCATAAAATACTGGAGCAATATCAGGATATTATCAATGAAATCCGTTCCAGCGAGCAGCTCCAAAGCTTCTGGAAAAAATATCAACGTGGTTTCGACTACGCAAAGGATATTTCCTTTGACGAGACCTGTGACACAATTCAGCGCATTATGAACAAAATCACTCAGTAAGCTCCAACCATGCAGAAAGCAAATTGACACAGGTTTGTCTCTACATTGGCACAGTCCTGCCCTTTCGCCGTAAATCCATATCTGTTATACTTGGTACAGTCAAAACTTTGCATAGCAGCCGCTCCGGTTTGGAGCGGCTGTTTTCAATTTCAGTAAAGGTGGTGGTTTCTATTCTCTTTCAAAAAGCCCGGAAAGTGCTGAACAACGAGCGGGGCGAAGCCAACTATTTCAGTACGGTGGTCTTCATCTTCATCGCTGTCCTGCTGCTGGCCTTCATTATTGACCTGTTCAGCATCATTTCCACCAAGCAGGAACTTGACCATGCCGCCGATCAGATGGTCAAACAGATCCAGCTTTCCGGCGGCGTCAACGGCGAGACCGATGAGCTGTTTGAATTTTTGAGTTCTCAGATCGAAGGAGCCGAAAATATTTCCTACTCCATTGACGCTACCTACACATCACCCAGGCCATCCGGTATGACAAATGCCATCCAGTTGGGCACCCCCTTCTTCATTACCATCGAGGGAGATGCCAAACTGGGCGGGTTCTGGAATTTTGACCTGGTAAACATCACAGTGGTTGCCCGTGGCAGCGGCGTCAGTGAGCACTACTGGAAGTGAGGTGACCTATGAAACGCATATTCCTGCGGCTGAAACAGCCGCTGCGAAACGAACGGGGCGAGATCACCTTTTTCGCCTGCTTTTTTGTGGTAGGTATCGTGATGCTGATTTCCTTCCTGCTCCTGTACGCTTCCATACGGATCACCTGCATCAACATCCGCAACGGCGCTAAAATGGAGTTAAATAACCTCAGCGGCACTATTTATGCAGACACCTACCGCTCCCAGCGTGAAACCAACTTTGAAGAGTACCTAAATACCCTTTACTCCAGCAATGATTATACCGACATGCTGGAGGCTACAGTGGCAGGCGGCCTGGACTCCAAGATTCCGCTTTCAACGGAGAATTACAAGGTTTCCGACATCAGCCTGGAGTTCAATGTAGAGGATGGACGGGTTGAGTACATCTTTTACTGTGACGTGGAGTTCTATGTGCGGATGTTCGGCCACAGTTATCCGGCTATCACCCAACGGGTGGAGCTGACAGGCTACCACAACACAAAATTCTAACAATACTGTTGAAAGCCCGGCACATTCTACCGTATAGGCTTTATATAACAGCAAAAAAGGAGTGTATGTAAAATATGAAGAAGTTTTTCCAATCCAAAGGCTTTATTGTTTCCTCGCTGGCTCTCCTCTGCGTCACTATTCTGGGTGTCTGCTGGTTCGTAAGCCGCGACCGTACCGGAGATTTTAGACCAGATGAATCCCCACCCAGCAGCGTCACCGGCGATTGGTCAGATGGCGGCACACAGACAGATGGTGATAATGGAGCAGATGCTTATGCTCCCGGCCAGTCCACAGATGCCGAAGAAGAATATCCCAAAGTAACCTCCCAAACGGAGGATGAGGTTGTGATCGACTTCACCGATACTGAAAAGCCTGAAGAAACGCCTCCTCCGGTGCCGGAAGGTAAGACCGAAATCAAAGATCCTGGTCAGGAGCATACCGTCAATCCCGACCCGTCAGTTCCGGAGGTTGCTGACCCGCCCGCCGAGCAAGCGCCGTCCATCACTGAACCGGCTCCAGGCTCCAGCAATGGAAATGGAGCTATATACGATCCGGTGTTTGGCTGGGTTGTTCCCGGTAATGTACAGCAGTCCACCGGTGACAGCGATGGGGATCTGAACAAACAGGTCGGCAATATGGGCTGATTTACTACAACTGAATATGGCACTACTTGGCCGTCACAGGATTGTGGCGGCCTTCCTATTTTCAAAAGGAATGGAGCGTGATGTATTTGAAACGACTTCTCGCCTTCCTATGCTGCTTTACCCTTGTTTTCTGTCTATTCCCCTCCTCTGCCTTTGCAACGGGCGGAAATGGAAACATAGATGGCGGCGGTGGCAGCATGGGTCACGGCACAAGCAGCAACTTCTGGAACTCAGGCAACGATGGCGTCCGCATTACTGTTGTTGACGCATCCAGCGGAACTGCCGTATCTTCTCCGCTGGACTTTTCAAACCGGACGCAGAAGACCAGTCTTCTCCATTTTGGGAAAGTCAACAAACTGCAATACCTGGGCGGTGCCGGCCTGTCCCTCCAGTCCGGCGCTGCCTATTCCTGCATTAGACCTACACAGTCTATGCCCACAATCGTCAGCAGCAAGGGGCAGAGCAACATCGAAGCCATCAAACGGTATTTCTGTTCTGAATATGCGTGCATGATGCTCGCTCAGGCAGCCGGAGTCGATTATGAGCGGATGATTGCCGGCGAGTACAAGCTGCTGATCGAGCCCATTGCCTATTTCACGCACAACGGCCAGTATTACTGTATGACAGCTACTGAAGCCGGCCTGTATGATCAGATGTCCGGCGGCAATCTGCGGAAAACCATGACCTCGCTTACCCATAAAAATCTGCCGCTGTCAATGTTCCTGGAATTCAGCGACCTTGGCATCTCCGCCTGGACAGGCAGCACCACTGGAAAGCAGAACAATTCCGACATCATCAGCACCCTTGGCGTTGGTATCGTCTGGTTTGATGAAGCTCCGCCGGAAGGAGAAATTGAGACCCCTGATGTCGAATACCGAGTAGATACGGATGTGATCACCGCCGTCACACTGCGGACAGATCAGGATTTGACGCCAGATAATCCGGCATCGGTTACCTTCCATATTCTCGGCACCACCTACCGGGTCAATGATATAGTGATCCCAGCCGGTGACAGCCAGGTAGTCTGGGTCAAATGGCATACCCCCTCCACCCCACAGACCGTGACCATTACGGTATCTGTCAACGGTGCCTATACCGCTCAGGATACCTTTGTTGCAAAGATCGTGGATCTGAATGAGCACATTCCGCCTGACCCTGTGGCAACCGACACGAATCCCGGCTACTCTGTGCCGTCCCTGCCCAATGAAACGCAGAAACTCACTGCCAACTGGGGCGTCTGGAGCTGCTACTGGGTGCCTGTATGGGTATGGTGCGACCACGGTGAAGATGGCGGGCACTGGGTTGATGAAGGATATTGGGAATACGAATATACGGGCTACTCCGCTTCCATCAGCGGCGAGATGTCTCTAATGCCAGATGATATTGTACCCACAGCATCCGGCAAGACGATGAAAAGCGGGTACGGCGTTAAAACCGAAGTGCGGGCAACGCTGTCCACAGATGCCCCGACCAGCCACATTACTTATCCTCAAACTGCTTTTTCTGTATTTCCTGAGTTCCAGTATCAGACCTATCTGCGGCTTCTGCAGCGTTCCGGCGGCCAAAGTGCAAAATTCATCTTCAAGCCCAACGAGTTTTCCACCTATGACCGGACAGTGCATTTCACACCGCTGTGGTTCCCCGATGCCACCGACTACACCATCTATACACAGGTGTGGGATACCTGGACTCCTGACGGCATGTTATCCATCAACCTAAATGACTATGTTTCGATCCAAGGGAGCCTTTATGATGACTGGTATACCAATCGAGAATAGCCTCTGGACAGCTTACCTGCTTACCATATTTTTTGTGGTGGCCGGCTTTGCTGTCTACGATGTGCTTTACAGACGGGTGCCTGATCGGGCACTCGTCTTTTTTATCCCCTTAGCTGCCCTGGCGCCGGTCCTGCAGGGGTATTTCCTGTTAAATCATGGGCTCCCGCCGCTCTTCCTCTGGCCGGTCGCTACCCATGCCCTGGTAGGTGCCCTGCTCGGCTTTTGTATTCCATTGGCAGCTGCACTGGCAACAAACGGCACCGGTCTTGGCGGCGGGGATATCAAGTTCTGCGGGATATTAGGGCTGGTCTATGGCTCTTCCGGCATGGCGCTGGTCTTTCTGACTGCCGCTGTTACCGCAATGCCTGTAATCTTTCTTCTCAGGCGGCTTTATCGAACTGGGCAGCCCCTTGCTATCCCGTTCCTGCCATTTCTCGCCTGTGGCTGCTGTACAGCGACCCTGGCCCAACTATTTTTAAGATAGGAGACAACGCTTATGAAACTGAATAACCGATTCATCTTCGGTATCCTCTCTCTGCTGTTGGCGGCAGTTATCGCCTTTGTGGCACTTCCAACCATCGCCCGTCAGACCAATGGAAAAGAGGAAATCGTCCGTATCACCCAGCCGGTATTGAAAGGCGAGCAAATCTCGTCAGAAAATGCCGAGGTGGTTGAGGTAGGCGGCTATAACCTCCCCTCCAACATCGCCCATCAGCTCTCCGATGTAAATGGTCTTTACGCTACCGCCGACTTGGCTGTGGGTGACTATATCCTTACCAGCAAGATCAGCTCTGTACTGGTTTCGTCCGATGTGGCGCTCAACAGCATCCCTTCCGGTAAGGTTGCTATCTCGCTGACCGTTAAAACACTTGCTTCCGGCCTCTCTGACAAGCTTCAGCCCGGTGACATCATCCGTATTTACCACTTTCTTGATACAGCGGCCGAAGTACCGGAACTGCGTTTTGTCAAAGTATTGTCCGTCACAGACTCAGACGGCATCAATGTGGATAATGCCAAGGAGCCCACGGAGGATGAAGAAAAGCAGCAGTCAGCCACCATCACTGTGCTGGCAAGCCCTGAACAGGCGAAGATCATTACCGGTCTTGAAAATGACGGCGTAGCTCATGTGGCTCTTATCTCCCGCAACAATGACAAACTGGCAGATGAGCTGCTTGCCGAGCAGGATAAGACTCTGCAGGAAATCTACTTCCCCGAAACTTTGATTGAGGAAGAAGCTGCAGATGCGGAAAATTCTGATGTTGAAAGTGAACCCCAGGAAACGGAAACTGCAGAGTCTGCACAATCCACTAATGAAACTGCACCCTCGGCAGAATAATCAAATCAAGCCTGCAAATAAAAAGTCAATAGGAAAATGAAAAATTTTCAAGATTTATTGTTGACTGAATTTCAGGTACGCCAAATAGACCACCGTTATCCGCTGGTCTGAAAGGATGTGGTATTCCTTATTCCGGAAGAGATGTGAGATATTCTTTAACTCTTCCGTAATAGATGCGCAGAAACTTGTTAGCGCCTGCGGTCATGTAGACATAGTAAGGCTTTCCCTGAGCACGTTTCTTATCAATAAATGTATATACATGGTCATCCTGCGGCTTTGTCTTAATGAGACAATCCATGACCTGAAATAAGGTTTTTCTAAGTGAAGATGAGCCGCGTTTGGAAGTCGGAACGCTTTTTTGTTCATAGGTGCCGGATTCATTGACACCCGGATCTACACCGGCAAATGCAGTGATAGCTCCTTTGTGGGTGAAACGTGTAACATCTCCGAGCTCAGCTATAAGCTGAGGGCCAAGAGATGGACCGACCCCCTTCATACCCATAACAACGGGATATTCCGGCAGTTTGGCGGCTGTCTCATTCATCAGGGCACGGAGTTCTTCCACGGTCTTGGAAGCAGTGTTTAATTGTTTTATGGCCTGTTTCACGATCAGTTTGGTCAAATCATCTTTTGGAAATACAGGAACAAGCTCCCTGGCAGTTCCATAGATTTCTTCAGCCTTGTCTTTGCTGAAGTTGTACTTCCTGCGTTTGCACCATTTCTGATAATGGTCGACAAATGCGTTTAATGACAGTTTACGAACACAGTCCACATGCCAGTATGTAGCGGCGAAATCAACCCACTTCTGGCTGCCGTCCTCACGGGCAGGGCTGTCAAAGTAAGTATTCACACCAGGGTAAGTCTGATCGAGGATGCCGATGAGGTTATTCTTCATAGCTGTTTTGTGTTTCATGTAGAAGCCAATCTGACGGTTCATAGTCTTTAACTGATTGCGTAGTTCATCCATAAGACTATATTGTTTCAATTCGGTCCAACTGTCAAGTGTATAACGGGCTATTTTTATAGCATCCGCTTTATCAGACTTTACTTTACGGAGAGAGTTATCTCCGAAGTCTTTAATGAGTTTAGGATTTACGGCAGATACAAAAAGACCTGCCAGAGAAAGCTCACGAGCCAGTGGTTCGTAGTAACGGCCAGTGTGCTCCATAACGATGCGGGACTCACCATCGAAAGATTTGATCTGCTCAATTAAGGATCGGATGTTACCGGAAGTGTACTTGATTTCAAAGGGAGAAGAAACGATATCTCCATAAGGCCGGAGAATGGCGACCATACCTTTCCCTTTGGAAACATCAATACCAACAGCGTTCATGTTCATAAATTTGTCACTCCTTAAGATGATTGCAATGGATAGGTACCAGTTTTACTCATTGCCTATTCAATCTACTGTGGTGTGACACGAACGTACCGGAGGCAGTTCAACCTGCATAAAACGAACGCTGCAAATGAGGAGCTGGTTATCAGTCTTGTTTACGGACGCGAGGTCCAAGGAAGGAAGCCGATATACCGATTGCTCCATCATTATAACAGCTTAAGCAACAAGATGGATCATTCCTTACTGGATGTAAGGGATATTAACCATAAATATATTGTAGTAGGAAGGAGGATCTTCGTTATGGGTAAAGTTATCACCGTCTGGGGAAGCCCCGGCAGCGGCAAATCCATGTTCTGCTGTATTCTGGCCAAAGCCCTGACCCGGGACAAGCGGAAAGCCATCATTATCAATGCCGATATGAATGTCCCTATGCTGCCGGTCTGGCTGCCGGAGCAGATCATCCAGACCAATACCTCTATCGGCCAGGTTTTGAGCAGTGTGGAGATTGATACCTCTCTGGTTGCCAGTCATGTGACAGTGCTGAAAAACTATCCCTTCATTGGGATGATGGGCTATGCGGCTGGAGAAAACCCGCTGAGCTACCCAGAGGTCAAATATACCATGGTACTGCAGCTCATTCATGCTGCCGCCAAACTGGTAGATTTCGTCATTCTGGACTGCAGCACCAGCATGACCAATGTGTTCACTCCCGCCGCCATTGAAGCCGGCGATGTAGTCATCCGTATCCTCACCCCGGACCTAAAGGGCATCAACTACCTGAAAGCCCATCAACCTCTGCTTGTGGACGAGCGCTTCCGGTTTTCTGAGCATATGACATTCGCCGGTCTGGCCCGTCCCTTCCACGCCTTGGATGAAATGGGCTATATCATTGGCGGGTTTGACGGCCTGCTTCCCTACAGTAAGGAGATCGACCGCTGTGCTACCGAAGGCGGTATGTTCAAGGCTATCACCTACTGTAACCCCAAATACACTGCTTCACTGAACAAGGTACTGGAAATTCTGGAGCAAATGGAACTGGCCGAGCAGTCAGAGGATGATGCGGCGTATGAATGTGAGGAGGATGCCGATGAGTAATTTGAATGATATATTCTTCACACCGGCCGCCAATCAGGAGCTGACCTATGACCAGGTACTGGAGGATGTGCAGCGGTATTTTGCCGAAAACCATGCTTCCACCATTGCCGAAGCTGGGGAAGGCAATGCAGCGCGTGCCACAAGCCTGCTCAAAGAACTGATGGAACACTACATTGTCAAGCGAAAGTATGCCCTTGACGGGCTCTCTACAAAAGAACTGTGTTCCAAACTCTATGAGGATATGGCCGGCTACTCCTTTTTGAAGAAATGGATCTATAAGCCCGGTGTTGAGGAGGTCAACATCAACGCCTACAACGACATTGAAGTGATCGAATCCAGTGGGCGCAGTATCAAGATCCCTGATAAATTCAGTTCGCCCCAGCACGCCATCGATGTGATCCGCCGAATGCTCAACGCCTGCGGCATGGTCATTGATGATACTATGCCCAGCATTGTGGGATTTCTGGACAAAAACATCCGTATTTCAGTGGACAAAACTCCCATTGTGGATGCAGATGTAGGCGTCAATGCCTCCATCCGTATTGTCAACCAGCAGACCGTCAGTGAAGAAAAACTGCTGAACTCCGGCAGTGCCACCGCTGAAATGCTTCACTTTCTGACTGCCTGTATTCGATATGGGGTGTCTGTCTGCATCGCAGGTTCCACCGGCTCCGGCAAGACCACGATCATGGCCTGGCTGCTGTCCAATGTGCCCAATAACCGGCGCCTTATTACCATTGAAGAAGGCAGCCGCGAATTTGATCTGGTCAAGCGGGATGCACAGGGCAATATCCTCAATTCCGTGGTACATCTGCTGACCCGCCCCAGCGAGAACCCTGCGCTGAACATCAATCAGGATTTTCTTCTGGAGCGGGTGCTGCGTAAGCATCCGGATGTCATCGGCGTGGGTGAAATGCGGTCAGCAGCAGAAAGCCTGTCCGCAGCCGAAAGTTCCCGCACCGGCCATACCGTATGTACCACCATCCACTCCAATTCCTGCAACAGTACTTACCGCAGGATGATGACCCTTGCCAAACGCAAGTACAACATGGATGACTCCATCCTCATGCAGATCATGGTAGAGGCGTATCCCATCATCGTCTTTACCAAGCAGCTGGAGGACCGTTCCCGTAAGATCATGGAGATCATCGAGGGCGAGGATTACCAGGACGGGCGGCTGATCGCCCATTCCCTATACAAATATGAAGTGGAGGACAATGTAACTGATAACCGTGGTAAAACCCATGTGGTAGGGCACCATAAAAAAATTGGCTTGATCTCCGATTCCTTGAAGAAAAGGCTGTTGGACAATGGCATTTCCAACAAGGAATTGGAAGAATTCATGCAGCCGCCAAAGGAGGTGGGTTAATTGCAATGGATCTATCTTATCTGTTTTATCCTGCTCAGTGCTGGGCTTTTGGCTCTGTTTGGTGTGAAGCCGGGTGATTTTATTGACGCCCTCTTCCGCTCCCAGCGAAAATCCGCCACCTTGCCTGATGAACTGAATGTTCTTCTGGGCACACCAGCCAAGGGCTTTTTTAATCAGGATTACGAACTGAAACAGATCTTGAAGGGTACCGGACGGGCGGACCGCTATGAGGCAATAAAACGACTGTCCCTGATCCTGTTCGCTGTGGGGGCTGTGCTGGCTCTTTTGATTGGGAATGTGTACATGGTGCCCATTCTGGGTATCGGTTTTTCCCTTATACCGATCTGGTATCTGCGCAGCACTGCCGCCAGCTATAAAAAGCACCTGAATGAAGAACTGGAAACCGCTATTTCCATCATCACGACTTCCTACCTGCGTACCGAGGATCTGATCCGTTCTGTCAAGGAAAACCTGCCCTATATCAATGAGCCGGTAAAAGCCAACTTTGAAGCCTTCGTTTATGAAGCGGAACTGATCAATGCCAACATCACCAGCGCTATCAACAGCCTGAAGATGAAGATTCCCAACCGGGTCTTCCATGAATGGTGCGGCACCCTCATCCAGTGCCAGTCCGACCGCAGTATGAAGAATACCCTGCCTACCATCAACCAGAAATTCTCCGATGTGCGTGTGGTGCAGTCGGAACTGGAGGCAATGATGCAAGGGCCGCGGCGTGAAGCCATCACCATGATATTTCTGGTTATCGCCAATGTGCCGCTGCTCTATTTCTTGAATGAGGATTGGTTCCACACCCTTATCTTCACCACACCGGGCAAAATTGCACTGGCGATCTGCGCAGCCATCATCCTATTTGCGCTGACCCAGATCATGAAACTGAGCAAGCCCATCGAATATGGAGGTGATAGCGTATGACTTTTCTGGCGCTCATCGCCATCATCTTCTTCGGTTTTGCTGTCTACAACCTGACCTGCGCCTTTGTGGACATCCCGACCAAGAAGACCTCACAAATGATGATGCTCTCCCGCAAACAGCAGGGCACCAAAAACGAAAAGCTGCTTGATGTCTATGTAACAAAAATCGCCGGTTGGATCGCCCCTTATTTGCGGCTGGACCGGCTCAAGCGCAATAAGGTACAACGCGCTCTGGACATTGCAGGTCTGCAGCTTACCCCAGAGGTCTATACAGCCAGAGCCTGGGTAACTGCAGGGGCAGTTGGCCTGTGTTCCATCCCCATGGCATTTCTTATTCCGCTGCTGGTGCCTATTTTGATTGGCCTTGCGGTGGCACTGTGGTTTTCAACCTACTATGCAGCCTTTGATTTTGTTAAAAAGCGCCGCAAACTGATTGAGGGTGAGATTCCCCGATTTGCTTTGACCGTCGGCCAGAGCCTTGAAAATGACAGGGATGTACTTAAAATCCTGACTTCCTACCGCCGTGTGGCTGGGAAAGACTTCGGCGCCGAGCTGGATCAGACCATTGCTGATATGAAGACCGGCAATTATGAAAATGCCCTCATTCGATTTGAAACCCGCATTGGCAGCCCCATGCTGTCCGATGTGATCCGTGGCCTGATTGGTGTCCTGCGCGGTGATGACCAGCGGATGTACTTCAAAATGATTACCTTCGATATGCGTCAGATCGAGCAGAACAATCTGAAAAAGGAAGCTGCCAAACGTCCCAAAAAGATCCAGCGTTACTCTATGATGATGCTGATTTGCATTATGATCATCTACCTGGTGGTGCTCTGTACCGAGGTTATGAGTTCGCTCGGGGCGTTCTTTGGCTAATCGGCATCCGCCACGGTACTTCCGGGCGTTTTCATACCTACTCCTCATATGGAAGACAGATACACAGGGAGGTGAGCGTTTGTACCCAAGCGATTTTCCATAGCGGCAGGCACATCATTTCTTTTCATCTGAACTGAGCCGGACTGTTTCATCAGCCCGGCTTCATTTTTTACAGGAGAATGCCTATGCCCAAAAAGAAATTTTATCCGCCGAATGATACCGGCACCAAAAAACGCCGCTTTCGTTGCTTGCTGTTCCAGCGGCCTAAAGCATATCCGAACCGGCCCCGTTCCAACAAAAACAATCTGATCAAGCCTATCCGCCGCGCTTAACAGACGGTGGACTTGATATACCTATCCACTCAATCATCAAACATATAACAGGAGGTTACCCATGAGAAAATTCACGACCCGTATCTATACCAAAGCCAACTATCTGCTCAACCGCGGCCGTATGGCATTGTCCAATCAGCGCGGCGATTTTTACATTTCGGACGCCGTCAAGATCATTATCGCCGTAGTTTTGGGTGCGCTGCTCCTGGCGGCTCTGACCCTCATCTTCAACGATACGGTCATCCCCCGCATCACTGAGGAGATTGAAAGTCTGTTCTCCTAAGCACCAAATCAGGGGCCAGTTTGCAGAACTTCTGCAGCTGGCCCCCTTTTTTATTTGCAGATAACGAATAACGGAGGTGAAAGCATGAATCAAAAACCGTGTCAGTTCTATTCCTTTCTGCAGGCAGTCCGGGGTAACTGGCGCAACGCCCTGTTCATCCGCTGCAGCGGTTCACTTTGTCCAATGATCCGGCAGGCATCCTGTGAGGGGTTCCTGATGGCAGCAGACGCAAGCTGTCAGCCGATCTTTCTGTCCGTCCAGACAGTGCGGAAGCTGAGTGGAGAAGCAGTGGACCCCGAAGAATGCTCTGCAATTCTGGAGTGCCGCTCGTTCCGGACTGCTTATACCAAGTTTCTGGAATGGCATACCTCTTCGGACCATGTATGTCCGTTTTTACAGCTATGCCCAGACCGGGATACCTACTTCGGATGATTCTGCCTGTTAAGACGCAATGCCGCCGTCATCGGCGCGTAATGGAGGTGATTTTATTGAAACAAAAGCAAATCAAATGTCCTTATTGTCATGCTCACGCTTCTCTTCGGCCTGTAAGCCTTGTGTATGGATCTACTCCACAGACCAGAGGAAAGTACCTGTATGTCTGTGACAGATGGCCGGCCTGCAATGCCTATGTCAGTGCTCATGAGCGCACATTGCTCCCCATGGGGACACTGGCGAATGGCGATCTGCGCCACAAACGCATTCTGGCCCATCGTGCCCTAAAAAAACTGCAGCAGGACTGCCATATGGAAAAATGGGAGGTCTATATCTGGCTTCAAGCCAAGCTGGGGCTGGATGCACGCCAGACCCACATCGGCCAGTTTTCCGAATATATGTGTGAGCAAGTCATTTCCCTCTGTCAGCAGGCTCCGGCGTACACATCCGGGCGTGCTGCCTGAACGGAGGTGAAGCCGGATGAAGCAAAACTTTAAACTTACCAAAGACCAGCAGACATTGGTAGAAAAAAACCTGTCCATCGTTCACTGGGTCATTGTCAACAACATTCATGTAAATTCCGGCATCTGTGGTCTGGAGTACGGAGATCTATTCCAGGAAGGATGCCTGTGGCTCTGCAAGGCCGCCTTTACCTACAATGCCGGACAGGCGCAGTTTTCAACCTACGCCAAAAAGGTTGTGAAAAATGGACTCCTCTCCTACTGCCGAAAAATCTGTAGTCAGGGGCGGCACATCAGTCGGCTGATTATCGGAGAACAGGGCGAGCTGGCCGCAGATGGAGAGCAGGTAGACCATCCCGACGACCATTTTGACTCCCACCTTTCTCGTCTGGAGACCCTTGATCTGCTGGAAGCCAGCAAACAGAACTATCAGGGCGTTGCCAGACTCGGCATCGAAGCACTGGCGCTGAAGGTTCAGGGCATGCGCATTACAGACATCGCCGCCCTCTATCAAGTCCCTCCTTCCCATGTAGGCGCCTGGATTTCCCGCTCCCTGGAAAAACTTCGCAATGACCCTGACTTTTTGACCTGCCTGCTTTGATTTGTTGAAAATCAGCATCAACAACAGTAAGGGATATGTATAAGAAGGAGGTATCGAAATATGGCAATCAAAACCCTATACACTGCGGTCGGCCGGTTTGAACGAAGGACAAACGGATGCAACCGCAGTTGTCCAATCATCCTGTTAGGCGGTCAGGAATACATGGTCGATATGCAGGAAATGGTGATTTGGAGCATGCTCAACTGGAGAATCCTGCGTTGGGACGACATCGCACAAGAATATGAAAAGCTATCCACCGCATCCGGTTACTGTACCGAGCGGTCTTGGGAAGACTGTACAAACCGCCTGCTGACCCGTGGCCTTCTGGTATCCGGCAGCGGTGAAACAGAATACGATGCTCTGTATGACCTGCTTGGCTCGCTCAGCATTATCCCAACCAGCGGACCGTTCTTCCTCCGGCTCGCCTCTTTTGTCAAGCTGACGCTGCTGGCACATGTTCCGGTATCCGCTGCGCGGAAACTGTTCCAGAAAGATAAACGCACCAAATACGAAGCTCTGGTCATGCGCCTTGCCGGACAAGCCCTGCTCTCCACTGCAGAGATCATCAAGTGCATAGATAAAAATATTTCCCGCCTCCCCAATGAATGTGCGCTTTTGGATTCCCTCTACGGAGATGAAACGACCACCAGTGACAACATTGCAAGCATGGTCAAAATCAGCCAGAGCAGCAAGCCAGTGACATTAGCCGTTGCCAATCTTTATCTGCGGCAGCAGATTATCTTTGAGAGGGTATGAGCATGATGAAACAATGGACTCTTTTTCCCACTGTATTGCAGCGAAAGTTTCTGCTCACTCTGCTGGCCGGAATCGCCAGTGCGGGAATCAGCGTCATCATCTGTGTGGCGACTAAAGATCATATCCTGCTGGCATTGGGGATTGTCGTACTCTGCGCCTGTCTTATATCCTGTCGAGGGATCTGGGCGACTGCAACACATAAGAACTACGAGGTAGTGGAAGGCATCTGCACCGGTATCAGTACACCTATGCTCCGCCGCTACCGCAAAGTACATCTGATAGACAGCCATGGCATAGAGATCACACTGCTTCTCAGTAAATCGGCCCTGCTTAAAATAGGCGAGCCCTACCGATTTTACTTTCAGAAAGGGTCACGGCCTGTCGTTGGAAATGACTATCTGGACGCAGCACTTTCAACGAACAGCTTTTTGGGCTATGAAGCAATCAGCGAGCCGGAGGAGCATCCCGATCCGTCCTCTGAATCCTAAAAATGCGAGGTGGTTTTGAGCCACCTCGCTTTCTTAAAGGGCATTTTGCAAATCACAATGACCAACGCCTGATTTCCTTATATTTTGCAGAATACATTCCTTCTGTCCCTATTTATTGGGTAGATCAAGGAAAGGAGGGTTTCCTATGTATAAGCCCCACACCATCGAACAATATAAAGTCTATCGCTTTCTGGAAGAAAACTTTGCGCTGGAGCATTTCCTGCTCGCTCCTTTGTCACGATTCGGACTGATGCTGGAGGACAAAACCGGTGAAAAAATCGCGTTTGCCTTTCTCAATGACTGTGTGCAGGAAATACCTGTACCGGCTCCAGCTGCTCCGAAAACAGTAATCGCTTTTCTAAAACAATTCCGCAGCCTTACGCCCCGCCCAGTCATCCATGACTTTGAAGCGCTGACCCGCTGGTGGCTGGACAATCCCAACCCGCTTACCTACCAGCAGGCGCTTGGTATGTCCGATATTCTTTACCGCCATTTTCTGTCTCATCCCCTGATCAATGAAGATGACGCCCTTCGGCTGGCACGCAAAGGACTCGTTACTGAATCGGAATATAACGATCTGCAGCTATGGTATTTCAACGGCCATACGATGGTCCTGCTGGTTTGGTTCCCTGGGAGTGGATGGCACCGGCAGCCTATATGGTCTGATCTTTGACTACCAAACTGCATCTCCAACAAAAACGCAGTTCTACCTATTGGACGACTACTACCGTATTATGAACCATCTTACAGAGTAAGACCTTTTCAACTACTACATATCGTACTTGTCGCTGGCTATAAATCTATATATAGTGCTTTACATCTTGACAGGCACAAGATACAGTGCTATACTGAACTTGTAATTGATTTTTGTGCGTATCCCATTTGGGAATACAGGTCTTTTTGATCTGTACCGTAGGCCAAAAGCCTGCATTGCACACACTGTTAAGTTTGTATGCAAGTGTCAGTGATTTTTTGCGCCCTTTTAGGGCCGAAAAACTGCTGGCACTTTTTTATATAGATAATAATGCCAATGGCAGAAAGGAGTGTTATGGCACAGATTTTTGTGTTCGGGCGCGTCATGAACGACCTTGTACCCAAAGAAAGCCAGTCCAAACAAAGCTATGTATGCTTTGATCTGATGGAACGCACCAAAAACTGGACGCAGTTCTATCAGGTATGGGCCTGGGATGCAGATGTCACCCGGCTCATGCAATTCAAGGTCAAAAAAGGCAGTATGATCTGGCTTGCCGGCTCACAGCGGCTGGTAGATGTTCGCATGAAGGACGGTAAATTGGAAAAGAAGCTGAAGATCAGTCTAAATGACTTTGGTTTCCTCCCCAAACAGCCCGCCGCAGCGAACAGACAGGAGAATGACCCGGACATTACTGCGGAACCCGCACCGCCTCTCACAGAGGTATTGGACGGCGACCGTGAATCCCTGCCGGAGTAGTTTACTTCGGCGCCCAAGAGGGACCGTATCAAGTTTTTCAGAATGAAACTGAAAGCTTGGTGCGGTCCCTCTTTTTTTGTTTTCCAACAAATTCAGAAAAAAGGATGGTATCAAACATGAATAATGACAAAGGACTTTTGAGCGGCAGCATCACGATCCTGATTGGTGCGGTCATCGCAATTATGGCTCTGGTACGTGGGCCCTGGCAGGTTTGGCTACTTCTGGGCGTTTTCACTCTCTGGGGACTGTGGGTAGTTTTGATCCTGCTTCTCCCCTATATGCAGCAGGCTAAACGGCATCTCCAGCGTCAGCAGCGCACCAGACAGCTCCATGCAGAAGGCATCCAAACAAGAAGTTTTGAGATCCCTGACCTGGGCAGCACCAGCTCCGATGAACTGCTGGTTCGCCACACCAACCATCGTATTCTGGCATATCTGCGCTCCGCTTATCCGCAAGCCACCTTCGAGTGGTGTGAAAAGCAGCCGGAGCAGCTGATCCGCAATGGCGGTACCGGCCGCATCCGTGTGTTTGGCATTGACGAGTTTGATCACGCTGATGTGACACTGGATCAGAACGCCAATATCAAATGCGATATGGTCAAGATCGTTCCGCTATCCAAGGTCGGCGGAGAAACAAACGAGGATGATGCAACACCTCCGAACAGGCAGCCTGTTGATCCCCGTATCTGGTATGAAACGCAGGTACGCTCTGTACTGGAAGCACTGATCTCCGACCTTAATTCCCGTGGACACAGCAAACTGACGCTTCGGGAAGACGGTGATATCTGCATTGAGCAGGGCGAAGATGCTGTTTCTCAGGAGCATCTGAACAACTTTCCCCAGAAGGTCTACTGGCCCCGTCTGGCAGAGGTACTGGAAAGCAATGGTCTGGCGGCTGAAGTCACTGCCCAGGGCATTCAGGTATCCTGGTAATGCTTCTGCTGACAAGGAACACAGAGAAAGGAGTGAACTTGACGAATGAAATCAGGACTTACCATCGTGGAAATGGCACAGCAGATTGAACGCCAATCCAAACTCAAGCAAGACTATTTGCTTGATACCAGGCGACTTCAAGTAGAACCTTTTGATTCTCAACTTTATCTCCACACCTTTGATGACCACGATGACCCACTGGTGGAGCCATTGGAGATCAACCAGATCGCCCATCGGCAGATCGGCACACATCTGAAGATTCCGGCTGCTTACTATGACCGTATGCTTTCCGATTATCCGGAACTGCTGGCAGAGAATGTGAATTCCTGGTTCCAGCGGGAACCGACCCAGCGTATGGTCCGCACCCTGGATGGCACTGTACGGGCGTTTTTGAGCAACCGCTATCGCCGCATTGACAATCTGGACATTGCAGAAATCGTCCTTCCTGTCATTCAGCAAATGGAGGACGCCTATTTTGAAAGCTGCCAGATCACGGACAGCCGTACGTACATCAAGGTAGTCAACAAGCGGCTTGAAGCCGAAGTTGTACCCGGTGACATCGTACAGTCCGGCGTTATCATCAGCAATAGTGAAGTTGGACTGGGTTCCGTCAACATCCAGCCTTTGGTCTATCGGCTGGTATGCAGCAACGGCATGGTCGTCAACGATGCCCAGACTCGCCGCACTCACATCGGCCGGGTCAATGAGGCAGATGAAAACTTCCAACTGTTCTCACAGGAGACATTGGCCGCTGATGACCACGCATTTGCCATGAAGATCAAAGATACCGTGATGGCCGCCGTGGATGAAACGCGGTTTACACGGGTAGTTGGCATGATGCGTGAAGCCACAACCGTTCAGATGAATACCACTGATATTCCCGGCGTTGTCCGCCTGGCAAGCAAGGATTTCAATATCACCGAGGAAGAAAGCACCGGCGTTCTGCAGCGTCTGATTGAAGGCAAAGATCTGACCCTCTATGGGCTATCCAATGCCGTAACACGCTTTAGTCAGGATGTGGACAGCTATGACCGCGCCACTGCCCTGGAGGGGATCGGATACAATATCCTGTCCATGCCCCGACAGCAGTGGAACCGTATCAATCAGATGGCCGCCTGACCATCTGCAACCATCACAATTTTTAAGGAGGAACCACTATGTATAATCAGAACAGCGATTTGATGAAACAGGAAAAATTCATGCTCCCCACTATGATCGAAGGCGATTTCAGCGCCGAGGAACTGGCTGAGGACGCCGATGGTCTGCAGATGAGCTTTCAGCGTGTCAAGATTCCCGCCGGCGGCACACTCCAATTTGAGATGCCGTCCGATGATCCGGACAATCCCGACTATGAAAAGACTCTGGTAGGCGTCATTCTGCATAACCACGCCACCTGCGCCTACTGGCCGGCTGGCAGCGAATATGACGACGATACCACGCCGCTTTGTTCTTCTGTGGATGGCAAGGTTGGCATCGGCACTCCCGGAGGCGCCTGTGCTGCCTGCGTGATGAACCGCTTTGGTTCTGCACCTGATGGCAGCAAAGGAAAAGCCTGTAAAAATATGCGTGTGCTCTACCTGCTTCGCAGTGGTGAGTACATGCCTCTGCAGGTAAATCTGCCTCCTACCAGCATCAAGCCCTTCAAGGAATTTCTGAACCGGGCCTTCATGCTCCGCCGCCGCGCCACTTACGGCAGTATCGTGCAGATTGGTCTCAAGCGTGAGAACAACGGCACCAATGACTACAGTGTTGCTACCTTCAAACTGCTGCAGGATTTCCAGGGCGAGGAGCTGGCTCAGATCCGGGCTTACGCCAACAGTTTTAAGGAGCAGATCAAACTCCTGCTCCAGCAGCGTGCCGAGATCACTGAGGAGCAGCGCGACACCGGCTGCGATTATGTAATCGAGCCTGGCGCCATGACCAACGAGCCGGCAGACGGTCACTATACTGTCAGCCAGATCAATGGTGACTGCGAGCAGCTGCCCGCATAAGTATTCTGATGTGGCCTGCGCCACATGACACATGAACAAAGGGATGCCTTCGGTTTAACACACCGGAGGTATCCCTCTTTTTTTATTTAAGGAGGAAAACACAATGTTATGTGAAGTACCATTAACCAAAGAACAACAGGCATTTGCCACTGATCATCACGGACTGGTCTACAAGTTCCTGAATGAAAACCATCTGCCGGAAGATGAATTTTATGATGTGGTTGTTTTCGCATACTTAAAGGCAGTAAAAGATTACTTCAACTCTCCATCTGCACAAAAATTCTCTTTTAGCACAATCGCCACACGACAAATGAAATTCCGGCTCTATGATTACTTCCGCACCCAGGAGCGCCGCAAGCGCAATATGGAGGTTCTCAGTATTCACGTCGGATTATATCCCGATGGTGCACCTTTAGAAGATACCATTCCTGCCCATGACCCAATCATGCAGCAGTTGGAAATGGATCTTCTGCTCCACGGGCTGGCCGGCAGAGTCTCCAAGCAGCAAATGGATATTGTGCATCTGAAACAGGGCGGCTATGGTATCCGTGAGATTGCCCGCACCCAGAAGGTTCCTATGCGGCGTATTAAAGAGCTTCTGGCCGAAGTCCATGATGTGCTGCTGGACATTTGCTATGGGTAAACCCATTACAGATACGAAATACCCTTACATCCACATTTTCAAAAAGATTGGAGGTCAAACCGAATGAAGAAAGAAAAGAAACAGATCGTTTTGAATGGTTCTCTGCTGCGTCCACTGTCTGTTGGGCGAGGTGCGCTTCTGCACGCCGGAGGAAACATCTACCACACTTCGCGTGTGGTAGCAATTCTGGAGGAGTCGGAGGATTGCGTCCGTTTTGAAACGCAGAACTCCCACTACCACCTCTCCATGTCCCCTTTTCCGCTGGCGGCTGTCAGTCCGCTCCCTGTGAGATTGGCCGCATGTGCGTGAAGGGGCTGTAAATGGATTGGAACAGCCGGCTCCCGCTGACTATTCCACAAGTTTTGGCCGTGGCGGATACCATTCCGTCACGGCTCTTTTTATGGAGGAACAAAATGAATGAAGAAATCATGAATGAGATCCAACCAGTCCGCCCCAAAGACCAGTTTACCTTTTCCTGCCGTCAATGCGGGGCGTGCTGCCGCAATATCGAAGGCTGTGTAATGGTGGAAAGTCTGGATGCCTACCGTCTGGCTCGCTACCTCCGGACAAAAGGTGAGCCCATCGAAGGAATAGAGGATTTTCTGTTCCGCTACTGCGATCCGGAACCTCTGACCGAAGAAGGCTTCCCTATCTATATGCTCAAGACAAACACCCCCAACGGCTCCTGCATCTTCCTTACGGATGGGCGCTGTTCCGTCTACCCTACCCGTACCCGTACCTGCCGTATCTATCCTCTTACCGTAGGTCCAGGGGAGCGTGGCCGCGATTTTGAATACTGCCTGTGTCTGGACCGGCACTGGAGCCACTTTACCGGCAGCCGGGTATCCGTCAAGGACTGGCTGTATCAGAATTTTAAGCGGGAAGACAAAGAATATGTGAAGCGGGAATATGAGATTGCTACCGAACTGGGCAAACTGATGCGCGCCATTGACCCTACCATGCGGCAGGGCATTGTATTCAAGGTGCTCTACTACCGCTATTACAATTTTGATTTAGACCAGCCTTTTCAGCCTCAGTATGAGCAGAATAACCGGCACCTGTTAGCAGACCTGCACCGGATTGCCGGGGAACAGTAAAAGGCAAATGGCTTTTTTAGAAAGGGGGCCTTATTCTATGAATTTACACGAAACAGCAATGGGGCAAAGATTTTTTAATGTTCAGCTCCCTGCACTGATCAACACACTCAAAGATATTGCGGCGGCGCTTTCCCGCCCTGCACCATCTGCTATATCCTTTCCGGCAGACCCACGCTTTCTCACTTCGCTCTATTATGGCGAATATGAAGCAGATGTGTTCAAGCCCGATAAACGCCTCGCGCCTTTTAACCAGGCAGTACATCAGAAAGAAAAAGCTCTGCTTCCGCTGCTCTCCAACGAGGCGTCCATCGCTTTTGAACAGTATCAGACTGCGGTACAATGCCGCAATTCTGCTGTATTGGAGCAGGCATACGCCTCTGGTTACCGTACCGCTGTGCAGATGTTTGCGGCAGGCTTAGGCCCACAACCGCCAGTACCAGAACATGGGGAGGATAATAATGGATGAGAACAGACTGCCCGAACTGCCCCAGGAAGCTTTTCGGCCAATGATCGCACAATCAGTCCAACTGGAACAGTTTTTGGGGGAAGAACTGAGTTTTTGCTTTCGGGATCTTGATGGCGTCCATACCTTTACTACCTGCTATGGCGATATCTACAAAACAGTCAACGCACTGTGGGACTATGTCCGGCTTCTGGAATCGGTGTGCGATCAGTGGGAGCTGACTGGATTCCATCGTGCTACCTATGAGTACCATGCCGAAAAGCTGCGTAAAATTGCGGATAAACTGCAAGCTGGTATCGGCTACGACTATGACAAAGCCGTGGAAAGATGCAAAAAGAAACGAGCCAGAAAGTCCCACAGCAATGATGTCGGAGAAGATGCCCTTCTGCTGACGGTACGGGCTGCCGGCAAGTCCACTGACAATGAAAAGGAGGCTGCGCCTTATGAGGAAGATACCCCTTGGGAACCTGAACTCGAATAAACCTATAAAAGCATCTGCTAAAAAGTATCATGCAAGCGTTGCCCGACAATCCCCCAGAGAACGTAACCGATTGCCGGCCTGCAAGCGCTATGCGTTTGTCCACGCCAATGTGCATAAGCACTGCCGCCACTTCCGGCGCGGATAGCCGCCCGGAAGCTACCCACGGAGGATGCCTATGGAACGAGATGAACTACGCACCACTTTAGTGAACCACCTGGAAACCCTGCGGCGCAATCTGCAGGTCGTATCCATGGAGGTGCTGAAAACCAAGTACAAAAAACCATTTGATGCCCTGCGGCAAGACATCTGTAAAGCCGCTACCGCCTATACCCGTTTTCTGGTATTCGACGGTATGTGAATCAAACACAAATACTTTGATGAGGCTGTACCCTATATCGATACAGCTGTGAAGCAAACCAAACGGCTCAAACAGATCTCAGATGCTGCCTTTCAGCGTCAGGATATTGACGAGATCGAATCACTCGCCCTTGCCCTGCGCAAAGAGATAGAAGCTGCTCTGCAGCCCTTCTACATGGGACATATGTGCCTTTATGTGACGCCGGAATGCTTTGACGACCCGCCCAAGACGCCGGAAGTCTACAACGATGCAACCGCCTGTGTCTGGCGGGATGGCACATGGCAGCTTCTGGAGGATACCAGCGAAGGGTTCCTGCTCTTTGTTCAATCCAAATCCAAGGAGGAAGCTGCCGCATGAAAAAAACATCTCAGCAATATCTAAACAGCGAAGCACACGGTTATCTCATGGAGGCCAAAGCCTGCAAGCTTTTGCTCAAAGACTTGGAGCGCATCCGCGCCAAGCTCAGGCGGCACATCGAAAAGGAAGCCGCAGACCGCGAGGCAGAATTTGAAGCGGCTATGCAATACCATAGCGAAAGTGACATCCAGGAAGCCTACGGCTGGGAATTCATCAGCGAACAGCAGTATGGGCGCTATCTGGAATTGTTCCGTCAGGGTCGAAAGGCGATTGATGAACACAACCCCACTGTTACAGAGCTGGCTCTCTCCATCCTAAACCGCATCTTTCAGGATATTGATAGCGACTGCCACCAATGCGAGTTTGAAGCCCTGTCGCCGGAAGAACAGCTTGCCGAGTTGAAGCGTGCTGAAGAATCCAGGCAGGCATGGAAGCAGTATATCGCCAGTCTGAAAGAAATGGTCGGCTCTATGACTGGAAAGACCAATGACCACACTGCGTCAAAAAATGCAGCAACTATACACAAGGAGGATGCAAAATGAAAATTCACGAAAATCGTTCTCATATGAATATTGATACCAGATGGTTTGAAAAAGGCTATGCCAAAGAAGACGTCCACTCCCTACGCCTGCAGTCTCTATGCACCGAAGCAGAGGCAGCAGCAAACAAACAGTTTTATGACAGCCACACCCGCGAAGAATGGGAGCAGTATATCCGTCAGGCAAGTTTGGAGAGCAGCGCAGCAATGAAACCCGTCATGGAAACCATCGCACAAGACTTTGTCTGCTACCAGTATGACGAAAATATCCCTGTGTCCTATGGCAGCGACCGATGGGATCTGTACTTCTGGTGTAATCCCTTTAACGGCGCCGCAGACGCATCCGAACGGGATTTCTCATATTTCACGCTGACCTTTAACGAACGTCAGACGCTGGAGAAACGAAGAAAAGTCTGTCAACAGGTGCTGGATCTCCTATGCTCACGCTTTCAGGAGCATCCTAATCTCGATGTAGCCGTACAGTATTCCATATGGTTTGACCATCCAAAGATCCACGATGCGGTGGAGCGCGCAAAGCCCCGTCTGCATGGCCTGCGCTGTATTCAGGACCAAAAAGAAGGAAAGCTGCTCCTGCAGGACGGTGCCCTGCTCTTCAAGCCAAAATACGCAAAGAAATATACCCGCACGCTGAGCCAGAGCCAGATTTTGTCCCTTAGTTGGGAACTGGGCGTAGAGGACGGAGAGCCTGATACCGATGCTGCACCTGTTACCTTGCCTTACAAGAAATTTGGTGCCACGCACCCCATCCAGCTGCAGGTGACTTCCTACCTGAATGGAAACCTTGCCATACAAATGGTGACATGGGAAAGCGGTGACCCGGAACCCTGGGCGACTCTCACCGTCAACCTGCCCGGCCAACGGCAAAAAGACCATGCCTTTATCGACACCAATGCCGATTCGAAATTTCCCACCTGGCTCATACGACATGGTCTGGCTATCCCAACCGGTCGCACCATGCAGAGTGGGTTCTGCACCTATCCTGAATATCGTTTTCGTGCCAACCGGCTGCAGGAGTTGGACCCGGAAGGGTATGCAGGCTACCTGAAAAACTTTGAAAGGCGGTGCAGCGCATGAAATATAAGGCAGTTTATGATGTACTGAATGAAAGGCGGCAGACTACCCCCAGTTTCTGTTACCATGACCGCAGCGGCTGGCGTGCTTACCCCCAAACCTACATGACCATGCAGTGCCCTTTATGGATTATTGCTGAAGATACTGCCACGGGCAGGCGTCTGTGGATCACCCAGGAGGGCACCCGATTTAGCATTTCCATTCGAAGGATGGATGAACAGGGGCGTAACTATGGCCCTACCTATCGCATTACTTGTGAAAACAGGACAAAGCTGGCTCAGGTTCTGCGCTATCAGTTCGAGTCAAAGACTTTGGCTGTGTAGCTGACGATGACCAGAGAGGAACTGCATTCCTCTCCCTGCTCCGGTTTCCTTGTCCGGAACACACACTAAGAAGCACCGGCAATCTGCATTTTTGCAGGCGTCCGGTGCTTCTTTGGAGGAAAACGCTTATGAATACTCTCGCATTTACGCTGGGCGAACACCGAGCCCAGCTGACTTTGAAAATCAGTACATATCCCAACGGCAATCTCGCCATCAAACTTTATGAAAAGGATCACGGCATCCTGATTTTTTGGGAAACCCTTACCACCAACTTAACCGGAATCCGCCCCGACCACTGCGCTTTCATCAATATAAAAGCCGCAGACGGACTTTTTCCGGTCTGGCTATCAGACAATCACCTTGCGGAACCTACCGGACAAATTCTTGAATCGAATGGCTGTCTTTACCCTGAATACCTGTTTTATGGCAAAGAACTGGATGGCCTGGACCATGAGGGGCACACCCTCTACATCCGGCATCAGAAAGGCGAGCTGGGGCGCCGCTTTGAGCGGCTGTATCTTGCCCTGCGCAGACTGGCACGAGAAATCAATGGGTTCAGCTACACTGATTACAGCGGCTGGCGGTGTCCAGATGGGGTTTCCACCACCCTGCCCCTCTGGATTGAGGCATCTGACCCTTCTCATGGCCGCAAATTCATCTTCACACAGAAAGGTCCCGCACTCCAGACTACCATCCGCTATGCCGATGGTACGGAGAAGCAGTGCATCTACCGGCGCAAAGAGGACATGGCAGGCGATCTGATGACCATGTTCCAGGATGAGCTGCGTGTCTACCCTCCCTGGTCTGAAGACCGAAGGAAACGGTACGAATATTAAACACGATAAAATAGGAGGACATCATCATGAAGATCCGTATCTATCCTAAATCCCTGTTAGAAACCATGTGGCAGCAGGACAAACTGCTGTTTACCCCAGAGGCGGAGCAACCACCCTTGTGTCTTCGGTGTGGTCAGCCGCTGGACCGCAGGCTGGTCATCAACGCCCTGAGCCGCTATGCAGATGTCCATATCTGCGAGGCGTGCGGTATGGATGAAGCCCTGCGTGATGCCAACCGTTACCCACTCCCTCTAACAGAATGGGCAGCTGTCAAAAACGGTTTGAGCCAGCAGCAGACCGATTTTGAAGATCCGCTACTGACTACTTCCTGCACCTTTGAATATCTGTTTCAGCAAGGCTCCCGCCCTGCCAGCGAGATAGCCTATTCCCGTTCTGATTATGATGGATGGAAATGGTGGACCACCTGGCATCAGTGCCAAAAGGATACGCCTGTTCTAGAAGTTGCCCGTGAAATTGATGCTTTCCAGAATGCGCTGTTCCAACTGCCGGAGTTTCGGAATTTGGACACCCTGACACGGTTCTGCCGAGGGTACGCCCAGCCCACCAGCGAGCCCACCGAATTCAATCTGTATTCGGAAACTGCCCACTTTTGTATCTGGCTGCGGCTGATTACCCGGCATCGAGATTATAATGTCTATGTTCATTACTATCTGAAAGGTTAAAAATTTACAACGCACCGGATACAGTATGCCTATCGGCTCTGTATTCGGTGCTTTTTTCTCAAAGTATATACTGCACCATTAACTTTACCATTATATCAATATACATTTCGTTCCAGATTAAGCTGTATGATAACCGGCAAGCTGGGAATCGTGTCATCGTTTTCAAGGTTGGTAAGATAGCGCCAGCCGATATTGACCTGTTCTGCCAGCGTCTTACGCGATAACTACTTGACTTTCTGCGCCGCTTTTACATCTGCGCCGAAAGTTTCAAAGCCGAGACAATCTTTAATATTTGCCATATAGCACCACCCATCTACATTGTATATTTCATATTTTCTCAATGAAATGTTGCTATATGCAGGAAGATTAAACTTTATAATTCATATCCCGAAACATAGACATAGGAAATTATTGCCACCCCCTTGAAATATTGACAAGATACGCCTCTCGTGTTATACTATTATACACAACAGCATAACAGTTAAAACACACGGAGGATGCAGAAATGAAACTGATTATTTCAAATGTATCTGGCGTTCCCATATACGAGCAGATTAAACAGCAGATCAAGGCGGCTATTTTATCTGGCGAGCTTCAAGCCGAAGAAACTTTACCCTCCCTTAGAACACTTGCCAAAGACTTAAAGATCAGCGTCTTAACAGTGACAAAGGCATACACAGAATTAGAGCAAGAGGGCTTTGTTAAAAATGTGCAGGGGCGCGGATGTTTCGTAATGGGGTCTGGTTCAGAACTGATTAAGGAGCAGCTTATTTGCAAAGTAGAAAACAATCTCACCGAAGCAATAAAAGCTGCAAGAATGGCAAATCTATCCACAGAGGAATTACATCGCCTTTTGGACATTTTAACGGAGGTAAAAACAGATGACTAATTATTTAGAGGTAACGAATCTTTCAAAATCTTTTGATTCTTTTCAACTTCACAATATCAGCTTTACTTTGCCAAAGGGATATATTATGGGCTTGATCGGCCCGAATGGTTCTGGCAAAACAACGACAATCAAACTGATTTTGAATATGCTCAAGCGCACCGGCGGCACAGTCAAAGTGATGGGGCTGGATAATATCGCAGAAGAACAAAAAGTAAAATCAGAGCTGGGCGTTGTTTTCGATACAAATTATTTCAGTGATGATTGGAAAGTGTCGCAGGTTGAAAAATCCATTTCGGTATTTTATCCAAATTGGGACAGCCAGAAATTTGCGGATATGTTACGGAAATTTCACATTGCACCAACCAAAAAGGTAAAAGAACTTTCCAAAGGTATGCAGATGAAGTTAATGCTTGCTTGTGCGTTTTCATACGACGCCAAACTGCTGATCCTCGACGAGCCGACCAGTGGACTTGATCCGGTTTCCAGAGATGAACTTTTGAAAATTCTTTCAGAGTATATTGAAGATGGCGAGCATAGTGTTTTGTTCTCCACCCATATCACAGGCGATTTGGAGCGTGCAGCCGATTATATTACCTACATCAGTTATGGCGAGCTGTACTTTACTGGCAGCAAAGATGATTTTGTAGATATGTTCCGCATTGTAAAAGGTGGAATTGAGGAACTGTCCGATGATCTGAAAAATAAGGCGGCTGGTATTCGTACATTCCCTACGGGATTTGAGGCGCTGATGAAAACCGAAGATATTAGCGGTTTCCCTAACCTGACCGTTGAGCCTGCCACCATTGATGAAATTGTAGTGTTTACAAGCAAGAAAGGTGACGATTATGAGTAATATTTTGAAATCCACAAAATTAGATATTGCATTGGTAAAACCATATTTTAAGACAATTTGTTTCACCCTGCTTCTGCCGATTGTGTTTGCCGCAATCAATCGTTCTTTGCTGACAGGGGTATCATTTGCTATGTGCTTTATTGCCATGACGACGGGATATACCTTTTCCATCACAGAAAAAAACAGTATGGATCGTCTGTTTGGTATTTTACCTGTTCGTAAAAGTGAGCTTGTGATCGGACGCTATGTTTTCGTCCTTGCAATGGGGCTTCTTTCCTTGATTATTTCTTTGATTGCACAGCCGCTTGTCTTGAAAGTGCTGGGTGAAACAGTTGGCGTATTTGATATTGTAACTGCCGCTATTGCAGGAGTATTCTTATTTGCACTCTATACCGTGTTCCAGATTCCGGGATATTACAAGTACGGCTCAATCAAAGGACGGGTATTTATGTATATTCCAGTGGCCGGTTTTTTGGTGACTTTACTTCTTCTCTCTAAAATGCCAGCTATCGGGAACTCAATTATTTCAGTCGTTGAATCTTCTCCGATACTTCTTGTTTTGCTTGCGGTTTTTGCTATTGTCGTGATGTATGCGGTTTCAATCTTCTTGTCCATTCGGGTTATGAAGAATAAGGAAATGTGAGGTGATTGTATGGATTTCACAATTTTGGCAGTTGTGCTTTTGATTGGTGTTGGCGTTCCTATCCGTAATAAACTCATACGGAAATATCGGGATAAAAAGAAACAAGAAGATAATAAGGATAAGCTGAAATAATATATAAACAGCACCGGGAGGAATATGAAAATATCTTCTTTGGTGCTGCTTTTTAATAGAGCTATATTTTGCTGATAGATTTTTTGAAAAAATCCGTCCGCTGTAACATTTCGCGGACATTTGCCTGTTATACTATCTGCAAAAAGCAAAGGAAGTGAGAATATGAAGCAGATTTTAATTGTCGAGGACGACAGTTTTTTGAATAAGATGTTAGCCTATAACCTGACCGCAGACGGCTACGGCGTGACTTCTACTCTAAATGCCAGAACCGCAGCCGAAGCTATCCGCCAGCGGGAATTTGATTTGGTGCTGCTGGACATCAACCTGCCGGACGGCAACGGTTTTGAGCTGTGCAGGCTGATAAAGCCCCAGCACCCGGACACCATCGTGATTTTCCTGACCGCCAACGATCAGGAGAGCGACCAGATACGGGGCTATGAGGTGGGCGCGGTGGACTACATCACAAAGCCCTTTGTGATCGGGGCCTTGCAGCGGAAGATCAAAGCCATGTTCGCCATGCTGGAACACCACAAACCGGCCAAGGACATTTACGACGACGGGCGGCTGTTTCTGGACTTCTCGGAGCAGACAGCTTCCTTAAACGGCAAGCCCCTGACCCTATCCCCGATGGAGTACAAAATGCTGAACCTGTTCCGCAAAAATCCCCGGCAAGTGCTGACCCGTGGGCAGCTTTTGGAAAAGCTGTGGGATATAGACGAGAGGTTTGTAGACGAACACACCCTGACAACCTCCATCAGCCGGATTCGCAGCAAGATTGAATCCGACGGCGGCGCACCCTACATCAAGACCATTTATGGCATGGGCTATCAATGGACGGGAGGCGAGGCAAAATGAAGGTTAAGAACCTATCGGTAAAGCGGCTGTTTGGCCGGGTGGCAATAGGGCTTGTCCTCTCCATGTCCGGGATCACCATAGCCCTGTTTTTTGTGACGAAACAGACGGCGGTGCTGCTGACGGGCGGGGCGCTGCTGCTGTGCGCCCTTGTGGGGATTTTTGTACTGACGCAGGCGTTTGGAAAGCGGTTGTCACAGTTTACCGCTGACCTGTGCCAGACCTTAGACCACATGATCGCCGGGAATGAAGCGCCCCAGCGCCCGGAGGACAGCGAAACCCAGCTTGCCAGAATCGGACACCGGCTGGCAAGGCTTTACCAGATCATGCAGGAGAACCGCCGCCGGGTGGACGAGGAACGGCAGGAGTTACAGACCCTTGTATCAGATATTTCCCATCAGGTGAAAACGCCGGTAAGCAATCTGAAAATGGCGACGGACACCCTGCTGGAAAAGCCCATGACCGAGGCGGAGCGCACCGACTTTATCCGGGGAATCCGCAGCCAGACGGATAAGCTGGACTTTCTCTTTCAGGCCCTTGTGAAAACCTCCCGGCTGGAAACGGGCGTGATCCAGTTGGATAAGAAGCTGGGCCGCCTATTTGATACCGTGGCGCAGGCCATGAGTGGGATCGTGTATGCAGCGGAGAGAAAGAAAATTGCCGTGTCCGTGGACTGCCCGGAGGATTTGACCGTTTCCCATGACAGCAAGTGGACATCGGAAGCCCTCTTTAACCTGCTGGACAATGCGGTGAAGTACACCCCGGCAGGCGGGAAAATCGCTGTGTCGGTGGTGCAGTGGGAAATGTATGTGGAGATCAAAGTGACCGACACCGGCAAGGGCATTTCCGAAAGCAATCAGGCCGCCATCTTCCGGCGCTTTTATCGTGAGGAAGAAATACACGAACAGCAGGGCGTGGGCATTGGCCTGTATCTGGCCCGCGAGATCGTAACACGGCAGGGCGGCTACATCAAAGTGGTTTCGGAGCCAGGAAAAGGTTCGGAATTTTCCATTATGCTGCCTACAAAATAGAACGCGGCGGACGGCCATTTCCGGTTGCCCGCCGTAAATTTTTTTGAAATGTCCGAGCGTTGTAACATTTCACCCCGATTTTCAATGAAATTTTTTGGCCGCTGTAACATTTCGCGGACATTTGGGTTTTACAATAGCCTTATCAACAGGCAGAAAGCCTTGAAAGGAGTTTTGAGTATGAGCGTTTTGCAGACGATTGATCTGAAAAAGTATTACGGCACAGAACCGAACATCACCCGCGCCCTTGACGGTGTGAACTTCTCTGTAAATGACGGTGAATTTGTGGCCGTTGTGGGAACCTCTGGCAGCGGCAAGTCTACCCTACTTCACATGATGGGCGGGCTGGACACTCCCACCAGCGGAACCGTGACTGTCCGGGGCGAAGAACTGGCAAAGAAGAACGACGAACAGCTCACCATCTTCCGCCGCCGCAACATCGGCTTTATCTTCCAGAACTATAACCTTGTTCCCATCCTGAATGTGTATGAGAACATCGTCCTGCCGGTGGAGCTGGACGGGGACACGGTGGATCAGAAGTTTTTGGACGAGATCGTTCACCTGCTGGGGCTGGAAGATAAACTGAAAAATATGCCGAACAATCTCTCCGGCGGCCAGCAGCAGCGTGTGGCGATTGCCCGCGCCCTGATTACCAAACCGGCTATTGTGCTGGCCGACGAGCCGACCGGCAACCTTGACAGCAAGACCAGCGCCGAGGTGCTGGGGCTTATCAAGCGCACCAGTGCGGAATTCCGGCAAACTGTTGTGATGATTACCCACAATGACGACATAGCCCGCCTTGCAGATCGGATTGTCCGCATTGAGGACGGAAAAATTGTGGAATAAGGAGGTGGCAAGCTATGACATGGCCTTTTGAGAATGACACCAGCACCATTATAAAGAAACTGGCGAAAGCTGACCTAAAGGAGCATAAGCTCAAGACTTTAATCACTGCAATTATTATTGTAATTGCGACTTGCCTAATGGCAACCGTCTTTTCGATTTTAGTAAATGACGCACTGAAACAATCCACACAAGCACCTTATCATGCTATGTTTCGCGCTGTGAGCGAAGATACGAAAAACAAGTTACAGACCGATAATGATTTTGAAACAGTTGGTGTTTACAAAACTTTTGGCAATATTGTGGACAGTGATGGGCGCACTGATCTGGCATACATGGATGATTCGGCAATGTCCTTTTTGGGCTTTGAACTGATGGATGGAAACCTACCGCAAAGCAATACAGAGGTACTTGTATCTGAAACTTATCTGTCTATTCACAAATTGGTATTAGGTGATTCATTTTCCTTTGAATATGTAGACACCTTGACAAACGAATTGAAAGAAAACACATTTACTGTTTGCGGCATTATCCAAAACAAAACGCAGGAAAAAGGAAAACAGTTTTATATTCTGACCTCTGATCATTTCCGCACAGAATACGCACAACAGTACAGCGAGCTTTCTTTAACTTACAGCACACAAACTGCCTCGACTGTTGATGTATTAGTTTCACTTAATTCGGAAAAAGCCGATATGAGTCCTGACACTCAAAAAGATTTCTTAAAAAGTAAGGGTGAAGCCGAAGGTATTAAAGATTTTGACATCATACTAAATGACAGATATATTGATGGAATCTATATTGATGGTGCTGTGGCGGTCGGTATTATCTTTTTTGCGATATTCATTATGTTCGCCAGCAGCTTTGTAATTTACAGTATTTTTTATATTTCCATTGTCAATTCGATGCCTATGTATGCCCAGTTTATTTCATTAGGGACGACGAAAAAACAGTTGCGTTACTTTTTGAAAATGCAGGGGAATTTACTGGCATTACGGTTTATCCCTTTGGGAGCATTGATTTCTATTTTGATTGTAGTTATTCTCTCCGGGGTACGATGGCTTTTATATGATATGGCGATTGTTTTATTGTCTGGTTTCTTGATTTTTGCTGTTATCAAGTTCGCTTTGAGAAAGCCAGCGAAACTTCTTGCCAAAACTTCTCCTATTGAAGCAATGAAATTTCAAGGGGAAAAGGTCGGACAAGGACACAAAACATTGAAGCGGATTACACCAAACACTTTGGCGCAAAGCAACCTGAAAATGAATCAGAAGAAAAACCGTATGTCAATTATTTCGTTGAGCATTAGTGGAACCTTGATGATTGCATTAGCTATCCTCATTTCTTCCATCAATCTTCCAGCTATGTTACGACAAAGCTATCCATTAGACGAGGATTTCCAGATTGGCATACAGATGGATAACTTTTATGAGCGTTTTCCGACTATCATTCAAGACAATCCTCTATCAGAGGATTTGCAGGCACAAATATATAAAATTCCCGGCGTAGAAAAGATTGTATTGGATGGATGTGTCGTGGGCCGCTTAGTAGAATCAAAAGTTGTCTACGATTCGCCAGAGGACAATTTAGAAACTGTAAACAGTCTATCACCAGAACTTGTTGCTAATGCAAGTGAACTTGTGGACGGTACAATCAATTATGATGAAGTCGGTCTGGATGGCATAGTTGTCAATAAATACCGTACAGATCGAAGTGATACAAACTATGGCGATTTGAAAATTGGGGATACACTATTATTCCATTTTGATGTTGCCGGACAAACCATTGAAAAAACTTTTACCGTTGCCGGGATTGCTTACTTCCCATCAACAGGGTTGTTCTATTGTACCAGCGAAGCAATAGCAGAACTTTCCCCTTATAATAATACATCACATTTATCCGTTTTTTGTGACCCGGATTATAAGGAATCTGTTCAAGATGGGATAATGGCGCTTATAAGCGGAAATCCAAATTTGAGGCTCAAAATTTACAATGAAGAATTTTCTACAATTAGAGGATTCATAAAGGCAACCACAAGCAGTCTGTACGGTATTTCTGCATTTGTAATTCTTTTCGGGTTATTAAACATGGTGAATATGCTGATCAGCAGCGCTATTGTCCGTAAACGGGAATTTGCTCTTTTGCAGGCAGTTGGAATGACAAATCAACAACTAAGAAAAATGCTTTACCGAGAGGGAATGAGCATTAGTGTAAAGTCTGCAATATTGGCAACCTTTTTGGGCGTTACAGTAGGTGCCTTGCTATGTTATTTGGCAAATAAGGTATTAGCCCTGAAATTTATCCTTTTTGAGTTTAATATATTCCCGGTTCTTTTATTCTCCATTTTGCTCGTCGGGTTGCAGATTTGCATTAGCTATGGAGTTAGCCGATCCATTGAAAAAGATACTTTGGTGGAACGGTTGAGAACGGAATAATAACTGTATGGAATCGGCGGGGTGGCCTGTGCTACCCCGCTTTTTTACCGTTCCTCAAGGAAATTTTTGAAATGTCCGAGCGTTGTAACATTTCACCCCGATTTTCAATGAAATTTTTTGGCCGCTGTAACATTTCGCGGACATTTGGGTTTTACAATGACCTTATCAACAAAAGTGAGGAGGCAACGCAATGGAACTGACCCCGACCTTGATTTTAAATCTGACGCTGCTGATCGTCCCGCCAGTTGTCCTTGTGCTGGTGTTCCGGCAATGGCTGGCCCGGTATGTCCGCTGGACGGTTGCCTTGACTGCTCTCTGTGATATTCTCCTGTTTTGGGATGAACTGTTCTACTATGAGAGCTTCGGCCTGTTCGCGGTGCTGATTCTGGTACAGTTGGCGGCCACCGGCGCAGCAGCGTTCCATATTTACTACAAACAAAGGATGTGAGCAATATGGGGAAACTTTTGATATTATCTGTTACAGACCACAAAGAACATATACTCAAAAAAATTATAAACGCCATTGCAAACGAACCAGAGCTTGACCGTATTGCTCTCCCGCTCTCTGATACCTGTCTCTCCTTCCCCAATATTGAAATTCGGCTGAAGGAGCAGACGGTATCTTGCAGCGGTCAACTTGTTACTCTGACTCACCATGAGTTTGCTGTCCTTACATATCTGGCTCGTCATCCTGGCTGGGTATTCTCAGCCAGCCAGATTTATGAGGCCGTATGGGATAGAGACGGTGAACATTGCGGCACCGCCGTTGCCAGTGTCATCGGTCAGATCCGGCGCAAGTTGACGCCGGATACACCAAAGGGTGGCTATATCCGGACTGTACTGGGCAGTGGATATAAATTTGAATCCGTGATATAGGAAACGCCGGACATATGCCGATTGGCTCTGTCCGGCGCTTCGTTTTTTTAGAAACAAGGCTGCAAGTATTGCTTCCTGTGTTACTTGAAAAACATATATAAATTCGACAAACGGCAGTCTACTCTTCCCAAAATAGACTATTTACAGTTTTGAACCACAAGGCGGCGTAATATCCAATCCTTCAAGAAAGTGTATTCCCCAGTTACACATAGAATCTAATACCGGAATGATACTTTTTCCAAAAGCGGTAAGAGAATACAAAGTTTTAGGTGGTTTTTCTGGAATTACTTCTCTATGAATCATGCCACATTCTTCCAAATCGTGAAGTTGTTGTGAAAGCATTTTAGGTGTGGCTTTTGGAATTAAGCGTTGTAATTCCATGTAGTGCAAAGGTTTTTCTATCAAATGCCAAAGAATGAGAGGTTTATATTTTCCTCCGATTAGAAAAAGTGTGGCTTCCACTGGGCAACTAAATTGATCTTTTTGATAATTCATTTTTATGAATTCACTCCTTTTGGGGTACTTTCTTTGAGGGAAGTATCTACCTGAAAAGTGCAATCTTGTTATTCTACTGCACCATGTTAAAATTAGTACGACGATTGAATATGTCAATTAAATTATACAACACCAAGAAAGGATTGACCATGATGAATTTTATTGAGATTGCAAAAAAACGGTATTCTGTACGCAATTACAGCAGCAAAAAAGTGGAAAAAGAGAAGCTTGATAAAATTTTGCAGGCTGCTCATGTTGCACCAACAGCAGCAAACTTACAGCCGGTTCACTTAATTGCAGTAGAAAGCAAAGAGGGACTGGAAAAAATCAGCAAAGGGGCAAATATTTATAATGCTCCTCTTGCAATTATTGTATGTGCAGATCATAACAAAGCATGGGTTCGCCCATTTGACCAAAAACAAACTGGAGACATTGACGCAGCTATCCTAACAGACCATATGATGTTGGAGGCAACAGAATTAGGTTTAGGTACCGTATGGGTATGTTACTTTCAGCCTGATGTTATCCGGAAAGAATTTGATTTGCCCGATAATTTAGAGCCAATCAATATTTTAGTAATCGGTTATGGAAATGAAGAAGCTGCAGATACAGAAAGACATGACCATCTGAGGATTCCACTCACTGACTTAGTTTCGTATGAAAAACTGTAACTGAGTATGACATGATTTCCGAAATGCTTCCGAACTTTCTTCAACTCATTGCTTCCAAAAGTGGTTGATGTTATAATTGCGGGGAAACAACTGAATAAAAGTGTCTTCGGGGCAGGGTGAAATTCCCGATTGGCGGTAAAGTCCGCGAGCGTAAAACGCACGATTTGGTGTAATTCCAAAACCAACAGTATAGTCTGGATGAAAGAAGATATAGTTAGATTTCCGCAGATTTTAAGGGGCTTACTTTCTTTTCTGTGGCCTAATTATAATGTTAACACCTGAAAGACCTTTTCTTTTGGGTGTTAATTTTTTGTCACGGAGGAAAGCAATTATGAACAGTAAAACAAAAAGAATCACAGTTATTGGGATGCTATGTGCAATCACTTATATCACTATGGTTGTTGGCAGAATTCCGATTATTCTATTCTTAAAGTATGACCCATCAGATGTTATTGTAACTTTGGGCGGCTTTATTTGGGGACCGATGACTTCCTGTATCGTATCTGTCATTGTGGCAACCCTTGAAATGATTACAGTAAGCGATACCGGAATATTAGGTTGTATCATGAATATCGTACAAACACTATCTTTTGCGTGTACGGCGTCTGTCATTTACAAAAAAAAGCACACTCTATCTGGTGCACTGATTGGTCTGGCATCGGGGTGGCTAATAACGGTTATTGTTATGCTGCTGTGGAACTATTTGGTAACACCACTTTATATGGGGTATCCAAGAGAAGCGGTTGTGGAATTGTTACTCCCTGCCTTTCTTCCATTTAACTTGTTGAAAGGTGGGTTAAATGCATCCATTACATTTTTACTGTATAAGCCCATAGTTACCGCTTTAAGAAAAAGTGGATATGTTTCTACTTTGGAAAAAGAAGCAAGGCAGCAACATACTGGTCTGCTTATACTGGCAAGTTTTATTATTGTGACTTGTGTTTTGATTATCCTATCAATGAATGGGGTTATATGAGGATCGAAATGAAAGAAAATATGAATGAGCCTATTTACACACTAACAGGAATCGTTATACATGGACGAGGTATTGGAAAGCATGTGGGAACACCTACCGCGAACATAGAAATAGAAAAAAATATATTTTTGCCAAAGACAGGGGTATATGTGGCAGATATTCTTTTAGGCAATAAGAGATATTATGGTGTTACCCATATTGGGACACGCCCCACACTTGATAATGATAGCCCTGTTTCAATCGAAACTCATATTTTCAGTTTTGATAAGGACATATATGGATGTACGATAACTGTCAACCTATATAAAAAATTGAGGGAAGTTAAAAAATTCAATGAATTATCCTTGCTGCTTGAACAAATTGCAAACGGCCGAATATTGGCACAAAAATTTTGGGGATTAAAGCAAACAAATCACACCTTACATATTGATGTTAAGCGGCATTGCGTAATACTAGAACAGCAGGAAGTTTATTTATCGACAAACGAATTTGAAGTGCTTTATCTGTTACTGCAATCTCCTCAAACCACATTCACAAAAGAACAGATTTATGAAAAGATTTGGCATGAACCTACAAATAACCATTTGCACGCAGTAGAAAACACAATTTTTCAAATACGCAAAAGGCTAAAACCATATTGCAAGGGTCATGAATATATAAAAACAGTAATTGGCTATGGTTATAAATTTAATTCTGAGTAAGCGGGATGTTTCCGACCGGCTGGGCGAGGAAGCAGAGCTGCGTGCCGCCGAAGAACGCAAGCGACAGCGGCAAAAGCCACAAGCACACCCCCTACAACAAAAGAAACCCGGACGCCACGAGCAGGAGCGGTAAATTGCCGCTTCTACTTGTGTGCTATTGAAGGCATAAAATGCAAAAACAAGAAAAAAGCAAGATTATTACCCCTGAAAAGGCACTACTGTATGCTATAATAATCATCAAATGGCATGGGAGGTAGGCTGAATGAGAGGTAATGATTCGATCCATAAGCGGATTCTCCGCTATGCACATATAGACGCAAATGCTCTTTATCAGGATTTTCACATCGACCAGGATGGATATACCGATGAGCAGGTGAGGGAAAGCAGAAAAAAATACGGCGAGAACACCCTGACGGGACGGTCAACGGATACCGTATGGTATCGTTTGCGCCGGGCCTTCGTCAACCCCTTTACCGTCATCCTTTTCATATTGGCGGCAATCTCCTTTATGACCGATGTGCTTTCGCCTTCCACCTTCCGCAGCAATATAGCAACGGTGCCGATCATTCTGACGATGCTGCTGGTAAGCGGTGTAATAAGGTTCGTACAGGAGATGCGCGCAAAGCGGGTCTCCGATTACCTGACAGGCTTGATCCACTCCCATGTTTCGGTACGAAGAAACGGGGAATGGACGGAGCTTTCGTCCGAAGAACTGGTGGTCGGTGACCGGGTACGCCTATCGGCGGGTGAGCGGATTCCCGCAGACATTCGTTTGACGGCGACGAATGATCTGTTTGTATCTCAATCCGTCATTACCGGCGAGAGCGCGGTGGTGGAAAAGTGTGCGGACACGCTCCCTCAGCAGCCGTATCATACCTATGCCGACTATCGCGACATTGCCTTCATGGGCTCGACCATCATGAGCGGAAACGGCGAAGGTGTGGTACTGGCGGTAGGGCAGGATACGGTTTACGGGGGATTTACCCATGCGGAGAGCAACCTCAAAAACGGATTTGACAAGGGAGCAAGCTCTATCGCATGGGTGCTGATCCGTTTTATGGTCGTTCTTATTCCCATTGTATTTGTTGCCTGCGGCCTGACAAAGGGCGATTGGTTCGCCGCTTTCCTGTTTGCGCTGTCTGTAGCCGTAGGTCTGACGCCGGAGATGCTCCCCATGATCATCAATGCCTGTCTTGCCCGCGGCAGCGCCGTCATGGGACAAAAGCAGACCATTGTCAAGAACATCAACGCCATGCAGAGCTTTGGCAGTATGGATGTCCTCTGCGTTGATAAGACTGGTACCCTCACCGGTGATACGGTGTTATTGGAATACTATATGGATATTTTAGGCAACGAGAGCAGGCAGGTCCTGGATTATTCTTATCTGAACAGTCTGTATCATACCGGCGTGAAAAACCATTTAGATCAGGCGATCCTAAAATGCAGCGAAATGCCGGGGCAAAACTCCTATTTTGAAATGTATGCAAAGCAGCATATAAAGCTGGATGAATTGCCCTTCGATTATGAACGCAGATTTGCCAGTGTTCTTGTGAAAGGACAAGGCGAAAACCTGCTTATCGTCAAGGGCAGTATCGATGAGGTATGCAGCCGGTGCGAATATGTGGAGCATCACGGGCAGCGAAGCCCCATGGGGTCTGATGGCCTTTCCAACGTCCATGCTGTGGTAGATGAAATGCTGGAGGACGGCATGAAGGTTTTGGCGGTTGCCTACAAGCCGATGCAAAAGGGCTGCTTGTCTGCCGAGGATGAACAGGGATTGATCCTTCTGGGCTACCTTGTGTTCTTTGACGCGCCAAAGAAAAGCGCCGCCGGCGCCATCGGGAAACTCAAATCCCTCCATGTGGGCGTCAAGGTGCTGACCGGAGATCAGAAAAGCGTGGCGGTTTCCGTCTGCCGCCGTTTGGGAATAGATACCTCGCAGGCCTTAACAGGCAGCGAGCTGGATTCTATCACTGACAATGAACTGCCGCTGCGGATTGAGCAGACAACTGTGTTTGCGGAACTGTCCCCAAAGCAAAAGGTACAGATCCTGCAAACGCTCCGGCAGAACGGCCATACAGTCGGCTTCCTGGGAGACGGTATGAATGACCTTCCCGCTACGGTAGAAGCCGATGTTGGCATCTCTGTGGATACGGCTGCGGAGGCGGTCAAAGAAAGCGCCGATGTCATTCTGCTGAAAAAAGATCTGAATGTATTGGAGGAAGGTATTCTGGAAGGGCGCAAAGCCTTCGCCAATATGTCCAAGTATATTAAGATCACGGCATCCTCCAATTTCGGGAATATCTTCTCCATTGTGATCGCCAGCGTACTGCTGCCGTTTTTCCCGATGACCTCCGTCCAGCTGCTTCTGCTCAACCTGCTCTATGACACGCTGTGCCTTGTTCTTCCCTGGGACAATGTGGACAGTGAAGCCGTTGAAAAGCCGTTGGAGTGGTCCGGGCGGACATTGGGCCGCTTTATGCGCTTCTTCGGACCGATCAGCTCCGTTTTCGACCTCGTTACCTTTGCATTTTTGTTTTTCGTCCTCTGCCCTGCCGTCTGCGGCGGCAGCTTCGGAGCACTTTCAGCGGCGGAGCAGGCGAAATTTATCGCCCTGTTTCAAACAGGCTGGTTTGTGGAATCTATGTGGACGCAGGTGCTGATATTGCATCTGCTGCGAACAAAAAAAGTGCCGCTGCTGCAAAGCAAGCCATCCTTCCCGGTGATGCTTGTTACCATATTGGGGATCCTGTTCTTTACCGGCCTGACCTTTACGCCCGTGGGACAGGTCATCGGCCTTACCGTGCTGCCCGTCTCCTACTTTGCATTTCTGCTTGGTACGGTCGCGCTGTATCTGCTGCTGGTTTCCCTTGCGAAGGATTGGTATTTCAAAAAATATCATGAGGCATTCTGAGAAAGGAGGAATCTATCATGAAAAAAGATATTGGCTTTGTCAGTTTGGATTCCTCTCTTGCAAAATGGCTCTATGAGAAGCTCCGCTCCTCAGCGCCGGAAGCTGTTGGAACAGAGGAACTGCTGGAAGGCGTAGAGGATCTGATGAGCGGAAAGGTCACAGCCCTCATGCTGGAATTGGGGACGGAGGGGGCGATTCTTCCTTCAAAGGATACCATCATCTGCGATGAGCTTGCCATCTATCCCAGACTGCGGAAGGTGACCCGTTCCGAAAAGGAAGTCCTGTTGACGCCAAAGGAGTTTGACATCCTGTACTTCCTTGCCCGCAACCGCGGAGAGGTATTTACCAAGGAACAGATCTACCGGGCGGTGTGGTCTGAGGATTACCTTTTGGACGACAGCAACATCATGGCATTTATCCGAAAACTACGGAAGAAAATTGAGCCTGACCCGGACGCGCCGAAGTACATTCTGACCATCTGGGGCATCGGATACAAGTTTAATGACCAACTGTAACACAGGCGGGCCAAACTCAGCCCGCCTAAATTCTTGCAAAATCGCAAGGAAATCGCAAGGTTTTAGCCATGTGATTCTCCTTGCGATTTTTGTATTCTGTAAGTGGTCGAAGGGAGGCGATTCGCGTGATTTACACCGATTTTGTTTTAAGAATTTCCCTCTCCCTGGCGCTTGGCTTTCTGATTGGATTGGAGCGGCAGCTCACCGGACATCCGGCAGGCATCCGTATCAACGTTCTGATCTGCATGGGAACCAGTTTCTTTACGTTGTTTCCCATGCTCTATGGCTCAGATCAGGTGTTCCGTGTCGGGAGCAGCATTATATCCGGTGTGGGCTTTTTGTGCAGCGGTGTGATCTTCAAGGACAGCGGTTCGGTGCGAGGAATGAATACGGCAGCTACCCTCTGGTGCACGGCTGCCATTGGTATTCTTGCGAGCACGGGAATGTATGCAATGGCAATTACCGCCGCCGGGCTTCTGATTGGCTCCAATTTGGTTCTGCGCCCCCTTGCGAGAAAGCTGAATCCAATTACTACCGGGGACGAATCAGAAAAGCAATACCGCATTTCTGTCACTTGTCAGGAAGATGCAGAGCAGGAAATCCGTCTGTTGCTGATTAATAGCAATTCCTGCAAAACACTGTATCTGAATAATCTGGAAAGCGGCGATGTTGTTGGCGATAAGGTTGAAATCGTTGCTGAATACTGTTCTTCTGGAAAACCAAAAAGCAATGTTTTGGAGGGGATCGTTGGACAGGCATTGGCAATCCCAGAAGTGATAAGCGCCGGTTGGGAGGTGTTGTGAGTGAAGAAGATCAAAGATCATAGCCTGATAGTTTTCCTTGCGCCTTACGCCGTGTTCACAATAATATGCGGCTGTTTAGGCTGGATGTTTTCCGAATACAGAATTTTGATGTTGCAGATTTGGTATCAAGTGTCTGCTGTCATTTGGCTTGTTCTGGCAGTTACAACAGTGGTGTTACTCATCAGACTTCTGAAATTAAAGAAACTAAGAAATGAAATCAATCACCGAAAGGAGTGAGCAGCCGTGGATTACACCTGCATCTTTTTTGGAGTTCTTTTCACCATAGCGGGATTTGTGTTTGCCTGTGGGAAAGGACACATTCATTTATCTGCGTGGAAAAATATGCCGCAGGAAGAAAAAGAGAAAATTAAAATTGTCCCGCTTTGCCGCAATATCGGAGAAGTCATTGCGCTTAATGGCATCATTTTCCTGATGAAGGGATTGTGGTCTGGATTTGCAGACCACTGGTTTGTGGCCGCCATGATCGCATGGCTGATGATTGCTGGCTTTGACGTCTGGTATATCGGAAAAAGTAATCGATATCGCAAAAAATAATCCGCAATGCGGTTTCAGATAGATATTCCATAAAACAGTGAGGTGAATGGCATGGACTCTGACAGTAGTCCGCGAAGGCATAGAGCAGCACTTGGGGACGTGGAGTTTCGTGTCCCTCATGTGACCCTGCTTGCCTCAACAAAATCAAGGAGGTAAGACCAATGAACAAAAAAGAAAATCGCATAGCCGTTCGTCAGGCAACTGAAAAGGCAGTCATCCGCGACGAGCAGAATCGCCGCATACAGTTTGCGGCGACCAATCCTATCAAGGAAGTCCTGAAAAATCTGCATACCACACTTCGTGGTCTTGATTCAGAGGCTGTATCTGTAAGCCGCACCAAATACGGCAGCAACAAAGTAACACACGAAAAAAAGAAATCTCTGGCTAAGCGGCTAGCCGGTGCATTCATCAATCCCTTTACCGCCATCCTGTTCTGCCTGGCGGTGGTATCCACCATAACAGACATGGTTTTCCCGTATTTGTCCCTGTTTGGCAGCACGCCGGAGGATTTTGACTGTCTGACGGTGGTCATCATTCTCACAATGGTGTTTATTTCCGGAACGCTTCGTTTTGTGCAGGAATCCCGCAGCGGCAATGCGGCGGAAAAACTGCTGGCCATGATCACGACCACCTGTACGGTCACCCGCAGAGAGCAGGAAAAAGCTGAAATACCTATGGATGATTTGGTGGTGGGCGATATTGTGCATCTATCCGCCGGGGATATGATTCCGGCTGATGTTCGAATTCTGGATGCAAAAGATTTGTTTGTCAGTCAGGCAAGTTTGACTGGAGAAAGCGAGCCCATTGAAAAAACGCCTAATGTCAGCGCGGTCAAAGACAGCATAACCGATTATACAAACATCGCCTTTATGGGCAGCAATGTTGTCTCTGGCAGTGCAACAGCGGTCGTTGTTTGTGTCGGTGATAATACGCTGTTTGGTTCTATGGCATCCGCAGTGGCCGGAGAAGCGGTTGAAACCAGCTTTACCAAGGGTGTCAACGCCGTTTCTTGGGTGCTGATTCGTTTCATGCTGGTCATGGTTCCGCTGGTATTCTTCATTAACGGTATCACCAAGGGAGACTGGCTGGATGCCTTCCTGTTCGGCATTTCCATCGCCGTCGGTCTGACGCCGGAAATGCTGCCTATGATCGTGACCACATGCCTTGCCAAGGGCGCGGTGTCCATGAGCAAGAAGCAGACCATCGTCAAGAACCTGAATTCCATCCAGAACTTCGGTGCCATAGACATTCTTTGCACCGACAAGACCGGTACGCTGACCCAGGACAAGGTCGTGCTGGAATATCACCTGAACATCAAGGGCGAGGACGATACGCGGGTGCTGCGCCACGCTTACCTCAACAGCTATTTCCAGACCGGCTACAAGAACCTGATGGATCTGGCGATTATCCAAAAGACAGAGGAAGAAGAAGCGGCGGATTCTCGTCTGCTTGATCTGTCTGAAAATTATGTGAAGGTGGACGAGATCCCCTTTGACTTCACCCGCCGCCGCCTGACCACGGTAGTTCAGGATAAGCAGGGCAAAACCCAGATGGTGACAAAGGGTGCTGTGGAAGAAATGCTCTCCGTCTGCACCTTTGCGGAGTGTGATGACGGCGTGGAGCCGCTGACCGATGAGGTTCGCAACCGGATTCTCAAAACAGTGGATGATCTCAACGACAAGGGCTTCCGTGTTCTCGCCATTGCGCAGAAAAGCAATCCCTCCCCGGTGGGCGCTTTCGGCGTGAAGGACGAGTGTGATATGGTGCTGATCGGGTATCTTGCGTTCCTTGATCCCCCGAAGGAATCCACCGCAGATGCCATCAAGGCACTGAAAGACCATGGCGTGACTACCAAAATCCTGACCGGTGACAATGACAAGGTGACCCGCACCATCTGCAAGCAGGTGGGGCTGAAGGTTCGCAATATGCTCCTTGGCTCTGATTTGGAAAAAATGAGTGATGCAGAGCTGGCAAGAGCCGCGGAATCCACCGACGTATTTGCCAAGCTGACGCCCGACCAGAAAGCCCGCGTGGTCTCGGTTCTCCGTGAAAACGGTCATACCGTTGGCTTCATGGGCGATGGAATCAATGACGCCGCCGCCATGAAAGCCGCTGACATCGGCATTTCGGTAGATACCGCCGTGGACGTGGCAAAGGAATCGGCTGACATTATCCTGTTGGAAAAAGACCTGATGGTTTTGGAGCAGGGTATTATTGAAGGCCGTAAGACCTATGCCAACATGATCAAGTATATCAAGATGACCGCATCTTCCAACTTCGGCAATATGTTCTCGGTGCTGGCGGCCTCCGCTCTGCTGCCCTTCCTGCCGATGATGAGCGTGCATCTGATTTTTCTGAACCTGATCTACGATCTGTCCTGTACCGCGATTCCCTGGGATAACGTAGACGAGGAATTTATCGCCACGCCCCGGAAATGGGATGCTTCCAGTGTAGGCAGTTTTATGATTTGGATTGGACCTACCAGCTCCATCTTCGACTTTACAACCTACATTTTCATGTATTTTGTATTCTGCCCCATGTTCGTGTCCGGTGGTGTTCTGTTCAACGATCTGGCCGCTCATTACAGCGGAGCGGAGCTTGCGGCCATGCAGGCGCAGTATATCGGGATGTTCCAGGCTGGATGGTTCGTGGAATCCATGTGGAGCCAGACGCTGGTCATTCACATGATCCGTACTCCGAAGTTGCCCTTTATCCAGAGCCGCGCATCTGCTCCGGTGACGCTGCTTACCATGACCGGTATTGCGATCCTGACCGTGATTCCATTCACTGCGTTTGGGACGATGCTGGGATTTGTCGCATTGCCCGCAACTTACTTCGCTTATTTGATTCCCTGCATCCTGTTGTATATGGTGTTGGCGACCAGTTTGAAAAAAGCCTATGTCCGTCACTATGGCGAACTGCTCTAAGGAGGTGTGATGATGAACTGGAAAGAAATTTGGATGACTCTTTTCGGAACGACCGAATGGTTGGGCCTTAACATGGGCTTTTGGGTATCCATGGCCGTGGTTGTGCTGATCGTAATCGTGATGAACGTTGTGTTCTGGGGAATGAAGCCCAAAAAGACAAAAACAGATAAGCCGAAAAAGGCTTGATTGCATCACGTCGGCACTATACCAAAATTCATATTGAAACGCAAACTGCCGCACGACGGAAAAAGAAAAAAACTCGTGCAGCAGAGAGATTTTCACTCACCCGTGGAGTGGCGGTTCGTTTCAGAGCTGCCGCTTCTCTTTATCTTATTGTCCAAAGTAATTCTTTACAGAAAACACCCTTGACAAATCCCGTCTCAGTCTCAGAGTTTTGAAGTCCCTATGTTCAGCAACCTTTTATAAACGGAAAAAGCTTTGATACTATACACCCATCTCACTTAGGATTCACCAAAAAACAGAACTACTGCTTATGCACACAAGAAGAAAGGATGTGAACAATATGGGCAAATTTTTAATATTATCCGTTGCAGACCACGAAGAACATATACTCAATAAAATTATGGAAGCTATTGCAGACGAACCCGAGTTTGTCCCTATTGCTCCCTCCCTTTCTAGTGCCAGTCTCTCCTTTCCAGATCTTGAAATTCGGCTGAAGGAGCAGACAGTATCTTGCAGAGGTCAACTTGTTACACTGACTCACCATGAGTTTGCGGTTCTTGCATATCTGGCTCGTCACCCTGGCTGGGTATTCTCAGCCAGCCAGATCTACGAGGCCGTATGGGATAGGGACGGCGAACACTGCGGTACTGCCGTTGCCAGCGTCATCGGTCAGATCCGGCGCAAGCTGACGCCGGACACACCAAAAGCGGGCTATATCCGTACAGTACTGGGCAGTGGATATAAATTTAACAGTTCTCCCTTTTAAGCCAGTAAGAAAAGCTCCGAGGCCGTAAGTGTTCTCGGAGCCTTTCTCATTGACTTAAATCTTAAACAATTTGATCGCCTTCAACAAAATAATGCTCAATTCCTGGTACAGATCCTCGTCCAGCACACCATCAATAATAGCATACTTGAGCAGCAATGGTCGATACATCTGTAAGATCGCCGTAATGGCATCCTCGTTTCCGGCCTTGGCACTGAGGAGCAGACATTCAAAATTCATCTCTTGTCACCTCCTTCAATGCTCTTTCTGATTTTCTGGATCGTCCTGTAGTAAAGTGCAGCCACCCCTTTGTAGGACAGCCCAAACTTTGCTCCCAGAGTCTCGAAATCTTCTTCCTCCAGCGTTCGAGCCAGAAATATCTGGCGTTCCCGTTCATTGAGTTTCTGCAACGCCTCCAGAAGCGCTCCATTCTCAATGACATCCATAAGCGGTAATCTGTCCAAGACCACTTCCTCTGAGCTGGGTTCGGACTCATAGACCACTTCCACAGTACTCTCTATACTGCTGCGCTTATAAAGCTGGATCAAATAATCTTTTCTGCGGCGCTTGACCGCCGAAACCAGATATGCTGTAAATCTGAATTGCAGGTCATCTTCTGCCTGCCCATTGTTCCGTTGCCACATGGCTTTACCTCCAAAAGTCTCAAGAATTCCGATGGATTTCCTGAGCTTCTGGCGGTGACCTGCACCGGACAAAACCTGGCTGTGATAGAGAAAAACAGCCAGCTTTGTACCAATGGACAAAACCAGCTGTTCCTTGAATTGCTGCATCGAGCAGTTCAATAGATACCGTCCGAGCAGGCGGAGGTTTTTCCTTATGTGGAGAGAACTCCCTTGTCCTGCCTCGACGATGCACCCCTATTGAGAGCCGTTCATGAAAAGCCGTGTGTCCTGGAGTTATGAAAGCAATGAACTGCTCGATGTCGTGGAATCCTTTCTCCATAACATCGTTACTCCCTGTCCGCAGTTATGCGGACGGCACACAGGCGGCCTGCATCATCCCCTTTCTTTCGCGATATGGCAGCGCAACGCTGCCGCCCTGCTGATAATTGTTAAATTGTAAAATAACATCTTTTTCAAATGCTATTCCAGATATTCTATTAAATTAAAACAAAAGGCGGCCTCCATCCTTATTGCCAGGATAAAGACCGCCCTCTTCTTCCGATTTTCATTGGGTACTGTACTGATCTCATACCCCCACCTCCACTCATCGAGTTTTCATTGGTTTTGGGATCACTGCCATAATCATAGTGTAACTGACAGTTTTCGGAAACTCTTGGAGTAGCATTGGAATCGCTTTCGAGCAAAAATAAAACTTCGACATTATATGAAAAAACAAGCTCTAAAGCGGGCGCACTACTTTGCAATCTCTTCGGTGTTCCGCTTTAGAGCTATTTTTTATTTTTTCCATAAAGTTGTATCTTCCATCGTTACCTGTGCCGTATCCGGATGGATATAAATGATTTGGAGTCCTTTCTTTTTGGCATAGTTGACCGCCTGCTGGGTCCCGGAACGCATATTGTTTTCATTATCATAGACAGCCACCATATATCCGGCCTGATCCACCATATAGTAATTGCGTTTCTTATAGCTTTCACTTGATGGCGTTTCACACAGTATTAAGACCTTTTCAGCATATCTGCGAATAAAATCCATCCTCTTTCGGTGCCAGTCATCCCAGTCTGAATCGTAACCCTCAAAGGGGAGCGCCAAGCACAATTCCACATCTTGATATGTTTGCTGTTCTTTCATGCGCAGCAGTATCTCCGCTGCCCACATATCAGCGCCCATTGCTCCTCCAACCCAAAAGCATCGTACTCCCTGATTATAAAGTCGTATGAGTTGCTCCTGCAGACACTTTTTAATCCGTTGGCAGCGTTTATCCTTTTCATTATATTTGAACTTAAATCTGGTCGGCCTATGGCCTGTAATCACACACGAAAAACTGTTCATATGGTTCTCCTTCCCCGTCATACTCCTCTGCATATTATACTTGCCATAGACGAGATAAATCAACCATGACCGCTTAATAATCCATGTCATAGCGGATAAAATGTAACTATAGCATGGAGGTGACGCATGGAAAATCTACTGAAAGATATGGGTAAACGGATCTTCGACCGGAGGAAACAACTGAATATGACCCAAGAAACTCTGGCAGAGCTGGCTCATGTCACACCACAGACCATCTCCACCGCAGAACTGGGGCAAAAGGCTATGCGGCCTGAGACAATCCTCAAAGTCTGTGATGCACTTCACATCAGCACCGAGTATTTGTTGCGAGGCATCATCACAGAAGCAGATTCTTCTCTTCTTATGAAGAAGATTTCCACACTAACGCCCAAACAATACAGGCATTTTGAAGATATTTTAGACAGTTTTATCGCGGCCATACAGGAAGAGGCATAGGAGCATCACTGGCTCCCATGCCTCTTTTGATTATCCCCTGCTGCGGAATGCAGATAAAGTACTGGCAATCAGGCTGCGTGTCCTATCGTCCATTTCCGGATCATCGTCCACTTCCTGTGCAGCCGAAAGCATCACAGGCGCTGCAGGCTTCTCCACCAATCTGGCTGTGGGAATCTGCTCTTTTGCTTTTTCCTGTCCCATACCTTCCTGCCGCAAAATCTCTTTGACGATAGCCACCACCGCTTCTTTGCTGATGATCGAAGCATTTAGCGGCTGCGGCTCCTGCCCAAAGTGCTCATTATAGTAGACCACTGCATTTGCCACATATTGCGCTTTTGTGCGGGGACTCTGTAACTCCAGTAATCCAATGGCAGTCTCGTGTATGGGATCGCCCTCATTAAAGCGCAGCGTAAACCGTCCTCGTTCTTTTTTCTCGCCCATACCATCACCTGCCTGCTGTTTCAATCCGGTACAGATACTCATAGCCATCTGCATTCGCATTGATTTTCGGTACGAAGAATGGCGTTCCCACCTTGCCCGAAGTTTCGATCTGTCGCTTCAAAAGAATGGCGCCACCGCCTACAAATACTACCTTGCAATATTGCAAGTCCAACATTCGCTCCCGCAACGTGCTGAACAGGTCATTGATAAATTCCTGCGCCATCTGTTCTGTCAGCCGTATGGCTGCTTCCGGATATTTGGTCTTTTTCCCCATCAAGATGGCATCCACATCTCCTTCATCCAACAACAGGTCCAGTTCCGAATTCACCTTGGAACGCACCTTATTGTACAGCAGGATCACACCATTTTCTAACGAATCGCAGGAGGTAAGGTCAATCTCTCCGTTTTTCATCAGCAAATAGTCCGCAGTGAAACCACCAATATCCAGGATTACTGCTTTGGGTTCCTCCACAAGCGTGTGGAGCATGGTGGCCGCTGCTGCGTAAGCCTGGGGGAAACAAACCACATCCTCAATATAGATGGAGTACGGCTTGCCCTGCACCTCAAATTCTACCATTCCCTGCTGCCCAAAGTATTGTGTAAACCGCTCCACTTGGGCGCCAAAGTGTGCCGGCGGCAACCCTACTGCCAGTTGGATACGCTGAACCTCTGAGGAATATGCGCCCCTCGCTTCAATCTCACCAGCCAAAGCAAATAGGGTCAGGATAAAAAAGCGCTCATCCTCCGTTTTATCTTTCCGATAAGGAATCCGCTCAGTAGACAGCGTATAGTAGGTATTCTGATACCTCAGCACATTCTGTCCAAAGGGGCGGGTGACACTCTGCTTCAGACCGGACACAAAGGGGTTGCAATGAACCGTTTTAATTTGTTTGTTGCCATGATCAACGCCAATAAGCATATGTAATGCCTCCTTTTTGCTTTATACATATCCTTTACGCCTATATGACGCCTATTCTCAACAATCACACACTATTTTTCTGAAAACAAAAAGCAGGAGACCCATCATAAAGGTTTCCCGCTTTTGGCTGCTTCATAATGTGCGCAGCTAATATATATTTGATTGTTCTATTCTGCCATACCCTGCGGAACTTCAAATTTGTATCCGCTCCCCAAAACAGTACGGATATAACCCGCTTTCGGCATATCCGGAGTCAGTTTTCTGCGAATCTGACCAATGACGCTGGCAACAGCCGTTCCGCAGTTTTCACCATCCTCACCCCACACTTCTTCATAAATCTGCCCGGCAGAAAATACCCAGGATGGGTGGTTTGCCAAATATACCAATGTTGCAAATTCCCGATGGGTCATAGAAATCAACTCACCGTTTCGATGTACCGTTCTCTCCTTCAGGCGAAGCTCCAAGCCAGGAAAAACAAGGGTATTACAAGGGTGGGATGACACAATATGATCAAATCCTGGCTCGGCTGCAATAATCTCCATAATTTTGCCAAGTATATATTCTTCATGGTCTGTTACCGACAATACAAAGATTTTTCCCATATGTCCCTCCTTTGTTCATAATTAGAATGCTGATACCCTGCAGCCAATATAAAGTTTACTTGTTTACTTCAGTAATAACGATTGTTCCGTTTTTATCCAGCAAAGGTGTAATCCCCGTATCATGGACAAGGTAGTTTACACCTGTTTCGGTATCTACAACAATGCTCAAGGAAGTTCCCTGTGTATAGATTGTTTCAAAGCGCTTTTCTCTGTTTGCCATAGTGATAACCCCTTTCCATGGTGTAAGGCATCAGCATTTCTAATTCATTATTTTCATGATAAAGATCAAATGTTGCAGAAATCTCCTAACCGCTTTCTTTTTTGGCAGGAAAACAGGCTGAATTGCTTCATTTTTGTAGCAATACAAGTTTTATCTCATTTCCGGTCGAAGAATAACCCGTTTGAATAAGAACATCGTTGCACCAAAATAGGTTAGGTAGATTGCACAGAATAACAGGATCGTTAAGGTCTCCTGTTTGCATTTCGGGTAATACAGCGGAAAATTGATAAGCTCTGTATCTTGACGAACTTTAAGTCTGGTCTTATTTCCGCATACAGGGCATAGAAGCCATACCATTCGATCCATCAAAGACTTCCTTCCTTGTGATTTGACTGAATGAGCGTTTTGTGTTCCCATTTCCTACTTATGAAATAGAGTAAGCCTACAATAGCAGGTAAAACAGGAGAAAGTGCCTGGCCGTAATAAATACCGGAAAATCCCATATTAAGTGCAAAAGCTAAAAGCCAGCTCACAGGTAAATGCACAATAACTGCGTCCAGTAAAGCGTTAATCATAGCAACATTTGCCGCGCCGACACCAATAGCAAAGGAATCCAAAGTGTACATAACAGCATAAATCAAACTATTGATACCGCAACAGATACGCAGATAATAAATTCCATCGTTCACTACTTCCGGGCTGGTACTACCGAAAAGTAAAATCAATGGTTCAGCGAAAAGCTGTACGCCAATTACGACAACGAGCGTTACAGTAACATTCATTATTAAACTGATTTTTACCACCTTTCGGGCTCGCTCAATTTGTCCGGCTCCCATACACTGGCCCACCATCGCTGTTACTGCCTGTCCAATAGCCCAGCAGGGCATACCAGCAAAGGTGTTGATTTGCAAACCTACATTTGATGCGGCGGATACGGCTGTACCAAACTGATTAAGCATCCCCGTCACAAGCAGATAAGCGGTGTTGACTACGACCATTTGGATGGCTGTAGGCAGGCCAACTTTCACAATGGTGGCCAGCTTATCCCATTGAAGCGTAAACTTTCTATGATTTTCCATAGAGAAAAATGTCTTGCGCCGTTTCAAATAGAATAGAGAAATCACAAAAGAAATTCCTTGTGCGGTAATCGTTGCGTAAGCTGCTCCTGCCGTTCCCAATCCTAAAGGGCCCACCAAGATAATGTCTAAAATGATATTGATGACGGTAGCAATTCCCACAAAATAGAGGGGAGATTTAGAATCCCCCAGTCCCTTGAGCACAGAGCAGACAGCATTATATCCAAAGACGAATACAGTCCCACAGCAAATGATTTTCATATAAGCACAGGCCTCTTGATATGCGTCTGCTGGAACATTTAACATCTTGAATAACGGCTGATAGGTTGCCAAACTCACAATAGTCACAAGCAAAGAAGATACCAACGAAAGCAGGGCCAACATTTGAAAGGACTCTGCTTGCCCCCTTTTATCGTCTGCTCCCTTATATTGAGCAATCAACACGGCTCCGCCCATCGTCATGCCAATACAAATTGAATTGATGATATAGCACAATTTAGAAGCGTTACCAACAGCCGCAAGGCCCGTATCTCCTACAATTTGGCCGACTACAAGCATATCTACTACATTGTAAAAAGATTGCAGTATATTTGCTAAAAGTAACGGGAGAGCGAAAACAGCCAATTTTTTCAGCACACTCCCGGTCAACAAACTTTGTTCTTCGGTCATATCTATTTCCTCCAAAAAGAAAAAGGGCACACTACATCATGTGTGCCCTTTGCATAATCACTTATAAACAAGCATAACAAAAGGCCACAAACAAAACATTGTCTGTGGCCTAAACAGTCAATAATCTATTGTTGATCTGATAAAAGGGTATAAAAACTAAAGACAGTCTGTTCTCTGCCTTGGCCTTTCCGCTTTATAGATCAACTTTCCAAAAAGGCTCCGCACAATGTTTCGTGGTATAAACTTGTGTGGAGCCGAAGTCAATACAAAATTTTCCGAACAACATCGTACTCACCTCTTGCACTGTCATATTAAATTTATTTTAACCAGTTTTCCCTTTGATGTCAAGTAAACAAAAACCTCTAAAATTTCAGATTTCATAAAATTAAATAAGCCTTATATTTACAGGGTTCCTATTAGGAAGTAATCACAGAAACTTTGCTCCTCAACAAACGAAAAATAGTAAACTTATATTTCTTCAACATCAATTACATTATATCCTCTTTGTTTTAATGCCTTTGCAAACAAGCCCATTCCAGGAATTAACTTCCCAGTGAAGCTACCATCATATATCTGATTAACGCCACAGGTAGGACTTCTGGATTGTAATATAACTAAATCAATCTCTTCATTCTGAATTTTCGATAATGCAGTTGACACTGCTTTATCATATTCTAAACTAACATCATTTCCGTTTTCATCAACTACTCTCCCATTGACAATTTCTGCGCAGGATCTGGGCGTTTCCATCCCTGCTAATACTTCCGGGCAGATAGAAATCACTTCTTTATCTTTTAAAAAATGGATAGCTGCTGAATTTTTGTTGTTTTTCCCATTATATTTACAGTTCTCCCCCATAATACAGGCACTAACCAATACCTTCATATTTGTCACCTCAAATCCCAATGGTTTGCTCGTCCAATCCACAATAAAGTCTTTTAACGAATGGTTGAGACTGCCAATCTGTCAATGCACCATAGCCGGCAGCCCAAAAGCAAACTATGTGTTAAAGCAAACTTCCCTTTAATCCCTTTTTGAAAACTAATACGGCTCTTTCTGTTCCCCAAAATGACATTGTGACAAGGCGATAGCTCTCCTTTTCCATTTCCTCTATTTTGGCATTGATTTTCTCTGTTACATTTTCCACGGTAATTTCTTCTACTAATGCTGTCTGATACATCATAGCTTTACCTCCTTATACGGGCTTAATTAAATCATGCTCAAGCAATGTTTCAAATGTATTAACGTAACCGCCATGTTCCACTATTTTGCCGTTTATTACTTTGTCAATATCAACACCTGTAAACACCAGTTTTTTATGTGTCGGTTTTATTCCCATCCATTCCCCTTCATGTGTACCTTCCATAAGAAATTCAGAAATTACATAATCGCCATCAGCAAACTGCCGTAATATTTTCATCGTGTAATCCGGGTATGTCTTTTTTATAGCAACAAGATGTTCTCTCATACCTTCTAATCCCAATGGTACTTTTTCATTACCAATACTAAGGAGGCAGTCTTTCGACACATACTGGTGGAGTTCCTGCAATAAGTTTTTTGATACAACTGATTCATAGAAATACTTTACAATTTGTTTGTTTTCCATTTATATTCTAATCCTCCATTTTGGAATTACAGTGTGATTTTACAAATCACTTTCACTCATGACCTGCGATACATTCTTGAATAAGTGGCAGGGGTTCTTTTTTTATAATAATGGCCTGCTTACAAACATAGGGAATTACATTGACCTATACACCTCTAAAACCAATTCGCCTTTTGACTTTTAAATTGAGGAGTACCGCCTTCCTGGTATGGATTATAGGTATTGCGATTACACCCAAATTCTTTTAACGCCTTTATTCTATTATCCTCTGTCCATTCAACCAGCGAGATTCCATCAAATTCCTCTATACTTCCATTGTTCATTTCATTTTTGAAATACCACTCTACAATCGTTTGATCTCCCTTATGAAAAAATTGCTTGATTTCCCAAATAACCACCTTGCCACGGGTATTCCATTCCTGAAACCAATGCTTTACTGTTTTTCGGTTGTTATACTGGGGACTCCAGCTTTCTGTATAGATCACATCTTCTGTAAAAATATCATCAATGCCCATATCCTGCTGATTGAGCCACATATCAAACCATAGTCGGATCGTTTTTTCTCGTTCATTCATGATATAAACACCTCACCATTCTCTTGTCTTACCTTCGCGTTTGTTTTGCACAACCTGGGTTTGATATACGAGAACAGGAATCAAAGAAACCAGGGCAAGTACACCAAAAACTGCCGAGCGATTTACAACCGCAAATATTGCGAACATAAGCAGTATCAGCAACCACGGATTACGCAGATTTCTGTAATAGTTTTCCTTGTCCTCATAAGAAGTATGAAGTTCAAACGGCTTACCATCATTATCTTTTTCTACGATCAACAGTTCCCGGTTAAAGGTCGTGGCATTTGTTGCTATGCGTCCGCCTTTTTCAGCCCATGGCCGTAGGCGCACTTTACCAACAGAGTAGTTCAGGTTGATGTTTTTATAAAATACCTTGTAACCCATCCCCTCTAAAAACTCATGATAATCGGACGCGTTGGCCTTCGATTTTTGCCCGATAAACTCCACACAGTATTTTACCTGATCTGGTTTACACTCCTCAAATTCATACAACATTTTTTCCGCCCAAATCAGACGATAGCCCTTTTCAGACATTTTATTCAGCCAATGTTCCTGGGCAGTCAACAAACCGCCAAAGAAACGATAATACTTTTTGCTCATACCGCACCTCCAATAATTCCATTAGCCACGCCTACAAGTTCATTGAGCCTTATCAGTTCCTTTTCTGCAATTTCTTTTCCTTGCGTTGTAATGAGATATTCTTTTTTCCGTCCCGCACTATCTCCAAAAGGTGCAATCCAGCCTTTTTCCTGCAACGAGTTCAACGCACCATATAAAGTACCTGCCCCCAGCGTGAGCCGCCCTTTTGTACTATCTTCAATAAATTGCATGACAGCATATCCATGTTTCGGGGTATAGAGGGAGAGCAAAATAAAGAAGGTCACCTCTGTGAGCGCACCACCTTTCGCATTGTCTCGCATAACACCTGCCTCCTTATTACGGTTACTGTAATAAATATATCACTAACCGTAATAAAAGTCAATCCTGATCCAAAATATAACAGAACGGCAAACCTAAAGAAGCGGGGCAGCGCACTGCCGCCCCGCCAATCCCAAAAGGTCATTCCATCGCTCGCATTTCTTCCACAAGAGATTGATTTTTCTGCCTGCGCATTGTCCAGAAGGACAGAATCACCTCCAGACCAAACAGCACCAGAACGAACAGCCCCATTTGCAGGCAGGGGAAGGAATAGGGCATAATTACTCCATGGAAAGTCATTTCACTGAATTTTCGCGCAGCTATTACTGCAATCGGGAGGCCGACTGCCAAAGTTGCCAGCGCAGCAGAAAACGCATAGCAAATTCCCTCATAGATGGTCATTTGACAGAGCTGCTTTCTGGTCAGACCGATGGCACGAAAGACGCTGTTTTCCCTCTTTCTGGACATCTGATTGGAGAGGGTGGTGTTGATGAGATTGACCACGCCAAAGAGGAATACCAGCCAAGACAGCGCCTGAAACCCTCCAAAAACGACCCGGTTTTCCATTTCCTCATAATCCTTATGTATCCCAATGGTATCCAAGTCAAGATCCGGATTGGAAGAAATGATCGCACTCAGACTGTTTTCAATCTGCTCCGCCTTTTGGGGATCGCTGACAATGCTCCAGGAATAATCAAAACAATCAATCATAGGCATTGCTTCCTGAAACAGCTCTTTGGTTGCAACCATGCAGGTGTTGTCCAATGCCAGAGGACCATGACCATTTTGAAGCCCATCGTTTATGAACAGACCGGAAACAGTGACAGGAATCTCTTGATCTCCTATGGTAAGTTTTATAACCGATCCCACATCTACACCGATCATATCTTCTGCATATTCCATATCGAGTGCAATACTATGAGAATCTTGAGGTAAAGTCCCCGACATAAGTGCCGCTTCCACCTTATCCCTGTTTCGGTCACTCAACAGATCGCACATTCCACCAGAAGAACTTTCCTCATTTTCAAACCGCACATGAACCGCCTGACGATTCTCTATCACATCTGTTACGCCATCTACGGCCAGCACTTCCTGTCGAAGATCTTCATTCAAAGGATTTCCTTTCGACATCACCTCATATTCCGTTTTTTCGGAATGGATATAGATTTTATAATCCCCGTCTGGGAAAAACTGTCTTGCGATCCGCTCCGGCGAACGAACCAAAAGAATAGAGGCTGTCACCAAAAGGATCACCCCGCCCAGACTCAGGGAAGCCACAATACTAATCGTCTTTTTACGGTCACGCCTGAAATTTGCAATTCCCATGGAGAAGGGATTTAACTGCATATTCTTCTTATGTGTGTGGGCCTTTCCGCTCTGATTGCCGGTAAAGCGGACTGCTTCAATAGGGGAGATACCGGCGGCAATCTTTACCGGTCTGCGGATCGCAATGGATACCATAAACCAGCCAAGCAGTGCAGTCAAAACAATCGCGGCAGCATAAAATAGCAGATTAAACCCACGGGGAAACAGCGCAAACCCGGCTGCACATCCCAGCAAAATACCAATACCAATTCCAGCCCATCCTAAGAAATGGCCTTCTTTTTTGACAATACGGCGGATCTGTTTTGGCGTTGTGCCGATAGTCCGCAGTTGTCCATAGCTTTGGATTTTGTCATTGATAGAGATTCGGAAGATACTTTGTATCACCACATACCCTCCGATGATGACCAAAACTGCGATTCCGGCAACCAGCGCCAGCATACTGACATTCACAGGCTGCTTATAGAACTTCATATAGCTGAGGTTCATGATCGGCATTTCCAACTGATATTCCTTGGCAATCTCCCGGCTGCGGGCAGTCAGTTCTGTTTCATCCATTTGCTGCTCATTCTTAAAATGCACATAAGCGCGATAATCAGCGGGGTCATAGCCACTCCATCCTTTCAGAGCTTCTTTGGAAAGAAGGATAGAACAGCCATTTACCTCTTTTTCCTTATAGCCTTCCAGAATGCCAGTCACCGTATATTCTCCGTGAAAGCTCTCACTGTTCAGCATAACCTTTTCGCCAATCCCGGCGTCTGCACCATATTCGGAAAGGAAATAACGGCTGACCGCTACCTCATCCTCCTTTTGGGGCAGTCGGCCTTCCAAAAGATTCATCTGATCACGGGCAATATACATCGTTTCCTCATCACAATAAATATAGGAGGCATTGTATCCCTGCTCCGCAGGTTCCACAGCCAGCATATAATACTCTCCTACCCTTGAGAAGTCATCCAGCCCTTTCAGGGTGGACACATCTTCCTCGGTAATCCTGGTATAGACCGCCTCATAGGTATCCTCCACATGATTTCTCTCTATCTGCCGGGTAGACAAAGCCATCACAATCGAAAAACAGATCAGACAGGATGCCAGTGCAACGGCAATCACTACCATCAAATTCCGGCGCTTCTCACTTTTCAAACTTTTTCTTGCCAGTTTCCTGACAATATTTCCTGTATCATTTTCAAATGGTACTGTCATTTTGATCATCTCCTTTAAGTCTTATATTTCTGCTGTCAGCAAAGCGGCGGCTTCACATCGGAAGCCGCCGCCTCTGGTTAGTCCATGGTCTTGATCCGCTCTACAAGGGAAAGCCGTTTAGAGTAACGGACAGCAACCACAGAGAAGATTCCGGTCACGACCAAAAGTGCCAGAACAAAAACAACCGTTTCCATCAAAGGGAATTGATAGGACAGTTCCCCAAAAATATTAAAGCTGCTGATCACATAGTCAAAAATCCAGCCCAGGATTCCGCCAATGCCAACCGACAAAAACACCGTAACCCCCGCGTACCACAGGCATTCTGCAATCAGCATACGGGAAACCTGCTTTCCGGTCATTCCCACAGACTGCAAAATCCCAAGCTCCTGCTGCCTTGCCAGCAGATTGGTCATCAGGGTGTTGACCAGATTTACCATGGAGAACACAAACAGGAACGCCAGCAGCAGATAAACACCGCGGGTCATCATCTTTAGCTGCGATTCCAGGGATGCCGCATGGTCTGCTCTGGAAAAGACCGTCAGCACCGGATTTTCCAGCAGGCTGAAAATAGACGCCCTGAGCGCATCCGAGTCCTCCAAGGTATGGACATTCCAAACAGCCTCTCTGTTCTCAATGTCCGGGTAGAGCTGATCGGCCAGTTCTTCTGTAAGGGTAAACAGGCCCCATGCGCCGGTGCCTGATGTCACTGACGGTTTCGCAATCCCCATGACCGTTACTTCTATGTCCTTACCGTCCATGGATTCAAAGGTCAGCACATCCCCAACAGCAGGCGTATAGCCATAAAACATACTTAAAAGATGATCTTCCGAATCTGTCACGACCACACCGTTGTTTGCGGCAAGTTCCTCATAATCTGCGCTGCCCTGTTCCAGATTTTCCTCCGGCAGCCATTGTTCCATCTGCTCTCTGTCAAATACAGGGAACTTTAATGCAACACTTTCCTGGGGGAATTTCACCGTTGCGGATGTCACTTCATGGCTGGTGATAGATTCCACGCCATCTATGGCAAGAAGCTCCTGACGAAGTTCTTCTGTCAATGGGTTTTCCCGTGCGATGGCAGGCAATCCCTCCGCGCCGCCCGAATCCATCCAGCTGACCTCATAGTTGCAGTGATCTCCCATGGCTTCTATCGCCATCTTTTCGGGACTGATGGAGTTGAGTACCGTAGCGGCTGTTACCAAAAACACACCCGTCAATCCCAGAGATACCAGAGTGATGACCGTCTTTTTCCTGCTCCGCCGAAAGTTCATCTGTGCCATGGAGAACGGCGTAATGCGGTGATTTTTCTGATCTTTCCGGTCTGTTGCCGTTTCATAACCACTAGAGCGGACCGCTTCGATCGGGGATACCCTCGCCGCCATGCGGACAGGCGCATGAATGGATAGAAATACCGTCAAGGCGCAGGCTGCTGCGGTCGCAGCCAGATAGGGCAGATTGCCCATCCAGCTCCAATGTGCCGGGAAAATAGCAAACCCGATAGACCCTCCAACCAAAAGCCCCAGCGGGATACCGCAAAGAGATAACAGCAATCCCTCCCGCTGCACGATCCGCCGGATCTGTTTTGGTGTTGTGCCGATCACTTTCAGGCGTCCATATTCCCGCATTTTGCCCTTTACGGAAATGAAAAAGATACTGTAAATGACCACAGCACAGGCAACCAGCAAAAGGATTGCCACGGGAATGTAATATTTCATCACGCCGGACTTAAAGCCCTGCATATCGAAATAGTTGGAACTGTAAAAAATCTGTTCTTCTGCAACACCATTGGCAGAAAGAAATTTGGCAATATCCGCCTTGAGCTGCTCCAGCTCCATACTATCAGCACCAGTATAACGAAGCCGAAATTCAAACAGCGGCTCTCCCTGCGCCATCTCCTCCACAAATGCTTCAGATACATAAAGCTGGAACATACGGGAGTCATTCTCCACATCCATGATACCGCTGACGGTATAGGTCTGCTTTCCGTTTCCAAGATTCACTTCTATGGTCTGCCCGACTTCTGCGGGGATTTCAAAATAATCAAGAAATGCCCGTTCTACCAGAATTTCATTGGCAGCCTGCGGAAGTGTCCCAGTAAAGGAAGGCTTCTTACCCAATTCCATCCAGTTGGCATCCGCATACTCCACAGTCAGAACGCTGTCACCATAGCGGGCAGAACCGTAATTCTGGGAAAGGCCCCAGCGTTCCACCTCCGGGCAGTCTTTCAGTCTTTCAATCGTATCACGGCCACAATTCACCACAACCGCCTGATACTGTCCCCGAATGTCTGCCTCCAGTTTTCTGTCACTTCCTGCTCCTGCACAAAAAATCGCTGCCATCAAAGCGGCTGCCAGAGCAATCGTTACGATCACAAACAGGTTGCGCCGCTTATCTGTCTGAATGCTTCGTGACGCCAATTTTTTAATGACCGGCCCTGTATCATTTTCAAAAGGCAATGTCATGTCTGCCACCTCCTTTATCCAACGATTTTGCCATCCTCAATCCGCACGATACGGTCTGCAAGCTGGGCAATGGCATCATTATGTGTGATCATCACCAGCGTCTGGTTAAATTCACGACTCGTTCTCTGCAAAAGCCCCAACACATCGGCGCTGGTCCTGCTGTCCAGGTTTCCGGTGGGTTCATCGGCAAGGACGATAGCGGGCTTTGACACCAGAGCGCGGGCGATAGCCACTCGCTGCTGCTGGCCACCGGAGAGGTTGTTTGGCATATTCTTCAGCTTATCCTCCAGTCCCAGCATGGACACCACATCCGCCATGAATTTCTGATCCACCGTATCCCCATCCAGTTCCACGGGCAAAACGATGTTCTCATGAACATTTAGGATCGGCACCAGATTGTAGTTCTGGAAAATAAATCCGATATTGCGGCGTCGGAAGATAGTAAGCTGCTCATCGTTCATCTTCGCCAGCTCCTTATCCCGCACCATCACGCTGCCGGAGGTGGGTGTGTCCAGTCCGCCCATCATGTGAAGCAGGGTGGACTTACCGGAGCCGGAAGTGCCGACCACCGCCACAAATTCGCCTTCCTCCACAGAGAAGTTCACGCCATCCAGGGCGCGGGTAATGTTCGGCTCTGTGCCGTAGTATTTTTTAAGATCAGTTGTCTGCAAAATTTTCATAACAGTTACCTGCCTTTCTTAATTTGTTGAGTATAGAGTAAAGGGCAAATGTTGCAGAATTGTCCTAAATGGCATGAAAATCTATGGTGAATTGCTTCAATTTTAGGACAATTCATTTTGCAGTAAGACTCACACATTTTCATCCTTTAAGACTTCTACAATAATATCCCTGCGGATTCTTCTGGAAGCCGCCCTGTAAATCCCACTGATGACCATTAACACCAGAACAATATAGGCTGCCAGCCCTAATAACGGAAATACCTGAATGAATTCCATGAAAGTCACATCCTGCATCCACATCAAAACTGCGGCGATCAAAAACAGAATCGGCAATCCAATGCCCAAAGGCTTTCCCCCAAGAAAGAACCCTTCTATATGCAGCAAACGGTCAAGACCTTTTCTATCCAGGCCAACCGAACGCAGCATGGCAAATTCCTTTCTTCTCTGATACAGACTGTTCAGAATCGCCACTGCTGCCGATGAGATTCCAATGATACCAAATAGTGCAGTCAAACTGTAAACGATCAGCATGGTCGCATCGGTCAGCCGCTCTCTGTCCAAAGCGCGCTGTGTCTTGCTGGAGGTATAGAAATCACTCGTCCCCAGATAAGTACCACAGATCTGCTCTGCCTGCGCCTGTACTTCGGCATCCAGCCCATCTTCCACGAGAAGATTCATGTAAGTCCTGTAATTGTAAACTGCACGATCCTCTCCGAAATTCTGGATAATCTCATAGTATCGCTCCATCGGCACCAGAATGGGCAATGTATAAAAGGCTATATTACGCCCAATCTTCGGCATTTCAGAAAGTGCAGATGATACCGTCACATCAAAACGGTAATCCCCTTGAATGGAGTCCAGAAACTTCTCTGTTACTTCTAAAGATTGACCTTCTTTGAGTTTTAGATATGGGACCATATCTTTTTTGGCTTCATAACCTCTGGAGTCAGGATTTTTCACAACAGAATTGACAATGAGCGCACCACCCTGTTCAGAATAAGGCACCCCTGACTGCATGAGAGAATCTTCATAGGCATCCTGTTCCAAACCGATCAATACACATGGGATACGGTAGCGGTCATCGCGCTTTGCTACATACTCACCAGCCGCTTTTGTGCCAAATCCTCCAGAGGAAAGAAATTCTTCCGATAACTCACTTTCTGAAACCCAAAGCGCACAGTTCGCCATAGTATAAGTGGCCTGTTCCTCTATGTGAGGCAGCTGCTTCAATTCCTCCATAAGCGCTGGCTCTATTTTCTGACCAGACTCCATTGTAAGATTGACATTAAAGTGGCTGTCCTGTTCTGCTTTTGTATTGTTAATATCTGAAACGGAAAAAACGGCCAGAAAACTGAACATCAAAAGCATACACAGACTCAGCGTTACCGTACAGGTACGAAACAGCCTCTTATTAGCCGCCATGGAGTTTGCAGAAATATTTCCAAGGAATCCAAAGCACTTTTTCAGGATTGGATGCTTTGCTGATTTTTTCAAAGAAGGATTGCTCCAGCTTTCTTTGACCGCTTCAATCGGGCGAAGTTTTCCCATCTGCCGGGCAGGACCAGAAGCAGCCAGGCGAACCGTCAGGAACGAGAGAATCATGGAAACCACTGCGACCCACGGGGAAAAGGAAGCTGTTATCCGGCTCCCGGTCACTTCCTGCGTCAGGTCAGAGTATGCTGCCAATACGCCATAGGAAAAAAGATATCCAAGTCCCACAGAAACCAGAATGGGAAGCACAGACAGCCAGCGCGCCTCATATACGATCATCATGCGGATCTGCCTGGGCGTCATTCCAATGGATTTTAAGATTCCCAGCTCCTTTACCTTGCGTTTCGCAGAAATAGAAAAAGCGCCCCGAATGATATAGGCAAATACCGCCATAGATGCTGCCATGACCAAACCGAGCGCAAGCGCAAGTTTGGGAAGGTCACTGCTTAGGAAATGTCCCGGCGCATAAATTCCATACATCCCAAGCAGGGCTGTGTGGTAACGGAAGGGATAGTCACCAAATTCATCCGGCTGCAAGCCAATGTCCTCCGCTATCTGTGGGATAATTTCATAGACTTTTCTCGGTTTCGTTACCTGAAGATAAGCAACGATCCCCGTGTCCTCCGATAATGCGGCCGCGTCCAGCCACCCATACGCAGGGTAGCCATTGTATGCGCTGGAAACAGTCATATCGATCTCACCAACGATGGTGTACTGCACTTTTTCTGTTTTCACAAATTCTTCCCCGCTTTGAATGGGGGAAAGGAAATCCACAGTTGTATTCCCGATCCTGCGTTCGCCCAAATCCAGGTTCAGCCGGTCCCCAATCTCAACAGATGGATTTTGCTCAAAAAAGCTTTTTCCAACGACAATTTCTCCCGGTGCCTGGGGAACCCGCCCGCGCAGGATCAGATTCTTTTCCCGCATACCGCCCCAATAGGCTCCATCACAGTTTTGGATCAAAAGATAGGGCAGGCCGGATGCAGCAGGCAATGAGGCGGTCTGATTATCTCCTTTTACCATGATGGTCTGGATATTTTCGTTATTCCGAATCAAATCCAGCTGGCCGGCATGAATCTCCAAAAGCTGTGCATCCCAATCACCGTAGGCTTCGATCTCCTGCTGCACACTTTGATTCCAATAGCTTTGGACGAATGTGCATAACGAACACAAAAAAGTTGATGCGATCAATATGGCCGCCATGATGGAAATGGATGTGCGCCGGTTTGCTTTCATATTCTGTTTCGCCAGCCGCTTTACAATCCGGCTGGTATCATTTTCAAATGGTAATGTCATAGCCATTCACTCCTTTCGTTGTCATCCTAACCCCCAAATGTTGCAGAAATATCCCAAAGGCTCAACAGTTTAAGGGTGAATTGCTTCCATTTTAGGATATTTCTAATTGCTTAATCTATCTCTCTCAACTGCTGCACAATAGACTTTTTCTCCAAAAGATGGATCAGAGCGGCAGCAATTAAAACAGGAAGCAAAATTGCCACTATCATATATCCAGCAAAATGTACTGCTGGGAAATGCCACACCCAAGTATCGTCGCCAACATAATTCAGATAGCGAATAATTCCATAACCGACCGCAGTTCCAATCAGGACAGTGATACAAATGTTCCAAAAAGCCAGCAAGATGCCTTCACACTGTACTGTCTGCCGTAACTGCTTTTTCGCCATACCAACAGAGCGCAGAACAGAAAATTCGTGTTTGCGGGAGAGTGTCGTAGCAATCAGTGTATTTACCAGATTGATAACTGCAAACAGCATGATGAATCCACACAGCCCCCATATCACAAGGCTGGTGCGTTGATACATAGCCTCGCTGTCTTGAGAGTAGTCATAGAGAGATTCCATTGTTACCATCGGTGTGGTATCAAGCAGATCATTCATAGTTTTCCGAAGGGCTGGCTCTTGTGAAAGGTCATCCATACGAACCAGCAACTGACTGTTGAAGTTAAAGCCAGATGGCATCATTTGATTCATTAGTTCTTCTGGCAGTAGGAAAAATCCTGTTTTTCCAAAAAGTTTACCTCCACCATCATCTTCAAAGATACCATCGCTGATTTCTCCAGCAATTCTAAACTCTGTCTCCTGCTCCCGTATCCCATCAAACCAGCGGAACTTCACCGTATCTCCAACATGAAACGTCCAGTCGTAGATGTAGTCTGCATATTCATTTCGCAACACCAGAATCTCATGGTTTTCAGACATAGTTGAATAATCAGCCGTGCCAGTCACCAAATATTTTTCCAAGAGGGCCTGCTGATCTGGTGTGAATGGGGTAATATTTTCTTTTTTAGTCACTCCGTTGTATTCAAATTCTGCCTCTAATGTTTGATATTCCGAAACTTCTGCAACACCCTCCATCTGCGCAATGGTCTGTATCAAATCTTCATTCAAAGGATTCTTTAACTGGACTCCAGTTTGTCCATGCGGGTCATTCTTGATCGCATTTCGGGAAAGCTCAACTTCAAATTCTCCATATTCTAAAAGCCCATGTCTTGCAAGGCGCTCCATATCCAGAGAAGAAAGGAGTGTTGTTCCGCCCATAAACATGATTCCTGCAATACCTAACGAAAGAACAGTTACAATCCACTTTTTCCGGTTGCGAGAACTTCCCATAATAGCCAGTGAAAAAGGGGTGATTTTCCGATGCAGTTTCTTTGAAACAGAAGGAAAACTCTCATATCCGGTGTTTTTTGCTGCCTCAATCGGTGAAATGCTGCCTGCAATTTTTGCAGGCTTGCTCATAGCCAGCCATACCATGCCATAGACAAGAAGGAAAATTACAATACTGGTTATTGCGGTATTACCCCAGCTCCATCCGTTTGGCTTGAACAGAAAGGCTGCGATCCCACCGATTACCAGCCCCAAAGCTGTACCACAAACACAGAAAATCCTACCTTGTACCCGAAGAATTTTCTTAATCTGTTTTGCAGTTGTTCCCATTGTACGCAACTGCCCAAATTCCCGCACCTGATTATGCACATAAATATAGAAAATACTGTAAATCACCAAATAACTAACAAAAAGTACAGCAAAAGAAAAGATCATAACAATCTGAATATCTTCCCAATTCGGCTCCAGAGAGGAAAGAAAACCATCGTTCGGATCAGAATTTTGCGCTGGAATACCATAGTCAGCTTCAATCTGCTTGGTCATGGCCTCAAATGCCTGCTTGGACATTTCATCCGCATGAGCAAATTGAACAGCCAGTGCTGTTACAGAATGCTGGAATTGGCTTCCCGCTTCCGTATATTGTTTGGAACAGAAAAGGGAGTAGACCCGTTCTGTGGAACCACTGTCTGTAAGGCCTACCACAGTAAAGTTTTCCGTATTTCCATCATAAAACGGGATTGTGATTGTTGCCCCCAACTCCACCGGAAGCCCCAGTTGCTCCAAATATGCCTTATCCACAGCTACATCATAAAGGTCCATGGGATACTGTCCTTCCACAATTTCATCCATAACGATTTGGCTGTTATTTTGCTCGATATAAACAGGAATCACCAGATAGTTTTCAATCTGCGTATTGGCCGCCTGCATATATATCTTTGAATCCGAAATTCTTTCATCATGCCGCAGGGCCTGCATCTGTTCATCGTTCAGATTGTGATATAACATCTGACTTGACACAAGCAATCCTCGTTTTGCTTCGGTTTCCATCCCAATCACAGACAAAGCAAAGCCAGACAGCAAGGCAACTGCCAACGCGATGGTCAAAACAGATAAAAATGTTTTAACCCGGCTTTGACTGATACTGCGCTTGGCATACTTTTTGACAATCCGGCTAGTATCATTTTCAAAAGGTAACGTCATACCCACCAACTCCTTTCCATTACAGTCTAAAACTAAATTGTTGCAGAAATATCCCAAAGGCCCAACAGTTTAAGGGTGAATTGCTTCAATTTTAGGACAATTCATTTTCGTGTGTCTTTTTTATAAAGCCGGATAGATATAAGCAAAACCATTGCTAACTGAATTACAACAAAAAACAGCGTCAGCCAAACGCTCTCATAATAAAAAATATCTGTCCAGAAGATCACCAGATCTACCAGAGCCACCACACCAGCCGACCATCTAATTTTCCTTGGAAAGAAGTGCCGGAGCAGCAGAACAACAACGACCGGCGGGATCAGCAAGCAAGCTGCATTGATGAGTAATGTCTTTGTGATTTCCATAAGGCCACCTCCAATTTCATGATGTTGCTGTCAGCATAAATCCCAAATGTTGCAGAATTGTCCTAAAATCCATTGTCCTCTAAAAATTTTTCAAAAAAGGCAGCCTGCCAAAACAGACTGCCTCAGAATTATTTTATGGGCAGGAACACGGAAAAGGTTGATCCTTCCCCAACTTTAGACTCGACGGTAATATAGCCGCCCTGCATGGTAATGATCTCACGGGCAAGGTATAAGCCGATTCCGACCCCATCTATATCATGCACCGCTTCATCCCGATAGAAGCGTTTGAAGATCGTGCCCTGAGAATGCTCCGGGATGCCTCTGCCTGTATCCGTCACATCTATCCTCAAATACATCTCCCAATCCCGTACCCTCACCTGGATGCTGCCACCGGCAGAGGTGTACTTTACCGCATTATCCAGAATGTTAAACAATGCTTCGGAAGTCCAGCGGCTGTCATGGGATATTGTCAGATCAGATGGGCAGTCCACCGACAGGCTAATCTCTTTTTGTTCCATCGGAGCCAGAACACCATTGATGGCGCTCACCAGCGTATCCCCGATCACAGCATCCTGTTTCTCCAGCGTAATGACACCCGTTTCCAGACGGGAGGTTTTCACCATTCCCTGAATGAGAAAATCCAATTTATCCAGCTGCGTGCCTGTGGCCTGCAAAAACTCCTTGCGCTTTTCTTCTGTCAATGGTCTTGTCAGCATGGTATCGTTGATCAGCTTCAAATTTGCGATGGGGGTTTTGGTCTGGTGGGAAATATCCGATACCAGGGATTGCAGTTCTTCCTTTTCTCCCTCTGCTGTATGTCTGGTTTTCTGCATCACATTATAGAGCCGTTCCAGACGATGGCTAATCCGGGACAGCAGTGTTTCCGCTTCATAATCTACCTGGGGCCGGTCTGTACTGTCCATCATGTGATCCAATGTCTGGCACAAACCATCGGTGAACAGAGAAAGTTTCTTTTGAAAATAGTGCAGAAAAACCATGCCCCAAATGTAAAATGCAGCTGTCAAAATAATGCAGCAAATGACAACACGCACATCTTTCGTCAACAGGAAAAAAATCAACAGCAGCAATGCGGCAGTGAGCAGAGTCCCCGCCACAATTTTTCTCAAAAATGCCCTGACAGATAAATTTTGCAGCTTCATCGAGGCTCACCGCCAATCCACTGATAGCCCATTCCATAAGCTGTCTTAATATATTTCCTCTCGTCTGTTTCGATTTTTTTGCGGATACGGCTGATGATCGTCGTTAAAGTATGCTCATCCACAAAGTCTCCATCAATGTCCCACAGCTTCTCTAAAATCTGCCGCTTGGTCAGAATAATCCGGGGGTTCTTTACGAACAGGAACAGGGTGCGGTATTCCTTTGGTGTAAAGTCCAGGGGTTCTCCGGCAAGGGACGCACTTTGTTCAGAGAAGTCGATTTTCAGAAAACCATCATCAAACAAATCATGCCGGGGTGTCCGTAGTTCCAGATTTGCAAAAACCGCCGCTACTTTTTTGCAAAGCACCGTCACAGAAAATGGTTTGGTCACATAATCCGCGCCGCCGACTTCATAGCCCTTGAGCATATCGCTCTTCTTATCATTGGCTGTGATAAAGATGATATAGGTATGCTGACCACGATTCCGGATTTCTTCACACAAATCCAGTCCGCTGCCATCGGGCAGGTTAATGTCCAACAGCGCCACATCAAATTCATTTTCCCGCAGCTTTCTTACCGCGCTGTCAAAATTAAAAACCGAAATGACCTCATATCCATCAGAGGTCAGATTGTATGCCAATGTCCGATTCAAAAGCTGATCGTCCTCTACAATTAAAATCTTCTTCAAAGCCTTCACTTCCTTTCCCAATTTTCCGATCATACTGATATTCTAAACATTAAATGTTACAGAAATGTCCCAGCCAAATATTTTTCTTTTTTAATTATAGGATAGCCTACTTTTCTGCACAAGAATAAAAATACAAATACATACAATGGCTTTTTGCCATGTTGAACACATTAAAAACACCGCCGCAAACTATACGATTGCGGCGGTGCTGACTATATATTAAATCTTTTTGTAGTTACATAGGTATGTGCAGTTGAATTAAAAAATCCCACTATTCTGCCATACCCTGCGGAACTTCAAATTTGTATCCACTCCCCAGAACAGTACGAATATAGCCCGCTTTCGGCATATCCGGAGTTAGTTTTCTGCGAATCTGACCTATGACGCTGGCAACGGCCGTTCCGCAGTTTTCACCATCCGCATTCCACACAGCCTCATAGATCTGGCTGGCAGAAAATACCCAGGATGGGTGGTTTGCCAAATATACCAATGTTGCAAATTCCCGATGGGTCATAGAAATCAACTCACCGTTTCGATGTACCGTTCTCTCCTTCAGGCGAAGCTCCAAGCCCGGAAAAACAAGAATATTACGAGGGTGGGATGACACAATATGGTCAAATTCTGGCTCAGCCGCAATAATCTCCATAATTCTGCTAAGTATATATTCTTCATGGTCTGTTACCGACAGTACAAAAATTTTTCCCATATATCCCTCCCTTGAACATACATAATATACAATGACTTAATTTTCCTATTGCCTGAATGCTATTCAACATTCAATTCAATACTTCCCGTGAAATCCTCACATTCAATGCCGATATAGTTTCCGCCTTCAGGGAGTGTAATTGTATCGCTATATGTTCCGGTTGTTTCAAGCAAAGTGACTGCTTCATCAGATCCAGAAATCCAAAATACTTTTGCAGTTCCCTCCGTAACCTCCAAAGTGCAATCAATAGACAACTCCTTACCAGCTTCTCGCTTTATAGAAGTTCCCCCAAACAAATACTCTGTATCTGAAAAATTCTCATAGTCGGCTGTATAGCATCCGGTATAATCATCAATCCCTTTTTCTTTCGTGCCTTGTAAGGACGAATTTCCGGTAAGCGCTATGGAACCAGCAGACTGCACAATATTATTATACTGATCGAGAACTTCATCTTTTGCACAACCGGAAAGTATAGAGACACCACACAGTATCAGGCATAGTGATAGAACTATTTTCTTCACAGGTATCACCTTCCTTTCCTGCGTACAGCACGCTTTCCTCTTCCCTTGGCCTTTGTCTGTTTACGGGCTTTCATTTCTTTTTTGTTGCTGGACATCACTAATAAAAGCACAGCCCAGAGAACCATGATGCCAACCCCAATGACCGCCAGCAAAGGGTTCGGGGCTGTGGTTGTTCCGGCATATTCACTCATGTCAAAGCCCACTAAAATCAGTGCAGCAGAAAACGGATAGATGCTGGCAAGAATGCCGCCTTTGAAAAACATCATGCTGTATCCAAGGAAGAACGCCAGAATGGAACCTCCCAGATATGCCCCTCGGATCTGTCCAAAAATCAGGATTAGGGGCATACAGACCATATAGGTCGTCAGACCCGCTAACACGATCTGTGTACCGCCATGAAAAAATACTTCCGCTGTCAGTCCCGATAATCCAACCGCCAGTCCAGTGATTAGGGTAACGCCAACACTGTAAATTCCCAACAGAACCGTAAGAATACCAACCCAGAAGAGCTTGGCCCCTAACACGTCCGGCATAGAAACAGGAATTGTCATGATGTTTTTCAGCGTATCATGGGTGGATTCTCTGTCAATCAGCCAGCTGCCGATCATCACCAGTGAAATCGGGAAAAACATCTGGGTATTGCCCCATACAACATTCGCAAAAAGCATGGGAAAATCATAGTTTGGATTTCGATACTCCGGCTCAACAATCAACTGGCTTCCATATTGCACCAACGGACAGAGTGCAAGCGCCACCAACCCCACCCAAAGGATCTGACACCGGCGCAGTTTCAGTAATTCCGATTTTAATAAATTCCACATAATCACACCCCCTTAAATCTCACGACGCCGGTAAACCATCGCTATCAGCGCAAGAAATACAGCGGCTTCCGCAAATGCCACGCCGAACACCTGTATATCATTCAAAAAATACGGGCTTATCCGTTCCAGCAGCTCTGCCAGCTCTTCGCTGATGCTGCCATAATCATAAAACTGGAATGTCCAGCGAAACGCCAACGGCCCCGGAAGCAGTGTTCCTGCGTTCAGACCAAAGGGCTGTGTCAGAAAAGCATCGTTGTTGGTGAGAAGATAATTCAAAATAGTATAGAAAAAGGTTATCACGACCGACACGATATAGTTTTTATCAAGAAGGACAACTATCAAAATACAGGGGAGCGCGCCGACCCACATAATCACTCCCTCTCCTATCCCTACCTGAAACAATTTCCAGAATCCCACCGGATTCCATCCCTGGATCAGCAAAACAGCAAGATTTACCAACGCTCCAACCGCCATAAAACCAATGGCAAATATCAGTAAAACCATCATCTTAGAAAGCACCAGCTTGGTTCTATTTACCGGTATGGTAACAAGATTTTTCAAAGTATCATTGTCCAGCTCCTCAAATAACAGATTGGAAGCCAGTATCACAAGAAGCGGCATCAAAAGAAGATATGCGCTGAGCTGAAACAGACCGGACATCATATTGTTCGTAGCATCCACATCCGTGTTCGCATCTGCCAGAAAAATAGCATAAGCCAATGGAAGCAAGGTGGAAAGGAACACAGAAATAAATACCAGCGGCTTGCGTTTCAATTTCAAAAATTCACATTTAATCAGTTTAAGCAATTCCCTCGCCTCCCGTCACACGCTTGAAGTAATCTTCAAGGCTTTCTTCTGAAGTTGCAGCCTCCGATACCTCCAACCCGTTTTCCACAAAGGCAGTTACAATTTTCCCTACGGGCAGCTCCAGGTTGTGCAGGCGCAGATTATGGTCATCCTGTATGGAGAAATGGTTTTCATGGAAATTGCGTTCCAAAATTCTTGCCGCCTGTGCAGTATCAGAGAGCGTAAAACGGATATGCTTACTGCTTTTTTGCTCCAGCTCAGCAAGGCTTTCTTCTTCCAGCAATGCGCCGTGGTCGATAATTCCAATATCGTCAGCCAGTAAGGAAATCTCCGAAAGAATGTGACTGGAAATCAAAATGGTTTTTCCTCTTGTGTCGCAAAGCTCCCGAATAAAGGAGCGTACCTCCGCAATACCGATGGGATCAAGACCGTTGATCGGCTCATCCAAAATCAAAAGTTCCGGATCGTGCATAACAGCAAGGGCGATGGCAAGCCGCTGCTTCATGCCAAGGGAATACTGTGAAAAGAGCTTCTTATCTTTGTAGGGCAGTCCTACCAGATCCAGAGCGTCTTTGACGGCATGATTGTTTGGTACACCCCGCAGGGTGGCAAAGATACGCAGGTTTTCTGTGCCGGTCAGATTGGGATAAAAGCCTGGGGACTCGATCAAACTGCCAATACGGGGCAGTAACTTCTTTTCGTTTCCCTGCAAGGACTTTCCCCAGATTTTGACCTCCCCGGAAGTCGGATTTGTTAAGCCCAACAGCATCTTCATAGTAGTAGTTTTTCCGGCTCCGTTTCTGCCCAGCAGACCATAAATTCTCCCACGCTTCACATGGATATTTAAGTCAGCCACACTCTTTTGTGAGCCGTATTGCTTCGTCAGATTTTTTGTTTCAATGATGTAATTGGTGTCCATATTCAAAACCTCCTGTTCTGTAAAGTATTCTATCACGCCAACCTTGCATTAACCTTGCCGCAACCTTGCATTAACCTTGCAATTTGAAATCCGGCAAAATGACAAGGGTTCCCGCCGCAAGGACGGGAACCCGTTTAAATCTCCAAAGGAAAATACAACATAAATGTAGTTCCTTTTCCTGGTACGCTTTCAACTGTTATGCTGCCACCCATCTTTTCTACAAGCTGGTGGACAATAGAAAGACCAAGGCCGCTGCCTTTCTCAGATCGTCCTTTATCACACTTATAAAGCCGTTCAAAAATGTGTTTCAAATCTTCTTTCTCAATTCCCACTCCATTATCAGCCAGCAGCAGCTCCATGTTATTTTCCTTCTTTGACAGGACAATTTTGATTTTGTCCGCATGGCTGTGAGAAATTACATTTTGAATGAGATTATTGACGATCCTCATATAGCTGTCCATATCCAATCTTACCCGGACAGGCTGTTCCGGAATATCAATGTCATAATCGACCTGTTTATCCTCAAAAATCGGTATCCAGTCGATCAGGATATTTCTTGTCAGCTCTGCGGCCTCAACAGGCTGGATTTCCAAAGCGAACTCGTTGGAATTTAACTTGAACCAGTCAAAAAGAACATCAATATATTCTTTCAGATCGTGAGCTTTCCGGCGGGCGGTTTCGATATAATCATCCCGATCTTTCCCTGTAACAAGCCCTTTATGTGCAGCATCAAGATACCCAATAAGGGTTGTAAGGGGCGTCCGAACATCGTGGGAAAGGCTCGTCATAAGCTGGCGGTTGGTTTCCTCTGTCTGCCGGACAATCGAAAGTCTGCTTTCATAGGACACAACGATCTCATTGATTTCATAGGCAAGAGGGGCTGTCAGTTCATTTGTTGCAGACAGAATACGCCGGTTGCCATTTCCGTTTTTCACATCAACCAGAGCGTCGGTCATTTCTGCTATTTGCTTTTTTACGCGCCGAACGAGAACGATGGAAGTCAATACAGCCAAAACAGCAATCCCAATGGACAAGAAAACGATGATTTCCATACCAGCTACACCTCCTTATTAAAACGGTAGCCAATCCCTTTGACCGTTTGGATATACTTTGGACTGGAAGGATTGACTTCTAATTTTTTACGAAGCCGGCTGATGATCGCCATAATGTTACTGTCGTCATAAAAATATTCTTCGCCCCATACTTCCTCATAAATCTGCTGTTTTGTTAAAATCTTTCCTTGATGCTTTGCACAGTACAGAAGCAGATCAAATTCCTTTGGTGGAAGTTCAAAAGTGCCGTTTTCCGTCGTAACAGAACGATTTTCAAGGTCAATTTGCAATCCATCAAAATCCAGTTTTTGCACAGCTCCGGTTTGCTGATTAAAGCGGGTGTAGCGGCGAATGAGGGACGCAATACGGGCAATCAGTTCGTCCATGTCAAACGGTTTTGTCAGATAATCGTCCGCACCGGCCCGTAACCCCCGCACTTTAGAAGCACTGTCATTTTTGGATGTAAACATCAAAATCGGCAGGCTGTTTTCTTTGCGGATTTCTTCCAGCGTTTCAAAGCCATCCATACCAGGCATCATCACATCCAGCACCACAAGCTGGTATTCCTGCTCTTTTAATTTCTGCAAGCCCTCTTTTCCAGTATTACAAAAATCAGCTTCTATATGTTCCGATTGCACACTGCGTTTAATCAAAGCACACAGTTCTCTGTCATCATCTATAATCAAAATTTTATTCATGGTTCAGCTCCTTCCCTTGTTTTGTCCGGCCATCAATCGGCTTCTCCGCAGTTTTAGGGATCAGCCAAACACCAGCCATTTTCACAGCGCCGGGGATACGTCCACCAGCACAATAATAATTTACCCTACGAGGTGTCACGCCCCATTTCTCGGCGGCATCTTTTAGTGTCATATAGTCCATTTTGCACCTCCATAGGACATATTATAGTTCCTTATCTCGAATAGTACAAGCTGGCTATTGTGATTATGCTTATATAAAGAGCCGCAGATCATCTCTGACCTGCGGCTCCGTTCCTATTAACCTGTTAAGTATGTATCCCGTATTTCGCTGTTTGGATGTTCTCTTCGCCATGCAGGATTACTCCGCCGCAAGTCTTTGCACCCTGTACCATGTAGCCCTCAAAAAAGAAGCTGTAAGGCAGGTAATCATCCGTCAGGACGATGCATTCGTAGTTGTACCAATTAAAATGCTGATCCAGAAATTTCCCTAGTTTGTGTCGCAGGATAGGATTCTCCGCTACGGCCTTGAGATTTTTTCGGCTGTGAAACTCCAGCTTGGGCCGGTTTTGTTCTGGAATGGACAGCATCCGCCACCGTGTTCCATCAACAATTTCTTCCTCACCTGCCGCATATGAGCGAAACGGCTCATAAGGTAGCCTGACCCGCTCGGTGTAGCCGGAAACACGGTCTCTGCCAGCGTCCTTCAGCCATGTGAAGGAAAGCTCCAGCACTTTGACACCGCCTACGGCATCACACAGCCGCAGTTCTGCATAGGAATGGATATCTTTGGTGATTAAGTACTTCTCCTCCTCCAGCCGCTGCAATTCCTTTTTCAAAATAATAAAGTGCTGCGGCGAACAGCCATTTCTGGAACGGGTCTTGAGGGAAATACTATCCCGATCCACATAAACTATTGCCATTGTCCTATTATTCATAATCCACCTCGTTTCTGTTATGTGCTCCTGCTTGATGCATGGCAGTCCGCATGACCAGGAAGGGGTGCTCTACATACTCCTCTTTTGCTGAGGTATATGCCGCTCCGCCTAAAGAGTCCAGATACTGCCATCCGTTTTTGGATTTTGAGATATACACATAGAACGGTGCAAGCACATACTCATCCCGTTCATAGCAGCCCAGATACCGTCTTGCAAGTACAGCCACAACACCCAGCTCTGCCGCTTTCTGTGTTATCAGGGAAACTGCCAGTTTCATTACTTCCTCTTTTTCAATATCATTGAGTCCGAAAGTATAGATACTCTCCAGGAACAGCACAGGCTTCTCACTGGTGACAGGCTTTCCGATATCCATGTTCTCCTGCGACAGATCAGCAAAAGAAAAATCGACGGCAGGCGGTTTTTGAAATGCACCTTTTGTCAAGCGGAGACAGGCACGAGCCACCACCGCTTCATCCTTTTTCACAAGAACAATCTTCTTATTAGAGTCAAAGGCAGCTAACAGGCACTCTCTCTGGCTTCCAGTGCGGTAAGACAGACAGGTACTATGAGGAAGTTCACCAAGCCGCAGAGTATGGTAAAAATCATCCTCCTCCCCTGCCCAAAATGCACCTCGCGCCAACGAAAGATTTTTCTTCCAGAGGCTCTCCTGCATCTCGCTGACAGGGTAGCGAATCTCACGCTGCAGGTCACCAGCAAAATATTTGAGTTTATAGAACTGGCCCATCAATTCAGCCTGTACGATTCGCCGCAGCGCTTCAACAGCCAGCTCCTGCCCGTCCAGTTCCCCATAGAGAGCGCGTACCATAGCCGCGCCGCCCTGCAATAAAAACTCCGTGACAGTCTCCCGGTTCTGCTCCACAAAATCATCCGAAAACACCAGCTTCTCTTTTAGATCCAGCCAGTCTGCATCTGTTTCCAGAATATCTTTCCGCACCTGCTTCCAATCCGTCATTTCCAAAAGAGCCGTCATATTATTGAGGGCAAATACCGCATCCGACTCTGTAGTGAAATCCGGTATGAATGCCTGCAGCTGCGTATAGTGTTGCAGCAGCCCCATGGCAATCCGCCGGGTCAGCCCACAGATATGTCCAAATGAACCCCGATACCATTCGCTAAACGGCCTTTCCAACAGACATTTTCCAAGCTGCTCCAACTCTGCATCTCCTGTATACTGGCTGACCAGATCCCGTTTTATCAGCTGCCGCAGTGTCAGTAAACGCTGATCTATGGAAAGAGATGTCAGCATAGTGTATAACCGGACATAAACCTCTTTCTGATGCCAAAGCTGATACATTTCCTCAAAGGTGTACTGCTGCCCTTCTTCCAGAAGCGTAAAGAAGCTGTCGATGCGGTTCACAGAATCGCTGGCTTTCAAATTCTTCAGCGTCAGGGAATTGATGTTACAGTGCTCACAAAAGCCCGGCTCAAACAATAGAGAGTATCGCCCCAAGGACAGGAACACTTCACTGTTCTGATCCACCAATTCCAAAAAATGCTTTTTTCTATGCTCCACCGCATAAATGAGAATTGAAAACTGGAATTGCCGGACAGCATTAAAATCCAGATGGAGCCTGCCGGCATACAGAGCATTCAGATAACTCAGTTGGTTGCATAAAATTTCTTCCCTCTGTTCCTTGCTCAAAGGATGTGGCTGGGAGATAAACCAGTTGAGGTCATATTGTCCGGCATGGTTGTCCAGCCAGAGGTCAAAAAAAGCAGACAAATCCTCTGTGTCATATTCAAATACAGCCAACAGCCGGCGGAATTTTCCTACATCGGTCATTTTCATCCACCGGAGAGCTTTCAGGCGTTCTACTGACAGAAACAGCCGCACACCATACCGATAAAGCAAGATGCAGACTCTCTGGAGCGGACGATTCTGTTCCAACAGTTCCAGAGCTTTCCGTTCATTTTGATGCCAAAAAAACAGATACGAACCAAGAAACGGCTGCCGCATCATATCCCGCTGGTGCTCCGTCAGCATGGAAAGTCCCTTCCACTCCGCAATGGGAAAAGTCTGCAGGTTATCCAATATGACCTGCTCCTCTTCTTCATACATCACAAAGGGAAAATAGTATTTCAGGTATTCAAACCTCAGGGAAGGCAACAGTTCCAATTTCATGACTGCCAGCACCTGCTCTTGGGAATACGCTGTCAGTCTCTCTCCATACCCGTCTGCCGACTCTAAGACTGAAGCAATTTCTTCATCGCCAATCTCCTGCCTGCACAACGCACCATAGAGCGCTGCAAAGTTCGGCACCCGAATCAGTTCTTCCTGTATCCGCTTTGTCTTTCGGATGTGCAGCCGTTCCTGTAATTGAAGTGTCTCCACCTGTCCACATGCCTGCTCTATGGCATCCTCTGAAAAGCTGCCTGTAAGCGCCGGGAGCAATCCGTCATCTTTCATTCTGGTCAATAGGGTCAGATGTTTTAATGTATTTCTCATGCTGCTTCACCTCCAATCAGTGTCAGTACCATATTCAAAATCTCATGCCTTGGCCGGGGTTCAGACTTTACCAGTTCACCACACAGTTCAAAAAAGGCATGTGCGCCTTTGGCTTCCATCGTCCGTACACAACCGACAGGCCATTCCACCAGCTTGTCAAACGCCATATTCAGCACCTCGTTCTTCTCGTCCTGATGATAATATCCCCCAATGAATTTAACCAGAGATTCGGCGCTGCCGTTATAAAGTTGCTGCAGCTTTTCCCGTTTCTGTATGGTCCGTTTTTCCTGCTCCAGTCGTTTTTCCTGCTTCTTTCTCTCAGCTTCGGCTCTGCGCTCATCCTCCAACTCTTCCTTGGAATAGAATGTTTCCTTCAGCCGGTTGATTTCATAGCCGTTATACTCGCTGTGGAGCAAAAACTGCCGCAACACCGCTGCCAGCGCTTTTTTATCATAAAGGCGTTGGATCTCTGGTGCTTTTAAGGCACTTAAAACGAAGTCCTCATATTTTTCCGGCTCAGTCTGGAAAACTGAACGCTCCACCCAGTCATAGAGCTGCCGATGCTGCTCTGCAGATAGGAATGGACGGCTGATGTATGTTTTATATTCCCTTCTGCTGTAATACCCCTCACTCCTGACAAAGCATTCGTGAAAGTAAAACCGCTCGCCAAAAATCGTTTGAAGTTGGGAAAAAGTGTACTCAGCCAGTAGCCTCTCTACAAACCGGAAACACCTCCAACTTGAAATTCTCAGGGCATACTCCCGCAGCAGTTTCAGTTGTGGCGCATCTTCACCATCTTGCCGATGCTGCTTGAAAAACTCCCATAGATTGATTTCCTTCTTTTCCACCAGAAAGGCAAATGCCCGCCTACCGTTCGTATGCCAACTTCTGAAATATTCTCCATAGTCAGCTCCGGTCAGTTCCTGATATCTGGAAAGCCACTGTTTCAAAGGGATCGTCTGCCTGGAATGCAACATCTGCAGGGTAAACAACTCCATGTAGTTATCCCGCTCCAGTTCCTTCGCCAGATCATCGTACTGAGGATCAAACACATCAAATCGGTACGGAAAATCCTTCTGTATCGTTTGATTCATCCATAACAGTGTTTTCGGCGCTGTGGGGTTCAAACCATATTGAACCGCTTCCCAGAGTCCCTGAAATCCTTCGTACTTGACCGTAAAGCTTTTATAGAACCGAAACAGCCAGCCAAGATACTCGTAAAATTCTTCCGAAAGATCCTTTGGAGCATTCAGAAGCATCCGCCCACACGCTGTTGCGATTTTCTCGGCAGTGATGCTCTTGGAACTCAACCGGTCCGGCAGCCTGTCCGCCCATACAGCGAGAGAGTTTGCCAAAATGATTTCATCGCAGCGATACCCTGCTTTAGTCAAAACCGAAAATTCGCGGCTGTCGGGCTTCATATTCATATACGGCAGTTTCATCAGCGTGCGCAGCACCAGGTCGGCTTTCCCGCGGTATTTCTTTGCCTGCTCTGTATAGAACCGGATGAACCATTCCAGCACACCAAAATCATATACCAGTGAAAGTGTCCGATTTTGTGTGAATAGATGACTGAGTTGGGTATGCATCACCTCATAGCCGCGTTCCCTATCATCAAATAACGACAGTACAAACAGGGCTTCTTCCGTTCTCGTACACTCCCTTTCTGCCAGTTTCTCCAACAGGGCATGGCGCTGTGCCGCATCTGTTTCCAAAAGATACAGAGCGCCCTGCAGGTACACATCTTCTCCGGCAGACCGCCGCAATTTCTGGAGGAATGCTCCCCGCTGATTGCCCACAAACATATTGTCAGACTGGATCGCACAGGTATTTCCCAGCGCCAGGGCCAGAGCGCGGAGAACTCGGACATCATTGCCCAGTTTTTCCTCAAACCGCTCCAACACCTCGTCAGGATAACGCAGATGACATGGTTCAAAATAGCCGGACACATCCGTTTCCACCTGCCATATCTGCATCGCCCTTGTTTGTCGGTAAGTCCTTCTCACCGTATCGTCCTGAGAAGTCTGTACTACCAATTCGGCAAAGGCATGGTAAAGCTCCAAATCAATAGCCCTCTGATATACCCGGTAAACCGGTATCCTGTCGATATGCATTAAAATCCCTCCTACTTGAAATCCTCCATAAAAGATATGGGGAGAGAGCCGCAACATGGCTCTCTCCCCATTGATCAACTGACAACATACCGATGGTATGCTATATTTTCTTACTCAGCGCCGGCCATGCTGAAGAACTCCGCAGGTGACAGCACCGTAACGCCCAAATCCCTGGCCTTGGATAACTTGCTGCCGGCATTTTCGCCACAGACCAGATAATCCGTCTTCTTAGACACCGAGCTGCCGGCATGGGCGCCCAATGATTCGATCAGGTCATTGATTCCGTCCCGGGTGTAGGGTTCCACCTTGCCGGTAACTACGATAGTCTTTCCCACAAAGGGATTATCCTGCACCCTGTCTTCGCTGTGTTCTGCCACAGCAGGCTTTTGAATATTCATCATAGTCTGTAACTCCTCCCAAATACAGAAATTATCTTCTACACAGAACCAGTCGTGGATATTGTTATGCAGTGTCTCCCCGAAATCCGGAAGCTGCCGGAAATCATAGCCGCCATAGACCGCATCCCGAAACGCATCCAAGTCATAATGGAATACACGACCCAATACCTTGCTGGCAGTATTGCCGATCATAGGGATGTCCATAGAAATCAGATACCGTTCAAAGGTGGTATTCCAGCTCTGCTGGATAGCGTCCCAAAGGCGCTGCCAGGACTTTTCACCAAACCCATCCATGCGGACGATTTCAGCCCGGTAACGATCCAGACGGTAAATATCCAGATAACTATGGATAAATCCCTGACCGATGAATTTTTCCAATGTAGCCTCCGACAGCCCTTCAATGTCCATCGCCTTCTGGCTGACAAAATGGACGAACTTTTTCAGCCGACGTGTCTCGCAGTCAGGGTTATCACAGTACAGCGTCTTGATGATGCGATCCTCGCCATTTTCGCCCTTTCCACTTGATTCATGGATGCGGGTAGGCTGTCCACAGCAGGGACAAACATGGGGAATCGTATCCACCATAGAGAAGCCGCCTCTGTCCAGATTTTCCTCCACGTGGGGGATGATCATGTTTCGTTTGCTTACCAGAATCCGGTTTCCAGCCATCAGTTCCAGATCCTCAATAAAGGACAGGTTGTGCAGACTGGCCCTGCTGACCTCACAGCCATCGATTTCCACCGGCGTAAACACTGCTACCGGAGCAATCTCTCCGGTTCTGCCCGGCGTCCATTCGATGTACTGCAGCAGGCTCTCATGCAGGTCATCTTCAAACTTATAGGCCAGACCGTCCTTATAGTGATGTCCGGTGCGGCCGCAGCTCTGGGCATAGGCGATGTCGTTAAACGAAACCACGATACCGTCAATGGGGATATCTTTGTCAGTGGCATATTGCCGCAGCTGATAGATACCGGCTTCCACATTTTCCAGCGTCAGTTTCTGCTTTGTGACCAGATACTTACAGGGCTGGAACCCCAACGCACGCAGTTCCCGTAGCTTATCTGATTTCCGGGTCAGGTGCGGAAAGCCCTCCAGCACACCAAACGGCATGAAAACCAGCCGACGCTCCCGGCATGTCTTGGCATCCATCAGACGGATGGAACCAGCAGCCAGATTGCGGCCGTTTTTATAGGGCTTACCGCTGCTGTCCTGCAGGCTGGTCTTCAGTTCCTCAAAATCACTGGGTCTGATAAAGCCCTCCCCCGTCACAACCAGTCTCTCTTTGTAGGTGATGTGGGAAGGGATACCGCTGATGGCTCGGGTGTTATGGGTAATGATCTCCCCTTCGTCACCATCGCCACGGGTAGCCGCCTCCAGAAGCTCTCCATTCTCATAGGTCAACTTTACAGTCAAGCCATCCAGTTTGAGCATCAGCATCACCTGCTGCTCACCCATGAAATTCAGAAGATCCATACTGCTCTTAGTCTTATCCAAAGACAGCAGTGGGATCTCATGTCTGGTTTTCTCCAGCCTGCTTACCGCAGGATAGCCTACTGTCTGGGTTGGCGAATTTGCCATTTGGATTCCCGTTTCCTGTTCCAACTCTTTCAACTCGTCAAAGAGTCTGTCATAGACCTCATCTGACACACTGGGAGCGTTGCGGTTATAATACTCATCCCGATAACGGTTGAGCCGGTCATTCAAGTCTCTCTGCTTTTCAAAAATATTCCGTTCCATTATGCTGCCTCCTTTTCAAGTACCCGGAAGGACATAACCAGTTCTTCTTCCGTATGCTTCTGTTCACTGTCGAAAACACTGCAAACACCGTCTGCAAACTGCCAGTGGGCGGCTCTGCCCCACCAAAGGATCGGGCCGCGGCCGCCGTTGCCTCTGTTGGCAGACGCATCTGGCTGATTCGCTACGGTACTATAAAAGCCCTGCGTGTTTACCAGCGTAATGTTCCGTATCTGCCCAATACATTCCGGCCGACAGTGATCCAATATCTCCAACTGCGTCCCTTCCCGAAGTGTCCTGCGCAGCTGATTCAGGTTTTTGATCATGCGATTTTCTCCTTTCCCCGCCCCACAGGGCAATCCTGCTGTGCGGTATGCAGCCCATTTCTGCCGGCTGCATACTTGCCAAAATTCAATTCATGGACAATACGCTGAATGGCGTCATCATCGTCCCACGCTGCGTGAAGCGTATTCCGCTCTGGCCCGGCTCCCACATGGACACATACCTTTTCACTGCCAACCTGCAGCAGCACATCCTGTCGCCTGGCGCAAACCACTGCCAGATTTCCAATTTGTTTCATGCTCTGCTCCTTCCTTCTTCATCAATGACCGGACGCCCTCAAGGACGCCCGGCCATTCTCATTTTGTCACGCTGCAGCAGCCAATGCCGGAGACTGGATGCTATCCGTGTTTTCCATCAGGTCTGCCATCAGCACATCCGCCAAAAGCCTTCCTGCCAAATGGCCGGTATGAATGATGACCCGATCCTTCTTCAACTGGATAAACTCCTTCTCACGAAGAATCCGACTTTCCGCAGCCAGTTTCAAATCACGACCTGTAAGACGCTCTGCAATAACTTTTTGCCATCTGCGAAGAAAGTCAGTTGCTTGCTCAATATCCTCATGCTGGCGGTCAAATAGTGTACGCTTCTGACGCACTGTGCCATCCGGTTCGATTTCCAATGTGTAATAGGGATCTTCCGGTTCTTCGGTTCGGCGCAAGAACAGAATAAAGCTCTCACGACGCTCCATGCGCTCATAATAGCGCTCACCACTGCCATCGTTGCCAACACAATGATGAAGCATTCGCCCCTCTTTGATGATCGCAAAAATGTTTTCCGGAGCAACAACCATGTATTCCTCCTCAGCATAGGTATATTTCTTCTGAAGTTCTCTGCAAATGCCATCGACATTGGGATATTTTTCTGCCATTTTCTCTGCCTGAAGTTCCAGACTTCCGGCTTCACACTGAATTACCAGTTCATCATGTCTCTGACGCAGCTTGCGCACGCGATAAATAATTTCATCACTGGTATCGATGTGCAGGCGCTGTGCCATAGCCATATAGTCCTGCCAAGTGATTAACGCCTGTCGGCAGCTGCCATCAAAATACTTCTTTTGCTTTTGCAGGTAATTACGTATCTGCAGCGGGCTCATGCGATCCACAATAAATAAAATATCCTTGGCTCGAATTTTATGGATACGGAACCACCGAAGCAATTCATTGGTAATGGGTTTTCCCCTTTTCTTTTCAACCTGCAGCCATCCTAAATCTTCTGTATCTCCATCCATCTGCCGCAAACGATTGAATCCCTGAGAATCCAGACCCAATGCGCGAATCAGCCTTGGAGCCTCCGGGTACAAAATCATTTGCCGCACTACATCACAGTTCTTAAAACATTCCTTCGTCAATTTTGATAAGCCGGATTTCCATATTTGCTCCATCTGGGGAAGCCGGCGCCAAACTGCCAGATAACTTTCCGGATCGATGCTTTTCTGTTTCCGAATCCATTGCACAAGACCGGTACAGCGAAGTTCATGCTTTTCAAGATGAGGCAGAGTCTTACCATAGACACGACCATTTTCTGTACCATGCCAGTCATAAGAACAGGGGCTACAAGAAATCCAGCGCATATTACGCTGCTTATACATCCCCCAGTAATAACTTCTGGGTTTTAGTTCTCTGTCATAGATGGTACGCCGGATTTCCTGGCAATAAAGCTTGGAATTTGGAAGGCTTTCTTTTCTGTATGTCCGGTCAGCCTGAAATTCACGAACTACAAAGCCGTCCTTGCATCGCTGGATCAGGTAGGCAAAATATTTTTCTGTCTGCATGTACCCCGCCCGGCCATATGCTTTGAATACCACCGGATGGCGGCAGCAACTGCAGTAACCTTCCTGATTGTGGTGAGGATGCCCTTTAATCGGCACTTCCTTTTCACAATAGGTACAGTACCCTGTTTTTGCACCGCCTTTTTTGTAATGGTAGTAGATGTAGTTCTGCTGGATGGCGACCTTATTCACCCAGCGGTTCCAGTCCTTTGGAAGTTCCGGCACCTGTTCCAGATCTTTATCCCATGGGTCGGTTTCCAGCCGATGTCGCTGCACCAGCTGTTCGTCACGGACAGCCCTCTGGAACTGCAGGATCGCACTTGCTCCTCTTTTATCATTGTCTAAATATGTCTGTATAACTGCTGCTTCTTCCTCGCTGACCCAGCTGCTTTTTGCATACCAGTGTTTCCAGTCCAGTCGGTCCAGTTTGGCCTCGCTCCATTTCTGGTTCAAGCAGTCATAGGTGGTAAACTGCCGATTCTCTTTATCCAGATACACCTCGTAGACCGGATTATTTCCATCCAAACGCAGGTAGTCCGGAAAAAAGAGTGAGGCTTTCAAAATTCCAGCCTGCACGACACAACGCAGATAAACGTAATAATCACAAACCTCCGTGACATAGCCATATTTCGTTTTTTCCTTTCTCGGCATATCCGAAGCGGCAATTTGCTTCATTTCTTCTGTTGCTGTCAGCTTGGGAAATGCCATCAGGGCTCGTTTTTTCATCTTAATTCACCGTCCTTCTTGTCAAATCCACGCCATACCACACATCCGACATCAACGTGATCCCATCAACTCGCCCTACAGCAACCTGTACGATAGCTTCGGAATCCGGAGCTTCCTTCGCAAAAGCAAGGATGTCTCCCAGTCTGCCGGTGGCAACGGGGTCTTTACCCCGTACCACCGCATAGCCGCAGTTCGCCATTGCCCGGTTGGCTGCCACATGGGAGCTCCACACCCTGCGCGGATGATCTACCATATAAGCCAGACCATGTAGAAATAATTCTTCTTTTGTCAACTGCTTAATCACGGTCAGTTCTGTACAGGCGATTTTGGAGTCATGATCATCTTCATCAATGTCGCCGCCGGCGTTGACGATATAATATTCCGAATGCTCCAGGCTGGAATAATAGCTAAGGCAGTCAAGTGGGTCTTCCGCGCAGTGGAATCCATTTTCCCTGCAATTTGCCTTTTCGGTTGTATTGAGCCCCATCACAAACTGGTAGCCACGGCATATCAGCCCGGGGTGAAAACCCTTATAAGCAATCATTCTGCATTTTTCCTCCTTTGCCGGCTCAGCCTGCCTTTGCCATCCCAAAATCCAGCAGCGACATCTGCCCATCCTGAGAAGGCTTTTTTTCCTCCTGCTTGGGTGCCGCCTTGGGTTCCGTCTTTTTCTTCTCTGCCGCCTTCTTGGGTTTGCTCTTTGCAGAGGACTTCCCAGCATACGGCTTGGGAACAAACTTCTCCTCATCCTCATGGTCTTCCTTGGCATCAGGGTCACGGAAATAATCTTCCGCCCACTGATAGCACATATCATCCGGCACATCGCAGCCATATGTCTGCTGTCCGGGACCAGGGCGGGTTCCGCTTGCTTTTAGTTCATCCTGCACATAATCCCATACCTTTCGGTTGATGTACTGGAAACAGCGGATCATGTTCTTTTTCGGATGCATCGTCAGACGGGCAAACGCCGTATCTTCCATACAGAGCATCTGGATATGCTCGGACACACATTCCTTCATATTTCGCCGTGTCAGTTTTTCCACATCGGTACTCACCCTCTGGGTAGAGGCCGCGATTACTTCTTCATCACTCATCGCTTCCAGACGGGCGATTTGCTCCTGCTCCGCGGCTTTCTTCGCCTGCTGTTTGGCGTCAAATTCCGCTTTGCGCTGGGCTTCAGCCGCCTCATGCTCCGCACGCTTTTTTTCTTCATCTTCTGCGGCGGGCGGTTGTGCCGAATTCCCCTCCTCAGCAGACTTCTCTTCCTCATCAGACGCTACTTCATCCACAGGTTCCTCCTCTGCATCAGCCGAAGCAGTCTCACCGGCAGGAACCGAAGCCGCCGATACTGGGACAGTGTCTGTACCTACAGGCGGCACAGGCAAAGATTCCATCTCCTCCAGCTCAAAGGCTTCATCATCCTCAAAGGCTGCAGACGAATCGAACATACTGTTTTGCTGCTCCATTGCTATTTCTGAAAAAACACCCATTGTAAAATCTCCTTTCGCAAAAAATGGCATGGAGCAGGCCGTTATGACCCTTTCCATGCCATTGTGTGTTGCTCACAGCACATATAAAAGTGTGCTGAAGCTGTCAAAACAGTAGCAGACCACGCCAGTATACTGCCTTGACCATTCCTTGATTTTGTCCTGCACCTCCTGCGCAGTCTTTTGATTGCTCATATTCCAGGGTGGAGGTACCGTTACGGTAAAGTAGCCATTCTCCAGACAACTTCTGACATCTGCCGGAAGATTGGAACACTGCTCATACAGTGCTGTAATCTGGCTTTTCTTCTTTTCTGCAATACGCATCTGACCCCTATCCCTTCATTCCTGTTTTTGAGCAGGCTCCGGAAGTCTTTTACACAAGAATGGGGAGAAGCGTACCGGCGCAAAATCCCGGCAGTCATTCACATAGAAGTATGTGCGTTTGCCTTGGCAGTCCAGTTCCACCACATCAGATGGAGCCAACGGACGGCCTCTGTAATCTTCCGGCAAATGCTCATTAAAGTCCAGGAACAGGCGCCCCAGCACTTCCATGTCATTCTGTCCCTTTGGGCAACAGACCTCTGCGCTCCATACCGTCTGATAGGCGGCGGCAGGCGGCTGTTCATATCCAGCCTTACGCAGTGCATCCAGTTGCTTGAACGCAAAAGGTACCGTCTGTGTCTCACCCAGGCAAAGCTGGTAAATGCAAAATCTCCGGAAAACTCTCTGGCTGTCCAGAATATCCTTCAGCGTCTGATTGCCCTGAGCAAGAAATATCTGATACTCTTCCTTTGTCAGCCCCAGATACTCTGTCAGGTCCAAATCTTTCTCCGCTCTGGTGTGCCAAAGCTCGACGCAACCATCTATATAGGTAAAATCACACTTACCGCACAGATATTGCTGCTTAAAATTCATTTTCTGCACCTCCTTTTCCTTCTGTTCTTTCTCCCGAAGGGCAAGCTGCCAATCATCAAACCCTTTATAATTCGGATTCCAGGTCAGCCGACGACATGCCATTCCATTTTTCCTGGCCATCAGATAAATCTTGGATGCCCCGTTGGAGGTCATTTGGTTACTGTACTTATCCATATCATGAGCCTCAATGATCTCCTCAGTGCCATTCTGTGCCAACAGTGCAAACAGCGTATCCAACTGGCTTGTGTTGTTTGCGCCGGCAATCGCCGCAAAAGTCCGGTTTGTCAGGCAGTGTGAGATGTCTGCTTTCAGCAGTCCCTCAATGACATAGACCACCCGAGCAGATGGATTGCCGATAAAATGTACCGGGCTCCCGGATGTGACGCCCATATTTTTGGACGAGGACGAAAACCAGATGTATTTGGCTCCTGACTTATCCGGTGGATCATCTTTTTGCTTGAGCGGACTATCCAAAAGTATCTGCAGGCCATGTATCATACCGTCGTATCCCACAGCCGGAATCAAAATCCCTGCGTTTTTTCGGTAGAAGTTCATGGTCCAGCGCCCGCTGTCATCCAGATAAAAGCCGGGCACCCCCTCCACCTTGCATCCCTGTTTCATCAGCCGCTCGGTAATGGAGCGGCAAAGGAATGTGGGTGGAGTGCTCTTGAACCCAATCCGGTCGATCTGTTCATCCGACAGTCCCCGTTTTGGGGAGTGCAGATGGTTGCGGTGGGCAGGCTGAAGAGGCAGCATAGCGAGCAGCAGCGAAAGCGTTTGATGGATTTCCTGTCCGCTGGCCCGTTCTGCTTGCTGCACTGTTTTTAGTTCGCCCCTCCTCTCATATCTGGCAAGGTCGGTCTGAGTCCCCGAAACCGGGGACCCAGTGCCAGACTGCTGGTTTCCTGCCATCTCATATCCGGAGTTCGGCCGTTCCCTGTGAAAATCGTTGCACAGGGCTTCTCCTATCTCCCAATACGCATCGGATGTAGTCGTATTGTTTAGCCGCGCGTAAAGCGCAAGCATACCGCCATGCTCATCACAATAATTGCACCGCCAGACATTTTTGACGAAATTCACATTCATCTTGCCGCGGCGGTCACCACAAAACGGACAATCCACATATACACTGTTTGCCTGTCGGCGTCTGATTCGCAGATGTAGAAGTTCCACTACATCCATAATACCGAACGGAAAATCTCCTGGATATGAGTCCATCTGTTCTCCCTCCCTTCTTGGCCCCATAGATGGGGCTGCTTATCATCCGGCTTTCTGTGCGGCCATACCATCGAGCATGATCTGCGCCGCAGCACGAACGATATTGTTGGTGCTCTTGTTGCCGGGGGTGAGGTAGAATTTCAGACTCACCGGACGCTCCTTGGCAACTGTTGCCATGGTCTTTCCTTTGCTCAGACCGCTATCCACCACCACATTCTGCGCTTCTTCAAAGGTCATTACCTTCAAGATGTCTTCTACCAGAGTGCTCTCCGTATAAGAAGGCGCCACAGGCTGATCGGGTGCTTCCTGTTGGACAACAGGCGCCACAGGCAGTTCTTCCGGTTCATCCGATTGGAATACGGAGGCGGCCGGCTGCTCAGACGCATCATCCTGTTTGGGACTGCTATCCAATGTAGCCTCGCGGCTCGGTACCGGCAGCTCCATATTGGGAGCATTCTCCTCTACCTTGCCGGCAGGCAGTGTATCCATATTCTCCTTCTCTTCTGCAACCATCTGTTGGACAACTGGCTGTACCGGAGAAACCGGGGGCTGTTCATTCTGAACTGGCTTTGCCGCAGGTTTCTGAATAGGCGCCGGACGAGCAGGCGTATTACGGCGCTCTACGGCGTTCTGAGGCGCTCTTTCCGGCCGGGCATGAACTTCCTCGCCAGATTGCCGCAGCCCCGCTCCAGGGGCTTCTACGGGCCTCTGCGCCGCATCCGGCATTGGCTGCTGGATAGGAGCCGTCCTGGAAAGCGGAATACTGCTTCCAAACACCTTGCCCGTACTGTCAACAGCAACATCGGCAAACTGCAGACCAAAACCGGCATCCGACAGCGCAGCACTCAATGCCTCATCCTGGGCAGCCTGTACATAGTCAGTACCTTCTTCCGCACTGTGCTGCGAGATGTAACTGCTGATGGGCTCTGCATCACTGCGGTCCAGATAGACTCTGGCCTCCATAATCGCAAGCTGCTCCGTGATCCGCAGGGTAGTCAGTTTCATGCGGCCCTGTGGGTGACGCAGACGGAACCACAGTTTCTGATAAGGCAATTCCAACTGCAGCATTTCCTCATTGGTCTTTCTGGACACCTTATGGCGCAGAAATTTGAGCGGGTCAAAGCCCGGCACCTTGTTCAGTTCTGCCACTGCCGGAATTGTTTTGTACATCATAGGCATCGGATTACTTTTTTCGTTCATGTTGGAAACTCCTTTCTGACATAAAAATAGGAGACGCCAAGTGCTATTTCTGCATCTGACCTCTCTTTTTTAACTTGCGTTCTTTAATTGTTCTTCCAACGCAGCCGGAATGGGGATACCGGCTTTCTTTGCGTAGGCTTTGAAATACATCTGAATACGCATACCCAGCAGCGTATTCCGCTTGCCGATCTCATTACGATGGATTGCCATAAACAATACCTGTTTCTGCCCAATCAGCACCACCCGCTTTTTGGCACGCGTGATTCCGGTGTAGAGCAGATTACGGTACATCATGATGGTGTGCGCTTTAAGCAGCGGCATAATAACGGTCTCATACTCAGAGCCCATAGCCTTGTGGATCGTAGTAGCATAAGCCAGATCCACATTGCTCAAATCATCTGCGCCGTATTCCAGTGTTCTGCCAGCGCCAAAATCCATGCCGATTTTTTTACCCTGGTCAGTGTCCTTAATATACCGGATGAAGCCCAGATCTCCATTAGAGACCTTTTCTGTGTTCTTGGTCTGCATGATGCGGTCATTGACCCGGAATATCCTGGGGCCAAACTTGATTTCCTCCTCCGCAGAGCGGAATGGGTTGACCAATTCACGAATGGTCTCATTCAGCTGTTCCGACGACGCGGCGCCTTCTGAACGGAAAGGTGAAAGAATCTGCACATTCTCAATGCCACTCTCCTGTATCTCCAAACAATACCGTTCTGTAATCTTTTCAGCGGTGTCTTCCTGACTATCACCAGACACGAAAACAAAATCCGGCCCGTAAAACAGTTTGGTATTGCCCTCGTTGATAAATTTGGCATTATAGGCAATCAGACTATCCTTCGACTGACGGAAAATCTGATCCAGCACCGTTACTGGGACGATTTGGGTCTCGATGATCTCACGGAAAACATTTCCTGCTCCTACGCTCGGAAGCTGATCTGGGTCGCCTACCAGTACGATTCTGGCATTTGCCTTCATGCGCTCAAAAAATTTCTCGGCAAGCCACATATCCACCATGGAAAACTCATCCACAATGATTAAATCGGCCGACAGTGGCTCTGACTTTCTGTTCCGGCTACCCTCATCCTCTTCACTGGTCAGTCCCAGACCACTGTGTAATGTTCGGGCATCCTCAAAGCCGGTACTCTCCGACATCCTGCGGCTTGCCCGACCGGTAGGTGCCATAAGAGCAATTTTGCCATCAGGGTGCAGCCGCCGGTAAACCTCAAGTATCGTCCGCAGCACTGTTGTTTTACCAGTACCAGGAGAACCCGTAATTACTGACAAGCCATGCCTAAATGCTGCATAGACCGCAGCCTCCTGCTGTGCAGACAGGCGCAGTCCCATTTCAACCTTGACCTGTTCCAGCACCGGCGCAATATGCTCTACTGGCATCTGGGCGACCAGACGCTGGGCGATCCGGCGCGCCGTTTCGTCCTCTTGGGCAAACACTCTGGGAAGATAGATATTATCCTTCACGGAAACGATTGCTCCATTCAGGATCATTTCCTGCATCATATCCCTGACTTCCTGCTGATGCAGGCGAAGCTCCGGTACAGGTATCTTCTCATTGAGCAGTTTCAGCGCTGATTTCTCCAGTTCTTCAGAACTGATGTACAGATGGCCTCGTTTACTCTTGCCCTCATCCAGCACACAAAAGACAGCCCCTTTGATACGCATAGGGTCATGGAGATTGCCCCCGCGCTTTTGTACGATTGCATCTACACGCCGAAATCCAAAGCCGGAGATCTGGCAAAGCTCAAATGGGCTCTTTTCCAAAATCTCTACGCTGGTCGGGCCGAAATATTGATATATTTTCAATGCCGTCTTGGGAGTAATCTTAAACGGTGCCAGCAAGGTCATAATTCCTTGGAGCATACGGTTTTCTGCATAAGAAGCTTTGATGTCCTCCAATTTATTTTCCGTAATGCCCCGGATCTCCAACAGCCGCTCCGGCTGGTGTTCCAGAATATCCAGTGTGTCCACACCGAACCGCTCTACAATGTCTGCGGCAGTTTTGGGACCAATCCCTTTGATAAGCCCGGAGGCAAGGTAGCCCTCTACGCCGTTTTTTGTTCTGGGCACAATTTCACGCCACTGCTCCACCTGGAGCTGGACACCATACTTGCCTTTTGCCCATTCACCATCCAGTTCCAACTCTACCGCATCTGTCCGTGGAATCTCATACCCCACAGCTGTAAAGCGGATCAAATGGTCTTTGTACCGCCTGTTTGACCTGGCCTCAGCTGGCACACTCTGGTCTGCGGTTTTTACACTGACGATGCAAAACTTATTGGCAGGATTATAAAAAATCGTCCCGTCGTAGGTACCAATACAATTCATCCTTTTTCACCTCACTAAGCGGCCTCCATAATCGAGGCTCTAACACTGAACCGTCTGGATTCGGATACTGTAACAAACTGCTCGTAAATATCTGGATGCTCCAGTTTCAACCGAAGCAGGTTATCCTTGTCAATGATGGACTTGCGAATAGGGGTATAGGTAACCGTATAGTTCACTCCCTCCTGCTCACAGACTGCAGTGCAGCTGGTACCCATTTCCGCAATCAACAGCGCCTTCAGACGCTGAATATCCTTGTCGATTTCTTTGGAGTACACCTCTGCATTTTTCTTTTCATCCAGAAGCCGCAAATACTGCATGAGTTTTGCAGTCATATCCAGGTCGAGTGCAACGGCTGGGGCATTTTTATCTGCCGGGCCAAAGTGTTTGCGTGCGCTCTCAATAATCAAGGCCCCACTTTCTGTATAGGGCGGCGGCACATGGCGCTGCACATGCTTTTCCCAGAAATACTGCTCCAAAAAGACCATCTCAGCCTCATACTCGAAATCACGCTTGACCTCCCGGATAATAACTTCCTCCTCGTTGTTACCATACAGGCAGCAAAAGAAACATCGGTCAAGATCCGTTACTGCCATATAATGACGCCCCTGAGATTCATAGTAGACTGGAACAGTCTCCTTCCCATTCATCCACCAGTTATCTCTGGCATTATAGTTTGTGGTCTTGATCTCAAGGATCGCTGTGGTGCCATCCGGCAGTTCCACAAAGTAGTCCACATCAGCCAGCATCCAAGGATACTGTGGGTGCCGGAACATCTTTTTGATTTGGTAGACCCGATATCCGGTTTTCCGCTCGAATATCTTTGCTACCAGAGGCTCCAGCAAATGCCCCATTTCCATGGCAACCCAGTTGCCCTCATCATCTTCCACTGACGCTATGTTCAGTTTGTCGTAGTACAGATCCCTGGCTGTCCGGAATGGAGAAGTGCCAAAGATCGCCGATACATCGCTGCCGCCGATTCCACGGCGCCGGTAATCCAGCCAGTCTTCTTCTGAAAGATCTGCCGTTTCTACCAGCACCAGCGGTTCATGCCGCTTTCGTTCAGCACTATTGCTGCCAGACATATCAAATCCCCCTCCGTGATCTTCGGGGCAAAATAACTGCCCTCGCCATTGGTGCAACATTTCGGGGCCGGAGCGAAGATACTGCCTGTCTCTTCATCTTCCAGTCCGTGGAGTGTGCCGGCTTGACCCGCCGACCATTCTGCTTTCTTTTCTGCTTCACATTCATGTACATGACCTGCCTTTCTCAGTTTTGATTTATCCTTAAAGCCCTTTCAGGCTTACAGGCAATAAAAAAGCGAGAATGACAGACGGCATAAAGCCTGGCGCCCATAGTTGCCTATGAACCGATGTCATTCTCGCAATGGTGGGTAAATCCCGTAAAATAAAAAAACCAGCAATATACCGGCCTGAAAAGGCGCAGTGATACTACTGACACAAGTACAAAATTAACAGCGTGTGCAATGCAGTCATTACTCCGCAACACAAGCCCTAAAGCCTGTGTACCCTGACGGGCAACGCACAAAAATCAATTACATTGCAATTCTAACACAATATATAGTGCTTGTCAATTCAAACATTCTATATATTGATTTTTGGATTTTCTTTAAATTTTCTTTCCTCTTTGCAGAAGTTCTTTCTTCCCCGCCTATTTATAGGATGTATCGGATCATTTGGTAATACTGGATGATCCCTACGCTCTTTTAGTACCTTGCTACGAAAATAGGTAGCGAGGTCGTGTACTTTGACAAACAGGTTTTCAACGCCTCATAAAAAACCATCGCAACACAAAAAGCGGCAGGCCAAAACCTGTCGCTGGTCGAAGTATGGAACCGCGAACATCAGTCTGGTGCAACCACAAAGTATCCCAGTTTTTGCAGTTCGTTCACCATGCGGCCGGCCCGTTTTCGTTCGCTTTGTTTCCTGCGGATCTCAAAACATTCTTCGTTGTAGGGGGTTCCTGTCTTCAGCATCGTGTAAATCAACGTCAACAGCTTTCGAGCCAAAGCAATCGTTGCCCGTTTTGCTCCCTTGCGCTGCTTGACTCGCCAGTACCAGCCAGAGAGGTACAGTGTTCGTTTTCCGGAGATGACCCATCCGACTTCGCAGAGCATGCTTTTCAGGTAAGGATCTCCCTTATTGATATGGGCGCTCTTGCGTTTTCCGGCACTCTCGTTGTTGCCGGGACTCAAACCAGCCCAGGAGCATATGTGCTGGGAATCCGGAAATGCACTCATATCAGTACCAATCTCTGCGATGATGGAAGCTGCTGCGGTTACATCAATGCCCGGTATAGAACACAGGAGACTTAATGCCGCTTCATGTTTTACGATTTCTTCCGAAATAGCATCTTCCACGGTATGGCGGTGTCGTTCAAGAGATTCCAAGTGTTCAAATATCATACGAAGAAAGGACCGCTGGTGCTCTGAAAGTGAGCCGTTCAAAGCAACAAGAATTTCGTCAATGCGTTTCCGAGTCTGTGTTTTCAGACACTTATCCAGAGCCTCCCGCGAGATATCTCCGTATTCCATGAGATGACGGATAATATTTCGTCCAGAAGCTCCAAATGCGTCCGATAGAAACGCTGTGAAACGGAAGCCGGAGCTTTGCAGAAACTTATCGATGCGGTTCTTTTGGGCGGTTATGTCGTGAACGATGCTCTTACGATACCGTGTCAGATGCCGCAGTTCCCGAAAAGTCTTATCTGGGATAAAGCTCCCATTTAGCAACCCTGCTCGGAGTAATGTAGCAATCCATTGCGCATCACGCATATCCGTTTTGCGCCCAGGCACATTCTTCATGTGGCGGGCATTTACCACCAGAATGTTGATCTGACCATCAAAGCAGGGCTCTAACATCTCATAAATGGGTTGCCAATAAATCCCGGTGCTCTCCATGGCAACATGGCGACACTCTACCTCCAACACCCAGTCCCGTAATTTCCGCATTTCTGGGATAAGCGTGCTGAAAGAGCGAATCTCAATTTCCGGCTCGGTGCCCAGCTCGCCTCTGGCAAGACAAGCAACGATAACATCGCGGTGAACATCCAATCCCATGGCGCAGGTCAATATGTCTTGCATCAAATCCCTCCCTGAAATATGCAGGCTGGGAATTGCCCGGGTGGGTATCCGAACTTTGCTACTCGTGCTCTTCACTTGCGTGATGCAACATACTGCTGTTCTCTTGGGCAATTCGTCCACGTTGAACAAACGGGGTGAAAATCCACCAAGGTACAACCGGACTACGCCTGCTGACTTCAGTTTAGCAAATCCTGCGGTTAACGCACAGACTATATTTTCATTCTCAGCTGTGATGGCATTTCATGAGGCGTTGACAAGTTCATAACCTCTATGGGGAGTTATACAGGAATTCTGGACAGTGTGCGATGACCACAGAAGCGCGCCCATAATCGAAGTGCTGCACAGCAGCAGCCTGAAATACACGGCAGAACCGTTCTGGCGTAGGAAATGGCCCCATTAGAGTTCTTTTGTTATTTCAATACCTCCTGACCTCAAGACCGTTTTCATTGTTTTTGTTGAAAACCTTCTTCTACAAATCGTAAGGGATCATTGTAATCGAAAAAAGGAGGACGATTATGGAGAAAAGAAAACCGAATGACCTACCGCCGGAGCAGTGCTTGGCTGTTAATACCGATACCCTTTGCAAACTGTTGTGCTGTGGAAGGCACACTGCAGTACAGATTGGGGATCTTGCCAATGCACGCATTACCATGAACACCCGTGTCCTATGGAGTGTCCAGCGTATCAAAGAATATCTTTATGATATTTCCGGCTAAATAACCATGCCAGTAAGGCGCACTACACTTTTATAATCAGGAGGTACCAGTAATGGCAAAAGTGAGAAAAGACAACAAAGGACGAAATCTTCGGCCCGGAGAAACACAACGGGCAGATGGCAGCTATATGTATGTCTACAAATTAGGCACTAAAAAGAAATATCTTTACGACTCCGATCTCGCAAGTCTTCGTGTCAAAGAAAAGCAGATCAACAAAGATAAGGATGATGGCATCCGTACTCAGGAAGCCATGAAGCTTACCCTGAATGATATGTTCAAGGTCTACATGAATAACAACATCAAACTGAAGCCCTCTACCAGAGCAAATTATCTTTACCTGTGGGACTTCTATGTGAAAGAAGAGCCTTTCGCTAACATGCCTCTGCCACAAATCCACAGAAGTGATATTCTCGCGTTTTATACCAAACTGCTGAAACACGGCTTTGCTATCAACTCACTGGAGAGCATCAACACCATTGTTCACCCTACGCTTGAAATGGCCGTAGACGACGATTACATCCGCAAAAATCCCAGCAAGGGCATTTACCGCAAGCTCAAGACGGATGGCAGCGCTCCAAAGCCTAAACGGCGGATCGCACTCACTAAAACGCAACAGCAGAATTTCCTGCGTTTTATTGCCAAGTCCCCTACATACAGCCATTGGCTCCCCATTATGACTGTGCTCCTTGGAACAGGAATGCGTGTCGCAGAATGTACCGGCATTACCAAAAGCGATATTAACTTGAGCGAAAACACAATCTCGGTCAACCACAACTTGATCTACCGGGTCATTGACGGAAAAGCCGGATTTCACATTACCACTCCCAAAACTGAGAGCGGTACACGAATTATCCCTATCCTCTATCCAGAGGTGGCCGAGCAGCTTCGCCTCCAGATTGAAACCATCGACGCATTGTATCCAGACGATCAACTGGTGTTAGGAGGAGTTCACGGTTTTGTTTTCCGCAACCGAACCGGCTCATTCATGAGCGCCCACAATATCAATCGGGCGATTGAGAGAATCAGCGTAACTTACAACATGGAGGAAATGGATCAGGCTGAACTGGAAGACCGTGAACCGGATCTGCTCCCTCATTTTAGTGTTCACAACTTGCGGCACACCTTCTGTACCCGGCTCTGCGAAAGCACCAACGATGTTAAATTCATTCAGCAAGTCATGGGGCATGCCGATTTCTCTACTACAATGGACATCTACACCCATATCACACAAGAGAATATGCAGGAGAAGGCAAAAAACATTAGTGTGAACATGAAGCTGATGTAAAAAGAAAGGCGAATCTGCATTTTATAAGCAGATCCGCCTTTCATATTGCTTCATCCGGTTTCGTAGGGTCTCGCGCAAAAGTTGTAGAAAAGTTGTAGTAACGCGATTTTTTGTAGTAAATGACCTCTTTAGTACAGCTTTGCTCCTGCCGGAATACTGTCATCCAGCATCAAAAGATTTAAGCCTTCCCGTCCGTCATACTCGTACACTGCGGAAATCAGCATACCCTCGGAATCAATACCCATCATCTTTCTCGGCGGCAGGTTTGTGATTGCCACACAGGTCTTACCAACCAGCTCTTCCGGCTCGTAATACTCGTGAATACCGCTTAAAATGGTGCGTTTCCGGTCTGTTCCGTCATTCAGTGTGAATTTCAGGAGCTTCTTGGACTTCGGCACTGCCTCACAGGCTTCGATCTTAACCACTCTGAAATCAGACTTGCTGAATGTCTCAAAGTCTACATCATCTGCAAACAAAGGCTCGATTTTCACCTTGGAAAGATCAATCTGTACGCTTGGCGCGGACACGGTTGCATCCTCTGCAGATCCATTTACCGCTGCTTTTTCGGCTTTGTTTTCAGCCTTCTTTGGGTCCAGGGTCTTCATTGTCGGGACGATTTAGGACATCGTTTCAATTCTTGCTATAACCCAACATAGTTCAAAATAAGTCGCAAATCAGATTTTTTCAAAATCCTACTTTACTTTATTTTCGATTAGTTTCGTGGGGGCTTTGTGTAAGAATTGATGTAAATGATGTAAATGCTTTTATCCACCAACTATGAAGTCCGTATCAATTTAATCTGTCAAACCGACACTTTATTATACTCATTTTTGAAGTAGGAGTCAAGACCTTCAAATTCGGACTTCCTCAGCTCCTTTGTTACATCGGTATAGATGTTGAGCGTAGTTGAAATATCCTTATGACCGAGCGTGTCCTGAATGACCTTAACATTTACCCCTGCTTCGCACATTCTTGTTGTGAAAGTATGCCTTAAAGAATGGCAGCTAAAATGCGGGAGCAATACTTCTGCATTTTCATCTTTCAACAACTGCTCATCGTTACAGTCACGAATAATACGGCGAATTGCTTTGTTGAGGGTTGCCTGATGTTGCGGCTGTCCGAAACGGTTGATGAAGATAAAATCGGTGTATCCGTCAACAGTCGCTTCACAATGAAGGTCAAGTAATTCCTGTCTTTCTTTTTCCATTAAAAATGCTTCTTTGACGAAACCGAGCATAGGCACTTTTCTTCTTCCTGCCGGGGTTTTGGTCGTATTAACATTGAAGTAACAGCCACGCTTACTGCCCTCGGTACGATGGTCATAGTAAACCAGCGTGTGGTTCACATCAATGATACCTTCTTCCAAATCAATATCGCACCATCTTAACCCTGTAACCTCTCCAACACGAAGTCCCGTACCAATCATAACCGCAAACACCGGATACCAATACTTTGATGTCGGAGAGTTTTTCAAATAGTCAAGAAACAACTCTTGCTCCGGCTTTGTTAAGGCTCTACGCTTCTCGGTCTGAAAACAATGGGACTGTTTCAACTCTTTGAGCACATTGTTTGACGGGTTATTCCTGATGTAGTCATCATCGACCGCCATATCCAAAATCTGATGGAGAACCGTATGAATATTATCAATGGTCGCCGGCTTCAGATGGCGTTCGTCTGCAAGGTAATTATAGAACCTCTTTATATCTGTTTTTCTCAGAGAAGATACAGTCTTTGAACCTATCTGATGACGGACAAAGGTCTCATACATATACTTATAGTTTTCAAAGGTGTTGTTTTTCAGACCTCGCTTCAAATCCTTCCAAAGCTCATAAATGTCATTGACCGTTGTGTATCGAGCTTCTGCCTTAATGCCATCGCTCTTGTCTTTTGCGATTTGTTCCTCTTTGTATCGCAGTTCATCAAGTGTCTTGGCATACACATAACGCCTTTTGTGGTTGGCGTCCGTCCAACTGAAATGGTATGTACCATCGGCTCTCTGTGATTCGCCTGTACGAAGCACTACTCTTGATTTGTCTTTTCTTTTTGTTCTTGGCATAACTTTTTCCTCCCTTAAATACTAAATTGCTTATCAAGATAATCAATAAATTTGTCTCGGATTACACAGACCTGAACACCGTTAGTGACAGCAAAGGGACAATCGCCCCTCATTATGATTTGCCTGATTTTTGTCCTGCCGATACCGGTGTACTCGGCTGCTTCCTCAACCGTTAAAACCTTCTTCTCCCAAAAGGGAGCATTTTCTTTTCGCTTTTCGAGTAAGACTCTGTAAGCTAAAACATCGTTGTCCATAAGCCCTCCTTCCTATATTGAGTACATTTTCTCAATGTACTCATCAAAAACTCGTCTCTTAATCATTCGTCTGTTTCCTACCCACAGAACAAACGGACATTTTTCTCGGCTTGTCATCTCATAGAGTTTGTCTCTGCCTATGCCTGTGTAAGCGGTCGCTTCATCAATCGTAAGGTAAGGCTTTACCCAAACCGGCACGGTTTCCACCTGATTACCTGAATTATTCAATTCAGTCTGCTTATTTCCCATAACACCACCTCCATCAGAGGGAATACTGCGATGACAGGTATTCCTCAAATTGTTTCCTTTTAATCAATCGCTTTGCCCCGTTCCAAAGAACGAAAGGACAATCTTCGCAATTCGATAGTTCTTTTATCTTTGATGTGCCAATGCCCGAATATTCCGAAGCTTCTTCAACCGTAAGGTTCATCTTCTTCCAAATTGGGACACTCGACATATTGGATTTAAGTTGTTTGTCAGACATACGCTGTAACCTCCTTGCCTTTGGTGATTACAGCATACTCAAAAGTCTGCGGTAAGCCAATTATGCGAATCGGCTCATCGCAGACTTGACTTTTTCCTTAAATCGAGTATTGCCTTTCGATAAACTCGTCAAAGACTTTCCTTTTAATCATTCTTCTGCTACCAATCCAAAGAACAAAAGGACAATCCTGACTTTCCGTCATTTCATAAAGCTTTCCCATTCCAATACCGGAATAAGCTGCCGCCTCCTCAATAGACAGGTTTGGTTTACACCAAAGAGGAATGTTGTAACGCTTCTTTTTTTCACTGCTATTTGACATTCCTGCACCCCTTTCCTTTGACCGAGGTGCGTTTGTCATAAACGATGTAATCCCAACCGCTGTTATTGCACTTATCGCAGTGGTCTTTGCTTTTCGCAAACGGGTCAAGACGCCTGACAACATAGTTTGGGTCGTGGATATAGTCGCTCAGACACTTGGGGCATAAGCAACGAACATCTCCGTTTCTGTCTGTGTTGTAAATCCATAAACCGAAAGTCTTTTTAAGAGCTGCGTTAATTTGCTTCCAAAGCCTTTCATCGTTTACCGAACCAATGTAGTCTGTCAGTTCATCCTTATTGACGGTCTGTATCTGTTCAAGAAGAACCATTGACGGCTTCTTCAGACCGAAGTCCTCACCCAAAATGATGTGTGAAGGAAGATACTTCTTTTTCATCACAGCTGTAACAGCCGCAACAATAATTGTCGGAGCGTTTGCATTAAAGTTGTCCGCCTGAATTACCATTACAGGTCTCTCTCCCGACTGGACAGACCCCTCCCTTTTTCCAAAATCGTAGTAGAATAAATCTCCACGCTGAATTTCTTTTCTCTGCATATATGTATAACCTCTCTGTTCATTTAGTCTTGAAAGTGCATTTCGTATCCGGAATTGAAATAACCCCTTCACTCATTTGGACAAAGGGGGTCAAAATGCACACCCAAAATCAGAGGTTTTCATAAAATTTCTTGAAATTTTTTCTTGCGGCGGCAATCGACTTATCTACAACGCTGTAATATACGCCTTCTTCCTTTGCGATTTTTCTTGAACTCATACCTAACAAAATCGCTTTAATCATTCTTTCTCTCTGAACGGGTTTCAGCATTTCCAATACCTTTCTGACTTTTGCAATTTCTAACTGTCGAAGCTGTTCCTTTTCTTCCTCAATCCGTTCTTCCTCCGCCTGCTCAAACGGGTCAACAAACGGAGTAATCAGTTCCCGGTGGAACTGTTCAGAGATGTCATCTTCATAGCCGTACACATCGATTGTTCTTTTTGCTCGCTTTTCGTACTTATCATTGTTTCTGTATGACTCGTCAATCACTTCGCCCTGAGCCATAGAAAGCAGAATGAACGGGGTGTACCGGCGGATAACATCAGGGTATTTAACCCACAATTCTTCTTCCGCCAGTTCTGTTACAATCGCCCATTTCTCCGTGCCGGTGTAACCGTGGTATTCATACCGCAGATTGATGAGTTTGCAGTCGTTCGCAAATAATAATTCCTGTTGTTCTAATGTAAGTTTTGTCATTGTCGTAATCTCCTTAAATTTGAATTTTTGAATTTGGTTGAAATCAAAAATTCGGAGATTACGGATACTTGGCGATATATGCCAGCCACTTATATGTCACGGTCTTGCTCCTTTCGGGAGCGACAAAAAAGCCGGACACCAAGAACATTAGGATATTTCTATCCCTTAATTCTCAGCGTCCGGCAATTTGATGACTCAGGAGCTTTCGCTCAAGGACTCGTGGCTCGGTACATCTGCCCGATATTTAATTGTTCGCTCTGTTATTACTTCTTGTTAATCTGTACTTGACCGTTCCCTTGCGTAGGGACAGGTCAACCTCTACTACTCTGTGGCAGTTCGGACATTTCAGTTCAATAACACCTGTTGTCATTGTTACCTTGTCGAAAATACGCCAGCCACAGTTTTTGCACCTTACGATTATCTTTTGTTCCAACGATTTCATAGCTCGCTCACCTCCGGATAAACCGTAACCAAATCAAAAGGATTATCAAGATACTCCTTTTTCAGTAGTCCGAGCTGTTTCATTCGTATGGCAAGTGCTTTTTTGGAACACCCTAAAAAATCGGCAAGTGCGTCAAACCTTTTATATACGCTCGGATAGTATATCTTGTTCAGGCATTCAATCTTTTCGCCGAGACTGAACAGATACATTCCTTGTTTTATGAGGTTTTCAGGAAGAAGAATAGCAGCTCCAAGCGTGTTTGCCTGCCATTCCTCCCAATCGGATATTGGCTTATTCCTCTCGGAATTTGCCTTGCAATAATGTACTCCGGCAGATTTCTGTGTTACACCGTAATCATGCGGGAACAACATCTTGAATATCTGATGGCTGCCCTCGTGCATTAAGGTAAAGTTCTTTCTGCCTTTCAGCTTGCTGTCAAAGTTCAAGTCCTTTTCCACAAGAACGGTTTTCCCGTCCAAAAAGAAAAAGGCTTCGTTATCATCATCTTCAAATACCTGAACACCCATTTCCGTAAATGAGGTCATTCCGAGAATACTACCGTCATAGGATAGGTGCTGGTATTCGACATTCAATCCGAGAACCTTCTCCAAGAGAAGCTCCGGGTCAATTCTGTATATTTGTGTGTTACGGACATCAGGAAGTGCCATATATGCCTGAACATACTTGTCGGCAATCGCTTCGATGTCAAATCTCGATAAATGTTTCAAGTTACAAAACCTCCTACCATTAGGATTTTGCTTCTACAAACCACTTTCCGTTTTCTTCGTCGAACAGAAATGTGGGCTTGCCGCAAATCTGTACCGTGTAGCGGATACCGGTTCCTCCGACTTTGGTGGAAGCCGCACGGCATTTCTGAATTACACGGTCTATCTCATATTTTTCATCATTCTCAAACTTGATGAAATTCGGACGAGCCGTCCCATCAGGTCTGTGTGTTACATTTACTTCAACATAAACTTTTCTTCTATCGGATTCCATTTCTATACCTCGTAATTTCTCAAAGTCAAAACCAATCTTCCCAAGTGCTTGTATCCGTCGATGTTCTTATCCGACACCCTGTACTTAGGTCGGTCATCTCCGGCAGTATTGATGTAACAGGAAAGCCTTCCTTTCTTAAAGCGTTTTTTCCGGTCAAAGAACAGGAACATTCCCTCATATATACCGTAGTCGGTAAAATGGTTTCCGCCGTCCGCACGGAAGATAACAATATCTTCGCTGCACCCCTGCAAAAAGCAGTCGGGTATCGTAACATAAGCCGTAACCTCTTTTTCGTCAATCACATTAAGCCCTCCTTAACCGACCATACCTGTCGGCATAGTGATTTCAGCTTTTTTCGGTGGTAGCCGCAAGTTCTGACACAGAACCCCATTCCTTATGCTGTCCTTTCCGAAACGCCGTCTGATTTCTTCAACACACTTTTCCATTCGCTCCAATTTGTCCTGCTTGGCGGCGTCCATAAACATATCTATTTGACGGGGCGTGTCTTGTGGAACAAGATTTATGGCTTGTACCGTCACAGAACGGATAGGGTTATTCCACCCATATCTTTTTTCAAACAACTGAAAAGCGGTCTTTGCAATAATCATCGGAGACTGTGTAGGAAGTGCAATCTTCGTCTGCCATTGCCTTGTATTGAGTGTGTTGTCTCTAATATGTATTGCGACACCTTCTGCACTCAGTCCGTGAACACGGAGCTTGTGTCCGATGTCTTGGGTTAACTCGAGAAACACGGGCCACACCTGCTCCGGTTTCTCTAAGTCTGCTACCGTTGTTATACCGTGTCCTACGCTTTTTATAGGAGAAACGAAGTCTTTCTTGGCAACAAGGGAAAGGTCGTTACCATTGGCATAGTTCCATAAAACTACTCCGTTCTTTCCTAATCTTCTGCGTAAGAACTCAGGGTCGGTATTCGCTAAATCCCCGATGGTACGAATACAATAGCTGTCAAGCACTCGCTGGGTTGCCCGTCCTACACCGAGCAGGTCAGCGGCAGGAAGTCCCCAAATCTTTTCTTTGAATGTGTCCTTTGGAATTACGGTTACTGCGTCCGGTTTCTTCATATCCGAGCCGAGCTTCGCAAATATCTTATTAAAGGAAACACCCACAGAAATCGTCAAGCCGAGTTCAAACTTCATAGTCTCACGAATTTCATTTGCCACCTTTTCCGGCGAACCGAAAAGGCTTTCTGTCCCGCTAATATCCAGCCAACACTCGTCCATACCATACGGTTCAACTTGGTCGGTATATCGCTCATAAACGCTTCTCGCAAGCTTTGAGTATTTGATATACTCCTCATAATGGGGCGGCACTACAACCAAGTCCTTGCACTTCTGTTTAGCCTGCCATACTGCGTCCCCGGTTTTCACATCAAAAGCCTTTGCTTTGTAGTTCTTTGCAAGCACGATACCGTGTCGTTCCTCCACAGAGCCGCAGACAGCAATCGGATATTTCTTCAATGCGGGGTCGAGCATACATTCGACGCTGGCATAGAAGTTATTCATATCACAATGAAGTATGCTTCGTAACATTTTTAGAACCCCCTTGACATTTTGGGTAGTTTGGTGTACACTATGTGTAGTTCAACTTCCCAATTCATATTATATACACTTCAACTGTACTTGTCAAGAGCAAATGGGTAGTTCAACTGTAAATATTCTTTTAAGGAGTGAAATCACAATGACATTCGGTGAAAAAGTCAAGGCTGAAAGAACAAAGCTTGGTATGAGTCAAGATGAGTTGGCAGCTAAAATCGGCGTAACCCGACGCATAATTGGTTCTTATGAAAATGATAAATCCCGTCCGAGAGGAATGGAAAGATATAAGAAGCTGGCAGAATCCTTAAATGTAAATGTGAATTATCTGCTGTCTGAGGACGACGCTTTCATCGCCGATGTAGAGGATAAGTACGGACGCAGAGGAGCAAGACAGGCTCAGGAGTTGCTTGCAGAAGTTACCGGTCTGTTTGCCGGCGGCGAAATGGCTGACGAGGATATGCGTGAAATGGTTGACGCCATTCAGGAAGCCTATCTTATTGCAAAGAAAAACAATAAAAAATACACCCCGAAGAAATACCGCAAAGACGAGTAATCCTCGAAGTGAACTAAGTCCAATATATGGGACATATAATAGTTTATAATTTATTATAGGGTTAATATCCGATATACTATAATATGGGAGGTGAGCCGGATTGGGGTATTACACTACGGCTGAGATTGTGAAAATCGTAAACAAGCTCATTGACCGCTGCGGTACTCGTGACCCATACAAGGTCGCAAAAGAGCTTGGTATCAATATAATCTACCGAAATTTTGACAAGCAGCGTGGAGCATATAAAGTTATTCTGAAGAACCGCTTTGTTTTTCTTAAAAACGGTATGCACCCGGTCGTGGAGCAGATAGTGCTATGGCACGAAATCGGGCACGATGTTCTACACAGGCAAGAAGCGGTTGCTGTCGGCGGGTTCAAAGAGTTCAACATCTTTGATATGAGAGAGAACCGTATGGAGTATGAAGCAAATATCTTCGCTTCTCAGGCTTCGCTCCCGGACGACACCATTTTGGAATACATTGAAAACGGCTATGACATTCAGCAGATTGCACGGGCAATGTGTTCCGACATAAACCTGATTGCTCTGAAAGTAGATACGCTGATTGCACAAGGCTATCAACTTCGCAAACAAGAACACCAAAACGATTTTCTTAAATACAGTAAAAAAATATAAGACCGTCAAGTCTCGTTTGAGTCTGACGGTCTTTTCGTTATTTATTACATTTTTCTTTATAATCTTCGCCCCAACTCCACATAGCATCGAGAATAGGTTTCAAACTTTGTCCCAATTCTGTCAGGGAGTATTCTACTCTCGGCGGTACTTCGGCATATACCTTTCGGTTTACGAGTCCGTTTTCTTCCATATCACGAAGCTGAGCAGTCAGAACCTTTTGGGAAACGCTGCCGATTGATTTTTTCAGCTCTCCAAAACGCTTTGTCCCCGGCAGTAATGCTCATGTACGGTAAAGAAGCAAGCAACCGAAAACAATAGATAGACCGCCAGCACTACACTATTCCGAACCAAAGACCAAAAGATAAGCATTTTGAGAAAATCTAAACTTTTGGATTTTCCTACAATGCCGACTACGGCGGAATCCCTCCCACTCCTTATATATTTCTTTCTGTATACATTGAATTTGTATTTAGTAAAATGCAGACAACACCACGGATCGGCTTTTGGCTGGACAATTCCAACCAAACACCGCAGCAGACAGTAGAAACCATTCTGAACGTTAGGAAGCCGGTATGATTGTTACATATAAGGGGAAGAAAAATTTCTTTTAGGTACTTGCTTTCCTAAAACTGATGTGATATAATAGCTTCATTCCAGAAAAGGAGTAAAAAATATGCGGCAAGGTATTCTTAAATAAAACTATAATCAAATAGTGGGAACAAAGGATTATGATAGTTCCTTTTGTGGGGGCTTGATTTTTTGTACCCAATTTAAGAATACTTTTGCCTTATCAATTTTGACATATCCAAAAAAACAGCAGTCACAAATAGGTGTATGCTGTATATGTGTATGTCCGCAAATTATAATCCCCAGTGGTAAAAGTATTTTACTGCTGGGGATTTTTATGCCCTTCGGGGCAGTAAAGGGAGGACAATCACATGAAAATAATCAATATTGGAATTCTTGCCCATGTAGACGCTGGAAAGACGACCTTGACGGAGAGCCTGCTATATGCCAGCGGAGCCATTTCAGAACCGGGGAGCGTCGAAAAAGGGACAACGAGGACGGACACCATGCTTTTGGAGCGGCAGCGTGGGATTACCATTCAAGCGGCAGTCACTTCCTTCCAGTGGCACAGATGTAAAGTCAACATTGTGGATACGCCCGGCCACATGGATTTTTTGGCGGAGGTGTACCGCTCTTTGGCTGTTTTAGATGGGGCCATCTTGGTGATCTCCGCTAAAGATGGCGTGCAGGCCCAGACCCGTATTCTGTTCCATGCCCTGCGGAAAATGGACATTCCCACCGTTATCTTTATCAATAAGATTGACCAAACTGGCGTTGATTTGCAAGGCGTGTATCAGTCTGTTCGGGATAAGCTCTCCGCCGATATTATCATCAAGCAGACGGTGTCGCTGTCCCCGGAAATAGTCCTGGAGGAAAATACCGACATAGAAGCATGGGATGCGGTCATTGAAAATAACGATGAATTATTGGAAAAGTATATCGCAGGAGAACCAATCAGCCGGGAAGAACTTGCGCGGGAGGAACAGCGGCGGGTTCAAGACGCCTCCCTGTTCCCGGTCTATCATGGCAGCGCCAAAAAGGGCCTTGGCATTCAACCGTTGATGGATGCGGTGACAGGGCTGTTCCAACCGATTGGGGAACAGGGGAGCGCCGCCCTATGCGGCAGCGTTTTCAAGGTGGAGTATACAGATTGTGACCAGCGGCTCATCTATCTGCGGCTATACAGCGGAACGCTGCGCCTGCGGGATACGGTGGCCCTGGCCGGGAGAGAAAAGCTGAAAATCACAGAGATGCGTATTCCATCCAAAGGGGAGATTGTTCGGACAGACACCGCCCATAAGGGCGAAATTGTCATCCTTCCCAGCGACAGCGTGGGATTAAACGACGTATTGGGGGACGACACCCGGCTTCCTCGTGAAAGGTGGCGTGATGCCCCCCTCCCCATGCTGCGGACGACGATTGCGCCGAAAACGGCAGCGCAAAGAGAACGGCTGCTGGACGCTCTTACTCAAATTGCGGATACTGACCCGCTTTTGCGCTACGAGGTGGATTCCATCACCCACGAGATCATTCTTTCTTTTTTAGGCCGGGTGCAGTTGGAGGTTGTTTCCGCTTTGCTGGCGGAAAAGTACAAGATTGAAACAGCGGTGAAGGAACCTACCGTCATTTATTTAGAGCGGCCGCTCAAAGTGGCCAGCCACACCATCCATATCGAGGTGCCGCCCAACCCGTTTTGGGCATCCATCGGGCTGTCTGTTACGCCGCTCCCGCTTGGCTCCGGTGTACAATACGAGAGCCGGGTTTCCCTGGGATACTTGAACCAGAGTTTTCAAAACGCTGTCATGGATGGTATCCGTTACGGCCTGGAGCAAGGCTTGTGTGGCTGGAACGTAACGGACTGTAAGATTTGCTTTGAATACGGGCTTTATTATAGCCCGGTCAGCACGCCGGCGGACTTTCGCTCATTGGCCCCGATTGTATTGGAACAGGCATTGAAGGAATCAGGGACGCAGTTGCTGGAACCTTATCTCTCCTTCACCCTCTATGCGCCCCAGGAATACCTTTCCAGGGCTTATCACGATGCGCCGAAATACTGTGCCACCATCGAAACGGCCCAGGTAAAAAAGGATGAAGTTGTCTTTACGGGCGAGATTCCCGTCCGCTGCATACAGGCATACCGTACTGATCTGGCCTTTTACACCAACGGGCGGAGCGTATGCTTGACGGAACTGAAAGGGTATCAGGCCGCTGTCGGCGAGCCGGTCATCCAGCCCCGCCGTCCAAACAGCCGCCTGGATAAGGTGCGCCATATGTTCAGTAAGATCACTTGATACACCACAGCGAGGAAGGTTATTGTATTTCCCTGTCTTTCGTGGTAAAATGTAGTTGTAAACCACCAGAGAAACCAATCTAATTTTACCGTTGATAGCCATTTTCTTGATAGCCAAATGATAGCAAAAGTTCGGCAAGCCCATAGGATAAGGATAATAGGTATCAGGAAAAATCAAATGGTATCAAATCCCCCAAACAAAAGCGTTTAGAATTAAGTTTCATTTTGCGATTTTGAATAATGTACTTGATGGCTACTCAAACGAGCAGCCATCTTTTTTTAATATGCCGGAATACCGTATCCGTAGATAACTGAGCTACCAACCGTGTATGTTTTGGTTCTGCAAGTGTCGCCTGAGTTGCCCTCAACGGTATAGACTGTACCGTTCTCGCATTTCTGAACGATACCGGTGTGGTCTGTCACACCGTCGCCCTCCCAGTCAAAGAAGATGATTGTACCGGGCGAAGGTTCATACGAACCGTCTGCCCATTGTCCTCGGTCTCTGAACCATTGTACGCCGTTTACGCAACCGGCATACTTCGGAATAATACCGGCGTCGATATATCCGCACTCGTTGGCACACCAAGAAACGAAGCAGGCACACCACTCTACACGGGAGTCAAATCCGTACCAAGACCAGTAAGGCTGACCGCCTACATTACCTACCTGAGACAGAGCAACCGTTACGATTTGGTCGTCGCTGTATCCGATACCGTAAAGCACCTGAGACCATAGCTGATTGTTTTCGTCCTGCAACAGCTCGGCAAGATAATCTTTCTGCTCTTGATTAAAGCCGTACATAGCCGCCATTTCATCAACGGTCTTGTGAGATACCGTGATATACAGGAATGTTTCGGTTACTGTGGTTTCAGTCTGTACGATATTGCCGTGTCCGTCGTCGCTTTCCTCGATTTCGGTATGGTTTTTTGATTCCGTTCGGGAAGAAATATCGTTCATTTTCCAAAAAATATCCGACAGTAGCTGCTTCTTGGTTTCATCAACCGTAGCAACCTCCATCGGATTGTCGGGGTCGGTATTCACTTTAACAGAATAGACCGCAAGAACCTCTTTCCACACAGCTCGGCTTCCGCTCATTTCAAGCACATCATAGCTTACGGAATTCTTTTCCTGTTCTAACCGGTCATCATATTCCTGATTGATTTCCTGAACGACTGTCTGCATAGACATTCCCGTGCCGGAATCCTCTCCCGAAAAGAAGATACCAAACACAGAACCCGCAATCAGAGCGACAAGGCACAGAACAATAATAACCACCACCGCAACCCAGCCGCCGGCAGCGATAGCGGCAATAAGACCTTTTACCGCCGCTATAATTGCTTTTACTGCGGCAACGGTGGCTTTGGCTGCGGCTTTAATCGTAGCGGCTGTTGCTTTGGCTGTGGCTTTTGCCGCCTGTGCTGCTTTCTGCGAAGCCTTAACCGTCGCCTGAGCTGTTTTCTGCGCCGCTTTCGCCGCTTGCTGGCTTGTCTTTATCGCTGTCTTTGCAGTCTGTTCAGCCGTCTTAACCGATTTCTGTGCGGTTTTCGTTGCTTCTTTCCCGGCAAACTTAATGGTTTTCTTTCCGGAGGAAGCAGCCGACTGCTTAATGGTCTTTTCCGCCTTATCGACAGTCTTAATTGCCGAGCTTGTATTCTGCGAAGCCTGTTTTCTCAAAGACTTCTCGGCTCGTTGTTGCTTGAAACGCTGAATACCGTCCTTTGCGGTGCGGATATTCTCTTTTGTGGTTTCAAGTCCTTTTCGTCCAGCCTTATCGAACGCATAAGCACCATCGTGAACCACCTCGTCAATACCGCTTTCCAGCTTATCGGAAGCATATTCCTCGGCAGAACTGCTGTTGGCATTTACCGACCGTTCCGCCTTTTCTTTTGTTGCGATATACGCCTGCTTCATTCGTTGGGTTGCAACGGCAGCCTTATCTATGGTTCGTATCGTACCTTTTGCATTGTCTTTCGTTTTAATATCAGCCATACAATCCCTCCTTCCTATGCAGGCTGAACCACCTGTTGTGTTATTCGTTAATGAGCTTCGCCACTACAACGAGTCTGCCGTTTGTCCTGGAATACTCACAGGTGGAAAGAGTTAAGAGCTTGTCGCCGTATTCAGCGGTTACGTCGGTATCGTAAAGCGACAGTTCCTTGCACTTCTCAACATAGGCTGTGAAATCCTCGGCAGTCTCCGCATTGACGAACTGATAATATTTGAAGCTTTCAGGACTGTCCGTATAAACCACGGTTTTGAACACGGCAATTACTTCATAGGTCTGTCGGTCGGTCAGCGTATCAAAGGATATTGTTTTGTGCTTTTCCCAAAAGCTCTTGTCCTTGAATTTCATAAGACCGGCGAACATAGAGCCGTCGTTCATATGATGACCGTAGATGATGATATTGTCGCTTGGCAGCTCCATATCGCAGTTTTCCTGAACATAAGGACAGCCGTAGTCGGTGTATGCCTTATCAAAGCCGTGCTTCAGATAGAAGTTCGGGTTGTCCTTTGACTGCATAACGGGATAATTGATTTTTGTGTCCTCAACCTTAATCCAGCCGACCATATCGTTGTTTTGCAGATAAAGCTCCTGATACTCCGGGATAAAGGTCTTTTCTTCGGAGTAGTTCATCGGCTCTTTTGTTTCTTCAGGCTCGGTCTCCACTACCCCAATCAGATTGTCGTACATTTCCGCCTGCTTTGCAGAGTCGTAATAGTGCTTGATGAGAAAACCTGAACTGACGGCAAATACAATGCTGAAAGCACAGATTATGGCAATATAGATTTTGTTTTTCATAGGTGTTTCCTTTCTCATTTACAGAATAGGGCAAGGGTTATACACCCTCGCCCGGTTTGGTTGTCATCAGCTTATACAGCTTCGTATTCTTCGGGAACTTATTTGCAAACGGCACAAGCGAACTGCCGACCTTAATCAGTCCGTGTCCTGCGTCAACATTCGTGATATATGAAAGCTGGAGGTCGGAAATGTTAAGCAGCTTGGCAAGCTCAATTCTGTCGGTTGACGCCTGATTGAGCATAATCAAAAACTCGCTGTTTGCAAGCATAGTTCTTGCCGTATGGCTCTGCAAAAGGTCGTCCACATTCTGCGTAATGCCGGTGGCATAAGCACCGTACTTTCTCACACGCTTCCAAAGGGTAAACAGGAAGTTTGCGGAGTATTCGTGCTGGAACAGGAGGTAGATTTCATCAATGAAGATGAAAGTCTGCTTACCCTTAGCACGGTTCTGTGTGATTCGGTTCAGAATAGAGTCAAGGACGACAAGCATACCGATAGGCATAAGCTGCTTGCCGAGGTCAAGAATGTCATAACAGATAAGTCGGTTATCCGTATCAACATTGGTCGGCTTTGCAAAAGTATTCAAAGAACCGTGTGTAAACAGCTCGATAGCAAGGGCGATTTCCTTTGCTTCCGGCTCGTCCTGTTTCAAAAGTTCCGCACGGAAGTCCTGCAAAGTAGGAACAGTACCGGTATATCCTCTCTGCTGATAGTCTCGGTAAACGCTCGCCGTACAACGGTCGATGATAGATTTCTGCTTTGCTCCGAGGTTTGTGCCGCCGATAAGCTGTTCGCAAAGGGACATAATGAACTCGGATTTCAGGATAACCGGATTTGCTCCGTCGCCGTATTCCTTGTTCATATCCATTGCATTGATATGGCTCGGAGAAGTAGCGGAAATATTGATGATTTCGCCGCCGAGAGCCTTTACAAGCTGCGAATACTCTCGCTCTGGGTCGATGATAATAACATCTGCGTTGGAGGAAAGAATGATATTTTCAATCTCTCCCTTTGCCGCAAAGGATTTACCGCCGCCGGATACGCCGAGAATAAAGGAATTGCCGTTGAGTAGCTGTCTGCGGTCGGCGATAATCATATTTTTGCTGATAACATTCTGACCGTAGTAAATGCCGTTTTCGTGGTAAATGTCCTGAACTCTGAACGGGATAAATACCGCAAGGCTTTCTGTGGTAAGGGTTCTGAATGCGTCAATCTTGCGTGTTCCAAAGGGCATAGCCGTATTCAGTCCGTCCATCTGCTGATACTTGAGAACGGCAAACTGGCACAAATGCTTTCTTGCCGTAGTAAGCAGAGCTTCGGTGTCGTTATCAAGCTGTTCTTTGGAGTCCGCAGTATGAACCATAGTGAGTACAGCGAACATCATTCGCTGATCACGAGTGGTAAGGTCATCAAGGAACTCCTTCATTTCCTTTTTCTGCTGTTCCATATCATACGGAACGGTAGCGGAAAAGTTATTGTTCTGATTCTGCTTTCTCTGCCAGTTGGTTATATTCGTCTCAACCCCAAGCAGTCTGCTCTCTGCTTCTCGCACCGCTTCATCGGTAGGAACAGGTACGATGTCAATGGACATCATCAGGTTGCGGTTCAGGTCGGTAAGCTCAGCTACCATACTGTCCTTGATATAGGAAGCGTACTCACGAAGAAAAAGGACTCTCCCGTAACGGTTTCCCATTTTGAAGTAGTCCTTTTCAAATTCCATTGTATCCGGGCAAACATAATCCTTGAAATCGTGTCCCTTTTTTCTCGTTTCCTTAATATTGAAGTGGTAGGCGGTTTCCTCACCGACACGGAAGAAATCGTGGACAATTCTCAGCCTTTCATCGGTTTCAAGCTCCACACATTTGCTTCCGAGTCTTGCAAAGTGGGCAATCAGGTCAGCACCGACACGGGCAAAATAGGTTCTTGCGTCCTCCACGCTCTTTTTGTTGATGGAGATAGTAACATACTTATCCTGAACGATCGCATTTGCACCGGTCGCCTTGTCGAGAAGCATTTTGTTATATTCCTCTCGGTAAACATCAAGCTCATCGCCGGTTTCGGGGATAAGAATGGTTTTCTCAAAGTCAAGACGGTTAAGCCGTCTGTTGTTGATAGTCAGCTTTGTAGTAGCTCCGCTGTCAAGAGAGTTGAGAAGCTCGGAGTATTCAAGGAACATTGCTTCCTTGTCCTCACGGCTTGCTACGGCAAAGTTAATATCCGTGAACTTGAAGCTCTTGGAATACTTGTCCTTGCCCACACGGAAAATACCGTCATCATAAATGGCGGTAATGGGAATACAATCCTGTACGCCCTTCGGTACTACAAACTTTTCTTTGTCCTGCTTTAACAGGTTTGTAAGGGTTTTAATCATTGTTCTTATAAGCCTCCTTCTGTTTCTGTTCGATTGCCGGTTTCATCAATTCGTAATAGGTGTTGGTGGAATGAAAGACCAGCTTTTTCGGCATAAGGAACTCGGACTTTATCCACGCCCATATAAATTTCTCAGCCGTCATTCCGTTGTATTTCACAAAGCCGAGAGCCGCAAAAGGGGCAGCTCCCAAAATGCACACCCACGATACGGTTTCTGTTCCGAGGTACGGTTTTAGGAGGAAGTAAAGTCCTACCGCTACCGCACAGGCAAGAACAGAAAAAATGAACTGTCTGAGCGACAGTCCAAAAAACATTGACTCTGTATAATTTCGTATCTCTCGGTTAATTTTGACTTCCATCAAAAGCTCCTTTCTCTGCGATATGCTTGTTTTGCGTGACGGATTTCATCAGAGCAGACGCAGGTGTCCGCAAGGCAAATCACATTGCCGTTTTTCTTTCCTCCGTAGTACACACAATATTTGCAGTCGCAGTCGGCAGGCGTATAGCCCTGCCATCTATCATTATTTTTCTTGTTTTTCTTCATCAGAGAACCTCCCGTTATAAGCCCATCATCTCACGGATAATTCGGTCGCTCATCTTAACCGCACCGACAAGCACAAGCATATTGAATACCAGTTCGCCGATATATGCCCATACCTGAGTAACGGCTGCTGCGTCAGGGTTCACTACCGGCGGCGTAGAAGCAAATAGGGAGAAGATAATACAAGCAAGTACAATTACTGCTCCCTCAAGCAAAACGGCACAGTAGCTCTTTATAAAGCTCTTACCCACATTCTGCGACGGTTCTCCGGCAAAAGTGGAAAGCGGTATCGGAGCGAGAGCTGTGTACATATACAGCTTGAAAAATCGTCCGTACACCGTCATTATCATAATGAACGACAAGACCGTGATAAACAGTCCGCCGATAAGAGTAACCGCCCACAATGGGATACTCTCAAAAAATCCGCAGCTTTCAATGGTTGTTACCATTTCAGCAGGTAAGGTTGTTTGATTGGGCGTACCGAATCCCGCAGATGTCATAATGGTTGAAATCGTACCTTGTACGATGTTGAACAGGGCAAGCATAAGCTCCAGCCCGTAGGTAATCACACCTTTGGCAATGGCAAAGCGGATAAACAGCTTTAATGCGTGTTCCGGTTTCTTTACATCGGTAAAACTTCCGCAGGTACGAACCACACCGACAACAAAAAACAAAACAAGCAAAGCAAGACCGATAGCCTGAACTGCTCCGTTGATATTCACCATTACCGACCAAATACTGCCACCTTTGAACTCCTGCGGCGAAGTGGTTAGCAACTGCCATATTTCCGATAGCTTGCTGTTCCAAGTTTCAAGGGCATTTTCGAGGTTCTGAACTACCCAGTTATCACTCATCTGTTTGCACCTCCTTTAAGATTAGGGGCATACCTGAAATGCCAGGTATGCCCCGTTTGATAACTGTGTTCTCTTAACCGGTAATAAGGGTCAGGATTTCCTTTGCAAAGGTGATGATGATACCGCCTGCAAGGGTCAGGAAACCGTTGGCTCTCTGAGACGGGTCGTGAGACTTCAAAGAGAGACCGACCTGAACGATACCGAAGCCAAGCAGGATAAGACCGATGGCACGGATAAGACCGAAGATGAAATCGGACAGATTGTTGACCACGGTAATCGGGTCGCTGGCGGCAAAAGCGGTAACGCTCATACCGCAAACAAGAGTTGCTGCTGCGATTACGGCGCAGTAAGCACGGAAGCCTTTCCGAACCTTTCCGGTCATAGGCAACTTCTGAGTAGTTTTCTTTTCGTTATTCTTCTTAAAAATGTTCATTGTGTTTTCCTCCGTTAAAATAAGTTTTTATTTACTTCAAAATCCTCGTCGGACAGAAGCTCGTAATTGGTTTCTCCGTAGCTTTCCTCCGGAAGTTCTTCCGGGTCAATAGAAAGAACGGAAATTGATGAGTGCTTGACGGTAACTTCGCCGTGCTTATAGGCAGAAGCCTTTCCATCGGTTGTAAGTGCCACATTCGGGTGCTTCAAGATGTCATACTTGAAGTCCATAACGGGGCGTTCTCCACGAATAAACAGAATTGCGTATTGGTTATCAAGCATACGAACTTCATCGGGGGTAAGAAGCTCTCGACCGCTAATCTGATAATTGGTGGAGTAGTTACCGCTTCGCCCGGTACTTTTTCCGAAAGTGTTGGTATCAATGGTTTCCTTGCCGAGAAGCTCGGACACATATTTGTGAGTGCTTTGCTCGTTACCGCCGAGATATAAAAACTCGTCGCAGTTGCCGACAATACTTTCCCATTGCTTTTCAAACAAGGCTTTTAACTGAGCCAAGTTCTGCAAGATGATACTTACCGACACTCCACGGGAACGCATAACCGACAGTATCTTGTCAAAGTCATCAGGGAGTGAAACATTCGCAAATTCGTCCATCAGGAAATGAACGGGAACGGGAAGCGAGCCTCCGTGAATGTGGTCGGCAGCATAAAACAACTGCTGAAAAAGCTGTGTGTAAAGGATAGATACCAAGAAGTTAAAGCTGGAATCGTTATCCGGTATCAAAGCAAACAGAGCGACCTTTTTCTCTCCGAGTGACGGGAGGTCAAGCTCGTCTGTGGTGGTTAAAGAAGCAAGACTTTCAAGGTTGAACTTTTCCAGTCTTGCCGCAAGGGTTATCTGTATGGACTTTAAGGTTTTCGCCGCACCTGAATGATAGGAACGGTAATACTTCAAAGCGATGTGGTCGGGATTTGACATTTCCAGTTCCGCAAACAGTTCATCGAGAGGAGAAGGTCTTGTGTCCTCCTCGTCCTCAATCGAACCGGCTCTGAGCATTTCCATTACCATTGCAAAGTTCTGTTCATCTTCGGGCGCTTCGTAGTGAAGATAGAATACAAGTGCAAGCAGAAGCATTGAAGCCGAGGTATCCCAAAAGGGGTCTTGTGCCTGACTGCCTTTCGGAGTGGTACTCTTAAAAAGGTTCGTCACGAGCTTTTGCACATCGTTGTCGTTCTGCAAATAGACAAACGGGTTATAGCAATGGCTTTTCTCCATTGAAATCAAATCGAGAACACGGACTTCATAGCCTTTGCTTTCAAGCAGCTTTCCGGTATCTCGGAGAATTTCGCCCTTTGGGTCAAGAATGACAAATGATGTGTTGCACTGCATAAGATTCGGCTTGCAGTAAAACCTTGTCTTACCGGCTCCCGAACCGCCGCACACAAGGGTGTTTAAGTTTCTTCGGTGTTTCTTCGCATTGAGTCCGATACAGACATTTTGCGTCATCAGCTTATTCTCTGAAGCCGGAGACTGTCTGTATTTTTTATTTACGGCTCTTGCGTTGCCCCATTTCGCAGAGCCGTGTTCTTCACGCCTTCGATAATTCTTCTGTGTCGAGAAGTAAATCCCGATACCCATTGCATAGCAGAGAAGCAAAACGAGGACAGTTTTTAGGCTGTCCTCGCATAGCTCAATATGAAATGGGTTGTTGAACGCTGTTAATAGGCTTGGCAGTATTTCCGGCAATCCTCCTTTTACAGAAGGTGCAATCAGAAGTGCCAGCCATACGACCGGGATAATACCGATGACGGAAAGAATAATAGCAGACTGCCTTTCGTTATCTCGATTCACAGGAGCGTTCCTTTTCGATAACTCTGAACTTTTTCTTTGGGGCAGTTCCGACCTTGATGATAAGGTCGTCCACCGCATCGGTAGATTTCCCTTCGTTCATCAAATCTGTTTTCTCATCGTTGAGAGAACGGATTATAATGCCGTGTTCATAATCGTCCAATGCGATATGATACATTTCTTCCTTCGCCATAGTCTCACCTTATCTTTCGTAGTCTTTGCTTCGTTCCTGCTTTTTCTTGTAAAGCTCATCGGAAACACGGGAGTGAATATCCGCCATCGCATTTCTCGTTTTGGAAAGCTCATAGCGAATGTCCTTCGGCTCTTTGCCGGCAAGCTTCTCAGGAATACGGTTGATAGCAAAATTCTGTGTATCGACGCCGTACTTCTTGCAAAGCATATAACCGATACATACCGCTTGAAAGCCCATATCCGCTCTGCTGTAACTGTCGCTGTTGATGGAGAGCTGTGCGTGGCCAAGTTCCTGTGCTACGCACTGAGCGACCGCAACGCTGTCTCCCACATCACGCTTCACATACAAGGTCTGCTCCTCGTTGTTGTAAAACGCCGCCATATTGGGATACGGAAGTTCATTTGTGGCTTCCACTTCAACCGGGGAAGAATCCAGCATAACGGTAATGAGAGCTTTCGGGTCACGGTTTACAGTAGGTGCAGGCGGTCTCTTGCCATTGGTCTGCGAAACATCAAAGACCTTTTTCACATTGTAGGAAATGCCGGTCGTACCGTCTCTCTTGGCATACTCGACAGGTTCAAGAATGGAAATGCTTTTCGCACCTTTCTGAATTTTCACATTGTCTTTGCTCCAGTCGTCAAAGTTTTTGAGCTGGCTTGCTTCGGGAAGCTGCTTGAAAATCAGAAGTGCGTTGACCGCAGAATATCGGTCAAGACGGCTCTGCGTATCAAGGAACGCTTTGAACTTCTCCGGGTCGGAAACGATAGCCTTTGCGGTTTCGTCCGCCATCTGATATACGGCTTCCTTTTCTGCCTTCATCTTATCGGCGTATTCCTCTTTGGAAAGTCTGTTTCTCTGCTGTCCTGCCTTAGCAGGGGTAAAATTGTTTGTCATTGTGATTACCTCTCTTTCACATTTTTGCTTTTGGGTTTCGGCTGCTGGTGTACGGTCTGTGCCGGGGCGTTCTTAACCTCCGGCTTTGATACCTCCGGCTCTTTGCGTTCTGCTTCTTTCTGCTGCTTGGACTGTGCCTTATATCGGTCGAGCTTTGCTTTCACCGACGGCTTTCTCTGTCTGTCGCTGACAGTACCCTTATCAGTTTGCATATCTACCGGCTCTGAGTTTTGCCTTGACGGAGGGTTTTTGTCCGTTTTGGCGACTGTGGGGTTTGACTGGGAGTACCCCTCTTTCTGAATAGGCTTTCTGACTGCTTCCTCTGTGATGATTTCGTTCTTGGATTTTGTCGGCTTGTCTTTTTCCAAAGCATCACGCTTTTCGACAGCCTTCTGAGACTCGGTAACAATAGCAGCCTTATCAACCTTGCCGAGTTCAAATCTCTCAACGATTCTCTGAATTTTGGAAGCGTCCTCAGCACGGGCGATAATATCAATCGGTACATTATCGCCCTTTGTGTTTTTATCCCTGAGTACGCAGTAGAGAACGCCGTAGCGTTTTGCCTGCTCGGTAAACTTCTTCAAGTCCTTGTTGGGGATAGAAAACACTTTCAGCTCCTTGCCCGATTTAATCATATTGGTAAGTCGAGCCTTGCCTTTTGTTTTTTGTTCCTGTTTGAGAACAGAGACTAAAAGAACGGCAATATTCTTTGCTGCCGCTCCGCTTAATTTTGCGGCTACTTCAAAGCCCTCAAGCGATAGCCTGACGACCTGTTCTGCCGCATCACCTCCGTTTGTCATTACGGTTCTGCTCCTTTCGTTCTTGTTTTTCTTCGTAAGCTCTTACCGTTTCAAGGTTGGCTTCAATGACCTTTGACCTTTCGGCTATGTCATCACAAAGACCGACCTCTTTTCGGAGAGTCCACAGCTTGCTCGTGATTGCCGTAATCTGCTCTTTGACATTTGATAGCTCATCGTCACTCAAATTTCTTCTTAACTGTTTTCGCAGGTGCGTTCTATCGTCAGTCAGGGATTTGATTTGCGACAATACGGACTCTTTATATGAGAAAAGCTGCTCGTCGGTAGAAATGTTCTCCCGTCCAAGCAGCCTTGTCTCCTGAGTGATTTTGTCCAGCTTCAGTAAATCTTCTTTCAAAAGATAGTGAAGCCTTGCGGTATTCTGTTTTTTATATTTCGGCAGATAACCGAGTTTATAGCAGTAATGCAGATACAGCCCATACAGTCCGCCGACCTTTTTGATTTTGTGTTCTCTTGTGGGCAATCGGTACTGTGTGACTCTTACCGTTTCCTTTACAAAAGGAACGATGAGAACCTTTTGATTTTCCGTCAGCCTACGCTTGATTGCGTCCTCGGTATAATTCTCTCCGAGGGATTTAAGTCGTATCGGCTTCTTGTATCCTTTCGGAACAATCGTCCAATACTTTCGGCTGTCGCTGAGACAATGCTCATAGCCCATCTGCGTCAGGATATAATCAAAGGTCTTTAAGTTAGTGCTGTGTGCAATCGCTTCATCAATGGCGTCACGGGTAATGGAGTATCGGCTCGGCATACCGGCTTGTTCCTGCTTGTAGTAATATGAGGATTGCTTACTGCGGTTCGGGTTCGGATTGTAATACAGTCCGTACTTTTCACAGAGACGGTCGGCAACCAAGCGGAACTTGAACCACGCTTTTTCGTCTCCCCATAATCGCTTACCGTCCACAAAGGAAACGGAATTGATTACATAGTGGCAGTGCAGGTGCTTTGTGTTCAGATGAGTAGTAACCACCACCTGAAATCTTTTGCCCCACACTTCGTTTGCAAATTCCATTCCGATTTTCTGTGCAAGCTCCGGGGAAATATCCTGTTCCTTAAAGCTCAGGTATCCGTGATAGGCTTGAATGCCATCGTCTTTGCCGTATGCTTTTTTCACAGACACAAACTGGTCTCTTGCGGTCGCCGGATTGCAGTTGATACCCTCAACGAAAAACTCACGCTCAGTTTTTTCTTCGTCCTTTGCATAGCTGAGAACATCACGGAGAGCCTGATACTGTTCCTCGGTGTAAATGTCTGTCGCAGTCTTTTCGGGATTGGCGGCATAGTCGATTACCTGACCGAGCCTTGATGTGACCGACCACAATTTACTTACTGCCATTTCATATCGCTCTTATCGGGTCTTAAAAAAGTACGCTCCACATCAGCCTGAAACTTGTGCCAACGCTCGGCTTCCTTTTTGAGCTGCGGTGCGTCAACAAATCCGAGGGAATTTGCTTTTACCGCAAGCTGATTGATGTTGTTCCCGATAGCAGATAACTCACGCATAACATCGTAAAATCTTTCGTCGGGCTTTTCTCTCGGCTCGTATCCTTTGAGAAGCAAACGGATAAGACCGCCTTCGGAAAGACACGCCCGCTTTGCTTTTTTCTGCAAATCCTGAGCTTCTGCCTTGTTCATCAGAATGTGCTTTTCAATGTTTCTCTTGCTCATTTTTATCGCTGTCCTTTCTGTTAATATAGTGCCTGTCCCGGTTTATCTGAAACAGGCACATTGTTGTTACTCCGAAAAAGCCGCCGATGATTAACCCGGCGGCAACCAATACTATCTCCCGCATTGCTTTACTCCTTTCTTGCTTGGGGTATTAGGGGCAACCCCTAACGAGTGTACCGTTTTGGACATTCCTGTCCATAAATGGTCTGCTCGCTAAGATTATGCAGACACTCAGGGTTGCCCCATAGATTGACTCTTATCTCTCCATATCCTTTGAGACAGGCTTATACGGCTTTGCTTCAATACCGTCCAAAGACTTGTAAAACCTCTCCGGATATTTGAACTTTTCCTCGTACTTACGAGCCAGTTCTTTTGGCATACTGAGAAACTTTTCCGACTCAATCGGTGCGTATGCAATGAAGAACTTGCCGGCAATAATGTCGAGCATTTCACGGTTGCTGTCGTCTTTCACATAACATTTTTCAATCTTCCAACCGTCCTTGCCGCCGTGTTCATCAGCCATATATGCTTCCAGTCGCACACATTTATCCGAGCCGTCAAGGGAAGAAGCATAGATAGAATATCCGCCCATACCCTCAATGAAAGCCTTATTGTTACTGCTGACAACATAGGTTCTTTGTTCCTCTGTGTAAGGCTTGTCAAAGCTGTCAGCCGTAAAAACAATATATCCGGTCGTGTGGTTTCTTTCTTTTTCTGCCTGCCGGAAATGAGCTTTCAACTGCGGATAACTCATCTCAACATTCTCAGGCTCGGAATAAACAGCCCTGTTCAGAGGCATACCGTTCATCTTTCCTTCCTCGTTGCAGATGATGGCAACCTCGTCCTCAAAGGGCATATATTCTTCAATATCTCCCTCCACAAGAGACTGCATTGCTTCAAGGGTATCCTCGATTTCAATGAGTTTCGGATACCTGCCCGGCTCAACAAGAATTACGGAAATCTTCTCAGGTGCTTCGACCTTTTCAAAGGTATCCTCGTGAATATTCAAAGCAAGAGAGCTGCCGTTTTCCCAACTCATATGAATCTGTCCGGCGTCGTCAACAAACTTAACTGTTCCTTTTAGCCCATAGGGCATTTGACTTTCGCCAGCCATTTTAGTGAGTACAATCTGCGTACCCTCCGGGTACATTTCTCTGATTTCTTTTAGTTTCATCGTGCAAAACTCCTTTCGGTTTTTTCTTTTATTCCCAAGCGTTTACAAAGAAAGTCGTTGACATCTTTCCCGTATTGGGGAGGGTCGTCAACGACTTCATAATTATCTGAAAGAATCGTCTGCAACGCTTTGGTTGCTTTTCTTCCAGCAATATCATTATCCAAATGAAGAACAATTCGCTTGATTGTTTTGTCTTTTTCAAGCAGCCTGCCGAGTGTAACAGGCACTTTTGAGTCCTCGATTTTCTGCTTTGGGGAATACACTCCCGCAAGAGAAACAAGGTTAAACTGTCGCCAGTCTTTGCCCTCCAGCTTCATCAAAGTTGCATAGGAAAGCAGGTCAATGGCACACTCAAAAAGATGAACCTCTCCGGTGTTTTCGGCAGTCAGGCGGAAAGAATATTGCTTTTTACTGCCGGTGCAGTCGCCCATAATCCTTGATTGATTTGTTGCTCTGTAAGCGGCGTATTTAGGTTCTTTGTTCTCGTCATAGCCGATAAAAACAGCATTGTGATATGGGAGCGACTCAATGATTAGCTCCTGTTCCAAACAGTGGTTGATGATTTCATAATCAATCCCACGCCCGAAAAGGTAATCAAATACCACATCGGCAGTAGGACTTTTTTCAGGCAGAAGCAAGGGTTGTTCCTCATAGCTTTTGATGTTTTCACAAGTCGGAAAGCTGACTGAACCGTTTCCCATAATGGTCTGAACCGCCTGCACAAAATCCATTCCACGGACTTTGATAAGGTAATCGAGGGCGGATTTGCCCCCGATACCTCTCGACCACCACATCCATTTTCCGTTGGAAATCTTCAAACTGTCGTGGGTTCTTGTGGTGTAGGTGTTGCTTGAAAACCTGACAAGCTCGCCCGGTTCATACTCTCTGAGATAGGTTAATAAATCCATTCGTTTGGCTTCGGTTATGACTTCCGGTGCAATATACGGCATAGGTATCACCGCCTTTTTACATCAGCAAATCGGCAACCGCTTTCTGTATCGGTTCGTTGATACTGAGCTTTGCAATGATAATGAGTATCTTATCAACAGGGCAGCCGATGTCATTCCAAACAGTCCAAGCACCTCCCGCAAGGTCGTCGTTTTCATACAAAGCAATGATTTCTTCCGGCGAAAACACCGTTTCAATGCTCTGTCGAACCAACTCTCCGTAGAAAGAAAGCTTTGCATTTCTAAGGGCAAATTCTGCTTCCTTTGCGGGCGGTTTGCTTCTTTTTAATTCGAGATATGCTTTATCAAGTCTCCTGACCACAACCATCATCATTGCATCAAAAGGGTTAATGATTGCTTTTCTGCAAGGGCAGTTTTCTCTTTCCTTATCGGGTGTCATTTTATCGTTCATAGGTTTTCTCCTTTCGTGTGTTCGGCACTTCGCCCTCATCGGGTTCGCCGCCGACAATTTCGTTTTCTCGCTTATCCATATTGAGCAGAATATTCAGCTCGTCCAGTCGGGCAAGCTTTGTTTTCAATTCTTCCTCTTGGATAAATGGTTTTTGGACTTCTTTCTTTGCGGTTTCCAACTGATTTTGGGTGTTCTCAAGGTCATTTTCCGCAAGCGACAAGCTCTCGGCAAATCTCTCAATTCCGTTATCGAGGCGGATAATATTGCCGTATGCGTCATCGCCGAGAGGAACATTTCTGCTTGTTGCACCTTTCAGTCGAACCTCATAATTTCGCTCTGCGGTATTAAAAAGCAGCTCCGTTTCAAACCCTCGGTACTTGCCAAGAGGAATAGGGTCGGGACTGTTCATCTGCTTGCAGGCTTCAATGATTGCTTTACCGGCGTCGGCTTTTTCGGAATAAAAAACACCCTTAACCTCCATACCGACAAAGCGGTCGTCCGTTGGTTTCGGGTGCTGTTTCGCAGTTTCTACATCTTGCTTCAAGCCTTCAATGCGGTTTTCCAAAGCTGTAATTCGCTGCGGATAATATTTGATTATCTTATCTTCCAAAGCGTATTTTTCAGATAGAAAGTTGGATTTTAAGAGCTTCAGCTTTTGGACTTGAATATCCAAATCCATCTTCTCCTTAATATACGGATTGCCGGTGGCAAGCATTTTAATCTCTGCATAGGACAGGGCGGTTTCATCAATATCCTCGGCAGAACGCACCGGGGATTTGCTCGTCATAATCTGACTGGCGAACTTTTGCTTTCCCTCTACAAGCTGATAGAGATATGCGTCAAAGGTCTGCTCCGTTACATAGCGGTAAATATCTACATCAGGGTTTGAGTTGCCCTGACGGATAATTCGACCGGAACGCTGCTCCAAGTCTGACGGTCTCCACGGACAATCCACATCGTGAAGTGCGATAAGTCTGTCCTGAACATTCGTGCCGGCTCCCATCTTCTGCGTAGAACCGAGAAGCACTCTGACCTCGCCTTTACGGGTCTTTTGGAACAGTTCTTTTTTCTTCACATCGGTATCTGCTTCGTGGATAAAGCGGACTTCGCTTTCGGGGACACCACGCTCTATGAGCTTCTTTCTGATGTCGTTATATACCGAGAATGTGCCGTCGTTCTTTGGTGTTGAGAGGTCGCAGAACACAAGCTGTGCCGATTTTTTATCGGCTGTTTCCTCCCAAATACGGTAGATGTTATCGACGCAGGCGTTGATTTTACTACCCTCAAAATCAGGCAGCATATCGTTGAGCATACGCTGGTCAAGAGCCAACTTTCTACCGTCGTTTGTGATTTTGAGCATATTATCTACACTCGAATCCACACCGCCACCACGGACTTTCTCGGCTCGCTCCGCAAGGGAAGCAACCATTTCTTTCTGCATTTCAGACGGCTTGACTGCAACATTGTGGAAGTGTGCATCCGGCACAGGCAATTCCAACATATCCGCCGTCTTAATGTCGGCGACCTCCTTAAACATCGCCATAAGCTCCGGAAGGTTATAGAATTTTGCAAAGCGGGTTTTCGCTCTGTAACCCGTTCCCTCCGGGGTAAGCTCTACGGCTGTTACAGTCTCTCCAAAGGTACTTGCCCACGAGTCGAAGTGCTGTAAATTGTTTTTTACAAGCGTGTTGTACTGCAAGTATCGCTGAATGGTATAGAGTTCCACCATACTGTTTGAGATAGGAGTACCGGTCGCAAATACCGTTCCTCGACCGCCTGTAAGCTCGTCAAGGTATCGGCACTTCATAAACAGGTCGGAGGATTTCTGTGCTTCCGTTTGAGCGATACCGCCCACATTACGCATTTTGGTGTAAAGATAGAGGTTCTTGTAATAATGGCTCTCGTCGATAAAGAGCCTGTCCACACCGAGTTCTTCAAAGGTAACAACATCGTCCTTGCGGCTTTGGTCGTTGAGCTTTTCCAGCTTTTGTTTCACGGACTTTTTAGACTTTTCAAGCTGTTTAATGGAGAAATTTTCTCCACGGTTTCGCTTCAAATCCATAATACCGTCTGTCAGTTCTTCAAGCTGCTGCTCAAGAATTGCTCTTTGTCTTTCAATGGACATCGGTATTTTTTCAAACTGGGAATGACCGATGATTACGGCGTCATAATCTCCCGTAGCAATTCGACCGCAGAATTTTTTGCGGTTCTTTGTCTCAAAATCTCGCTTTGTCGCAACAAGAATATTCGCCGCCGGATAGAGCTGTAAAAACTCCGCCGCCCATTGTTCGGTTAAGTGATTTGGGACTACGAACAGAGACTTATTGCAAAGTCCGAGTCGTTTGGACTCCATAGCAGCCGCCACCATCTCAAAAGTTTTGCCTGCACCGACTGCGTGTGCCAACAGCGTATTGCCGCCGTACAGAATGTGTGCAACCGCATTTTTCTGATGTTCACGGAGTTCGATTTCCGGGTTCATACCGTTGAAAACAATGTGGCTTCCGTCGTACTCACGGGGTCTTATGCTGTTGAACTTTTCGTTATACATCTTCGTGAGTTTTTCTCGGCGGGCAGGGTCAGCCCATATCCAGTCCTGAAAGCCCTGCTTTATAAGCTCCTGCTTTGCCTGTGCGATTGCCGTCTCTTTTTTATTGAGAACGGCTTTCTTTTTGCCTTCGTCATCTTCGATATAGTCAAAGATACGGACATCTTTCAGATTGAGCGTTTCCTCGATTATCTTATATGCGTTAATACGGGAAGTGCCGTATGTGCTGTACGCTTTAACATTGGAACGGTCATAGCTCTTTCCCTCAATGTTCCATTCTCCGGTAAACTGAGAGTAGTGAACCTTGATATTCCACTGTGCATAGCGTGGGGTGTCGAGAAACTCAAACATAAACTGTTGGAATATTTCGGGTGGAATCCAAGTCGCACCGAGCCTTACGGAAATCTCGCTTGCCGTCAAATCCTTTGGCTGAACCTTTTCAAGTGCCTGCACATTGACGGTGTAATCTTCGGGATACAGAGTCGCAGACCTTTTGGCTGTCGCCAGCTTCTCACGAACATTGCCCGACAGATATTCGTCTGCCATCAGATATTTCGGCTCATAAGAATTGCCGTACTCATAAAGAGGATTTAAGAAGATTACACCCTTTAGGTCAGCGAATAATTCCTCCTCGCTTTTGCCGGAAAGCTCCATCATATATTCCATATCAATGGCGGCTTTTTCACCCATAGAGACAGCGAGAGCCTCGTCAGCGGTGTCAACCTCCGTTACCGGCTTGTGCGGTTTAATCGTCCTTTTGAAGAACATATCCGCCTTGCGTTCCAGTTCGCCATCTTCATTGATGACCTCAAGAGCTGAGAGCAGAGCATAGGAGCTGTCGTCGGAAAAGGCGGAAGTATTGGCACGGCTGTTAATCAGTCCGTACTTCTTTGTAAAGCTGTCATACAGAGTGTTCAGTTTTTCCTGTGCTTGTTTGATTTCGCTGTCGGGGTAGTCCTCGGTTTGCAATTCAATCAGGTTGCGGACGCAATCCCTTATCCCAATCATACCCTTAATACGGTTCTCGGCGGTTGCCGATACCTCTACCGGGGACATACGGGAGTTCTCACGGAAATAGATTTTATCGTCCAAAATTGTGTAAGAGAAGTTCCTTACCGTAGGGTCTGCCGGGATAGAATTATCTTCTTCCTCCAGCTCGTCGGCAACCTCGTATTCGGAGATTTCTCCGTGAATGTTTGAGACTGCTTCGTTCAAAAGCTCCGAAAGGTCGGCATTTTCAAACGGTTCACAGGTTGCTTCCGGTCCGAAACGACCGCTTACCATTTTCATTTCGCCGAGTATCATTTCCGGGTGCTGAACAAAATATGAGTTCATCCTTATACCGTTTTCGTCGGTGTCAAGATGAACCCAGTCAGGCTCAATATCTATTAGCCTGTCTCGCTTTTGCAAGAACAGAATATCGGATACAACCTCTGTTCCGGCATTGCCTTTGAAGGTGTCGTTCGGAAGTCTGATTGCTCCAAGAAGCTCCGCCCTCTGTGCGATATATTTACGCACATTGGAGTTTTCCTTATCCATAGTTCCTTTGCTTGTCACAAGAGCCATCACACCGCCGGGGCGTAACTTATCAAGCGATTTTGCAAAGAAATAATCGTGGATTAAGAAATTGTACTTGTCGTATCGTTTATCGGAGACTTTGAAATCTCCGAAAGGCACATTGCCGATAACGCCGTCAAAGAAGCTGTCGGGGACATTTACTTCCTCAAAGCCCTGTGCCGCAATAGAAGATTTCTGATAAAGTTGCTGAGCGATACCGGCTGAAACGGTATCAAGCTCCACGCCGTAAACCTTTGCGTTTTCCATTGACTTAGGCAGCATACCGATGAAGTTACCGATACCGCAAGACGGCTCAAGCAGGTTGCCCTCCTGAAATCCCATCTGTTCCAACACCTTGTAAATGGCAGTAGATACTTCGGGCGGAGTGTAAAAGGCGGTCAAGGTGCTTTCTCTTGCCGACGCATATTCCTCCGGCGTCAGGATATTTTTTAGCATTGCATATTCGGTATGCCAAGCTCCGGCTCGTTCGTCAAATGCTTCGGGAATACCGCCCCAACCGACATATCTCGACAAGATTTTCTGCTCATCGGGTGTTGCAAAACGGTTTTCGTTTTGACAATCCTTCAAGACCTTAATCGCTGCATAGTTTCGGTGGAAGCGTTCTTTCTTGTTCACTTCTTCAACCTGATTATTGGCAAGGTCAAAGTTGTGTCGCTCTGCCATCGGAATATCCGGGTGGAGGTCAAAGCTCTTTACCTTTGACTTTTTCTTTTGCTCCCAAGCGGGGACAATCGGTTCAGGCTCTTTCTCTCGGTTGTCCTTAACCTCAACACCGTTGTGTTCGGATAAAGCCTTAAAGTCATCAAGCAAGTCAGGTCTGATACCAAGCACAGAACCGTCATCTTCAAATACAAAGGCTTCATCAACAAGAAAATGATAAAACTCTGCACCGTGCCATTCGTTATCGCCATCCCTTGCAACAAGACCGTTTTCATCATAACCGAGTTCAATGTCGTCAATCTTTAATCTGCCAAGCACGGAATAAAGAATTTCTGTTTCTCGGTCATAAACCGGGACTTCAGAAACAGCAGCCACAAGGCTTTGCATTGTCGCTTTGGTACAGTCTGTGAAATCAGGCTGTTGTGAAAACTGACTTTCTGCTTCCTCAAACCATTCTGTACCTACATCGGCAAGCTCCTGATTTGCAATACTGCCGAGATAATCAAAGAAATTCTCAGCCGAGTCATACTCCCTTGCAGCTTGCTGTATCTCGTCAAAAGAAAGCGTATTTGTAACATACTGACCTCCGGCATTGCTGTCGGGGTTATAATACATCCAAGTTACGCTTTCATTGTCCCGGTCGATAAAGAAGGCGTCGTCATAACCGGTTTTCGGACTTAAATCCTGTACGGTTTCGGTATCGTTTTGAGCTTCGTTTTCGCCTGTAACGGTTTTTTCTTCCGCCGGTAATACACTGACCTTCAAGTGGTCGTTCATCGGATTTTCACGCACTTTTCGGTCAAATTCTTCCCTTGGAAGCTCCTTGTTGAAAAGGGGCATATCAAAGTCATAGAGCATTACACGGTTTTCGTCAAAGGATAAAATCTCATACTGAGAAGCCCCGATATACACGCTGTCGCCGAGATGATATTCATACTGTGCTTCCGGCTCGTCCTCTTTGTTTTTAGGCTCAGGCGGTGCGGTAGAGAGTATCTCTCGGTTTTTTCTCTGCTCTGCAAGCTCGGCTCGCCGTTCTTCCTGCTTTTCAAGCCATTCCGGGTACTTTTCTTTTTCCTTTGGGTTTAGGTATCTGTCCATACGGATAAGGTCTCCGATACGCTTTTCCACCTGAGACCAAGAAACAGTAATGTGCGGTTTGTCGCTTCCGATACCTTTTGAAATTGTGATACCTTTTCCGTCGTGCTGTTCGTCAATGCCTGCACCGATGATGACCGGATAAGAGCCGCCCCAACCGTATTCGTTTTTCAAGAAGTCGGCGTTCTCTTTTGCGGAAAGGCTCTTTTCAAACTGTTCATAGATACGCATTTTGCCCTCGGAAACTCCGCTTCCACGGGTCAGTACAGCGTCTATGATTTCCTGAGAAAAAGTAAAGGCAGAGGTTTTTTGTTCCTCTGCCTGATTTCCCATAATGAGAGTCAACTGACCGTCCATAGACGGAAGTGGCTTCATTGTATCGGTCAATTCTCCCAAAAGTCTCATTGCTTCAAAATGCTGTGCGATAACGCCCCAGTCGTAGAAGCTCTGAGCGGTTCTGTTTTCGTATTTGCCCTCCCACAAGTGGAGAACATTCTGAAATGTTTTGTAGCCCACAAGTCTGCCGTCGTTTAAGGTAAGCTGGGTGTAATCGTTGTTGAAAATACCCTTGATATATTCGGTACGGGTCGCATTATCCGTATTTCTCTCATAGAAGTCTTTGATTTCTTCCTTTGAAGCGGACAAATGCGGGGTAGTGCCGAGTATCTCTCGGATAGTATCATCGCCACCGAAAAACGGCAGGCTCTTGTCCTCGTGGTTTCTGTCGTAATACTCTAAGCGAATATTACCTGATTCTTCACGATTTCCTGTGCCGAGTTCCTGATGTTGTTCATCAGACGAACCCACTTCATCATATCTTCCGCTTTTATCTGCTCCGTCAGCCCGGCTTTCTGTGCCATCTGCTTCACGAGAGTTTCCTCCAGTTCGCTGGCTATCTGCTGAACCTCCGCCAAGTGACTGTTCAGAATCCCTTTCGTCAGAAGATTGTAGTACAGGATTTTGTGATGTTCCTTCAGATAAGTTCTCCTCATCTGCGACCATCTGCCGAGAGTCACTTCCGTCTGCTCCGGCAGCTTCAGGTTCGGAAGATTGTAGTCTCCCACCATCGTGTATGTGATTTCGCTCATCGCTTTGACTCCTTTCGTCTTTGATGTCTTTATTGTATTCGGATTGCTCCTGTTCATCAATTATGCGATTTTCCTTGCTGAGCGTGCTGATTGTTCTGCTGACAGGGAGCAATGCCATTTCAGCAATGTCGCTTGTAGCAATGCCCACCGCATTGAGAACTTCCTGTGAATTGAAGCTTGAAATCCCGGCAAAGTCATCGGGAGAATAGACCTTGTCTGCGTTCAGTCCCAATCGAGCCATAACCATATATGACACGCTGTTTCTGACAAGCTCCAAATACAAGGCATTTGCTTCGTCGGCAGACAAATACTCAATATCGCTGCCTGCACCCAAACTCATAAAGTCGGAGATATAGTCTGCGATATTGTCCTCAACGGCATTGGCAATGCTCTCTTTGACGACATTTTCAATACTCGTTGTATCGTTTACCGCCCCGAAAGTATTTTCAAGCGTTTCAATAACCTCTGCTTCATATTCGGGTCTCATCTCCCAAATAGGAACAGGGCGGGAATGTCGGCTTTCGTGGGTGTCCGATATATCAAAGTAATGAATCAGCCTTTGACGGCTTCTGTCTGCGTCCTCAAATGCGGCAATACCTTTTGCACCTCGGTTTACCCAACGACCGAAAGTGCCGTTCCATCGTTCGATTTCAAGCACGGCTGTTGCATCGGGTCTTTGGGCATAAATGAGAAGCTGTTCATCAAATCGGAGCCTGAAATTTCTGCCTGCTGTTTTCAGAAACGATTGCCAGTTTACCGGATTGTCTGTAACTGCAAAGCAGGTTCTTTCATACAGCTCCGAAATCAGGTCAAATTTCCTTGCCACCTCGTCTGCACCTCCTTATCGTGTTTTTTCTTTGTCCTTTGCAGGCTTCGTGTTTTCTTTTGCGGCTGGTTCTACGGTATGACCGTTTCTCTCGCAAAGCTCGGCAAATTCGCAGATATGGTAGAGATTTGTGCCGACCTCCAAATGGTAGTCGTCGATATATCTGCAAGTTCTCTCCATTGTTTTGCCGTCGCCGAGCTTGATTGAGATTTTTTCTCCGTCCGCAATGCGAAACTGCTCCTGATAGTGCGGGTCGATAAATCGGATACCACGCTCGGCATTTTTCAAGTGGCTGTTCAGCCACTCTTTCTGATAGCAATAGCAGTACAGATTGTACTCGCCCCTATTGGGGTTAAACCTCATAAGATAGCTGTACTTTTCCGTATCAAGACGAATGCCGTAGTGGTTGCGGTCATCATTAAAGGAACTGTCGGGAGTGGAATAACAGTAAGAGGACATAGCCTTTCTGCCGGACAAAACATCGCCGTCACGCAATCCGTTTATCACATCGTCAAATTCAGCCTTAAATTCATCGGTTTTCAGGTCTTTTCTGAAATCGTTCCAAGTCGTCCAAAACTCGTTCCCGGTAGAACCGAAGTCGGCACGCAAATATCCGATAAGACCGGTCTGCATAGAGAGCTGCTGACTTTGGCTGAAGGTGTATTTACGCTCTGCTTCGGTCAATACTCTGTAATCCATTTTCATCACCTCGCTTGTTCGTTTGGTTGTCTTTGCTTTGGAATAGAAAAACCATATACGCCGGCAATATCATCGCCGAGTCTTTTGGTAACTCGTGTGATGTCGGCTCTTGTGGCTTTTCCGTTGTAGATTTTAACTTGCAGATTTTCAATCTGCGTATCGGTAACACCGTCTTTGAATACACGGTAAAGATAATGGTTTGTACCGTCGTGATGAACAGCGTCGGCTCGAAGGTCTCCGTATTTGTCAACATACCATTCTGTGTAGTCGGTGTCAGAATAAAGGCAGTCCTTAATGTTGCCTGAATCAATCATCTTGTATCCCGACACTCTGCCGTTCCATCGGCCGAGGTCGCCGATTACGATAATCGGCTGTGAAAGCTGAATGTTGAGATTTGCTCGTTCATCATAAAGATTTTCGGCATTGGATTTTACCATAATGTCGTAAAGCTCATCATCGGAATATCCGGGATACAGTTCCTCCAAAGACTCTCGCCAATCATCAAGGTCAAGGCTAATATCGCTCCAAATGATATGGCGGTCATTCTGTTCCTGCCTGCTCATCAGTGCCACCTCCCAAATAAGAGAACAGCTTATTGGCTTTGGTCTGCTTCTGAAGCTCGATAATCAGGCTCATATCCGGAATAGTGATACCGGGAATTTTCAAAATGCTCTCCATATCAAGCTGCTGCAATTTCTTTTCGGTATTGCAGCCTGCGTCAAACAGTTTCGTCAGAAGCTTTGTCTTTTGCTGAAAAGTGAAATTTTCCTTCATTGCTTTGTCCTCCTTATCGTTCTTTGTCTTTGTTTCGCTTCTTGTTTGAAAGCTCCTGTGCCTTTTCCTTTGCCCATTCAGGCAGACGCTCAGGCTTTACCTCGCCCATAACATCCATTCTTTCATATCGGGTTGATTTGCCGGTATGAAGATTGGTACAAAACACGGCGCTTCCACGGCTGTTTGCCGACGCACCGAAACCACCTGTAACATAGTAGAGCTGTCTGTCGGCTCTCTGAAATTCGGGCTTTAATACCTTGGGGTCAATAGCTATGATTTTGCCGTTGATGTCTTTGGAATAGTGGTCGGGGATACAATCGGCTTCCGTTATGAGTGTGATTGGAATATCCAGCTTTTCGACCTGTTCCTTGAAAAGCTCCGCTTCATTCGCCACACGGCTACCGAAAAGGTGTACGATTTCGATATAGTCATCGCTTACCATACATTCCGAACACAGTTCAAACAGGTCGTTTCGCTCTGCAAAGCCGCACATATATTTATCGCCGTTTGTGCTTTGCTCATTGGAAGCCAAGATAACTTCCTTTTCGCCCACATTGACCGAGCAAAGAACAGTGTATTCACCGATTTTTCTTTTTTCCTCGTTCATATCCACACCTCAGCTTACTTCAATCACAATTCTGATGTTTCCGCAGTCGCAGCCACTGCACTGCCTTGACAGTTCGGGAAATAGGGATTGCACTCTCTGTCTTGCTCTGCGGATAGTCTCAAAGCACGGCAAGCCGTAGCCTTTATAGTTGTTGACTATATCCTCAAGCGGTAAATCTCCGACTCTCATATAGCTGTATCGGTTGTAATAGCAAAGGATAAGCTGCATATCGTCATACCTCGTTTCGGGGCATTCTCTGAGTATTGCAAGCACCTTGCTGTCAACCGTCTTTTGCTTATTCATAATGCACCTCCGTAAAAGAACGGTGGGCGAAGTTTTCACTCCGCCCACACAAGCGTTCCTTATTTCTTTCTGTTCTTAATTTGCAAGAAGATAAAGCCGCCGATAATAAAGGCGACTAATACAACTGCTACGATTGTTTTAGCGTCCATTACTCATTGTCCTCCTTCTTCTTTTTTCTGTACGCAACAACGGCTGTGCCGACAATACCGAGGGCAGAAAGTCCCGCAAGTGCCGTCCACAAGCCCACATTGCTGTTATCTCCGGTCTTTGGTGTGTCTCTCAGCTCATTGTGCATTTCCACAACGGTAGTAGAGCCGACCTTTACTGTTGCAATCTTATCCGCAGGAAGCACATAGGAAGCAGAAACACTATCCTGAACCTCGGAAACGGTGTAATCGCCGATACGAAGTCCCTCAATAACGATTTCGCCGTTCTTATCGGTCGTGAAGCTTCGGTCGTATCCGTTTACTCCCGTAACTCTGAAAGTGAAGCCTTCAACCTTACCGTCTGAGGAAGTCTTAACGATTTTCAGGTTTCCTTTCATAGCCGTGTTAATAAAGCCGACGCCGGCTTTGTTTTCTACCTCATAGGTCATTTCATCTTTTTCAATGAAAACAGAGTACACACCCTTATCAAGTTCAAAGCCTTCCGGTGCTTTGGTTTCTCTTACAAGGTATTTTCCGTAAAGAAACTCCTTCATCTCGTAAATACCCGTAGAAGTTTCGTTGAGTGTACCGATAAGCTCGTCGCCGTCGTCCAGTTTGCCATCGCCGTTTACATCTTTGTAAACCTCAAAGGTCGCTCCTGTCAGCTTGTTGTCCGGGTAATCTTCATCGACCTTAGTCAACTTGATATTGCCGTGAACATACTCATTGACGATTTCGACCTCAATGACCTGAGCGACCTCGGAGATTTTAACTTCATAAGAAGTTTCATCAAGCACGAAGCCCTCCGGCTGCTCGATTTCTCTTACAAGCCAGTTGCCATACGGTACTTTCTCAAAAGAAAAGCTACCGTCTTTTTGGGAGGTAGCAGTCATCAAAGCATTTTCTTTTGTAAATTCGGTTTCATCAGCCTTAAACAGACCGATTACAGCACCTCCCAGTGCTTCGCCGTTTTCGGTAATCTTCTTACCGGAAACAGAACCGTAAATGAGCTTGTTTTCAATCGGCTTGCCGTCATTGACTGCAATCTCAACAGTTTCGGTATCCTGTCCCGCATAGCTGAAAGTAAACGGATACTTGCTGTCGGAAAGGATATAATGCTCATCAGTTGCAAGTTCCTTTACATAGTAGCTTCCAAAAGGAAGGTCGGTTTTGATAACAGCCTTACCATTTTCGGAAAGTGAGATAATCTCAATCAGACCGTCTGCCGGGATAGAAGTACCGCTTGTTGAAACAAGTTCCTCAGCAGCGAAAAGTCCGAAGCTGATGTTCTTCACTTCATCGCCGTTGCCGATATTGAAGATGTCGTTCTTCTCGATAGCTTTTTCAAGACTTACCGTAACCTTTTGTCTCTCGTTTACGAAGCTGGTTGCGGTTTCAGTTACGGCAACTTCCTGACCTGCGTAGGTAAGCTCGACCTCGTGTGCTTCCTTGTTGATAACCATACCCTCCGGTGCGGTAATTTCAACTACCGTATATCTGCCGAGGTAAAGCTCCTTACTCTTTGCAAGTCCGTTTTCATCTGTGGTAACAGTATCTACGACCTCGCCCTTTGCATAACGGAGTGTTCCGTCAGGAGTGATAATATCTTCTGCTGCGGTAATCTCATAAACCGCACCTGCAAGACCTTTCACTTCATAGACAGGCTGATAAATCACATCGGCATTTTCCTCTCCGGAGATATTTACCCCTGAGAATACCTCGCCGGTCTTTTCAATGCTGACAGTACCTTTCTGTGCCATATTAGGCTTATCGACCTTAATCACGGTAATACCACCCTCATCGGAAGAATGTTCCTCTGCCACATCAAAGTACACCGGTGTGCTGTCAAGCACATATCCGTAAGGAGCCTGAACCTCAACAAGAGAATATCCCTTGCCGTATTCCAGTTTCTCCGGTGTAACAAGCTGTCCGTTTGCATCAGTGTAGAAAATATCTATCGTTGTCGGAGTAGGATAAGTGAAGGTCATTGTTACCTGATTGCCGTCCGGGTCAAAGATTTTGAACCCAGCACCGGCATAAGGAATGTTTTTACCACTTTCTGCGTCCACCTTAACCACCTTGATATAGCTTTCAAAGTTTGCGTTGTTGATGAGATAGCGGTAGGTCTGTCCGTTCTGAGCAATGAACACATCGAAGTCGTCCATTAACTCACGCCCCTCCCAACCGGAGGTCTGATGAACGGTATATACGCCGTAAGGCATATCCTTTGTCTGACCGAAGCCGTTTTCATCACAAACAATTACATCTCTTTCATCTTCCTCTGCTGAATCAAAGCTGCCGGAAGATTTCAGATAGATTTCAAAAGTTGCACCGTTTTCCGGTGTTTCAATCTTTGTTTCGCCGTCATCGGTATGCTTGATGATAGCGATATTGCCTTTCATAACCTGTTCGGTAACATCATTTGCGGTCTGATTGTGTTCCACCGTATAAAGCTGCGGTTCAGCACCGACCTTATGGATTGTACCGTCGAGCAGATAACCCTCGGACGGCGTGATTTCACGGATTGTCCAGTCATCATCACAGATATATTCCTTTGTGGTAAACTGCCCGTTCTTATCCGTAACATATTTGTCCACAAGGGTTTCGCCCTTATAAATGCCGTAAACTGCTCCGGCAAGGGTAGCGTCGCCCTGCGGTGTGCCTTCCTCTCGGTCGCTCTTTGTTACGGTTACGCTGAACTTTTTGAGAATGTTCGTGAAGTTTCTTGTGGTTACTTCTTTCCAGTTAATCGGTGCGGTCTGATTTGCAGGCACAACATAACGGATTGCGGTATCCACTTCCTCAATGGTGTATGGGGTAGTGCCGCTTATAAGCACATCATCGAAAGAAGCAACACCGTTCTTATCTGTCACTGCATATTCATCTACGGTAATACCCGCAAGCGAAGTTCCGTAAAGGTGGAAAGTTACACCCTCGACCAGATTATCCTCCGAAGATTTGATAACCTGAAGATTACCTCTCTTGAGAACATTATTGAAGTTGACCTTTGCCACCTGACCGGCAACAACAGTAACTCTGTGAACCTCCTGCGGTACATATTTGTCGATAGACTGTTCTGTTACCGTGTAAACACCGGGCATAAGGTTATCCAGTTGGAATTTGCCGCCGTTTGCGGTTGTTACAGTCTGATTGACACCGTTACCGCTGATGGTAAACTGAATACCGTCAACCTTTCCGTCCTCACTTGTCTTTACAATCTGACAAGAGCCGTAGCTTACCTTCATTTTGACAAAGCCGCTGACAGGGTCGCTGACCTCCTGAGCATAAGTGACCACATCCTGAATGCCGTTGCCATTCTGATGGATACCGTCAGACCATACGACAACACCTCTGCGGACACCGTTCTTTTTTGCGGCTGTGATGGTAAATTCCTTGCTCGGAGCTTTCTCCATCGAAACAGTCAATTTGTTTCCGCTGACAGAGAACGAAACGCCGTCAATATTTGCCGAGAAATTGTAATTGCCAAGCACACCGTTTGTATCGGTGAGAGTTGCAACATACTTGCTTCCGTTCCATTCAAGCTCGTTCACCTTGGCAGAACCGCTTGACCTTGTGCAGAAGCTCGGAACTTTCGTATGGTTCTGAACGCTTGTTACCATACTGTTGTAGTACGACAAGATTTTGCTGCGGAGAGGGTGTGCTGAGCTTACACATTCAAGCACGGCATTGTACCCTCCGGTAGAAACGTGATTGAAGCTTGCGTCTCTTTCTCCGACAATCGTTTCCCAAATCAAAATCTGAGTGGCATAAGCGTGTGCGATACAGTTTGCGTCGCTTTCATTCTGCGACTTCCAGCTTGTCGAAATACCTCCACGGTAGCCGTACTGCAAGATACGACCGATAAGCAGGCGAATATCATCGCCGGAAATCGTACCGTTCGGACTGATGTTGTTGAAGAAGTTCTCGTCCTTTTCGGTGAGAGTATCTCCTGTCCGCTGACCTGTACCCGGCTCGATACAGTAGGCGATATTGCCCGAATACGAACCCATTGCACGAAGTCCCGTATATTTCGTGGACAAGCCTTTCCAACCGTTCATATAGTTGAGATTGCCGTGTCCCCATTCGCCGTTGTTATTGGTATCTCCGCTTCGGGGATAATCGACGAGGTACACATCGGCTTTTTCGCCTACGGCTGCAAAGGCTGTCGTTGCCCCAATGCCCATAAAAGCAGTAAGGCTCATAACCGCCGCCAACATAAGCGAGACGGCTTTCTTGAATTTTGTTTTAACCATTGCGTTTTCCTCCTTGAAATGCAAAAACGCACCGATTTTACTCAGTGCGTCCGCTTAAAATTATTTTGTTTTAGCAGTAGCCGATATAGATGTTGTAATCCGTATCGGATAGCTTTTCTGTCCATATCCACACAGCGGTAAAACCCTCGCTGTTCTTGTATCGGTTCAGTCTGCTTTCAATATCAGACTTGATACCGCTTCGGTTAGGATTTGCGGATATGGGGTTGTCCCAACATTCTGTCGCCGTGATGTCAAGAGAAAGCCCTATGCTTACCGCATACTCTTTTGCGTAACTAACATAAGGGCTGACATCGAATGTCTGCTTGTGCGGCTCTGTCGGTTTCGGTTCTGCCGGCTTTTCAGTCGGTTTTTCAACCGGCTTTTGTTCGGCAGTTGTCTGTTCTTTTGGCTGTTCCGTTTGTTTTTCGGGTTCAGCCTGCGTGGTTGTCTGCTTCGGTGGCTCTGCCTTTGGCTTTTCGGTTGCAGGAGTATCAGCCGTTTTTTCTTCCGCCGGTTTTGTCTGTACCGTCATAACCGTCTGACTTTCAGCGGTTGATTGGCTTTCTTTTGCCGTAATCGGTGTTTCCTCCTGAACTGCCGTGCTTTCCGGTTCTTTTGCCGTATCTTCCTGAGAATTTGTTTCGGTATTACCAGCCGGAAAAGAAGTCTCCGTTTTCGTTATCTCCTGTGCAGCTTCTTTGGCTGTGTTACCGTTACAACCTACGAGGAAAATCATCAGGCAGGCAAGAACACAAGGTATCAGCCTGTTTTTCATATCCATCGCTCCTTTCTGCTTTAATCGTAATCAAAACCGGTCAAAACATCAAAGGTGCGATTGGCTGAACTTTTTATCGTAGCAGACATTTTGCTTTTGCTCCAAATGTGCAAACCCTTTAATAGACAGCTATATGTTATTGAGATAGATATACTCAAGGGAGATAGAGTATATTTTTCAGCAGGTTAATAGCCGGTATATATAGGGGTTAGAGTGTGAGAAAGGGGGAAGGCTATCGGCTGTCACGGTCGGCTCTGCTTCGCAGAAACTTGTTGTAATGCTCCAATGCCTTGCACACAAAATCCTCCGTTTGGCTTATGGGAATATTCTTCGGGATAAGCTGTCGAACCCTGTCGCCCCTTAAAACAATTTTCTCCCTTTGGTTTGGTTTTTCCTCCGACATAATCGCTTGGATTGCTTCGGTTGTGAGCTTGCCCTCCTCAAAGAACTTTCGCATACGGATTGTTTGGTCGTGGGACGGAGTTGCGTCGTTCAGGTCGATTTCATCAACCACATCACGCTGACTGTCCTCATCGAGAAAAGACAATTCAACCGCCGGTCGCATTTTAATTCGCCCCTCATCAACATATTCCAAAAGTTCGGGAACAAGGTTTGTAAGGCGAATATATCTGCGAACTTGGGTTTGACTGTCACCCGACTGCTCTCCAATTAGTTGTGCTGTTTCTTTTCCGCTTGACTTCCAACCCACTGGGTCGGAAGTTAGGTCTGTTCTTTTGCCTTGTCTGCTCAATGCTTCCAAACGCATTTTGTAGGCATAGGCTTTTTCCGAGGGAAGTATCTGCGACCTTTGGTAGTTGCTCTCAACCATTAAAATCGTGGCTTCGTCTCGGTTCAGTTCAACGACCTCACAACGGAGAGTATCAAACCCGGCAAGCTCACAGGCTCGCTTTCGTCTGTGTCCCGATATGAGTTCGTATCTGCCGTCCTCTTTCTGCCTTACCGTCGCCGGAGTGATTACCCCTCGTTCCTTAATACTCTCAATGAGCTGTGCCATATCCTCGTCATCACGCACCTTAAAAGGGTGGTCGGGGAAATCGTCAATCTCAGTCAAGGGAATATCTCGGATTTTTGAAAGTTTTTCTTCATCTCTCTGTTCCTGCGTCGAGAATAAGTCATCGAGCTTCGTGAGAGTGAAGTCGCTCTTTCTTCCTGCCATCGGCTAACACCTCCTTTGTAAATTCGGTGTACGCTTTTGACACCGTGCTGCCCGGTTCGTAGGCAAAAATGCTCTTGCCTTTGGAAGAAGTCTCTGCGGCTTTTACGGCAATCGGGATATATGTTCGATACATCTTGATTTGACTACCGAAGTTCTCTCTCAGAGCTTCTACCGTGCTTTTGGCGAGGTTGGTACGGCTATCCACCAAAGTGAGAAGCATACCGTCAATCTTTAAGCCCGGATTGATACGCTTCTTAACTCGTGAAATGGTCTGAACAAGCTGCGTCATACCTTTTGCCGGTAAATACTGAGCCTGAACAGGAATTATTACGCTGTCTGCCGCAGATAGAGCATTGATTGTTACCATTCCGAGGGAAGGCATACAATCTATTAAGATATAGTCGTATTTGTCCTTCACTTCGCTTAGATAATTTCTCAATGCCGTCTCTCTGCTCATTGCGTTGACAAGGTTAAATTCCATTGCTGAAAGCTCAAGGTTTGCCGGAACAAGGTCAACACCTTCGTCGTGGTGCAGAATACCGACCGTAGGGTCATTCATCGTTTCGTTTATGACATCTGTGAGTTTCGTTGCAAGCGTGATACCCAAGTTATCCGTATCCTTCCAACCGAGACAGGTGGTTAAGTCGCCCTGTGGGTCTGCGTCTATGAGCAACACTTTCTTTCCCTGCATTGCAAGACCGACGCCGAGGTTTACCGTGGTGGTCGTCTTTCCAACTCCGCCTTTTTGATTGCATATAGCAATCGTTTTGCAGTTCGACACTTTGTGCGTCCTCCTTTCGTAAAATTCATAGCCATCGCAGTATGGCTATGTACTTGACCGGCTCATTTCCTAACCGGTCGGGCAATATTTGTTCTCAACACCCCTTGCCGAGCAAAAAGCTCACGGGAAGTCACTAAGGAACAGACTGCTAATCTGTATCATAGGAATTTCACCTCTGCCGGGTACTCCGCCAGCTCCGTAGAGAAGTATCATTATCCTTCTGACTGTCATCGCCGTAACAGGGGCAACCTATTACTTATACCGGGAGTTCTCGCTGTTCTGCAATGCAGAAGTCACGGCGTACCCGATAAGGTGGCTAAAATCATCAGAATTAAAGTCTTAGTGAATGATTTATTCAGTTGTCAAAATACAAGTGAATGGGCTGACCTTTTCGTGGTTCGGAATTAACCCCTTCACTCATTTGGACAAAGGGGGTCAAAATGCACACCCAAAATCACCCCTTTTTCAAAAAATTCTTGAAAATATTTTTTTAGAAACAAAAAAGCCGCCTATTTCCCTCGTAATTGAGGTCAATAGACGGCGGGTAGAAATATTCATAATTTTGGTGTATAATAGGAAATTAAGAGAAAGACAAATTTGAATTTGACGGAGAGATAGTATGGCTATTATTAAAAACGAAATACCGATTTTGGAGTTTGATACAGAGCAGACAGCAGTTCTTAATCCCACTCATGAAAATCTTGGTTTGAACTTACCCAAGAAATGTGTGTTCGCATTTCTTGGTGCTTACATAGATGAATATGCCAGTAAAAGTGATACCAAACAGGTATCCACTTTTGAGAGTGCAACGAAGCATTATCCCATTTACATCACCAAATACAAGGGTGAGGACATTGTGCTTTGTCAAGCACCCGTTGGTGCGGCAGCAGCCACACAGATACTTGATTGGCTGATTGGTTATGGTGTAAGAGAGGTAATCTCGGCAGGTAGTTGCGGTGCTCTGGAAAAGTTCCCCGAAAGTACATTCCTCGTACCAAACAAGGCTCTGCGTGATGAGGGAACATCTTATCACTATGCGCCCCCTTCTCGATTTGTGGAAATCAGCGAGAAGGCAAGAAAAGCAATTGAAGAAACCATTCTTGAGCATAGTATGAAATATCAGGAGGTTATAACCTGGTCAACGGATGGATTTTTCCGTGAAACCAAAGAAAAGGTGGCTTATCGCAAAAGTGAAGGCTGTGCAGTTGTAGAAATGGAATGTTCTGCTCTGGCGGCCTGTGCTGATTTCAGAGGGGCAACCTGGGGTATGATACTTTATACCGCAGACAGTCTTGCAGATGTTGACAAATACGACGAAAGAAACTGGGGCGGTAATGCATACGAATATGCACTTACGCTCTGCCTTGATGCGGTTATCAAATTATAAGAACAGTTAGAATCAATCTTTTTTTTGTGATATAATTTTATTGAGGTGAATGAAATGAGGACTGAAAAAGAAATATACGATTTAGTTTTGAATTTTGCTTTTCAAGATGAGAGAATTAGAATTGTAACTCTTGAGGGGTCTCGCACTAATGTTAATATACCAAAAGACAATCTTCAAGATTATGATATTACTTTTTTTGTTATAGATATGGGAGAATTTTTGAAAAGCGATGACTGGCTTAGTGTTTTTGGTAACAGAATTATGATGCAAAAACCTGAAGATATGGAATTATTTCCTCCAGAAGAAAAAGGATTTTCTTATATAATGCTTTTTGATGATGGTGTAAAGATTGATTTAACTTTGTTACCTGTTTCAATGCTTGAGGAGTATCTTACTCGCGATAAACTTGTAAAAATCATGTTAGATAAAGATAATATGATTAAAACAGAAATAGTTCCCACAGATGAAGATTATTACATTAAGTGTCCAACAGAAAGAAAGTTTGATGACTGTTGTAACGAATTTTGGAATGTTGCAACATATGTATCCAAGGGCTTACTTCGTGGTGAAATACTATTTGCAATAGACCATATGAATGAAGTATTACGTCATGAGCTTCTTAGGATGATTAGTTGGTATGTCGGTACTGAAAAAGGATTTAATTTCAGTTTGGGTAAAAACTATAAATTTTTAGATAAGCATATTTCAAAAGAATTGTGGGATAACTTACTAAATACATATTCAATGAGTTCGTATGAAGAAATGTGGAAATCGTTTGATTTGTGTCTATGTTTGTTCAAAAAAATATCTAAAAAAGTGGCAGATTCACTTGGTTATAATTATCCTGATTATGATGAAAACGTTACAAAATATTTGGAAACACAAAAGAGAATTTCAAATAAATATCTTTATGGTAATAGGTATTGACAAATTCCAATTTGTCGAACTTACTCTAAATTAGCAAAGACCGCTTACATCGTGTAGGCGGTCTCTTTTCGTGTTCAGATATATTTGATTTTGAACTTTCTTCTCTTGGCTGAAAGCACCTTATAAAGAATATCATCTACTGCATCGGTGCATCTGCCTTGTGCTGTCAGGCTGTTCTTCAAACGAATAAGTGATTGTATCAATCTGCTATATTCGTCATCATTTAGATAGATATGGAACTTTTCTTCTCTCATAGTCGTTTCCTCCATTCATCGAATCTTCTTTTGATTACCGAAACATCTACTTCGACATCAGAATAAATAAAGATATGTACGCTTTTGAAAACTGCTTTTACTCTGTCGGCATACTCCGTTTCCGTTTCGGTTGTCTTAAAAGGGAGTTTTACGAGTTTTATATTTCGCTGCTTGCAAAGGTGGCTTTTGAGAACCTCCATATGTTCTGAGCCGTTCGTAAATTCTATCGCCAGCTTTTCTGACGGAATGTAGGTTTCAAGAGGTATTCCTAATAGTTTATCTGAACCGAGCTGTACCTTTAATCCTTTTTGATTGGCGTAATAGGCGACCGCCAAGCCGGGGAACACGGAGCGATATTCTTTTTCGCACACAGTGCATTTTTCTCCGATAATTGTTCTATCGCTGATTTTTGCTTTCCAAGAGTGTCCCAGTGAACATTTCCACCACACTCTTTTCATCGACCTTCTTGACACTTGTGTCGGGAGCAGAGAGTTTTTTTCGTAATCCCATTCAGCAAGCAGTTTCCTGTCCGTTGTGGCTAAATCATTGTATCCTGCAAGAACTGTCCTGTCCGCACAAACCGGGCATACTGTTCCTTTTACACGAGCATTGATAACGGACTTCCACTCATTGCCACAGGTCTTACACTTCCACCAAACATTGTGTCTTGATTTTGCGTTTACCTCATCAGGCATTAGGGGATAATTTCTTTCTGACCACTCAGCCGCAATGTCAGGGTGCGTAGTCGCCAAGTCATTAAATCCTTTGAGCAATGTATATCCACTACAATACGGACATCTACTCCCACCGGCACGGGTTGAAATAAGAGTGTACCACTCGTTTCCGCAATCTCTGCATTTCCACCAAGCCTTACTGTTTGCAAAGGCTGTTACCATTGTAGGCAGCAACGGAAGATTTCTGTCAGACCATTCAGCAGCAATATCGGGATACTGTGAAGCAAGGTCATTGAATCCGGCAAGGACTTTATTGTGTGAGCAGTATGGACAGCCTGTACCGTTTATCGTTCTGCTTTTAACGCTTGCTTCCCATTCGTGTCCGTGTTTGCATTTCCAAATAATCTTCTTATGAGAAGCGACAGATACCTCGGTTGGCTTTAATTTGTTCTTTTCAGACCACTCCTGAGCCAACAGGGGCTTCAATGTGACTAAATCATTGATACCCTCTATTACTCTCGCTCCTGAGCATATCGGGCATTTCTCGCCCTTTGAACGAGCTTTAACGCTCGTTTCCCACTCGTGTCCGCAAGCACCTTTCCACCACACTCTTTTATTTGAACCGAAGGTTATCTTATCCGGCGTCAGCGGTAAATTCCTCTCTGACCATTCAGGAATTAGCTCCGGGTGAACGCTTGCTAAACTGTTGCTCATAGTATAACCACCCCTTCCTCTGTGATTATCCTCATTATATTGAGAAAAACAGAATTGGTGTAGTTTGCGATGTAGTCCGAAAACTATGAGAAATGAAAGAAGCTCCTGAGAAGATGTAGCTTCTCAGGAGCTGTGTGAAACTCAAAATTATGCGATTTTTTAGTCTCTGCACCGTTTTTAGCACCGATTGGTGTAAATTTGGTGTAAAGAGGTAAATTTATTCGGTTTGGAAACTCCCGAAACCCGCATAAACACTGGTTTTTTTCGAATTTTACTTGTCGAGGGGCTTCATTGTCGGAAAGAGAATCACATCCCGAATGGTGTCCGCCCCGGTGAGGAGCATGACGGCCCGGTCCACCCCGATGCCCATGCCGCCCGTGGGGGGCATGCCGTAAGACAGTGCGTTGAGGAAGTCCTCATCCAGCATCTCGGCCTCGTCGTCTCCCCGATTCCGGAGCTCCACCTGCTTTTCAAAGCGCCGGCGTTGATCGATGGGATCGTTGAGTTCGGAATAGGCGTTGGCCAGCTCGGAGCGACAGACGAACAGCTCAAACCGCTCAGTCAGTCGGGGGTCGGCGGGACTCCGCTTGGTCAGCGTGGAAACCTCCACAGGATACATGGTAATAAAGGTGGGCTGGATCAGCTTCTCTTCCACCTTCTGGTCAAAGCAGGCATACAGGGCATTGCCCCAGGTCTTGTCGGCTGTCTCGGCCAGCTCTACGCCCTTGGCCTTGGCGGCGGCCACCGCCTCGGCGTCGTCAGAGATCGCGCCGAAGTCGATGCCCACATATTCCTTGACGGCATCGATCATGGTCAGGCGGCGCCAGCCGGGAGTCAGGTCCACCTGCTCCCCCATCCACTCCACTTGATAGCCGCCCAGGATCCCCTTGGCGGCGCCGGAGATGATGCCCTCGGCCACATCCATCATGTCGTGGAAGTCGGCATAGGCCTGGTAGAGCTCCACGGAGGTGAACTCCGGATTGTGCTTGGGATCCATGCCCTCGTTGCGGAAAATGCGGCCGATCTCATACACCCGGTCCATGCCGCCCACGATGAGCCTCTTCAGGGGCAGCTCGGTGGCGATACGCATATACATGTCGATGTCCAGCGTATTGTGATGGGTCACGAAGGGCCGGGCGGAGGCGCCGCCGGAAATGGTGTTCAGGACCGGGGTCTCCACCTCGATATAGCCCCGCTCGTCCAGGTAGCGGCGCATAAACTGGATGAACTGGGAGCGGATGATAAAGTTGCGCTTGACCTCCGGGTTCATGATGAGGTCCACATACCGCTGCCGGTAGCGCAGTTCCTTGTCCTGAAGGCCGTGGAACTTCTCCGGCAGGGGGAGAAGCGACTTGCTGAGCAGCGTGATGTTCTTGGCCCGGACGCTCATCTCGCCCCGCTGGGTACGAAAGACCTCGCCATCCACGCCCACGATATCGCCGATGTCGTACTTTTTAAACTTCTTATAGGCCGCCTCGTCCATCTCGTCCTGGCGGGCGTAGAGCTGGATGCGGCCATCCCGGTCCTGGAGGTCGCAGAAGCTGACCTTGCCCATGCCCCGCTTGGACATGAGCCGTCCGGCCACCTTGACTTCTTTACCCTCCATGGCGTCAAAATTGTCCTTGATCTGCTGAGACGTGGTATCCCAGGCAAAGCGGGTCTGCTGGAAGGGATCCTCCCCCGCCTCCTGCAACGCGGCGAGCTTTTCCCGCCGCAGGCGCAGCAGCTCGGAGAGCTCCTGCTCCCCAGTGCCGTTCTTCTGTTCCTCTGCCATTTTCCTCTCTCCTGTTCCCGGGGAGCTGAAGCCCCCTTCTTCTCTCCGTTACGCCTTCTGGATATCCAACAGTTTGTAGCGCAGAGTCCCCGCTGGGGCCTCCACCTCCACGTGGTCTCCCACCACCTTGCCCAGCAGGGCCCGGCCGAAGGGAGAATCCTCGGAGATCCGTCCGTTCATGGGGTCGGCCTCCTGGGAACCCACGATGCGGTAAGTCTCCTCCTCGTTGAACTCCTCATCCAGCACCTTTACCAGGCTGCCCAAACCGACGGCGTTGGCGTCGAAGTGCTGATCTTCAATGATCACATAGTTGGCGAGAACCGCCTCCACCTCCGCAATGCGGGAGTAAAGTTTGCCCTGCTCATTCTTGGCCTCGTCATATTCGCTGTTCTCGGACAGGTCGCCGAAAGACCGGGCCTCCTTGATCTGCTCGGCCACCTCGCGCTCCCGCACCGTCTTTAGATAGACCAGTTCCTCCTGCAGCTCCTGCAGGCGCTGCGGAGTCAGTTTATACTGTTTCGCCATAGCTGTAAATCACCTTTCGTTCTTATTCTATCGATGAGAAACAGACCGTTTCCAGCCCGATGGGTTTCAATACATACTCCTGCTTTTACATTATCCTGTATTATATGTATTTTCCATCGTCCTGTCAAGGACATTCCTCTGGCACACCACGCCGATGTCCTCCGCCTCGGCCCGTCCGGTCTCCCACAAAACCTCCAGCAGCATCAGGGGATCGACTCCCTCCGGCATCGGCGCTTTCTTCCACTGCAATTCCAGCCCCGCCAGATCAGGACTGCCCCAGAGCCGCAGTACTTCTCCCCCCAGGGTCTGACAGGGGGAAAGCTCTACTGTCACTTGGGGCCGCAGGCCTTGTCCCAGTCCCGGCGGCGCGGCTCCATAGGCCCGGCGCAGATGCCCGGCCAGCTCCTCCCCACCCTGGTGAAAATCCAAAAGCAACACCCCGGTCTGCGGACAAAGACTGTCGGCCAGCGCCCACGCTGTCCGGTCCGCCACTGCTCCGCAAAGCGCGGCGACCCGGTTCTTCAGAGGGTATTTTTCCAGCAGGGCCAGCGCAAGTTCCCCACCCTTGGCCTGACAGAGCGGCAGTGGATCCACCGGTGCGATCCCCCAGTGGGCCAGCTCGGGCCAGCCGTCAAAGGACACATCCGCCATGACCCGGCGAACTCCCATCCGCCCAAGGACCCTTCCCGCCTGGGCCAGACGCCGCCGCCTGTTTCCGGGGGGCAGCGTGACTGAGACCAGCGGCAACCCCAGCAGCCGGCACTCCTCTACCTCGGGACGCCAGTGCCATTGCCCGGAAGAAATAAGCCGTCCAACCATCTCCATTTTCCCCCCTTGGGGGATGGTATGCATATCCTGTCTCCGTCATACCCAAACCATCCAAACAGATTTTTCACCGCCATCTCCCCATCCGCCCCAGCAAAAAGCAGGCCGCAGGCGCCCGAGGGCATCCTGCGGCCAAATGAACTTACTGCCCCAGCAGTTCCAGCGCCTTTTGCAGCTGCTCATCATCGGCGTGGGCCAGGGTCCCGGCCCGGAGGGCCGCCTCCTTTTCCGCTGTGAGCGCCACTTCAGCATCCAGACTCACTCCGGTCCCGATGAGGGAAATACCGTTGCCCGTATAATACCGGGCAGTGGAAATATTCATGGCTCCGCCGCCCAGCAGCGGAATGGCCTGCTGAGAATACCCCTTTCCGGAGGTCTCCACCCCCACCACCGCGGCCCCGGCTGCTTCCCGAAGTTCGGCGGCGAAAAATTCCGCGGCAGAGTAGGTGTCCGCGTTCACCAGCACAGCCATGGGGATCTCCACACACTGCGCATCGGACTCCACGCGCTCCTCCGGCCCGTCCCGGCTTTGGGTCCGGAAGATGACCCCCTCGGGCAGCAGGCGGTCCAGCATATCCGTGAGTTCCCCCACATAGCCGCCGCCGTTGTCCCGCATGTCGAACACCAGGGCCTTCGCCCCCTGCCGCGTCAGATCGTCCACCGCCCCAATGAGCTTTTCGGCGCTGTGGCTGTAAAAGTTCTCCAGCTTTACATAGCCCACGCCGCCATCCAGCAACTCATAGTGCACCGGCTCGGTCTCCAAAGCGGCCCGGGTCAGGGATACCTCCCGTACCGCCCCCACGGGTGTTTCTACCGTGAGAGAGACAGGAGTCCCCTCCTCCCCCAGGATGGCCTGACCCCCTTCGTAGCGGTCCTCCCCCGCAATGGATTGCCCATCCACAGCGGTGATGATCTCCCCTGCCGCCAAGCCGGCCTCAGCGGCCGGAGAGGCCTCCAGCACCGCGAGAATGACCAACCCTTTTGGGTCTTCATATCCCACGGTGACCCCGACCCCCACATAGGAGTTGGTCCGGCGCTGGTTCTGCGCCTCATACTCCTCCGCGGTCAGGTAGTGGCTCCACCGGTCGCCCAGTCCGTCCACCATGCCTGCCAGCGCGCTGTCCACGGCCGCCGCAGGGTCGTAATCCCCCACAAAGCGGGTACGAACCACTCCAAACCCCTGAAGCAGCGTAAGGGCCTGAGGGCCTATAAGCAGATAGGCCGCCAGAGCGGCAGCAGCCAAAGCAGCCAGGGCTCCGCCCAGAACCGCCGCAATGAGCTGCCAGCGGGAAAATCGTTTTTCTCTCACGTCTTGGTGCCCCTTCCCAGAAAGACGGGCGGAGAATCTCTCTCCGCCCGTCTCCTGTCGCTTAATGGAAATTGACGCCGGGGAACATACTTCTGGGATCCTGGCGGACACCGTTGACCCGCAGTTCCAGATGAAGGTGGTTTCCGGTAGAGGAACCGGTGGTCCCCACGTAGCCGATGACCTGTCCCTGGCTCACCACCTGGCCCTCGCTCACCGCCCGGGAGCGCATGTGAGCATAGAGCGTGCTCCTCCCGTTTCCGTGGCTGATGACCACATAGTTGCCGTAGGAGCTGGGCGCATAACCAGAAATCGTAACTACGCCGCCCTGGACAGCATAGATGGAAGTTCCTCCAGGGGCAGGCAGATCGATGCCGGTGTGATTGTTCGGCTTTCCTGTAATGGGGTGGGTCCGCCAGCCAAAATAAGAAGTGATGTGGGTATAGCTGCTGGGCAGCGGATAAGCATACCCGGAGCCGGTATGAAAGGTGATCTTCTGGGAGGCAATGAGCTTCTCCAACTCCTTCTGCTTGGCGGCGATCTTGGCGGCGATCTTCTCCTCCTCCGCCTCCTCGGCCGCCACCAGCGCCTCAGCGGCGTCAGCCTGACCCTTCAACTCATCAAAGAGGGCCTGGGCCTCCCGCACCTTTGCGGCCTGCTCAGTCCGCTTGGCGTCCAGCTGGGCCTTCTGCTCGTCCAGTCCAGCCTTGGACTCGTTGAGCCCGGCCAGAGTGTCCTCCACCTCTTTGCGAGCCGCCGCCAGCTCTTCCACCACACCGTTGTCGTACTCCATGATCTCATCCACCAGAGCCAGCCGGTCCAGAAGGTCAGAGTAGTCGCTGGCGTCAAAAAGGACCGACCAATAAGAGACGGTCCCCGCCTCCTCCATAGACCGGGCCCGCTGGCAGAATCGGTCGTACGCGGCGCTCTCCTTGGCCTGGGCCTCGGTCAGCGCCGTCTCCTGCGCTGCAATGAGCGCGGTATAGGTGTCGATCTGGCTCTGGGTGTTGGCCACCTCGGTGTCGATGGCGGCCAGCTCCTGATCCAGAAGTTTCTTCCGCTCCAGTGCCTTGGCCTTGTCGTTTTCGAGAGCCTTCAGCTGTGCCTGGAGCTCCTTCTTTCGAGCGCTGGCCTCGGCCGCGTCATCCTTCAGCCCGGAGATCTGATCCTTCAACTCACTCTGGCTGACGGCGTGGGCCGAGGTAAGCGCGCTGCCCAGCAGCGGCAGCAAAAGGGCCAGCACCATGACCAGTGCCAAAAGTGCAGTGACAATCCGCCGCCAGTCCGGCTTTTTCCCCTGTTTTTTCGTCTGTGCTTGCTGTTTCAATTTGATTCCCTCCGGATTCGTCGTCAAACCTGCAGGAACTTCCGAATGGCCAGCACGCTGCCCCCGGTACCCACCACCAGTCCGGTGACGGAGAAAATGCCCAGCACCCTGAGAGCGATGCTCTGGAACGGGATTATTGTCAGCAGCTGGATGGTCTGCCCGGTACTGATGGCCTGGGCAATCAGTGTGTAGATCCCCCACTGGAGGAAGAAAGCGCACACCGCGCCCGCCAGGCCCAGGATCATCCCCTCAAAGATAAAGGGGCCCCGGACGAAACCGTTGGTGGCGCCGCACATCTTCATGATGGCGATCTCCTCCCGGCGGGTGAAGGTACCCAGCTTGATGGTGTTATAGATGATGAACAAGGAGATGAGCAGCAGCAGCGCAATGAGGATCAACGCCACGCCGGTGGCCACATTCCGCACCATCACAAACCCCTGCGCCACCTCGGGGGCGGCCTGGAGATTGACGATTCCCGGCACGGCGGACACCCCGTCCATGGTCTCCTGGATCCGGCTGATGTCCGTCATATGGACAGAGTACCGATCCCGAAACACCTCGTCGGGCAGATCGGCGTACAGTCCGGCGTTCTTGTCCCCGGCAAACTGATCGGCGTAGTTGGCCTTGGCCTCCTCCTTGGTGGTGAAGGACACCGAGGCCACGTTGGGCAGGGCCTCCAGCTGGCTTTGCAGCGCCAGGGCCTGCTCCCGGGAATAGCTCTCATCCACAAAGGCCAGAAACTCATTGTCCCGCTCCAGGTCGCCCAGCTTGTTCTCCAGGTTGAGGGCCACCAGAGAAAAGGATCCCATAATGAGCAAGCAGGCCACGATCATGAACACGGCGGCAAAAGACATGAGGCCGTGGGTAAAAATGGAGTGAAACCCCTCCGAAAGGTAATAGCCCAGGTCAAATTGTTTCTTCATTGTTATAATACCCGCCTGTCTCGTCGCTGATGATCCGTCCGTTCTCAATGGCGATCACCCGCTTGGAAAAGCGGTTGACCAGTTCCTTCTCGTGGGTGACCACCAGCATGGTAGTGCCCAGCTCGTTGATTTTTTCCAGCAGCAGCATAATCTCCAGGGAACGCTGCGGGTCCAGGTTTCCCGTGGGCTCATCGGCGATGATCATCTGGGGGTTGTTCACCAAAGCCCGGGCAATGGCCACACGCTGCTGCTCTCCGCCGGAGAGCTGCGTGGGATAGCGGCTCCCCTTCCTGGCCAGGCCCACCAGATCCAGCACATAGGGGATGCGCTTGCGGACCTCCCTTGGAGAGGCTCCCACCGCCCGCATGGCGAAAGTGAGATTCTCCCACACTGTCTTTTTTTCGATCAGACGGAAATCCTGAAAGATGACCCCCAGCGTGCGGCGCATATAAGGCACCTGATTGGGGCGAATGCTCCCCAGATTGTACCCGTTGACCATGATGCGCCCGCCGGAGGGCTGGACTTCGCCGGTAATGAGCTTGATGATGGTGGATTTTCCGGAACCGGAAGGCCCCACCAAAAAGGCAAACTCCCCATCGTCAATGCGCATGGAGACCCCTTTCAGAGCCTTGGTGCCGTTATCGTATGTCTTTTGAATATCTAAGAGGCGTATCATTCCCTTGCTCCTCATAAAGCGATTGACAATCAGACACAGGCGGCGGACCGCTGGGTTCGATTGTCAATCACGTTTACTCTTTTATGTATGATGCGTAAGGATCTTCTATCAAAGTTCTCTTTGCCGGTTTTCCGTTTCGCGCCGACTGTCCGCAGGCCCTTCTATCAAGGTTCTCTTTGCTGACTTTCTCTTGAAAGAGAAAGTCAGTTGTCGATCCCCCGGGAGACCAGGTATTTCTTGACCATCAGAGCCACCTTGAAGGTGATGGCGTCGTCAAACTCCCGCAGATCCAGCCCCGTGAGTTTTTTGATCTTCTCCAGCCGGTAAACCAGAGTGTTCCGGTGGACAAAGAGCTTTCGGGCGGTCTCGGACACATTCAGATTGTTCTCAAAGAATTTGTTGATGGTGAACAGTGTCTCCTGATCCAGCGCGTCGATTGGGTTTTTCTTAAAGACCTCTTGGAGGAACATCTCACACAGGGTGGTGGGCAGCTGATAGATCAGCCGGCCAATGCCCAGATTGTCGTAGTTGATGACGCTGCGCTCGGTATCAAAAACCTTTCCCACCTCAATGGCCATCTGGGCTTCCTTATAGGAGCGGGCCAGATCCCGGATGTTGGTGACCACCGTACCGATACCCACCACCGGCTTCAAATCCAGTTCGGACATAAGCCCATCCTCGATCTGGCGGGCGATTTTGTCCAGCCGCTTGCTCTCGGTCCCCTCCGGCATCTGCTTGATGACCGCCACATCGGTCTCACTGATGGAGAGGACGAAATCGATCTGCTTGTCGGGGAACATGGCCTGGATCGTGTCGATCATTGCAGGATCGGCAGGCTCCGGCTGCCGCACCAGAAAAACGCCCCGGGGCACGTCGCAGACAAAATGGAGCTCCTTGGCCCGAACGTAAATATCCCCCAGCAGAATGTTGTCTGAGATGATGTTCTTGACAAAAGTCCCCTTGTCGTGCTTTTCCTCATAGCTCTGCTTGGCCCCATTAAAAGCCACTGCCGACAGGCAGCACAGCCCCTTCGCCACGTCGTCCTCGCCCTGAACAAAACCCGCGTAGTCGAACTGGGTGCCCCAGCTTGCCAGAGCCTTAAAAGTGCGCCCCTCAAAGCGGACCATGCCGTTTTCCGCCGCATTGAGCTGCCCCACTACTTCGCCCCAACGCTCTCCGATCAAAGAGAGCTCATCGCAGGCCACCACGGTCCCCTCGGCGTCGATCACGCCGATCACCCGGTCAGTCCCTTCCTTCATCTGTAACACGACACTCTGAAAAATCCGATTGGACATCTGGAATGCCTCCTTACCTTAATTCCCATCCGGGTGGTCACGCGTACATTTTCAATGACCTGCGTCCATTTCTGCACAAAGTATACAATTTCGCACAGATAGATCCCCGTGGCGCAGGCGATTCACACGAATATTATTATAGCGGCTTTTTTCTCCCTTTTCAATAGCAAATTTCACTTTTTTTGTGGAAAATGCCGAATCCTCTCAGATCCCGTCGTTCCCGCCCGCCGCAGTGCCTCCAATTCAAGGTCCGACAGCGGCCTCCACGAACCGGGAACCAACTGTTCGTCCAGCGTCAGAGGTCCGAAGGTGAGGCGTTTCAGGAAGGTCACAGGCTTCCCCCGGGCGGCCAGCATCCGTTTGATCTGGTGGTACTTCCCCTCCCGCAGCGTCACCAAGGCCTCCCCGTCCCCCCGCGGCTCCAGCACGGCCGGAAGGCAGTGGAGCCCGCTGGCCAGGACCATTCCCGCCTGGAACGCGGCCGCATCGCCCTCATCCAGCACTCCGTCCACCCGTACCAGATAGGTCTTGTCCACATGCCGCCTGGGCGACAGCAGTCCGTGGGCCAGCGGTCCGTCGTTTGTGAGCAGGAGCAGGCCCACCGTGTCCTTGTCCAGCCGCCCGGCCGGGAACAGCCCGACCCGCCTCAGGTGCTCGGGCAGCAGAGAGAGCACGGTGGGCTGCCGTGGGTCATCCGTAGCCGAGACCAGCCCGGCCGGCTTGTTGAGCATGAGATAGACCCGGGCGCTTCCGGAGATGTCCTCCCCATCCACCTGGAAGCAGGCGGTCTCCGGGAATTTTGCCTCCCGGCTCCCGGCCACCGCACCATCCACTGTCACCCGCCCTGTGCGGATCAGCTCTGCCGCCTCCCGGCGGGACCAGCGCCCGGTCCCGGCTAAAATTTTATCCAGACGCTCCATCCGCGTCCCCCTCTCTTTGTACTCTCTTTTGCTAAGCCTATCATATTTTTCCACCGCCTACCATAGAATTTGATCAGAGGTCAAAGGGCAAAGGGGAGATCATTGTGTTCATCTGGACGGCAAAAGTCAATCGGCGCAAGATATATCTGGTTTTGGCAGCAGCGGTGATCGTCTGCGGCGCGGTGCTGGCCGCCACGGTGCTGGGCGGTCGGGGTGCCGAGGCCTCCGCCTCGATCAGCCCGAAGGGAATCAAGACAGAGGAAGATCGAATCGCCTATCTGGGGGCCTGGGGCTGGCAGGTCTCTCCGGATGCCGTCACTGTGGAGGAGCTGGAGCTTCCGAAGGACTTCGGTCCGGAGTACTCCGAGTACCTCTCGCTCCAGTCCGGTCAGGGCTTTGACCTGACCAAATACGCAGGGAAAAGGGTCAAACGGTACACATACAGCGTGGGGAACTACCCCACGGGAGATGCCGGTGTGAAGGCTCACCTTCTGCTCTTCCGCAACACTGTGGTGGGAGGAGAGATCCTGGGGGACGGCTTTCTCCACGGCCTGGAAATGCCCACCTGAGCGGGTATAGGAGGCAAATTGCCCTGAACGCGGAGACTGGCGTCAGAGAGCCTGACGCCAGTCTGCTTCCTTCCCTTTCCTTTCTCAGCCCGTCCAGCACACTCAACGGATGAGCTTGTCCCGTCCCACATGCAGAAAATAGATGTAGTAAATCGTCCCTACTGCCTGGAGGAAGCGAGAGACCAGGTTCATAAATCCACCCATGTCGCTCAGGGCGGTCACCATGGAGAGACCCTGGCAGAGCACCGCGATCGCCGTACAGCCCAGGTAGAGCTTGCGGGCGCTTTCTTCCAGCTTCGCGACCTCCCGCTCCCCCTTGCACAGCCGGGTGGTGGTATCGCAGACATAGGCCATCCCCATATAGGACAAGATCAAGGAAATTGCCCGCAGAAGCAGGAAGATCCAACTTCCGGTGATGGCGGTCAGGATATCACACACCAGCACACTCAGCGCAAAAAACAGGGCCACGCGATATCCGCTGTCTGCCCTCATGGCAACGCTCAGGCCAACCGCTGTCAGCGCCAGACTGATCACATCGGTGGCCACATACAGAATGGTGACCACAGGCCCCAGTGCGGTCAGGCACACCAGAACCACCGAAACAACGTAGAGGATCTGTGCGATGAATACCAGCCGCAGCCCCTTGACCGCGGCGCTCCGAGTCTCTCCCATGTTACGATTACCCCTTTACTTCATCAGATGAACGTTCAGATGTTCGTATGTCATCTCGACACCGGCAGCGTCAAAAGCCCCCTTCACCTGTTCCAAAAGGTCATAGTGGACCTCCCAGTAGTCTTCCGTGGCACACCAGACCCGCAGAATATACTCCACGGAGCTCTCCTTGTAGGCGCTGACCCGGATGAGCGGCGCCGGAGTGGGCAGCGTCCGGGGATGCTCCCCCACCACTTTGGCGATGCAGCGTCTCACCGCCTCCTGAGGCGCCTCGTAAGAGGCCGTAAACTTCAGTTCCACCTGCCGCTTATCGGCTGCGGTAAAGTTGACGATGGTCTTGCCGGAGATCTCCCCGTTGGGCACAAAGATCGTCTTATTGTCCACCGTATTCAGCTTGGTGTAGACCAGTCCCACCTCGCTCACCGTTCCACTCACACCGCCGGCCTCCACAAAGTCCCCGGCAGAAAAAGGGCGGGCTGTCAACAGCATGATCCCGCCCGCCAAATTGGACAAGGTACCCTGCACGGCCAGGGAAATGGCCAGGCCCAGCACGCTGAGCACCGCCACCAGCGAGGTCATGGGCACACCCAGATAGCCCAGCAGGACACAGAGCGCCACCAGCCACAGGATGGCCTTCAGCCCGGAGCGGAGAAACGTCCGCACGCCCCGATCCAGTTTGGAACGCACCATGGCCCGGTCCGCCAGCTTCATAATCACTTTGATGATCACCAGGCAGGCCACCAGCAGCCCGACAAGCACCAGTGCTTTTTCCCAGGAAAAGTTCTTCAAGACCCGGTTGATCTGTCCCCAAGCCTCCTGCGCAGCCTCGGTATCCACGCTCGTGGGCATGGCATCTCCCCCTATTCCCCGAAAACGGGGCATTATTTTATTTATTTTATTATATATTTGGAAAAAAAGCAACGCCTTTTCTTGTGTAAAGAGTCCCCCGTCTCCCTCACGCCGTATCAAAAAGCTGCTCCGGGGTGCTTGCATCGCAAGCACCCCGGAGCAGCGCTCGGTCTATCAAAAAAATCGTTTGATGGTCATGACCGCAACATAAAGTCCGCTCCCCTTTTATTGCCCCTCGGCCAGCAGTTGTTTTCCTTTCTTCTCATAGGACAGCCAGTCCGCTTCCGGTACCATACTCCCGCCGGTGGCCCACACGATGTGGGTACTGTCGGACATTTTATCCGTCAGCCCTTCCTGACGCTGATATGAAAGGCCCGCCTCTGTATGAAGGATCCACTGCGGGCCAGTCATTCCGGCCAGGGCACTGGGTTCCAGGCGGATTCCCTCCCGCTCCGCCAGCAGGGTAAGCAGACGATACAGGTGCTCGTCGGAGATGGTGTAGCACCCGGACAGGAAGGGTTCCATCAACTTTCCCACAAATTGGGAGGGACGGCCCACCGCCAAGCCATCGGCGGCGGTGCGGTTGTCGATGCCGAAGTCCCCCACGCACACCTGCGCGTGCAGCCGGGTAGCCATGCCCAGAATCATACAGGGCGCATGGGTAGGCTCGGCAAAAAAGCAGTGGACGGCATCCCCAAAGACCTGCTTAAGGCCAAATGCCACTCCACCCGGGCCTCCGCCCACCCCACAGGGCAAGTAGACAAACAGAGGGTGTTCCTCATCCACCGGGACATTCTGTTCCATCAACTGCTTTTGGAGCCGGAGGGCGGCCACTCCATAGCCCAGAAAAAGGTTTTTGGAGTTTTCATCGTCTACGAAGTGGCACCAAGGATCCTTCTCTGCCTGACGGCGCCCCTCGCTGATCGCCTTACTGTAGTCTTCGGCGTACTCGATCACCGTAACTCCTTTTTCCCGCAGCAGATCCTTTTTCCACTGACGTGCGTCGGCCGACATGTGAACCGTGACCTGAAAACCCAGTTTGGCGCTCATGATACCGATGGACAGTCCCAGATTGCCGGTGGAGCCCACAGCGATCGTATATTTGGAAAAGAGCTCCCAAAAACGGGGCTCCGCCAGAACAGCATAGTCAGTGTCCAAGGTGAGCATTCCGCTTTCCAGGGCTATTTTTTCCGCCACGCACAGCACCTCATAAATGCCCCCCCTGGCCTTGATAGAGCCAGAGACCGGCAGATGGCTGTCACACTTTAGGATGAGGCGCTCTTTCACGCCCAGTGCCTCGGCCATGGAAGGAATTTCCCGCAGCGGGGACTCCAAAATCCCTCCCGCTCGGGCTGTCTCCGGAAACACCCGGGCCAGGTATGGGGCAAAGCGCCTCAGCCGGGCCTCTGCGTCTCGAATATCTTCCATCCCCAGTGAGCAGGCCGAGATGCCCTGCTCCGCCGGACGCTTGCGGGGATTGCGCCACATTGTCTCCCGCAAGGCTGTCAGGTCCTCGAGAACCGGGACCGCCTTCTTCCATTCCTCCGGCGTCTTATCTTGAATAACCTTCATTGGCTCTGTTCTCCTTACGTGAACCCCCGGACTCTCCTTGCCAGCGGTTCAGACCTTTGCTACTTTTTTACCCTTTTTCCAAAGGGGATTGCCCTCCCTGTCCCACATGCCGATTCCAGTGACGGCACAGAGGATGGAGAAAATCGGAACAATAAAAATAAACCAAGCAAATTTGATGTACTCGGTACCGCAGCCCAGAGTACTCATCACAAACAGCGTTGCGACACCCCAAGGTACGACAGGAGCGCTCAAGGTACCCGCATCCTCCAGTGTTCTGGACAGAACCCGGCGGTGAATATTCATTCGATCAAACGCGTCCTCAAAGGTCTGCTCCGTGACAATAATGGACACGGTTTGTCCGCCGGCAGTGAGGAAATTGACGATATAGCAGTAAATCAAGGTAGTGATGACCAGAACCGATTTATTTTTAATGAATTTCAGCAGCACGTCCTTGGCCAGCACGTCCAGAATACCGGTAGCCGTAATAATGCCGCCCATCACGCTGGCGATCATAAAGGTGACCAGCAGACCGGTCATGCTGGTAATGCCCCCTCGATTCAGCATGGGGTCTACCAGCGCCACGCCGGTTTCAATAGAGAACCCGTTGGCGGCGCAGTTCATCAGTTTTACCAGACCCACTCCTTGAAATACCATGGCGAAAATTACGCTCACCACCACCGTGATGCCCATTCCCAGGAGGGCCGGCAGCTTGAACACAGAAACCAGCAGCACCAAAATGGCGGGCAGAATCAAAATCGGGTTAATTTTGAAGTGGGCAGTGAGGGTGCTGCAAATCAGCTCGGCCTTACTGGCATCCATCTCGCCTCCGCTGTACACCAGACCCGCCACGGTAAACAGAACCAGGGCCACCACAGCAGCCGGAATAGTAGTGTACAGCATGGAGTTGATGTGTTCATACAGCGGCACTTTGCTAACGCCGGAGGCCAGATTGGTTGTGTCGGACAGCGGGGACATTTTATCTCCAAACCAGGCTCCGCAGACCACCGCGCCTATCACCAGGGGCACAGGAACGGAGGTAGTAGAGGCCACCCCCACCATAGCAAGTCCCATGGTGGCCACACTGCCGAAGGAGGTTCCGGTAAACTCAGCGCTCAGAGCGCACAGGACAAAGGACAGGGGCACCAAAATTTTGGGGGAGATCAGCTTCATGCCGTAATACATTAGGGAGGGCACCGTACCGCCGGCCATCCAGATTCCCACCAGCATTCCTACCATAATCACAATGAGGAAAGTGGGAATACAGTCTGACACCACTCTCAGCAAGGTCCTTTCAATCTCCTCCCAGGGGATTCTCAGTGCAAAGGCGCAGCCAGCAGCAATAATGGCCGCGGCGAACACAGACATAGTGGTATCCACATTTAAGTTGATGAGTACAACCAGCACAGTGATGATGACGACAAAAGACACGACGGCAAACGCCGGGGAAGGGATTTTTCGCTCTTTCATTATTTTCCCGTTTTCCATGCTTCTCTTCCTTTCAACTCAAGTTCTGGCTATTCCGCGTTTTCTATATACGGGCTCACCCCCTTTTCCTCTCCCAACAGTTCTCTGGTCAAAAACCGCACAGCGGAATCCATTCTGGCCCAACGGTAGAAAAAGGACTTAAACCGGTGCTCCGCCCCCGGAATCAAGAGCAGATTGGCTCGGTCACCGTAAATCTCCTTGTACCGCTTAGAGCATTCCGGGGACGCTGTGATATCTGCGTCCCCATGGACCAGATTGACTCGCTTGGTAAATTTCGCGGCCACGGTGAAGGGATCCAGCTTGAGTGCATCATAGTAAAACCCAACACCCAGCTTGACCCCCTCCACATCCGCGCATCCCAGCGCCTCAATGTCAGAAACATCCTGCCCGCACAAGGTTTTCTCCCTCATATGGTAGATCACATCTGGTGCCGGGCACCACAAGCTGAGGGCACACACGTCGGCGTCCCGTTCCCCCGCCACCATAGAGGCCACACAGCCTCCCATACTTAAGCCGTGGATGGCCACCCGACTGGTATCCACGAACTCCAAAGTCCTTACGTAGTCCAGAATGGCAATGCCATCGGCCACCTCGCGGGAAACGGTCATGTCCTCAAAGCGTCCGTCGCTTTCGCCGCTGCCGGCAAAATCAAAGCGGACACTGGCAATCCCAGCCCGGCAAAGGTGCCGGGACAGCTCCGTATGAACAAAATTAATCTCCGCCCGATCGTCGCACAGCCCATGAAACAGAATCACCATGGGCAGCTTTTTTCCGCTTCCCTCAGGTATGTGGAGCATCCCCCGCAGAGTCAGTCCACCGCTTTCACACGTCACATAGCGTTCCAACAGTTATCCTCCCTTTTTGCTTCCTTAATTAGGAATTAATCTTTCGGAAATTAATTATTTCTTTTTCTTTGTTTAGTATAATTTAATATTCCGCATGTGTCAACTCTTTTAGTTAAATAAAATAAGTGTAATTTATTTTTGTTAATTATATATAATTTTCGATGAAGCATTTTGTTACTTTGCTACGAAAATAGGTAGCGAGGTCGTGTACTTTGACAAACAGGTTTTCAACGCCTCATGAAAAACCATCGCAACACAAAAAGCGGCAGGCCAAAACCTGTCGCTGGTCGAAGTATGGAACCGCGAACATCAGTCTGGTGCAACCACAAAGTATCCCAGTTTTTGCAGTTCGTTCACCATGCGGCCGGCCCGTTTTCGTTCGCTTTGTTTCCTGCGGATCTCAAAACATTCTTCGTTGTAGGGGGTTCCTGTCTTCAGCATCGTGTAAATCAACGTCAACAGCTTTCGAGCCAAAGCAATCGTTGCCCGTTTTGCTCCCTTGCGCTGCTTGACTCGCCAGTACCAGCCAGAGAGGTACAGTGTTCGTTTTCCGGAGATGACCCATCCGACTTCGCAGAGCATGCTTTTCAGGTAAGGATCTCCCTTATTGATATGGGCGCTCTTGCGTTTTCCGGCACTCTCGTTGTTGCCGGGACTCAAACCAGCCCAGGAGCATATGTGCTGGGAATCCGGAAATGCACTCATATCAGTACCAATCTCTGCGATGATGGAAGCTGCTGCGGTTACATCAATGCCCGGTATAGAACACAGGAGACTTAATGCCGCTTCATGTTTTACGATTTCTTCCGAAATAGCATCTTCCACGGTATGGCGGTGTCGTTCAAGAGATTCCAAGTGTTCAAATATCATACGAAGAAAGGACCGCTGGTGCTCTGAAAGTGAGCCGTTCAAAGCAACAAGAATTTCGTCAATGCGTTTCCGAGTCTGTGTTTTCAGACACTTATCCAGAGCCTCCCGCGAGATATCTCCGTATTCCATGAGATGACGGATAATATTTCGTCCAGAAGCTCCAAATGCGTCCGATAGAAACGCTGTGAAACGGAAGCCGGAGCTTTGCAGAAACTTATCGATGCGGTTCTTTTGGGCGGTTATGTCGTGAACGATGCTCTTACGATACCGTGTCAGATGCCGCAGTTCCCGAAAAGTCTTATCTGGGATAAAGCTCCCATTTAGCAACCCTGCTCGGAGTAATGTAGCAATCCATTGCGCATCACGCATATCCGTTTTGCGCCCAGGCACATTCTTCATGTGGCGGGCATTTACCACCAGAATGTTGATCTGACCATCAAAGCAGGGCTCTAACATCTCATAAATGGGTTGCCAATAAATCCCGGTGCTCTCCATGGCAACATGGCGACACTCTACCTCCAACACCCAGTCCCGTAATTTCCGCATTTCTGGGATAAGCGTGCTGAAAGAGCGAATCTCAATTTCCGGCTCGGTGCCCAGCTCGCCTCTGGCAAGACAAGCAACGATAACATCGCGGTGAACATCCAATCCCATGGCGCAGGTCAATATGTCTTGCATCAAATCCCTCCCTGAAATATGCAGGCTGGGAATTGCCCGGGTGGGTATCCGAACTTTGCTACTCGTGCTCTTCACTTGCGTGATGCAACATACTGCTGTTCTCTTGGGCAATTCGTCCACGTTGAACAAACGGGGTGAAAATCCACCAAGGTACAACCGGACTACGCCTGCTGACTTCAGTTTAGCAAATCCTGCGGTTAACGCACAGACTATATTTTCATTCTCAGCTGTGATGGCATTTCATGAGGCGTTGACAAATAAAAGAGCCGCTCTGCAAAAAGCAGAGCGGCTCTAAGCGTCAAAAAAGTAGAATGGATCGGCAACTGACACAAAGTAACCGGACGGTTGCTCCATAATACCTCAAAAGCTGGGGGGGGATAGTGCAAAAATAACTTTTACTGTCTGATCGGTCTTATTTCTCCAAGTGTGCTCAGTGAGCTGGGGGATACGGATGCTGTCTCCGGCATGAAGCTCATACGGCACCCCGGCTATCACTACCTCCACGTCTCCCTCATCTACATAGGCAACCTCTTCCCCTGTATGAGTTTGAGACACATCGGCACTGTTGCTGTCGGGCGGAATACACATCAGACAAAACTCAATGCTCCCTAAAGTGTCGGGCGTAAGAAGGTCGTAACTTACGTCCTTGTGCTCTGGCCGTCCGATCGTCTTTCTCATATCCCGGCGCACAACCAAGTCCTGAACTGGCATATCCTCCTTAAAAAAGCGGAACATCGGCACACCCAGCACTCCAGCAATCAATTTCATTGTATTAATGGATGGATTCACCAAATCCCGTTCAATCTGACTGAGCATAGAGGCAGTAAGACCTGTTTGCTGAGCCAGCTCCCGGATTGTCATTTTTCGCTCCGTCCGGTAATTCCGCACCTTTTTCCCAATTTCCAGTTCATCCATCTTGCGCCCTCGATTACTTTTACAAATTTTGCAGGAGCCTTACGTTGGAATTTGCCTCATAGCTCTCGGCGGGGCCGGGAACCAATCGCGTTAAATGCGGTATAACTGCTGTTTCGCAATTATTGTACCACATCCACCTTTCCCTTGCAAGTCGCCGATAAAGCGGCAGCCCTTCACCCCAGAAGCAAAAAAGGCCTCGCCGCATTGCGGCGAGGCCCCTTCTCTTGTCTTAATTACTCGTTGATCTCAATGACAACGCCGGAACCCACGGTGTGGCCACCCTCACGGATAGCGAAACGCAGGCCCTTCTCAATGGCGATGGGGGTGATCAGCTCCACGTCCATGTCGACGTTATCGCCAGGCATGCACATCTCAACGCCCTCGGGCAGGGAGATGACACCGGTAACGTCGGTGGTACGGAAGTAGAACTGAGGACGATAGTTGTTGAAGAAGGGGGTGTGACGGCCGCCCTCGTCCTTGGACAGGACGTAGACCTGACCCTTGAACTTGGTGTGGGGATGGATGGAGCCGGGCTTGGAGATGACCTGGCCGCGCTCAATGTCGGTCTTGGCGATGCCGCGCAGCAGAGAGCCGATGTTGTCGCCGGCCTGAGCCTCGTCCATCATCTTGTGGAACATTTCGATGCCGGTGATGGTGGTCTTCTTCTTCTCATCCATCAGGCCCACGATCTCAACTTCGTCGCCCATCTTCACCAGGCCACGCTCGACACGGCCAGTGGCCACGGTGCCGCGGCCGGAGATGGTGAAGACGTCCTCGACGGGCATCAGGAAGGGCTGGTCGACCTTGCGGTCAGGAGTGGGGATATAGTTGTCGACAGCGTCCATCAGCTCCTTGATGCAGGCATACTCGGGAGCGTTGGGATCGGTGTTCTCGCAGATCAGGGCGTTCAGAGCGGAGCCCTTGATGATGGGGATGTCGTCGCCGGGGAACTCGTACTTGGAGAGCAGCTCACGCACTTCCATCTCCACCAGCTCGAGCAGCTCGGGATCGTCCAGCTGGTCGCACTTGTTCAGGAACACAACGATGGCGGGCACGCCCACCTGGCGGGCCAGCAGGATGTGCTCACGGGTCTGAGCCATGGGGCCGTCGGTGGCGGCGATGACCAGGATGGCGCCGTCCATCTGAGCAGCGCCGGTGATCATGTTCTTGATATAGTCGGCGTGGCCCGGGCAGTCGACGTGGGCATAGTGACGAGCTTCGGTCTCGTACTCCACGTGAGCGGTGTTGATGGTGATGCCGCGCTCCTTCTCCTCGGGAGCCTTATCGATGGCGTCATAAGCCTCGAACTGGGCCTTGCCCTGGAGGGACAGCCAGCGGGTGATGGCGGCGGTCAGGGTGGTCTTGCCGTGGTCGACGTGGCCAATGGTGCCGATGTTAACGTGGGGCTTCGTGCGTTCAAACTTCTGCTTACCCATGTTGAATATCCTCCTTATAATACACGTTTCGTGTTTTATGATTTTGCAAATAGTGGGGAAATGCAGGACTATTTTACCGTATCAGCAGGAAAAAAGCAACAACAAAATTGCTTATTCCCCGTCCTTGCGGCCACGCTCGGCAATGATCTTGTCGGCGATGTTCTTGGGGATCTCCACATAGCTGTGGGGCTCCATGGAATACTGGCCGCGGCCCTGGGTGCGGGAACGCAGATCCGTGGCATAGCCAAACATCTCGCTCAGAGGCACCAGTGCGTCGATCTGCTCGGCGCCGGGGCGGGAAGTCATGCCCTGGATCTGGCCGCGGCGGCTGTTCAGGTCGCCGATGACGTCGCCCATATAGTCGGAGGGGACAATGACATCCACCTTCATGATGGGCTCCAGCAGGCAGGGATTTGCCTTGCGCATGGCCTCCTTAAAAGCCATGGAACCGGCGATCTTAAAGGCCATTTCAGAGGAGTCCACCTCGTGGTAGGAGCCGTAGGTCAGGCTGACCTTGACGTCCACCACGGGATAGCCGGCAAGAACACCGGCCTGCATGGCACCCTGAATGCCCTGATCGACCGCGGGGATATATTCCTTGGGAATGACACCGCCGGTGATGGCGTTGACGAACTCGTAACCTTTGCCGGACTCGTTGGGTTCCACAGTGATGCGGACGTGGCCGTACTGGCCCTTGCCGCCGGACTGGCGGGCATACTTGGTCTCCTGCTCGGTGACCTTCTTGATGGTCTCCTTGTAGGCGACCTGGGGAGCGCCCACGTTGGCCTCCACCTTGAACTCACGGAGCAGACGGTCTACAATGATCTCCAGATGGAGCTCGCCCATGCCGGCGATGATGGTCTGGCCAGTCTCTTCGTCGGTCCAGGTCTTAAAGGTGGGGTCCTCTTCTGCCAGCTTCATCAGGGCCACGCCCATCTTCTCCTGGCCGGCCTTGGTCTTGGGCTCGATGGCCACCCGGATAACGGGGTCGGGGAACTCCATGGACTCCAGAATGATGGGGTGCTTCTCATCACACAGGGTGTCGCCGGTGGTGGTGTTCTTCAGGCCCACGGCGGCGGCGATGTCGCCGGCGTAGACCTCCTCGATATCCTCCCGGTGGTTGGCGTGCATCTGCAGGATGCGGCCCATGCGCTCCTTGTTGTTCTTCGTGGCATTGAGCACGGAAGAACCGGTGGCCAGCATGCCGGAATAGACGCGGAAGAAGGACAGACGGCCCACGAAGGGGTCGGTCATGATCTTGAACGCCAGGGCGGAGAAGGGGGCATTGTCATCGGCGGGACGCTCGTCCTCTTCACCGGTCTCGGGATTGGTACCCTTGATGGCCGGGATGTCCAGCGGAGAGGGCATATAATCCACGATCGCGTCCAACAGCTTCTGTACGCCCTTGTTCCTATAAGAGGTGCCGCAGGTGACGGGCACCAGCTTGTTGGCGATGGTGCCCTTGCGGATGGCCTTGCGGATCATATCCTGAGGCACATCCTTCTCTTCCAGCACCAACTCCATGATCTCGTCGTCGATGTCGGCCACGGCATCGAGCAGCTTGGAACGGTACTCCCGGGCCAGCTCAAGCATGTCGGCGGGGATCTCCTCCACGCGCATGTCCTTGCCCATCTCGTCGTAGTAAATGTCCGCATCCATCTCCACCAGGTCGATGATGCCCTTGAAGGTATCCTCCCGGCCAATGGGAAGCTGGATGGGCACGGCATTACACTTCAGACGGTCATGGATCATGTTCAGCACGTTGAAGAAATCAGCGCCCATGATGTCCATCTTGTTGACGTAGATCATGCGGGGGACCTGATAGTGGTCGGCCTGACGCCACACAGTCTCGGACTGGGGCTCCACGCCGCCCTTGGCGCACATGACGGTCACAGAGCCGTCCAGCACGCGCAGAGAGCGCTCCACCTCGACAGTGAAATCCACGTGGCCCGGGGTGTCGATGATGTTGATTCTGGTCTGGGGGAACTGATCCTTGGTCCCCTTCCAGTAACAGGTGGTGGCGGCGGAAGTGATGGTGATGCCACGCTCCTGCTCCTGGGCCATCCAGTCCATGGTGGCGGTGCCGTCGTGGGTCTCGCCGATCTTATAGTTGACGCCGGTGTAGTAAAGGATACGCTCGGTCGTCGTGGTCTTGCCGGCATCGATATGGGCCATGATCCCGATATTTCGGGTATCATGCAGGGATACTTTTCTAGGCATATTCCAAACTCCTCAATCTTACCAGCGATAGTGAGCGAACGCCTGGTTGGACTGCGCCATCTTGTGCACGTCTTCGCGCTTCTTGACAGCGCCGCCGACACCGTTGGACGCGTCCATGATCTCGCCGGCAAGCCGCTCCTTCATGGTCTTCTCGCTCCGGTTGCGGGCGTAGCTGGTCAGCCAGCGCAGCCCCAGGGTCTGCCGCCGCTCAGGGCGAACCTCGATAGGCACCTGGTAGGTGGCGCCGCCCACGCGGCGGGCCTTGACCTCCAGAGACGGCATGATATTCTCCATGGCGGTGTTAAACGCCTCCAGGGGGTCCTTGCCGGACTTCTCCTGGATCAGATCAAAGGCGCCGTAGACGACCTTCTGTGCCACGCCCTTTTTACCATCGAGCATGATGCTGTTGGTGAGCTTGGTCACCAGGACAGAATTGTACATAGGATCAGGGAGAATCTCCCGCTTGGATACATTTCCTCTTCTGGGCACTTTGCTTCCCTCCTTCATAGTATGATTTCATAGGTACTCGAAACGCCGGACGCTTCCGGCGTCCCGTGTAAGACAAGTGCCTGCTTGTCCAGTGCCCGCCGAAGAAACGAATATCTATATGATAAACGCTTCCGGGCAAGGCTGCTGCCTTGCGCACTGTGCGCAACAGTTCACTTTAGTTAGAGCAATTTTCCCGCAGAAAAATCACTTCTTGGCGGCGGTTTTGCCGGCCTTGGGCCGCTTGGCGCCGTACTTGGAACGGGCCTGCATACGGCCGTTGACGCCCTGAGTATCCAAAGAGCCGCGGATGATGTGGTAACGAACGCCGGGCAGATCCTTGACACGGCCGCCGCGGATCATGACCACAGAGTGCTCCTGCAGGTTGTGGCCCACACCGGGGATATAGGCGGTGACCTCGTAGCCGTTGGTCAGCTTGACACGGGCGATCTTCCGCAGAGCGGAGTTCGGCTTCTTCGGGGTGGAGGTACGAACCGCGGTGCACACACCTCTCTTCTGGGGAGAAGGCAGGTCGGTCTCCTTGTTCTTCAGGGTGTTCAGACCGAACTGCATGGCGGGGGAATTGGATTTGTAAGTCGCCTGCTGACGGCCCTTGCGAACGAGCTGGTTAAACGTAGGCATAATTTTCCTCCTTTCTTTCTTGGTCAATACTATATTTTAACAGGATCATCCGAAAATTATCCCGCTAAAATCAAAGAAACAGCTCAAGCCAGAAGAGCTGCTACGGCGGAACCCACAGCCAGACCGCAGGCGCGGCCCAGATCCTTCATGGTATATCCGCGCTCCACGCCCACACTTTGCGCTTCGCAAAGGCGGACAATGGGCTCCGTCACCCGGGGATCGGCGTCATCAGCCAGCAGCACCACCTGGGCTGTCCCGGCTTCCAGAGCCCGTCTGACCTGCTTGGCGCCCACGACTTTTGATTGTCCGGAGAGATCCGAGCGCATTGGTCAGCCTCCTATTCTGGAAATGGGCATAATGGTGCCCTCTTAATGGGGATACCCACACAAGAATGGATTATATCATACCGCTATTATGAAGTCAAGAAATTTTTCACGTCAAAAAGTCTTTTCCCCTTACGGCCCCAAAGGAAGCGGGCGGCCCTTCAGCCGCCCGCTCCTACCTTATAAAGGATGCATGCACTCACAGTCTGACGGGGACCCGCCTCGTCAGCGTGACCTCCTCCGGCGTAACAGCGCACTCATAAGCCAGCACATCTACTCCCGCCTGTTCCGCCTGGCGGAGTGCTGCGCCAAAAGCCGGGTGGGTACGGTCATTGGGCGAGAAGCCTGAGACGCCCTCCATCTGGATGACAAAACAGACGGCGGCCTCATACCCCTCTGTCCGGGCCCGGATGAGCTCCTCCAGATGCTTCACCCCACGTTGCGTGGGCGCGTCCGGAAACCAGGCCCACCCCTCTTCCTCCAGCGTACAGCCCTTCACTTCCACAAACCCCCGGGCAGGGGGCCCGTTGGGCAAAGGGCTGTTCCCTTCCCAATAAAAATCAAACCTGGAATTTCCCCAGACAGTTTCGGGTCGAAGCAGTGTCAATCCAGAGCGGAACTTTCCGCTCTCGGCCCACTCTCGAAAAAGTTGGTTGGGCGCCTGAGCGTCCATGTTGATCAGTCTCTTCCCCTTCTCTACCGCCACCAAATCAAATTGAGTCTTACGGGCAGGGTTGTCCGCTTTTGCCAGATATACGGAAGCCCCCGGCACCAGCAGTTCCCGGCAGCGCCCCGTATTCTTCACATGGACGGCAAGCTCCTCCCCGTTCAGAGCGACCCGGGCAATAAAACGGTTCGGCCGCGTCAAAAAAGTTGCCTTTTGAATGGTGTGATATCTCATGTTCTCTCCCCTGCCCTTTGACTTTTCATTCTATTACAAATCTCTCCACCTGTATTCATCACATGCCTCCGCGCATCTCAAAACCCGTTGCCCACCGGCCGCGGTTGTGCTATGATACAGGAAACTGCAAATAAGGAGGGACCCTTCTATGGTTACTATGGCACAGCGAATCGAGGCACTGCGCACTGAGCGGAATCTGAGCCGCCCGGCCCTGGCTGCCTCTCTTGGCTTCCCCAGGCTGTCGATTGAAAAATTTGAGACGGGGCGTCAGACTCCCACGCAGGAGCAGCAGAGCAAAATCGCTGCCTTTTTTGATGTCTCTCTGTTCTATCTCCGGGGTGAGAGCAACGACCGCACCACCATGGACAACTGGATGAACGCAGACTTTTCCGATACGGCGGCCAACGCGCCGGTCCCCGCATCCAAACGCCCGGCGTCCCAGGCCGCCACCACCCCTTCCGGCGAACAGGGAACCATGTTTGACGCGCTCCTCTCCGGCCGAAAGTTTCAGGATGCGCTGCGCGCCGCGGTATTGGACGCCCTGCGTTCCTCTGAGGGACAGGCACTTCTGTCCCAGGCCATTCGGAAAGAGCTCAGGACGCCCTGATCCAACGATATCCGCAGCAAGCGGCGGGCGAGGCCATCCGGCCTCGCCCGCCGCTTATGTTTCCTCTGACCCAGATTGCTCAGCAGCCACAGCCATTGTTGCATCCGCAGCCGTTGTTGCAGCCACAGCCGCCCCAACCGCCGCCGCAGCAGCAGCAAATGATAATAAGGATCAGGATAATCCACAGGCAGCCTCCGCCGCCAAAGCCGCCACAGCCGTTATTGCAGCACCCCATACAGAAGTACCTCCCAAAAGAAGATTTGAAGTCCGGTAGGCTTCTTCCCCTGCCCGGCTTCAATCCATCTTATGCGGGGGCTTACAAAGGGTTCTCACTGCTCGGCAATTCCTCCATCGTTCCCACGCACCGGTTGATGGGGGTGCCAAGCCGATAAAACTTTTCCTCGTAATCCGTCATAATCCCACGCGGACCATTCTCATGGAGGTTGCGTGTGACCTCAGACAGGCGGAATCCCGCCTTCGGAAATTGAAACAGCGACCACTCAAATAGGTCATGGTTGTCTGTTTTAAAATGGACCTCTCCCCCACTGCTCAGCACCTTACGGTACCGCAGAAGAAATCCCGGGTGGGTCAGACGGCGTTTGGCATATCGCGCTCCAGGCCACGGATCACAGAAGTTGACGTAGATCCGATCCACTTCTCCAGAAGCAAAATACGCCTCCAGATCCGCAGCATCGGCGTCAATAAAAAAGACGTTTTTCAAATCCAAATCCCGCGCCCGCTCTGCAGCAATCACCATTGCATCCGGGATCCGCTCCACTGCAATGATCAAAGCCTCCGGTTCAGCCTGGGCCGTACCAACAGTAAAACGTCCCTTTCCGCAGCCCAGTTCCACCCGCAGTTCACCGGCCGTTGGCATTAGCTCCCTCCAGCGCCCCCGAAAGCTCTTTGGATCAGCAATCACCAAGCCGCCGCAAGCCTCCAGCCGCGGGATCAAATTGGGCTTTTTTCTCATTCGCACGGTCTTTCCCTCATTTCAGAAAATTGTGAGATCTGTGATTGTAGAATAACACAGGGAAAGAATTCTTGCAATCCTGTCGGCCTTATTATATAATAATAAATAATCATAGGGCAGTAAAAAATACAAGTGTTTTTTGGGCGCGCAGATTGTTCATCAGCGAAGGCTTTTACCGAACCCCGAAAGCGCCTGAAGCACTGGCAGTAGCGGCACTGCGCCGGTTGCAAATCATCTTTGAAATCCCTGTAAGAGAACAGGAGTATTCACAGACAACGAATACTAGGAAAACTCTTTTCGGTATGTTATAATGGCAAAAAGTCAATATCCGGGTGTAGCGCAGTTGGTAGCGCGCTTGCTTTGGGAGCGTGAGGCCCAGGCTCGAGCCGTAGTTCTCGGAAAACCCGGAAAGCCTTGGGACAGTTGGGCTGACAGCACTTTCCACCTCGCCGGTAACTGGTCAAAAATCGGCGTTGACCACATGTTTGACCACAATTGGAAAATTTCATATCCGGGTGTAGCGCAGTTGGTAGCGCGCTTGCTTTGGGAGCAAGATGCCGGGAGTTCGAGTCTCCCCACTCGGACCAACTTTGTCAGAAAAACCGTCCAAAATGGCGGTTTTTCTGCGTTTATTGGTTAATTTTATTGTTATTTGCGAACCGTGGAGGTGTAACATGGGGGTAGCTTCTGTTTCCGAGTATGTGGCATCGTTAAATGAAGAGCAACAGCGACATATCTGCGCATTCATAGAATTTATGAATACGGAATTTCCCCAGCTGACCAATAAGATCTCCTTCTCTATGCCCATGTGGCTGGTGGGGAAAAAGATGAATGAAGGATATGTGGCAGTTTCTGCAGCGAAAAACCATTTCTCCATCCATTTTTCCGATGAGGAGTTTCTGAATCGTTTAGCAGTGAGTCTGCCTGCATGTAAAAAGGGGAAGCGATGTATCAACATCAAATACGGGGATGAGCAGTCCCTCTATGCAGTCGAAGAAAGAATCAGCGATTTTCTGAAGATCTTTGGCTCTGAAGGGAGTTCCTCCCGATGAAGGGCACAGAGGAAATCGGCTGCTGCGGCGCCTACTGCAAGACCTGCCGTGAATTTGAGAAGACCTGCAAGGGCTGCAAACCGGGGTATCTGGACGGCTCTCGGGATTTGGGCCGGGCCAAATGCAGGATGAAGAAATGCTGCTTGACGAAAGGCCACATCACCTGCGCGGACTGCGAGGAATATGACCGCTGTGAGATCATTCAGACCTTTCTCAACCACCCCGGCTACAAATACGGCAAGTACAAGCAGGCCCTGGAATTCATCTGCGCCCACGGCTACTCTGCCTTTCTGAAAGTGGCGGAGCATTGGAAAAGCGCATACGGTAAGTATCCGAAACAAAGACCCTGAGAAAAATCGTACCGCCCACTGAACATCTACGGATTTCAGTGGGTGGTACGGTTTGTTTTATGGCAAAGTGTTTGATATACTTAAAAATGAGATTCCTTGCTGTTTTTATCAATTTATATATAATGAAACCACAATAGATTTTCTGCTTGGAATAGTGTTAGTATATTTTTTTAAAGTGTGTACTGAGCGATGGATTGGTTCTCAATTAAATCGTTTTAAGGAAGTTGGATTGAAATGGTGCTTGACTACAAGTGGGTACGACCAGATATGGATCTGTTTCATGTTGGTGTAAATAGCACGTATCAAATTACCTTTAACAACAGTGGTAAATTAGAAATCGATTTTTACAACTATGCCTGCAATTTTTACGATGCCGCCCACAATATTATTCATTATTTATGTGAAGAAGCAGCTACAAAACACGATATTAGGAAATTGGATTTATGGTACTTTGCAATGATTTATCTGTATCGACAGAGTTTAGAATTATTGCTTAAAGCAAGTATATTTCAAACGGTAACAGATATTGCAAATAGAAAAGAAGTTACAGGAAGAATTCGACACGATCTTAAACAAGCGTTTGAAACACTTACTAAAATAAGACGGCTCTCAATAGACGAGAACGAAAATGCAAAATGGTTGATGAATTACTTATCCGACATTTCTAAAATCGATAAAGAATCGGATATGTTTCGATACCCGTTTGGGAATAGTTGTAATATTTTGTTTAAAGAACAAACAAATGTTTCTTTGGTAGCGACACACAACAATATGACTAAGGCCTATCATGTCATTAAAAGCATTTATGATGATGGTGTCTTTACTAAAAAAGAATATGAAGCAAATTTGCCACAGTTAATAATTGAAGGTGGAAGGTATTATCAACAAAGTGTGGTTGGATATGAGTATAATAGGTTCAAGTTTCATCCGTACTTTTCATCGTATATGGAGGTCGGCAACTATTTAAGAGACATTATCATAACCAAAAACGAGAATAGATTTTTTATGCCAATGTGTTATCTATATAGAAATGCCATTGAGCTTGGACTTAAGAGACTAATTATCGAAGATAGTCACATGAGTTTTGCAGAAGCGCTTAGAACAATCCGAAAGAAAAAGCATAGCATTCTCGGTTTATGGAATAGCATCCGGGAAGAGATCAAGAAATATGCAAATTCTCCCGAAGACGATGATTCTCTAAATGATTCACAACAATATATCCAGGCCTTTCATAATTTTGACCAAAGTTCGGATTTATTTCGGTATCCCTGCAATAAAAATATGAGCGTTTATTTTCTACAACCTCAAAAATTCGACATTAAAAATGTATCCTCATGCTTTGAAGAACTGTGCCATTTTTTGGATGCAGTTGATACTATGATAAGTGAACTTAAAGGATATGAAGCAGAACTGGCAAGCTATTATGACTATTGAAGAACTACAGCTATTTTCTAACATGCAGATGGGCACCTAACAATGCATATATTTGCAATTATTAAAGACTTTGTTAGAGCGATATTATATCTCATATATTGACAGGAGGAAGTAGATGAAAGTTATCTGCTATGGAGATTCCAACACCTATGGCTACGATCCCTACTCCTGGCTGGGTGGGCGCAATGACGCAGATAGTCGGTGGGTAGATATTCTGGCATTTGAAACTGGTTGGGAAGTTTACAACATGGGTCAGAATGGCCGGGAAATTCCCAGGTCAGTGCCACTTTTCCCGCAGACACTGACCTGCTGATCGTTATGCTTGGCACCAATAATCTCCTCCAGGGCCGCAGCCCGGAGAAGGCCGCCAACAAACTGGAGGACTTTCTCTCCAGCCTATCGCTGAAACCTAATCAAATCCTGCTGATTGCGCCGCCACCCATGTCCTTTGGTGAATGGGTAGCCAGTCAGCAACTCATTGACGATTCCCATACCTTTGCCGGGTACTGCCAAAGCCTCGCCCAGCGGCTTGCTACCAATTTTATAAACGCCGAGGACTGGGATATTCCCCTTGCCTATGACGGCGTGCATTTTACAGAGCAGGGCCATAAAGCTTTTGCAGAGAAACTTTTGGAGGCACTTAGATGAAACGAATTTTACCTATACTTTTGACTTTTTTCTTGCTGCTTACTGGATGCGGTGGGAATGGTTCCGACAGTTCATACCAGCAGATTACCCAGGAAGAAGCCAAAGAAATGATGGATACCGAAGAGGTTATCATCCTGGATGTGCGGGAGCAAGACGAATATGATAGCGGCCATATCCCTGACGCTGTTTTGCTGCCAGTAGGAACCATCAACGAAGACACGGCCGCCGAAGTGATCCCCGAGAAGGACTCCAAGGTCCTGGTCTACTGCCGTAGCGGAAACCGTAGCAAAACAGCCTCTTCCACTTTGGTAGAACTGGGCTACACCAATATCTACGAGTTTGGGGGCATCAATACCTGGCCCTATGAGACGGAATAAGCCGCAAATAGGTACAAAGCAAAAAACAAAAGCCATCCGCATGCGAACTCCGTCTGCGGATGGCTTATTTCTATTGCCTCAGCATTTTTTGTACCATCTCATAGTGCCTCGCTACCGTATGCCGGGTCACCTTAGCCCCCTTGGCAATGGTGCTATAATTCGTCTCGTCTGGGTAAATCTTCATATACTCCCAGATCTGCCGTTGCTTCTTGGTGAGTTTCTCAGGCGATGGGAGCCCTCGCAGCCGGTCCAGGATTGCCTTCCGTTCGGCATTCAGCTGTTGGATGAGCACCTTCAGCTTCTCCTCACACTCTTCACGGGTATGGGCGTAGACGCATTTGGAGTGCTTGGTGCCGTCCGGCCAGGTGGGCGAGTAGCGCCCCTCAAAGAGGTGGTCGTTGATCTGGGAGATGCAGCCAGTTCCCGGCTTTCGGGTGCGCCTCATGACTGGCTGGAAGTCGGTGAGCGGATTTGCCTCAGTAGAGTCCTCCGCCACCTCATTGCCCAGCCCCCGGTCGATCTTAGCGGCAGCTTCACTCAGCATATCGCCGGTGATGTGGGTGTAGATGTCCAGTGTAGTCGCCGCCGATACATGGCCCAGCATGGCGGAGAGGGTCTTGATGTCCATGCCGTTCTCCAGCGCCATGGTGGCAAAGGTATGACGCAGATCGTGAAATCTGATTTGCTTGCACTCGGCCCGCTCCAGAATGATATGGAGCCGCCGGAGCATGGAGCCGGGTGTGAGCGGCATATCCAAATTCTTCGGAGAGGGGAATAGCCACCGGGACTTTGCCGTTTTTCGGTATTCCCGGAACACCTCCACCACGGCAGGCGGCAACACCAATTTGCGGATAGAGGCTTTTGTCTTGGGGACACTCAGCTGCATCTTTCCATTTACCTCATAGACCTGTTTGGTCACAGACAGTGTTCCGGTATCCAAATCCAGGTCGGACCATTGGAGGGCCAGCAGTTCTCCTCGGCGAAGGCCAGTGGATAAGTCCAGCAGGAACAGCTCAAAGTATCCGTCCGCCTTGGCCTGAATGAGAAAGCGCTGGAGTTCCTGGCGTGACAGCACTTGCATCTCCCGGCTCCGCTTGGGCGGAAGCTTACAGCCTACCGCAGGATTGGTTCGGACCAGGTTCTCCTGCACCGCTTGATCCAGCGCTGCCCGACATTTGGCGTGACACATCCGCACCATCCGATCGGACAGGCCCTTCCCATATTGTTCGGTGCGAACGAGCCGTCCCTCCTTTTTCAGGTGGGCATAGAATTGCTGGAGGTCCTTCTGGGTCAACTGGCACAATGGAATCTTGCCCAGCTGCGGGATGATATGCTGATAGATGGTACTCTCATAAGTGTTCTGCGTGGCGGGGCGGAGACCGGACTTGATGTAAGTCTGATACCAAAAGTCCATCCATTCACCGAAGGGCATATCGGCACAGATCTTCTCGGACTTGGCGCTGCCCACTGTCTCCATCAGCTTGGTCAGTTTTTCCTGGCACTCATGCTTGGTCTTGGCCAGCACATTTTTCGTTTTAGGAAGGCCCTTGTCGTCATATCCCACCACGACCCGGCCTTCCCAGCGGCCATCCTTGCGCTGCCTTATGGTGCCGGTTCCACTTTTTCGTTTCCTTGCCATGGGTTCAACTCCTCTCCCAATAGATTTTTCAGAAAGCCACCAACTACATCGCTGGCGGCTCTCTGCATGTCCGGCGTCACATGAGTGTAGGTATCAAGCGTGAACGATGCGTTGGTGTGTCCAAGGATGCCGGAGAGAGTCTTGGCATCCACACCGCTGGACAGGGCGTGGGTGGCGAAAGTGTGCCGGAGATCATGGAACCTGATGTGAGGCAGTCCTGCCTCTTTCAGCAGCACCTTCATCCAGTAGTAGGCAGCGCTGGGGCGCACCGGCTTCTCCGGAGCCAGCGGTTCCGGGAAGATCCACTGACTGACCGCGTGTTTTTTCCTCTCCTTTAATCGCTGGACAGTACTGGGGGGCAGACGGATGGTGCGTCTGCCCCTCTCAGTCTTGGTTTCGCCGATCTCCATTTCACCCCGCTTAGGTACATTCACCGAGCGGAGGATTTTCAGCGTCCCTGCGTTCTCATCGAAGTCCCTCCACATGAGACCGCAGATCTCACCTCGACGCAGGCCGGTGGTCAACTCTGTGTAGAAGAAGTCCCGCCAGATTTCATTCTTGTCCACTGCCGCCAGGAAGGCATCCATCTGCTCTCGGTCGAGAACCTGCTTTGGTTTGTAGTTGCTCTTAGGCAGCTTGACACCGTCCGTTGGATTATAGGGGACGATGTGATCCCGTTCCGCATCCTTGAGGCAGCGGTGGAGCATGGCGTGGATGCGGAGCACCATGCTGTCCGACAGTTCGTGTCCACACTCCGGGTGGTCGTGGACGCGGCCCTCTTTCTTCAGCTTCCGGTACAGCTTTTGAATATCCAGCCGTGTGACGCGGGAGACAATTTTGCCGCCCAGGTAGGGCTTCACATAGCACCGGATGTACTGCTCATAACTACGCAGGGTGTTGGGCCGCAGGGTAACGGCACCGTACTCCTCCAGCCAGCGATCCAGCCACTCGCCCAGGGTCATACGGCTGTCCTCGGTGAGCTGTGCGTCCTGATAGATATCCATGTCACGGTGAAGCTTAGCCAGCAGTTCTTTCTGGGTTTTGGCCAGCACATATCGGAAGATGGGCTCGCCGTTTTCCTTGTGTCCCACCACAATGCGGCCTTCCCAACGCCCATCTTCCCGTTTACGTACCATGCCATCTCCTGATGGTCGTCTTTTTGCCATGTTGTTTCACCTCCAATCGTTTAGTTTCATTTGTTGTGTGGTTACTGCGCAGCCTATTTCACAGGAGGATACTTATAAGGCTCCGCCACATACTGGTAGAGCACAGCGCCGCAGCGGCGGCAGATCAGATACCGCAGCCGGTTGCCCAGCATTCCGTGTTTCTTGAATGTGACCAGCGCTTCGCCGTGCTGCCAGCCAAGACCGATGTCCTCACACCCGCAGTACTGGCACCGCTGAATGGGAAGTCGATTTGTCATTTCGATACCTCCTCCTGTTCCATTCTGCGGCAGACGCGTTCCGTCTCTTCCTCGTCGAAGGAGTACAGGCCATCCGCCTCCAGTTCCTTGCTCAGACCCCAGGCCAGTTTGAACCCTGCGGTGAAGCTGGCCAGAGAGATTTCTTCTTTCAGCAGATTCTGACTGTCCACCAGATGCATGAGCCTGCGGCGCTGCATTTTGTCCAGGCAGTCCCGCACTTCCTGGCGTGTATTCTCAATGTCCTCTTCCAACTCTGACACATCCGGTTCCCGGAAGAACCGCTGGTGCAGTGCTCTCATGTAGTCGTTCATGTGCGTCGCCTCCTTTTCAGCAACACACAATACCCGAACCTCTTTGCAATATCCAGCCCTTATTTGAAACTTTTTCAGAAAGATTTTGGGGCTGGGAAGAGGTTTTATCTTTGTTTTGGCATGTCAGATTTTAATATGCTTACATCCCGCCCATGGTCATGCCACCCATGTTCTGTTCCTCCTCATAGTCATCCGGCTTGTGGCCCAGGGCGATCTTTTTCTCCTGAATCTTTCGTCTGAGCTTTCGATCCACTCTCTGGCTCGCCGGGGCGGCAGGCGGCACGGAGTTGTCCTGAAAGATCCGGCCCATGTGGTGGAGGAGCTTGGTGGCAGAAAGGAGCACATTGGGACTGTGGTTGTCATTGAAATGATCCAGAAAGAACTGGGCGTACTCGTTTCCCTGGGATGCGGATTCCCAGAACCAGCGGTACGCCTGCTCTCGATCCCGAGCCACATCCTCTCCAGTGAGGTACAGCTTGCCCAGGGTGTACTGCGCATACTGGTTACCCTCTTGAGCGGCATCGCTCAGATACTCTACCGCCTTGGCTATATTCTTCGGGACATCCGTTCCCTCCAGATACAGTTTCCCCAGCCGGTAGGCGGCACAGAGATTGCCTTGCGCCGCCGCTTTCTCATACCAGGACACCGCTTCCTCCATCCGCTTTTGACTTTGCAGCAGTTTACCAAGGGCGTACTGGGAGAAGTCGTGACCGGCCTGGGCGGCACGGCGGAACCACAGCTCCGCCTGTTCGTCATCCGGCAGCACACCCATTCCATCCCGCCAGCACTTGCCCAGCAAGTGAGCGGCCACGGTGAAGCCGGCGTCCCAGAGCTGCTCCAGCAACCGCACCTGTTCCGCTTTTTCTTCCTCTGAGTTTTCATAGACCGAAAGGATTTCTTTCGCGATCTGGTAGGCCTCAACCATCTCCCACCGGGAGGACCAGGCGTAGTACACCTCCTCCTGGTCCTCGTCCACTTCGTCTTTCATGGCCGTATCTTCGAAGGTGAGCACACCCAGGCGCAGTTCCTCTGCCTCCCGGATGACCATGTTCTTCATGGCCTTGAATTCCTGTTGCTGTGACAATGGTTTGTGTTCTCGTGGCGTGTCTTTATAGTACCGCTCCAGCTCATCCCGCAGCCGGTTCCATTGTTCGTAGCACTCTGCTACCTCCGGGAGCCTGGCCAGCTCATCCACGATGGTATCCACCTGAGTCTTCACTGGCTTTTTCAGATAGCCGTACATCTTCTTACCTTTGACCTCTGCCAGCATTTCGGCCAGCGTTTCCATCTGTCCGGCGATGACAGGACTGTCGCAGAGGCCGGACTTCATCTCCCGAATGAGACGGCCCATGGCTTCCATTGCCGCGTCCCGCACCTCCTGGTAGGATTGATCTTTTTCTTGATAGAGGGACAGCAGCTCGTCTTGAAAGATGTCGTTGGACAGCTGGGAGCGCATCTGCTCGATGCCTTTCTCTGTCAGATAGCCCTGCTTGGGATCGGTAGACCAGACCATCATGTGGATGTGTGGGTGGTGCTTTTCATCGTGGAAGGCGGCGCACCACCGAAAGCTGCTGGGCGGAATTTTCATCGCTGTCGCCAGTCCTGTTTGATGGGCCAGCAACAATCTGCGCCAGCTCTCACCGTTTTCGTAGCCCAGCCGTGCGGCATCCTCCCGCTTCAGGGAGTAGATGAAGGTCCATACCGGACCGGCGTGTGCGTTGATCTTCTCCATGGTTTGCTCCAGATCAACAGCACCGTCTGCGGAGAACAGCCCGTGAGAGCGGGGACGCTCGGCCATGTACTCCAGGTAGCCGCCTGCCGTGGGTTCCATCAGTTCCACGCCGTCCCGAGTGGCGATGTACTCAGCGTAGTGTCCACCGCCGCTTCCCGGCTTGATGTAGCCGGACTTTTGAATGAGACCCTTCATTCCTCAATCCTCTTCTGAAACCGAAACGCGTCCTGGAAATCAATTTCCCCGTTGGTCTCTTTCACATTTTTCACGCAGCGCACCCGAAGTTTTTGCATCGTATCCAGGTCTACATTGGTATCGCTGGCAAGCAGATTCGCCATCAGATCTTGGTCCACTGCCTGCTTGAATAGCAGGTGTCCCATGCGTTTTCCGAAGGCACCCAGCTTGCCCTCCAGCACATCCGAGAGGACACGAGGCAGATATTCCTCCGCGTGTTCCGTATCCAGATAGCCGGAATAGAACTGGATTGCCTTTTCGATGTACTCATTTTTGGTTGAGCAGTTGTCCGCCTGGTAGTGATGTTCCACATCGGCCCAGGCCGATTCGCTCAGCCACACCGAGTGTTTCTTCTTTACCTCTTTCATCTCCAAAATCGCCTCCTTTTCTCATCAGCGCCGCCTGAAATCCCGCAACGGCGGGGATTCAGGCGCTTTTTTACAAGAACAGCGCCAATCCCAAAGCCTGCTGGCCGAAACAGCGCCAACTCCAAATCCCCGAAACCGCCCGCACTGCGGGCGGATGTGACTGCCCGGGCGCACAAAAGCGCCAGGGTTTTCTCCTGCTCCTCGTCCCCCCGCGGCCTCCGTCCCGGAACCTTGCCCGAAATCGGGCCAAATCCGCTCCTAATCCCTCTTTGGGGGCAGGGACTCTGCCCTGCCCCCAAAGAGGGCACACAGCGCCTCACAGGCCGCTGCAAAGGGGAATTCCTCTGCCGCAGGGGACGGCGCACTGCGGCAGGAAAATCCGGAAGTATTCCGCCGGACCGGACACCAGATGCTGGCGCATCATCTCGCCGCATTGAAGCAGTCGGTACACAGTAATTTGATTGCAGAATTCAAATTCCGTACAGCGCTCTTTCGCAAATGCTCTCTGCTCATCCGTGAGGCTGCCGCGGTTCTCGTCGCAGAGGAACAATGCTACGGCATCTTCGTCGATGGGTTCACTATGACTGGCGTTCCACTTGCTGATGATGTACTTTCGCTTGTCCACCATAGCCATGGCGCACAGGTTGGGATCTTCTTGAATGATGCGGCCCAGTTCCTGCATCAGCATCCGGACACACACTCCTTTCTCGCCAGCGCGGCCAGGCGTTGCTTTGCCTTGTGCTGTTCCAGTGCCAGGTCGGCCATGTCCATCTGCCGCTCATAGTACTGATCGATGGCCAACTGGATAGGCAGGATATGATAGAGCAGACGGCCGTTGCGCTTGCGACCATCTTTGGTGGTAACGGTCGTGCGCTCGGTGCGGATGAGCGACCGCTCCTCCAGTTCCGCCACATACTTGCGTACCGTGGTCACGCACATGCCCACGCCCTCGCCGATCTCCCGGTAGCTGAGCAGGCACTGATAGGTCTTGCGGTCCTCCCGGCGAAGCAGGAAACTGTACACCGAGATCGCGCCGCGGGACAGCCCCAGATCGTAGATCTCGTTGGGCAGTGGGAAATAGTTTTTGATGGGGTCCCGCTTGCTCCAGCTCTGCTTTCTCATTTCGCACCTCCGGACTGTTCCTCCGCCCACTGAATGAACTTTTCTTTCGGTACCACCATGCGGCTGCCCACACGGAGTGTCGGGAAACCGGGTTTGTGCATTACCTCGTAGGCGGTAGAGATGGACACGCCCAGCACCTGTGCCACCAGTTTTGCGTTGAGGAACAGCGGCAGGTCGCCGTAGCTTTTACAGACTGACATCTTCATTTCAATACCTCCGATCATTTTCAAGTGCAGAGAAAAATTGTTCTTGCGTTTCGGAGGTCTCTCTGATAAACTGAACACAGATTGGGCTGTGTTTTCCGAAACGCAGCGGGCCGTTGAACTGTTGCAGCAGTTCAGCGGTCTTTTTTTACGGTGACTGTCTTTTGCCTGTGTCTGGCTATCACCATACCCGTTCCTGCCCTGCGGCCTTGTTTGACACGCACGGCGTTTGCTTCCCCTTGGTATGCTCGGCTGCTTCGCCCACAACAGCGTCATGGCAATACTTCTCCAGGGAGTATCATCTCTGGTGATGGGTATTCTGTTTTCAACGCCTCATGAAATGCCATCACAGCTGAGAATGAAAATATAGTCTGTGCGTTAACCGCAGGATTTGCTAAACTGAAGTCAGCAGGCGTAGTCCGGTTGTACCTTGGTGGATTTTCACCCCGTTTGTTCAACGTGGACGAATTGCCCAAGAGAACAGCAGTATGTTGCATCACGCAAGTGAAGAGCACGAGTAGCAAAGTTCGGATACCCACCCGGGCAATTCCCAGCCTGCATATTTCAGGGAGGGATTTGATGCAAGACATATTGACCTGCGCCATGGGATTGGATGTTCACCGCGATGTTATCGTTGCTTGTCTTGCCAGAGGCGAGCTGGGCACCGAGCCGGAAATTGAGATTCGCTCTTTCAGCACGCTTATCCCAGAAATGCGGAAATTACGGGACTGGGTGTTGGAGGTAGAGTGTCGCCATGTTGCCATGGAGAGCACCGGGATTTATTGGCAACCCATTTATGAGATGTTAGAGCCCTGCTTTGATGGTCAGATCAACATTCTGGTGGTAAATGCCCGCCACATGAAGAATGTGCCTGGGCGCAAAACGGATATGCGTGATGCGCAATGGATTGCTACATTACTCCGAGCAGGGTTGCTAAATGGGAGCTTTATCCCAGATAAGACTTTTCGGGAACTGCGGCATCTGACACGGTATCGTAAGAGCATCGTTCACGACATAACCGCCCAAAAGAACCGCATCGATAAGTTTCTGCAAAGCTCCGGCTTCCGTTTCACAGCGTTTCTATCGGACGCATTTGGAGCTTCTGGACGAAATATTATCCGTCATCTCATGGAATACGGAGATATCTCGCGGGAGGCTCTGGATAAGTGTCTGAAAACACAGACTCGGAAACGCATTGACGAAATTCTTGTTGCTTTGAACGGCTCACTTTCAGAGCACCAGCGGTCCTTTCTTCGTATGATATTTGAACACTTGGAATCTCTTGAACGACACCGCCATACCGTGGAAGATGCTATTTCGGAAGAAATCGTAAAACATGAAGCGGCATTAAGTCTCCTGTGTTCTATACCGGGCATTGATGTAACCGCAGCAGCTTCCATCATCGCAGAGATTGGTACTGATATGAGTGCATTTCCGGATTCCCAGCACATATGCTCCTGGGCTGGTTTGAGTCCCGGCAACAACGAGAGTGCCGGAAAACGCAAGAGCGCCCATATCAATAAGGGAGATCCTTACCTGAAAAGCATGCTCTGCGAAGTCGGATGGGTCATCTCCGGAAAACGAACACTGTACCTCTCTGGCTGGTACTGGCGAGTCAAGCAGCGCAAGGGAGCAAAACGGGCAACGATTGCTTTGGCTCGAAAGCTGTTGACGTTGATTTACACGATGCTGAAGACAGGAACCCCCTACAACGAAGAATGTTTTGAGATCCGCAGGAAACAAAGCGAACGAAAACGGGCCGGCCGCATGGTGAACGAACTGCAAAAACTGGGATACTTTGTGGTTGCACCAGACTGATGTTCGCGGTTCCATACTTCGACCAGCGACAGGTTTTGGCCTGCCGCTTTTTGTGTTGCGATGGTTTTTTATGAGGCGTTGAAAACCTGTTTGTCAAAGTACACGACCTCGCTACCTATTTTCGTAGCAAGGTGCAGTACCAGGAGGACAATGAAAGTTTTCATTGACAAATTGCCTTCCCGATGTTAGACTAATAATAACTTTAATTAGACAGTCATCGCTGCGAGTGTATCTTAACACACCAAAATACGTTTGTCAAGTCTATTGAAACTCTAATTTAGCATTAGTCTATTTTTGAGGAGCCGACTATGTGGTATGTGAAAATGTATTTCTCTGAAAAGCGGGAGTTTTTTCAGTGTGACGCCTCTGGCATACAGGGAGTACCGTCCGTTGATCGGGAGCTTCCATTCCTGGAGAGCCTGCTCACCTTTCTGGAGATGGATTGTGGGGAACTGACACCCATTCTCCAGCGGATTGCAGATCGTTGGAGTCGGCTGATTGCAGAGTTTGACCGGGATGCCGGCACAGAGGCCATGGTGGAACTGGGCCAGCTGAAAAGTCGGCATATCTATCTGGAACTTCTGTATGTGCGTTGGTATGACCGTTTCTCCAGAATGGGGATCTATGGTGACTGGGGCAGCGCGGAGGATGAGCAGATGTTAGCGGAACTGCGGGATCTCCCGGAGCAGCTTCTCCTCTATCAGAAGCAGGTGCAGCGATTCTTTGATTTGGTTCTGGATGTGGACAGCGCAGGGCGCGACCCACAGCAGCAGGCAGCTAAGAATTATCTTCACGATAGTCCGAGGAATCCCAGCCTGTTTCGCTTCCGCCCCATTCCGCTCAGCTTTGAGCCGGTGGAGCCGGGGCGGTGTTCGCCGGTTTTGTACTCCGCCAGCATTCCGGACATGATCGACTATTCTCTGCGCAGCTGTGTGGAGAGGGGCATTACGGTGCGGCGCTGCAAGAACTGCGGCCGCTACTTCCCCCAGACCGGACGGGTCAGCGCGGAGTACTGTGAGCGTCCGGTGCCCAGAGGACAGCAGACCTGCCGTGAGGCTGGCGCCTTCCAGCAGTGGACCAAGAAACAGTCTGACGATCCGGTATTCAAGGCCTACCGCAAGGAGTATAAGAAACGGTTTGCCTGGATCAAAGCCGGTCGCATTTCCGATACGGATTTTTATGCCTGGAGTGAGCAGGCCAGAGAGATGAAAAAGAAATGTGACCGCGATGTCATCACCCTGGAGGAATATGTGGAGTGGTTGAAGAACTCCTGAACCACGGATAAGAAAAAGAATACGGGACCGGCTTTACGAAAGCCGGTCCCGTATTCTTTGTATAGGCGATGTAGATTTTGTGCTGCTTACATTAAGTAGATATTTTCACGATCAAAGCAAATTTGATCTGTGTGATTAAAAATCCGTATGACATCTTCCAGCCGGTCAACAAAGACGCCCGTTTGGGGGTTGCTGATTTCAGCAAACTCTTTGATGGACTGGTCCTGCATACTATGAGCGCTTTTTTCCATACGTGAACCCTGATCGACCAAGAATTCGTCCACTGATCCCTCTTTAATGCCAGGAATATTGCCAATCAATGTGCCCACCGCTTTGCCTGCAGTGCCAATACCAGCCAGAAAATTTTTCTCTATTGATGAGCTACTTAGGTTTTCCAGGTATACAGAGCACTTGGCAAAGAGGTCTCGGTAGGCCTCGGACATCTGACGGATCTCATCTTTGATGCCAGAGACATATTCCTCGTTGAAGTTACCGCCCAGCATAACCTCCATTAAAGAGGACATGGAGAACGTGTAGAGAGAAAGCCGGTAGTACTTGAACTTCTTCAGTAAATCTTGTAGTGCAGATTTTACCTGCGCATGGGCAACAATCAGCTTTTTCCCTCTCACAATATCGTTGACCTTTTTCTCATAGCTCAGCATGTTCTTTCGTGCTGTGCGCTGGATATCCAGAACCATCTTGTGATTACTGGCGACAAAATGTTCATTATCCCAGTTCAGTTTGTACTTGGATGCTATGCTGAAAATGGTTTCCACATCTGCTTCTATTTCAGATTCTTTTTCGATTTCCAGAAAAGATAAGATAGCACATCAGAACCGATTCTACCGTTGTACTTATTGTAGATAAGGAAATCCAAAGGGATACGCCATACTATTTCTGTTCGTGTAGTTCCTTTATAGCGCAGGGGGATACCGGTCATTGCTTGGTTTAGTTGATTGCATTTGAGTTCATCTAACTTGGCTTTTCTTGTAGCGGCATCCATTATTTCGACCCTCCATTTACGCAAAAAGATTTGAGAGTAAATAGTATCCAATCGCAATTGCTAAAGGCAAGCTGTGTGGTTCTTGATCAATTATAATCAGTTCCCTCTGGGAATCTTCAGGAAGGAGATTTTTGATAAACGCCTTGGTTGATTCCAATATCTCATAGGGGCCAGTCCATGGTGTCTTATTTCTTTCTTTTGTCGTCATACAATATACTGACTGGAATGTATCAGCATCAGGGATTGTTTTGCGTTTTTCCTCCAAGAATCTCTGCATATTTGAGCGATATTTTTCTGGAATACAACAGATAGGCAGAATAGGACAGTACATTTTTGCTTTATCTTTGCCTTGACTAAAATGGATTTCTACATCCCACTTAAATCTTTGATTATCGAAATCAGAATGATAATTCGTTAGTTCCACACGATATGCATAATTGATATCTATTACCGGTGCATTGTTTTCACTCAGAGGATCACCTAACGAATCAAGGACCATTTGTAAAGTGACTAAATTATTATCATCATTTGTTGCAATAGGCTTTGGAAATTCACCGCATAGATACCTTTCTCTGTTAGTGGGTGCGCCGAAATATTTCGCATTGTACTTACCGGAAGCACCATCTTGAGTTCTTAATACAAAATCTCCATTTAATCCGAGATCGGCTGCAGAATACTCTTCCTTTATATAGTCACGAACTGCAGGTACATTTTCAAGTACCCAATAACGAAGAACAGAACCTTGCTTAAATTTTTTGCGAGCAATGATTTTGAGATATGCTTCAATCAACTGAATACCAATAGATTTATCTGCATTTCCAGATTTATTGGAGTGTGAAAATGACTGACAAGGAGGGGAACCAATTATTACTTCCGAATCAGGCACTAATGCCTCAAACTCATCATCAGGTAGTTGGGATATACGAATAACATCATCTTGTACGACTTTTACACCGGGTTTATTTCCTAAATAAGTTTTTACGGCTGGAGTCCATCTATCAACGGCAAAAACAATATCAAATCCCGCTTGGCGGAACCCTTCAGAAAAACCTCCACCGCCGCAAAAAAAGTCAGCTACCCGCATAATGTCGTTTCCTCATTTCTTAGGTGATTGTTTGCTATATGATATTCAACCATATTATTTGTACTATAAATAGGACTATCTTCGCTTACATCTGCAAAAAAGTGCTCTGCCACTTGGCAGAGCACTCGGTTCGTCACAACCAGACCGCCAAGGGCCTTTTCCAACACCTGACAGCGTTGTATCTAATGATAGCATATTCGACAAGATGGTGCAAGGAAAGGATTCGCCTTATGGGTCTGAACTATTATAAAAACATCATACCGTCATTTCTTTGATTTGTTGCGGTACACATCATATTACTGTACAATAAACCTAATAGAACGATACTTTGGGGGCCAATAATCAAATGCGGAAGGTAGGTGGTTCGGGATATGCAAACTATCATAATAAACGGAAAAACCATAAATATTTTCTTGGCCCTTAAACCAGGAACTCCGATTATCTATCTCAACACCTTCTCCAACGAAGGACAGAAGGTATACGAGGCCGCGCAGACTGCCGGCTGCCCACCGTTCACGCTGGTGGCCATCAGTGATCTGAGCTGGAACCATGACATGGTGCCCTGGGACAGTCCGCCTGCTTTCAAAAATGCTGAGCCCTGCACTGGTGGTGCGGACGACTATCTGCGGCTCCTGGCCGAGGAGATCATCCCAACGGCAGAGAGGGAGATTACTGGCGTGCCGTCCTGGTGTGGGATTGCCGGGTACTCTCTGGCCGGGCTGTTTGCGTTGTATGCTATCTACCGGACGGATCTCTTTTCACGGGTTGGTAGCATATCCGGTTCTCTCTGGTTTCCCGGAATAAAGGAGTACATTTTCTCCCATGAGCCAAAGCGTTTGCCGGACTACATGTACTTTTCTCTGGGTGACAAGGAGAATAAAACCCGAAACCCACTTCTGAGAAATGTCAGGCAGAACACGGAAGAGATTCAGTCCTTCTATCAGGCCAAGGGAATTGACACAGTGTTCCAGCTGAATCCAGGTAATCACTACAATCATGCTGTGGAGCGCACAGCTGCAGGCCTTTGTTGGCTCCTGAGCAGGTGAGTTAGTCCCTCCTCCCGCCAGGCTTTATTCTTTGTATAGGCGTGTTAAAAACTGATACGCCTGAGAGTCAGAAATGACTTGCTTTCAGGCTTTGCCAGAGGTACAATACCCCAAACCCGAACAGCGAAAAGAGCCCTTCTGAACAGGCGGCGGCAGCGGATGCCGTGCCTGGTCAAGAAGGGCTCTTTGACCACATGTTTGACCACAGACAGCGCCGGAGCACTCGGAAACAGTGGAATTAAGAGCGGCAAAGAGTGAGTGGAATGGAGCGGAAATAGTTAAAAACCATTAGAAAGTACCAGAAAAAATTTAGTTCAACCGTTTGGGAGCAGGATGCCGCAGGTTCAAATCCTGTCACTCCGACCATGCGGAGTATCATTAAAGGATCTGAAAAGGTCTGCTGATGATACTCCGCATTTTTTATTTCCAAGTTTATATAGCGATCTGTGTGGGGGCGTAGCTTAATGCTACGCCTTTTCTCGTTTCCATTAAGATGTCTCTCTCGGGGATCTTCCGGCGATCCGGCACCTCAAAGGCACCGATGCAGTTGTAGTGGATCGTCACCCGCTGATTGGTAATACCGTCCTCCTTGACCGCCGGATAAACCTCGATGTACTGAATAAGCTCGGCAACCATGCGTTTGGTGATGGTGGTGGCGTCGGTATAGCGCCGCACCGTTTCCAGAAAGGTGTCCACATCCATCCGCTTATCTTCCAGCTTCTTCAGCTCCAGTCGCAGCGCCTTGATCCGCCCGGCGTTCTCGCCCTGTTCCTGCTCATACCGCTTGGACATTTTGGCGAACCGGGCATCATCGATCTTGCCGGACACATTGTCCTCGTAAAGCCGCTCAAAGAGCATATCCAGCTCCCTATCCCGGGCCAGCAGCCCATCCAGCTCCCGCTTCTTGCGTACCCGGTCATTTTCCGCCACCTTTGCCGAGCGGCCCACCATCGCCTTGATAAAGTCGTTTTCGTACTCATTGGCGAAACAGGCCAGCCGGTGTACCTCATAGAGCACGACCTGCTCCAAGAAGTCCAGCCGGATATAGTGGGTAGACGAGCATTTACGGAGCCCGGAATTGTGGTTGTTGCAACTAAAGAACTTGATGTCGTGGTTGCCCTGGTTGAAGTGGAAAGTCAGATTGCCGCCGCACTCCGGGCATTTCAGATAACCGCAAAAGGCACTGGACTCCTTTGTTACGGTAGGCCGCCTGCGCCGGGTGGTTTGTAGGCTTTGCACCTTTTCCCAAGTCACACGGTCAATGATGGGCTCATGGACATTGAGGAAGATGGCCCGGTTCTCTTCCGGGTTTTCAATCCGGCGCTTCATCTTGTAGGACTTAGAATAGGTCTTGAAGTTAATCACATCGCCGCAGTATTCCTGCAAGGTGAGGATCTTCTTGACGGTGGTGTGGTTCCACTTGGTAGGCTCCAGCGTGCTTTTGGAGCCGCCCTTGCTGATCCCCTTGCTGGTTCGATAGGCCGAGGGGTTCAGCGCCCCCATCGTCCCCATCGCCGTGGCAATCTGTAAGGGGCCGTTGCCCTCCAAGGCCAGACGGTAGATGCAGCGCACCACCTCGGCAGCCTCCGGGTCAATGACCCAAAACCGTGGATCGTCCGGGTTCTTCATGTAGCCATAGGGCGGCGGTGAAAGCGGAATCCCAGCGTTGCCTTTCATCTTATTGACGATCCGGCGCTTCTTAGAAATGTCCTTGGCGTAGTACTCATTCATAATGTTTTTGAACGGGGTGAAATCATCCTCGCCCTCGTCGCTGTCCACGCCATCGGAAACGGCCACAAGCCGCACATCATGGAGCGGGAAAAACTCCTCGGTGAGCTTGCCCACCTCAATGTAGTTCCGACCCAGCCGGGAAAGGTCTTCTTGTGTCAAGTAGGGACTAAAAAAATTTTGAGAATTTACAAGCCGTTCATAGGTGGACAACCACCCGTGAACGGCTTGCGTTTTCTCTATGCTCTTTTGCCGTTCTTTGCGCGGCGATTCTTGTATGCCGCTTCAAATGCCTCCATCATCGGAGTGACCGGAAGCTCGTTGTCAGGCTTGGACAGATACTCAAACCGGATGCCATTCTCCTTGAACTTTCGCTCAAACCTCATGAAAGAGGAAGCGTCCCGGCTGATCCGCGAGGTGTCGCGGGCGAGGATCGTGCCGATGCCTTGACATTTGGCTTCGTTCAGCAGGAAGTTCATGATACCTTCCGTATGGACGCCGGAGATGCCGTCTGCCGCCACAGCAGCAGCCACCTCATAGCCTTTGTCCTTCGCATAGCGTTCCAGCTCTTCCCGCTGGTTTGCTGCCGCAAGCTGATCCGCACAGGCAACGCGGATATAAAGAAATACTTTCATTTGGCTTCTCCTTCTAATGTAGTGAGGAAGTCCTTGAACTTCCAGACGATTTCTATGTTGTCGAGATCGTAAATGTAGACCGCAGAAATGAATGCGTGGGTCAGCTCATAGGTCAGAGCTTTGCAGTCGGCGTACTGATCGCAGACAGCATCCAGCTTTTCATCCGAACAGGAGGTCTCGGAGTCAAGCTCCTTCATCCGTTCGTGACTGCGCTGGATTGCTTCATCGTTTTCAGCAATTTTCGTGTCCGTTGCCGCCTTTTGCTGAATGTACGCTTCCTTCGTGATACTTCCGGCTGCGTACTTTTCGTAGAGCCTCAGCTTGGACGCCTTGTGCTGCTCGTTCTGCTTTTGAAGAATCCGGATTTTATCAGCGCATTCCTTGATGGCAGATTTCCGTAGATCACCGACCTCTCGATTTTGGACTGATTCCTTCTGTGCCAAAGCAAGAAACTGAGTAAGAGCATGGAAGACAACCTTCTCAATATCCATTTCCGGAAAGCTCCTGCCAACCGGACAGTCTGTGTTTCCGATGTTGACCGAGTGAATGCACTGGAAGTATCGAATGCCAGCCTTGTTCTTTCGGCGTGTCATAGCACGTTTACAGTTACCGCAGCGGACGAGTCCCTTGAGCGGATAGTCATGCTGCTTGCGCGTGGGATTCCGTCCTCCGCCTCGAATGACCTTCTGAGCAAGCTCAAAGTCTTCCTTGCTGATAATAGCTTCATGCGTTCCTTCTACGATAATCGGCTCATTGACAACACGCTTTTTTGAGCCGACACCGCAGGACTTCATTTTGCGGCTGACCAGTGTTCCGGTGTAAACAAGGTTTTTGAGGATGTTATAGACCATCACGGTTTCCCAACTGATTTTCTCGCTCATGTTACTGAACTTCTTCTTGTCGGGATGCTTGCTCTTGAAGTATTGCCCCGGCGTCGGGATGCCGTCATCATTCAGGCTGCGGGCGATCTGAGAGGTGTTGCTGCCTTCCAGCGCCTCGCGGAAAATACGACGGATCACATCAGCCGCCTCCGGGTCTACGGCAAGCTTGTTCCGAATGGTGGGATGCAGGACGTAGCCGTATGGGGCGTAGCCACCGACATACTTGCCCTGCTTCATCATCTGGATTTTTGCCGATGTGGTCTTTACGGAAAGGTCTTTGCTGTATGCGGCGTAGATGATGTTGCGCATAACCACTTCCAGACCGCCCGTTGTGCCTTTGTAATCGTCACTGTCATAGCCGTCGTTGATGGAAATAAAGCGGACGCCCATGAATGGAAAAGTGCATTCCAGATAGTTTCCCGTTTCAATGTAGTCACGAGAAAAGCGGGAAAAGTCTTTGACGCAGATCAGGTTAATCTCGCCGCGCTTGACCTTCTCCATCATCTGCGTGAACTGAGGACGGTGAAAGTTCGTGCCGGTATAACCGTCATCCGCAAACTCAGACCGCTGACAGCGAGACAGCTCCGGATGATTGTCAAGAAAGCGGTTGATGAGCATACGCTGGTTGCCGATGCTGTCACTTTCCGCCTTGCTGCCATAGCCGGTATCTTCATCAGCCATTGAGAGGCGGATGTAGATGCCGATGTTGTATTCCTTGCTCATTTACATCGCCTCCTGTACTTCCTTGATACTCTGAACGGTCAGAGCATAAATATCGCCGTATTTCATGACCAGCTCGATTGAGCCGTCCTCATGGACTTTCACAAGCTCTACGGACTCGTCAACCAACTCCTGAGAGAGCTTTTCTGCACCGCTGACGGATTTCATCAGCGTGAGCCACTTGTTGTCCTCGGACATTGCCTCGGCAAACTTCACCTTCCGCTGAACCGCTTCATCCAACCGCCGGGAAAGATCGGCATACTGCTCATCGTAGGCTTTCTTGGCAAAGGCGTATTCCTCTTCATCGAGAATGCCTTCCGTGAAGTCCTCATAGAGACGGGTGCGCTTCTTGGAAATACCGCTGAGTTTCAGATTCAGGCTTGTAATGAGCGCATTTTGCTGATCGCGGATGCTGCGTTCGCCTTCACTGTTTCTCAGTTTGGCAAGCAGCTTGTCGTAATTGAGAGCCGCCTTGACTTGAAGCTGGATCGCCGCAAGCACATCGGCTTCGAGTTTGTCCTGCCGCGTATAGTGCGGCGTACAAAGATTGCCACGCTTGACGGATGAACTGCACTCATAGAAGGCGTACCATGCGCCGTCCTTACGCTTGTCAACGCGCTTGCGATGGAAATAGAGCTTCCTGCCGCAGTCTGCGCAGACGATTTTGTCTTCAAAGAGATTGATCAGCGTAGCGCGGATTTCCTCCGTGCGCTCCATCTTCTCAACCCTTGTCCTTGCAGCAGCGTCGCGCAGCTCTCGTACCTTCTGGAAGTCCTCACGGGAAATGATTGCCTCATGGGTGTTGGGAAAGACGATCCATTCCTCGCGGTCGATATGCTGATTCTTGACGCCCTTGTAGATGGCATTCAGCGTCCGTCCGAGAACGGTATCTCCGACGTAATGGGGATTATCCAGAATGGTAGTCAGTGAAGACTTGTTCCAAATCTTCTTTGCCGTAGCATTGCCTGTGCGGACGCCGACCTGATACTTCTGAAACTCCGGATTGGGCGCGTTCATTGCATCAAGCCGGTCTGCAATCGCAGGAAGGGACAGTCCTTCAATTTTCCATTGGAAAATCTTCCGGACAATCGGTGCGGTTTCTTCATCGAAAACCATATTGCTGTGTTCTTCATCCCAGCGATAACCATACGGGAGATTGCGCTTCTTGAACTCTCCACTTTCCATCTGTGCTTTGAGCGCAGTAGAAACCTTGCGGGAGATGTCCTTCGAGTAAAGGGTGTTGATCATGTTTTGCAGAGGGATAATGAGGCTTTCGCCGGAGCCGTCCGTATCAAAGTTGTCGTAGTTCTCTTTGATGGCGATAAACCGAAGCCCGATCTGCGGAAAGACCCGTTCCAGATAGGTTCCAGCCTCGATGTAGTCACGCCCGAACCGGCTGAGATCACGAACTACAAGGCACTTGATCCTGCCGGTGCGGATGTCGTTCATCAGCCGGTTGAACTCCGGTCTATCAAAAACCGTTCCTGTTCGTCCGTTGTCCACATAGGTATCTATCAGATTCAGGTAGGGACGCTCTGCAATGTAGGACTTGCAAATCTCAATCTGATTTGCGATGACATCCACCTTTTCGGACTTGCCGCTGTTTTCAACGGAAAGACGGGCATAGATGGCTGTTGAGAAGACCTCGGAAGAAACAGATTCGATAACCGGCTCTTCGACTGCAATTTGTTTTCTGCTTTTTCTTGCCATTTGCTCATCCCTCCTTTATACGGCAATATCCAGTTCGTCGGCATAGCCGAGAATGTATTCAAGCGTCTGCTGGTATTCGTCCCTATACTTGAAGACGATTTCGATTGCATGGTTTTCGTGAATCAGGATGCGGTCAACAAGGGACATCAGCACACGGCGGTTCAGTTCTTCGACGTTTTCATACTGCTTGAAAAGCGTTACCCAGTTCCGTTCGGTCGTGCCGGTTGTCACCGTCTGCTTCATTTCTTTTTTGACCCACAGAAGTGCCTCCTGTTTGTCCTCAATGATTTTGGTGTAGCTGCTGCGGAACTCGAAGTATTCCGATTTATCAATGACGCCGCCGATGAAGTTCTCGTAAAGCCCCAGCTTGAGCTTTTGGTACCGTTCAATCTCTTCCTCGATTTTGGCGATCTGAGCTTCGTAATTGAAAGCCTTACGGCTCTGAGACGGAAGCCGTTCTATCATCGCAAGCGCGTGTTCCAGATTGATGACAAGCTCGATCTGGTCATGAATGGCACGGAAGACCTTCTCTTCAACCTCTTTTGCGGCGATGCTGTGCGTGCTGCACGTCCGGCTGTGCTTATTGGTGGAGCAGACGTAGTAGATATACTTTTTCGTCTTCGATGGGACGGTCTTGCGGATCATTGGCTGCTGACAGTCTCCGCAGAACAGAAAGCCGGAAAACAGGTGTGCTTCGTCCTGATCGGGTGAGCAGCGCATATCCCTTTGCATCATGACCTTGACTGCCATGAAGTCCTCGTAGGACACAAGAGCTTCATGCGCATTTTCAACCTTGACCCACTCGGATTCATCCTTGCTCTTCACGACGCGGACTTTGTAGTTGGGAGTGCCGCGCTTGCCCTGAGCCAGAACGCCGATATAAACCTCGTTGGTGAGAATACGCTGGACGGCTTTGTATGTCCATTTTGCGGTATCGCTGGTCTTGAAGACGGTATCGAACTTCACACCGGCGGAATGCTTGTATTCCATTGGGGACAGGACGCCCATCTGGTTCAGACGCTTTGCAATACGTCCGATGGAGAAGCCGTCCTTGTACATGGAAAAGATCATCTGCACATATTCGCTGACCGCTTCATCCACGATGAGCTGGTTTTTGTTCTCCGGCGATTTCATGTAGCCGTAAGGGGCGAACGAGCCGACGAACTCACCGCTCTTCTGCTTGACTTCCAGACTGCTTCGGATTTTCATGGAGATGTCCTTGCAGTAAGAATCGTTAATCAAGTTTTTGAACGGGATAACAAAGGAGTCGGACTGCGGATCACCGGTCAGACTGTCATACGCATCATTGATTGCGATGAAGCGTATGCCAAGCTGCGGGAAAATCTTCTCAATGTAGCGTCCGCCGTCGATATAGTTTCTTGAGAAGCGGCTGAGATCCTTGACCACAATGCAGTCAAGCGCACCCTTGCGGATTGCCTCTTCCAGCTTTTTGAACTGAGGACGATTGAAGGAAACGCCGCTGTAACCGTCATCCACAAACGGCTCACAGACAAGCTCCAAATCCTCATGCCGTGCGATATAGTCCTCGCAGATGGCTCTCTGGCTGGCGATGGAGTTGCTTTCTACTTTGTCTCCATCCTCACGGGACAGACGGCAGTAGATCGCCGTGCGGTAAACCTTATCTGGCATAAAAATAACCTCCGTTTTTCTGTTTGGTGTGGTACATCAAATCAGAAAGACGAAGGCTTGCTTCAACTCTTATGAAGAGGAACACGAAAACGCCACATGACCATCAGGGCAAGCGGCTTAATCCGTATTCTTCTTTTTTTGACCGATTTCATTATACCACAGGCTCAATCGCTTGTCCATAGAACCGGGTGAAAAGATTCAGACTGTTCATAAATCAAAGACCTCTCAGATAGTGTTCCAGACAATCTTCCATTGTCGTGTCCGTCGCGGCGAAGCTGATCTTCACCACAGTTTTCCCGTCCAGATAACAATAGGGATTTCTGATCTGCTTGATGAACTCCCTCAGTCTGTCCTCTCGCGGTGCCGCAGGATCAAGCCGGATGCTGCTTCTCTGAACGAGTGTGCTACGGTCAACCGTTTTCGGGCTGACGTTTTTCATTGTTTCAATGCCCATCATATTCTAAGCACCTCCTGTTTCGTGGAATTATTCAGGACAAAAGGATATGGCAGAGCATCTTGTGAAGATACCCTGCCACATAGTTTTCATCCTGAAACTATATAGTAAGTTTCTTTTGGGTTTGTTTCATTGTCCGGCATATTTGCAGCTCGCGCCCCTGCCAGAAGAACTTTGCAGTTCCGGGAATGCTGCGGACTACCAATGGTCAATCGGTATCATGGGACTCTCACCCCTCCGAGGAACGCTCCGAGCCGCCCATTCAAAGAAAAGACGGAAGTATCATTATACCCGGCATCTGCATCGTCGCAAGCAGCCGCACCACACGACTGTTATAGCTCTCCGGAGGTCGCTCACTCCCTTTCGGGAGGTCTTGGCGTCGGAAGCTGTGTTGCTTCGCAGAAGCGGAAAGATCCGCAGCACTGAACTATTCAGTTTTCAAGGAGCAGTGAAGTGGTCTGATTGACCCTTTCACTTTACAACGGACATCTTTTTGCCGTTTGTTGAGTACCGCTCAAAAAATTCTTTGAAATTTTTTCTGCACCGCTGCTTTGAGGTCAAATGCAGCTCTGATGCCGATGCCTTTCCTTCGGGCAAACTCTCGAAGAGTCAGTCCTTCACGAGTCATCGCAAGATACAATTCGCGCTGCTTCTCGGTCAGAATGGAAAGAAGCTCCTTCTCTTTGAGGGCGGTGATCAGTTCCTCCATGCAGTCGCGGGAGTCTGCCAGCCATGCAGCGGACTTCACATCGTCCTCCGGCATAGCGTCAAGGGACAGCACGGTATCAGAAATTTTCTCTGCGCCGTCCTCATCCTCAGAGGTGTTGTCAGAGCCATACGAGCGTCTGATCCGCTTTTCCTCTGCGCGAAGGATTCTCATAACCTTGCGGTCAACCTCGGAAACTTCGCCGGTTCGTTTCACGCGCACCATGCACTTGCCGTCCTCCGTAGTCCAGAGGTCGTAATCGAACGCGATAGGGGTCTTAGGGATTTTCATTGTTCATCCTTTCCGCTGCGCGGGAGCAGCGGGAAGGGTGAAGACAGAAAAAGAGCCGCATGACGGTGAGGTTTGAATCCCATGCCGATAAAACAGAGCAATTAAACTCTGTCTCATGCGGCATTAGGATGACTTCACCTATCAGGCGGCTCCACAGCTCAGCTATGACATATATTTTATTTTAGAACAGAGGCTTGTCCTCCGGTTCTTACTTGGTACGCGGTCGCAGTCTTCTCATATTCAGCACATCAAAGACTGTGATCCGCCCGCATTTCTTGCACTTGGATTCTACATGACCCCTCGTGTCCTCGTAGACAGCAATGGCATTATGCTGACAATACGGACATTTCAGGTATCGGGGCTTTTGCTGGGAAATGGCAACTCTTGCCCTGCGGATTTTTTCGATCAGCTCCGGCGTCGGTTCCTGAACCCGAATGGATGCTCTCTTCATTACCACACCTCCAATGGGTCAACATACTCACTGAATGGACGATCTACCATGTAGCCGAGCTGACGAAGGCGGATAGACGCCGTTGTCTTTGAGACACCGAACAACCGGCAGAAAAGGCGCAGCGTTAAGTGATCACCATACGAATACCTCCCCTCGTAATTGATCAGCGGCGTTTCTGCAAACCGACGCATTGCCAGGTCAACCTCTTTTTGAGGAAGCAGGATCGCCGCGCCCAAGACATTTGCTTGCCACTCGTTCCAGTCCTCGCGGGTTTTCAGCTCTCGCGGCGTATAGGCTGTCCGTGCGGAATATTTCATTTCGCAGGAAGCCTTTACCTCTTCCGATTCCAGTTGGAAGAGAATCTGATGGGCGCACTCGTGGGCAAGGGTAAATCTGCGCTTGGCGCAGAGCCGCTGCACGTTGCCGGATCGAATGAAGCTCTCGTCCAAGATGACCTGATTACGCTTCAAAGCCAGTGTGCGCGTAATACCAAGTTCCGTGATCTTGTACTCAGTGTCGGCATAGGCAGTGACACCGCAGATGCTTCCGTCCGGCGAGAGACGGGCGAATGATACGCGAAGACCGAGATAGTTCTTTGCAAACTGATCAATGGGTGTTGGCAAAGCTGATCGGTCGGGCTTGTCCGCCTCATCCCCGAAAAAGAACCGGTTGAAGTCCTTCGTTGTTGATGCTGCAATTTCTTCAAGTTGGCGCTGGGATAAAATCATGAGCAGTTGTCCTCCTTTGCTTCGACGAACCACTTGTCTCCTTCGTGGAAAAGAAATGACTCCTTTCCGCGAATCTGAACTGTGTAACGGATGCCTCCGCCCCCAACCTTTTTGGATGTGGCGCGGCATTTGTATAGAATCTGGTCGATTTGAAAGATTACACCGTTGTCCCACCAGATAAGGCGAGGGAGGATTGCCCCCTCCTTGTCCACATCCAGCGTAACCGGGACGTATGCTTTTCTGTACTGTGTAGCCATTTCTGTTTTTCTCACTCCTGTTCCCTCATACCGGTGTATGCCGGTACGGATGATCTTCGGCAGCATAAATGCCTGTCCATTTGAACTGCTCAAAAGATGTAACTTTTTCGTGTACAACTACTCATACCCCTTGACAGGATGAGCAATTCAGGATATACTATGAGTAGTTGGATTGCTCAGTCATTATTATACGCACTTCAAGTGCCTTTGTCAATAGACTTGCGCAATTTGATGTCGCAAACTTTTTGTGAACAGGAGTGATTACCAAAATGACGTTTGGAGAGAAATTCAAGGCTGAACGGGAGAAGCGGAAGCTGACCCAGCAGGAAGTAGCCGATGCACTGGGGATCAACAGGCGTATGATTACCCGGTACGAGAACGGCATTTCCTTTCCCCGTACCAAGGACGCTTACAGAAAAATCGCGGAATACTTCAAGGTGGATGTGAACTATCTGCTGACCGAGGACGAAGAGTTTGTGGTTCAGGCATCCGAGCAGTACGGCTCCCGTGGCATGAAACAGGCAAAGGACCTGATTGAAGGGATGTCCGGTTTGTTTGCGGGCGGTAAGCTGTCCGAGCAGGACAAGGATGCGGTGATGAAGGCGTTGCAGGATATATATTGGGAATCCAAAGCCCGGAATGTTGAGAAATACACGCCGAAGAAATACAAGAAGACCGGTACGGACGCAGAGGAATAACTGTCTACGTCTCGGTTTCTTGACGGATTTACTTTGACTGTTTTCAACATGAAAGGGGTGAAGGTCCCGTGATAATTCGCTCCGAGGAAATATACAAAAAGGCGAACAGCATTGTCAAAAGCTGTGGAACAAGAGATACCTTGAAGATTGCCCGTGAGCTGGGCATTCATCTCCATTTTCTTGACAATCTGAACGATCTGCTCGGAATGTACACCTACCGCCATAAAGAGCGGCATATTCTTCTGAACTCCAACATGGAGTATCTGATCATGCAAATGGTTTGCGGTCACGAGATCGGGCATGATACCTTTCACCGTGATCTTGCCAAAGGAAACGAACCGCTCCCGGAGTTCGTGCTGTTCGATATGCGCACAAAACACGAATATGAGGCGAATGCGTTTGCCTCACACCTGATCATTGATGATGATGAGCTGATTGACCTGATGAAGCAGGACTACGATGTGGTGCAGCTCTCGGCTGCAATGGGAACAAACATCAACCTGATGCTGATCAAGCTCAACGAACTGAACCGCATGGGCTGGCAGCTCAACTTGCCTTATGTACCGCACTCTGACTTTCTGAAAAATGTCAGACCGGAGGGCTGAATGAGGATGAAGGATAGCAATTAGATGAACAACAACGACTATAAAGAAGCCCTTTTCTATGCCGCTTCCATCTTTAACGAACGCTTGGGGGCAGAGTTCAGTGAGGACAACCTTGTACTGCGCTGCTTTCAGACGGAAAACCAGCAGGAAGTCTTTGAGCAGTTCTGCAAGCAGTATTTTCCTGACCGGCTGGAAGACCGATATACAGAGGACGGCTATTTTGACTTTCACGCCTCTGCATTCGTCGGCACAGGAGACGGCGCGGACGGAATCCTTCTGCGCACAGACATAGCGCGTCATCCGGCAGAGTTGAAGCACATTCTTCTGCATGAGCTGGCGCATATCTTCTGCACCCGCAACGAGCTTGGCGGAGACAACTTCTATGAACGATACTGCATGGACGATACCATCAGCCGCGAAGAGGACGGAACCATTAACGCCGGATATGCGGTCTGGCGGGAACTCGCGGCGGAGCTGATTGCATTTGAGCTGGATGACAACTGCGACGTAGTTCCGCTCCGACGCAAGAAAGACCTTCTCAGCTATTACGAAGGAGAGCTCCTGACCGGCAACGGGAAAATGGGCGTCAGCATGATTCTCTGCGAGGCGATGACCAGTGATGAGGGCGAGGCGTCTATGACATGGGATGCTGCCAAAAGCAAGTTTGCACGGTTCAAGCCCTTTGATGATCCACTGTACAGGGACTTGCTGGAACTGGTTTTTACACACGTTAGAGATTACTTTATCGTGATCGACCGCGACTTTATCTATGAAATTGGAGTTTTGTATCTGAGCATTGCCGCACAAGCGATGATTGCGTCCCTAAAGAACAGATTTCAGGAAGAATAGACAGACCGATAGAGAGAAAGGACGTGCATGATGAAGTACAAACTGTTCCGTTCCCCCGGTGATCTGGACAAGGCAGTTCGGAAGCACGAACTGGTTGCCGTGGAGACCGGCAAGAACATTGATGATGTGGCAGACGCGCTTATCCGTGCCGTTCGGGATGATCTTGCGGAAATGCCGGAGTATGCGCACTGCGAAACCGCTGCGTATGCACCGGAGCCGGTTCAGGAGCATCGCCGCGTAAGACGTTATCAGTATGAGATGATGGGTGTTGTTTACCCGCTGTATGCGGAGAAGAATATCCTGATTGATTATGGCGTGATTGAAGAGGCGGAGTAATGTCAAAGAGATATGCCAGACAACTACATAGTGCAGATGGTTTGATTGCCGCTGTCGAGCAATACGGCTTTCTGCCCTTCTTTCGGAATGAGATTCACGGCTTCTCTGTTGAAGAGCTTTGTTTGCCGGAGTTGTGGTTTGCGGATGATGTAGATGGTCCGTGGGAATGGAAAGGACCGGCTGCGCGGAGCGGCAAATGTCTTTACGGCAAACTTTTCAACAAGAAGGCTGGCTTTGTGAGCCGGGAGTGGATACCTGACTTCGCAAACTTCCGGCGTGACGGCTATGACTTTGACGCCCGTTGGGATGATGGCTTGGCGTCCTACAAGGACAAGGAGCTATATGAAGCCATAGCCGGTGAAGGCAGGATGCTTTCCAAACGGCTGAAAGAGGCTCTGAACTACCGCAAGGGCGGCAACACCGGTTTTGAGACGTGCATCACGCGGCTGCAAATGCAGAGCTATGTCTGCATCGCGGATTTCGTCTATATGCAGGACAGATACGGAAGACCTTATGGCTGGGGTGTCGCAGAGTATGCGACGCCGGAAGAACTTTTCGGGTACGACCTTATCACATCTGCATATCAGCGAGACCCGCAGGAATCCAAAGAGCGCATGATGCAGCATCTTTCCTCCATCCTGCCGGGTGCATCTGCACAGCAGCTTACGAAGATATTGAAAGGATAAAACACCATGAGCAAGAAACTTGTAGCGTATTTTTCTGCGTCCGGCGTGACCGCGAAGGTTGCCGAGACGCTGGCAGAGGCAATCGGCGCAGACATCTTTGAAATTGAGCCGAAGGTGCCTTACACGGAAGCTGATCTGAACTGGATGGACAAGAAAGCCCGCAGCACGATTGAGATGAACGATCCTGCCTCCCGTCCTGAGATTGCCGTCAAGCGGGACAACATGAAGGACTATGATACCATCTTTGTGGGCTTCCCGATCTGGTGGTACGTCGCGCCGACGATTATCAATACGTTTCTTGAGAGCTATGATCTGACCGGCAAGACGATCATCCCGTTTGCAACCTCCGGCGGAAGCGACATTGGCAAGACGAACGAGCGCCTTGCGCCGAGCTGCAAAGGCGCAAAGCTGATGGACGGCAAGGTTTTCAAGGGCAATGTCGGGCATCAGGAGCTTGCGGCGTGGGTTGATGGACTTGGACTTTGAGAAGACTATAAATCGGGATTTGGCAAAGGAGTGTGATTGTATGAAAAAGAAATTCTTTGTGGTAATTGCAATTATAGTTGTTTTAGTAATCCTATTAACCCCTGTTCGTATGAACTTAAAAGACGGCGGAAGTGTTAGGTATAAAGCATTAGTGTATGAGGTTACAAAAATACACCGACTTGCACCAGAAGTAGATGGTGTAAAACCATATATTGATGGGTTCGAAATTAAAATACTCGGAATGACAGTTTATAGAGAAACAAACGAATAGACAAATTCCAGTTTAACGAACAGGAGATGATGATCGCGTGAAAATCCTATATGAACTATCTTGGCTATGGGAAACGCTGGGCATTGCACTTGTAGCGGCGGCTGTCTGCATGGCTTGCGCCGCTCTGATCTGCAAGGCAGCGAAGAAGAAACTCGGCAAAAAGGTGTTGGCAGTCATAGGGGCTGCTGCATTTGTGGGCGCGATTCTGGCGGTCATTCTGATTGCCCGGACGCCGATGCCGCTTTGACAGAATAGGAGAAACTGACAATGATTGTTCTTACAGAGCAGATAGAGATTCCGGCTTCCTATGACAAACTAAAGGCATGGACTGCTAACTTTGAGGAAGAGTTTGTGAAATGGAGTCCCTACCACATCGAATGCAATCTCTATAACGGAAACTATAACGCAGGAAGCAAGATCCGCTTCCGCGAGATCGTCATGGGGCTGGACTACGATGTGACCGGCACAATTACGGAATGCGAACAGGATGAAAACCACTTCCGCATTGTATTCCGGAGCGACAAGAAAACGGCGTTCATCACCTTTGAAGGGAAAAGAACCAAAACAGGATGCCATTTCTCTCACACCGAGGCTTTCGGCATGACCACGCCGGTAATTGGGGCGATCATGAACTTCCTGATCTTCAAGGTGTTTTTCAGGAAAAAGGCAAACTGGCAGCTTATCCGGGATGATATGATTCTGGATAACAGGTATTTATATGACATTCTGACCGAGGGAAAATACCCGGAAAGAATCCCGCTGGACAAGCTGCTGACCGGCGCGAAGTAACCGAATGGGAGGGCTTGATCATGCCGCTTCAAATCGTCAGAAATGACATCACAAAAATGAAGGTGGACGCCATCGTCAATGCTGCCAACGAGTCGCTGCTGGGTGGCGGCGGTGTGGACGGCTGCATTCATCGTGCCGCAGGACCGGAGCTGCTGGTGGAATGTGAAACGCTCCACGGCTGCAAAACCGGGAGCGCAAAAATCACGAAGGGCTATAAGCTGCCCTGCAAATATGTCATTCATGCTGTCGGTCCGCGCTGGTATGACGGGCGGCATGGTGAGCGCGAACTGCTGATCTCCTGCTATCGGACTTCGCTCATGCTGGCGAAAGAATACGGCTGCGAGTCTGTTGCGTTCCCGCTGATTTCCTCCGGCATTTTCGGCTATCCGAAGGATCAGGCTCTCAAAACGGCGATTGACACCATTGGCAGCTTCCTTCTTGAAAATGAAATGACGGTGTACATCGTCATTTTCGACCGCAAAGCCTATCAGATCAGCGGCAAGCTGTTTGCCGACATTGCAGCGTACATAGACGACCGCTATGTGGATGAGCATACCGATCCTCGTTCCGAGCGTCTGCGCAGGATGAACGCCTTCCGGATGGACGAGCCGATGCCCTGCGAGTCATCCGTCTGCGATGAAGATGCAATCGAACAGCTCATGCCTCCCGTCTCTGCGGCGGCTGCCCCCAAAAAGGCGGCAACCCTTGATGACGCGCTGGGACAGATCGACGAGAGTTTTTCCGAGATGCTTCTGCGAAAGATTGATGAGCGCGGCATGACGGACGCGCAGTGCTATAAGAAGGCGAATATTGACCGGAAGCTCTTCTCGAAGATCCGCTCGGACAAGTCCTACAAGCCTTCCAAGCCCACCGCCATTGCATTTGCCATTGCCCTTGAGCTGCCGCTTGTTGAAATGAAGGATATGCTCATGAAGGCTGGCTTTGCGCTCTCCCACTCCAACAAGTTTGACATCATCGTGGAGTATTTCGTGGAGCATGGGAACTATAATGTCTTTGAGATCAACGAGGCTCTGTTTGCCTTCGACCAAAGTTTAATAGGAGCATAAGGTCTATGGATAAAGTGTTTCAGAAATTTTTGCGAAGTGGTATTGACCTCTCTTCCGTAGGAGTGGAGCGTCGTGAAGATAACAACCCATACTTTTGCACGCCAAAAGGTGCATCTATTTTTGGCTGGGCGGGTGTGGACGGCATCCACTTCTGCTTTGTTCGAGGCTTTGGCGGTATGGTATTTTCCGTCAGTCCCATGAACTCGGCTCCGGATTTTGTTCATCCGCTGGCAAACGATTTTGAAGACTTTCTGAGGTTGCTCCTTGCTTGCAGTGATTCGGCAGCGCTGGAACAGGCGTGGATGTGGGATAAAGCCCAGTTTGAAGCCTTTTTGCAGGACAACCCTCCAACGCAGGATCAGCAAAGAACGCTATCAGAGCTTGCTGAGAAAATGAAATTGACGCCTATGGAACAGCCGTGGGTATACATCAAAAAGCTGCAAGCATCTTTTGATTATAGCAAGATCAAGTACACCGAGGACTATTATGATGTTGATATGAACCCAGAAGCAGAACCGACCATGCCCGAGTGGAAGGTCTACTTTGAGGGAAACTTCTGGGGACATTCGGGAAAAGACCGTGCCGGAACGGAAATCCGGTTGAATAAGCAATTTGACTGGGCGAGGCATCGTTGGGTTATTCCTGCGGCGTATTCTTGCAGCAAGGGACTCGTCATGGACTTTTGTATGCGCACCCCGGAAGAAGACATTCGCAAGTTCATAACTAAATGGGATTTACACCCCGAAAACGACTCCTGCGAATACTTCACGCAGGAGCAGCAAATGCAGATAGATTTAGACAATCCACTTTGCGTTGACTTTATTCCTCGTTTGGAATTGAACGGGAAAACAATGCTGACCTCCCACGGCTGTTCCGTGGTCTTTAATCCATGTTTGCCAGACGGGGTGATCAATGAAGCGGAAGCAAAGTGGGCATTGGAACACTATGATTTGGATACATCCTATGGATGGATGATTTTTCGGGCAGCTTTTCCGTGGACAAGCAAACGCCGTCCTGAAATAAAAGCCCTCTCCCTTACAATGGAGCAGCAGTCGTGTCGTGTTCCGGGACCACATTTCAAGGCACACGCTCCCGGTGATTCGTTTTCTTTTCTCCATCCGGTCAGTGGAAAAAAATACACATTGACTGTACAGGAATTAGAGCAGCAGACAATTTCCGAAAAGCGTTTCGGTTCTGACCGCTGGCTTTATCCGACGCATTTTACCGCCATGAGCTATACGTTTTCTCCTGAACCAAACGATGATATTTCAATCTGTGATTGCGCTGAGGGGGACAAACCTTTGAAAATTGCGCCATGCTCTGACCGCTATGCACCAGAGGCACGAAACGATATTGCTTGTATTGGCATTATCGGCGGAGCGGACGGTCCAATCGCAATCGTGTGTGGAGGCAGCTCAAAAGAAAAACTTCATGCAGTTTGTTCCTCTCTACACTTTGAGCCGGTGGAGGGTGATATTGAATGGCGTATCGTATTCAACATTAAAAGCTCCAATGAAATGTCATTAGAGCTGATCTAAGAAGAAAGCGGAGGCAAAGAAGGTGAAGCAACACACTTACATCGCAATCGACCTAAAATCCTTCTACGCCTCTGTGGAGTGCAGGGAGCGTGGCTTAGATCCTCTGGACACAAACCTCGTTGTCGCAGACGAAAGCCGGACGGATAAGACCATCTGCCTTGCCGTCACTCCTTCCCTCAAGAGCTACGGTATCTCCGGACGCGGGCGGCTGTTTGAAGTCAAGCAGCGAGTAAAGGAAGCGAATGCCGGACGGCAGCACGACGCGCCGGGACGCAGACTGGACGGCACATCGCACTTCTTCTCGGAGCTGCAAGCAGACCCGTCTCTGGCGATTGACTTCATCATTGCGCCGCCTCGGATGGCGTACTACATGGAGTACAGCACCCGCATCTATCAGGTTTATCTCAAGTATATTGCCCCGGAAGATATTGTGGTCTACTCCATCGACGAGGTGTTCATGGATGTGACGGACTACCTGAACACCTACAAGCTCTCCGCCCATGATCTCGCCATGAAGATCATTCTCGATGTGCTTGAGACAACCGGCATCACAGCAACCGCAGGAATTGGCACGAATCTTTTCCTCTGCAAAGTGGCAATGGACATTGTGGCGAAACACATCCCCGCCGACAAGAACGGCGTCCGTATTGCAGAGCTGGATGAGATGAAGTTCCGGCACGAGCTTTGGACGCATCAGCCCCTCACGGATTTCTGGCGCGTGGGTCGGGGCATTGCCAAGAAACTTGAGCAGAACGGGATGTTCACCATGGGTGATGTTGCCCTCTGTTCAGAGCGGAACGAAGACTTACTTTATAAGCTGTTCGGCAAGAATGCGGAATTGCTCATCGACCATGCGTGGGGCTGGGAACCGACCACCATTGAAGCAATCAAGGCGTACCGCCCCAGCTCCAACAGCCTCAGCTCCGGTCAGGTATTGCACTGCCCCTATGAGCCGCAGAAGGCGAAGCTGGTTGTGCGGGAAATGACGGATTTGCTTGTGCTGGACTTGGTGGACAAGGGGCTTGTCACCGACCAGATGGTTCTCACAGTTGGCTACGACATTGAGAACCTGACCGATCCGGCACGACGGGCAAAGTATCACGGCGCAGTCGAGAAAGACCCCTACGGTCGGGAGATTCCGAAACAGGCGCACGGCTCTATCAACCTCGACGGTCACACATCATCTACCCGCAAAATAATGTGTGCTGTGTCAGAACTCTTCGACCGGATCGTGGACAAGAATCTGCTTGTCCGCCGTATGTATGTTGTGGCAAATCATGTCCTGCCGGAAGCGGACGCGCCGAAGAAAAATGACGGGGTTGTCCAGCTCGACCTCTTTACCGACTATGCCGCCGAAGAGGAAAAACAGAAAGCCGAAGATGCCGCTTTGGAGCGTGAGCGGAAGATACAAGCCGCCACGCTTGCCATCAAGAAGAAGTATGGAAAGAACGCCATCCTCAAGGCAATGAATCTTGAAGAAGGTGCAACCGCGAAAGACCGCAATGCGCAGATTGGAGGGCATAAGGCGTGAACGGAAAATACGACGAGATCATGGGACTTCCTCACCACGTTTCCAAAACGCGACCACAAATGCCGATGTCAGATCGTGCAGCGCAGTTTGCGCCCTTTGCCGCCCTCACCGGCTATGATTCTGCAATCAAGGAAACCGGACGTCTGACTGACGAAAGGATTGAGCTTGATGAGGGAGCCTTGACCGCTTTGAACATGAGGTATCAGCTTCTCATGGATGCCCTTGATGAAGAGCCGGAGGTTGAAATAACCTACTTCAAACCTGATGAGCGCAAAGCTGGCGGTGTGTATGTAACTGCAACCGGCGCAGTCATAAAGGTTGATGACTTTGAGCGCCTGATTACCATGCAGGACGGCACGAAGATTCCGATGGATGACATCCTAAGCATTGACGGAGAGCTGTTCTTGTCCTTAGAATAATGTCGCTTGCCATGCGACCAAATGAAGTGAATACCGAAGTACAATATGACTGTAAGGTGAGACACCAAGCAGTCATATTTTTATATACGGAGGTACAAAACATGAGAAAGAACTTGACGGAGATCGTATTCATCCTTGATCGCAGCGGCTCTATGAGCGGACTGGAAACAGACACCATCGGAGGATTCAACTCCATGATTGAAAAGCAGAAAAAAGAGAATGGCGAGGCATTGATCTCTACCGTTCTCTTTGACAACGTGAGCGAGGTTATCCATGACCGTGTGCCGGTTCAGAAGGTGGAGCCGATGACCGACAGGGACTATTCCGTTCGCGGCTGCACCGCGCTTCTGGATGCTATCGGCGGAGCGATTCATCACATTGGGAATGTCCATAAGTACGCAAGAAAAGAGGATGTCCCTGAACACACACTGTTCGTCATCACAACGGATGGCATGGAGAATGCAAGCCGCCGTTATGACAGCGAGAAGGTCAAGAAGATGATTGAACGACAGAAGGAAAAGTACGGCTGGGAGTTTCTTTTCCTCGGTGCAAACATTGATGCAGTTGAGACGGCAAAGCATTTTGGAATTGGAGCAGATCGAGCGGTCAATTACCACTCTGACCGCGAGGGAACGCAACTCAACTATGAAGTTCTGAGCGAAGCGGTTTCCGCTGTCCGATGCAGCGTACCGCTGGGTACGAATTGGAAAAAACGTATTGATGAGGACTTCAATTCCAGAAAGGACGGGAAAAAATGAGAACAGTCACCGTAAAAGGAACAGGCAATGTTTCCGCAAGACCAGATTACATTATCCTCTCCCTGAATATTGAAGCCTTATCTGAGACCTATGACCGCGCAATGTCGGAAGCTGCCGAGAGAATCGAAAGACTGCAAGGTGCCGCAGCCTGCGTTGGGTATCGCAAAGAAGACTTGAAAACCACGAGCTTTGATGTCCAGACAAGGTACGAGAACGTCAAGGATCGGCAAGGAAATTACAAGCGAGAGTTTGTCGGATATGCTTGCAGCTATCGCTTGAAACTTGCATTTGACTTTGACAGCAAACAGCTTGCAAAGGTTATTTCTGCGATTGCAGACTGCGGGGCGCAACCGGAACTCAGCATTGCGTTTACTGTGAAAAACCCGGCAAGAATCAGCGAAGAGCTGCTGATCAGCGCGACGGAGAACGCCAGAGCAAAGGCGGAGATTCTTTGCAAAGCATCAGGTGGTACGCTTGGGCAGCTACTTAATATCGACTACAACTGGGGCGAACTCAATGTGTATTCCAGAACAAGCTATGAGGTCGAAGACTGCATTCAGCCTCTCATGGCGATGAGCAAGTGCGCCTCTCCTGAGATCGAGCCGGACGATATTGATGTAACAGACACGGTGGCTTTTACATGGGAAATCCAATGATTTTTTGACTTTTTTGAAATCCGGTACTCAACAAACGCTCTTTTTGTGTCCGTTGTAAAGTGAAGGGACATTTCACGGAGGAATCTTCGGGAAATACGATTTTGGGAGATTAGCAAGCAAATCCGGTGAGTACCCACCGGAGGAAAATCAGTTAAGGAGACCCTGCCCTTAACATCAGATTTTTGCTTGTTGGGATAGTCCCAAACCCTTCTAATCTTTACGACGGAGGGCGCAGCATGGTACGAAGAACACGAGACATTCAGAAGAAGATTTGGCTGACACCACAGGAAGAACGAACGATTGCAAAGAAGATGGAAATGATCGGCACGGAGAACTTCGGTGCGTATGCGAGGAAGATGCTGATCGACGGTTACATCATCGTTGTAGACTACACGGAGCAGAAAAAGCTCGCCGCCGAAATCAACAAGATCGGCGTGAACATCAATACCGTCTGCCGCAGAATCAACTCGACGGGACGATTCTATCAGGACGATATTGACGAGCTGAAAGAAAAGATGGACGCAGTATGGCAGTTACTAAAATCAAAGCAATCCGAGGAACTTTGAGCAAGGCAATCGCGTACATCCTGAATCCCGAAAAGACTGATGAGAAGCTGCTGGTCTCGTCCTACGGCTGTGCCAGCGAGACCGCAGCGCGGGAATTTGAATGGACGCGGAAAATAGCCGAGCAAAAAGGGATGAACCCGGTCAGGATCATAGCCCGTCATGTGATCCAGTCCTTTGAAATTGGAGAGGTCACACCGGAGCTTGCCCACGAGATCGGCAAGCAATTTGCGGATGAAATCCTCGGTGGAAAATACGAGTATGTGCTGACCACTCACATTGACAAGGACCATGTTCATAACCACCTGATTTTCAATGCGGTTGACTTCGTGGACTACCACGCATACAAGAGCTACAAGCGGATTTACTATGATATGCGTGAGGTCAGCGACCGGCTCTGTAAGGAAAACGGTCTCTCTGTTATCCCTCCCTCTCAGAACAAAGGCATGAGCTACAAGGAGTACACCGAAGCCAAACGCGGCACGAGCTGGAAGCAAAAACTCAAGCAGACCATCGACCGGCTTGTCATCACAGCGAAGGACTACGATGATTTTCTGCGGCTCATGCAGGAAGCCGGTTATGAAATCAAACCCGGCAAATACATCTCCTTCCGCGCTGAAGGTCAGGAGCGGTTTACCCGTTCTAAGACCATCGGAGAGAACTACACCGAGGAACGCATCAAGGAGCGGATTGCCGGACGGACGCCCCGAAAAAGTCAGAGACAGACCACGCCGAAGGGCATCTCTCTCATCGGAGATATTCAGGAGCGAATCAGGCTTATCGACAGCAAGGGTTACGAGCATAAAGCAAAGCTCACTATCCTCAAGGAAGCGGCACGGACGCTCAACTATCTCACGGAAAACAACTTGCTCCAATACGCCGATCTTGAGAAGAAGGTCGAGGATGTTCACAGCTCCTATGACCGTACCGGCAAGGAACTGAAAGGCGTTGAAGCACGTCTGCGGGAAGTCCAGCCGCTTATCAAAAACATCTCCAACTACCAGCGCCTCAAGCCCGTATATGACGCATTCCAGAAGGCAAAAGATAAGCCGGGTTTCAAAGCAAAGCACGAAGCCGAGCTTGTGATCTTTGAGGCAGCGAGAAGCACATTACTTGCCATGCAGGGCGATGAAAAACTGCCGAGCTTGAAGACACTGCAACCGCAACAGCAGCGACTTCTTGATGAGCAACAGCGGCTCTATGATGAACGTGCGAAGCTCAAAAAAGAAGTAAAGCAAATAGAGACGATCAAGTCTAATGTTGATACGTTTCTCGCTCCTTCTGCTGACCATGACCGTGATCATCTGCGCAGCACACAGCGCGAATAGTCCTTTCAAAAGTAGGGCATCTCTTGATGACCGGAGATGCCCTGCATCCTTGAGAGAAGGTTCGAGAAGTTGAAACTTTTTCTTTAATTTCTGCATCAACGGATTGCTTTTGAGAATGAAATCCAGTATAATATTATAAGCGATGTTGAATGCAAGCAAGCGAAAGGATGGTTGCCGTGCGCATAAGCTATAAGAAACTATGGATGCTTCTTCTGGAACGCGACATAAAGAGGGCTTCTCTACGACATGAGGTAGGGCTGTCTGCCGGAACATGGACAAAACTGAATAAGGGGGAAGAAGTGTCCCTCTCTATTTTGCTGCGCATTTGTGATTACTTGAACTGTGACATCGGAGATATATGTGAGGCTGTGCGAGTGATCAAAAACGATTGAATGATTACTGAGTGGAGGGCTTATGACCATGACAAATAAACGAAGCCTATTCAACGAAGCCACAAGGGTACAGATGCCAGCCCTTGTCCACTTGACTCGTATAGGCTATACATACTTTGGCAAAATATCCGAGGATATGTCTGGCTCTGTATTTGATCCTGATACAAACATTCTAATTCGTATCTTCAAGGAACAGTTTGCGAAATTGAATCCAGATCACGCCGGAGAAGCAGAAGCAATGCTCAGAACAATTCGTCAGGAGTTGGATAATGACGATATTGGCGAGAGCTTTTACAAACGGCTTAAAGCTATTTCTCCGGTCAGGCTGATCGATTTTGAACACCCGGAAAACAACACCTACCACTGTACAGCCGAGTTCACATGCAAACGAGATGAAGATGAGTTCAGGCCGGATATTACCCTGTTTGTAAACGGGCTGCCTCTCGTCTTTATTGAAGTTAAAAAGCCCAATAATATTGGCGGAATGGTTGCCGAGGCAGAGCGAATGAATAAACAACGCTTCCCCAACAAGAAGTTTCGTCGATTCATAAACATTACTCAGTTGATGCTCTTCTCAAACAACATGGAATACGACGCAATGGGCGGCATCGTCCCCATTCAAGGGGTGTTCTATTGCACTGGCTCTAAGAGCTATTCTCCGTTTAACTGTTTTAGAGAAGAGAATCCTTTGAATTACAGTGTTGCGCCGTACAACAGAGACTACCTATACGCGGATGTTGATCCTGAGATAGAAAAAAAGATTCTATCCGACTTCAACAACCAAGTAATACACACGAGTCCTGAGTACCAGACAAATTTGAGGGAAACTACACCAACAAATCGTGTCATCACCTCGATGTGTAGTCCTGAGAGACTTCTTTTCTTGATTAAGTATGGAATAACATATTACCATAAGACAAAAGAACGGGAAGATGGCTCTATCGAACAGATTGATCAGAAACATATCATGCGCTACCAGCAGTTCTTCGCAGCGATGATTGTTCGTCAGCGCATCTCGGAAGGTATTACTTCGGGCATCATCTGGCACACACAGGGCAGCGGCAAGACAGCATTGTCATACCACCTTTCCTATGTGCTTACTGATTATTTCTCAAGCATCAACAAAGTGACAAAGTTCTATTTTATAGTTGATCGCCTTGATTTGATGAAGCAAGCAAAAGAAGAATTTGAGGCTCGTGGTTTGGTTGTAAAAACTGCAAATTCGCGCTCTGAACTGATGGAGCAATTCAGGACAAATCAGTCACAGGAAGGGACAACCGGAGAACCTGAAATCACCGTTGTCAACATCCAGCGGTTTGAGGAACGACAGGATAAAGTTGTTCTCCCTGCCTATGCAACAAACCTTCAAAGAGTCTTCATCATTGATGAAGCGCATCGTGGCTACAAGCCGGAAGGGTCATTCCTGTCCAATCTGTTTGATGCTGACCCGAACTCTATCAAAATTGCGCTAACTGGCACGCCGCTTCTAAAAAGTGAGCGTGAGTCTTGGCGTGTCTTCGGTAACTATCTTCATACCTACTATTATGACAAATCTGTTCAAGACGGATATACTCTGAAAATCATCCGTGAAGATATTGAGACATCGTACAAGGAAAAATTAGAGGAAATATACCACTCGCTCGAAAATCTCGTTCAGAAGAAAGACGTCAAAAAAGAGGACATCATTGAACATCCGAATTATGTTAAAGAACTTCTCAGATACATCATTACCGACTTAAAACGCTTTCGTGTTATTCGCGGCGATGATACTTTGGGTGGGATGGTCATATGTGAAACCAGCGAACAGGCACGTCGGCTCTTTGCATATTTTGATGAAATACAGGAAGAACTGAATGCGGGTGCCTCAAGTCGTAGTCATTTCCGCGCTGGACTTATTTTGTATGACAGTGATGATAAGGAAACTCGTGAAAATGTCATCACCGACTTCAAAGACAATTTCAAGGTCGATATTCTCATTGTGTACAATATGCTCCTGACTGGCTTCGATGCGCCAAGACTCAAGCGTTTGTACTTCGGGCGCAAGCTAAAGGATCATAATCTCTTACAGGCGATTACTCGCGTCAACAGACCATACGGCAATAATCGCTACGGGTACATCATTGATTTCGCTGACATAAGGAGAAATTTTGATGAGACAAATGCCGCATACCTTGCAGAGCTGAATAAATTCAATAATCCTGATGAGGTCGGCGTAGGCAACGAGGTCAACATTCTTGCTCAGGTCATGGAAGACCCTGCGGAGTTGATTGACCGTATGCAAAAGGCTCGTCAAGTTCTGTTCGACTACCCGCTTGATAATGCGGAAGATTTCAGCACAGAAATATCGACCATTGAGGACAAGACGATACTGCTTGAACTTAAAAAGGCATTGGTCGAAGTTCGTGACTGTTGCAACATCGTTAGAACCTTTGGCGATGATGATCTAAAAGCTGCGTTTGCAAACTTTGAGATTTCCCGCTTGAAGGATATTCTCTCAGAGGTGCAACGGCACATCAATATTATAAATCAGCGTGAGGCTTTTTCTGATGACGATGCGACCAGAATCATGGTCAACGAAGCCATGCATGATATTACATTCAATTTCAGCAAAATTGGTGAAGAAGAATTGAAGATGGTGTCTGGCGGCGTCGAGTTGAACGAAAAGCTCCAAAGAATGGTTCGTAGGTTTTCAGAGAATATTGACCCTGAGGATCCGGAGTACATCACGCTGAGGGAAGCATTTCACGCCCGCTTCCACGAGCATGGTTTTACACCTCAGAATATGGATGAGTTCAATTCGTACTCTCGTGCTATGGATGAAATACTCCAAAAGCTCACTGAATTGCAGAAAAAGAATGCAGCTTTGATGAGGCGGTATAATGGCGACGCCAAGTTCACAAGGGTTCATAAGCGAATCAGAGAAGAAAACGCGAAGCGGAAAAGTTCAGGGAAGCCAGTTATTCTCTCTGAGTATGATGAAAGCATCGTAAGCGCACTGATGGTCATAAAAAATGATATTGACCGAAAAGTCTATGATCGCAACGATATTCTCAAGAAGGATGCTTACTTTGAGCAGACCGTTATGACGGAGATTAAGACCGGCATGGATTCTCTGGGACTTGTCAACACCAGAGAGGACAGGGTTTTTATCCAGAGTAGGATAACTAAACAATACCTTGAGCAATACCGCGAAACTTACCCCGCTGCATAAGGAGATAAGCAATGGATATAAAGACACAAACCTACCAACTGATTGATGACCTAAAGTCTGTTTGCCACAACTACGGCATGGGCAACGACGGAAATGAATACAAGGTCATCACACAAATTTTTCTATATAAGTTCCTGAATGATAAGTTCGGTTATGAAATCAAGAAGAAGGATTCTCGTATTTCTGCTGCCGAAAAATGGGAGGTCGCATACTCGGAGTTGCCGGAAGATGATCGGCTTGATCTGCTTGACTCACTTTCTCCGGATGTACTGCGACTGTACCCTGAACATCTGATTTCAACTCTTTGGAATCAGCAAGCAAAAGGTGATTTCGACTTGATTTTCGATAGCACAATGGTCGATATAGCCGACAAGAACATCGATATTTTTTCGACACAAACAACAAAGAATACAAAGATTCCGCTTTTTGAGAAGCTGACGAACTATGTAACGGATGATGCCCAACGAGCGCCGTTCGCAAGAGCGTTAGTTGACAAGCTTGTCAACTTTTCCTTTGAAGATGCCTTTGCAGAGAGCTACGATTTCTTTGCGGGTGTTTTTGAGTATGTCATCAAGGACTACAATACTAACGGCGGTGGCGTTTATGCGGAATACTATACCCCTCACGCAATCGCTGTAATTATGGCTCGGCTGCTTGTCGGAGATAGACAGGATTTACACAATATTGAATGCTATGACCCTGCTGCTGGAACAGGTACGCTTCTAATGGCTCTTGGGCATCAAGTCGGTGAGGATCGCTGCACCATTTTTGCACAGGATCGATCTCAGAAAAGTAATAAGATGCTCAAATTGAATCTAATCCTCAATGGTTTGGTATCTTCGCTCGACCATGCCATTCAGGGGGATACACTTACCGATCCTTTCCATAGAAGCGACGATGGAAAAACTCTCCGACAGTTCGACTATGTGGTTTGTAATCCTCCGTTCAACCTTGATTTCTCTGGGACACGGGAGACACTTGCTGCAATGCCCGCCCGATTCTGGGCGGGTATCCCGAATGTACCTAAGAAGAAAAAAGAAAGCATGTCAATCTACACATGCTTCCTCCAGCATGTTTTGAACTCAATGAAGCCGGACGGCAAAGCTGCTATTGTCCTCCCAACAGGTTTTCTTACTGCCAAGAGTAGTGTTGAGGGAAAGCTACTGAAACATATCGTAAATAATCACCTTGTCTATGGCGTGATCAGTATGCCTTCCAATGTTTTTGCGAACACAGGAACGAACGTCTCGGTGGTGTTCTTTGACAACACCAAATCATCTGACAAAGTTATTCTGATTGATGCCTCTAAGCTTGGCGAGGAATATCAAGAAGGAAGCAATAAAAAAGTCCGCTTGACTTCCGACGAGATTGACCTCATTGTTGATACATTCATCAACAAAAAGACAGTTGACGACTTTTCTGTTGCTGTTAGTTATGAAGACATCGAAGCAAAGAAATGTTCCCTTGCAGCGGGACAGTATTTTGACGTGAAGATCGAATATGTTGAACTGACACAAGAAGAATTTGACAGCAAAATGGCTGAACTCACTGCAAGCCTCCAACAATTCTTTGATGAGGGGAATGTGCTTCAAAAGGAAATCATGGAGCAACTAAAGAAGGTGAAGTATGAGTAAACTATTCAAATATGCTTTTTCCGACTTATACGACATTTCATCTGGTATCTCATCAACAAAGGATCAGGCAGGACACGGAACACCGTTTGCTTCTTTTAGAACGGTTTTTAATAACATCTTTTTGCCAGATAAGTTGCCGGATCTGATGGAGGTGAGTGAGAAAGAGCAAAAGATATACTCAATCAAAAAGGGAGATATTCTCATCACGCGAACAAGTGAAACCGTTGATGAGCTTGCTATGAGTTGTGTTGCACTTAAGGACTACCCGCAAGCAACATATAGCGGATTTGTGAAAAGGCTTCGACCCAAAACCGAGGGAATTGTTTATGATCGTTTCATGGCGTTCTTTCTACGAAGCAAGTATTTTCGAAAGGTCATTGAGTGTAATACGATAATGACACTGAGAGCGAGTTTTAACGAGGATATATTTTCATTCCTTGATTTATACCTTCCAGACTATGAGACTCAAAAGAGGATTGGCGACCTTCTATATCACATGGAAAGGAAAAGAGAGAATAATGCACAGATAAATGATAATTTACAGCAGATGGCTCACATGACCTTTATGCACTGCTTTTGGGGTAAGCCAACAAATGGAACGATCGGAGAAATTCTAATTGAACATGAGAAATCTCCAATTCAGGTAGGGCAAGCAAAGAATACCGTCGGAAGCTATCCTTTTTTTACAAGCGGTGACGCAGTTTTGCGCTGGAAATCATCGCTGATTGACGGCAGAAACATCTTTATGAATACCGGCGGGAATGCTGGCGTCAAGTTTTATGTGGGCAAAGCTGCCTATTCAACGGATACATGGTGCGTTTCGGCAAGAGATGGTCTGTCTGACTATTTGTATCTTTTCCTTGATAGCATTAAGCCCGAACTCAGTCAAAAGTTCTTTCAGGGAACAGGCTTGAAGCATCTACAAAAACCCATACTGAAAAATCGCCCCATGTATATCCCGTCAAAAGACGAGTTAGAAGTGTTCAACCACAGTGTTATTCCGTGGTTAACTCTCGTTTCAGACAACATTCGGGAATCCGAACGCCTTGCTGCCCTTCGTGATTGGCTGCTCCCCATGCTGATGAATGGTCAGGCAACCATAGAGGACTGATGCGCTAAATTATCATTTACGGCTCTAAATCTCTCACCAGTGGCGAGAGAAATAAAGATAGGAACTGCCACTGATCGTCGTTCTCTAAAGCAAAAAGGAGATGCGACGATGAAAGATCAATTTTTCAATGAGGTTCAGCGGAGAATGTTGCCATACCTCAACAATGAGCAGCTAATGCAGCTCAGGAACGCAGTGAGCGAGGCTTTACAAGGAGTCACACTTTGTTATGAAGATGACCGGCTTACACCCGATAAAGGAGACACGGCAGAAGCATTCATCTCTGCAAAACGGATTGAAGGCTGTTCGGAGAAAACCCTGAGCTACTACCGCAAAACCATTGAGGCGATGATGAATGGGATAGGCAAATCGGCGCAGCAAATCACGACGGATGACCTTCGCAAATATCTGACGAACTATCAGGTCCAGCGAAGGTCAAGCAAAGTGACGATAGACAATATCCGCCGCATTTTGTCCAGTTTCTTCTCTTGGCTGGAGGACGAGGACTTTATCGTGAAAAGTCCGGTGCGACGGATTCACAAGGTCAAGACCGCGAAAGTTATCAAAGACACCTACTCTGACGAAGCCTTGGAGCTGATGCGCGATAGCTGCACAACAGCACGGGATTTAGCAATGATCGATCTGCTTGCGTCCTCCGGGATGCGTGTCGGAGAGATGGTCGCGCTCAACCGCGAGGACATCAATTTCAACGAACGGGAATGTGTTGTTACAGGTAAGGGGAATAAAGAGCGTCTGGTCTACTTCGATGCCAGGACGAAAATCCACTTACAGAACTATCTTGATGGTCGGGCAGACAGCAATCCAGCATTGTTTGTCTCGCTCAATGCCCCCTATGATCGGCTATTGATCGGCGGAGTGGAGACACGACTGCGGGAACTCGGAAAACGCCTAAATATCCCAAAGGTGCATCCGCACAAGTTCCGCCGAACGCTGGCAACCTCAGCCATAGACAAAGGAATGCCCATAGAGCAAGTCCAGCAGCTCTTGGGACATCAGAAGATTGATACTACCATGCACTATGCAATGGTAAAGCAACAAAATGTGAAGCTGGCACATAGAAAATACATCGGATAGCAAGGAGGTAGAATCTTTGATTTATAATGAAAGCAAGTATAATACATCATGGAAGACAGAAAAACTTTCAGGTTTAGGCGTTTTTTCAAGAGGTATATCAAAACATAGACCTCGTAATGACCCTCGTTTATTTACGGGTGGTGGCTATCCGCTTGTACAAACCGGCGAAATTAAAGAGGCTAATCTATTCATTACAAGCCATACTCAAGAGTATGGTGAGTTTGGATTACAGCAAAGCCGGCTATGGGACGCAGGTACTCTTTGCATAACAATTGCTGCAAACATAGCAGAAACCGCTATTCTTTCATATCCGATGTGCTTTCCTGACAGTGTTGTTGGGTTTCAAGCTAATAAAGCAGTATCATCAGAATTGTTTATGTACTATGTCTTTGACTACATAAGAACCGCTATTCAAGGAGCTGCGACAGGGAGCGCACAGGACAACATAAACATTGACTATCTGACTTCGCTTGAATTTAAGATTCCAAGCAAGGAGTACCAGGATAAGATTGTTGGAATTGTCGGCTCGCTTGATCGGATGATACTAAAAAATGAGCAGATAAATGATAATTTAGCGGCTTAGTCGCTGATGGTGGCTTGACCGTTCATCAGCATAGGAAGTAGCCAGTCCCTAATGCCACTAAGGGTTGAAATCTCGGCTGCATTCTTGTCGAGCATTGAAAACAGTCCTCTTACTTTGGCGGAAAAAGCACTTGCAATTCTATATGGCGGAATCAAAACCTTCGTATCCAGAAGAGTATTGATTCGAATGCCTTTGAAAACACTTCCTGTCGAGCTGGATGTCGCGCCTTTTATGAATGCAGGACTTGTGAAGTATGAGTACAGAAACTCTGCCGTTGTCATCTCAATGTTTGGTCGAATGGAAAACACCGATTCATTGATTTCCCAATCGGTCGGGTTCTGCTCTATAAGATAGCATCTGCCCAGTGGGGCAATGCTGGCAAAGAGAATATCACCCTTGCTAATATCAGAACGTCGGTGGATCAATGTCTGTGCTGTTTCATCAATAGTATCACACCCTGAGAAATCAAGTACCCCGGACATAGTTAGATTTTTGACCGTGATATAGCGTATCGAACCGTTCCCTAACTTGAAATTGTCACGGGGATTCAACCCTGTTGAAACTTTCGCGATACAGTCTGAGAGCACTCCAACTGTCCATCCGAGTGGAATTTCGGCTTTTAAGGTTGAGTTCCACACCATTGCCCCGCCAGATGAGCGGTACGGTTTGCCGTTCTCATCCGGAAAGTCAAATTGCGTGAACCAGTAGTCATATAGCAGACGTAGTTGCTGCTGTAAATTATCATTTACCAGCTATCGACACCGTGAAAGGAGTCATACATGGATAATCCTGCTGTCAAGATGAACGGCAACGAATACATGGGAGAACAACTTGCCTACAAAGACAGTACCTATGAGCTTGTATCGAAGGTTGCCTACCTGATCGGCGTCCCGCTTCGTATTTTCCAAAATGAACACGAGCCGCCGAAGATAGAGATATACAACCGGCTTGAACAGGATAAAAATGCCCGTATCATTCGTAATCTATGTATCATCCGCACCGCCATTGAGCGCAATTACCGGAAAATAAATGACATCATGCGGATGGAATACCGTGGGCTTCTTTCGATGCCGGAGATCCTACCAACATCCAGTATGCAGCAGCTTTCAAATGACGGAATCAGCTTTATCAAAAAGTCGAGTACAAAGCTATGCCACCACATTATCGAGATCAACCGGCTGATTTCAGACCGCATTAACAACTGCAAAAGCCTCTTTCCAATCTGGATTAACTGGACGTACATAAAAGAGCTGTTCATTATGCCAAACGGCTTGACAGAGGACGGAACGAAAGATGCTGCGGACATCTATTACGCAAGTCTCTCCTACTACCCCTATCAAATGTACATCAACTGGGTACCGATGGACGAGGGCAATGTCCTCTATAACGATAAGAAGTTTGCTACCCTGCTTTATCAATGGCATTGCGACGCCTTCACGGAATACAGTAAAGTCTCCGATGCAGGGGCTTTTGTAAAAAACAATATCTACGACTTCATAGATGACAGTGAGAAGACCGTATTGGTAGTGGACTGCGAAAACTCTGACCCGTACAAGCTGTGCGCCACGCTCAAAAACCTTGATTATGAGGTCATGCAGAAAATTACGGCGATCATTCTCTTTGATGACGTACATACCGCTACGGCATGGCGGATTCTTGAAAACTACACCCGCATTCCCGTTGAGCATATCTTGATTGAGCGGATCAAGCAGAACAAATCACTGGTAGACATCAAGCTCACCGCAAGAGCCTGTCAGGAACACTACCAGAAGCAAGTGGATTCCTTTGTCATCGTCTCAAGCGATTCCGACTACTGGGGACTGATTTCTTCCTTGCCGGACGCCAGATTCCTTGTCATGATCGAGCGGGAAAAATGCGGACCGGATATGAAGGCGGCACTTGCAGAATCCGGGATATTCTACTGCTATCTGGATGACTTCTACTCCGGCAACAGCGAGGACATCAAGAAAAACGCACTGTTTAAGGAGATGTACCGCTGGATTGACAACTCCGTTCACCTGAACGTCAACGATATGTTTGATGCAGCTCTGCGAAACACGAGGATCGAAATGTCTCCCGCAGAGCGGCGGCAGTTCTATGAGAAGCACATCAAGCACATGATGCTGACCATCGACGAGAACGGAAACGTCAGCATTGAGCTGAAACGTGGATAGCCTTGGTTTCTATTCCGGGAGGAATGTGGATGGACAATAGATTCTATTTTGGATTCAATACATCGGAGGAACGGAAAAAGCGCAGAAAAGCAGAACTGTACTCCATGAGTGAGCAAGTCAGCACCTTCTTTTGGGATGAAGCCCCGCAGCATGGATTGGAAATGCGTGAAGGGCAACAGGATATGTCCTTTGAGATTGTGGACGCCCTCATAAATGATCAGCACTTTGCGATTGAAGCTGGCGTGGGCATTGGCAAGTCCTTTGGCTATCTTGTGCCGGTGCTGCTGTACAGCAAACGCATGAACAAGCCGGTTATCATCGCAACCTCGACCATTGCGCTTCAAGAACAGCTCTGGCGCGATGTCCACGCGGTAATGCCCCTTCTTGGGCTGAACAGAGATGTCATCCTCGCAAAAGGACAGACCCATTATCTCTGCAACAAACGCGCAGATGAGTATATGTGTGATCCGAAAGCAGACCCACCGGACGCGCTTAAAGAAGGAATCAAGCAAGGGTATGAGGAAAGCAAGGATTTCCCGGAGGTTTTGCCGCAAGGCGTCTGGGACAAGGTAAACGTGCAGCGGTTCAGCATGAAGAATTGCGGCTCCTGTGAAAAGAAGTGCAAGTATTACAAGGTCCGCGCAGCATTAAAGTTTACGGATGGAGTGGTACTGTGCAATCAGGATTTTCTAACCCAGCATCTCATGAAACTCCGGCGCGGTCAGGACGGGCTGATTAACACCGCCGCTGATCTGCTTGTCGTGGACGAAGCACACAACTTGGATGATAAGGTGCGGAGTGCCACAACGGAGCGTTTCGGGCAAGGTATGCTCTTTGGAATGATTAAAAGCGCATTCTATGAGCTGCGTTCCTCTGACCAAAGCAGCGTGTCCAGAGAAAAGCGAGAGGCAGAGAGCGCAATCATCGCCTTCTATAACTGCCTGAAGGCACAAGTCCAAAAGCAGATCAACGAGGCAGATCAGGATATGCGCTACGCTGACCGCTTTTTCTTTGACCAAAGCGGCAGTGCGGTTGAGCTGCTTACGGAAATGAACGCCGCCATACACAACCTTTCGTCCAGCATTCAGATTTATTCCAGCATGGATTTCAGAAACAACCGTTCCTTTGCTGCCTCTGATGATCTGGATGCCGTCAGCGAGTCCCTTTCAGAGCTTCTTGACCAGATAGACGATATGCTGATCTGGATTGAGCAGCACGGCAGCAACACGGAACTCGTCTATTGCCCTAAAAACACAAAAGAAATTGTGAGCCGCCTATACTTCAATGGTGATGAAAGAACCATCTTGACCTCTGCCACGCTGACGAACGCCACGAGCGGGTCTCTGGAAGAACAGTATTCTTACTTTATCAGCAATACCGGCTTTCCCGCTGGTGACCGCGGCTGCTTATCCGAGCCAAAGCCTTCCCCATATCCATACGATGAACACGCCATGATCTACTATTGCGACGATCTCCCGCACCCGACCAGAGAACATGAAGCCTTCATTGAAAAGGGTGTGGAGCGACTACTTGAGATCCTGAGCATTTCCAACGGAAAGGCACTCGTGCTGTTTACGGCAAAGACCGACATGGAAGAGGTCTACTCCATTCTCAGTGAGAAAAATCTTCCGTACAAAATCTTGATGCAGCAGCCGGGATCGTCGCAGGACAAGGTACTGAATGAGTTTAAGGAAGATACGAACTCCGTGCTTCTGGGGACGGGTGCATATTGGGAAGGTATCAGCATTGAAGGAAAAAGCCTTTCCAATGTCATCATTTTCCGGCTTCCGTTCCCTGTCCCCGATCCGATTATCGAGTATAAGTGTTCCGTTGCTAAGGATGCTCTGATGGATGTTCGCGTTCCCGAAATGATTATCAAGCTCAAGCAAGGCATCGGGCGATTGATCCGCAATTTCACAGACACCGGCATTGTCTGCATCATCGACCGAAGACTGCGGGATGAGCCGCCGGAACGCTATCATGACATTACATGGGACTCCCTGCCCATCAAAAATCGGACAAGCAGTTTGAACGAACTGAGGAAGTTTTACGAAGGTCTGCCCTCAGCCAAGGAATGATGATACAAACGGCAGTCTCTTCGGAAACATAGAGCAGCCCCCCAAAAAAACGACAATCAGAAAACGGAGGTGTATCATGTTGTACAATGAAAATCTGCACGAAGAAGAACAACATCTGATCCAGCAGATTGCCGAGCAAACAGAGAGAGGAAAAATCGACTGGGAACTAACAGAGTACAATCCGCTGTCCTTTCTGAATGAGGACAAGATAGACAAGAACCCAGCAGTAATCTGTCAGTCCTTCTCCTTTGAGGCGATCATCGGCGGCTCCCGTTACGAGCTTGATGTCATGGAGAATATTGATGTGCCGTCCGGTATGGGAGACTACACCATAACCTTGACGCGGGATGAAACCGAAAATTATCTTAAAATTGAGGATGCGCTTTCCTTTGACTGTGACCGCTATGAATGCACACCGGAGGAAGTGGCAGAGCGATTTGCGGACAGCCCCATTGTCCGTCTCTGCAACGCCATCATTCCTGCCACGCTTGGGCAGGAGGATTTAGAAGAGGTCTTCACATGGGCAAGGTTTTTCAACGAGACTGGCATTTCTGCAAAGCTGATGAATCATCCGCTGACCAAGCTCTGTGAAAAGCTGTTCGACGAATACCGTCTGATGGACTTCCATCGCTGTGTCTTGGATGTGGGCTATCGAAAGCTGCTCCTAAATGAACTGGCTCATAACTAAGACACGGAAAAACGCCCCCGACACTGTGCCAGACGCACAGTGCCGGGGGCGTTCCCGTTTCCAGCGATTTATTTTTCTCTCGGCAAGGGACTGTTCATAAGGTGACACTTTCCGTTTTACGAAGCCGTGAAAATTCGATGTGTTCCGTGGAGATGTTCACTGGGCAGCATACGCCGTATACGTTTCCAATAATCACTGAGCAGTGCAATGGGTATTCGCTATCGGGAAATACTTCACGGTTTTCGCAACGCTTGATTCAGGAGTGGGATTTTTGCCTTATTCCCGCGTGACATCAAGGGAATCCGGATTGATGACGATGATGGTCTTGCCCTTTTTGTGAGCATATCTCACGGTATTCCCGGTACCGCTGGGGCATCCATTCCATACTGCGAGAATATAATTGGCGTGATCGACCATGTACCGATTTCTCTTGTCCATGCAGTCCGGCGTGTACTCCCGTTGCAGCATGGTCTCCTTGTCACACTTTGCCGCGATATTATAATACCGTTCCCGTGAAGCCACAGACCATTTGATCGCCTGTGTCTCACAAGGGATTGCGCTTTCCAGAGTAATGTGAGGGTATTTTGATTTCAAATCGAGTACAATTTCCGCAGCGTACATATCGACGCCAAGAGCCATGCCGGTAATAAAATGTGTGACGCCCTCGTTCTCGATGAGTGCTACAATCTGATCCCGCATAACAGACTTCAAAGAAGTACAACGCTTATCGGATTCATCAAAGCCGAACGGAAGACTCTGCGGTCTATGACCGGTAAACGCACAAGTCTTGCCTTGAACGGATTGCTTTTCAGCTTTTTGAGCAGCCTTTCTAAACTCAATAATGCGCGACATGGCACCCCTTCTTTCACTCTTTTGGTAGGTAACTCCATTCTATCACCCTCATCACGGACAGTCAACGCATTGTCGTTAGTAAAATCAACGACGGCGTACCGTGGATAATGACACCGCCGTTAGGTACACTAAATGCAAAGGTGGTGAGGCTATGCGAGAGAAGAAGGACATCAATATTGAAATCGGCGGCAATATTCAAGTGGCAAGAGAACAGGCGGGCTATACGCAGGACACGCTCTCAGAAATGCTTGGCATGACGCCGAATCACCTGAGTGCTATTGAGCGTGGTGCTTCCGGTATTTCTCTTGAAGCCTTGCAGCGTCTTTGCCGTTTGCTGGGCGTCAGTGCGGACCGAATTATCTTTGGGACCGATGAGCCAGAAGCGGAAGCCCTTGCGCTTGCCAGACGTATTTCGGATATAAAGCCGGAATACCGGCAACAGGTTCAAGAGCTGCTGTCCGCTATTTTGAATATGTCATAAAAAAAGAGCCTCTGCCGACACCCAAAACGGGCATCGACAGAGGCTCTTGGTTCGTTTTCCGGGCATTCAAACAAGTGCCGAAATCGGCACTTATTTCTGCGCTAAAGAAGAAACTGCGCAGGGAATACAATCACTTAGGCTGGTCAATTTGCGCCGCTCTGAGGCTTGCAATCACAGGCTTTTTCGACCCCTAACTGTCTACACCTCGATGCCTTGCGGGAGAAGTGCGGACAGGCGATGAGATCCGCGCGGAAGCTCTGCTTGCAGCTATGGACGCAGCGGACGCAGACGCGGTTATACTTCCGGCGTCCGCTGTCTCCTATGAAGAACGACCACTCCTGCCGCCATTTCTGACTTCTGCTCACAACTCAATCTCTCCTTTGTGCTTTTTTGGAGGGCAGCATTCCTTCTGCTTTTCTGCCTTTGCAGACTTGAGCCTGTCCATGATGGAGGACTTCTCGCCCCTTTCGGGGGCTTTGACCTCTGCGGTCTTGTCATCCTTCGGACCGTTGTTGATGATCCCATCAATCATGCCGTAGTCATCCTCCATCGACATCTCCGCCGCCTTGAGGTAGTTTTCCTTCTCAAGAGCCACCATCCAACTTTCCTTGCTGATACCGAGCATTCCGCCCTTTGCCGCATGATCGGCAATCTCCTTTGCATCCACGCACAAGCCCTCGGTGTTATCCGAATAGAGCCGGTAAACCTCGCAACCCTTCTCCAAAGCCTTCTCAGCCGCCTCCTGCCCAGCGGGAAGGACGCCAGCCCATGCGTAGCCATAGTCCTTCATATCCTGAACGGAGAGCGTGGGATCGGGCATTTCCGGCACTTCCTTGACCTCAAGGTCGAGAAGGCGGAGCGTGTCATCGTCAAAGCCGTTGTAGACATCATCAAGGACGAGCTTGCCGCGCTCATCAACAATGATGCAAGCCGACTCATCGCCGTAGGTGTCATGCTCCATCAGGTAAAAGCTGTGACCGCCGACCTCGTGCTGGTCAATGGTGTGCCACGTTCCGATATGACCGGCAACTGCCAGACCGGAGGTGTCGGCATTCATCTCAAAGTCCTTCTGCTCGGTAGCTTCCTGCTTCTGCTGCTCCTTCGAGATCATGGGGATCGCCACAATCTTATCGCCCAACTTAACAAACTGCTCCGGAACTTTGAAGAGGTCGGAGAACTTCTGCATCTGCTCTACGGTCAGAGAACCGAAGCTGTCATCCGTTAAGCCGACTACCATGAATGTTCCGGCAACAACGTCGTAGATGTCACCGTCCTCATCACGCAGAGCGCGGTTCAGTGGCAGACCTTCCAGCTTGCCTTCCTCATTACAGACTAAGGCAACAGGGTCTTCGTAGGGATAAATCGCCTCGATGCAGCCGCCGACCTCATGCTGCAAGGACTTGAGATCCGAGTCAATCTCCTTCACATAAGGCTCCTTTCCCGGCTCGACAATGAGAGCGGCGATGGTACTGTCACGCTCGGCGGCTTCCCCTGAGCCGGTGATCCGGTATTCGTCGGGAATGTCATCAAGTTCCCCGTTAAACTGCCTGTCCCAGCGTTCGCTTGCAACGCGGACATAGCCCTCATCGGTGAATCGCCCCTGCTCATCCATCGCAATGTCGCGCCCATAGCGTTCATAGTCGATGTAATTTGCCAGAGGACCGAGATCCTTTTCGGAGTAAATACCGGCTTCGTGGGCGTAATAATAGCCAAGGTCGGATTCATCGTTGATACCGGGCATGATGTCGTAGCAGTCCAAATTGAACGTCAGGTTGATGAGGTCGTCGATGTCGCTGACCTCATCGCAGCCAGCCTCCATAATGGCAACGAGCTTTTCCTGATCGCTCAGGGAAAGCTCGTCAATCAAGGCGGCGAGATAGTTGAGCTTATCAAGGCTCTCGTACTCGCCAAGCATCTTCTGAACGCCGTAAATGGGGCATTCGTAGTCGGTGATAAACCACTCTTCATAGGGCTGACCGAACTCATCCTGCTTGCCGATCCCGATGCGCTCAAAGACCTTCTGCATCTCTTCCTCGGTGGTGGGCAGCTTCACCCACTCACCGACCAGCATACCCTCGTTGTACTTGCCAAGGTTCGTGACGAAGGCTTCAAAATCACCGTCTAATACGGGCATAGGCATCCTCCTTTCAGTCATCCACCATGCCGTCCGGCATGATATACAGTTCCTCAAACTCCGCGTCGGTCATGGCTTCGAGCTTCTGGATAGTCTTATACATCAGCTCTGCGATCTCTCCGTCCATGTCGTTCAGGGTGACGCTCTTCATATCGTCGATCAGCCGCTTCCGGCTGGACGTGTTGAAGCAGCACATCAGGTTGATTTCTTCCACGGTAAAGTTTTTCATATCAGAGTTCCATATCCTTTCCTTTCAATTTCTGCGGCTTCGGTGTGTGGGGCGGCTGGGCTTTCTGCGCGGATTTCAGCTTGTCGCGGATGGATTCACGGGCAGCGGGCTTCTTTGGGATGGTGTCGTAGATGGCAGTTCCGGCATCCTCCACATAGGAGCGGACATACTGGATGCTTTCAGAAAAGCGAATGGGGCGGTTCTTGTCCTCGATATTCGTCAGCCGGACTTCATCGGCGGCAAAATCAACCGCGTCGATTCTGCACTTGATCCCATCCACATTCAGCGTCGCACCGACAGGAATGTAATCTGAGGCTTTGAGTTCCTTGAAGGTCTCGCCGTCCTTGCTGAGAAAGACATCCACGCCGGACTTCCAGAGCTTGTGAGAACCGGCTACCCATGCGCTTTCACGGAAGCCGGTCACCGGCATGGAGGGCTTGCCGCGTACCTTCTTCTCAAGGAGCTTAGTGCCGAGAAGCGGCGCGGCTTTCTCCGCGTCCTTGCCGTAAAGCTCAAAATAGCCGTTCTGGGCAAAGCAAACCAGCGCGTCGGGATGTACCTTTTTGACCGCTTCGTACTTCCGAAGTTCTGCAACGGACAGAGGCGAAAGAGCCTCTGTCCGTTCTGCATCCGGCAGTCTGTCACGGCGGGTTTTCTGCTTGGACAGCACTTCCGCCAGAGCCTCCGCATCCTTTGGGAGCGTCTGGTGGGTTTTGACGCCGCCATGCTCACCGACCAGAGCCATTGCCTCATCGAAGCTGCTGCGGCAGGGTGCGTCCAGCACATAGCCGTCTGCAAAGGTCAGCCGGTCATGATCCGGCGCAACCGAGTTCTGCGCTACATTTGCCGCCTGTTCCCGGTAGTTGATCTCAAAGACATCTCCGAAGACCTTGCCGTGCTTGACGGTTTTCGGGATAATGACGCGGGCAACGCACTCGTCGTAGGTCTGCTCCGCATAAAAACGGAAGGTGTTGTGATCTCGCGTTCCCTGAATAAAGACTTGATTTTCATTGAGGCAGTGTGTTCCATGCGGGCGGCAGAACCACATCAGCGTTTTCTCTTCGGGATTCGGACTTTCGGCAGCGCGGCGGATGATGCGCTTGTCGATGTCGAAGTCTTCCTTGTAGCTGTCTACATGACTGTCCACGAGCTTCTGCAGCTCCGCAACGATGTCAACGTCTGTGTATTTCTTCATGCGTCTCCTTTCTCACAACTCCATGTCGTGCGTTTTGGATTTGACCGGAGATTTCTTCTCTGGCTGCTGTTTTGCGGCAGTCCTGAGCTGATCGCGGATAGAGGGCTTTTCCTGCTTCTGCTCCTGCCTGACGTATTCCAGCGTCGGCATCAGCTCACGATAGCAACCCTGTGTTTTCCGCGTCGCATGACGGCGATGGATTTTGAACAGCGGCTCACCGTTCTGCGTGACCGTGTTGCCCTCAATTTTGACGCCGCTTCGCGCCAGCAGATTGAAGGAATGGTTAGAGGTGCGATAGGACGCCCGCATTCCGTCGTTGTTATAGGCGATCTGCCCCTTGAGCGTGTCCATGACGGCGGCTTTGATCTCCTTCTCTTCGGCAGTCAGGCGGTGCGCCTTGGGCGCTTTCTCTGCTTCCTCCGGCAAGGGAGCAAAGGGAGACTTGACCTCCACGGTTTTTACCTCAATAGAGGTGATCTCATCGTTCTCCCACGCAACGACCTCCGGGTCTCTTTCCTCTATTTTCTCAGAAATGACTTCCTTCTGGGGTTCGGTCTGCTGACGGAACGCATCGACGAAAAGTGCCGTCAGTCCGGGATTGGGTTTATCCACAAGGAAGCGGGAGGCATTCTCTGGGCAGACCTCAACACTCTTCGCCCACTCCTTGAGCGGCTGCGGAATGCGTCCGTCGAAGTCTTTCTGCTGAATGGTGTTTGCGAGGACATACCGAACGCGCTCCGGAGAGAACTGCTCAATGACGCTTTTCACGGCGGCATCCGCATCCAGCCGGTTATCTCCGTAGTTGGAGCTGATCGCCGCCTCAATCGCACGGCGGCATTCCACGTTTGCAGCGAGAGAAGCACGATATGACTCCAGCTCACCGGCTTCATAGGCATAATTCGCCGTCTCGCGGTAAATGGGGACTTCCGGCTTTTCCTCCGGAACAGCTTCCTTTACGGGAGCTTCGACTTCCATCTCTGCGGACTGTGCTTTCTCTGCCAGCAGCACCTTGAGCTTGGCGTCAATGCCCTCGATCATCTCAGCCGCCGTCTTGCGGATGGTGTCCAGAGAGCTTTTCAGTTCCTTGGTTTCCTTGCCGGATGACCAACCGGCGATGTAACCGAAGGAGTAGTCCGAGGTTTCAATGCCGTACCGTTGGCAGACGGTGTAGGCAACGCTTTCCGCTTCAACCTCCTTGGTGTGCCGATCCTTCTTATCTTCTGGCGCGGCTTTTTCATCCGGCTTGACGGCGTGGAGCTTTGCGTGGGCGATCTCGTGAATGGCGGTTTTGACCGTCTGGATTTCGCTCATGCCCTCCTGAATGGCAATGCGGCTTTCAACCGGCGAGAAGAATCCCTTTGCACCGCCCGGAATGTCCTCAAAGGAAATAGGGACGGGAGATTCCTGCCTGAGCGCGTCGAAGAACGCCTCGTAGTTTTCGACGGTGCCTTTCAGCTCATCGACGATGATGTCCGGAAGCTCCTTGCCGTCCGTCTGGGAAACATCAAAGACACTTACCACCTTGAAGGCAGGACGCAGAACCTCAACTGTTTCTGTGACAGCCTTCCCATCTGCGCCGATCACCGGCTTCTGCGTCAAAGGATCAATCTTCTCACGCTCTTCCTGCGCCTTGTACGGCGCGGGTGCAAGAATCTTGATGCCCTTTTCGCCCTTCATGACCTGACGGTCAAAGTTGCGCTGCCACGAGGTATAACCGGCAACATAGGTTGCCTCCGGCTTCTGCATCGCAATGAGCAGCGTGTTGTTGAAGGAATAGTTGTAGAACTTGGACATCGTGCGGAGGTATTCCTTGAACCTCTCGGATTCAAACAGCTCCTTGATGCCCCGTTCCAGCTTGTCCGTGATTTCGCGGACTTGCTGTGCATTTTTGTTTTCAGCCATCTCAAACCTCCATTTCTCATTTGCTTTTGGGCGAAGAAAACCCCGTCTGGGATTTGCTCAGTAAACGAGCCTTTACCTCAGACGGGGTTTCTCTGCGCGTCATCCGACGATGGAAGATGTTATCCTCGTTCTCCCATTCAATCAGCCGGTCAAACATATCCGGGTGCTTTGTGACCATGTGCAGCAGCTCCGAGTCACTGGCGTTGGGACAGAACCAGCAGCCGTTTCTTCGGCAGTGAGCGTAGATTGGGGAAAGCAGCCCGTGTTCCTGACAGAGCTTGTAGGCGTCCGCCTCGGTCATACCGTATTTGGCAAGCAGACTGACCTTCGTTATTCCATCCAGACGAGCAAGGCGTTTTGGCTCATCCTCCGCGATGCCGACATAGCTCACAGTGTCCGGCGAGAGTGCGGCATTGTACTTGCGGACTGGCGGGATTTTGCAGTCACGATTGACTGCACACATACCAGCCCATGCGAACCCGCGAACCTCGCCCTTATGAGGCCCGCGGGTGATGACATGATGGAACACCTCATCGTAGGTCTTGTCCGCGTGGAGAATGGTGAACTTGATGCCCAGCTCCTTTTCGCAGAAGGGCTTGAGCCGGTCATAAATGAAGTCCCGGTGTTCCGGGACTTCGCCGCTTGTGTCTTTGTCGAACATGACCTCACTGAAAACCGCCTCGTCAAGCGGCTCATTGTGCTGTGCAGCCAGCAGGAGCGTCGCTACGCTGTCTTTGCCTCCGCTGCATGAAGCAACATACTTTGGGCGGGTCATCGATCAAACTCCATCTTGAAGCTGACATATTTGCCGCCGCTGGCATCCAGACGAATGACCGCATCATAGAGCTGAGGCTTCTTCGGCGTGTAAAGCCCGGTCACTCGGCACCAGCCCTTGTCCAGCAGTTCTTTTGCGATCTTCTTGGTCAGCTTCTTTTTCTTGCTGGAAAAGAACTTGTTGTCTTCCCACAGGCAGAAGGAGCATTCCTTGTTCGAGCAGTAGAAATTGCCCTTGCCGACATAGACCGGAGAGCCGCAGCGGGGACACTTGCCGATTTCCTCCTTGCCCGTGCCGAAACGCTGGGCTTCGGCGTCGGACAGAAAGGGATAGGCTTTCACGAGATCGCCGGTCATCCGGACAATGCCTTTGAGGAAGGCGTCCGCATCTGCCTTGCCGCGCTCAATCTCCATGAGCGTATTTTCCCATTCCGCCGTCATTTTGGGAGACGTGATCTGTTCCGGCAGGACGCAGACGAGGTTGCAGCCGTCCTTCGTGGGAATGAGGGATTTGCCTTTGCGCTCTGCAAAGCCGGACTTCACCAGCTTTTCAATGATACCGGCGCGGGTCGCGGGAGTGCCGAGACCTTTCTTCTCAGTGTCATCGTCAAACTGATCGTTTCCGGCAGTCTCCATCGCAGACAGGAGCGTGTCTTCCGTGTACTGCTTCGGAGGCGTTGTGAAGTGTTCCGTGACACTGGCAGATACACCATCCAGAACATCGCCCTCGTGGACTTCGGGCAGGGACTTCATGGGATCGTCCTTTTCCTTCGCCTTGAGGGAAGCCTTGAACAGCTCTTCAATGGCTTTCCAGCCGTTTTGAACGACGGTCTTGCCCTTGGCTTTGAACGCATAGCCCTCGCAGGAGAGCGTGATCTGCGTTTCCGCGTAGGTGTGTTTCTCGCCGGTCGCACACAGAAGGCGCATCCCGACAAGATTGAGGATTTTCTGCTCCGACTGAGGAAGTGCCGAAACATCCTGCTTTTCAAGCTGGACGGTCGGGAGAATGGCATGGTGATCTGTGACCTTGCTGTTGTCGGTCACGCGGGAAATGTCCGGAGTAGTCGAAACGCCGGAGAAAAGCGGAAGCTGGCGGCAGACGATGGAAATGACCTTACGGGCAGTGTCCTCCATATCATCCGTGATAAACTGACTGTCCGTGCGCGGATAGGTCAGGAACTTCTTTTCGTAGAGCGTCTGAACGAGATCGAGCGTCTGCTGGGCAGTGAAGCCATAGTAGCGGTTTGCCTCGCGCTGCAAGGTGGTCAGATCGTAGAGCTTCGGAGTATTGACGGTTTTCGTCTCCCGCTTGAGAGAAGAAACGACGGCTTGCTTTTTCTCGCAAGCCGCCGCAATCTTCTTTGCTTCCTCTTCGGTTTTGACCTTTTCCAGATCGGCAGTCAGATCGCCCTTGCCGACATGGACATTGAAATACTTTTCTTTCTGGAAGGTGGAGATTTTCCCGTCACGCTCCACCAGCATTGCAAGGGTCGGCGTCTGGACGCGCCCGACCACCAGCTTCTTGTGATAGAGCGTGGTGAAAAGGCGGGTGCCATTGATACCGACAATCCAGTCTGCCTTCGAGCGGCTGAGTGCCGCTTCATAGAGACGGTCATAGTCCTTGCCGTCCCGGAGATGCTGGAAGCCTTCGCGGATGGCGGAATCCTCCAACGAGCTGATCCACAGACGCTTGAAGGGCTTGGTGCATCCGGCTTTGTTGTAGACCAGCCGGAAGATCAGCTCGCCCTCACGCCCTGCATCGGTTGCACAGACCAGCTCGGTAACGCGCTTGTCCTTCATGAGAGAGGACAGCACCTTGAACTGCGGGGCTTTGTCCTTCGTGACCTCAAACATCCAGTTTTCCGGAACAATGGGCAGATCGTCATACCGCCACTTGGCATACCGCTCATCGTAGGAGCTGGCGTCTGCCAGCTCCACCAGATGACCGAAGCACCACGAAACGATGTAATTGCCGCCCTCCATGTAGCCGTCCTTGCGGGACGTCGCGCCCAACACCTTTGCGATGGACTGGGCAACGCTGGGCTTTTCAGCAATGACTAAGATCAATCTTCATCACCATCCGTTTCAGCATCCTCCGCGATCTGCGGCTCTTCATCCTCGTTGATGTACGGCTCTTCCTCGTAGCCTTCATCGTCGAAGAAGTCCATATCCTCATCCTTGGGCTTTCTGCCCTTGACGAACTTGATGTAGTAATAGGCTGCACCCGCAGCACCGGCAAGGGCAAAGATGACGAGGATCATGCCGACGTTGGACTTCTTTTCGGGCTTGGGTGCGGGGACATCAGTTTCCGCATCATTATCCGGCTCAGGTGTGACGGGGGCTGTGCCGGTGCATTCGCTCATGTTGGTCTTGCAGACCGGGCAGTCGGTGTTGACCTGACCGGCAGCACATTTCTCTTTGCAATTACAGGTGGTCAGCGCAGCCGCAGTGTCTTCATCCAGCAGCGCAAGCAGATCGCTCTCATCGACCATGTTGAGGAAGTACGTCTGATACTGTTCCTCATCCTCGTTGATGGGCGCATCGTAGTCGATGACAATGAAGAAGGTGTTGCCGCTTTTCGTCTGGACAGTGATGAACTGCTTGTTGGTTGCCTTATCATAGAGCAAGTCGCGGGTGTAGGCGTTGCCCTCATCGTCAATCGGCTCACCCTTCGGCTTTTCCGGCGCGGGAGTAGTCTCAGGCTGCTGTTCGGGCTGAGTTGCCTCCGTGACTGGAAGGTTCTGATCGGTGTCATCGGCATAGGCAAACGCCGTGACAGAAAAGCAGGACAGAACCATGACGCAGACCGCAAGGACGGTCAGAAAACGAAACTTCTTACGCATTGTCGATTACCTCCGTATTTTCGGCGGGCTTGTTGCTGCCCTTCATGGAAGACAGGAACGCCATGATCTGATCCTTGTCCATCACCATAGAGCGCACGGTATTGATGATTTCAAGGTTTTCCAGCTCCGTCTTCTTGTCGTACAGCTCTTTAAGCTGACCCTCGATTTCGGACTTCTTCTTTTCAGCCTTCTCAATGTCGGAGAGGACTTTCTGATACTTGGGATTCATGCAAAACTCCTTTCTTTTAATAGGCGGGTCTTCCGAAGGCGTAGAAATGCTGCTGCCAGTAGGAAGAGTTGATGGATGTGTACTGAATGGGATCGCCGCAGTGGATCATGACCCCATCACCGACGTAAATGCCGACGTGAGACACGCCGGGGGTGTCATACGTCCCAACGAAAAAGATGAGATCACCGGGCTGTGCATTCGCCTTTGAAACCGGCGTACTGATGTTGTAAAGCCCCTGTGCGCCCAGCCGCCCGGTGTTCACAAGCCCGCTGTTTGTGAGAACATAGCTGACGAAGCCGGAGCAGTCAAAGGACGTGTCGGGATTGGAGCCGCCCCAAACATACGGATAACCGAGATACTTTTCCGCCTCAGTAATCAGCGTTGCAAACTTCTCATCGTTCAGGTATTCCGGGTTGACATCGTAGTCAGCGGGCGGATTTGTGATGTACTTGTCCACATAGGGAGAGTCACCGAACAGATCCTCGCGGTTACCCAGCACCGACATATACGTTGCGTACATGGAAAGCTGTTCCTGAGACATGATGTAGACCGGGACGTGGGAGAGATTGAAGTTTTCGAGCTTCACGTTGCAGATGTAGTAGTCATACGGGACGCGATAGGTTTCCGTGTGCGTATTGCCGTCTGCGTCCGTCCATGTGTCGGTTTCCGTGCGGTATCTGGTTTCGACGATAACCTCTTCGGTGAGGATGTACTGCTTTTCAAACAGCATTTGGAGCGTACCTTGTACCTCATCCAGCGTGAACTCGCCCTCATGGAGAGCCGAGAGGATGGAGATCAGCACATAGGGGTCATGCTCAATATCATCCAGATCAAAGTGATACTCGTCATAGTCATGGTTACTTTCATAGTTATCCAGATAGCTTTGCAGCTCTTGCTCCATCCGGCAATACTGCGCCTCCGCGCCCAGCATCGCGTCATCCTCGCTGAGATAAGAGGATGCAATAACCGACGAGCCGGTAGAGGTGAGCATCGAACACGAGCTGATTCCGGCACCGAGCAAAACGAGAAGGGCAATTCCGACGCCGATCCAAATGAAGACCTTCTTGTTCTTCTCAAAGAACTCCTTGATCTTGTCGGATGCCTTTTCGCCGAGCTTCTTGCCGGTATTCTTTGTGGCAGTCCCGGCGGTCTGAGACCCGGCATTTCGAGCGACGGCATATTCCTTCTTGATGCTCTGCTTCTGGTAGTGCTTGTTCATGTTCTGCTTCTTCATCTCAGGATGCTCCTGCTGATTTCTCTCATATTGGAGCTTTGCATCCGCAGCATCAGCCTTATGTTCCAGCTTGGAGACCTTCTCATAAGGCTTGTTGATGCTGTTTTCCCGATGATGACTGAAATGCCGAGCGGCAGTCTCGGCGGCGATCTCCGTCTTATGCGCCGCCTCAACCGCCGTGTTTTCCTGTTCGACCTCATGGATTTTGCCGTGAATGCCGGAAGCGAGGGTGTCACCGACCTTGCGGACGGTTTTATCCGCTTCAAATTGCAGCTTGCCTTTGCCCTTTGGCTTTTTCAGCTCATCCTCAAAATGAAGGCGGGTTTTGCCCTTGCCGGTCTCTTCATCAAAAACGCGCTCCTTCTTGAGAACCTTGTGCGTGGGCAACTTCTCGCGGGCAGCATCCAGACGCTCATGTGCCTTCTCAGACTTCCTTTCGAGCTTCTGCATCCGCTTCGTGGGCGGGACGGCATCGTCCGAGACCGGCTTTGCAGAGGCGGTTTCCGCCGCTTGAGTGAGAATAGCATCCGCATCCACTGCTTCAACCGCAGATGTCTTGCGCAGCTTGTGCGTGACAACCGTTTCGGCAATCACCGTGCCGGTATGAGAAGAAACGCCGTGCTGCTCTAAGGTTGGAGGCTTGAACGGCGTTTCCGAGGGCAGCGGTTCGGGTACATTCTGGGGTGGATTTTCTGCCCTTTTCTCTTCTGTGACGGACGTTTCCGAGGGCGGCTGTGTGTCGTTATCTTCGGCGTGTTCCGTCTGAAACTGACGCTGCTGACGGCGCATCTGCACCTTTTTCTGGTCCTCCGCAGAAAGAGCTTCGGAAGATTCTGCTGTCTCAGCGGGCTTCACCAGCTCCGCATCTTCCGGACGTTTTGACACACGCTGCTCGGTGCCAGCCGTCAGGTTTTCCTCAACCGCGCCCTCCCGCTTCATCCGCAGAACAACCTTGTCGCGGGCTTTGAGTTCCGGTTCCTTGGACATCAGATTTCACCTCCAATCCGCTTGTAGGCAAGCTCGGTGTATTCAGGGTTCAGCTCTATGCCCACGAAATGACGCCCCATTTGTGAGGCAACCATGCCGGTTGTGCCGCTTCCCATAAAGGGGTCAAGCACAATGCCGCCTTCTGGACAACCGGCGAGAAGACAGGTCTCAACCAGCTTCGGAGGGTAGGCGGCATAGTGACCGCCCTTGAAGGGGACGGTGTTGATCTTCCAGACATCGCGCTTGTTGCGGAGCGGATTGATGTCACAATCTTTGATCTCTCCATGCTCACGGGGGCGGTTGATGGACTGAGGCTGAGGCTGACCGGGAACAGGCTTGCCGTACTTGTTGCCGCCTTTCATGCCGCGCTTGAGGCGTTCTGCCGTTGCAGGGGCAATCGGCTCGGAGATTGCCTTGTAGTCGAAGAAATACTTTTTCGACTTGGAGAACAGGAAGACGTGTTCGTAGCAGCGGGCGCAGCGGTCTTTCACGCTCTCCGGCATGGGGTTATCCTTCATCCAGATGATGTCGTTGCGCAGATACCAGCCGGTATCACGGAGGGCAAACGCCAGCATCCACGGAATGCCGATCATGTCCTTCGGCTTGCAGCCCTCAACCTTGTTGTTGAGAGCCACAGCCTGACCGTTTCTGCCGTAGGGGTTCTTCGGGTCAATAAAATCGCCCTGATTGCCTTTCCCGGCGTAGGTGTCCGAGATGTTCAGCCAGAGCGTTCCATCCGGACGCAAAACGCGCCTGACTTCGGTAAACACTTCCGTCAAGCGCGAGATATATTCCTTCGGCGTTGTCTCTCTGCCGATCTGAGCATCCATGCCGTAATCACGGAGCGCGTAATACGGAGGGGATGTCACACAGCAATGAACGCTGTCATCGGGCAGAGTTTTCAGGATTTCAAGGCAATCGCCGGTATGAATGATGTCAAGTTGTATGGTGGTGTACCTCCTGTTCTGTTGGATTTGTGTTTCCATTGAAATGTTGGCTGTGAAACCCGACAACATTTCAATGGGCATCAGTCGGAGTAATACTCGTCTGGCTCGTAGTCCTCATCTTCCGTGAAGTCCTCGTCGAGATCGTCAATCTCGTCTGCCCAACGGTCGAAGATTTCCTCGGCTTCCTTCGCCGCCTCACGATAGAGGCTCAGGCGGTTCTTCTCAAAGGCAGCGAAAGCAGGGACGAACTTGCCGAACTCGCGGATTGCCTTCATATCCTGCGTGCGCATATCTGCGACGCACTGAATGATTTCGGACATCGTGAGCAGATCGTCGATCATCAGCTCATACTTGTCCTTGGAGATAGATACGGCTTCATCATCCGCCGCGTCAGCGAACGGGGTATTCTCGTCGCTGTTGCTGCTTTCGGGAACATCAACCTTGAAATAGAAACCGATCATATCCACAGATACCTTGGTCATAATCTGACGCGCCTCCTTGACCTTTTCGTCGATGTCCTCCCTCACATGGAGGTAGGCGCGGTGATGCTTCTTGAGGTCGCTTTCCAGTCGGATCAGATCGGTCAGCTCCCACAGAGCCTTAAACAGTGCGGAGGTGTTCTCTCCGTATTCGATAGCGTCCGCATAGGGAATGGTAATCATCTTGTTGTTCATATTCAAAAATCCTCCTTAGTTCTGTACGGTTTCTTCGGGTTTGGTGGTCATGATGCGGTAGAGCTGGGTGTCCTTCGGGAAATCGTCCTTGAAGGGAACGATGGTCGAGCCGTAGAAGATCAGCCCCTCACCGGCGTTGGAATTGGTGATGTAGTTCTGCTGGCTGGGCGAGATGTTCAGCGCCTTCGAGAGAATCTGCCGGTCGCCGGATGCCTGATTCAGAAGGTAGACAAAATCCGAGTTTTCAAAGATGTTCTCTACCTCGCGGGACGCAAGCAGATCCTTGACGTTCTGGGTAATGCCGGTTGGGATGCCGCCCCACTTTCTGAAACGCTTCCAGATTTCTACGCTGTATGCGGCGGTCTGTTCCTCTTTCAAGAGCAGATGGAACTCGTCCATGTAGTAGCGCGTTGACTTATGCTGGGCGCGGTTGATGGTCACTCTGTTCCACACCTGATCCTGCACGATGAGCATTCCGAGCTTCTTGAGCTGCTTGCCGAGTTCGCGGATGTCATAGCAGACGAAGCGGTTGTTGACATCCACATTCGTTCTGTGATTGAAGACGTTCAGAGAGCCGTGAACATAGATTTCAAGGGCGGTTGCGATGCGCTGTGCCTCCGGTTCCTTCTGATTTCTCAGAATGTTGTAGAGATCTTCGAGGATCGGCATTTTCTCCGGCTTGGGGTCTGCAAGGAACTCCTGATAGACCATGCGGACACTGCGGTCAATGATGGTCTTCTCAACCGGCTGCAAGCCGTCCTTGCCGCCGACAATCAGCTCACACATGGAGAGAATGAAGTCGGATTTCAGCGTCAGCGGGTTTTCCTCTTCGGAGTAGTTCGTGTTGATGTCCAACGGATTGATGTAATCCGTGCTGACCGGCGAGATACGGATAACCTGACCGCCGAGCTTCTGCACGAGGGGAAAATACTCTGCTTCGGGGTCGCAGACGATGATGTCATCCTCCGTGATGAGGAAGGCGTTCGTCATTTCACGCTTTGCGGAGAAGGACTTACCGGAACCGGGCGTACCCAAGATCAGTCCGTTGGGGTTTTTGAGCTGCTTGCGGTCAACCATGATCATGTTGTTGGACAGCGCGTTCAGCCCGTAGTAGAGAGCTTCACCGCCCTGAAAAAGCTCCTGCGTGGTGAACGGCACGAAAACCGCTGTGCTGGAAGTGGTCAGTCCTCGTTCAATTTCCACCTGATTGACGCCGATAGGCAGAGAGGACATCAGCCCCTCTTCCTGCTGGAAGTCAAGACGCTTGAGCGCACAGTTATACTTTTGGGCAATGGCGGCGGTCTGGAATACCGCGTTTTCGAGCTTCTGGCGATTGGTTGCCGTATTCATGATGAGGATAGTCACAAGAAACAGTCTCTCATTGCGGGTCTGGAGATCCTGCAACAGACGCTTTGCCTCACCGCCGAAGGTAGCGAGATCGGACGGAATGATGTCCATATCGTAGCCGGAGCGGACTGCCTTTTTCTGCTCTTCAATCTTCATCTTGTCGAGGTCGGTGATCTTCGACTTGATGCTCTTGATCGCCTTCGCCTGGTCAATCGTCCGGATATGAAAATTGACCGTGATGTTGCTGTCCATCTCAAGGAAGTCGGCAAGCATACGGTCATTGAGTTCCGGCGCGAGGATTTGCAGGAAGCTCACCGCGCCGATGGTTTTGCCCATCTTGAAGCACTTGCCTTCACGGAAGTCAAAGGAAGTGGGCGCGATGAAGTCCTTCGTGCTGAGTCCCGTCCGGGCTACCATGTCAAAGGAAAAGCGGAACGGCTCATTGGTGTCCATGTTGAACACATCATGAAGCACTTTCAGCCGCTCGTAGCCGGACAGCGGCTCGGTTCTCACACCGAGGGTTTTGAAGTTGTTGAGAATGTCGGTTTCAATGCGTTCGAGCTTCGGCTTTGCCGTGCGGAGGGAGTCTGCCTCAATGCCGAAGGTGATGTACTTCTTCTTGACCAGTCCGTTGTTGCCCTTGGTGAGCTGGTTTTGCAGCATACCGGAATACTCGGAGCGGATGTCGTTGAAGGCGTCCTCCTGTGCCGGAATGTTGATGCGCTTGCGGAACTCATTGAGGCTTGCCTTCTGATTGATGAAGGAGAGCTGGACGAAGATCGAGCTGTCGAAGTAGTTCAGAAAGTCGCACCAGTTCTCAAAGATGGCAGTTTTGTCCTCGTTCTGCGCAAGCTGGTAGTTGATGTCCTCAAAGGCGATGGACTTCGTGTAGAAGCGGCTGTTCACCTTGCAGATACCGTCGCGGCACATTTCCACATAGGGAATGGTCTGCTGGGCGGACTTGCGGACTTTCTTTGCCTTCCTGTCCTTTTTCTTCTGCATGACGATCCGCTTCTTTTCCTGAGCGGAAAGGGCATCGCCGTAAACGATGCCGTTTTTGACCGTCATCTTAGGCTTTGCCTTTGCTGTGCTGTTGTTCAAGCTGCAATTCCTCCTGTTCTTTGATTTTCTGCTGAATTTCAGCATAGAGATTGTTTGTGCGATAGGGACGCACCTTGTCGCGGATGAACATGGACTGTACGATGTGGTACAGATACTTTTCGGCGGGCTGACCGTCCTTCTCGTAAAGCGCGAAGAAGATGAACGGGAGCATGATAACCACCATCAGCATTGCCGCCGTAGACAAGTCGAGATGCGCCTTCGCCAGAAAGAAGATCGGAACGCCGACCGCCGCAGCGATGGAAAAACAAATGAGCTGCCGCTTGGTCAGGTTGAACATGACCTTCGTTTTGACGCGGTTAAGATCCTTCGGGACCGGAACAAATGCCATTGACTGTTTCCTCCTTTCTAAGCTGCTTTTCATAGCGCAGCTTCATTTGTGCGGGATATTGATCCTCCTTCGGCTGACGCTTGCCTGTCCAGCGAAGCCCACCCGCTTTGCCTTGACAGATCCAGCCGGAAGCCCGAAGGCTTGCACCGTTTTCACTTTCCAGCGTGTAGGTGATGATGCGCTTATAGCCCATAGCCGCAGCAGCTCTTGCCGCCGCACCGTAGAGAAAGCTGCAAGCGTTCTTCGCCCCGTTGGTGCATAGCCTTGTGACCTCCAATGTGAAGCCGTCATCCAGATACCGGCTGACGGGACGCCCGGCGATGATTACACCGACCAGCTCACCGCCTGCTTCACAGCCGATGGAGAACTTGTGACCGGCAACAGGATTGTGATGCCGGTGATGCTGCCGGACGTACTCGTTGGCGTCACGAAGAGAAATGGGCCTTAGCCGCAGCATGGTGTTTCCTCCGTCGGAAGATGCGCCGTGCATTCGACCTCATTGCCCCAAACATCCCAGCCTTCGGGAGACTGACGGGCAAATAGCTCTACGCGGGGAAGGTCTCCCATGAGGCGGACAATGCGTTCCCGCGCCTCATCCGGCTTTTTGGAATGCTCTTCGATGTGGCTGAGGATGACCTGACGCACACCGGCGTCAACTCGCTTCGGGTGTCCCTTCGTGGCAAGGATGCAGATTTCGGCATTCGCCCTTGTCCAATACCCCATGCCGGTGAAGAGATCATCGTTCCTGCGGTTTTGCTTCACCCATACAAAAGCCACGGTCTTATAAGAAAAGCCCCATGCCGTCAGCACTTCGAGTGCTTCACAGAGGCACGGGAACGTGATCCAAAGGAACAGGGCGCAGTCCTTGGCGGCAAGCTCACCGACCGGAAGTGCCTTGATGTCTTCAATACACATTGTCGGGTAGTGGCTTTCTGCCGACCGTCCCTGTCCCTTCTTGGAGTAAGTCCGATACGCCCAAGGGGGATCGGCGTAGATGATGCTGTATTTCTTCATGCTGCCGACCTCCTTAGTGTGCATGGAAAATGGATTTTGCGAGGCTTCCGGTCTTGAACAGCGAGAAGCACAGAATAACCGTGTACGCTGCCACAGAGAACAGAGCCGAGTGAATGTTGTCTGCGACAATCATGCCGTTGATCAGCACCGCGTAGATGCCGACACAGACCATGATGAGAAAGCCCTGAAATGCCAGAGCGAACAAGCCTTTCAGATAGTTCGTGCCGATGCTGCCCCATTCGCGGTTACTCATGGTTGCGATGGGAATAGGCGCGATGCTCACGGTGCAGTAAATCTCAATCATGCGCCCGTAGAGGATAACCGTAATGAGGATCGCCATGATTTTGAGGCACAGACTGATCAGAAGCGTTTCTATCGACAGTCCGAGCAGTTCTCCGACGCCCATGTTCTCCATGCCGGTACGCATCTGCGCAATCGTCGAATCAATATCAATGCTCGTGTTGCCGTGGATTACTCCTGCGGCACCGGAAACTACGTTCTGCCCGATGTCGAATACTGCCATCACGATGTCAAAGGTGTGCGTCACGAGATAGATCGCCACAGCCGCCTTGAAAAACCACTTGAAGAACATCCAAGTGTCCATGTCGTGAAGGTTGTTTTTCTCGGTGATCATGGAAATCAGCTCGTAGCACAAAACAAAGGTGATGATGATACCAGCGATGGGGACTATCACGTTTTCGGATAGTCCCCGGATCATCTGGTACACGCCGCCGTTCCAGCCGGACGGAGTTTGACCGACCTCGGCGGCAATCGTTCCTACCTTCTCGTTGACATCGGTGAACATATTGGTCAGGTTGCTCTCGATCCATCCGATCAGCATATCCTTGAGAGCCTGTTCGATCTTTTCTAAAATGCTGCCCAATATTTCACCACCCTTCGGTTAAGCTGGGCTTGCCGTGGATTAGCCGAACAAACCGGAGAGCAGGGGGATGAGGGTCGTGCCGATCAGCACCACACCGCCGCCAGCCATGAGCTGTTTTATCCCTAATTAGGAGTAAAACCTTGCTCGATGGCGGGCGGCGGCGTGTCAAAAAATATATGGAATTTTTTAGAACCGCCCCGGCGTGGACAGGTCAGCCCTTGACCTGTTCCACCTCCGGGATGGGTTTGAGATTGAAGTGAATTTCGATAGAAATGTGTCGTGTCTTATCGCTGTCGATGTGTTCATGGACAACGATTTCTTTAATCAGGCGGTTTAGGGTGGCTGCGTCCAGCTCCGTGATGTCGGCATATTCCTGAATGGCATCCACCCATTGTTTGGCGTCCATCGCCAGCCGCATTTCATCGGCCAGCTTCTTACGCCCCTGTGCAACCCGTTCTTTCAACTCGGACTGTTCTTTCTGCGTCTTGTCCAGCATGAGATTGAAGTTGGCTTCGCTGATCCGCCCGGCAACCATGTCCTCATAGAGCCGCAGCACCATCTTTTCCAGAACCTCAATCCGTTCCTCGTCTTTTGTCAGGGAGCGCTCCAACGCTTCCCGCTGGCCTTTCTGTTCGGCTTCGCAGGTGTTGGTCAGCTTCCCGGCAATGGCTTCCCCATCGGTCAGGGCAGCCTTGGCGCACTCCCGGATTTTGTTCAGGACAAGGTGGTAAAGGGTGTCGTACTCTACCCGGTGCTGGGTGCAATGGTTCTTGCCAAACGCCCCATAGGTCTTACAGGCGTAAATCTGCTGCGGGTGCTTGGCGTGGGTGGTGCGGATGGTCAGCGACTTGCCGCACTCGCCGCACTTGATAAGCCCGGCAAACAGGCTGGTTTCCCCGTCCTGCCGGGGGCGCTGGCGGGATTTCAGCTTGTCCTGCACGATGGCAAAACTTTTGCTGTCAATCAACGGTTCGTGCCGTTCCTCCACCACAATCCAGTCCTGCGGCTTCTTCTCGCCAATGGTGCCGATTTTGAAGCGGTAGTCCTTCTTTTGGGAAGCTATCGCCCCAGTATAAACGGGATTCATCAGGATGTCCTTTATCACGGAGAAGTCCCACATATACTGCCCGTTTTCCGGGTCTTTCTTCTCCCATTTGGTGCGGACATTGCGGAAGCCCCGTTCCCGGTTCCACCATGTAGGGCAAGGCACCTTCTGTTCTTCCAGCCTGCGCCGGATGAAGTTGGGGCCGTGTCCTTCCAGCGCCCAAAGGAAGATTTGCCGGACAATGGGGGCGGTTTCCTCGTCCACCAGCAGGTGGTTTTTATCCTCTGGGTCTTTCCGATACCCAAAGGGAGCCACACAGCCGGTAAACTGGCCTTGCTGGGCTTTCAGAAGATACGAGGAATGTACCTTCTTGGAAATGTCCTTGCTGTACATCTCGTTCAGGATGTTCTTGAACGGCGCAATGTCGTTGTTGTCCCGCATGGTGTCGATACCGTCATTCATGGCGATATAGCGGACGCCGTGACGGGGGAAGAAGTCCTCGATCAGTGTGCCGGTCTGCAAGTAATTTCGACCCAACCTTGATAAATCTTTCGTTATCACAAGATTTATCTGCCTGCGCTCGATGGCTTTTAACATTCGTTTCAGGTCGGGGCGCTCCATGTTCAGCCCAGTGTAGCCATCGTCCTGATAGACTGCCACAACCTCCCATCCCTGCTTTTCGCAGTAGCTTTCCAGCATATCCCGCTGGTTGGCAATACTGGCGCTCTCCCCGTCAAGGTCATCGTCTTTGGAAAGCCTGCAATAGATGGCCGCTCGGAAGCTGCCCGCCAGAATTGCGTCCATGCCTGTGTATTCGTATCCGTTCATCATAACCGTTTACCCGCACAATCCAGACGGAACACGGTTCTTCTGAACCTCGTCTTTATTATATCCTAAATCTTGTGTTTTCGCAAGATTTTCCTTGCCGGTATTCTGCCCATATTTTTGGGCAATCAGGCTTACAAAGACATCCGCTGCGTCCAGCTCGCCGTCAAAAACTGTGGTAACATGAATCTCTGTTTTTGTTTTTGCCATAGGCAGTTATCCTCCATAATAGAATAGCCAGACAAGGAGAAGGTCGGCAACGAAGTCCGGCAACGGGCTTCAAAAAACCTCAAAACCATCTCTGTCTGGCGGTTTGGTTACAATTTATATTTTCTTTTATTTTTCTGTTGCTTTGGTTGCTGATAGGGGAAAAAGCCCGCAGTTACGGGGTTTTCCCCGGCAACCAGCCCGGCAACGGGAGTGCAACAAAGTCGGCAACGGGGTAGGATTTTCAGAAAGGTAGCTCCATCTGCTCTGTGACCTCCACAAATCCCTCCGGGATTTTTTCGGCTCCGTTGCTGGTATCCGTTGCCGGGGTTTCACGCTCCCAGCCCTTCTGCCTGCCGTATTCCGGGAACATCCGGGGATTGGAAAAGTAGTGCCAGCCTGTGACACAGTGGTTCATAATGTCGTTGACCTCCCGGATTTCCCATTGCTTCGGCTCGTCAAAGGGGTGGTTCAGGGCTTCCCGGAAAAGCTGCTTGGAACACACCATGCTGCCGGTATAGCGGTCAAGGTAGGCTTGGATCATCCCGGCCTTGGTGTCCTCCGGCATGAAATCCCGCTGGTGTTCTTTGAGATAGCGCACCATTTCGGTGCTGAAAGACAGCTTAAAATCCCCGCTGCGGTAAATGGTCATGGCTTCCGCCCATAGCTGCTCCATGTAGGCTCTGGAAGCGGCTTCATCGTCCAGAATGTGAACCTCGGCCTGTTCCGGGTACACCATGACCGGCAGAAAGCGCCGGTTGCCGGAACGGTCAAGGGGCAGGAAGTCAAGGGCATTGGAAGTACCACCGAACACGCATTGCCGCAGCCTGTCCTCCGGGTGGGTTTCGTATGGAATTTTATAGACCTCCTTCTGTCGGCTCAAAAAGGACTTGATTTCCTCAATGCTCTTGGCGTTTGCGGTGGCGATCATCTCCGACATCTCAATAATCCAGTGGCCTTGCAGCTTACGGTACACATTGTCATCGTCCAGCTTGCGAAGGTCATCGGAAAACCACTCGTCTTTCACGGCCAGCAGCCGGAAAAAGGTGGATTTTCCGGCGCCCTGGCCGCCCACCAGACAGAGCATGACCTCAAACTTGCAGCCGGGATGAAATGCCCGGTGGATGGCTCCCAGCAGAAACAGCCGCAGGGCTTCATAGGTGTACTGGTCGCTGTCGGCTCCTAAAAAGTGGTGCAGACAGGTGCGGATACGCTCGGTTCCGTCCCATGAAAGGCCGTTCAGGTAGTCCCGGATGGGGTGATAGCCGTTTTCGTTGGCAACGATCCCGATGGCGGCGGCAATCTTCTTTTCGCTGGTCAGCCCATAGGTTTCTTCCAGATACAAAAGCAGATAGTTCATATCCGTGTCCGTGATGGCGGTGCCGGTACGGTGGTAGCCGATGGGCTTGATGATGTCGATGCGCTCGGTCAGCAGGTTTTTGGCGATTGCCCCGGAAAGCAGCGGGTCATTCTGAAAGACGGTCAGGCAGTTGCGGATACTGTTGCGGACACCGCCTTTCTCGGTGCTTTCCAGCATGGCTTTGACTTCACGGGCGTTCCGGGGCGGCGGTGCTTCTTGCATGGTCTGTTCTGCGGCCTGCCGTATCTCCGGCGGCAAGCTCTGCCATTCGTCTTTCAAGATTGCTCACTTCCTTTCCACAATCAATAATAAGGGATGCCCGTTCCTCCATATCCGGGAATAGCAGCACATCCAGCAGATAGTCCACATAGTCCTGCTTTTGCAGGGCTTCCACAAACAAAGGGTGGAAATCCTCGTCTGGCGTCTTGGGGGCATAGTCCTGTTTCCAGCGGCGCAGCAGGTTTCGGTAATCACACAACACCCGGAAGCAGTAGCGTTCCATGCGCTTGAATTGCTGTTCCGGGGTTTCCTGCCGGGGCTTCCTGTGGCGGGGCAGCTCCTTGTCCTCATAGGGGACGGAAAACGCCTGTGCCAGCATGAGGGCGGCTTCCTTTGGGCTGACAGCTTCCAGACGGGAAACAAAGTCGATCACGTCCCCGTCTGCCTGACAGCCGAAACAGTGAAAGCGCCGGTCAACCTTCATGCTTGGGTTTTTGTCGGCATGGAAGGGACAGACGCACATCCCGTTTCGTCCCACCCGGATTCCGAAATGCTCGGCAGCCTGCCGGGTGGTAACAGACTGCTTGACAGCTTCAAATACATTCAAATAGATCCTCCTAAAATAAGAAAAGCGCCTGTCATTCTCGAAAAAGAAAATGGCAAGCGCCTGTTAAAGTTCCATATCCTGTTTTTTCTCTGTGCGGGGCTGCTGGCGTTTCTCGGCCTGTTCCTCCCGGATACGCTGCGCCCGCCCTTTGACTGCCTGCTGGATGGACGGCTTCTTGCCCGGCTCGGCGGTCTGGCGGTACTGCTCGGACGGAAGCACCTGATTGAGCCAGTGGCGCACATCCCGGAGAATCTTCACATCCTCCTGCACCGCTGAAAGGCGTTCCTTGTACTCGTCCACCTCTCCGGCAAGCTGTGTCCGTTCCTCATTCAATTTCTTGGTGCTGTACTTGGTTCCCTCCAAATGCACCTTGAAATAGCGGACAGCGGCATTGTAGGCATCCAGCTCGTCCCGATGGGTGGCGGCAAACTGTTCCTTGGGTTTCTTAAACCGGATGGCGGCATATTCCGTATGAACCGGCTTGTGAGCTTCAAAGTTGGCGATATGGGAAAGCAGGGTGTCGATCTCCTTCATGCGCTTTTCCTTCGGCTTCATCTCTGCCCGGATAGAAACGGCCTGTTCGCTGACGGTATCCAGATAGGCGTCCAAACTCTCCACGGTGGACAGTTCCTTTTCCCGCAGATAGCGGATAGCGTCCATAACCTTGTTGAAGTCATTTACAGTGCCTTTGAGCTGGCCTTTGCTCGTCCAGCCGGTGCGCTCCTCCCGGCGCAAATCCAGATATTTGCCCAGCAGCTCCGGCAGGGTGGGTTCCTTCGCTTCCTGCAAGGCTTCCAGCAGGGCGGCCTTTTTCTCCTTCAGGTCTGCGATCCAGCCTTTCAGGTGGCGCACCATCTGACGGATAGACTGCATGAGCCGGTTGGCGGCAGTAATGTCCCGGTTCAGGTTGCCGATATTGGTCTGTATCCCTCGTTTCTCCATCCGGCTGACCGCTGGCCCCATGTGGACGGTGGGGATTTTATCAAGCCCCTGCCGTTCATAGGAACGAAGGTCAAGGCGTTCCGGGCGGTCATTGGCTTCCAGATAGCGGTTGGCGGCAGCCGCCCAGCCCTGCCGCCATATCTCCCCGTACTTCTGGTCGTTCCAGTCCACGATGTCCTCCTTGTGGCTTTTCCAGTTCCCGGACGGGAGCCGGATACGCTCGCCGTTCTCGTCAAGGTCATAAACCTTCCGGCTCTTGGGAAGCCATTTCCCGGTTTCGTCCATTGCCCGCATGGTCAGCAGGATGTGGGCGTGGGGATTCCCGTCCTCCTTATCGTGAATGGCAAAATCGGCAATCATGCCTTTGGAAATAAAAAACTCCCGGCAATAGTCCCGGATCAGGTCGGCGTACTGTGACCGGGGGATTTCCCTCGGTATGGCAAGTACGATCCTGCGGGCAAGCTGGGAGTTCCATTGTTTTTCTACGGCTTCGGCAGCGTTCCACAAGGTGTTGCGGTCTGCGTACTCCGGTGGGGCGTGGGGCGGCAGCATGATTTCTGTGTGGACGATCCCTCGTTTCTCGGCATAGTATTTCTGCTTCTGGTCGTACTCGGAAAACAGCCGTTCGCCGCTCTGGTAAGCTGCGGCGGCTACGGCTGATTGGCGGTTGCTGCGCTGGACGATTTTTATATCATGGTGGGGACAGGGCATAACGGCTTCCTCCTTCCTGTGGTTAATTGGATGGGGTGGTGGTTTGCCACCTCATTTTGGGCAAAAGAAAAGCAGGAAACCGTTTCTGATTTCCTGCTCGGTGATGCCGCTGGTGGGCGGCTGGTATTCAGTTGTTCGATGTTTCAACCATTATCACATCTTCTTTTCCAATATGCGGTACACGATAATCCCAATCACCCATTGAACGACAAAAAGCAAAAAGATCATCGCTATTACCCATACATCTACTCTAATCAACGCCAGGATAAGTGAAAGGATAAGCAGCAAAAGTGTCATAATCTGATAAGTGATATGACCTGCTTTCATTCGCAAGTATTGTTTTCTCTCATCCACACTATTGATATGAGCTTCTTGTTTTTTTGCTTCATATGCTTCCTGTCGCTTTGGATTTTTCCAGTAGGTAATGCGAATAATTTGAGCAACAGAAGCTGCTATAAGACCAAATCCCATAGAAAAAACCATAGTCGAATAGTAGTCGTTCTTCACAAAAAAACTTACGCCTATCAATATAATGCCAAATACAATCTCAATGATAAATGGTTTCATATCTTTCATTTTGGTTCCTCCTCGTAAATAAAAATTTCTTCAATAGCCATGTTGAAGTATCTGGCAATTTTGAACGCCAACTGAATAGACGGATTGTAGCGTCCGTTTTCTAACGAGCCGATTGTTTGGCGTGATACCTCTAATGCGTTTGCCAAATCTTCTTGCTTGATTCCTCGTTGTTTGCGGAGTTCTTCCAGTCGATTTTTCATGCGAGCCTCCTTCCTAATGGAAAGTTTACTTTCCGTGTTTTTAGTATAGCACAGCCACGCAGAATGTCAAGTACGCTTTCCATTTTGCTCGTCATAAAATTATAGAACTTGTCGGCCGGGAACAGTTTGCAGCGCAAGGTGTTTCCAGGCGGCAAGTCCACAAAGGGGTAGCTGGCGCAGCCAGCGCAGGGGAAGCGTAGCGTCCCCTGCAATGATTGGAAGCAGCCGCAGGTGTGCTGGAAATTATCAGCTTTCCGCAGGAAGCCCCCGGCAGGGCGCAACACACCGGCTCGACCGGTGTATAGTTGCGCCCTTACTCCGTAAGGGGTTCCCCGGCTACCCGACCTTTCACGCTCTCCGCAACAGTTTCCTTCATGCCATTTTGAGAAAATGCCTGTTTCAGAATGTCCATCACATCATCGTCCGTCAGCACTTCCGGCCTTATCAGGAAACTTTCCAGCATAGCCCCTCTGGTGCAGAGCCGGTGCGTCCGTTCCTTCCGGGTAAGCTGTTTTATCTGGTGTGCCAGTATCTTTTCTTCGTGCTGCGCCCGCCGCAGTCTGGCTTCGCCTTTGGCAAGCTCCCGGTTGAGCTTTTCCAGCTTTTCATTCATCACGGCAGCCCTCCTTCTTGGGGAGCAGCGTGTAAATGCGGTTCGATTCTCCCACACCTGGGCGCACCCGCAGGATCAGTCCGGCGTCCTCCAATTCTTTCAAGGAACGCTTGACGGTCACGGAGCTGCGGGACAAAGCCGCTGCCAGCACCACAATAGGGAAACGGACAAACAGTATCCCGTTGGTATCCTCCACACCTCCCGCAAGGGTGGCATCCAGCAGGCGGGCATACATGACCTTTGCGGTACTGCTGATCGGCAGCCGCAGCATGGCGGTGGGAAGTGGCATACAGGGTGGCACAACGGTGTCTGCGGTCATAAATTCAAATTCCATTTAGTCGATTTTCTCCTTTCGCTTGGCTCGTTTGGACAGGTAACGGGGGCAGTCAATCACGACAGCCCGGAAGCTCTGTTTGCACTCATGCTGACACTTCCGGCACAGGTCGTTGTAGGCCACACGCCCCCGGTCATTGAGGAAGAAGGACAGCTCCAACTTCCGTTTCTTGCTCATTCTCGGCATGGTGCCTCCTATCATAGAAAATCCGCCCATTTCAGCCGTAACGGTAGAGATGGGCGGATAGCGGTTTTTGGTGTCATGTTTCGGGGCGATTTTCAAGGAAAATACGGCCATAGAGCCGCTTGGAAAAGCCCCATAGTATCACGGACAGGGCAGACTACGCCCCGCCGATTTGTCATGTTTGGGTAGCGTTTTGGTGTCAGTTCTGCCGGGTTTCCCTGATGTTGTTCCTGCCCCTGAATCTCACAGCGGCGTTTTGTTCCCGTTGGTACGCTCGCTGCGGTCAGGGTTCCTCCATTTCCCTGCCGCAGGTCGTTGCGCTACATCGCCGGGGAGCATATCCCATCAGGCCGGTCATTCGATTGGAATAATCCATCGATGAACTGACTTAATCATAGCTCATTTTTGAACCCTTTCCCGTATGCCCAGAAAATAGGAATACCGCCCCAAAATCGAAAATTTCCACGATTTCGGAACGGTATGGTATAATGGAAATAACAGTGGCAACCAGCCACGGGAAGGAGTGTCTGCCCATGAAGGGAGCGACCACCATACAGGAACGCCTTTGGGAACTGCGCAAGGACAAAGGCTTAAATTTGGAAGAACTGGCAGAGAAGACGGGAATTTCAAAATCCGCCCTTGCCAGCTATGAATCTGATGATAACAAAGAAATCAATCACGGCAACCTTATCACACTGGCAGACTTTTACCAGGTATCCATTGACTATCTGTTTTGCCGAACGGAAAACCGGGAGCAGATCAACACCCCTCTGTCCGAATTACATTTGAACGATGAAGCTGTGGCGCTTTTGAAAAGTGGCCGGATCAATAACCGGCTGTTGTGTGAGATGATTTCCCACGAAAAATTTGCGGAACTGATGGCTGACGCAGAAATCTATGTGGACGGGATAGCAACCATGCACTTCCACGACACAAACAGCTCACTGGCTGCTTTACGGGCTATGATACTGGAAAAACATCCCGAAGCTACGGCAGACCGGGCAATCAAAGTATTGGAAGCCTGTCAGGTAGAGGAAGAAGATTTTTTCTGCCATGTGACGCACAAAACATGGGACGTCATTCTCCACGACATACGCAAGGCGCACGAAAATGACAGTGAAAGTGCGCCGGATACCACGCCTGCCGATGAACTGATACGGGAAGTACAAAAGGCCATGCAATCGCCGGGGGACAGGGTTCAGCAATTCACGGAGATATTCTGCAAGGCATTCCGGCTCAAATATAAGCGGCTCTCACAAGAGGAACGAAGCCTTTTGAAAAAGCTGTTCAAGAAATCCCCGCTGATAAAAAACTCCGGCATGAACTTCCGGCGCAGAGTGTGGAAATGAAAACTACCGTTGTGGGAATGGGTGTTCCTGCAACGGCAGCTTTGATTATATATGAATTTGGAAATCCTGAAACTTAAACAATCCATTTCCCTGTTTGAGTTTTCCGGCTCTCTCTAATTGTGCAAATCCGGCTTCAATATCAGCTATCAAAGAAACGGGAATGTCCAACTGATGGTGTCCGGGCAGAACTTTTTTAATATTGTATTTCCGTATCCGCCTTATAGATTGATAGAATAGATGCGGGTCGGTAGTTGGGTAAAATGCGTCCAGGCTTCCCTTGTATATCAAATCCCCGGAATACAAATAGTTTCGTTCTGGTTCGTAAAAGCAACAATGTCCGGGAGAATGTCCCGGCGTGTGAATAACCTGAATTTCCCGCCCGCCTAAATTCAAAAAATTGCCATCATGTAAGATTCTTTGTGGCATACCTTGAAAAATCTGATAAGCGTTAATATCAAAATCTCTTGGAAAATCACAAGGAAGTCTTGTCAAATTGTTCTTCACAACTTGCAACGGTATTGGAAACCTGACCGATAACCAGTCCTTTTCCGCTTCATGTACGGCGATATTATCAAAATACTTATGCCCGCCAATGTGATCCCAATGAACATGAGTAGTAACTGCTACAACAGGCAGCTCTGTCAAAGAGTCCACAATTTTTCTGATGTTGGAAACGCCTAAACCTGTATCAATGAGAACAGCATATTTCTCTCCGCATAGTAAATAGCAGTGTGTTTCTTCCCAGTGCTTGTATTCGCTAATAGAGAATGTATCACGGTCTATTTGCTCAATGGTAAACCAATTATCCATTCTGCATAATTACCTCCAACAACTGAATTTTCCTGTTAAAACCACTTTGCATTTTCATCTCTGAAATGTGGTATAATGCCATCTTTATACGGGTCATACCGATTTTCGTTACAACCAAATTCTTTTAAGAGAGCAATCTTGCCATCTGGCGTCCATTCTATCAGTGATATTCCATCAAACGCTTCTACGTTACCGGCGTCCATCTTATTTTTGAAATACCATTCAACAATGGTCTGATTGCCTTTATGGAAAAATTGTTTGATGTCCCATTGCAAGACAGTTCCACGGGTATTCCATTCATCAAACCAAAGTTTTATTTTCTTGGAACCGTGGTACTCTGGCCCCCAACTTTCAATATATACGGCATTATCTGAAAACACATCAAATATACCTAAATCTTTTTTTGCAAGCCACATATCAAACCAAAGTCTGATAATTCTTTCTCTATTGTCCATTTCACAGCACCTTCCTCGTTAATTTGATATTTCAGCTTTTTCGTCCTGCTCTAATTCAATCACATCTAAAATACCACAATTCAGGGCTTCGCAGATACGAACCAGCGTTTCCATGCTGATATTCTTGCCTTTACCCATATTGGCAATCATATTTGTGGTAAGACCGGCGGCAAGCCGCAAGTCCTCTTTTCTCATGCCATGCTCTTTCAAGGTGTTCCATAATGGCTGATAGCTAATGTGCATAGGCGTCCCGCCTCTCTTTCCATCGCCATGTGTTCTGCACCCATTATAGCAGAAATCTTGTGTTTTCACAATATTTCTTGACCGCACCGCCGGTTCTGTCTGGATTGTGCTTTTCCTTTCTTCGCTTTTATTACATCTAATTAGCCATAAGCTGCTTGAT